>NZ_CP031557.1:2421504-4843008 GCF_003403075.1 Flavobacterium psychrotrophum | reverse complement strand
CTATATGGCACATATGCACTACTGCTATATATTACCCCTATTTTTGGAGGAATTGTTGCCGATAAATACATTGGCTACCGTTGGGCTGTTGTAATAGGATCAATAATCATGACTTTTGGGCATGCTTCTATGGCTTTAGACACACCTTTATCATTATATGCAGGGCTTGGGCTTTTAGTTATTGGTACGGGCTTCTTTAAACCTAACATGACCTCTATACTTTCTGAAATGTATAAAAGTGTACCAGAGAAAAAAGACGGTGCGTATACTATATTTTATATGGGCGTAAATGCAGGTGCATTCTTTGGGATGATGCTTTGCGGTTATCTTGCAGAAAAAGTAGGCTGGAGCTACGGGTTTGGGCTTGCAGGTGTATTTATGTTATTTGGTACACTACAATTTTGGCTTGCTAAACCACTATTTGGTACTGTAGGGGAAGTTCCATCGAAAGCGAAACGTCTGGCAGAAGAGGAAGCTGCAAAAACATCTGTTAATGCAGAAGATAAGCGTAACCCTTTTACCCTTGTAGACAAAATACTGATTGCAGTAACCACTATAGGTGGCTTACTATATGCTTTTAACGACCCACTTTCAAAAATTGGCGGTATAAACATGCTTCCTTTTGAAATCAATGGCCTTTCAGGACAAAATGTTGTAGTACTCGTATCATTAATATTATTCCTTATCCTGGTAACATGGCGTATGATGCGCTATACAAATATTGTTAGAGACAGGATGATTGCTGTTGTAATATTTGCATTCTTTACCGTATTCTTCTGGATGTCGTTTGAGCAGGGTGCGTCATCACTGGTAATTTTTGCCCGTGATAATGTAGACAGAACACTTGCCGGAAACTCACTTACAGTATTCAATATTGTCAACTCACTACTTACTGTAGTACCTTTAGCTATCATTACCTGGGTACTTATTCTATTGGCTAAGCAAACAGGAAAAACAATCCCTATGTCAAACGTGGTGCTTGCCATATGTTTCTTAGGTGTATGGGCGGTAGCAGGATGGATGCTATATCAATACCTGACTGCAGAATCGTCTGAAATTACCGTTTCATGGTTTAGTATCCTTAACTCTTTCTTTATCATTGCGCTTGCCTCTACCGTTTCTAAACTTTGGGATAGCAAATACAACCCAAGTGCCGCTGTAAAATACGGACTTGGCCTTATTATTATGGCTATTGGCTTTGGCTTGCTTGCATATGGCGCATATGGCATATCGGCAGGTGTAAAAGTAAGTATGATATGGCTTGTACTGGCGTATCTTTTCCACACGCTGGGAGAGCTTTTCGTATCGCCGGTAGGACTTTCTTATGTATCAAAACTGGTTCCAGGCAGGATGATAGCATTTATGTTTGGTATGTGGTACCTGGCTATTGCCATAGGTAACAAACTTGCAGCAATACTGGGTGGACAGATTGAGAACATTACTAAAGAATATTCGTTATCTACGTTTTTCCTTATTTTCACTATAGTTCCTGTTGTAGCCGGCCTTATAGTAATGGGTCTTAATCCGTTGCTTAAAAAACTAATGCACAACGTTCACTAAAATTTCGGCACTGTTTTTGGTTTAACCGAATAAAATATATTAGCATGAAAAAAGCATTATTAATACTGTTCGTTTCTTTAGTTTCTTTTGCCGCACAGGCTCAGGAATTAGAGTGGCACACCGATGTAGCTAAAGCTACTGCACTATCTGAAAAAAGCAAAAAACCTTTATTACTATTCTTTACCGGATCTGACTGGTGCGGGTGGTGCATGAAACTTCAAAAAGAAGTACTTAAAACCCCTGAATTTGCCAAATGGGCAAAAGATAACGTAGTGCTCGTAGAACTTGATTTCCCTCGTAAAACGGCCCAATCTGAGCAGTTAAAAGCACAAAACGCACAGCTTAACCAGTTTTTCCAGGTTAGGGGTTACCCTACTGTGTGGTTTGCTAAAGGAGTTAAAACTGCCGAAGGTAAAATTAGTTTTGAGGCACTGGGCAGTACAGGATATGTAGCAGGAGGCCCAACACCATGGTTAGATGGCGCAAACAAAATTATTACAAAGAGCTAACAAATAGTATCTAAATTATATTTATAATCCCGCTGAGATTAATTCTTAGCGGGATTTTTTATGCCTGGCAATGAATGTCACACTCAAGTTACTCAATATAGCCCAGCTTTGTTATGAAGATAATATCAGGAGCCTAAAATCGAGCTTTCCTGATTTAAAGTTTATTGCAATCAAGCTGAAATCGAAAAAGCTAACCAACATAATATGTATATCATACTAACACATTCATTTAAGAGCTTCAAACGAGAAGAAAACATGCTTCAGGGGTGTATATCCAAACAAAAAGGCAGCCTGTAAAGGCTGCCTTAAATTGTATTATAAAGTGGTAAATTTTACTTACCGAAAAGTTTATCTTTCCATGTCTTTGGTTTCTTGACATCTGGTCCGTAGCCGTAGCCATATCCATAACCGTAGCCGTAGCCGTAACCGTAGCCATAACCGTAGCCATAACCTGCACGGCCGCCTGTATCGTTAAGTAGCACCGCCATATTAGGTAGTTTTTTATCTCTATATAGCGCTTCAGATATTGCAAGCATTCTTTTATCAAGATAGTTTGCACGTACTACATATACAAATGAATCAGCATGCTTAGCTAATATCTGAGTATCTGTAACAAGGCTTACCGGTGCGGTATCTACTATAATGTAATCATATTCAGCCTTAAGCTTTTCAAACATTTGCTCTACCTTTTTATTCATAAGTAATTCCGCAGGGTTAGGTGGAATAATCCCCGGAGGCAGAATATAAAAGTTATCAAAACCTTCTTGTTTAAAGATATAGTCATCTACATTAGTGTCTTTAGAAGACAAGAAGTTTGTAAGTCCTCTGCTTGGAACCTTAATATATTCATCAAGCTTAGGATTTCTGATATCCATAGCAACCAAAAGTGTTTTCTTACCCGTAAGCGCCACAGTAGCAGCAAGGTTAACTGAGATAAAAGTTTTACCTTCTTTAGGTATTGTAGAGGTAACCATTACAGTTTTTGCCCTGCCATCCTGCACATCACCAAGCATAAACTCAATGTTTGTCCTTATAATACGAAGCGACTCTGCTGTACTTGAGCGGCTGTGCTGGTTAATAAGCTCTCTATTAAACTCAGCTTTTGGCACATCGCCAAGAAACGGAATTTTAAACTTCTTAATATCCGAAAACCCATGCACTTTTGTATCAAGAATACCCATAACATAAATAATAGATAGAGGAATACCTAAACCTGCTACTAATGCAAACAGGTATATCATATTATTTTTAGGAGATATAGGAAATGGTGCAGGATAGGCATCATCAATTACTTTTGCATTAGGAGCGGTAACAGCAAGTGTAATCGCATTTTCCTCTCTTTTTTGAAGTAAATATAGATAAAGTTGCTCTTTTACTTTTTGCTGCCTGTCTATTTCCCTGAACTGCCTCTCCTGGCGTGGAACTTCGCCTATTTTACCTGCAAGAAAATTTTCCTGTCTCTTAAGGTCATTTCTGGTTATGGTAAGTGAACTTTTAAGATTATTAAGGCTTTCAATAATTCCTGAACGCATACCGGCAATCTGCTGGTCCATAATTACAACAGTAGGGTTTTCTACCTTAGTACCACTTGAAACAGTAGTATTTCTACGTATTACCATTGCATTGTACTGCGAAATAAGATCTCCTGTATTTCCTTCAGGAATAATATTTGCAGGAAGGGTCTGGTTGTCGCTCTTAGCACTATTAAGAAGCCCTAATAAAGAGTTTACAACTCTTAGGCGTGTCTCAGTCTGTACATAATTAACATCGTAAGTATTTGCTGAAGTTAAAAAAAGCTGAGCCTCTGATATAATATCTGTAACTTTATTTAGTTTTTTAAACCGTTCTACATCAGACTCTACATCGGCAAGTTCAACATTAATTGAGTCCAGACGCTGGTTAATAAAAATATCTGTATTACTTGCTACAAGGTTCTTATCGTCTTTAGCATCCTTGTTATATTTAAAAACAAGCATTGTAAGAAAGTCTACACCCTTTGCCCTTACCTGATCTGTAACAGATAACTTAAGTACACTACTGGTTTTTTCATTAACAGCCTCTACGTTAAGCTTGCCTAAATAAGTTGAGGCTACTTTTTCGAGAGCCATTAAATGAACAATAATTGTTCTGTCTTTAAATGTTTTAAATGATTTTTCATCAAGAAACGGAGTAGAGGTAATGATCATCTTACCAAGGTCTCCTGATAATTCCTTTCCAAAATCATAGACACCTTTACTATTCTCCTCCTGATCAATAAGTTCAAACTTTGATAATGAAAGAATTTTGACCGAAAGAATAGTATCACGCTCAGTAAAGTCTTCTACAGTATTATAAAAATTTATTTTTATTGGCGATTCTTTATAAGCTTCTATAGTACGCACTTTACCCGGAATTGAGTAAGTAACATTAAAGCCAAGCTCTTCTACTGTTTTCTTTACAAGTGTTCTGGTTCTTAATATCTCAATTTCGTTATCTACGTTGCTTTTTATATTATTAAACAAACCCAGATCACTAAAAGCTGAAAGTTCTGAAGCTATACCACCCTTTTTATCATCTTTTATAAGTATTGTGCTACTAATACTGTATAATGGTGTAGCATATCTGAGATATACAAAAGCAGCGATTATGCAAAACACAGTACTTACTACAAACCACTTCCAGTGATACAAATAGCGCCCAATGACTTCCATTAAATTAAACTCTGCAGGCTCATTTTCGGGCGTCAGATCAATATTATTTTGCATATATTTTATCTTAGTATTATTGCTATGGCGGTTATTAGTAATGAAATAGTCGATATAATAACTGTAGTATTAGGACCTACAACGCTGGAATTAATTTTAGTTTTATTGGGCTTTACATACAAAACATCATTTTGTTGCAAATAATAATAAGGGCTATTTATAAAATCAGATTTAGTCAAATCTATGCTATAGTGTGTTTTTACACCATTTAAATCTCTTATAAGTAAAATATCACTACGCTCACCATAAATGGTAAGATCTCCTGCAAGTGCAAGTGCTTCCGGCACAGATATTCTCTCACTCTGAATGACATATGAATTTGGACGAATTACTTCGCCAATTACAGATATCTTATAGTTTACAATACGTACATTTACTATAGGAGTATTTATATACTTTTCAAGGCGCTTATTAAGGTCTGTAATTACTTGCTCTTTAGTAAATCCTCCCACAGATAAAGTTCCTAACACCGGAAACTCAATTTTCCCGTTTCTGTCTACAAGATATGTTTGGTACCTTGGCTGTACATTTACATTATCAAGCGTAAGCCCTGTAGTGGTACCCATAACAGCTGCAAAAGGCAGATTAAAAGGTTCTGCACTTCTTAAATCAGGTGCTGTAACCATAATCATAAGCGCATCATCCGGCTTAATTTTTGTCTCAAAATTACTTTGGGCAGTTTCTAAATTTTGATCACTGTTGATTCCGTTGAAATACACTATTTTTTCCTTAGAAGCGCATGACGCCAACGAAATAGCAATTAAAAATAATAAGCTGATTTTTTTGATCATTTGGTGTTGTTTTTTCTATTGATATGCCAATTTTTATAAATTGAAATACTATATAGCCAGCATAATGTGGCAAATATAATTTTTTTAAATTAAATAAAATAAAATTTCTTAACAGTATTACTTTGTATTATCGAGGTTTTCATAGACTGAATTTGAACTTATAAATTCTGGCACAATATGCTTCATCTTCTTTACAATATCCATCGGCACACCCTTTATTGCAATATCATGTAAATCATTAAGTTGAACTAAAAAAGCATCATACGGTTCTGCCGTTTCTACACCTATCATGATACTCTTATTATGGGTAGGCAATGTTGTAGATGTTTCAGATATTAGCTCTTCATATAATTTTTCTCCAGGTCTTAAACCGGTGTAACGCACCTGTATATCATCTTCGGGTCTCAAGCCGGCCATTTGTATCATTTTATAAACCATGTCAATAATACGTACCTGCTTACCCATGTCAAAAACATAAATTTCTCCGCCCCTGCCCATTGCCCCTGCCTCCAGCACAAGCTGGCATGCCTCTTTAATCGTCATAAAATAACGGGTAATATCGGGATGTGTTACAGTTACCGGCCCCCCTTCTTGTATTTGCTTTTCAAAAACAGGCACTACAGAACCATTAGAACCCAGTACATTTCCAAAACGTGTTATTAGATAGCGCGTTTTTATCTTTCCGTCATTATCTGCAAGTTGTTTACCATGTAGTGCGTTTATATACTTTTCTGCAATCAGCTTGCTTGCTCCCATTACATTACCGGGATTTACGGCCTTGTCTGTAGAAATCATTACAAAAGTACTTACCCCATATTTCCCTGCCAGGTCTGCAACAATGCGTGTACCGCTTATATTAGAAAAAACGGCCTGAGCCGGGTTTTTTTCCATCATTTGTACATGCTTGTAAGCTGCTGCATGATAAACAACATCCGGCTTATATTTTACAAACAACTGTTCTGTAGCTTCAGCCCTTGTAACATCAATCAGTTCAGAATAAAACATAGCATTAGGAGAAAGTGCTTCCATCTCTAAACCTAATAAAAACAAGGGAGTTTCTGCCTGGTCTGCCAGTATAACGGCAGATGGGCCAAAGTTTATTACCTGACGGGCAATCTCACTACCTATAGAACCTGCCGCACCGGTAATTAATATCGTTTTTTTGCTTAATTGCGAAAATATAGATGTTTTATCCAGCAGTATAGGCTTACGATCCAGTAAATCTTCTAATTGGTAACTTTTGAGTTTCATTGCTTTTGGGGCTTTTGGGCAATGCACTGCAGTATTACAAAACCGCTGTTGCTAATTTTAATATTTTTTCGAACTGTGCATCAATACTTAAATTGGTATTATCTACCTCTATGGCATCAACGGCTTTCTGCAAAGGAGAGTCTTTTCTGTTAGAATCGATATAATCGCGCTCTTCAATATTCTTAAGAACTTCCTCATAACTAACATCCCTTCCCTGCCCTGTTAACTCATCAAAACGTCGCCTGGCACGGGCATCAGCACCGGCGGTCATAAAAATCTTAAGTTCGGCATCAGGAAAAACCACAGTACCTATATCGCGTCCGTCCATTACAATACCCTTTTCACGCCCCATAAAACGCTGCTGCTCTACAAGCTTTTCACGTACCTGCGGCAAGGCTGCAATTTTGCTTACGTAATTAGATACTTCCATAGAACGTATATCGTGTTCTACATTTACATTATTAAGAAAAACTTCGCTATGCGCCACTTCTGTATTAAACACAAATTTTAGTGTAACCTTTGGCAGGTGTGTAACAAGCCCTTGTTCATCAAAATGTGATACGCTTATAAAACCTTGCTGCAATGCGTAGAGCGTTACTGCCCTGTACATGGCTCCCGTATCTACATAAATATAATTAAGCCTGCGGGCAAGTTGTTTTGCCAACGTGCTTTTTCCTGTTGATGAAAAACCATCAATAGCAATGGTAATCTTTTTATCCTGAATCAAAACTATATCTTTATGCCACAAAACTAAACAATCTAATTAAAATATCGGAGAATGACCGATGAAATACGCTCTTTATGGATATCTGTCATGCCCGTACCTGATGGCAGGCAAAGCCCGGTGTTAAATAACGTTTCTGCTACTTTTTCGCCAAAATACAGGGCATTTTTAAAAACCGGCTGTAGGTGGAGGGGTTTCCATAATGGCCTTGCTTCAATATTTTCTGCCTCAAAGGCAAGCCGTAACCCTTCAGCTGTACGCCCACTACTCTTTTTAGTGTCTATGGTTATTGTTGTAAGCCAAAAATTAGACAAACTATGCGTAGCATACTCCTTAAACACCTCTACCCCCGGAAGATTATCCAATAATGCTGTATAAAAAGAATGTATTTCTCTCTTTTGAATAACTCTTTGTGGTAGCACTTCCATTTGCCCACAACCTATTCCCGCACAAATATTACTCATTCTGTAATTATAGCCTATCTGGCTATGTTCATAATGAGGTGCATTATCCCTGGCTTGTGTAGCAAGAAAAATAGCGTGTTGTTTAACTGCCTGCTCTTTAACAACCATTGCCCCACCGCCAGAAGTGGTTATTATTTTATTACCATTAAAAGATAATATCCCTATATCTCCAAGTGTACCACAAGGCTTATTTTTGTATATACTACCAAGTGCCTCAGCACTGTCTTCCATAACCGGTATATCATATTTTTCTGCTATAGCACTTATTTCGTCATGCTTATAAGGCATACCATATAAATGTACCGCAATTATAGCAGCAGGTTTTTTACCTGCATTTAAACGCGCTAATATAGCTGCCTCAAGCGCTAAAGGGCACATATTCCAACTCTCAGATTCGCTATCTATAAAAACCGGGCTTGCTCCTAAGTAAACTATAGGATTTGCCGACGCGGTAAAAGTAAAACTCTGACAAAGCACTTCATCTCCTGCTTTTACCCCAAGCAGCACTAATGCCATATGCAGGGCTGCTGTACCGGATGACAGGGCAGCAACAAAGCGGCTTTGCCCCATAAAAGCTTCTAATTGCTGCTCAAAAAAATTTACATTAGGCCCTAGTGGTGCTATCCAGTTATCCAGAAAAGCCTCATTTATATATTGTTGCTCTTTACCTCCCATGTGGGGTGGCGAGAGCCATATTTTTGAAGTATCCATAGGCATAAGTTATAACACAAGATCTTGGTACAATTATTAATCAGCCCAAAAACGCGAAAGATTTTTACCCCGAAATATGGTATAAAAAATCAATTTTATATCAGTCCACAAATTACTTTTATCCTGATACTTACGATTTATCTTAACTTTATCAGGAAATATAACATAATCATTTAAATATACCGGATCTTTTGTATCTGCCAGCAGCGCCTCTTCATTAGAATACTTAAGGCTCGCCGGGCCTGTAAGTCCCGGCCTCATTAAAAGCAACTTACGGTCGTCTCCACGCAAAGTATCATAATAACCCGGCACGTCTGGCCTTGGCCCTACAAAACTCATAGTACCTATAAGTATATTAAAAAGTTGCGGAAGTTCATCAATTTTATAGCGACGCATAAAACGCCCTACAGGTGTTACAACCTTACCGGCAGCACTATCTTTCATAGACCGTAACTTGTAAATGGTAAACTTTTTGCCATACCGGCCTACGCGCAGCTGTGTAAACATTCCGTTTTGCCCGTCACTAAGCGTTACCAAGACATAGAATAAAAAAATAAGCCACCATATAGCTAATAATCCCGCCAAAGATAAAAACACATCAAAGAGCCGTTTAACCATAATCATTTGCATTACAATACCGGCAGCCAGACAATCGCCCTTTAATATGCCTTGTCTTCTCCTTTAAAAATGTTCCAGACAGTAAGGTATACTATTTTAATATCAAGAAAGAAATTCCAGTTTTCAAGATACCAGATATCATAAGACACCCTGTTTTTAATATCAAAATCTGTTTCTATTTCTCCCCTGTAACCATTTACTTGTGCCCATCCGGTAATACCCGGCTTAATAAGCTGTCGTACAAGATAGTTGTTTATAATTTCCATGTACTGGGCATTTTGAACCGTCATGTGTGGCCTTGGCCCTACTATAGACATATCACCTTTTAGTACGTTCCAGAACTGAGGGAACTCATCAAGGCTGGTTTTGCGCAAAAATGCTCCGATAGGTGTAATACGCGAATCTCCTTTAGTAGCCATTTTCCTGTCAGAATCATGATTTACATACATACTCCTGAATTTTAGACACCAAAATTCTTTTCTATCACGCCCAAGCCTTTTCTGCTTAAAAAGTACCGGCCCCTTAGAGCCTGATTTTATTATGATAGCTATTAATGGAAACAACCAGCTACAGATAAATATAAGCACTAAAAGACTAAATACAATATCAAATGTGCGTTTGATAAACTTGTTATGCGTTTCTTCCAGCGGTTCTTTACGCAATGAAACTGTAGGTATATTACCAAACTGTTTAAACTCATATCTGTTATAAAACTGAAAGTGGAAGTCTGGTATTATCCTAATACGCATACCCGCTTTATCTACAACATTAGTAACCTGTTCAATTTCTGAAACAGTAATACCCGGTACGGCAACAATTACTTCATTTACCTTGTTTACCGGAAGATATTGTTCTAAATCTGATATTTTGCCCAGATAAGGGCCAAGCTGCTCTTCTGTGTTTTGATCATCAAAATATCCTATGATATCGTATCCTAAGTGAGGATTTTCTACTACCAGGTTTTTAAATTGCTGAGCAGAAGATCCGTGCCCTAATATAATAACATGTCGCAGGTTATAACCTTGCTGTCTTAAAAAAAGCACAAACCGATTAATAATATACTTTTCTGTACCAAAGCAAAGAACAAGTAATACAGAGTATATAAATACAAAATTTACCGGCAAAAAAGAGTGCGAAAAATAAGAAACCAAGACTATTGTTATGGCCAGCAAAAACGTGCCCTTAAGCGTTTTATATATTTCGAGCGAAAAACCAGGCCTTATGCGATGCTCACCATACAAGTTATTAGATGTGCCACTAAAAAACCACACAAATAACAGAATTATAAGTAAGAAAAACTTTGATTTAAAATCTTCCGTAAAACTATCCGGCTGCACTATGTAAATGCAGAGAATATAAGTAAAAGCTACTACAGATAAATCTGCAATTAACCGCACAAGCGATATTTTGTTCAGGTATGGTTGCACTATATTAAAAGATATTTACTAATTAATAACACAATCTCAAAAACAATCACCCAAAAAAGCACCAGAGTAATATCATATAACATACTACCTACACCCAATTTAGGTTATTATCAAATATATAACAATATTATTACTCTACATTGTAAATTTTAACAATATAAACAGAGTTATTGTTATTTTCTTTGACGTTTATTTTTAGAGAATTATTTAAAATACTTACGTTTTTTCTCCACAACTGTACCGGTTGATTTAGTACAGTTTCCCCAGTGGCAGGAATTTCATAACATTCGGCAATAACATTTTTTGCCTTTTTAAAATTCTTCACTTTACTTAAGCGCTGCAAATTTAATGAAATTGTTTCTTCCTTGCTATTATAGTTTGTAAATAGAACATTAATTTCTCCTTTATTTTTTTTATTTAGATATGCAAATGACAAAATATTTTGCGTTCCTGATGATGATGGCAGCCTAGCCTGCAGGCTCTCAGCATAATGTTTATAAGCCCACCACACAGCACGCGGTTTTCCGTTCTCATCCAGCAACCCATCAAAAGAGTTATTTGTACAATTAGAATCTCCTTTAGAATTTTTCCAACAGGCTTTACACCCTGTATCTACTTTATTATTTTCGAGCATTTTGAAATATGCAAGTGATACCTGAGGGTCATATTGATCTTCAGGGCCAATAATTTCGTTTAGCTGTATTTTTTTTATGCCTAAAGATTTAAATCGGCCTTTTATCCAATTTTCCTGAACCCATTTAATGTCTTCTTCAACTTTAAAAAAGTCTCTCCCCCTTCTAAATTCATGCCAGCTTAAAACATCCAGATGTATTTTATTTTGCTGACAATATATTAAAAAACGCTCTAAATATTCTCTATCAAATTTATCAATGGATGGTCCGCTTATTATTGCATTCTTTCCCTTAGGCATAGATCTTATTTTATCATGCCCTATTTTAAATGTTTCAAAGAATTCATTTTCAGATTTGTTCCAAAAACTTTGATGATTTGGTTCATTCCATATATCATAAATAACGTTATTACCAAATTCACCATAGTTTTGCTCTACAACTTTTAGAAACCCAGCCTCGTTACGTGCAGGTTCTATCCACTTTTTAGTTTTACTATTCTTGTAGTCTGCAGGATAATGATAAAAATCACTTAATACTAAAATAGGTGTAACACCTCTTTTTTGTAAATAGTCTATAGGTGCCCCCCTATCATTAAAAGAGTCCATAGCCCAACCTACCCTCCATGTTTTAGGCTTTAATTTTAAAATTCCGCTGCTTATGGCAGCAGTATCCGAAAAATGTAAAAAACCAGTAACAGATTCATATTGTTTTGGGCTCCTGCCACAATCTACAATAATTGTATTATGGTCATCAAATAAATTATCTTTATTAAAGATATAAGTTACCCCCAATACTATTATTACAACTACGGTAAATATGTAGGCAACGATACCTTTCATGATAATCATTATTATTGTTTTTTCTCTGTTACATCACTTACAAATGACTTAAATTTTTGCTTAAACACATCAAGATTAAAACGTGCAGCATTTTTTTCAAGATTAGTTCTTACAAATGTATTTTCTATGGTTTCAAACTTTTCTACAGCTTTTATTATTGAATCTGTATTCTGCTTATCAAATAACACACCCGTTACCCCATCTATTACCGTTTCCAAAGCTCCCCCTTTACCATATGCAATAACCGGCGTGCCGGCTGCCTGCGCCTCAAGCGGCACAATACCAAAGTCTTCTTCTGCAGCAAACACAAATGCTTTTGCACGCTGCATATGATCTTTTAGCACCGCAAAGGTTTGATACCCCATAAGAATTATATTAGGGCCTGCAAGTTTTTTTATCTTTTCATAATCAGGACCGGTACCTATTACTATCAGCTTTTTATCCGGCATTTTAGAAAAACTTTCTACAATAAGATCTATTTTCTTGTAAGGCACCATCCTGGAACAGGTAAGGTAAAAATCTCCCTTATCGGCATTTGATGTAAAATCTTCTACTCCAATGGGCGGATAGATAGTAGTAGCCTGCCTGTTGTACACTTTTTTTATTCTTCTGCCTATATAGTCAGAATTACTGATAAAATGATCTACCCTGTTTAAGGATGCCACATCCCAAATTCTTAATTTATGCAAAAAGTACTTTACAATAAATGCCTTGAGTCCTTTTTGCAGCCCTGCTTCTTTAAGATATTGATGGTGCAAATCCCATGCGTAACGCACAGGTGAATGGCAGTAGCAAATATGTGTTTGGTCTGAATGAGTCAAAACCCCTTTGGCTACCGCATATGATGAACTTATTATAAGATCGTATGATGAAAGGTCAAAACTCTCTATAGCCATACTAAACAGCGGTAGATAGTTTCTGTATTTTTTTCGGCCAAATGGAAGATTTTGAATAAAAGAGGCGGTAACCTTATTAACAGGAATACCCATTGTGTTTAAAACCTCTTCGTTATATACCAGTGTATATACATCGGCATTTGGATATAGACTATAAATTTCCTGAAAAACCTTTTCGGCTCCCCCCATTTCTGTCAACCAATCTTGTACTAACGCTATTTTCATTGTATTAAAAGATTAAGCTTTTGCTTCATTATACGATTTTACTTTCCTGCCTAATGCAATGGATGGCTTTTCTACCAAAACATATGTTAAATGTGAGAAACCTATTGTAAACAGCAAAACAAGTAGTACTAATAAAAACCCGTTAAGTTGAGGAAAAGCGTGTTGTATAATAAATATTGCAATGGGATGAAACAAATAGACAGAATAGCTTATTTTACCAAAATACTCTAATAGTCCGCTTGTAATTTTAAATTTACCTATAGCCAGGAATAATATCATCCCGGTATAATAAGTAATTGTGTATTTATACCAGCTTTCATTAAAGCCCATATCTTTATTATAACCAAGAATATTTATTATAGGCATTAAAACAAAAAAGCAATACAAATAAATTTTAGAGTATGTTTTTGCTTTAGGGTCTTCATCAAGAAGAACATACCTGTAATAAGAGCCAAAAAACATGATTGACAATGCAAGCGGAAGTGCCAAAGGTAATTTTATATCCATTTGGTATCTTACAAATGCCATACATAATGCAATAATTAAAAAAGCCAATGATATTAAGAACAGGAATTTCTTATCTGAAAGCTTCTTCATTAAAAACACAAATACTATGAGGAAATAAAATACAAGTTCTATTTGTAATGTCCAGTAAAGGCCTATGATATTTTTAACACCTATAAACTGTTGTAACATTGTAAAGTTGAGTACCAGTTCCAGAATAGAAAAGCCGGGAAAGAGTATAAAACCTAATATAGCAGAAACCCAATATACCGGATAAAGCCTAAAAAAACGGGATATACCAAAATTTTTAACCGCATCCATTCCTTCACCCCTTATGCTATAAGGAATAACAAAGCCACTAATAATAAAAAATACAATTACTGCAATTTTACCCAAGTCAAAGTATATTTCAAAAAAATCTGCCGCAGTTTGTAATGTGATATCTTTTTTACTAAAAGTAAGTATGGCATGAAATATTAATACCAATATGGCGGCCAACCCTCTTGCCGAATCTAAATAACCTAATCTATGCTTTTTCATAATTTTATAATTAACTTATCTCCTATACTTTTTCCATATTACTTTAAATAAGATAATTTGCAATCCCCATCAAATTATCAGTAAATATGTTTTGCAAACTTTATGACATTAAACTATGTCTATAAACAATTTTTAAAATTGCTTTATTAACTACTCATTAAAATTATCTAAGATACTTTTTACTTTTTCTGCACTACTATCCCAAGAATAGTCTTCGTTATTTTTATATCCGGCAGCAACTAACTTATCCATTAATCCCGGTTCATCTAAAAGTTGTTGCATTTTTAAGGCCATATCTTCAGGTTGGTATGCGTTACAATATAAAACGCTGTCTTTAAAAATTTCCGGAAGACAGCTCTCGTTAGAAAGTATTGCAGGTGTACCGCATTTTTGTGCCTCTAGTGGAGGAATACCAAAACCTTCATAAAGCGATGGATAAAGAAACCCTAAAGCATTACTATAATACATTACCAGCTCTTCGTCTGTAATACGCCCTGTAAAATGAATTGCAGGATGGTTTTCGTATTTCGACAAGTTAAGTGATGAAAAACTTTTAGAATCAAATCCTCCAATAATATATAGCGAAACCTGAGGTGATTTTTTATAAACCAGAGAAAACGCATCGAGCACTAATGGAAGATTTTTCCTGAAATTTAATGATGATACTGCTGTAAAATAAGGTTGATTTACATTTCCTTTATCTTTACTATGATAAAAAAGGTCACTTACAGCATTGTATATAACCGAAATTTTTGAAGCTGCCGTATTATAGTATTTTACAATTTCATTTTTTGAAAAAGCACTTACGGTAATTACATGTTTAGATTGTTTAATAATCCTGGGTATCATAAATTTATATACTCTCAGGAAATTTTTAGAATATGTTTCAGGAAACACCTCAAACGCAACATCATGTATGGTAACAATCTTATTATTGTATAATAAAGGCGCTGTATTACACAAATTTAACAACAACGGGCCATCATTATTTTTCTTAAGTTTTTTTAAATAAAGAGGCAATTCAATTTGTTCCCAGATATGCCCACTGCGTTTACCAACAACAATAACATTAAGCTCTTTTGCTAACTCATTATCAAGCAGGTTATGGGGCGCAACAAAGATAAGCTCATCATTAGAATACTCTAACCTGATTCTTTTACAAATCTCAATGGCATAACGCTGCACACCTGTAATGGGCTGTGTTAAAAACCTGGCATTAATTATTATCATATTTGTTGTTGCATTTTATAATGATTGAACAATTGTATTGTAGTTAGCAGACATTTTACTTAGTTCAAATTTCTTTATAAAAGTAGAACGTGCATGTTTTCTCATCAGATCAAACTCGTCTTTCCTGTTTTCAATAATATCTTTTACCATAACAAGAGTACTCTTAAGCGCCTCAGGACTATCTTCATACAGAAAACCGTTTACGCTGTTCTCTATCATTTCGCTGCTACCTCCTACATTAGTAGCCATAACAATGCGACTATACCCAAGCCCTTCTATAATGGTTGTACCCAGTGGTTCCTGTCCTGTATGTGTAGAATTGTTTATAACGATATCTGCACCATTATAAAACTGGTCTATATTATCACAAAAGCCAATATATTTTATATTTGATACATCCTCAATTTTTTGAAGAAAGGCAGCATAATAAGGCGAATCAGCATCTATGGGCATACCGGCAATAATAAGCCAAACCCCAGATTCCGGCGGATATACCTGTCTAAAAGTATCTATAAGGCCATTAACCCCCTTGCGATCTACTATTTGTCCTATAATACTAAAAGCCAACACATTATTAGGAATATTATGCTTTTCACGGAATGTACTGCGCGATAACTCATTAACAATTATCTTATTAGGGTCTAAACCATTATATAATATATTAAGCTTAGTTTTATCATGATATTTTTTTGCCACTGCGTTAGATACTACAATGGTTCTGTCATAAATTTTATAAATAAAAGACAATAATCTTCCCAGTATACCATGTACATAAGTAATATCATGATCGCTCCATATAAATTTCACCTTTTTCCAAAACAGTTTGCTATATATTGCTACAGGCAGCAGGTATGTTGTAGGAACGATAGTATTTGTGTGGACTATTGTTATATTATTCTTTTTGATGTACTTATATACATAACTATTAATTGCCATTACTGATTTTATAAACAGTAAAAGCGTCTTTATTTTACCAGAATTTTGAGTATTCAGCTTTTTAAGATTGTCATTAGCCGCCAGTTTATATGGTAAGGTTTCGGCAGACAATTTATCATAAAACCTTCCTGGCGACATAACCAGATGGCTGTTTACACTTGTATTATGCCTTATAAGATTTTCTATAACATATTCTGCCCCTGATGATTTTTCACCACCAAAAACATATAATATCTCTTTTTTATCCATTGTAATCTATATCTTTTACTATAATATTATCTTAAAGACCCAAAATACTGGATTTATAAGGATACGTTTCAGCTGCATTAAGAAATGCAATATTCCAATACCATATACCCAATGCAAGTAATACTACTATTATAGCTATAAGTTCAGTAACTCTCCCCCCTTTTTTAGAGAACTCATATAGCATCCTTGGTATAATTATACAGTCTAAAACATTTATATACCATGAAACCCTTGATGTTGTAACCGATATTATAGACGTTAAAAAGAATATGAGCCCTGTTATTTTTAAATACATATAAAAATCAGTATTTCTCAATTGGTCTTTGGGCACATATTTTCTTAGAAGAAATATGATAATCAGAAATATAACATAAAGCAAAATAAGGTTCTTAACTACAACCGTTTTCCCCTCGTTTGAATATAGCTCATCATATTTCGAGAAATTATCAGACACAACAGTAAGTAAATTCAAAACGGTACTAAAAGCAATAAAAAACAATGATGTACTGGCCAAAAAGAGTACTTGTAGCCATACAGATGCGCGTCTGTTTTTTAAAAATGATATTTTATAAATTACAAGAAATATAGCAAAGAAAATT
This sequence comes from Flavobacterium psychrotrophum, assembly GCF_003403075.1. Classification (NCBI taxonomy): domain Bacteria; kingdom Pseudomonadati; phylum Bacteroidota; class Flavobacteriia; order Flavobacteriales; family Flavobacteriaceae; genus Flavobacterium; species Flavobacterium psychrotrophum. Next base: position 4,825,559 of record NZ_CP031557.1, on the reverse strand, counting down.
CCACTACTGTGTGTAAGGTAAATTATGACCAGCCACAATAACGATTTAAACCATTGCCTGTTTTCTATATATTTAAAAGCATAAAGGGCCATGGCAACTGCTATGGACTGACGCATTATATTAAGACTCGAATTATAAAACAGCAATAAATACAGAGCCATTACCATCCACATCTGAGCCTTTTTCCTGTTGTCGTAAGCTGTAAGATATACAAATATTATAACTGCAAAATTTGTAAAGAAATACAGCCAGTTTACACTATCAGAAAACAAAGACAAAACATAGTTTAGCAACGCATATCCAAATTCAATACCAAAAAATTCGTCTTTGCCATATGCCTGTAAGAACTCAATAAAGCTACCGTTAGAACTTGCAACTCTTTGAAATATAAAATCAGCATAGGTAACCGTATCTGTACCAATACCAGTATCTCTGAATCCGGCTAAAGCCGAGGGTGCCAAAACAGCAATCGCTGAAAAAAAGAGAAAATGCCCTCTATTTCTTATGCTGAGTTGCGCAAGATATGTGAAAAACGTAGATATTATGAAAACTATAATATAAATCATCTATAATAAACAATTAAACGGATTAATTAGGTAATCTTTATAATCCTGGCAGGATTTCCTACAGCTATTGAGTTATCCGGTACATCTTTAACAACGATACAGCCTGCACCAATAACAACATTATTGCCTATTTTTATGCCTCCAATTGCACACGCGTTTGCACCAAACTCTACATTGTTTCCAATAACGGGACTTGCACTGTCTATTCCATTTTTATCCAGTTTGTTTCCTATTGTAACTCCCTGCCTAAAAGTACAATTTTCGCCGATTATTGTGTCAGAATTAATAACAAGGCCAACGCCATGAAATATACGGCAATTTTTGCCAATTTTAGTGCGCCAACCTATTTCTACTCCAAGAATCCAGTGAACAATATATTTATTAAATAAAAAAACAGGAAAAAACAGGAGTTTCCTCATTTTACTGGATGTTACCCAGTATGAGATACGAAACCACAGTAATACAAAACGGCCTTTTTTGTCGGTGCTGTTAACTTTCCAATCCTGAAAAATATATTTAATAAGTCCCATTATATTATAACCTTAGTCCCTTTAAATTTTTACTTAATTATCATCCTCCTGGCACGCATAAGAAAATTACCAAACCATCTGGCTCTAAAATATGCCGCTGCAATTGTTTTATACTGTAATGGATATTTAGCACCATATTTATGAGCACCTGATATCAAGCCATACAATTCTTTATATTCATGTATTGATAGTCCTTTTTTTAGCCTCAGCAAATCAGTATAAATATTCACTAATCCAAAGAAATAAAATTCACTCTTAAACAACTCAAATTTGGAATATTTTTCGAGTACTTCCTTTACTTTACCCGACAGCAAACCCATTGACGAATTTGATGATGAGCTCATTGCAGAACTTTCTCTTATATAATATTCATATATCGGATTTTGGTTAGTCCTTACCCTGATTTGATCATTTTCAAGCAAAACACTAATTTGAAACAAAATATCTTCTCCAATTTTTACAGATGTATCTAAGCGGCAGTTTTTTAACAAACTCCTCTTATATATCTTATTCCAAATAATTGGCCCTGTAGGATTAACCCACATTAACAAATTATTAATATTATCTTTAGCAGATATTACATCATCAATAACGGTATCGCTTACTATTGTAGTAGTAGTGCCATCTACCTTGTAATAGGCAGAAAAAGATATTACATCACTATCATTTTTTTCTATTTCTTTATTTATCTCTTCAAAGGCATTCTTTTTCAGTGTATCATCACTGTCTACAAATGTAACCCACTCTCCTGAGGCATTGTCCAGACCAAGATTTCTGGCAGAACTTACCCCGCCGTTCTTTTTATGAAAAACTCTGATTCGTGCATCTTTAGCCGCATATTCATCACACATCTTACCACAATTATCAGGGCTGCCATCGTCTACTAAAAGTACTTCAAAATCTTTAAAATCCTGCAACAGGATACTATCAAGGGTGGCTGCCAGATATTTTTCTACTTTATAAACAGGAATTATTACACTCAGCCTGGCCATTATTTTAAAGCACTAATTAAAAAGTTACGAGAAAACTCTCTCTTTTCTTCCAGGATAAGATTTACCTTATTCCAGTCAATTTCTTTTGCAAGAATACTTGTTACTTGACCAGATTCATAAATAAGCCTGTCTTCAAGACCAAACATGGCCAACAATGATGTAAAACGCGCTAATCCTCTGCTTTTATTTCCATAAACTACAAATGGTTTATTAAATAAAATAGAGAAAGCACACGCATGAAAAGAATCAGTTACCACAAACTTAGCATCATTAAAACCGGCAAGCCAGTCTTCTGTAGGTGGAGCAATCAAATCATTAAGACCAACACCCGTATTATCTATTTGCTCAGTTTTAGTATTCACCCTAAATGGATTATAACTGTATTTTTTTGATATTTCAGCAATTACAACATCTTTATCCTGTGTATTATCAAGCACATACACAAGCAGGTCTTTACCTTCGCGGCTCTCAGTACGCTTACCCACTATTTTCATATAATCTTCACTTGTAAGCAGCATTGTAGGATCCAGTACATGCGTAGCATCTACATTAAACTTTGTTTTAGACAAAACAACGCCATCTTGCTCTCTTACAGATACGGCATCAAAATGTTGCAATAATTTTTTGCAATTTTGTGTCTGCTCTTCAGAAAATTCCCAATCACTGGTTCCAAAAGATGCAGCATAAGAGATTCGCTTGGTTTTATCTCCTCTCAAAAATCCAAAAAAGTTGTCTTCTATGTTTGGTGCATAGGGAACTCGCCAAACCTGGTCGCTTCCTACAATTACCGCATCAAAATTATATTTCTCAATACCATTTAGTAATTCCTGAGATGAATAAAACGGCTCTGTTTGAGGTGTAATATATTTATCAATGAATGGTTGTGTAAACTGGCTGATGATTGGAAACTCTTTTTTAGCTTTGCTTTCAAGAAATATAGTAGTTCCCTTTTTACCTAACAGATATTTTTTTATACTACGTTTTACTATAACAATTGGAAGCTTCCATCCGGGCATTTCATTTTGTCTCCTATTTATAAGCACAGGTTCATGCCCCATGTCTTTTAAGACTTTCATTAATGCAAATGCCTGTAAGTTTCCACCATAATTTGTGTGCAATGGTAGTGTTAGAGTACCTATTTTCATAGCTTATTTCTTCTATAATTAGTTATTTAACAATAGATGCTTACATAAGATTAAAAAACTTCTCATGTAAATCCAGGATACACATTAAAAATATATCCTTAAACAATATATTATTTCTTTATTCTATTGGTTATTAATGATTTTATCATTGCTTTTTCTGATTTTTTTAATCCTACTAGAACAATAACTATAAGACATAACACCACAATAAGGGCGCTTACCAGAATAAGTTCAAGAAAGCTTGCCGATGTTATATTAAAATAATAGAGAAGGTAAATAAGCCCTCCACAAATGGCAGTTATACTAATTACCGGAAAAAGCACATCCTTAAAAAAACGCATAACATCCAGGCTAATCATTGATTTTAAGAACCTCAATCGAAGGAATAGGGTAACTACCGAAAGTAAAATTGCCACATAAATATACATAACAGGATCTGGAATGAACTTAAAAACGATGTAGTTTAACGGCAAGTTAAGACAAAGTGTAAGCCCTACCACTATTTGGTACCATTTAATTTTACCCGTTGCTAACGCACCTGTTATGAGTGCTTGTGATATCGTTTCTATCAAAAGATTAGACAGCGTAAGAGTAATAAATATACTGGCATATACCGGCGGGTTTTCCAGCCACCATTTTAGTATAAAATCAATATTGTATATTATGGGGCATACCAGTATAAACAACACAAAATAAGAAAACTTTGAAACCTGAAACATCAGCTTTTGCATCTGTGCAATATCTCCTTGCGCAAAAGTTTTATATATCTGTGGGTTTGCTGCCGTTTGAAAACTTACTACAAAAGTATTTACAGCTCCTTGTACTTGCATTGTAATACCATAGGCCGCATTTACTACAGTACCAAAAAAGATATTAAGCAACATATTTGTTCCTTGCCCTTTAGCTACAACTGCTATATTTCCAAAAAGGTTCCATCCTGAATATGAGATAAGAGACACAAAGTACTCCTTATCATAAAACCATTTAAACTTACTCTCTTCAAAATTTTTAAGACAGTAAATCCTGTAACATAAAGCGATAAGAGTGGCAAGCAAAAACAGGAGCCCGGCATAGAGTGTAAGTTTATCAAAAGCAACTACAGTTAACAAAAACACTGCAAATAACTTAAGGATAACCTCTGCTATACTTAGCATAGCATAAACATTCATCTCCTCACGAGCTATAATCAAGGCATTAAATGGCACTTGCAATACGGTAACCAAAAATGTAAATATAGAAAATTGGTATACCCAAAAAACAGCATCCATACGTGCCTCTGGCACATTTAGCTTATTCATTACAAACCAAAGCCCAATGGTTTCTGCAAGTAAAAGCACCAGCAATGCAATGCATATATGGATAATAACGGTAGCATTAAAAGTATTGCGTAATTTTTCATTTTCATTACGCCCTATATCAAATGCCAGAAAACGTTCTGTGGCTGTAGTCATGGCCGCATTAAAGAAGCCAAACAAAACAACAACACCACCTACAACACTATAAATACCGTAGTCTTTTACTCCCAAAACATTTAACACAATCCTCGATGCATACAACTCTGCACCCATTTTTAGAAACATCCTGAAATAAAGGAAAAGTGTATTTTTTGCTATTTTTTTTGAACTTGACATATTATGTGTATCTGCCGCATGTCTTAACTACAATTGTAATGTACAACTAAGGCAGCAATTATAATTCTTATTAATTTTTACACCTAATGCTTAAAGCTTAGACTCAGCCTAGTTCAGCAATATTGAGTTTTCTTTCTCAAGTTTACCGTAAACATTTTTTACCTCCTGAGAATGATCCTTATGAAGTATAAGATTGGCATCTTCTGTGTATACAAATATTGTATTTTCAAGACCAAGGAAAGCAGTATAATTGCTTGTACCTATAACCATATTACCAAATTCATCTACCTTGTGGCCCATTTTGGCAAGATATTCATAAACCGAATCAAAAGATCCAAGATCTGACCATTTAAATATGGCAGGTACAACCTTTATTTTTTTGCTTCGTTCCATAACGGCATAGTCAATACTTATAGATGGTATCTCCATAGATAAAGCTTCATCAAGCCTGCCTTCCTTAGCCTGGCTCCATGCTGCCTGAGACTTTTCATAAATTTCTGGCTGGTACAACTTTAGCTCTTCAAGCAATACACTTGCCTTAAAACAAAACATACCACTGTTCCATAAAAAATTTCCGGTATCTATAAATGTCTGGGCAGTAACCTGGTTTGGCTTTTCTCTAAAAGAAATAACCTCATCTCCATTATGTTCTATATAGCCATAACCTGTTTCGGGCTTTGTAGGATGCACCCCAAAGGTTACAATAAAATTATTTTTTGCTTTACTTATAGCCTCATCCATAGCCTGCCTGTAAGCTTCGGCACCTTCAATAATATGATCAGATGGTGTTACAACAAGTATATCGTCAGGCTCTGCCGCAAAAGCCGCAAACGCAATAGCAGCTGCAGTATTTCTCGGCACTGCCTCTACAATATCAAGATAGGTTACATTATTTTTTTCCATCATTTCTTTGCTAAGGTGGCAGTTATCTCTGCTACCTACAACAATAACTTTATCTGCAAAGTCCTGATTTCTTTCAGCTGTCATCTCAAAAAGAGATTTCCCTCCAAATATCGGAAGATATTGTTTTGGTCTGCTTTTTCTTGATAATGGCCATAAACGGCTGCCTACTCCTCCTGTAAGGATAACGTGTGTAACTTTACTCATCTATAATTTTGTTTATTGTATGTAAAAAAACCTGGATACTATTTATAGTATCCTGTATACCATTTCACATAATTACCAACACCTTCTTTTACAGAAACTTCAGGACTATAATTATAATTAGCCTTAAAATCTTCCATATCGGCCCATGTACTTTCTACATCGCCCGGCTGCATTGGTAAATATTGCTTAATAGCCTTTTTACCCGTTGCTTTTTCAATCTCGCTTATAAAGTCTTCAAGCTTTACCGGCCTGCTGTTACCTATATTGTACAGTTGATATTGCTTAGGACTTTTACCCTCTGTAAGAATTACAGAAAGTAAACCGTTTACAATATCGTCTACATAAGTAAAATCTCTGGACTGGTTACCATTGTTAAATACCTTTATAGGCTTTTCATTCAAAATTGCTTCAGTAAAAAGACTAATCGCCATATCAGGCCTTCCCCAGGGCCCGTAAACAGTAAAGAAACGCAATCCTATCGTTTCTATATTGAATAAATGGCTGTATGTATATGCCATGAGCTCATTGCTCTTTTTTGTGGCAGCGTATAATGATATTGGTTCGTCAGATCTGTTTTGTATGGCAAAAGGCATATCTGTGCTATTACCATAAATACTGGACGAACTGGCATAAACTAATTTGCCAACATTAAAATGACGGGCACTTTCCAGTATGTTTAAAAAACCTACAACGTTAGACTGAACATAAACATCAGGATTCTCTAACGAATATCGTACCCCCGCCTGAGCGGCTAAATTAACAATTATTGTAAAATTTTCGTCCTCACAAAGTTTAAATAATTGTTGCTTATTATCAATATCCAGCTTGGCAAAGTTAAAATTTTTATGCAGCCCACTGTTAATTTTTTCGAAATTATTTATATTTTTTTCAGCTATACCCAATTCCTTTAAACGATCCAGCTTAAGGTTTACATCATAGTAATCATTAATGTTATCAATACCTGTAACATAATAACCTTTTTCCACCAGCGCTTTGCACAAATGAAAACCTATAAATCCTGCTGCTCCTGTTACTAATATCTTATGCATACTCTAAAATCTCTCTTGGCTATCAACCGTTAATATATAGCGTTTTCCAGCGCAGGCAATACTATATCTTTTTCAGAAACAACAAGTTCAGACTCCGAAAGTTGCCAGTCGATAGCAAGACTTTTGTCATTGTAAATTATTCCGCCTTCATGTTCTTTAGAATAAAAGTTATCACATTTATATGAAAACTCTGCTTCTTCGCTAAGCACTACAAAACCATGTGCAAAACCTCTGGGCACAAAAAGCTGCTTCTTATTTTCGCTACTTAATTCTACTGCTACATATTTACCAAAGGTATCAGAATGCTTTCTGAGGTCTACGGCTACATCCAGTACCGTGCCGCTAATTACACGTACTAACTTAGCCTGTGCAGCATCTCCTGTCTGGTAATGCAGGCCCCGCAGCACCCCTCGCGTAGAAAAAGACTGGTTATCCTGTACAAACTCAACATTAAGCCCTGTAGCACTATCAAAAGTCTTCTTATTATAACTCTCATAAAAATAGCCCCTGCCGTCATTAAAAACGCGTGGCTCAAGTATAAAACACCCCTCAAGGTGTGTGTGAACTATATTCATTATTTTGTTTCGATCAATGATAAAAGCTTACGCCCATATCCACTTTTTAACAATGGCTTACATAAATCTCTAAATTCTGCCTCGCTAATATACCCCATTTCATAAGCAACACCCTCAATAGCTCCTATTTTAAGGCCCTGGCGCTCCTCTATCACTTCTACAAACTGCGAAGCCTGCATAAGCGATTGAAACGTACCCGTATCAAGCCATGCCGTTCCTCTATCCAGTATGCTTACCGTTAGCTTATTGTTCGCAAGATAATATTTATTAACATCAGTAATTTCAAGTTCTCCTCTGTGGCTTGGCGCAATATTTTTTGCTATGCTTACCACCTCGTTGTCATAAAAGTAAATACCGGGTACCGCGTAGTTAGACTTTGGCACTTCGGGCTTTTCTTCAATGCTAAGCGCCTTTCCATCTTTATCAAAGGCTACCACACCATACCTTTCCGGGTCGTGCACGTGGTAGGCATAAATAATACCACCATCAGGATCTACATTACTTTGCAGTAGTTTACCCAGACCGGCACCATAAAAAATATTATCGCCCAGTATAAGGGCAACTTTATCCTTACCTATAAATTCTTCGCCAATAATAAAGGCTTCTGCAAGCCCATTTGGCTGCTCTTGTACTGCGTACTGAAAACTACAGCCATATTTTTTTCCATCTCCCAGCAAATCCCTAAAAAGCGGGAGGTCTTTTGGGGTAGAAATAATAAGTATCTCCCTGATGCCCGCCATCATTAGCGTAGAAAGCGGATAATATATCATCGGTTTGTCATAAACCGGCATAAGCTGCTTACTTACGGCAAGGGTTAACGGATGTAACCGTGTGCCAGAGCCTCCTGCCAAGATAATTCCTTTCATATATGCTACACTCCGTGGGAGTACTGTTTTTCGTAATACTTTAAATATTCGCCAGATGTTACATTCTTAAGCCAGTCATGGTTATCTAAAAACCAATTAACTGTAAAGTCAAGGCCCTCCTCAAAAGTAACAGATGGCTCCCAACCTAATTCTTTATTAATCTTAGATGCATCTATTGCATACCTAAGGTCGTGCCCCGGACGGTCTTTTACATAAGTTATCAGCTTTTCGCTTGTCCCTTTTTCCCTGCCAAGCTTCTCATCCATAATAACGCACAGCAGCTTTACAAGATCAATGTTCTTCCACTCGTTAAAGCCGCCTATATTATATGTTTGATGGTTTTTGCCTTTGTGGAATACAAGATCTATTGCAACGGCGTGATCTTTTACAAAAAGCCAGTCGCGGGTATAATTACCATCGCCATAAACCGGAAGCGGTTTATTTTGTATGATGTTATTTATAAATAGTGGTATAAGTTTTTCAGGAAAATGGTTTGGCCCATAGTTGTTACTGCAATTTGTAAGTACAAAAGGCATACCGTAAGTTTCGCCATACGCTCTTACAAAATGATCTGAAGCTGCCTTACTGGCAGAATAAGGTGAGTTTGGCGAATAAGGTGTTGTCTCTGTAAATAACCCTTCGGCTCCCAGTGTACCATATACTTCATCTGTACTTACATGGTAAAATAGTTTACCATCAAAATTACCTGCCCAAACCTCTTTAAAAGCGTTAAGCAGGTTTAGCGTACCAAGAACATTAGTGTTTACAAACGCAAGAGGATCTGTAATAGAACGGTCTACATGCGATTCTGCCGCAAGGTGTATTACGCCGTCAAAAGCATGCTCTTTAAAAATAGCCGTTATGGCAGCAGCATCAGTAATGTCTGCTTTTATAAAAGCATAATTAGGCTCATGCTCTATATCGCTTATATTCTCAAGGTTTCCGGCATAGGTAAGCGCATCAAGATTATATATTTTATAATCCGGATAATTCCTTACAAACCTTCTAACCACGTGCGAACCTATAAATCCCGCACCTCCTGTAATCAATATCTTCATATACTGCCTCTTAAAGAGGGTTAATTATTTTCCTATCGACTGAAACACAAAACCTATTTCTCTAAGCTTCTGTCCATCCAGCAAATTCCTGCCATCAAAAACAAAAGCAGGCTTTTTCATATTGTCATAAATGCGTTGCCAGTCATAACCTTTAAACTCATCCCACTCGGTAAGTACAGCTATGGCATGCGCATCTTTTACAGCTTCATAAGGGTCATTAAAGGTAGTAACCCCTTTCCTGTTTTCCTTTTTACGGCGTGTATCAAGATAATCAAGATCAGCATGTATCTGTGTCTCTTCTACCTTAGGGTCATACACGGCAATATTAGCCTGTTCAAGCAAAAGGTCATCTGCTACATATATGGCAGCAGACTCGCGTGTATCGTTTGTATCTTTTTTAAACGCCCAGCCCAAAAAAGTTATTTTTTTGCCCGAAACCGTATTGTAAAGCGTTTTTACAATATTGGCAGCAAAGCGCCTTTTTTGATGGTCGTTCATTATAATAACCTGTTCCCAGTAATCTGCCACCTCATCCAGTCCATACGACTTTGCTATATAAACAAGGTTAAGTATATCCTTCTGGAAACATGATCCTCCAAAACCTACAGATGACTTAAGAAATTTAGACCCTATACGGCTGTCCATACCTATTGCCCTTGCTACCTCATTAATATCTGCACCGGTTTTTTCGCAAAGCTCAGACATCGCGTTTATAGAAGAAACACGCTGTGCAAGAAATGCATTAGCCGTAAGCTTAGAAAGCTCAGAAGACCACACATTAGTAGTAAGTATACGCTCAGTAGGTATCCAGTTTGCATATATATTTACAAGCGCATCAATAGCCTCCTGTCCTTCTTCATCACTGTCTCCACCTATAAGCACACGGTCAGGATGTAAAAGATCATCTATAGCGGTCCCCTCTGCTAAAAACTCAGGGTTGCTAAGTATCTGAAACTTTACACCATTTCCGGTATTATCGAGTATGCTACGTATAGCTTCTGCAGTACGTACCGGAAGGGTAGATTTCTCTACCACTATTTTATCGCTTTTTGCTACTGAGGCAATCTGCCTGGCGCAAAGCTCTATAAACTTAAGGTCTGCAGCCTTGCCCTTACCAAGTCCATACGTTTTTGTAGGCGTATTAACCGATATAAATATCATTTCGGCCTCATCAATAGCCTTTTCTACCTCTGTACTAAAAAACAGGTTTCGCCCACGTGCCTGAGCAACTATTGCATCAAGCCCAGGTTCATAAACAGGCAGGTTATCAAGATTCTCATCATTCCACGCGGCTATCCTTGCCGCATTTAGATCTACAATGGTAACTTTTATTTCAGGACATTTAGCAGCAATTACTGCCATAGTGGGACCACCCACATATCCTGCTCCAATGCAGCAAATATTTTTAATCTTACTCATTATAGTTATTACAATTAACTATCATCACGAAATTAATATTAATTTATTTATACCTGAGAGGTTTTAAAGACTTTTTTAAAGTCATACACCACACTTACCTCTTCGCAAACATGCTTAAGATCCAGGTTTTTAAACTCGTTGTGTGCCACACCTGCAAAAACAGCATCAAACCTACCTCTCGGCAACGTGCTGTGGCTTACAAGCCCATATTCATGCAGCACCTCTTCAGGGTTTGCCCACGGGTCGTATAACGTTATGGATACCCCATATTCTTTAAGGGCATTTATAACATCAACAATTTTAGTATTTCTAACATCGGGGCAGTTTTCTTTAAACGTTATACCCAGGATAAGTATCCTGGCACCGTTAACTACCACTCCTCCTTTTATCATTTTCTTGATCATCTGCGAGGCTACATAGTCGCCCATACTGTCATTAAGCCTGCGCCCTGCCAGTATAATTTCAGGATGATAGCCCACTTCCTGCGCCTTTTGGGCCAGGTAATACGGGTCTACCCCTATACAATGGCCACCCACAAGCCCCGGCTTAAATGGTAGAAAATTCCATTTTGTGCCTGCCGCCTCTAAAACGGCATAGGTATCTATATCCAGTAAATTAAAGATCTTAGAAAGCTCGTTAACAAACGCAATGTTAATATCACGCTGCGAGTTTTCGATAACCTTAGCCGCTTCAGCCACCTTTATAGAGGTAGCTTTATGCGTACCCGCTGTTATTACAGAACCGTATAAAGCATCTACCTTATCTGCCGCCTCAGGCGTAGAGCCAGAGGTAACTTTTATAATCTTATCTACAGTATGCAGCTTATCGCCCGGGTTTATACGCTCTGGGGAATAGCCCGCAAAAAAATCTTCATTAAATTTAAGTCCGCTAACGCGTTCCAGTACCGGTACACATTCTTCTTCGGTAACACCGGGATATACTGTACTTTCATATACTACAATATCTCCTTTTTTAAGTACCTTGCCTACCATTTCGCTTGCTTTGTACAAAGCAGTAAGATCTGGCCGGTTGTTTTTATCTACCGGGGTTGGCACGGTTATAATATAGAACGTACTGTCTTGTATGGTTGCCGTATCAGATGAGCACAACAAGCCTTTTTCTCCTGACAAATCCTGAACAAGTACCTCACGCAATGTTTCGGCATCTACTTCAAGCGTTACATCTTCACCGTTTTTCAACTGGCTTATACGGTCTTTTTTTATATCAAATCCTGCAACAGGATATTTTTTTGCTAATAAAACTGCCAGTGGCAGCCCTACATATCCCAGCCCTATAACTGCTACTTTCATATTATTTGGTTAGGGGTTTTAAATTATTCCAATACCATTCTACGGCTGCTTCAAGCCCCTGCTCCATCGAAAACTGCGGATCATACCCAAGCAGCTCTTTAGCCTTATCAATGCTTGCCAGCGAATGCGGCACATCTCCGGTGCGCTCCGGGCCATACACTATTTCAACATCCTTTATTGCAGGATCGTACGTAGCAAGATATTTTTTAAGGGCAGTAATCAGGCTGTTAAGTGTTGTACGTTCGCCAAAGGCTACATTATACACCGTATTTACAGCATTGGTGTTGGTATTAAAAAGTGCCCGCTCATTAGCCTGCACTACATTATCTATATAAGTAAAATCCCTGGAGAAATTACCATCGCCGTTTACAACCGGACTTTGATGCGCCATTAAGGTAGATACAAACTTAGGTATTACCGCCGCATAAGCCCCGTTAGGATCCTGCCTGCGGCCAAATACGTTAAAATAACGTAAGCCTATAGTTTCCATTCCGTACACTTTACCAAACACATCTGCATAAAGCTCATTTACATATTTGGTAACAGCATATGGCGATAATGGCTTACCTATAACATCTTCTACTTTGGGTAGCCCTGTGCTGTCGCCATAGGTAGAAGAGCTTGCTGCATATACAAAACGCTTTACCCCTGCATCGCGGCTTGCCACCAGCATATTCAAAAAACCACCCACATTAACATCGTTAGTTGTTATAGGGTCGTTTACAGAACGTGGTACTGAGCCCAGGGCTGCTTCGTGCAAAACATAACTCGCCCCTGCTACCGCCTCACGGCAGCTTTCAACATTGCGTATATCGCCTTCAATAAATTTAAACAACGGATTTGACAATAAATGTTCGATGTTCTTTTTGTGGCCTGTTGCCAGGTTATCAAAACAAACTACCTGAAATTTTTTATCAATAAAATAATCACATAACGCAGACCCAATAAAGCCTGCCCCGCCGGTTATAAGAATTTTTAATTCGGAATTTTCCATAAAAAACTGTTACATGCAACCGACTTCCCAATTTGGCTGCAAATATAAAAACTAATATTTTAACAAAGTGTTATTTATATGTATAGTTTAGCTTTTTTTAAAACCTACCATAACACATATACAAATTACATTATTTCTAATTAAAACTCAATCAGGGTAACAGCTAAATGCTGCGGAGTGAATTTTCAAACGGTACCCGGTGCAGTATGCTGCGCCCAAGGGTAACCTCATCGGCAAATTCCAGCTCATCGCCCACACCAATCCCCCTGGCTATGGCCGACGTTATAACACCATGGTCTTTTACCTGCTTATAAATATAAAAATTGGTAGTATCTCCTTCCATCGTGCTGCTTAGCGCAAAAATAAGCTCCTTTACAGTACCTGCCTTTACCTTTTCTATGAGCGTAACAATATTTAACTGGCTGGGACCAATACCATCCATAGGCGATATCTTACCACCCAGCACATGGTATATACCTCTAAAAAGGCCTGTATTCTCTATAGCCATCACGTCTCGCACATCTTCTACCACACATACTAACGAAGCATCCCGCAGATTATTGGTGCATATATCACAAAGTTTTGTATCGCTTATGTTATGGCAACTACTGCAAAACTGTATATCATTACGCATTTTTTGCAACGCTTCAGCCAGCAAGGTGGTTTGTTCTGCAGGCTGGCGCAGCAGGTGCAGCGCCAATCGCAGCGCAGTACGCTTACCTATACCCGGCAAAAGGGATATTTCGGCTACGGCCTTCTCCAGTAATTTCGACGACATTTCCATAGTAGCACAAAGGTACAAAATTGCAGGGTATTTTTTTTAGCGCTGAATTACCCTCCTAATTTCACTTATAATCAACTCCACTTACCATGCTTTATCCAAAAAGTATTCATAAAAATTCATGCAATTCGTGGCACGATTTAAAATTGCCCGCATTTCAAAAATTTTTAGTTGCTTTGTAAGACAAACATAAATTGCATGAGCCCGTTAACCATACTCTCTATAATAATTGTCTACTTTGGCATCCTTATATTAATATCGCGACTGGTAAGCCGTAAAGACAGCAGTAACGACAGCTTTTTTAAGGCCAATAAAAACAGCAAGTGGTACCTGGTGGCTTTCGGGATGATAGGTACAGCACTATCCGGCGTAACGTTTATATCGGTTCCCGGCGAAGTGGGCGCACCAAGTGGCGAGCAGTTTAAATACTTTCAGTTTATACTGGGCAATGCTCTGGGTTTTATCATCATTGCTAAAGTGCTGCTTCCGCTTTACTACAGGCTCAACCTTACGTCTATATACGGTTATATAGAAGGCAGGCTGGGGCATTACAGTTACAAAACATCTGCCATGATCTTTCTGCTAAGCCGTACCATAGGCTCTGCTTTCAGGCTTTACCTGGTGGTTATAGTATTGCAGCGTTATGTATTCGATGCTTTTGGCATACCGTTCTGGGCTACCGTGCTTATATCTCTATTACTTATTTTTGCCTACACTTATAAAGGCGGATTAAAAACCATTATTATTACCGATACATTACAGACATTCTTCCTTGTATCATCGGTATTCTTTACCATCTATTTTATTTGCGACAGCCTGCAACTTAGCCTGCCCGAAGCCTTTGAAACCGTAAAGCAAAGCAACTATTCTAAGATATTTTTCTTTGAAGATTTTATAGGAAGTAAGTTCCATTTTGTAAAGCAGATCGTAGGCGGAATGTTTGTTACCATAGCCATGGTAGGACTTGACCAGGATTTGATGCAAAAAAACCTGAGCTGCAAGAATATTGGCGAAGCCCAAAAAAACATGTTCACCTTTACAGGAATATTTGTAGTTATTAACCTGTTCTTTCTTGGCGTTGGGGCGCTGTTGTATATTTACGCAGCCAAAAACGGTATTGATGTACCTATGGTAGACGGAAAATCGCGCACGGACTTATTGTTTCCTGAAATTGCCTTTAACCACCTTACCATAATTCCGGCAGTAATATTCCTATTGGGGCTTACAGCGGCTACTTTTGCCACGACAGATTCTGCACTTACTGCACTTACCACCTCTTTTTGTGTAGACTTTTTAGGCATGGATAAAGCCGAAAACCAGGGCAAGGCAAATAATGTACGTACCCGCCACTGGGTGCACATCTCGTTTTCTATGCTGATGTTTTTGGTAATTGTGGTGTTCAATGCCATAAACGATGCCTCTGTAGTAAGCATGATCTTCCGTATAGCATCTTACACTTACGGGCCACTACTTGGCCTGTATAGCTTTGGGTTACTCATGAAAAAATTAGCCGTACGCGATAAACTGGTTCCGGTGGTTTGCATTGCATCGCCGTTTATCACACTGTTCCTGAGTCTTAACTCGCAAACCTTTTTTGGCAACTATATTTTTGACAATGAACTTATCGTGGTTAATGCAGCCATAACTTTTGTTTTACTGCTGTGCATCAGCCGCAAGGCACCGGTAAACAGCTTTAAACTGAGCGACAACTAATACTGGTTCGTACTCAGCATCACTAAGGTGCACGCTACCTCAACCTCAATGTTATTGTCGCGCAGTATGCTGTACAACTCCATATTTTCGGTTCCGGGGTTAAAAACCACACGTTTGGGCTGTAGCCCCACAATGTAGTCATAATATGGCTTCTGGTTCATGGGGTTAAGATACAGCGTTACTGTATCTACACCATCAAAAGGCGCGGCTCCTTTTTCTATCTTTATTCCGTCAAGGTTATCTTCTTTTTTCCCCATAGCTACCACAGGGTGGCCAAATCGCTGAAGCATTTTTATGGCTTTGTAGGCATATCGTGTAGGCTCTGTACTGGCACCCATAACCAGTGTTTTCTTCTCTTTCATGGCTTTTAGTTTTGTATAAAGTTACAAAAACAGTATAATAAAGACACGCTCTTTAAGCATACTATAACATCAGGGAGCAGGCTTATAATCTGCCGGCAGCAGGTCGCCCGCCTTTAGCATCCCCATATATCCTTTAAAGGTAATGGCATCAAGAGGGAAGAAAAGCCCGTTCTGGTCGATATAAAAACGGTCTCTGTCAAAATTAATTGAAGACTGTGTACCGGTATCCATATTCCTGAGAATTGTAAAGTCTATCCTATTGTATTTGGACGTCTTTACCTCTTTACCCTGCAGGGTTATTTTAGGCAATAAAGGCGCTATGGCAGCTTCATTAAGCTTTACTTTTGTATAGCTAAGCGAATCGCTCACTTCAAAATAGTCATTCGGGGCAGCGGGCAGGCGGTCTACATACAAGCTGAATTTTTGGCCTTGCCAGTCGCCACTCTTAATGGTTTTCATAAGGTGAGTTACAGATCCTTCATACGAGGCTTTACGGTTTTTAAGCGCCTCTCCTTTTTTATCGGTGTCGGTAAAAGCAGTTGTCCCGGCAAAAAAGCTGCGAAACATGTAATTTTCATCCAACGTGGTTGTATTGTACTGCACCTGAAATGCAATAAGATCGAAACCTATATTATATCCCAGCCTTTTGTTTATAATGCGAATGGGCTTGCTGCAACGTGCCTTTAATGTATGCGTACTCTCATCATAAAACAGGTACACATCGTCTTCATTTTCTATTTTGCAGGAACGTCCGGCCTTGCTTCGTCCTAAAAACTCCTTCCTGAAAACCGATAACATTTGCTTGCGTGTAAAAGGGCTTTTATTAGTAATAATCACTTCATCAAGCGTGGTAGCATCCATACGCATTACTGCCTTAAACGGTTTACCATACTTAAACGGATCATCCACCCTGATGGTTTCAAAACCAATATAGCTTATAACCAACTGGGCATTATACTTTTGAGGAACTACTATTTTAAAAAATCCCCTGGCATCGCTGTTTGCAGAAAAGGTAGTACCGTCAAGATATACAAAAGCACCTTCTAAGGGTTTATTTTCGGCTTCGTCTACTACATAACCACTAAGTATTTCCTGGCTGTGCACAGCCCCGCATATAAACAGCAGGAGCAATAGCATTTTTTTCATTGGTTGTAAATTTTAATAAAGATACACTTTTAGGCACAGGTGCAAAATATTTTGTCGTGCATCTGGCGCTGTTAACCGCTATTGCAGAAGCATCAGGCAATAATATTTTACTTTTGAAATACGAAACAACAAAATGCATGATACAACAATCTCCCGCACAAATATATAAGGCACAACAGCGCGGCCATTTTGAAAATGAGGCGCAGCGCTGGTATGCCACCCTTAATTTTGAAACTTACACCGCCCAGGGCCGTGAGCCTTTTGGCACTTTAAAAACAATTAATGACGAAACCCTGGGACCCGGTCAGCACATAATGCGCTATGCCAATAATGCTACGCTGTTGCTCATACCGTTAGTTGGCACTCTAACTTATAGCCTTAACCAAGAGGCGCAGTATGCCGAACCCAACGAAGCCGTATGGTTGCCGCTTAACGGAACTATTACAATAAGCAACCCCTATGAAAGTGAACTGATCAACTTTATATACATCGTGTTTAGCAACAATTTTATAAGCGAAGCAGCTACAGTGGGTATCAATCTTTCAGAACGCAATGTCCTCAGTCCTTTCTCACTACCCGGCACGCTTAAAGCAAAAATGGGGTTGTTTGACGGTCGCGGAGAAGCGATATTTAAACTAAGCAATAAGGCCGATGGTGTTTTTATCTACATCATCAGCGGGGCGTTTGAAGTACAAGGACGCCTACTGGAAGAGCGCGATGCCCTTGCCCTATGGAACCTGGAGGAAGCAGATATTCAAGCCCTCTCTGAAAATGCGGTTATTATGCTATTTGAGATTCCATTATAAGGCATTCACCCCTAAAATACTACTGTTTACCGCACCCCGGTAATAATGTAGAAACCTCATCGTTGTACTAGTATAAAAAAGGCCGTAAAATAGCATCTCAATATTTAGTAGGTTAGTTAGTCAGGTTGCGATAATGTCTAAATGATATTATCGCAATTTTTTATGCCAACCAATCTTTACAAGAGAAAGCTTCCTACATATATAATTCATATTTAACACAAAAACTCACACTAAACTCATATAATTTAACATTCACCGCAGGATAATTTCCATTTACCGCTAAAAACCTAAACAATATAAAACTGACTTTATATTTGCTTTACGGAGAAACAAAAGACGACTACGATGGAAAGAAAAACATTTTTAAGAAACAGCCTGGGGTTTCTGGGCATGGCGGTGGCGGCGCCATCATTGCTAAGGGCCGGTAATGGCGAAACGGAAACTGAGGAGATGGCAGCCTGTACGGTATCGCCGTCAGAAACGGCCGGACCTTTTCCTACCATTACGCCCGCAAGCCTTGTACGTACTGATATTACAGCAGGCCGTACAGGGATAGCATTTACCATTAATATTAACGTCCTGAACAAAAATGCATCGTGCAGCGCACTACAGGGTGCGCTCGTAGACATTTGGCACTGCGATAAAGACGGTAACTACAGTGAGTATGGCGGCACACAAATGCAGAGTACCAATTATACTACCGTACACTTTTTGCGCGGCAGGCAAACTACAGATGCTAACGGGCTCGTAAGCTTTACATCAATATTTCCCGGTTGGTATACCAGCCGGGCCACACACATACACGTACATATTTATAATGCAGCAGGCACATCGCTGCTCATAACACAAATATCTTTTCCTGAAGGTACTAACAGTGCCGTAGTACAGGTTAATGCTGCCACAGCTTATGGTTATACAAAAGGCATGAGTGGTTACACTTACAATGCTAATGACAATGTATTTAGCGATGACAGCGCCAACCTGGAGCTAAGCACAGTTACCGGCAGCGTAGCCGATGGTTTTATACTGAACCATAATATTTATGTAAATGGGCCTACGGCAGGTGTTGAAGCCTACACTAAAAATAAGTATGCCATACAGCAAAACTATCCTAACCCGTTTATAGATGCTACCACGCTACCGCTAAACCTGGAGTTTGACAGTGACGTAAAAATGGTTGTATTTGACCTTACAGGCCGTAATGTGCTAAATGCGTATAACGGCAGTATGAAAGCCGGAGAAAATAACATTACCCTAAACAGGGGCGGCCTGAGCAGTGGAAATTACATTTATAAAGTTACCGTTACAAACCCTAACGGTACTTTTGAAGAAAGTAAGAAAATGACAATCAGGTAACATCCTGGTGTTTTATTGTTGGTTATTTGTATATTTGGAAAGAGGGGTGGTTCCCTCTTTTCGTTTTTATATGGTTTAGTACTTATGGCACATTATCCTAAAATACGGCTTGCATATCGTGTAGTTATAGACAGTACCGCCACTGCAGCCTGGGACAGGTATATTTTTGAAGATACCTACCGCGAATACCTTATGCAGCAACAGCTTTTTAACGATATTCAAAACCCAAAGAATTCTTTTAGGGAGCTTCTTGCCGAAAACCCAAAGGCAGAGCAGCTGCACTTTTTAACCGGTATGGCTGCAAACAGTTACATAGAGCAGCTAAAGGGCAGTTTTTACCGCTTTACTGATGTGCTGGGCAGTACATTTTTTCCTTTTACGGGTTACAGGCTTGATATTATTAATACAGATATTACAGACAGTTCCCGACACAAGGTGGGCATTACATTATACTCCCCACTTCTAAACTATCTGGGCATTGTAAATAATTGTTATCTCGTATCTTTAGATACAGAACAAAAGGCAGGCTACGAAACACTTATGTTTGAAACCCGCCCGCAGTTAGCAATATGTTACTATGAAGAGGGTACAATTAATGATTTGGCAAAGCCATAATTTATCCAAAACCTGTATCTTTACTTTTAGCTAAACTTATCGAATGGAATTATTCATCTACATTTTTGGAGCCTTATTTTCTGTTATTAACCCACTGGGCGCAGTGCCAATTTTTGTGGGCCTTACCCAGGATGACTCTGTAAAAGAACGCCAGCGCATCTCGTTCTGGACCGCCATTAATGTATTCATCATACTTTTAGTCGCTTTTTTTATTGGCCAGTATGCCCTTAGTTTTTTTGGCATCAGTATAGATGCCCTTCGCATAGCGGGCGGATTCATCATCGTGAACAGTGGATTTTCATTACTTAACCGCCGTTTTAACAAAGGCCGCGGGGTACACAAAGAAGTAGAACAGGATGCCCAAAGACGTAATGACATTGCGCTATCGCCACTTGCCATACCCATGCTTGCCGGACCCGGCAGTATATCGCTGCTTATAGCCATGTACCCTGATTACCCTGCTGTAATAGAAAAAGTTATTGCCGTGGGCGCAATGGCATCTGTAGCGCTTGTCATATTTTTAATGCTGCGCAGTGCGCACTATCTTTCCCGCATACTGGGTGCATCCGGTATTGTAGCCATTTCGCGCATTATCGGTTTCATAACCGTTGCCATTGGGGTGCAATACATTATCAGTTCTGTAGTAAATATCGTAAAGTCTATTTTGGCACCTTAAAGCTATCTTTTTATCTATTCTAAAGATCGACCGTAATATTACAACAGGCACAGTAGTTTTCTATAAAACTACTGTGCCTGTTACATTACAAACTCATTTAATCAAGGCTTATTTAAAACTTATTGCGTATATAGTACTTAGAGTCGAGTTCATCGTCTACAATAGCATTGATCGGCTTAGGCTTAGGTTTTTTAGCAGCCGTTTTTTTCTTCCACAGCTCAAAATCATCGTGTGATAATTTTTGCTTCATAATATCAGTAACTTCCTTTTCAGATAAGCCAAATTGGGCTTTAATCTCTTCAAAAGGCTTTTTCTCTTCCTGGGCCAGCGTTACAATACGGTCTAACGCTTCCCTGTCTAATGCTGCACGGCTACTCTTTTTCATCACCTGAAAAATTAATCAAATAGTACTTTAAATTATTAATATTGCTTCTTTCAATATTAATAAAAAAAGTAATGAAATATGCAGCAGGCACTATTTTTCCCGAAATGGTAAAAGAGTGTTTTGGCGAACCTTGTTTTTTAATTTCTTTTTATAAATTTCGCAAAAAACAATTAAAAAGAGCAGGTTTTTAGCAATGCAACAAAGCCCTTTAAGTATAGAGCCATGCCCAGTAAATGAGCAAAATTTGCATAGGCAGGCGCAATAGTAAAAGCCATTTTGGCATTTTCATTGCGGCTTTAGGATTGGTTACCATATAAATATTAGCCGGAAAAACGGCAACAAGCAGGGCTATAATACCCCACGCAGCAATATGGCTTACGACCGGGATGCATAATGCAATACCAAGCAGTACCTCTGCCGCGCCGCTAATATAATTCAGCAACTTTGGGTTAGGTAATGATGGCGGGATGATACGCAAATACAGGCGTGGCACCCTGAAGTGGTTAACGCCTGCAAAAAAGTATATTGCCGCCATTACATAAAGGTGCCAGGGTAATTGCATAAATAGCTTTTTACCCAAAGGTAGCAGTTATGCTTTTCTTTTAAGTGAAATATTCATTAAAACTATGGCTGCCAATATTAGTGTAATACCCGCCCACTGTGTGTTACTTACGGTTTCGTGTAAAAAGATATAAGCCATAGTAACAGATACCGGTAACTCAATAGCCGAAACGATACTGCCCAGCCCCATACTCACCTTCGGGAAACCGGCATTCATGAACAATGGTGGCAACAGTGTACCAAAAAGCGACAGTGGTATACCCCAGGTATAAAGTATCTGGAAATTAAAATAGCCCGGCCAGGTTATAGCGGTAAACGTCAGTACCACTACTGCCCCACCCAGCAACATAAAGAGGCTGCGTTTTGGGGCAGGCAGGTTTACCGCAATACGGTTACCGGCAAACATGGTTATGGTATAGCTTAGCGCTGCAGCCATTCCCCATGCAATACCGCGCCAGTCTGGCATTTCATCGGCATTAATAAGATTGGTTGCAAGTACGGTTCCACCAAGTACAACAAGTACTGCCAATATTTTTTTAAGTGTAGGCGGCTGCTTTGTTATCATCCATTCAGCAAGTACGCCCATCCATACACTTTGCATTAGCAATACGATCCCTACAGATACCGGTATGTACTTTACCCCAAGATAATAAAACACGCTGGTAAACCCTGTAGAGGTACCGGCCAGCATAAGGTATAATTTATTTTTGCCCGTAGCTTTTGTGGCTTCGGTAGTTTTGTTTTTACGGAAAAGATTGATAAGCGACACGCTTAGTATGCCCAGTGCCATTTGCGATGCAGTAACCTCGGCTGTGGTGTAACCTTCGGCATAAGCCAGTTTTACAAATGTAGCCAGCAGGCCATAGCTTGCAGCACCCAGCCCTACCAGGATTACCCCTTTTAATGTATTGTTATTGCCCATATTATAATTTAAAAAAGCGGGCAAAGTTAGGGCATTGATTTGGAAATTTGTTTATAAAACTTTAAAAAATAGTTTCCTTATGTTATATTTGACACACAAACCAACAACCAAACCGTCGTGAAAAAAATTATCCTAAGCGCAGCTATGGCCATATTATGTTCGTGCACACAACATAATAAGCCTAATAATACCTTTGCCTACCACACCTTTCCTATTACAAAAAGCGCGCTCGGCCCTATTAAAGTGGGCAGCCGCATAGCACATAACTCTCATCATTTAAACGGTCTTGACAGTACGGGTGTAGATGCTTTTCTATACCATTATGATGGCGGTGGCTTAGCTTATGATTACAGCTATAAAGGCAAGCGGCTTTTTGCCCTGATGCCTGCCATAGATACAGACAGTATTATAGCCATAATAGTATTTGACCATAACTTTAAAGATAATAAAGGAATTACTGCCCGCAGCAGCGCCAAAGATATTTTACAACACTACCCTAACATTAGTATTTACCAGGACCTGCTGGCAGGAGGCGAATTTATTATGGATGAGTTAAACAATCGCGACTTTATTTTTGAAACAAAAAATGACAGCCTTATTGCTGAATACAGGGATATTGATGCCGCCGGAAAACTGAAAAAGCTGAATACAAAGAGCGACTGGATGACAATTAAGTAGCCTGTCATTTACCATTATACAAATCAGGAAAGCTTATGCTTTTTTGCCTCTTCGATTAGGTCGCTGAGGTGCACTCGTAGTGCCCGTACCGAAATACTTATTTCCCAAAAAGAAACACCTAATGATGCCAGTAAAAGCAGCAGGCTAAACCCAAAAGCATACATACCCCATTGCTCAAGGTTAAAGAACAACAGCATCATTGCAAAAACCGAAAAGAACAGGCTTAAAACCCCATACATCTGCATGTGCCTTATTAAAGTAAGGCGCAGGTTAAGGTTATCTATTTCCAGCAATATACTTTTTGTCTGGTTTTGCTCATAGCTTACCTTTAATCCGCGTACAATACCGGCTATGGTAAGAAAACGGTTTGTATAAGCCAATAAAATAAGCGATGTAGCAGAAAAAAGCAGTGCAGGTGTTTGTATTGAGAGTTCCATCAAAAGGTTAGTTTATAAGCCAAATATAGTAAATATAGCACGTATATGTTATGATGGTAAATAAAGTGACAAGGCAAACATACCATAAAAAATAAGCCACGAATTCCTTGAATTTTCACAAATTTCAGGAATAATTAAATTTGTTATATTCAAAGTGATTTAACGCGGAATAAAAATTTGTGAAAATTCGAGGAATTCGTGGCAAAAATTAAGCAAATGAAATTTTACCTTGGATAAAGCGATGACTAAAAGATACACTTAAGTAAAAAAATATTAAATTTTATTAAACAGTATTTTAATTTTATTTAAATTTGGGTTCACAAAACGTAATTATGCGAAAACCAAAACTGCCCACCTCCTGCCCTGCCTGTAGCGAAAGCTTACAGGTATCGCAGCTTAGCTGCCCTGTTTGCAGTACGCAGGTATCGGGTAACTTTACACTACCATCGCTTGCAAAGCTTACCGAAGACGAGCAGGAGTTTATCATACACTTCGTAATAAACGGCGGCAGCCTTAAAGAAATGGCAGCACTTACAGGGGTAAGTTACCCCACAGTGCGTAACCGCCTGGATGATCTTATTGCCAAGATAAAAGCCATACACTAACCTACCCGCACATGAAGTTACTTTACAATCCGTTTGAAAAAACACCTGAAAATAAATTGCTGTTAATTGGCACCGCGGCCATGATAGCGGGCAGTGTAGTAGCATGGCTGCTAAACTGCCGCTTTACCGCAATGCTTAATATATACCCGGGTGTAGCAACTGAAATATGGCAACCGTTACTAGAAAACATCATTATCGTGGGCAGTATTGCAATCCTGCTGATGATTCTTGGCCTTTTTGCAAATAAAAAAACAAGGCCGGTAGACATTTTAAATGCTTCACTTATAGCACGCATTCCGTTTTATCTGCTGCCACTGGCTAACATCGACAATTTTCTGGCTGATGTTATACCGGCAACACCACCAAAAGACCTGAAAGAAATACATTTTAGCAATACCGATTATGCGCTTTTGATGATAGTGAGTTTCATAACCATAGGGCTGCTTATATGGTCTATGGCATTATTATACAATGGCTTTAAGGTGGCTACCTATTACAAAAGCACCTGGTTTACAATTTTATTTATACTTGCCGTTATTATAGCCAATACGCTTTCCGGAATATTAATTTCATTAATCCCATAATACACAACCATGAAAAAATTATTAGTAGTACTTACACTTATAACAGGCCTGTTTACCCAGGCACAGGACATAACCGGCGACTGGCATGGGTTGCTTAAATTTCCCGGTGGGCAATTCAAGATGGATTTCCATATTACTAAATCAGGTACAGGATACACCGCAACTATGGATGTGCCTGAACAAAATGCAAACGGCATACCTGTAGGCACTACTGTTTTTGAAAACAATACCCTTGCCATGGCAATACCTGCGGCTAATATTAGCTATAAAGGCACGATTGAAGGCAAAATAATTAAAGGTACTTACATCCAGAATGGCAATACCCTTCCGTTAGACCTTAGTCGCGAGGCAGTAACAATTGTTGCCGCAAAGCGTCCGCAGGATCCTGTAAAACCATATCCTTACTATGAGGAAGAAGTAACCATTAAGAATGATAAAGCAGGCGTTACGCTTGCGGGCACACTTACATTACCAAAACAGGGCGGTACTAATTATCCTGCAGTAATACTAATAACAGGCAGCGGTGCCCAGGATCGTAATGAGGAAATACTAGGGCACAAATCATTTCTTGTTATAGCAGATTACCTTACCCGCCAGGGCATTGCCGTACTGCGTTATGATGACAGGGGTACTGCAAAAAGCACGGGCGACTTTGACAATGCCACCACGCAGGATTTTGCTACCGATGCCGATGCCGCTTTTGCATACCTTAAAACACGTAAAGAAATCAATTCAAAAAAAATAGGACTGATAGGCCATAGCGAAGGCGGCGTTATAGCACCTATTGTTGCCAGTAACAATACTGATGTTGCCTTTATAGTGATGCTTGCCGGTACTGCGATACCGGGTGATGAACTGATGATGCTGCAAAACTACCTTATAGGTAAAGCTAATGGCATGCCCGAAGAGGAACTTACTAAACTGGGCAACATTAACCGCGCCATCTACACGCTTATAAAAGAGGAGCAGGATACGCAAATATTAAAATCGCGCCTTAAGGCTAATTTTAATAAAGACATGAAACCCCTGCTGATATCTAAAGGCATCCCTGACGCTCAGGTAAACAGCTATATAGATGCACAGATAAGCGATATTACATCGCCCTGGTATGCAGCCTTTATACGCTATAACCCTTACCCTACTCTTGAAAAAGTAAAATGCCCTATACTGGCACTTAACGGAGAAAAAGATGTACAGGTAGCACCCAAGGCAAACCTTGACGCCATAAAACGTGCTGCTTTAAAAAGCGGCAATAAAAAAGTTACCACGCAGGAAATCCCGGGGCTCAACCACCTTTTTCAGGCCAGTACTACAGGCGCTCCTACAGAATACGGTGAGATAGAGGAAACTTTTTCGCCAACAGCGCTAAAAATTATGGGCGACTGGATATCGCAACAAGTAAAATAAGCTAACATTCTAGTATGGCAACAACATACCGTTCTAAAATAGGCTGGGAACTCATTGCGCTGTTATCTGCATCGTTTATACCTGCGTTTATTACCGTAGCAAACGAAGAAAATGGCGATGCCGAAGCGTTGCTTATCATGTCGGGCATTATGGCGCTTGTAGTTGTACTATTGTTTACTACACGGTACAAGATAGACGGCACTACACTCAGGATATATGCTTTTTTTATTCCGTATCGCCCTATTGACATCCTTACAATAACAAAAATCGAGGAAACCTATAACCCACTCAGTGCCCCGGCCGCATCTATAGACCGGCTGGGCATAACGCACAGTGGCGGATACATGCTTATTTCACCAAAAAACAAAACAGGATTTATAGCAGCTATACAACAGCTAAACCCTGATATCGTGTTTATTCCGCGTAATAAAAAGTAAAATGGAAGGTTGTGCCGGTGTGCCGATAAATTTCTATCTTAGCCTGTAACAAATCGGCCAATCCCGATACTTATTTGCAAGAAACATAATTTATGAACAAATTTATCTGCACGCTGGCATTTGCCTTAACCATAGGCGGCCTGGCACATGCCCAAAAAGGCAGCGAAATTAAGGTAAACATAGACCTTAACAACATCAAGGACGATAAAGTCCTGGTAACAGTTACCCCTGATGCCGTAAAGACTGACAACATTACTTACTACATTCCTAAAACAGTACCGGGAACGTATAGTGATGACAACTACGGACAGTTTATTGAAGGCCTGAAAGCTTTTGATGCTAAAGGCAAAGAACTTACCGTTACTAAAGGTGATGAAAACTCATGGAAAATAGCAGGTGCAAAAAAGCTTGCAAAGATAACCTACCTGGTTAACGATACCTACGATAACGAAGCCGGAAAAGGCGAAGATAAAGCGATCTTTTCTCCGTCAGGAACAAACATTCTTGCGGGTAAAAACATAATGCTAAACACACACGCATTCATTGGTTACTTTGAAGGCAAGAGCGAAACGCCTTATGATGTGGTTATTAACCACCCTGCAGAATTATGGGGCGCTACCAGTATGGTAGATACTAACGCCAGCGATACGGTAGACCAGTTTAAGGCAGAACGCTACCTGCAACTTACAGAGCACCCCGTAATGTATGCCAAGCCAGACTATACTACATTTTCTACAGACGGTATGGATATTACTATAGCGGTATATTCTCCGTCTGGTAAGGTTACGGCTAAAGACATCACCCCGATGATGGAAAAAACCATGCGCGCGCAAAAGAAATTTCTTGGCACCATAAATGCCAACAAAAAATATGCGGTACTTATTTACCTTTCAGACCTTAGTGAAACCGATGCGCAGGGCTTTGGTGCACTTGAGCACCCTACCTGTACTACAGTAGTTATGCCTGAATCTATGGAAATAGACGAACTGGCAGAGCAGCTTAAAGACATTGTATCTCATGAGTTCTTCCACATTGTTACACCACTTAGTGTACATAGTAAAGAGATACAGTACTTTGACTTTAATGCACCAAAAATGAGTGAGCACCTTTGGATGTATGAAGGTGTTACAGAATACTTTGCAAATCTGTTCCAGATAAACCAGGGTCTTATTACCGAAGATGAATTCTACGGCCGTATGGCAGAAAAAATAGCACACGCCAAGCAGTTTGACGATACTATGCCTTTTACGGTTATGAGTAAAAATGTGCTTAATGCCCCATACAAAGATCAGTACCGCAATGTATATGAAAAGGGTGCACTTATAGCTATGTGTGTAGATATCATTATTCGCGAACAAAGCAGTGGCAAAAAGGGTATCCTGAACCTTATGCACCAGCTAAGTACTGAGTATGGCAACAATAAGCCGTTTAACGATGACGAGCTTTTCGCAAAAATCACATCACTAACTTATCCGCAGGTAGGTGAGTTCCTTAAAACATATGTAGCTGGAGACAAACCAATAGTTTATGACCAGTTCTTTGCAAAAATGGGTGTTACCCCTGCAAAAACAAGTAAGCCGGGCAACCCTTTCCTTAAAGGTATGCAGGAGCCTCTTGTGGGTGTAAATCCTTCTAAAGAAATATTTGTACGCCCTGATATTGAACCAAATGTTTTCTTTACAACGCTTGGCATGAAAAAAGGTGATGTTATAACCGCTATTGATGGTAAAGATTACAACTACGACAATATCTATGATCTTATTACAACAAGCATGGCGTGGAAAGACGGTGCAGATGTTAGCATCAAAATAAAGCGCGATGGCAAAGAGCAGGTTGTTAAAGGTAAAATAAAACTACCTACCGAAGATCTTGAGGGCTACAAGAGCACAGATGCCTCTAAAGCTAACCTGCGCAACACCTGGTTAAAAGCATAATTATATTTTATATCCATACTTACAAACAGGCCGCAATTGCGGCCTGTTTTATTTAAAAATGGTACGAGCCATAACACACCCATAAAAAAACGATATCGGTAAAAATGTAATGCTAATTTTTATTACTTTGCGCTGATTTTTAACAGACGCTTTACAAATGAGAAATTTACTTGTTGCCTTAACTGCCCTTACACTTTTTACTGCCTGCCAAAAGGAAGACCATGGAGATGCCAATGTGCATATTACCGGAAACATTAAAGGCTTTAAAAAAGGGAGGCTTTTCCTGAAAAGGGAATCAGATACTGCACTGGTAAACATTGACACCATTAACATTGATGGAAGCCCTGCATTTGAAAGCCACCTAAAACTTGATTCGCCAGAGATGCTATATCTGGTTATAGACCGTGGTACTACCGAAAGTATTGACGACAACCTGAAGTTTTTTGCCGAACCTGGCAATATAAAAATTGAGACTACGCTTGATTATTTCTATTCGCGCGCTAAAATTACCGGAAGTAAAAACCAGGATAAATATGCAGAATATGAGGCTATAAAACGTCGTTTTACCGATACTAACCTTGAACTTATACAACGAAACCTGGACGCTACAAAAAAAGGTGATCAGGTGCGTCTGGACAGCATCAGTAAAGCATCTGAACAAAACGAAAAAAGGCGTTACCTGTTTACTGCAAATTTTGCACTAAACAATGCTAAGTTTGAGGCCGCTCCTTATATTGTGCTTAGCGAAATTCAGGACATCAACACTAAATATCTGGATACCATACAAAAGAGCATGACACCACAGGTGGCAAAATCTAAATATGGTAAAATGCTTTCAACATATACTGCCGACAGAAAGAAAGCAGAAGCAACTCAGGCACAGTAGTTTTTAACGAAATATTTAGAATTTAGGAAAGGAAATATTTTATACTTTTACCCTATCTAACTAACAGCACCGTGAAACTTATTTTTGCCCGGCAGGATAACACCTACCTATACTTTTTTGTAACATCTTTCTGCATTTTGGTATATGCTGTGGCAACGCTGTTTATGTATGGCAACAGGACGATATCTTTAAACGTTACCGGAAACAGCATCAACCTTAATCATTTTGAGGTTTCTATCCTGTTTAAGATTGCTTACCTCGTTTTGGCTCTGGGTTATTTTATTGCCGGAAAATTAAAACTGGCCCTAAATAAAACCCTTACGCGCGCACATACATACATTACCATAGGCGCTGCCATATTAAACGGCATTGTGCTAATAAGCAACACAGCTTATGAACAAACCATAAGTATATGGCTTATTAGCATCGCAGCAATATCGCAACTCCTCTTTTTCATCAACCTTGGTATAGGCATTTCTAAAAGAGAGCAAAGCATCTAATTCTCTAATTTAGCTATAGTAAAGTATCTATAGTTGCCCTTAAGGCTTTTGAGGCATGCTTTACCATTTCCGGCCAGTCTTCTGCCGCGGCACCATCGGCACCGTCTGATATATATTTAAGGCACAGAAACGGAATATTTTCATGCATTGCTACCCACGCCAGCGGATAGGCCTCCATATCTATTACATTATAATCGGCAGTATTGTGGTCTACCACAAAACTGTCGCCCGTACCACAAATGCCTTGTGGAAGGCCGTGCACCTTAAGCCCGTTAAGCAAAACAGGCTCGTGCTTTGCAAATGGCGTATGATATTTTTCGAAACCAAGCGCGGTAACATCCATATCCCGCTGAATAAAGCCCGTACAACACACCACTTCTCCTCTTTTATGTTCCAGGCTGCCCGCCGACCCAAGATTGATTATAACGCCCGGTTTTTCTTCCTGAATGCGTTTCATTAAATGATACATGGCATTCAGCTTGCCTATACCCACAAAAAGCGGATTGACATCGGCAAATTCCTGCGTAGCTTCAGACTCCAGCGCAAAAACATAAAGTGGTTTTTGGGTAAGGAGATGTTTAACTTCTGTATTATGAAAATCAGATATGGACATAGCTTTTTTTAATTTGAAGGTAAATATAAAAACAAAAACCGCTTCAGTTTCCTGAAGCGGTTTGCTTATTGAGCCGATAGAGGGACTCGAACCCACGACCTGCTGATTACAAATCAGCTGCTCTAGCCAGCTGAGCTACACCGGCGTTCTCAATACGGGTGCAAATATAAGAGAGGATTTTAGATTTCCAAAGAAATATTTGCACTTTTTATTGATTTTTTTTGCTTACAGCGCGTTTAGTTTCCCAATAAGCTGATTAGCAGTTTCTTCTAATTTTTTATTAATTTGCTTAAAGTGTTCTTTTTTATTCTCCACTTTTTTAGCGTTCAGATCCTTCATAAGGCCATCAAAAACTGCAATTGCCTCATCGATAATAGCTTCGCCTGCTTCACCTGTATTTTTGCCTTTTGCAAGCTCAGTAAGGTATACTGCCTCAATAATGTCTCCTAATACGAAGTTGATGTCTTTTTTTAAGTTTCTTACACTTGCCATCTTGTTGTTCTTTTAAATTTATGAATGCAAAACTACGTCTTTTAACCTTAATACCTGTTAAGAAATATATATTTCTAACAAAGTGGCCGTTCCGTTAAGGTTGTAACCCTTTACAGCAGCAGGTAAAAGCACAGTATCGCCTTTTTTAAAGCTGTAGGCTTCGCCATCTACTGTAACGGTATATTCGCCTTCAGTACAAATATAAACGGTAAAGCTGTTTCCGTCTTTGCTTACCTCAGCACTACCATCCAACGGAAGGAAGTTTGTTGTAAAATAAGGGCAGTCTACCATGGTATTGCTCTTATTCACATCTTCGCTATACGTCTTCTTTGTATCAGTCTCGTTATAGTTCATGGCATCAAGTGCCTGCTCTACGTGTAGTTCGCGGCCGTTACCGTTAGCATCTACCCTGTCCCAGTCGTAAATACGGTAGGTAATATCACTGGTTTGCTGTATCTCTGCAATAACAATACCGGCGCCTATAGCGTGAATTGTTCCTGTTTCAAGAAAATACACATCTCCTTTTTTAGCCGGCTCCTGATTAAGGATGTCAATAAGCTGCTTACTTTCCAGCTTTTCAAGATATTCTTCAGGGCTAGATTTATGGTTAAAGCCTACAATAATGCGCGAACCTTCGTCTGCCTGCATTACATACCACATTTCGGTTTTACCAAAAGAGTTGTGGCGCTCCTTAGCCAGCTCGTCGTTAGGGTGCACCTGTATAGAAAGGTCTTCGCGCGCGTCAAGGAACTTGAACAACAGCGGAAACTGCTTCCCGAATTTAGCATGAACTGCCGTACCAAGTATTTCATCAGGGTACTGCCCTAAAAGTGCATCCAGTGGCTGTCCTGCAAGAGGGCCATTCTTTACTACACTAACATTACCCGGCACTGCAGAAAGTTCCCAGCTTTCTCCTGTAGTGGTTGTAGGTATATCTTTTCCAAGGTCAGTTTTAAGCTTCTCGCCTCCCCAGATCCTGTCCTGTAATATTGGGGTAAAAATTAATGGGTACTGTTTAAATTCCATGATTGTATATTGGTTAATCTCCTTTATAAGTTACAAAATTCCGTGGCGTTTCATAGAGTGTTACTTCTATATCCAAATCGGGGTTTATACGGTTTCGAATGCGGTTCCATATTACCACTACTATATTCTCGGCGGTAGGGTTCAGGCTGGCAAACTCCGGCACATCAAGATTGAGGTTTTTATGGTCAAAAGGCACTTCTACCTCATCGGTTATAATGTCTTTTAAAATTTTAATGTCAATAACATATCCCGTCTCTTTATCAATTTCTCCCGTAACACTTACAATGAGTTCATAGTTATGCCCATGAAAGTTGGGGTTATTGCATTTACCAAAAACGGCATTGTTCTGCTCATCTGTCCAGTCTTTACGGTACAGGCGGTGTGCAGCATTAAAATGGGCGCTTCGGCTTACGGTTACTCTCATTTAGTTATTGATTATTGGTTGTCAGTTGTTGGTTATCAGTTGCCGGTAGCTTCTGGCAACCACCAACTATTATCCGACAACTATACTTTATGCTCTTCCAGAAAATGGTAAAATTCATCAAAAATAATTCGAAACCATACTGTATATAATTCAGGCTGTTCCTGCATATCAGCTTTTACAGCTTCAATACCCATCCATTTCCAGTTTTCGGCTTCGTCAAAATTAAGCTGTGGTTCATTGTCGTAATAGCCTATCATTACATGATCTAATTCATGCTCAGTAAGGCCATTATCAAAAGGTGCTTTATAGATAAAAGAAAAAAGCTCTTTAAGCGGGGTAGTAAAGCCCATCTCTTCACGCAGGCGGCGGGTACCGGCTTCAATGTTGGTTTCGCCTGCACGTTGGTGGCTACAGGTTGTGTTGGTCCACAACAATGGCGAGTGGTATTTATGGGCTGCACGCTGTTGCAGCATGATCTCGTTTTTGCTATTCAGCACAAACACAGAGAATGCGCGGTGCAGTAGCGCCTTTTCATGCGCTTCCATTTTAGGCATCAGCCCTATAGGCTCATCATGCTCGTTTACCAGTATTACCTTTTCTTCTTCCATAAGCTATCAGCTTTCAAAAATAAGAAAAGTTTTGCGTAAAAACACCGATTAACTTTTTGTTAGCAATGGTTTTATTTTTTCTTTCACAAAGAAACACGAAGGAGGCACAAAGTATCACAAAGCTTTTATTCTTTACGTTTCTTGGTGCCCCCTTTGAGAGACTTTGCGAAATAATTTTATTACTTCAAATATCGCTCAAAACTATAAATATCAATTTCGGCCCTGATATCATACAGCAGGCTAAACAGCCCAAAGAACGTACGGTTAACGTAGATAAAGTGTTTGCTGCCACGGTTGGTATTCATTTTACGGATGTTCTTATCATTTGCAAAACGCTCACTAAGCCCGGCAATGGCATTATTAAAGGTTTCCTGCGAAAAATCGAAATGCTTGTGGCGGTATGGCTCTACAAAAACATTAAGCAATTCATGAAACAATTCTTTAAAGTACACAAATTCTTCCGGCTTATCATCCGGCTTTAGCACTTGGAGCGTTACAAGCTTTTCGATAAACAACGTATCATTATCCAGCGTTTCGGGTTGTATGAGTTCAAAATATGGCGTATAGAAATCCTGCGGTAACTCTTTCATACATCCAAAGTCTATGGCTATAAGATTAGCTTCGTCATCTACAAGAAAATTACCGGGATGCGGGTCGGCATGAAATTTATGCAGCCCGTGTATCTGGTACATATAAAAATCATAAAGCGCCTGCCCTACTTTATTGCGCTCCTCCTGAGTATGTTGCTGTTTACACCATTCGGAAAGGTGAAGCCCCTGCATCCAGTCCATCGTAATGATCTTTTCGCAGCTTAGTTCCGGATAGTATTTAGGAAAACGGATGTTTTCAAGCTTTGCACAATCAATACGTATGGCTTCGCTTTGCTTAAGTTCCAGCGTATAATCGGTTTCCTCCATCAGTTTGTCTTCCACCTCCTGAAAGTACTCATCGCTGGTACCTTTAAGGTTAAACATACGCAGGGCAATGGGTTTTACCAATGCAATATCAGTCCCTATGCTGTCGCGCACTCCGGGATACTGAATCTTTACCGCAAGGTCTTTACCGCCTTTTTTGGCTTTATGCACCTGCCCTATGCTGGCAGCATTAATACTATCGGCACTAAACTCATCAAATAATACATGCGGCTCTACACCAAAGTATTTTTTAAAGGTTTTCATTACCAGTGGAGCTGATAGTGGCGGTACAGAAAACTGGCTTAGTGAGAACTTATCTACATAGCTTTGCGGCAGCAGGTTTTTTTCCATGCTTAGCATCTGGGCCACTTTAAGCGCACTGCCTTTAAGTTCTTTAAGTCCATCATAAATATCTGTCGCGTTATTTTCGTGCAGGGCATCTTTGGTAAGCTCAGGGTTTACCATTTTTTGCCCGTAATATTTCAGGTAGTTGCCCCCGATCTTTACACCGGTAGACACGAGTTTTGAAACCCGCTCAATTTTATTTGTGGGGATAGAATCTAATCGTTTCATGTCAGCTTAATTTTAAACCGTGAATTTTTCTTTCCAGATGAATTTGCCCAGGTCAAACAGGCTTTGCAGTGGCGAATTGTACACTAAGTCGCCCGACGCCTTAACCGATTTCTCGATAAAAATGTCGGTCTTTTCAAAGCCCGGAGAGGTATCCCTCAGCCAGAATTTAAAAATGGCCAAAAATTGCAGCCATGCACCTTCGCGTAGGGCATCCTGTTGTAGCTTATCGGCACGTGGGTGCTGGGTTTCAAAAGGCTTATCCAATACTGCCTGCGCAAATACTGTAAACTCTTTGCGAAGCTCGCGCAGTTTTAGCAGATTTTTGAGTGCGCCGCTACCTTCGGTAAGGCTGTATACCACAAAACTGCGGTTTGCTGTAGCGATCTCAAAAAATGTGAAGTAAAACGCCGACAGTTTTTCTAACCCTCCAAACTCACCATAAGCAGGAGAAGCCTCAAGGGTTTCGAGCGCATGGTTAAACATCTCGGTAAAGTAAAAACGTTCCAGCGTATCAAAAGAAGTAAAGTACTTGTAAAATTCGGCTTCCTCATAGCCGTTATTTTTTGCAAACTTATATACAGTTGCAGGTTTGTGGCCGTGCATAAGGCAGTAGTCGGCATATTGATCAATAATATCAGATTTTGTAAGCGGGGTTGGTTGTTGTGCTTTCTTCGTTGCCATAACTTAAAGTGTTAGTAGTACAAATTTAACAAGCAATAAAACACAAAGACACTGTAGTCGTGTTAATTATCGTTCAAAAAAAATGAAAGTACATACAGTACAATATTTCATAAAGAGCCGCAAAGGAAGTACAAAATTTCGCAGAGGATTTATATAAATCTGTACATTTGGGTAAACCAACACTCACGCAAATATGAAATTAAATCTTTTCCTCTGTGCTTTAATATTTGTAACTCTGTCTTCCTGCGAAAAAAAAGAAAAATACCCTTATGAACCTTCCGATTTTAGAAGTGAGGTAAATATGACCCTAAAAAAATTGTCAAAGGAAAAACAGCTTCCCGTTAATGATACTATTGCTACAAATTATCTGGAAAAAGTATGTACCAAAGATGAACTACAAAAGATAATCCTTTCAAAAAAACCGATCTTAAGAATTATTGGATACAGGGCCCTTATAAACAGAAAAGATGAAAAATTTTTCGATATATTGATCCGCCATCTTAATGATACTGCAAAGGTAACCTGGTGGTATTATGATGATGCCGGCGGTTTATTCACAATATCTGACCTAATGATCCGGAAAGCGCAGCATATTTTGACACAAAAACAAAAGAACATTTTAATAGACAGCGTACTTTTAAAGCATCCATACCTGGAAGTTTCTGACTGGATGATTCAGGAAATTAATCCTAATGAAAGGTATTACTCCGTCATTAAGTCAAAGTGCAGTGTAAAAACTGACCGGTGTGGTACGCAGCTTGGCGCATGCTACGCGCTATCAAAATTTAAAAAAGAACAAGACCTGCCTTTTTTACACGACATTTTTAATAATCTTGAAGAACCTTGTGGCTACTGGGTATTCAGAGCCATTGAAATTAATCCGCAGGAAGTATTTTTCCCGATACTTGAAAAGTATTTCAAAGAAAATATTAAAAAGAAAAAACAGCAATCTTATAATGTCTTGGAATATTATTGCCGGTCAGTTGCTAGTTACAGATCAGGAAAAAGCCTGAAATTGCTGGAATCTCTTTTAGATAAATCAAATTATCCTGATAAATGGTATTTTAATGATAACGAAGATTATGTTTTCAAGGCGATACACAAGTATAAAGCACCCATTTATGACAAGCTTTACAATGATTTAAAGCCCAAGATGGATGATCATATAATGAAATATCTGAACAGAATAAATTATAATGAAAAAACCACCTGGAAGTAGTCATTAAAATATTAATAAAACATACATAACATGTTTACACTCGACCAAATAAAGGCGGCACATGCCAAAGTAAAAAGCGGTGCAGATTTCCCACAATATGTACAGGATTTAAAAAAGCTGGGCATAGTACAGTACAGCCAGTATGTAGCAGACGGGCACACTATTTACAATGGTATTGACTATGAACTGGCAGCACCCTCAAAATATGAGGATCTCATCGTAGCAAATACCGGTAATGCTGTACAGCTACAGCACCACTTAAAAATTCACCAGGCAGGCGAAACCAATTACCTTACCTTTTGCGGACACGCCGCTGAAGATGGCGTTGAAAAATGGACGGTAGACATAATTAACCTTACCTGCACTTATTATGATAAAGCACGCAATGCCATGATTACTGAAGTAATACCGCAGCCAAGACAGCTTTAAAAACAAATACGGCAACCTTAACGATTGCCGTATTTTATATTTCGTCAAACTCTGAAACTTTGCCTCTTTGTAACTATGTAACTATGTAACTATGTAACTATGATACAAACCCCACCGCAATGGTATTGTTGCTTTGGGGGTCGATTAGAATAAATGCTCCGTTGCCCCTGTTCGCCTCAAAAGCATCGAGGAAAGCCGGAGCCGCCGTTTTTATCTGCACTTTAGCAATGTCATTTAGCTTTAATGTAGCCGATTCATATACTGCTGCCGGATTTTCTGGCGGAATAATGGCGTCAATACCTTGCAGTTTACAAACTACTGTGCGTGTACCTGCCTGCAAAATATATTTACCACCCGGTTGTGATGCTTTTTCATCCATCCATACTATTGTCGCACTAATGTCTTTAGCCAATAGCCTTTCGTTTGGCTGTTGCACCAGTATCATACCGCGGCTAACATCAACATCAGTTGCAAGACGTAATTGAACCGATTCGCCTGCCTTTGCTGTAGTAAATGTATTAGTAAACTTGCGTACCTCTACCACCTCACTACTCGTACCCGATGGCAATACCGTAATGCTATCTCCTACCGAAACTTCTCCGCTTATAATACGGCCGGCATAAGCACGGTAATCTGTAAATTCGTTGTTCTGCACATGCAGTACCTGCTGCACATCCATACGGAACACGTCTGTATCGGCAACATTAGGTTTAATACCATGCAAAATATCACTTAGCGTGCCACCGCCATACCATGTAGTATTGCCCGAAGAAAATACTACATTATCTCCTTTAAGCGAACTTATAGGCAACACATGCACATCGGGCTTATATGCAAACCCGGCAGTCATTTTATTGATCTCGGCAGCTATGTTAAGAAAAGTATCTTCACTATAATTAACCAGATCCATTTTATTGATACAGAAAACCACGGTTTTTAACCGTAGCAGGCAGCTTATAAAATAATGCCTGTGGGTTTGCTCCAGTAGTCCCTTACGGGCATCAATAAGTATGATCGATACCTCAGAGTTAGATGCTCCAGTAACCATATTGCGGGTATATTCTACATGCCCCGGGCTATCAGCAATGATAAACTTGCGCGATTCGCTCGAAAAGTAAATGTGCGCAACATCTATGGTAATACCCTGCTCCCGTTCGGCAATAAGGCCATCGGTAAGCACAGAGAAGTCAAGGTCATCCATACCCTTCTCTTTGGTTTTGCGTTCTATAAGCTCTACCTGTTCAATGGTAAGGGCATTACTGTCGTTTAAAAAACGTCCTATGAGGGTACTCTTGCCGTCGTCAACACTACCGGCTGTATTTATGCGTAATAGATCCATAATTTTATTTTTAAGCGGCTGAGCCTTTTAGTCCTGAGCCGCTAGCCAATTTCGAAACGTAAATAAGCTAAAACTTTGTGTGTCTTTGCGACTTCTTTGCGAGCCTTTGCGAAATTATTTTAATTAAAAATATCCTCCCTTTTTCCTTTGCTCCAGGGCAGCCTCACTACGCTTATCGTCCATACGGGCGCCTCGCTCAGAAGATTTAGAAGATTTGTTTTCATACATAATATCATCAATAACCGAAGCGTCGCTTACAAATGCCGCCGTACACGTCATGTCGCCCACAGTACGGAAACGCACAACACGATCTTCAATCTCATCACTATCCACAAGGTTAAGGTGTTCGCTCCATGCCAGGTATGCGCCATCGCGTTTTACCAGTTTACGCTCATGCGCAAAATATATGGTAGGCAGGCCAATGCCTTCTTGTTTAATGTAGGTCCACACGTCTTCCTCCGTCCAGTTACTGATGGGGAAAGCGCGTACATTTTCGCCAAAAGCGATCTTACCGTTAAAAATATTGAAGAGCTCAGGGCGTTGCTTTTTCGCATCCCATTGCCCGAAATCATCCCGAACAGAAAAAATACGTTCTTTGGCACGGCTCTTTTCTTCATCGCGCCTTGCACCACCCATACAGGCATCAAAGCCAAATTCTTCTATCGCATCTAAAAGTGTAACGGTTTGCAATGCATTACGGCTGGCATATTTTCCGGTTTCTTCCTGCGCCTTGTTCTGGTCTATACTATCCTGAACGTAACGCACTATAAGCTCTACGCCAAGCTCTTCAACCAGCTGGTCGCGAAAGGTAATGGTCTCAGGAAAGTTGTGCCCTGTATCTATGTGCAGGAACGGAAACGGAATTTTAGCAGGATAAAAAGCTTTTTGCGCCAGGCGTGCCAGCGTTATGCTGTCTTTACCTCCGCTAAAAAGCAATACCGGCTTTTGGAACTGCGACACTACCTCACGGATGATGTAGATGCTTTCGTCCTCAAGAGTTTGTAGATGTGATGCTATGTTTTGTGCCATATTAGTAATTTTTATCCGTATGTATGTGCAGGCCGCACTCTTTTTTGCCGTCTTCCCACCACCAGCGCCCGGCACGGAAGGGCTCGCCTTCGGCCAACGCACGGGTACATGGAGCACAGCCAATACTCAGGTAGCCTTTTTTATACAAACTGTTTAGGGGAATATTATAAGTATCTATTAACGCCTCGGTTTCCTTTAGCGTATAATGTAAAAGCGGATTGAATTTTACCAGTTGATTCGCCTCATCCCATTCCAGGAACTGCATATCGCTGCGGTTCTCGCTTTGTTCGGCACGCAGGCCGGTAATCCAGAGTTCAGCGCCTTTAATGGCTTTGCCCAATGGCACCACTTTACGGATGCGACAGCATTCTTTCCTGCTTTCTATGCTGTTGTAAAAGCCGTTTATTCCCTGCTCAGAAACATACGTATTGATATCTGCTGCATCAGGAAAAAAGGTTTTGATATTAAGTTTAGGATATTTGTTCTGGGTACGCTGAAAAACCTCATAGGTTTCGGCAAACTGGCGCCCGGTATCAAGTGTAAATGTATTTACAAATTCAGCATAAGGGGCAATAAAATGCGTAAGCACCTGGTCTTCGATGCCAAAAGAAGTGGAAAACACCTTTTTACCGTCGAAGTTTTTAATGATAAGCGGAATGGATTCTGCCAGTGGCAATCCCTGTAATTCCTTGTTTAGGTAGTCTATTTTCTCCTTCATCGTCGTCTCCAAAAAATGCGTAACTGTAATATTTTTCAAATATACTATTACTCTATGGAAATTATAGAGAGTTTGAAAAATTTTTTATTGTGGCTTTTTGGAGCTTCGGTTTTTTTTGGAACGCGGATTTAGCAGATGCTACGAAAGCACGGATTTTTAAGGATTTGATAAAGTCGTTGTCATTCTGATTGTAGCGAAGCGGAATGAAGAATCTCCTTTCTCAAAAATTAGAAGCTAAATAATGGAACGTGGATTTTAGAATACTTTCTTCACATTACATCATTACGAATGCAGCGCAGCGGAATGTAGCAATCTCTATAGTCATTGAATTTCATGAGATTCCTCCTAACACCGGAATGACAAAACTGATTCCTTCTATTGCAGTAACTCATTAAAATAAGCGAGCTGCGTCTCTAATACTCCCCTAGCCCGGCAAGCATTGCCAGGGTTTTATCCTGAAGCATATTAAGCGTGCTGTCGCGTACATTTTCAAGAAAATGGTGTAGCGAGCAGGCATCTTCATCAGGGCAGTCGTCGCAGCGTTCATAAAAGTTAAGGCTTACACACGGCAGCATGGCTATAGGCCCATCCAGCACGCGTATTAATGTTGCAGCTGTAACGGTATTAGGATCTTTCATCAGATAATAGCCTCCGCCTTTTCCTTTCTTAGAGCCCAATATGCCAAACTTTTTAAGGTCGAGCAAAATGGCTTCAAGAAATTTCTTGGGTATCTGCTCTTTTTCCGAAATATCAGAAATAAGCACCGGCGCAGTAGCATTTTGCCGCGCAATGTATATAAGGGCTTTAAGTCCGTACTTCGTTTTTTTACTAAGCATAGTGAGCTGTTACTTTTGGTAAAGTTACTGTTTTTTTAATAAAAATATTTCTGCCATCATGCAGCGCGCGCTTCCGCCACCACAGGCCTCAATGGTATCAAGGTTAGCCGTAAGTATCTCGGTATGTTTTTCTATTCTTGATATCTGGTCTTTTGTCAGCACACTATAAGCCGCATCGCTCATTACAAGATAGCTTTTTTCGCTGCCCTGCACCTGTAGCATATTACCCGCAAAATGATTAAGCTGCTCCTCTGTAAGCAATATCACTTCTTTGCCATCTCCCCTAAGGTTAGACAGCACCATTTTACGCTCTGTTTTATCATCAATACAATCTGCACAAATTACTGCAAACGTACTGCCTATGCACATCATTACATTGGTGTGGTATATATGCACACGCTCGCCATCTACCGTCTGGAACGCTTCAAAGATAACCGGACCCAGGTCAAAGTCTTCGCAGTACTCAATTACCAGTTCTTCTTCCGCGCGGGGCGAAAGCGCACAGTATGCCTTATGATTTTCCCTATCGAGTACCAGGCTACCGGTACCTTCAAGAAAAAGGCCTTCTTCTTCGGCACTGGTATAATCTACCAGATTATCTATTACAAAACCACGGTCTTCTAATATGTCAAAAATATCTTCGCGGCGTTCGCTTCGGCGGTTCTCAGCAAACATAGGATACAATGCCACATCGCCATTTTCATGAAACGACACCCAGTTATTAGGAAAAACAGAATCTGGCGTATCTGTATCTGTAGTATCATCTACTACAATAACATTAACCCCTACAGCCTGCAACTTTTCTACAAAAGCATCA
Source organism: Flavobacterium psychrotrophum (assembly GCF_003403075.1). Classification (NCBI taxonomy): domain Bacteria; kingdom Pseudomonadati; phylum Bacteroidota; class Flavobacteriia; order Flavobacteriales; family Flavobacteriaceae; genus Flavobacterium; species Flavobacterium psychrotrophum. The sequence continues at coordinate 4,783,808 of NZ_CP031557.1, read as the reverse complement.
AATTCCTGCTGCGCCTTTGCATTAACGGTTGATGGCAACAGGTTATCTACCACCTTTTGGTAATAGTTGTTTACGGCAGTCTGCTCATTCATCCTGAACGCCACAGGGCGTATCATCAATATGGTATCTGTAATCTGTTTCATACTTCAAATATAATTAATCCCTTGCCAATGGCAAAGTACTGCAACGCAACAAGCCTTCCTGTTTTGATATTTCGGCGTAAGGCACTTCCTCCACAATAAAATCTCTTTCCAGCAGCCACGCTTTAAGGCGGGTGAAGCCTTTTTCTATCACTACCACATCTTCTGCTATCGAAAAAAAGTTAGAGGTCATATGATACATTTCTTCCCTGTCGATATGAAAAAGGTTTTCGAAACCAAACAGGTTTACAAGGTACAGGTAATCTGCTTCTTCCCTAAAACCACTTTTATAGATCACACCTTTGTCTTTACCTACCGGCTGAAAACAACAATCAAGGTGCAGGGCATTATCCCGTGGCTCTATACGCGATTTTACAAGATCAAATTCCTTAACTATCTTACTTGGGAATAATTCCTTTATAAAGTCTACACCCTGTGTATTGGTACGTGCTGTTATATACTCTTTATAATCGCTGCCTTTGTAAGTACCTATAAATATATGGTCGTTCCACACTATAACGTCGCCGCCTTCAATGTGCACTTCTTCCGGTGGCTTAACCACTTTAGCAGGGTTTGCCTTTTCAACAATATACTGAATGGCTTCCTGTTCGCGCTCACGGTCCGGCAAAATATTAGCCCATATAAACACATCGTCAATAACAAAACCTATGTCGCGGCTAAATATCTGGTTATAATCTGCAATGATCTGCGGCCTGTAAACCGAAACATCATATTTTTCAAAAACGGCATTTAGGGCATCCATTTCAGCCACCATGCTTTCTTCTGTAGGATATGTGCCTGCTTTTATATGCTCAAGCGATTTTGGATCGTATGCCTCGTGCAATGCGGGTGTTGGCCCGTTGCTTTGGGCTGTGCCCAGTATAACCGATCGTAATCGTGAAGTTTCGTTATTTACATTAAGGTGTAACATGGTTGATAATTTGAGCAAATATAAAAAATACAGGCTAATAACCGATTTTTGTTCGGAAAATGATGGAAAAATAAACTAAATACCAAATTATAACAAAAACGGCTCCACAAATGCGGAGCCGTAGTCAACTTATACTATTTCTAAAATTATCTTTCAGATTGTGGTACGAAATCCCTAAGCGGGCTTCCTGTATATACCTGGCGCGGACGGCCTATCGGCTCTTTCTGAAGACGCATTTCTTTCCATTGTGCAATCCATCCCGGAAGACGGCCTATTGCAAACAACACAGTAAACATTTCAGTAGGAATACCAAGTGCCCTGTAGATGATACCTGAGTAAAAATCTACGTTAGGGTACAGGTTTCTTGCCTTGAAATATTCGTCCTGAAGTGCTGCCTCTTCAAGTTTTTTGGCAATGTTAAGAATAGGGTCGTTTACACCAAGTTCTCCAAGTACGTCATCTGCCGCCTTTTTGATGATCTTAGCTCTTGGGTCAAAGTTTTTGTAAACCCTGTGTCCAAAGCCCATAAGGCGGAACGGATCATCTTTATCTTTAGCCTTAGCAATATATTTTTCGGCGTCGCCGCCATTGTTTTGTATTTCTTCAAGCATTTCAAGCACTGCCTGGTTAGCACCACCGTGAAGTGGACCCCATAGCGCAGATACACCTGCTGATATAGAAGCAAAAAGGCTTGCCTGAGACGAACCTACGATACGCACAGTTGATGTAGAACAGTTTTGCTCGTGGTCTGCATGCAGTATAAACAGTTTATCAAGCGCAGCGATAACTTTAGGATTAGCCGCGTAAGGACCTGTAGGAAGCTCAAACATAAGCCTCATAAAGTTTTCTACATATCCTTTAGTGTTATCGTAGTAGTTTAATGGGTAGCCCATGTTTTTACGGAACGTCCATGTAGCAACCACAAGGAATTTACCCATGGTTTTACATACCGTATCATAAAGCTCCTGGTTGTCTGAAACATTTACACCCTGTGGGTTAAATGCTGTAAGAGCACTTGTAAGCGATGCAAGAATACCCATAGGGTGTGCATTTTTAGGAAAACCATCAATGATGTTTTTCATTTCCTCGTTTACAAGGGTATATTTCCTTATATCATTTTCAAATTTTTCAATTTGTTCAGCTGTAGGCAATTCGCCAAATATAAGCAGGTAAGAAACCTCAAGAAAGTTAGATTTAGAAGCAAGTTCTTCAATGCCGTATCCTCTGTAGCGCAGGATACCTTCTTCACCATCTAAAAAAGTAATGGCACTCTGGCAGGCACCTGTATTTTTAAATCCGCGGTCTAGCGTTATGGCGCCGGTTTCCCCACGCAGTTTATCAATATCAATGGCTACCTCGTTTTCAGTGCCCACAATTATAGGGAACTCATACTTTTTGCCATCAATTTCTAATATAGCAGTTTTTGACATGACAGTATTTAGTTTGTAATGGATTTGAAATTTATATTCCTGCGAATTTAGGAAATAACAATTGATATATAAAGAAAAACCTGCATAATAATCGCTAATTACCTATACATAATATAAAAAATAACCCATTAAAAATACATCCTGTTTCATTCTTTATAGCTACAGCATGCCATCATTTTTCATCATTTATATCCGTTTTTGAAACCGTTATAGTACACAACCCCACTTACAATGGGGTACTCAGCTATTTTCGCACTTGGAGAGCAACAAAAGGTCTGTTTTTATCGGGCAGACCTCCTAAATAAATCTAATCTCTATCTCGTACAACATCTGCAAAAAGAAAATACACCTAACCGGATGTTATAGTACTGCCAATTAAAGATTTGTTAAGACAAAGCCATAAAATCTGCATTAACTTTAGTATTAATGATTAATTGAATAAAACATGGCCTCAGAAAGTATTACCCTCGCAAGCAGGCGCCTGGCAGAAAAAGGACTAAAACTGGCACTTGCAGAAAGCGCCTCTGCCGGATGGCTGGCTTCGGAGTTTTCATTAACCCCTACTTCGGGCGATGTATTACTAGGAGGTATAGTTTGCTATGATGCCTGTACGAAGGAAGAGCTTTTTGATATACCACAGGAAATAATAGATAGTTACACTGCTGAATCTGCAGAAGTAACCCGGCTGCTTGCCGAACGGTTGCCAAAATTCTTTAAATGTGATATTGCTATTGCTGTAACAGGACTAACCTCGCCAGGCGGAAGCGAAACGGAAGACAAGCCCGTTGGCACCATGTTTATTCACATAACACTGCCCGAAAATCGTTATTGCGCACACCGGGAAGTATTTGAAGGCGAAGCAGAAAATATTATTACACAGGCTATAGAACGTACCGGCGAGTTACTAATAAACTTACTGAACAACATGACTGATGATGTTATTACAGAAAGGAGTGCCAACGGTGGCGGTACATTACCAAATACTAATGTTCCACCCGCGCAGCAATATGAGACATAAACTCAGATTAACGTGAGTTAGAGTAAGGTATTAGTTTTCCTTTTAAAATCTACAAGGTTAAAAAAAACTTACAGGTTAGCACAGATTGGATGATTTATGGTTCCTGCAAGGTCTTCAGTACCTTGTAGGTATAAAAATTTAGGTAAAAATAGCTACATGTTCCTGCTGCAATTTTTCAGACGTACCTGTTTCCATATAACGCTTAAAGCCCAATATATCATTGCGCACAATTTTTTCAAATACAGGGTTCAGCAATCGCGCTACTTCCTCTCCGGCAGCACCCAGCGGAGCATGATAAGAAAACACCACATGCATAAGTGTACCAAGCTCTCCGGCATCTTTAAACTCTACCTTGCCGGCATTGCGCAAACTGCTACCATTAATAGAATGCCATCCAATAAAGCGGTTTGGCTCCTCAGCAACAATCTCGGCAGTCCAGCTTAATGATGCAGGAAGCCCCGGCACTTTTACCTTCCATTCGCTAAGCGAATCCCCCAGCACCGTTACGCTGTCCAGGTGTTCCATAAACAGGGGCAGGTTGCCTAAATGGCGCCAAAAGTTATACACTTCTGCAACCGGCTTCTTTACAATAAGGCGGGCATGTATATTTACGTTAGACTCCCTGTGTTTCGCAGGGCTGCCTACACCTCTGCTTTCCTGCTTATTTTTATCGAGCGCATTAAGAAGCCCTTTAACACCACGGTACAGCATAATACCACCCGCAGCCAGTTCGCCAATGCTTTTTTTGTCTTTTTTAAGCGCGTCGTATAAAAGATATGCCCCACCTAGTATAGCAACTACGTTTTCTATAGTATACACATCTTTAGCAACGGGTACTACCATTCCTGTATTTTCAAGTGCCATAACGCCGATTATTTGAGGTTTGTTAATTAAAGTGATTTAAACTAAAAATTTTAAATCGCTTCGTTACTTAAAAATACTAAAAGCGACCATCACAGCCACTTACTTTAACAATCTGTTATCAATTATAAATAATGAATCCCGATAGGCGTGTGCCCAACGGGATTCTTCTCTGCTCAACTACATCCAAGCCTTATTACATTGGGGCTTGTATCTGCTTAATATTATTTAAATGATCAATCTCCTTAATTACGGCCGTTGCGGTACGCCCGGATTAATTGCAGACTGCGTAGGCTTAGTTGTGGGCGTTGTAACCGGTCCTACAGCAGGCGAACCCGGTGTTACGGGTATACCGTTAGTATTGGGCGGCTGTGTAGGCGGTTTTACATCTTGCGGGGTAGGCTTTACATTATTAGGCAGCCCTGTTTGCTGTGGCGCGCTATTAACCGGATTAGGAGCAGGCGATGATGTTGTAGGCGACATGGTATTTCCCGGCATGGGTCTGCTTATGGAAGTACTCACTGTATCTGTTTGCGCAGAAGCCAGCCCAAAGGCCAGCAATCCTGCAATGGTATATATAAACTTTTTCATAGCATTATTTTATGGCCTGTTTGGCGTTACCGGGGTAGTAGTTCCTGTCGGTGTAGTACCTGTAGCAGAAGTAGTGCTGTTTGGCTGCGATCCTGCTGGCTTTGTTGTTGACGTACCAGCTCCTGGTGTTACAGTAGTAGGCGAAGTTGTGGTTGTTGTAGACGGATTTGTAATAGTGGGTGTAGTAACTGTAGGCTGTACCGTAGGGGTATTTGTAATTGTTGTACTGTTACTGGTTGTACCTGCCGGATTGCCATATGTGCTATTATTATTCATCCCCGGTGTAGTGGTGGTAGATGGTGTTGAAATAGTGGTAGATGGCTGCTGCACCGGATTTGTAATTTGCCTGTTAGCAGGATTAGTTGCGGGAGTTGTAGTGTTTACCTGTGCTGATGCCAAAGCAAAAAACATAAGGCCTGTCAGCGTATAAAATATCTTTTTCATAACATGCGTATTTTTAAATTGTTACATAAAATTACGCTATGCTACTTTGAACAAATCCATGATTATAAAAAACTTAACCTCCTTTTATATCAATATTATGAGTTACTACAAACTACTGTTAATTACCTTACGCTGTTTAAACAACAATCACAGAGTCTGCATATAAAAAATCTGTTACTACCATATATGTACCAAATAAAAAACCCGCACAATTGTGCGGGTTGGTATATTAAGAACAGATTACTACTAATAGAAAGTAGCCCTGTTATCTTCAATTGTTGCTTTGTCTTTAAGTGCTATAGATATCCTGTTATCTACACCACCCCTGCCCTGGCCGTTTAGCCTTGCAGTAATAGCAGCCGGACTTGCAAGTGCCGGAGCTACTTCGATGTTTTTAGTACGGATCATGTATACACCCGCCTGGCCATCGATAAGCTTAGATGTTTTGTTAGCACCAAGGCCAAAAGCAGCACCTACTACTTTAAACTCAGGGCCTACACCTGTAATCATCGGGCTTGCAAAAGTAACGCTAAGTGCAGGAGTTATAGAAGCACCTGCTTTTTGAGCTACCGCTTCAAGCGTGCTACCCTGCATTTTCTCTCTGATTATTTTAGCTTTCTTCTCATTGCGAAGTATAGGCAATACACTAATTTTTGCCTGCTCTAAAGGCAATACACCTTTTTCGTTTATGTTTTTAAGCGAAGCAACTACGCTACCTTGTGGAGTATCAAATTTCTTAACATCGCCCACGTTAGTATCGCCGTTAAATGCCCAACGTACAATTTCTCTTTCTGCACCTACACCCGGAAGGTTTTCATCTGCAGCGCCAAGGCTGTTAGCAGGAGTTACAGTAAGGCCTGCAGCTTTAGCAAGGTCAGCAAAAGGCTTTTTAGTATCTCTTGCATCCATTTCAAGCTTAGTAGCTTTCTGGAAGTTAGCATCAGCAGTAGCGTCGCTTGCGTTTATTTTTTGAGCGATAGTAGCAATACGTACACCATCTTCTTTATCAAGTATCCTCATTACGTGGAAACCAAACTCTGTTTTTACAACGCCTGTTTTACCTTTAGGGCTTGCAAGAGCAAAATCCTTAAATTCTTTTGCCCATCCACCATCTGGAGTTACATCATAAACACCACCGTTTTGCATAGCACCCGGGTCGTCGTTATTTGTACGCGCCAGCATGTTTATAGCATCAGGGTTAGCATTAACCTGACCAAGGAACTGGTCAGCAAGTGCTTTAGCTTCTTCTTCAGTCCTGGTAGCTGTAGCTCTCATAGCACCTTTATAAGCTACAAGAACGTGTACAACTTTAGTACTTGCACCCGGCCTTTTAGCCATCATCCTTGTAAGCATGTAAGCACCATTTTGTAGGTAAGGACCATATACCTGGCCTACACCAAGATTCTGGATTTGCTGTGCATGCTCTACCGGAAGTTGTGCCTTAGTTACAAATGTAGTATCATACTTCATTTCTGAGTTAAGGTTTACAAATTCTTCTACTTTATCAGGAGAAAGGCTTGCAAAACTTGGTATTGTATCTGTACCACCGTTAGCGTTCAGTTTTACCTGAGGCGCAAGGTAAGCTTCAAATGTCTTTTTAACTTCAGCTTCGTCAGCAGCAGAAGGCTTGTTGTCTAAAAACACATACTCAAGATCGCGTGATGCTTCTGATTTGTATTTTTTAGCATTTTTCTTCATGTACTCTACAAGCTCTTCATCAGTAACTTTTACTTTAGGATCTTCATCATTTACCGTAGCATATGGTACAAGAACATAATCAAAGTTTACTTTGTTGCTTTCTTCAGCATATTTTTGTTTTGCTTCAAAATCAGTTGTAAAGTATGCTGCCTTAAGCATAGTACCATACAGCTGCCTTTTAGCAGAAGCTTCTATTTGTGGCCTTTCGCTTTCGATAGCCTGCCATTGTTGCGGATTTGTAGTTTTTAGGTTAACAAGAAACTCGTTAAACTTAGCTTTATCAAATTTACCGGCGGCATTCATAAACTGAGGGTTATTGCCCAGCATTTGCGCATAAACGTCAAGTACATGGTCTTTACCTACCACAAGGCCTGCTTTTTCATACCTTTCTTCAAACAGAACCCTGTCTACTTCCTGGCTCCATACATAACCTGCTGCCTGGCCTGCTGTAGCACCTTGTTGGCGCTGCTGCATGCTTGCAACTTTCTGGTTAAATTCTACATAAGGTATATCAGTACCGTTAACGCTTCCTACGTTTTTGTCAACGCCAAAACCGCCACTACGTACTACGTCGCCTATGATAAAAGCAAGTAGGCAGAAACCTATAATACCTATCAGTAATATCGAACGTTCTCTAATTTTAGATAAAACCGCCATTTGTTATAATGTTATTTTTTAATTCAGTGGGCGAAAATACAATTATATGCTTAATAATAAAATATACAAGGTGTTTTTTTTAGGCACAAGTTAATTTTTTCTAAACTACGCGCTCAAAGCACCGTCAATAAGCTACAATCGTTTTCGCAATTAAACATCCTCCTCAGTATCGTGCTCGTCTTCTATCTCACCAAAAAGCTCTTCAATAATATCTTCTACAGTAATAACCCCTAAGGTTTTGCCCTCCGCATCCTGTATTACTGCCATGCTTTTGCGTGCACGGGTAAGCTGGTTAAGCAGCTCTTTTATAAAAACACCTTCGCGGGCAAATACAGGCCGTACCATTACATCAGTAATACTTTCAGGGCTTTTAAACAATGCAAAAGAATGCACATAGCCTTTTATGGCATCTATATTTTGATGATATGCAATTACCTTACTGTAACCGGTTTGTATAAAAAGCTGCCTGAGATTTTCTACACTACTATGCATATCAAGGGCTATAAGTTCTGCCCGGGGAGTCATGATGTCTTTAGCCTGCCTCCCGGTAAACTCTAGTGCATTTTTAAATATCGCTATCTCGGCATCTACTTCCTCCTGTGCGCTTGCAACAGAGAACTGTTCGTTTACATACGAGCCCAACTCAGCACGTGTAAAATAACCTTTACCCTTATCAGCCTGTGTCCTGAAAACAGTTACCAGTATAAAATTTGCGATGGCAAGCAGCCCACGGCTCACAGGATAAAATAGCCTAAAAAAAACATAGGCAGGAATTGCCAGCACCTTGATAAGACGGTTAGCGTAGGCCTGAAAAAAAACTTTAGGCACAAACTCAGCAGTAACAAGAATAATAAATGTTGCCACGGTAACCTGGATGAGCATTTGCCAAAAAATATTCATCGCAAATATATCAGCACCAACCCAACGGATGACCGCATGAGCCATATTATAGCCATAAAGCACTAGCGCTATACTGTTACCCACAAGCATTGCCGTAATAAACTGCGTAGGATTTTGTGTAAGGCGGGAAAGTATTTTAGAAAGTAGCGTATCCTGTTTCTGCTCTACACTAAGATATACTTTATTTGCAGAAACATAAGCTATTTCCATGCCCGAGAAAAAGGCAGAAAGCAAGAGGCAACTTATAATAACTAATGCCTCCATAGTGTTTATTTTTTAGGCTCCTGGTAACGTTTGTATGAATTTCTCCTTACGAAAAACATAGCCACACCACATACCGCAAGAAGTATGTATGGTAACGGATCTGAGCCTTCGTTATACTTACTAACAGCCTCTATAATAAACAGTAAAGTTATAAGCAGAAACAGGTAAGGTATATATTTAAAATAAGCCATTGCTATGTTTTTAATTGATTAGCAGCACCTTTACTACGCTGCACATTAAACACTTTAAAATCTTTACTACAGTCCAGCCCCGGCCCTTCCAGGTTATTGCCCTGGCTATCGCGGTAGTTAAAATACTGCTCTGTATAAAACCATTCGTTCTTTTGGTCGTAATACAACTGCTCTGTAGTAAGCAATTTACCATCATCGGTAGAAATCCTTACATTACCTTTCAGGTCCATTACATCAGTGCCTTCATAACGTATACCGTAATTAGCCTCAATATAGGTTTTATTTCCGTTAGTATCATAAAGCGTGATCTTTACACCTTTAGGAAATTCATTAAAGCCATAATCAAGCTGCGTAAAATCAAGCATCAGCGGACTGGTCATGCCCGCCTTTACCTTACCGGAATCTGTATATTTAAGATTTATATCTTCAGACTCGCCTACAGGGTTAAACGCAACACTGTTTATACGCTTCACATCATGAAAATTACTTTCGCATGAAAAAAGTACCGGCAACGCCACTACCATAAAAAAAAATATTTTAGCCAGTATGCGCATTATTTAAGCTTAGGTAATGTTACAGTTTCATTTATCCAGCAGCCATAGGTAATTACATCTCCTTTACTTTTCTTAGCTACTTTTGCTTCTTTTTTGGTTGGTATATTTTTAGAATATTCTTCTTTCAATTTAGTTACGGTAGCAACCAGTTTTGCATCAGCTTCTTCAGCTTTTTTAAGCATATCAATAGCAGCCCAAACAAGCGCTTTCTTTTCAAAATCGCCCAATCCGCATTCTTTAGAAGAAACACTTCTGTACATTTCTGCAATAAAAAGGTATGGCCTACCAAATTTGACATTTGCAGAAGCAGCCATAAGCGCAAATTCTTTAGCCTTTACTTTATCAGCAGATCGATACAAGGCTGCTATTTCCATATACAACTCTGCCTTTTTTTTAACATCGGGCTGCTTTGCAGCTGCCTCCTCATAATATTTTATGGCCCCTTTAGCATCTCCTTTCTTTTGAGAATAATATCCCATATCATAGGTTGCAGCATAAGTAGGATTCGCTTTGTACAATATCTCTATACCATTAAACAGCAAGGCACTTTTAGCACACTTTGCCGCTTTAAGCGAATTTACCATTCCTCTTATCCAGGCAACATCATCATGCTTCTTCTCAAAACTTTCGTTGTAATAAGCTTCCAGTTTTGAACAGCTAAAAATAGCCGAACCCTGTTTTGCCATATTATCAGCCACAGCGTCAAGCGCATCTTCGCTGGATTTTGTTTCTGCAAGGTATGCGTTTTCAGGAACTTCGAGTACTGCGCCGTCTTCCTGTTTTTTTTGTAATTGAGATCTCTTATCGGCAATGCCCTGTTTTGCGGCAGCAACCTGCGCCACAATATCACCATATCTTTTAATAAAGGCATCCGGAGACAGTGTACCCGCCTCATATTGCTTAAGACTCAGGTTAAAATAAAGTTCGAGTGCATTATAATCTGTAAACAGCGTACTGTTAGACACAAATGCAGCATCAAGTACCTTATATACTTCGGCATCGGTCGCTTTAGCATTTCTATGAAGAAAAAGTGCCTTTTTAATAGCAGCGCCGCTACCCGGAAAATTATTTTGCTGCTCGTTATAAAGCTTTACAAGATCATCTGCAATCTTAGCCTTATCTGCATCTGCACGTGTAGTTTCAAATTTATATGTAAGTAACTTGTCTCCTGCATCATACAGGCCTACATCATATTTAGGGCAATCTTTTCGTAGTGTAGCCAAAAAAACAAGTGCCTCATCATAAGCTTGTGCCGTTGTTTTTTCTTTTAGCAACTCATAAGCCTTTTTACACTTATCCTGTGCAGAGGCCGTAAGCGCTAAAAAACCGGCCGCTACTAATAATGCCTTTTGATGTATTTTCATAATCACTTACTTTTAAAACGTTTATTCATATTTACGCTTCACAAACCACCTGTCATTTAATGAAAGGCCTATAAAGAGGTTAAAATATTTTTCCTGTATTAAACCGGCAGTTTTAGTACCACGCTGCCCGTATTCTAACCCTATATTCAGGTTAGAGCTGCCTATTGTTCCGCTTAAAGGTAACCCAAAACCAAGGCTAACAGCATAATCATTAATATCCTGGTTGTTTATAACAAGCCCTGATTTTTCATAACGTAAACCCGCCCTGTAAGTAACCCTGCTCAGGTAACTGGTAAACGAGTAATACTTTGGTATATAGTAGCCGCCTAATGAAAAACGCGATCCTTTTTCGAAAGATACATTATTAAGCCCCGGATAACGGTTACTTAGTTTATCATTTCCTATACTGCTAAATTCTGCACCCACAAACCATTTTCTGTCTTCACCAAAACCTGAGCCAACAGTAATCTTAGAAGCCATTTTCATATCAGTACCGGGAAGAGTCTGCTCACGGTCTTCAATAACAGTTTCAGAATCGTTTGCTTCTGATATGGTTGCAGTAACCCTTTTTGTAGTACCATTTATCTTTGCTTCGGGCGTATATGTAGCACTTGTAGTCCAGGTATACTTTTTATTGATATTAGCCTGATAAAATGCACCAAAATTAACAGCAACTGCATTATAATCGCCACTATTTACTTCCCTGGTAGGATATTGAATACTTTGATTTAATATCCGCACAATAGATTTTGTCTCAATACTACCAAAGTAGTAATTAAAATCTGCTCCAACCGCCAGGTTTTTAGTAACCTTGTAAGATGCCCCTGCAAATACACGGTTAAGGCCACCACTACCATCAAACTTGCGTTCGCGGTACAGGTTATCTTCTGTATTAGGAACCGAATCTTTAATGCGGTACCCCACAGAGGTGTATGGCATAATACCAAAGGCAACACCAATTTTTTTAAATGGTAGCGCCACCGCTATATAATCTACCGTGGTACGGCCGGCATTTGTACTTTCTGCACTGGTAGCTAAACTTGTTTTGGAGGTAGTTGCACCTACGCTAAATGTAGTAAGCTTAAGCGCACCATAAGAAGCGGGGTTTTGCAGGTTAATGTGTATGCTATCCGGCAATACACCCAGGCCGCCCATACTCCTGTTCTCTGCCGTTCCTTTAAACTTCTGGTCTCCAATACCGTAAAACGAGTATGGTGAAGCATTGTTTTCCTGTGAAAACGCTACGCTTGAAAGCAAAAGGCAAAGGCCGGCAATAATCTGTTTTATCATTTGTGGTTTATTGTATATAAAAATAAATGGTTCAGGCTTTCCAGCAGGAAATTTGAATTGGCAAATATGGTGTTTTTTAATCGTTTAGCCAAAAATTCGGCATCTCCTCCTGTCAATATAACTGTTAGCTGCTGATAATCTTGAACATAAGTATTTATAAAGCCCTCAATTTCATGCAGCAACCCATAAGTGGCACCCACGTGCATACTCTGTGCCGTGGAATTACCTATGTAATTTTGTGGCATTTCCGGATATAACAACGGAAGTTTTGCCGTAAAAGTGTGCATGGCATTATATCTTAATTGCAGGCCGGGAGAAATAGCCCCACCTAAATAGTTATCTGCTGCATCTGTAAAATCGTAAGTTATGCACGTACCTGCATCTATTACCAGCCTGTTTTGTGCAGGATATTGCAGTACTGCCCCGGCAGCAAGTACCATCCTGTCGATGCCCAATGTAGCAGGTGTGGCGTACTTATTAATAAACGGAAATGTCAAAGCATGGCTAACAGCAATAACTGCAGTCTGTTTTTTTAACAGCAAAAACAGCTCATCGTCTTCTTTTCCTACTACAGAAAGGATGCTGTGAGTAATTTGAGGGCAGGTTAAAAAAATATTTTCAACCCCGGCAACAGCCTCTTCCTTGCCAAAAGAAAAACGCTGTAACAGGGCAGCACCCTCAAAAACAGCTAATTTGATTTTTGTATTGCCTATGTCTACGGCTAAAAGCATTTCGTATTTATTGATGCGGCAAAGATAGTAATTGATTTTTTTTTAAGATTGTTTTGGATAATATAAAAATGGTTCTATATTTGCACCCGCAAACAAGTTCAGTGAACGCCTTAATAAAATAAGGGTTTGTGATGTAATAAGTACTGGTACCTTAGCTCAGTTGGTAGAGCAATGGACTGAAAATCCATGTGTCCCTGGTTCGATTCCTGGAGGTACCACAAAACCCACTTACACTGAGTGGGTTTTCTTTTTAAAAAGTACATTTATTACAAGGTACCTTAGCTCAGTTGGTAGAGCAATGGACTGAAAATCCATGTGTCCCTGGTTCGATTCCTGGAGGTACCACAAAAATTGACAAAAGCCTTTGAGTCTTCAAAGGCTTTTTATTTGCCTTCAATTTTTACTTCTCACATTACCACAGCGTTAATAAAAACGAAATATTTTACAAAGCTTTACTTAAATCATTTGATTTTAAACATATAGTATTACCTTTGCGCAAATTTTAGCACCGCCTAAACAGTGGCTTTATCGAAAGAAAATACAGTATTATGAATATGAAAAAGATTGTTGAGTACAGAAAACTACTCGACGTTACCAAGACAGCAACTCTAAAAGAGCTTAAAACTATTTACAGGAACAGTATGAAGGACCACCACCCTGACACTATTGCTGACGAGGCTGAAAGGCTTGCTGCCGAAGAAAGAAGTACATCTGTTATAGAAGCATACCACTTTTTAGTAAGCATAGCACCTGAAACTCTTGAAAAAACAAAAGCTGAATATATTGCTACTACAACTACGCAGCAAATTCGCGAATTTTATTTTGACAACCAGGTATTGTATATCAACTTTGCTGACGGACACAATTATGAATATTTTGGCGTACCAAAAGCTACTTACATTAAAATGGTAAATGCAGAATCTCCGGCGCGTTTTGCCCGCAGAAACATACACGGTACATTTTTATACCGCAGTGCTGCTAAAATAGTAGCAGGCGAAGAATAAATCAAGCCGATACAAAACAGAAAGCCCGCCTGCACGCGGGCTTTCTTTATTAAAACAGTAGTTAAAACCATATAAATCTACTGCTTAACAATTTTTTGCCAACTTGTTTTAGTTTCATCCTGAAGTTGTACATAATAGATACCTTTAGACAGATGCGCCACAGGCAATGTTTTACCCGATAGTACATTTTGATCAGAAATTGCTTTTTTACCCATAGTGTCAAAAACAGAAACCGTACCTGTAAAGCCAGCGATATTGAGCATATCCTGAACCGGATTAGGATAAATACTTATATCATCACCTTTATTTACAGGATTACTTAAAGAGGATTCTCTTAGCTCCAAATTATCTACAGTAAAGTAAGATGAGATACCAAGTCCCGGCGCAAAATATTCAAAATCGACTGTTCTTTTTACCTTAGAAGGATCTAGTATCACCTTGACTGTATCCGGAGTTTCATCACTATAGTACTGTATTGGCACATAAAAGCGCTTGTAGCTTTGGCTGGCATCCAAATCCACCACACCCTGCCCTATAGTATCATTCTTGCTCACAACGTCATTCCATTTTGTAAGATATATACTTACCTGCGCCACATCATCTATAAAATCCATACCGTTTGTAAGCACATTATCTGTATATTTATAATAGCCGGACAGTGAAGCCGGGCGTGAATGTATTGGCGCAGATTGTATCGCAACATCTTTAACATAAGTATACCATACACTAAGCTTAAGCGCATAAGAATTATTTTGAGCATCGGTAACAGGTGGGTACATAAAGTACCCTCCAACCTGCGATGCCAGGCCACTGCTCCACCACCAGCCAGAAGGTAGGTTTAGCATTTGATCTTCAGAAATAGGTGTATCCCATAATTCAAAATCAAGGTTTTGTAATTGTGCGTTTCCTGCCCATGCAACGGTCATCAGCAGGAGAGTGAGTAATTTTCTTTTCATTTTACATTTTTTTTATTCCATTAGTAATACATCAAAAGTATTCTTAACGAATAGAATTTTAGTTATGAAAAAAACGCAAACAATTATGAATTTGAAGCTTTAATACTTAAATTCAGTTATTTGTAATTCTTAATGAGTTCTGCCTGTAGTTCAGCAGGTGTTTTATTTGTAGCAGATTTTATAAACGCACTAAAATTTGCCGGACTGTCAAAATTAAGCCGAAAGGCAATTTCTTTAAGCGAGAGTTGGTTTAGTAGCATTAGTCTCCTTATCTCGAGCAACAACTCTTCGTGTATAAGCTTTAGAGGCGTTTTGCCAAAACTGTTTTTGCAAAACACCGTAAGCCTGTCTGTACTGCAACCCAACAGCTCCGCATACTCAATAACCTTTCTTTTAGTGTAAATATTCTGGCCTAACAGCGAGATAAAGTGGCTTGCAAAATTATTTTCGACGGCTATATTTTTTCCTAAATCCTGCTCGATTAAAGAAATGAGCAATATCTGAAGATAACTATAGGCTTTGTAGATAGACAAGTGCGAAAGGTTTTCTATCTGCATTAAACCACGAATATTATCTGCCAGGCTATAAATATGTGAAAACTGACCAGCCGATAAAAGTATTGCCGGATTTTCAATGTACAGTTGATAATGCTTTATAGGAAATATAAAATCGAACACCTCTTTTTTAAACTGGATAACCATACCCTGCGCACCGCTGCGCTCCAGTAAATGAATTTGCCCCGGATAAACCACATATACTTCAGCGGCTTTTAGTTCATATTTAGAAAAGTCAATAAACTGGTAGCCACCCTGGTGTGTAATTAAAATAATCTCAAAATAATCATGCCGGTGCGCCGTATGAAAATCATAAGGATTATCATAATCCAGTGGCTCTATAGCTAATAACGTATTAGGGTGGGGTAAAGAAACTGTTTTCAAGGCACTTTTACTAAGCCATAAAAATACTGATTTTTACGAATAACCTTACACAACAAGAATTAGACCCTCATTTTTAAATATCTGGCAATATTGAATATTGCAATTTAAGATTTGTGCATTTAATACTCTGCCAATGCCACAAATATGTATAATCTACCTCCTGAAAAGTATTAGCTGGCCAGATTAAGCAGGTAAATTACTAAACCTTGCGAATGTGTTTACCTGCCTCAGGACATTACACAGAATTGCTTAGTTAAGTCAATCTCAATAAAACAAGAAAAGCCACGCTGAGCGTGGCTTTCTAATGCTTTTTGTGTCCGTCTACTAGTGAGCAGGAGCAACTGGAGCAGCAGCTGTAGTATCTGCAGCAGCAGCTGTAGTATCAACAGCAACAGTATCAGCTACTGGAGCTGTAGTTTCTTCAACAACAACTGTAGTGTCAGCACCTTCAGTAGCTTCAGTTTCAGCTTTCTTACATGATGTGAATGAAAGACCAAGTACCGCAACAAGAGCTAGGCTTAAAACAACTTTTTTCATCTTACTAAATTATAAAGGTTAATTATTAATTCGGAGCAAAGATATAAATTTTTTGACACCGCAAAATATTTCAGTAACAATTTTTTTCAAATCATTTCACACTGAAAGCCAGCGCATTACCAATAACGATTTCGATTTTAACATTATCGTTACAAGATTATTTGCTCATGAACATATAAAGTTTTGTAAAACAGGCTTCTGCGAAGTACCCTGCCTGCAAATTTACTTTACAAGTTTCATCTCTTTTACAAGATGTCCGGCGCCGGCAAATTTATCAACAATAAACAACACATAGCGCATATCTACCATTATGTTACGGCAAATATTAGGGTCATAATGTATATCGCTCATGGTACCTTCCCACACGCGGTCAAAATTAAGCCCTATCAGGTTGCCCTTAGCATCTATAGCCGGGCTGCCGCTGTTACCGCCGGTAGTATGATTTGTACCTATAAAGCATACCGGCATTTTGCCGTTCTCGCCATACTGTCCGTAATCCTTTTTATTATAAAGCTCGATAAGCTTTTGCGGCACATCAAATTCGTAGTCGTTAGGCACATACTTTTCGATAACGCCATCAAGGTACGTTACCGGCTCATAGTACACCGCATCGCGCGGCTCATAGCCCTTAACCTTACCATAAGTAATCCTCAGCGTGCTGTTAGCATCCGGGAATATACGGGCATCTTTAGGGCTAAGCTCTAAAATGGCTTTCATATAAGTGCGTTGCAGGGCCGTTATCTTAAGATTAATCTCTTCATACTTAGGCGCTACTTTTTCCATATACGCAGCAGTCATGGCTTTTATAAGTTGGTAGCCCTTATCAGCATTCAACTTTTGTATCACAGCCGCAGGTTCGCCCGCAAGCAGTTGTTTTACGCCTTCGTAGCTTACCAGGCCACTCTTACCATACACGTCAGCGGTAAGCTGTGCAGCATTTGCATTAAGTAACGCATCGGGTAAAAATTGTTTAGGCACCTTATTAATGTATAACGCTATCAGCTGCTCAAACACTTTTTCATCTACTGCTTTACTATAATCTTTATACGTAGCTTCAAGCGAAGCTATGGTGTTATTCTTACGGTCGGTAAAACTCTGTGCGCCTTTAGCATTATACACCTGCTCTAGTTGGTACAGGCGGTAGCCAATGGTAAGCAACTCAGTATTGCGCAGTGCAACCTCTACAAAATAGTCGCGACCCAGGGCATATGGCTCTATGGCTTTGTACTGCACCTCAAAATCAGGAAGCAGGTTACCGTATTCGGCTTGCTTACCCGCTTTGCTAACCCATTGCGTAAACTGGGCTTCATAATTTCTTTTTATGGCAACGGCATTACTCTTTTTAAGCCCCTGCACCTCGCCTATCCATTTTTTCCAATAGTTGGCAATACCCGCATATTTAGAAGCGTACTGAATTTTTATCTGCGGGTCTTTTCGCATAAAGCCATCTTCTACCTTAAGGGCAGCATCGCGAATTTCGATCTTGGCAGGGTCAAGCACGTTTACGATTTGCTCTACGGCAACGGCAGGCAAATATTCTGTAGTACGGCCTGGATAGCCAAATACCATTGTAAAATCATTTTCTTTAACACCGCCAATGTTTACCGGCAAAAAGTGTTTAGGCTTGTACGGCACATTGTCTTTACTGTATTCTGCCGGGCGGTTGTCTTTACCCGCATAGATGCGGAACATACTAAAATCGCCTGTATGGCGCGGCCACACCCAGTTGTCAGTATCACTACCAAATTTACCAATGCTTGATGGCGGTGCACCCACCAGTCGGATATCTTTAAACGTCTCGGTTATAAACCTTATGTATTGGTTACCCTCATAAAATGTACGGATGCTGTTTTCCTGCCAGCTTTCCTTAGGCAATGATTTTGTCAGGCTTGTAATGTTTTCCTGTATTTTTTTCTGGCGTGCTTCTTCGCTAAGGCTTTGAGTACCCTCAAGTACTTTTGTAGTTACGTCGTCTATGCTTACAATAAAGGTTACCACTACACCGGGGTTAGGCAGTTCTTCGGCCTGGCTCATGGCCCAGAAACCGTTAGTAAGGTAGTCGTGCTCCAGCGTGCTGTGGCTTTGTATGTTATCGTACCCACAGTGGTGGTTAGTAAGCAACAAGCCCTGCGGCGAAATAACCTCAGCGGTACAGCCACCGTCAAACTGCGGCACGGCATCTTTAAGGCTGGAATGGTTTACAGAGTAGATATCCTCGGCTTTCATTTTCATGCCCAGGCTTTTCATTTCTTTTTCGTTAAGGCCGCTCAGTAGCGAGGGTATCCACATACCTCCCTGCTGGGCTACGGCAGGCACTGTAAGGAACAGTACCAGTAAACGTAGTAGTTTCATTTTAATGGTTTTGTTTTAACGGGATGCAAGATAGGGAATTTTACTTAGTTGGGTAAAAGGGGTGGTTTTGCGTGTGGTGGAGAATGTTATTGCATTCTATATTTTAGACAACCGGATGAAAATGCTTTCTTCACGCACCGTCTTTGCGAGGAGGAACGACGAAGCAATCTTATCGTAAAATCTTCTGATAACAAGAATAACTATTAAAGAAATGAGTATCGAGATGTCTCCTATCGTTAACATGGAAAACCTCACTTATACACAAATATCAAGCAATTGCGATTCATTTTGTCATGCTGACGACAGGAAGCATCTCTCTGTCAAGATTCTTCACTCCGCTACGCTTCGTTCAGAATGACAAAACCGAATTATGATGATTTCTTTACACAAGCATGAAGCTACTCCCTCTCCTTCGGAGAGGGCTGGGGTGAGGAACTAATTTCCCCAAGCAGCCACAAATAATCTTCCTGTTTATTTACAAAATCACGATCAGTAACATCAATTACTTTTACGTTAAGCCCCTGTAGCGATTTTATGTAATCGAGGTAACCGCGGTTAATACTTTCAAGGTAGTCGGCACTAATGTCCTGCTCGTAGCTGCGGCCACGTTTTTTTATATGCTCCAGCAGGCGCGGCGTGCTTTGGTACAGGTAAACATACAGGCCGGGCTTGGGCAGCTCTTTATACATAATATCAAACAGGCGGCGGTACAGACGGTACTCGTCTTCACTAAGCGTGACTTTAGAAAATATAAGCGATTTAAAAATATGGTAGTCGGCCACCACAAAATCGCTGAAAAGGTTAAACTGTGCAAGGTCGTCAGTTATTTGCTGGTAACGGTCTGCCAGGAACGACATTTCCAAAGAAAACGCATAGCGCGACTGGTCTTCATAAAACAGTGGCAGGAATGGGTTATCCGCAAAACGCTCCGGCACCAGTTTCCCGTTAAAATCTTCTGATATTTTACTGGCAAGCGAGGTTTTACCCGCGCCTATATTACCCTCTATGGCAATATAATTAAAACGTTCCGGGCTGTAACCTGACAGCGGCGCATTCAGCTTCATTACCCATTTACAATCAGAAGTATCTTCGCTTACCGCTATCAGCTGGTTGATGTTTTTATTCAACACCGGGTGTATCCAGTTTGGCACTACGTCCCTTACAGGATACAACACAAAATTGCGCCCCTGCATCCGCGGATGCGGTATGTGCAGGTGTTCGCTATTTATAACCTCATCATTAAAAGCAATAATATCAATATCTATGGTGCGCGAAATATATTCACCCGTTGCACTACGAAGCCTCCCCCCTTCTGCCTCAGCAGCAAAGAGTCCATGCAAAAGTGCATCAGGGTCTTTTGTAGTGTGTACAAGCAGGGCACAGTTATAAAACGCATCGCCCTCAAAGCCAAGAGCAGGCGTTTCATAAATACCCGATACGTTTACTACCGTGGCAACATGGTTATGTATGTAGTCTATGCCTTGTTGCAGGTTTTGCAGGCGGTCGCCCATATTGCTGCCCAGGGATAGTATGGCGCTGTTTTGAAATTTCATAGGCTGCAAAGTAACTAAACATTTACCGCATGAGCCGCCATTGTTAATAATTTCCGCGCAGGCTGTAACATATCTGCTGTTTGGGCTACTTATACACTGTTAATTCAATATTATAACTATGCAGTTTTTAAAAAATGTACTTTCTACCATCGTGGGTATCTTTTGTTTCTTCCTGGTGTTTTTTATTATAATATTCGCCATTGCGGCAGTAGCCGGGGGCAGCAGCAGCGACGAGATCGTTGATGTTCAGGATAATTCGGTTATCGAACTCGATATTAAAGACGTTAAGAACGATTACGGTGGTAAATTTACCAGCACTAAAATGGCATTTCTTAACTCTGAGCCAAACGACGGCCTTATTGATGTACTAAATGCATTGGATGCTGCCAAGACAGATAACCGCATAAAGGGTATTACCCTTACTAACAGTACAACTGTACTGGGCATGGCACAGATGAAGACCCTGCGCGACAAGCTTGAAGATTTTAAAAAATCGGGCAAGTTTGTAGTAGCATATGGCGATATGTACACCCAGGCAGATTACTACCTGAACTCGGTTGCCGATACCCTGTACCTTAACCCTGCGGGCGATATGGAACTTAAGGGCCTTAGCAGCGAACTGATGTTCTTTAAAGATTTTCAGGAGAAAACAGGCATTACCATGGAAGTTATCCGCCACGGAAAATATAAGAGTGCCGTAGAGCCTTTTATTGCCAACGAAATGAGTCCTGAAAATCGCGAGCAGGTAAGCGGACTTCTTAATGCCGTATGGAAATCGGTTAGTGCCGATATCGCAAAGAGCAGGAAACTTACTACCGATAGTATTAACAGCATTGCAACCAACCTGAGTGCACGTTCGCCGGAACTGGCTAAGAGCCGTGGTCTGGTAGATAAAATAGCCTACGAAGATGAGTACCGCAACGGCATCCGTAAGGCTTTGAAAGTTAAAAAAGGTGACGAATATAATGAGGTGAGCATACTTGATTATGTAAAAGCCAATAAAATAAATGACATCATCAACATGGCAAATGATCGTGTTGCGGTAATTTATGCACAGGGCGAAATTACTGCCGGCGAAGGTAATATTAGTACCGTTGCTGAGGGTTCTATGCGCGATGCTTTTAAGGCTGCCGTAGAAGATGATGCCGTAAAAGCTATTGTACTTCGTGTAGACTCTCCGGGTGGTAACGCACTAACATCTGAGCTGATATGGAGGGAAGTAGAACTTGCCAAAAAGAAAAAACCTGTGGTTGTTAGTATGGGTAACTATGCTGCATCCGGAGGATATTACATTGCTGCCGGTGCTAACCGCATTTTTGCCGAAGCTACTACCATAACCGGATCGATAGGTGTATTTGGCGTATTACCAAACCTTTCTAAACTAAGCACTAACATGGGCATACATGCACAAACGGTAAGCACACATAAAAATGCTTCAGATTACAGCCTGTTTCAGCCCATGGGCGACCCTGAACGTGCCGTAATACTGGAAGGTGTAGAGCGTGTGTACAAAACCTTTGTAGACCGTGTAGCGCAAGGCCGCAAGATGACTCCCGAAGCTGTAGATGCCATAGGCCAGGGCCGTGTATGGAGCGGCACCGATGCTAAAAGGATAGGACTTGTAGATGAAATAGGTGGCCTGGATGCTGCTGTAAAATATGCTGCCAAGCTTGCAAAAGTTACCAAATACTCTACACAGAACTACCCTGAATATGAGGCTACTTTAAACAGCTACCTTGCAGGAATGAGCGGGCTTCCGTTTGCGCAAACGCGTGAAAGCCTTATCGAAGAACAGGTGGGTACAGAAAACTACCAGCTTATAGAACGCATACGCCGTGTTATGAAAACAAGGGGCACTCAGGCCATGATGCCTTTTGAAATAAATATCAGGTAATTTTAGTTAAATACACGTATATTTAAACCAAAATTATAAGAGCAATATGGTTAAGAAAATCTTAAAATGGACAGGTATTGTCCTCGTGGTTATTATTGCGCTGCTTGCAGCTGCCCCGTTCCTTTTTAAAGACAAGATTAAAAGCATGGTGGTTAAGGCCATTAACGACCAGGTAGATGCTACCGTGGCGTTTGAAGACGTGAGCCTTAGCCTGTTCAGCAACTTCCCAAAGGCAAGTGTTACCGTTGATAAACTAAGCGTTATCAACAAAGCACCTTTTGCAGGAGATACTCTTGTGTATGTAGGCGAAGTTAACCTTAACATGAGTGTTAAAGAGCTTTTTAAAAGTGAAGGCGAAGCCATGAACCTTGAGTCTTTTGCTTTAAAAAACAGTGTGGTAAACATCCTGTTCAATAAAGACGGTGTAGGTAACTTTGACATTGCCCTTAAAAAGGCGGAAGAAGAAAAACCATCTGAAGAGCCTTCAAAACCTTTTGCTCTTAGCATACAAAAATATGAAGTAGAGAACATGAAGTTTCGCTACTTTGACGCCCGTTCTAAAATGAGCGTGGTTATAGACAGCCTTAACCACAGCGGAACCGGTAACTTTGCCGCTAATAAACTGGATCTTGACACCCACACCACCGCCACTCTTACGGTAGATATGGACAAGACCAACTTTATGCGTGCTACTAAGCTAAAGCTTGATGCTGTACTGGGTATGGATCTTGACAAGAGCATTTATACCTTTAAAGAAAACAAGCTGCTTATTAACCAGATGGGGCTTGAATTTGACGGTAGCGTAGCCTTGCTTGAAGCCGGACAGGACATAAACATCAGTTTTAAAACCCCGGAATCATCATTTAAGAACTTCTTAGCCCTTGTGCCGGAAAGCTACAGCGGCAGTCTTGCCAATGTAAAAACCGAAGGTAATTTTACCATTAACGGTAAGGTAAACGGTGTGATGGATGATAACCACATCCCTAAATTCAACATTGCCTTTAACAGTAACAATGCTTCATTTAAATATCCTGACCTGCCAAAAGGTATCAGCAATATTGTTATTGACACCAAGATTGTTAACGAAACGGGCATCATGAACGACACTTACGTTAACCTTGATAAACTGTCATTCCGTATTGACCAGGACGTGTTTGATTCAAGCGCCAAAATACGCAACCTTACAGAGAACATCCTTGTAGATGCAAAGCTTAAGGGCACCATTAACCTTGGTAACTTTACCAAGGCATACCCCGTAAAGCTGGATGTGCCATTATCGGGCATACTTAAAGCCGATGTAGAAACGAAGTTTGACATGGCATCGGTAGAAAAAGGTGCTTACGAAAAAATAGACAACAGGGGCAGCATAAGCCTGAGCGGGTTTAACTACACGCCGGATGGTTTTGACAAGCCTTTTGTTATCAGCCAGGCCGATGTGCAGTTTAACCCAAGCCGCATAAGCCTGAGCCGATTTGACGCAAAAACAGGCAGCAGCGACATTGGCATTACCGGTACGCTTGATAACTTTTATGGTTTTGCCTTCAGGAACCAAACACTTCAGGGTAACTTCAACATGAAGAGCAACAAGCTTGTAGTAAATGATTTTATGACGACAGCAGTTACTACTACAAAAACAACCACTACTGAAAGCGAAGCCGGAAAGGCAGATAAGACAACAAAAACTACCACTGCAAGCGATGCGGTAAAAATTCCGGCATTTCTTGATTGCACCATTACAGCCACAGCCAAGACTGTGGTATATGACAACCTGAACCTTAAGGATGTTTCGGGCAAGATGATCCTGAAGGATGAGGCCGTAACATTACAAAATGTAAAAACCTCAATTTTTGGTGGTGGTATTGGCTTTAACGGAAAAGTATCTACAAAAGAGGCCAAGCCTACTTTTGACATGGATCTTGCACTGAGCAACATCGACATTACACAGTCGTTTACACAGTTGGAAATGCTTAAAAAAATTGCCCCTATTGCAGAGGTAATTACCGGTAAGCTAAACACAAATATTAAAGTAGCAGGTAATCTTGATGCTAAAGAAATGACTCCCGATATGCAGTCGCTATCAGGTAGCCTGGGCGGTTCATTGGCGAATGCCGTAATACACACAGAGCAGTCTAAAGTACTTACCGCGCTTACAAGCAACGTAAAATTTCTTGACCCAAGCAAAATCAACCTGAACCAAAAGCTAAACCTTACTTTTGATAACGGCAAGGTAAACATTCAGCCGTTTATTGTTAAGTACCAGGACATCGACATTAAGATAGACGGTACGCACGGTTTTGACCAGACCATGAGCTATAATGTAAACTTTGATGTACCTGCTAAATACCTGGGCGAACAGGTTACTGCTAAGGCTGCTGCGCTAAAAGTGGACATCAGTAAAATAAGCGTACCGGTTACAGCTAACATTACGGGTAACTTCCAAAGCCCTAAAGTGAGCACAAACATTGCTAAGGCCATTACTAATGTGGTTACACAACTTGTAAACCAGGAAAAAGACAAATATATTAATCAGGCAAAAGATAAGGCTACCGAAAAAGGCAAAGAGCTATTAGGCAACCTGCTTGGTGGCAATAAAAACAGCAGCACAACTACCACAGCTAAAGACACTGCAAAAACCACTACGCCAAAAACAAGCGAAGAGGTAAAACAAAAAGCAGAAGATGCCGCTAAAAACACGGTAAAAAATGCGGTTAACGGCCTGTTTAAAAAGAAAGACAAGAAAGAATAATTTAGTGAGCAATGCTCAATAGCAGTAAGCAGTAGCTTCACTCTGACAACAAGGCTTTGTCATTCTGAACGGAGCGACAGCGTAGTGAAGAATCTCTCCATGAAAATGAGATACTATAAAACGAAAATCCCGGCAACGCAATGTTACCGGGATTTTGCGTTAATGGCTTTGCATGATATAGACATGCTGCTCCTGCCGGAGCTCAACTGCATCATAAAACACTCTGTTATATACATGTAGAAAATATCTCACCACAAAGTACACCATGAAAACCGCCTTTCGCGGAAGAACACAAAGCTTTGTGTCCTTTTAGTGTAGCTTCTGACAACCAACTTAGTGTTCTTAGTGCACTTTGTGAAATCCTGGTGCTCTCCGTGGTAAAATTCACTTAGTAAAGCCTTACATCTCTCTGTATTAAAAGCTTAGGTTAGCGTTTAAATATAAGTTCAGACTACAAATAAAAAACCGGGACAGCCAAATCGACTACCCCGGTTTTCATAATATTGAGTGAAGCTATCTAAAATACTGATAGTCTAACAATCTAAAAATCTTATTTGATGCTTATCGCACAGCCTCCACTGGTAGCAAGTTTCTGCTTCAGTTTTGTTTTACTGGTAACTTTTACTTTCTTCACGGTATAGCTTTGCGGGTTCTTATCATAACTTGCATCAGCACCATCTGCGTAAATAGTAGCGGTATACGTTTTGCCTTTAGGGAGGAACTCAAATGTAAGCGTAGCTTCGCGTGCGTTTTCATCGGTAATTGCACCTACATACCATTCTTCTTTACCTTTTGCTTTACGTGCTATGGTAATATAATCGCCCGGCTCGGCATCAAGCACCCAGCTTTGATCCCAGTCAACCGCCACATCCTTTATAAACTGGAAAGCATCTTTATGCTTGTTGTAGGTTTCAGGTAAGTCGGCCGCCATTTGAAGTGGGCTGTACATAGTTACATACAGTGCAAGCTGCTTAACCAGCGTAGTATGTACAAACGAATTGTTATCGGGGTTGTAGGCGTTTATCTGTGTCTGGAAGATACCCGGAGTATAATCCATTGGACCACCGGTAAGGCGTGTAAACGGCAATATAGTAGTATGGTCTGGGTTATTACCTCCAAACGATTCATACTCTGTACCACGGGCAGCCTCATTACCTATAAGGTTAGGATATGTACGCGCAAGCCCTGTAGGGCGCACTGCCTCGTGGGCATTTACCATTATCTTGTATTCTGCTGCTTTTTCAATAGCGTACTGGTAGTGGTTTATCATCCACTGTCCATAATGGTACTCTCCCCTCGGGATAATGTCGCCCACATAACCACTTTTCACAGCATTATAGCCATTATCAGCCATAAACTGGTAGGCTTTATCCATCCAGCGCTCGTAATTGCGCACAGAGCCAGATGTTTCATGGTGCATAATAATCTTAACGCCTTTACTTGCAGCATAGCGGTGCAGTTCTTTTACATCAAAGTCAGGATATGGCGTAACAAAGTCAAACACAAAATCTTTTGATTTGCCAAACCAGTCTTCCCAGCCTTCGTTCCAGCCTTCAACCAATACGGCATCAAGGCCATTCTCTGCAGCAAAGTCAATATATTCTTTTACGTGGGCAGTGTTAGCCGCGTGCTTACCGTTAGGCTTGGTTTTGCTGTAATCTGTCTCACCCAGTTTTACACTGGTAAGGTCGTTATAGGCCCAGGTGCTTTTACCTGTTATCATTTCCCACCAAACGCCAACATATTTTACGGGCTTTATCCACGATACATCTTTATATTTTGTAGGTTCATTAAGGTTATACACCAGGCGCGACATCAGGATATCACCGGCTTTATCGCTTACAATAACCGTACGCCACGGAGATTGGAATGGCGACTGCATATAGCCTTTGTTACCTACAGCATCGGGTGTAAGCCAAGATTCTAACACCATGTTCTTATCATCAAGGTTAAGCGACAGGCATGAGTAGTCGATAAGCGCCGCTTCGTGTATGTTGATGTACAGGCCATCCTGGCTTTTCATCATCAATGGTGTCTGGAGCCCTGTAGGCGAGAACGTTTCCTGGCTTGCATTTGGCGTTACCGCAGCCTTCATTTTTCCGCGCACCTCGCTTAGCTTGCTTGTTACGGTACTGTATTCCTGTGTATCATAGTCACCCGGTAGCCAGAATGCTTTGTGGTCTCCCGCAAGGGCAAACTGCGTACGCTCTTCTTTTATGATAAAATAGTTAAGTTCGGGCTGTTCAGGAAACTCGTACCTAAAGCCAAGGCCGTCGTTAAACAGGCGAAAACGGATACGGATATAGCGCCCTTTTTGTGCTTTTTGCGAAAGCGTAACCAGTAACTCATTGTAGTTATTACGAATCGTTTTTTCCTCACCCCATACCGGCGTCCAGGTTTCGTCAAATTTTGAGGTTTCGGTTTTATCTACAGTAAAGCCGTCAAGTAGTGGGGCAACATCTTTAGTGTCAATGCCCAGCTTACTGGTTTTAATAACCGCTTTTTTCTTATAGGTCAGCGCATAAGTGGGTTCGCCTTTGGCAGAAAGCGAAAAAGTTAGCTGCTGGTTGCCATCCGGCGAAACGATCTGTTGGGCAGATACCGCCAGGCCAATAAACAGCATACAGGCCAATATGATTTTTTTCATGAATATGGGTTTAATCATTAAGGGATTAAATTTATCCAATTTAAAGATACAAATTTACCAATTCATAATTTACCCACTACTACAACCTTTGCGTGTTGAAAACTTATTGGTTTTGAGAAGGAAATTTTGAATAGTTCCACAAAGTTTCGCAAAGAAGGCACAAAGGCACTCAAAGTTTTTTCTTGAATCTATCCTTAGCGGGACTTTGTGCCTTCTTTGCGAAACTTTGCGAAATAACTCCCTAATCCCCACCCACAATCTTAGGCAAAACGGTTTGCTTTAATCCCTGCTGCACAAAGCGCCACAAAAAGTTAAACACCGATTTATCTTTTTTACGATCAATCTTTACATCGGTTTTTTTAAGGCGGTCGTCACTATCATTCTTTACCAGCAGATTACCCACAGCACTTATCAGCTTGTTTTTCTTTTTGCCGTCTTTCTTATAAATATCAACTTTAAGGTCGTCATATTCTACAGCAAAGGTACCGCTGGCACGATCTCTGTTACCGTTAAAGGTAAAGCGCACATCTTTAAGTATACCGCTTGTGGTGGCGTTCATTAGGGGTTTTGAAACCGGGTTTACCTCCTCGCTCCTTATGTTTTGTAAATGGCCTATTATGGTAAAAGAATCTGACGCATCAAGCGTATTGAATGACCAGCTTACCTTTAGCGGTGCCGATTTCATAAACAGGCACTGCACATCGATAGTAGTATCGGGCAGCTTACCCTTCCCTACCGGGCTGTACACATTGTTTACTGTTGCATAAAATTTAGAGAAAGAAACCTTTGCCGCCGGCTTACTAAAGTTAAGTTGCTCCTCATATTCTATGGTGGCATTTTTAAACAATATCTTATCTGCCTTAAGATCAAAGCCAAGGTTACGCAGCATTTCGCTATACAACTTTTTACGCACGGGGTCATCCTTTGGCTCCTTACTGCGGTAAATATTAGCATACACTTTATTTAGCACCATGCGCGGCGTGTGTACATAAAGCGTATCGTGTACAAAACCCCAGTCGGCATTGTTAACCGAGATGCTGTCGGCTTTTATATTAAACTGATCTACCTCTTTAGCCACCATACCGCTAAACTGTTTGCGCGTTTGCTTAGGCACCAGCCTGAATTTTCCTGCCACTAAAGATGTATCGGTCGCCTTAAGGCTTCCCGCTTCAATATTATAAAACAGCCCGGCATTATAGTAAAGGCTGTCGCAGCTAAAGCTGTAATCGCGGTAACGTATCGGGATGTTTTCCTTCACAATAATACTATCTACCCTTATATTGGTTAGCGTAAACGCAATGTTGCTGGCACGCAGTTGCGGGTTGTGGAGCGAATCGAGCATCCTGAAGCTACCACCGGTTATCTTTAACTTACCGGTACGTATTACCTGATGAAATGGGCGCTGCACATCATCTTCAATAGTATATTTCTTTTTGGTATGATACATTATAACATCCGGCTTTTCTATAACCACTTCATCAGCCAATATGCGGCTGTAGCGGTACAGCTGCCATAAGTTTACACCATTAACTGCTATAGTATTTACCTTTACAAACACCCCGTTTTTTGTAGCGGCTTCCATATTCTCTTTAGGAGCCAGGGCGGCATCCTTAATAGAAAAACTCCCACCCCACAGGTTTACATCAAGATCTTTATAATTAACATTATAAGGGAAATTTGTCTCTGCCTTTAAGATGGACGGAAGTTTCTTTTTAACGTACCAGGCCAGGCCAAAATTAATGGCAATAGCTACTATAAAAAGTATTGCGAAAGCGATGAGTATTTTTTTCAGGATGCGCATGATTTTAAAATATGATGAAATTTACTACATAATCACCCACCCGTAATACTATTTATATTTTTATTAATACTTTGATTTTAAAGCAGTAATCTCAATACAGTATTTCAATTTAGTATGCATGCATATGTTTTTCGCAATGATTAAGCATTTTTACTACTTTTTATTTATGAACACCCAGTAATATATGAAAAAATAATTATTATGAATGCATAATAATTTACCGCAAAATATTGCTAAATCGATAATTTATTATAAATTTGATATGAAAACAACAATATTGACAACCTAACTCATTATTCAACCCATGAAAAAACTATTATCTTTAACCATGGCGGCTTTAACGGCAACGTCTGCATTTGCAGGGGGTTATCGTGTGAGCCTTCAGGGACAAAAACAACTTGCCATGGGCCATACCGGGGTAGCTGTGGTAAACAGTGCCGAGACTTTGTTCTTTAACCCGGCAGGCGCATCTTTTCTTAAAGACCGCTTTAACTTTTCGGCTGGTGCTAACGGGCTTTTTGCACGTACTAAATTCCAGAACGAAACCTACAACTGGAAAAATTCTACCGATAACTTTGGGACCCCGTTTGAAATATATGCATCGTACCGCGCTACAGACTGGCTAACCGTAGGCCTTGCTGTTTACAGCCCTTACGGCAGCGCTGTAAAGTGGGATAAAGACTGGCAGGGTGCTAACCTTGTAAATAACATTGATCTTGAGGCCGTTTACATTCAGCCTACACTATCAATTAAAGTTAACGATTACCTGAGCATTGGTGGTGGCCCTATTTATGTAACCGGTGGCGTATCGCTTAATAAAAACCTTTCGCGCAGCCTTACGGACGAAAACGGCAACCCAAGTGATGTAAACATTGAAGCAAAAAATGTAACTGCATGGGGCTATACCGCAGGCCTGATGTTTAACCCGGACAAGCATGTGCGCCTGGGCTTAAACTACCGCTCCAGAATAACAATGGAAGCCCGTGATGGCGATGCAAAATTTCATGATGTGCCTGAATTTGCACAAGGCACTTACCACGATACACAATTTAATGCAGATCTTCCGCTACCTGCTGAGCTTACCGCAGGTTTATCGGTTGAATTTAGCGACAAATGGTTAGTAGCATTTGACTATAACCGCGCTTACTGGAACGTGTACAAATCATTAGACGTGAGTTTTGCAAATGGCATAACATCTGTAAACCCTCGTAATTATAAAGATGCGAGTACCTACAGGGTGGGTGCACAATTTAAGCCAAACAACAAGTTTGCTTTCCGTACCGGATGGTATTTTGACGAAAGCCCTGTACAGGATGGCTATTTTGCACCGGAAACTCCGCGTAACGATTCTATGGGCTTTACAGGTGGTTTAACCTACCAGCTTACACCTAAGTTTGGTATTGATGCCAGCTTCCTGTACCTGCACTTTAAAGAAACAAACAATTCTTACAACTACGCCGACGAAGACGGTACGCCTTACTCGTTTGGCGGAACCTATAAGAACGTGGTATTCTCTCCAGGTGTTGGTGTAACTTATAGCTTCTAATTAACTCGCCATGAAAAACAAAAAAATACTCTTTATAGCATTATTAGCCGCGGGCTTTACAGCCTGTGAGCCAGAATTTGAACACGAAGTAAGCAATGTAGACTACAACGCAGGCGAGGCAGACTTTACCACTTATGTAGCCGTAGGTAACTCGCTTACCGCCGGATATATGGATGGCACTGTATCTCGCGTGGGTCAGTCATACTCTTACCCTAACCTCCTGGCACAACAGTTTGCCGTAGTAGGTGGCGGTGCTTTCACACAGCCTTCCTACGCCGAAGACGCAAATAATCTTGGCGGAATATCGGGCATACCGGGTTTTCCTACACGCCTTGTTATTAACATGCATGCAGACAACCCAAAGATACCTGCTGGCCCTGAGTCTATTGCCGGTACTTCTACCATAACACTTGCACCGCAGCAACAAGCTTTTAACAATATGGGGGTTCCGGGCGCTAAGTCGTTCCACCTGTTGCTACCGGGCTATGGCGATGCTGCAAGGCTGTCATTAGGCGCTGCAAACCCATATTATGTGCGTATGGCTACATCAGCTTCAGCTACCGTATTAGGCGATGCGATGTCTAAACGCCCTACGTTTTTCACTAACTGGATAGGCTCTAACGATGTACTTTCTTATGCAACATCAGGAGGTACAGGTGTAGACCAGACAGGTAATCCGAACCCTGCAACTTACGGATCTAACGATATTACAGACCCAACTTATTTTGCGGGTGTTTACACTGCAATCATCAATACTCTTACCTCTGAAGGCGCTAAAGGTGTAGTGTCTACTATACCGGACATTACATCAATACCATTTTTTACCACAGTGCCTTATGCACCACTTACAGCATCGGCTATAGGAAAAGAAGATGAAGCTGTAGGTTTAGCAACTATAGACCAGCTTAACGCGCAGCTTTATGGACCTCTTAAACAAATATTTACTGCTTTAGGACAGCCCAACAGGATAAACCTTTTATCTAAAACAACACCCAACCCACTGCTTATAAAAGATGAAACGCTTACCAATTATGGCGCACAGATAACAGCCGCCTTTACCCCTGCACTCGGCGCAGCAGGCGCAGCATACGCAGGATCTATCTTAGGACAGGCAAGACAGGCAACTGCTGACGACCTTGTACTGCTCACAACCCGCGCTGTTATTGGAAAAGAGCCAACTGGCGCACCGGCACCGTTTGATGCATATGGTGTTACCTATCCGCTACAGGATCAGCACATTCTTATACCGTCTGAAATTACGGCCGTAAATACCGCTACAGCAAGTTATAACACAGCTATAAAAACTATAGCAGCGTCTAAAAACCTGGCTGTAGCCGATATGAACGCCATTATGAATAAGCTTAAAACAGGCTTTACCAGTGATGACGGGCAGGTGTATTTTGCCAAATACTTTAGCGTTGCTACTGTAAACACCGTAGTGTTCTCGCTGGATGGCGTACACCCTAATGCGCGCGGCTATGCACTTGTTGCAAACGAGATACTTAAGGTTATCAACGAGCACTACAAAGCTAAACTGCCACTTATTGTTCCAGGCTATTACCCAGGCCCAACAATAGTCAAAACAAACTAAATTTTGTAATACATTTCTTAAAAGCATCGGATATTTCCGGTGCTTTTTTTATTTTTATCAAAAAATTCAACCCTATGAAAACGTTAATAAAAATATTCTTTACTACAATATTCGTTTTAGTGCTGGCACATTTTATGCCGGGCGTATATGTAGAAAGCTTTCAATCTGCACTTTTAGTGGCAGTGGTGCTGGGTTTGCTTAATATATTCATCAAGCCCCTGCTGGTCATTTTTACATTACCCGCAACCATTTTTACATTCGGCCTGTTCCTGCTTGTAATCAACGGCATCATTGTAATGATTTGCGATTACCTTCTTGAAGGGTTCAGGGTAGCCACCTTTTGGCAGGCGCTTTTGTTCAGCCTTGTGCTCTCTTTTGGACAAGCGTTGATATCAACACTTTCTGACAACAGAAAGTAACTCAACCACTAAACCTTAACAACATGAAAAAGCCCGCTAAAACCTGCTATTCTCACCTTGGAGGAAAACTCGGCACGCTCCTGCTGGAAAATTTCATTGAAAAGAAATGGATTGCAAAAGATGACGTAAGCGACAAGCATTATTATGTGACCGATCTCGGCACAGCAGAATTCACAAAGCTGGGCATCGACCTTTCTCTGATAACAGAAGAATAAAACGTGTATTAGCCGGAGCTCATAAGCATATTTCAAGCTATTGAAATACAATTTTCAAAAACATTGTGCAAAATGTAAAAATAGCGTAATTTTGCGCCCACGATTTCAAATAAAACAATTGAACTGATGAACATTACAAGAGAGCAGGTTGACGCACTAAACGCTGTAGTTACAGTAGTAATTACAAAAGACGATTACAAAGCAAATGTTGACAAAGCACTATACAACTATAGAAAAAACGCAGCACTTCCGGGATTTAGGAAAGGTGCAGTACCTGTAAGCCTTATACAAAAGCAGTATGGCAAAACCGTATTGCTTGAAGAAGTAAACAAACAGCTTCAAACATCGCTAAACAGCTACCTTTCAAAAGAAAAACTGGATATCCTGGGCAATCCGCTTCCAAGGGTTAAAGAAGAAATCGACTGGGATGCTGAAGATTTTACTTTTGAGTTTGAACTTGGCCTTGCCCCTGTTTTCTCTGTAGATCTTACCGCAGGTACTAATGTTGTAAAATACAACATTACTGCTGACGATACTATGCTAAACGAGCAGGTAGAGCGCATCCAGAAACAATATGGCAAACTTGTAAGCAAAGATACTGTAGAAGCAGGAGATGATATCGTGGGTACTTTTACCAATGAGGAAAAAGGTATCAACGCAGAAGCTACTATTACTACTGAGATCTTTAAAGACAAAAAAGCAGCTAAAAAATTCATTGGCAAAAAAGTAGGCGATGTTGTTACAATAGGTACTAAAGGCCTTTTTGATGACGACCACAAACTTATGGATTACCTTAAAGTAGGCCATGATGATGTTCACGGACTTGACATTGAGGTAAACTTTACCATTGCTGAAATAAACACACACGACCTTGCAGAACTTAACCAGGAGCTATTTGACAAGCTGTTTGGCGAAGGCGTTATATCTTCTACAGAAGAACTTAAGGCTAAGATAAAAGAAGATGCAGAGCAGCAGTTTGCACAACAAGCTGACCAGAAATTCCTTAACGATGTTACTGAGTCGCTTATTGCAAACACTAAATTTGACCTTCCGAATGAATTCCTTGTAAAATGGCTTCAGACTGCAGGCGAAAACCCACTTACTGCTGAACAGGCAGAAGAGGAATACAAAAAATCTGAAAGTGGCCTGCGCTACCAGCTTATAGAAGGCAAAGTACTTGTTCAAAACAACCTTCAGGTTACTTTTGAAGACCTTAAAGCCTTTACTGCAGACCTTATCAAAAAGCAAATGGCACAGTTTGGCCAGCTTAACCCTACTACAGAAGAAGTAGACGGCATTGTAGCCCGCGTACTTACAAACCAAGAGGAAGTTAAGAAGCTTAGCGAGCAGGTTATGAGCGAAAAAATGCTTAACCTTTACAAAGAAAATGTAAAATACACTACCAAAGAAGTTACGTACCAAGACTTTATTAAGGAAATGTACGGAGAATAATTTCTCGTAAAAAATGAGTATATTTGAACGTCGGCTTTTTAAGGCCGGCGTTTTTATATTTTATTTAAATAACCATAAAAGAAAGAATCAGACTATGGATTTTGGTAAAGAATTTAAAAAGTACGCTACAAAACACCACGGCGTAAATAACTTATATTATGACAAACTGGTAAACCGCGTTACCCCTACCGGCCTTACCCCATACATTATGGAGGAGCGCCAGATGAACGTTGCCCAGATAGACGTGTTTTCACGCCTTATGATGGACAGGATCATCTTTTTGGGTACAGGTATAGATGACCAGGTGGCAAACATTGTACAGGCACAGCTTTTGTTCCTGGAAAGTGCCGATGCCAGCAAAGACATCCAGATTTACATTAACTCTCCGGGAGGTAGCGTATATGCAGGCCTTGGTATGTACGACACCATGCAGTACATAAAACCAGATGTAGCTACTATTTGTACAGGTATGGCAGCATCTATGGGTGCAGTATTGCTTTGTGCAGGTGCAGCGGGTAAACGCAGCGCGTTACCACACAGCCGCGTAATGATTCACCAGCCATCCGGCGGTGCTCAGGGTGTTGCTACAGATATGGAAATTAACCTGCGCGAAATGCTGAAACTTAAAGAAGAACTTTATGAGATCATCTCTAAGCACAGCGGACAAACGTTTGACAAAGTACACAAAGACAGTGAGCGCGATTACTGGATGAAAGCTCCGGAAGCCAAAGAATATGGCATGATCGACGAGGTATTAACAAGAGAATAAATTCATTATTAATGAGTTATACGTAACAGGGAGGCCTTTAGAGCGTCCCTGTTATGTTTAATTAAGAAAAGATGGCGAAAGAAGTATTAGAATGTTCTTTTTGCGGCAGGAAAAAGCCGGAAACTAACCTGCTTATTGCGGGTATAAGTGCACATATCTGCGACCGTTGCATAGAGCAGGCGCACGGCATTGTGCTTGAAGAACTAAAACAAAGTGGCAACACGTCGCTTGCGGGCGAACTGGAGCTTAAAAAGCCGAAAGAGATTCGTGCATTCCTGGACCAGTATGTTATTGGGCAGGACCAGACTAAAAAAGTACTCTCTGTAGCGGTATACAACCACTACAAAAGGCTGATGCAGCAAAAAGCGGATGACGATGTAGAGATTGAAAAAAGTAACATCCTTATGGTGGGGCAAACCGGTACCGGCAAAACGCTTGTGGCAAAAACCATAGCACGTATGCTTAATGTGCCGCTTACCATTGTAGATGCTACCGTACTTACTGAGGCCGGCTATGTGGGTGAAGATGTAGAAAGCATCCTTACACGCCTTTTGCAGGCCGCAGATTATGATGTTAAAAAAGCAGAGCGCGGCATTGTGTTTATCGACGAGATAGACAAAATTGCCCGTAAAAGCGACAACCCGTCCATAACACGCGATGTTAGCGGCGAAGGTGTACAGCAGGCATTGCTTAAGCTTCTTGAAGGTACTGTGGTAAACGTTCCGCCAAAAGGTGGGCGCAAGCACCCGGACCAAAAGTTTATTGAGGTTAATACTCAGGACATCCTGTTTATTGCCGGTGGTGCTTTTGATGGTATCGAACGCATCATATCTAAAAGGCTAAACCGTCAGGCGGTGGGTTACAGCACATCTAAAAATGCCGATAACATCGACAAGGATAACCTATTGCAGTATATTATCCCTAAAGATGTGAAAGATTTCGGGTTGATACCGGAAATCATCGGCCGTCTTCCGGTGCTTACACACATGGATCCGCTGGATCGCGAAACACTTCGCGCTATCCTTACAGAACCTAAAAATGCACTGGTTAAGCAATACATGAAACTTTTTGCAATGGATGATGTAGCGCTTACCGTAGAAAACGATGCTCTTGATTATATTGTGGAAAAAGCGTTGGAATACAAGCTTGGCGCACGCGGACTTCGTTCGCTTTGCGAAGCCATACTTACCGAAGCCATGTACGAACTACCGGGCAGCGATGATAAGGAACTGCACATTGATAAAGAATATGTAGAGCACCATTTAGGCAAAAACCTACTTAAGAGACTAAAAGCAGCTTCTTAATTTGTGGATTTGTTAATTCGGTGATACGGTTATTCGGAAGGAACGCGGATGACGCGGATTGTGCGGATTTACACGGATTTTCTTCGTTTTACATCTAACACAACAATCCTTTCTTCACGACCTGTCATTGCGAGGAACGAAGCAATCTCATAAAACTTATATACACAAAAGACCGCCAGTTGGCGGTCTTATTACTTATAATAGTAATACCAGTTACTACTATAATTTTCATCAAAGTTTTGTTTACTATCAACTGATATGCCAAACATCTCCCTTTTGAAATAGCCAAACTCATCGTACTGCTTTAGTACATCAAAGTAAGCGTCTGCCCATTGTTGTTTTTCAGGGCTGTCTTCATAGCGTTTCAGCTGCTCATCAGTATAAACAAAAAATATAGCTGCTGAAAAAGTTGGAGATATCAACCATATATCTGCATTATTAAGCTTTTGCTTAACATTGTTTATATCTGATTTTGTAACCTTTTCATTCGCTTCAATTTTTGCTATGGGCTCGAATGCGGTAAAATAAATGAATATATTTTCGGCATTATATTTTGGCGAAGCTAGTTCACTAAACGCAAACCACCTTCTTTTAAAAACATGGTTTTTTGCGTATAACTCTCTAAATTTATCTGCTATGGCATTTTGCCTGCTACCGTCAAATCCCTCATCACCATTCCTAAAATTACCCGCGTCTTTCGCTAATTCAAAACAAATCATGAGGCGAGGTCTTTTGCCGTAAATTGTATCGTATAAAATATTGAGTGGTTTTACACCATACATCTTTTCAATATAAAGCCAACTGTTCAAAATCACTATTCATAGTGGCTTGTCCCAGCATTATCTGCTTAGTTTCTTTATATTCCTTATCTGAAGGCATTACCATAACTACCTCATTAAAAACTCTAACGTATATTCTAAAAACTCCTGCGGGTTCTCGGCATGTACCCAGTGCCCTGAGTTTGTTATGGCCTTAATTTCATAATTTGGGAAATGCTGCTTTATCAGCGCAAGATCCTGCTCACGAATGTACTTCGACTTATCGCCCCTTAAAAACAAGGTTGGCTTATCATAGACACTACCTTCGGGCAATGCTTCACCTATATTATCTACCTGCTCATTAAATACCGGCAGGTTAAACCTAAAGCCCAGTTGCCCTGGTTCCACCCAATAAAGATTCTTCATAAGAAACTGGCGTGTACCGGCATAATCAATATATTTACCTAAAACTTCTTCAACCTCATTACGCGATGGCTTTACACTAAAGTCAACCGCATTAAGTCCGGCCAAAATATCCTGATGGTGCGGCGGGTAGTATTGTGGCCCGATGTCTGCCACTACAAGCTTATCAAGTAATTCAGGATGTTGCATAGCAAAAAACATTGCTGCCTTGCCGCCCATGCTGTGGCCAATAATATCTACAACGCCTAAGTTATTTTCATCTATATAATCAACTAAGTCCTGCACCATGGCATCATAAGTAAACACATCGCTATGAAAACTTTTGCCGTGGTTACGCATATCTACCGCATGCACCTGAAAACCCTTAGCTACATAATGCAACCCTAACGACTTCCAGTTATCGCCCATACCCATAAAACCATGAATGATAAGCAGCGGCTTTCCACTTTCTCCTTCTACTCTGCTGTGTAACATCTTATTTAAGTTTTTGAAGGTACATATTCACCACATTTTCCAGCCCAAGGTACAGCGACTCCGCAATAAGCGCATGCCCTATAGACACCTCAAGCAAACCCGGAATATTTTCTTTAAAGAATTTAATATTATCAAGGCTCAGGTCGTGCCCGGCATTAAGACCCAGGCCAAGTTGCTGTGCCAGTTCAGCAGCAGCTACATACGGTTTTATACCATCGTGGTTACCAAGCCCATATTCATGCGCAAAGCTTTCGGTGTACAGCTCTATACGTTCGGCACCTGTCTCAAGAGCACCTTCTACCATTTTCAGGTCCGGGTCTACAAATATCGAGGTACGTATGCCGTTGCGCTTGAACTCCTGTGTTACCTCTTGTAAAAAGCTTTTGTGTTTAATGGTGTCCCATCCGGCATTGCTTGTTATAGCATCATCGGCATCGGGCACCAAAGTAACCTGTGTAGGCTTAGTTGCTAAAACAAGGTCAATAAATTTACGTATCGGGTTACCCTCAATATTGTACTCAGTATATACAACAGGCACTAAATCATACGCATCCTGATAGCGGATGTGTCGCTCATCAGGCCTTGGATGAATGGTTACGCCTTCGGCTCCAAATCGCTGCACATCGGTAGCAACTTTAAGCAGGTTAGGCACATCGCCACCGCGCGAATTGCGAAGGGTGGCAATTTTATTTATGTTTACGCTTAGTTTAGCCATTTTTTATTGTAAAAAGTTAACAGAACCACAAAAATACAAAGTATATAGGCATCCTAAGCTTATTTTTGGTTATTTTGCATATTATTTACCACGCACTCCATGAACGAAATTACCGACTTTTTAAACTCCAACATTAAGGCCCTGCGCACTACAGATTCGGTAGCTGACGCACAGGATCTTTTTGCGGAATATCCTTTTTCTCATTTCCCGGTACTTGAAAACGGCGTATACATAGGATGCGCGGGCAGTGAAGATACCGAGCTTATGGATATAGAAAAAACCATGGGCGATATGCGCTACAGCTTTGAGCGTTTTTTTGTGCGCGATACCACACTGTGGCTGGACGTGCTTGAGGTTTTTGCAAAAAACGAAACCAACCTGGTACCGGTCCTAAATGAAAACAATACATATGTAGGTTATTATGAAATAACCGATATTATTAAGTTTTTTGACCAGACACCTTTTCTTAAAGAAGAAGGTGGCATACTTGTAGTAGAAAAAGGTATTACAGAATACAGCATGAGCGAAGTGGCTCAAATAGTAGAAAGCAACAATGGCAGGCTGTTGGGCGCTTTTATATCTGAAGCTACATCGCAGCGCGTGCAGATAACCGTAAAGATAAGCCTTGGCGGACTGAGCGAAATTATACAAACGTTTCGCAGGTACAATTATGAAATTATTACAGAGCACCAGGAAGATGCTTACCTTAACACCCTGAAAGACCGCTCTGATTACCTTGATAAGTACCTTAATATATAGGTTATGAAAATAGCTGTTTACGGCCAGTATTACAAAGACAACACCGACGATATTATCGAAAAAATGCTACGCATTTTTAGCCAGTACAATCCGGAGGTGGTATTTGAGGAAAAATTTTATAGTGTGCTTACAGGCAGAAATATACTGCAAACAGCATACCCCATATTTTCCGGACACGAAGACCTTGATAGCGGCTTTGATATTTTTATAAGCATAGGAGGCGATGGCACCATGCTGCGCGCTGCCACGTTGGTACGCAACAAAAACATCCCGATTGTGGGCATTAATGCCGGAAGGCTTGGCTTTTTAGCTACAGTACAACAGGAAAGCATTGAAACCCTGCTGCCGCTTATTTTTGAAAACCAGTTTAAAATTTCGCCGCGCACACTACTTACCATTGATTATAAAGGAATATCACCGGAGGTAGCCGAACTTAACTACGCACTTAACGAAATAACCGTTAGCCGTAAAGACACTACATCGATGATTACCGTTGATGTATCTTTAAATGGCGACCATCTTAACTCTTACTGGGCAGATGGCCTTATCATCTCTACCCCTACCGGATCTACCGGATATTCACTTAGCTGTGGTGGCCCCATTTTTATTCCGGAAGCTGCGGGTCTTGTAATTACACCTATTGCACCACACAACCTTAACGCCCGCCCTCTTGTAATACCGGACGACACTACAATAGAACTTCGCGTAAGCAGCAGGGAAGAACAACACCTTGTATCGCTGGACTCCCGAATTATATCTATTGATGTAGATACAGTACTGACTATTAAAAAAGCCGATTTTAAGATTAATCTTGTTGAGTTTACTCAGGAGAAATTCATTAATACGCTACGCAAAAAACTGCTTTGGGGCGAAGACAAGCGGAATTAATTTAGCCAAAATTTCATCTGCTCATATACTACAGTGAAACTTCTTTCGTTTTCAACTCAGTATAATTTGAATGTAGCGATAAAGAAAGCGGTAAATTGTCTAATTGTTAAGGTGAAACCAAAATCTATATTGCTATATTTGCACCCAATTTTTGTTTGATGAAGCGCCTGCTGTATATATTTGCATTACTTACTATATCCTTTTCGGCTAAAGCCCAGATCAATGAACTAGGGCTTTTTGTCGGCGGTGCCAACTACATTGGCGAAGTAGGCCCTACAAATTACATTGCCCCTAAAGACCTGGCATTGGGCATCCTTTATAAATGGAACCGTTCACCGCGCCACTCCTGGAGGGCATCATTTATGTATGGCAAAATAGCATCTGATGATGCAGACAGCAATGTACCGGGGCGCAAACAAAGGGGATATTCCTTCGAAAATACCGTAAAAGAACTATCTTTAGGCCTTGAATTCAATTTCTTTGACTTCAATTTGCATGAGGATGATTTTAAATGGACACCTTATATATATAGTGGCCTTAGCTACGCATGGTATAACGAGTTGTACAGAGACAAGAACGAAGGCAAGGAGTATGATAACGGAAGTGCACTCGCCATACCTATGACAGTGGGTATTAAGGCACAAATAGCACGCGACCTGATACTGGGTTTTGAAGCCGGTGCACGCTATAGCTTTAGCGATAACCTGGACGGAAGTAACCCTGACGGAAGCAAATATCCGGGATTGCGTTTTGGCAACCTGGAGAGTAATGACTGGTATGTATTTACCGGTTTCACATTAACATATACATTTGGCGACAAGCCTTGCTATTGCTCAAATTAAAGAGATATAAATGGATAACACCTTTACCCTTGATACCGCTAAAATGCCCCGCCACATAGCCATAATTATGGATGGTAACGGACGCTGGGCAAAACAAAAAGGCCTGCTAAGGGCTTTTGGCCACGAGAGTGGTGTAAAATCGGTACGGGAAACGGTAGAGGCATGCGCTAAATTAAAAATAGGTTTTCTTACACTCTATGCTTTTAGCACAGAGAACTGGAACAGGCCAAAGCTGGAGGTAGATGCCCTGATGAGCATCCTGATGAACTCTCTTAAAAAAGAGTTGCCAACCATGCAAAAAAACAATATTAAGCTAAACACCATTGGCAATGCCAATATGCTGCCTGACAGGGCACGTAAACAGCTTTTTGAAGTTATAGCGCAGACTAAGGAGAATACCGGCATGGTACTTACCCTGGCGCTAAGCTACGGATCTCGTGAAGAGCTGGTAGCGGCAGTAAAACAAATTTGCGAACAAGTAAACACAAACACATTAAATATAGCCGATATTAACGAAGAGGTAATTAACAACCACCTGTACACCCATAATATGCCGGATGCCGACTTGGTTATCCGCACGAGTGGGGAGCAGCGCATAAGCAACTTTTTGCTTTGGCAGGCTGCTTATGCAGAACTTTACTTCACCGATATTTTGTGGCCTGATTTCAGGGAGAAAGACCTGCATCAGGCTATTTTCAGCTATCAAAAAAGAGAACGAAGATTTGGAAAAACCAGTGAACAGCTTAAATAACACAAAGATGCTTTTAAAAGGCATTGCTTTATTTTTTGGAATTGCATTATTTGCCACTACAGCACAGGCGCAGGAAACTGACAGGCTGCAAACCGGCAAATACATTCTGGCAGATATTTCTGTAACCGGAAAGATGAGCTACAACGAACAAACCGTTGTTACTTTTACAGGCCTTGAAAGAGGCCAGTACATTAATGTACCCGGCGAAGAAATAAGTGCGGCTATTAAAAAGCTATGGAAACTGGGGCTTTTTAGCGACGTTAACTTTTATGTTAGCGAAGTGCGCAATGACAGCATTTACCTTGAACTTGCTATTGATGAGCTACCTAAGCTTAGCGATGTACGCATACAGGGCGTTAAAAAGGGTAAAGTAGAAGGCTTACTTAAAGATACCGACCTTAAAAAAGGTAAGTATGTAAACGAAAACCTTCTTACAAACACTAAAAACTACATTGAAAACAAATACCGCAAAGAGGGCTACTACAATACTAAAGTGGCCATCAATGTAATACCGGACAGTACAAGTACGGTTAAAATGGTAGTTAATATTGATAAAGGCAAGAAAGTACGCATTAGCAAGATTAACTTTGAAGGTAATGAAAAACTTACCGATTCTAAGCTTAAAAAAGCGATGAAAAATACTAAGGAAAAGGCATTCCCTAATCCGCTACGTCTTTTTAAACCATCAAAATTCATTGCTGATAAATACAAGGAAGACAAAGACAATGTTATAAAAAAGTATAAAGAAAAGGGTTATCGTGATGCCCGTATCGTAAAAGACTCTGTAACATACAATGCAAAAACTAACCGTGTAGCAATAGACC
Source organism: Flavobacterium psychrotrophum (assembly GCF_003403075.1). Taxonomy (NCBI): domain Bacteria; kingdom Pseudomonadati; phylum Bacteroidota; class Flavobacteriia; order Flavobacteriales; family Flavobacteriaceae; genus Flavobacterium; species Flavobacterium psychrotrophum. The sequence goes on along the minus strand of NZ_CP031557.1, from coordinate 4,740,586 downwards.
TTCAGGTTGAAGAAGGCCATAAATACTACTTTGGCGATATTAAGTTTTTGGGTAATACTATATATAACAATCAGCAGCTAAACCATCAGCTTGGCATTAAAAAAGGCGATGTTTATAATGGTGTACTATTACAAGAACGTATAGCAGACCCTAAACCTGATGCAGACGACATTACGAACCTTTATCAGAATAACGGTTACCTGTTCTCTAACGTAAACGCAGTAGAAGTAAAAACTGCAAACGACACCATTGACTTTGAAATACGTATTGTAGAGGGCCCTATTGCTTACTTCAACAAAATTTCTGTTGTAGGTAATGACAAGACAAACGATAAAGTTATTTACAGGGAACTTCGCACAAGGCCGGGACAAAAATGGAACAAAGAAGATGTAATAGGTACCATTCGCGAACTTGGTGCACTGGGCTTTTTTGATGCAGAAACCATTCGTCCAGACGTTAAAAACGCTGACCCTTCTTCAGGTACGGTAGACGTAGAATGGAATGTTACCGAAAAAGGATCGAGCCAGATAGAACTACAGGGTGGTTATGGCGGTGGTGGCTTTATTGGTACACTAGGCTTATCATTCAATAACTTCTCTGCACGCAATATCTTTAAAAAGAGTGCCTACACGCCACTGCCTATGGGAGACGGGCAAAAACTGTCGCTAAGGCTACAGGGTAGTACCTATTTCCAAACATATAGCTTATCGTTTACAGAGCCATGGCTGGGAGGTAAAAAACCAATACAGTTCTTCTCATCACTATCTCACAGTAAACAGTTCCTGTATAATTACAGCAGCAGGGATGTAGACCGCAGCAGGAGTTTTACGATATCATCTATAACCATGGGTGTATCTAAGCGTCTAAGCGAACCCGATTTCTATATGAGGCTTTCGCACTCGCTTACATTCCAGTACTATAACCTAAGTAATTATAACACAGGATTATTTACCTTTGGTAACGGTTCATCACGCAACCTTGCTTATACTATAGAATTAACGCGTGACAACAGGGGCCGTAACCCGGTTTACCCTATATATGGCTCGTTATTTACCGCAAGTTTCAGGACTACGTTCCCGTATTCTTTGATAAACGGTGTTGATTATGCAAACCTTAAGAACCTGCAGGAGTACAAAGCTCAGGATGCACAAGGAAATTATCTTGACGAAAATGGAAATGTAGGAAACCCTCCTTTATCATGGCAGGAAGCTGCACCAGATAAGTCTAAGATAGACCAAAAGAAATTTAACTGGCTGGAGTACTATAAATTTAAGTTTAAAGGAGACTGGTACACCAAGCTTTATGGCTCTCCAGAACATGCTCTTGTACTACGTTCATTGGCCGAATTTGGTTATATGGGTTCTTACAACAAAGACCGTGGGCTTGTACCTTTTGAAAGGTTCTACCTTGGTGGAGATGGTATGGCTAACTATGCACTTGATGGACGCGAGGTAATAGCGCAAAGGGGTTACCCTAACCAGTCGCTTTCTCCGGTAGACCCTACAACAGGTGTACAGGTAGGTGCTACCGTTTATAACAAATTTTCATTAGAGTTACGTTACCCTATAACACTAAAGCCACAGGCATCAATATTCCTGCTTACTTTTGCAGAAGCAGGTAACTCATGGGCAACATTTAAAGAATACCAGCCGTTTGATATTAAACGTTCGGCAGGTTTTGGCTTAAGGGTATTTATGCCGGCGTTTGGCCTACTGGGTATTGACTTTGGGTACGGATTTGACCCACTTAGCCCTGGTGGCAAACCAAATGGCTGGGAACCACACTTTATCATAGGACAACAGTTCTAAAAAATTGGCACGATATTTTCTAATATGTAAATGCGAGAGCTTATGAAAAGATATTTTATTTTACTGTTTACTGTTTTTGCAGGGCTTACAGCAACTGCACAGGGCAGCAAGGCGCTTAAGATAGCCTATATAGACATGGAGTACATATTGGATAAAGTGCCGGATTTTGCCGAGGCTAAAAACCAGCTCGAGCAACGCGCCGCCAAGTGGAAACAGGAAATGGACGTTAAGCGAAACGACATAACCAAGCTTAAAGAAAGCCTTCAGGCCGAAAAGGCATTGCTTACTAAAGAGCTTATAGAAGATCGTGAAGAAGAGATTGCAGTTCTTGAAAAAGAGCTAATAGACTATCAGGATAAGAAATTTGGTGCGAAGGGCGACCTTATTACCCAAAAAACGGTACTGGTAAAACCAATACAAGATCAGGTATTTACTATAGTTCAGGATATTGCTGCTACTCGTAAATTAGATTTTGTTTTTGACAAGTCAAGTGACCTTACCATGCTATTTGCAGCTAATAAGCACGATATTAGCGACCTTATTGTGAGGAGGCTTACCCGTAGCGCCAAGCAGCAAAAGCTTTCCAGCAAAGAAGCGAAAAAACTTGAAGAGCAGGAAAAGGATGAGGAAATGAAAACTGACCCTGATTATGTTGATAAGCAAAAGGCTCTTGAAGATAAAAAAGCGGCAAGGCAAAAAGCTATAGACGACCGTAAAGCGGCCGGAGATGCTAAAAGGGCAGAAGCACAGGAAAGGCGAAACCAACTGATCGAAGACCGTAAGGCTGCGGCTGAAGCCAAAAAAAATGGCACTACCCCACCGGCAAAGAAAAAAGACAATACTAAAGACGCAGATACATCAACCCCGGGAGGTGATGATGACGCTCCAGCTGAAAGCAATAAAAAAACGGCACCCGCAACAAAGGCTGATAACGAAGATACAGATGCTGCTGAGAAAAAGACACCTGCCAAGAGAACCGCAGAAGAAGCCAAGGCCGCACGTGATGCAGCAGCCCAGGCCGCAAAAGAGCAGCGTGAAGAAAAACAAGCTGCACGTAGCGCAGCATTAGAACAGCGCAAAAAAGAAGCACAGGACAAGCGTGATGCAGCTCAAAGAGCCAGGGACGAAAAAAAGAATACAAGTGCTCCTGCCGCACCTGCAGGCGATGACCCCGCACCGGGAACACCTGCAAACGGAAATGACTAAAAGAGAAACTAAAAACAAAAATTAATAATAAATACCTTAAATGATGAAACAATTGAAATCTTTGTTAATCGCTGCAATACTTTTCGTAGGATTTAGCCAGGCTGCTTCTGCACAGGCAAAAGTAGCGCACATTAATGTAAGTGAACTAATGACTGCTTCTCCTGAAATGAAAGCCGCAAATGCACAGCTTGAAAAACTTACTAAAACTTACGATACTCAATACAATACCATGGTTGAGGAATTCAGGAAAAAAGTAGGCCAGTATGAAAAAGAAGCTTCAACTGTTACAGATGCAGTAAACGAAACGCGTAGCAAAGAAGTTCAGGATATGCAAGGTAGAATCCAGGAATATCAAAAAAATGCTTCTAAAGAGCTTCAGGATAAACAAGAAGCCATCTACAAACCAATTCTTGAAAAAGCTAAAGCAGCAATACAAAAAGTAGCTAAAGCTAAAGGTTTCCAGTATGTACTTGATGCTACAACAGGCAGTGGCCTTCTTGTTGCTGATGGACCAGACCTTCTTGCTGATGTTAAAAAAGAACTTGGTTTCTAAGAATTACCTTAGTAACACATCATACAAAACGGCTCATTTTTATGGGCCGTTTTTTTTTATATTTGTGTTATGGAAAAAAGCCTTCAACCCATTGGTTTGTTCGATTCCGGCATAGGTGGCACATCAATCTGGAAAGAAATTCATAGCCTACTGCCTAATGAAGATACCATATACCTTGCAGACAGCAGGAATGCCCCTTATGGTCAACGCTCTAAAGAAGAGATTGTAGAACTTAGCTTTAAAAATACAGATTACCTCCTGGAACAAGGGGCAAAAATGGTTGTAGTAGCCTGTAATACCGCCACAACAAATGCCATAACAGAACTTCGCAAAGCATACAACATACCATTTATAGGCATAGAACCGGCTATTAAGCCTGCAGCCATACATACTAAAACAAACGCCATTGGCATACTAGCTACTAAAGGCACGCTTAGCAGCGAGCTATTTAATAAAACCGTAGCCGGATTTACAGATGTAAATGTGATAGAACAAGTGGGCTACAACCTTGTATCGCTCATTGAAAATGGTAAACTAAACTCTCCGGAAGTTATGGAGTTGCTTAAAGAATACCTGCAACCTATGATTGATGCTAACATAGACTACCTTGTATTGGGCTGTAGCCACTACCCCTACCTTGTACCGCAGATTAAAAAGATATTACCTGAAACAGTCGCTATTGTCGACTCTGGCGCTGCCGTTGCAAAACGAACAAAGGCTGTACTTAAACAGCACAACCTTCTTAATACTTTGCCCCATGAAAGCACACAGGCTTTTTACACAAACTTTAATCCTGAAGTACTTCAGTCTATAGTAAGTAATTATCCTGTGGCAGAGCGTGATTTTTAAAATATGGCCCTACTCCTTTAGCCAGGAAGAATACATTACATAATTGTTTGATATACGCTCTATTTCTCCGGCAAAATCTGAGGCATTAATATCCTTTACTTTTTTTGCAGGTACACCGGCATATATGGTACCGCTTTCTACACGTGTGTTTTGGGTAACTACAGCACCCGCAGCAATAATACAGTTACTCTCTATTACGCAGTTATCCATAATAATTGCCCCCATACCCACAAGCACATTATCATGAATGGTACAGCCATGCACTATGGCATTGTGCCCTATAGAAACGTTATTACCTATCTGGGTAGGATGTTTTTGATACGTACAGTGTATTACTGCGCCATCTTGTATATTTACTTTGTTACCGGTCTTAATATAATGCACATCACCGCGCACAACTGCATTAAACCATATACTATTCTCTGCCCCTAACGTTACATCTCCTATAATGGTAGCATTTTCTGCTATATAACAATCATCGGGTATTCGGGGATATTTACCCCTAACTTCTTTAATTAGTGCCATAGTTGTAAAAAAAAACGTCCCGAAATAAATACATATATCGGGACGGAATTAAAAATATTACTTTATAATTAATTAACTGCAGGACAGTGGCAATCATAACGATCGCGTTTACAGTTAAGGTTAAGACCAATAGTAATTTGGTGGAAACCACTATTATCAAACTTAACATCTCCTGTAAGATAAGAATAGGTATAAGAGAACATAAAGCTCTTATAGTTTACACCAATAATTGGCGTAATATATTGCATATATTGTTCCTGAACGCTAGATCCCGGTGTAAGCTGGTACTGTGCACCATCCAGGCTTCTTCTGTAAGAAAGACCACCCCAAACACGACCAAAATCTAACTCACGGTATGCTTTAAGGTTAACATCGATTGTTTTTTCTTTAGTTTCACTAACGCTTTGGAACATTAATGACGGCTCAAGAGACCAAACATCATCATTAAGACCAAATACATAGCCTGCCGTCAACAGGTAAGAAGTAAGGTTTGAACTTTCTATATCTGTATAAAGGTTTCTTTTACTTTTAATAACGTTCTTAGCAGTAAAGTGTGCATAAAAATCAAGGTAGTGGTATGATGCACCTATATCTACGTTAAAATAAGAATCTTTTTGTTTCATGCCACCATCAATAATAGGGTCAAATCCAGGATCGAATTCTGTTTCATCAAGACGGCTTTGTACAAGACCTGCGCTCATACCAAATGATAGCATATTTAAATCGTAATCGCTTCTTGAAAATTTAATATGGTGGGCATAGGTAAGTTTGGCTCCTGTTTGAGAATGGTAACCGTTCTTATCATTAAATACTATAGCACCCACACCAGAATTTTCTCCTACAGCCGTGTTAAAGCTAATGGTCTGAAGTTGTGGAGCATCATCCTGACCAAACCATTGCTGGCGTGCGGTAGCCCTAATCTTAGCACAATTTGCGGCACCTGCCATAGACGGGTGTATTAGGTAATAGTTATCAGACAGGTAATCTGAATATACCGCAACACCTTCCTGAGCGAAAGACATTTGGGCTAAAAATAATCCAAAAATAAGATAAACCTTTTTAAAATTCATGTTGACCATTGATCGTTTAATGATATTGAGCTCTTTAATTAGTTAGACCGTGTGGCGATTAATGTTAAATAAGTACATTATAACTACAGGTGCTATCCTCCGTTTCATGCTTACTTTACAGTAATTTTCCATAGCGGTCAAATATATAAATTTTTGTGTTAGGTTGGTTACCATATCCAAATATTATTAGAAAAAATGATGGCATATGCACCACCGTTTTTACAATAACGCATCTATTTTAACTAATCCTCACAAAATTGACAGCAAAATTAGCGAAATACCTCAATAAACAATCATCAAAGTGTATTATCAATAACTTATTTTATGTCATTTTATTGTTAATATTTTACAGCACAATCTCATACAAAACCATTTTAACATTTTTTGCAAATGTTTTCTTAAAATTACAGCCCGCAATACTATAGGTAAGTAACCCGCAGAGTATCATTTTTTGTCGTAATTTTGCCTAAATTTTAATACACATGGAAAAAGTAACCATCAGGCCGACACAAAACGCCGCTATTATAAAATTTGAATTTAGCGAGTTTATTGCCAAGACAGGCAATTATGAATATAAAAATATAGATGACACTGCGACAAGCCCGCTTGCCAAGCAACTGTTTTACCTGCCGTTTGTAAAAACCGTATATATATCAGGCAATTTTGTAGCTGTTGAAAAATACTCTATAGCAGAGTGGGAAGATGTACAAGAGCAGGTAGCAGAGCAAATTGAAGACTTTGTAAACAAAGGTGGCATCATTCTAAATGAAACTACCGATGTTAAAAAGAAGGTGCCCGTTACCATTTATGCAGAAAGTACCCCAAACCCATCGGTAATGAAGTTTGTAAGCAACAAGAACCTTACAAAAAGCATGGCCGAGTTTAAGAACATTGACGAGACAGAGGCTTCTCCGCTAGCGCGCGAGCTTTTTAAATCGCCTTTTATTAAGGAGATTTTTATTGACGAGAACTATATCTCTGTTACTAAATATGCAATGGCAGAGTGGCAGGACATTACTATGGAACTGCGTGAGTTTATCCGTAAGTTTATTGAGGAAGGAAATACGGTAGTAGACGAGAGCCTTATAAAAGCAACTCCACAAGCCGAAAAGCAGGATGAAGCTTATTTTGATAGCCTGGATACTACATCGCAACGCATCATTAACATCTTAGAGGAGTATGTTAAGCCTGCCGTACAGGGCGATGGCGGTAATATTGCCTTTGAAAGTTATGACGAGGCTGATAAGCGCGTTAAGGTTATACTACAGGGCGCGTGCAGTGGCTGCCCAAGCAGTACATTTACCTTAAAGAGCGGTATAGAGAATATGCTTAAAGATATGCTTAATGACAATGATATTAAGGTAGAAGCTATAAACGCTTAAACACTACCCACTTTACTTTGCCACAAATTTTACTTACCGCACAATTTAATTTGTGTAAATTAGTAAAATTTGTGGCATTTTTAATTCTCACAACTATCCAATACCCAACCATGTCTCACATTTTTAAAAAGCACCTCGAGAAATTTATAGAAATTAGCGATGAAGAATTCCAGGAGGTACTGCCCTACTTTACTCAGGCCCATCTTAAAAAGAAAGAGACCATAATGGAGAAAGGACAGATATGCAATTATCATTACTTTGTGCTTGAAGGCTGCCTGCGTAAGTTTTTTATAAATGATAAAGGTGTGGAACACACAACTGAGTTTGCTATTGAAACCTGGTGGATTACCGATAATATAGCTTATGAACACCTGCTGCAAAGCGAGTTTAGCATACAGGCGGTAGAACGCTCTGAGATTTTGATGATAAGCCATGCTGCACAGGAAGAATTACTGACTATGCACCCAAAAATGGAACGTTACTTTAGGTTTGTGTACCAGCGTGCCTACGCTGCATCGCAAATGCGTATAAAATACCTGTACGATTACACAAGAGAAGAATTGTACCTGCATTTTTGTAAAAAGCATCCGTACTTCATCCAGCGTATCCCCCAATACCTTATTGCTTCTTTCCTTGGCTTTACGCCGGAATATTTAAGTGAATTGCGCCGAAAAATGCTTTCTTAAACCAGTTTAAGTTTTTTAGCTTTCTTGTTGCCGAACTTTGTCATGTAATTAAAAAACAGGCAATAAGATGACAACACTACATCAATATATCCCACTATTTTTACGCATCGCGCTGGGCACCTCCCTGCTATCTGCCGTAGCAGACCGCTTTGGTTTTTGGGGTAGCAATGCCAACTGGGGTAACTGGCAAAACTTTGTTGCTTACACACATACCCTTACTTTTTACCTTCCTGATGCTTTAACCCAAACTGCGGCAGTTACTGCAACGCTGTTAGAAATTGCTTTTGGCACTTTATTAATAGCTGGCTATAAAACACGTTTTACAGCCACCGGTACCGGATTTCTCCTGCTGGGTTTTGCAATCTCAATGGCACTTTCTGTAGGTATTAAAGCCACACTTGATTATTCGGTATGGGTAGGAAGTGCAGCAGGGTTTCTTCTTTCAACAGTAAACAACAATTTCTTTTCAATAGATAATTTATTTAAAAATCAACATCATGAGCACAAGAGTTAAAATCGCAGAAACCACACCAAACGCATGGAAAGCCATGTACGCATTATCTGTAACTGTAGAGAGCGGATTGTCTAAAACACACAAAGAACTCCTTAAAATAAGAACATCTCAAATAAACGGCTGTGCCTTTTGTTTAGACATGCACACTAAAGACGCCCTTAAATATGGAGAGACTGCACAGCGTATCTTTTTACTAAACGCATGGAAAGAATCAGGGCTTTTTACTGAAGAAGAAAAAGTAGTTTTAGCAATAGCCGAAGAGATTGCACTGATACACAACCAGGGGCTTACCGAAACGACCTACAAAAAGGCATTAGAGTATTTTACTGAAGAATACATAGCCAACATTATTATGGCAGCTGTAACCATAAACGCATGGAACCGCATTGCCATAAGCACAGAAATGCCTGTACCGGGTGTGTAAGTTAGAGTAGTAAGTACATTGTGTTCAGTGTTCAGTGTTCAGTGTTCAGTACACAGCATCAACTGCTAACTGAATACTGAACACTAATTTTTCTTCTCCTTCTGTTCCCGTTTTTTCTTTTCTAAAGGTGTTTCCTTTTTCTCTTCTTTTATAACAGTATTGGTCTTTTCATTATAAACAGAACCATTAATTCTTTGTCCTGTTTTACTAAATACTTTTATCTTGGGGTCGCTGTGGGTTCCCACTACTACTATAGGTATACCTATTATTCCCCCTGGAGGCAACCCAAGGCGTATTCTTAAATCTAAAAGCCCATCAAAACTTGTAGTTCCTTTTATACTAGGGCGGAAACCGGCGACTTTAAACGTAAAATCATCAATGCGCACAAGGTTGTTATCAATGGTAGTTTTAACCACTATATCTTTCATATGCGGGTTATCCAGGCCGTCCTGCCCTGTTTTGCTGCTAATACTGCCAAACATTTTGAGTCCGCTTACCTTTACATCACGAAGCGATACAGTACCTCCGCCTTCAAGCGATTCATAAATAGGCCCCATATTGCCATTAAGGTCGCCCTTAATTTTATAGTCGATAGAAATGATGCCCTGTGCTTTTTCTGCGGCAGTTACCATGTCATGAAACATAGGTATTTCTTTATAAGCACGTTGCACACTAAAATCTTTCGCACGAAAATGTGCATCAAAATTTGCAGTAAGCGGCGATTCATCATCATACCTGGCATCAATACCTACCGTGCAGCCTATTATATTAAAAGTCGTATTTTCCAGGAACAATTGCCCTTTGCTTATTCCGGCTTTGCCTATAAGGTTATCCAGTACAAGCCCGTTATAAGATACTTTATTAGCATTGGCTATTAAAAACACATCAAGGTTTGTAGGCAACACCACTACCCCACTCATTTTAGGATTTTCTTCTTTAGCATACGCAACAGCTGTTTTTCTGTCCTTGTTTTCGCCTTCTTTCAGCGCCATAAACTCGTCTACATCTATCAGTGCCGACTTAAGGTTAAACTCGCCGTGTAGCGTACCGTTACTTTCTAAAAAATAATTAATGGTGTTTAGCAGGTGCCCGTTGAGCGCAAAATCTGATTTGCCATAGTGCGCCTTAAACTTATCAAACCACATTTTTTCGTTTTCAAACCTAAAGTGGCCTTCGTTAATAAAGAACGCTTTAGGGAACAGCTCACTGGTCGTCTTTATATTTTTAAGCAATATGGTTCCGGTATTGTCCAGCTTGCTGTATTGCCCTGTTGTGGCATAGCTCTGTCGGCCATTAAGGCGAAGGTCGGCCTTGGCATATCCGGTAACATCCAGTCCTTTTTGTGCAAACACTTTGTATATGCGCCCTACATTGAGCTCGCCTTTAATACGGGCTTTATAATACATATCGTTAAAATCACTCACAGTAGCGTTTACATAAACCGGATTACCCTCAAACACAAACGATGCAGGTGTAACCGACACTTTAAGATCATCATAAGTACCGGTGGCATTAGTAACGCTGGCTACAAAAGTAATATCCTTAATAGGATTTGGATAAAAACTGGTTTTAAGCCAACCGTTGCGCAATATGATATCGCCTTTTGTTTTAGGAAACAGTTTCTTCTTAGCATCATAAACACCGTTTGCTACAATATCGGTTTTCAGCATACCCTTAAGGTCTATATTAGGTAAGCCTAATGCGGCATCTACATCGGCAAGATCAAGCGCACCTTTTATATCGGCTTTTACTTTCATAATATCAAAACCGTTTGTATTGAGGCTGGCTTTAAAAAACCCCTTGTCGCCTACCTTAAAATCGAGCGTCTTAAGGTTTACAGCCAGGCGGTTCATATCTAATGCAGGCAACTTAGCATCCAGATACATCTGAAAATCTTCCAGTGCTGCCGGAGCTTTATTGTTTTGCACAAAACCATCGCGCACCTTAAGGTTAATACCCATAGTAGGCTTTTGGCCTTTAGAGGCGTTGTACCTGCCCTTAAAGGTAAAAAGCAAATCGGCACGGCCTTTTATCCTGGTATCTTCCATCCACGAAAGGTAAGATGGCGGCAGTATGCTAAAAATATCCTTAAGCGTAGTCTTTTTACTGGCGGCATCAATGCCTATGTTATAACCATCTTTAAATATGGTAAAAAACCCTGTAAACTCTACCGGAAGCTCGTTTACACGAAGCTCATTTTTTTCAAGGATAAAAGATAATGCATTGGTATTAACACGGGTTACAAGATCGGCATGCACCTCTTTACGCTTTAGGTATGGGAAACGGTCGTAATAAAAATCGAGCGAATCAATATCGGCATTAGTTTCAAGGTCAAATACATCTTTACTCAACCCGCCTTTGCCCAGGTAATTAAATCCATAGGCATCAATAAGTATTTTTGCCGAATGGTCGTTATAGATCATATGGCAGTTACGCAGGTCTATACGGTCCAGCTGTATAGCCGTACCCTCTTCAGGCTCATCGGGCTTTTTAGGCTCGTCTTTATCTTTATTGGGGTTTATATATACGTTATAATTAGCCTGTCCTTTTTGGTTTACCTTTACATTTATAAGCCCCTCGCTTAAATACAGCTCATCTACCTTTACCTCTTTATCAAAAATAAGGTGCTTCAGGTTAATGCCAAATGCCACCTGGTCTGCTTTTAATAATGTATCGTTTGCAAAAGGTGCTGACCCCGTAAGCGAGATATCGTCTAGCGAAACCGTAAGCGACGGAAAGTGCGTAAAGAACGACAGCTTGGTATTCTTAAAATTAAGTTCTCCGGAGAGGCGCTCGTTAGCCAGTTTTTTTACTTCAGACTCAATCTTCCCCGGAAAAAGCAGCGGTATAAGAAAGAGCATCAGTAAAATGAACGCGATAAAAATACCGGTCCACTTAAAGAAGGTTATGGCAATTTTTTTTGCGTTGAATTTCATAAGGTGTGTATTATAAGTGTATAATAAAGTTAGTTTTTTCCTGTTAAAGCCCTGCCTTATTTAACGCCGCCTTAATACTTTAAGACGTTTATAAACCGTAATTTGCAGCTAAAGGATTACGATATCAACACTTTATTTGTGCCCCCGCATTATAAAGGTTAACTTTACTACTATGATAAAAACAGTAAGAAACTTACTAATACTAACATTAACCACTACACTTATGTCTTGCCACCAGGAAAATAAGGCAGGTACCATAGGCGACGAAAACCCGTTGCTGGCTACCTGGGATACCCCTTATGGAGCTCCACCGTTTAACGTTATTAAAAACGACCACTTTAAGCCGGCCTTACAAGAGGCCATGCGCATACACCAGGGCGAGATAGATGCTATAGCAAACAGCCATGCCCTGCCCGATTTTAAAAATACCATAGTAGCATTTGAAGACAGCGGCATGTTACTAAACCGTATTTATACCGTATTCAATAACCTGAACAGCGCCGAAACAAATGAGCAACTGCAACTGGTAGCCCAGGATATAGCGCCCGAAATAACAAGGCACTACGACAATATATATATGAACGAAAAGCTGTTTGCACGCGTAAAACAGGTTTGGGACAAACAAATTGACCTGAAGCTGAATAATGAAGATGCAAAATTGCTGGAGCGTAAATACAAAGCCTTTGTGCGCAATGGAGCCGGGCTCCCCGAAGATAAAAAGGAGCGCCTGCGCAAGATAAACGGAGAGCTGGCGGTAATATCGCTTAAGTTTGGCGATAACGTACTGGCAGAAACCAATGATTTTCAACTTGTAATAGATAACAAAGACGACCTTGCCGGATTACCCGAAAGTATTGTTGCGGCCGCTGCAGAGGAAGCTAAAGCCAGGGAAAAAGAAGGTCAGTGGATTTTTACACTGCAAAATGCCAGCGTAATGCCGTTTCTGCAATATGCAGATAACCGCAAGCTCAGGAAAAAGATATGGGAAGCCTACCAAAACCGCGGCAACAACGGTAATGCAAAAGACAACCGCATTAATATTGTTCAGTTAGCAAACCTGCGCATGGAACGCGCACAGATATTGGGCTACAAAACCCATGCACACTATGTGCTGGACGAGCGTATGGCTAAAACGCCCGAAAATGTGTACAAACTGATGGATGAAGTATGGTCTCCGGCATTGGCCAAAGCCAAAGAAGAGGCTGCCGACATTGAGGCCCTGATGCTTGCCGACACGATTAAGGAAGAGGTACAACCCTACGACTGGCGTTACTATACCGAAAAAATACGTCAGCAACGCTACAGCCTTGACGAGCAGGAACTAAAACCTTATTTTAGCCTTGACGGCGTGCGTGATGGAATATTTTTAGTATGCGACAGGCTTTACGGATTAAAGTTTAAACAGGTTAAAGATGCACCTGTATATCATAAAGATGTTACGACATGGGAGGTTGCCGATAATGACGGCAAATTACTCGGATTATTATATATGGACTTCTTTCCGCGTGCGGGCAAAAAAGGCGGCGCATGGATGACAAGCTTCCGCAAGCAGCGCACTGTTGATGGTAAACGCATTACCCCTATTATCTCTATCGTATGTAATTTTACAAAGCCTACAGCCACCATACCATCGTTGCTTACATTTGATGAAGCCAGTACATTTTTTCATGAATTTGGCCACGCGTTACATGGCTTATTAAGTAATGTAACCTATGAAAGCCTTGCAGGAACCAGCGTTCCTACCGATTTTGTAGAACTGCCATCGCAAATTATGGAAAACTGGGCGTCTGACCCGGAAGTACTTACCCTATACGCAAAACATTATAAAACAGGGGCTGTTATTCCTGCTGAACTGATTGAGAAAATGCAGCAGGCAGGCACTTTTGACCAGGGGTTTGCTACCGTAGAATATCTTGCCGCTGCCTACCTGGACATGGATTACCATAACCGTACAGAAGCCATTACACAAAACATTGTACCATTTGAAGAAGCCTCTATGAAGAAAATAGGGCTTATAAGCAGCATTATACCACGCTATCGCAGTACCTATTACAACCATATTTTTAGCGGCGGCTATAGCGCAGGCTATTACAGTTATATATGGAGTGGTGTATTGGATACTGATGCTTTTGAAGCTTTTAAAGAAACATCTTTGTTCAACAGGCAGCTTGCAGCGGGTTTTAGGACAAAGATACTGGAGCGTGGTGGCACCGGAGATCCGGCTACGATGTATAAATCATTTCGCAGGGCAGATCCGTCTACAAAAGCACTGCTTAAAAAACGCGGGCTTGATGCCATTACCAAACCAACCGACTCTGTTAAAAAAGGAAAAGCAACGATTAAGAAATAGTCATACAACAAAAATGCCCGAATTGCTTCGGGCATTTTTTATATTCTATGCGGTAAAATTTTCATGAACAAAGCTCTCTACATAGCTTTTAATCATAGTGCGTACCTTCCTGAATTCTTCTGATACCTCTTCCTCTGTACCCGTTGCCTTTGCTGGGTCAGGAAAATTATAATGCATCTTAATTGCCTTAGTAGGAAAAAATGGGCAGCGTTCATTAGCATTATCACAAACTGTAATTACATAATCAAAAGAAATGCCCAGGTACTCATCAAAATTATTACTGGTGTGAGATTGCAAATCAATACCGTCTTCTGCCATAATACTTATAGCTTTAGGGTTAACACCGTGTGTTTCTATTCCTGCACTATACACATTAGCCTTAGTACCGATAAAAAATTTAAGATACCCTTCCGCAATTTGGCTTCGGCAGCTGTTACCTGTACAAAGCACTAAAATATTTTTCTTATCCATAATCAAACAAAAAGCCATATAATATTAATGATACAAAACTTTGGGTCAAACCCGAATATAAGTTGAAGCACAATTACTGAAACTGTAATGACAACAATTTTACGGTAACGCGATTTTCTTGCCCCTGCATCCACTTAGCAGCAACTTGAATTTGGCGCACAGCATGAAGATTCTTTTTGGAGTTCGCTCATCTTTACTTTGGGTTTTGATTCAGGAATACCACAGACATCCTCCGCCAGGCAGGCGGTATATGTAGGCACTAGCAAAAATGCTCCATCATTAAAATCAAGCCCATATTTGCCAATTGTAGCTCCTTGGTACTCTATTTCTATAACACCATCAATAATACCCAGCTTTTCTTCGGATAGTTTTATAATATTTAGCAACTTTCCAGCTTCCAGCCTATGATCTGTATCATCTGCATTCCATAATTGCAGATTTACAGTATATTCGTTACGAATAGTTCCGCCGCAATCTATGAATTCCCTACTTATTTTACCAACTTCTGTAATATGAAAATGAGCTGGTATGTCAGCACCATTTTTAAGACTAAATTTTAAAGATGTAAGCCCCGGCAATAGTTCTTTTAATTCTGATAATTTCATGTGTATGTGTTTAGCAACAGTTGTTATTTTTTTGTTCTAATGTACCAGCCATAACTCCAAAATACTGCTGTAGCACTGTTATGGCATTTTCATCAATACAGTAGCAAATAGCAGTGCCTTCTATAGTACCTTTTATAAGCCCTGCATTTTTGAGCTCCTTAAGATGTTGTGATACAGTAGGCTGCGCAAGAGGCAATTCATTTACAATATCGCCACATATACAGCCAGGTGTATTTAGCAAAAACTCAATTATAGCCACCCGCGCAGGATGCCCAAGCGCCTTAGCCATGGTTGCTATACTGTTTTGTGTCTTTGTAAATCCTGCCGTTTTTGTAATTCCCATATCTTTATATTTGTATATCGCAATATTACAATAAAAAAAAATACAAAATGCGATATAGAAAAATTTCACAATAACTTTACACCATAAAAAAAACCGTTGCTAACACAACGGTTTTTTTTATATTTAGCCTATCATCTTTTAATCTGACGACTTTAAAAGCTTTCACTCTTGTTACTACCCGTGGTATACTCTTGAAAAAACGATCTTTCCGTCTTTTACATCAAACACTTCTGCAATAAGCATATCGGGTTCGCCGTCTACCTGGCGTGTGTATTCTATAAATACACGGTCGCCATTTGCAGTAAAAGTACCCGGTTTATAATATAATGAAGGTAACCTTTCATAAGCACCCCTCCACCACTGTCTCAGGGCATCACGGCCTTTTACAAGTCCGTTTGTTTCCGGCTGGTGCACTTTAAGCTTAGGGCTGTAATGCTGGGCATCGTCTGCATATAGATCTAACAGGCGCTCAAGTTCGCGCGCGTTAAATGCTTCTATCCACCTAAAGGCAATATGCTGTAAAGCTATAGGATCCATTACTGGTTCTTAAGGTTAATAACTTCCTGCTCTGTAAGGTGGCGGTAATTACCGCGCGGCAGGTTCTTTTTAGTAAGGCCGGCAAAAGACACACGGTCTATTTTAAGCACATCATACTTATAGCTTTCAAAAATAGCACGAACCACCTTTGTATTTGGCGTACGCAGTTTAATGCCTATCTCCGTTTTTGGCTGGCCGTCTATATAGCTTATTTCATCTATAAACAAGCGGTGACCATCAAGTGTTACCCCCTGGCTAAGGCTCTCAAGGTCTTCAAACTTAAGATTTTTATCTAATGTTACCTGGTATATTTTAAACGATTTCTGGTTTGGCTGTGCAAACTTACGTATAAACTCAGCATCGTTAGTAAATATCAACAGCCCTGTGGTGTTCATATCCATACGCCCTACCGGCTGTAATACTGCTTTACTGGCACCTTTTATAAGCTCAGACACATTGCGCTGAACTTTGTCGCCTTCGCTGTATGTAGTAAAGCTTTTAGGCTTGTTAAGCAACACATATTCTTTCTTCTCAGGGGTAATGCGTACACCGTCAAAATCTACCAGATCGGTAAGTTTTACCTTGTAACCCATTTCTGTAATTACCTGGCCGTTTACTTTTACATTACCACTTTGTATGTAAATATCTGCATCCCTTCGGCTGCACATACCTGAGTTAGATATATATTTATTAAGGCGAAGCTCGTCTTTTTCTAAAGGCACTTTTGGTGCAGGTTTCGGCTCAAAAGGCTTAGGCCCTTTACCCTTTATAAAGGCAGCTTTGCGCTCAGGCTTTTCACCCTCACGGCTGTCTTCTTTTTTGCGTTCAAAAGGTTTAGACGATTTATTTAGAGGCTTAGATGGCCCACTGCTTTTTTTTCTGTCGCTTCCGCCCCTGCCGGGTGTGCCGCCACGCCTGTTACTGTTCATTGCTGTCAACTATTTTTTGCAAAGATAGGTTTTTTTAAGTCGCAAAGTAACAGAGTTTCAAAGTAACAAAGCGACAGGTTTTCAGCTGTTGCGGGTGCACCCCCATAATCAAGAGTTATATCATCCGGCAATCTAAAAAAACTATACCTCAACAAGTAGTTCCCTGCCGTGCACCAGTACTTCGGGGTCTATAAGCACAATACTAAAGATACCCGCCACAATAAGGCCTTTAAGCAAATTGTGCAGCAGTGAATAATCGGTTTTACCATTGGCATCCCACAAGCGATACAAAAAGTAGATTATAACCAGCATACCGGCGTAGAAGTAAATATCCATATACCCTACATCATATACTTCTATAAGCAGGTAAACCGGAATTACAGTAAGCGCTATAAGTGCAGCAATAATTATTTTGGCCCTACGTTCGCCAAGCATTACTGGTATAGTACGATAGTTAGCAACCAGGTCGCCGGCAAGGTTTTCAAGGTCTTTTATAAGTTCGCGCACTAATATAAGGAGGTAAAGAAAGGTAGCATGTGCAAATATTGTCCCTAACTGCTGCGCATCATAATAAAGGTTATTATTAAACTTACTTACATACATTAATATGCCAAAGAAAGGTAATACTGCCAGTAGTGCTGCCGTTAGGTTACCAATAAGCGGATAGCGTTTTAGCTTATGACTGTAAAACCAAATAAGAAAAATGTAGGCTGCAAAAAACAATACTGCCCGCCATGAAACCAGCCATGCCAGTAACACTACAATAAAATTAAGCCCAAAATACACCTGCAACTTTGTACCCTGGCTCACAAGCCTGTCTAACATCGATTTTTTAGGCCGGTTAATAAGGTCTTTCTGGGCATCGTAAAAATTATTGATAATGTAACCCGATGCTATGGTAAGTGATGAAGCCAGCACAATAAAAAACAGGTTAAGGTCAAGTATAACATCCAGGGAACGGCGTTCTTTATCTAATATAAAGATGGCAGAAAGGTACTGCGCCAGCACTATAACAGGAATGTTATAGCCACGTACTACCGAAAACAGGCTGAAGATTTTCATCAGAACCAGTTTTGCCTTTCTTGATGCCATAGATTGTTTCTTATTTTTAACTAAAATGCAACAGGTTTATTGCCACAGCCTGTAAAGATAAAAGGAAATGGGCTTAAAATTTTATTCTGCATAAAAAAAGCTTCCTCACGGAAGCTTGTATCTAAAAAGTAAAGTATCTGAATCTTGAGTCCACACTAACTTACTTCTCCACCACATTCTTTAGTTTACCACTAAGTACCATAAGGGCAAACGCGGTAAAGAATGATATTACAATACTCAAGCCAACACGGGCAAAAAAGTTAGCATTGTAAATGGATAAAGCAGATGTTGGGTCTTGCCCTTGTAATGCAGAAACTATCGCAACAAAATTCTTGGTAGGAAAAACCAACAATAGAAAGCAAAATGTAATTAAGGCTGTTTTCTTAATATACAGCTTCTTTATCCATAACAATTGTGTAAGGATAAGATAAGCTAACGGCGGATAGAACAGAAACAACTGGTAGGATACCGGAAAGCTGATACCTACACTACTGCCATTAGATAACTCTGAACTCGCAAAGTACACACTATACACATCAGGAATATGTAGCATGGCATAAAAAACACCCATAATACGAAGTGCCTGTACACCTTGCAGAATAAATAAATCTTTTGCCTGTAAAAATTTCAGGTTTGAAGTTTTGATAAATGCGGCAACAGGCATAAGTATAGCCAGGCCAATGAACAGCGCCTCAAAGAACATCTTTAGTACGCCGGTAATTCCGTTTTCCATAGTTTAAAACTGGTAGACTACCTCAACTTTGTGTCCGCTCAGTGCTTCTTTAGCCCTGTCAATATCCGGAGCAAAGCCCAGGATATAGCCACCACCACCAGATCCGCAAAGTTTAAGGTAATAATCATTACTTTCTATGCCTTTTTGCCAAAGCTCGTGAAACTGCTCCGGTATCATGGGCTTAAAGTTGTTATACACAACCTTAGAAAGTTTTTTGGTATTAGAAAAAAGCGCCTTAACATCGCCGTGCAAAAAGCTTTCGATAGAAGCATCGGTATATTTAAGGAACTGGTTTTTTATCATTGCACGGAAGCCTTTATCTTTAAGGCTTTCCATGAATATTTGCACCATAGGGGCTGTTTCTTTTACAATACCTGAATCTAAAAGGAAAATAGCTCCTTTACCTTCAAGGTTTTGCATCGGGATGCCCGTTGCCTCTATGCTGTCGTGAGAATTAATAAGTATAGGAAGGCTCAGGTAGCTGTTAAGCGGGTCTAACCCTGAACTCGTACCGTGGAAGTAACTTTCCATACGGCTAAAGATCTTTTTAAGCTTCAGGAGTTTTTCCTGCGTAAGGTTTTCAAGCACCGTAATTTTATCATTAGCATACTGGTCATAAATAGCTGCAACTAACGCGCCGCTGCTTCCTATGCCGTAACCTTGCGGTATGCTGCTGTCAAAATACATACCCGCCTCTACATTAAGTTTTAGCGTGGCAAGATCAAAAGTTACAAGCTCCGGCTCTTCTGCCTGCAGCTGTTCAAGATGCCCCAAAAAACCGCGAAGGCCGGCATTACTTTTCTTAGCCACTTCGGTCTCGGTATCATCTACCTTAAGGCCGCCGTTATAAAAATTATATGGTATAGCCAGACCTTTAGAGCCTTTGTTTATGCCATGTTCTCCAAAAAGCAATATTTTCGAGTAAAATAACGGTCCTTTCATGGTTGCCTGTTGATCTGTATTATGAGTAAAGGTACGTAAAAATTAGCTGCTTAGTTCTTATTAACAAATGTTTAGCCAACAAAAACAACCCCAGTGCCAATTTTGTCGCAAATGTACTGGTTGTTTTGGCAATAGCCAAGCAATTCTGCCTTAATAAATGCCAAAACTTTACTCGCAACGTTTTCGGGATACAGCACGTGTACGTTAGCACCGGCATCGAGCGTAAAACACACCGGCACACCGGTTTCTGCACGGTATTGCCATATCTTATTAATAATCTCTAACGTATTGGGCTTCATCAGTATAAAATATGGAAGACTGGTCATCATCATAGCGTGCAGCGTAAGGGCTTCGCTCTCTGTTATCTTGATGAAAGTATCTACATCACCCGTTGCTAATGCCCGCTTTATAGCTGTAAGATTTTCGTGTGCCTGGGCAAAACGCTGCTGTGCAAATGGGTGTCCGTGCATCAAGTCGTGGCCTACAGTACTACTCACCTGCTTTTCGCCTTTGTCTACCAGTAAAATAGTATCCTGATAGGTTTTAAATACATCGTGCACTTCAGCATATGGTATACCATAAAGATCTGTACTATTATCAGTTGTTTCATGGTTGCCCCATATTACCACACTGCCTTTTACGCTACGGCACGCACTACCCGACCCTAGCCTTGCCAGAAACGACGCTTTTTGGTAAAAATAGTCATCCGTCATGTCAGGTTTTAACAAACGTTCAAGGCTCATAAGGTTAATAGCAAGTGCCGCCATACCCGATGCCGAAGATGCAATACCACTACTGTGCGGAAAAGTGTTCTGGGTATCGATAATAAAATGATATTCCTCTAAAAACGGCAGGTACTGCACCACACGCTCAAAGAATTTTTCGATCTTAGGGCGAAAGCTCTCTTTTGGCTGGCCTTCAAAAAGCAGGTCGAATGAAAAGCCACCGGTGCTTTTCTTTTTTTCAAAAGAAAGTGTAGTTATGGTTTTACAATCGCTTAGCGTAAAGCTGATGCTTGGGTTGGCCGGTATCTGGTTCGCCTTTTTACCCCAGTATTTCACTAAGGCTATATTGCTGGGGGCGCTCCATGTAAAGCTGCCTTTATCTGTAGTTTCGGTATAGGGTTGTGGTATAAAATCCTGTACGGATGCCATGTGTTTTTGTTTTGTGCAAAGATAGGATTTAAGTTAGAAAATTTATAAAGTTGTAAAGTTGAAAGTTCGGCAGTGACCAACCGTGTAGCCTTGCAATAAATTCGGCAGAAATCCACAAAATCGCTAAATCTTATACTTCTCTAAAAATTGGTGTTAATTGGTGTAATTGATGGCTAAAACATTACTTAAATTTGCTGTTCCAAACAATGCACCTTATGAACCGTATTACAAAAATAATGGTAATGGTAGTTACCACCATGACACTGGGCTATATATCAGGGCAGGTAACACAAACCAGTGTAGACACCTGGTACCCTACCCTTAACAAGCCATCGTTCACGCCGCCTAATGAGGCTTTCCCTATAGCATGGGGTGCGTTGTACATCATGATGGGTATTGCGGCAGGCCTTGTTTGGAGCTGTATAGAAATGCAGCGCGAAGAAGCCCGTAAGGGGCTTACCTTTTTTGCTATACAGCTTGCGCTAAATATGCTGTGGAGCTATCTGTTCTTCGGGTTAAAGAACCCGATGCTGGCACTGATAGAAATTGTATTGCTCTGGCTGATGATTTATGAAACGTGGTTTCTGTTTCGTAAAGTGAATAAAATAGCCGGATGGCTTTTTATTCCGTATATCCTTTGGGTTACATATGCGCTGGCACTCAACGCAAGTATATGGTACCTTAATCGCTAATATTTTAAATTCTTAATTTTAAATTATCCTTATGCTACCTCACAGCAGCATAAGTCACAATATCCCTGTTTCATTACAAATTATTGCAATCTTAATCCGGCAATTGTAACATTCTGCATTTTTCAGCGTATCATAGATAACTAATCAATGTATTCGATGAAAAAGACACTTGTTGTGATTGTTCTGGCTATAGTAGCCTTTTTGTTTTTCTATGTGGGCAGGCCCGTTATCAACTTCGGGTTTATAGAGTTCCCTATTATGCTTATTGTTCTTTTAATCCTTGCCCTGATACTTACCATACGGGCAGAGAATAAAGGCACGGCAGCAGCACCAAAGTTTAAGTTTACTTTTATAAAAGCGCATCGAATTCTTATTCCTGCAATTATTTTAGTAATAGCTTATGCAATACTTGGACCTGTTTTTACCAGCCTGCCACTATTCCGTAATGAAGCGTACCGCAACATGATAGGCAAAGTGCACAATGGCACAGAAATTTCTAAGCACATCGCTCCTATTTCGCTGGATAAGATACGTGTGGTAGATGAGCCACTGGCAACCCTGCTTGGCGAAAAAATACTGGGTAGCGACCCTGCGCTGGGAAGTAAATCTGAGCTTGGGGAATTTTTTATCCAAAAGGTTAATAACGAACTTTACTGGGTAGCACCACTACAGCACTCGGGCTTTTTTAAATGGCTTAACAATACCGCGGGAACAGAAGGTTACGTAATGGTATCTGCCACTAACGAGCGCGATGTAAGGCTGGTACAAACCCTTAACGGTAAAGACCTGAAGATAAAATTTCAGCCGGGTGCATTTTTTGGCAGCCAGGTAGAACGCCACTTGTACTTTAACGGCTACGCCTCGACCGGCCTTGCCGATTATAACTTTGAAATAGACGAAGAAGGTAAACCATACTGGGTTGTTACAAAATACCGTAAAAAAATAGGCTTTTCAGGTAACGATGCCGTAGGGATAGTGACCGTAGATGCCCAAACCGGCGATATTAAAGAATATACCAGTAATGAAGTGCCGGCATGGATAGACCGTATGCAGCCAATAGAATTTATTGAAGATCAATTATCCGACTGGGGTGAATATGTACACGGTTACTTTAACTTTAGTAACGAAGACAAACTAATGATTACAGAAACCCTTACACTTGTTTACGGACAGGATAACCGTTCATACTGGTACACCGGTGTATCATCTGTAGGTAAGGAAGAGTCTGCCGTGGGCTTTATGCTAGTTGACACCCGTACCAAAGAAGCTACTTTTTATAAGCAAAGCGGCGCTACCGAATATGCCGCACAGCGCAGTGCTGAGGGCAAGGTACAGGAGAAAGACTACAATGCATCTTTGCCCATACCGTATAGCATTAACAACATACCTACTTATGTAATGACACTTAAAGACGGTGGCGGACTGGTAAAAATGTATGCTATGGTTGCTATAGGCGATTATACCATTGTAGGTGTAGGCAACACCATGCGCGAAACACTGATGGCTTATAAAACCGTATTTAACATGGCTGGCAACAGGCTAAGTTCAAATTCTGTTACTAAAAGCACCGAATTAAAAACGGTGGTAACCCGCATACAGAGCGACATTAAGAACGGTAACAGCTTCTACTATTTTACCGTTGCAGGTTCGCCAAAAATATTTACGGGTTCATCGCAAATAAGTAATGAGTTGCCGGTAACCATGGCGGGCGATAGTATATATATATCTTATGATGCCGAAACCGAAGAGCTGATAGACGTTTCTAAATTTGATAACCTGAAACTGGGAGGTAAATAAACCTCATTCAATCTACTTAACGCGAGTTCGAGTTAAGGTGTTATTTTTCTTTTCAAAACCTACAAGGTTAAAAAAAACCTTGCAGGTTAGCACAGATTGAATTATTTAGGATTCCTGCAAGGTCTTCAAGACCTTGTAGGTATAAATTTAGAGGTTAAATATCTTATGATTCGCTTAAATCGAACTCAAGTTATTTGATAAAAAAACACCCGGCAGGCGCATCGCTTACCGGGTGTTTATTTTTTTATGGCTGTACTATTTTAAATCAGCACCGCTATACTGGTTGATAATAATATCAAAATAATCAGTATTGTACATAGACCCCATACTGTAGAAAAACTTTTTACGCGCTTCATAGCCTGTAGGTAATTTTACCCGATGCAAATCTTTTTCGAGTATCTTCCATATCATCTCGGTACAAAATAACTTCTCATCGTTATCTATTACCCCACTATGGTCAAACGGGACCTGCATTTTAAGATACACTTCTGCCTGCGCAGCAACCTTTTGGCCAAAGGCTATATCGCTGTCTTTCGTTCGCACGACTATAATTTTTCCCGGGACAGAATAGCTTAAAAACGCATCCAGTGTTTGTAGCTGCACACCATCAATATCAGTAACATCAGATGATAGCGAGTGTATTACACACCAGTTGCCATTCCGTTTTACAATAACACCCGCATGGGTTACATCAATTTGTTTAGAAGGATTGAGTGAATTTGCTACATAATCGCTAAAAAAGCCAAAGCCACGGCGTAGTATAAAATCGCCTTCGCGAATGCTTTTAAGATCATGCAGCGTAAGGCGTGTTACTGCTTTATTTGTCTCAACTGCTTCTATCTCAGCCTGCCGGTCAAAATAAAAAAAGGTTTTATAAGAACTGAAACCCAAACAAAAAACCACTGCCAGGATCAAGAATGTCTTTTTCATAGGCAGTGGTTTTATATATTTTAGAAAAAAGTGTATGCTTACTGAGCCGGAGCTACAGCAGTATCTGCTACCGGAGCAGTAATAGTGTCAGTAGCTTCTGTAGGAGCCGGTGGTGGCGGTACAGCGCCCGGTGCACCTTCTTTGTTTTTATCTTCTTTATTGATGGTTACTTTCCAGTCACCTTTTTCTTTCTTAAGAGACAACGTTTTTTCTTCGTCTCCCTGGCCTTCACCTTTAAGTTTATATTTTACCGTAGCAATTGAATCCTGCTCTTCAGATGAAATAATTTCAACCGTTGGGGCTTTCTTTTTCATTTCCGCTTTTTTGTCCGGTGGCATCATTCCTTCTACCATACCCAGCATCTGGCCTGTTTTTTCGTCGGCATATTTTTTAGCCTCGCCAAATTCGCCGGTATTAGTGGCATCAAGAAATTTCTTAGCAACATCTTCAGGGCCATTACCGCCGCTGCATGATACTACCATAGCAAGTGCAAGGAATGCAAAAACTGCAATAATCTTTTTCATATACTTTAAGGTTGTTAAATTCTCTGTAAAAATAGTTTTTTGTTGTTAGATAACAATTTTTTAGGCGATTATTTTGCATCCCCATCATTAGGGATTTAATAACTTTTATTTTTCTGAAACCGTAACCAGTGCCGCTGCGGCCTTGGCATTTTCAATAATGTCTTCTATTGGAGTATTAAGCGTATCACTTACCAGCGCCACACCCATACGGCGATACGGCCTTGTGGTAGGCTTACCAAATAACCTGAAATCTGTTTTAGGTAAAGCAGCTATATCTTCAACGCCGGTAAATACAGGTGTACCCGTGCCCGATGCCAGAATAACGGCACTTGCCCCGGCTTTTTCTAACGTAATTTCAGCTATAGGAAGGCTTAATATTGCACGCAGGTGCAGCTCAAACTCACTAAAGTTTTGCGTACCGGCAAGGGTTACCATACCCGTATCGTGCGGACGCGGAGAAAGCTCACTAAAATACACACCCTCATCCGTAAGGAAAAACTCTACCCCAAAAAGGCCTGCACCACCCAGGGCTTCGGTAACCTTACGCGCCATATCCTGTGCTTCGGCAATGTCTTTATCGCTTACATGGGCAGGCTGCCAGCTTTCCTGATAGTCGCCACGCTCCTGCCTGTGGCCTATAGGCGCGCAAAAAAGCGTAGGGTTATTATTTTGGGTTACGGTTAGCAGGGTAATTTCGCTGTTAAAGTTTACAAAAGCTTCTACAATTACCTCAACCACATCGCCACGGCTGCCTTCTACAGCATAGTTCCATGCTTTTTCTATATCGCTGCCTGTTTTTATAGTACTCTGCCCCTTGCCTGAAGATGACATCAAAGGTTTTACCACGCAGGGCATACCTACAGCTGCAACCGCCAGCTCTAACTCAGTTGCCGATGTTGCGTAACGGTAGTTTGCGGTGCGCAGGCCAAGGTCTTTCGCAGCAAGATCGCGTATGGCCTTACGGTTCATTGTAAAGTTTGCCGCCTTAGCGCTTGGCACTACATTAATACCTTGTTTTTCGTAATCATAAAAACGCTCGGTACGTATTGCCTCTATTTCAGGTACAATAAAATCAGGATTATGTTTGGCTATAACGGCATCAAGGGCAGCGCCGTCTAGCATGTTTATTACCTCAAAACCATGGGCTACCTGCATGGCAGGTGCATTTTCATAGCTATCTACGGCAATAACGGTTTGGCCCAGGCGCTGCGCGGCAATTACAAATTCTTTGCCCAGCTCGCCAGAACCCAGTAGTACTATCTTTTTTTGCATTGTGTTGTTGTATGTTGTTAGTTATAGTGGTGCAAAGTTACAAAGTTGGAAGGATATTTTGAGCCTTATATATTTTTTGGATTTTGTACTTGTACCGCAGAGTTTCCCAAAGACACCCGGAGTTTCCCTGAGAAAAGAGTTTGACACCTTGGGTGTAAGAACACAGAGCATTATGGAAACTGCTCCGCCACAGCTTTGGGCTCTCGAGCTAAAAGTGCTACTTTAAATATTGATATATGTCGCACACCACACAGCGTTTCACGGAAGGGATACAGAGTAGTTACACTCCCGGCGTAATTTTAAGCTTGTTTTTAGTAAGCTGCACTATGGCAAGGCTTATTGTTATGGTAGCAATCAGCGTACCCAAAGCCAGTAATCCCGCAATTGCCATGATGCCATAAGGTATGGCTGCAAGCAAAGGCTTATGCCCGGTAAACATCCTGAAGCCTATTCCGCCAAAATAAATGACCACCATTCCTACAAGTAAACGGATATTAACACGCAGGGTAAATATAAAGCTGGTGCGCAGTACATCATGCTTTTGTAGCCATTTTGGTATGTGTAGCCCACAGTACCATAATGATGCGCCAAGTACGGCAACTACCGCTACCCATGATGCCGGATGCCAAAACACCCGGAAACTGCTTACCTTAAGCAACAGGCTAAACGGAAAATAATTAGCAAGGGAAAGAAATAACGAACAGCAAATGAGCCCTGCGGGCAGGCCGAGGGCAAGCGCATAAACAGCACCTTTTTTGTTGGTTTCCATAACGTAAAGATAGAAAAAAGTTTTTCCTGATACATAGCAGGCAATTTTCAGGCCATAAGTATCGGAAAAAAATAGACCTACACTAAATGTCCTATCAAGTCTTAATCATTATCGTGCAGATGTGGTTGGAATTCGCAAGCCTCGTCTTCCATTTCTATCTCTATGGTGTAGTACGTAAACGGATGTTTTTTCAGGATGTCCTTTACGCTTCGCTTTATGGCTATAACCTCAGCAAAGGTATCTATGCCTCTGGTTTTTATATGTGCTGTATAAACATGGTGCTCACCTTCCAGCGACCAGATGTTTACATGGTGCATGCCTGTAACATTCGGTATTTGCAGTATTTCATTCTTAATTTCTTCGGCATCAATATCAGCGGGAGAACCCTGCAGTAGAATAATTAAGGTCTCCTTTAAGCGGCCTATAACATTATACAGTATAAAGAGCGTTATACCCAGCGACAATACCGGATCGAGCCACGGGGCATCGGTAAACATCATAACTATAGACACGATAAACACGGCAACCCAACCCAAAACATCTTCTATAAGGTGCCAGCTTACCACGCGCTCGTTCATAGACGTGCCTCCCATTAGCCTGTAAGCAGCATAGCCGTTTACTGCAATGCCCAATATGGCAAAATACAGCATACCCTGCGCATCGGCAGGTTCGGGGTGGATAAAGCGATTTACAGCCTCGTATATTACAAAGCACGAACCTACCATTAGTATGACACTATTTATAAGTGCGCCTAACAAACTGAAACGGCTGTAGCCAAAGGTAAACTTTGCATCTGCCCCCTGTTTTGATTTGTTGTGAAGGTACCAGGATAGTCCAAGCGAAAGACTGTCGCCCATATCGTGCAGCGCATCCGAAAGTATAGAGACGCTATTTACATAAAAACCACCTATAATTTCGAGAACCGTAAACCCAAGGTTCAGGAAAAAAGCAGCCTTTATATTTTTGGCAGATACATGATGCGAATGGTCGTGGCCGTGGCTGTGCGAATGGCTATGGGACATTATTATAATTTTCGCCCAAAATTACGAAAATTCAAAATTCGTTGCTGCGGCTTAACGATATATTAAAACGAAAAAAGGTGTCCCCCACTCACCTGAGGACACCTTTTCAAAGTACAAAACTAACCCTTAACTATTAATTGAAATCAAATCTTATGCCAAGACTTAAATTATTCTGGTCAATATCGTTATTTGCAAAAATAGGCTGCAAATCATATTTTGCATAAAGGCCTATTTCTCCATAGCTCACATAAGCACTTACACCATATACAAAGTCGCTCACGTTGTAATCGCCTTTGGTCTTGTCTTTTACATCATTGCCATCGGCATTGGTATATTTTACAATTTGTTTTTCTTTTACGTTTACACCGGCATAACCACCAAGCCCTACCCTGAAACTTTTGTGCGTAGGAAAGTATGTTTTATCGCCTTCTGTTTTCTTTTTGGTAAAGTCAAACTCTAGGTGTGCAGGCACTACCAGGTTTACATAGCGCAGGCGGGCAACATCTATATTCCTTCCGGCATCAACCAGTATGGTTTTGTTACCGTCTACTGCAAATATTTTATCATCGGCGGCACGCAGGTTATTATATTGTAAAGAAAGTCCGTATTTAGCATGCAGCAGGTTGTTGTTTTTTGCCAGGCGGGTATTCCAGCTAACGCCTACTTCATAAAAATCTGAACGCCATTTGTAGCTGTCGTCAGCCTTACCATCGGTCAGCGCGCGGTTAACCCCTATGGCGTATACAAACTGTGATGTGGTACGGCGGTATTTTAAAACATCTTTTTTAATGTTCTTTCTGTTGCCACCCCATCTTATGGTTATTTTTTGGGTACTGTCTTTAATATTACCGTCAACTTTATCTTTTACAAG
Source organism: Flavobacterium psychrotrophum (assembly GCF_003403075.1). Taxonomy (NCBI): domain Bacteria; kingdom Pseudomonadati; phylum Bacteroidota; class Flavobacteriia; order Flavobacteriales; family Flavobacteriaceae; genus Flavobacterium; species Flavobacterium psychrotrophum. The sequence continues at coordinate 4,711,600 of NZ_CP031557.1, read as the reverse complement.
ATCGGCCAGTTTTTGCTCCTCCACACTTACCTGGTCTTCAATATTTTTAGCTCTTTTTTCTGCATATTCTTTTTTACGGGCATCTGCCTCAGCGGCAGTTATTTCATTTTTTTCAAGTTGCAGGTTTACAGCATCTACTTCTATCTTAAGCGAATCTTTTTGACGCTTTGTTATCCTCTCAATGTTATTAGATATATCTCCGGCCCTGTCAGAGAAAGATTGTGCATTCATTTTGGTAGCAACAAGGCATAGCAGTGCCACTACATAAAAAGTAATAGTTTTCATGTTCTTTGATTTAAATTTATGTAATTGATGATGTTTCTATTGAAGGTTGCGCGTGGCAACAGCCGTTTTTACGGTATTGTAGTTTTTTTGAAGAGAATTAATAACCTTACCCCTAAAACTCTGGTCAAGTTCGCCTTCTACCGATGTAAGCAGGGTGTTTGCATTAACTTCTATTTTAGAACGCTTTATGTTTGGCCTGGTTACGGCAGGAATGTTTTGAGCAACATTATTTTTTGAAGCATTATGTTCTACACTTGCCAGCAGGGCATTGGCATCTACTTTTATTTTAGACGATACCGGCTCTACAACAGGGCTTTCTTCTTTTACAGTAGTTTGTGCTACTGCTTCCTGCATTTTTTGATCAGGTAACGGGAAGAATTTTTGCTCGTTTACTGTATTTTTTACTTTTTTGGCAGGTTTTACACTCTTAACCGTTTCTGCAATCTGGCTTTGTTGTGATGCAACCGGTATTATTTGAGTAGGCTGCGTTTCAGTTTGCGTAGCCTGAGTGCTTTTTTCTACAACACTGTTACCGTTTACAGTGCCCTGTGGTTTGGTTTCCTTATTAAAGAAGAACATTCCACCGCTTAGCAACACCAGGAAACAGGCAGCCATATACATCCAACCAAGATTTGCCTTTTTTTTAGGCGCCGCCTTTTGTTCGGCTACAGTAAGCATGGCATCCAGCCTGTCCCACGCCATAGGCGATGGTGCTATGCTGCGCTGCTCCAGCTGCTGCTTAAATTCCTGTTCTATTTTATTCGGTTCCATTTACGTAATTCTTTTGTTTGTTAATCTGCTCCTGCAACATCTTCCTGGCGTGGCTCAGCTGGCTTTTGCTTGTACCTTCGCTTATCCCAAGCATTTGTGCTATTTCCTGGTGCTTGTACCCTTCTATACAGTACAGGTTAAACACCATTTTGTAGCCATCCGGCAGGCTGTCTATAAGACTCTGAATGTCATCTACACTCAGCCCGCTTTCTATATTATTGTGGGTATCTTCCACATAAAACTCATCTTCTAAATACCCTGTTTTTTTCTGAACCCTAAGATAGCTTATGCACTCGTTTACCATTATCCGGCGAATCCATCCTTCAAAACTGCCTTTGTGCTCAAAATTTTTCAGGCTTCCAAACACCTTCATAAAAGCTGTTATCATTACATCTTCTGCCAGGTGCAGGTCTTTAATATACTGCCTGCAAATACCCAGCATCTTTGGCGAATGCTTAGTGTAGATCTGCTGCTGGGCGTGCCGGTTGTTTTCGGCGGCCTGGCTTATCAGCTCTTTTTCGTCGCGATGTAAGGCAATTACTTTCAAAACTCGTTTATTAAATTGGTTGTATATAGGGTAAGACGCTCACACTTAAAAAAGGGTTGCATGAAGATTTAAAAAAAATGAAATTATTTTACAATTAACTGAATTACAAATAAATAAAATTTAAATTATTTTAGCCAACTGATATCTGTACCGGCTTCAAGCTCTTCCGGTTCTTTGCCGTGGCGGAATAACCGCGCCGGTAAATCGCCTTTAAGCAGTACTGTGTTGCCACTAACGTCCAGCCAGCTACCTTCCCTAAGCCCTAATACCGGCTGGGTATTAAACTGGTGAAACTCTTTAATACGGGTTTCGCGGGTTTCGCCCATATGGGTGCTTCCCTCCTGCGGGTCGAGGTAGTGCGGGTTCAGGTTAAACGGTACCGCCCCCAGCGTACGGAAACTCGGCGGATAAATGATGGGCATATCGTTAGTAGTTTGCATGGTAAGCCCGCAAATGTTACTGCCCGCGCTACTGCCCAGATACGGCACACCTCTGCTTATAGCATCCTGCAAAGCCGTCATTACACCGTTCTTATAAAGCTGAGAAACCAGCAGGAAGGTATTGCCGCCTCCGGTAAACACGGCTTGAGCGTCGGTTAACGCCGCCGCAGGATCTTCAAATTCGTGTATTCCTTTAACTGTAATATTTAATTTTGTAAAAAATGCTGCTGCGCGTGCGGTATAATCGTCGTGGCTCATACCACCCGGCCGTGCATAAGGTATAAATATAAGCGATCCGCAACCGGAAAAGTGCTGTTGCAGCGCTGGCAATAAGTACTCTAAATAACTGCCTCCGTGTAGTGTAGAGGTGCTGGCAATAATTAATTTTTTCATCCGTTTAACTAATGTAATAAAAGGTAAAGTTACAAAGTTTTTAATGCCTGCCTTAATTACCGCAATACAATGACTGATATGAATATGCTGTTTAAAAGTTTTATAGCCTTTTTTTTAAGTTTTACCGCTGTAGCTGTGGCACAAGACCGCTGTACGCTAAATGGTAAAGTGGTATCTGACTTTGACAGCCTTGACGGTATTTACGTCATCAATAAAACAACAGAAAAATCTGTTACCACCGGGCGTGGCGGCTACTTTACAATCTATGCAGGCGCTAACGATACACTTATATTTTCGGCGGTACAGTTTACCGCAAAAAACGTTGTGCTAAAAGCAGAAGACCTTAACGGCCTGCTGCTGGTGCCACTGGCGCCATTACAGCACGAGCTTAGCGAACTTATAATTGTAGACTATAGCCACATAAATTCTGAATCTTTAGGCCTGGTACCTGTCGGACAAAAGAAATACACCCCGGCAGAACGTAAACTGGCTACAGCAAGTACATTCAGGATGAATCCGCTGGGGCTGGACCCGCTGATTAATGCCTTTAGCGGACGTACTGCTATACTAAAACAGGCTGCAGAAACCGAGAAAAAGGAAACCCTGATGCAAAAAATTGCCTATCTTTATAGTGAGGAAGACATTATTTCTAAGCTAAAAATACCATTAGACTACGTTCAGGGCTTTATTTTTTATGTTGTAGAAAATAAATACTTTGCAAAAGCCGTTGCTGAAAAGAACACGGAGATGGCAAGGTTCCTGATGGCAGGGATGGCTGATAAATACCGGACGCAATTAATCAATGATAAATAAATGGCTCGCCATACTATTATTTTTAACCGTTACCGTAAGGGGCTACACGCAGGAGCGTAAAAACCTGCAAGGCCGTGTTATTGCCGCAGGCAACCCGGCACAAAACATATTTATCATCAACAAAAATACGGGGACTGAAGTAAAATCGGCCTCAGACGGTGCCTTTACAATCCCGGCAAAAATTGGCGACCGTATTACTGCTTACAGCAATACCACCCAGGTACGCGAATTTGCCATTACTGCAGATTCATTCAGCCAAAACCCCTATACCATAGAAATAGACCTCATAGGAACCGATCTTGATGAGGTGGTCGTAACAGGCATAACGTCTGAATCGCTGGGGCTGGTGCCTAAAAACCAAAAGAAAAACACACAAATGGAGCGCAAGCTCTACACTACCGGCGAATTTAAACCCACAATGCTGCTTGGCCTACTGGGAGGTTCTATGCCGCTCGATCCGCTTATTAATGCCATAAACGGACGTACCCAACGTGTGCGCAAAGAACTACAGATTGAGCGCCAACAGCTAATGGCTGAACAGATAAACAACCTCTTTACCGATGATGAGCTGGTAAGCTTTGGCCTCCCGGCACAAACTGCGCGCGGTTTTATTTTTTATATCGTAGAAGATATCCGCCTTGCTGATTCCGTGAAGGCCGGAAATACCGAAATGGTAAGGTTATTGCTGGTAGAACTCGCAGATAAATACACTAAATTGCAGGCCGAATGAAACCACTCCTTACCATACTGTCATTATTTATCAGCCTGCTGGGTTTTAGCCAGGAACGTCGCGCTCTTGCAGGCCGCGTTGTAGCAGGCGGCAACCCCGCAATGGGTGTATTTGTAATTAACAAGGCTACAGGTGCCGAAGTAAAATCTGGCACCGACGGAAGTTTTAGCATCCCGGCACGCATTGGCGATAAGCTGGCCATATATAGCACAGGTGTAGAAACCCGTGAGTTTGCTGTTAATGAAAATGCTTTTAGCCAAACACCTTATACCCTGGAAGTCGACCCAAAAGCCACCGAACTGGATGAAGTTGTAATAACCGACATTAGTGCCGCCAAACGAGGGCTGGTACCCAAAGGCCAGAAAGTATATACCCCGGCAGAGCGCAGGCTGAAAACTGCACGCAGCGGCATGGGGCTGGACCAGCTTATAAACCTGCTAAGCGGGCGCATGGCCATGCTAAAAAAAGCGGTAGAAACAGAACGTAAGGAAGCCCTGATGGAAAGCATCGACGGGTTGTTTACCAATGATGAACTGGCGGGCCTGGGCGTAGAGCCGGAACTGGCACGCGGATTTTTATTCTACGCCATAGAAGACCCACGGGTAGCCGATGCTATAAAATCTAAAAATGATGCTTTGGTAAAGCTCCTGCTTATGGAGAATGCCGATAAATATAAAAAACTACAAACCAGCAATGAATAAGCTTTTATACCTCCTGTTATTTTGTTCCCTCTCTGTATTTGCCCAAAGAAGGCATGCTTTTCAGGGAAAAGTTATAACCCCGGATGCTCCACTGCCGGGTATTTTTGTAATTAATAAAGATACGGGTAAAGAAACCAAATCGGGCGAAAACGGCTTGTTTACCATTGATGCCCGTGCCGGAGACCGGCTGACAGTATACAGCGACCGCGTTGAGGTGCGGGAATTTTCGCTGTCTGATAAATCTTTTGAAGAACAGCCATATATATTAGAAGTAGAACTTAAGGCCAACGAACTGAAAGAAGTTGTGGTAGAAGGCGGCAGGTTAGACCCTGAGGCCATGGGGCTTGTAGAACAGGGGCAAAAACAATATACCGTAGCGCAACGCAGAAAACGCGCCAACCGTACTGTAACTGCTAACCAAGGACTAAACCTGTCTATAGACGCGTTTAGCAATAAGCTTAACGGGCGCAGCAGGATAATAAAGCAAAATATAAAGACCGAAGAAAAAATGGGTGCACTTGATAAGCTGCGCATTTTGTACACACCCGAAGAAATTACAGATTTATTTGCCATTCCTGCAGATTATGTAGAGGGGTTTCTCTACTATGTAATTGAAGATGCTGATTGTTTTGACGCAATACAATCTAACAGCCGTAAGCTGGTAAAACCGCAACTACAAAGCCTCGCTCCGCAATACTTAAAGGCTATTGAAGATGAAAAGTAGGCTAATAATATTTCTGTTGCTCTTTACAACAATAACTTTAGCACAGAATAAAAAAACATTAAATGGTAAGGTAATCGTGGGCAATGTACCGGCATCTGGTATTTTTGTTATTAACAAGCATACCGGTACCGAAACAAAAACGTCTGAAAACGGGCTTTTTACCATTGAAGCAAAACCAGGTGAGCGCCTTACCGTGTATAGCGACCGAACCGAAGTACACGATTTTGTACTTTCTGACAAATCCTTCGCAACGCAACCCTATGTGCTTGAAGTAGAACCAAAAGCCGGTGAACTTGACGAAGTAATAGTTGAACGCAAAAAACTGGATGCAGAAAAACTTGGGTTGATAGAGGCAGGCCAAAAAGAATATTCGGTTGCCGAAAGAAGAGAAAGAGCTAACCGTGTTGTAAGAAAAAATCAGGGACTTGAACTATCCGGCGACGGTTTAATTAACCGGCTTAACGGCAAAAGCAGAACCATAAAAGAAAATACAAGGACATCTGAAAAAATACAGGCCGCAGATAATCTTAAAGCAATATACACACCAAAAGAAATCAATGCAAACTTTGGGATACCTATAGATTATGTAGACGGTTTTATAACCTATGCATGCGAAGATACTGACTGCCGCACGTTTATAAAATGTAACAACAAAAAGCGGTTGAAATCATTATTAACAAACCTTGCATCAGACTATATAAAGCTTATAGAAGATGAAATGTAACTTCTGGCTGCTATTGCTTATTATTGCCTCGGTAGCCGAAGCGCAGGAAAAGAAAACATTAGACGGTAAAGTAATTGCCGGTGAAGCTATAGTTACAGGCATTTTTGTTATTAATAAACGTACCGGCGCCGAAATAAAAACAGATGGCAGCGGCAGGTTTCAGCTTGAATCTAAAGCGGGTGACCGCATTGTAATATATGGCAGTAATGTAGAAACACGCGAGTTTGTACTGGGCGAAGCATCATTTACACAGCATCCGTATGTTTTAGAAGCTGAACCCAAAACCACCAACTTGCACGAAGTTGTTATCAACCATATAAACCCTGAGTCGCTTGGGCTTGTTCCAAAAGGGCAAAAAATAGTGACCGAAAGAGAACGCGCCTATATGCGCAACAGCGGCGGAGAAGGGCTGGAGTATTTAATGAATGCACTTATGGGCAGACTTTGGGTATTTCGCATGGCTACAGATGCTATGCACAAAGAAGACCTTGTTAATGAAATTGAGGCTATAGTAAATGACAGCGAACTTAAAGCATTTGGTATTCCGGAGGAAATGGCAAGAGGGTTTCTGTTTTATGTTGTAGAAGATAAACGCGTAGCTAATGTGGTACATACTAACAAATATGAAATAAAACTGCTGCTTATAGAACTGGCAGATGAATACATGAAACTGCAACAGGAACGATGAAACACTATGTACTTTTGTTTTTACTTACCGTTACAGCAGCTTTCGCGCAACAGCGCAAGCCGTTGCAGGGCCGTGTTATTGCAGGTGATGCCGTAGTGCCTAATGTTTTTGTCATAAACAAATACACGGGTGCAGAAACAAAAACCAGCGCTTATGGCGATTTTACCCTGCCCGCCCGCGCAGGCGACCGCATTGTTATTTACGGTAAGATAATAGAGGTGCGGGAGTTTGAACTAAGCGAGTCATCATTCAACCAAAAGCCTTACCTGCTGGAAGTAGAGCCTAAAGGCACCGACCTAAAAGAGGTAGTTATTAATAAAATAAGTCCGGAATCGCTTGGGCTCGTACCTAAAGGCCAAAAACAGCTTACTGTGGCAGAACGCCGCCTTAAGACTGCAAGCGAGTTTAAGCCATCATTCATGTTCCTGCTTATGGGAGGTATTTCTTTTCCGTTGGACCCCATAATTAATGCCATTAGCGGGCGGACTAAAATGCTTAAGAAAAACCTGGCTACAGAACGCAAGGAGTTTAACATTGATAAGCTGAACAACATTTATACACCCGAGCAGATAACCGCAAAACTGCACATTCCGGAAGACTTGGTAAACGGCTTTATATTTTATGCTGTAGAAGACCCTGAATGTGCCGAGGCATTACGCGCAAAAAATAACGACATGGTACGCCTGCGTTTAATGCTATTGGCCGAGAAATACCTGGCCCTTCAAAAAGAAAACCCCGAACCACCTGCTGACATACAACCTGCAACCCATGAAAACTAAAATATTTTACCTCATACTACTATTGGTTCCCTTTATTGGGCTGGCCCAGCAAAAAAAACCACGCGAAATACTGCGCGGGCATATTATTGCCGATTCGCTACAGGTAAATGATGTGTCGGTGCAAAACCTTTCATCGCACATTAATGCCGTGACCGATGTAAACGGATATTTTACCATTTATGCCCGACAGGGCGATACGCTGTTTTTTAACAGCATTACCTTTAGGTCGCAATATCTTGTGCTGAAAGAAAACCAGTTAAAAGAAAACCCACTTAACCTTAAGATGGATACTAACGTCATCAACCTTGAAGAGGTAATTATCACTCCCCTTACTGGTGACCTTGGTTATGATGCTAAAAAGAAAAAGGTGGTAGCACTAAACCCTCACGCCAGCGAGCGCGACCTGAAATACACCTACCCAATAAGTAAACAGCCCGTTAACGGTGCACTCCCCGTAACGGAGAGCCAGCTACAGGGTGTAGATTTTATAGCCATTGGCAAAATGATCTTTAAGAAAAAGAAGAAGGCAAACAGTAAAGGCGAAATATACGACAGTAAAAACACCAAAACATTTAATGATGTGGTAAGTGGCCGTTTCACCTATTACTTTTTTACAGAGACACTGCACATTCCGCATGATGAGATAGGAAAGTTCCTGGTGTATTGCGATAAAGGCATTGAAACCCGCCCCCTGCTGGAACCTAAAAAAGAATTTGAACTAACCGATTATCTTGTAACGCAGGCGGAAGCTTATCTAAAGGAGAAGCAGTAATTATCGTGAGCGAATACCGAAGCATACTGTCATTCCGACGATAGGAGGAATCTCAAAATCAGACTAATAATTGTACTAAGTTGCAACAATAAGATTGATTCGTCGTTTCTCTCCGCAATGACTGATACCGGTTTTATATCCCGAAAACCTTATCTTTGTTATAAAGCAAAAAACCAGATCCCTTTATGGAAATTTACGATATAACATTGCCTACGGTGCCAAAAGTGCCCATTATCATAAGCTCCCCACATTCCGGCACCTACTTTCCGCCGGAAATAGCATCACGCCTAAAACCCGAAATAGCAGAACGCCCCGATGATGCCGACTGGTTTATTGACCGCCTGTACGACTTTGCACCTGCAATGGGTATTACCCTGATCAAGGCCAACTATTGCCGCTGGGTGGTAGACCTTAACCGCGACCCCGAAAGTAAGCCGCTGTATAACGACGGTCGTGTAATTACAGGGCTTGTACCATCTACTAACTTTAACGGCGAGCCACTTTATAAACAGGCGGCACCCGATGAGGTAGAAATAGCAGAACGCGTACAGAAATATTACATTCCGTACCATGAAAAACTGGAAGAACTCATAGAAAACACAAAACAGGAATTTGGAACAGTGCTGTTGTTTGATGCGCATTCCATTCGCCGTGTGGTACCGGGCATACAAGAGGAAGCTTTCCCGCAACTAATCCTGGGTGATAACGATGGCAAATCGGCTTCTACAGCCGTTATTGATGCTGCGTGGAACATCCTTAAAGATAGCGGTTATGAAGCTAAGCACAACACGCCGTTTAAGGGCGGGCAGATAACACGCTACTTTGGCAAACCCGAAAGTGATGTGCACGCCTTACAGCTTGAAATGGCAAAAACCAACTATATGGATGCCGGCGAAACCGAATATAACGAGCAAAATGCTGCGCAGATGCGCGAGGTGTTAAAAGCCGTATTTACCCAACTGATTAAAACCCTGCAACCATAATGGGCGCTACCTATACTTTTAAAGGCCTGCTAACCGAGAACGGCTGGATAACGAATGCTGTTGTATCTCTGGATGATTTGGGTAACATTACCTCAATAAAACAAACTGAAACGCCAGAAGGCGAATATATAAACGGCTATGCACTGCCGGGTTTCCAAAATGCACATTCGCACGCCTTTCAGTATGCTATGGCGGGGCTTGCAGAACTGCATACCAACACCGGAGCACAGGACGATTTCTGGAGCTGGCGAAATGCCATGTATGGCCTGGCACTTACACTTTCACCAAATCAGATGGAAGCGGTTGCTACCATGCTCTACAGCGAAATGGCACGCCACGGTTATACTGCGGTGGCAGAATTTCATTACCTGCACCACGATAAAGATGGCAGCCCCTACCCTAACCTTGCCGAAATGGGTACCCGCCTTATGGCCGCTGCACAAAAGGCAGGAATCCGCATTACGCTTGTGCCGATGTTTTACCAGCAGGGCGGTTTTGGGCAGGAACCCGTAGAGCGGCAAAAGCGTTTTATTTCGCACACCATAAAAGATTATTACACACTGCTTGACAGTAGCATAGAAGCAGCAAAGGCCTTTGATAACGCTAACGTAGGCATCGGTATACACTCGCTACGGGCAGTAAAGCCGGAAGATGTAGTTGCAGTCTGCAACGCGCTCGATGGCAGCAGGCCGTTCCACATACACGTGTCAGAACAGTTAAAAGAAATTGAAGACTGTGTAGCTTTTCATGGCAAGCGCCCCGTGCAATGGTTGTTAGACAACTGCCCGGTTGATGCGAACTATCATCTGGTACATGCCACTCACCTTGATGATAGCGAAGTAAACGGCATTGCGAAAAGCGGTGCCCATGTGGTATTATGCCCCAGTACAGAGGGCAACCTGGGCGACGGGCTGTTCCGTTTTGAGGACTATAAAAATGCCGGTGGCAACTGGAGCATTGGTACCGACAGCCATGTGGGACTAAACCCGTTGGAAGAACTGCGCATACTTGATTACGGCCAACGACTGATTTCGCACAAGCGTACCAGTTTTGTTACTCCTGATAGCGGAGACAGTGGCTTTAATGCCATAAAAATGGCGTGGCAGGCAGGCCGCAGGGCTATGGGTGCAACTGATGGCACATTCTTTAGCGAAGGCCAGCCGTTTGATGCGGTGGTTATAAATGCTGCATCGCCACTTATTGCAACGGCTTCTGAAAAAAACCTGTGCAACACCTTTGTATATGCGGCTGATGTTAGCGATATACTGGGCACTATTGTTTCGGGTAAATGGATTAGTAAACAGGGTGTGTTGCAAAACAGGGATGCTATTGTAACTGATTTTGTCAGGGTGATGGAGGAACTGGGAACTAGGGTGTAAAACAGATTGGATTCACCCAACCTGAGTAAGAACGCACTGTATGTCATTCTGAATGTAGCGCAGCGGAATGAAGAATCTTACACTTAATCTGAGATTTCTCCTACCGTCGGAATGACAAAACCGATGTAAAAATGGCTATAAATTCCCTATTTTTACCCACAATAATTTATTTGTTATGCTTGGACTAAAACTCTTGACCGACCCGCGCTGGGCCAATATTGCCGAATCGAACCTCGAAGAAATTCTTACTGACCATGCCTGGTGCGAACAAAAAGCAGCAGCCAACGCACTATATATTATTACGAATAATCCCGAGCATATAGACCTGATTCAGAAAATGGCAGAGATTGCCGTTGAGGAGATGGAACATTTTAATATGGTGGTCGAAATTATCAAAAAGCGTGGTTACACGTTAGGGCGTGAACGCAGGGACGACTATGTAGGCCAACTGTCTAAGTTTGCTAAAAAGAATTGTAGCCGCATGGAGGCCTTTATAGACCGTATGCTGTTTGCCGCCATGATCGAAGCCCGCAGTTGCGAACGTTTCAGGGTATTGTCTCAAAATATAAAAGATAAAGAACTGGCCAAGTTTTACCACGAGCTTATGATATCTGAGGCTACACACTATACTACGTTTTTAGGTTTTGCCCGTAAATATGGCGAAGGTGTAAACGTAGACAAACGCTGGGCAGAATGGCTGGAGTTTGAAGGTGAATTGATCCAGAGTTACGGAAAGAGTGGGGCGGTGCATGGGTAGAGACGCATTGCATGCGTCTTGCATTTGGAGTAAGTAAAAGTCCCGGAGCAACTAAATATCTATAGCTATTAGATACATTCAACACCTCTATACGCTTTAATTTCAATGAAGTTTGTACTTTAGCCATCTATGAAAAAGCTATTCAGCACCTTTACACTACTACTAATTGCAGCCACGCTTACCTCAGCAGGCGTGCACAAATACTACGTGTCCGTATTCCAGATCGAATATGCTGCAAAGAAAAAGGAGTTGCAGATAACAGGCCGCATTTTTATAGACGACTTCGAAAAAACGCTGGACACCAAATACGGCAAACAGTTTTACCTGGGCACACCCAAAGAACTGCCCGAAACTACAGCGACCATCAAACAATACTTGGCCGATAAAATGAGCCTGAAGATAAACGGCAAAGCTGCTGTTATTACCTTTCTTGCTAAAGAAATAGAAGACGACCAGCTGGTGTGCTACCTTACCGTACCCGCCCCTAAAAAGATCGAAACAATAGAAGTACGCAACACCCTGCTGTTTGAAATGTTCCGTACACAACAAAACATGATAAATGCCAAAGTAGGCACAGACCGAAAAAGCCTGTTGCTTACTTACGATACGCCTTCGGGCACCATAACTTTTTGATTATGAAAAACGTTATTTACAGCCTATCGCTGCTTACTGCCCTTGCTGCCACTGCGCAAGACAAACCCGCTACCCCACGTGAGCCGGGCCATACCGATAACAATAAGTTCAGCCAGATGTACGACCTTTTGGCTACACCCAATATGTTCCGTACCGCATCGGGAGCACCGGGGCCTGCCTATTACCAACAGCAGGCAGATTATAAAATGGACATAGAGCTGGATGATAAAAACACCAAGCTTTATGGTACCGAGACCATCACTTATACCAATAATTCGCCCGACCCGTTGGAATACCTTTGGGTACAGCTGGACCAGAACCAGCACGCGGCAGATAGCCCCTCTAAGCTCATTGACCGCCAAAAGGTAAACCCTGCTTACAAGGCAAATGGGTTTGCCCGCGAGTTTATGGAGCAGGAGTTTGACGGTGGCTTTAAACTCGACTATGTTAAAGATGCCAATGGTAAGCCGATGCAGTACACCGTGAACCAAACCATGATGCGCATTGACCTGCCAACCCCGCTTAAGCATGGCGAAAAACTTTCATTCAGCATTAAGTGGTGGTATAACATTAACAACTACCAGGTGGTAGGTGGCCGCAGCGGTTACGAGCACTTTGATAAAGACGGTAACAACCTGTATGTTATAGCACAGTTTTACCCGCGTATGGCGGTGTATAATGATGTAGAGGGCTGGCAGAATATGCAGTTTTGGGGTTCGGGAGAATTTGCCTTGCCTTTTGGCAATTTTGACGTAAACATTACCACCCCGGCAGACCACGTTTTAGACGGTACCGGCGAACTGCAAAACCGCAAAGACCTGTTTACTGCAGATCAGATAAAACGCTACGAGCTTGCTACCAAAACTTTTGATAAGCCCGTAGTTATTGTTACCCAAGAGGAAGCTACAGCTACCGAAAAAGGCTTTAGCGACAAAAAGAAGACCTGGAAGTTTAAGGCCGTTAACGTGCGCGACTTTGGCTTTTCGTCGTCACGCAAGTTTATATATGATGGTATGGCGGTACAGCTTGGCGGCAAAACCGTTATGGCGCTTTCGCTATACCCTAAAGAGGCTAACCCTATGTGGGGCGACAACAGTACCCGTATAGTAGCACATACCTTAAAAAGTTACAGCAAGTACACCTTTGATTATCCTTACCCTAAGGCTATATCGGTTTCTGCGGCAGATCAGGGCATGGAGTACCCTATGATATGCTGGAACTACGGCCGCCCGGATGAGAACGGCTATGTAAGCGACCAGATAAAGTACGGCAATGCCAGTGTTATCATCCATGAGGTGGGGCACAACTTTTTTCCTATGATCGTTAACTCTGATGAGCGCCAGTGGAGCTGGATGGATGAGGGGCTTAACACCTTTATGGAGTATTTAGCCGAACAGGAATATGAGGTAAATTACCCCTCGCGCCGTGGCCCTGCCGATAAGATTGTTCCGTATATGAGTGGTGACCAGAAATTTCTGGAACCTATAATGACCAACAGCGAAAGCATTCACCAGTTTGGTAATAATGCCTACGCCAAGCCTGCTGCGGGGCTTAATATACTGCGCGAGGTAATTATGGGTCACGACCTTTTTGACCATGCTTTTAAAACATACGCCAACCGTTGGAAATTTAAGCACCCTACACCCGAAGATTTTTTCCGTACCATGGAAGATGCCTCAGCAGTAGACCTCGACTGGTTTTGGAGGGGATGGTTTTACAGCACCGATTATGTAGACATTGCCATAGCCGATGTAAAACAATATTACGTTACAGAGCAGCAGCCTAAAGACGTGAAGGATGTGAGCATACAAAAAGGCCGCTTCGGGCAGGAGAAAGGCCCGTTTCTTTACATGGTAGCAGATGGCCCTGACTTTAACAAAGACCTTAAAAAGCCATTAAAATCTACCGATGTAAAATTGCTTCAGGAATACCTTGATGAGAAATTTACCCCGGAAGAAAAAGCAAAGTTAAAGCAGCCAAAATACTTTTATGAAGTAACTTTTGATAAACCGGGAGGTATGCTAATGCCAATACTTGCAGAGCTTACCTTTGAAGATGGCAGTACAGAGCTGCACACCTTCCCTGTGCAAATATGGCGCAAAAACCACCAGTCGGTTAGCCGTGTATTTGCTACAGATAAAGTGGTTAAAAAAATAACGATTGACCCTAAATTAAAAACTGCCGATATTGATGTAACTAACAATGTATGGCCGCGTGCTGCTGTCAGCAATAAATTTGACCAGCTCGAACAAAAGAAATAACTACGTTTTTACCAAAATACACAAAACCCTGTTGCCATTTTATTAAATCAGGCAACAGGGTTTTGTTTTTCATATGATACTAAGCGATTTATCGCTACTTTTGAAAAAAACCTAATATGAAAAAAACATTACTTTCGGCCTTATTACTGGCAGCCGTAGGCGCATCTGCACAAACGGTAAACTCATTTTACACGGTTAGCACCGGCGTTACAGACTATTACCTTGCAGAATCTGACCCTGCAATAAATGAAACGCCTACAGGCGCAGATGCCTCATGGACTTTTCCCGGCCTTAGCAATTATGGTAACTCCCATACATCTGTTCTTGCTGCAACAACAGAACAGTCAACAGCATACCCGGGAACAACATCTGTGGTAGAAACCACAGGCGATTTTGCCACCACACAGTTTTTCCTTGCCAATGCTGTAAACGGGCAGGTAGGTGTTACGGCAGCTACCGCATCAGGAATGCTGTTAAATTACAGCACCAATAACCTTAACCTGGGTACGTTCCCTAAATCTTTTGGAGCAACTGCAACAGATGATACCGTTGCGGGTACTTTTTCCGGTAACCTAAACGATACAGCCATAACAGGTACTTTTTCCGGCGATGCTACAACATCTGTAGATGCTTATGGCATTATAACCTACTTTTCGGCAGGTATGCCAATTGTAATATCAGTAACACGCCTTAAAATAGAGCAGGACCTTAACCTGTACTTAGCGGGTATACCTATACCATTGGCTACGCTACATCAGGTAATGTATAGCTACTATAACGAAGGTCTTACTACCGGCCCTGTATTCAGGACACTTACAGCAACAGTAAACAGCGCAACATTGGGCGTAAATGAAACGCAGCAGTCTATAGAAAGCTATTATGACTTGACATTGTCGTCAGAAAACTTTACTGCCTTAAAAATCAGCATAGCGCCAAACCCTGTTAATAATGTACTACACTTTACCGGCAATACAGATATTACTGATGTTATCATTACTGATGCCGCCGGCAGAAATGTGCTTAGTGCTAAAGGAAACGATATTAACATAGCCCACTTAAACTGCGGTGTGTACTTTGTTTCGGCGCAAACAGCTTCAGGAACGCTAACCCAAAAGGTGGTAAAACAGTAATCTTTTTTACCCGAAAATAATTTAAGCCCATCCTTTAATACGGATGGGCTTCTTATTTTAAACTCCAACACGCTTAAAAAAACATTAAAACAACATCCTAATCTGCCATTAACACGTATTTATAATTAACTTTGTGTATTAAATTTTTTGATTATGTTTGGAATAGGAGGCGGCGAAATGTTTTTAATTGTCCTTGTGGCGCTAATGCTTTTTGGGAGCGATAAAATTCCTGAAATTGCACGCACACTGGGCAAAGGTATGCAGCAGCTTAAAAATGCCACTAACGATATTAAAAGCGAGATTCATAAAAGTGCCGATATAGACGGTATTAAAAAATCGTTTACCGAGATAGGCAATTCTGACACCACCAATGAAATAAAGAATGAGATCGACAAGGTAAAAGAAGATATCGAAGATATGTCCGGCCCTATAAAACGTATTAAATAATATGCTTGAAAAACTAAGCGCACTAGACCGCGAACTTTTTGTATGGCTTAACGGCTTTGGATCTGAAACCTGGGATCCTGTATGGGGCATAATTACAAAACAAATAAGCTGGATACCTGTTTTTGCATTGGTGCTTTACCTTGCTTTTAAACGCCTTGGCTATAAACATGCCCTAATGGTAGTAGGGTTAATAGCTTTGCTTGTATTATTTACAGACCAAACTACAAACCTTATTAAAAATACAGTGCAACGCTTACGCCCCGGTAATAACCCTGAAATTGCAGGCATTATAAGGGCGGTTCAAAAAAGGCATTCGTTCAGTTTTATATCAGGTCATGCCAGCAACTCTATGGCAGTGGCATTTTTTACGTATCGAGTATTGCATCCTTACCTTAAGCATATTGGCTTTTTCTTTTTATGGCCGCTGATATTTGCATACAGCCGCATTTACCTTGGGCTGCACTACCCCGGCGACATATTGTGCGGTTACCTTTACGGGCTGTTTACCGGCTGGCTTATCCTAAAGCTTTATGTGTACTTAAGGGATCGTTACTTCCCTCAGCATGAAAATTTAGACAACCCTACTAACAGTGAGCCCGTCTCTAATAGGTAGTAAAACGGTTTCTGTACGTACGTCTTCCTTTACCATTTTATTGTATTCTAATAAAATACGGGTGCTTTTATCGTTTGGCTTTAAGGGCTCGAGCACTTTTCCGCTCCACAATACGTTGTCAGAAAGTATAATACCGCCTTTGTTCATCATGGGTACTACCACATTCCAGTAATTAGGATAATTAGGCTTATCGGCATCTATAAACACAAGGTCAAACTTCTTATCCAGCGTAGGGATAATATCCAGCGCATTTCCTAAATGCTGCGTTATCTGCCCTGCCCACTGGCTTTTATCAAAATATTTTTTTTGCAGGCTAAACAGTTCCTCATTATTATCAAGCGTATCAATGCTCCCTCCTGCCTGTAATCCTTCGGCAAGGCATAGCGTAGCATAACCGGTAAAGGTACCTATCTCTAAAATATGCTTTGGGTTGGCAAGCTTGCTTATCATGCTCAGCACACGCCCCTGAAAATGCCCGCTTATCATGCGCGGCTGCAATGTTTTTTGGTAGGTTTCGCGGTCAAGTTCCTGTAGTAATTCAGGTTCATCGGCACTATGGCGTGCTGCGTAGTCTTCAAATTCTTCAAAAAGGGTGTGCATCGTAAAAATATTTTTGCAAAGGTAATAAAGAACGGGGTTATCAATCTTATCCAACACAATCCTTTATTTAACAATATCACAATAAGCTTTACTTATTTATAACAAAAAAAACTACTTTTACCGCCATAAAAAGTAACCCATGAAGTATAAAATTACGCTTATAACTTTATTTTCTGCCTTTAGCCTGCTTGCGCAGGTAAGCAATGAGGGCAAACCATTAAGCTGGAAATTAAATGGTGCAGAAAAACCGGCTGCCATTGAAATGCCGGCTTTTGACCTGAAAACCCTTCAGGCTGAAGATGCCATAAACGACATAGGAAAAAACAAGCCGTGGCGTTTTGGTAAAGAATTTTTAGTAGACTACAACCTTGCCAATGCCGGTAGCTGGACAGATTTACCTAATGGCGACAGAATATGGCGTATACGCTTTACATCGGCGGGAGCCAAAACCATGAACTTCTTATTCAGCGATTTCTATATGCCGCAGGGCGCTAATGTGTACCTGTATAACAATGCGCATACTGACTTGCTGGGTGCTTATGATGATAAACAAAACAACCCTGAACATGTACTGGGTACATGGCTGGTAAAAGGCCAGGACATCTGGATAGAATATTATGAGCCTAAAGCCGTTGCCGGACAAGGGAAACTTGAAATATTCAAAGTAGTACACGGATACCGCACCCAGGATGAAGGCTTTACAAAATCTCCGGATGACGGCCTTAATACATCAGGCGCCTGTAACTATGATGTAGATTGTTATATGGACGATATCGATGGCCTTAAAGACATTAATAAAAAAGCCGTTGCGCTTATTATAACAGATAATTCAGGTTTTTGTACCGGAAGCCTTGTAAACAACACGGCTAATGACGGCACACCATACTTTTTAACGGCTAACCACTGCTACAGCAACCCATCGCAATGGGCATTCCGTTTTAACTGGATTAGCCCTAACCCGGTATGTGCCGGTACAGAAAACAGCACCAGCAATACCCCAAACTTTTACCAGACTACAAGTGGTGCAACATTAAAGGCACGTAAGGCTGACAGCGATTTTTGTTTACTGCAAATAACTGCAAACATACCATCTGCCTGGGATCTTATATATGCAGGCTGGGACAGGACACCGGAAGCACCGGAGTCAGTTTTTGGTATACACCACCCTGCGGGCGATATTATGAAAGCGTGTCGCGATTTTGGCCCGCTTGCTACAGAAGATTACTTTTGGAGAATCGAAGACTGGGACCTTGGCGTTACCGAAGGTGGGTCATCGGGCTCGCCCCTATACGACAATAACGGCCGCCTGCGCGGCCAGCTGTACGGAGGAAACTCTGCTTGTGATGGTACCAGTGACAATGGCGAATTTGATGCTTACGGGCGTTTCGACAAATCGTGGGATAACGGCACTACCGCAGCAACAAGATTAAGCGACTGGCTGGATCCTGCCAATACAGGCGCGCTTACGTTAGATTACTACCCACCGGCACAGTTATATGCCGTTGATGCAAAAGTTACTATTACAGATTTGCGCCTTGAAGTATGTGAAGGTTATTTTGCGCCTCAAATACGACTTACCAATAAGGGCACAAACAATCTTACCATTGCAGAAATTCATTACACAGTAAATGGCAATACCCCGGGAAATGTGATTTACTGGAATGGTAACCTTGCCACAGGGCAAAGCGAAATTGTGAACCTTACCAGCGTAGGTACAGAAGTAGGCAACAACGACTTTACAGTAACAATTGTTAACCCTAACGGGGTTGCAGATGAACATACCGCAGACAACACAGCCTCGCAAGCATTTGTTGCATTAGAATATGAAGTAACCAATGTTAACTTTACCCTTACTACAGATGGTTATGGCAATGAAACAAGTTGGGAACTTACCGATGGTACAGGCACAGTATTATACAATGGAGAAGGTTATACCGGTTTTGAAACCGTTACAGAAACCTTTAACCTTACTAACGAAGGCTGCTACACTTTTACCATATATGATGAAGAAAATGATGGTATATGCTGTTCATACGGTAACGGAAGTTACAGGCTTACTACCGCAAATGGCACTGAAATAGCCCGCGGAGGCAGCTTTGGGTCTTCAGATGCGGTTACCTTTACGCTAAAGAATGCTTTAGCTACAGCAGGACACGAATTGCAAAACGCAATAAGCGTTTACCCTAACCCATCAGCAGGTATTTTTAAGATAAACAATACATCTGGCATGGCACCCGCTTACAGCATTTACAATGCGCTTGGGCAGGAAGTAGGCCACGGAAGCATAAACGGCACAAACGCCTCTATTAACCTTAGCGGTAATGCTACAGGCATTTATCTTTTAAAGATTGCAGACACCAACGGTAAAACTGCTGTATTTAAATTGCTTAAGCAGTAAGTAGCCTTATAGCTGTTACACAGAGAATTTCCGTGTTATCGACCATAGGAAGTACATAACATTTATTAGAATTTTCGCCACGAATTTCTCCAATTACACAAGTCTGTGAAATTAGCGTAATTCGTGGCTTATTTTTTTATAATCCGTTTGCATGGGCGAAAGCAACACGGTATTATAATGTTTGCTAAATACTTACTACCTTTGCGCCATGCAAACGGAGAAAAGAGATATTAGGGCGCTTACAAAAGACCAGTTACGCGATTTTTTTGTAGCAAATGGAGACAAGGCTTTCCGTGGCAACCAGGTATATGAGTGGTTGTGGCAAAAGCGTGCGCATAAATTTGAAGACATGACTAGTATCGGCAAAACTACCCGCCAGATGCTGGAGGATAATTTTGTAATTAACCACATTCATGTAGATGAGATGCAGCAAAGTACCGATGGTACTGTAAAAAATGCGGTACGCCTGCACGATGGCCTGGTGGTAGAAAGCGTGCTTATACCTACCGAAACCCGCACAACAGCCTGTGTATCGAGCCAGGTGGGTTGCAGCCTTGACTGTAACTTTTGTGCCACTGCACGCCTTAAGCGCATGCGCAACCTTAACCCCGACGAAATTTATGACCAGGTAGCTGCCATAGATGCAGAAAGCCGCCTGTACCATAACCGCCCGCTGAGTAATATTGTATTTATGGGCATGGGCGAACCGCTTATGAACTATAATAATGTATTAAAGGCGATAGAAAAAATTACCTCTCCGGAAGGGCTTGGCATGAGCGCCAAGCGTATTACGGTTTCTACATCAGGGTTACCAAAGATGATAAAGAAACTGGCCGATGACGAGGTGAAATTTAAGCTTGCAGTATCACTGCACTCTGCTATTGATGAAGTGCGCAGCAAGATCATGCCGTTTAGCGAAAACTTTCCGCTGAAAGACCTGCGCGAATCTTTAGAGTACTGGTATAGCAAAACTAAAAGCCGCGTTACTTATGAGTACGTGGTATGGAAAGGCATTAACGACCGTAAGGTAGATATTGATGCTTTTGTAAAATTTTGCAAATATGTGCCCTGCAAAGTAAACCTTATCGAATATAACCCTATTGATGACGGCGAGTTTCAGCAGGCTGACGCCGAAACAATAGATGCCTACATTCGCGCCTTAGAGCGTAATGATATTGTGGCAAAAGTGCGCCGCAGCCGTGGTAAGGATATTGATGCCGCCTGCGGGCAGCTGGCAAATAAGAATGAATCTGCTCAATAGTTTGTTGTTCATGGTTTAGAGTTTGTAGTTCTGTAAACAACCTGAACAACAAACTCTAAACCCTAAACATTTTTTAGTCGCAAATCTTCGATTTGCATTACATTACCCCTTTTTGCTTTTCGCTAAAACGGTCGGCTTGCAACTCCAGCATTTCGATGGCTTTCTTTTTCTTGTAGTCATAAAGTCCGCGATCGTTGCGTATCTCGGCATATACATCATCATAAATACCGGCATCGGTGCTTTGCAGCAGTTCTCGCTGGTGGGTATTTTGTGCCAGGTTAGTGCGTACCGCAGCCTCATTATCCTCAAGCTTAAAATCATACTCCCCTTTTGGCGAAAGCAGCTTGGCAATAATAGGCGATGTTTCTATGGCTAAGAAAAGCAGCATAATAAACAGCGATGGTAAAAACGGCAGCTTGTTCAGCGCATTTATGCGGGCCATAAGTCCGTCAAAACCTTCAATAACCGGTTGTGTATCGGCTACCTTTTTATCAAGGTCAGTTTGCAGGGTTTTACCTGCTTTTTCATTTTCAGCTATTTTGGCTTCGTTACGTTTCTTAAGGCTATCGAGCTCTTTAAGGGCAGCATCGTGCTTATCGCGCTTTTCTTTATAAATAGGGCCTTTACCCATTTTCTTAGTACCGGCAGAACCTTCGGCTTCGGTAATATAGGAGTTATAAAGCGACTTAACCTCTTTATCCTTTTTGTTTATCTCACTACGCAGGCTATCGGTTTGGGCTTTATTTTTGTCAAGATCTGTTTTAAAGAAAGTAGCTACCTGCTTTTTATTGGCAATGGCCATTTCATTCTTTTCCTTAAGCAGTTGGGCATTAATTTCTTTCTCGAATATCTTTATTTCAAGCGGCTTAGAAATTACAATGGCAATAATAACTGCCAGTATAATGCGCGGTGTAGCCTGCAAAAGCTCTGAACTAAACCTATCGCGCTTGCGGATGGTTGATACTATAAAACGGTCGAGGTTAAAAATAAGCAAGCCCCAAACCAACCCGAAAAAGGTGGCTGTATATACATTGTCAAACACGGTATACAGCGCATAGGAAGATGCTATCCAGGCGAGCAATGCAGTAAAGAAAACGGTGGCGCCTATACCGGCATACTTGTTTTGTTCTCCGTTAGAACAGGAGTAGATAAGCTGCTTATCGGCCCCGGAGCAGGTGATAAAAAATTGTTTCAACATGATTCACTTCGTTTTTGATGATGATAATTATTAATGCCTGATGAGGGCACGATTGATTACTGCAAAGATAACGTGTTTTTTAGTACGATTGTTGTAACCGGCTGATATGTTTTGGCTTAAAAAAAAATCCGCCCCTTAACAGGAGCGGATCTTTTTTATTTCTTTTTGTTACTCAGGATAATCTGACAATTAACTAATATCCGATATTAAGATCTTTAGCAATAGTTTCTGCCGGAATAGAAAAACCAAGGCCTTCTACACCTAAGCCATAAACCTTAGCATTTACAACCCCCAGGAAAGTACCACTTTTATTAACAAGCGCACCGCCGCTGTTACCACCGTTTACACTTGCATCTGTTTGTATCATGTTATTTTTTTCAAAAGTACGGAAACCTGATATTATACCTTTAGTCAATGACTGGCCAAGTTCTACAGATTTTGGAGTTCCGATAGCAAATATGTCTTCACCTATTTTATAATTTTTATCTGCCGGAAGCGTAAACGCATATTTACTGGTAGCCTCTATTTTTATAAGAGCCAGGTCTGAATACTCGTTTTGGCGTATTATTTTAGCCGGATACTCTTTACCATCTTTAGTAATTACAGTAATTTTATCTGAAGCAGCCACCACATGGAAATTAGTAACTATGTAACCGTCTGTAGATACAAAACAACCACTACCATGCCCCTCTTTAACCTTAATTGTAACTGTTGCATCCATAGCATCTTCTATAGAGGTTACCAGAGCCGGTTTAACAAGCTTAAGTGACTCAAATTTTACCTCTTTTGCTTCCTGCTGCTTAATAAATTTCTGTACCTCGTTAGAGTCCATAAACGCATAGAATGAAGAAGATATGGCATCTTCCATACTCGATTTCATTGCAAAGTCACGTCCTTTAAAATCAATAGCAAACTCTCCAGACTCTGATTTAAATGTATGCTTGTATTTAGACTGGCCATAAACATCATACATTTCCCATTCAATTTCAAGTTTTGAGATTAGAAACTGCATAAGATTCTTAGCAGAAACCGAGTAAACATTATCAATCTGAAGTTTTTTAACTTTCGCGCTTATATTAAGCGAGTTTGTATTACTCTTAAAAATAGTGTTAGTTGTATCGCTGTAATTATTTTTTTTAAGAACCTCAGAAACTGCTTCGCTAAATATAGAGTTGTCAAACTTAATATCTTCTTCAGAATTTGTCTTTTTCTTATATTTATCGTTTTTCTTCTTTTGGTTTTTGTGCTTAATAGCCGTAAATTTAATATCCTCTTTTTTTACATCAAATGCTGTATTTTTAAGGTATACATATTTTTCGTTCTCTGCTCTTTTATGAATTTCCATCATATCCTTACCACCGCTTACTTCTTTAGGGTAGTTAAATGATTTAGGTCCATAATCAAGAAACGGAGGATAAAAAAGTATCCCAAAAGGTACCCACGACAAGATGTGAAGTGCAGATTTCCTATTCTGGTAATGAATAACGTAGGCTGGCTTATAGCCTTCTCTTTCTATCTTTATCTGCTTAACGCTTACATCACGCTTCATTTTTGTAATAACCGTTTTACCAGTACCCTGTAATTCGTCATTAACATATACTTTTGAATCGGCAGATGGTGTATGTACCTTAACCTTTTGATACTTACCATTTAAAATTGATGCACAGCTGGTAAATAAAACCGAGATGGTTAACATTAGCACCAGCTTCTTAGTAAAGTTCTTCATTGATTGGTTTATTATTGTTAAAACGCAAATATATAATTTAATAACAAAAACAATATTACTATAATTATATATTTTTAACAAAATTTAACAAAAAACAATCATCCAGTTAACATATTAGATAACAGCTTTTTAACAGGAAAATCCGCCTTAACTAAGACGGATTCTAATATTAAATAAACTACGCTCAAATTAATTTTTTATGTTTATAGTAATGGGCAGAGTAAAAGAAGTACGTACGGGTACACCATTTAACTCTCCAGGCTGCCATTTCTTTTCTATTGAACTAAGCGCCCGTGCAGCCTCTTCACCCAAGCCGTAACCCGGATCTTTAATCACTTTTATATTGGTAATTTCACCATTTGTTTCTATTACAAATGATAAATATATTTTTGCAGTAAGATCTTTGTCAATCTCCGGCATTGCAAAAGATTTTTGTATCGTACCCATGAATGATGATATCCCGCCGGGAAACTCAGGTTGCTTTTGCAACGCATCTAAATTGTAAACTTCACCATTTTGCTCAGTATTATCTTTGGCTATTTTTTGCACCTCAGTACTCTTTGTATCAGTATTGTCATCAGCGCAGGAAACAAATATCATTGCTATAGCAAGCGGCAGTACAGCCATCTGTTTAATGATTTTTTTAATCGGATTTGAAGTTTTTGTAATCATGTCGAGTCTTTTTTTGGTTATTAAAAAATTCAGATTGTGGGCTAATTTCACATTGGTTTTATAAGATGCTTTTTCGAGCAATAACTCCAAGTATTGTAGGGTATCGTTACCTTGCTGCACAACGGCCTGGTCTGCAAGAAACTCATGATTTAGCTGCATCGCTCTTTTATAAAAGTAGAGCAACGGGTTAAACCAAAATACCATTTTTAATATTTCAATAAATACAACATCAAGCGTATGCCACTGCCTGGCATGAGCCAACTCGTGTATAAATAGTTGCTCTGGTATGGCATTATGTTCATACTCACTACGGTTTACAAACACCATATTAGCAAATGTATAAGGCAGTGGTAAACCATCAACAAGCACAAATATGTACCTATACTTTTTTACTACCTTATTAATGTATGATGTTTTGTAAAACGCCCGTATCCCTGATATAAAACGCACCAAAAACAGTAACGCGACCAAAGCATAGACCGCAACAACAGCAATGTACCAACCAGCTGTATGGCCTGTTTCCGCATCTGCTTTATCTGTCAGAATCAATTCCGGCAGCTCTGCACTATATAAACCAGGCATATCTTGTATGCTTACAAAGGGTAATATGAGCGAAAACACTAACGCCCCTAAAAGATAAAAGCGGTTAAAGCGGTGCATTTTTTCTTTTTCCAGGAACAAGTGGTAAATACCAAACAGCACAGCCATTGCAATTGTTGATTTTAAAAGAAATGTTACCATGGCAGTAAGCTTTTAGTTAATTTGTACAGGTAACGTATAACTTGTAGTTACCGGTTTGCCCTTTAAAATTCCGGGCTTCCATTTGGCCGACATTTTAAGTATCCTTAGTATTTCGTCGTTAGTACCAGCATCATCGGCATTAAGCACCTTAGCGTGGCTTAGCGTACCATCCTTGCTGATAACTACATTAAGGTAATACACCGATATCTCTTTGTTAGCCGATGCAGGCATTTTAAAATTATCAGCTATAAGCCCTTTAAATTTCTGTATACCTCCCGGGTATTGTGGCATTTTATCAACATCGGTATAATTATATGCTTCTTTTTCATTAAGATATTTCATGGCAGCATTTACACTGCTAAATTTTTTAGGCTTTGCCGCAGCCACAACCTTATCATCTTTATATACCTTAAGAATACTTATTTTATAAATGGTATCAGGATAATGTGTAAGCTCCCTATTTTTAAAATGCTTGTTATAGTAGGGCAATGTATACAGGTAATATTCAAATATCTGCGGACGCTCTTTTGTTAGCGATTCTTTTGCTTTTATAATAACAGTATGATATACAAACTCTTCTGCCGTATGCTTCTTTAAATCAGCATTATCAATCGGGTTTCCGTCTACCTCAACATAATATCCTTTTTTGTCCTGCAGCTTTTTATAATCAGCTCCGGAAAGATAATTCATCGGGTATCCGTCTGGAACATTAAAATAAAAGCGTGTTTTCTCTTTTTCGGTTAATTCCTCAAACGGCTTATCAATATACACATTATCAGCCTGGTCGTCTATGAGTACTTTTACACCGCTGTAATAAGCATCGCGTTTCTTTTTATAGTCGGCAGAATCTTTAAGGCTAGCCGATGCTAATGCTTCTACAGCCGTTTTACCTTTTGCAGGCACCTGCTGCGCCACAGTTTTAGTACTTAGTGCATAAATTGTACCGCCAATAATAGGCAATACGGCCAGTTTTAAAATAAGGCCTTTGGTCTTGGTGGTGGTTTTGGTCATCATAATAAAACGTTTTTTAGTTACATTAAAATTAATGCTGCTGGCCAGGGCATAAGGCGTATAAGGCATCGCCTTGTCCAGCAGCATTTTTTGGTAGGTTGGTATATTACAAAATTGGTTTATGGTTCGTTCATCGGCCAGAAACTCATGGTTTAGCTGTATGGCATGCTTGTACATATACAAAAGCGGATTAAACCAAAACAGCGTTTTAAGCACTTCAACAAACAGAATATCAAGCGTATGTTTTTGCCTTACATGGGTAAGCTCATGGGTAAAAACCTCTGGGGTTATTTGACCGGATTCATATTCAAGGCGGTTAAGATAAATGGTACTCAAAAATGAATGGGGCTGCACAGGTATATCTAGTAATACTAGCGTAGCATCTTTATAAGGTTGTACCGAATTATATTTTTTAAGACTGTATAACCTTGCTATGTTTGAGATAAACCTGGCGCCCAGAATTAATGTTATTAATAAATAAACAGAAATAAACAAATAGGGCCAGTAATCTACCGCAGGTTCCTGAGGAACTGCAGTAACAAAAGCCTCGGCTCCCGGTGTACCATTGGGCATATTTATAACCATTGGTGTTTCTACAGGAAGTTGCTGCACTACCTCAACATAAACCGGAATAGTTATAAACGGCACACATAAAGACAACATTAATGCACCAAGAAGGTAAAAACGTTTAAAACGGTGCATTTTTTCTTTCGATAAAAAAACATGATATACCGCCAGCAAAATAGCCATGGTAAGTGCAGATTTTAATAAAAAGGCTGTCATTGCTTTTTCTTTTGAATTTCTGTGTCAATAATTTTACGGAGTTCTTCGAGCTCGGTTTTGCTCATATCAGCCTCTTTGGTAAAGAAAGAAGCAAATTGAGAAGCCGAATTATTAAAGAAACTTTTTATCATTACATTTACCTGTTTAGAAAAATAAGCTGACTTATCTACCTTAGGAAAATACTCACGGCTCTTGCCATACTCCTTATACCCTACAAAGCCTTTTTCGGTCATGCGCTTTAATAATGTAGCCACGGTGGTTGCAGCTGGTTTGGGGTCTGGAAAGGCATCTATAAGATCTTTCATAAAAGCTTTTTCCTGCTTCCATAAAATTTGCATTAACTGTTCTTCTGTTTTGGTAAGTTGCATTTGTTCTACAAAATTAGAATTGTTTCTACAAATGTAGAATAAAAATTCACACAGCAATATGTACAGATATTTTTTTTGAAACATTTAACAAAATTTTTATCTTTATCATTATAAATCAATCCAATACTTATGAAACAACTTGCTATACTACTACTTTTAGGCACAGCCGGCTTTGCTCAGCAGCACCATGACATTGCCCAGAATACAGTTACTGAGACCACCTTAAAGCCTGTAACCTTAAGCGAAGTGCAAATAAACCGTACCGGAAAGCGCAAGGAAAATGTTGTAAAACCAGTAACACACCAAAAAAACAGTGCCATGTTTATGTCAAGCATTGGCATGGAATACGCATTTCTTGTAACACCTGAAAAAGAAAATTCGGCACTGTATGCAATAACGCTGCCACTTATAAAAATTGCTTTTGAAGCAGAAGGAAGACCGGGTACTTTTGAACGAATTGAATACCACACACTTGTAAAAATTGAGTTACTGGCCAATGATAATGGTAAACCCGGAGATAAAATTGAAGGCCTTGAGCAGACTGCAATTGTAAATAATGAAGAAAACAATAAGCGTTTTGATATAAAGCTAAACAATGAAGCTGCCCTACCACAAGAAGGTGTTTTTGTACAGCTTACAATACTTGGCAGATGTGATGCAGCGGGTAACCTGAACCACGACAGAGACTTTATTGTTTATAAAGATAAAGACGACAATGGGAAAGAAAAGAAATGGATGGAATGGTGCCAGCCTAACTTCCCGCTTACACCGGCACCTAAAGGTACTACTACATTTTATAAAGACCCAAACTACAAAGAGGGTGGTTGGCAAACTATAAACGAACCGGCACTGCACCAGGTAAAAAAATATCCTGATTTTAATATCGGATTTGGATATACCACGGTTACTTATAAGTAATAGACCAATACAACTAAAAAATAAGGCTGTATAAAAAGTGTCATTCTGAATGTAGCGCAGCAGAATGAAGAATCTCAATTGGCTGATTTACATGAGATCCTTCCTTCGTCAGGATGACAAAAATGTTTATCAAAGTACTTATAAGACAGCCATTTGTTATAATGAAACTTGATGCTTATTTTATTTTTACGGTTATCGGCATAAAGTATGCTGTACGCACTGCTTTACCTTTTACCTCTCCCGGCTTCCATTTTGTAGTAAGCTGTTTAAGTACGCGTACCGCCTCGGCCCCCAGGCCATAGCCGGGATCTTTTAAAACTTTGATGTTTGAAATACTACCGTCTGTTTCTATAATAAAGGAAACATGCACTTTGGCATTTAACTCTTTGCCTATCTGCGGATATCTGAATGTTTTGTTTATAAAGCTAAGAAGCTCAGTAACACCACCGGGAAATTCTGGCTGTACCGTGAGTTGTGTAATATGTACCGGCTCCTGACGTACGACGTCCTGCCTGCCATACTGCACATAATATGTATCAGTAACAGAATCATATTTTGGCGTGAAGGATACACTATCTGTTGCCAGGCTTTCGCCAACAGGCTTACGTATTAACACTGCCTCAAGTTGCATTTTGGGATTATTTATACGTGGTTTTATCGTGTCTGCTACGCTACCCCTAACTAAAAGTTTTTCGGCTGCCGGAAACGTATAACGGTATACATACCCCTGCACGCTCTTTATAATAAGCTGCATACCTGCTTTATGTTTATACTGTTCAAGGCTTGCAGCTGTTATACTATCAAATTTTTGCTGCGATATTTTTTCGCGAATAGTAATAACCGTGCGCTTTGCACTTTCCTGTACGCTTACCCTTATTTTGCGCTGCAGAGGCGCTACTGTTTGCACAGGCTTTTGGTTCGCAACAGTAACATTGGTCATAATAATAGAATCTGTTTCGGTAACAGGAGCTGCCTCTAAAACGTCTACCTCGCTCTTCATTGCTTTTTCAGGACCTGTTATTACACAATGCTCTTTAAGGGTATCTTTTACTGTACTTACCGTATCCTGAACTGCCACTACGGTTTCCTGCGGCTGCACCTCCGGCAGGTTTTTATTAATCTCTATATCGAGTTTGGTCGGCATAAAAAACACAACCAACACTCCTATCAGTACTATCCCTGACACTAACAACAGTAATCCCTTGCCTGTAAACAATCTGCCTTTGCCCGTAGTCTTAGTTGCCACAGGAGCAACATCCAGACCAGCTTCAATTTTAGCCCATAGGTCGGCACCCGGCTGTTCGTCAAACCGGTGGCTGTTTTCTTTAAAATATTTGTCGACCTGGTTATTATCCATGGCTTTGTGTTTTAGGGGAGTGGGTACTAAAAAAGGCTTTCTTTAACTTTTCACGGGCATAATTTAGCTGGCTCTTGCTGGTACCTTCGCTTATACCCAACTCTTGGGCTATTTCTGTGTGTTTGTAACCCTCTATTGCATACAGGTTAAATACAATACGTGCACCTTCAGGCAGTATTTTCAGCATTTGCTCAATGTCGCCTTCCAGTACTATAGTATCTGTAGCAGAATTATCCGGCAATGCTATATTTTCGGGTGTAACCTCATTCGTGAAATTTGTCTTTTTACGCAATTCCATCAGGCAACAGTTTACGGCAATGCGCAATATCCAGCCCTCAAAACTTCCCTCACTTTTATACTGCCCTATTTTTTGAAACACCGTAAGAAAAGTGTTCATTGCCATTTCTTCTGCCCTTTCCCTGTCTTTCATATACCGTTTACATATACCCAATACCTTAGCGCCAAATGTGCTGTACACCTGGTGCTGGGTTTTGCGATCCTGCTGCTGGCAGCCGGAAATAAGCTGGGCTTCGGTCATTTACTTAGAGCGTATCACTTTATCATTTATGTTATATTCTATAACTTCGGGCATTAGCACCTGCTCTGCCGGAATAAGTTCATCGTATACTATAGGCACCACTATTTTACCATGAAGGTTTATCATCCCAAATTCTTCATCAATGCTTACCATCAGCCAGTCTTTATTAAATGCATCGGCTGTGGTTATACTGTCGTAGTCAGGCTCGGCAATAATTTCTCCGTTGCGGTTTATCAGTCCGCTTTTGCCATCCTGTACAATTATAGCTACTTCAGGCTTTAATTCGCCAAAAGGGCGTAGCTCCTCATACACCGGGTTCAGCAACACATCGCCGTTGGCATTTAAATACCCCATACCTTCATGCGAAACGGTTTTTATCCACTTCGGCTGTGTAACATCGTTGGTTGCGTTTATAGTTTGTGCCTGTGTATACAATGATACAACTAAAAGCAAAAGGCTGAGCATCTTTTTCATGATAATGGTTTTAAGGTTCATTTCTTATAAAGATGCAGGTGGTTAAAAAAGGGTTGGAACGGGTATAAAAAAATCTGCCTTCATAGAGCAGATTTTTTTATTGGTTAGCAGTTGATGGCTGCCAGTTGTCAGGAGCTTCACTTAAAAGCCATACCGCAGAGATACCCAGAGTAAGCCCGGAGATTCTCAGAGCAAATTGAGATTGCGCTTACAGAGCGAGATCACAGAGTTGTGCGGAGACAGCATACAAACGCTCTGTGTTCTTACACCGAGGGTGTTACCTCTTTTTTTCTGCGAGACTCTGGGGTGTCTCAGGGAATCTCTGCGGTATCTTATGGCTATCTTGTCGAGAAACCAGCAATCAATAACTATTTAGAAAGCTCAGTAAAATATTTATAGAACAATGGTATTGTTTCAATTCCTTTCAGGTAATTAAAAATACCAAAGTGCTCGTTAGGCGAGTGTATTGCATCGCTGTCCAGCCCAAAGCCCATCATGATGGTTTTACTTTTCAGCTCTTTTTCAAACAACGCCACTATTGGTATACTGCCACCACTGCGCACCGGTATTGGCTTAATGCCAAAGCTCTCTTCATACGCTTTAGCAGCAGCCTGGTAGCCTATACTGTCTATAGGCGTTACATAAGCCTGCCCACCGTGATGCGGAGTAACTTTTACCGTTACCCCCTTAGGTGCTATAGCGGTAAAATGTTTGGTAAACAATTCGGTTATTTCGCTCCAGTCTTGTGCAGGCACCAGGCGCATAGATATTTTGGCAAACGCCTTACTGGCAATAACCGTCTTGGCACCTTCTCCGGTGTAGCCACCCCAAATACCGTTTACGTCAAGCGTAGGGCGAATGGAGTTCCGCTCGTTAGTAGTATAAGTTGCCTCACCATAAACATCTTCAATATCCAGTGCCTTTTTGTAAGCATCAAGAGAGAAAGGTGCTTTTGCCATTTCGTCGCGCTCCTCACGGCTCAGTTCTTCAACTTTATCGTAGAAACCCGGTATGGTAATGTGGTTGTTTTCGTCGTGCAGGCCGGCAATCATCTTTGCCAGTATGTTTATAGGGTTAGCCACAGCACCACCGTATAAGCCTGAATGCAGGTCGCGGTTAGGGCCGGTAACCTCAACCTCTACATAGCTAAGGCCGCGCAGGCCGGTAGTTATAGAAGGCTGGGTGTTACTTATCATACCGGTGTCAGATATCAGGATCACGTCGTTTTTAAGCTTTGCCTGGTTGCGTTCTACAAACCATGCAAGGCTTGGCGAACCCACCTCTTCTTCACCTTCAATCATAAACTTAACGTTGCAGGGCAGGTTGCCATTCTGCACCATATATTCAAGGGCTTTTACATGCATGTACATCTGGCCTTTATCATCGCATGCGCCACGGGCAAAGATGGCTCCATCAGGGTGCAGTTCTGTTTTTTTAATAACAGGTTCAAACGGTGGCGATGTCCACAGGTTTATAGGATCGGCAGGCTGCACATCATAATGGCCATATACTAATATGGTAGGCAGTGCCGGGTTGATGTTTTTTTCGCCATATACTATAGGGTAGCCCGGCGTTTCGCAAAGTTCTACATGGTCGCAGCCGGCAGCTTTAAGGCTGGCCAACACAGCATCAGCAGTGTTAACCACATCCTGGCTGTAGGCGCTATCAGCACTAACCGATGGTATTTTAAGCAATTCTATAAGTTCGTTTATAAACCGGTCTTTATTTTGACCGACATAATTTTTTATGTTATCCATTTATTATTAGATATATACGATTGGAAGCCAAATTTACTGAAAAAATAATAATTATTTTTTGTTCAATTTACTTGCAAGTTTGAAAAAGCAACGTATATTTGCACCCGTAATACTGAAACAAACTGTCAGTCATTATCAAACCTGCGGGTGTGGTGAAATTGGTAGACACGCCAGACTTAGGATCTGGTGCCTCACGGTGTGAAGGTTCGAGTCCTTTCACCCGCACAACAAAAGCTCTTGAGAAATCAGGAGCTTTTTTATTTTTACGATATATCGTAAATTTCATAATCAAACACTTTGATTGGCCTTGTAAATTTTATCAATACCCAGAAATGAAAATACAATACCTAAAAACACGATAAGCGACCTAACCCAGTTCATCGAACTCCATTCTGCCGCTAACCTCTTAAGCGTTTCGGTATCGGGTATCTTTTGGGAAACAAACATTATATCGTTTCTTGGGTGAAAGTAAATAAACGTAAATACATCTGCCGAGAAATAGCAGAATAATGCCAGTCCTAAAAATAACCGCACCTGTGATGACCTTCTCCAAAACACAATTAGCGCCAACAGAGCCAACACCTGTGTAAGCGGAGAGAATATTTTAAAAAAATCGCCGGGATTTACAGTCTTGAAGTATTCTCTTGTAGCTATTACCGATGCCGGAATATTACTTTCAACCGCAACTGCATTAACCAAAGAATTATAAATATTCACAAAGAGAATACCACTTGCAAAGGACACAGATGCCAAAACAATTACTTTTTTCATAGTGGGATGATGTTAAATTATTACCTGGTACTTCATATCACATTCGTTGATGCAGGACTAATTTAGGTTTTTAAAAACAAAAAACAATACGGTAACACACTCAAATATAACCACTTAATTGAAACATTACGATTTTTCACTATGATATTACAATTTCCAAACATCTTAAATATAAAAACTTAAGATACAACCCGTTAAATACGACCCTATATATATCTGAACAAATAAACGCAAGCAGCTTATTTTTTTCTTGCAAATATTAAAAACAGTTGTATATTTGCACCCACTTACTGAAACAACTACTTGTTTTTAAGTCAGCCTGCGGGTGTGGTGAAATTGGTAGACACGCCAGACTTAGGATCTGGTGCCTCACGGTGTGAAGGTTCGAGTCCTTTCACCCGCACAAAAAAAGCTTTTGAGAAATCAGGAGCTTTTTTATTTTTACGATATATCGTAAAAATATAGCATCACAAAACCTTTGCCTATATAAATAAAAAAGGCTTCTATAAAAGAAGCCATATATGCAAAATCGTATCTCTTTACCTCAACAAGCTAAAATGCCCTTTTATGGTGCGCCCATCGGTTAACGATATTACATACCAGTAATCTGTTGCAGGTAGCGGGTTACCGTTAAATGTACCATCCCACCCAGCGCCATCCGGCAAAATTGATGTTAGCAATTTACCATAGCGGTCGTATATAAAAATTTTACTGCCCACATAGTTTTCTCCACTTAGCCCCGGTATGCGCCAGTAGTCATTTTTACCATCGGCATTTGGCGTAAAATAGCCCGGTATAGACAGTACCCCTACCCGTTCGCTTACAATACCACAACCATTAGTTTCGTAAACATATACTGTATGCAGGCCCTCGCGCACGTGTTCAAAGTACGGGCTGTCCTGCCAGGGTCCATTTGGAGCATCAAGGCTGTATAGATAGGCCGACGGCGCACCACCAACAGGCACTGCCACTACGGTTACCGTATTATTATCGCTTAAATCAGCTACCACTACATCGGTTATTTTTGCCACGTTACCCGCAGTAACGGTTATTACACGTTCTTTACTGCACAATTGCGGATGCGAATTATCTGTAACGGTAACGGTATAATTACCCGGCTGGTTAACTAAGATGGCTCGGGTTGTAGCACCGGTAGACCATACATAAGAATATTGACTACCGCTTATACCGGCAGATAAGGTAACATCAACACGGGTATTAAGGCATACCGTAGCTGTATCCTGGGCCACAATTTTAGGAAGCGGCCATACATTAAGGTTTATCTGCCCTATACCCAGGCAACTGTTATTACTCTCTACACGTGCAAAAACTGTTTGTGCACCAGCTGTGGTATTCGTAAAGTTTGAACTTATTGCATTTTGCTCTAAAAGCGCATCATTTTCGGTAGCATAATAGGTTGCAGGGTCTACTCCACGGCCAAATCCTGCATCAGCAAGATTAAATTGTGTATAGCCATCTTCGATACTATCATCGCACTGCCCAAGGTTTACAGGAGTAAGCGCATTTACAGTAACCTGCAAATCCAGCGGTAGTAAACGGAAACAGCCGGTAGCTACATCTTGTAGTTTTGCGACAATGGTTTGGTTAAAAGGCGTAGTGTTTCTATATACCGTACCCAGCGCCCCCGTGCCCGACTGAGCACCTGTCATATCGCTATAATATACCACGCTGTAACGTGCATCGCCACCCGTAAACTGTAGGTTAGCCTGCGTTAGGTTAAATACCGTAAGGCCATCCGGACTGATACCCGCATCGCATTGTGCAAGTACTGTATTCTGTACATTTGGCGGCAGTAACCTAACATTCAGCTTTACTTCTTCAATAAAATTACAGGCTGCCGCCGCAGCGCTCTTTACGCTGGCAAAAACCGTAGCAGTACCGCTATAAAAATTTTGAGGCAAAGGACTGATTCCTGCCTGAGCATTAGCAAGTGTGCCATACCACGCCACTGTAAAGCCACTTTGAGAAACCATTTGCGCAGCGATATCCGAAAGATTAAATGTTGCCCTGCCGTTTGTATCGTCGCCATCCTGAGCATCATCACAAACAAAAAATTCTTTATTTGTAATCGAAGGCCCGTCAACAACCTTTAACTGAAAAGAGGTGGTAGCAAAACATTGCGGATTAGCATTATTAATTACCCGTGCAAATATGGCTTGCGGGTTACTAACATTTGTATAAGCATTAGGATTAAGCGGCGCACGGTTAACATCGGCATCGGCCTGTGTCAGGTAGTATGATACTGTAAAACCGGTTAGCCCCTGGGTTCCTAAAATTGAAGGCTTGGCATTGCTTAGTATAAAGCTTGCAAAGCCGTCGGCCGGGTTAGCGTCAGTATCGCACATTACTATATCGGTAATGGCGTTTGCCACCGGCACCGGTGTAACGGTTACCTGCTGCGTTACAACTTCTGTTTCGGCATTATGAATAATCGTAGCAGTTACGGTATAATTACCGGCAGTGCCATAAGTATGCACTGGTTCGTTAACCGACACAGCCGGGCTTCCGTCGCCCAGGTTCCACGATATACTGTCAAATCCGCCATTTACATGAAGTTTAAATGTTGTAGGCTGCCCCAGGCAAACCTGGTCTGCAACAATACTGGCAGAAAATAATGACGTAATAAAGGGCGGCAGCCCAAAAACACTATTAGAATCTATAGGCAGCCGTACAGTAGCAAGCGCATATCCGCAGGCTACACCATCTTCTTCGGGGTTATTAATAACATCCAGAGATGTACCGCCATTAATTGCTTTATATATTTTTCCGTTAGGGCCAAGCTGCAAGGTTGTAGAAGATCTTCCTGTTGCTACTGCTACACCAGAATTAGGGATGTCCGGATTTAAAAGATCGTACTGCATTACGGTGCCTTCACGTCCTCCGCCGCCTGCCATTTGCTGGTAAGAAACGTATAACTTTTTCTCTTTCGGAGAAAACTCCACTCCATATGCCGCTACATCTTGTATAATGGCTAGAGGATTAGATAAAATACCCGTGGCCTTATCAAAATCATACAGGTACACATTACCACCATCCGAAAATTGACCGGTCAGGTTACCTATCTGCTGATGGGCAATGGCAATATAATTACCATTTGGCGATGCCTTTATGCAACCTACAGCATTACGCCTGTAGCCACTAACAGGCACTACCGGGTTTAATCTGCTAACAACAGGCGTAGTATTTACCCCGGCCGCAGTAACCTCAAAGGCATAAAACTTATCTATAAACTGGGTTATTACCCAAAAACCTGTACCATTATTGTTTTTTACAGCAGTAATTTTTTCAGAACATTTGTACTTAGCCTCATCTGTTATAAGAGGGTCATAAGTATATAAATGCACATTTCGGGTTGTAACATCGCCTATATTACCGGCAGGGCTTGTAACAGATAAATCTACAATACTATAATTAAGCCCGTTATTAAGCCCATCATCAGCTGTGGGTGTGCTTTGCGTTTCACCATTTTCAGATGTTCCTTCCTGATAAGGACCTGAATAACGGTTAGGATACACCGATGCGTTAACATGATGAGGCTCGTCTACCGTAAAAATATAATAAATATTAGGATCACCCTTTTTAGGTACGATAATGGCCGATTGTGTACTTGAGGGGTCGCCCAGCAGGCCAGTGCCGCCAAAATAATCAGCATTAGGCATTATTGTGTGGTTTCTGTCCCATACGGTACGCCCATCGGTATAAAAAAGCAGGTTGCCAGCTGCATCACTTATAGAACTGCAACCTTCATTGGTTTGCATTTCTCCTCCTGCAAGCGCACTTACGCTGCCGTCATCATTAAAATGCAAACCCGCGTTAATACCAAAGTACCAGTTACTGGCTTCCTTTTGGGCAAAACCCGAAATATAAAAGAGCAAAAAGAGGATGTAATATGTGTTTTTCAATTTCTGACAAAAAAAATGTTTTCAAATTTAAGATAATTAAGCACATAGTACTAAAACAAGCTTACAAATTTAACCGCCTTAAAAGCATACTTTACCGCAATTACCCCAAATACTCTATTAATATTAAGTAGTTTTGTATATTATCTAGTTTTTATGTCAAAAAAATCGCAAAACTACATACTACATATTTTGGGCTGCCTGCTCTTTATAAGCATCCCGGTGTTATCGTCGCCTGACTTTAACACCAATACCGAACTTATGAAGCTTGCCCCCTTTAGGCAAACGTTTTTTAAATTTGTACTGCTGCTTTGCTTTTTTTATGTAAACTACCTGTACATCATTCCAAGGTTTTACTTTTCAAAAAAATATTTCTACTTTGTTATAAGCATTGTAATTTGCTTTTGCATCATTGCTTACCTGCCACATTACCTTATTCCCTTTAAAGGCTATCATGGCCGCACCCCTCTGGAAGATGATATGCCCATGCCACCGCCCGGCTCTGGTTTTAACCCCAGGAACGGTGGCCCGTTTCCGTTCATGCACTTTGCATTTGGCGGGTCGTTGTTACAGGTATTACTTGTATTTTCTTTATCATTTTTATTACGCGTAAACCAGCGGCTAAGCGATATAGAGAGCGAAAAATTAAAAACACAGGTAAGTTATCTCAGGGCACAAATAAACCCGCATTTTTTGTTTAATACCCTAAACAGCCTCTATGCGCTTGCCCTGGAAAAAAGTGAAGCTGCACCCGAGGCCATACTCAAACTTAGTGGCATGATGCGCTATGTGGTAACCGAGAGCGACAGGGAACACGTAGCACTGGAAAACGAAATAAAATACATCCAGAATTACATTAGCCTGCAAAAGCTTCGCATGGATGATAATACCTGCCTAAACTTTACAACTAAAGGTGATACAGGGGGTAAATACATATCGCCTTTATTATTGATACCCTTTATAGAGAATGCCTTTAAGTATGGGCTAAACCCCGAAGAAAAATCGGCTATTGAAGTGCATCTGGCAATTTCTGAAAAGCACCTGTCACTACGGGTAAAAAACAACAAGGTAAACATTACGCTTCCTTATGATGAAAAAAGCGGCCACGGCTTAGAAAATACACGAATGAGGCTGCAATACCTGTATCCTGACAAGCACAATTTATCTATCTTTGATACTCCCGAAACGTTTGAAGTACAACTTACCATAACACTTGTATGATTAAAGCAATAGCAATAGACGATGAGCCACTGGCACTAAAAGTAGTGTCGCATTTTTGCGGGCAGGTAGATTATCTGGAGCTTACAAAAAGCTTTACAAAAACAGATGAGGCACTTGCATATATCGAAAAAAACCCAGTAGACCTGCTGTTTCTGGACATACAAATGCCCGGAAAAAACGGCCTGGATTTTTACAAAATGCTCAGCCCAGAAACCATGGTTATTTTTACTACTGCCTATAGCGAATATGCCGTAGAGGGCTTTAATGTAAATGCTATAGATTATTTGCTAAAGCCTTTCTCTTTTGAACGTTTTTTAGCCGCTACAGATAAGGCTGTAAAAGAACAACGCGTGCGCAGTGAAGGCAAAGGCACAGATAATTACCTCCTTATACGGGCAGATTATAAACTGCACCGCCTTAGTTTTGACGATATCCTGCTTATTGAAGGGCTGGATGATTATATACGCATACACATTAAGGGTAAAACGGCCATTACTGCACGTATGTCTATGAAAGCAATTTTAGAAAAGCTGCCTCAACCAGATTTTTTAAGGGTGCACCGCTCTTATATCATACCGCTTCAAAAGGTAAAAAGCCTTTACAATAAAACCATACAGATAGAAGATTTTGTAATTCCTGTAGGAGATACCTATAAAGATAGTGTAGCCAGGTACTTTTAAAAAAAGTTACGCCACAAAAACAATCTTACTGAAATTCAACTCAATAAATATTTTTATGTTAAAAATTTAACATAAAAATATTTCCTGTTGGACTGAATTTAAATACCTTGCGTCACTTTTTTAACATTTTTACCTGAACTTGATAACAAGATGAACAAAATTACAATGAGAGCTGTTTTTATAACAATTTTCTCTTTTAGCATGGCATTACAGGCGCAGCAGTTACCCAAGGCATTTGGAAGGACTGTAAAAAGCGTAAATCCTGAAAATGGGCTGGTACGCTGTGCTACTACAGAATATGAAGAATACCTGCAGGAACAAGACCCTAAACGCGAAACCCGCGCACAGTTTGAAGCATGGCTGGCTCCTAAAGTTGCCGAGGTACAGGCTAAGAGGCTGGCAGGGAAATCTGTAAATGCTATAATTACTATACCTGTTGTGGTGCACGTTATACACAATGGCGATGCTATAGGCCGCAATGAAAATATTTCTGATGCACAAATACTATCGCAAATTACGGTACTTAACCAGGACTACAGGAGAATGCTTGATACCCCCGGGTACAATACCAGCGCAGTAGGTGCCGACGTTGAAATAGAATTTTGCATGGCAAAGGTAACACCTACCGGCAGCGCTACAAATGGTATAGACCGCGTAAATCTTTCTACTGCAAATTATCCGTCTACAGACGATATTGATAGAGATGTAAAACCCGCTACGATATGGAGCCCTACGAAATATTTTAATATCTGGACTGTTGATTTTGGCAATAACTCAGATTTGTTAGGCTATGCACAATTTCCAACAGGATCTGGTGTAGCAGGCGTAAGCCCTAATGGTGGCTCTACTACCGATGGTGTAGTTATAGGATATAAGTACTTTGGTTCGTCTGCCATTTATCCGCAAGGAAATTATGGCGGCAGCGTAAGTCAAAATCCTTATCAGTTTGGACGTACTGCCACACACGAAATTGGCCACTGCCTTGGATTATTGCACGTATGTGGTGATGATTTCCAGTCATGTATTGTAAACGCCACAGACTCTAATAAAGACTATTGCCCAGATACACCAGCCACTAAGCGTTATAACTATGGCTGTACGACTACAAATTCCTGCCCTAACAGCCCGGGTAACGATATGATAGAAAATTACATGGAATATACAGATGACCAATGTATGAGCATATTTACCCAAAATCAAAAAAACAGGATGATAGCGGTTATGAATAATGCCGTGCGCAGAAAAGAATTAAAAACATCTACAGTATGCCAAACACCGGCAGGTATACAAGATTTTGATTATTTAAACGGCATTAACCTGTACCCTAACCCGGCTACAAGTGTTGTTAACATAGCAATAGCTAACGGCGACCTGCCGGATAGCTTTACCGTTTACAACAGCCTTGGCCAGCAGGTAAGCACTATTGCTGTAAAAGGCACTGCAAATCTTACTGTAAATACTTCGGGCTACAGCACAGGCATCTACTTTGTAAAAGTTAGCAAAGGAAACCAGTCTAAGACACTTAAATTTGTTAAGCAATAATCTGGCTTAATCATCATAAAAAAACGGAGGCTCTAAAAAGGCCTCCGTTTTTTTATATATTTATTTCTACTA
The DNA here is from genome assembly GCF_003403075.1 of Flavobacterium psychrotrophum. NCBI lineage: Bacteria > Pseudomonadati > Bacteroidota > Flavobacteriia > Flavobacteriales > Flavobacteriaceae > Flavobacterium > Flavobacterium psychrotrophum. Next base: position 4,671,022 of record NZ_CP031557.1, on the reverse strand, counting down.
CAAAACCCTCATAAGACCGTACATTGAGTACCGTGCCATCTTCAAAAATAAGGTACTGCCCTTTTATACCGGCCAGCTTACCACTATAATTAGGCGTAGTACCCAGGTTGAGGCTATTTATTTTTTTAGGATATTCTAAAACAGGGTAATCTAACGTGTAAAGTTTTTCTGCAGTGGCATCAAAATAATCACGCACTTCATCGGGCAGCAGTGCCTTGGTTTCGTTACGGCGCGCTAGCAGGTCAATAGGCGCTACATCATTAACCAACATTTTTTTCCAGTTAATCTTATCAGAAAAATAATTTTTAAGCGCTACCTCAGTAATACCTGCAAGATAGCGGTTAGGCACCTCAATAAGAGGGGTGGCATAACTCGCACCCTGGTCTATCCATCGGGTAGGCACCTGCGTTTTTCGGGTTACCCCTACTTTCAGGTCGCTGCTTGCCGCCAGGTACACCACATGTGGCTGTAACTGCACACGCTGCTCATAAGCAAGGTCGCGGTCTGCAATACCCAGGTGGGCGGTGCTTAACTCCGGGCGCATTATCCAGTCGCCTGCGCTGGGTATGCTGTAAAAACAGTCGTAGCAAAAACCCATGCGCCATATCTTTTTTTTCTTGCCACAGTTAAGGCACTGAAATCCCCTGAAGTTTATCTCCATACCCCTGCCCAGCAGCTGATTCATGTGTATAAAACTATCTTCAAACACCAGGTAGTATTGTATTGGGCTGCCCAGCTCTGTTTGCATTTTTGTAAGTACGCCTTCGTATCGCATGAAAAAATTTAGTATATTTAGGGCACTAAAGATACTAAAATATGGCTTTGCCCATCATAAATTCAATAGCTTCATGGATACTTAAAAAGCGCATCCACGACATGGAGCTTTTTTTAAAATACCCTAACGAAGTGCAGGAAGAATTGCTGCACAACCTGTTAGATACGGCAGAAAACACGGTAATTGGCAAGAAATACGATTTTGCATCCATTAAAAATTATGCCACTTTTGCCCGCCGCGTACCGGTTTCTACTTACGAAGACCTGGAACCCATGATAGAGCAGACCCGACAGGGAGAGCAAAATGTTTTTTGGCCCAGCCCCATAAAATTCTTCGCAAAATCCAGCGGTACTACAAATGCCAAAAGCAAATTTATACCTGTAAGCAGCGAAGCTTTAGAAGACTGCCATTACAAAGGCAGTAAAGACCTGTTATGCCTTTACCTGAACAACAACGAAGGTTCTCAACTATTTACCGGCAAGAGCCTGCGACTGGGTGGCAGCAAGCAGTTGTATGAAGACAAGAACACCGTTTTTGGCGACCTCTCTGCCATACTGATAGATAACATGCCTTTTTGGGCAGAACTAAGCAGTACCCCAAGCAGCCGCGTATCGCTTATGGGAGAATGGGAGAGCAAGCTTGCCGCCATAGTAAGCGAAACGGTTAATGAAAATGTTACCAGTTTTGCAGGCGTACCCAGTTGGATGATGGTTTTACTAAACCGCATAATGGAGCAAACAGGCAAAACCAACCTGCTCGAAATATGGCCTAACCTTGAGGTATATTTTCATGGTGGGGTAAGTTTTGAACCCTACCGTACCCAGTACCAGAACATATTACCTAAACCTGATTTTAAATACTACGAAATATACAATGCCAGCGAAGGCTTTTTTGCCATTCAGGACAGTAACGACAGTAATGAGTTGCTGCTAATGCTGGACTACGGTATTTTTTATGAGTTTATCCCTATGGATACCTTTGGCACAGACCGCCAGCGCGTTATTCCGCTAAGTGAGGTAGAACTCAATAAAAATTATGCCGTAGTACTTACTACTAACGGTGGCTTATGGCGATATATGGTGGGCGATACTGTAAGGTTTACTTCCCTTAGCCCTTATCGCATACGGGTAAGTGGCCGCACCAAGCACCATATTAATGTATTTGGCGAAGAACTGATGGTAGAAAATACAGATAAAGCCATAGCCAAGGCCTGCAAACTTACCGGCGCAGAAGTGCTTGATTATACCGTAGCCCCTATTTTCATGGAAGGCCGCGAAAAAGGCGCACATGAATGGATTGTAGAATTTAGCTGCCACCCGCAGGATCCTGAGGCTTTCCGCACCCATCTTGATGAAGCATTGCAAAGCGTAAACAGCGATTATGAAGCCAAGCGCTACAACAGCATGACGCTAAACAAACTGGTGCTTAATGTGGCCCGTCCTAAATTATTTTATGACTGGCTAAAAGAACAGGACAAACTGGGCGGACAGCACAAGATACCAAGGCTAAGCAACGAGCGCACCTACCTTGAGCAGCTAAAGGCATTACAAAAGGAAGACAGCATGCTCGCCTAAAACTTTAACACACAGATTTACAACACACTGACCCTTTTGGCATTACCTTTGCTTAGTACTGTACAACTAAAAGAAATTACTAAAGCGAAGATGATGATGAAAAGAAAGTACATGATGATTTTAGGAGCAGGGTTACTACTTATGGCAAGCTGTAGTTCTACACCACGCTATGGTTGCAGTGGCCGCCGATGTATTGTAGAAACACAAAAAGCACCTGTAAAAACAATAACTAAAGAGACTAAGCAAAACGCTTAACAATCTTAAGACGCATTACAAAGCAGCCGGATAACGGCTGCTTTTTGTTTTACCGTAATCACTATTTTTGCATAAACCTTACCCTATGCCTTTTAACATCATTCAAAGCCACAAAGAAGATATAAAAACGATACTCGATTGCATAAACAGCTACAATCAGCAGCAGGTAGCGGCACTTGCCGAAGTTTGGACACCGCTTGAATTTTCTGTAAAAGATGATAACGACACCCTTATTGGCGGACTGCTGGGCGGCATAGGAGCGTGGAACGGTTTTGAAATACGCATACTGTGGGTGGCCGAAACACATCGGGGCAGCGGTATTGGAGGCAGGCTTTTGCAACACGCCGAAAACGCAGCCCGCCAAAAAGGCGCAACTATTGCTATGCTGGATACATTTAGTTTTCAGGCCGAAGCATTTTACCTGAAACATGGCTATACCGCTGTTGGAGAAATTAAAGATTTTCCGTTGGGACACAGGAGAATTTATTTTTCGAAAACCCTGTAATATCTTTGTAACATCAATTATCACAACGTAACTAAAGCGCCGTTCGTCGTGCGCAAACTGTCAATTATATTCTAAATTTTAAGAGATTTGAGATTTTTTTAGTACGTTTGATACATGAATGCTAAGAATTACGGACAGGATCCTGAGAACGAACGGAAACGAATTAAGGAGTTAAGAAGCTATAACATACTTGACACCCTTAATGAAAAAGATTACGACGATCTTACCACTCTTGCTGCCATAATTTGCGATGCTCCTATGGCACTCATCAGTATGGTAGATCAGGACAGGCAGTGGTTTAAGTCGAGCTATGGCCTTGATGCCGAAGAAACCCACCGCCAGTATTCGTTTTGCTCTCACGCAATTCTTACCCCCGAAGAACCTTTTATTGTAGAAGACTCCCGCGAAGACGACCGCTTTAAAAACAACCCTTTTGTAACTGATGAGCCCAAAATTGTTTTTTATGCCGGCATCCCGCTTGTATCCGGTAACGGATATGGCCTGGGTTCGTTTTGTGTGGTAGACACCAAACCCCGTGTACTTACTGACAAACAGCTAGAAGCCCTAAAAATACTGGCACGCCAGGTTATGAACCTTTTAGAACACCGCAAGGCTACTGCCGAACTGCACCTGCAAAAAGAACTTCTTGAGGTAAAATCTAAAAACCTGGATAGTATTGTTGCAGCTAGGGTAGCTGAGGCTTTAAAAAAAGTGAAGTAACATAAGTATATCAAAGTATCTTTGATTGCAATTATAAAACTACACTATAAAAGTGGATGGATATTGTCAGAATTTTTATTCTAACTTTACGACTACAAACCACCCATAATGAAATATAGTTTTATCATAATCCTTTTGCTTCTTTGCTATTCATGCCAAAAGGTTGAATTCTTTGACTACACTGAAAAAGAATTAGTTGATGTGAAGAAATTCCTCAGGAAGAAAGATTTCAAACATCACTCTCAAGGCACTTATCTTTTTCATCATGATACCATAATATCCAACTATCTACTTGATAAAAAGTACACATTAGAAATTATTAAATTTAATAATCTTACAGATACTCGTAAAGTAGATATTAACGCTAATATTCCGTATGAGTCAATTAACTCGGCGTTTACTAACATTGAAGATACACAATATGATCTAAATTATAATTTATACGGTTTCTCCAAAGTAAAGGAAATAAACTCATTACATTTTTCTTCTGATGGAGAAATCAGTCGTATATATTCTAATGATACAATACAGGTATATCACACTGCTTATGAACATTTAGTTTTTTACCCAAATAACCAAAAAGACACAAGGATAATCATTAAGAACACCAATTTCAGTAAACAACAATTAAAATCTGACTTTGCATTTTACAGGAAAGACAATGATATTTATTTTCTATTGCTTACATCTACGACCCCTGAGGATGTTAAGGCCGGAACTTTACTGAATTATTTAAATCTGTAGAATGCTTAAAATAAATGAGCATTCATTATCCGACAGATTAATTACACTTTCACACAATTCATCATCTTTTTACAAATTACTACTGTTTTTTGCTGCTTTGGCTGTAGTGTTTTACAGATTATGAATGTGGTTTCATAATTCGGGAAATTCGCATAATTCGCGGCAAAATCTGAAACAATAAACTTCGCCGAATAAACTTTTCACGCTATCTTTGCACTTTGAAATCAGCCTTAATAATAGGCTGTTAGCATTTTTTAAATTATGAAGTTAGACAGAAAAGAAATACTCAAAGCCCTTGAGACCATAACCCTTGCCGGAGAAGGCCAGAATATGGTAGAAAGCGGCGCTATACGAAACGTACTTACCTTTGGCGATGAAGCAGTTGTAGAGCTTGTAATGACCACACCGGCCATGCACATACGCAAGCGTGCCGAAGCCGATATCATTAAAACCATTCACGAAAAAATATCTCCGGATGTAAAAATTAAAGTGAATGTAAAAGTTGAAGCTCCTGAAAAGCCTGAAATTAAGGGCAAATCAATACCAGGCATCAGCAATATTATTGCAGTATCTTCGGGTAAAGGCGGTGTAGGTAAATCTACCATTACGGCTAACCTTGCCGTTACCCTTGCTAAAATGGGCTTTAAAGTAGGCGTTCTTGATGCCGATATCTACGGGCCTTCTATGCCTATAATGTTTGATGTAGAGCGCGAGCGCCCTATATCTGTAACCATAGACGGCAAAAGCAAAATGAAACCTATTACCAGCTATGGTGTAGAAATACTTTCGATAGGATTTTTTACAAGTCCTGAGCAGGCCGTTATATGGCGTGGCCCAATGGCGGGTAAAGCACTAAACCAGATGATATGGGATGCTGACTGGGGCGAGCTTGACTTCCTGTTGTTAGACCTTCCTCCGGGAACGGGCGACATCCACCTTTCTATCATGCAGTCGCTGCCTATTACAGGTGCGGTTATTGTAAGTACGCCACAGGCTGTAGCACTTGCCGATGCCAAGAAAGGCGTGGCAATGTTCCGCCAGGAAAGTATCAATGTACCGGTACTGGGCATTATAGAAAACATGGCCTACTTTACACCGGAAGAACTTCCTGAAAACAAATACTATATCTTTGGTAAAGAAGGTGCTCGCAATCTTGCCGAAGACCTTGAAGTGCCTTTCCTTGGTGAAGTCCCTATTGTACAAAGCATACGCGAAGCAGGCGACTACGGCCGCCCTGCTGCCCTGCAAACCGCTACCCCGCTTGAAGCTTCATTTGAAGAACTTGCCCGTAACATTGTGCAGGAAACGGTAGACAGGAACGAAAACCTTCCTCCTTCTGAGGCGATTAAAATAACTACCATGGCCGGTTGTTCGGCGGTAAAAAAGAAATAATAATGACAACAGACGAAATTAAACTTAATGTAGAGAAAGCCCTTGACGAAATTCGTCCGTTTCTTGAGTCAGACGGTGGTAACATTACCCTTATAGACATCGAGGAAGACAAGCACGTAAAGGTGCGCCTTGAGGGTGCATGCGTAGGCTGCAGCGTTAACCAGATGACGCTTAGGGCCGGTGTAGAAACCACAATAAAAAAACACGTACCGCAAATAGAAACGGTAGTAAATGTGGCATAAGCACGTAGTTTTTCTACAATGATTTTTATCATATTTAATTGAGGCAGTTTTAGCGAGCTTTGCTGTGCAAAATTGCTTTTATCCTTATTTTATTAATGATCACTACAGATATTTTAATTATAGGTGCAGGGCCCACGGGGCTCTTTGCCGTATTTGAGGCAGGCCTGCTTAAGCTTAAATGCCATATTATAGACGCATTGCCACAGCAGGGCGGCCAGCTGACAGAGCTTTATCCTAAAAAGCCCATTTTTGATATTCCCGGTTTTCCGTCTGTTTTAGCGGGCGACCTGGTTACAAACCTTATGGAGCAGATAAAGCAGTTTCAGCCCGGTTTTACCTTAAACGAAAAAGCTGACACTATAGATAAACTGGAAGACGGTACGTTTATAGTTACCACTAATAAAGGCACTAAACACCACGCTAAAGCCGTAGCGATAGCTGGCGGACTTGGCAGCTTTGAGCCACGTAAGCCACTTATTGAGGGCATTGACGCTTATGAAGAAAACGGTGTGGAGTATTTTGTAAAAGACCCGGAGCAGTTTCGCAATAAACGTATTGTAATAGCCGGTGGTGGCGACTCTGCATTAGACTGGAGTGTTTTCCTTGCCGATGTAGCCTCTGAGGTTACACTGGTACACAGGAGGAATGAATTCCGCGGAGCGTTAGACAGTGTTGAAAAAGTAACCGAACTAAAGCACCAGGGCAAAATAAACCTTATTACACCTGCCGAAGTTACCGGCATTATAGGCGATGGTAAGGTAGAAGCGCTGGAACTTGAAATTGACGGTGAAAAATCTACCATAGAAACCGATTATTTCATCCCGCTTTTTGGGCTTACGCCAAAATTAGGCCCTATAGCCGACTGGGGATTAGAGATCGAAAAGAATGCTATTAAGGTAAACAACGCACTCGATTACCAGACTAATATAGAGGGTATTTATGCCATAGGCGATATCAACACTTACCCAGGTAAACTAAAGCTTATCTTATGCGGCTTCCACGAGGCTACACTAATGTGCCAAAGTGTATTCAATAAACTCAACCCTGGTAAAAAGTATGTGCTTAAATATACTACCGTAAGTGGCGTAGATGGTTTTGACGGTACCCGCAAGGAAGCTGAAAAGCAGGTGGTAAAAGCGATAGAGTAAACGGTTTACAGCTTATGGTTTTTTGTTTGTAGTTCGTGGTACGGCTGCGTAAGCAACAATAAACCACAAACAGTAAACTATAAACGTGAAGAATGAACGAGATAACAATAAAAATAACCGACAGGGAGGGCACAACCCACGAGGTACAGGCACCTACCGATATGGCCATGAACATCATGGAACTGGTACGTGCTTACGAACTCGCGCCTGAAGGTACTATTGGTGTATGTGGTGGTATGGCCATGTGTGCATCCTGCCAGTGCTATGTACTAAATGATGTAGCATTGCCAGAAATGGGCCCTGACGAAGATGCCATGCTGGCTGAAGCTTTTTATGTAAAGCCAAACAGCCGCCTGGGATGCCAGTTGCCCATTACAAATGATCTTGAAGGCCTGGAAATAGAACTGGCCCCAGAATATTAAAAAATCCCGCAGCTGCGGGATTTTTTAGTTTATTTGGCAGTACTCTGCTCTACGTATTTCATCACAATACGTTTTATATCTTCCGGTTGCTTTTTACTTTTCTTATATTCCTGTAGTAATACCGGATAAGGTTCCAGCATGGTTTTAATAGCACTATTAGACAAGAAAAAAGGCTGCCCGCTATAGCAGTCTACTAATAAAGGCATAGTGGTTTCAACCATACTCGCTGCTACATAGCCGCCTGCCATATATATGGCTACCTGTAAGCCCGCCTTATGTTGATTATAGGCAACATTATCAATATAATATTTGTTGGCTACACGTTCTGTTTTGGCATAATAATTTTCATTGGCAAGTTTCGAAACATTCAGGTAGACACTTTCGCCATCGCTATAGGCATAAAAATTACCACATTTCTGGCTGTTAGTTTTATTAATAACATAGTACTTATCCTTTTCCTGCTTCAGGTAGTAAGCACCATTTGCAAGTGGTTTATTTTTTACCATATCAAGATATGAACTGTAAGCACCTTCAGCAGGTTTTAAAGGTATTTCTCTTTTTATATTCTCTTCGGTAAACACCTCATGTATCTTGTCTTCCGTAAGCGCCACTTCATATAAGCCAAGACATTTGTTTAGTGCCTGCCTTAGGCGTAATGGATGTGTTTTTGTAACATCGCCTGCAGTGCCTTCAATATTACCGCCAAAAGTACCCTCTATATATAAGGTATCATTCTTTTTAGTCATCACATCCATCACTACAGATGCATATCCGGTTTCTTCATTTCTATCTGTATACTCAGAAATGTATAAATCATTTATGCGAACCCAAACCGGGTAACCACCATCTTTCTTAGGGTAAGCCGCCATAAGGTACTGAGTAGTTTCTTCTAAAAAAGGTTTTTCAAAACGTGTAAGCACCGGCCGGTTGGCTATACCTTTTTGTACCGTGCCTATGTTATCTGTAAACTGGCGGCCGTCAAACACACCTGCCACATAAAACTGCATGGGTACGGCTTCTCCATTTTCTCCGGCGAGTGATATAAGATGATATTCGGTTTTAGTTTGCGCAGTAGCGATAAAGCAAAACAGCAGTAAAATAGCTGAAATTATATTGGTCTTCATTTGGTTTGTTATTTGTGCAGCAATATTAAAAAAAATATTTCAGGCATCATTAAAATCATATGCGAAATTTTTCTACCAAGTTTTATAAAAGGTTTTTCTACCACAACATTAATAAGATATGCAACTGCAATACAAGCGAGTATAGATATAAACAACACAAGGTTACTATTTAACATGCAGTCTTTTAGCAAGAGGTGGGTAAGATGTATAACACCCTTATGTGTAAGATAGATGGCATAAGAAAGTGTTGCGATAAATGTAGTTATGCCGGACTTCCATTTATACAAAAAACTATCCGAGCTGAGTGCTCCAAAAACCATAAACCCATATCCTATAGAAACCACAGGGAAGCCAAATATGCTGGCATAATACCCATGAGGGTCATAACATAAATAATAACCTCCTACAAGTATCATAAGGCTAATTATCAGGAGCAGGTTGCCATACTGTGAAAGCTTTTGCCAAAGATCTGGCATAAACCTGTATAGAGCAGCTATCGTTACACCGGTAAGCAAGCCGTCAAGACGATTGTAAGTAGGATAATAAATGTATTTATACCAGTACATCCAGTTATATTCATATCCTGCTTTAGGCAGAAACAAATAGTTATAGCTATACCATCTGAGTACAAATCCTAAAATGAACAGTAGGATTAGCAACCAATATGATTTTTTAAAACATCCTGTAAGCACCAGCCCCAAAAGCATTAATGGGAGTAAGAGGTAAAAATGTTCTTCTACACATAGCGACCAGGCATGAGAGAATGTACCTGAATCTTTTAGGTTAAGTCCAAAATTTTGTGTAAAGGTTATGAACTTCCATAAAGGAGGTAATGCTTCTTTTTCGCGAAAAATAGGGATGCAGAAATACAATGCCACAGTTAAAAAGTAAGCAGGGAAAATCCTGAAAATACGTTTTATAAAAAACTGTCGCAGGGAAATACGCTGGCCGAACTTTATCTGCCCGAACAACTGTAACGAAATAAGGAAACCACTCAGCACAAAAAACAAGTCGACACCAGACCACCCGAATTTCGCAAAGCAGGGAAGCCAGGCAGGCTCATCGCCACTCAGTATAAAATAATGAAAAAGGAACACATATGTGATAGCCAGGGCACGCAAGTGGTCAAGCCCATAAAACTTCTGTTGAATAGAATTGGTCAATGATAAACAATTAAAGGTTGGATGGAATGAGGCTAGCAAGCCTTTGTAAATGTATGACAAATTTAGCTTTCGCTTTCATCAGGATCTTTCCAAAATAAAAAATCCCGAAAGCATTGCTGCAATCGGGATTCTGATATTAAAATGTAACTGATTATTTCAGTTTCTTTTTCACTTCTACTTCATGGTATGCTTCTACTACGTCATACTCCTGTATGTCGTTATAGTTTTTAATCTGCATACCACAGTCATAACCTTTAGATACCTCTTTAACGTCATCTTTAAAGCGCTTAAGGGTAGCAAGCTCACCAGTGTAGATAACCACACCTTCGCGGATAAGCCTTATCCTTGAATTACGGAACACCTTACCATCTGTAATCATACATCCGGCAATAGAACCCACTTTAGATATCTTGAACACCTCACGTATCTCAGCAGTACCTGTAACTTCCTCTTTCATTTCAGGAGAAAGCATACCTTCCATTGCATCCTTAAGGTCATCGATAGCATCATAGATGATCGAGTAGTTACGGATATCAATTTCTTCGCGGTCTGCCAGCTGTCTTGCACTTGCAGACGGCCTTACGTTAAAGCCAATAATGATAGCGTCTGATGCTGATGCAAGAAGTACGTCAGATTCTGTAATAGCACCTACAGCTTTGTGTATGATCTTGATTTCGATCTCTTCTGTAGACAGTTTAGAGAATGAATCGGCAAGAGCCTCCACAGAACCATCCACGTCACCTTTAATAATGATGTTAAGTTCTTTAAACTGGCCCAGTGCAATACGTCTTCCAAGTTCTGCAAGGGTAGTGTGCTTTTTAGTACGAGCAGACTGCTCACGGATAAGCTGTGTACGCTTAGCAGCAATTTGCTTAGCCTCACGCTCATCTTCATAAACGTTAAACTTATCACCCGCAGTAGGAGCACCGTCAAGACCTAATATTGATATTGGCTGAGATGGCCCTGCCTCTTTAACATTGTGTCCGCGTTCATCCTGCATTGCCTTAATTTTACCGTGGTGTTTACCGGCAAGTACATAGTCGCCCACTCTAAGTGTACCACCCTGTACAAGCACCGTTGAAACATATCCACGGCCTTTATCAAGGAACGCTTCTACTACAGTACCTACAGCTGCCTTATCCGGGTTAGCCTTAAGGTCTAATATTTCGGCTTCAAGTAATACTTTTTCAAGTAGCTCTTTAACGCCTATACCCTGCTTAGCCGAAATATCGTGCGATTGGTATTTACCACCCCAGTCTTCTACAAGCAGGTTCATACCTGCAAGTTTTTCTTTAATCTTTTCAGGATTAGCGGCAGGCTTATCAATTTTGTTGATAGCAAATATCATTGGTACACCGGCAGCCTGAGCGTGGTTAATTGCCTCTTTTGTTTGTGGCATGATATCATCATCTGCTGCAATTACAATAATGGCAATATCCGTTACCTGGGCACCACGGGCACGCATAGCGGTAAACGCTTCGTGACCCGGTGTATCTAAAAATGCAATTTTTTGTCCGTTATCAAGGGTAACACCATAAGCACCTATGTGCTGGGTAATACCACCCGATTCTCCGGCAATTACATTCTCTTTACGAATGTAGTCAAGAAGTGATGTTTTACCGTGGTCAACGTGACCCATTACCGTAACAATAGGCGCACGGAACACAAGATCCTCTTCTCTGTCTTCTACTACTTCTTTAGCTTCTTCAATATCTGTGGTAATGAATTCTACTTCAAAACCAAACTCATCTGCTACAATAGACAACGTTTCTGCATCAAGCCTCTGGTTCATGGTAACCATGATACCTAAGCTCATACACGTCATGATAACCTTAGTAATAGGCACATCCATCATGGTAGCAATTTCGCCCACGGTTACAAACTCAGTAACCTTGATTGTTTTGCTTCCTTCTTCAAGTGCTCTTTGCTCGTCATCAGTACGCTGACGGTGAGAGTCACGCTTGTCTCTACGGTATTTGGCAGCTTTAGACTTGCTTCCTTTACCCTGTAGTTTTTCAAGCGTCTCACGAATCTGGTTTTTAACTTCCTCATCCGTAGGCTCTACCTTACTTACAATTGCAGGACGTTTGTTAGGACCAAATTTACCCGGGCTTGCAGGACCTCCCGGACGGTTATTACCCGGTCCGCCTGGCCTGTTGTTACCTTGGTTGTTTCCACCCGGTCCACCTTGTCCTTGCGGCTTAGGCGTAATGCGGTTACGTTTTTGCTTCGCGGCGTTATTGTTATTAGCGCCCGGAGCACCCGGCCTTGCATTATTATTAGGCTTAATAAGTTCTTCTTTTTTCTTTTTAGGCTTATTGAACTGAGAAAGGTCAATAGTCTGGCCGGTAAAAGTTGTACCTGTAAGCTTTGTATATTGTGTTTTTATAGTCTCCTCTTCAGCAGGAGCTGCAGGAGCCTGTGGCGCAGGAGCAGCATTTTCTGTCTTGGCACGTGGCTGTATTGCAGGTCCCGGCCTGTCTTGTTTAGGAGCCTGTGGCTGTTGTTGTGCCTGTGGCTGCTGAGGCTGCACTGGTGCAGGAGCCGGGGCTTGCGCCGCTGCGGCAGGCTGTTCCGGTTGTACCGGGGCTTCGGCAGCTTTTGGCTGCTCTGGCGCTTTAGCCTCTTCGCGTGGTTCTTCTGCTTTTACCGGAGCCGGCTTTTCTGCCTGAGGCTGTGCTTTAGCTGTAGCGTCTGAAGGGGCGGGAGCAGCAGGTTCAGGTTTTTTAGGGTTCAGGTCTATTTTGCCTACGGATACGGGTCCGGATAATGATGCGCGTGCACGTATCACTTCCTGCCTTTGTTTTTCCTCTTCCTGCCTCCTTTTTTCCTCCAGCTCTTTTTCCCTCTCTATACGCAGCGCTTCTTTCTCCTTGCGTTTTTCTTCACTAACCTCAAGTGAAGCTGCTTTGTTGCTCTGGTCGGCAGAAAATTGGTTAAAAAGGGCATTATATTCCGTGCCAGATATTTTGGCATTAGGACTGGCCTCTATAACATGGCCTTTGTCTTTTAAAAAATCGACAGCCCTGTCCAGCGAAATATTTAATTCCCTTAAAACTTTGTTTAATCTTATTGCTCTTTCTTCAGACATAAATTTTTATTACTATTATCGTCGTGCGTTGTGTTGTGCTGTATATTAGTTAGACTTAGTCTTCAAACTCTTCTTTTAATATCCTCATCACCTCAAGCACTGTTTCCTCCTCAAGGTCGGTCCTTCTTACAAGGTCATTAACATCCTGGTTAAGGATGCTGCGGGCAGTATCAAGCCCTATTTTAGCAAACTCAGCAATAACCCATGATTCGATCTCATCAGAGAATTCGCTTAGTTCAACATCTTCTTCTTCAGCCGGGTTGCCCTCGCGGATAACATCAAGCTCAAAACCGGTTAACAACCCTGCCAGTTTAATATTGTGCCCACCGCGGCCTATGGCCTTAGAAACCTCTTCCAGCTTAAGAAAAACATCGGCCCTGTTAGTATTTTCATCTATTTTAATAGACGACACTTTGGCCGGGCTAAGTGCCCTTGTAATAAACAGCTGGGTATTGGTTGTATAATTAATAACGTCAATGTTCTCATTGCCCAGCTCGCGAACGATGCCGTGGATGCGCGATCCTTTCATACCTACACAGGCGCCCACCGGGTCTATCCTGTCATCATAAGAATCTACAGCTACTTTTGCTTTTTCGCCAGGTATCCTTACTACTTTTTTAACGGTTATAAGACCGTCTGCAACCTCCGGAATTTCCTGTTCAAATAATTTTTCAAGGAAAAGTTCTGACGTGCGCGACATGATGATCTGTGGCTTATTGCCCTTAAGCTCCACATTTTCAATAATACCACGAACGTTGTCTCCTTTGCGGAAAAAATCTGACGGAATTTGTTTTTCTTTTGGCAAAACAATCTCATTTCCTTCATCATCCACCAAAATTACAGCTTTTGGCCTTACGTGGTGCACTTCTGCGGTATAAATATCACCAATAATATCTTTAAACTGCTTATACAGGTTAGTATTATCGTGTTCATGTATCTTAGATATAAGGTTTTGACGCAATGCAAGTATAGCCCTGCGGCCCAACTGTATAAGCTTTACCTCTTCAGAAACCTCTTCACCCACCTCAAAGTCACGTTCTATTTTACGGGCTTCTGTAAGCGATATTTCAGAGTTAGGGTCTTCTACTTCTCCATCGGCAACCACCACACGGTTTCTCCATATCTCCATATCCCCTTTATCAGGGTTTATAATGATGTCAAAATTGTCATCAGATCCATATTTCTTTTTCAGCGCATTCCTGAATACATCTTCAAGTATCGCCATAAGCGTTACCCTATCTATCAGTTTATCATCTTTAAACTCTGAAAACGAATCTATTAATGCCAGATTTTCCATGCCAACGTCTCTTTTTTTTTAAAATTTAATTACAACAACTGCCTGCTTAATACTTGCATATGGTATTTCAGCTCTTTTAGTTACAGTTTCTTTACCCTTTCCTATCTGTTTTGGCTCACGCGCTTTCCACTCCAGGATAGCAGCCTCGGCAGTAGCATCTACAAGAGGTGCTTCTATCTCGCCGTCCTGGGTTTTTATCAAAACGGTACGCCCTATATTCTTTTTAAACTGCCTTGGGTCTTTCATAGGGCTTGTAGCCCCGGCTGACGCCACCTCCAGCGAAAAATCTTCTTCCTCACGATCAAGGTTATGCTCTATGGCGCGGCTTATATCAATGCAATCCTGAAGCACCACCCCGTTATCACCATCTATGGTAACGTTTATTTTATTATCGGCGCCTATAGTAAGCTCGATTAAAAAAAGGTCCGGGCGTTCTTCTAACGCTTCATTAAGCAAGGCCGCCACTTTATCTTTAAATGCCATAATTTGTATAAAAAGAGGGGACTCCTGTCCCCTCATTACTTATGATTTAGTAAATAACTGTGCAAATATAGGAATAATTTTTATATCTTGAAAATCATTGGGTAATGTAAAATAAATTGCATTGGGTAATGTAAAATAAATTGCATTGTTTAATGTAAAATTAATTCTTACCTTTCGAGTGTTAAAATTGCAGCCAAATATTTGTTAATATCATTAAATTATGAAAAAAATTCTAGTCCCTACAGACTTTTCAGATTATGCCGAATACGCCCTTAAAGTAGCCGCCAAAGTAGCACGCGAACATGGTGCGGAAATTTTCCTGCTTCACCTGCTGGAACTTCCGGGACAGGAAAGTGATGCTGTGGTAGCCGGAGCCGACATTCCTGAAATTGCGTTTTTCCTTAAAAAAGCACACGAAAGGTTTGACGATGTAAAATCTGCAGATTACCTGGAAGGCCTTACCGTATCTGAAGCGGTTTTGTTTGACAATGCTTTTGAAGGAATTGTAAAAGTGAGCAAAAAACACGATATCGACCTTATTATAATGGGTTCGCATGGCGCAAGCGGCTTTAAAGAAATGTTTATTGGATCTAATACAGAAAAAGTAGTTAGAACATCTGAAGCACCGGTTCTTGTTATCAAAAAAGACGAAGAAGACTTTAATCCGTCTACTTTTGTATTTGCCTCTAATTTTGCAAGCGAAATTAAAAAGCCATTTGCTAAAGTGGTTGATTTTGCAAACAGCTTTAATGCAAAACTACACCTTGTATATATAAACACGCCAAGCGACTTTAAATCCACGCACGCAGCAGAAAAAATCATTAACGATTTTGCAGCAGGCTTTACGCTTGAAAACGGTTACAGTGTAAACGTGTATAGCGATGTAAACGTAGAAAAAGGTATACTACACTTTGCAAACAGCGTTAATGCCGACCTTGTGGGCATGTGCACACACGGACGCCAGGGCCTTGCCCACTTTTTTAACGGAAGCATAAGCGAAGACTTAGTTAACCACGCGGTACGCCCTGTGGTAACGTTTAAAATATAATTTCGATTGAAATAAACATACAGAACCTGCTCTAATGGGCAGGTTTTTTTATGCGCTATAGTTTGTAGTACTAAATACGAGATTACAAAAGATGCTCAGCCGGTTCCCAAAAGAGTTTGTCGAAATTCACAATTTTGTGCTCCTTAACCTTTACACCCTCACTTTCTAAAAGCTGCTGCATAAGGTTAGTCCCTTCAAAATGGTGTTTGCCGGTAAGCAAACCCTGTCGGTTTACTACACGGTGTGCAGGCACATCATCGCGGTTATGGCTGGCATTCATAGCCCAACCCACCATGCGGGCAGAACGGGCAGCACCCAGGTATTTTGCAATAGCACCATAACTGGTTACCCTGCCATAAGGTATCTGGCTGGCCACATCATATACTTTGTCAAAAAAGTTTTCTTCCTGTGCCATAGCTTTGCCTTAGTGCCTCCTGATTATTTTGATTACCGTAATTACCGATATGATTCCGGTTATAGAACCTATGAAGTAGTTTACATTTCGCATAAAAAATTCGGTCTTATTCTCAAATTTTTTAAAGAATACAATATACAGGTAAAACACCGCATACGCCCCGCCTACAGCCCCCAGCACAAACAGGAAGATATAGAGATTAGTAAACTCAAACACCCGCCCAGCCGATAATGATATGCTTACAAAAACATAATATGGCACCGGAAAAAAGTTAAGCGCAGAAAGCATCGCTCCTAAAAAATAATTGCCTGTTTTACTGCGTATCTTTAAAAGTTCTTTATCCTCTTTTTTCTTTTTTTTCTTCTTTTTAGAAAAGAAGAAAAAGAAAATGGTAAGCACCCCAAATATAAAAACCCCTATTTCTTCGAGGCTGTCTATAATATCAGGGCTTTGGTTTATAAGCTTGGCAAATACCACTGCTATGTAAGCCTGTACAAATACTATGGTAGCCGCACCGGCAGCAAATATCATGGCATTTTTGCGCCCTTCTTTAAGGCTAACCTTAGCCGCTGTCATGTTTAACAGGCCAGGCAGCAACGTAGCCACAAAAGAGATAAAAAAACCAACCACTACCGGAATTACACCCATATTATTTTATTTTAAACCTTATGTATGTAATGGCTTTATTTTGTTCCAGGTATTGCTGCTCATAAAATGTTTGAATGGCAGTAACCACCTCTGGAGACCCTTCGTTTTTGTACACATTATGGTTTGCATAAATTACTTCATGCCCTTCGCCATGCAGTAAACCTAGTGTATAGCCATGCATAAACTCACTATCGGTTTTAAGGTTTACAACACCATCCGGCTTTAGTATCTTTTTGTAACGCTGAAGGAACTCAGTGTTGGTAAGCCTGTGCTTGGTACGCTTGTATTTTATTTGCGGGTCAGGAAAGGTAATCCATATCTCGCTCACTTCGCCATCGGCAAAAAAGTGCTCAAGCAGCTCTATCTGCGTACGCAAAAAGCCTACATTATTAAGACCCTCATCTACAGCAGTCTTGGCACCACGCCAAAAGCGCGCACCTTTTATATCTATACCTATAAAATTAGTATCGGGATAGCGGCTGGCCAACCCAACAGAATATTCGCCCTTGCCACAGCCAAGCTCCAGCACTATAGGGTTATCGTTCTTAAAAAAATTGGCATTCCAATTGCCTTTCAACGGAAAATCTCCGGCAACGGCCTCTTCTCTCGATGGCTGTAAAACATTGCCAAACGTTTCGTTTTCCCTGAAACGCTTCAGTTTATTCTTGCTTCCCACTCTTAAAATTAAATTTTTGGTAAAATTAGGGAAATATATGAGAATTGAAATAACTTTAGATTGCGGTTATTAAATACTTATCAAAAAAATAACCGTGAACTTAGAAAAGCGCAAAAAGATACTTGTTGCTCCGCTCAACTCAGGACTGGGCCACGCAACACGCTGCATCCCTATTATAGAGGCGCTTGACAACCATGGTTTTGAACCCATAATGGCCTCAGACGGTGCCGCATTACTATTACTTAAAAAAGAGTTTCCGCAACATAAAGCACTCGAACTGCCTGCTTACCAGATGGAATATGCAAAAGCACATTCGCTATTTAACGTGCGCCACCTTATGCGCCTGGGTAAAATGTTTGCAAAAATTACACACGAACATAAAATGGTGCGCGACTGTGTGCAACAAATGGGCATTAGTGGCATAATTTCAGACTCCCGCCCGGGAGTTTATTATAACGGTGTGCCATCGGTAATCATTACACATCACCTAAATATCATATCGGGAGATTTGCCTGGGCTTGCCACACGCATACAACAAAGTTTTATAAAAAAATACCGCGAGTGCTGGATACCCGATGTACAGGCATCGCTAAACCTTAGCGGCAAACTGGGTCATAGCGATGACATTACCATAGAAAGCGTGCGATATATGGGCACACTAAGCCGACTGCACAAAACAGGAACCGGCAAAAAGTATGACCTTGCTGTATTACTTACTATTGATGGCGAGCATTGCCTGCAACTGGAAGACAAACTAAAAGAGCTTTTACTATCTTTTAAGGGTAATGTTATTTTTATACGCGGCGTAATAGAACCTGAACAGTCTATAACACAACAAGGCAACGTTACCTACTATAATTTTATGAAAAGTGACGAACTCGAAGAGGTATTAAACAACAGCAGCCTGGTACTTGCACGCCCCAGCTATAGCAATATAATGGATTTATCTAAGCTTTGTAAAAAAGTACTTTTTATACCCATACCCGGCAACGAAGAACAACTATATTTAGCTAAGAAACTTAAAAAAGCAGGACTTACACCCTACAGCCACCAAAAAAACTTTAGGCTGGCAGATATAGAAAAAGCCGATATTTATAAAGGATTGCGAGACATTAACGGCCTTGCAAAATGGAAGGACTTATTTAGTCTTTTCGAGGGTAAATGAAAACTCTGACCCTTGCCCAAAGGCACTTTCTACATAAATTTTTTCGTCGTGCGCCTCTACAATGTGCTTAACAATGGCAAGCCCTAAACCTGAGCCACCCTCTGTACGGGCACCGCTTTTATCTACACGGTAAAAACGTTCAAACAGGCGCGGTATATGCTTTTGCTCTATACCCTCGCCATTATCTTTTACACGCACAATAACTTTGTTGTTTACAAGATCTTCGATACTTACCTCTGTAGTGCCGTTTTCTTTACCATATTTTACAGAGTTCATAACCAGGTTGGTTACAATTTGCTGTACTTTTTCCTGATCTGCAAATACCATTATAGGCTTAATATATTTTGCATCAAACATTAAAATGATACCCTTTTTATCGGCTTTCATTTCGAGCAGGTCAAAAACGTTTTGTATAAGCTCTACAATATTAAAACGGGTAAACTGCAGGTTAAGGTCGCCCACTTCCATTTTAGTAATCATGTCGAGATCCTGAACAATATAAGTAAGGCGTTCTACACCTTTTTCGGCACGTTGCAGGTATTTTTTTCTAAGGGTTTTATCGTTCATGGCGCCATCCAGCAAGGTAAGCAAATAGCCCTGAACGGTAAAAAGCGGGGTTTTTAGTTCGTGCGATACGTTACCTAAAAATTCCCGCCTGTATTCTTCCTGTATTTTAAGGGTTTCAATCTCCAGTTTTTTATCACGGGCAAATTTTTCAAGCTCCTTTGTAAGCGTAGCCATATCTGTAGTAATGCGCTGGCCACGCAGGGGGCTTGCTTCGAGCAAGGCTATATCGTCGTAAATTTTCTTTACCCTGCGATATATAAAATGCTCTACCCGGTACTGGAGTACAAAAAATGAAAAGACAAGTAGTGTAAGCGAAAATATGGCTACAAATCCCCAGTTAATGGTGTACATATAGTACATAAGCGCCGCCAGCATTATAGCGGCAAACAAAGAAATGTATATGGCCGATTTTACGGCAAACCTGTATGACTTTTTAAATTTTATATTCACTAAACTTCGAGCTTGTAGCCCACTCCCTTAATTGTTTTAAATATTTCGTCTCCTATTTTTTCGCGAAGCTTGCGTATGTGTACGTCTATGGTACGGCCACCCACTACAACTTCGTTACCCCAAACCTTGTCAAGAATTTCTTCTCTTTTAAACACTTTACCCGGCTTAGAAGCCAGCAGATAAAACAGTTCAAATTCTTTTCTTGGCAATACAATTTCGCGGTCTTCCATTATAATCTTGTACTCTTCGCGGTTAATTTCGATATTGCCTACGCGTAAAACATCTTCTTTGCTTTCATCTTCTTTAAGCCTGCGCAGTAGTGCCTTAACTTTGCTTACCAGTAATTTTGGCTTAATTGGCTTTGCAATGTAGTCGTCTGCACCGGCATCAAAACCTGCTACCTGGCTGTAATCTTCGCTACGTGCCGTTAAAAAGGTAATAATAACATTAGCCAGCTCAGGCATTTTCCTGATGTTTTCTACCGCTTCCATGCCATCCATTTCCGGCATCATTACATCAATAATAATAAGGTGTGGCAATTCTTTTTTAGCCTTGGCCACAGCCTCTCTTCCGTTTACCGCAGTAATAACCTGATAGCCTTCCTGAGAAAGGTTATACCCCACAATTTCAAGGATATCCTGCTCATCATCGACCAGTAAGATCTTAATGTCTTTTTTCTTCATTTTGATGCTATATGAATGTTTTAGCGGGGTAAAGGTAAAGATAATACAAAAGTATCAAATAGTGTTAACTGTAATTTAATCTGTTAACAATTTAATAATAAATCGTAAATCCAAACCTAACGTTTAACTAACATTCGGTTCATGCCTTGGCGGCATCTTTGCACCAAAATTATAACAACACGAAATGAAACTTAAATTCTTATTAATTACACTACTTACCTTTGTAATGGGCTATGCCCAGGACCAGGCAACCGTTACCGGAAAAGTGACTGACAAAGACATGGGCGGCGAAGCCCTGCCATTTGCCAGTGTAGCCGTAAAAGGCACAAGCATTTCTACCAATACGGATGAGGCAGGAACCTATACTTTAAAAGTTCCCGCAGGTGCTCAAACCATTGTTTTTACATTTTTGGGATATGAAACAAAAGAAATAGCGGTAACCCTTGCTGCAGGCGAAACCAAAACTATAGATGAAGTATTAGGATCTACAAGTGTAGAACTTAAAGACGTTGTTATTGAAACAACAGTAAACCGCCAAAAAGAATCTACCCTTTTACTGGAACAAAAAAATGCTACCGAAATAAAGACAAATATCGGCGCGCAGGAACTGGCCCGTAAAGGTGTAAGTGATGTAGCATCGGCAGTTGCAAAAACAAGCGGTGTTACCAAGCAGGAAGGGAGCGGCAACATTTATGTGCGTGGTATGGGCGACCGTTACAACTCTACAACCATGAACGGACTTTCTATACCAAGTAATAATGTAGAAAGAAAAAACATTTCATTAGACATCTTCCCGACTCAAATTGTAGAATACGTATCTATTGATAAAGTATATAACAACAAAATATATGGAGACTTTGCCGGTGGTAACGTAGACATCGTTTCGAGAGACTATAAAGGCAATGGCTTTTTCCGTATTGACCTGGGTAGCAATATTAACACAAATGCCGTAAGCGAAAAAAACTTTAGGCTTAATGGTGCACCGGGCTTTTCAGGCTTCAAAAACATAAACAAGCCATCTAACCCACTTACACAATACAACTACAACGCACTTAACCTTGACAAAAAATCGCCTTATGCAGGCTCAATAGGTTTTTCAGGCGGCGATAGCTATGACGTAGGCGAAGAAGGAAGAATTAACTTTTTTGCAACAGGGTCTTTTAGCAACGAGTACATGAGCATTACAGATGGTAAGAGCCAGGGTAGCGTTAACAATGTAGGCGTTATAGGAAACAGCTATGATTACGAATCTTTTAACTATGCCACTAACACTACAGGCATGGCAAACGTAGGTTATAAAATAGACCAGAACAACAAAATTAACTTCAACACACTTTTCATCAACACTTCAAGCAACAGGACAGATGAATACCGTGGTTATGGTGTAGACTTTGCCGAAGATGGTACTGGTATAATAAGGAGGGAAAAATACCAAAAGACAAATCTTTTTGTAAACCAACTATTGGGTCAGCACAAATTTGGCGAAAAAATGCAGCTTAACTGGGCAGCTGGCTTTAACACCGTTAAAGACAATATGCCAGACAGGATACAAAACAAACTAAGAATGTCTTATGATGGCGCAGGTAACGACCTTGGATATGGCATCGTATCAATATCTGATGCAGACAACCACCGCTATTTTCAGGATCTTACTGAGAAAGAAGCTACTGCATTGGTAAGTTTTGACTATAAATTTGCAAAAGGCGAAGACGAACTGTACAAAGGTAAACTTACCGCAGGCTACAGTGGCAAATCAAAAAAACGCGACCTTGAAGCCATACAGTATAACTTTGACGTAAATGCTGCAGGATCTGGCGTAATAGTAGACCCTAATAACATTGATGCTTTTTATAACGCCGCAAACTATGCTGCTGATTATTTTACCATTAAAACACTAAGGGGTACAGTTGAAGTTCCTAATGCACTACGCCCGCAAACATATACCGGAAAGCTGGATATACACGCAGCGTTTGTTACTGCCGAATATAAATTTAGCCCTAAGTTAACCGGTGTATTTGGCCTTCGCGCAGAAACACTTACCCAAACAGTAGATTACGACACATATATTATGCCGGTAGGCAGTACTAAATTTGACAAGAATGCATTATTGCCAAACTTCCAGTTAAAGTATGCTGTTACAGAAAACCAGAACTTAAGGTTTGGTTTTAGTAAAACATATACACTACCTCAGTTTAAAGAGAATGCACCTTTTTCTTACGACGAAGTAAACCAGAGTTATGTAGGTAACCCACACCTTTATGAGTCTGATAACTACAATGCCGACATTAAATGGGAAGTATTTCCTAAAAGTGACGAAGTGTTTTCGGTTACCGCTTTTGGAAAGTATATAAAAAACCCTATAAACGAGGTTACTATATCTTCATCAACCCAGGATATATCATGGGTAAACAGTGGCGACTGGGGTATGGCCGCAGGTGCTGAACTTGAAGTGAGAAAAACGATTTGGAACACCGGCGAAAATAACGCAAGAAAACTTACCGGAGGGCTTAACGTATCATACCTGTACACAAACCAGGAACTAAACGAAGACAAAGTAGCACGCGAAAATGTTTTCCAGGTAGATTTTACAAATTCTAAAAGTGCATTTTCGGGCGCATCTAACTGGCTTGCCAATGCTGATATATCATACCTGTATGAATGGAATGAAAAAGCAAGCAGCATAAACCCTACACTTGCATTCAACTATTTCTCAGACCGTATTTTTGCACTGGGCACAGTAGGCCGTGGCGACATGGTAGACAAGGCGGTAGGTACGCTTGACTTTATACTTAGAAGCAAGATCAACGAAAAGCTTGGAATTAACTTTGCAGCCAAGAACCTACTTAACCCAAATATTAAGCGCGTACAGGAAGGAACATCTATTGGAGATGTAACACTTATCAACTATAAAAAAGGTGTATACTTTAGTCTTGGAGCATCATACCAGTTCTAACACACACAGTATGTATTTATTACACAAGGGCAGCCAAATGGCTGCCCTTTCCTGTATACATTAAATTAATATTGATAACATTAATGTTACAAATTATTCGCTTTAAATTAATCAAAGCGCAACAAACGCTTAACCGCTAAAAAGAAAACGGATATCATCTTTGCAATACAAAATTTGAACTATTAAATCATAAAAAAACGTATGAAAACAACACTTAGAAAATTCATGTCGCTTGCTATTATTGCTGCTGTTGCAGCATCTTGTGGCGATGACGACAACAACAAGCCTTCATCTTCATTTGTAGCAAACCCTGCTGCTTTTCAGGGCGAAATAAATGATGGAGAAGTTACACTTGATGGTAACACTACTTACCACCTTACAGGAAGAATAGTTGTTAAAGATGGCGCTACTCTAACTATACCTGCAGGTACTGTAATTGAAGGTGTGGGTGGTACTCAGGCTTACATTGCTGTTGCTCAAGGCGGAAAAATCAATGTAAACGGTACAGCTGCTAAACCGGTAATCATGACAAGTGGTCTTGCTACTAAAAAAGCTGGTGACTGGGGTGGACTTGTACTTTGTGGTAAAGCTCCTATAAACAGGGGTACTGTTACTGCTCAGGCTGAGGTTTCTGACCTTACTTACGGTGGTACTATAGCTAACGATAACTCAGGAAGCATCAAATATCTTGTAGTAAAATATTCTGGAGCTCAGTTTACACCTGAAAAAGAATTCAACGGTATTTCTTTCTTTGGCGTAGGTAGTGGCACTACAGTAGAAAACGTAGCAGTAGTACATGGTTCAGACGATGGTTTTGAATTCTTTGGTGGTACTGTAAATACTACAAACCTTGTATCTTGGGGTAACGAAGACGATCAGTTTGACTGGACTGAAGGATGGTCTGGAACTAACACAAACTGGTATGCTAAACTTGACTATGGTAAAGGTAACCGTGGTATAGAGGCTGACAACTTTGAATTTGGTTACAGCAATGCTCCAATTGCTAACCCTACAATTACTAACATGTCTCTTGTAGGTCCTGGAAGTACTGCTGATGCTACAGCTTTTGCTGAAAACAGCGCTCTTAAACTTAGAAGAGGTACTAAAGGTAACTTCTCTAACGTAGTTATTGCTAACTGGAAAGTAGGTTTTGACGTAGAAAACGACGAAACTCTTGCTAACGTAACTGCTGGTTCTCTTAAAGCTACAAATGTACTTTTTGCTGCTGACGTTCCTGCAAAATCAAAAGGAAAAGACAACGCTGGCGCTACTGTAACTGTAGCTGCAGGTATCTTTACAGAATCTGCTACCGCTACAGGTGCAGGATCTGGCGTAACGCTACCATCATGGGCTAGCACTTGGGTAACTACTGCCCCATAATTACTAAAAGTTTACACTTTCAGATAGTTTATAAGGGATAGCTAACGCTATCCCTTATTTTTTTATGACATTTATAAATATTGGCAAACAAGCAGAGAATAACAGCATAGAAAAGTTAAAAAACAGCTTGAAAATTTAATATTTTTTCATAACAAATTTTGGTACGGTATTTGAAATTAATTTTATACATTTACATCATTATTTAACGTATGAAGAAACACTACTTTTATATCACCTTATTGCTGTTTTGTTTGTTTTCGCTGAGCACTGTAGCCCAGGAAAGCAGGCCAGCACCTTCCGGAGGTAAAGAGCCTATTGAAGGGCTCAATATTTACCCTAACCCGGTAAGCGGAGGCCGCATATATGTTACTTCAAAATCAGGCCAAAATAAAGAGGTTGAAATATTTGACGTTCTTGGCAAGCGTATCCTTCAGGCTACACTTAGCAGTAAAGAACTTAATATTTCTGAGCTTACGCCGGGCGTTTATATCATAAAAGTTAAGGAAGGCGACGCTACAGCAACACGCAAGCTGATTGTCAAGTAGTTAACTTTTAGCAAAGCCTGCTAAATTAATCTTAATTTTACATAGGAATATTTTTATATTTTTCTCTGTTTGTTATCTTTGTTGTTAGAATAATAACAAAAATTATCAACATGAAAAAACTTTACACTTTGGCTTTTGTTGCTTTATCAACAATTGCCGTTAATGCACAAGATTTTACTGCAACTTTTGATTTTGCTGCAGTAACTGCAACTTCTGGTACAACAGACCCAACTCCTGTTCCTACAGCTCAGAATGTAACATTTACAAGTTTTACTGCCGTTAACCCTGCAGTTACTGAAAACTACAACTCATCTGGACCTGGCCGTTTCTCTTTCAACACACAAGCCCTTGGCGCTACTAATGGTGTTGACGAGTATGCTTCATTAACAGGAGCTATAGACCTTACAAAATACTTCCAGACAACTATATCTCCTGCTACAGGATACAAAGTTTCTCTTTCTGAACTTACTTTCAGAGCACAAAGATCTGGAACAGGTGTAAGAACTTACGCTGTAAGAACAAGCGCTGATAACTATGCAGCTAACCTTGGTGTTATCTCTATCGACCCAACAAACGCGGCACTTTCAACTCAGGACGGTAATACATTCTTCGTTGTAAGCGATGCAACTACACAAGGACAAAACGGTAGCAAAATTACAATATCTACTCTTGCTAATATAACTGAGACACTTACAGTAAGATTCTACGGTTGG
Source organism: Flavobacterium psychrotrophum (assembly GCF_003403075.1). Classification (NCBI taxonomy): domain Bacteria; kingdom Pseudomonadati; phylum Bacteroidota; class Flavobacteriia; order Flavobacteriales; family Flavobacteriaceae; genus Flavobacterium; species Flavobacterium psychrotrophum. The sequence continues at coordinate 4,644,844 of NZ_CP031557.1, read as the reverse complement.
AATGCTGAAGGCGACGGAGGTACATTTAGTATTGATGATGTATCATTTAAAGGTACTGCTACTACTGTAGCATCTGTAGCTAACAACCAGATCGAAGGCCTTAAAGTGTTCCCTAACCCTAACTCAGGAAGCATCCTTAACATTACTTCAAACGCTAACGGTGTTAAAGCTGTAGCTATATTTGACGTACTTGGAAAACAAGTTCTAAACACTACAACATCTAACAGCACTGTAAACGTATCTAACCTTACAGCTGGTGTATATATTGTTAAAGTTACAGAAGAAGGTAAAACTGCTACTAAGAAACTTATCAAGCAATAATCTTTCTTTGATTATCATATTTAAAGCACCGCCGCAAGCGGTGCTTTTTTTATTTAGTACATTTGTAAAAAGATTATTATTGTGCTTACCGCTACCGATATATTTACCATAGCCTCAAAAAAAGCTTTCGAAAAAATTACCCTAAAAGTATTTCGCCACCAGTTCGACAACAATGTGGTGTACCGCGACTTTTGTACTTTTTTAGGCCGTGATAAGCAAAATGTAAACTCAATACAGGAGATTCCGTTTCTGCCCATACAGTTTTTTAAATCGCATAATGTACTAAGCACAACAGATACCGTACAGGAAACCTTTACCAGTAGCGGTACCACCGGCAGCATTACCAGCCGACACCTTGTTACAGACTTAAGTTATTACGAACAAAGCTTCAGGATGGCATTTTCACAGTTCTATGGCAATATAGAAGACTATGCAGTACTGGCACTCCTACCCTCTTACCTGGAACGTGACGGGTCATCGCTTATATACATGGTAGAAGACCTTATAAAAGGATCTAACAACCCACACAGCGGTTTTTACCTTAGCAATTATGATGAGCTAATACAAAAACTTGTAACACTTGATAATTCCGGACAAAATGTATTACTCATAGGCGTTACCTATGCCCTGCTCGACCTTGTAGAAAAACAGGGCTTCAGCCTAAAGAATACTATAATTATGGAAACCGGAGGCATGAAAGGGCGTCGTCGAGAAATGATTCGTGAAGAACTGCATGAAGTGCTTTGCACCGGATTTGGCGTAAGCAAAATACATTCAGAATACGGCATGACAGAACTGCTGTCGCAGGCATATTCTTTAGGCGATGGTATTTTTGAATGCCCGCCATGGATGGATATCTTAATCAGGGATACCGAAGACGCACTCACCTATATAGAGACCGGCAAAACCGGGGGCATAAATGTTATAGACCTGGCAAACTACAATTCGTGCTCCTTTATCGCCACACAAGATCTTGGCAAAAAGTACACAAACCAGAGTTTTGAGGTACTCGGCCGTTTTGACAACAGCGATATCAGAGGATGTAATTTAATGGTAATGTAAGTATTCTATACTGACTAAAACAGATATAAAGCACAAAAAGGGCTCTCAAAAAACCTGAGAGCCCTTTTTTATACCGAAATATAAAAGTAATTATTTACCCTTATTTGCTTCTGTTATATATTTTTCAAGCGCCATGGTCATACTTGGTGTACCCGGAGCCGGAGCCATAATATCTACACGAAGGCCATGATCTAAAGCTTCTTTTTGCGTAGTAGTACCAAAAACTGCTATACGGGTATTGTTTTGCTGAAAATCAGGAAAATTCTTAAACAACGATTTTATACCTGTAGGACTAAAGAACGCCAGCACATCATAATACACATCCTTAAGATCTGTAAGGTCGCTCATCATGGTGCGGTAAAATGTACCGGGAGTCCAGTCTACCTTAAGGCTGTTTAGCACTTGCGGCATATCGTCATTAAGCTGCTCAGAAGAAGGAAGCAAAAACTTCTCATCTTTATACTTCTTAATTAGCGGAGAAAGATCTGCAAAATCCTTTTGGCCAACATAAATTTTACGCTTTCTATACACTACATACTTTTGCAGGTAAAAGGCTATCGCCTCACTCTGGCAAAAATATTTAAGGGTTTCAGGTACTTTGTATCGCATCTCTTCGGCCACCCTAAAAAAGTGGTCTATAGAGTTTTTACTTGTCAGGATGATGGCGGTATAATTATTAAGGTCGATTTTCTGCGCCCTAACGTCTTTAGCGCTTACACCCTCAACATGAATAAACGGCCTGAAATCTACTTTCACCTTTAGCTTATTCTGGATCTCGAAGTACGGTGAATTTTCTACTTTAGGTTCCGGTTGCGAAACCAAAATTGTTTTCACTTTCATAATAGTATGGTTGTTAACTTGCTCTATTAAACCAATAATAGAGAAAAAAATAGGGTGCTATTTCAAGAGCGCAAAGATACAAAATAAAATAAAATAATTTACTGAGTATCAATTTTTGATAAATCCTTAATGAAATAAGGTAAGAGAGTATGCTTGCCGCCACTATAAGCCCTAAAATTATATATAGTACAAGCGCCTTTGGCGCAAGGTTATAAAAGAGCACAACATTAACCGGCAGCAGCAACAAACCTATGTATGCACGGTAGTTTACCTTGTGCAAATTAAACTGCTCGTTAAAATCTTCTATATTAAATGCCGTAGCAATTATTTTTTCGACCAGAAATTTAGCCAGCACAAACGATGTTATAATCGTAAGCAACTGTATATAGTTTAAAAAACCACCCTCGCTTTTACCAAAATAACCCAGTATAAACTGCAACAAAAAAGCGTAAGATATTACCTGCACAAAAAAGAAAGAAATGGTAAACCAGCTTTGCAGGTTGCTGCTGTCTTTATAAATCTTGGTATACTTGTCGCTCCAGGCAAGTTTTACAAACTCTGCAAAGCGTGCTTCAAATACGGTACGGTTTATGGCAATAACCCCAAAACAGCACACAAACAGCACAGTAGCCCAGTCATGAGCACCGGTAATACGTTCGTGTAGTGTAAAATCGTTCATGCTGCAAAAATACTCTTTTTTATAAATCCGTAAGTTAATTATAATTTAATTGTTTTTTATCCGTTGATAAAAGCATTACTTTTGCACAAAATTTTGGCCTCCCAGATGAGCGACGGACTTGTAATTATTCCTACTTATAATGAGATTGAAAATATAGACGCCATTATAACGGCTGTATTTGAACTCAATACACTTTTTGACGTTTTAGTTGTAGACGACAATTCGCCAGATGGCACAGCTGCCAGAGTACGGGAACTGCAACAAAAATATCCTGCATTGTACCTTGAGGTACGACAGGGAAAATCAGGGCTTGGCACCGCATATGTACATGGCTTTAAGTGGGCAATAGCAAGAAAGTACGAATACATTTTTGAAATGGATGCCGATTTTTCGCACAATCCTGCCGATTTGCCAAGGCTTTATGAAGCCTGCCACAAAGGTGCAGACATGGCTATAGGATCTCGCTACGTTACCGGTGTAAACGTTGTTAACTGGCCATTAAGCCGCGTGCTGATGAGCTACTACGCATCGAGCTATGTAAGAACCATTACCGGAATGACAATTCGAGATGCCACAGCGGGTTTTGTATGCTACCGCCGAAAGGTGTTAGAAAGCATAAACCTTGAACGCATAAAATTTGTAGGTTACGCTTTTCAGATAGAAATGAAATACCGTACTTACGCAAACGGCTTTAATATTGTAGAAGTTCCTATAATATTTACAGACCGTACTAAAGGACAAAGTAAAATGAGTTCGGCTATATTTAAAGAAGCTATATTTGGCGTAATACGCCTTAGATGGAAAAAAATGCTGAACAGACTATAAAACTACCATGAACAGGATACTTATTAAGAACGCCAAAATTGTTAACGAGGGTACAATTTTTGAAGGTGATCTTTATATTGAAGACAAGTACATTAAAGAAATTGCCGAAAAGATAAGCCCAAAATCTGGCGATGTAAAAATCGTAGATGCAGAGGGAAGCTTTTTAATACCGGGCGCTATAGACGACCAGGTACATTTTCGCGAACCCGGGTTAACCCACAAAGGCACGATAGAGACTGAGAGCCGCGCTGCCGTAGCCGGTGGTGTAACATCATTTATCGACCAGCCTAATACGGTACCCAATGCCGTAACGCAGGAGCTGTTGGAAGAAAAATACCAGCGCGCCGCAGAAACCTCGTATGCCAACTACTCTTTCATGATGGGCGGCACTAACGATAACCTTGAGGAAGTACTTAAAACCAACCCGCGCAACGTGGCAGGCATAAAACTTTTCCTTGGCTCTTCTACCGGAAACATGCTGGTAGACGACGAAGCGGTGCTCGAAAAAATCTTTAGCAATACTAAAATGCTTATTGCCACGCATTGCGAAGATGAAGCCACGATACGCCAGAACCTTGAAAAATACAAAGAAGAATACGGCGACAATATCCCGGTAAAGCTTCACCCTGTTATACGCTCTGCCGAGGCCTGTTATATTTCTTCTTCAAGAGCTGTAGAACTAGCTAAGAAAACCGGAGCAAGGCTGCACGTATTCCATATATCTACTGCTAAGGAAACAGAGTTATTTACTAACAAGATTCCGCTGGAGGAAAAACAGATTACCGCCGAAGTTTGTATTCACCACCTTTGGTTTACCGATGCAGATTATGACAAAAAAGGTGCGCTGATAAAGTGGAACCCGGCCGTGAAAACAGAAGCAGACCGCGATGCCCTATGGAAAGCCCTGCTTGACGACCGTATTGACGTTATTGCCACAGATCATGCACCACATACACTTGACGAAAAGAAAAACCCATATACAAGCTCTCCATCCGGCGGGCCACTAGTACAACACAGTGTGGTAGCTATGTTTGAAGCCTATCATCAAAAGAAAATATCGGTAGAAAAAATAGTTGAGAAAATGGCTCATAACCCGGCCAAAATATTTAAGGTTGAAAAACGTGGCTTTATCCGCGAGGGGTATTATGCAGACCTTGTTATTGTAAACCCGGGTCATCCATGGAATGTAAAGAAAGAAAACATACTTTACAAATGCGGGTGGTCTCCGTTTGAAGGTGTTAACTTTAAATCGCGCATTAGCCATACCTTTGTAAACGGCCAGCTTGTTTACAGCAACTTTAAGGTAAAAGATATACAATGCGGCGAAAGGCTTCTTTTTAACAGGGAGTAATAGTCCATAGTTAACTTATATAAACAGCCACACCGCAATACTATAAGGTGTGGCTGTTTCGTTTTTATAACATCCGGAAAAAATTGTAATTTTACGACATGAAAAAACTGGTTTTTATACTTTTATCAGCACTGGCTGTTTCCTGTGGCAATGAAAATGCACCAAAACCCGAGCGCCTTTTAAGCGAAGACGAAATGGTAGATATATTATATGATATATCGCTATTACAGGCAGTAAAATCGTATAAATCGCAGATACTGGACACTAATAGTGTAGATCCCCGAACTTATATTTATAAAAAATATAAGCTGGATAGTATTACATTATCTCAAAACCATAACTGGTATGCCTCTGACCTGGAAAATTATGAAAAAATTCAGGGGCGGGTATCTAATAGAATACGAAGTGAGCACGATAAACTGAAACCAAAGAAAAAAGGCAATCCTGACAAGCTTATAGCCAAGCCAGGCCTCGGCACAGGACAGCAAAGGGAGCATAAAATAGAATAACACATCTTAGAATAGCAGGAACTAAACCCTGTCGTATTATTGCTTTATATATTCTGCCGATAATTTTTCGAGATATGGCTTCATGTCTGTAAACCTATAATTAAGTGTACTTATTATTTTAGAACTGTCAAAAGGCTCTGTAGTAAAAGCCGTTTGCGCCATGTGTTTTGTAAGCAGGCGTTTGCGCATCATCAGTTTACTAAGCAGCCAGTCAGCACGCCAGGCAAAGGCCAGCATTAGTTTAGAAGCATAAATAACAGGCCCGCGCTTATTCATTCCTTTTGCTACGGTATCCAGCAGGCTTTTAAAATCTATGTTTTCTGCCACTAAAGTATAACGTTCGGCATTCTGCTCACTCTCCATTAGGCGTAGCATAATTCCAGTAACATCTTCTACAGCCACAACACCCACACTACCCGTAGTATAAAAAGACTGTCCCTTTTTAACCGATTTTAGCACCGCACTACTCCCCTGACCCCAGTAACCGTAGCCAAATATAAGCCCCGGATTTACGATTACAACTTTTAGTCCTTCCTGCCAGCCGCGCCACACTTCCATTTCTGCACCATACTTGCTTATCTGGTAATCGCTATGGTATATCTCTGGGTTCCACTCGGTTTCTTCGGTAATAACGCTACCCGCTATTAAGGGGTCGCCCAGTGCTGCTATCGAGCTAACGTGGCAAAACTTCTGTACACCAAAATCGAGCGCACAGTTAACCATATTAGCTGTACCCTCAATATTTACTTTACGCAACATGGCCTCATCCCGCGGATCGAAAGACATATTTGCCGCACAATGGTACACATGGCTTACACCGTTAAAGGCTTCCTCAAGCGAAGGCACATCGGTAATATCGCCGTTTACCCATTGTATGGTTTCAAACTCAGCTGTTTTACCATAATGGGCAAATAGCTTTTTTGTTTTACTAATATTTTTTTCGTTGTGGTAAAGTGCGCGCAGGGCTGTAGTGCCGCCTGCCAGCCTAAGCAGCAAATGGCCTCCTACTAATCCTGTTCCGCCGGTAATTAGTATCATAGTAACAAATTTAATCATATCGGCCCGATATGGCATTGCCCTATGGTTTTTTATTCGCATTATTTTACAAATGTATAATCGTGTTATCTTCAGGCTTTGTATTTTTGCAGCCGAATTAATTTAGAACGATGAAAAATTTTGTAGCCGAATTGAAATGGAGGGGTATGGTGCACGACATTATGCCGGGAACTGAGGAACAACTGCTTAAAGAAATGACGACTGCCTATATAGGGTTTGACCCTACATCAGACAGCCTGCACATAGGCAGCCTTGTACCCATCATTATCCTTAAACACCTCTATAACCATGGCCACAGGCCTATAGCGCTTGTAGGCGGGGCAACAGGTATGATAGGCGACCCATCAGGCAAAAGTGATGAGCGTAACCTGCTGGACGAAGCCACGCTAAACAAAAACGTAAACGGCATTAAAGCACTACTTTCGAAGTTCCTCGATTTTAATTCAACCGAGGCTAATGCCCCTATACTTGTAAACAATTACGACTGGATGAAAGAATTTTCATTCATAGGCTTTGTGCGCGACGTGGGCAAGCGCATTACCGTAAACTACATGATGGCTAAGGATTCGGTTAAAAAACGTCTTACAGGAGAAGCAGGTAGCGGTATGTCGTTTACCGAGTTTACCTACCAGCTGATACAGGGGTACGATTTTTACCACCTGTACAAAGCGCACAATGCGTTGCTGCAACTTGGCGGGTCTGACCAGTGGGGAAACATTACTACAGGTACAGAGCTTATTCGCCGTATGAGCGATGAAGGTGCTAAAGGCTATGCCATGACGTGCCCGCTTATTACTAAGGCAGACGGCTCTAAATTTGGCAAATCTGAAGGTGGCAATGTATGGCTTACTGCCGATAAAACATCGCCTTACAAATTTTACCAGTTTTGGGTAAAGACCAGCGATGCCGATGCCGAGAAATACATTAAAATTTTTACCTTTCTTGCAGAAGATGAAATAAACACCTTGATCGAAGCCCATAAAGAAGCGCCACATTTAAGGCAGCTACAAAAAAAGCTTGCCGAAGAGGTAACTACTTTTGTGCACGGACAAGAACAGCTTGAGGAAGCGATTAGACGATCTGAGTTTGTATTTTCTAAATTCAACTACGAGCAGCTTAATGCGGTAACCAAAGATTTCTTTACCGATATTTTTGGAGAATTTTTCCATGCAGATATTATGCCTGAGCAATTAAGCCCTGAGCAGGACCTTATCGAACTGCTTTCTGATATTACAAAAATATTCCCGTCGAGGGGTGAGGCAAGAAAAGCTCTTGCAGCGAATGCCGTAGCCGTAAACAAAGAAAAAGTTACTGATGCCTACAAAATGTCTGAAAAAGACCTGGTCTTAGGAAAGTATATTATGATACAGTTTGGCAGGAACAAAACATTTGTTTTAACGCTAAAATAATTTAAGAGGCTTCGGCCTCTTTTTTTTATGCTTATTCCATAAAAGCAATTTCTATCTCGTTGATCTTGCTGTTGCGTATATAAAAAATGGCATAGCCTTTTTGATCTGTAAAATGCACTTCATAATAATAGTTATTATTTAGATCGTTAAGGTTAGCGCCCCAGTTTTTATATTCTGTAGAACATGGGTATAGTGCGTATAGTTTTTCTTCCGTATCACCTATCTGCAAACCATTTACCGTCAGGTCAATCTTTTTAGGAAAGCGGTAGTCCATTAAATAAGCATTAATAGTGTGCACGCCTTTTGCATCAAACTTCAACTTATAGTTATTAATCCAATACTCTTTTATCACCTGCAACCCATCTGCAAAAACTGAATCGGTACGCACGGTCTGAAACATCTCAATGTTTTTCTCAAACCCTTTCCGCTTTTGCCCATATAACGATTTTCCGTTCAGCTGTACCGCTGTGGCCGGAATAGAGTCGCCTTGGTGCGTAGTAAATTCTCCCGCATAATTACGCTCAAAAAAGAAACAAAGGTTTTCGTCCAGCAACCCTTGTAACTTACCTGTAGCATCTATATACTCTGCCTGCTCAGCAGGATCAACGACTGACCTGTTTCCTGCGGTAGCAAAAATGGTATCGCGGTAGCGGTTTACCTGTACAATATACATAATGGGAATAGCGGAGTTATAAACACCCTCATCGCAGTGAATCGCTTTTTTCTCCCACTGCCTCGCCTCTTTTTTAAGGGCAATTAGTGCGTAAGCCAGTTGCTCATCATCGCTTTGTACAGCCTGCAACTTAGCCCCTATAAATGGCCCCTGTTTAGCAATAGCGCTTATGTTGCAAAGGTTAAACCCATTATAGTTTGATACTCGCACAGCCGTAACTTTTGTAAAACTACCATAGTTTTGCGCATGGCCTAAAACTGTAAAGAACAGGAATAGAGGTAATATGTATTTCATGATTAGACAGTTGGTTACCTAAAGATAACGAACTATGCAGAAAGATGGTATGCTAAGGTCAGCTTTTTTACAAATGCCGACATATACCCAAGATATATAAAAGAGATTATTCAGCTCTGTTGCGCTGCACGCACTATGACAAATTCACAACATTACCTTAAAAAACCTTAGTAAAGCAATATTGGCTAATCTACGTATTACCAATGATATGATTATACCTGTTTAAAAAAGTCAAGTGTTTCTTTCAGTACCTCATCGCGGTTTTCAATCTGTGCCATGTGCCCAAACGGATAGGCTACCAGTTTTACGGCAGTACCTTCTACCTGCGGGGCGTGTTCAGCATATAAAAGGCTCTGGTCTTTTTGGCCCAGTATCAGCAAAATTGGGTACGGTGCAAAATGCAGTATCACCTCACGGTCTTTACGCACTTTCATACCTTCTAATGCCGCAACAATACCCTGTACAGGAGTTTGCACAGCTTCAGCCTTTAGCTTTTCAATTTCAGGCGCAAACTTTTCACGGTTTTCTTCGCTAAAAAGATTAGCAATGCTCATCCGCACAAAATTAGTTGCACTTTGTTTTACAGCTACCACGGCACGGTCGCGGTTTATTTTTCGCTCATCGCTATCAGCCAGTGCGGTACTGTTTTGCAGCACCAGCCCTTTAACCATGTCAGGATATAATTCGGCAAAAGCCAAAGCTACATACCCCCCCATACTATGCCCCATAAATACCGCCTTGCGAATGCGTAGCTCATGCAGTATGGCATTTACAGCATCGGCCTGGTCTTCCATAGTGTGTATGTAGCCAATGCAGCCCGTTTGCCCATGACCCAAAAGGTCAATAGTTATAACCCTGTATTTCTTTGAATATTCGGTTACAAAAAAGTCCCACATGCCCTGGTTTTCTAAAAATCCATGAAGCAATACTATAGCAGTACCTTTGCCGCTATCTGTATAGTTTATGGAGATGTTTTTGTAGCTGAGAGTCTTATTATTCAAAGTCGAAATATTTAAAGTTGCCGAAGTGCAAAATTAGAAATTTTGCGGCATACAGCGTATAGGTTTAGAAAAGGTTTAAGAGATATGACAAGAAATTAAGCTTTATACACAGTCAGAGCATAAGAGCAAAGCTGCTCCCTCTCTTTTGAAGAGGGCCAGGGTGAGGCCTTTTAAAAATTTTAACTATTTTTGGGAATCAAAGAATACTAATGAAGATTATATCATACAACGTAAACGGCATACGCGCCGCCTACACAAAAGGATTTATTGACTGGCTTAAAAGCGCCAACCCCGATATTATTTGCCTTCAGGAAATAAAGGCCACACACGACCAGGTAGAGGTCAACCTGCTCGAAGAAGCCGGATACCCCTACCACTACTGGTTCAGTGCCCAGAAAAAAGGCTACAGTGGCGTAGCTATATTCAGCAAGCACAAGCCTAATAACGTAGTTTATGGCACCGGCATAGAACACATGGATTTTGAGGGCCGCAACCTGCGTCTTGATTTTGACACTTTTAGTGTTATGAGCCTGTACCTGCCCAGTGGTACCAACATAGACCGCCTGAGCCATAAATTTAAATATATGGATGATTTTCAGGAGTACATTAACAACCTGAAACTAGAGCATCCTAACCTGGTTATTTGCGGCGATTATAACATTTGCCACGAAGCCATAGACATACACGACCCTATACGCAATGCTAAGGTATCGGGCTTCCTGCCTGAGGAGCGTGCCTGGCTAGATGCTTTTATAAAAAATGGCTTTGTAGACACTTTCCGCCATTTTAATAAAGACCCGCACCACTACAGCTGGTGGAGTTACCGTGCCAATGCACGTAATAACAACAAAGGGTGGCGCATTGATTATGCGCTGGTTACAGAGCCCATGCGCGCGAGGCTGACCCGTGCGGTAATTTTACCCGAGGCAAAACACAGCGACCACTGCCCGGTACTGGTAGAATTTGAATAAAAAGGGCAAGGTTATTGCGAAAGCAAAAAACGTTTTAATTGACCACTAAAAACATTCACAAATATGAGGATCAAAACGATTTCGGCTGGATTACTGGCGCTGGCACTTACTACGAGCTGCGTTTCTAAAAAGGTGTATACTGACCTTGAGAATAAGTATGCCGACCTGAAAAAGGAGAACCGTGAGATGGCTGACCAGAATACAGCCCTTACTAAAGAAAAGAACGAACTGGACCTGAAAGGCAAAGACCTTAAAAGCCAGCTTGATAAAGCTATTGCCGAGCGCGATAAGCTTGCCGCTGATTATGCTGCTACAAAGGCCAATCTTGATAATTTAAAAACAAGCTACACTGCCCTTGAAAAAGACAGCAGCAGCGCCCTTGATGCTAACGTTAAAAAGAACCGCGAGCTCCTGGCACAGCTTGAAGCCAAAGAAAAAGCACTGGCTGCCGAGAAAGACAGGCTGGATAAACTAAGTGCTGAGCTAAAAGACCGTTCTGCCCGTGTAGACGAACTTGAGGGAAAAATGGCTGCACAGGAAGCCAGCATGGTTGCGCTTAAAGACAAACTGAGCAAAGCACTTAACAGCTTTACAGGAAAAGGCCTTACCGTTGAACACAAAAACGGAAAGGTATATGTAAGTATGGAAAACAAATTGCTTTTTGGATCAGGGTCATGGACTGTAGGGCCTGAAGGTAAAAAAGCCGTTGTAGAAGTTGCAAAGGTACTGGCTGATAACCCGGATATATCTGTGCTTATTGAAGGCCATACCGATAATGTACCTTATGCAGGCGGTGGTGCCGTTACAGATAACTGGGACCTTTCTACAAAGCGTGCCACGGCTATTGTAAACATTATTCGTGAGAATAAGGCGGTAGACCCTAAAAACCTTACTGCGGCAGGCCGTAGCGAATTTGCGCCGATAACCAGCAACGAAACGGCTGAGGGCAAAAGTAAAAACCGCCGTATAGAAATTATACTTACACCTAAGCTTGACGAAATAAGCAAATTGCTTAACGACATCAACTAAGTTTATATTCTAAAGTATTTTAGCCACGAATTACACTAATGAACACGAATTTGATTTGTGATTATTAGTGTAATTCGTGGCTTTTAATTTAACGTGAGTTCGATTTAAGTGAATCATAAGATATTTATACCTACATGATACTGAAGACACAGGTGTTCGGAAGACTAAATTTGCCAGTTAGAGAGCCCCGGAGGGGCGACATATTTATAGTAATTGTAACGCCAGAGTGAGCAGAGCTCCGGAGGAGCGGCATATTTTTGTAATTATGTGCCGTTCCTCCGGAACTCCTGACCATGTCCTACAATCATTTTCTATAGACATGCCGCTTCTCCGAAGCTGAATAGGGTTATTTGGATAGTCAACTAACTCTTACACCTGTGTCGTCCTTAAGACCTTGCAGGAACCTCTAATAATCCAATCTGTGCGAACCTGCAAGGTTTTTTTAACCTTGTAGGTTTTAAAAAGAAAATAATATCTTAACTCGAACTCACGTTAACTTATAAAAATGCAGAGAGGCGGCCTATAGTAGACCGCCTCTCCTTTTTGCAAACGCTCTCTCTTCAATATATTACCTGTTTACCATTACCTTATGGGTTTCGGTAGCAGTATCAGATGTAATTTTAACTATATATGTACCCGTAGCTACATCCTGGAGGCCTAATGTAGTAAGGCTTCCGTCTGCTTTAGCCTGTTGTATTATTTTACCCGTAGCCAGTTCGTACACGGCTATCTGTGCATCACCTGTATGGTTTTGCGCCAGTTGCACATTTAGCAACCCGCCTACTGATGGATTAGGGAACACCATGCTTTTTAGCGATGCAAAATCAGCTGTACTTGCAGTACTACAAAGTTCCTGTGCCTCATAAGCACCAATGTCACGCCTGTTGTTAAATACACTCATACCCAACTGATCATTAAACGTATCTGCCGGGTCGCCCATATCAGCGGCCGCACTTGGGCAATCAAACGCATGGTAAGGCAAGCCATCTTCTGCATCCGTAAGTGGTAGCAGACTGGCAACTGCCGGAGCAAGCAACGTACCTGTAATATCATTTTCATTAGAAGTAAAGTCGTCACTATCTGCAAAGCCTACCAGGTTGTAACCACCTGATACAATAGCTGCAGTATCGCTAAACAGGTCGCGGCCTGATATAAGTGCGATATTACCCGATACAATTGTGTTTTTTATTGTTGCCGCCGTAGCAGCGTTGTGATAAATACCTCCACCACTAACAGTAGCGCTGTTTAGTGTAATAGTATTTGCATTAACAGTAAGCGTACCCGTGCTGTAAATACCACCGCCATTAGCTATAGATGTATTGCCAGAAATAGTACTTCCTGATATCGCTGCCGTACCGCCATTAACATGTATACCACCGCCACGGCCCAGTAAGCCTGTAGCTGTATTAGCCGCAATGGTAGATTTATTTACAACCAGTGTACCGCCGTTATTAAATATGCCGCCGCCGCCATCTGTAATGGTTGCGCCACGCGCTATATTTGCTGTAATGTATACGCCGTTAACTGTAAGTGTACCGGTTGCATTCCACAAGCCGCCACCTTCTACTGCTGAGTTGCCTCTTACCACGCCACCAGTAATTGTTGCGCTGCCCGCTCCGGTTATGTGTAGCCCTCCACCGTTACCGGGGCTGCTGCCTGTACTATTATTTATAAGGTCTACGTTAGTAAGCACTATAGTACTGGTACCCGAATTGTCTTCGATACCACCACCTGCACGTGCTGCTGTATTGCCCGATATCTCGGTATCTGTAACACTAAGCTGCGAACCTACATCGTTAAGGATACCTCCACCGCTACCCGCAGCACCATCGGCTACGTTATTGCTTATGGTTGCGTTTATAATGGTAACTGTACCACCATTAAGGTTATAAATACCACCACCGCCCTGGTCTGCTAATGCGCCGCTGGCTGTGTTGTTTGTTATTAATGTACCGTCTATATTCATGGTTCCGGTTCCATTCCACAAACCACCACCTTCGGCACCTGCCTCATTGCCTGATACCGTACCGCCACTTATAGACACAGTACCTGCACCCGTTACGTGAAGGCCACCACCATTACCCGGTGAATTATTGGTTACGTTGTCTGTCAGGGTTATATTGGTCAGTGTAACCTGTCCATTTGCACCTGAGTTATCTTCGATACCGCCACCGGCGCGGTTTGATGTATTATCTGAAATAAGGGCACCGTTTACAGTAAGCCTTCCGCCAGCATCGTTAAGTATACCACCACCACTACCGGCAGCACCATTTGCTATATTACCGGTAATTTCTGTACCTGTATTAACAGTAAGTATTCCGCTAAGGTTATAGATACCGCCACCGCCCTGGTCAGCTCCCGCACCACTGGCTATATTGCCTGTAATAGTAACCGACTGTAATGTCATTGTACCAGACCCGTTCCACAGTCCGCCGCCTTCTGCCGCAGCAGTATTTTCAGATACTGTACCACCGGTAATTACGGTATTTCCTGCACCTGTTATGTGTAGCCCACCGCCATTGCCAGGGTTAGCGCCTGTTGTATTTTCATCAAGCGTAACATCTGTTAGTGTAATGGTAGTATTGGCTCCACTATTTCCTTCTATAGCACCACCTGCACGGTTCGCCGTATTTTCTGAGAATGTAGTACCGTTAGCCGTAAAGTTACCTGCCGCACCTATAAGTACCGCGCCACCGCTACCAGCTGCGCCTGTAGCGTCATTTCCTGTAAATGATGAAGCGTTTACCGTAAGAGCGCCGCCTTCTGCATAGATAGCACCACCACCCTGCCCGGCTGTTGCACCTGCGGCTTTGTTATTGGTAAAAGCGGCATTGTTGATTAGTATTGTAGACCCGGTTGCTGAAATTGCACCGCCATTTACCGTTGCAGATCCGTTTGTAAAACCTACGTTGTTAATGGTAAGCATCTGTGCATTGGTTACTACAAAAATCTGGCTATTATCTGCACCGCTAAAAACGGTATCGTCGTCGCCATTACCATTAATAGTAATACTTTTGTTAATGGTAATTGCCGATTGTAGTGTAATAGTACCGTTTGCCCCGGCACTAAAAAGAATGGCTCCGCCTGCGGCAATGTCTGCCACGGCCTGCCTGAAAGATCCTGCCCCGCTATCGTTAGTATTAGATACAGTTATGCTTTGCGCAAAGGACTGAAACCCTGTGAGCAGGCATAAAAATAGCAGGCTTTTTAAAAGAGTAGCTGTTTTTTTCATAAAATGATTTTAGTTGTTAATTCTACCTCTAAGCTACGACGGAGGCGTGTTAAGGGTTTCACAATCTGAACATTAAAAACTCTAATCTATTTTTAATATTGGTTGCTATACCCTGTTAACACTAATGGTTAAGTGATTTTTGAGGCCAGCTGAATTAACAATACTTTATGCCTTGTTAAAGCATAAACAGCATGGCGATTTTAGTAAAATCATTGCATAAACTATCTTTACACACTTGTAAGTAATGCGTAAAATGAATAAATGTATAGTCTTGAAAACTATTTAAGAAGCAGGTTTTATATGCATATCGCGGGTAAAGGTTATCTTAATAACCGCACCGCCTTCATTATACATCTCAAAAGTGCCGTTTAAGTCCTGGCCCAGTCCGCGGATAAGGTTCATGCCGAGGGAATCTGTATCTTCTATATCAATAGTAATCCCTCCACCATTATCTGCAATGCGAAGTTCATACAATTCGGCCGCTATATTTTTAAAGGATATGTTTATCTGGCCCCTGCCCTTACCTTTAAACGCATATTTTACACTGTTGGTAATGGCTTCATTTAGTATAAGCCCTACCGGTACCACCTGAGAAACATCAAAATCGACATTGTCAACATTGGTTATAAAATCAATATTACCATCGTCAAACGTATCTTTTAAAAAGTACACCAGTTCGCTGATATACGTTTTCATATTAATAGACGAAAGATTCTCTGCCTGATACAGCTTTTGGTGAATGAGCGACATGGCGTGCACACGGCGCTGGCTGTCTTTAATAGCCGTTACCGCTGCTTTGTCTTTAAGGTAGGCAGACTGGCTGTTGAGCAGGCTCATAACAATTTGCAGGTTATTCTTTACCCTGTGGTGTACTTCTTTTAAAAGCCATTCCTTTTCATCTACAAGATGGCTCAGTATATTATTCTTATCTGTAATTTCGGCTTGTTGCCTGTACAGCAGTTCATTTGTTTTTTGCTTGCTTTTGTAAGCACGGTACAGTATTATAAAAAATATAACAACAAGCAAAATTATCCCCAACGATATGTTTCGAATCAACTGGGCATCTTTGGTACGGCTTTTTTGAAGTTCGGTTTCTTTGCCCAGTAGTTTTATGTTCTGCGTTTTCAGCAATATATCCTTATCCTTTTTCTCGGTTTCATATTCTATCTGCAACCGGGAAATTTCGTTGTTCTTACTGATATCAAAAAGAGAATCATCGGCAACGCGCACTTTATTAAGGTTTTCTATGGCCTTTATGTAATTACCCTGGGTAGAGTCTACTTGGTAAGCCAGCATATAAAACATTTTTTTGCGGTTGTAGCCCTCACTTTTATCTGCAAAAGGCTTCATCCTGTCAAGATACAGGCGTGCCTTTTCAAAATCTTTAATGCCCAGATAATAACGCGTAAACGCAATGTTCATGTTGTATATAAACGGTGCAGGAAGCTCACTGCCAGAATTATCTGCCAGTACATGTAACGCTTTACAATACCGTGCAGCTTTTGCAAAGTCTTTTTGGAATACATAATTATGCAGAAAGCAAAGCTGTAGTGTAATCTTGTCAATTTTAAGCTCAGGAGGGTATCTTGAAGAGGTTCGCGCCAGTACCGATTCGCTCTCCTTGTATTTTTTAAGCTTTACCAATAACCCGGAAATGTTGTTAAGTGCTGTGTATATGGCCTGCTTATCATTAATTACCGTAGCTTCATGCAACGATTTATACAGGTATTTAAGGCAAAGCTGGTCATCGCTTAACTGACTGTATATAATTGCGAGCTGATTATAGGTATAACTCAGTAACTCATGTTCGCGGTTAAGTTCTTCTCCATAACGGGCAGCCTGCAAAAAGTACTCAATCGCCTTTTTGTTAAGCCCTGCCGTAAAGTAGTTGTTACCAAGCACACGATAGGTATTGGTAAGGCTTGCCCCGGATATGGTTTTATATATAGCAAGCGAACGCTCGCCCAGTTCTATTGCCTTAACATTGTTGCCTACATAATTATAATGGTCTGATGCCAGGGTAAGGATGTTTGCAAGCTGCTTTTTGGTGCTTTTTTTTCCGTAGGCTTCCAGCGCCTGCTCCAGATAGGTCGTTTTTTGTTCCAGTTCATCATAAAAATTCAGCTGGTTGTAAAGTTCTTCGAGCGCTTCACCCCTTGCATCCTGAAAATTTTTTGCAGTAGCCAGTTCCAGCGCTTCTTTCGCAAAAGTGGTAGCCTTGCTTTTTTGCCCTAGTTGATTATAAGATCGCGCAAGCAGTACTTTACTATGGCTAACGGCATAGTTATCTTTAAGTACAACACTGTGTTTTAATGCTTCATCGGCAAAATAAAAAGCACTGTCAGCCGCTTTTACAGCCGGGTGATACGGATCAAGATATACTTCAGCCAGCTGGTTTAAAACAGCTATTTTTTGTTTTTCGCCTTTTGCCGATAAAAGCTTATTTCTAAGCGCACCAGTACTTTGGGCAGATGAACCCAGGCTAAAAAAAATGGTGGATAAAAGCAGTAGCAGGCGTATCATGCGCAGTAATATTGCCCCCTCAAATGTATATATAATACATTAAGAGAAGGTATTAAGGATATTCTCAAATCTAAAAAGATGTGTAAATATACTCAAATTCCTGTTAAAATAATTTAACAGAACACGCACCTACTTGTGTTTTTTTGATGAGGAACTATATTGTTTTATGCAAAAAATATCTTGCCGCAGGGCTACCTTGTTCCGGTGCGCCAAATTTATCAAGCTTTACAAGCATTTCATCTTCAGTCTTAACCTGAAACTTGAGGTGGTCGCCCTCTGCATCCAGCGTTACGATCTTTTTATCGTCAAGATTATAAGTACCCTTATATATATGTGGCTTTGCTTCCTTACCCAGGTATTGCGATGAAAGAGCATAGGTATTATCAGCATTTAGGGTGAGTTTTGTCAGTATGCCCTTGCAGTCGCCACAAGGCAGGCTTCCGCTGTAGCTGCCATACCAGCCGGCATTATTAGTTGTTGCCGCCACGCTGTCTACCGTTATCGTATCTAATTCAGCAGGAGGAACAGTATCCAGCTTAGAGCCTGGCAGTGTGCCTTGTTCCTGTTGCTCTATCGTTGTTTTTTCATTTTCTTTTTTACAGCCCGTAGCCACAGTTAGTGCAGCCATAAGGCAAATGACAAGTAAATTTTTCATGACTCATTATTTTTTGTATCTTAAAGTTAGAAAAAATCAGCGCATAAGGTTCACAACGGTTTCACAAAGTTGATTAAGCCGTTTTGTGGTTTCTTAAAATGATATAGCTTTGCGCACCGTTTAGGTAAAACATTTACAGATATGAAAAAAGACATTATTATACCACAGGTTGAGAACGTTTATGTAGCTGCAATGCAGGAATGGAACGACGATTTTATGGAAAAAACCTGGTATGCCTACCTTATTAACGACAGTAACGAAAAACTGGAAACTGCCATTGTAGTAAGTAGCGCCCACGGCCTTATAAATGATGAAGAGCGAAAAACCAGCAGCCTGCGCCACGATTATGCAGAGGTAGCACCGGATACAGCTACTAAAATAGAAATGATAGAAGGAAGTGTACTGGCACTTAACAATGTGTTTATGGTTACCTTTTTTATAGGCAACAAGCTGTATGACAAAAAGTTTGTATTTAAAGCCGGCAGCATTAATGAAGACAACGTGACTGAACTTCCTGTTATATTTAAAGACGGGGTTTTAGTGAAGTAAACTTAAAAGCGTTGTTAATCTGATAAGCATTTTTGTCATCCTGACGAAGGAAGTATCTTATGTAAATTAGTCAATTGAGATTCTTCACTCCATTTCATTACGTTCAGAATGACACATTTGGGAAAACCTCTTTTTTACAAAGTAAAGTAAGTTACTGCGATGAATAAGACAACTGACAGTAAAAGCAAGGGGATAATAGGATAATTAAAATTACTGTTATCCTTATTTAGCCATGCCTTCATGATTAACGCAGGAACCAAAAAAATCAACATTAAGGCAGCAATAATAATCTGAATTGTATCATTTTCAATAAGATTCATAGGAAGTACTGCTAAGAACCCTAAACCTAATACAATATCAACATACTTTTCTATTTTCACCAGAAATTGATTATTGGTTTGTTTACACATAAAGTTTAAATCCAAAGGTAAAAATCGGATTGTTTTAAAAGCGAATATACTACTTTAATAAAAAATAGCTGCCCGTCCCCGGGCAGCCTTTCCAAAAACATCTATTCTAAAATCCACAATTATGCCAGCGGACCGCCGGCGATAATTTCGTTATTTGAGAATTCCTCAAATTTAGTAAAATTTTTCCTGAAGTTATGCGCTAATTCTTTAGCTTTTTCATCATAGGCTTCTTTATCATTCCATGTATCCCTTGGGTTTAAAACCTCATCAGGCACATTTGGGCAACTTTGCGGCACCTTTAATCCAAAGTAAGGCTCTGCAATGTATTCAACAGCATCAAGTTCGCCATTAAGCGCGGCTGTTATCATGCTACGGGTATAGCGCAGTTTCATCCTGCTGCCGGTACCGTAAGCACCTCCGGTCCATCCGGTATTTATAAGCCATACATTTACGCCGGTATCCCTCATTTTTTCTATCAGCATCTCTGCATAACTTGCAGGGTGCAACGGCATGAAAGGTGCGCCAAAACAAGCCGAAAAATTAGGCTGCGGCTCTTTAACACCTTCTTCTGTACCTGCTACCTTAGCCGTATAACCAGATATAAACCAGTAAGCCGCCTGAGCCGGTGTAAGCTTACTGATAGGAGGAAGTATACCAAACGAGTCGGCACTTAAAAAGAATATATTTTTGGGGTTATGCCCTACAGATCCGGGCTGTATATCATTTATAAAATCTATTGGGTAGCTTACGCGCGTATTTGGCGTAATACTTACATCTTCATAATCTACCTCGTTAGTACCCGGTTTAAACACTATATTTTCGAGCAAAGCGCCTTTTTTTATGGCACGGAAAATATCAGGTTCGTGCTCATCGGTCAGGTTTATGGCTTTAGCATAGCAACCGCCCTCAAAATTAAATACCGAGTTTTCACGCGTCCAGCCGTGCTCGTCGTCACCTATAAGCCTGCGTGCAGGATCTGCACTCAGCGTGGTTTTTCCGGTACCGGATAAGCCAAAGAATATGGCCGTGTCGCCATCCTTACCCACGTTTGCACTACAGTGCATAGGGAGTGTATCTTCAAAAACCGGCAATATAAAATTAAGCGCACTAAAAATACCTTTCTTCATTTCGCCAGTGTAGCCTGTACCGCCTATAAGAGCAATTTTACGGGTAAAGTTAAGTATCGCAAAGTTTGTGCTGCGTGTACCGTCTACCTCAGGGTTAGCCTTAAAGCCCGGCGCGCATATTACATGCCAGTCTGCCGAAAAGTTTTCTAACTCCTCTTGCTTTGGCCTCAAAAACATATTGTAGCAAAACAGGTTGCTCCACGCATATTCTGTTACGCTCCTTACGTTAAGCCTGTAGTTAGAATCTGCGCAAACATAACCGTCTCGCACATAAATCTCTTTACCTGAAAGATAGGCTGTAACCTTATCATACAAGGCATCAAACTTATCAGTATCAAAAGGTATGTTTACTTTTCCCCACCAAACATTGTTTTCTGTAATGGCATCTTTTACAATAAATCGGTCTTCAGGCGACCTTCCTGTAAAGGCTCCTGTGTTAATGGCTAGTGCACCGGTAGCAGTTTCTGCCCCCTGCCCTTTTTCAATGGTAATGTTGTGAAGTTCTTCCGGCGAAAGCTGGTACCTCATTGTAGCCCCAGTAATTCCTGGGATTTCTAACGCAATCGTTTTCGTAAAAAGGCCGTAGTTATCCATAATTTAAGGCTGTGTTTGGGTTATTTCAGGCCTCAAAGATAACAAAAATCCTTTACTTGGTAAAAAATTACGAGCGAAACGTTATTTTCGTTTAATTATATTCAAAAATAACAACCCCCAGGCTAATATAAGTAACAATCCTCCAATAGGAGTGATCCATCCGAATTTAGCAAAATCAAAAGGAAGCAGGGTATTTACAGCCAACAGATAGATGGATCCTGAAAAAAACAAGGTTCCGATTATTACTAATGTAAAAATATGTTTCTTGGTTTTTTCTGTAAGCAATGCAGTAGTGCCAATGAAGAGCAGGAAGAGCGCGTGATAGATTTGATAGCGTACTCCGGTTTCGAATACAAGAACAGATTCCGGCTCCACGATTTTCTTAAGCCCGTGTGCACCAAACGCGCCCAGTATAATTCCTGTAAAACCTAAAAATGCCGCAGTCGTAACTATCTTCTTTTCCATTTTATGTAAAATTAATGACGTAAAGTTAACAACTTCTGAAGATTTAACAATAAAAAAACTTCCTCCAGATATAACATTTTATTACTTTCGTGTTACAAAAAACAACTACTCTGAAATGCGAAATATACTAATTATCGGCGCAGGACGATCGGCAACATACCTCATAGACTACCTGTTAGAAAAATCAGCTCCTGAAAACCTGCACATTACCATAGGCGACCTTTCTGCTGAGCTGGCCGCACGCAAAACTAACGGCCACCCTAATGCCAGGGCTATTGCCTTTGATATATTTAATGAACAGCAACGCCATGACGAAATAAGCCGTGCAGACATTGTAATAAGCATGCTGCCTGCGCACCTGCATTTTGAAGTTGCTAAAGACTGCATAACCTACAAAAAACACATGGTTACCGCATCATACATAAGCCCTGCAATGGCAGATCTTGACACGCAGGTAAAAGAAGCCGGACTGGTATTTATGAACGAATGCGGACTCGATCCCGGCATAGACCACATGAGCGCCATGAAGGTTATTGATGACATTCGCGATAAAGGTGGTAAAGTATTATTATTCGAATCGTTTTGCGGTGGCCTGGTAGCGCCCGAAAGTGATAACAACCTGTGGAACTACAAGTTTACCTGGAATCCGCGCAATGTAGTGCTGGCAGGACAGGGCGGCGCGGCAAAATTTATACAGGAAGGTACCTACAAATACATTCCGTACAATAAACTGTTTCGCCGTACCGAGTTTATGGAGGTAGAGGGTTACGGCCGTTTTGAAGGCTACGCTAACCGCGACTCGCTTAAGTACCGCAGCGTTTATGGCCTTGACAATGCCCTTACGCTATACCGTGGTACCCTGCGCCGTGTAGGCTATTCTAAATCATGGAATATGTTTGTTACCCTGGGTATGACAGATGACAGTTATACTATGGAAAATAGTGAAAACATGAGCTACCGCGACTTTACCAATTCCTTTTTACCGTACCACCCTACAGATTCGGTAGAACTAAAACTGCGCCATATACTAAAGATAGACCAAGACGACATCCAATGGGATAAATTACAGGAGCTGGATCTTTTTAACCCGAATAAGATTGTTGGGCTGCACAATGCTACCCCGGCACAGATACTGGAAAAAATACTGGGCGATAAATGGACGCTGGATCAGGAAGATAAAGACATGATCGTGATGTACCATAAATTTGGCTATGAACTTAACGGCAAAAAAGAACAGATAGACAGCACCATGGTTTGTATTGGCGAAAACCAAACCTATACCGCTATGGCTAAAACCGTTGGCCTGCCTGTTGCTATTGCAGCCCTGCAAATACTAAATGGTAAAATAACTACGCCGGGGGTACAGCTACCCATTACACGAGAGGTTTACACTCCTATACTTGAAGAACTGGAAACCTACGGCATTATTTTTAACGAAAAGCATATGCCATATATGGGCTACAACCCGCAAAACGTGGCGAGCTAAAAAAGCCAAAGCTTCAGCACCTTACAGCCTTCCTCTATCAGGGAAGGCTTTTTTATTTAAAATATAAATATTTGTTTTTCAATACTTTACATTTATGTTTTCAAAAATCAGGTGTTTCTACCTTAAACTACAAGTTTGAATCGGTGTAACCTTGTATGTATAAATAATTACTAATCATACATCTTACATTATGGAACAAACATCTACTACCCAAACAAGCCCGGCAGATAACACGCTGCAATCTGCCGCTTATGCCTTTCATGACCTGGCACTTAAATTTGCGCCAAAAGTTACTTTTTACAAAGATGCCGATGCAGGATCTGAAGAGCGCTACCTTCCCTGCTCTATTGACTTTATACTTGATAAAAGTATTTTAAGGAAACGCGGGGCAGTAACCCATCCGCCCTACAGGACAAACAAAGGAGTGACACCAAGCATGGACTGGTTTAAAGGTGCTTACCACATCATGTTTCAGGATCATGGAGGAAATGGAATCATGCACATTATCTCTACCGATGCTGTAAACTGGAAACAGGCAAAATATTTTCATGTTGCAGATACAAGAACCAGCAGCGGGCCAAGTGTTATTGCCTATAAAGATAAACTGCATCTTTTTTACCGCGATATTGATGGTAATGGCATAATGCACCGTTATTCTAACGACGGCGAAAACTGGTCACCTCAGGAATATATAGGTATTAACGGCGATGGTGTGCCTCATGCCCTTATTGCTAACAACCGTCTTTTTGTTACTACCGTAGACGGTGGAGGTAGCGGCATTATGCTTGCTTTTACTGATAAGGCAGAACCCCGCAGAGCCGATTTTAAAGGCCAGTATACACAGTTTACTACCGGCAGGGGCATGTCGCCTACCATTGCATGGTTTAAAGGTGCCTACCACATTATGTTTCGCGATGGCGGTGGTAATGGCATAATGCACATTACATCTCCCGATGCCGTTAAATGGCAACAAGCTGCAAGTTTTCATGTTGGCAATACAAAAACCAGCGATGGTCCATGCCTTGTAGCAGACCAGAACCAACTGCACTTGTTCTACAGGGATCATGAAGGCAACGGCATTATGTATTGCTCTACAAACGACGGTGTTACCTGGACAGAGGAAGGGTATACCGGCATCAACGGAAACGGGTCGCCTCAGGCAGTAATTGCCAATAACAACATTTATGTAATTACCGCAGATGGTGGCAATAATGATGGCATTATGCTTTACAGCGCCTGGACGGGTATTTCAAGACCTACACAACAGGACCTTGCAACCTATAACGGAAAAGAATATTACCTTGAAATATTGCCTACCGCATTTAGGGGTCAGGCTAATGGCGTCAATATTTCTGCACCAATGTATTACACAGTACGAAGGGTAGATTACAACATAGTGCTTACCTACATTTTTCTATACGCCTACCAGGGGCCTCAAACGGTGAGAGCGTTAAGGGCTGGCAGCAATTTTACCTGTATCATTAGTAATTATGGTATTCATCAGGGCGACCTGGAGTGGATCGAGGTAACTCTAACTCCCGATTGCGAAAATGTAGTAAATGTAGGCTTTGCCGAACACGGCAGTATAACAACACGTTTTTCTCCCGGAGAATATGAAACCGAGGGTAATCACCCTGTGGTAAGGGTTGCAAAAAATGGCCATGCATCATACAACGCGCTAAAATTAAATGACCCCGACTGGATAACCACGTGGGAGGCGAAAGGCGTACCGGTAAATATTATAGACCTGGTTAGTAAAAAAGCGGGTACAGAATGGACTCCATACCTATCTGAAAACCAACTTATACCTGTGGGGCTCGACGACAACGAGAAACTTATTAACCCAGACCAGCCGTGGGCAAAATTTAGTGGACGCATAGGCAATAACCGCATAAACAATTTTAGCAGCGCCACTTATGTAAACAACCAGGGCTTAAATACCGCAGACTGGATATATGTAAAGGGCATTGCTTCAACAGCCGAATTTTTCAACATGATACCGGCAGAGGTCAAAGAAGGTTTTGGTCCGGAAGGACTTTATGCAAGAAATTTTATACGATGGAATGTGTAATTCTACACATAACTACACACTAATTTAAAAAGGCTGCCAGATTTATCTGGCAGCCTTTCTTAAAAATAGCATAACGCACTAATATCTTAAGATTACTTTAGCATACAATATGTAAGCATAAATTGTATTTTTGATTAAAATTTACAATTCATGAAGATAAATTCACTTCAAATTGAAATAGACGGTATTGATAAAGAGATACTACGCGACCTTATGGAAGATGCCCGAAAGCCCATCTTACAAATTGCAAATAAAGTAGGGATATCCGGTGCAGCCATACACCAGCGCCTGCGCAAGCTGGAACAGGCCGGGGTAATATCCGGCTCTAAGTTTATAGTAAATACAAAAGTACTCGGCTACAGCACCATGGCATTTGTAGGCATCTACCTGGACAGGGCTGCGAGTAATGCCGAAGCTGTAAAAGAACTTAAAAAAATACCGGAAGTGCTCGAATGTCACTACACCACAGGAAACTGGAGTATACTGATAAAAATTATCTGCCGCGATAACGAACACCTGATGCAACTACTAAACACTAAAATACAACCCATTAATGGGGTATCGCGCACAGAAACATTTATATCGCTCGACCAGCAGATAGAACGGCAAATACAGTTATAGCATCAAAGGCTGGGTAAAACAAGACAATGATTAAGGGCCGGGTATTGAGAAATTTTTAGAAATGAACTTTAAATACACACCGTCATGAAAAAGAAAAACAAAATTATTTTAATCATTATTTCATTAATGGTTATATGTATCACCAGTGTTTACACGTGTACTTATGATGACAATGAAACACTTGACTCCGACAAAGATGTAACTGACACTATTACCACACCCAACACTGAGCCTGCTACCGCCACTAAAGACCCTTTGGAAAACGAAGGCTATACTAAGATTTATGAAGACAATTTTAACGGTGACCTTTCCGGATGGCAAATATGGAACAGTGGCGCTTTTAATGGGGAGCTTCAGCATTATCAACCGGCTAACCTCGAAGTAAGGAACGGAATTCTAAGCATTACAGCAAAAAAAGAGAGTGTAAGGGGCATAGGAGATCCGCACGGTACCTGGCTGGCAAATTTTGGCTATACCTCAGGAAGAATTGAATCTAACTTTGAATTTGCACCTACAACACCTACACAAAAAATACGCATAAGCGCGCGCGTAAAAGCGGCTCCGGGATATGGCATGTGGTCTGCATTTTGGTCTTACAAAGACCCATGGCCTACACATGGAGAAATTGATATTGTGGAAGCAATAGGGCAGGCACCGCGTTCTTATAATACAGATTACTTTTACGGAGCTAATATAGCCCAGCCTACAACCGTAGACCGCCTTATAGCCAAAATAGTAAATGTTTCTCCAGACATTACACAAGACTATCATATATATGAGGTAATCTGGTCGCGTGATAGCCTCATATATATGTTTGACGGAGAAGCAGTAGAGACAAAACCACATACTGAACCCGGAAACGAATTTATACCCCAATTTCATGGAAAGCCCCAGCATATTGTACTTAATCTGGCAGTAGGCGGTAATATATTCCATAATCTCGACCCTACTTTAATTACTACCGGCACCATGTATGTAGATTGGGTAAAAGTTTACAGGTCTGAATAAACTTATAGAACAGCTCAATTCAAAAAAAACCGCTTCAGTACTACTGAAGCGGTTTTCCATCATATATATAGAAAGGGAGATTAATCCCTTGAACGGCCTCCAAAAACCTGAAGTGCCCAGTACAGTAAACTTGCTACCGCACCTATGGCGGCTACCACATAAGTACGCGCCGCCCATTTAAGCGAATCCTGCGCACCGGCATATTCATTAGGGGCAAGCATATTTTTATTCTTTAGCCATGCCAGCGCCCTGTTGCTGGCATCATATTCTACCGGAAGCGTAATAAGGCTGAACACCGTAGCAAATGCCATAAGTACCAGCCCGGCCACAGCTATGTAAAACCCAAATCCGAATTTTGCGGCAGCGCCCAGTAGAAGCCCACCTATTACAAGCCATTGCGATAAGCCCGAAGCTACATTAACCATAGGCACTAAATTAGTGCGCAGCTTAAGCATGTTATAAGCCGTGGCGTGCTGCACGGCATGGCCTACCTCGTGGGCAGCAACCGCAGCCGCAGCGGCATTGCGCTCATTATATACAGCCTCGCTAAGGTTTACGGTTTTATCCTGCGGGTTATAGTGGTCAGTAAGGCGGCCGGGAGTAGATATTACCCTTACATCATAAATGCCATTATCGTTAAGCATTTTCTGGGCAATCTCTGCACCACTCATGCCATTTTGTAAACGCACGCGCGAGTAAAAATCGAACTTACTTTTTAACTTAGAGCTTACAGCAAAACTTACGAGTGCTATAATTCCTATCAACACATAATATCCTATCATTTCTTCTTTTCTTTTTAATTAGTGTAACAGGTTTACAGCAAAAAGAAAGCCAATCTTTGCAGACTGGCTTTGCTCCTGTTATTTTGTCATACCTGTTGTTACAGATACCATATTACTTTTGCATAGAAACGTCCCTGTCCACCTTCTTTAACGGTATTGGCTACCTGAGCCACCTCAGATCTCCAGCTGGCGCGCGCCACGTTCCACTCATAGCCAGCGGTAAGCCTTAATGGGAATTCACTATCCTGGAATACCCCAAATGAAGCCGATGGCCCTAAATAAACGTTTTGGTTATACAGGCTTATGTGCCCACTGTGTTCTGCAGGGTTAAGGTTATTAAGGTCGATAACATTGCCACGGGTATAGATATTTACGCTATTTAAAACCCACGAAAGGTCTAGCCCTGCTGTAAAGATCATGTCTTTAGACTGCGACACTACATAATGAGGCCTCCATTTAACGCCGGTAGACAAAAAGCGGACACGCTCAGCCGGGGTTTTACCGTCGGCATAGTAATCAACGTTCCACTCCAGGTCAGACGAAAAATCTTTTCCTGTTTTGTTAACACCAATAGACAATTCAAAAGCACCTGCTTTTACCTCCGGCAGGTTAGACGCCTTTAGTTTGTCGTTTAGTTTAAAATCAACAAACTGTGCCCCACCCGCAATGTAAAAGTTGCGCTTAGCGCGATTTGTGTTTGTAGTTGTTGAATCGGTTTTAACCTCTTGTGCGATTGATGACTGAACCCCGAAGAAGCATAATGCCCCTAATAGTAAGATTTTTTTCATGTTGAATGGTTTATATAGATTGATACTTTTGGCAAACCAAAGAGCGTGCCATTTTTTCCTGTTAAATTTCTTAAAATGAAAAATCCGCACATTCGTTTTATGGAATGTGCGGATTCAACCTCACCCCCGACCCCTCTCCTTTGGAGAGGGGAGCAGAGAACGGTATTATAATGATTCCGAAGCATGAAGCAATCTTATAATAATAAGGCAAAAGATTGCTTCGTCGTTCCTCCTCGCAATGACTGAATGCTTGAGTGAAGCTCACTCCCCTCTCCTTTGGAAATCGAAGATTCAACGACTCAAAAAGTCAATAACAAAACAGGAGTTATAGGGGCTGGGGGTGAGGCACTAACCCACAAGATTAATAATCTTGCCCGGCACGATAATTACATTCTTAGGCTGCTGCCCGTTTAGTTGCTGTATGGTGCGCTCATCGGCCATTACGGCGGCTTCAATTTGCTCTTTAGTTAAGTCAAGTGAAAGCTCTATCTTAAAGCGCATTTTACCGTTAAAGGATACCGGGTACTCTTTGCTGCTTTCCACCAGATATTCCGGCTGGAACAGTGGGAACGCCACTTTACTCACACTCCCCTGGTGCCCAAGGCGGTGCCAAAGTTCCTCTGCAATGTGTGGTGCATAAGGCGCAATGATAATGGCAAGCGGCTCCAGTATTAAACGCTCGTGGCAATTGATGGCGGTAAGCTCATTAACGGCGATCATAAACGAACTTACTGATGTATTAAACGAGAAATTCTCGATATCGTCCTGTACTTTTTTGATTGTGCGGTGCAGTATCTTATACGCTTCAGGGCTTGCCGGGTTAGCGGTAACAATAAGTCCGTTATCATCAAAATACAGTTTCCATAGTTTTTTAAGGAAGCCCGAAACACCTGTAATACCGGCGGTATTCCACGGTTTAGCCTGTTCTAAGGGTCCAAGGAACATTTCGTATAAACGAAGGGTATCAGCACCGTAATCCTCACAAATATTATCCGGAGTAACTACGTTGTATTTAGACTTAGACATTTTTTCGACCTCGCGACCTACAATGTATTTGCCGTTTTCATCAGTAACAAACTCTGCATTGTTATAATAAGACCTCCAATTCTTAAAAGCTTCTATATCCAATTCATCGGAAGAATTAACAAAAGACACATCTGCCGGAATTTTATTTACACAGAATAATGTGTTCAATTTTAATATTTCGGTTTGTTCTTTTATAGTTTTATTCCTAAGTTCTAATAACTCAACTATATCTTCAGATATTATCTCTGTAAAATCCAGCGTTGCCAATTTATCAGCTAAATCTTTCTCAAAGAAATTTACCAAAAAGTCATTTTTTATATAGTCCGGATGTTGATTTGAAGTATTCGTTAAGAGACTTTTTGAAAAGAATAGATTATCATCACCCCATCCAAATCCAGATTCATAATCGTAATCATAATTTTGACCATTTATAGCACCACAAAACGTAGGCGACAATCTATAGACAAAAGCACTCGTACCCAATATCATCCCCTGGTTGATCAGCTTTTTAAACGGCTCTTCTTGTTGTACAAAGCCACGGTCTTTAAGGAACTTGTTCCAGAAACGGCTGTACAATAAGTGGCCTGTAGCGTGCTCGCTACCGCCAATGTATAAGTCAACGTTCTGCCAGTAGGCTTCTGCTTTATCTGATACAAACTCATCATCGTTATGCGGATCCATATAACGCAGCCAGTACCAAGAGCTTCCTGCCCAGCCCGGCATGGTATTCAGTTCTAGAGGGAACACCGTAACATGGTCAATAAAGCCGTTAGCTACTACCTTATTTTCGGCAATGCTCCACGCCCATTCAGATGAGTTACCTAATGGTGGTTGACCATCTTCGGTAGGTAAATATTTCTCTACATCCGGCAGGCGAATTGGCAAATGTGCCTTATCTATCATCTGCGGCATACCGTTTACATAATATACCGGGAACGGTTCGCCCCAGTACCTCTGGCGGCTGAACACGGCATCGCGCAGGCGGTAATTGGTCTTGCCCCTGCCCTGCTCTATGCCTTCCAGCGCTTCGATAACTTTTTTGGTTGCCGTTTTATAATCGTCGCCATCCAGGAAGTCTGAGTCCTGAAGTTTTACGCCATCTTTAGCGCCATAAGCCTCAGTGCTGATGTCCTGTCCGTCAAAAATGTTTTTTATCTCAATGCCAAAATGTTTGGCAAAATCATAATCACGCTGGTCGCCCGCAGGTACCGCCATAACTGCGCCTGTGCCGTAACCGGCAAGTACGTAGTCGCCTATCCATACTTGTATTGGCTCCTTAGTAAACGGATGCTCTGCATATGCCCCTGTAAATACTCCCGATATGGTTTTAACATCAGCCATACGTTCGCGCTCGCTGCGCTTTGCAGTAGCTTCTACATATGCGGTTACCGCAGCTTTTTGCTCCGCCGTAGTGATTTTAGCAACCAGTTCGTGCTCTGGTGCCAACGTCATGAACGTAACACCAAAAATAGTATCAGGGCGTGTGGTAAATACTTCTATGTATTGCTCTTCATAGGTATGGTCGTCGAAGTTTCCGGTAAGGTCGCTGATGAAGTTTTTAAGGCCAAGGCCTTCTAAGATGCCCGGATTCTTATCATCTTCAGACCTCACCCCCAGCCCCTCTCCAAAGGAGAGGGGAGCAGCTTCACTCAAATGCTGCTCCTCTTTATAAGATTTGCGGTTGTCTAGTGCTATACGTAGTTTAGAAAGTACTTCATTGATATCATTAAGTACTTCCGCGTTTGTAAAACGAAGTACTTTAAAAGAATGTTTTTGCTCAAGATCTAAAGTTCTTGCTTCATCAAGCCCTTTTTGTTCAGGAGCATCATGATAACCTCCATCCAGTTCAATTACCAGCCTTTTATCTAAAGAAACAAAATCTGCAATGTAGTTGCCAATATAATGTTGTCTTCTTATTTTATATCCAAGCTTTTTATCTCTTACCGCTTCCCACAAAAGTGCTTCTGCTTCAGTAGCCCCTTTTCTGTTAGCCCTGGCAAATTGCACAAGTTCCTTAGCATTGGTGCTATCAGCAGTCATATACCCGGGGCCAGATTCTGTTTGTCCAGCCTGAGTGAAGCTAGCCCCCCTCTCCTTTGGAGAGGGGCTGGGGGTGAGGTCCGAGGTAATAACCCTAAACTTCACACTTGCCCCAACTGATTTTCCTATCCAGTTCCTCTGGCTTTCCTTAAGCGATTCTGTCCAGTCGATGGTATCAAGCCCCTGTAGTAAACGCTCAGCATAAGCTGATATTCGCATACTCCACTGCGTCATCTTTTTACGGATAACCGGGTGGCCGCCGCGCTCGCTCACGCCGTTTATAATTTCGTCGTTTGCCAGTACTGTGCCCAGCGCAGGACACCAGTTCACTTCAGTTTCGGCAAGGTAGGTAAGGCGGTACTGTAGTAAAATACGCTCCTGTTCGGCTTTGGTGTAACCGTTCCAGTCATCAGCCGTAAAGGCAGCAATGTTATCATCGCTTACGGCATTAATATTTGCATTTCCATTTGCTGTAAACTTTGCAGTAAGCGTAGCAATGTCTTCAGCCTTGTCCGTATCTTTATTGTACCATGAGTTAAACAACTGGATAAATATCCACTGTGTCCACTTATAATATTCGGGGTTGCTGGTACGCACCTCCCTGTCCCAGTCGAAAGAGAAGCCTATTTTATCCAGCTGTTCGCGGTAGCGGTTAATATTAGTTTCGGTAGTAATGGCGGGATGCTGCCCGGTTTGTATGGCATACTGCTCTGCCGGAAGTCCAAAACTGTCATACCCCTGCGGGTGCAGCACATTAAAGCCCTGGTGGCGTTTGTAGCGCGCATAAATATCACTGGCTATATAGCCCAGCGGATGGCCCACATGCAGCCCTGCCCCACTTGGGTACGGAAACATATCGAGCACATAATATTTTGGTTTATCAGAGTTATCTTCAGCACGGAAAGTGCCGTCTTCTGCCCAGAATTTTTGCCAGCGGGCTTCAATTTCGTTGTGGTTGTAGCGCATACTTAGTCTTAAAGTTGAAAGTCATAAAGTCGTAAAGCCCCCGTATGGAAGGCTCAGCAGCTCAGCAGCTCAATGGCTCAGCGGCTAAAAGAAGCAAATTTACGGTTATTGTACGAATGTAGAAACTTTGGGCGTTATAAACTATGACTTCCCGATTAGTTTATTTATTTTTACCGCTAAATTCCAAAAAACCTATGGCATCATCTTTTGAAAAGTTCCAGAAACGCAGGGTAATATCGTCGTATTTCTCTGTAGTACTGTGTATTTTCATCGTGCTTACCCTGCTGGGAGCGCTGGGATTATTTGTTATTAATACCGAGAAAATTTCGGGCTACGTTAAGGAGAACATCCCCATGACGGTATACTTTAAGCGCGAAGCTACCGATAGTGTTACCAAGGCTTTTGGCACACGCCTGCAAAACAGCGCCTTTATTAAGGACTACAAGTTTGTAAGCAAAGAAGACGCTGCCAAAAACAACCCGGACCTTATGGCTGATGCCGAAACCCTGCTGGACGAAAACCCGCTTCTGGATTCGTACGACATCCACCTTAAGGGCGATTTTGTACAAAAGGACAGCATTAAAGACATCGAAGTAGAGCTGCGCAGTGACCCTGCCGTGGGCGACATTAGCTATGATAATGTACTGGTAGACAAAGCCAACGAAAACATAAACGAAATTACATTCTGGATATTGATTATTAGCGGCGTACTGGCTATTGTGGCTATGCTGCTTATAAACAGCGCGCTTAGGCTATCCATATATTCGCACCGTTTTACGATCAAAACCATGCAGATGGTAGGCGCTACAAAATCGTTTATCCGTAAACCGTATATCTGGAAAGGCATTAAACTGGGACTAATAGGGTCGCTGTTAAGCATACTGGCACTTATTTATTTAGTATACTGGTTAGATGGCGCGTTCCCGGAACTAACCATTTGGAAAGACTGGATTCCTACAGCCATTGTACTCGCAGGCGTACTGGGCTTTGGCATCATCATCGCAACAATAAGTACATTTTTTGCCACACAACGCTTCTTGAATTTAAGGACAGACGATTTGTATTAGATTGTTTGAGAAGACGGATAGATGACAGACGCTTTTCTATTCTAAATTTTGAATGATGAATTTTAAATAACGGCAGCCGTGTAGCTGACTTTATAAACTTTAAGACTTTAAAAACTTTACAACTCATAATGGAAAACAACCCTTTAAAAACCGAGTTCCTTTTTGAAAAGGTAAACTACAAAATATTACTTATAGGCCTTGCTGTTATAGCACTTGGCTTTATACTAATGAGTGGCGGCGGTAGCGCCGACCCTAATGTTTTTAATGAAGATGAGCTTTTTAGCTGGAGAAGGATACGCCTTGCACCTACCGTAGTAATTATTGGTTTTGGCGTTACCATATATGCCATACTAAAAAACCCAAATCCGAAAGCCGTTACTGTTAATTCAGGCGAAACATTTCCGGAAGATAAAGCCATCAAAAACTTTAAAAACACAAAATAATACATGGATCTTATACAGGCTATCGTTCTTGCCATTATTGAGGGGCTTACTGAGTACCTACCCGTTTCGTCTACCGCACATATGATCTTTGCAAGTTCATACTACGGCATACAGGAAGACCCTTTTGTAAAACTTTTCCAGACCGCCATACAATTTGGCGCCATACTGGCTGTTGTAGCCCTGTACTGGAAAAAATTCTTTGACTTTAGCCGCCTTAATTTTTATGTAAAACTGGCCTGTGCCGTTATTCCCGCACTATTACTGGGCAAATTGTTTGACGACATGATCGATGCCGTTCTTGGCGACCCTGTACCTATAGCCATCATGCTTATTGTAGGCGGGGTTATCTTATTGTTTATAGAAAACCTTTTTACAAAACCTGAGGTTTTTAAAGAAGAAGATATTAGCATAAAGAAAGCGGTAACCATAGGCTTTTGGCAATGCCTTGCCATGATGCCGGGCACGAGCCGTAGCGCAGCATCTATCATTGGTGGTATGCAGCAAAAACTTTCCCGTGAGGCGGCAGCCGAGTTCTCTTTCTTTCTTGCTGTACCTACTATGCTTGCTGTAACGGTGTACTCTATTGTACTGAAAGATTACGGCCCTGAGGGCGCGGAGGTTAAAGGCTACAAAATGCTTATGGAAGGTGATAACCTTAAAATATTTCTTTTAGGCAACGTTATTGCTTTTGTAGTAGCCATTATAGCCATCAAAGGCTTTATAGGTGTTATTAAAAAATACGGTTTCAAGCCGTGGGGCTGGTACCGTATTGTAGCCGGGGCAGCACTACTGGTTTATTTTACAATGTATAAATAATCTCGTTTTGTACACTCCGGAAGAATTTACCGAAGGCAAAGTCCTTCTTATCGATAAGCCACTTACCTGGAGCTCTTTTCAGGCTGTTAATAAAGTAAAGTGGGCACTTAAAAAACACCTTGGTCTTAAAAAGCTAAAAGTAGGCCATGCCGGCACGTTAGACCCACTTGCTACCGGCCTGCTTATTATCTGTACAGGTAAGTTTACCAAACGCATATCAGAACTTCAGGGGATGGAAAAAGAGTACACCGGCACTTTTATGCTGGGTGGCACTACCCCGTCTTACGACCTGGAGACTGAAGTTGACCAAACGTTCCCTACAGACCATATTACAGAAGACCTTATAAACGAAATGCTACAGCAATTCATCGGGGAGATCGACCAGAAACCTCCGGTTTTTTCGGCCATTAAAAAAGATGGTAAGCGTTTGTATGAACATGCCCGAAAAGGCGAAGAAGTAGAAATAGCTTCACGCAAAACCACCATTTACGAATTTGAACTTACCCGTATTGCCCTGCCGGAAATAGATTTCCGCGTAGTGTGCAGCAAGGGTACATATATCCGTTCGCTGGCATTTGATTTTGGCGCAGCCTTAAACAGCGGCGCACACCTTACTGCATTAAGGCGTACTAAAATTGGCGAGTTTGATGTGAAAGACGCGATATCTCCAAATGATTTTGAAGACGCTGTTACTCCTGCCGAATAATGAAACGGATTCTTTACATACTGCTTTTACTTCCGATGTTTTTATCGGCACAAACTGTTAGTGTAAAAGACCTAAAAGACGGCGACCTTATTTTTCAGGATATGGACTGCGGCCCTTTATGCGACGCCATAGAAGCCGTGACTGAAGGCTACAAAGGCGCCGACTTTAGCCATATGGGCATGGTGGTACACCGCAACGACACTCTTTACATTATGGAAGCTGCCGGAAAGGCCGTGCGTTTAAATACACTGGAAAAATTCTCTAAAAACACGGCGAAGCCTATGCTCGTAGCACGGCTTAAAAAGAAACACCAAAACCTTGTTCCGCAAGCCATTGCTTTTTCTATTAAACAGCTTGGTGTACCCTATGATCCTGAATATGTTTATAGTAATGGCGCGTATTACTGCTCTGAATTAATTTATGATGCCTTTATGTTTGCCAACGGTGGCAAGCCCTTTTTTACACTTTACCCAATGACCTACAAGCAACCCGGCACTAGCGATTTTTTTCCGGCGTGGGTTGAATATTATAAAGCCATCAACAAGCCCATTCCCGAAGGGCAGCCCGGCTGCAACCCGGGCGGAATTTCTACCAGCAATAAGATAGACGTCTTAGGCAACCTCAGCAAGCTTTAGTTTTAAAAAGGATTTTCCAGGATAATATCAAATGCTAAGTAATTAGCATCGGCAGCATCATGCCCATATCCCATCAGGTCGTTCATATAACCCACATCAAAAGTTACGGGCAGCGACTTTGGCGCATACGAGTAATAAAAACAAAACCTGCTTTCCTTATACCCAAAACTTCCCCAGCCCGCATTGGTTTCATCACTTATCGAAAATAAGGCTTCAGCACTTCCTGTAAGGCGGTTTTCGTTAGTACTGCCAAGTTGCAGTGAAACCTGTGTTTTTAAACGCGTGCGCAGCTGCATCACATCTTCGGGATTATCAAAATCCGGCGTGTAAAATTTACGTACTTCCTGCCTTATGGTATTTTTCCATTTCAAGCGGCTCACTGTTGTCGTATTACTCAGCCTGCCATAGACCCTGAATTCCAGCTGTTTTGCGAGATGTTCTAACTCATACGGGCTGTAATTACCATACTGGTCCTGCCTTCGGTAACTAAGAGCATAGCTGTATTTCCAGTTTTTGTTTACAGCACGGTACACCTCTTCATTAAGCACCAGTATCGACTGTTCTTTCATCATATCATTACTGCCGGCACCACTAATACGGCCTTCGCCGAAATATGTCATCGAGGTAGTTTTTTCGTCTATTTTTTGCTGCACTCCAATTGCCGACCAAAAGGCATCGTGCGTATCTCCCAAACCCGGGGGACTTAATTGGGCATTGGCATTAGTATAATCTAAAAACAGGCAAATAAGTAAAACAGGTAATACTTTCATAACAGTAAGGTTTTCTTTTTCTTATACAAATATTACACCTGAATCTGGAAACAATTTGGATTATCGAAAATATATCATAGCGAATATTTTAATGATAAAAATCATATTTATAAAATAATTTGTAAACTTTTTCATGTTCATAAATTATTATACGTTTGAAATACAAACACTTAATTAGTTAAATTTGTAAACATTTTTAATTTTAACTATTTATTAGTTATTTTAAAATTAACTTTGTTTTAACCAGAGGATACACTTCTTGTCAAAATTTACCCAGTTATGAATACTACCACCCTTAACACCACGCCCCTTACCTACACCCAGGAAGAAGCCGTAAAAGCTTCGTTAGAATATTTTAAAGGCGACAGCCTTGCCGCAACCGTCTGGGTTAACAAATATGCCCTTAAAGACAGCGATGGCAACATTTATGAACGCACGCCCGATGACATGCACCGCCGTATTGCAAGCGAAATAGCACGTGTAGAAAAAAAATACAGTAACCCGATAAGCGAGGATGAAGTATTTGCCCTTATAAAAGACTTTAAATACCTGATACCGCAGGGCAGCCCCATGACGGGCATTGGCAACCCGTACCAAATAGCATCACTGTCTAACTGTTTTGTTATAGGCAATGATAACGGCGACTCTTATGGCGGCATCATGAAGACCGACCAGGAGCAGGTACAACTTATGAAACGCCGCGGTGGCGTGGGGCACGACCTGAGCCACATACGCCCAAAGGGTTCGCCTGTAAAAAACTCAGCACTCACTTCTACCGGACTGGTGCCGTTTATGGAACGCTTTAGCAACTCTACCCGCGAGGTAGCCCAGGATGGCCGCCGTGGTGCGCTAATGCTATCCGTTTCTGTAAACCACCCGGATGCATCAGATTTTATTGATGCCAAAATGGAGCAAGGCAAAGTAACCGGTGCTAACGTATCTGTACGTATAGATGATGCCTTTATGCGTGCCGTTAAGGCCGATGAAAACTACATCCAGAAATACCCGATATTTAGCACCGTGCCTGCATATTCTAAAAATATCAGCGCAAAAGCACTTTGGGGCAAGATTATTCACAACGCATGGAAATCTGCCGAACCGGGTATCCTGTTCTGGGATACCATCATTAAAGAATCACTGCCTGACTGTTATGCCGACCTAGGCTATAAAACACTATCTACCAACCCTTGCGGGGAGATTCCGCTTTGCGCCTATGACAGCTGCCGATTGCTGGCCATCAACCTGCTGTCTTATGTAGAAAAACCGTTTACTAAAGAAGCATCGTTTAACTACCCTTTATTCAAAAAACACGTAGCCGTGGCACAAAGGGTAATGGATGATATTATTGACCTCGAACTTGAAAAAATAGACACCATACTCGCTAAGATCGATGCCGATCCTGAAAGTGAGGAAATAAAAGGAGTTGAAAAAAAACTTTGGTTAAACATTCGCCATAAGGCGTATGAAGGCCGCCGTACCGGTGTTGGCATAACTGCCGAAGGTGATATGCTGGCCGCACTTGGCCTGCGCTACGGTAGTGATGAGGGCGTAGACTTTGCCGAAGAACTACATAAAACCTTAGCCCTTGAAGCCTATCGCGGATCTGTTAACCTGGCGAAGGAGCGTGGCGCTTTTGGTATTTATGATGCCGAACGCGAAAAAGACAATCCTTTTATGCTGCGCCTTAAAGAAGCCGACAGCCAGTTGTACTACGAAATGGCAGAGCACGGCCGCCGCAACATTGCACTGCTTACCATAGCCCCTACCGGCACCACCAGCCTGATGACACAAACATCATCTGGTATTGAGCCTGTATTTATGCCTGTTTACAAACGCCGCAGAAAGGTAAATCCTAATGATAAAGATGTACGTGTAGACTTTATAGACGAAGTAGGCGACAGCTGGGAAGAGTATGTTGTTTTTCACCACCGCTTTAAAGAGTGGATGGAAATCAACGGGCTTGACACTTCTAAAAACTACAGTCAGGAAGACCTTGATGCAATAGTAGCGCAATCACCTTACTATAAGGCTACCAGTAATGATGTAGACTGGCTAAACAAAGTACGTATGCAGGGTCGCATCCAGAAATGGGTAGACCACTCTATATCTGTCACCATAAACGTACCAAACGAAACACCCGAAGAAATGGTCGCCCAGCTGTACATGGAAGCCTGGGAAGCCGGATGTAAAGGCGTTACCGTTTACCGCGATGGTTCGCGCAGCGGGGTACTGATCGCTGCTTCTGAAAAGAAGGAAGAAAAAGCGGCACCCACAGCAGACGGGCTTACACCCTTCCCATTAAAAAGGCCGCAAACACTTGAGGCTGATGTGGTACGTTTCCAGAACAGCAAGGACAAATGGATTGCTTTTATAGGGCTTATAGAAGGTCGGCCTTATGAAATATTTACCGGCCTTGCCGATGATGAGGACGGCATTGCCCTGCCACGCTGGGTTAATGAGGGCATTATCATCAAAAACAAAAATGAGGATAGCACCACCCGATATGACTTTCAATATAAAAACACACGTGGTTATAAGACTACTATCGAAGGGCTTTCGCATAAGTTTAACCCGGAGTACTGGAACTATGCAAAGCTGATATCAGGAACCTTAAGGCACGGTATGCAGATAGAAAAGGCAGTAGACCTTATCAACAGCCTGCAACTGGACAGCGAGAGCATTAACACCTGGAAAAACGGTGTTGCCCGCGCCCTGAAACGCTACATAACCGATGGTACCGTGGCAACCGGGCAAAAATGCAGCAGCTGTAACAGTACCAACCTTATCTACCAGGAAGGCTGCCTTACCTGCAATGACTGTGGTTCATCTAAATGCGGTTAAGCATAAATATATGTTAAGTACACTAATCCGTTCTCTTTTAGGGAACGGATTTTTTAATTTTAGGAGCCTGTCATAACCCAAAAGCTTTTTGCCTATGGACACTAACGCTGCCTATTTCCTTATATTTACCATTGCCGGTCTTGTTGCGGCTTTTAGCATTGCCTATTACATACTCAGGAAAATAGGCAAAAACCCAAACAACATCCTTCCGGTAAATTTTGCGCAGCGCATAAAAGTACCCCTGCTCTTGTTCTTTATTGCGGTGGCGATACATATACTGGCAACAGCAAACTTACTGGCTACAGGCTATAACCGCATTGCGGCTCATATAGGCGTACTATTGCTCATTGCAAGTATCACCTGGTTTCTTATCTTGTTTACCACTATTGTAAAAACAGGCTTTATCAGAAAGTTTGACATTACCGCCGCAGACAACCTCAACGCTCGCAGGGTATTTACCCAGTTTAGCATATTGCAGCGGGTTGCCATATTCCTCATTGTGGTCTTTGCTATAGGTGCCGCGCTTATGAGTTTTGAAAGCATCCGGTCTATTGGTGTAAGTGTTTTTGCTTCGGCAGGTGTAGCAGGCATTATACTGGGTTTTTCGGCACAAAAAGCACTGGGTACGTTACTGGCAGGAATACAAATAGCCATTACACAACCCATACGCATAGACGATGTGGTTATTGTAGAAGGAGAATGGGGCTGGATAGAGCAGATCTACCTTACGTATGTTGTAATCCGGATTTGGGATAAACGCCGCCTCGTTGTACCCACTACCTATTTTATTGAGAAACCATTCCAGAACTGGACACGCGAAAATGCCGACATACTGGGCACTGTATTTATTTACACCGATTTTATGATGCCTATAGACCCGCTTCGTTCAGAACTTACCCGTTTATTAAGCACAACACACTTATGGGATGGCAAAGTAAACGTACTACAGGTAACCAATGCCGTAGCCGCAGGCATGGAAATAAGGGCATTGGTAAGTAGTAAAGACTCACCCACCAACTGGGACTTACGCGTATTTATCCGTGAGAAACTCATTGGTTTCATTCAGCAAAATTACCCCGAAAGCCTGCCCAAAACACGCGTTGAAATACAGGATGGTACAAAAGGGTATCCGGATGCTGTACATACTTCAAATACTTTATAAAATTACAGCCATGAATATTCAGGATCTTCTTCCACAAAGCGTTTCCGGCAAAAATGTGCTGGTAACGGGCGGTACTACCGGCATAGGCCGCGCCATTGTTTTATTGCTGGCATCTCAGGGTGCAAATGTTGTATTTTTCGGACATGAAGAGCAACATCTTAAAGACGCACTTGCTGATATTTTGCCCATTGCGAAAGGTAAACTTTTCGGGTTTGTAGCGGATTGCGGGACAGAAGACGGTATTGCAGATGTATTTAAACAGGTAGATGAAAAACTGGAACATCTGGACATTCTGGTCAACAATGCAGCAATAGGTTTTGGCAATGCAACAGATGTTAGCTATAATGACCTTCAACATGTACTTAATATTAATTTGTTGAGTTACCTGGCGTGTTGCGGCGGTGCCATAACACGTATGGAAAAGAACGGCTCAGGCCATATTGTAAACATCGGGTCGCTTAGTGCGCAGGTACGCGAAGCAACAGGATCTGTTTATGTTGCCACTAAAGCCGCCATTCGCGCCTACAGTGAAGCCCTTCGAAAAGAGGTTAATAAACATGGGATCAAGGTAAGCCTGATAGAACCCGGTGCTGTTGACACAGATATGCAGCAAAAACCAACCGAGGAAAAACTCAAAAAAGTGGAGAATGAAGAAATGCTACAGGCTACTGATATTGCTGCCGCAGTACTGTATTGCCTGAGTCAGCCAAAACGCTGCGACGTTATAGAACTGAAGATAAGGCCACACTTGCAGCTTATATAATAGCAAAATGTTATGATTATAAAACGGCTAAACTTTTGCATCTTTGTAATACAGTAATCATACCCCGCTTATGCGCAGCTTTTTTACAATATTGCTTTTTTTAGCCACAATTAGCCTTATGGCGCAAACTACAGACCTGCCTACAACACAGGTTAGTGATAGCCTGCTACTGCCCACACCAGACCCTAAATACAGGGAAGACCAGTTTTATGCTTCCATTACCTACAACATCATGCAGGGTATGCCGAAGGGTTACAGTCAGTATTCGGTATCTACAGGTTTGGGATTTGGTTTTTTGAGGGATATTCCGCTAAATAAAAAGCGTAACCACGCTATTGCAATAGGCCTTGGCTATTCATACAATAACATAAAGCACAACCTTGTAGTAAAAGATACTTTAGGCGCAAACACTTATGAGCTAACGTCAAAAACCGCTTTCGACAAAAATAAGCTTGTATTGCATTACCTCGAACTTCCGTTAGAATTTCGCTGGCGTACCAGTAACGACACCACACACCAGTTTTGGCGTATTTACACCGGTGTAAAACTGAGCTACCTTATCTACGATAAAGCGCAAAATGAACCTGACGGCAACACGGTACATAAAGTAAGGAATGATGCAAACATGAACAAGCTTACAACCGGGCTATATGTTGCAGCAGGTTATAACACATGGAACTTTTATGCATATTACGGTCTTACGCCTGTGTACAAAAACACTACGCTACAAGATGGCGAAAAACTCAGTATGCACTCGCTTAAGCTGGGGCTTATGTTTTATATATTGTGATGTTAGCCGGCAGGCAGCAACCATATAAACCAAAGGCCCACCTGTGGCACAATACCTAAAAGTGTACCCAGCAACAACTCTCCCGGAGTATGGGCTTTAGCCTGTAATCTTGCAGAGGCCGTAAAACCGGCACAGAGTATAAAAAATGCAATTATATAAATAAACCGCACATGGTAATAAGCCGACAAGCTTATTACAAACGCCGTGAGCGAAGCCATTGCCATCATGTGCAGGCTGGCTTTATTACCTATAAGCACTAATCCAAGTGCCGCAACATTACTAATAAGTACGCCTAAAAAATAGTAATACAGTTCTGGCACACTAAAGCTGCTAAAGCTATATTCTGTAAGCAATAACAGCAGCAGGCAGTATATGGAGAGCGGTAATTTACGTTCTTTTTTGTCTGTAAGCATTTTGGTTTTTACATACCCTAATGAACGCAGGAGATAAAATACGGATAGCGGCAACAGTATGGTAACGATAAGCACCTGGATAAAGATCAGGTAAATTTCGTGGTTGTGCAGATACTTTCCGGCAAACAGAAAATAAAACAACGTAGCATAGGCCGGCACAAAAAGCGGGTAAAAAAGATAAGAGAAACTGCGGATAAACTTATCCATAGCTTAGATTTTCTTACGCATACGCGCCACCGGTATATCCAGCTGCTCACGATATT
Source organism: Flavobacterium psychrotrophum (assembly GCF_003403075.1). Classification (NCBI taxonomy): domain Bacteria; kingdom Pseudomonadati; phylum Bacteroidota; class Flavobacteriia; order Flavobacteriales; family Flavobacteriaceae; genus Flavobacterium; species Flavobacterium psychrotrophum. The sequence continues at coordinate 4,601,812 of NZ_CP031557.1, read as the reverse complement.
TTGCAATGGTACGGCGGGCTATGGGATATCCACGGTCTTTAAGAATATCAGCCAGTTTATCATCCGGCAAGGGCTTGCGCTTATCCTCTTCTTCTATAACGGTTTGTAGTATCTTTTTAATTTCGATGGTACTTACATCCTCGCCCTGGTCGTTCTTCATGGCCTCGCTAAAAAACTCCTTTATCAGCTTGGTACCATAAGGTGTTTCTACATACTTACTATTTGCCACACGGCTTACGGTACTTATGTCCAACCCTATCAAATCGGCAATATCCTTAAGAATCATTGGCCTTAGTTTGGCTTCATCACCATCCAGAAAGTATTCTTCCTGGTAGTGCATAATGGCATTCATGGTTACATAAAGCGTTTCCTGCCTTTGACGAATGGCATCTATAAACCATTTGGCGCTATCCAGTTTTTGCTTAATAAACTGCACCGCATCTTTTTGCTGGCTGCTCTTATCGCGGCTGTCTTTATAGCTTTGCAGCATCTCCTGGTAGTCTTTACTTACATGAAGTTCTGGCGCATTACGCCCGTTAAGCGAAAGTTCCAGTTCCCCATCTACAATTTTGATGCTAAAATCGGGCACTACATGCTCTATGGGCTTGGCATTACTCTCGTAAGCACCACCCGGCTTAGGGTTAAGCCTTTCTATCTCGTCTATGGCATGGCGCAACTGCTCCTGTTTAATGTCAAACTTTTGCAGTAGCTTATCATAATGCTTTTTAGTAAACGCTTCAAACTGCTGTTCCAGTATGTTTATGGCAAGCTCTATAGACGGTGTTGGCGTTTTGCTTTTTAATTGCAGCAACAGGCATTCCTGAAGATCGCGCGCACCTACTCCTGCCGGTTCCATCTGGTGTATAATGTGCAGTGCATGCTCTACCGTGGGCTCATCGGTATAAATACCCTGTGTAAAGGCAAGATCATCTACAATATCGGGGATACTGCGGCGAATGTAGCCCATGTCATCAATACTCCCCACCAGAAACTCAGCGATATCGCGCTCGTCGTCTGTAAGAATAAAGGTATTTAGCTGATCGGTAAGATTTTGGTGAAAACTAACCGTGGCGGCAAAGGGCATACTGCGGTCTTCGTCGTCGTCGCTGTAGTTGTTAGCCTGTAGCTTATAATTGGGAATTTCGTCGTCGCTAAGGTATTCGTCTATGTTAATTTCGTCGGTATCAATACGCTCTCCTTCATAATCATCATAGTCGTCATACTCATCGTTGTTATCAAATTCGTCCTTCTCGTATTCATACTCATCCTCTTTAGTATCTTCAAGGGCGGGGTTCTCTTCCATTTCCTCTTTCAGGCGTTGCTCAAATGCCTGTGTAGGCAGCTGTATCAGCTTCATAAGCTGAATTTGCTGAGGGGAAAGTTTTTGCGATAATCTTAGTTGTAAATTCTGCTTGAGCATAATGAAATCGGACTTTTGTACAGTATAAAGATACAAAAAACCGTTTTTGCCCGCCACATTATTTTAGAAAAAATTAATGTTGTAAAAAAAGAGGTATGCTTTTTGAGGAGAGCCTTATCGGTTATCTTCAACGACTTTATAGTCACCGTAAATATCATTTGTCTTTGCGTTAAGCTCAACAAGATACAACTCTTTATGAAATCCATCCTTGTATTCAACCTCTTTTTCTTTGAGGACCATTTTATTAGAATGTATCACATTATCGATTTCTGCCCGGTCTAATATGATGGTATCGCCGGAGATACTATACATTCCATAATTATAGTTTGCAGCAATAAAAAAGGTATTTGTAAAAACGAAAGTACCGTCTTTTTTTAAATCCATTTTTAAATTACCTAAGTCAACTTTAATACCGGCAACTATAAGCGATGGCTTAGTATAATCGTAATGTATCTTCCATCCTAAAACCAACGATGGTATTACTAAAACCATAAAAACAAATGTAGACAAATAACTTTTCCTGTTTAGTGTTAACTTATAGGCTTTCTTGTCTTTTGAAAATGTATTAATCAGGAAAACAAGTCCAAAAATTCCCAAACCCAAAAATATAAAAATATCAAAAAAAGTGTCCTGCGTTTTTTGAAGTCAGACTTTATAAAACAGGTAGCTACCAAAAGCAGCAGCTATAATTGTCCTCATTTTCATGATGGTAGATTTTAAATAAATATAATGAAATTATAGATTCCTCCTCCGTCGGAATGACAATCAGCACCCTTAAAAGCATAAAAAACCTCCCTTTCGGGAGGCTTCATATATTTAAAATTCTGCGTTTTGTGGTGTCCTTGGGAAAGGAATAACATCACGAATGTTACCCATACCTGTAACAAACAGCACCAGGCGCTCAAAGCCAAGGCCGAAGCCGGCGTGGGTAGCTGTACCAAAACGGCGTGTATCAAGGTACCACCAAAGCTCTTTTTCATCGATACCAAGTTCAGCAATTTTTTGCTGTAGTACATCAAGGCGCTCTTCCCTCTCAGAACCACCTACAATTTCACCAATACCCGGGAACAGGATATCCATGGCGCGCACGGTTTTTCTGTCTTCGGCAGTATTGTCGTTAAGCCTCATATAGAAAGCCTTAATTTTTGCAGGGTAATCATAAAGGATAACCGGGCACTTAAAGTGTTTTTCTACCAGGAAGCGCTCATGCTCACTTTGCAGGTCGGCACCCCACTCTTCTATAATATAGTTGAATTTTTTGTTCTTGTTCGGCTTGCTGTTCCTTAGGATATCAATAGCCTCAGTATAGCTTACACGCTTAAAGTTGTTCTCTAATACAAAGTTTAGCTTTTCAAGCAGGCCAAGTTCGCTGCGTTCTGCTGTTGGCTTGGTTTTCTCCTCATCAGCAAAGCGCTGGTTAAGGAATGCAAGGTCATCTTGGCATTTATCAAGGGCATATTTAATAACATACTGAATAAAATCTTCAGCAAGATCCATGTTATCGTCAAGGTTGTTAAACGCAACTTCAGGCTCTACCATCCAGAATTCTGCAAGGTGGCGGCTGGTGTTAGAATTCTCTGCACGAAACGTAGGTCCAAATGTGTATACCTGACCCAATGCCATTGCAAAAGTTTCGCCTTCCAGCTGGCCTGATACGGTAAGGTTCGTTTCCTTACCAAAAAAGTCCTGCTTGTAATCTACCTTACCTTCTTCATTACGTGGTGTTCCATCAAACGGAAGTGCGGTAACTTTAAACATCTCACCCGCACCTTCGGCATCGCTACCGGTAATAATAGGCGTGTTTACATATACAAAACCACGCTCCTGAAAGTACTGGTGTATAGCGAACGACAGCACCGAACGCACCCTCATGATGGCACCAAAAACATTGGTACGCACACGCAGGTGGGCATTTTCCCTTAAAAACTCAAGGGAGTGCTTTTTAGGCTGCATCGGGAATTTCTCAGCATCGCTGTCGCCAAGTATTTCAAGGTGCTTCGCCTGAATTTCAAATTTCTGCCCTGCACCCTGGCTTTCGGCAAGGTTTCCTTTAACTAATACGGCCGCACCGGTAGTAAGGCGCTTAAGGGTTTCAGCAGGGGTATTTTCAAAATCTACCACTGCCTGTATATTATGAATTACAGACCCGTCATTAATGGCTAAGAACTGATTATTTCTAAAGGTTCTTACCCATCCTTTTACAATTACTTCATCAATCGGCTTCGTGCTGTTTAGCAGGTCTTTAATTTTTGTGTGCTTCATTTTTATAAAAATTAGTACTTTGTTTTTGCAGAGATTGTGCAAATGCCTGCAAATGTAGTAAAAACAGGAAAAAACTGTGGTTTAAAAGTGGTTGTTTTTTGCTGAATAATTTTTGGTCTCAAAATTGCGTCAGAGTAAAAAGTATTACGGGATATTAATTTTTAATTTATTTGAATGTGAAGTTTTCGGCTTTAAGTAAGTTTATCTATATATTAGTCTTTGTCGGGTGTTTTTTCAATGTAAATTACTCTTTCTGATATCGTTTTTGGTACAGTTCCATTTAAAGTTACTTCATACTCCTCTATCTTTTGCCTGACCATTAAGTCTTCTATCGGAACTGGATTTCGAAAAAAATGTTCGAAATTTCCCTCAAATGAATGTACAGAATCATAATAGAGTATTTCATTTCTTGTTATGCCCTTACTACGTTCTATTTTTAAATTAACAAATTTTCCAGATTTAAAATACGAAAGGAAGAGATAAAAATCAGCAATTGGAATTTCATCGATATTTCTTCCCGCGTAATGTGGAAAGTTTACGATTATTATTTGTTCAATTTTTCTCTCTCCTTTTTGACCGAGTATATGTTCAAATTTTTCCCAATTGTCTTCTAAGAATTTAGACTTTCTTGCCACTTGTCTTTTGGCCTTTTTTAAAGTTTGAAAAGATGAATAAAAATCGTCCGGATCCAATGGATAAGTTGTACATTTTATTTCAGCAACGATTATAGAAGTTTCGGTTTTTAGTACCAAATCTATTTCTTCCTCGAAACGAGTATTGGTGTCGTCTAAAAAAGAAAATCTCGACTGTTCTATAATTTTGAATTTAGCAAATTCATTAAGTTTTTCCGTTCTTAAAAAGTTTTTAATGTAATCTTCAAATTTATGACCTCTTTCTGCCAAATCACAATTGCCTGCTTCTAACCACTTATCAACCAAATAAAGCATATTGGCCCTTTTTATCGTTGAGTGCGAAAAGAAATAATAGTCTTCCTCTTCATAGACGGAATAAAGGAATAAATTGTATTTTTTCTCTTTTTGAATCAACAAATTCAAAAATACTGTAATTTCTTTTTCTGAGTAATTAGTTGTGGTTCTAAAATACGATATCAGTGTTGATTTTTTGACTTTAGGATTAAAGCGTTTAAACTTCGCTAAATCTTTTACTTCTGTATCATCGTATCCGGGCATAGGCAGAACCATGACAAAATCGCAGAGTATAGAAAAAAGATTTACGAGGTCTAAAATTGTTAAATTTTCAAACGCAGAAATTTTTTCCGAATGAAAGAAAGGGTAATATGTAAGTATCGGTGCAATGAATGAAATAAAAGAATCTGTCGGTTTTTTTGATCTTGCCTGATATTTTAAAATCATCTCACCATCATTTTCCTCTATCAATTTTATTGCTTGAAAATGTCGTGTTGCATGAAATATTTTTATGATTGTTTTGTGAATTTGGGGATAATACTGTAATTCATTTTGAGTATTACTAACATTTCTCATTAGTCTAGTTAATGCAATATTATCCAGCATCAAATGATATTGATTAGATTTTAATTTTATTCCAGACTCATTTTCTTCAATTACATACCCTTTCCATATTATTCTATCGTAAGCTTGTTTTATAGCATTAAAAGATGATCCAACTATTCCTATGTTTCTAATCACATCTACATGTGAAATTTCATCTGTTGGTTCATCATTTTCAATGAACTTAACATAATTTAAGTAGTTTAAATTTAGTGTTGCGGTTTCAATAGCGGAATCTATTAATCCCCACACCGGCTCTGAGTCATTCTGAAATTCAGGTTTTTGGATATACAGATTTGCTAGCGAATTATTATCATATGAATCCCCAGAAAAGAGTTTGCGGTTGGTGTCCTCAGAAATAATAGTCTCAGTTCTGTTTAAATCTGAAATTATTAAATCAATGAAAGTTGATTTACTTAAGGTCGATTTGCTTAAGACATATTCGAGAGTTTCGCAAATGTTTTTGAAGTATACATTAAAATAGTTTGAAAATTTAAAAATTGACATCGAAGTCGAATCAACGTTTAGATTTTCTAATTCCTGTTTATGTTTTTTTATAGCTTTTTCAAGGTCGTATTTTAAAGAAAATGGATAGAATCCTTCTATCCACAAGATTTTATCAATAACGTTTTCTGACATTTTTTCTATATGAATGTTATTTTAACTTGTATCCAAAAACCAATACATTCTATGCAATAATTTTAAGTATATAAAATTATGTGTTTGGTTGGTTTTATAAACTTACAAAAAAATCTTACATATATTAAAACAAATTCAGCACAAACGATAGCTTTAACGCCAAATTACGATCAAACTGCGGTAACTGATAAGGACCATATCGGTAAAAAGCTGTAAAGCCCAAGCCTTTAAATATCTCGTTAAATTCTAAGCCACTTTCGTGATAGCCTTTTTCTAGCGTCTTAAATTCAATGCCTTGATGGTCTGCCTTGTTTGCCATGTTACCCCACGCAAAACGCGTAACCAGCATGGGCGATAACTTAAGGCTTCTAAAAACTGTAAACCGTGTAAGCCCGTGCTTAAGCTGTACCGTTACATAACGGCTGCTAAAGAACTCGTTAAAATACATGGTTTCAAAACTGTTTTTACCGCCTATAGTTACACGTTGTATTACGCCGTCTTTATCAAGGTTGTTTGGCGATGTGCTGTACAGGTGCGTTAACGGTGTATTGCCAAGTGCCACACCCGTTTGCACAAGCGCAGTACCTATTTGCCCATTAAGGTATTTTTTTTCAAACTCTGCCCTAAAATCCAGCTTACTGAAATTAAAGTCACCGCCTAAGATGCCAGATACCGCTTGTGTGTACTGAAAGGCGAATTTAGGGTAGCGCTTTTCTACCTCTATACGTCCGTCCGGGGTTTGCATAAAATCGCTGAACGGGTTCCACTGCAACGACACCGATGCCATAGTAAGATTAAACAAAGCATGAGCACGGCCATCTGGAGCATAGATGTAATTAAACTTAGGGTCGATGCGGCTGCGCGTTAGCTGCCACATACTCTCTGTTTTAGGTATGATACGGGTTTCTATATAACCCTGCCAGGTTTGGTAATTATAAAACGTAGAAAGGTTGATAGGCCGAGGATCGTAAATTTTAAACACACGCTTATCGGTCGCGAATGACGTACTTGCCAATTCCTTAATATCATCGGTAAACGAACCACCTATCCATGAGTTTGAGAACTTACCTACCCTTACCGCACTGCCCAGGCTGTACTTAAACGCACCGTCTTTGGTTCCGTATGCCCCATAACCACTAATACGGAAGGTTTCGGCAAAGCGGTTGTTTGTAATACCCCCCACCCCAAGGCGAAAGCCCTCATAGTTGTTATACTTGGCTATCTGGCGCAGGTCGAGGTCTATCGCCCCAATGGGTATGTACCCATTTACAATGCGCCTGCCCAGTATAATGCGCTGCTCCCAGTTATCTTTAGCCACCAGGCTGTCTAATGCCATGTATGTTGTAAGGCTTCGGCTATCCAGTGTATCCGGCCTAAAGCGGTTCCAGTATTCATCGGGGCGGTTAATTGCCTCGTCTTTTACCTCTATTTCTACTGACGAACGTTGTATAGCAACCGGAACGTTATATTTTTTATCAAAATTGAACGCTTCAGAGTAGAGGTACACATAATCTGATGGTTCTTTTTTACGGTTCTTATCATGGCTGCCCACGGCATCAAACTTTATGGTTTCGCCCAGTATTTTGATATCGTCTTTATTGTTACCCTTGGTAATCTTTAATGTTTTACGATCCGGAAACCATAACTGCTGACCATCCTCATACTCAAAATAATGTACCGATGTTATATCCAGCACATTCTTAACCCGCAATATGGCTTTTGCCAAACCATAATTCTGGCTGTCAATATATAATATACCCCTCAGCTTACGTTTTACGCGACGTTTTGCATCAAAATATATCATGTAAGCAGAGCGGTTATTAACCGTTACAGTATCAAGAATTTTATAATTGTATTCCTGTAGTGCATCGTTAGCCAATGGCCCGGCATACTTGGTCTGGAAAACATAAATATCTTCGGCATAGGCAGAATGCGATTGTAGCTTAAGGCCTATAAACTCATACAGTGGTTTTTTAAAACCCGCCATGCGGGTAGCAAGCACCTCTTCTTTAACGCCCTGTTTCTTATTGAACTTAAATTCAGACACCTTCTCTGTTTGGTACAAATGCTGACGGTCGATTATCTTTTTGAACTTAAAACTGGCAGAGTCGATTTTTTCTAATATGCGCCCAGCTTTCTCATAAGCGTAAACAGAATCCAGCTTACCATTAATAGAATCTGGGTCGGCTGTTACAATAAGGCGGTCGTATGTTTTATAGCTATAGCTTTCCAGCTTGCGCTGCGGGTCGTTTATCACCTTTCGGCGAATGGCGCGCCCTATGATATCGTTAGCCGGATTAGTGGCATTGATTACAACCTCTCTAAGTTTTTCGGCTTTTTGTTTGAGAGAAATGGTATAGAAAAGCACACCATCTTTAAGATATGTTTTTTTATCGGCATAGCCTGTATACGTCGTAGTAAATACGGTGCCGGGATTATGTACCACCACTTTACCGTCTATATCTGTTACAACATTTTTACCATTTGTAGTAACGGTAGAAAACGGCAATGGTGCTTTAGTATCGGCATCTTTTACGGTTACGGTAATAGCCGTTTGCGCCCCAATAGAGAGCGTAAAAAAGAAAAGCAAAAGCGAAAGGATTTTCATCTATACTACAGAAGATTTCTCTAAATAAAAGCCCCTTGTTATTACTGCTGAAATAAGATGTGACTTTACCACCCTTTAATTTCGTCTAAAAAATCTTTATGAGATGTAACTCTTCCTGCTTCGATATCTTTTAGTCCTTCCTCAGCATGGGCTTTATATTGTTCAATATTTAAAGGCTCCCCTACTGTAGAATAAGCTACAACATCATCATTATCATAGGCATTATCCTTAATTGCAAGCAGCTTATTAAAAACAGCCTCATCATTAAGGTGCATTACCCAGTCCAGTACTTCGAGTTTTTTAGCAGCATCCATGGCAGTAATTTTTTAGAGATGTAAAGATAACGAGTTTTCTGCTGATTTATGATGTAGCACTATATAAACACAATTTTACAGTTATCCCTTAAACAGTATTATTGAAAACAGTATTGAAACTTTAATCGATACAATAGCAAGTATAAGCCTACGGTTATAAATTGACTCCAGCCTATCTTTAATCCCTATTTCGGCAGTCACAACCATCAATTTATGATATCGAAAAATAGCGATACCTATAACAAAAACAATAACCGCATTGAGATATATAATTCCGTGCAAATAACTCTTATCACCAAGGGTATCAATACCATTATAGCTATGCACCACAACTGTAGCAGGGATATTATTGTATGTAGATAACAAATACAGGCCGTTAAATGCAAGTATCAATACTGAAACAGCATAAAGTATCTTAATGTTCTTTGGCACAATATTCATAATAGGAACAAATTAAAAGTTAGGCTGACTGGGACTCAACCTCTAAATTATATTTTTTTTACAACCATTATGTTTTTATCAGTATCTAATTCAGGAGTGTAATTTTTACTGTCAAGCATTGCTTTTGCTTCTGCCTGTGTCAACTCTTTGCCATTTTCATCCTGCCATGTAACAGAACTTTTTATTTTAACCTTCATACCGATAGCTTCCTGTGTAATTTCAACATTAGGTTTAGCTATAACTTCTGCTAATTTTTGATGCAGCTTTTCTCCATGCAAGTTACGCCCAATAATTATCCCGTTCTTATCAATAAGAATATTGTCCGGAATACCGGTTACGCCATAGGCTAATGCTGCAATATTATTTCTCCCTTTTAAATCGCTTAAGTGTGTCCAGGTCAGGTTGTCTTTTTTTATAGCATTAATCCAATGGTTCTTCTCCTCATCTAACGATACAGCCACGATTTCAAATCCGCTGTCTTTAAAATCATTATATGTTTTAACCAGTACAGGGTTTTCTTTGCGGCAAGGCACACACCATGAAGCCCAAAACTCCAGCAACAGTACTTTCCCACCAAATCTGGAAAGTCTTTGTTGAGTCCCATATTGATCGTTCATCGCAAAATCAATGTATCTATCACCAATTAAAGGAGTTTTATGAACGTCTGAATTAATAAACTCCAAAACTCTTTTCCCATAAACAGATTCTTTGTTTTTGCCAGACAGTTTATTAAACAACTCTTTTGATTTTGCATTACCAAAAACGCTTGCCATAACAGAGAGGTTGTGCGCGCTTAGTATACTGTTTGGATTGTTTTTTATAAATTCCTGTTCAAGGTTTACTATTTCTTTATACGACTTAAGCTTATGAGCCTGGCTTCTTAACTGTGTAGCCAAATTATCAGTAACAGAACCCGTTATTACCGCATCCTTAAAATCAGAATCTGACGCATCAAAAGTCATCTTGTTTTTTTCCGCCCATATTATTTTTGCGGTAGCAGCATCTTTATAAAGTACTATTTGATATGGATAATCAGGCAGTTTGGTTGTAAGGATAAAACTGTTATTCTCAACAGCTACCGAATCTATAAAGATATTCAGCAGAGGATCCCGCAACAGTAACATAGTACCGTCGGCAATGCCTTTTGTCTTACCGGAGAGAAAAAATTCTTTTTTATCCTGGCTACAGGCAGAACAGGTAATCAGTATCGCAATTGCTAAAATTAAGTTTTTCATAGCTGGATTTTGTTGGTGCATTAAAGATAATTCATTCTATGAAAATATGATATAAAAAAAGTCCGCCTCAGTGGGCGGACTTTCATGCAGCTATGCTGTTATTATACTTTCATGATCTCGGCTTCCTTAAGCACCAGCAGCTCATCAATTTTTTTGATAAAAGCATTGGTCAGGTCCTGAACGTCTTCTTCGGCGCTTTTACAAACGTCTTCGCTCATGCCGTCTTTTTCAAGTTTTTTAATTTCGGTATTAGCATCCTTACGGGCATTACGCACACCTACCTTAGCATCTTCAGATTCTGCTTTGGCCTGTTTTGCCAGGTCGCGCCTTCTTTCTTCAGTCAATGCAGGAACACTGATGATGATGTTATCACCATTATTCATAGGGTTAAAGCCCAGGTTAGCTATCATTATCGCTTTTTCTATAGGGTGCAGCATATTCTTTTCCCAGGGCGTAACGGTAATGGTACGCGCATCCGGAATATTAATGTTTGCCACCTGCGAAAGCGGGGTTGCAGCACCGTAGTAATCTACTTTTACACCACCCAGCATGGCAGGGCTTGCCTTACCGGCACGAATGTTAAGGAACTCTTTTTCAAGATGGGCCAAAGACCCTTCCATACTCTCTTTAGTACTGTCTAATATAAAATCTATCTCTTCCATAGTTTTTAATTTGCTTAAATTCTAAGAATTAAACGTTAACCGTTGTACCTACAAGTTCGCCATCGCAAACTTTTACCAGGTTACCCGGCTTGTTCATGTCAAATACAATAATAGGCAATGCGTTTTCCTGGCTAAGTGTAAAGGCAGTAGTATCCATTACATTAAGGCCTTTTGCAAGCACATCGCTAAAGGTAAGCGTATCATACTTTACAGCAGATGGGTCTTTTTCAGGATCTGCAGTATAAATACCATCTACACGTGTACCTTTAAGTATCACATCGGCATTAATTTCTACACCCCTTAGTACTGCAGCAGTATCAGTAGTAAAATATGGATTACCTGTACCCGCGCCAAATATTACAATACGGTCTTTTTCAAGATGGCGCACCGCTTTTCTTTTAATGTAGGGCTCTGCAATAGCTTTAATTTCAAGGGCAGTTTGCAGGCGTGTTTGCATACCGGCATCTTCAAGGGCGCCTTGTAGTGCCATACCGTTAATTACGGTAGCAAGCATACCCATATAATCTCCCTGAACCCTGTCCATACCGTTACTGGCTCCGGCTAACCCCCTAAAGATGTTACCGCCACCTATAACAATGGCTATTTGCACACCTTTGTCATGAATTTGTTTGATCTCGGCGGCATACTCAGCAAGCCTCACTGGGTCTATACCATATTGCCTCTCGCCCATAAGCGCTTCACCGCTTAGCTTTAACAGTATCCGGTTATATTTCATAGGGTTTTTGTTTTTGATGGTGCAAATATAGTAATAAAAGTTTTCGTGAGTAAAGAGATTTTTACACGGAATTTAGAGAATAGATTATATTGAGCAGGGCGCTTTTTTTTCTGCTGTTCCTCTTTTATAAAATCAACCCATTCCTGCAATAATTCTTTCATATCGCTCATATGGATAGTTAGATAATGGTCAAAAATAAAATTTGGTTCTTCAAATTTAATATCCTGACCTTCAGTACCGTCTGTATTTAAAAAATCCGGATCGTATAGCTGTCCTGAAAGCGCTAAATCTATACTATCAATAAAATACTCAGCTTCTGAGTAATACAATAGTTGAAGGATACAAAGATTTGCATACTCATTATTACCATTAGTGCTCATAGTAGGCCATGTACCATGACCCGGAATTGTATTCCAGTAGAAAATGAGATTATACTGTTCTCTTTTCGTCATACATTAATTAGTTCAAACAAACCTAAACTATCAAATCAGCATATGACTTCTTAGCCGATTCATAACCAATGTTGAATATCTCGTCCATCTTAGCCTTGTTCGTCTCAAAAGTACTATACAAAGCCAGCTCTTCAGGACTGATAACCCAGTCGCACAGGGTAAACTTCTGCATATTGCTGTTGGCCGAAAGCAAATCATACGCCCTTGTAGTAACCGACTTGATGGAACGCAAATCATCTTTCTCTATTTTTTGTATCGGGCTTACATAAATGCCAATATTAGCATCGCAGCGACCTTGTAAAACATCTGTAGGAAAGTGGTTTACAATACCTCCGTCGCCATACAGCCGTCCATTAATCTCATAAGGAGAAATAATACCTGGAAAAGCCGATGATGCCAGTACGGCATCGGCCACTTTAGTATCATCCCCAAAGATGCGCAACTTGCCGGATACGAGGTCGGTTGCAGTTATGTGCATATCATACGGCAGGTCGCCTAGCGTAGCTTCTTTAAAAATATCATGAAAATATTCGCGAAAGGCAGAGGAGTCTATAAACCCCGGTTTACGAAAGGTAAAATGTTTCCAGTGAAAGAAATAGATCGACTTAAAAAACTCCAGTATCTCTTCGGGCTGTTTGCCCCAGGCATATAAAGATGACACTATGGCACCACTGCTGGTACCGGCTATCTGGCTGGGCTGGATGCCCTCTTCGTCAAAAAACTTTAAAACACCCGCGTGGGCAATGCCTTTGGTACCGCCTCCCGAAAAGGTAAGCCCAATGCTTTTTCCGTCAAATTTCATGTATATGTGAATTGCCTGCCTAAATTACAGTTTTTTGACAAATGGCGTTTTTTTTGCTATGCTAAAGTTGAACTAATTTTTGAGTTTAACGTTTAGTATCATGACAACAACTGAAAACACCATAGAGCAAAGCCTTAAAAACAGCTTTGGCTACAAAGATTACCGCAACCACGTAACCCAATTGCTGGAACAGGGCCTTAGCACCGGTGCTACCCAAAGCGAAGCACTTACCCACTACACAACCCTGAATGAGGCACGCATGAACCGCCTCGACAAAACCATACACATACCGGATGATGTTGACCAAAAGCTTAAAACGCTCGATAAAGCTTACACGTTCCTGGTAATTACCGAAGGATGGTGTGGCGATGCTGCACAGATAGTACCCGTAATTAATAAGATGACGCAGGCAACCGACAAGATTGACCTTAAACTGGTTTTGCGCGATGATAACGCTGAGCTTATGGATGCGTACCTGACTAATGGCGCAAGGTCTATACCTAAACTGGTAGTTTTAGATGCAGCTACACAGCAGCCTGTAGCAAGCTGGGGACCACGCCCCGAAGGTGGCGCAAATCTTATCAAAGAAAATAAAGAAAAACACGGCACTGTTACCGATGAAGCTAAAACCGAACTGCAAAAATGGTACCTGCACGACAAGGGTTTAAGCACAATGGAAGAGATTGTAGGATTATTGCAATAATCCTACAATCTCTTTATTATATCTAAGATTGTTTCTTATTCTGACGATGGGAGAGATCTCGTAAAAAATGAGATTTCACTCCAGTATCGCTTTGTTCAAAATAACAAACTCACAAATCTCTTTTATACTTTTTTAAACAGAGTGCTCGCCGTATGGCCTCCAAACCCAAAGGTATTGTTAAGCACATAATTTAATTCCGCTTTTTGCGAAGCGCCTATAATAAGATTAAGCCCGACAGGTACTTTTTCATCAATTTCTTTTGTATTGATGGTACCTGGAATTATATTGTGCTTTAACGACAGTATGCTAATGATACTTTCTATAGCCCCCGCAGCGCCAAGCAAATGCCCGGTCATACTCTTGGTGGCCGTTACACTAACATTTAGTCCCTCAAACACTTTAGCAATACCGGTAAGTTCGCCTATATCACCCAGGCCTGTAGAAGTAGCGTGCGCATTTACATAGCCTACAACATCAGGGCTTATACCCGCTTCTTTTAAAGCACGGCGCATACCCAGCTCTGCACCCAGCCCATCCGCCGGTGTACCGGTAAGGTGATAAGCATCTGCAGCCATGCCGCCACCCACAAGTTCGGCATAAATGGTTGCACCACGGGCTACAGCATAATCCCAGTCTTCTAATATTAGTGCACCGGCACCCTCTCCTGCTACAAAGCCGTCGCGGTTTTTATCAAACGGGCGCGATGCTCCCTGCGGGTCTTCATTGTTTTTACTCAGCGCCTGCGCAGCATTAAACCCACCAATAGATGATGGCGTAAGTGCAGCCTCGCTACCTCCGGCTATCATAATGGTAGCCTTACCCAAACGAATGGTATCTGCTGCCGCAATAATGGCGGTATTACTCGATGCACAGGCTGATACTGTAGCATAGTTAGGCCCATGCAGGCCGTAGCGGATACTCAGTACCCCCGCCGCAATATCTACGATCATCTTAGGGATAAAGAACGGATTAAAGCGCGGCGTACCATCTCCAGAATGAAATTCGCGCAGCTGCTCTTCAAACGTACCTATACCACCATTACCCGATGCCCAGATAACCCCCACGTCAAAGCGTTCGGTTTTCGGCATAGCGGTAAAATCAAGACCGGCATCTTTTACTGCTTCTTCGGTAGCTGCTATGGCATATTGCGTATAAAGGTCATACTTGCGTATTTCTTTCTTTTCGATATAATCTTCGGCATTAAAACCTTTTACCTCACAGGCAAATTGTGTTTTAAATTTTGAAGCATCAAATTTAGTGATAGGGCCTGCACCGCTTTTACCGGCTATTATATTATTCCAGAACTCGTTTACCGAATTACCCAGTGGCGTTATTGCCCCCAGGCCTGTTATGGCAACTCTTTTCATTTAATGGGTGTCTTTAAAAGGTTTGTATATCCTTTGGCAAGGAGTTTTGTACGGCTTTCATTCCAGATGTCGCAGTGTGCGTTTACAATCTGGCTCCCTTTTTTAATTACCTGCGTTTCTGCAATAACAACATCGCCCTCGCGTGCCGGGGCAAAATAATCTATCGCCAGGTTAATCGTAACATGAAAGGCGGGTTCGCCATAGCTTATAAGCGTTGCACCTATGGCATCGTCTATCATGGCAGCAGTAATACCACCATGCAGCGTACCAAACGGGTTGGTCATTTCTTTTCGCACCGTATATTGAAACGCCAGGCTGCCCTGCTCTACCTTAAGCATTACAGGTTGCAGCCAGTTCATAAATGGCGAAGGCGAATCTGTTACAGTCTTACCTATAAACTGCCTTAAAAAATCTGCTTCTTTTGTATCCATATTTTTAACTAATACCATTCGGTATATTCGTAATTAAAAAAATATACTTTTAGGTATATTTTCATTTCTTTATTTCCGTTATCATTTTTCGTGCCTGTTTAAGTGCGGCTTCAAGCCCCTCACTTTTACCCGTAACCTTAGCCAGCATTACGCCACCCTCTATCAGGGCTATAAAAGCACCTGCAAACTCGCGGCTGTTTACACTCTTTTTAATTTCTTTATGCTCCTGCCCTTTTTTAATGATGCCCTCTATGCCGCCATACCATTGGCTTATTGCACCCTTAACTTTATCGCGCAGGGCAGCATGGGTATCATCACATTCGGTAGCGGTGTTTAAAACAGGGCAGCCATACTCTAAAACAGGAAGGGTGTAAAGCTCAGCAAACACACTGGTGTAGGCTTTAAGCTTATCTATTGCCCCAGTGCGCTCTTTAATGCGGGCGGCAACTGCGGCAGATACCAGGCTGTAGTTATAGTCAAACGCAGCAAGCGCTACAGCATCTTTATTCTCAAAATTGCCATATATACTGCCGCGCGTAAGTCCGGTTGCTTCGGTAAGGTCGTTTATAGAAGTACCCGCGTAGCCATTCTTATTAAAAATGGGAGCTGTTTTTTCTATTATAAATTGTCTTGTACGCTCTGCCTTAGTCATTGTCTTACAATTTTATAGCACAAAATTATACCAAACGGTATTAAAAAGCAAATTATTTATTGCTTATTTAAAATGACATTTTTCATGTATTGCCTATTAATCTTATGCTAATTTAGGTGTACAAAAACCACAAAAAGTGGTAACTTTGAGTATCAACAAAAAAACCTAATGATTATGCAAGTACGCTTAAATACAGACAACCATATAGAAGGTGGCGGACGCAAAGACAGTTACTGGAGCGAAATAGCCCTTGAAAAACTAAAACGTTTTGAAGACCATATCTCTGCTTTAGAGATACATGTATCAGACCACAACAGCGGGTCGCGCCAGGGTGCGGTAGATAAAGAGTGCCATATAGAAGCACGCCTTAACGGCTTTGCAAACCACGCTACCACCTGCAAGGCAGACAGCGTAGAAAAAGCCATATCCGGCGCATTAGATAAAATGAAGAATGCCCTGGAGCATACCTTCGACAAGATAAAGACACATTAAGCCCACGGGCATTTACATAATGCAAAAAGCCTTCGGTATAACACCGGAGGCTTTTGTATTTTAATACCAGATGAAATAATATAGTTCAAATATTTTTCTCGCCAAGGCGCCAAGCCGCAAAGCTGTATTCTTATTAATTTAGACATAACCGACTGATAAGTCGCAAAGTTTTGCAACTCTGCCTCTCAGCGTTACATTTAAATCACAGTAAAACAAAAACATAAGACACACCCCGTTTTAATGCTCGTGCCCGCTTAGTTTTACATCTTCAAGGTTAAGCTGCATTTCCATACGGCGTATTTCGGCATCACTATAAATGGCCTGCTTGCGCAGTTTAAAAAGTTCCTGTCGCTGTATCTTTATAGATTCCTGCATAATGTGCGTGTACTGCGTTATCTGGCTCCGGTGTATATCGTTACATTCAAAGGCATCCAGCTTTTGCTTTGTTTTGGTAACATCATTAAAAAGTTCGTCCCGGTAATGACGAATCAGCTCATTGCTCTTTATTTCTCTGGCATGGCGCGATTCTAAATGCTGCAGTGCTGCTTTGTGCAGGTGCAATCTTATGCCTGCGTGCTGCTCTTCTCTTGGTTTGGTAATCTCTCTGTCCTTAATTTTTATCAGCTTTATGATCAGCGGCAAAGTAAGCCCCTGCACTACAAGGGTAACAAATATTACCACAAAGGTGATAAAGATAATAAGGTTACGATGCGGAAATTCGGTGCCATCTGTCATCAACACTGGTATAGAAAGTGCTGTTGCCAGCGATACTACACCGCGCATACCCGCAAGACCTACCACTAGAGGCCCTTTCCACCCTGGGTTAACCTCTGTCTCACGAATGCTCCTAAACAATAATATCGGTAAAAATGTAGCCGGGTACACCCAAAGCAAGCGTAGCCCAATGGTAATACCACTAATAATAAGTCCGTATTTGATGCCTTGTGCTATGGAGGCATCACCTAATCCATGTATAATTTCCGGCAGCTCCAGGCCAATGAGTACAAAAACCAGGGCATTCATTACAAAAGCCAGGGTTGTCCACACGCCCATCATATTAAGCTGGGTATCGCCCGTCTGGAACACTTCGTGCGAACGGTACGACATAAACAGCCCCGCGGCTACTACCCCAATTACCCCTGAAAAGTGAAAATGCTCTGCCACAAGGAATATAACGTAAGGTGTCATTACCGTAAGTGCCGCATCCATAGCAGGCGTTGTGGGTAAAAAACGGTGTATGGCATAAAATATATGCACAATAGCCAGCCCCGTTATAAGCCCCATAACAGCGGTGATAAAAAACTGACCTACCGCTACATTCATAGAAAATGTACCGGTAAGTATGGCCGCCAGTGCAAAACGGAATACTATAAGCGATGAGGCATCATTAACCAAACTTTCGCCCTCCAGTATGGTCATGGCACGTTTGGGCACGCCAAGCCCCTTCATAACTGTGGCGGCGGCAACGGCATCTGGTGGAGAAATGATGCCCCCAAGCAAGAAGCCCATTGCCAATGTAAAGCCCGGTATAAGGGCTGATGAAGCATAAGCTACAACAACAGAGGTAAAGAACACAAGCCCAAATGCCAGCAGCGATATAGGCCGTTTCCATTTCCAGAAGTCTTTCCACGAGGTATACCAGGCTGCTTCATAAAGCAACGGCGGCAGGAAGATCAGGAAGATAACATCGGGGTCAATGCCCATACGGGGAATGCCCGGTATAAAGCTAATGCCTAACCCGGCAATTACTAAAAATATAGGATATGCAATCTTTAGCTTCTTTGCCAGCAACACCAGCAACATCACAATAAAAAGCAATCCCAGTATTATAAGTATCGTATTATGCATCAATCTTTATTTTGGCATAAAAATAGGAAAAAACCGTAATGTTTTAAGGCAACTCTGCAACTCATAAAAAAAGCACCGCCAAACTGACGGTGCTTTAGTGTGTGTAAAAAAACATTTATTAAACAATTTACCAAAATATGGTATAAAGTGCGGCGGTGATACCCACAACAATAACAGAACCTGCCATAAATGATGGGGTAACTTTAAACATAGTAGTATCAATTTCAAGGCCGTTTGGCTGTATGCCTTTCTGGGTTTCTTTTTTACTGATAAAGAACATACCCACAACGCACAGCACAAATACAATGGCCATCCTGTCTAGGAACGGAATTTCGTATACACCGGCAGTATTAGGCACTGCCCACCCGATTGGGTACAGGAAGGAAAGATCCATAATGCCCGGAAGGAATTTAAGCACACAAGAGAATATAAAGCCACCAATGGTAGCAAACAATGCTGCGTTACTGGTTGCTTTTTTCCAGAAGAAGCCTAATAGGAACATGGCAAAAATACCCGGGCTTACAAAGCCTGTATATTCCTGTATAAATTCAAAGCCTCCTTTTTTATCTATCCCAAGGAATGGTGCTATAATAATGGCAATAACCATGGCAACTACCACAGTGGCCTTACCTACACTAACCAGTTTCTTTTCGCTGGCTTCAGGGTTTATTTTTTTCTTATAAATATCAAGAGTAAAGATAGTAGCAATACTGTTTGCCTTACCTGCAAGCGATGCCACGATAGCAGCCGTTAGCGCCGCAAATGACAACCCTTTAAGGCCCGATGGCAACAGGTTTAGCAGTACAGGGTATGCCCTGTCAGGATTTAGTTCGCCGGCCTGTAGCATCTCTGTCTGGAAACTACCGTTTTGGTACAATACATAAGCGGCAATTCCCGGTATTACCACGATAAGCGGCATCATTAGTTTAAGGAACGATGCAAATAACAAACCACCACGTGCCGTTTTAATATCTGCCCCAAGAGCGCGCTGTGTAATATACTGGTTACAACCCCAGTAGTTAAGGTTAACAATAAGCATACCGCCTATAAGTACCGATAATCCAGGTAACGCGCTGTAATTAGCATCTTCTTTAGAAAAGATCATCTGGAAGTGGTCGCTGGCATGGCTGGTCATAAAGCTAAAGCCGTCTAACACACCGCTACCGCCAAATTCATCGGCTACAAGGTTAAGCGCAAGGTAAGTAGTTATAAGCCCTCCCAGTATCAGGAAGAATACCTGTATAACATCGGTAAAGCCAATAACCTTCATTCCGCCAAGGGTAATCATGATAGAGAATATAGCAAGGAATGCAATACACAGCTCAAAGTTAATGCCTGATATACTGCTTATTGCCAAAGCACCCAGATACAATATAGAAGTAAGATTTACAATAACATACAGCAACAGCCAGAATACAGCCATGATCATGGCAACGTTACTGTTATAACGCTGGCTTAAGAACTGTGGCATGGTAAATATCTTGTTTTTAAGATATACCGGAATAAAAAATACAGCCACAACAATAAGCGTAAGCGCCGCCATCCACTCGTAAGTGGCAATGGCAAGACCCAGCTTAAAGCCGCTGCCGCTCATCCCTATAAACTGCTCAGCACTAATGTTACTGGCAATAAGCGATGCGCCAATAGCCCACCATGTAAGTGAGCCCTCAGCAAGAAAGTAGTCACCGCTCGTGGTGGCTTCTTTCTTTTTGCGGTTGTATATCCAGAGTCCGTAGCCTACAATAAGTACAAAGTAGACCAGGAAAACGATATAGTCTGCAGTAGATAATGATTTCATAAGGTTTGTGTTCGTTTGGGTTTGGTTAACAGAAAATTATTTTTGCTTGTAGTGCACTTCAGAAAGTTCCCTAAGCGTGGCAGCGCTCTTTTCCGGCGAAATATCCCTTTGCGCTTCGGCCATCAGCTCGTAGCCTACCATAAATTTCTTAACGGTAGCAGAGCGCAATAACGGCGGGTAAAAGTGCATGTGGAAATGCCATTCAGGGTGGTCTTCTCCATCTGTAGGTGTCTGGTGAATACCTGATGAGTAAGGGAATGACGTTTCAAAAAGGTTATCATACTTTACCGTAAGGCGTTTTATAGCATCGGCAAAGGCTGTTTTTTCTTCAGCAGTCATTTCTGTAATATTGCCAAAATGCCTTTTGCTTACAATAAGCGTTTCAAAAGGCCATATTGCCCAAAAAGGCACAAGTGCTACAAAGTGCTCATTTTCTAAAACAATGCGCTCTTTACGCTCCAGCTCTTCGGCAAGGTAATCTGCCAAAAGGCTGCGACCGTTAGCGTCAAAATATTTTTTAAGGTTGGCCTGCGTCTTTTCCACATTAGTAGGCAGTGAGCTCTGGCTCCATATCTGCCCGTGCGGGTGCGGGTTAGAACAACCCATTACAGCACCTTTGTTTTCAAATATCTGTACGTGGTTGATAAAGCTATTACTACCCAGGTCTATGTACTGTTCTTTCCAGACTTCAACTACCTTTTCAATATCGCTTACCTCCATTTCAGGAAGTGTAAGGTCGTGCCTTGGCGAAAAGCAGATAACGCGGTTAATGCCACGCTCTGGCTTAAGCTGAAATAAAGGACTTGTAGCAGCAGGTGTTTCTACCTCTTCTTTTAATAATGACGGGAAATCGTTATCAAAAACAAAAACATCTTTGTAATCGTCGTTACGTGTACCGTCGCTCCTAAGGTTGCCGGCACACAGGTAGCAGGTAGGATCGTAATGCGGACGCTCTTCGCCTCCTGCACTTTCTTTTTGTCCCTGCCACGGGCGTTTAGCCCTGTGTGGCGATACCAGTACCCATTCGCCCATTAGGGGGTTAAACCTGCGGTGCGGATGCTCGTTATTATCAAATGCCTGCATGTTGTTCTGTATATAATGTGGTGCCTTTAGCTATCTTAACTTTGTAAGCTTCAAGCTTAATATTAAATTTCTCTTTGTACTCTTTAGCAATGCGCTCTATAAGGCCGTTAACGGCTTCTTTTTTAACCAGATTGATAGAACAGCCGCCAAAGCCGCCACCCATCATACGGGCACCCAGCACATTCTCATCATTACGCACGCTGTCTACTAAAAAGTCGATCTCCTCGCAGCTTACCTCATAGTTTTTGCTAAGGCCGGTGTGTGTAGCATACATAAGCCTGCCCAACTCTGCAAAATCCTGGTTCTCTAAAGCAGCAACAGCATCTAACACACGCTGAATTTCGCGCACTACAAACAGGCAGCGACGGTAAATAACATCGCCCAGCTCGTCTTTTACAGCTTCAACCTGCGCTTCGTTAAGGTCGCGGAAGGTTTTTACTTCAGGGTAGTGCTGCTTTAATATCGCAAGCCCCTGCTCTACCTCGTTACGGCGGTCGTTGTAGCCAGAGGTAAGGTGTGTATGTTTTACTTTACTGTCTAACAGTAAAAGTGCATAATCTTTAAAATCGGCATTGTGGTATTCATACTCCAGGGTATTGCAATCCAGTTTTATTACCTTGTTCTTTTTACCAAAAACGCTGGCAAACTGATCCATGATACCACAGTTAACACCTACATAAGTATGCTCTGATTTCTGGCCGATAAGTGCAATTTCTTCCTTAGTAAGGCCAAGGTCGAATATTTTGTTAAGCGCAAATGCATAACCACACTCTACCGCTGCCGAAGATGAAAGGCCGGCACCCATAGGAACTGTACTGCTAAAGGCAATGTTAAGACCTTTCATAGCAAAGCCACGCTCTTTCATTTGCTGTAGCACACCAAGGAAAAAGTTTACCCACATTTTGTCTACAGGCTTAAGCTCATCGTTAAGGTTAAAACTGTAGCTCTCGTTAAGGTCTTTTGCAAAAAAAGTATTTTGCCCGTCTTCATTTTCTGAAACCGCAAAACAAACATATTTATTGATGGCTGCCGGAAGCACAAAACCATCGTTATAATCTACGTGCTCGCCAATAATGTTGATGCGTCCCGGTGACAGGAACACATAACCCGGCTCTGCATTGAATTGTTCTTTAAAGCTGGCCGTAACCTGCTGTACTAACTTTTTTTTCATTATTTTACTTCTAAAATAGCTGTTGGTAATCCGGCCGCTGAGGCCTTTATTTTGATCGTGTTATTCAGGTTTTCGGTGCGCAGCAGCGTTGCGGCTATGCCGGCATCGGCAGTTATGGTAGCGCCTCCCACAAGAGCGGCATTAGCCCCTTCAAGGGTAAAGGTTACAGACACTGCGCTATCGGGCAGTACTGTACCGTTTTCATCTACAATTTTAGCGTAGATAAATATGGTATCGGGCTTATCTTTATTTACCGCTTTGCCAGACAGGTCTGCCTCAAGTATTATCTTAGCTGCCTTGCCCGGTGTTTTCACCTCATATTGGGCAACTTCTTTTCCGTTTATATACCCTACTGCTTTTAATGTTCCTGCAGTAAATTTGCCAAGATCAAAAGTAAAAGGCGGGTACTGAAGCTCATCACTAAAGGCATTACGAACAGGCTTTTGTTTTGCTACTAATGTGCCGTCAAGGTATAAGGCTACCTCATCACAATTACTGTGTACGGTAACTTTAGGGTTAGACTGCTCATTCCAATAAGAAGCTATGTAAACAACTGGCCCCTGTACCACCGCTTTATCAAGCTTTTGGGCAGCCGGGCGCTGGCTTTGGTAAAAATAATAAGCAAACTTAGGCAGGCGGAAAATATCGCTGATACCCGATGTTTCCAAATCAGGGCTGTAGCCACGGTTATAGTCAAACATCAGCCAGTTGGCCTGTCCTATAGTATTCTTCCCTTTAAGGTTAGAATTATAAGCTTCCTGAAAGTTAAATGCCTGTTGCAGCAAACGCTTCTCGCCACTGTTGCGGTACTGGCGGCTGGTGCGCTCTTCTTCTTTAAGCCCGCCAAAGGCAGTCTGGTTAAAGCCCGCATTTTGCGCATAATATTCCCAGTCGCCATATTCGGCTATTAATATCTTGCGATTGCCTTTGCTATAGTTTATTTGGTAATCCGGAGCCTGGCCGTGCTGGCGCGCCGGTATAAACAAATCATAATTAGGGTTATCCATCCATCCGGCAGTAAGAATATCTTTAAACGGAAGTTCTTCCCGTAATACCTCATTTGCCATTTTCATGTAATCTTCGCTCATGTTACTTTCGTTAAGCGAAACCTCCCAGATAATTACACTCGGGTGGTTACGGTCGCGGCGGGCAAGGTCGCGTATCTCCTGGTAGGAGTTGTTCTGGAAAGCTGTATCGCCAAAGAATTGCCATCCCGAAATACAGTCCATTACCAGTATGCCCAGTTCATCGCACGCGGCAAGAAATGCCTCGCTTTGCGGATAATGCGACAGGCGTACAAAATCAAAGCCTGCGCTTTTTATCTTTACGGCATCGCGGTACTGTGCTTCATCAGAAATAGCATACCCTAAATACGGATACTCCTGGTGGCGGTTGGTACCGTTAATAAACAATTTTTCGCCATTAAGGTAAAAACCATCTTCTTTTACCTCTGCCTTACGGATACCTGTTTTAATCGTGTAGCTGTCTGTAACTTTTCCTCCTGAAATTACGCTTACTTCCAGCTCATACTGTTGCGGGTCTGTAACCGACCAAAGCTTAGGCGCTGCTATCGCTATATCCTGGAGAATGTCAGCATCCTGAAAAGGCGCTATGGTTATCTTGTCTGATATAAATTCGTGCTTTTTACCATTCAGATCTTTAAGCACTGCCTTAAGCTGAACATCCTGTGCTTTATCAAATTCATTTTTTACATTGGTCTTTAAGGTACCAATGGCATTCGATCTGTCTACTTTATCAAAGTGCAGGAACAACCCGCCACCAGCTGGTTTTTGAGCAGCCACGGCATCGGTTATGTGCAGCTTGTTTGTGGTAATAAGGTACACATTGCGGTACACACCACCATAATAGTTAAAATCGAGTTCAGCAAGCGGTTTGCCCGGCGGTATTGTTGGGTTATCCTCATTGTTTACCTTTAATGCTACTGAATTTTGTAACCCAAACTTAACCCATGTGCTAACATCTACAGTAAACGGGGTATAACCACCTTTGTGCCGGGCAACTGCTTTGCCATTCACCCAAATCTCAACATCGTGCATTACACCTTCGAAGTATAAAAACACTTTGTTTTGCTGTGCTGAGGCATTTACCTCAAAATCTTTTTTATACCAGCTATCACCCTGAAATTGCTTTATGGGCACCAGCTTTTCTACATTGGCGGTATGGGGCAGGCTAACATTTTGCCATGTACCTGCGGTACTGTCTTTTGTAAACTGCCAGCCTTTGCCAAAATCTGCTTTGCTGCGTGCCGTGGTTACTTTAGAACCCTGGCAGCCTGCAAAGGCCAATGCTGATAATAGTATATATGTTATTCTTTTCATTTATAATTCTTCGTGTTATAAAAATCGAAGGCCGGTAAGGCTTCGTTATTATTCTGGCTGTCAAAAAACGTGGCGTTATCCCAGTGCGATCCCTCACCCCAAAGTGTTTTGCAACTGCTGGTTACCCAGGCCGGTTCCCAGTAAATTACACCACTGCCACCGCCTTGTTTTACCAGCTGCACCAGCTTTATCATGTAATCTTTCTGGCCTTGTGGTGTGGCAGGATAGCCTTTAAACAAGGCTTTCTCGTCCAGTATGTTGTTAGCCTTATCCACATTCTTCATCGTATTAGGATAGGCTGTCTCTACGATCATTACCTTTTTGTTGTAGGTAGTTACCAGGCTGTCAATCGCTTTTGGCAAACCATCAAACTTAACATCGCTCCATAATGGATAGTATGAAAGCCCAATGCGGTCATAATCTGTAATGCCCGCCGCTGTGGCATCTTTAAACCACCACAGTGCATTTTCCGGCTGCGCAACGTGCAGCATTACCTCAATATCCTTACCCAGTTCTTTAGACGTTTCCCTAACGGCACGCAGGCCACTGTTTAGCAAAAGGGCATTACGTTTCCAGTCTATCTTATCTTTAGGCTTGCCTGCAGGCTGCATTACCTCGCTGTTTGTTTCGTTGCCTACCTGTACCATTTTTGGCAGCAGGTTTTCTTTATCAAGTGCAAGCAATGTCCGTTTAGTATAATTATACACGCTATCAGCAAGTATGTTTACATCAGTAATAGCAGCCCATGCAGCAGGAATGTCCTGCCTGCCCGGATCTGCCCATGTGTCTGAATAGTGCAAGTCCAGCAGCGCATCCATATTTTGGGCTTTTGCTTTTTTAAGCGACTTTTTTACATCTTCAAAATTAGAATAGGGCGTGACCGGATTGTGCCAAAGACGTATCCGCACCAGGTTACATCCTTTTTCTTTAAACAAAGCATAAGGGGCTACCGGCTTACCATTATACTGATACTTTGCACCGCAGTCTTCAAGTTCATTTACATAAGAAAGATCGGCTCCCAAATAGAACGTATCGGCAGTTTTACATCCTGCCATAAGCAATGCCAGCGCAACTAATAATAGATACCGTTTCATTACTCTGTCTCTTTTTTAAAGGCATCAAGCGCAGGCAAAGCGTTGTTACTAAAATCCCAAAGCGCCTGGTTTTCAAACGTAGAACCATTGGTAGCCTGCTCGCCTTTAAAAGCAACCCACTCTGTACCCCAATAGGCAAAACCGGCACCCACGCTACTGTCTTCAACAAGCTTGCGCACGGCAAGCAAAAAGTGCTTTTGACCTTCGGCAGATGCTGCATAGCCCGGAACAAGCTGGCTTTGATCGCCTACAATATTATTTGTCCAGTCGTTATAACCCAGCGTAAAAGGATAGGCTGTTTCGGCAATTACCACTTTTTTGTTATGTGCCGTACCCAGTGCCGTAATATTGTTTTTCAGGGCAGTAAGGTCTTTCCCGTGCCATACAGGGTAATAGGACAGGCCTATATAATCATAATCTACATTTGCTACCTTATTATAAAACCATTCAGCACCCTCTGTACCTGCGTGGTGCAGCATGATCTTAGCATTTGGCGATTGTGCACGAATGGCAGCACTTATAGCCGTTACCAGTTGCAGGTACTGGCTTTCGTTAGCCGTCAGGTTTCCTTCAGGATAAATAAAGCCATCGTTTGTTTCGTTACCTATCTGGATGATATCAGGATTAACCTCTGTAAGTATTTGTTTTGTATAGGTTACCGCAGCGGCTTTAAGATCGTTAAAAGAAAGGCCTTCCCACTCCTGAGGCTTTACCTGCGCCGAAGGGTCTGCCCAGGTATCAGAATAGTGTACTGTAAGCCACACCTTCATGCCCTGTGCTTTTACGCGCTGCGCCAAAGCTTTAACCTCAGCAAGACCGCTATGCCCATTGGCAGGGTTTTTCCATACCCTGATGCGTATGGTATTTACACCCGCGTTCTTAAGCGTAAGCAATGCATCTTCGCTCTGCCCACCTTTATAATATACGGTACCCGCCTGCTCTATTTCCGGCAGGAACGACATATCTGCCGCACGAATAAAATCCTCTGCTGTACCTCCTCCTTCATTTTTATTATTGTCGTCATCGCCACACTGGGTAAACCCAAATGCTGCAACTACCATGAACAATAACATTCCTATCTTTTTCATCGTACTATAGTGTTTCAAACTTATATTTTGTCTCCTGCCTGTAGGTTTCTCCCGGATTTAGCACCGATGACGGAAACTCCGGCCTGTTTGGTGCATCAGGATAATTTTGTGTTTCAAAGCAAATGGCGCTGTACGCTGTGTAAGCTGCTCCTTCTTTGCCCGTAATTTGTCCAAAACAGTTGCCACCCACATAAATGTGCACGCTGGACTGGTTGGTAAATACGCTCATTTTAAGCCCTGTATCTTTACATTTCAGCACAGCCGCTTCCTTACTAAAATCTCCGCTTAACACAAATGAGTTATCAAGCTGCTGCGGAATTTCTTTTAAACTCCTGAAGTCAAAACGTGTACCGTCTACATTGGCCAGGTTACCCGTAGGTATACCGCCCTCTGTTACTTCAAGCATCTTATCTGTATTAACCTGTACTTCCTGCCCTGCTAACGATTGCGAATGTCCGCCAAGGTTAAAATAGCTGTGCTGTGTAAGGTTAAGTACTGTTGTTTTATCTGTAGTTGCCGTGTAATCTACAAGCAGCTCATTATTTTCGGTAAGGGTATATTCTACATCAATGGAAAGGTTGCCCGGAAAATTCTCTTCGCCATCTTTACTGGTGTAGGTAAAAATTATCGATGGCCTGTCGCCGCCCTTTATACGTTTCATTTGCCAGTAGGCACGGCCAAAGCCAATGTTACCGCCATGAAGCGTATTACCATTATTGTTTGCATTAAGGGTAAACGTTTCTCCGTTAAGTGTAAATGCTGCATTGCTGATGCGCCCTGCATACCTGCCAATAACCGACCCATAATAAGGGCCTGACGGCAACCCAAAAGAGTCGATGTATTTTTCTATTGTATCAAAACCCAGCACCACATCTACAGGCCCGTTTACCGACGGAACTTTTAAAGATGTAATGGTAGCCCCATAGTTTATTACGGTTACTTCCATACCTTGCGCATTGGCAAGCGTATAGCTGCACACTTTTTTACCATCGGGCAAAGTGCCAAATAAATTCGTAACACAATTCGGACTTAAATATGAATTACTGGTTTTTTCCATACAATTATTAATAATACAGCACCAAAAGTAAAAATAAATTACACCCAACCATACCAGTACCTACCAGTTTTTGTATATTAGCCACCAGTTTCAAACCTTTTCGTAAATGAAGATAATCGCTATAGACAACTTTAAAAGCCTGCCAAAGTACAGGCAGATAGTGCTTTCGATAGAAACCGCAATAAGCGAAAAACGCCTGAAACGCGGGGACAAGCTGCCCAGTGTAAATAAGGTGGCACTGGAGTTTTCGCTGTCGCGCGATACGGTATTGCTTGCCTATGACGACCTTAAAAAGCGCGGTATTATCTATGCCCGTTTAGGAAAAGGCTACTACGTTAAAAGCGAAGGCTTTATATTAGAACAACGTATTTTTTTATTGTTTGACGAATTTAACTCTTTTAAGGAAGACCTCTACAATTCATTTAAAGAAACCATGGGCAGCGGCGCGCAGATCGACATCTTTTTTCACTACTTCAGCCTTGATGTATTTAAAAAACTTGTAAACGAAAACAATGGCGACTACAGCAAATATGTTATAATGCCTACTACCCTTAAAGGTGCTGCTACGGTTATAAAAACACTGCCAAAAAATGATGTTTACATCCTAGATCAGACTACCGATGAACTTGCGGAGTACCCATCTGTACACCAGAACTTTGTAAATGACATGTACAAAGCCCTTACGGCAGGCGAAACAAAACTACGCAAATACAACAAGCTGATCCTGATATTTCCGGAATCGAAACAGCCACCAGGTATGCGCGAGGGCTTTATTAAGTTTTGCGAAGAACATGGCTTTATCTACGAGATTATTCCTGATTTTGAGAACCACACCATAACTCCCGGTGAGGCATATGTAATACCAAACGACCGCCACCTGGTAAACGTTATTGAGCAGGCACGGGTACAGCAACTTAAGATAGGTAAAGACGTAGGGATTATATCATACAACGACATTCCGCTTAAGAAGGTAGTAGGTAACGGCATTACGACCATCTCTACCGACTTTACCGCTATGGGCAAAATACTCGCCGAAATGATCGTACTGCAAAAACCGGATAGCGTAGAGAATGTGAGCAGGCTGATACAGCGGGGGTCGTTGTAAGGTTCTTCCATTCCTAATGTAGAGGGATGTTGTTCCATTTCGAACGCAGTGCAACGGAGTTGAGAAATCTCTACTTTTGAAATAAATCCCTAATACCCAACAAAACCTATTCGGATAGTCTTTATCGAGATTTCTCCCTATCGGTCGAAATGGAAAAAAGCTGCATTGAAAAACTACTCCGGTGCTTCTATCTTTATCTTTCTGCGTATCTCGTTTCCTGCTTCATCCATTATAGTGATGTAGTAACTACCCGTACCCGTGCGCACCGTCATTTCATGAAAGGTTTTAGTTTCGCCCAGGTATTTATCATTTAAGTACCAAAACAGTTTTGCCTTACTATCGCTGTGTGCTGCCTTTAACACAAAGGGCTGTACAACCCCGTTAAAATCTTTGGTCAGGTAAATGTGCCCGTCTTCTTTAGGATAAATAAAATCCATGTAACTACCTGCTGTACCTTCGCAACCCGGCTTGTAGGGCGGCAGCGGGCGGTAATCTATATGCAGGTTCTTGTAATACCATTCCATAACCGGGGGCAGTACAAACCAGGTTTGCGCTACCATATTATCAACACTCTCGCAACTACTATTTACCCTGAATTGCCTGTCTGCATCAAGATGAACGAGCCTGTGATAAGGGCACGGTTTCGTCTTACTGCCATTTAGCGGAATCCACTGGTTTGCAACAGGGCAATGTTCGCCCGCAAGGTGGCCACTTACGGCGCATACCTCTGCCTCCTGAAGGTCGTTATACGGCGGGGCAAACCATTTTTGTCTTGGCAGTAAGTTAAATACATCAAACAATATGGGCGCGGCACTACCCACACCCGTAAGCGACGGGCGCCCCTCGCCGGAAGCATTGCCTACCCACACCCCCACCACATAGCGGGAATTAGTGCCAATGGCCCAGCCATCGCGGCTGCCAAAGCTGGTACCCGTTTTCCAGGCAATTTCTAAGGATGAGTCGTAAAACTTCCAGGCCTCATCGCCCTCAGGGCGATTGACCTCTTTCATGGCATTATAAGTACACCAAATGGCACCTGCCCCGGTTTGCGGTTTCTGGTAGGTTTCCTTACCAAAGTTTCGGGTTATGCTACTGTCCCAGTTCAGGTCGGTAAACTCGTTAGTGTAATATTTTGCCTGCGAACCCGTAAAATGGTTGAGCGTACTGGTAAGCCCGGCATAGGTACGGCACAAATCCCACAGGTTGCTCTCTGCCCCACCCAGCATCAGCGAGAGGCCGTAATGGTTAGGGCTTTTATTTATATTGCTGAGTTTATATTGTTTTAACTGTTCATAAAAACGGTGTACGCCAAAATCTTTAAGCATCAGCACCGCAGGAATATTAAGCGAACGCGACAAAGCCTGCTGTGCGGGTACGGCACCATCATAGGTCAGATCATAATTTTTGGGGCTGTAGCCCGCAATTTGTGTGGGTACATCAGCAACCAAGGTATTAGGTAACAATTGCCCGGCATCGAGCATCGAAGCAAACAATAGCGGTTTTAAAATGCTGCCGGTACTGCGGGGTGCAGGTATTACATCCACATCTTTTTGGTGGGCTTTATCGGTAGGCGAATTGCCCACATAAGCCATTACGTTTCGGGTTTTTACATCAATAACCAGTATGGCCAGGTTGTGCACCTCGCTTTGTTTATATTCCTGGTAATAGCGTGCCGCGATTTGGTTTACGCGGTTTTGCAATTGGTAATTTACAGTTGTTTTTATGTGTTCGCCCTCGTGTTTTCTAGCCACGCGCTGTAGCAAATGCGGAGCAGCCTGCGGCAGGTCGAATGGTTTTTGGGGCAGGCTTTCCTGCAACGAGAGTTCGTAGGTAGTTTTGTCGATTACCTTTTCGTCAAAAAGTTTTTTGAGCAGGCGATTTCGCTTGGCGCGAAGCAGCTCCTGGTTCTTCCCCGGGAATATAAGGCTGGGCGCATTAGGCAGTACCGCAAGTGTAGCCGTTTCTGCCCACGACAGTTGGTGCGGCTGTATGCCAAAGTACCGCCACGATGCCATTTGTAGTCCTACTACATTACCTCCATAGGGCGCATGTGCGGCATATTCGCCCAATATTTCGTCTTTGCTCTCCCTGAATTCTAAGCGGGTGGCAAGTATTATTTCAATGATTTTCTCAAAGTAGCTGCGCTTTTTATGCTCACGGCTCAGGCGGATAACCTGTTGTGTAAGGGTACTGCCGCCACGCACTACCCTGCCGGCATCGTGGTTTTGCTTTAGTGCCTTTACAATAGCCACCGGATTAAAACCCCAATGATGATAAAAATGCTGGTCTTCAAAATACACTATGCATTCGCGGAATTTATACGGCACACTGTCCTGCGCCGGGAAACGCCACTGACCGTCGCGGGCTATACGTGCACCCAGAAGGTCGCCGCCGCTACTTTCTATCACCGTACTGTAAGGCTCGTCAAAAAGTGTCCGTGGCAGGCAGAAGTAATAACCCACTAACAGCACAACGGCTATAGCAGTTTTTATTTTATTGGATTTTATCCAAAATAGTGAGCATTGCAAAAGTGCCTTGGGCTTACCCGAAATGCTGTTATAAGCTTTTTTTATGTTACTGGTCATTTGTACAAAAATGCGGCGCCACAGTTATTGTAGCTGTTGTAAAAATAAAACGTTTGACTGTCTGATTCATTCTTTTATTTTGGAAAAGCGCTTTCAGAGTGACTTTCCTCCAAGGCTTAATACTTTGTTAAATTGGGTTATTATAATAACAATCCCTGTAATTTTATATTGAAGTGATTAAAAAATCAAGGCCCGTATTGCCTTAAATCCGGATTAATATGAAAACTATTTTCCTGTTTTTTTTCCTGACCCTTACTATAACTACCTACTCACAAGACATAAACTGTAATGCACTTACAGGTGCAATACCCAAAATTGAACAATACAAAAAGTATAAGCTTGCTGTGCCTGCCACATGTTCGGAAGCGGTAGTGCTAACCTATTACATCTTTGGCAAATTTGACGAGGAACAGGTCTTTACAGTAATGCTGACTGATACTAAACATCCGGCTAACGAACCCACCCTGGGCGATGTAGAAACCAAATTTGAAATGGCAAAAACATCTAAAAACAAAACAGCCATTAAAATCAGCCGCTTTAATCTGGGAAGCAAAAGCTTTGTTGCACATGATGTTAATACCGGGATAAAGCGCGTATATGGATACTTTACTATTTTAAAAAACCGTTATATACTGGAACTACGGGTTAATAGCGACAAGATTTTAAACCTTGATGAATTTCAGGATTTCATTGCCGATTACATCTCAAAAATCAACGAAAGCGGATTAGCCAACTAATAATAATTACATAAAAAAAACACTCTCTCTGCTTTTGGCACGCCTATTAATTACCGGAAGCTACTGTACCAAAGACAAAGTTATCCCGGCGGTTTTCGCTGCCTTATAATGAAAGCAGTAACACAACGGTCTTGAAGAGGCTGCAAAATAGTTTTTAAGAACATATTAAAGCGCTACGGGTTGTACTTATGTAACGATTTTTGTTTTATGTTATTCAAATACATACTCAGGTTTAAAATCAACATCATATAATTTCAGGAATTCTAAATATTCATCTCTGAATGTTTTTACTTTATGATGCTCTTCCTGGTTTTCAATATACTTTACTACATTCGGAATCTGCGAATGACTATATGAAAAAGCGCCAAACCCTTCCTGCCACTCAAATTTTCCTAATACCCATTGGTTATCATTTATAAATCGTGATGAGTAAGCTTTAATATCCCTAACCAGTTCAGATAAAGCTTTTGTAGGCTTCAGCCCTACCAGTATATGAATATGATCCTGCATTCCGTTGATCGCGATCAGTTTCTGTCCTTCATTGGTAATAATTCCGGTTATGTATTTGTATAATTCTTGCTTCCAGAGCGAGGCAATAAGATTATCCCGGCCTTTTACCGCAAAAACAATCTGTATATAAATTTGTGAATATGTATTTGCCATTATTTTATTAATTTATGGTTTTAGTCATAGACATATCGCCCCGCCGGGGCTCATTCAAAACCCACCGTCTTTCGCTATAGATATGTCGCCCCTCCGGGGCTAGCTTAGAAATACCTCAACTTTTTAATCAACAATAATTAATCCAAGAGCGGACAGTATATTATAACAAATATCAACTAGCGCCAATAGTAAGCACGAGCGAAGCAACGTATCTATAGAAACATCACACATCGACCACAATGAGCCCCCGCGGAGCAACATACCTATAGCAAATATCAACTAGCGACAATAGTAAGCCTCAGCGTGGGCGACATATCTATAGAAAAATCACACATCGACCATAGTGAGCCCCAGCGGGGCGACATACCTATAGCAAACATCGCATATTGACGACAGTGAGCCCCAGCGGGGCGGCATATCTATCAATTAATACTACAAATATCCGGGGGTTCGAATCCCTCTTTCTCTGCATCTACCGCACCACCTTAACCCATTGTCCTTTTGTCCTTGCAAGGAAATTATTATCATACATGGCCTCACACTGCACCCCAGGCAGGTAGTAACTACCCGGATAACTAGCGTTAAGCAATATCCTGAACGTTTTACCTTCATGTGCCTTAAGCGAGAAGTAGAAGTTGGTACGGTCATCCCTTATGTCGGTATAATCTACTTTATTTTCGGCAAAGCTGCCAAAGTCGGTAAACCTGGTATTCACAATTTCCCATCCGCTAGGTATGATCTGCGTAAGGGCAATGTTATCTACAAATTCACCACTACGGTTGGCTATTGTTACCTCAGCTACAAACTCAGTTCCCTGCGCCAGCGTAGCCGGATTGATAACCTTGCCACCACGGTCCTTAAATACAATGCCTGTGCTAAAGCCACGTTCTTCCGTTTGCTCCTGCCCTACAGGTAATATGCCACTATACACTACTTTTACATACAGCGTACCCTGCTTGTTGTTCTTAATACTTACCTTATTATTAGCTGTAATTTCAAGCGGACGGTCGGCAAAGGTCTTCGCCGTTTTTACAGCCTGTAACTTACCGTTTGCCGTATAGTTAATATCAATGCCTTTAGGGCCGTTAGCCTGTGCAAATTTACTCATACTGTACAGGCAGTAGGCGGTGGTTTGTGTACTCATCCAGCGGTTAGAAGACATTGCCTTTGCCAGTTTTGTAGCCATGCCAAATGCTTTTTCCTGCTGACCGAGTATAATAAGCGTTTCCAGTACCATGGCACGGTTACGTTCCGGAGAGCCATAGTAATAGTAGCTATAGTCAGCACTGTAATCAAGAACACTCTGCGCAAGTAGCTGCTGCCCAACCGATTTTTGACCTGCCAGAGCATAAGCTGCCGCAAGGCGCAGTTTAGACTCGTTGCTGATGTTTGGCGTTTCCCTTAGCCTGTTCATGGATGAAAGATCTGCCGAACCCGCAAGTGCAAGGGTATATAACCTGTAGGCCTGTGCAAAATCATTATGGTATTCTGCCGTGTAGCGCCATTGGCGGGCAAAATTCTTTTGGTACGATAGCCATTGCTTTTTCATGTTCAGCGGCAGCGCATACCCTTTTTTCTCTGCCTCAATAATAAAGTGGCCGGCATAACTACTGCCCCAGTCGTCTGCCGTTTGGTTGCCCGGCCAGTAAGAGAATCCGCCGTTTGCCACTTGGAAGTTTTGCAGCTTTTTAATAGCCGCCGTTACATATTTCTGAATCTTGTTTTTCCTGTTCTGGTCAATATCGGCAATGTCTGCAAGATACAATTGCGGAAATACCGATGATGTAGTTTGCTCTACACAACCGTGTGGGTACTGTATAAGATAATCGAGCCTGCGGTTAAAGTCGATGCTCGGGAATGATGATACTTCCAGCCTTGCCTTGTTACTACCGGCCACGCCAAATGGTTGCCAGTCTATCACACCGCTGCTACCTGGTTTTAGCACCAGTTCTTTAAAGTTTTGGGTAACCGGGTTAGGGTTTACAATATCAAGCTCTACATCATAACTGGCACGTTCCTTACCACTAAAAGCCGTAACGGTAACTTTGCCAATACCTGTAACATTAGGTACTTCAAGGTCAAAATACGCTACCTTTTCATCGGGTCTTGTAAAGCTTACTTTTTGCGATGCTGCACCCGATACTTTTAAGTTACCGCTTGTTTTTACCTGAAGTGTAACATCTTTAATGCTGTTTTCCATGGCGAACAACGTTACAGGAAGCGTTACCTTTTCGCCCGGGGTTACCTTGCGCGGCAGCGAAGCCAGCAACATTAACGGGCTGCGTACCGGTGTAGTTTTCTCTGCACTACCGTACGAACTGTTCTCATCGTTAGCGGCAACCACCATTGTACGTACAGATCCTACATACATAGGCAACTGTATCGGGTGGTTGCGGGTTTGCCCTTTCTCCAGTTTAAACGGACCAAGGAAGACTACTACAGGTTTAAAGCGGTTGGCTTTTTTTGCCTTGCCGCCCCCCAGTGCCTCGTCACCACCTATACTAAATATCTGGTTTACCTTGCCGCCATAAGCACCTATAACCTGGTCATAAATATCCCATGTTTTTACACCCAGCGCTTCTTTAGCATAAAAAGATGTCCAGGCATTAGGGGTTTTAAAGCGGGTAAGATCAAGCAGGCCGTCGTCTACCACCGCAATGGTATAGGTCATGCTGCGGCCGTTCTTCTCACTTACTTTGATATTGGTTTTTTGTTCCGGTTTCAGTATTTCAGGCATTGCAATCTGTGGCTCCAGTATGGTAGTCTTATCTACCACTTCTATTGGCACGATGCCATACAGGCGTATGGGCGAATCATTTTTAGTATTGGCATGCGGCTGCAACAGTGTTACATGCACATATACGTTAGGCGCAAGAGCCCCGGTAATAGGTATCTCTAACTGCGTTTCTCCCTTTTTAGTTTCCGCCCAGTAGGTTTTTACCACTTTACTTCCGTTTTCAAGCGATACGAGTGCACGTCCGCCCTCACTCGAAGGGAATGAAACGATGGCTTTTTCACCCACGGCATATTTTTCTTTATCTGTAGTAAACATAAGCATGGTAGCTTCTTCGCCGGTTGTGGCACGGCTGCGGCCACTCCAGTACGGGTAGTCTATAAGTACGGTGCTGCCTGCCGAATGTCCGCTTTCAATATCGGTAACGCGCACCAGGTAGTTACCCCACTCTTCTTCATCAGTGCGGAAGTTAAACGCTGCCTTACCACTGCCATCTGTAACCAGTTGCTGTGTAAATACAGGGGTATTGCTCACGGCATTGCTGTATGCCGAAACATCGTTATTACTGCTGTCCCACCACCAGCGCCATTCTACTTTATACACTTTAGCCTCTAACCTGCGCGATGGTCTTGCCTGACCTTTCTCGTTAACCGTAGCCACCTCAAAGCGGTTTGACTTACCGGTTTCGAGCATGTTGTATTTATTGGCCTGCGGCATTTTTACACCCACATAGGTATTGTAGGGCGAATACGTAGCCGATACCACATCGGTACTTACATCGCCGCCTTTTTCATAGGCTTTGGTAATAATGGCAGCCTTAAGCAAACCCGGCGCACGCACCTGCAGCTTAGGCTCTACAGCAATTTTTGCCACACCGTTGTCATCTACATTACCTGAGAAAAGGTTGACCTCTTCGCTGCCAAAATTTTGCGCAGGGTCATCAAACACATAATTCAGGTAACCTTTAAATGCGGTAGCCTGGCTCATAAATTTAGCCTGCATTTCTACTTTTAATCCCTTAGCAACGGCGCCGTGCAACCATGCCACCTGCACCGTACCCTCATTTTTGGCATACGCCGAAAGGGTTTGTCCCTCAAGGCTATTTTTTATCTTGAGCCTGTTTGGCTTAATGGTCTCTATTTTAATGGCCTTATAAAAATGCGCCCCACCTACAGATACCATTGCCTCCCAGCTTCCGGTAGGGTTGCCGCTTTGCGTAGGTACAATAAACTTATAGTGGTTAAGCTCATTGCGAGGCTGTACGGCCTGATGCATAATCTTACCATTAGGATCGCTTAAGCGTAGCTTTATAGGGTGCGTTGCAGGCAGTTTAGATTCTTTATCGTTGAGGATAAAGCTTAGGTAAAGTGTATCTCCCGGCCTCCACACGCCACGTTCGCCATAAATAAAGCCCTTTAACCCTTTTTGCAGCCCTGCACCATCTACATCAAAATTACTCAGCGAAAGCGAGCTGCCCTCCTGTAGCTTGATGTAGGTAGTGTTCTTATCTTTTTTAACAATGGCAAAAAATGGCTTCTTATCGCTGTACAGTGTAAGAGTGCCATCATTATCCGTCTGGCCTGAAACCAGTTTTTGTTGCTGGTAATTGTATAATGCTATTTCAGCCCCACCAATGGTTTTGGTAGATGTAATACTGGTTACAGCAAAAAAGAAGCTGTTGTTATCTCCCTTTTTAGCAATTACACCCAGGTCGCTGGCCAGTACATTAGTCTCTACATTACGATCATAGAAATACGAACTGCTGCACGGATTATCGCGTTGCTCCCAGTCATAATCATAGTGGTAATAATCGTTATCTTCATATTCGCTAAAGTCATCCTGCTCCTCATCCTCATCTGCCTGGACAGTAGCCGTTGTTGTCTCTGTACCTGTAGCACCATCATCGCATTTGTAAAGTGAATACTCTTTGCGCATCGACATCTTTATATGGTAAATGGCGCCCGGCTCCGGCTTAATGATCTTTGAAAGATCTAACGCAAAGGCATTCCATTTGCTGTAATTCAGCATTTTATTCGTGTTCAGCGTAATCGTAGTCTTAGCCACTGGCAATGCCACATCCCGCAGGCTGTAGCTGTTCTCGTTCAGGTTATTATCCTGAAGAAACTGCATTACGTTATTCTCAAAAATGCGGTATACCTTAACATCTACCGCGCTCAGGTTTACGGCCTCAAAATTTAGTTTCAGATTGCTTGAAGCCGGCAATATGCTACCGTTCTTTGCAAAGCGCACCTCGGGATTCAACTGTTCAAACAACACTTTTTGAGAGAAGGTCGCTTTAGTCTTAAAGCCTTCGGTACTTTCTATCCCCTGAAAAACCTCTACTAAAAAGTTGCCATTAAGCGGCTCTGTAAAAAACACCTTTAGCAGGTTACCATCGGTAGCAAAGGTCATATCCTTAACGGTTTCTACCGCCACAAGTCCGCTAAAATCCTGGTCTTTTCTAATAGGGTCTGAAAAGTTTATGAGCAGCGTCTGGTTATCGCCCTGTGCGGCCTCCATGCTAAGTACCTTAAAATTATCTTTACCGGGAATGGTAAACTCCTCACTGCCTTCCCGGTCTATGCCGTGCGGCTTTCCGTTCCAGCTTATTGTTATTTTGCTATCCTGCGGCTGGCGTTTGATATCATCTATCACAAAATTAAACTCGGCATTTCCCTGCATGGTGCTTACCAGTTTTATAGGTAGCTTACGGTCGCCCTGCGTAGCAGTAAGCAGTTTTTCTGCTATTTTACTATCGAGGTGATCGGCAGATTTAAGCACCACATTAAGGTACTGTGTATCGCGGTTGTAGCTTTGCAGGTCGGCTGTGGTAACAAGAAAATCCTGCTTGAGGGTCTTGACACGGAATTTAAAATCGGCCAGCTGCGACGGTACATTTATAAATTTAGAGAGGTGCAGGGTAATCTTATATTCAGTATCCTGCTCCAGCCTTTTTGCAGGGCGGAAGGCTATGGTATTATCGGGCAGGAAATACACCTTACCCTCTGCCGAAGGGGAAACGCTAAAGTAACTGCCATCGAGTTCCTGGTTAAGCTGCCATTCTTTTTTTGCAAAGGCAAGCCCCACCCGTATGTCTGCCTTTGTAGAAACGACACCCGATGAGAAATTGGTAACATAATCGCGGAACAGGGAATAATCAGAATCAAAATCAACAGCAGATTCTTTTTTGCACGAATGTAAAAACAGTGTGATAACTGCACAGAACAGCACCAGCTTTAGCGTTTTCATGGCCTTTTGGTTTGGTTAAATAAGGTTTAAAGTATAAAAAATTTGTTTTCCGGCGAGAATTGGCGTGTTAAAAGAAACACAAATATGGCTGGCTAAAGGATACAGGGAGGGTATAACCGTTGAGGGAAGCGGCCCGCAAAAGCAATACAGAACAACCATGTGAACTTATAAAAAACCTTTGTGAACCTGATGATTAAACAACCCTCATTTTTCGCTATAACATACAATATTATCTAAATATTGTATGCGGAAGAATAAATTTTGAAAATATTTTTACCTGAAAAACAAATAGTTAACTATCAATTACTTACAAACCTCTTCGTTGCCTGAAAAAAGCCTTGATCAGCTCGCCACATTCGGCTTCCATAATGCCGGTAACCACCTCTGTTTTTGGATGTAGTTTACCGCCCATTGCAGTATAGCCACGGTGGGCATCGTGCGCGCCATAAACTACCCGTGTAACCTGGCTCCAGTAAAGGGCACCGGCACACATCTGGCAAGGTTCCAGCGTTACATACAGGGTACAGTTGGTAAGGTATTTTCCGCCTAGGAAACCCGCAGCCGCAGTTATGGCCTGCATCTCGGCGTGTGCGGTAACATCGGTAAGCAGTTCTGTAAGGTTATGGGTTTTGGCAATAATACGGTTATCTACCACCACTACCGCACCTACGGGTATTTCGCCTTTATCATAAGCCGCCTGTGCTTCCTGGTAGGCTTTTTGCATAAAATACTCGTGGGTAAAGATATTTTCCATAGCTGCAAAGGTAGTAAATCAGCCTCATTCGCTATGCGATCAAAAAACTATCATAGGGCAGGCATTTATTATTAGCGAACTATAACACAGAGATTCTCAGAGTAGCACAGAGATTCACAGAGTTTTAAAATTTGAGATTACGCTTACAGCGTGAGAACACTGAGCTGTGCGGGTATAGTATACATAACGCTCTGTGTTCTCATACCGAAGGTATTATCTCTTATCTCTGTGAATCTCTGTGCTACTCTGAGAATCTCTGTGTCACGTATTCACCCGAGGACTCCAAAAGAGAGAAAGGAACTTGAATCAAATATATTTAGTTGAATACAGATGATCTCTATTTTCAAAAGATGTCACTGGTCAAAACTTCAGCGCTACACCAAGGCCGTTACCGTTAGCTGTAAGTTTAAGTTCTGATCTTTCCAGGAAAGAAACCGGCCTGCCCGGTAACGCATTGTACTGCTCTACCGCGCTCTTTATTTTTTTAACGCCACCTATGCGTACCGGTATACCAATACCTGCGGCAACTATGCCCACGATTAATATGGCCGGGCCACCGCCACTTTTGCCACTATTAGCTGTTTGCACATTACTAAGTCCGCCGCCAACAAACAGGCCAGCACCACCAGCTATTAATATAGTACCGATGGTAGCATCGCTCTTGCCTTTTTTATATTTGTCGTAAACATTAGTATTAGTTTTAAGCAACGCCTCTAATTCATCGCTTTTAAGCTTATTGCCGTTTAGCAATATTTTCGAAGACGATTTATAAACCAGTTTTTCTTCTTCTGTTTTCTTAATTACAACAGGGGCAGGCTTTTTTACAACATCTTCCTGAACTCCTTTTTTTACATTTGTTTTAACCGAATCATATACTGTAGCGCCTGTATTATCAACAATTTTTTTAATGGCACTTATCGAGAAATTTGCCTGCGATTTTGTAACATCGTTAAAGTACGTAACATTATCGCCTTCCATCACAAGATTTTTAAACTCAAATGTAGCGTTGCTGTTAAAGGTAATATAGCCGCTTGGCACAGTTTTCTTTTGCTGGGCGAATGCAATAAAATGTAGTAAAAACAGGATAAGGGTAATCGCTTTTTTCATGATGTATTTTTGTTGGTTGAATCTTTTGGCAAATATATAATTTTCAGTCATTTTCTAACGTTATCTTTATATCAACAGCCAATTTAACTACCATGACTACATTTAAAATTTCAGTTCCTAAGCCCTGCCATGAAAACTGGGATGCCATGACACCCGAAGATAAAGGCCGCTTTTGTACTATGTGCGCAAAAACCGTAATCGATTTTACCGGGATGAAGCAGCCGGACATTACTGATTATGTTTTAGCAAATAAAGAAGCAGGTGTTTGCGGCAGGTTTACTACTAACCAGCTGCAACAGGAAGCCCCGCCTATAATTTCGGATGCGTTGCTAAATAAAATTGCACGCAGGCCGTTAAACTTCCGCCAAATGTTTGTTGTGGCACTTATGGCATGTATGGGCAGCACACTGTTTAGCTGCAATAATGTAAAGGGAGAACCTGCCATGGATGTTGATTTTAAAGATACACTTGCGCAAGAACCACCTCCACGAGGCACACTAGGAATTGTAGCTTATAAAGAAAACGACACGTTACCTAAAGTAGAAATCACACCTGTAAAAGCTCCTGAACCTAAACCAAAAACCAAGCCTTCGAAGGAGGAAGTAAAATTCCCTGCCCTTACAGGAGCCGTTATTGTAACGCCTTCCGAACCTACAGCGCCAACACACATTAACGGCGATACCATTGTAACCCCGCAATAAAACTTCAACGCTATTGCCGATATCCCTGCACGACCGGAAATCTGCGAAAATTCGAGTTCGGAAATCAGTTTATCCGCGTTCCATTTTTAATCGTAATTTTGCAGTAATGCAAAGCTTACTAAACACCATACACACCCCTACCGACCTCCGTAAATTAACTCCGGAACAGTTGCCGCAACTGGCTGCAGAACTGCGGGCGTTTATTATTGACGTGGTATCTATTAAGGGTGGGCACCTGGGCGCAAGCCTGGGCGTGGTAGAACTTACCATTGCACTACATTATGTTTTTGACACACCCGATGACCAGCTTGTATGGGATGTGGGCCACCAGGCATACGGCCACAAGATACTTACCGGACGAAAGGATGCTTTTGAAACCAACCGCGAACTGGGCGGCATAAGCGGTTTCCCGAAGCGTACAGAAAGTGAATACGACGCCTTTGGCACCGGGCACAGCAGTACCTCAATTTCCGCAGCTTTGGGCATGGCGATAGCTTCGCAGATAAAAGGCGAAACTTCTAAAAACCATATTGCCGTTATAGGCGATGCCAGCATAGCATCAGGCATGGCGTTTGAAGGGCTTAACCATGCGGGGGTTACTGCTGCAAACCTGCTTGTAGTACTTAACGATAACGCCATAGG
This sequence comes from Flavobacterium psychrotrophum, assembly GCF_003403075.1. Lineage (NCBI taxonomy): Bacteria > Pseudomonadati > Bacteroidota > Flavobacteriia > Flavobacteriales > Flavobacteriaceae > Flavobacterium > Flavobacterium psychrotrophum. The sequence goes on along the minus strand of NZ_CP031557.1, from coordinate 4,559,312 downwards.
CATAGACCCCAGCGTGGGTGCACTTAAGCATTATCTTACCCAGGTAAAGGCGGGAAAAAATCCGCGCCAGAACAATATGATAAGCTCATTGAACTTTGATTATACCGGACCTATCGACGGGCATGATTTTGCTGTACTTATAAAAGAGCTTAAAAAACTTAAAGATAAACCCGGCCCTAAATTTCTTCATGTTACTACCACTAAAGGCAAAGGCCTGAAACAAGCCGAAGAAGACCAGGTAAAATATCACGCACCCGGAAAGTTTGATAAGCTTACCGGCGAGGTTTTAGCTATTGCCGAAAGCCACCTGCCGCCAAAATACCAGGATGTTTTTGGGCTTACCCTTACTGAACTTGCCGCACAAAACCCTAAAATAATAGGTATTACCCCTGCCATGCCATCAGGCAGTTCTATGAAATTTATGATGGATGCTTTCCCCGAAAGGGCTATAGATGTAGGTATTGCAGAGCAGCACGCCGTTACCCTTGCAGCCGGTATGGCTACACAGGGCATGGTGGTGTACTGTAATATTTACTCTACCTTTTTGCAACGTGCCTATGACCAGGTTATACACGATGTGGCTTTGCAAAACCTGCCGGTTATTTTTTGCCTTGACCGTGCAGGATTAGTAGGCGAAGACGGTGCTACCCACCACGGTGTATTTGACATTGCTTACCTTAACTGCATTCCGAGCCTTATCATTTTTGCACCGCTAAATGAAACAGAGCTTCGCAATATCCTCTATACCGCGCAGCTTGGGTTACCTCATCCCATTGCCATACGCTACCCGCGCGGACGTGGTGAAAGTACTAACTGGCAACAGCCTTTTAAAGCAATCGAAATTGGTAAAGCCCTACCGTTGTTGCATGGTACTGATGTTGCCATACTTTCGACCGGTACAATAGGCAATAATGTTACTAAGGCATTGGCAGAAATGAGCGAAAAAGAGAAATTCTCGCACTGGCATTTTGGGTTTATCAAACCGCTTGATAACGAAGCATTACATAATATCTTTAAAACACATAAGAAAATAGCTACAATAGAAGACGGAACGGTTACCGGAGGATTTGGCAGCACAATTTTAGCATTTGCCGCAGAGCACGGTTACACGTTGGAAATTAAAACTTTAGGCATTCCTGACAATTTCATCGAGCATGGTACCGTAGCAGAGTTACAACATTTATGTGGCATTGACGTTAAAACTTTAAGAGATATTTTTTCAGGTTACTGAAAATAACGACTTTTGCAACGTTTTTCCGACTAAACTCTATTCTAATGAAATTAAAAGCCTGCTTAACAGCCTTACTATTCATTGCCTGTATCAAGACCGGTTTTAGCCAGGTACTTATTACTACAACCCTTCCGGACAGCATTTCTTACTGGGAGAAAACCAATGTTGTAGGCCTCGACATTAATGAAATTGCTTTTGTAAACTGGAGTGTGGGTGGAAACAACTCAGTAACCATTTTAGGCAAGGGTAATTTTACCCGAAAATACCATCGCAAGAATGTTAACTGGCTAAACGAACTTATACTTCGCTACGGCTATAACAGCCAGGAAGGACAGGGGCCGCGCAAAACTGACGACCAGTTTCAGTTTAACTCCACCTTTGGCTATAGAAAAGACACAATAAGCAACCTGTATTATAGTGCGAAGTTTAACCTTAACACGCAGTTTGCTAATGGTTATAACTACCCTAACAAACTGCACGAAATATCAGGCCCGCTTGCGCCTGCCTATATATTTCTGGGGGTTGGTGCTGAATATATTCGTAAAGACTGGGGCTTTAACGCCTATTTCTCTCCACTTACAGACAAGACAACACTTGTTTTAGACCAATACCTGGCAGACCAGGGTGCATTTGGTGTTAAGGGAGCTATAAAAGATGCTGACGGTAATATTATTGAACACGGTAAAAAATCGCGTACAGAGGTAGGTATGCTTTTAACGAGCCAGTTAAAGCGCCAGATATTTAAAAACATAATGCTCGATAACCGCATTACCCTTTACAGTGATTACCTGAATAAATTTGGCAATGTAGACATCAACTACCAGTTTGCACTAGACATGACGGTAAACCAGTATGTAAGAGCAAACATAGGTGCTAACATTATTTATGATAATGACATTAAAGCTACCGAAGAGCGCGATGGTGCAGTGGTTACCGTAGGCCCAAAGCTACAACTTAAGCAAATGCTGGGCGTGGGCTTAAGCTATACGTTTTAAAAGGATTTAAGATTCAAAAATTTTAAGATTTAAGATTGTGTTTCACTCCCAAGTATGTTTTTTACTGAGCGCAGCGGAGTGAAGAATCTCAATAATCCATATATATAAAAGCCCGTAAAGTTTATAACCTTACGGGCTTTGTTATTTTTTATAATATAGAATATTTATTATAAACTTTGAGATGGCCACACTCCGCTAAGCTGCGTTCGCCATGACAGACCGGAGTGGGGTGTGTTTATTGGCTATTGAAAGGCACACTTATATAGTTTCTTACTCCTGATAAAAAGCAATAGTGAAGCTCCAAATTACCAAATCTACGAATCACCAAATCACCAATCTATTTAGGCACACTATCGTGCGACTGGCTTGGCTTGCCCTCGTTCCATAGCGTAAGGATATCTGTAGCTACAGATGCACCGCTACCGGCAGCAATAGCCAGTTGGCTTCTCCATCCCGCAAGGGTTCCTGCTACATATAAACCTTCGGCTACAAGATGGTCATCGTTGCGCAGTTGTATACGGTTCTTTTCAGGTATCGCCCTTTTGTTAGGTTCAATATATTGCTCAAGGCCTTCTATACCTATTACAGGTGCAGAACCTACAGCCACAATAAGAGTTTTAGCCTGATACTCACCTTTATTAGTAGTAACGGTAAAGTTACCGGCAGTACCTTCTATTTTCATAACCTTTTCATCTGCCAATTGCGTTACCGCAGGGTAGGCAGTCGAAAGATTTTCAAGGCTTGTACGTAGCAAGTCGGCACCTGTGGTACCCGGGGCTATGCCATAAGCATTGTTATACAATCCGTTTTGAAGCGATGATGCTTTCTGGTGGGTAAGTATGCCTACTTTTTTTCCTTCAGCATACGGCTTGTTTAAGGCTGAGCCTAAAATAAGTGCAGCGGAAACGCCCGAAACGCCTCCACCTATAATTAATACGTCAAACATTAGCGTTGGCGGGTTTTTTGTTCTATACTTTTTGCAGTGTTAAATATAAGCAATATGCATAATGCGCATAATGCTGCGAGTGTGCATATAAGCGCCACTACGCTGTTGCCTTCGGTCAGGTTGTCAAAATCAAGCTGGGTAGCATTAAAAATGGCAAGCAATGAAGTAAGGGCAATGAGGATATAAATAAAAACTTTCATGGTAATAAGTGTAAGGCGCTAAGCCGTTACAGCGTGTAAAATTAGTTAAAAAATTTTAGGCAAACAGTTGTTTTACGTTGCCTGCAAATAATTTAACAGCAATAGCCAGCAATATTACCCCAAATACCTTGCGTATAACCCCAAGGCCGTTGTTACCCAATACCTTTTCTATTTTACCCGACAGTTTAAGTACAGAATATACCACGACAACATTTATAACAATAGCTATAATGATGTTTATCTTATCGTACTGGGAGCGTAATGAAAGCAAAGTAGTCATAGTACCTGCACCGGCAATAAGCGGAAATGCAATAGGCACTATACTGGCTGTACTGGGGTTGTCTTCTTTATAAAGGCGTATGCCTAATATCATTTCCAGTGCCAGGAAAAATAGTACAAACGAACCGGCTACGGCAAATGAGTTAGCGTCAATACCTATAAGCTTTAGTATCTCTTCACCCACAAACAAAAACGCCACCATGATAAAGAGCGCTACAATACTTGCTTTTTCGCTTTGTATATGGCCCAGCTTATTGCGCAGGTCTACAATAATGGGCACACTGCCCACAATGTCGATCACGGCAAAAAGTACCATGCTTACAGTAAAAACGTCTTTCCAGTTAACAATCATAACGTTATGTTTTTTAAAGGGTGCAAAAGTACGCTATAAAGTCTTAAAGTTAAAAGTTTTTAAAGTCATAAAGTTACAGGATAAGTTACAAAGAGGCAAAGTAGCAGAGTTGCCCCTCTAAAATACCAGCGTACTAAAATACTAATAATCCAAACAATCGAAAGATTGCTTATCTTTGCAGCATGTTTCAACTGGGTAAAACAATAGTGTCAGAAGACATTTTAGAGAAAGAATTTGTGTGCAACCTCTCTGCCTGCCACGGCGCGTGCTGTGTAGACGGCGATGCAGGTGCACCTTTAAATGAAGAGGAAACCAAAATACTTGAGGAGATTTACCCGCTTGTAAAACCGTTTCTTCGAAAAGAAGGCATTGCTGCCATAGAAGCCCAGGGCACCTGGGTAACCGGTACCGATGGCGACCTTGAAACTCCCCTTATTGACAACAAAGACTGTGCTTACGTAATTTTTGACGGAAAAACCGCGCTTTGCGGTATAGAGCAGGCCTACAACCAAGGCATTGTATCATGGAAAAAACCGGTAAGCTGCCACCTGTACCCTATACGTGTAAAAGATTTTAGCGAATTCTCTGCCGTAAATTATGACCGCTGGGATATTTGCGACGCGGCCTGTTCGTTAGGCAAAGAACTGGAAGTGCCGGTGTATAAATTTGTGAAAGAGGCCCTTTTGCGCCGCTTTGGCTCAGACTGGTATGCCGAACTTGAAAAGGTAGCAGAAGAGCATAAAAACGACAACACCCCCAGAAGGAGGCGTTAGTCTGTTTTTGTGTATGCTATAATCTTTAGTAAGTATAAGTAACGGTTTTAGTGTACGTTGCTCCATTACCACTTTTTTCAGATGTTTCACCAGGCCTTGTTGCAGCTGTCTTAGCACTTATTGCATAATTCATTTCTGCCATTGTATAGGTTTTATCTTTAAAAACAGGTTTATCTATACTTGTATTTGAAGCCGCAACCTTAACACTTGTAGCTGTATATTCATATTTAGGCATTACGATACTTAATATTGTTCCCGGCAGGCTGTCAAATCGATCCGGGCCGGCATTTTTTGGCAGGTCGGCAGTAAACCATGCGGTAATTGGGTTGCCCAGATATTCAGTTGTAGCCTTTTTACATTTATACCCTGCAATAACTTTAGTTTCGTTTGTAATTTTCCAGGTCCATTTTTTCAGGTCATCTTTACCCTGAAATACATCTGTTCCGTTACCAATTTCAAAAACAAGTTCGTTATGCGCATAATCTTTATAATAGTAGCGCTCGTTTTCCTGCATAATTACCTTTGTTTTTATTTCCGGGGCAATCATCCTTTTCTTTTCAGAAGCAGGATCTATACGATATTCAGAAGCGTTATTGCTTGTGGTAAGTATATAAAAGTTTTTCTCGAGGATTGCGTTCTGCACTGCAACGGGAAATTCTTTTAATTTTTCAGGGCTTACAATGGCGCCTTCAGTATAATTAATAGTAACTGTTTGTGCAGACAGGCCGATATACGAAAACGACACGGCAATTAAAGCAAGTATTTTCTTCATGATTAAGAAGGTTTGATTTATATAAAATTAACGATTTAAAATCAATAATATTTTGCAAACAACACTATTAACATTTAAAACTTACAACTTGTAAGTTGTTTTGGCAACAGCGGCACAAAACAGACGAATAAACCACCTGAATGCCCTGTATAATAAGGTGTTTATAGATATTTCTCAATATTCCCACCCCTACATAACACATTGTAAATCAATATTATGATATTTTAACAACCCTTTAACGTGGTGTTTTAGGGTTGTTAAAAACTATAGACAATTGTGGATAACTATGTTTTTGAATTATTAATGTAAATGCCAATCTTTGTACTCACGCTTGTAAAAAAAGCACCTTTTTCATAATACAATAAACGTCAATACACTATGTCTTCAATAGAGCCGATACTTCAGGAAAATAAGAACCGTTTTGTAATTTTTCCCATAAAGCACCACGATATATGGGACTGGTACAAAAAAATGGAGGCTAGTTTCTGGACGGCTGAAGAAATTGACCTTCACCAGGATCTTAACGACTGGAACAATAAGCTTAGCGAAGACGAAAAATACTTTATAAAACACATCCTTGCATTTTTTGCTGCTTCAGATGGTATAGTTAATGAAAACCTTGCAGAAAACTTTGTAAACGAAGTGCAGTATGCTGAGGCAAAATTCTTTTACGGTTTCCAGATCATGATGGAGAACATCCACAGCGAAACCTACTCGCTTCTTATTGATACGTATGTAAAAGATGAGAATGAAAAAAGTGAGTTATTCAATGCGCTTGAAGTATTCCCTGCCATCAAAAAGAAAGCAGACTGGGCGCTTAAGTGGATAGAAAGCGATTCATTCGCCGAAAGGCTTATTGCTTTTGCAGCAGTAGAGGGCATTTTCTTTAGTGGTGCATTCTGTTCTATCTACTGGCTTAAAAAGCGCGGGCTTATGCCGGGGCTTACATTCTCTAATGAGCTGATAAGCCGCGATGAAGGCGTACACTGCGATTTTGCTGTACACCTGCACAACCACCACCTTATTAACAAGGTTCCTAAAGACCGTATTAAAGAGATTATCATAGATGCGCTTAACATAGAGCGTGAATTTATAACTGAGTCATTGCCGGTAAGCCTTATAGGCATGAATGCAGTGTTAATGACACAGTACCTGGAGTTTGTTACAGACAGGTTGCTTGTAGAACTGGGCTGCGAAAGACAGTACAATTCCGGTAACCCGTTTGACTTTATGGATATGATATCGCTACAGGGCAAGACCAACTTTTTTGAAAAAAGGGTGTCTGAATACCAAAAAGCAGGCGTTATCAACAATGGCGAAGACGCGCAGAAGATCAGTTTCGACGCTGATTTTTAATAAATAGATTTCCAATATATTAATGATGCCGGGGATGCTGTAAAAACGGGTTCCCCAGGGATTACTAACCTTAAATTTTAGCCTTATGTTTGTAGTAAAGAGAGACGGTAGAAGAGAACCGGTAATGTTTGATAAGATTACCGACAGAGTAAGGATTTTGTGCTATGGCCTTAATGACCTTGTAGATCCGGTTAAGGTGGCTATGCGCGTTATAGAAGGATTATATGATGGTGTAACAACATCTGAACTGGATAACCTTGCTGCAGAAACTGCTGCATCGATGACTATTTCGCACCCCGATTATGCACAGCTTGCAGCCCGTATAGCAGTGAGCAACCTGCACAAGAATACTAAAAAATCGTTCTCTGAAACCATGAGCGATATGTACCATTATGTTAACCCACGCACTAATCAGGAAGCGCCTTTGCTAAGCGATGAAGTATACCAGGTTATAATGGAAAATGCCGCTGAACTTGATTCAAAAATCATCTACAACCGCGATTTTAACTATGATTATTTTGGTTTTAAAACCCTTGAGCGCTCATACCTGCTTAAAATAAACGGCAGTATTGCAGAGCGTCCGCAGCACATGCTTATGCGTGTAGCGGTAGGTATTCACCTTAACGATATTGCATCGGCCATAGAAACCTATGAGCTGATGTCAAAAAAATTCTTTACCCACGCTACGCCTACGCTATTTAATGCCGGTACGCCTAAGCCGCAAATGTCATCTTGCTTCCTGCTTTCTATGAAAGACGATAGTATTGATGGTATTTATGATACGCTAAGGAGCACCGCTAAGATATCGCAGTCTGCCGGTGGTATTGGTCTTTCTATACATAACGTAAGGGCTACAGGTTCTTACATTCGTGGTACTAACGGTACATCTAACGGTATTGTACCCATGCTTAGGGTATTTAACGACACGGCCCGTTATGTAGACCAGGGCGGCGGTAAGCGTAAAGGCAGCTTTGCAGTATACATAGAGCCTTGGCATGCCGATATTTTCGACTTCCTTGACCTGAGGAAAAACCACGGTAAAGAAGAGATGCGCGCACGCGATTTGTTTCTTGCCATGTGGATTCCTGACCTGTTTATGAAACGCGTACAGGAAGACAGCACCTGGACACTTATGTGCCCTAACGAGTGTCCTAACCTTTATAATGTGCACAGCGATGAGTTTGATGAGCTGTACCTTAAGTACGAAGCTGAGAACCGTGGCCGTAAAACCATAAAAGCACGTGAGCTTTGGGAGAAGATCCTTGAATCTCAAATTGAGACCGGGCTTCCTTATATGCTTTACAAAGATGCTGCTAACCGCAAATCGAACCAAAAGAACCTGGGTACTATCCGTTCGTCTAACCTGTGTACCGAAATTATGGAGTATACTAGCGAAGATGAGATTGCGGTGTGTAACCTGGCTTCTATATCGCTGCCAATGTTTGTTGAGAACGGCAAATTCAACCATGAGTTTCTTTACCAGGTTACACAGCGCATAACGCGCAACCTTAATAAGGTTATAGACCGTAACTACTACCCGGTTATAGAAGCAGAGAACAGCAACATGCGCCACCGCCCGGTAGGGTTAGGCGTTCAGGGGCTTGCAGATGCCTTTATATTAATGCGCCTTCCGTTTACGAGCGATGCCGCCAAAAAACTGAACGAAGAAATATTTGAAACCATTTACTTTGCAGCCGTAACGGCTTCTATGGAAATGGCGAAAGAAGAAGGGCCATATTCATCATTCCCTGGTTCGCCAATATCTCAGGGCGAGTTCCAGTATAACCTTTGGGGCCTTAAAGACAGCGACCTTAGCGGCCGTTGGGACTGGGCTTCGCTACGTACACAGGTTATGGAGCATGGTGTGCGCAACTCACTGCTTATGGCACCAATGCCTACAGCATCTACATCGCAAATTCTTGGTAATAACGAAGCGTTTGAACCATATACATCTAACATCTACACCCGTCGCGTGCTTTCTGGTGAGTTTATAGTAGTAAACAAACACCTGCTGCACGACCTTGTAGAGCTGGGCATTTGGACAGAAAGCCTTAAGCAGGAAATAATGAGGGCAAACGGATCTGTACAACACATAGATATTATTCCTCAGGATATAAAAGACCTGTACAAAACCGTATGGGAAATGAGTATGAAAGACATCATAGACATGAGCCGCCAGCGTGGTTACTTTATTGACCAGAGCCAGTCGCTTAACCTGTTTATGGAAAATGCTTCGTACTCTAAACTTACGTCTATGCACTTTTATGCATGGCAAAGCGGCCTTAAAACGGGCATGTACTATTTAAGGACTAAGAGTGCGGTTGATGCTATTAAGTTTACCCTTAACAACGATAAAAAAGAAGAGCCGGTTGCAGAACTTGCCACAGCCGCCGTTGCTAAACCAAAAGCTGCTCCTGCCCCTGCGGTAGAAGTGTCTGAAGTTGAGCTGACAGAATTCCAGGCCATGATAGCCCGTTCGCGCGCTGCTGAGCCGGATGATTGCGAAATGTGCGGATCTTAATTATTTATAGGTTAATAATTACACTTAAAGAGGCTTATAAAAGCCTCTTTTTTTTATGTTTGCTTAAAACCAATCAATATGAAAAATACAGTAGCAACAAAACCGGATATTGAAGTAAAATGGTTTATCAGGCTGGCAAACTATGCAATTGATGTTGTAGCGGTGCTGGTTCTCATGTTTCTTTCCGGTGTAGTGGCTTCGCTGCTCACATATGCAGGCATTTATGGACCTTCAGATTTTTAACGAAATGGGTGATGGAATGGACAGGCTAATAACGGCTATTTACATGTTCCTTTATTACAGCATTATGGAGATTACCACCCAGCGTACCGTAGGCAAGTACATTACGGGTACTATGGTAATAACCGAAGACGGCGCTAAAGCCGAACCAAGATCAATACTTGGCCGCTCGCTGTGCCGACTTTTCTGGCTCGAAGCTTTATCATTTATAAGAGATTTTCCGCGCGGATGGCACGACAGCGCATCCGGCACTTATGTAGTAAACGCAAAAAAGTATAATGAGGCGGTACGCCTTAAGGATATGCTTAATGAAATAGGTACCCCTGTAGCGGAGAATTACCTATAAGTTTAAAGCATCAATGCTTATTTTAGTCTAAAGCCAGGGCATTTAAAACCGTCTCTGGCTTTCTCTTTTTTAGGATGATGAGATAAATTAAACGCAAAGAAGCCGTTTAGTTAGGAAATGGTATCTTTGCCGCTTTAAGCTTTTAATATCCTGATGGAAAATCAAAATCAAATTGCACAAGTTAAACTGGCATCGCACGGCAAGCGCGCTATAAATTTAATAATAGACGGCATGTTTTGCGGCTTTGTAACACTAGCATTAAGCATTGCAGGCGCCCATCTTGATAAAACATATGGTTTTTCATTACTCAATGTTGGCATGCCGGATATAAACAATTATAAATTCTCATTATTTCAAACCGGAATATCCATAGTATATTATGGGCTGTTTGAAACACTTACCGGGCGTACCCTGGGTAAGTTAGTAACAGAGACGAGGGTTGTAATGCGTGATGGCGCAACACCCGGAAATGAACCCATACTTATACGCACACTTTGCCGCCAGATACCCTTAGTGTTTATTTCGTGTTTATTTTACATACCCATACCCATTTTTTGGCACGATATGTTTAGTAAAACACTGGTAGTAGACAACTACGATTATATGAGGGCACAAAAACAAAAGAACAACCCAGCACCCGCTGAAACAGAAAATAAAAGCGAATAGCTATGAGTAAAGATAAAAAAGGCATCTACACCGGTGTAATAGAAAAAGATGAGAACGGCAACTATTTTTGTGGCCCCTACCTGCTGGATTACCAGCGTGTAGCCACCACTTTTAAAGAGGGCGACAGGATAACTGTTAACTCGGTTATTGATAACCCAAGTGATAAGAGCCATGAGCAGTACCCACAAAAATCTAAAGATTTTGTAAGGGCAGAGAAGAAGTTTATAAATACAAAGCCTAAAGAGGACTAAGAAATTAATTGAAATGAGATTGTCGCGCTCCGTTTCTCCGCTCGCAATGACATAGCGGGCATGAGTGAAGTTGCTCCCTTCTCCTTCGGAGAGGGGCTGGGGTGAGGCCTCTAAATTCTAAAATCTACATGATGCAATGGGAACAGCTGCTGTCTTTAAAAAGGCAGGGCGATACAAGCAAGCGGTTGCGCAAAGAACAGGATGATACACGCCTGGGCTTTGAGGTAGACTACGACCGTATAATATTTTCGTCGGCGTTCAGGAGCCTGCAGGATAAAACGCAGGTTATACCCCTGAGCAAGACTGATTTTGTGCACACCCGCCTTACGCACAGCCTTGAAGTAAGTGTGGTGGGGCGTTCGCTGGGCAGGCTTGTAGGTAAAAAGATTATCGAGAAGCATCCTTACCTGGCCGAGGTACACGGTTTCCATATGAATGATTTTGGTGCCATAGTAGCTGCTGCTGCACTGGCACACGATATAGGCAACCCACCCTTTGGGCACAGTGGCGAGAAAGCCATAGGCGAATATTTTAAGATAGGCAAAGGCCAGCAGTATAAAGGCCAGCTTACAGATAAAGAATGGCAGGATCTTATTGATTTTGAAGGTAACGCTAACGGTTTTAACCTACTTACGGCATCGCGCCCCGGCATAGAAGGTGGCCTGCGTATAAGCTATGCTACGCTGGGTGCTTTTATGAAGTATCCAAAAGAATCTTTACCTAAAAAACCTACGGCAAATATTGCTGATAAAAAATACGGCTTTTTTCAGGCTGATGCGGCGTTCTTTCAGGACGTAGCAAAAGACATGGATATGATACCCAACAAAACCGGCGACGATATAGGCTTTGAACGCCATCCGCTAGCCTACTTAGTAGAAGCTGCAGATGATATTTGCTATACCATTATCGATTTTGAAGACGGTATTAACCTTGGGCTGATATCTGAAGATTATGCCTTGGAATACCTCATCAAGCTTGTAAAAGATAATGTTCAGGTTGAGAAATACAAAACCCTGACAACAAAAGAAGATCGTATAAGCTATCTCCGTGCCCTTGCTATTGGTTCCCTTATTAACGACGCTGTAAATGTATTTATTGAAAATGAAGAAGCAATACTTGCAGGACAATATCCATTTGCACTAACAGATAAAGGTGCTTACACAGCCCAGATGAACGACATTATTAAGTTGAGCGTTAAAAACATTTACCAAAGCCGCGAAGTGGTAGAAAAAGAGGTAATGGGTTATCGCATTATCAATACGCTGCTAGATGCGTTTTGCACTGCTTACAACAACAAGTTCGATGGTAACGAGGGCAACTATGATAAGCTCATCTTAAAACTGCTTCCGGAAAAATTTGTGACGAACAAAATGAGTCTTTACGACCGCCTGCTGCACATTTGCCACTTTGTATCTACCCTTACCGATGGTAATGCCGTATTGCTTTATAATACGATTACAGGAGCAAAGTAGTAGCCAGTATACAGTTTTAAATAACCAGTTGGCAGGAACTTTAATATAAAAGCCCGTAAGTATAGAACCTTACGGGCTTTTATATTTATTTGGTTAACATTAGAAAGTGCGGGTGAAGCTCAATGTTAATTCTAAAACCTGAACTCTAAATTACTTTTTCTCCTGCACCGCTTTCATCATGTTATCCTGTTTCAATATCATTTCGTAGTATGCCTTTTCGCTTACAAGCTGGCGTACAAACTCGGCTGCAAGGTATTGTTTAACGCGTTCTTTATGCTTTTCCAGTTTAAAGACCAGTCCGTTATTTAACAGATAGGTATTAAATGCCGAAAAGTATTTATCTCCCGCAACTACTTTTTCAATAACCTTATCCTCGGGTAGACCCGCAAAATCTTTACGCCCTTTATCAAGCTGTTCAAAAACAAAATAACTCACAATACCGCTTTGCATTACCATACTCACGGCTTCATCGCCATGTTTGCCTTCAAGCGGTACAAACAAATCAGGCACAATGCCACCACCGCCATAAACGGTACGCCCTTTTACTGTCTTGAATTTTAAAGTATCAGAAACCTTAATGCTATCGGCAGCATAAAGTTCGCCGCTTTCATAACGTTTCTGAAAGTCGTTAAAATATTCCTCACCACCGTTAGCATAACTGCGCTGTATGCTCCTGCCGGAAGGCGTGTAATAACGCGCTACGGTAAGGCGCACGGCACTACCATCGCCCAATGGCATTTCGCGCTGCACTAATCCTTTACCAAACGATCGGCGGCCCACAATGGTACCACGGTCATTATCCTGAATGGCACCTGCAAGTATTTCGCTGGCTGAGGCACTGTTCTCGTTAATAAGCACATACAATTTTCCTGTTTCGAAAATACCGGCTTTTGTAGCTTTGGTTTCGTCTACGCGGTTCTTTTTATTCTTAGTCTTAAGAATAAGCTGTCCGTCTTTAAGAAACTCGTCGGCTATTTCTACAGCCTTTTCAAGGTAACCGCCACCGTTGTCCCTAAGGTCAATAATAAGTTCTGTAGCGCCCTGTTTTTTAAGGTTTTCAAGCCCTTTGTGGAATTCATCATACGTAGTTTCGGCAAAGCGGTTTATTTTGATATAGCCCAAATTTTTAGATGCCATTACAGCTACGTCTACACTTTTTATGGGCACTACATCGCGCTTTACCTTAACGTTAAACTTCTTATTCTCACTCTTGCGGAAAATGGTCAGAGACAACATACTCCCCTCCTCGCCCTTAAGCTTAGAAAAGAGTGTATCATTAGGTAGTTTCCTGCCGTATAGCTTGTAGTTATCGGCAAATAAAATACGGTCGCCCGCCTTTATGCCTGCCTTTTCGCTGGGGCCGCCCGGTATGGGTTTTATAACCGCCACAGAGTCTTTGTACATATAAAAGTTAACGCCAATGCCTACAAAGTCGCCCTTCATGCTTTGGGCTACCTCTTCCATTTCGTTTTTGTCTATATATACACTATGCGGATCCAGTTTTTCGAGTATGCTGTTTACGGTAAGGTCTACAATACTGTCGGCATTAACGTTGTCTACATACTCGTTTTCAATAAAATCCATCAGCTTGTTCAGCTTCCCTTTGCCCGATGTATTGCTGACCATAAAGCCGCTTTGCTGCGCCGGAAAATTGAGCAGGCTGCCCATTATAAGCCCCAGAGCCAGCGTAAGGGCCAGCACTATGGGTAAATATATTTTGTTTATTTTCATTTATATAAAATCCGGTTCTGTTATGTTTACTACCTCTACCCCTGCCTTTTCTAAAAAATCAACACCCGAACTGTCTTTGTACATATTTTGGAAAACCACACGTTTTATGCCCGCCTGATGTATTAGCTTACTACAGTCTTTGCACGGCGACATGGTAATGTAAAGCGTAGCGCCCTCGCAACTTTGCGTAGAACGTGCTACTTTTAAAATAGCATTGGCCTCAGCGTGTAACACATACCATTTGGTTACGTTTTCATCGTCCTCGCAGCAGTTCTCAAAACCCGATGGTGTACCGTTGTACCCATCAGATATTATCATCCTGTCTTTCACAATAATTGCGCCAACTTTTTTGCGTTTACAATAAGAAAGCTGTCCCCATTCGCGGGCTATGCGCAGGTATGCCCTGTCGTATTTACTTAATTTTTCGTGTTTCATTTTAAAGCTTCCCCCTACAAAACGGGAGACAATAAAGTTACATATAAATTACCAAAAACGGTTGCCTATTATAAGTGGCAGCGAAATACCTGCCACAAAGGCCGATACCACCAGCAGCCAGTCGCGGCGGTTTACCTTCAGTCCCTGGGTAGCCACCATACTTATCAATACAACGCCCAAAACCGCAATAAGTTGTGCCGCTTCTATACCCAGTGTAAACTCTATAAGCGAGAGAAAAGTGTTCTCTTTATTACCCGCCACCAGCATTTTAAAACCGTGCGAAAAGCCCAGTCCGTGTACAATACCAAAAAATAGTGTAATGAGCGCAATGGCGTTAAACCCGCCGGAAGCGCTCTTGGGTTTAAAAATATTAAACAGTGCCGTTACAAATATGGTAAGTGATATCAAGAATTCTACCGGGCCGCTGTTTACGCTTACCACATCATACACCGAAAGTACAAGGCTCATGGTGTGCCCTACTGTAAAAAGTGTAGCCAGCAGCAATACCTGCCGCCATTCTTTAAAACTGTACGGGAGTGCCAACATAGCAAGAAAGAGTATGTGGTCGTAGCCATCAAAACTAAGCACGTGGTGCAGGCCAAGTGTAAAATAGAGTTGGAAATCTGACATTGTAATCTTTTTAAAAACAAGTGTGTAAACTTACATTTTTTGGCTTGATTTTAGATGTGATGATTATAGCAATGTTAAAATCTTTTCCTAAAATTATTTCGGGACGAAATATAAAAGTATCTTTGCCCGAAAATAGATTAAACACAGAGATATATGTCGATTTCAGATTTATTTGACAGCGGATTTAAAGAGCGTAACCAAGGACACTTTGCCTCGATAGTAAGGGTTGCGATGGAAAACGGACACCTTAGCGATGAAGAAAGGTTGTTTATTGATAAGCTGGCTAAAAGGCTTGAAATTTCTGCCGATGAGTACACAGAAATTTTAGCAAATCCATATAAATACCCTATCAACCCGCCGCACCTTTATGTGCAAAGGCTTGAAAGGCTATATGACCTGAGCCGCATGGTATATGCAGACCATATACTGGGCCCTAAGCAAAAAGAGATCCTTACGCGTTTTGCCCTTGCACTGGGCTTTACCCCGGGCAACGTGCACTACATTGTAGATAAAGCACTATCATTACTGGTGCTAAACGTAGACAGCGACACGTTTGTTTATGAAATGCAACACATGAATAAGTAATAGTTAGCCCTCTGGAAACAGGGGGCTTATTTATCTACAGAATCTTAATTCGATAATTATCTTTTAATTTACAAGCGTAGCCAATCTTACCATTCGATAAATTTAGCTTTTGACCTACTTGGATAATATTAAGTTCTTTTAACGTCTTTATCAAAGTGTTTTCATAATTAGAATTTAAAATGAAAACACTCCTCAAACCTTCTGTATCATTATGTATATCAGTCAAATATAATTTATCCCTATTATTTATATTGAACAATATTAGATTTATATATCCTTTATGATTTATCTCTTGATATAACTTCCATGCTATATCATCATACATAATTGTCATATCGAATTCTGAAGAAATAATTTTTAGCTTTTGAGCTTTTAAAACATTATAAATTGTTTTTTCATTAAATCTATTGAGCCATGATCTAGAAATTAAGGTTAACTCAATTTCCACCTCGTCTCCAACCACACATTTTTCTAATAACTTTATTTTTTCTTTCAAAAAATCTATTACATATGTAGGCTTCCCTTTTTTAGTACGATTTAAAAGTATAAAAAATACTGTTATTTCCAATCTTATGTTTCTAACAGTTGATGGGCTGAGTGTAGTGAAGGCGTAGCCGTAGCGGAACGAAGCCCATCAACTGTATTGTTTTTTATTCTATAGGCGCTCGGGCTGATTCCCCCCAGGGCATCATGAGGCCGGTGGTTGTTATAGTCCTCCACCCATTGGTGGCTGATATCCCTTACCTCATCGATACTCTCAAAAAGATGTGCATCCAGCACATGCTCCCTGTAGGTTTTATTGAAGCGTTCTATAAGGGCGTTCTGTGTAGGTTTCCCAGGCTGGGTATACTTAAACTCAATATCCATTATAGCACTCCATTCCTGAGCCAATTTAGCAACAAATTCCGGCCCGTTGTCCATTCGTATCCGTTTTGGCTTGCCATGCCGGTTTGTGAGGTGTTTTAAAACCCATATTATGCGGCTGCTCTTCAAAGAATAATCTGTCTCAATAAACAAAACTTCCCTGTTATAGTCATCAATTACATTAAAGCTGCGGAACTTCCTGCCGCCCATCAGGCTGTCGCTCATAAAGTCGATGCTCCAGGTGTGGGTAAAGCTCTCAGGTATAACTATAGCTTCCTTAACCCTTGCAGGCAGGCGTTTCTTTACCTTCCTGCGTAACGGAAGCCCAAGTTGCTTATACACCCTGTGCAGGCGTTTATGGTTTACCTTATCACCACCATTGCGCAGGCGGTAATAGCACTTCCAAAAGCCTTCGCGGGGATGGTCTTTTGCAAAGCCTTCAAGGCGTTCAATAAGACCTGTATCATTTTTTACCGAGAGGTACGATAAACTGCTCCGGCTGGTCTGTAAGAGACGGCAAGCCTTGCTTTTGCCGTTAGGGTAAACACAAGCCAGGTCGGTTACAATGGTTCTTTTATGGCAAGGCTTTAAAGCTTTTTTTCGATGATATATTTTGCCATGTCCAGTTCAAGGGCAAGGTCGGCATACATACGCTTAAGCTTGGCATTTTCCTCTTCAAGGGCTTTTAACCGCTTAAGTTCGCTGGCTTCCATACCGCCATAACGCTGCCGCCATTTATAAAAAGTAGCTTTGCTGACTCCATGCTCACGGCTTATGGTATCAACATCTTTGCCCGATTCAAACTCTTTGAGGATCTTGGCGATCTGGGTGGGATTAAATTTACTAGTCTTCATAATTACAGTTTAAAGTTAATAAAAATTCTACTTTTAAACTGTACTATTTTTGGGGGAGCTTACACATATTCCTGTCCACTTGCGGATATATGAATCCTTTGTAAGTAGAAATTATGAGAGTAATCACTATCTTCTTTTATTTCTATGGGAAGAATTTGTGTGATGAAGCCAGATATAGTTAGTGGATATGACATTAATTTTTATAAAAGAATAATGTGTATTTCATAATTGAGGAATCCGGAGATTTGGTCAGCTTGATAGTAACATCTTTAAAGGTGTAAACTTTAGCAATACCATCCTCGATTGTCTGCTCATATTTCCAAGATGAAAAGCTGAAAACGTTTTTAATTTTCTCCATTATCTTCTCATGATTTGTATAAATCTGAAAAGAGGCAATATTATCAAATTTATTTTTATTGATGATAACAACAAATTCTTCTTTATATAATAAATCAACGCTGCTAACGAATGCCCCTGAGTTGTAAGTTTTGGATTTTTCTTTAATAAAATTAAAACCTTTATTTGCGAAATCTTTTTTCAAATCAGCTTTTCCCACATTAAAATCCTTACCAATATAATCCTGCGAAAAGCAGCTAAATTGACAAATTATAAATAATAAAAAGAAGAGTTTTTTCATAATTAGAATTTCAAGCTAATATAACCAAAATAATTAAGCCACATTACACAGTTAGCCTCTAAGAGGATACTTTCATAGATAACAGAACTCTAGCCCCTCTCCAAAGTAGAGAGGAGCAGCTTCAGTCGTACCGTGAGATGTTATGTCTCCTATCGTCGACATGGAAGAGTAGAAAATCCGCGTAAATTCGCGACTGCGCAGCATCCGCGTCATCCGCGTTCCTTTTTAACCACCCCGCCCTGCGGGCACCCCTCCGAAGGAGGGGAATTAGCTTCACTCCCGCCTGACAGACTTTGCTACTCTGGAACTTTACACCTTTTGACTCGCCTCCATAAACTCCTCAGCCTTGCTCACCATGTTATAGCTTCCGCAAAAGAACGGTACACGCTGGTGCAGTTCGGTAGGCTGAATCTCCATAATGCGGCCAAAACCATCGGTAGCCTTGCCCCCTGCCTGCTCGGCAATAAAAGCCATCGGGTTACATTCATATAAAAGGCGCAGCTTGCCTTTAGGTGCTTTACTGCTCGTTGGGTACAGGTAAATACCGCCTTTAATCATATTACGGTGAATGTCGGCCACCAGGCTGCCTATGTAACGGCTGGTATAGGGGCGGTTCTCTTCTTCGCGCTGGCAGTATTTAAGGTAATCCTTTACCCCTTGCGGAAAATGCACATAATTACCCTCGTTTATCGAATAGATGTTACCATCTTTAGGAAACTGCATATTAGGGTGACTCAGGTAAAAAGTACCAATGGCAGGGTTTAGCGTAAAACCGTTAACGCCATGCCCTGTGGTATATACCAGCATGGTACTGGTTCCATAAATAACATACCCAGCCGCCACCTGCGCATCGCCGGGTTGTAAAAAATCATCTATAGTTACGGGGCTTCCCACAGGTGTTACCCTACGGTAAATAGAAAAAATGGTACCTACGGGTACATTCACATCTATATTGCTCGACCCGTCCAGCGGATCCATCAGCACGATGTACTTGTTGTTGTGGTTGCCGTCTCCACCTTTAATAACAATAAAATCGTCATTTTCTTCACTGGCTATGCCACATACGATTTCGCGGTTAATGAGGGTTTCCATAAAAGTATCGTTAGCAAATACATCCAGCTTTTGCTGGTCTTCGCCCTGAATGTTCTGTGCACCTGCCGCACCGGTAATGTCCACCAGCCCGGCCTGGTTTACTTTGTAGTTTACCACCTTTGCTGCAAGGCGGATGGAGTTGATAAGCCTGGAAAGCTCGCCTGAGGAGTAGCGAAAGTCTTCCTGCTTTTCAATAATAAATTCACCAAGGGTTTTGTTTCTTTCTTCCATCACGAAAACGTTATAGTTTGGGTTTGCACAAATATCTAAATTTTTGTGATATGAAAATAATTTATTATTTAGCAGTTTGTTAAACCTTACTTTTGCCAAAAAGATTGAGATAATGAATATCCGAAGAGGACAGAAAGAAGATATGCCTGACGTGCTGGAACTGATTACAGAACTGGCCATATTTGAAAAAGAGCCGGAAGCCGTTGTAGTAACTGTGACCGACCTGCAGCGCGATGGCTTTGGACACAATCCGCTATTTCAAACCTTTGTTGCCGAAATAGATGGTAATATTATAGGCATGGCTTTATTTTACTACCGTTACAGTACCTGGAAAGGCAAAACCATACACCTGGAAGACCTTATTGTAAGAGAACAATATCGTGGCACCGGAGCCGGCAGCGCGCTGTATAAAGAGGTAATGAAGTTTGCAAAAGCACAGGGGCTGCGCCGCGTAGAATGGGCAGTACTGGACTGGAACACTCAGGCAATAGACTTTTACCAAAAGAGCGGTGCAAAAGTTTTTGACGACTGGCGTACCGTACAAATGGATGAACAGGGACTGGCAACTTTTACCCTGACATCTCAGCAATAGATTTATATGTAATAATGACGATAAATGAAAGTATTTAAATTTGGAGGTGCATCGGTTAAAGATGCCGAAGGAATAAAAAACGTATACGACGTATTACAAAAGGTAGGCCATGAAGATGTGCTGCTTGTAATAAGCGCAATGGGCAAAACTACCAATGCTTTTGAGGTAGTGATAAAGAACTACTTTGATAAATCTGCCGAACTGCAATCGAGCATACAGGATATAAAAAAATACCACAACCAGATACTGTTAGAACTTTTTGAAGACGAAAGCCATGATGTATTTACAGCGGTAAGCAAAATATTCAGTGACCTCGAAGGCTTCTTAAAAAACAGTAAGGCATCTAATTATAACTTTGTGTATGACCAGGTGGTTAGCCTTGGAGAGGTGCTTTCTACAACTATTGTAAGCCATTACTTTAACTTCCTTGGCCTTAAAAACACATGGGTAGATGTGCGCGAACTTATAAAAACAGATAACACCTACCGCGATGCCGTAGTAAACTGGGAGGCTACGCAAAAAAACATTTCTAAAAATGTAAAGAAAAAGCACCTTAACATTACACAGGGCTTTTTAGGTAGCGACGATAATAACTTTACAACCACACTGGGTCGTGAGGGTTCTGACTACACTGCTGCTATATTTGCCTACTGCCTTAATGCCGAAAGCGTAACAATATGGAAAGATGTACCGGGTGTGCTTAATGCAGATCCGCGTTATTTTGAAAATGCTGTACTGCTAAACCAAATAAGCTACCGCGAGGCTATAGAGCTTGCCTTTTACGGCGCTACGGTTATTCACCCAAAAACGTTACAACCACTACAGCGCAAAGAAATTCCGCTGTTTGTAAAATCGTTTATAAACCCGCTGTTACCGGGCACAAGCGTTAGCAAAGGGGCTGACCTGGAGCCACACACCAATTGCTTTATCGTTAAAAAGAACCAGTTGCTTATATCGCTTTCTTCGCTGGATTTCTCTTTTATCATGGAAGAGAATATCAGCGAAATATTTGCACTCCTGCACAAGTACAGAATGAAAGTATCACTGATACAAAACTCAGCCATTAGCTTCTCTGTATGTGTAGATGATAAGTTTGGTAATTTTGCAGAACTAAAAACCCTGCTGTCTAAAAAGTTTAAGGTAACGTATAATGATAACGTTTCTTTATACACCATTCGCCACTTTAATGAAAATTCAGCCGAGACTGTTACCAAGAACCGTGATGTACTGGTAAGGCAGGTAAGCCGCGAAACCATGCAGATCGTTACATAGGAGGTGTAATTTACAGCAAATAATTTGTTTAGCGTTTAAAAGATAAAAACCTGCGATTGGGGGCAATCGCAGGTTTTTCAATAAATGTAGTTAGCATTAGGATCTTCAAAAAATTTAAGTAAATGGGGACTCATTTTTTGAAGCGAAAATCTTGAAGTCTTTATTTATATCATAAGCCTTAGCGGCTGTTATTTCTTATTTACATGGCAAAGATAGGGCGGGTTTGTAGCGAGCTACTTACATTTTCGACCACCGAAAAGCTACAATCGACAAAATGTAAATAAGTATCGGTGAAGTGAAAAACAGGGCATTTCCTGTTAAAACCAAAGGTTTTGTTAATATAGTTAAAAGTGTTTTTCAGTAATAACCATTCGTCGACAGCAATTAACCAACCACCGACACAAACCGACCTGAAAGGTGTTAAAACTATATAAATACATATATCCTCATTACATTTGATTGTTACAAGTACCACCTTTTATTAAATTTCTGGAATGCTAAATATTTTACTTATAGAAGACGATGCCATTGAGGTAATGAAATTCAACCGGGTTTTAAAATCTATGGAACTAAACCATAAGGTTATAGAAGCAGGTAATGGAGAAGAGGCGCTTCATATACTTAAAGATAAAAACATTATTCCTGATATTATTATTCTTGACCTGAATATGCCAAAGATAAACGGTATAGAGTTTTTAGGAATATTAAAGGCAGACGAAGTACTTAAATATATTCCCGCAATTATACTTAGTACCAGTAACAACCACCGCGATGTTATGGAGTGTTACCGCATAGGCATTGCAGGATATTTAATAAAACCGCTTAAGTATGAAGATTATACTGACCGCGTAAAAAAACTGATTGAATACTGGGGTACAAACGAACTTACCTCTCAATAACAAACACAACCACCATTATATATGTACGGAGTAATTTATGTAGCCATTAAAGATTATGCTGAGGAGCAGCTGGGTCCCGAAAAGTGGGAGGCTGTTTTAAGCCAAAGTGGCGTTACTGTAGATTTTACCGTTACAGAGCAACCGTATAATGATACCGTAACCTATAAACTTGCTAAAGCCATTGCAGCAGCTACTGAGCAATCCTTTACCTACATACTTTACAATATAGGAAAGCAGGTTATACTTACCACAAATAAAAAATTTAATAATATTATGAGTTCCAGGGGCGGCACGCTTCGGGAATATTTAATAAATTTACCTAATTATCATAACAGGATAAGCCTTATTTACCCGGAACTGACGCCGCCTGAATTCAGGGTGTCTGATACGGCAGACAGCAGCCTGGTACTCCACTACCGCAAAAGGCACCCCGAAATGCTGCCTTATGTAGAAGGGTATGTTAATGGACTGGCAACCATATTTAATGAAAGTGTGGTAATAGAGCCACAACCTGATACGGATACAAACACTGAACTGAGTTATAAAATAAGCTGGTAGTATGGAGAATTTTACATTTAAAAAAGAAAACTTCAATAAGATTTTTCCATTTTATGTACTGCTCAATAATAACCTCGAAATAATCTCTTACGGCACCAGCTTTGGTAAACTGTACCCTTCCTTAAAAAAGGGGGACAGCTTTAACGAAAACTTTCGCATAAAAAGGCCATTTTTAGATACTATAACTGCAAAAGCGCTATCAGAAAATGTTAACCAACTGGTTATTATAGAATGCCGCACCGGGCATGATACTGTTATTCGTGGGCAGTTTGAGTTGTTAGACGATAAATTTTTGTTTGTTGGGTCGCCGTGGTTTATCTCTATCGAAGAAATAAAAAGCAAGAGCCTCAACATTTTCGACTTTGCAAATTACGACCCTCTGCTCGATTTATTGCAGCTGCTAAAAACCCAGGAAATAAGCACCCTGGAGTTACGCAATCTGTTAAAAATAAACAACGACCAGCGCGAAGAACTTAAAAAAGAACGCGAAGAGCTTAATATGCAATCTCTGGTTGCAAGCGCTAACAACAATGCCATTATTTTTACTACGCCCGATGCAAAAATATTTTGGTGCAATGATGCCTACCTGAAACTTACCGGCTTTAGCAGGGAAGAGATATTCGGCCAGACACCCGTTGAAATAGGCAACAATCCTGCGATAGAAAAAGAGGCCCTGCAAAAAATGATCGACCTGTTTTACAGCGGAAAACCATTTGATGTAGAGATAACCCACGGCCGTAAAGACGGCTCTTACTTCTGGACCCGTACACAGGGGCAACCCGTGTATAATGATAAGGGCGAGATACAGCAATACTTTGCCATGATCGAAGACATGACAGAGATTAAAGAGAAAGAAGAACAGTTAAAACTGCTTTCGCTTATTGCAGAAAAGAATATGAACTCGGTGGTTATTTGCGACCGCGATGGCCGTATAGAGTGGGTTAACGAGAGTTTTGAACAGGTTACAGGATATAACATATTTGAACTCGTGGGTAAAAAGCCGGGAGAAATGCTGCAAGGTAAAGACACCAGCCCTGAGGCAGTGGCTTACCTTTCCAGGCAAATTAGAGAAGGCGAGCCCTTTAACTGTGAGATCGTAAACTATAATAAAAACGGCAAAAAATTCTGGCTGCAAATAACCGGCCAGGCACTCTACAACCAGTGGGGTGAAATTTCAAGATTCTTTGCCATACAAGAAGACATTACTGAGCGTAAGAAGCTTGAAAAACAGCGCGAAGAGCTGATGAACAGCCTCGAAAAAAGTAATAAAGAGCTTGAAGACTATGCCCAGATCGTATCGCACGACCTTAAATCGCCACTGCGCAGCATCAATTCGCTTATGGCATGGATAAGGGAAGAGAATGAAGGCACCATGACCGAGCAGACATCGCTATATTTTTCGATGATCGAAAATAAGCTTGAAAAGATGGACAGCCTTATACAGGGTGTACTCACCTACTCGCGCATAGACCGTGCCGATGTTAACAGAGAAAAAGTAAACCTTGACGAGATTGTTAACAATATCATCCATATTATCGATATCCCTTCGCACATAAAGGTAACGGTAGACTGCACACTGCCTGTAATACTGGCAGACCGCTACCGTATGCAGCAGCTGTTTCAAAACCTTATAGGCAATGCCGTAACCTATATAGACAAGCCTGAAGGCACGGTAAACATAGGCCATAATGAAACCAAGGCAGCCCACACCTTTTATGTAAAAGATAATGGCCCGGGCATTGCCAAAGAAAACCATGAAAAAATATTCAAGATATTCCAGTCGCTGGTTAAAAATGAGCGTTCTACGGGGCTTGGGCTTTCTATCGTGAAAAAGATCATCGATAATTATAAGGGCAAAATATGGCTGGAGAGCGAACCCGGTCACGGTACTACCTTCTTTATCCAATTACCAAAAACCAAATAACTAATGAAAATTGTCCAGGCATATTATACCAAGTTTAGGGGATGGAACTATACAACCAATAAAACAGCGCTAAACAACCCGCTGGTTATTGTATTTGGCAACCGCCTGCTTATGGAAGATGAAAGCCTGATGGCAAACCTTAAACAGGAATTTCCGTATTCTGATTTTGTGTATGGCTCTACAGCAGGCGAAATTACAGACACCATGGTGTTTGAAAATTCGCTGTCGGTAACCGCCATAGCATTTGAAAAAAGTACGTTTAAAGTTACTACGGCAAATGTTTTTGACCATGATAAAGATGCCGAAAAACTGGGGGCTGTTTTATATGGTAAAATGCCCCAGGAAAACCTGCGCCATGTATTTGTACTGGCAGGTGGCAATTTTATAAATGGCAGCGCACTAATAGCCGGGCTCGAAAAAGAGATAGGTACAGATGTAGCCGTAACCGGTGGCCTTTGTGGCGATGATGGCCGTTTTGAACGCACTACAGCCGGCTACAATGAAAGCCCTAAAGAAGGCGAAGCCGTACTGGTAGGCCTGTATGGCGACAGCCTAGAGGTAACCTACGCCAGCTTTGGCGGGTTTCAGCCGTTTGGGCCAAAAAGGCTTGCAACAAAAACAATTGGTAACCTTGTTTATGAAATAGACGGGCAGCCCGCCCTGGACCTCTATAAAAAATACCTGGGCGAAAAGGCACACCAGCAACTGGAGTCGCTTTTATCATACCCCCTAAGTATTACAGAACCCGGAAAAGACTATGCCGTGGTGCGCACCATACTTAACATAGACACTGCAGATGGCTCTATAATCCTGGCAGGAAACTGCGCCCAGGGCAGCCATGTACAATTAATGATGGCATCGCCGGAAGGCATTGTGCGCGGCGCAATAGATGCCGCAAAAACTGCTTCTGAAGACCGTGAGAAAAAAACGGAACTTGCCCTGCTGGTTAGCTGCATGGGCCGTAAGGCCATTATGGGCCAGCGCATAGAGGAAGAAGCAGAACTTATAAAAGAAATATTAGGAGATAGTGTAGCCCTCGCCGGATTTTATTCGTACGGAGAAATAGCACCGCATTACAATTCAATGCTGTGCGAGCTGCACAACCAGACAATGACATTAACCCTGCTAAGCGAATGAGAAATTCATTATTACAAAGGCAGATACAAAAACACCTTGGGCACAACGCCCTGGGCATGGAGAGTTTTTTTGACGCTATAGAAAAGTCGTATGCAAATTATAACGACCAGATAAATTTAATGCAGCGCGCCATGCAGCTCAGTTCTGATGAGTTGTTTGAGGCCAATGCAAAACTACGCCAGGAGGCAGAAAGCCTTAAGGCGGTTAACGAAGACCTTAAATCGGTACTGTTCTCTATGAACCTTGCCGCCGAAGACCTGAGTGACAGCTTTAACCCTGCTGAATACATTAAAAAACAATCGGAAGAAATTGTAAAAATAAGCCGCCAGCGTGAAGAGCTTCTTAAAAACCTGGAGAAGCAAAACCAGGAGCTTAACGATTATGCCCACATGGTAAGCCACGACCTTAAGTCGCCGCTACGCACCATTAACACGCTTGTAGCCTGGATTGTTGAAGACAGTAACGGCAAGCTGGATACCGAAACCCAAAACTCTCTGGGGCTTATACAATACAATGTAGAAAAAATGGATCTGCTTATTAAGGGTATCCTTAACTACTCATCTGTAGACAGGCAGGATGCAGAAAACAGGATCATCGATTTTAACCAGCTTCTGGATGAAACGGTTCAAACCATGATGGTACCTAACCATATTAAGGTAAACATTAAACAACAAATGCCTAAGCTTGAGGGTAACTATTACCGCTTTAGGCAACTGTTCCAGAATATTATAGAAAATGCAGTAAAATATAACGATAAGACCGATGGGCTTATTGAAGTAGGATGCGATGAAGGTGATAAAGAGTATGTGTTTTTTGTAAAGGATAACGGCCGCGGCATACCAAAGGCGTATTTTGAAAAAATATTTAATATCTTTACTAAGCTTGATAATAACGACAATTCATCGGGTATAGGGCTTTCTATCGTAAAAAAGATAGTAGCATATTACCAGGGTCGCATCTGGCTTGAGAGTACCGAGAACGAAGGCACAACTTTTTATTTTACATTACCTCATGACAGAGCAGCCTAACCTTAGCTACATAAACAGCCTTGCCGGAGATGACCTTGAGTTCAGGACAGCACTTGTAACTACCATACAGCGCGAGCTTCCGGAAGAAATTGCTGTTTACAGGACCTGCTTTAATGCCGGCGACCTTAAAGCCGCTGCCGCACACGTGCACAAGCTAAAGCATAAAGTGAGCATACTTGGATTGGAAAAAAGTTACTATCTTGCTGAAAATTTTGAAGAGGAACTTAAAAACAACCAGACAGGAATGGCTGCTGAGTTTGACGCGGTACTAAATACCATGCAAAGCTTTGCCGATTCTTTATAAGTATTTTTAAAAAATATGAACTGCATTATTGTAGACGACGAGGGGCTGGCACGCACCATTATAGCCGGAATGATAAAAAGGGATCCTGAGCTGGTATTAACCGGCGACTATGGCAATGCCATGCAGGCCATGAAGCACCTTAATCAGCCGGAAGACAGCACAGACCTGATTTTTCTGGACATCCACATGCCAGATTTTACAGGTTTCGATTTTATCCAAACAATAAAAAATCCTCCCGCAGTAGTACTGGTTACATCGGACAAAAACTTTGCGACAGAAGCTTTTGAATATGACTGCATTGTAGATTATATGGTTAAGCCCATTACCGAAGAGCGTTTTTTAAGAGCCGTTAAAAAGGCAAAAGCACACAAAGCAAGTAATGATGCAGCTCCTGCTGCTCCGGTACAGGCTGCACCAGCTGCTTCTGAAAATAAAGAAGCTGCTACACCTGCCGATACGGCTACTGAGTTTTATGTAAACATAGACCGCAGGCTTATAAAAATAGAAATACAATCGGTTAACGTTGTAGAAGCTAAAGGTGACTACATACACATAAAAACCGAAGCCAAAAATTACATTGTGCACAGTACCCTGAAAAAGATAGAGGAAAAACTACCCTCGCACCTTTTCCTTAAAGTGCACCGCACCTATATTATCAATACAAAAAAGATTATAGATATTGAAGATAACAGCGTGCTTATAGGCAAAGATGTTATACCCGTAAGCAGGGCAAACAGGCCGGAACTTATGAAGCGCCTTAACATGCTTTAATATTCAATTAATAAATATTTAAAAAGTCTGCAAAGATGGCATATACCCCCATTTTTGCAGGCTTTTTTATTTTAACGCTATTGGTAAAATTTATAATATAACTATACGCATTACATTACAAATGGGTTCAGAAACTGTTCATCGCCGCTAAACTACCATTCAACGATAGTGCTTTGCAGGCGGGCTATTTCCGCAAAATCAGAATAGAAATGTGCCTTACATTTGTACTATAAAAATAAAGATTATGTCAAGGCCATTAAATATATTACTAGTAGAAGACGATGCGATTGAAGTAATGAAATTTAACCGCGTGGTTAAAAACCTTGAAACCAAACATAAAATAACCGAAGCTAATAACGGCGAAGAAGCATTAAACCTGCTTAAAGACAGGACAGTTAATCCTGATATTATTATACTTGACCTTAATATGCCAAAGGTAAACGGCCTTGAGTTTCTTAAGATCATAAAACAAGATGACAACCGCAAGTTTATACCTACCATAATACTTACCACCTCTAATAACTTTACAGACATTAAAGAGTGTTATCAAAACGGTATTGCCGGTTATGTTGTAAAACCGCTTAAGCACGACGATTACATGACAAGCACTAAAAAGCTTTTAGAATACTGGAGCTCTAACGAACTTATTTCGTAAACTTCAGATAACCCCCAAACACTACTTATAAAAGGTAAGGCGCCCCCACAAGGGCGCCTTACTTGCTTATCTAAGGTTCCGCTCGATGTTGAAAAACTTGCTGGATAACCTTATGTAATTAAAATTAACACATGGCTTAATTAAACTTTTTCTGTACCACATTGTCTTATACATATAACTTTAAAAAATTATACCTTATGAAAACGTGGATTTTAGCTATTGCAATGATGATGGGTGTAACAATGAGCGCCCAAAATGACGGAAGGAAAACGGACAGGCCAAACCATGACAAAAGGCGCATGGAACAAAAGGCACATCTTACCCCCGAACAGCGCACAGAGCTTAGGGCAAAACAACTTACCCTGGCACTGGATCTTAATGACAAACAGCAAAAAGATGTGCAAAAACTAATTCAGGGCCGTGAAGTTAAAAAGCAGGAACTAATAGAGAAGCATAAAGTTGACAGAGAAGCCGGTAAAAAACTTACCGATGATGAGCGTTTTGCAATGAGAAGCCAAATGCTGGACGACCGTATAGCACTAAAACGTGAGATGAAAAAAATACTAAATGCAGACAAGTATGCTAAATTTGAAAAAATGGGAGATCAAGCGCATCAAAAAGGCTTTAATGGAAAACATAAAGTTAGAAACATCCGCAGAAAATAATTTTGTGTTATAAAGTTTTGTGTTCTTTAGCAAATTAGTTAGATTTGAATAATAAACCTAAACTTAACACTTTAACATGAAAAAGATAATTGCACTACTTGTATTAACTGTAGGAATAAGCTTTAGCGCAAACGCGCAAAAGAAGACTCCTGCAAAAGCAGCCGTTAAAAAAGAAGCAGCTTCTACCGATAGCGCTTTTGAAAAAGCTGCCGCAAACGACCTGGCTGCCCTTGAAAAAGCTGTAACCATTAGTGCAGATGAAAAGGTAAGCCTTAAAGGCCTTTTTGAGTATAAGCACCGCGAACTTAGCACCGCCACAAACGATGCAGCACGCAATGTTATTTACAAGACCATTGATGCAAAACTAAGGGCTACACTTACTGCAGACCAAACAGCAGCACTTGATAAAAACCCTGAGCTTTTAAAAACGCTTACCCACTAATAAGTGGCAAAATAGTATATAAAAAAATCCCGGAAAATTCCGGGATTTTTATTTTTTGGGGTTTATAACTTTACATAAAACCATCCGGATCCGGATTAGTATCTGTTCGCACAATGTTTCGCCCGTCCCTTACCGGCGAGCTTTTAAGGCTTACAATTCGTGTAGCACTTTCTTCTTCTACATCAGCTGCATCCGCCTTTGGCGCAGGCTTTGGAAAACTTGCCAGCTCTTCGGGGTTTGTTACAGCAGGATCTTCATACGGCAATGTATTATCCGGAGCAAGGTTTTTAATTTCTTCCAGTCTTTCGTTTTCATTTATCGGCGCGGTAGTGTATACCCTGCCTGTTCTGCTTGTTTCCATAATCTTGTTATTTTACGGTTACTATATTAAAGTCAATTATATTCAAAATTTATCCTCCCACAACTTCGCCGCCATTAATGTGTATAACCTGACCTGTAATGTAGGAGGCATCGGCACTGGCCAGGAATACGTAAGCCGGTCCTACTTCGGCAGGCTGGCCGGGGCGTTTCATAGGCACATCTTTACCAAATTCAGCCACCTCTTTTTCTGTAAAGCTGGCCGGTATAAGCGGAGTCCATATAGGGCCGGGTGCTACGGCATTAACCCTTACACCCTTTTCTGCAACCATACCCGATAATGACCGGGTAAAAGATACTATTGCACCTTTTGTTGTACTATAATCAAGCAGGTGTGGACTACCACGATAGGCCGTTACAGATGCCGTATTAATGATGCTGTCTCCTTCTTTCAAAAACCCCATAGCTTCCTGGGTTACATAAAAAAAGGGCAATATGTTTGTTTCAAAGGTTTCCCGTATCTGGTTAGGTACTAATTCTTCCATTTTTTCTTTAGGAAATTGTACCGCTGCATTATTTACAACAATGTTTAGCGTTCCAAATTCTTTTACAGTATCCTGCACAGCCTTGCGGCAAAAATTTTCATCTTTAATATCGCCACTAATCAGCAGGCATTGCTTGCCTTCTGCCTCTATGGCAAGTTTAGTTGCCTTAGCATCTTTATGCTCATTAAGATACACAACTGCCACATCAGCCCCTTCCCGTGCAAAGTGTACTGCGGTACTGCGCCCTATGCCACTATCGCCACCGGTAATCAGGGCTATTTTACCCATTAGTTTGCCGCTGCCTTTGTATCCATCTCTAATATATTCGGGTTCAGGGGTCATTTTAAACTCCTTTCCCGGCTGCGTGTCCTGGTGCTGGGGCGGTATTTTTAGATCTAAACCCATAACATTCATTTTTTAAATTTCTTTATCGGCTGCTTCAATATTTATATGCGATTCTGCTATTGCGGTAAGCAACAGGTCTATGCCTTTTTCTTCCTGTAGCGTTTGTTCAAAAAGCAGTACTATGCCCTCTTCACGCAACGCTATAGCATAAGCACGCATGGTACCATAGCAGGCTATTTGATGATGCTTTAGCTTTTGCAAAAGCGCAATAATTCCGGCATCACGCACTATACCGGGGCTGGTATCATGTATAAACTGCGCAGCATCTTCTATAAGGCAGTTTACAGCAGGATATACTTGTTTTTCGGGCGTAATGCCTATAGAAGTAAAAACCTGCTCTAACCTGCTTGTATGAATGTAAGTTTGTGTAAGATGCTTCTCAAGCAGCGATATAAGATCTTTACTATATGATTGTAAAATGACATTTTTCAGCATGTCCGCCAATACAGCCTCTGCCCAGTACAGTTCTTTTAGCTGTCTCTCAAACAGCCCACGAAGCGCTTCGGCCTGCTCGTATCCATGTTTATTAATTACTGTCTGCATGACTAATATTATTTCTTTATCGTGTTGCTGATTATAAAGTTAGCCTGCTAATATTTTAATGCCTATATAATTAACGCCGGATTAACAGCCTGCCATTCAACGGGCAATGAATGTGATTCGTCGCTAAAAAAAATCATTTTAACGTTTTTTTAAGATTTTTAATTTACAATTCGATTAAAGCAGATATGTTTGCTTCGTACAGAAACAGACAAAGAAATTTAAGATGAAAAAATTACTACTATTAATTCCGGTATTTTTATTTTTAGCAGCATCCTGCTCAACAGATTCAGACTCAATATTAGAAGATACAGCCAATGCCCAGACTGCTGCAAAAGAAGCCGCACTAGGCATAACACCCAAGGTTACAGAACCATGCTTTAAAGAAATAACTGCCCATGTATACAACCAGGGCACACTTACAAACCCTGTAATAAGCTTCATTGCAGATGTACCTTCTACCGCACCGGCCTCTATAGGATTTAAAGTAAGCGTAGAGCTTCAGGCTACAGACTGCGAAGACATTAACAGCGGATATGGTGCTATATCAACATACACCAGTTCAACTACTTTTTACAACATCTTAAGCGCACCGGCACATATAGAGTTACTGCCATCGCAAACATTGCCTTGCTACAGGTGGAGGATTTTACTACAGGGCTTTACATCTACAAATAAATTAGTATGTGCATCTTATACACAGTGGTATGATGCCCCAATGCTGTAAGTACGTTTATAAATAATTTTTGAATAAGGGGACTAACCGCCGAAGAATACCTTCTGGCGGTTTTTTATTTGCGTATGCCGTCGTTAATATCTACCTTTAATTAAATACGAAGAATACCCCCTTATGACAAAATCTATTATTCCCGCACTGTTGTGCGCTTTTTTATGGGCATGCACAGATAAGCAACAGGCTCAGGAAGGCCCTCTAAAACAAATAGCCACACTAAATCTTGACGAAATTTCCGGCCTGCAATATGTAAATGGTACACTATGGGCACATGAAGACAGCGGTAATAAAAACGAACTTTATAAAATAGACCAAAAAACAGGCAAACATCAGGCAGTGGTTATAGACGGCATTAAAAATACCGACTGGGAAGATATAACGGCAGATAAAGAAGGTAATTTATATATAGGCGATACCGGCAATAATGATAACGACCGTCGCGACCTTGCCATACATAAACTAAACGCTGCAAACCCGGCTAAAGTAGCATATACCGTGTCTTTTTACTATCCTGAACAAAAAGATTTTCCGCCAAAAAAGAAGGAACGCAATTTTGACTGTGAAGCTTTTTTTGAACATAACGGTTTCTTTTACCTTTTTAGCAAAAACAGAAGTGCGCAGGGCGATGGCACTGTGCTTATACACAAACTAGAAAACAAGCGTGGCTACCATAGTGCTACGCCGGCAGGAAGCTTTGTAAGCTGCGATAACTTTAGAAAATGTGCCATAGCCGGAGCAGACATAAGCCCAGACGGAAAAACAGTAGCCCTTATAAGTGGTGGTAAATTATGGCTCATTACCAATTTTAAGGGAGATGATTTTGCAAACGGCACAATTACTTCTTATAACCTGGGCGATGTTACCCAAAAAGAAGGTATTTGTTTTACAGATAATAACACACTGCTCATTGCTGATGAGCGCAGCAAAAAAACGGGCGGTAATCTTTATAAACTCAACATCAAAAACCTAAAGCCCTAATGATAGCCCAAAAGCTACCCGCGCGCCATCGCTGCCATAAAAACAGGTAACGCGGGCGGTTAATGCTTCGGCACCATTTATCCACAGGCCGCCACCGGCACTTTGGTGCCACTTGTCAGAACTTTCACCATTTAGCCATATACGGCCGTAATCATACCCTCCCAGTACACCATAGGTAAACGGAATAACACTTTTGAATTTGCCAATTGTATAACGCAGGTCGCTGCTCTGGTAGTACATGCTTCGGCCTGTAAAGCGCTCACGGCGATAGCCCCTTAAGTCGGCATCACCACCCAGTGTAGCCCCCTGGTAAAACTCATAATTGTCGTTAAATATAAATCTGCCCTTAAACGTAGTAGCAAACACAAGGCGCTCATTACGTGTTATTTTATGGAATATAGATAACCCTGTTTCGGCATGGGCAAAGTTGCGTTCAAAAACATCAAAACTCGCTTTCCAGCCGCCTGTTGCATAAAACTTAAAGCCCAGGGCAGGCAACGCTTTATTATCATAATTCTCAAAACTGTAAGTGCCCTCTACCCCGCCGTACTGCCTGTGTTCAAAAAGATAATCGGTAAGCAGGCCCGGCTGGTTTACAAAACGGTTGTGGGTGCCATCTACCTCTATGGTTTCAAAAGGCATTTTCAGCTCCATGAAACTACCATTTTTACCCTGCTTAAAAAATGATGGCGCTACCCTGAATACCTGGAGCTTTACACGGTTATAATCCATACCCATCTCATCGTCATCATTTTTAGTTTCGTTACCCAGACCAAAATAATTAATGCTAAAGTTAGGACTGGTAAAACGGGCATCAAGGCCTATGTTCCATTTGCTGGATACATTCATAAACACCCCACGATAACCCAGTTCAAAACCCTGTGTTGCAAAAAAGTAATTTGCCTTAACCGTATGCTTTTGCGAATATGGCCTGCGGTTAAAGTTATTTATAGTATAGCCTGCAACAGCACCAAGTTTAACGCCGTCGTCCGGGTTAAAGCCTATCATGGGGTAGGCTATAAAAATATTGTAATTTGGTTTTTTATAGTCGTAACTGTTGGTTTCATAATCATCGGTAAGCTTAAGCGATGTTTTGCTATCTGTTTCGTAGGTGTTTTTCTTGGTCTTAAAGTCGTATATATTTACTTTACGCCCGTCTTCTACCGCATAAGTATCATTATTTTGCCCGCCAATAAGGCGCAGCTTTATAGGATGTTCCGGTTTGCCTTTTACTTCAAAAATATCATCATCATCAAGACCATAAATCCAGAGTTCGCGTGTTTGTTTACGGTTATATAGCTGAGTAAACGCAAGCGAATCGCCATCTTTTTTTATGCTGTATATCTCTACTTTGGTTGCTCCTTTATCGCCACGGGTTATTACAAAACGTTCTTTCTTATCTGTGCCCGTAAGCACCACTGTTTTTAGTAACACCTTACGGTAATCAAGTGCATATTTTGCCAGCTTGTCGCGGCGGCTTTTCAGGTTCTTTTTAATGGTTTCCATATCGCCGTCCCGCACCTCGGGCGGTAGTTTCGCAAACGATTCGTCTATAACGGCATCAGTAAGGTGTTCTTTTAAATAGGCCGCTTCCTCAAGCCATACATTCTCTCCGCTTTTAGTTATAAAAGCCACATCCTGGGTATAGCCTTGCTTTGCCTGCCATTTTACATTACCTATATCACCTTTATAAGGCTTCATATAGCGTAGTGGCGGCATCTGCATTAATACGCTAAGCAATGCCCCGCCATATTTAGGAAACGCCTGGTCGCGGTCGCGCGGTATAGGGCGATAATAAGTACTATCGGCAGTCTTGAATTTACTCCAGCGCCACTGATCGGCGTGGCGGTCCCAGTCGCCCACCATAAGGTCAAACAGGCGCACCCGAATGTAAGCCCTTTCATCTATCACATTCTTCTTGCTTTTGGCAAGTTTGGCATGCACATCATCGGTACCATCTATTCCATCCGGGTTGCCAAAACTATCCAGTTTGCTAAACTCATCTGTAGGGCGCTCTTCAACAATATACAATGCATCGCCATGTAGCTCGTTGTGGCGTTTAAGCCCGTTTTGTTTTGGTATATAATACAACTCAGGGTTAGTATGGTAAATACCAACGGCTTCTTCCAGATCGTCTATAATTAGTGGCGTAAACGGATGCGAGCTTGTATAAAAGTCAAGCAGGAAACTTTCGGCAAAGGTGCCGTCGTAGTCATCGCCAATATATTTAGTAGGGAAAGCGGTAGACTGCAAAAATCGTGAAGCACTTTTTTTAACCGCACGCATTACATACTCCCTGCCTTTTTTATCTATAAGCCTAAGCGAATTACTCTGGTGTCCGCCACCTTCGCGGCCCACATTAAGCCCGCCATAAAGAGTGTCTATAACCACCATTTTTGTATGGATGGGCATATCATAATACTTACGGTAGTGGTTACCAAACAAAAACTTATAAAAGCCACCGTGTGTGGTTTCTTTCTTAGTATAAATAGTAGCGGCAGTATCTGCAGGAAAATTGTTCCTGTATTCTTTTAGTGCCAGTTGCTGCTTTTTTTGCAACAGCGGTGCCTCAAACAATTGCTCCTCACCTTTTTCGCCTACCTTATAATAATGCACTGCCGAAGTTCCATTTTTATAAAAATCGACAATGGCATAACCACGCCCGCCATAAGAAAAATCGTGGTCGCCCAGGGCACGCGCACCCTCTTCTTTAGAGCCTGCTCCGCTAATGATCTGATGGATGTTATTCTTTTCAATATATTGCAAATTGTGGTCGTGGCCCGATATTACAATAACATTATTGCGCCCCTGTATAAGGGTTTGTATGCGCTTGCTAAGCTCGCCATATACACGGCTTTGCAAATCCTGCTCGCTGGCACCCGATGTGCGGCGCACTAAGTTGATAAGGGAGCCCACAATCGGCATAGGCACTTTATACTTTAGCGGATATAGTTCTTTTCTTGCACTTAGCTGCCCGCCGTGCGCACCATTACTCATAAGCGGGTGGTGTATGGCAAGCACTATATTTTTATCCTGGTTTTTATTAAGCAAGCTCTCCAGCTCCAGTAAAAATGCTGCTCGGGTTTTAATATCGCAATCATCGTTAATGGTAGGATAATCGTCCCAGTTTTCAAAATACCACTGGCTGTCTACCACGATCATGGTAATGTTATCGTTTATTTTTACATCGTCAAGACCGCAGCTTTTTGCAGGCAGAAACGCACCTTTACCCAGTGCCTTATCTACAAGTTTTTCCTGCTCCTGCAATCCTTTAATGCCATGGTACCAGTCGTGGTTACCGGGTATAAAATAGGTTTTGCCACTAAACAGCTTTGCAAGTGCAATCTGGGTGTTTAGCGATGCTTCGGCCTCTTTACGGTCTTTATTATCTTCAGCAGGCATGCCCAGCGGGTAAATATTATCGCCCAAAAAAAACAGTGTGGTATTTTTAGCTTCGTGCTCTAATCGTGAGCCAATGTTTTTTATCAGCACCTGCGCATTGGGTTCGTTTGCATAACCGGCATCGCCCACAAGGTAAAAACGATGTGCTACAGAATCTGCAGAACGTGCAGCTATACTATCCTGTAATGAGGGCATAGCCTTTTTACCATACTGCGAATGATGGGTAGCACAGGAGCTAAATACTAAAAGCAGCACCAATAGCGTTATCGCGTTAATATTTTTACTAAAGCCGCAGCCAAGCCAAAAGAATTTCATAATTTGGTTGTGTTAATTAACTTGCTGATGAAAATTGTCGAAAAAGCGGAAAATTTTGTGTTCCACCTATTCAAAGATAGGTTATCTCCGCATTATATCTACCATAATTTTAACCATACTTTACGTGTAGTTAACGCTGCCGCTGCCATAGGACAGGGAGAGGGAGTAAGCGAAGATGAAGCGGAAGAGCTTGCCCTTGCGGCATGGTTTCATGATACCGGATATATAGAAGGGCCTGATAACCACGAAAGACGCAGTAGCAAAATTGCCCTCGACTTTTTAAAAGAGCACAATTACCCCGAAGATAAAGCGCGGATAATTAGCCACCTGATACTGGCTACAGAGTTGCGTGCCGAACCGAAAAATACACTGGAGGCTGTTATAAAAGATGCCGACTGCGCACACTTTGCAGACCATAATTACATTCAGCTCTCTGAACTACTGCGTGAGGAATGGAAAATTACCGGCTTTAATACCTTTACCGATCTTGAATGGGCTGTGGGCAATCGCCTGATGTTGCTGCACAAGCACCGCTACTATACCGCCTATGCCAAAAAAGTTTTACAGCCTTTAAAGGACGCTAATATTGCAGCATTACAGGAGGCTATAAACACGTGTAGCTCTGACAGTAAAAAGAAAGAAAAAAAGAAAAAGAAAAAAGAGGAGGATGCTAAGAAGGCTGAAAAACCGGAAAGAGGTATAGACACGATGTTCAGGGTTACACTGGGCAACCACACACGCCTGAGCGACATTGCAGACAGTAAGGCAAACATACTGCTATCTGTCAATACGATTATCATATCTATAGCGCTGAGCAGCCTGATACCTAAGCTGGACAGCCCTGCTAACGCACACTTGATTATGCCTACATTTATTATGATGCTGTTTAGCACGGTATCGATAGTGTTTGCTATTCTTTCTACACGCCCTAAGGTAAACACAAGCACATTTACAAAAGAAGATGTGGCAAACAGAAAGGTTAATCTCTTATTCTTTGGCAACTTTCACAAAATGAGCCTTGAAGATTATGATGCTGCCATAAAAGAAATGATGATGGACAGAGACTATGTATACGGATCGCTGGTAAAAGACCTATACTACCTGGGGCTGGTACTGGACCGCAAGTACAAATTACTGCGTATTACCTATAACATATTTATGACAGGCATTATTGTTTCGGTATCATCGTTTGTATATGCGTTCTGGATGCTTTAGAAATTCTGTGCTGACTTTATTTTTTACGATATATCGTAAAAAATAAAACTAAGTGAATATATCCCGTTTAAAAGTTTTTTCTCGCAAAGACACAGAGTCGCAAAGCTTAGCAACTCATCAGCACTTAGATTACAATTAAGTTAACTGTACAGTTTCGCGTTTCGCGAAAGATTTTCATGGTGTTGAACTATATTTACAACTCGGCATCAATAAAAAAGTAAAGCCGCCCTTCAATAGGGGCGGCTTTACTTTTTTTACGATATATCGTAAATTTATTTTTGCTGAAGTTCTTTTAAAAGGTCTTCATATGTATAAGCACCTTCATTCTTTTGGCCAGCCTTGTAATTTATAGAAACCCTTAACGCTTTAAGGCCGGTAACGCCCTGCAGGTCTTCTACATCAAATGTTTCTATAACATTACCCAGCAGGTGTTTGTGTTGTAAAAACTGTATGTAACGCCTGTACTCTGCCTCTTCTTTTTTCTGGGTATATACAATGGTTATCTTACCTTTTTGGGTAATGCGCTCTTTAGTACCCTTAATATTACTCTTATCAATACGCTTTTTAACCACCTCATAACGGGCATTGTAGGTACCGTCTACATCAAAACGTTTTTCATCCATACGGAAACGAATAGATATTGGCGAACTAAATACCAGTATCAGCGATGTAACATCCAGTTCATAAGGCAGGTTAGGCTTAATTCGATAATACTCATTTTCCATTTCGCACATTACCTGTAGCTGCCACAATCTTAGATTATTAAGGTATAACGGATTGTACTGGTGCTTAGGCGAAATGCTTGCCCCAATATACAGGTTATGCTCTACGCCATCGGTCTTGAAACGCTCATAATAATGCGGAAAAAACGCCTGTGCCTGTGCCTGCTTTTCATCAAGCAGGTTAGCCATTTGCTTATTGATGGCGCTAAGGGTACGGTCAAAATCCTTACGGCTTTCATATACCATATTTACCTTACCATCCAGCGTAGCAAAATAAGCGGCAATGCGCTTGTGTACTTCGCTGTTTGATGAGTCAAAATGCTGCAAAACAGGGTGCACCTCATTAAGCAGGTAATTCTGAATGTTAGACTCAGTATCCGCTTTAAGCGATTCTTTTAGTTTGTCCTCTATGGTCTCCAGCTCATAAACATGCTGCTCAATAAGGGGTAGTTGTTCTTCCTCAAATATATAACGGAAAAGTGAAAGCAGTTTTTGTATTTGCAGCACAAGATCTTTCTCAGTACTCTCATTACGCGCCGTAGATGACCCTTTTACGTCTATCTGCCCGTATAATGGATATACCTCTTTAAAGACAATTTCTTTAAACGCTTCACGGTTGTTGCGCTCATGCAGGTGCGACATAGCCTCTTCCCTAAACTTCCAGTACACACTATGATGAATGGCAGTATACTCGTTCTGGATTATGGCATCGATCTCATTTTGCAATTCGCTGTAATAGCGCTCTAAAGTATCGGTAATAAACGGCATTATGTAGCCCAGCTTATTTGCATTAATGCTGTTTAGCTCTTTAGCACGCGATGAAACCATTTCTATAAAACCGTAGAAACGGTTGTTCTTTACAATTGGAGCCAGTATACAACTACGAATATCCTGCGAAAGCAGGTGGCGTGCCAGTGCTGCATCTTCACTATTTTCTTCTAAAAAGCGCTCAACATCAGATATGATAAGGTACTTTTTGTCTTGCAGTATTTCATCCAGCGTGTCGCTGCAAAACATGGCACCACAGTTCATCTCATCTACATCCTTAAGAATATAGCTCTTAATATCATCAAAAGGTGCTAAGCGAAAAATGTTATCTTCGGTATTCACTTCGGTAAAACCTATGCGCAGGTCGCCTATCTTATATATAGAGCGAAATATCGCCTCAAAGTTATCCCTTGTAAACTCATTAAAATCTTCGTTTGTAAGCAGGTTGCTCTTAAGGTTAGAAATCGCGCTTTCGGCAGTAGCATCAAATAATGACACCATACCAAAACCCTTTGCTATCCAGCTGCCCTCGGGGAATTTTTCCTGCCACATTTCGAGGTTGTCAAAATTATCCATCAGGACATCAACATCCTCTTTAGTAACCGCTACAGCCTTATCTGTAGGGATAAGCTCCATAAAATCGGCATTGTATAAAATACGGTAATGGTGCATAATACCCTCAGCATCCGGAATGTCGTAAAACAGCGGCTTGCTAAAATCAAAGTGGTAACCATAATACATATTAAGCACCAGGCAACAACTAAACACGTAGAACTGGTGTTCATCCATGTTACGTATGCTTATGCCAAAATCAACACCGGCATCGGTAAGTATTTTTTTAAATCGATTGGTATGGTTAAAAGAAAAATTAAAAAAAGGTATGGCTGCTGCCTTAATCTCGTTATTGCTAAGTGCTGTAGGAAAAAGGTCGGCCAGCAGGTTGCGTATCAGGCTTTCATGTTTGCTAATAAGGCTAATGTCTTCTATTCCTTGGCGCAGCTCAGGAAACGGGGCGGCATGCTTAAGCAATGCCTTTGCATAGTCTGCACGGTAGTCTACATCATTTTCAGCAATCTGCTCTAATGCTTCGAGCACTTTATGAAATGATATCCGGGCAATAAGCGGCCCTTTTATGTCTTGCGCATCATCCATCTTCATTGTGATTGTGTGTGACTGCAAAATTACGAAAAATTGTAATCGGTTATAATAATTACAAAAAAAGTGCGTTGCGGATTTCCTGTAAAGGAACGCGGATGATACGGATGCTGCACAAGCGCGGATTTGTGCGGATTTTGCTACATGGATATGACCGAAAATATCCCTTCCCTTTGTTGTTTGCCACCGTAACCAATACGTGCGTGCGTTTCAGTAATTCACTCAGATGAAACCTTTGTGAAACTTTGCGCCTTCTTTGTGTGCCTTTGCGAAACCCAATATTTTGTGAGGTCAAAGAACAGTCTTTACCCCTGCTAAAAAACAAGTATCTTTACCCCATGAACCAAACGGTACCCCTTACCTTCCTAAACAACATTACCCTTACCATAAAGCGGGAAGACCTGTTGCACCCACATATTTCGGGCAATAAGTTCCGTAAGCTTAAGTATAACATACAGGAGGCAAAGCGCATGAGCAAAACAGCACTGCTTACCTTTGGCGGTGCCTACAGCAACCACATAGCCGCTACGGCAGCCGCCGGAAAAGAATATGGTTTTGACACCATAGGTATTATCCGCGGGGAGGAGCTTGAAAGTAAAATAACCGAAAACCCTACCCTTGCCTTTGCACAAAGCTGCGGCATGCAGTTTAAATTTATATCGCGCGAAGCCTACAGACATAAGGCCGAACCTGATTTTATTGCAGCAATAACAGCCGAATTTGGCGATTGCTACATTGTACCTGAGGGTGGTACCAATGCCCTTGCAGTAAAGGGATGCGAAGAGATACTGACGGAAGAAGACAGCGCGTTTACACACATTTGCACCGCCGTGGGTACGGGTGGCACCATAGCTGGCCTTATCAATTCGGCACTGCCACACCAGGCAGTTTTGGGCTATCCGGCGTTAAAAAATGCAGGATTACAAGATGATATACTTACATTTGCAAAAAACCAAAACTGGCAGCTTATAGAAGATTACCACTTTGGCGGATACGGAAAAGTAACGCCCAAACTGATAACTTTTATAAATGCTTTTTTTGGCCAGACGTCTATTCCGCTTGACCCCGTATATACGGCAAAGATGGTTTTTGGCGTTATAGACGGTATCAGTAACGGATTTTTTCCTGCTAACAGCCGCATCCTGCTTATACACACCGGCGGGTTGCAGGGCATTGCAGGCATGAACAAGTTACTGGCAAAAAAGAATGAAACCTTAATAAAAACCCTATCGGATGATTAGAAAGATTGTAGCCTTTGTAGTTTTAGGAACCCTTGTAGCCTGCGGAAGCAGCAAAAGTAAAAGCACCAAGCCACACATACAAACCACTAAGGCAGTTACCAAGACTAAAACCCGTAAAACAAAGGGATCAACATCTAATACTACGGCTGCTAATACCGGCAGTACAGAGGTGCTTCAAAGCACATCGCGCACGGTGGTGTATAGCGAGCAGGTAAAAGAGTATGTAAATAATTACAAGGGCATTGCCCAGAATAATATGAACAAACACGGTAT
This sequence comes from Flavobacterium psychrotrophum, assembly GCF_003403075.1. Classification (NCBI taxonomy): domain Bacteria; kingdom Pseudomonadati; phylum Bacteroidota; class Flavobacteriia; order Flavobacteriales; family Flavobacteriaceae; genus Flavobacterium; species Flavobacterium psychrotrophum. The sequence continues at coordinate 4,516,996 of NZ_CP031557.1, read as the reverse complement.
ACCGGCCAGTATTATACTGGCGCAGGGCATACTGGAAAGCGGCGCAGGCCGTGGCGACCTTGCCGTAAGTGCCAACAACCACTTTGGCATTAAATGCCATAACGACTGGACCGGCGATAAGGTGTACCACGATGACGATGCCGCACAGGAATGTTTCCGTAAATACCCAACCGCAGCAGGATCGTTTGAAGATCATGCCCTTTTTCTTACGGGGCGCAGCCGCTATGCTAACCTTTTTAAGCTTGACAAAGACGATTATGAAGGATGGGCTAAGGGCTTAAGAGCAGCAGGCTATGCTACCGACCCTAAATATCCTGAAAAACTAATAGGCCTTATTGAGCGTTTTCAGTTAGCGCAGTATGACGAAGAAGTTATGGGTGGTACCTATAAAAAGAAGGCAGCGATAAAAAAAGAGGAGCCTGTGGTAGTGGCAGCTGAAAAAGCTCCGGCACAAATAAACACTCCGCGCGTTAGCATCGGCACGGCAGAAGCACCTGTTACAAATACAGCCGCTCCTGCTAAAACTGTACAGCCGGCCACTCAGCCTACTACTGTAGCTGCCGCAGATAGCCATACGGTAGCCCAGGGAGAAACATTGTATTCGATCTCTAAAAAGCACAATACAACGGTAGACGAACTGATTCGATTAAACGGCCTTAACGGCAATGCCCTAAGCATAGGCCAGGTACTTAAAGTAAAATAACCATGTTATACGAAAGAAGCAGCCGCCTTTTTGCTGAGGCAAGCGAAGTAATACCCGGAGGTGTCAACTCTCCTGTACGTGCCTTTAAGGCAGTAGGTGGCACACCTATATTTATTAAAGAAGCTAATGGTGCTTATCTTTTTGATGAAGATGGCAACAAATATATAGACTATATAAACAGCTGGGGCCCCATGATACTGGGGCATGCTTATGCACCCGTAGTGGATGCCGTTATAGAGCGTGCAAAGAAGGGCACATCTTTTGGTACACCTACAGCGCTGGAAACCGAGATTGCTGCTTTGGCAGTAAGCATGGTTCCTAATATTGATAAAATACGTTTTGTAAACAGCGGAACCGAAGCCTGTATGAGCGCCATTCGGCTGGCACGTGGCTTTACCAACCGCGAAAAGATCATCAAGTTTTCGGGTTGTTACCACGGCCACTCAGACTCGTTCCTTATTCAGGCGGGTAGCGGCGCGGTAACGTTTGGTTCGCCAAACAGCCCCGGCGTAACCCAGGGTACGGCTAAAGATACACTATTAGCTAATTACAACGACCTTGCTAATGTAGCTGAGATATTTTCGGCTAACCCAAATGAAATAGCAGCCATAATCATAGAGCCTGTAGCGGGCAATATGGGCTGCATCCCTCCTGCCGATGGCTTTTTAGAAGGCCTGCGCAAACTTTGCGATGATAACGGCACGCTACTAATTTTTGATGAAGTAATGACGGGTTTCCGCCTTTCAAAAGGTGGCGCACAAGAATTGTTTAACATCAAAGCAGATATTGTAGCATTTGGTAAGGTTATAGGCGGCGGACTTCCTGTTGGGGCTTTTGCAGCGCGTAATGAGATTATGAATTACCTGGCACCCGTAGGCCCTGTTTACCAGGCAGGCACGTTGAGTGGTAACCCTTTAGCCATGGCTGCCGGCCTCGAAATGCTTAAAGCCCTAAGTGCCGATTCAGGCATTTTTACAAGACTCGATGCTAAAACAGCCTATCTGGAAACAGGTATGCGTAACATACTCGAAAGAAAAAATATTGCCCATACCATTAACCGTAAGGGTTCTATGATATCGGTACATTTTGATGCGCGCCCGGTTACCGATTTTGCTTCGGCGGGTTATGGCAATAACGACACCTTTAAAAAGTTCTTTCACGGGTTATTAGAAAACGGTGTATACATAGCGCCATCGGCTTATGAAACCTGGTTTATTACCGATGCCCTTACTTATGACGACCTTAACCTAACGCTGGCGGCTATTGAAAAAACGGCAAATACGTTATAGAGTATTAGTACATTATATTATAAAAGCACGATATCAATCGTGCTTTCTTATTTGTAAAAAGATCAATATATTTACATAAAAGACACTTGATGAAAAACGTATTTAAACTCCTTGCCATATTTACACTACTGTTAAGCTCAGCAAATATGGCTGCGCAGCAAAAAACAGTGCAAACGGCTACTATTAAAACCGTTATACATTGCGACCACTGTAAGGCCTGTGAAACCTGCGGTGATAAATTTAACCGTACGCTTTTAAAACAAAAAGGCGTTCAGATGGTAGTGCTAGATGAAAAAGCCATGACCATTAAAGTTACTTACAACAGCAAGAAAACAAACCTTGATGCCATAAAACAGGCAATAGGTAAACTGGGCTATGATGCCGACGATGTAAAGGCAGACCCACAGGCATATGCCGGACTTGATGATTGCTGTAAAAAATAATGCCCTGCAAAAGCAAGGCATTATAATGAGTATATATAGTAATTATAGGTCTTAGCACAAAACAAACTGCGAGCTGTCTACCGGAAATGCCTGACGGCTCCAGTCTATAGCAAGTACTGCTGCAATGCGCTGCTTAAGGCTTTTGTAATCAGATGGCTTTACAAAATAAAAGTTAGCGCCAAGTTTGTGGGCTTTATTAATATAATCGGGATTAGCGCTTGTAGAATACATTACCACAGGAATATTGCCTGTAAGTTCGTTTTTACGTATCTCATTCAGACTTTGTATACCATCTTTCTTTGGCATATTAATATCCAGAAAGATAATGTCCGGTAGTGGCACGGGTGGTCTTTGCAGTTGCTCCATAAGCTCTGCACCATTGGTACTAATTGTAAGTTTATGTTTTTTTGAAATTTCTAAAACTGCTTCTGTAAAGAAATCCCTGTCATCTGCATCATCATCAGAAAGATAAATGTTTTTTGATTCCAGCATATGTTTGAGGTTTTACGATCTGCCTTAAGTGTAATCAAAAAATTACAAATCCATTACGGAAGTGTAAATCATCAAAAATATCTTACAGTAAATCAGGTTATGAGGTGATTTCAGTGTAAAGATACGAAATTTTAGAAATTATAGTTTTGTTTTGAAGCCGTAATCTTATAAAATTTTCCATAAATAAACTATTAACCAAAGCTTTACAAAAATTTAAAATTTTGTTTTTCTGGCTTACAAGAATCCTTGTTGTATAGCTTCCTTAACAAGGCTGCTGTTATCAGTAACGCCAAAAGCTTTTTTCATGCTGGCAATGCGTTTTTGTATACTACTGTCTGAAAGAAACACAAGTTCGTCGAGTTCCTTTGCTTTATAGCCTTTTGCCATAAAAAACAGTATCTGCCTGTTAATATCGTCTATCATCAACTCTTTAGTCCATACTTCGCGAATGCTCTTATTTACTATAGGGCTTTTATACGTATCGCCGTTAATTAGTTGCAGGGCTATGTCGCCAAGCTTTTGTGGGGTAAGCTCGTTTTTGGTTATGAACCCTTCCGGCTCTATTTTTTTGTAAATATCATACAGCACCAGTATCTCGGTGTGTGCGGTTATCATAACTATTTTGCAGGAAGGCATAACTTTACGAATCAGTAAAGCAACATCGGCACCACTGGCAAGTTTTTTTTCTTCAAAAGCAGGCAGGTTGTGGTCTATAATGGCAAGGTCAAATGCCCTGGTTGTGCCTGCTGCCATTATAGCATCATAAGCTTCACGGCATCCTGCTGCGGTGCTTATGCGCGGGCTCTTAGCCTCCAGGTGCACTTCCATTACACTCTTATATCCTTCTACAGTAAAGGGGTGGTCGTCTACGAGCAATATGTTCATAGCAATTCAATCATTTAGTGGGTTAGCAGGCTGGCGTTACTACTGCTTAAACAGCCGGCGAAAGTACTAAATACAGAGCACTCCGGGCATATTTTTGGCAGAAAGTTTTTACAGTATATAACGTTCTGCCATAAACTAAATTACATCATAGTATTAATTTTAAAAACCCACCTGCCAATGATTAACAAAAATTTAATAAAAACTCCTATTTTTGGACAAATTATCATGCTTCATGGCACTACGCACGTACACTTTTTTTCTCGCTTTACTGGCAGTAGCATGCCTGTTTTCAGGCTGCTCTGAAAAACAGGAAGACAAAGACAAGCTGCGCGAACTGCGTTTTCTTGAAGGTACAGAAAAGCTCTCTGCAACCCGAAGGCTGCAAATTTTAGACAGCATGGCCCCTATTGTAAAGGTAAGGGAACAGGACAGCCTTAACCGCCAGATGATGCGCCTTATTGCCTTTCGCTACTTTTTTGACGGCGAGTATGATAAGCATAAAGATATTATGCGCGGATTTTACAGAACCGCAATAGAAAAAAAAGACTCTGTGGTAATGGCATATTCCCTTTACAACATAGGCAGCTGTTTTGAAGCAGAGAACCAGGCCGATAGCGCACTTTACTATTATCTTAATGCCGGCAAAGTATACCGCACCGTAAAAGATTCGGTAAATATGGCCCAAACGGCGCACTCTGTAGCCTGTATCCTTTTTACGCAGGGTAACTATGCTGAAGCCGAAACTGAGGAAATAAAAGCCCTGAGCTACTTTAGGAAAACAGATAACAACGAATACATTATTAATGGGTACACAGTACTGGGTGCCACCCTTTGTGAAATGAAGAGCTATCCGCAGGCACTAAAGTACTACCAGCGTGCTTTAGATGAAACGGCAGGCATGAAAAAAGCCGGTTTCACGATGGATGAAATCAGGTCTAAGCAGCGTAATATTTATGGAAACATAGGTGTGCTTTATGGAGCCAAGGGAGACCACGAAAAATCGTTACAATATTACACTAAGGCACTGGCCCTACCCGGTTATGAACGGTATGAATATGCTGTAATGATAGCCAACAGGGGTTACGCAAAAATGATGCTCGACAGGAATGAGGATGACTACACAGGAGACCTTTGGGAGTCATTACGAATACTGGATAGCCTTAATGAGCCCATTACCATACTCGAAACTAAAAAAAGCATTGCACGGCATTACCTTAAAAAACAGGACACCTTAAAATCGGTAACCTACCTTAGGGAAATTTATGCCGAAGCAAAAGCCAACAAAAGCAACTATGATATGCTTGAGTCGCTTTCGCTGCTTACGCTTAATGATAAGCAAAACACCTTTAAATATTCGCAGTTGTACTTTAAGCTAAACGACAGCCTGCAACAGGCAGAGCGTTCTATGCGTAATAAATTTGCCCGCATAGCTTATGAAACTGATAATATAGAACAACAAAACAGGTCGTTAAGCAAACGCTTTAATTATACCATTACGGCATTTATAGCAGTACTTGCCATAGCCCTTGGCCTGCTGATGATCGTGCGGCTAAAGTCGCGCAACAAAGAGCTTTTGTATGTACAGGGACAACAACAGGCTAACGAAAAAATTTATAACCTGCTACTGGAACAGGAAGCCGAGAGCGAAAGTGCAAAAATAAAAGAGCGTAACCGCCTGGCTATGGAACTGCATGATGGGGTTATGAACCGAATTTTTACTACGCGGTTTAACCTGATGCAGTTAAAAGACGGACAGGAGGATAAAAAACAACTTCTGGTGCGCGAACTGGAAGAAACGCAGGATGAGCTCCGTAAAATATCGCATGACCTTAAGGAGAATTTTTTGCCTGAAAATGAAAGTTTTGCCGATGCACTTAAAAAACTGGTAGAGCGCCAGCAGGAACCGGGTGGCCCTGTTTTTGACCTTTATATCGATAAATTTATCAACTGGAACGATGTTTCGCCAGAATGCCGTGTAGCACTTTTCAGGATAACACACGAGGCCTGTACTAATGCCCGTAAACACAGTAAAGCCGCAAACTGCAACATTGCCGTAATGGCACAGGGACAGCATATTAAACTTCGCATATGGGATGACGGGCGTGGCTTTGACCCTAAAAAAGTAAAAGATGGCATAGGCCTTCGCAACATGCGCGAACGCGTGCTAGCACTGGGCGGAACCTTTATAAGCACCTCATCTGCCGGGCGCGGAGCCGTGCTCGATATAATTGTTTGATAAAAACACCGTTATAATTAAAACTATTGCAACTACACAGGAATGAAGGTGACTAAAATAAAAAAGGCCTGTAGATTAAGAATACCACAAATTGCCCTTATAATTATTACAGTGTTACTGGCCGCTATGGCTACGTGCTGCAATAAACACTGCGAAACCCACCACGATGCGGCACTTACCGCCCTGGAACATTCTGACAGCCTGCCGCCTGTCGCACGCGATAAAATACTGGACAGTCTCTACATTATTGCTAATACAGCCGGTAATGACAGCCTTAACCGTGTACTACTCCTAAAACTTGCCGGCCGCTATTATAACAACGGCAGTTATAAGCAATACCATAAGACAACGCGCAACTTATATGATAAGGCGTTAGAAGCAAAAGATTCTGCACAGCTGGCTACTTCCCTGTATTATATGGGCGACTACTATGAACTGCAAACCCGGCAGGACAGCGCCTTATATTACTATATGCAGGCAAAAGCCATGTATACTGCACGAAAAGATACCCTTAACACTGCACGAATGACCCTTAACGGCGGCGGCATCCTCTTTCAGAATGGCAGCTATGCCGAAAGCGAGTCTGAAGCGGTAAGCGCACTGATGCTTTTTCAGCGGCTGGAAAAAAAGGAGGAGATATTTCAATGTTATGTACTGCTTGGGCTTACCCTTACCGAGGTAAAAAACTACAGCAAGGCTTTTGAGTACTACAGGCTTGCAGAAAAGCAAATAGACCTGCTGGAAAAAGATGGTTATGACAAGCGTAACATTACACACTACAGGGCATCGTGCTACAACAATATGGGGGTTACTTATGAGTATAGCCGCGACTATAAAAAGGCAATTACCCTTTATAATAAGGGGCTACGATCTTTAGGAAAAACCGGTTTGCGCCCACCGTTATATGCCATGATGTTAAGCAACCGTGCCTATGCAAATATGCTAATGCACAATATAACACCAACTGTAAAAGCAGACCTTTTTGAGGCCAAACGCATACGCGACAGCCTGGGTGTAAAACTTGGTATTGTTGCAAGCCAGATACGCATAGGCGAATATTATCTTGCAACACAAGATACCACTACCGGGCTGCAATATATTAAAGATGGGTACAAGCAGGCAAAACTACTAAGCAGCACGCTCGATGTTACCCATGCACTTTCATTGCTGTCTGTAAACGACCGTGCTAATGCGGCCTACTACTCAAAACTTTATTTTAAAGTAAACGACAGCCTGCAAATGGCAGAGCGCGCCACCCGAAACAAATTTGCCCGCATAGCCTATGAAACAGACCGTGTAGAGAACCAGAATAAAATACTCAGCAGGCAGTTTACCTATACCCTTGCAGCTGCTATTGCATTATTAGGGTTTGCTGCCGGGCTGGTAATTATTATGAGGTTAAAAGCAAAGAACAAAGAGTTGGTACACAGGGAGCATCAGCAAAAGGCAAACGAAAAAATATACAGCCTGCTAATGCAACGCGAGGCCGAAGCCGAAATTGCCAAGATGAAAGAGCGCAACCGCCTGGCCATGGAGCTGCATGACGGTATATTAAACCGCATATTTACCACCCGATTTAACCTGGAGCAGCTGCAAACCATACAGGAAGACAAAAAGAAATTGCTGGTACATGAACTTCAGGAAACGCAGGATGAACTCCGCAAGATATCGCACGATCTTAAAGAAAGTTTTTTGCCTGAAAATGAAAGTTATGCCGGGGCTTTATACAAGCTCGTGCAAAAACAACAGGAAGCAACCGGGCCAAGCTTTGAGTTGTATGTAGATAAATTTATCAACTGGGGCAGCATATCGCCAGAACGCAGGGTGGCCATTTTCAGGGTGGTGCAAGAAGCCTGTACCAATGCAAAAAAACACTCTGAGGCAGAGAACTGTAATATTGCCGTCATGGCCCAGCGCACAGCATTAAAACTGCGCATCTGGGATGACGGCAAAGGCTTTGATCCTAAAAAAGTGAAATCAGGAATTGGCCTCAGGAATATCAGCGACCGGATCAAAGCGCTTAATGGTACTTTTAATATAAAAAACACGCCCGGAATGGGTACAGTGCTGGAAATAATTGTTTAACCGAAATAGTTGCTGTAAACCTAATGCTGTCAAACTGTAGAAAACACTAATGTACTATCCTACAGTTTGCTGCATTGTGCATTGTTATTAAATAACGGTGCGATGTGTGGGTTGAATTTGTTAAGTAACGTGGCGACAAAGGAACATATTAAAAAACAACTGTTAAAATATATGTTAAATTATATGCTTACCTACAAATGTTAATTGAGGTTTTTCCTCAATTAACATGTAAGAATTTAGCTTCTTTATATTTGTAATTACCAGAGTTTATAGTATTCATGATACAAGATTTTAGGGCATACAAAAAACGCATGTTTTGGTAACCGCCCACATTCATTGAAGAATATTCAGTTACACATACCAAATTGCATTGTTTACAATAATATCTTTAAAAAAATCTTACCTTTGTCGTTGTTAAGGTTACCCACGGTATTTAACCCAGGGTATTAAAAGGGAATTTGGTTAAAATCCAAAGCTGTTCCCGCAACTGTACGCTACTAAGCTTGTTGATACATAAGTGCCACTGTTTTTACTAACGGGAAGGCCATCAGCAAGACGCAAGCCAGGAGACCTGCCTTTACCATTACGAATTTAATATCCTCGGGTAAAGGATCTGGTTTGTTTTATGCCTGCACATGTTTTTTTAAACATACTGCACAGCTACTCATACTTCATCTTAAGCCCATAATTTTTTAATTTAATTTTTAAGATGAAAAAAAACTACTTTTCTAAAAAAATCTGTTTCCTTGTACTTTACTTAACAGCCATTGTTCCGGCTTTTGCACAATCGTTTACCGATGGTATTTTTGTACTTAACGAAGGTGGTGCCGGTAGCGGCAACGCTTCTGTGTCGTTTCTTGCAAACAACGCAGAGCAGCCTGTAAACAACATTTACGCAACAGTTAACCCTACTCAGGGCGCACTTGGTGATACTGCACAAAGTCTTAGCTTTAATGGTAACTATGCTTACATTGTACTAAACATTTCTAACACCGTTAAAGTTGTTAACCGCACTACTTTTGAGTATGTTGCTACAATAAGCACCGGGCTTGTAAACCCGCGCTACATGGCTTTTTACGATGGTAAAGGTTATGTAACCAACTGGGGAAATGGTGGTAGTGCTGCTGATGGCTACATAGCTGTTATAGATCTGCAAACCAATACTGTTGAATCTACTATAACTGTTGCTCCGGGTGTAGAGCGCATCCTTACCGTAAACGATAAGCTATATGCGGCGCACCAGGGTGGTTTTGGCTATGGTACTACGTTATCTGTAATAGACCCTGTAAGTAACACTGTTAGCTCAACTGTTACCGTAGGCGATGTCCCTAACAAAATGATCGTAGATGGCGATTTTATGTATGTACTTTGTGGCGGAAGGCCAAGCTGGGGCGCTCCGGAGACTGATGGTTCTCTTGTAAAAATAAACCTTGCAGATAATACTGTGGTTGCTACAACAAACTATGAAGGCCTGCACCCTGCAAACCTTGAAATAGACACTACCGGTAATTTCTATTTTACATCTGCTGCCGACATTTATAAAGCAGCGTTTACAACACCTGAGACAATTACCGAAATAGCATCTTTAGAGCCTCAGGGCGCTTATGGCGTATATGGCATGAACCTTATAGACGATACCCTTTATGTTGCTGATGCAGGTAATTATGTAAGCCCGGGTACTGCTTATCTATTTAGTACTACAGGTACACCACAGGGTAATTATACAGTAGGTGTAATACCTAACAGTTTTTATAAGGCAGATAGCAGCCTTAGCATTCCTGTACAACAGGGCAATCAGCTTGCGGTATACCCTAACCCGGCATCCGGCCAGTTTTTTGTAACTACCGATGCTGCTGCTGAAGTAGCTGTTTATGACCTTACCGGCAAAGAAGTTTTAAAAGCAAAATATGCTGCAACGGGTGTAAACATTGCAAACCTTTCTCAGGGTATGTATATGGTAAAAATATCTGACGGTAAGCAAACTACCATGAAAAAGCTTATTGTAAAATAATGCGCACTATTATTACAGGCCTTCTCGTTTCTGCTTCGGCATTTTGCCAGTCCTATGCTCCCGCCGCCGGAATGCCCGGTAGTACGGCTGTGGCCAGTAACAGCCCGCAAATTACAGGCTGGGCTACAGGCATAACAGTAACCAGAGGGCCTGTAAATATTGCCAACCCGGATTTTATGGCCGGAGGTAGCAATTTTGCAACATCAGGGCAGCCTGATGCCGCATTAGGCAGTGTAACCGGAAATTCGGTAAGCCTGGGTGATGGCGGGCAGGCAACGCTTAGTTTCGGTACGCCCATTACAAACGAAGCCGGTTTTGACTTTGTTGTTTTTGAAAACGGGGCAAGCGATTATCTGGAACTGGCTTTTGTAGAAGCAAGCTCAGATGGCATTCACTTTTTCCGTTTCCCGGCACATAGCCAAACACAAACCGGTATACAACTGGGCACTTTTGGGTCGCCCCTGCCGGAATACCTTAATAATCTTGCCGGAAAATATGGCGGACGCTTCGGCACACCGTTTAACCTTTCTGACCTGCCAGACGATTTGCTGCTTGATAAAGAAAGCATAACCCACATCAGGATAATTGATGTTGTGGGCAGCATTGACCCTGCCTACGCAAGTTATGACCAGTATGGCAATGCAGTAAACGACTCATTTCCTACGCCGTTTGTTTCATGCGGGTTTGACCTGCAGGGCATAGGCGTTATCAATCAAAAAACGCTGGATACTGCACATAACACTCTACATCAGTTTATGGTGTACCCCAACCCTGCTACTGATTATATTAATGTTTTGGCAGAAGATAATTACAGCATAACAGCATATAATACCCAGGGAAGCATAGTACTTAATAAAGAAAATAGCAACGCCCAACGCGTAGATATAGCTATGCTTCCATCGGGTTTTTATTTGTTTGTTATCCGGTCAGGAAACAGAGAAGCCTCTTACCGTATCGTAAAGCAATAACCAACACGACCTTTTTTTAATAGAGAAAGCCTGCATTCATAACAAAATGCAGGCTTTTATTTTTAAAGTTAATACAGCTTAAATTAACTGCCTTTAACTAACGAAAACAGTTTTTTGCTGCCGGTAATAACCGCAACAGCTACCAATCCGCCAATAAGGCCCAAGCCAAATTCTTTCAGCATATCCGGCACTTGCGGCAACACATGGTGCAGGTAAGCTATGTTATGTACAAAAATTCCGCCCGAAACCAGTATAAGTGCAATGGTACCTACAATAGCAAGAGTTTTAATTACATAAGGAAGCGCTTTTACAAGTACATTGCCCAACTGCGATAAAAAACCTTTGCCGTTAGACTTTTTTATAAGTTTAAAACCGGCATCATCCATACGCACAATAAGCGCTACAATACCGTAAACACCCACAGTTGCCAGGAATGCTACCACAGCTACAGTTATTATCTGCACTGTAAGGTTTTCGTCAAGAACGGTACCTAAAGCAATAATTACAATTTCTACCGAAAGAATAAAATCAGTAGTAATAGCAGACTTTACTTTGGCTTTTTCGGCATCGGCGCTACCTTCTTCTTTGGGGTCAACTACTTCTTCACCGGTCTTGGCATGATGAAAAAAGTATTCAATTATTTTTTCAACACCCTCATAAGCCAGATAAAAACCACCCAGTATAAGTATAAATTTTATAGCAATAGGAAAAAACACATTCAGCGCCAGCGCCACGGGAATAATGATTAGTTTGTTTATAAACGAACCTTTTGTAATAGCCCACAGTACAGGTAACTCTCTTGATGATAAAAAGCCGGTAGCTTTCTCAGCGTTAACGGCAAGGTCATCGCCTAATATTCCTGCTGTTTTTTGTGTAGCAATTTTACTTGTAACTGCCACATCATCCATTAGGGCAGCGATATCATCTAAGATCGCGAAAAAACCTGAAGCCATTTTGTATATTTAATTGTAGAGGCGTAAATGTATAAAATTTAAAATTGATTACCACATGGCATTAACAATGCATATGGTACTTAAAGGCTTATTTTCCTGAGGTTATATATGCCTTTTTAATTTTATCAAGTTGCGGAAAAGCCCCCTGCATACGGTGCTGGCTGGAGTAGTATGCCTGGTTTTCCATAGTAGCCTCTCCGTAGCCGGAGTACAGTTTGTCTACCACATCCATACCTTTAGTTACAGTACCAAAAGCAGGATAGCCTTTTACACCTTCGTAGTTAATGGTATCCAGAGGTGTATTGTCATACAGGTTTATAAACATATCAAGCCCGCGCGACTCTTTACCAGACCGGGCAAAGGTTACTGTGCCGCGCTTATTACCATGCAGCACAGGCTCATCGGGCACTTTAACGGCTTCCCATTCTTTCATTACAAAAGCATCTAAGCTACCGCACTGGGCTACAAATCCCGGAACTACCCTGTAAAAAAGGGTATTGTTATAAAAACCACTTTCTATAAGGTTATAAAAACGGTCAGCAGCTTTAGGCGACCATGCCTTTTTTATTTCAACCTCAAAATTACCCTTGGTCGTTTCAAAAGTTGCGGTAAAGGTATCGGGTGCTGTTGCATCGCTATAACCGGAATCAGAACCTTTACAGCTAATAATGATTACAGAAAGTAGTAGCAGTAGTATTTGTTTTTGCATGATGTGTATTGATGTAATATTATCCTTCAGAAAAAAATTCCAGTTGCCTGAATACCGGCACAAGGCTAAGCCCTTTTTCAGATAGCGTATATTCTATGTGCAGCGGCTTTTGGGCTACTACGGTTTTGGTTAAAAGTCCGTAGTCTTCCATTTCCCGCAGTGCAGTAGCTATCGATTGTTTGTTAGACCCTTTTATGTCCCGCAGCAGGCCGTTAAACCGCACCGCACCTTTTACAGCCAAAAGAAATATCTGTGGTTTCCATTTCCCCGAAAGTTGTTTCAATAACCCTTCTGCCGGGCATTCATTTTCCACTTCTCCATCTTTTTTCATAGTCTGATTTTTTTGACTAATTGACTGGTGTTTGTTTACCGTGCAACTTTGCATCAAAAATATGAATTAATTCATAACACAAAATTTAAAACAATGAGGGTAGTAGCTTTATTGCTAATTTTAATTGGCTGCTACGGATGCCATCCGCAAATAAATAAGAATATGAGCGCACAAAAAACAAACCCCTTACTGTGCGACCCGGTGAGCGGAACATGCGAAATGCCTGCAAATACCTCATCTGCGTTACAAGACACCATAACACCTGCTACCAAGCCTGTAAAAATAGTTTATTATACAGACCCTATCTGTTCATCATGCTGGGGCATAGAGCCGCAACTCAGGAAACTGAAGCTTGAATATGGCGATTATTTTGAAATAGATTACCGTATGGGAGGCCTCCTGCCCGACTGGAGCTATAACAGCGGTGGGATTAGCAAACCGGCCGATGTGGCGCATCATTGGGATGAAGCCAGCCTGCACTATGAAATGCCCATTGACGGCGATGTATGGCTGGAAGATCCGCTGGATTCTTCGTATCCATCCTGTATTGCCATGAAGGCGGCGCAATTGCAGGATAAAGATACAGCGGTAAAATTTATGCGCATTTTAAGGGAAAAACTATATCTCGAAAAGAAGAATATTACCAAATGGGACAATATTGCCGAAGCCGCAAAACTGGCAGGTCTTGATGTTATAAAACTAAAAGCCGATTTTGACGGAGATGCAAAACAGCTTTTTGCCGAAGACCTGGAATATGCCCGCAAGCTGGGCGTAAGGGGATTCCCTACGCTGTTCTTTTCTGATGGTACAGCTAACCAGCTAACGGTATACGGTTCTAAACCCTATGATTTCTACGAAAAAGCATTGCTTGCATTGCATCCTGAAGCAAAGAAAAAGCCTGTAATTAATAGTACCGACCCTTTAGCGCTGTTTAGTATTTACCCTACGCTTACCGCAAAAGAATATGCTGTACTGTGTGATGAAGCTACTACAGAAGTAAAAGAAATTTTAGAACAGCTTTGCAAAGAAGGTAAGCTAGACAAAACGGTAATTAAAACCGGAACGCTATACCGCAAAAAACAAGAACCATCCACTGCCCCTATAAAAGAGTGCCGGCCTGAGTAATTAGCGCCGGCACTTGCCATTATACTATTTTAACATGAGTTCGATTTAAACGAATCATAAGATATTTAAACTCTAAATGTATAACTACAAGGTCTTGAAGACACAAGTGTTCGGAAGAGCTTAAAGAGTTGGTTGACTATCCAAATAACCCTATTTAGCTTCGGAGAAGCGGCATGTCTATAGAAAATGATTGTAGGGCATGGTCAGGATTTCCGGAGGAACGGCACATAATTTCAAAAAAATGCCGCTCCTCCGGAGCTCTGTTCACTCTGGCGTTACAATTACTATAAATATATCGCCCCTCCGGGGCTCTCTAACTGGCAAAATTAGCCTTCCGAACATCTGTGTCTTGAAGACCTTGTAGGAACCCGAAATAATCCAATCTGTGCTAACCTGCAAGGTTTTTTTAACCTTGTAGGTTTACCTTAACTTGAACTCTCGTTATTTTACAACCGTAGCCTCAAGTTCTACAGCAAGGGTTTCAAAAAGGCTTTTTACTTCAAACAACGTTGTAGCCTGTTTAATGCCATGCTGCGCCACCCAGTCCTGGAGTATAGAAAACTCAGGCCAAAGTTGGCCAATAGCGGTTGTATACACGTTTAAGCGTACTATATTTTTACACTCATAACCTGCACCCGTAATAACTTGCTCAAGGTTAGAAATTGCCAGTTGTAGCTGTTCTTTCATGCCTGCGGTGCTCGATGTGCCATCGGCATGTACGGCGGCCTGCCCTGAACAGTATAAAGTACCCTCAACATTTTTTACTTCTACAGCCTGCACATAACTGCGGCCATCCTGCCATGCCCATGGGCTAAACTCTCTTTTTTGCATTGCTCTGTTGTTTACTATTATAATACAAAGCTCCTGAGAATGGCAGCCATTGTGCGTGACAAACATCACAATTACAAAACCGGAATATATTTATGAAATAAGCCTGCTTAGTGTTTCGCGCGAAACACCCAGATATGAGGCAATGAGTTTTTTAGGGACGCGCTGAAACAATGACGGATAGCGTTTTAGCAACTGGTCATAACGCTGCTTAGCCGTTGACGTAAGAAAAGATAATATGCGCTGCTGGGCGGCAATATGCCCATTATTTGATTTTACTAAAAGAAAGTGTTCTATTTTAGGCAGGGCTGCACATAAGGCATTATAATTACTCAGGGTAATGCAAAAAACTACGGTGTCTTCAAGACATTGTAACGACATGGTAGCTTTATTACCGGAAAAAAATGCAAAATAATCGCTCTCCCACCAGTCTTCCATAGCAAAGGCTACAATATGCTGTTTGCCTTTATCATCATCAGAAACAAGCTGTAACAATCCCGAAACAACAAAATAAACATACTTTGCAGCCTGGCCTTTACGGATCAGGAAATCGCGCTTGTTGTGCTTTTCAAAAGTAAAATGTGAAAGTACCAACGAAAATTCATCGTCTGTAAGCGGGATGATTTTTTCTATATGTTGGCGCAGTATTGTTTCGGGCATTATACCTTAAGCGAGGTCAGACTTTCTTGATTTAATTTCGGTATTTAACTGGCTTAACCTCATAACAGCTGGAAGCATTGCAAAAATTCCCGGCGGAAGGCAGGCAAGCAATACATAGTTCCCATTCTTATATATAAGGTAGAACAGTACAATAAATGCGAAAAGAAACAGTATTGAAAAACCAATAATTACACCTTTTAAGGTGCTTTTTTGTTTGTTAAGTTCCTCTAAGGTTAAATCAGACAATTTATTGGTTTTCATAGACGGGGTTTATGGCTGCAATATAGTAAAAGATTAGCATGGCAATAAAAGTGGGTATATGTTTTTACTGTATCGCAAAGAAATATCTTGACTCCACTCCTCCGTTCAGGATGACAAACCATGCCGCTAAAAAACCCTGTATATCTGCAATTGCGCACCTTCCGCATTATCCGCGCCCGCCTTCCGGCAAAGGCAGGTTCCATTAAAATCATCACAAAAAAAAGATGCCCGAAAGCATCTTTAAATATTTCAATCTTTAAATCAAAAGATTATACATCGTCAAAATCTACATATAGCTCAGCAGATGTAGGGTGTGCCTGGCAGGTAAGTATAAGGCCTTCGGCAATTTCGCCATCGGTAAGTATGGCGTTCTTTTTCATCTCTGCCGTACCCTTTGTAATGCGCGCCATGCAGCTGCTGCAAATACCTCCCTGGCAGGAGTAAGGTGCATCTACACCCTGCTTAAGGGCGGCATCTAATATGGTAATTTCTTTAGGCATTACAAAAGTAGTCTCCTCATCATCAACCATTACGGTAACCGTAGTTTGCCCTTCAAGACTGGCAGATATGGTTTTCTCTGCAATTGGGGTAGAGAACAACTCAAACTTAATGCTCTTTTCCGGTACGTTGTTTTCTTTCAGTACCTCGTTTACTAAAAGTATCATTTCTTCGGGCCCGCACAGGTAGAATTTAGAAAACTCCTTTTCTTTATGCTTATTCTTTATTACAAAATTTACTGCAGCACGGTCTATACGGCCAAAGATGGCGCCCTCATCGTGCGTTTTGCTGTATACAAACTGTACAAAAAAGCGGCCCAGGTATTTTTCCTGAAGCTCAACCAGCAGGTTGTGGAAAATGGTATCCTCAGGTGTTTTGTTGCCATATACCAGTACAAACGTACTCTCAGGCTCATTAATTAACACCGAATGTATAATAGCCATAACCGGTGTAATACCGCTGCCTGCTGCAAACGCGGCATAGTTGCGCTGCCTGTCCGGCTTCGGCTCAAAGGTAAAGTTACCTTCGGGCACGCCTACTTCCATGGTGTCGCCCTGTGCAAGCTTTTCATTGGCAAAAGCCGAGAAACCACCATTCTTTACGGCCTTTATGGCAACGCGAAGTTCGCCGCTACCCGGTGCAGAACATATAGAGTAAGCCTTGCGCACCTCTTTGCCCTCGTGGTGGGTTTTTATGTTAAGGTACTGGCCTGCGGTAAAGTTATAGGCTTCGCTAAGGCTATCCGGCACGGCAAAGCTTATAGATACGGCGTGAGGCGTTTCTCTTTTTATTTCTTTTATTATAAGTGGATAAAACGTAGACATCTATATCAAATTTCCTGCAAAAATACGGATTCCCTAAAAGGATATAAAGAAATCATCAAATTAAAATAATACCTAAGAAAGTTATACATAAGAATATTATGTATATATTTGGAACAGAAATTTCGACCAATGAAAAACTCACAATTATATAAAGGCAGCCTAACCACCATTATCATGAAGCTACTCGAAGAGAATGGCCGCATGTATGGGTATGAGATTACCCAAAAGGTAAAGTTGCTTACTAAGGGCGAACTTGCCATAACCGAAGGCGCCCTGTACCCTGCCCTGCACAAGCTGGAAGCCGATGGCCTGCTGGATGTAGAGGTAGAGCGTGTAGACAACCGCCTGCGCAAATACTACAAGCTTACCGAAAGCGGCAGTAAAGAAACCGTAAACCGCCTGGCAGAGCTGGAAGACTTTATACGCAATATGCAGAGCCTTGTAAACCCTGCACCAAATCCTGACCTTCAGTTTTAAGACCATGAAGCTTACCAACAACAATATAATACAGATAGATGCGGCTTTGCTAAAGGCCGGCATAAAGTATTTGGACATCAGGGTAGAACTGACCGACCATATAGCCGCAGCGCTGGAACAGCAGGATGGTGGTTTTGAGCCCTGCCTTGCCACCTATATGCAGCACAACCACAAAAATCTCAAAGCATTAAACCGCAGGTTTGCAGCCATTGCCATGAAAAAAACCTTTTCGGTATTCATTAAAAACATAGGCAGCAAAAGGTTTGCCCTTGTAGCGGCATTAAGCCTTGCGGCAGGCGAAGCCATAAACTGGTTTTTGCCCGGCAGCCCGGCGCCTATGGTTATGTTCTTTGTGTTTTCGGTTCCTTTGTTATTCGATGCCTACAACCCTATGTTTACGTTGGGGCCTAAGAAACCAGTGTTTTCTGTGGGCAAATATTACTATGTTGTTACAGCAGCAATAACGTTTATAAGTGTATGGCTGCTACGATTTTGGGACACTCAGGCTTTGTCTCACCTTATAATTTTAAGTTACGCCCTGCTTACGGCTGTGGCCGATGCTAAATACAACACGACCAAAAAACTGTTTGAACAATATAAAGCCCGATACCATGCAGCATAAAATTACAACCGGTCAGGTAGCACAAATAGATGCGGCACTAGCAAAAGCCGGTATTAACTATGCCGACATCCGTATGGAGCTGACCGACCATATAGCAACCGCACTGGAACAGGAAGAGGGCAACGGCGATTTTGAGCACCGTCTTAAAGGTTATATACTCAACAACAAAAAAGCGATTCGTAAAATGAACTTCGCCGCCATGCGGGTGGCATCACGCCGCAGTCTCAGGACTTTTGTACAAAATATTTTTACCCTGCATATGCTGCTCATTACATTAGTAATGCTTGCCGGCGGTAAACTTGCCAGCCAATATCTTGATAAAGATGATCTGGTTACACTAATGTTCTTTGTGTTTAGCACATGCACTGTAATTAGTTGCTACCGTCCGCTATATAACCTGGTACGTAAACGAAAAGACTACTCTTTTACGCATGGGCTTGGGTTTATACCAGGATTGCTGCTGTACCCAAGTTTGTTTATGATACGTTGGCTTAATAAACTGAATAATATAAACTACATAATACTTTATTATGTGGTGGTTTCGGTCATTGCCCTTAATATTTATTTTACAACCAAAAAACTGTTTGATAACTACAAACTCCGTTACAATGGATAGATTGACCTCGCTACAAACCCAGGCCATATATGCTGTAATAAAAAAAACGGGCATATTGTATGAGGCCATATTACATGAAATGACCGATCACATAGCTTCGGCCTTAGAAGAAGATGCTATGCTAAGCGTTCAAAATTTTGACGAGAAGTTAAGCGCTTATGTTAATTCTTATAAAATGGTAGCGCTTACTACCGCCGCGCGTAAGCAGGAAACCCTGCGAGACAGATTTTACTTAAAGACATTTCTGAGCCGCTTCTATACGCCCAAATATTGTGCTATGGCATTACTGCTATGCACCGTGTGTTATATGTGCACGTTTAACCATTATATAGAGCTTGCACTAAGCGTAGTCTATTTTGTGTGCCTGCTGGCTTTAATAGGCATCACCTTTATAAAAAAATACAGGGCAAAAGCACCCTTTGTGGCACGGCTTACACAAACAGGTGGTATTTACCTTGCAATACTATTGTTTATGATCTCTAAGGCACACAGGATATTAGGTGAAGACAGCCTTATCGCCCAGTTGCTTACCTCTGTGGCTACAGGGTTGTTGTTTACAGCCTGCATTAACATTTATTTTGCCAGTAAACATTTTAACCGCCAACAACAATGTATAAACTAACCATAAGAGAAACCGCCTTTATAGACCATTACCTGGAAAATTCGGGTGTAGAGTATTTGGATATCCGTATGGAAATGGCAGACCACGTTGCTACAGCCATTGAGGTGATGGAAGGTGATGATTTCGACGAAAACTTCAGGCTGTATATGCTGGCTCATAAAGCCGAACTGCTTGCTAACTATAAACAGTTTAAAAAAGCAGCTACCTATAAAGCCCTTAAAATTTGGGGTAAAACAGCCTTAACGCCCTGGGCATTGCTAATGACAAATGTTATAGCCTATGCAGGCTTTTATTTTGGCACTATTGAGGGCGTGGAAGAAATAACCTGGAAAATGAATCTGGTATTTCTTGTTGCTTTTTTTAGTGTATCGTTACCCATATTGATAAATGGTTTTAAAAAGAAATATGCTGTGGCCTCCAGGCTCATAACCCTTGCTGCAATACCTTATATTATAAGTAATATAGGCATGAGGATCTTTACAGACAACCTCTTGTTTATAAGCTTGTTTTATTCGGTAATTACCATGATAAGCATTACCATGACGGTAGCAGGCTTCAGGCTCATTAAACAATACAAACTGCGTTATGATGGATAAAAAAGTTACATCCCGCCAAATCGAAATTCTATATGCCTTTACCATTAAGCATTATGTAGAATACTACGACCTGCAAACCGAACTGGTAGACCATTTGGCGAATGCCATAGAAACCCGTTGGATTACAGAACCTAACCTGAGCTTTGAAGACGCGCTTAATGCAGAGTTTAAAAAGTTTGGCATCTTTGGCTTTACAGAGCTTGTAGAACGTCGCCAGCTTGCCATGCACAAACGCTACCGCAAAATAATATGGGGCTACGCAAAAGATTTTTTAAGGCTGCCTAAAATATTGATATGCCTTATGGGAGTTGTGGCTTCTTATCAGCTAATGGCTACCTTCCCATATGTGCTGGCTATTTTTGCCGGGGTTATTTTCCTGGTATTTGTGGGACGTTTTATAACTATAAACAGAAGATTGAACAAGCTTAAAAAAGCGACCGGAAAGCGCTGGATGTTTCAGGATAACATATACCGTTGTGCGGGTTCGAGCGCGTTTTTTTACCCCGGTTTCCAGTTTGTACGCTATGAGGGTGGCGAAGGATCATCGCCTATATTAGTGGCACTTGCAGCGGTGCTAATGGTAGCCTTTGCGCTATACAGCTACATAGCACTGTTTGTAATACCTGCCCGGGCGCAGCAACATATGGAAGCTGCGTACCCCGAATATAAAATGGAAATGGCACAATAGGCTCATAGATTATTACAAAGCGTCATGAAAAAAAATACACTCAAAAAAATTACACCGCAGCAAGCAGAGGAACTTATGGCATTTCTTAACGGTATGAACATAAAATATTATGACGTGCAGCTGGAACTGGCAGACCATATGGCGAACAGCATAGAAGCACAGTGGGAGATAAACCCTGCTTTATCTTTTGAAGATGCGCTCGCACAACAGAGCAGCAACTTTGGCGGTAAATTTGGTTTTGCAAAAATAATGCTTAAACGTAGCGCTGCACTCGAAAAAAGGTATAATAAGATGTTTTGGGGCTATTTTATTGCGTTCTTAAAGTTACCAAAGGTACTGGTTCTCGCGGCTTTTGGTTATGTCATATTTAGCGTTATAATGTTTTGGCCACGTTTGTATCTTATACTGCTGGGAGTGTCATTAATTGGCATATTAATCCGGAACAGGCAGCTTAATCTCAGGTACAAACAAAAGGCTGAAGGTCCGCACTGGCTTTTGGAGGAAATGCTCTACGGACAATACCGCATGGGCTACCTTGCCTTTCTGCTCATGCTTTTCTGGCAGATGTACCGCGACACCTATCCTACAGGGCTGCTTATTACCGCAACCATATCTTATATGCTGCTTATGCTTTACATATATATAAAGCTGTTTATAATTCCCGCAAACGCAATAACCCACCTAAAAGAAGTATACCCTGAATACGGGCAATGATTAATCATGAAAAAAATCACAGCTGCGCAAACAGCCCAACTCTATAGCTTTATAGCATCGAAATTTGTAAAATACTACGATCTGCAAACCGAACTGACAGACCATCTGGCCAATGCCATAGAGGCACAGTGGGCAGCAGGATCTACCATATCTTTTGAGAAAGCGCTTACTGCTGAGTTTGAAAAATTTGGTATAACCGGTTTTGAAAAAATAGTAGAACGCCGCAGAAAAACACTCCGCAGAAAGTACAACAGGCTGCTGCGGCACGAGCTGTGGCGTGTGGTAACTTCGCCCAAAGGGCTTATGATGCCATTGCTCATAGTATCAACATACCTGTTTATGGTTACAGTACCGATGATGTATGCAGCACTATCGGTAGTATTTTTTATCATGGCACTCAGGCAAATGAGCAAGACCGGCAGGGCATATAAAAAAAATGTTGAAGCTACCGGAAAGCGCTGGTTGCTGGATGAAATTATAAACTCTTACTCTATGGCAGGTGGCTTTGCAGGCATGATGTCGCAGGCTTTTATAATGAGCTTTAACAACCCTGTAAAACCGCTAATGGCAGCACTGTCTGCACTGGTATTTGGCATCTGGCTTATGTTTAGCTATGTCGCGTTGTATATAATGCCTGTAAAATCGGCACAGTACTTAGAGGAAAACTATCCGGAATATAAATTTGAATCGGCTTCATAAATGCAAAAGAAACTAACCGCCACCGACATCGAACAGATATATGCCTTTACTGCCGAAAACGGTGTAGCATACTACGACCTGCAGTCTGAACTGGCAGACCACCTGGCGCATGCCATAGAAGAACAATGGGCCTACAACCAAAACCTTAGCCTTGAAGATGATTTGCATGCAGCATTTAAAACCTTTGGCACGGGCGGCTTTAATGAGGTAGTTATGCAAAGAAAAAGGGCACTGGGCAAGCGGTACCAAAAGTTATTGTTGGGTTACTTTAAAGACTTTTTTACCTTGCCAAAGCTGGTGCTCACCGTTGCCTTACTATATGGATTACACTTAATACTTTTGCAAAGCCATGATGTAATTGTATTTTCAATATTACCGATTCAATTTATAAGCGTCGTTAAAATGTTAAGGCTTAAAAACAAGCTTGCTAAAACACAGGAAAACACGGGCAGGAAATGGCTTTTTGAAGAGATGATCTACAAAGGGGTTTTTACCGTGGCAACACTGGGTTTTTTCCCAGGGCTTAGCCAGTTAAGTGCAGGCAGGCCAATGGGTGGCATATATGGCCACTGGATATTAGTAACCCTGATTACACTGCTTGCATTGCATAATTACATTGCGCTTTTTATAATTCCCGCCAGGGCAAAAGAGCATCTTAAAACCGTGTATCCGGAGTACGGTTTGTAATTTTTATCATAAAATTGTAACTTTCCACCACACACAACAACTAATCACTAAAACCATCGCACAATTATGTTTAAAAAATTCCTCTGGCTGGAGTGGAAGGCCTTTACACGGTCTTCGGCATTTGGCACCAACCTCGCCCTGAAAATCTTTATGGGTATCATGGCTTTTATTTACAGCCTTGGTGTACTTTCTATGAGTATTGCCGCTTACTATGGCGTTAAAGAAGAAATGCACCAGGACCCGCTTGTGGTAGTAAACAAATACCTTATTTATTACTTTCTGGCAGATATACTGTTTAAAGTACTGCTGCAAAAAATTCCGGTCATAAATATCAGGCCATTACTTACCCTTCCCATAACCCGCAAAACCATTGTAAACTTTGCCATGGGCAAAACACTGGTATCGTTCTTTAACCTGGTACACATATTCTTTTTTGTGCCCTTTAGCATTGTACTGCTTATAGAGGGGTACGATCCACTGGGTGTTGTACTATGGTGGCTGGGCGCCTGGTTACTTATTTATGTAAATAACCTTATTAACCTGCTGCTAAATGATAACGATTTTGTATTCATTATTTTTGTCACAATACTTGGCGGGCTGGTAGCACTGCAATACTATAGCTATTTTGATGTTACGCTGGTAACCGGTGTTTTTTACCAGGGGCTTTTTGACACATATTATATGTTTGTTATTCCCGTTGTGGTATTTGCAGGGTTGTGGCTGTACACGCACCGTTTCTTTACTAAAAAACTATACCTGGACACAGGGCTTAAAGGCAAGACCGAAATTGCACAGGCTCAGGATTTTACCTGGCTTAACCGTTTTGGCAGCATGAGTACGTTTCTTAAAAACGACCTGAAGCTTATACTGCGCAATAAGCGTTCTAAAACATCGGTAGTAATGAGTGTGCTGTTTATTTTTTATGGCCTGCTGTTTTTTGGCGGCGGCATAGAGGTTTATGACAATGCACCCATGAAAATGTTTGCCTCTATATTTGTAAGTGGCGGTTTCCTGCTTATGTTTGGGCAGTTTGTACCCAGCTGGGATAGTGCTTACTACCCGCTAATGATGAGCCAGAACATACCCTACCGCGATTATATAGCCAGCAAATGGTGGCTCATGGTACTGGGTACTGCGGTAAGTGCCGTGCTGGCATCGTTCTACCTGTACTTTGGTATAGATACATACCTTATGATACTTGCCGGGGCGGTGTTTAACATTGGCGTAAACTCGCTGTTGGTATTACTGGGCGGGGCGTTTCTTAAAACTCCGGTAGACCTTGCCAGCGGCAAGCAGGCCTTTGGCGACAAAAAAGCCTTTAACCTTAAAACGTTTTTAATATCGTTGCCAAAAATGCTACTGCCTATGGGCTTATATGTTGTGGGTGCCGCAATACATAGTGCAACCTTAGGGTCCATACTTGTGGCGCTTACCGGCATACTGGGCATAGCACTAAGAAATGTAGCTTTCCGTGCGATAGAAAAAATTTACAAATCAGAAAAATACAGCACCCTGGCAGCTTACAAGCAAAAAGGATAAACCAACTCTAAAATAATATCATTACGACCATGATTACTATAAATAACTTACGCAAAACATATAACGGTGTTACCGTACTAAACATAGCAGGACTAACCATAAATAAGGGCGAAAGCTTTGGCCTGGTAGGCAACAACGGCGCAGGCAAAACCACGCTGTTCAGCCTGCTACTCGACCTTATAGAGCCAAGCAATGGCGAGGTAAAAATAAACAACATACAGGTTAACAAAAGCGAAGCGTGGAAACCCCTTGTGGCTGCATTTTTAGACGAAACATTTTTGATAGGCTACCTTACGGCTGAGGAGTATTTTTACTTTATAGGCGACCTGCGCGGACAAAATAAAGCTACCGTAGATGCCCTGCTAAAAGAGCACACTGACTTTTTTAACGACGAAATTCTGGGTAAAAAGAAATACCTGCGCGACCTGAGCAAGGGTAACCAGAAAAAGGTGGGCATTATTGCCACACTTATAGGCAACCCTGAGATTATTATACTTGATGAGCCATTTGCCAACCTGGATCCTACCACACAGTTCAGGCTTAAAAAGATTATTAAAGACCTAGCCGACAGTAAAAATGTTACTATACTGGTATCGAGCCATGACCTTGCACATACTACCGAGGTAAGCAACCGTATTGTAGCTATGCACAAAGGCGAAGTAGTTAAGGATATTTATACATCTGAAGAAACACTGCACGAACTGGAAGCATTTTTTGCTGTGTAAATTAGATTTAAAGATACTTTCTTAGTTATCCCCAAATAGTATATACTATTTGGGGATTTTTTTTCCCAGTAGAAACAATAATACTTCATTCAAGGACAATAACTTATTACGAAGATTAATTTAAAATAAATTTGTCCAGATTTTTGGCTACCCTCCATTTTTTGGAGGAGCATTTTTTATTGCAGAGGAGAAGGATTCCAATCGAACACATTATACCTGTTTTGATTTTTATTGAAACAAAGCAAATTAACTAAAGTAAATTTTTCGGCAAAACTCTATTTTAAAAAATCATACTAAATTTTAAACTGATTGGTTTAAAAAATATACCTTTGTGGTCTAATGGGAAGACACAAGGAATTTAATTATGATCAGAAGTTAGACATTGCTCTGGAGCTTTTCTGGACGCAAGGTTATAATGTAACATCTATTACCGACCTGGAGCATCATATGGGGATGAACCGCAGCAGTATTTATCCCAATTATGGTGATAAAAAATCGCTCCTTATTAAGTGCTTAACAAAATACCTGAAATCCAGGGTGTCGGAATATGAAGGGATTTTAAATGACGTACAATCTGATGCGACTAAAAATTTAAAAAAAATATTTCGGTTGGCAGTAGATCACAGCATAAAAGAAGACAGAACTTGTCTGGCAGTTAAATTGTCATTTGAAATAGCGATAACTGATGATGACATAAGACGGTTGTTGACTACCAATGAGAAGAAGATTGAAGATATTTATTTCGAAATCTTAAAGTCCGGACAACAGCAAGGGTGTTTTAAAAGTGACTTAAATACAAGAGTAACTGCCGATTTCTTTGCATGCTCTTCTGCTGCACTATTCAAAAATTATGCATTAAATAGAAATCGAAAGGCTATATACGACATGATAGAAACATTAATACATATGGTCAAGGCATGATCTTGACGGTGCCATATATGGACTTAACCAACAAATAAAATTTTTTAACTTTTTTTAAACTGATCGGTTTATTATGAATTTAGGCGTAAACAAAACAACAGCATATATAGGATGCCTGGGGGTTATCGGAATTATAAGTACAGAATTTGGTTTGATTGGCATTCTACCACAGATTGCTGATTACTACAATATAGATATTGGTACCGCAGGCTACTTGCTGAGCATATTTGCCTTAAGTATCGCCCTTACAGGGCCATTCACCGTTTTATATGCCTCAAAATTTGATAAAAAGAAAATTATGATGTGCGCCTTAGGGCTGTTTTTAATTTCAAATTTTTTCTCAATTTTCAGTCCCCCTTACTGGCTGCTGATGATACTTCGGATACTACCCACAATTTTACACCCGGCATTCTTTTCCATGGCCATTGCTGCCGCAACAAAAGATACCTCTCCACAAATGCAAATGCGGCTAACCAGTATTATTATTGGTGGTATTGCTCTTGCACAGGTTACACTCATACCCTTTACGACATTTATCGCAAGTATTTACACCTGGCAGCTTAGCTATATCATTCAGGGTTTGGTAATCTTAATAACATTGGTCATTATGTATAAGTTTCTCCCACCTATGCCTAACAAAGAAGTTAAATCCTTTAAAAACCAATTGAGCATATTTACAAGGCCTAAATTTATTGCGGGTACTGCTGTAAATCTATTCTTAATCACAGCCTGGTTTTCTTCATACAGTTATTTTGCCGACTATCTTTCAAAAGCAAAAGGCTTGAGTGCGCAGAACGTTAGCTATATGCTTTTACTATTTGGTATAACGGGTGTAATTTCTAACTTTTTGGCAGGCCGTTTATTAGGAAAGTATATGATCCTGACTTCCGTATTTTTCATCAGTGGTACATTTCTGGTCCCATTTGCATTTCAATACACAAGTGGTTCACTACTTAGCGTAGCCATGGTAGTTGGTTTTTGGGGTATTATGTATGGGCCCTGTTTCCTGATTGGTGTTGGTCATATGGTATCAGCAGCTCCCGATGCAAAAGAATTTGCAAATAGTCTTCAAACTTCGTTTGGAAATCTTGGTGTTTCGCTGGGTACTGCTACTGGTGGATGGTTTATTAATAAGTATGGAATTTCAATTACTCCGTGGGTTGGTATTGGTTTTGGCGTATTGGCTATTATTATGATTTTTTGGAGAGCCTGGCTGGATCGACGCATTTATGAAAGTAAAAAAATAGTATAATTTGCTCTTTCATAAACGCTTTATCATGATCGCACAGGTTTGTAATTCGTGTCGTGCTACAATATATCTAAAACAATACCTGCTGCCATCGCCAAGAAAGAATATAAACAAAAATGCTCCTGATGAGGAGCATTTTTATTGCAGAGGAGAAGGGATTCGAACCCTCGATACCCTTGTGGAGTATACACACTTTCCAGGCGTGCGCCTTCGACCACTCGGCCACCCCTCTAAATTATTCGGGCAAAAATAGTTTAAAAAACCGGATTACAAAATTATTGGGTAAGTTCTCCGCAAAGAGATGTTTCAAACAACGGTTTAAAACGTTCAGGCAGCATTTCCTGGCCTAAGAGGTACATCATCTTGGTAATGGCAGCTTCGGTAGTAATGTCGGCACCACTTATAACGCCTATTTCTTTAAGCAGTGTACTGGTTTCATACTGGCCCATGTTTACACGGCCGCCACTGCACTGGGTAACATTTACAATGTGTATGCCTTTTTCAATAGCTTTTTGCAGTATGCCTATAAACCAGTCTTCGGTAGGTGCGTTGCCGCTGCCATACGTTTCCAGTACAATTCCTTTTAACCCTTCGATAGCAGTAATGGCCGAAAGTACTGCTGCCGTTATACCGGGAAACATTTTAACAATAACCACATTACTGTTAAAAGCCGTAGTAACGCTAAAATCAACTCCTGTAGGTTGTAACAACTGTTCGTTGTTTACACGCAGGTGCACTCCGCTTTCGGCAAGGGCATTGTAATTAGGAGATGTAAAAGCATTAAAATGCTCAGCACTTATCTTTGTGGTGCGGTTACCACGATACAGTTTATATTCAAAATAAAGGCAAACCTCTTTAATAACAGGTTGCCCACCCTCGTTAAGCGATGCTATTTGTATGGCAGTTATCAGGTTTTCCTTGGCATCAGTACGCAAATCGCCTATAGGCAATTGCGACCCCGTAAACACCACAGGCTTAGTTAAGCCCTGTAGCATAAAACTGAGCGCCGATGCAGAATAGCTCATGGTATCGCTGCCATGCAGGATAACAAAACCATCAAAATCATTGTAATTATCCTGAATGATTCCTGCCATCTTTACCCACTTAGTAGGCTCCATATCGCTGGAATCTATCGGGCTTTCAAAAGATAGGGTATCTATATCGCAGTCCAGCTGGCGCAATTCGGGTATGCGCTGCAACAGCTTTTTAAAGTTGAAAACCCTGAGCGCGCCGGTTTCAAAATTTTTCACCATGCCTATAGTGCCACCGGTATACAACAATAGTATCCTTGGCTTAGGCATTCTGGTATTTTAATTTATTAACTACCGGGTTTGCATATTGTGCCAGGAAGCCTTCGCGCAATATTTTATTTTCAATATCAATACGCATTTCAAACCTCCGTTCAAAAACCTGCTTTTCTTTTTCAGTATATTTATCTGCAAACTGCGTGGTGCCGTTCATAAGGTCATACGCTATGTAATTTGTAGGCCATAATTTATAACCTTTAATAATAGCTTCATCAATAACCTGTGCAATCGACTGTATTTGCTTATTAGGGCTATCTCCCTGTGTTGCAATAGCATCAAGTTCGCTGTCTATAACATCGCCTATATGTAGATGTATGCGCTTTTTCTGGCCCATAATACCACTAAGCAGTGTAGTAAAATCTTCGTTCTTTTC
Source organism: Flavobacterium psychrotrophum (assembly GCF_003403075.1). Classification (NCBI taxonomy): domain Bacteria; kingdom Pseudomonadati; phylum Bacteroidota; class Flavobacteriia; order Flavobacteriales; family Flavobacteriaceae; genus Flavobacterium; species Flavobacterium psychrotrophum. The sequence goes on along the minus strand of NZ_CP031557.1, from coordinate 4,487,860 downwards.
TTTTACATATACCTCATCATTAGCTTCGGCCAGCAGCCTTGGCATCTTAAGGGCATCGGTAGGATCATATTCATAAGAAATAGAAACCGGTACGATTTTTACCTTACGGAAAAACTCAGTAAGCGGTTGCCCTTCATTAGCCATGGCTAGCATTTTAATCACGCCCTGTTGTGTGGCATCATTACCATCTTTAGTACGGCCTTCGCGCTGGGCTATCCATACACTGCGGTTTTCGCGGCGTATAAGATGGTAAATGTACTCGCTCATCAGCTTACTGCTTTGCAGCAATTCTCGCGGAGAAAGGTTGCGCTGTACCAGGAAATTGCGGTTTAGTTTAGACAGCGCCTGCAGAAATGACTTTTGAACCAGGTTATCGCCTATGGCGCTGGCCGTCATTACAAGCCCATGTTCTAAAAGCGAAACGTTAAGCAATGATGTGTCAAGGATGATATCCCTGTGGTTTGAAATATATAAATAAGATGTATGCTGGTCCAGTTTTTCGAAGCCCGAAGTTGTTAACCCTTCAGAGCTTTTTTTCAAAACCATCTGCACGGCATTATAAATAAAATTGGCCTGGAAATCGCGTTTAGAGTGCGTCCTTAAAAGCTGTTCTTTCCATATGTTTTCTTCAACATCGGGAAATGTAAAACTCATGAGCGCCTTCATCATAGGGTGGTGTATTACACTACGTAGGGCCTCATTTACTTCGCTGTCATAAAAAGGCCTGATATGATCAAATTTGGGCATGTGCTTATTTAAGGTTAAACTGTTTACAAATGAACAAAAATTTATTGGATTTAAACCGAAAATCTTTGTTAAATACCGTATATATCCGCAGCATTTTGTGTAGTTATACGTGCTATTTCTTCTACCGGGAGGTCATAAATTTCGGATAGTTTTTGGGCTACCAACGGTACATAAGCACTCTCGTTGCGCTTACCCCTATGCGGTACCGGAGCCAGGTAAGGCGCATCGGTTTCGAGCACAATGTTACTAACGTCAATATCTCTTAAAAACTGGTCTATCTTTCCGTTCTTAAAGGTTGCCACGCCACCTATGCCCAGCTTCATGCCATAACTAATAGCTACCTGAGCCTGCTCAAAATTACCGGTAAAGCAATGAAAGATACCAAACAGGCCTTCGCCTTTTTCGCTTTCCAGCACTTCAAAGGTTTCATCAAACGCATCACGGCAATGTATGTTTATGGGCAGTTTGTATTTTTTGGCAAGCTGAATTTGTCGCTTAAACGCATCCTGCTGCTGAGGCAAAAAGGTTTTATCCCAAAACAGGTCGATGCCTATTTCGCCCACGGCATAAAACTTCCGTGAGGCATCAGCAAGTTCTTTCTCTACAAAGGCAAGTTCGTCTTCATAATTCTCCTTAACATGCGTAGGATGCAACCCCATCATCAAAAAAACATTATCAGGATATTGCTCCTGCATTTTATACATCTTACCGGTATAAGTACTGTCTATAGACGGTACAAAAAGGCGTGTAACACCTGCATCAAATGCACGCTGCATCATGGCATCGCGATCTTGTGCAAATTCTTCGCTATATATGTGGGTATGGGTATCTGTAAATATCATTTTTAAAATAAAGTGGCTGCAAAAATACAAACTTGGCGCAGTAATTGAAGTTAAGATATTGTTTTTTAAAGTAATTTTGACACTCCCAATAATACATACTAACAATGCAAGACCTGCAAGACACCCTGAAAGCCAGGGGTTATAAGCGTATAAAATTCAGGCTTAGCAGCACCCAGCACCTGCTTATTAAAGGCCGTATAAATGGCATAGAAGGTAATTTTATACTCGATACCGGCGCAAGCAACAGCTGTGTGGGCTTTGAAGGCATACAACATTTCAGCCTTTTGGCAGCCGATTCTGACACCAGGGCAGCCGGAGCCGGAGGTACCGGAATGCCAACACAAACCTCTCTTAAAAACAAGCTAAAAATGGGCAGGTGGAGTTCAAAAAACTTTGGCCTCGTTATTTTTGACATGAGTCACGTAAACGAGGCTTTGCGCCAGTATAAGGCAAAACCCGTGCACGGTATTATAGGTGCCGATGTTTTGCTTAAAGGCAAAGCCATAATAGATTACCATAATTTTTGCCTCTACTTAAAATAGGTACAATGTTCTTTTTTCATACATTTGGTAAAAAACCACCAATAGTATGAAAAAAACATTACTCCTGCTGTTATTCAGCATCATGGCCTATGCCCAGCCACAGGTTAACACACCACCGGATCTTGTAGTTTGTGACGCGAACAATGATGGCGTAGCCACGTTTGACCTTACCACGGTTTCGGCAGTGATACTCGGCGGACTTAACCCCTCATTGTATACCATAAGCTATCATGAAACTTTAGCAGATGCAAATGCAGACACAAATGCTATTCCTTTCCCTCAGAACTATAACAATATTTTAGCCGATGTAACTAACGGAATTCAAGTCTTGTATGTACGCGTAGAAGAAAATACTACACCTACAAACTTCAGTATCGAATCATTGCGTATAATAGTAAATCCGGCACCGGTAATCAACACACCTTCCGCTTATACCGTTTGTGATGATGCACTGCCAAATGATGGTTTTGCAACGTTTGACCTTGCAGCAAAGAATGATGAAATACTGGGCGCAAATGCGGGTCTGGGCTTTACAGTACAATATTATACCTCAGCAGCAGCTATGGAAGCCGGGCTTGCGCTTCCTTCGATTTACACAAATATCACTCCGGGCACACAAACACTATTTGTAAAAGTGACATCTATAATAACTGGCTGTACCGCTTATACTACGCTTACGCTAAATGTAAATCCATTGCCGGAAATATCTGGTGCATTACCGGCTATAACAACTTGCGGAGAGAGCATTGACTTGACAGAAAATGCTTTGCTGTATACTAATTATATGTCGAAATACTACCCCACTTTGCAAGATGCCATAGCAGGAACAAATGAAATAATTTTCTATGATTTTTACCCAATTTCAAGTGCATCCTCTGTCTGGATTAAAATTTGGACAACAGGCGATACGCGTATCGGCCCATCGTGCTATTCTTATATAGAGCAACCTATCAATCTTATTGTCCCTACAAATATAATAATATCTAACATCGGCAATACACTGACAATAGACATCCAGGGAGTTTCTGCTCCTTACCAATATGCTTTAGATAATGGAACACCGCAAGACTCCGGCACATTTTATAATGTAGCTTACGGTTCACATGATATCAATTATTTTGCTCCATGTGGAGGCGTTGGATCTATTACATACCTCATGCTACCTTCTCCCCCATCAGGTGCAGCAAGACAGATGTATATTGAAGGCAACACCCTTGCCGACCTTGATGTAGAAGGACAAAATATACTATGGTATGCCGATGCAGATGCTACCACATCGCTCGCTGAAACTACCATAGTAACAGACGGCACTACTTACTATGCCACACAAACTATTGATACCTACCAAAGCCCGACGTTTGGTGTACTGGTAAGCCGCACAGCCGGAACTGACACTACTAAGTTCTCAGGCTTTACCTACTACCCTAACCCGGTAAAGAATAACCTGACACTGCATAACAATTCTGAAATCACAAAAGTAGAAGCGTACAACCTTTTAGGCCAGTTAGCTTTAAGCCAAAACACATCAGGCACTCAAGCTACCATAAATATGCAGGCTTTGCAGCCGGGTGTTTATATGGTAAAAGCCTACAGCGGTAGTAATGCAAAAGTTATCAGGGTTGTAAAAGCAGAGTAGTACAATATCTTAACAAGAGTAAAGTCTCTAAAAGCACATTAACTTCCCCGCCCGTAAAGCGGGGATTTTTTTATGCCGAAGAGGCAATATTCTCACAACACAATGGTAGTTGTTGTACGTTTAACGGTAAAGCAGCAAAAAAACAAACCTTTAATTATCAACACAATAAAATTAATACCTTAGCACTGTATTTCATGCGTTAGCCATTAGCTAACAATTTTTGCACACCTTCCCAATTTTTTTTACACACCCCCGGAATAGAAAAACCCTGCGTTGTAAAGCGTGGGGTTTTTGGATGAATAACACCAGCTATAAAACACAAAAAACGCCCCTTTTCAGGAGCGTTTTGTATATATACTGACTTAGTAACTAAACTATAGTTCAAGTGCTTTTTTAGGATGGTTGTCCATAAGCAGTTTATAGGGTTTTCAAGAGCTTCTTTAACCGTTAGCGCACTATGTCCAGGCCTAATGGATAAGGAGTGCATGGCAAGCTGGAGACATATTACATATGAGGCACGAGCAAGATGCTCGCGCCAGCAGGGGCGGCTTAGGTGAATATACAGAATTCTTAAACCAAATCGTTAACCATTACTATCTCTATCAAGCTCCAATAATATCTATATCTAAGTGTAGTAAAAAGGTTCGCAATAAATCAGAATCAGTAGTATAAGCATTAAGTATCATCAAATATTTGATTTTATGGAATCAATATGCCATTGGCTCTACACGAATTAAGATAGCTAATTATTTCCTCTTGTATTTCAAGATAAGCAATCTTATTCATATTTTTTAAATCATATAAATATTTACCTACTCTAACTATTATTTCTCCTCCTGTAGAACCTGCTGCGATACATTCTTCTAAATCATTAACAATTTTTGGAAATTTAGTTTGAAATTTTAGTTTTGCAACATTTAATATGCGTTCGTAATCCATTTTTATTTCTTTAATAAATCAATAATTTCATTTTCAACAGTTCATCTTTGATCAATAATAACCTCAATTCCATTACCAGTATTAGTATTCCCAAGAGCTTTTGCAATGTCATTTTTATAATATCACTACTTTCTTTAAGATAAGCAGTTTCGATAAAATCGGCTCTTTCAGTATTCTTTAACGGTATATTACACTATCAGTATATGCTTTAAGATTTTTGAAATCTATCGGATTCTCTATAGACCAGAATTGTGCAATTCTCCCATTTGAGAAATTCCTTTTTTTCCAATCCTATAAAGTTTAGCTCCGGCTTTATTCTTAGTGATTAATAAAACACAAAAAACGCCCCTTTTCAGGAGCGTTTTGTATATATACTGACTTAGTAACTAAACTATAGTTCAAGTGCTTTTTTAGGATTGTTATCCATAAGCAACTCTACAGGGTTTTCTAGAGCTTCTTTAACCGCTACAAGGAAACCAACAGACTCACGTCCGTCGATGATCCTGTGGTCGTAAGAAAGCGCTACATACATCATAGGGTGTATCTCTACCTTACCATTTACAGCAATAGGACGCTCAATGATGTTGTGCATACCAAGGATACCTGATTGTGGAGGGTTAATGATAGGCGTAGAAAGCATACTGCCAAATACACCACCGTTAGTAATGGTAAAAGTACCACCGGTCATATCATCTACAGTAATCTGTCCGTCGCGGGCACGAAGCGCAAGGCGCTTTATCTCTGCCTCAATACCACGGAAAGAAAGTGTTTCTGCATTTCTCACTACCGGTACCATTAGCCCTTTAGGACCTGATACTGCAATAGAGATATCTGCAAAATCATAAGCAACTTTGTAGTCACCTTCGATCATAGAGTTAACATCCGGGAACAATTTAAGTGCACGGGTTACCGCTTTTGTAAAGAACGACATATACCCAAGGCCAACACCTGCGTGCTTAGCTTTAAAGGCATCTTTATATTCATTACGCACATTGTTTATAGGCGTCATGTTTACTTCGTTAAACGTAGTAAGCATGGCTGTTTCGTTCTTAGCAGAAACTAAACGCTCTGCTACCTTGCGGCGCAGCATGCTTAGTTTAGAACGCTCGCTACCACGGCTGCCACCTGTAGGTGTACCCATAGACGCTTTAGCGTTTACGGCATCGTCTTTAGTAACGCGGCCGCCTTTGCCTGTACCGCTTACGGTTGCAGGGTCAATATTTTTTTCGTCAAGTATCTTTTTTGCCGCCGGCGAAGGTGTACCTGTAGCATATGTTGCAGCTGGCGCAGCGGCCGGTGCAGGAGCAGCTTTAGGTTCTTCTTTCTTTGGCTCTTCTTTTTTCTCTTCAGCTTTAGGGGCAGCAGCAGGTGCAGCGCCATCCGGCTTGGCAGCATCAGTATCGATAAGGCATACAACCTGCCCTACTTTTACTGCATCGCCTTCCTCGGCCTTAAGGGTAATAATACCGGCAACCTCAGCAGGAAGCTCCAGCGTTGCTTTGTCTGAATCTACTTCGGCTATGGCCTGGTCTTTTTCTACATAATCACCATCCTTTACAAGCCATGTAGCTATTTCAACTTCGGTAATCGATTCCCCCGGCGAAGGAACTTTCATTTCTAAAATCATGTCAGTATAATTTTAATATGTGTTGCTATATTATTGAAAATCAAAAATACAATTAATTAAACAAATTCTTATCAAAAACCATGGCTATGGCAGCAGCATGGCGTTTTTTAGCACGCGATGAGCTACCTGCAGCAGGTGCGCTGTATGCCTTAAGGGCTGCCAGGCGGAATTTAACCTCGGTAAAGTTTACCAGCATATACGTGTAAGCACCCATATTGCGTGGTTCTTCCTGTGCCCATACAAAATCGTCAGCATTGCTGTATTTTGCAATAACGGCTTTAAGCTGCTCTACAGGCAGCGGGAAAAGCTGCTCTATACGCACTATGGCTACATCGTCACGTTTCAGGTTTTCGCGTTCTGCCGAAAGGTCGTAGTAGAACTTACCGGTACAAAATACCAGTGTTTTTACTTTTGCAGGATCTGCAATAGGGTCATCCAGTACTTCCTGGAAACTGCCGTTTGCAAGTTCATCTGCGCTAGACACTACAAGCGGGTGACGTAGTAAGCTCTTAGGTGTAAACACGATAAGCGGCTTACGGAAATCTGTCTTCATCTGCCTTCTTAAAAGGTGGAAGAAGTTTGCCGGTGTAGTACAGTCTGCCACATACATATTGTGGTTAGCACACAGTTGCAGGTAACGCTCCATACGGGCGCTACTGTGCTCTGCTCCCTGTCCTTCATAACCGTGAGGCAATAAGAACACAAGGCCATTCTGGTTGTTCCACTTATCTTCGGCAGCACTAATGTACTGGTCTATCATTATCTGGGCACCGTTAGAGAAATCTCCAAACTGTGCTTCCCAAATGGTAAGCGTTTTAGGCGCCGCAAAAGCATAACCATAATCAAAACCTACTACCGCATATTCGCTAAGTAGTGAATTAAAGATATGGAATTTACCTTTCTGGTCTTTGAGCGTATTAAGTAGAACTACCTCTTCTTCACTCTCCTCTACCTTAATAACGGCATGGCGGTGCGAGAAGGTACCGCGTTCTACGTCCTGGCCCGAAATGCGCACATCATAACCTTCGGTAAGCAGTGTACCATAAGCAAGCAATTCGCCCATAGCCCAGTCCAGCTTATCGTTTTCAAAATACATATTCTTACGGTCGTTAACCAGCTTTTGTATTTTGTTGATGAATTTTTTATCTTCAGGAAGCTCGGTAATCGTCCTGGCAATATCAGTAAGGATATCTTTACTGAAAGCCGTATTTACCTTTTGCAGCATTTCTGTTGCATCTGCCTGCTTATAACCTTCCCACTCATTTTGCATGAACGGGGTTATTGTAGTAAGATCTATCTTGCGCGACGACTCCAGGTTTTGCTCAAGTTTGTCTTTATATTCTTTTTCAAGGCCGCTAACATAGTCGCCCGCAATGATACCGTTTGCAATAAGCACATCGGCATACAGGTCGCGTGGGTTTTTATGCTTGGCAATGATCTTGTATAGTTTTGGTTGGGTAAAACGCGGCTCATCACCTTCGTTATGCCCATACTTACGGTAACCTAAAAGGTCGATAAACACGTCTGAACCAAATTCCATACGGTAATCAAGCGCAAAAAGCGTAGCGTGTACTACCGCCTCTGCATCGTCTGCATTTACGTGAAGCACCGGCGAAAGGGTTACTTTAGCCACATCAGTACAATAGGTTGACGAACGTGCATCAAGGTAGTTAGTGGTAAAGCCCACCTGGTTGTTAACCACTACGTGAATTGTACCTCCGGTTTTGTAACCGTCAAGCTTAGCCATCTGTACAATTTCGTAAACAATACCCTGCCCTGCCACAGCAGCATCGCCGTGTAGTGCAATAGGTAGCACTTTACTAAAATCGTCCGGAAAGTATTTATCCTGTTTTGCACGGGCAATACCTTCTATAACCGCGCCTACCGTTTCAAGGTGGCTTGGGTTTGGCGCAAGGTTAATATTTATCTGTTTGCCTGTTTTAGTAACCTTATCTGCGGTAAGGCCAAGGTGGTATTTAACATCACCATCAAAAAGGGCATCATCATCATAATCTTTACCATCAAATTCGCTAAAGATATCTGATGTGTTTTTTCCAAACACGTTAGCAAGCACGTTAAGGCGGCCACGGTGTGCCATACCCATAACAAACTGCTCTACACCTTTTTCGGCAGCAGCCTCAATAAGTGCGTCAAGTGCCGGTATTAGCGTTTCGCCTCCTTCAAGAGAGAAACGTTTTTGGCCTACATATTTTGTATGAAGGAAATTTTCAAAAGAAACCGCCTCGTTCAGTTTACCAAGAATGGTTTTCTTCTGATCGGCGTTAAAGTCAGGCTGGTTTTGGTTAACCGAAAGCCTGTTCTGTATCCACTGCCTTGTTTTAGGATCGCGAATATACATGTACTCAATACCCGTGTGGCCGCAGTACACCTTTTGCAGGTGGTCTACGATTTGGGCAAGGGTAGCATTTTGCAGGCCTACTTCTTTACCGGCATCAAACACGGTAGTAAGGTCAGCATTGCTTAGCCCAAAGTTTTCAAGATCAAGCGTAGGGCTAAACGTGCGGCGCTCGCGTACCGGGTTTGTTTTTGTAAACAAGTGGCCTCGGGTACGGTAGCCCTCAATAAGGTTTAGCACCTTAAATTCTTTCTGTAGTTTTTCGGGGATGCCTGAATAGTCAGAAACCGGGGCCGGTGCGGCAGCGGTTTGCTGTGTAGTAGTTGTAGCAGCTACCTCGGTAGCGCCAGAGCCATAATCACTGGCTGCAAAATCAAATCCCTGGAAAAAGGCGCGCCAGCTTGGCTCAACACTATCAGGGTTCTCAATATATTGATCGTATAAATCAGCAAAAAAGGCAGTATTAGCTGCGTTTAAAAAGGAAAACCTGTCCATACCTATTTGTTTGTGACGGTGGGTTATAAAATTTTACGCAAAAGTACATCATTTCTAATAATCTTTCAACGTTTTTTATATATTTATGGTCAGTAATTATATATCCCGCCCCAGATGCGACAAGGCTTTATCATTTTTTTAACAAAATTAACAACTGCATTCGCATTCTGTTCAATTTTTAGCACTGCAACTGCGCAGGAAGTTACATTTTGGGACAAAGTGCAATTTGGCGGTGGCCTGGGCATAGGTTTTGGCAGCGGCTATACCGATGTAAATATTGCACCCGGCGCCATCTATAATTTTAACGAGTATGTAGCAGCAGGTATTGGCTTGCAGGGCAGCTATGTGTATCAAAAAGACTGGTATAGCAGTTTTATATACGGCGGCTCATTAATCTTTCTGGGCAATCCCATACCGCAGGTACAGCTATCGGCCGAATTACAGCAGCTGCGCGTAAATATGGATTATGCTGATGGATTTAATTACACCATACCGGGCTACGCCGGATATTCCGGAGGGAATACACACGATTTTTGGAACACTGCACTTTTTCTTGGTGCAGGCTACCGCATGGAAAACGTAACCATAGGCATGCGTTACAACGTACTTTATAAAGAAAGCGATATGGTGTATAGCGATGCCTTTATGCCGTTTATAAGGGTGTATTTTTGAGGTTGTAGATTATCTGCATGGAACGCGGATGAAGCGGATTGAGCGGATTTACACAGATTTTTCTTCACGATAGTCATTGCGAGCGGAGGAACGGAGCGCGGTAATCTTATAACGCCCGATGAACTATACCTCTATATTTCGTGTACGAATTAAATGTTGCCTTATAATATTAGCCATGTCTCCTAATAATTCAGGTTTTACATTAGCACTTAATTGTCTCGTATGAATTACAAGCCTCGACCTATTTTCGTCAGTACTATAATGAGTATAAAACCAATTTGAAGGCGTATACTTTTTTCCTTCTCCATCAAAATATTCTACACTGAACGTTTTATCAATCTCCCGGAGATTATCATTATTCTTAAAATAATTTGAGCAAGCTAAAACTACAACTGGAAAATCTTGAATGAATTTTGATGCCCTAAACAGTTCTTTGCGGCTACTTAACGAACTTTTATCCGCAGAAGCTGTATTTTTTTCAGGCGAATCATTAATTTCAGTTGTGAAAACATTTTCAAGAAAATCAACATAAAAAGGCTTCTCGTTTTTTCTAAAAATCAAATCCGTAAGCTTTTGATATTTACTCCATGTATTTCTTCCCCAGCCTTTTCGTAAGTCATGATCCTCAAAAAATAATTTACCATCTTTTTTGTGCACAGGATAATTCAGCCTTTGACACCCGCTATTTTGCACATATTCACTCCATTCTCTCGCATTTTCAGAATATTTTTGCATCCTATCAATCTCATTTTTATTTATAGCTGATTCCTTTCCAACAAATAAAATTTTAGCATAGGGATTGCCAGTACCTATATGATACTTCTGATCTACTCCGTTTTTCACAAAATCTGCAAACTCTTTTGAATGCGTAATTTTCGACATAACTTCCATAATGATTACAGATAATTAAATACAAGATTCTAAGCAAATGTAGTATTTGAATATTGCATACCAAACTTGAAAGAAAAGTTTTAAAAAAAAATCTTCTTTCAAGAACTAATTTTTGTGTTTGAAGATTGCCGCGATCGTACTTCCCTCGCAATGACAGCACTCTAAAGCAATCGTGAAAAAATCTGCGTAAATCTGTGTCATGCAACATTCGTATCACCTGCCTGCAGGCAGGTCCGCATTATAGCTACTACATCAAGAACGAAATTGCATTGCTCCGCTCCTCCGCACCAATGACAGACTGCGGGAAATTAATGACTATAAAAGCAATCCAGGAACAGCCAGCTCGCATCTATAGTTCCTATTTACCAACCTCTTTAAACGAGTTAATAATCTCATCCATTACCGACTCAAATTCAGGTTGTTTTTCCGGCGATGTCCAGCACAATACCTGATAATACCTACTCTTACCCTCTATATAGGCAATTTTCCAATAAATCTTCTCATTTGCCACACTACCTATAAGCGATGTAACCTTTGCCGTAAGTCCGTTTATCTTTACCGGTTTCAACACCGGCTTTACTTCGGCATGGGCGCCCTCTTCAAGGCTTTCAAGCAAAATACCACTATACCCGTCCAGGTTGGGTTCAAAACCTAATGCATTTTCTTTTACCAGATCTTCAAAAGCCTTACGTGGCTCATCTATAACCAGGAGATAAAATTCTTCATCTTCGCTTTTATATTGCAGTGACGCCGCATCATTAAGTCCTTTAGTTTTCTGCAAAAAAGAGGGTACATCTATACTGTAGTGCTTTGCTGTAACGGTTTCTGTTTTATTACCGCAGGAAGCTGCAAGCAGCAATACAAGAACAGCAAATAAAGGGCGTATAATTTTCATAAGCAGTATTTGGGTTAGATACCGCAAGATACACATTATTATATAGCATGTTTGCTCAACAGGATTTCAACAACAAAAGCATTATGGCCTTACATTTAAATTTTACAATAAAGTGGGTAGCCTAACCGTTCAAATATTTATCTTTACACTTACAAATACAATTTACTAATTAAGTATGAAAAAATTCCTGGCATTATTAATGTTCGCCTCTGTAGCGCTACATGCCCAGGCAGACAAAGTAAAATTTTCTGCCGTTATAAAAAACCCAAACAGCGACTCGCTTGTAATACGCTCACGCACTTTTAGTAAGGTGCTTAAAACTAAAAAACCGGGAATCTTTAACAGTAGCTTTGCTATAGAAACCGGTTTTTACCAAATTTTTGATGGTACTGAGCAAACATCCCTGTTCCTTAAAAATGGTTATGATATTGCCGTTACACTTGATGCCAAGCAATTTGATGAAACCATTACCTATAAAGGTAAAGGCCAAAAGGAAAATAACATTCTTGCGAAGCTTGCCATTGATATGGAACGATTAAGCGAAAGCATTGCAAACGCCACACCGGAAGAGCAAAATAAAGCCATTACCGCAAAACTGGACGAGTTTAATGCGCTGCTTAAAGACCAAAACCTGGATCAAACTTTCCGCACGGCTATGGAACAACAAATACAAGGCCAGAAACAACAGCTGGAAATGATGGCACAGCAGGCCGCCCTTGTAAGTAAACTAAAAGGCCAGCCATCGCCTTTATTTAACTACGAAAACCACAAAGGCGGTACTACTAAACTGGAGTCGCTTAAAGGCAAATATGTTTACATAGACGTTTGGGCTACATGGTGCGGCCCATGCAGGCAGGAAATACCTTTTCTTCAAAAAGTTGAGGAGAGATACCATGGTAAAAACATTGAGTTTGTAAGCATCTCTATAGATGTTGCTAAAGACCACGAAAAATGGAAAAAATTTGTAACTGATAAGAGCCTTGGTGGCATACAGCTATTTGCGGATGCCGACTGGAAATCTGCGTTTACACAAGCATATGGCATTAACAGCATACCACGCTTTTTACTAATAGACCCACAGGGTAATGTAGTAGATGCCGATGCTAAAAGGCCAAGCGACCCTGCACTACAGACACAGCTTGACGGACTTGTTAAATAAAACAATCTCCATAAAATTATAGAACCCATGCCGCGCATGGGTTTTTTATTGCCTTAAAATGGTATCTTTATTTGCCGCTATACCAGGTGAAGGTTACATTTACAAAAACATTGCTCTTATGAAGAAGTTTATATTACTTGCCATTACCTGCTGGGTTTCGGGATTTGCCCAGGATACTCCCCTTAACTTTAAAGGCTACATAAAAAACAACCATGCTGACTCGGTTGCCGTAACAAGCATAAAAGGTACATGGCGCAAAGCCTTTGCTATAAACCCAGAAGGCAGGTTTGAAGGCACCGTGCAGGAGGGCATGGGTACTTTTTATATTTTATATGGAGAAAAGGAGATTCCGGTTTTCCTGAAAAATGACTCTGAAACTATGCTTACCGCAGATGCTGCCGACTTTGACGGTACACTTTTATTTGAAGGGAAAGGCGAAAAAGAAAACAACTTTCTGGCACAAATGCAACGGGATAAAAACAACCTCATTATAAAAGCAGGAGCTAACGAGGGTATCAATATTGAAGAAGAGACGGCTAAGCTTATTGATGGGTGGAAAGAACGCCTTAAAGACAAAGATCTCGCCTATATGTTCAGGAGTTCTGTACAGTTTAAACTAACCCAGATAGATTCGCGCAGCCTGCCTGCCGAAATAGAAAAGCAGGTTAAAGCTAAACAACTAACGGGGCAGCCATCTCCCACTTTTAAATATGACGATTACAGAGGCAGGAGCCATACACTGAAAGACTTTAAAGGCAAATATGTATATATAGATGTGTGGGCTACCTGGTGTGGCCCCTGTTTAAAAGAGATACCTAACCTGCAAATTATAGAAGAACGCTATAAGGGCAAAAAAGTAGCTTTTGTAAGCATTAGTGTAGACGAAGAAAAAGACCATGATAAGTGGAAGAACCTTGTAACCTCTAAGCAAATGGGCGGTACACAATTATTAGCAGACAAAGCCTGGAAGTCTGATTTTATAACTGCTTATGGCATTAATTCAATTCCGAGGTTTATACTTATAGGCCCTAATGGCAATGTTGTTGATGCTGATGCAAAACGCCCCGGCGACCCAGAACTCGTTAAGCAGCTCGACAAAATTTTAGGCTTAAAAAAGTAAATGTTTTATTTTCAGCCTCTTAACACCTTTGAATGTTAAGTTTTATTGAATGTTACCAAATTGTTAACTCAATGTGTCTTTTGTGTAAAATAATTTTATACATTTGTTATAAATAGATGTATAACCTTAAACACAAAGTAGATATGAAAAAGATTATAGTTGCCGGATTCCTGCTTGTTGCAGGTGTGTTATCAGCCCAAAGCGTTAAACCTTCACACTCTATAGAGAACAATATAATTAAAAGCACGTATTACTATGACAACGGTAATATCAAGCAAACCGGATTTTATAAAGATGGTAAGCTTACAGGTGCGTGGGTATCGTATAACGAAGATGGTACCAAACAAAGCATAGGCGAATACGAAAACGGCAAGAAATCTGGCAAGTGGTTTTTCTGGACAGGAAAAACACTTACTGAAGTTAACTATGCCGACAGCAGGGTTGCAGAAGTAAAAAAATGGAACCAGGAAGCTGTAGCCGCTAATAAATAAGCTATTACTACTAACCCGAATTATAAAAGCAAAAGCCCTGCAATTAACGTTGCAGGGCTTTTCAATTTTAAGTGTATAGGAGCAACATAATCTTACAGGCAATTTTTAAGACATAAGTATATTGCGGAATAAATTTCACACATACAAACAGGGCTCAAAAATATCCCTGAATACTATAAACACTAAATAGGCAGAGGCACTGCTTCACATAGCTATGTGCAAAATTTATTTTCTATATTACCTTTTCAGGACTAAAAACTATGTCCCTATGTGGTAAAATTACTTCTTTACCGGTGTTGTCTTAGGTGTTTTCTTATTACGCCCGCGCCATATTAAAAATCCGGTTACCGGTAATATAGAGCAAATAAGGCTGGCGGTAAAAGCCAGTATTTTTCCGGGTAATCCAAGTATAGCGCCTACATGTATATCATAGTTGGCACCAATTACCTTTTCGCCCATATTATCATCTTTATAATTTTCTTCGGCTAAAAATTTGCCTGTATATTGATCAAAATAGGCATGATGGTGCTTATAGTATGTGCCTTTTACAAGGTTTACGTGCATGCCTATGGCAGCAGTACTATCGGCAGGTTTGCCTATACTGTAATAATCTGCTTCGGGATATTTTTGCTGTACAGCAACCGCTGCAAGGTTAAAAGCTTTATCCTTATCAGCATGTGCAATTGTAGATTTTACAACAAGCGGAACCGGTGGGGTTATGCTTAGGCTGGCTACAACATATACCGTACTCTGAAACCATGTAAACGCCCACACCATACCGGTTAGCGCTAAAACAAGCCCTACTGATGAAGCATAGAAACCCAGTATATTGTGCAGGTCATAGTTTTTACGCCTCCACTTAGTAGTATCTTTCCACTGAAACCACAGTCGTTGTTTTCGTGCTGCTTTGTTTTTTGGCCACCATAATATAATGCCGGAAATTAGCATGGCTACAAAAATAAAGGTAGCCCACCCAATGATTTGCTGCCCTACGGGATGGCTTATCAGCAGGCTCCAGTGCAGCATTTTTACAACATTAAAAAAGTTGTGCCCCTCATCATACATTGCAAGTACTTCGCCTGTATAAGGGTTTGTATACACAGAGTAATAGTACTCCAGGTTTGTAAAGTACCAAAAGCCTCCTTCGTTAAACTTATAGGCATATGAATGCACCGCCATTTCGGGGTCGTTAAACAACGTAATGCTGTTAAGCGGCATATCTGGCCCCAGGGCATCCTGTGTTTTTTGCCATATTACAGTAGCAGGCAACTGCTCTTTGCCTGGTGTTACATACATAACATCATGACGAATGGCATTGGTTATCTCTTCTTGAAACGCAAAAAGGCAACCTGTTACTGCCATTAATAAAACAATAAGCCCTGACGCAAGCCCGAGCACTAAATGAGCCTTACCAACCCAGTGTTTAAAATCTCTCTTTTTCTTTTTAGTCATTACGGCTAAAAGTTTTATGCCAAAGATATGGCTTATGATAAAACAAGCGACACCTCTTTAATTGGAAAAGAGATGCCGCTGTACTTATATTTTTGTTTAGAACTTGTAAGTAATACTGCCTGCAAAATTTCTTGGTGCCTGCACATTTATTGTAGTGTAGCCATTAAAATAAAGCTCATCAGTAATATTATTACCTTTTAGTGTAATTCTGTATTTAGGCCTCTCATAAAATATTGATGCATTAAGCACGGTATATTCCGGTAGGGCAAAAGTATCTCTCACACCTGCATTGTATTGATTGTATATAAGAGTAGATCCTCCATAATTACCTCCAAAGCCAATACCCAGGCCATCTATCGTTTCTGCAGGAAGCTTGTAGCTTATCCAGAAGTTTGCCAGGTTTTGCGGACCTGCCGTTGTAGGGCGAAGGCCGTTAAGAACAGCATCATTATAAGCATAGCCCAGCCTTATGTTAAGGCCGTCTATTGGCGTGGCTGTAACTTCTGCTTCAAAACCTTCACTTCTCTGGCTTCCATCCTGTATGTAGTTTGTAAGGGTGCCCACATAAACATTGCGCACTATATCTTCTACAAGAATATTATAGTAGCTTATGTTAGCCCCAAGCCTGTTATTAAAGGCATTAACTTTAACACCTGCCTCAAACTGGTTAGCATGTTCCGGCTTAAGGGTAGCGTTGTTAAGGTCAGGGTTGTTCATACCTGCGTTAGGGTTAACAACATTCCTAAAGCTATTCTGGTAGTTTGCAAATACAGATACCTGGTCTTTTATGATCTGGTATACTGCTCCGAATTTTGGAGAAAATGCATTTTGAGAAAATGCACCCGCTGTAGTATCGCTTGCAGGATCGTAAGACCCTCTGTTTTCATAATTATCAAAACGTACACCCGCCGAAAGTATAAAGTTTGGCGTAATATTAAGCACATCGTTTAGGTAAGCACTGTGCACACTGTAGTTCGTAGCACTTCTGTAATAAGAATCAGAACCATCTAAAAGATTCTGTATTGTATTCTGGTTAAATGCACTATAATTTGCTGCCGGGGCATTATAGTCTATTACATCATACAGGTACTGGAAACCCGGAAGGTAAGTAATGTTTGTGTAACCTTTAATATGGTATATATCGCCACCAATAACTACACGGTTCCTCATGTTCCCAATATTGAAATCGCCGGTAAAATTCTGCTGGAATTCAATAGCGTTAGATGAGCCTTCAAAGCCCCATGCATTACGCGACATTTGGGTAGGCGATAAAAGGTACAGCCATGCGCCCGGTCCTTCTGCCTCGTTATTAGCCGATGTTATAACCGACTGCGATGTCCAGCTGTCTGATATTTTATAATTTACCGTACCAAAAAAGTTACGGCTTCTTGTCTCTGTTATAAAGTCGCTGCCAAGTAGCGAACGCTTAAAGTTATAATCAAGATCTTTAGCATTGTGGAGGCCTATTTCTGAAGGTGTTTTTGTAAAGTCCAGGTAAACAATTTGCATACCGCTGGCATCCTGGTTAAAGAACTCTCCTTCAAGGGTAGCGGTAAGGCGGTCGTTAAGCTTAAATGTAAATGAAGGTGCAAAAAATGTGCTTTTGCTTGAGCCCGTATCCTGCCAGCCTTCATATTTTGTAGAAGCCGCATTTAAGCGGAACAAAACTGTTTTTTCTGCATTTAGAGGTGTGTTAATATCTACTGTAGCCCTGTTGTTACCATAGCTGCCGCTAAGCAGGCTAACCTCGCCACCAAATTTGTCGTATGGTTTTTTAGTAACACGGTTTATAAGCCCACCATAAGATGTAAGCACGCTGCCAAAAAGTGTGGCAGATGGCCCCTTTATAGCCTCAATAGTCTCAAGGTTAGCCGCATCGTTATTTGCTATAACAGTACCGGCAATGCCATTGCGCACCAGTGCCTGTGTTACAAAACCACGCGATGCAAAATAAGAACCTCCGTCGCCGGCACGGCCTGTAGAACCCCATAGCTGATAAACACCTGGTACATTTTTAAGCGCGTCATCCTGATTTGTTATCAGCTGGTCTGCCATAAGCTCTTTAGTAACCACGTTATATACCTGTGCATTTTCCAGGTTTGTAAGTGGTATGCGCGATGATGTAGCACTTTCCTGCTTGGCATAGCGGTTATAACCGCCGTTAATAATTACTTCGTTAAGCTCTTCCTGGCTTTCGCTAAGGGTAAAATCTTTAGCTACAGTTTCTCCTGCCGCCACAGTTATGTTTTCTTCTACCGGTTTAATACCTACCGCAGAAATACGGATGGTATAGCTACCCGGTTTTACATTCTTTATTTCATAATAACCTTTAGCATTAGTTACAGAGCCGTAAGCTGTATTCTTAAGGGCTATAGAGATACTCTCTGCCGGAGTGTTGCCACTAAGTACAATTGTACCTCTTACAGCACCACGATCTTGTGCCCAACTACTTATACCGCAAAGCAGTACCAGTAAGGTCAAAAGTTTTTTAAGGATTGTTGTGTTCATTGTTTGTTTAGGATTTTTACGCGACAAAGGTATATTCCAAATCCAGATTACACAATAGTTATTTTTAATTATTCTAAATAAAGGCAAAGTGCACGTCACTTTTAATAATTTATTTCATATGCGTGCATATTTTTTTAGTATTAAAAATTATAGCAGCAAAGTCTTGAAAATAGTTCAACTCTTTTGTAGGAAACACTTACTTCTTATAACAAAAAAAGGCCCCGGTTTCCCGGGGCCCCATCTATAAACAAGATGCAAACATAATTAGTGCTTAGCGGTAAAGCCGTCTTCGCTTAATTCGCGATGTTCGTAGTCGGCTACCATTTCTGCAGCATAGTCTATTTTATCTTTTTTAGAGAAACGGCGAATAAGGCCGTCAAAAATAGAGTATACTACAGGAACTATAATAAGAGTAAGGAATAGCGAACTGATAAGACCACCTATAATTACCCACGCAAGTCCGTTGTTCATTTGTGCTGCACCACCTTTTGCAAGCGCAATTGGTATCATACCAAAAACCATCGCTATTGTGGTCATAAGAATCGGACGAAGACGGGCGTGGTTAGCCTGTATAAGCGCATGGTACGTGCTTTCGCCCTGTTCTTTACGGTGGTTGGTAAAGTCTACAAGCAGAATCGCATTCTTACATACCAGACCAATAAGCATGATGATACCAAGTATGGTAAAGATGTTTAGCGTATTATTTGTAAGTGCCAGGGCAAGTAGCGCACCAATGAATGATAGCGGTACCGCAAACAATACCACAAACGGATACACAAAGCTGTCGTACAGCGCCACCATAACAAGGTAAACCAATATAATAGCAGCAAGTAGTGCCACACCCAGTGTACCGAAACCTTCGCTTTGGTTTTCCATATCACCACCCCAAATATAACTCACACCAGACGGGCGCTCCATTTTTTCGAACACTGCGGTCCAGTCAGCAACAACGCTACCTACCGGGCGGCCAACAGTTTGTCCCTGTACCGTAACCGATGTACTCTTGTCGCGCCTTTCAAGTAAGCTTGGCCCAGAGCCTTCGGTAATTTCAGAGAACTGGCTTAGTTTTACTTCCTGTCCGGCACTGTTTATAAAGGTTATATTACGCACGTTGTCTATGTTCATACGGTTATATTGTCCGTAACGAATGTTAATATCGTACTCATACTGCCCCGCGCGGAATTTACCATCGGTATTACCGTTAAAGGCCGTTTGCATGGTTAAACCTACTGTTTGAAGGTCAAGCCCAAGGGCAGCCATCTTATCGCGGTCTACCTTAACATCAATTTCCGGCGAACCCGCTTCAGATGTTAGTTTTACTTCAGATGCTCCCGGTATTTTTCTTAGCTCGTTAGCAGCAGCTTCAGCCCATTTATACGTGCTTTCAAAATCGTTACCCGTTACAGTAAGGGCTATCGGCGCTTCATCTGCACCACCCATTATACTTACCGGTACGGTTTTTATCTTAGCACCTACCAGTACTTTTTGAAGTTCCAGTTTGGTCTTGGCAGCATATACAAACGAGTTGTCTGTACGGTGCTCCTCATCTACAAGTGTTACGGTCATCTCACCTTTGTAAGCGGTACTTTGAGAACCTGCCATACCTTCGCTGGTCTGGCCTACGGTAGTAATGATACTCTTAACCTCTTTTTTACCCTGAAGGAAATTTTCTGCTTTAAGCAACATCAGGTTGGTCTGTTCCAGCGATGCATCTTTAGGAAGCTCTATCTGAACCATGAATTGTCCCCTGTCCAGCTTGGCGAAGAATTCTCCACCTACATAATTGCCGGCAATCATTATAGACCCTACAAACAAGGCTATGGCTACACCCAGGCTGGCAAGTTTTGTTTTCCAGTTTTCAAGTGCCCATGTAAGGATGCCGGTTACCCAATGTGTAAAGATGTCAAGGCCTTTTTCAAAACCAAGGATAATTTTACCAAAGATATTTTTTCCGGTAATGTGCTCGAGCTTACCAAAACGTGATGAAAGCCAAGGTATAAGCGTAAATGATGATACTAACGATAGTAATGTAGCAATAACCACCACCACACAGAACTGTGTAATAATGTTACTTACAAGGCCTGTACTCATGGCTATAGGCAGGAACACCACCACAATAACCAGCGTAATGGCTGCTACCGTAAAGCCAATTTCGGCAGTACCGTCATAAGCGGCACGAATACGGCTTTTGCCCATTTCCATGTGGCGGTAAATGTTTTCAAGT
Organism: Flavobacterium psychrotrophum; assembly: GCF_003403075.1. NCBI lineage: Bacteria > Pseudomonadati > Bacteroidota > Flavobacteriia > Flavobacteriales > Flavobacteriaceae > Flavobacterium > Flavobacterium psychrotrophum. The sequence continues at coordinate 4,467,264 of NZ_CP031557.1, read as the reverse complement.
ACCACGATCGCGTCATCCACGAGAATACCTACCACAAGCGAAAGCCCAAGTAAGCTCATAAGGTTAAGGGTATAGCCCATAAGCGATATACCAATAAACGTAGCAATAAGCGATGCCGGGATAGATATCATTACAATAAGCGCATTACGCAACGAGTGCAGGAAGAAAAGCATTACAAACGCTACCAGGAATACCGCTATAAACAAGTCATGTATTACCCCTTCTGCAGCTACCAGTGTAAACTCAGAAGTATCGTTTGCTACCTGAAGCTTAAGGCCTTCTTTAGCATAATCGGTCTCAATTTTTTTGATGATGTTCTGTACATCCTCACTTACCTGTACTGCGTTAGCGTCGGTTTGTTTGGTAATTTGTATTGCTATGGCACTCTTGCCATCTACACGGGCTATTTTCTCTGCTTCTTTCTGGCTGTCCTGTACGTCGGCCACCTGGCCAAGACGTATCTGTACACCATTTTTGCTCGATATAACCAGGTTACGCATTTCTTCTACAGTACGGTATTTACCTGCAAGACGCACAAGCATACTGTTTTCGCGGGTTTTTACACTACCCGTAGGAAAGTCAAGGTTACTGCCCAGTACTATTTGCTGTACCTGTGGTATGCTAAGGCCAAAGCCTTTTAGCTTGTTCTCGTCAAGGTTTACCTGAATTTCACGCTCTTCTCCACCCACAAGGGTTACCTGTGCCACACCGTTTACACGGCTAAGTATAGGCTCGATCTTTTTATCAAGAAGGTCATAAAAGGTAACCTCGTCCAGTTTACTGGTTGCACCCAGGGTTACTACCGGAAGGTCGCTCAGGGAGAATTTTACCAGTGACGGAGGATCTGCATCTTCAGGTAAATCTTTCTCTATGGCGTTTATTTTACGCTGTGCATCATTCAGCGAGTAGTCGGCATTTGCCTCTGGCTGAAGCGTTACCATTACTACCGAAAGGCTTTCGTATGATTTAGATTCTACTTTCTTTACCATCTCCAGCGATGATACCGCGTCTTCTACCTTTTTAGTTACGGTATTTTCTATTTCACCCGGCGATGCACCAGGGTATACCGTACTGATGGTAATTACATTCATTTCAAACTTAGGGATAAGCTCGTAGCTCAGGCTACTGTAGCTATAAAGCCCACCCAAAGTAAGTATGGTAAACAACACTATAATAAGTGTTGGCCGTTTTATGGATATTTCTGCTATTTTCATTTTTTTCGCTTTTCCCCTTTCGGGGATTATGGGCCTATTTAATAACTTCTACTTTACTGCCTTCTGCAAGGTTTATCTGTCCGCTGGTTACTACAACGTCTCCGGCATTAAGGCCTTTAAGAACCTCCACCGTTTCGCCGAAAATACGCCCGGCAACCACTTTAGTAAGTGTAACAGCACCATCTTTTACAACAAATATCTGGTTGTTACCCACACCACCCACAAACGCTACACGAGGTACAGTAAGCACTTCCGGCTGTTTTGATGAAGTACCAAAAACAACGCTTCCGTACATACCTGCCTTAAGTTCGTTATTAGGGTTATTAGCTATCGTTATTTCTACAGGAAAGTTAAGTGACGTATCGCCTTTAGGGGCAATAAAGGTTATTTTTCCGGTAAACTCTTTATCAGGATATACGCTGGCAGTTACTTTTACAGATGTACCAACCTTAAGTGTTGCTACCTGGCTTTCAGGTACATTTACTTTTAATTTTAGCGAGCTAACGTCTACAAGTTCAAAAAGCACAGTACCCGGAGATACAACACTTCCCGGCTCTATATTACGGGCGTTTACAATACCGTTAATACTGGATTTGATGCTGGCATCGCCTATGTTTATACGGGCAGCATCATACTGCGCCTTTGCATTTGAAAGCGATACTTTACTCTGGTCTACCTGCTGTTGTGTAACACCGCCGGTTTTAAAAGCGTTTTCATAACGCTTGGCATCGCTCTGTGCATTTTCATAAGCAGCCTTTGCGCTTTGTAATTGTACATTAAGCTGGTCTCCTTTTATAGTAGCAAGTACCTGACCTTTGCGCACCTGGTCGCCTTCATCTACAAGTACATTAACTACACGTCCATTGTTCTCAGCAGGAAAATCTAACTGCTGTGCTGCTTCAAAATTACCGTTTGCTGTGTAGGCAAGATCAGGCACACCCTGTTTTGCTACAGCTGTACGTACGGATACCGAACTGTTTTGCTGTGCTACCACGGCTGTTTCGGCATCATTTTTTGCTTTATTTTTATTCAGCATTAAAGCTCCTACGCCTATAATGGCAGCTATTACTACTATATATATTACTTTTTTCATTGCTAATTAATTTTTAAGGTTTTGTAATTCTCCTTTTGCTTTTATAAGCTGTACTTCGGCCAGTTTGTAATCTAACAGCGCGGCAGTATAGTTATTTTGTGCCTCAATGTGTGAATTCTCGGCATCTAACAGGTCGGTGAGTGTGGCGAGCCCCTGTGTATAATTATTTTGTGTATTGTCTAAAACCTCTTTGGCTAACTGTGCGTTTTCCTTTTGGTTTTCAATGGTTATCAGGCTGTTTGTAATCTGCGTTTTAGCATTTTCAAAAGCCATGTCAAGGCTTAGCTTGGCATCTTTAATATCCTCGGCTGTTTTTCTAAGGTCAATATCAGCCTGCCTTACTTTAGAGCGGGTACCAAACCCGTTAAAAATAGGTATGTGCAAATTTAGCCCTATAGTAGAATAGTCTGACCAGTATACACCATCGCTTGGTTTTTTAAACCACGGCAGCTCAGGTCCCTGGCCTATGTAGTTGTAACCCGCTGTTAAAGAAAGCGTAGGGTAGTAAGCCGCTATTTGTGCCTTTTTGTTGTAGTAGTACAGTTTTTCCTGTTTCTTTAGCAACTGGTACTGTGCAAGCTTAGTAACATCGGTACTTTCTTCAAGTGCAAGCGGCTTTACTTTAAAGTCGCTGTCCGGCAGTGTTATAGGCGTGTTTATAGGCATACCCATGTAGAACTTAAGCGCATTTTCCTGAAGTTGCACCGCATTAATAAGCGTTTGGCGCTGCGTTTCTATATTGCGCAGGTTTACATTCATACGGTCAAGGTCAATTTTACGGGCAAGGCCACTTTCAAACTGTCCTTTAATAATGTTGCGCGTTTTCTCTGTATTCTTATAGGTATTATCTATAAGGATAAGTTTTTGACGCTGTACATACACCTGGTAGTAATTGTTTGCCACGCGTTCTATAACCTGCTCCTCGGTAAGCTGTGCATTAACCTGATAAAACTCGCGGGTTGTGCGTGCTGCCTGAAGGCCTGTAAAAACCGACTGGTCAAATATTTTCTGCGACAGGTTTACACCGGCAACAGAGTTCCACTTTTGCCCTAACGGTGCAAGTATAGTAGTACCAGGTGCGCCAAAAAAGTCGCCCGGTAACGCATTTAACTGCAGTATAGGATTATAAGTAGCACTGCCCGATGCAGATATGGTAGGCAACGCCTGCGAGCGCACCTCCTGTATTTTATATTCGCTGTTCTCAACATCCAGCTTTGCCTTGGCGGCATCGGCTTTATTTTGCAGCGCATAGTTAATGGCATCCTTTAGGGTAATGGTTTGCGCCGGTGCAGTTTGTGCCTGCAGCTGCGAAACAAAAAGGACAACCATGCTAAGGGCTAAGGCTTTTGCCAAAATACCCCCGCGGGTGATTAAACTGTTCATTTTTTGTTTGATTTTAATGATGTGACGGGTGTTTATAATTGATAATCTTCTCTAAAAAGCATATTCATAATAATCTCTTTTCGCTCTTCCAGCAGGCGCTCATAGCTGTTATCGCTAAAGCCCATACTTTCCTGTAGCAGCGGCCGCATAGATACCGGAAAGGTTGTAAGCGATATAAAATTGAGCAAAAACTGTTCTGGCCTCATTTTCTGGATATTGCCACGATCCATCTCTATGGCTATCTCCAGGTAAAACTTATCGAGCATGCGGTTCATGGTTTCAGGGTCTTTGTATACACACCCCTGATTCATTTGGGTAACCATGTAAATTTCAAGGTACGGGTACTCTTTACTCTGTTCAAAAAAGATATCGAGGTAGCGGTCTATCTTTTCCCTAAAGGGCAAATTGCCAAAAACAATCATCTCAGTACGCTCTATCTCCTTAGTATGGGCATCTTCAAATACAGTTTGGAAAAGATTGTCGCGCGAACGGAAATAATAATTTATAAGCGTACGGTTTACCCCGGCAGCATCTGCTATTTCCTGGGTGGTGGCATTAAAACGGCCTTCGCCAAAAAAAATGTGCTTGGCAGTGTCTTTTATCAGCTGTTCAGTATCTACAGCAATTTCATCGGTTTTCTTAGCTGACATATTTGTTTAACTTTTTTGTTTGACATTTTTGTCAAAGTGCAAATGTAAAAATTTTGACAATTTTGTCAAATTTAAAATTGTGTTAATTTTATTTATGATTCTTTAAGGTATTCTTCAAGCATTTCTGTACCTTTTAAAGTACCTATTGCCCTTACATGATACTCAAGGTACATTTTTGTAGTTTGTGTTCTAGTATACAACTCATCAGGAAAAACAGCGGAGTCTTTAATTCCTGTAATGCCATTAAAATAAATTCGGGATATAAATTCAGGGTCAATATCCGGCCTGTAAAGCCCTTCTTCAATACCACGGTTAAGATTGTCTTTTACGCTTTCATGCATTTTATCAAATTGGCTCGACTTTACACTTAACGCCACTTCTGGGTAATACTTATTAAGCTGGTGTACAGGCGCCATATACTGGTCGTCGAGTGTTGTTTTTAAATACCGGCGTATCTCAAAAAGCTCTTTAATAGCATTGTGCTTTTCGGCATAAATAGTATCTATATCACACGAAATTTTGTTTACAAGCAAAGTAGCCACCTCAGTCACCAGGTCGGTCTTATTGGCATAATGCTGGTAAATAGTCTTTTTACTAATACCCATTTCCTGCGCTATATCATCCATGGTTACGCTCTTAAACCCAAGTTTAAGATACATATCCATAGCTTTTTCTAAAATCTTCTCTTTCATTTAGGGTATTATTTCGAGTGCAAATATATAAAGGAAACTTTAAAAACAAAAAAAGTTTCCAAAGTTTTTACAATTGTGTCAAAATTATTTTTTGATTGCACAACAGTGCGGAATAAATTACTTTAGCCAAAAATTTGTAAATGCAATCAATAGCATATTACCAGGAAATAGTAGCTAATTATTTTGCTACTGCTAACCTGCAAAAAGAGCCTGCTAATTTATACAGCCCTGTAACTTATATACTATCACTTGGCGGCAAGCGCATAAGGCCGGTACTTACCCTTATGGCTGCAGAGATTTTTAATACCGATGCGCATGATGCCCTGCCCGCTGCAATAGCCGTAGAGATATTTCATAACTTTAGCCTGGTGCATGATGATATTATGGATGATGCACCACTGCGCCGTGGCCACCAGACCGTGCACGAAAAATGGAACCTAAATACAGGCATACTCAGCGGCGATGCCATGCTTATACTGGCTTACCAATATTTTGAGCAATATGAACCTGCAACCTTTAAGGCGCTGGCAAAACTGTTCAGTAAAACAGCTCTTGAAGTTTGCGAAGGCCAGCAATGGGATGTAGACTTTGAGGATCGCAACGACGTTACCGAAGCAGAATACCTTAAAATGATCGAATACAAAACGGCGGTATTAGTGGGGGCGGCTATGAAAATGGGTGCTATTGTTGCTAATACATCTCAGGAAAACGCTAACCTTATATATGACTTTGGGCTTAACCTGGGTATTGCTTTCCAGCTACAGGACGATTACCTTGATGCCTTTGGCGATCCTGAAACTTTTGGCAAACAAGTGGGCGGCGATATCATCGAGAATAAAAAAACATTCCTGTACCTTAAGGCGCTTGAACATGGCAACGTTAATGACAAGCAAGAGGTATTGAGCTGGTTTGCATCGCAACCTGAAAACCCAACCCAAAAAATTGAGGCTGTAAAAACCCTGTTTATAAATACGGGCGCTGATACTGCTACAAAAGCGGCTATAGAGACGTACACACTTAAGGCATTTGCCACACTGGATAAGATGGAGATTTCTGCCGAAAATAAAGAGGCACTGCACACCTTTGGGCAAAACCTGATGAAACGCACCGTATGATTTATACCCCACCCGAAAGCACCGACCTGTTATTAAGCCAGGCACAAAAAGAACAGCTTTACATTAAGCTTACAGAGCAGGTAAACAAAGACTTTGCACTGGCTAATGAGCCTGTAGATTTTCAAGAAGGCATTACCCCTTTTGACTTAAAGATGGCGGTACAGGATAAAATATTCAGGCTTATTCACCATAAGTTTGCAGAGTATCTTAACCTGTTATATATAATAGATGTGCCCGAGGGCGAAATAAAAGCCCTTAACGGCGGCGACATCGCCGAACTTGCCGAGCAGGTTACGTTTCTTATCCTTAAAAGAGAATGGCAAAAAGTATGGTTCCGTAACCGGTATTAGTTTTTAAAATAGAACGCGGACCTGCCTGCCGCCAGGCAGGTAATACGGATGCTTCGCAGACGCGGATTTACGCAGATTTTTTCACGGTTACTTAGTCCGGCGTTTTCCATTTCGAAGCGCAGTAGCGTTGAGAAATCTCTTTATGTAATGCTGTTAAATATTACCATATAAATCATCCGGTATTTCTACCTTATTGCCTAAATACCAAACCTGCTCCCCTCTTACTCAAAAAAACACTACTCCTAATCGGTTTTTTTCAACTATCTGAGTAAATTTGCAGCACAAAATTTACAATAATGTACAGAAGCCATAATTGCGGTGAGCTAAACGCCACGCACATCAACCAGGAAGTAACACTAGCCGGATGGGTACAAAAATCACGTAACAAAGGGTTTATGATTTGGGTAGACCTGCGTGACCGCTACGGTATTACCCAGCTTATTTTTGACGAAAGCCGTTCAGAAAAAGCCGTTCAGGATCTTGCAGCAACACTGGGGCGCGAGTTTGTTATTCAGGTAAAAGGTACCGTGATAGAGCGCGAAAGCAAAAACCCAAACATGGCTACCGGCGACATTGAGATTCTTGTAAAAGAACTTACCATACTTAATGCTTCGCAAATACCACCCTTTACAATAGAAGATGAAACAGACGGAGGTGAAGACATCCGTATGAAATACCGTTACCTTGACATTCGCCGTAATCCGGTAAAAAACAGCCTTATGTTTCGCCATAGGGTAGGTATAGAGGTGCGCAACTATCTTTCTGCAAAAGGCTTTATAGAAGTAGAAACACCGGTACTTATTAAAAGTACCCCTGAAGGGGCGCGCGACTTTGTTGTACCAAGCCGCATGAACGAAGGTCAGTTCTATGCCCTGCCACAATCGCCACAAACTTTTAAGCAATTGCTTATGGTGGGCGGTATGGATAAATATTTCCAGATCGTAAAATGTTTTCGTGATGAAGACCTGCGCGCAGACCGCCAGCCTGAGTTTACACAAATAGACTGCGAAATGGCGTTTGTAGAACAGGAAGACATTATACAGACTTTTGAGGGGCTTGCAAGCCACTTACTAAAAGAACTTAAAGGCGTAGAAACAGGACTATTCCCAAGAATGACCTACGACGAGGCCATGAAAAAATATGGCAACGACAAGCCGGACATTCGCTTTGGGATGGAGTTTGGCGAGTTAAATGCCGTTTCACAACATAAAGAATTTGCTGTATTTAACAGCAGCGAACTGGTAGTAGGTATTGCCGTGCCGGGTGCCGCTTCTTACACACGCAAGCAAATAGACGAGCTTATAGAATGGGTAAAACGCCCTCAGGTAGGTGCAAGCGGTATGGTATATGCTAAATATGAGCTTGACGGTAGTATAAAATCGTCTGTAGATAAATTCTACGATGCAGAAGATCTTAAAAAATGGGCTGAAATTACCGGCGCACAACCGGGCGACCTTATATTAGTACTAAGTGGCGATTCACACAAAACCCGTACACGCCTTAGCGCCCTGCGCATGGAGGTAGCTACAAGGCTTGGCCTGCGCAACCCAGAAGTGTTTGCACCACTATGGGTTGTAGACTTCCCGTTACTGGAGTGGGATGAAGAGAGTAACCGTTTCCACGCCATGCACCACCCGTTTACATCTCCTAAGCCGGAAGATATGCCGTTACTGGAAACAAACCCGGGAGCTGTACGCGCTAATGCGTATGACCTTGTGCTAAATGGTAACGAAATAGGCGGAGGTTCTATAAGGATACACGATAAGGCTACACAGGCACTTATGTTTAAGTATCTTGGATTTACAGAAGAAGAGGCTAAGGCCCAGTTTGGATTCCTGATGGATGCGTTTCAGTATGGTGCGCCACCACACGGCGGACTGGCTTTTGGTTTTGACAGGCTTACTGCAATACTTGGCGGACAGGAAACCATTCGCGACTTTATTGCGTTCCCTAAAAATAACAGCGGCCGCGATGTAATGATCGATGCACCAAGTGTTATTGACGATAAACAACTTAATGAGCTTCATATTGCTTTAAAAGCATAATAAGTAAATAATATCCTACTAAATAAGAGTCCGTAATATTTTTTATTACGGACTCTTATTTTATTTTTGCCGCATTATTAAAATCAACCATATAAATGAAAAAAATTACATTTCTGCTCGCGGCAGCATTATTTTCACTGGCATCTACAGCACAGGAGCAACCAACAATTTATGGCGTGAACCTGGGAGGTACTTTATCTAATCTAAAATTAGACAATCCTGCTTACAAGACCAGTTCTTCAGCAAATTTTGAACTTGGAGTATCTATGGAAATTCCTGTCTTAGAAAATCTTGCTATTTTTGGGCATCTTAATTACAATCGTAAGTCGTATAAGATGGATTACGAAAATACTTACACAGAGAACGAGACTGTTTTTATTTCGAAAATGAGCAGTACAGAAACTGCAACATTTCTTAATATTCCCATAGGCATACGTTATTATATAGGAGAGAAAAGAAATTTCTTTATAAATGTTGGAGGCTATGTTGATTTGTACTTATCCCGAAAAACAAAGATGGAGACAGGTAGCTCGTTTGATTCCGGCATCGAAAATGCAAGTTACAAAGAAACAATGGCAGGCATATTCCCGGGCATAGGATACCGCCTTCCTTTATCTGCTGAAGAGGGCACTGACCTTTTGTTTGAATTAAAATACAACATGGGACTTACCCAAACTTTTGACGGTCTTGATGGTGCAAAACTAAACAGCACATCTTTATCTGTTAGTTACAGGATAGACTGGAGCGATTAATACTGTAATATATATACAAAAAAACAAGGGTGCACTTTAAAAGTAGCACCCTTGTTGGTATTGGCTGATTGATTAGTTTTTATATTAAAACACTTTGCAGTGCCTCCTTTTTCTATATATTTTACCTAAACTTAACTAAACTCAAACTAATCAATCGACGGAAATAAAGTTGGTTGGTGGTTATTTCCTTGGGGCAAATATAGAACTGCTTTAAAGATTTACATTACTATAAAACCTCACATTTTGTTAAATGTTAATTTTTTGAGAAACTTCAAAAAAAAGTTAATTTTCAGTAAAAAAAATTACACAATTAATTAACAATCAAATACTTAAAATGAAAAATAACATAATTAAACAAAAGAAAGCAGTATAACCGCAATTACATACATTATTTAAGGCACTAAAAGGGAATACTAGAAAGCTATAACGTTTGATAAAATTTGCACACAATTTCGTTATGCTTACATGTTAAGCATTGAACTGTAATAATTATTGAAACATATTCAATAAAAACCATTAAAATAAATATTATTTAATTTTTTTAACAATTGTCTTTGCCGTGTCATTATTAATTTTACCTTTGGACATTATTAATTTTTTTTATTGCAACAATGCGAACAGGCAAAGTAAAATTTTTTATTGAATCTAAAGGTTTTGGATTCATTACAGACGACGAAACAGGCAAAGATATCTTTGTTCACGCAACAGGACTTCGTGTAGAAGGTCTTCGTGAAGGCGACAAAGTAAGCTATGTTGAAGAAGAAGGAAAAAAAGGTAAAGTAGCAGCTCAGGTTGCCGCGCTTAATTAATATATAGTTAGCATACCTGATTTACAGTACAGCCACTCCTTACAGGGTGGCTTTTTCTATTAAAATACTATCATATTACCAACAGCATACCACATAAGCCTGCAATTCTCAAACAAAACAACACACAAACAACAAAATCATCAAACTTAACGAAAACGTTATTTTTACAAAGTTATTTAGAACCAATAAAAATTAACCACCCCTAAGTTTATCTCTTTAGCAAAGCCGCTTTTAGTTAAATAATGACGTGTATATTTGTGAAATTGTTTTCAGTTATACACACAAATTATGCAGACAAGCCAGGTAGATTACTTCCCTATATTCATGCAGGCGGCATTAGCCGTAGGCTTTGTGGCCAGCACCATTTTTATTTCAGGCAAGCTGGGCCCTAAGCGCAACTCTGTAAATAAAGACAAAAATTTTGAGTGTGGTATAGAGTCGGTAGGTAATGCCCGTATACCTTTCTCGGTTAAATATTTCCTTGTAGCCATACTTTTCGTTTTGTTTGACGTAGAAGTTATCTTCATGTACCCATGGGCGGTAAACTTCCGCGAAATGGGGTTTGAAGGCCTTGCTAAAATGGGCATCTTTATGTTCCTGCTTATCGTTGGTTTTTTCTATGTAATGAAAAAGAAAGGCCTGGAGTGGGAATAATATCGGGGTATACTTTTTGAAGCATATACCTGATAATCAAAATTAAAATTACTATGAGCAATTCATCAGACATAAAATTGGTTGACGCACCAGAAGGTGTAGAAGGCCAGGGATTTTTTGCAACAAAGCTGGACAGCGTAGTGGGCTTAGCCCGTGCTAATTCACTTTGGCCGCTTCCGTTTGCTACCTCTTGCTGCGGTATCGAATTCATGGCTACCATGGCATCGCATTATGACGTGGCACGTTTTGGTTCTGAGCGTATGAGTTTTTCTCCGCGCCAGGCCGATATGCTGCTTGTTATGGGAACCATCGCCAAGAAAATGGCACCTATCTTAAGGCAGGTATACGAGCAAATGAGCGAGCCTCGCTGGGTTATAGCTGTAGGTGCATGTGCATCATCGGGCGGTATATTTGACACCTATAGTGTGCTTCAGGGTATTGACAAGGTTATCCCGGTAGATGTTTACGTACCCGGATGCCCGCCAAGGCCGGAGCAGATACTGGACGGCGTTATGAAACTGCAGGAAATTGTAAAATCAGAGTCGGTACGCAGGAGAAGTTCTCCGGAGTACCAGGAATTATTGGCTTCTTATAACATTACATAAGCATGGCTTTAGAATCAGCTGTAATAGAAGATAAACTAACCGGTGCCTTTGGCGACAATGTTTCCGGTTTTGTTCAGATAAAAGATATACTTTCTTTTGAGGTGCAGGCAGATAATGCCAATGCTATATTGCAGTACCTTAAGGAAGACGCACTTTTGCGTTTTAACTTTCTTACCGATGTGTGCGGGGTACACTACCCTGACAACGAAAAAGAAAGGCAGTTTGCTGTGGTATACCACATGCACAACTGGATGGATAATGTGCGCATTCGCGTAAAGGCATATCTTAACGGCGACACACCGGAAATAGATACTGCTACTAACCTGTTTCTAGGTGCTAACTGGCAGGAACGCGAAACATACGATTTTTACGGCATCATTTTTAAAGGGCATCCTCAGCTTAAACGTATATTGAATATGGATGAGATGGAGTCGTTCCCGATGCGTAAAGAGTTCCCGATGGAAGATGGCGGCCGTACCGATAAGGATGACCGTTTCTTTGGACGCAGTACAGACAATGCACTAAATTTTTAACCGGCAATAAGTTTTATAAAACATGTCAGACCTGTTATTACCACCTGAGGAGCGCTATGCCAAGATCATTAAGCAAAGGCAGAATGAAGACGGCAGCGAACTCGCTATACTAAACCTGGGTCCTACCCACCCTGCCACACACGGCATTTTCCAGAACATACTTTTGATGGATGGAGAGCGCATAGTAGATGGCGAAGGTACCGTAGGCTACATTCACCGTGCTTTTGAAAAAATTGCCGAAAACAGGCCATTTTACCAGATAACCCCGCTTACTGACAGGATGAACTATTGCTCATCGCCCATAAATAACATGGGCTGGTGGATGACCCTGGAGAAAGCACTTGATATAGAAGTACCCAAGCGTGTACAATACCTTAGGGTTATTGTTATGGAGCTTGCCCGTATTGCAGACCACATTATCTGTAACTCTGTACTGGGTGTAGATACCGGTGCACTTACAGGCTTCCTGTATGTTTTTCAGTACCGCGAAAAAATATACGAAATTTACGAAGAAATATGTGGTGCCCGCCTTACTACAAACATGGGCCGCATAGGAGGCTTTGAAAGGGACTGGAGCCCTGCTGCCTTTAAAAAAATAAACGACTTTTTAGAAGAGTTTCCACCAATATGGACGGAGTTTGAAAACCTGCTGATGCGTAACCGTATCTTTATGGACCGTACTATAGATGTGGGCCCAATATCTGCCGAAAGGGCTATGAGTTATGGCTTTACCGGCCCTAACCTGCGTGCTGCCGGTATAGATTATGATGTGCGCGTTATGCAGCCGTACAGCTCTTACGAAGATTTTGAATTTGATGTTCCTGTAGGAAAATCAGGTGACACCTACGATAGGTTCTGCGTGCGCAGTGCTGAAGTATGGGAGAGCATCAAGATAATAAAACAAGCCCTGGCAAAACTGCCTGAAGGCCCGTTCCACGCTAATGTGCCCGATTATTACCTGCCACCAAAGGAGGAAGTGTACACAAACATGGAAGCGCTTATATACCACTTTAAAATTGTGATGGGCGAAGTACCGGTTCCTAAAACCGAAGTATACCATCCGGTAGAAGGCGGTAACGGCGAACTTGGCTTTTACCTGATTACAGATGGCAGCCGCACACCGTTCAGGCTACACTTCCGCAGGCCGTGTTTTATATATTACCAGGCATTTAATGAAATGGTAAGGGGGCAAATGCTTTCTGATGCCATTGCCACACTGTCTAGCTTAAATGTTATTGCAGGAGAACTGGACGCATAGATTATTTTGAATTTTATATTTTGAATTTTGAATTACCTCACTGGCACTCAGGGTTCACACAACGATAGAAGAAACGTTTTTGATACATGAATTTGGATTAGGTTTTAAATCATCATTTAAAATTTACAATTCAAAATTCAAAATAGAATAAAGAGATGGAGATTAGTCACGCACATCAGGAAATAAATATAACACCTGCCTTACAGGCCAGGATTGATGAGCTATTGAGCCACTACCCTGCCGATAAGCGCAAGAGTGCCCTGCTACCGGTACTGCACGAAGTACAGGATGCACACGATAACTGGCTTAGCATACCACTACAGGATAAAGTTGCTGAGATCATTGGTATTAAGCCTATAGAAGTATACGAGGTGGTTACATTTTATACCATGTACAACTCTAAGCCTATAGGTAAATATATGCTTGAGTTTTGCAGGACGTCTTGCTGCTCAATTCGTGGTGCAGAAAACCTGATGGACTATACCTGTAACAAACTGGGTGTTAAAGAAGGCGAAGTAACGCCGGATGGGCTATTTCAGGTTGTAGGCGTTGAGTGCCTTGGTGCCTGTGGTTATGCACCTATGCTACAGTTGGGCGATTTTTATAAGGAGAAGCTTGACCCTGAAAAGGTTGATGCTCTTATAGAAGACTGCCGCGCCGGAAAAATAGATTTACATAAACTGACCATTACGCAATAAACAATGGGACAAAAGATATTATTAGAGCACGCTAATGTACCGGGTATAAAAACCTATGAGGTATACCGCAAGCACGGTGGCTACCGCTCTGTAGAAAAAGCGCTTAAAAGCATGACACCGGACGAGGTGGTGGAAGAAGTAAAAACCAGTGGCCTTCGCGGGCGTGGTGGTGCGGGTTTCCCTACCGGAATGAAATGGAGCTTTATCGATAAAAAATCGGGTAAGCCAAGGCACCTTGTTTGTAATGCAGATGAGTCTGAACCGGGAACGTTTAAAGACCGTTATCTTATGGAGTACATACCTCACCTTTTGATAGAGGGTATGATTACTTCTAGTTACGCACTGGGTTGTAACCTTAGTTACATCTACATTCGTGGCGAATATATGTGGGTATTCCGCATTCTTGAAAACGCAATTAAAGAAGCCTATGCCGCAGGTTGGCTGGGTAAAAATATAATGGGTACCGGCTGGGATCTTGACCTTCATGTGCATTGCGGTGCAGGTGCTTACATTTGTGGTGAGGAAACTGCACTTATTGAGTCGCTTGAAGGCAAAAGGGGTAACCCGCGCATCAAGCCGCCATTCCCTGCTGTTAGTGGCCTTTGGGCTAACCCTACCGTGGTAAACAATGTAGAATCTATTTCTGCTGTGCCTTGGATCGTGAATAACACCGGCGCTGAGTATGCTAAAATAGGCATCGGGCGTTCTACGGGTACCAAACTATTTTCTGCATCAGGACACTGTAAAAACCCTGGCGTTTATGAAATAGACATGGGCATGACGGTAGATGAATTTATGAATTCTGACGAATACCTTGGCGGTATGATGAACGATCGTCCGCTTAAAGGATTAATACCGGGAGGCTCATCTGTGCCTATTCTTCCTGCGCACCTTATTTATAAGACCGCTGCCGGCGAAGACCGTTTAATGACTTACGAATCGCTTGCCGATGGAGGTTTTGCAACAGGCTCTTCATTAGGGTCTGGAGGTTTTATCGTGTATAACGATACTACCTGCGTAGTGCGCAACACCTGGAACTTTAGCCGCTTTTACCACCACGAAAGCTGTGGGCAGTGCTCACCATGCCGCGAGGGTACCGGCTGGATGGAAAAAGTACTGCACCGTATAGAAACCGGTCACGGCCGTGAAGAAGATATTGACCTGCTTTGGGACATACAGCGCAAGATAGAGGGTAATACCATATGCCCGCTGGGCGATGCAGCAGCATGGCCGGTGGCAGCAGCCATACGCCACTTTAGGGACGAGTTTGAATACCACATCCGTTTCCCTGAAAAAATAAAAAACCGCGACCACTTTGTTGACGAACCTTTTGAGAAGGTAAGACACCTGGTAGCTAAACAAGCAGTAATTTAAGTTTTAAAAGTTATAATGTTGAAAGTTGTAAAGTTCCTGACGGGCTATACTTTCAACCAAAAAATAAGAAGCTGAATACAGTGCGGTGTTTGAGGGTTTAACAAAACTTTTAAACATTAAAACATTCAACTTTCAAACAAGAATAAAATGAAAGTAACAATAGACGGCCAGGAAATAGACGTAGAACCGGGGACCACCATCCTGCAGGCTGCGCGCAAAATAGGCGGCGAAAGCGTTCCGCCAGCCATGTGCTATTATTCAAAACTTAAAGGGAGTGGCGGTAAATGCCGTTGCTGTCTTGTAGAGGTTTCTAAAGGTAGTGAAGCCGACCCACGCCCTATGCCTAAACTAATGGCATCTTGCGTTACCGGCTGTATGGACGGTATGGAGGTTAAGAGCATTTCATCTGAAAGGGTTGTAGATGCACGTAAATCGGTTACCGAATTCCTTTTGATAAACCACCCGCTGGATTGCCCGGTATGCGACCAGGCCGGTGAGTGCGACCTGCAAAACCTTAGCTTTAAGCACGGTGCTGCCAAAACGCGCTTTATTGAGGAAAAACGTACCTTTGAGCCAGAAAATATAGGGCCAAACATACAACTGCACATGAATCGTTGTATTGTATGTTACCGTTGTGTAATGACAGCAGATCAGCTTACAGATAATCGTGTACATGGTGTACTTAACCGTGGCGACCACTCGCAAATATCAACAGCTATTTCTAAGGCAATTGATAATGAGTTTTCGGGTAATATGATCGATGTGTGTCCTGTAGGTGCACTTACTGATAAAACATTCCGCTTTAAGCAAAGGGTTTGGTTTAACAAGCCATACAATGCACACCGTAACTGTACCAAATGTTGTGGCAAAACCACCCTTTGGATGTTTGGTAACGAAATACAACGTGTTACTGCCCGTAAAGATGAGTACCACGAAGTAGAAGAGTTTATTTGTAACGAATGCCGTTTTGATCATAAAGAAGTTGCTGACTGGGTTATTGAAGGGCCACGCAAGTTTGAAAAAGACTCGGTTATCAACGCAAACAACTACACCCGTAAGATAGAGCCGGTACACATTGAAACCGAGAAACATATTTTACTGGGACGCGAAAAAGACCGTAAAAAGATAAGTATGCCTGCCATTCCGCTTAAGGCCGCAGAACAGGAAGTATATAAAAAAGGAAACGTATAAAGGGTTGACGGTTGATGGTTACTAGTTGCCGGAAGCTTCCTCAACTTTAAACCTTCATACTTTAAACTTTTAACTAAAGAAAGATGGATCAAGCTATTATTATAGAAAAAAGCATTTTTATTGTGGTAATTTTTGCCATAACAATGCTTTTTGCCATGTATGAAACCCTTGCTGAGCGTAAATTAGCGGCATGGTTACAAGACCGTATAGGCCCTAACCGTGCAGGTCCGGGTGGTATTATGCAGCCACTGGCAGATGGTTTAAAACTATTCTCTAAAGAAGAGTTTTTTCCTAATACCCCAAACAGGTTCCTGTTTATTATGGGGCCGGCCATATCTATGAGTACCGCACTTATTACAAGTGCCGTTATACCATGGGGCGATAAGCTGCACATCTTTGGCCGCGACGTTATCCTTCAGGCTACAGACATCAACATTGGTATGCTGTATGTGTTTGGTGTACTTTCTATAGGTGTTTATGGCATCATGATAGGCGGATGGGCTTCTAACAACAAATTCTCGCTGATGGGTGCCATGCGTGCGTCATCACAAATGATATCTTACGAGGTTGCTATGGGTCTTGCCCTTATTGCACTTGTTATGATGGATGGTTCGCTAAGCCTGCGCCACATTGCCGAAGGGCAGCACGGCTGGAGGTGGAATGTCCTTTACCAGCCGGTAGGTTTCCTTATATTCCTGGTATGTTCGTTTGCCGAGACTAACCGTACCCCATTTGACTTAGCAGAATGTGAGGCTGAGCTTATAGGTGGTTACCACACAGAATATTCTTCAATGAAAATGGGCTTTTACCTGTTTGCAGAATATGCCTCTATGTTTATATCGTCTGCAATACTTGCCATCCTGTACTTTGGTGCTTATAACTATCCGGGTATGGACTGGGTTGCTGAAAACTGGAGCGCTAACGCATCAAGCATTATCGGTATAGGTGTACTGTTTATAAAGATATGTTTCTTCATATTCTTTTATATGTGGGTACGCTGGACGATTCCACGTTTCCGTTATGACCAGCTGATGAAACTGGGCTGGAAAATGCTTATTCCACTGGCTATTGCTAACATTGTTATTACTGCTGTAATTATCCTTTTAGCAGACCAGGCTTAATTAAAATTTGATTGTGATACATGACTCCCTTTTTGGGAATTAAAGAATAATACAATGTCTATAGAAACCATATCATTATCGGGACGCAAAAAGGAGGTTTCCAATAAAAAGATGACCTTTATGGAAAGCCTTTACCTTGTGGCAATTGCCAAAGGTTTATGGATTACCCTGGGCCACCTTTTTACGCGCAAGGTTACCATTAAATATCCTGAAGAAACACGTGAGCTTAGCCCCGTATACCGTGGCCAGCATATGCTGATGCGCGATGACGAAGGCCGTGAGCGCTGTACTGCCTGCGGACTGTGTGCCCTGAGCTGCCCTGCCGAAGCCATTACTATGAAGGCCGAAGAGCGCAAGCCGGATGAAAAACACCTGTATCGTGAGGAGAAATATGCTTCTATATATGAAATAAACATGCTGCGCTGCATTTTTTGCGGCCTGTGTGAAGAAGCGTGCCCTAAGCAGGCCATATACCTTACTAAAAGCCGTGTAATGGTAAAATCTAACAGTAACAGGGAAGATTTTATCTTTGGTAAAGAGAAACTGGTAATGCCGCTTGATATGGCTATTAATAACACTAAACCCCAAATGGCTAATTAGTGATGCTAACATTATTCTACATATTATCGGCCATAACACTGGGAACGGCTTTTTTAACCATCCTTAGTAAAAACCCTATACACAGTGCCATATATCTTGTACTGTGTTTCTTCTCTATTGCAGGGCATTATCTTATGTTCAACGCGCAGTTTCTTGCCATGGTGCACGTAATTGTATATTCGGGTGCTATCATGATCCTGATGCTTTTTACCATCATGCTTATGAACCTCAATAAAGAAGGCGAAAAAAACAAACCACTGCTTTCACGCCTTGCTGCTGCCGGAGCTTTCGGAATATTCGGGCTTATACTTATTGCTGCATTTATTAAATCGCAGCCTGTTATTACTAAATACGAAGTTTCAGGGCAGGATTACCAGTCTATTAACGTATTGGGTAAAGTATTGCTAAACGACTATATGATACCGTTTGAATTTGCATCTGTACTGCTTTTAGTATCGATGATAGGCGCGGTATTACTATCTAAAAAAGAACACATCAACAGCTAATATGGAAAATATATTACAGCAAATTGGCATTGAAAACTACCTGTACCTTTCGGCACTGCTATTTAGCGTAGGCGCTTTTGGGGTACTTTTCAGGAGGAATGCCATCATCATGTTCATGTCTATAGAGATTATGCTAAATGCGGTAAACCTGCTGCTTGTAGCTTTTTCTACGTACCACCAGGATGCTGCGGGGCAGGTATTTGTATTCTTCTCTATGGCTGTGGCTGCTGCCGAAGTAGCTGTTGGCCTTGCCATACTTGTAGCCGTGTACCGTAACCTGAACGGCATTGACATTGATAACTTAAAGAACCTAAAAGGATAACGCCTGATGGATAATAATTTGGCCTTACTACTCTTGTTTGTACCCTTTGCAGGGTTCCTGATCAACATTTTCTTTGGAAAGAAACTGGGGCACAACGCTCCGGGATGGCTTGGCACAGCTGCCGTAGCCGCTGCTTTCGCAGTAACGCTTACTTTCTTTTTGCAGGTACTCGCTACTAAAGAACCTGTTATCATTAACCTTGGCCAGTGGCTTACACTTGCTAACTTTACCGTTGATTTCAGCTTCCAGCTGGATCAGCTTTCACTACTGTGGTTAATGTTTGTTACCGGTATTGGTACACTTATCCATATGTACTCTATCAGCTATATGCACGATGACGAGAACGTGCACAAGTTCTTTGCTTACCTTAACCTGTTTATCTTCTTTATGATAACGCTGGTAATGGGCAGCAACCTGCTTATTATGTTTATAGGCTGGGAAGGTGTTGGGCTTTGCTCTTATCTGCTTATTGGATTTTGGCATAAAAACCAGGATTATAACGATGCGGCAAAAAAGGCATTTATAATGAACCGTATTGGCGACCTTGGTTTCCTTATCGGTATCTTTATCCTTGCTTATCTTTTCCACACTACAGAATACAGTGTGATAGAAGCAGAAATTGCTAACGGCTGGGTATATAATAAAGAACTATTGAGTACTGCAATGCTGTGCCTGTTTATAGGTGCGTGTGGTAAAAGTGCACAATTGCCTCTATACACCTGGTTACCGGATGCGATGGCAGGCCCTACGCCGGTATCTGCACTTATACATGCTGCCACCATGGTTACCGCAGGTATATTTATGATAACTAGGCTAAACTTTTTGTTTAACCTTACACCGGAAGTACTTGAAGTTATAGCTGTAGTAGGTGCATTAACAGCACTTGTAGCAGCCGCAATAGGCCTTGTACAAACCGATATTAAAAAAGTACTGGCATACTCTACCGTATCACAGCTTGGGCTTATGTTCCTGGCATTAGGTTGCGGTGCTTATGAAATTGCTGTTTTCCACGTAATAACACACGCATTCTTTAAAGCATGTTTGTTCCTTGGTTCAGGATCTGTTATCCACGCGCTGCACGGCGAGCAGGATATGCGCAATATGGGCGGGCTTCGTAAGGTTATGAAAATTACCTTTGGCACCTTCCTTATTTCTACGCTTGCAATATCAGGTTTACCACCATTCTCAGGCTTCTTCTCAAAAGACGAAATATTAATGACGGCGTTTCACCACAACCCTGTGCTGTGGGGTATTGGCTCATTAGCTTCTATAATGACGGCGTTCTATATGTTCCGCCTGCTATACCTTACGTTCTACAAAGACTTTAGGGGTACAGAAGAGCAAAAACACCACCTGCACGAATCGCCTGCGCTTATTACCTTCCCACTTATAGTGCTTGCATTGCTTGCACTTGTAGGCGGTGCTATAAGCCTGCCGGGAGCCAGCTGGTTAAACGAATATCTTGCGCCTGTAATGGCTGCCCCTGCGGCACACCACGAACTGGGTAATGAAGAATATATGCTTATGGGCATAGCCGTAATAGGCGCGCTTATAGGTATAGGCATTGCTTATGCCAAGTACATGAAAAAAGGCGAAGTGCCACCGGCAGATAAAGAATTTGCAGGCCTTGCCAATGTACTGTACAACAAATTATATGTTGACGAAATTTATACTGCCATAATTGTAAAGCCTCTTTACGCCATAGGCAGCTTCTTTAAAAATGTTACCGAAGTAGCCATCTCGGGATTAGTGTTTGGCTTGGGCAAACTTGCCGTTACCCTGGGTGGTGAAGGCAGGACTCTGCAAAATGGCAGCGTAGGATTCTACCTGCTGGTATTTGTATTGGGTGTTTGTTCTATAATAGGCTATATTTTTCTGGCAAAATAATTTATACTGATGGACGTATCATTTATACTGGTTATTTTACTTTTTGGAGCTGCGGCTACCTGGTTTGTGGGCGATAAGCTTGCTTCTAAAACGGCATTGCTTTTTAGCACAGCCGCATTTGCAGCTACGCTGTATATTATTTACCGCTACAGCCTGGGCGAAGGTGTTAGCTTTCATGCACAATGGCTTACCAGGCCGCTTGTAGTCTTTGGGCTTCAGGCAGACGGGCTATCGTTGACTATGGTGGCACTTACTACCGCTCTTACACCTATTATCGTGTATTCTTCTTTTGGTAACCTGTTCCCTAAAACAAGCACTTTTTATGCGCTAATTATGTTCATGGCCTTTGCCATGGTGGGCTCTTTCCTTAGTGTAGACGGTTTTGTTTACTACATATTCTGGGAACTTTCACTTATCCCTATTTACTTCATTGCACTTATATGGGGTGGTGGCGATGCCGAAGAACGTAAAAAAGCAGTTATCAAGTTCTTTATATACACCTTTGCAGGGTCGTTATTTATGCTGGTAGCATTTATCTACCTGTACCAAAAGGCACACTCGTTCCTTAACCTGCAACTGTATTCTACGATACTTAGTGCAAAAGAACAAACCTTTATTTACTGGGCGTTCTTTCTTGCTTATGCTATCAAGACACCTATTATACCCTTCCATAGCTGGCAGGCAAATACCTATCAAAAAGCTCCGGCTGTGGGTACCATGCTGCTTTCGGGCATTATGCTTAAAATGGCACTTTACAGCATTGTGCGCTGGCAGCTGCCTATTGCACCGTTTGCCGCAGAACAATATAAATATATTGTAGTAGGCCTGTGTATTGCGGGTGTTATATATGGCTCTTTACTTGCCCTTAGGCAAACCAATATTAAAAAAGTGCTTGCTTACTCATCATTAGCACACGTTGGCCTTATTGCTGCCGGTGCTTATACGCTTACTCTTGATGGTATTCGTGGGGCATTCCTGCAAATGATAGCACACGGTTTTGTAGTTGCCGGTGTTTTCTTTGCCGCAGAGATAATAGAACGCCGTTATAAAACACAGGACATTGCAGAGATGGGCGGTATCCGTTCTCAGGCGCCTAAGTTTGCATCTATGTTCATGATCCTGGTGCTTGCATCAGTAGCGCTACCGGGCACATTTAACTTTGTAGGAGAATTTGAAGTACTGTACAGCCTTGCGCAGGTGCACATTGCCTTTGCAATAGTAGGTGGTACAACCATAATACTGGGCGCATTCTATATGTTAAGAATGTACCAGCAGGTAATGCTTGGTGAAACAAATGCAAAACCTTTTGCCGATGTAACCTTTGGCGAAGGCCTGGTATTTGTGCTTATTATAGCCGTGCTTATAGGCTTTGGCCTTTACCCTAAGCCAATATCTGATATTGTGCTTCCGGAGATACAAAAGATTTTAGTGTACATAAACCGATATAATTAATAATGGAAATATTAATAGCTATTACAGGATTAGGTATTTTATGCCTTATAGCTGAGATTTTTAACCTGAGGAAAGCCATTGTTCCCGTTACGGTAACAGGACT
The DNA here is from genome assembly GCF_003403075.1 of Flavobacterium psychrotrophum. Classification (NCBI taxonomy): domain Bacteria; kingdom Pseudomonadati; phylum Bacteroidota; class Flavobacteriia; order Flavobacteriales; family Flavobacteriaceae; genus Flavobacterium; species Flavobacterium psychrotrophum. Next base: position 4,444,857 of record NZ_CP031557.1, on the reverse strand, counting down.
TCTTGCTGTGTTTGTTTATGTAGGCTTAAAAGTAACAGGAGTCAGCGCTGAGTTGTTCCCGGGATTTGGCTTTGACGAAAAACAGTTCTACAACATGTTTGTTACCACAAAATACGGGTTAGCATTTAGTGGGCTGTTTATATTGCTTACCGCATTTTTAGTAACACTTACTCCCGACTTTCAAAAAGAACACAAACCAAAGATATCAGACTTTGTTGCCATAAAACTTTTTCTACTTACGGGTGCCATTGCAATGGTAACGTTTGGTAACCTTTCTATGTTCTTTCTTGGTATCGAGGTACTTTCAATAGCATTATATGTGCTTGCAGCAAGCGAACCTAAAAATGTAAAAAGTAACGAAGCCGGTATGAAATACTTCCTAATGGGAGCATTTGCATCGGGCTTTATACTCTTTGGTATTACGCTTATATATGGTGCAACAGGTTCATTTGATATTCAATTCATCAACTCGCTTGACCGCGACACTATGCCTGCATGGTTTAGTATGGGTACCATACTGTTAAGCATTGGCCTTATGTTTAAGATTGCTGCAGTGCCTTTTCACTTCTGGGCACCCGATGTTTATGAAGGTTCTCCTGCGCTTACAACAGCAACAATGAGTACCCTTGCAAAAGTTGCAGCCATGGCAGCCTTCTTTAAGCTTGTAGTAACATTAAATCCGCACCTGCCGGGCTTCCTTACAACAATAAATGTTGTGGCCGTACTGTCTATGATAGTAGGTAACCTCATAGCCCTGAAACAAACAAATGTAAAACGTATGCTTGCGTTTTCAGGTATATCTCACGCAGGTTATATGATGTTGTCGTTTCAGTTTATGAGTGTTACAGCAGCCGAAAGCAACCTGTTTTATTATGCTACAGCTTATGCTTTAGCCGGAATAGCAGCCTTTGCAGTACTACTTGCTGTATGTGGCAATAAGGGCAACGAAGAAATATACAGCTTTAATGGCCTGGGCAAAACACATCCGTTACTGTCTGCAATACTTACCGGCTCATTCCTGTCTATGGCGGGTATCCCTATTTTTGCAGGGTTCTTTGGTAAATTCTTCCTTTTTGCGCAGCTGCTTGATAAAGGTACATTAAGTTCGCAGAGCAATACAGCAACCTTAACCCTAATAGTGCTTGCAGTAATAAGCTCTATAATTAGTGTTGGCTATTACTTTAAGGTAATACTTGCTATGTATACTAAAGAAGCTACCGAAAAAACGGAACCTGCACCTATAGCTTATAGTACTGTTGCAATTATAGCTATTGTGCTAAATATTGCTATTGCACTATATCCTGACGCACTACTTTCTTTGATAGGATAAATATTCCGGATATTATATAAAATAAATGAGGCGCTATATGGCGCCTCATTTATTTTATATAATATCGTATTTTTAGCAGATGACTATTACCATCCTTCTTTAAAACCGTCTTTAAGCGCTTCTTTATACCGCTCAAGGTTAAACTTGTAGAGGTTAGGCGCTTTGTGCGCACCTCCCTTACGGGTACCCTCCTGCTTATCAAGAATATTATAAGCCATCATCTTACGATAAAAATTTCCGCGATTAAGGCTTTTGCCTAATATTATCTCATAAAGCTTTTGCAGCTCAGGCATGGTAAATTCTTCGGGAAGCAATTTATTCCCTACAGGCTTATAGTTAAGCTGCCTGCGCAGTGTTATAAGCGCCTTGTCTAAAATAGCACGATGATCCATTACCATACCGGGCAGGCTGTCTACATCCATCCATTCACAGGCGTCGCTATACTCATCTATAACAGGTGTAACATCTGTATAATCTACCAAAGCGTAAAATCCTACCGATACAAAACGTTGTGCGTGCCATTGTCCATGCGGATAATCTTTAAAAAAATCGCCTACCCTATCCAGTTCATCAAACACTCTAAACTGTTGCAGATAAATGTTTGTAGCACCTGTACGTTCGGTCAAAATACGGTCAGCGGCTTTTTTCATTACCTCATCTTTTCCCATATAACCTCCCGGTAATGCCCAGCCGTCTTCCTGGCCCTTCATGCGTACTAAAAGTACCTTAAGCGATGCCTCATGAAAACCAAAGACAACACAGTCTATCGATATATGCGGTAAGTAATTTTGATACAACTCAGTACTGCGCTGTATCAGGATGTCTTTCAATTCCATATTATATATTTCCTGAACCCCAAATAAAATTGTTTTTTAGCTGATAATGAAATTTTTGGCGTGTTTTTTTGTTTTAAGCAATATCACAATGCAAAAAGCTACGCAAATACTGGCTTTACACGAAAATTAAATCAATTTACAGGCTCTCATTAGCAACGGCAACAAAAAGACTTTAGCAAATCAACAAAAAAAAGAGAAAAACTCATATAAACGCAATAATATTCCTACATCGTTTTAGTAATCAGGTTTTTTATCTTAAAAATCAATCGGTTTATCACATTATTTAACAATTTAGCTATATATGTTAAAATATTTTATTATGTTTACAACTCTAACCAAAAAGGTAAGACCTTAAGAGTCAAAAACATTACGGGATAAAATGGTTTTTGACCCGATTTTAAAAAGTAAAATAAGTAGTGCTATTTTAAACGAAAGGAGGCATCGCGCGTGGTAACGTGAGCCTCCTTCTTTTATATATAAAACATCTATGTAAAAAACTATACTACGGTATATCCGCCATCTGCAATAAAATACCCGCCAGTAGTAAAAGATGATTTATCTGAACTTAGAAAAGCAACGAGGTCTGCTATTTCCTGAGGGGTACCCAGGCGGTTCATCGGCGCTTTTGCGGCTATGGCTTTCATGGCGTTTTCATCAAGGTTAGCACTAAGCAAAGGCGTTTCTATATAGCCCGGCCCTACAGCATTACACCTTATGTTTTTTTGTCCGTATTCGGTTGCAATATTTTTGGTAAGCCCTACCACACCATGTTTAGATGCTGTATATGCCACACTGTTTGGCGCAGCTACAGTACCGTGTATCGAGGCAATGTTTACAATATTACCTCCACCATTTTTTTCCATTTGCTCTAACTGGTAGCGGCACGCATAAAAAACACCGCTAAGGTTAAGCGCAATTACCTTATCCCAGCCATCAATGGTATATTCGCCTGTTGGCAATGCAGGGCCACCTATGCCCGCATTATTACAGGCAACATCAAGCCTGCCGTATTTTGCTACGGTTTCTTCAACAAACTTTTTATTATCTTCCGGCTTGCTGGAATCTCCTTTTATAAAAAAAGCAACACCGCCGGCAGCTTCTATCGCTTTTACAGTTTCGCTGCCGTGCTCTTCATTTACATCGGCTATAACTACTTTTGCGCCTTCAGCGGCATATGTTTCGGCAATTGCACGGCCTATGCCAGAGCCACCGCCCGACACAAAAGCCACTTTACCTGCTAATAATGACATGATTCAATTATTTAAAATTATATACTAAAGTTACGAATAGATTATTGCTTAATAATGAAGCGAAACCGATTTAATCTTATTTTAACACTACTCGTCGTTTAATTTAAGCAATATGGCGTTAGCTGTGGTTTCAATTGCCCACGGCACAGATTTTTATATACATTTGACAGCAAATTCAGCACGATGTTCGAGGTGTTTAGCAGCTACTTAAAAGATAAGGCTGCCTTTACGGAAGAAGACCTACAACAGGTTAAAAAAGTTTGTAGCTATCGTTCGCTTGCAGCTAACGAAAAACTTATTACAGAGGGTGATCTTTGGGGCCATAATGCCTTTGTGTGCAGCGGGCTTACCCGCGGATACCGCACAGGTTTAGATGGAAAGCCCATTACTATTAATTTTTCTCCGGAACATTACTGGACCGGAGATCGTGAGGGACTGCTTACCGGAAAACCTTCTACCGTAAATGTAGAAGCGCTTGTGCCTACCCAACTTGTACTGATAACCAAAGATGATTTTGACAGGCTGTGTGTCAACCTTACGCCTTTCAGCGAATTTATGACCACATTAATACAGCGCAACCTAAGCGCATACCAAACGCGAATGGCCGAAACCCTAAACTTTAACGACGAAGAAAAGTTTGCTGCCTTTATTGCAAAATTCCCTACTGTGTTACAACGCGCTCCATTAAATACCATAGCTACTTACCTTGATATGGAATGCAAGGTCTTATCTTATTTAATTAATAGATTATTATAACATAAAATCCTACATTACTAAAAACCGTACAGCTAATTTTTTCGTAAATTTGGCTAAAGCCAAAATCAGTCATGGTAAATAACTTTAAAAAATATCTGCTTGAAAAAGAAGATTATAGCGAAGCCGAACTGCAACAAATAGCAGCGGTTGCAACCGTTGTTGATTTGCAGGCCGGAGAAATTCTTTTTACAGAGGGCAGCTTGTGGCCATACAATGGTTTTGTGTGCGGCGGGCTGCTTGTAAATTACACCACTGATGGCGCAGGTATAGAAAAAACGCTGAGTTTTGCGCCCGAATTATTTTGGGCAGGCGACCGCAACAGCCTGCTTACGGGCACACCCATTCCGTACAGTGCACGTGCACTCGAAACAACACGCCTGGTACTAATAGAACATAATGAACTGGAAAACCTACGGTTTAAAATACAGCGGTTTAATGATATGATGAACCTGCTAATACAAAAATTCATCGAGGTTACTACACGCAACATACTTGATAATATGATATTTTCTGATGAAGAAAAATATTCCAGACTTATTACTAAGATACCCACATTAAACGAACGCGCACCGCGACAAATGATAGCTTCCTGCCTCAATATTACGCCTGAAGGGCTTAATCATATTATAGATGGCATGCCGTGGCAACCCGGTTCTGCTATATAGCCTAACACAACTATAAGAATTAAATAAAATATTCAGAATATAATCTTATATTTTATAGCTAATGTATACCTTTGCAGGTATGTATGCACTAATTGACTGCAATAACTTTTATGCCTCATGCGAGAGGGTTTTTCAGCCGCAATGGCAGGAGAAGCCTGTTATTGTGTTGTCTAATAATGATGGATGCATTATATCGCGAAGTGAAGAGGCTAAAGCACTGGGCATACCCATGGCTGCGCCGGAATTTAAGATTCGTACACATTTAAAACAGCACAAAGTAAAGGTATTTTCCAGTAATTATTCGCTTTATGGCGACCTCAGCCAACGTGTTATGGGTATTATGCGCACTTTTACTCCAAATGTTGAAGAATACAGCATAGACGAGGCCTTTCTTGACCTTAACGAAATAGCAATTACAAATCATCATGCCTACGGACAGCAAATGCGTGAAAAAGTATTGAAGTGGCTCAGCCTGCCCATATGTGTAGGTATAGCACCCACTAAAACGCTGGGAAAAGCTGCAAACCGCATTGCAAAGAAATACCAGGAACACACCGGCGGCACTTATGTTATGGATACAGATGAAAAACGCCTTAAAGCGCTTAAGTGGCTTAAGGCAGAAGACGTTTGGGGCATAGGAAGACGTATGGCAAAAAGGCTTAAGGCGAAAAATATACTTACAGCATACGACCTCATACAACCACACTGGCACGACTGGATAAAAAAAGAATGGGGTGTGGTAGGACTACGTTTAAAAATGGAGCTTGAGGGCATACCCGCCATAGGCGATGGTGCTGTTCCTGAAAGTAAAAAGAGCATTGCTACCACCCGGAGCTTCCCGAAACAGCTTACCGATTATGACCTGATACGCGAACGCGTAAGTACCTTTGCAACCGTTACTGCCGAAAAACTGCGCAAACAAAATTCCTGCTGCCATATGGTTATTGTAATGCTGGTAGCCGACAAACACAGTATAGACGACCCAAAGTACCACTACAGTAAAGGCATTACACTACCCTTTGCTACAAACTCTGCGCTTACTATAAGCACCGTTGCCGTACAGCTGCTTAAAGAAATGCTGGCAGAAACCAATACGGTAAGGTTTAAAAAGGCCGGGATAATTGTTACAGAACTTATTCCGCAGGATGCAAAACAGCTTAACCTGTTTAACAACGAAGACCCTCGACACCTTGCCCTGATGAAAGCTATGGACAAGGTAAATGAGAAGAACGGCAAACGCATTGTGCGCTTGGCCACACAGGCTGCCAAAACCTGGGACATGAACCAGAAAATGCTTTCGCCCCGCTATACTACCGATATTAACGAAATACTTACAGTGCAATGCCGGTAAACAGTAACAAGCCAAGGCTGAGCATACATCCGGCAGAAACGGATAGCCTTATCGAACTTCCTTTGTTTACGCACGGCGTGTCAGCAGGATTTCCATCGCCCGCGCTCGATTTTATGGAGTATAAGATCGACCTCAACAAATACCTAACCCGCAATGCACTAAGCACTTTTTACATAAGAGTATCAGGACATTCTATGATAAATGCCGGCATAGACGATGGCGACCTGCTTGTTGTAGACCGCAGCCTTGATCCTGCCGATGGCCGAATAGCCATTTGCCTGATAGATGGGGAGTTTACTGTAAAACGCCTTAAGTACACACCCGACGGATTATTGCTGATGCCCGAAAACCCTGCCTACCAACCCATAGCGGTTACCGACCAAAATCAGTTTGTTCTGTGGGGACTGGTTACTTATGTGATTAAAAAAATAATATAAAAAATCCCTGAAAGCAGCAGCCTCCAGGGATAGGTAATAAAAGTGGTGTGTGTATTTTTATGGATTAAGCACATCAAAGCGTGCCTTAAGTACTTCGGGGCCGCCGTTAGCCATATCAGTACTGTGCATATATGTAATCTCTGTTTTGCCCTGCTCAAGATCGGCAAAAACGCTATCGATAAATCCGCTAACGGGAGGAAACTGACTGTGTATGCCCGTACCACCAAGATCAGTATCCAGTGCCGGCGGTATAAGCTCTATTACTTCGATACCTTTACCTTTTAACATATAACGTGTACTTAGTGTAAACGAATGGAAGAACGCCTTAGTAGCACTGTACACCGCAATTTTACTGGCAGGTACAAACGCAAGGCCCGATGTAACGTTAACCAGCGTTTTAAGCGATGGCAATTTGGCAAACAGTGCCGTAAGGTGCAGTGGCGCTTCAATGTTAGTTACAATTTCGGCAAGGGCACGATCCAGGAAGTCGGCATCAGAAACGTCCATCCAGTTCTGGATACCGGCGTTGTTAATAAAGGCTTCTAAGTCTGCATGGTTTTCAGCTACCCAGTCGTACAATTCTTTGCGGCTCTCCTTGCTACTAAGGTCGGCTGTTTTTGCAACAACCTTACCCGGATATTTTGCGGCAACCTCATCTAACAGTTCGGCACGGCGGCCAACAATTATTACGGTATTGCCCAATGATACAAAACGTTCTGTAAGACCCAGGCCAATGCCGCTGGCACCACCTGTTATTAAAATTTTGCTGTTTGTAAGTTTCATTTTTATTGTAATTTTTTGATACAACAAAGTTGCGAAATCTATAAAATGCAGCATTTGCGAATATCAATCTAAAATTTGCAAAATTCAAACCAACATGTAAGCTTTACCACAAGGAGTACAAGGTTTTTCACGAAGAACACAAAGCTGTCTCATTATCTTACGGCGTTAAAGAGCACAAGGCTTTTTAAATCTAAACTATACCCTGAAGCCTGCGGGCGACAGCGTAGTTTCTTTCTTAAAGAAGTTAGAAAAATGCGCCACCTCTTCAAACCCCAGTGAATAGGCTATTTCGCTAATATTCCAGTCCGTTTGGCGGAGCAGGATCTTGGCTTCCTGCACAATACGGTTCTTGATAAGTTCGGTAGTGGTTTTACCCGTATGTTCTTTAAGTACTTTATTAAGGTGGTTAACGTGCACGGCCAGTCGTTCGGCATAGTCCTTCGCGGTACGCAGGCTTAGCTTTTGCCCTGACGACGCTATGGGAAACTGACGCTCCAGCAACTCAGCGAACAATGATGCTGTGCGCGACGATGATGTATTTGCTGTATACAGTGCAGTATCGGGCTGTAGCTTTTGCCCGTAGTGAATAAGCTCCATAAGGTAGTTGCGCAGCAGGTCGTACTTATAGGCATAGTTACCGGAAAGCTCTTTGTACATTTTTTCAAAAATGGCTCTAATATCCTCCGCTTCAGTATCGCTAAGCATAAACACGGGGTAACCTCCCGGCGTGAAAATTGGCAGGTCATCCAGTACTACACCGCTTTTGCTTTGCACCAAAAACTCCTCAGTAAAAATACAAAAGTATCCGCCCTGCTCTTCATCCAACGGAAGCCAGCGATACGGTAGCCGTGGCGTGGCAAACAGCAGTGCGTATTTGTCTATCTCTATTTCCTTATCGGCATACTCGGCACGGTGGCGACCGGTAATAAAGCTTATCTTATAGTACAGCCTGCGGTTATAGGGCATAAAGGGTTTTTTGCGGTACTGGGCCACAATCTCGCCTACGTTAAACACGTTAAAATGGCCTATTTCTTTACTGATGCCCTCCGGCAGCAGGCCGCCGCCTGCCCCTCTGCCTTTATGGAATTCTTTGCTGTAAAACTGTTCGAGTGTGGTGCTGTCCATTTTTAGGAAAATTTGTAAAAATCAAAGGTAGAAAAGTTTTTCAAGTGCATAACACGAGATCGCGCGGATTTGTAATCCGTGCCATTACACCAATAAAGTGATACATAAATTAAGCACGGATTACAGATACGCGCTATCGCATGAGCATAGTCAGACCATCCCCCTCTTGATGGCGCGGATTTATAATCTGTGCCCCCTAGAACAATGTGAAAAATTAAGCACGGATCACAGATCCGCGCTATCTACCGGAAATATATAACCCATTAAATTCAATCCCTCTTGATGGCGCGGATTTGCAATCCGTGCCTCACTTTTCAAAACAAATCAAGCAATATGACTTCCAGATCATTATCAAGTTCTGCATAGTTACGAGCTGAACTGAAATAATAGTCTTCAGGATTTGCTACTATTTTTTCAACAACCGGATTGTTATGTATATAATGAATCTTTTGTTTTAAGAACCAATTTGACTGTACAATTTCGGCATGGTAACCATCCTGCCATACTTTAAATTGTTGCGGTCTTTTAAGATGTTCGCACGCATCATGAAAAAATTTCAACAACCACTCCTTACGGCTCTCGGGCTCATCAATGACTGAAGCTACTATTTTCTTGGCTGTAAACTTTTTCAAATACCGCATTATATCGGCCACTATAACACCATCAGTAGCTTTACAAACCATATGAAGGTGGCTTGGCATAAGACAATACGCATATATTTCTAATCCCTTGTGCTTCTGACAATATTGCAGAGAATCAATAATGTTATATTTTTGATTCAGCCTGGTAAATACATCCACCCAACCAACAGTGGTAAGCGTAACGAAATAAGCCTCTTCAGTAGTTGGTGCTTTGTATTTGGTTGACATAAATATTGGTTTATGTAAAGATATTATTTTTCGCACGGATTGCAAATCCGCGCTATCGCATGAGATTAGTCAGATACAACGTTTACATCCCCCTCGGGATGGCGCGGATTTGTAATCCGTGCCTTAATAGCGCTTTTATACATTTAACCAAAAACAATATAAACATGTGGTAAGCAAGCACGGATCACAGATTCGCGCTATCGAACAGCAGCAGTCAAAGACGATGTTACAACTCCACGAGATGGCGCGGATTTGTAATCCGTGTCAAATTAAAGTTCTTCCAATTTTAACCCTAAAAATAATCCCCACAAAATCCCGACACCCTATTAATTTGTGCCGTACCTTTGGGTGAATCTGAAATTAAACCCTCCTAAAATGGATAATTTAGATGCCGCACGAATGCAAATGGCATTCACTCTCATCTTTCACATTGTATTTGCCTGTATTGGTATGGTAATGCCCTTTTTTATGGTATTGAGCCATGCGAAATGGTTAAAAACGCGCCGCCCTGAGTTCCTGACCCTTACCAAGGCATGGCAAAAAGGCGTAGCCATATTTTTTGTAACCGGAGCCGTATCCGGCACTGCCCTTTCGTTTGAACTTGGGCTGCTGTGGCCTGCGTTTATGAAGCACGCCGGCCCCATTATCGGGATGCCGTTTTCGCTGGAAGGCGCTGCCTTTTTTATCGAAGCACTGGCATTGGGCTTTTACCTCTACGGATGGAATAAGATACCCGAACGTTTTCACCTTTTTACCGGTGTTATCGTAGGTTTATCCGGAATGATATCGGGCATACTCGTGGTGTCAGCCAACAGCTGGATGAACAGTCCATCAGGGTTTGACTACGTTAACGGCGCGTTTCTTAACATCGACCCGGTTAAGGCATTTCTTAATGATGCCTGGTTTGCACAGGCGCTCCACATGACGCTTGCTGCTTTTGCCGCCACCTCTTTTGCCGTTGCCGGAATACACGCCTGGCAGATATACAAGGGGCGTAATACACTGGTGCACAAAACCGCTTTTAATATCGCTATTGTTTTTGGTGCTGTAGCGGCATTGCTGCAACCCCTGAGTGGCGACGTTTCTGCCAAGGACATTGCCTACCGTCAGCCTGTAAAGCTCGCTGCGCTCGAAGCGCATTACGAAACCGAAAAGGGTGCTCCACTATACATTGGCGGTATTGTTGACGAAGAAAACGAAACTGTTAGCCATAAAATAGAACTGCCAAAAATGCTATCGTTCCTGGCCTTTGGCGATTTTGATGCCGAAGTAAAGGGACTTAAAGATTTCCCAAAAGAGAATAGACCGCCCGTTGCCATTACGCACTACGCCTTTCAGGTAATGGTTAGCCTTGGCGGGTTACTGGTACTGGCAGCACTTGTCTACTTCATCAGCCTTAAAAAGAAGTCGTGGCAGGGCAGCAAACGCTACTGGCTATACTTTGCATTAATGGCGCCCGTGGGCTTTCTGGCTCTTGAAGCGGGATGGATTGTAACCGAAGTAGGCCGCCAGCCCTGGATAATCCATAACGTAATGCGCACTAAAGATGCCGTTACACCCATGCCGGGCATGATCTATAGCTTTTATATGTATGTACTGTTGTATGCTACCCTTACCGTAGCGGTTAGCTGGCTCATGGCCCGCCAGATAAAAGTGCTTAACCAAAGCCCTGTTTAAGATTTAGTAACGAACTAAAATTGTAAAAAAATTAAACCACATAGATACATAGCCAATAGCATTCTTCAAAAAAAGTTTACTATAGACGAAGCTACGCTTCACATAGCTATGTGAGGAATTACATTCCCTTTACTCTCTTTATTGAGGCTGTAATTTATGTGCCTATGTGGTTGCATAAAATTTAGACCGTTACTTAAACCTAATTTGTACCTGAATCTCCTGCAAAGTATTAAAGACGTTGCAGGCATTAACAATAAACCGATTAATATGCTTTATATAGTATTGCTTTTCGTTGTCCTCTCTTTCTTTTTATATGTGCTCTTGGGTGGTGCCGATTTTGGTGCCGGTACACTCGAACTCTTTAGTGGGCCAGACCATAAAAAATCAATCAAGAAAACGGTGTACAGTGTTATGGGCCCCGTATGGGAAGCTAACCACATCTGGATCATTATCCTTATCGTAGTGCTGTGGATTGCTTTTCCTGACTTTTACAACATCATTATTGTGTACATGCACATACCGCTTACACTGATATTACTGGGCATTACATTACGCGGTGTGGCGTTTGTATTCCGGCACTATGATGCCGTAAAAGACAAGAGCCAGCACCTGTACGACCGTATGTTTGAGTTTAGTTGCCTGGTTACACCCATCTTTTTAGGGATGACTTTTGGCGCACTGCTTAACGGAGACATCCAAACGCTGGAGCAGGCTCCTAACGCTAACTTTTATGACCTGTACATATATCCGTGGTTACAACCCTTCCCTATACTTACAGGTTTCTTTTTTAGTGCTTTATGTGTATTTCTTGCTGCAACGTTTTTAATAGGCGAAGCTAAAGATTATGAGAAACGTATGTACATGCGCAAAGCGGGCATCGCAATTATTACCGTAGTGGTTATCGGTATGGTTACCATACTTACAGGATACTTTCAGGGCAATGAATTTACACAGCAGTTTATCTCAAACCCTTTAGCTATAGGCGCAGTTATATTATCGGGCATATTGCTTTATCCTTTATGGAAGGTTATACAAATAGGCCGCGTTATCTGGAGCCGGTTTCTTGCCGGGCTACAGGTATTGCTAATTTTGTTTGCAGCCATAGGTACACACTTCCCATACCTCATTATTACCAAACACGGTTCTGTAAGCCTGCTCGACCATGCTGCGCCAGATAAGGTTATGAAGGTATTGGGCATCAGCCTTATTATTGGTGGTACACTGATTATTCCGGGTTTGCTGCATTTGCTGAAGTCGTTCAGGATGATAAAGGTGCTGGAAGAAAGGGATTAAAATTTTTCTTTTGGTATTCGGAAAAAGCATTACATTTGTATCGTGCACGATTTAATCTTAAACGATAAAAATAATGAAAACATTGTATCAAACTACAGTAGAAGTTACCGGTGGCCGAAACGGAAGCGTTAAAAGCGAAGACGGCATTTTAGAATTAGAAGTACGCATGCCAAAAGAATTAGGCGGGGTGCAGGGATATACAAACCCCGAACAATTGTTTGCAGCGGGTTATGCTGCTTGTTTTGACAGCGCACTGAACCTTATTATGCATCAGGAAAAGGTAAAGCCCGAAACACCATCAAGTGTTAAGGCTACAGTAGCGTTGATATCAAATAATGAAGGTGGTTTTTCTCTAGATGTTGCCTTAGCGGTACGCATACCGGGAACAGCTCCTGAAAAAGCAGAAGAGCTTGTAAAAAAAGCACACGCTGTTTGCCCTTATTCTAATGCCACACGCGGAAATATTGGCGTTAAACTCGAAATACTGTAAAGTTTAAACGGGTTCAACATATATTTGCATTGAAGCAGAAACAGGAACATGAAAAAAACAGATTCATTAAAATTAGAAAACCAATTGTGTTTCCCGTTATATGCGGCATCAAGGCTGGTAACAAAATGTTATCAGCCTGCACTTACTGCACTAGGTATTACCTATCCACAATATCTGGTATTACTGGTATTGTGGGAGCAGGATGTCATTAACGTTTCTGTAATTTCGAAAAAACTGGAACTTCAGTCTAATACCCTTACCCCATTACTCAAACGTATGCAGGATATGGAACTTATAAACAGGACCCGTTCTGACAAAGATGAGCGCAATGTTATGATCTCTTTGACTGAAAAAGGTAAAAACCTGAAAACTGATGCACATCTTGTTCAAAATACACTAATAGATAATATTGGAATCAGCGAAGATGAAGCACAACAATTGCACGGACTACTAAACAAATTACTGCAAAGCATTAACATCTGATATTAGTAACCTAAGGCATTTTTACCCTGAACACCCTGTACGGATACTGCACCCTGTCGGTGCCGCCATTCCATTTCGGCAAGCGGTTAAGCTGAGAAGCGCTAAAATACAGGTAACCATCGCTGCCTATACCAAAACTGTCCGGCCAAATGATCCTGTTATCTGTAACCAGCGTGTTTACTTTGCCATCGGGGCTTACATACTTAATGCTATGGCTCGGCGAATGCCCAAAATAGATATTCCCCTTAGCATCACATTCGAGTCCGTGGGTAACGCCGGCATCAGCTATCGTTTCTACTTTTTTACTCAGCGCAGCAGCAGTAAGCTTGACATCCGCCAGATACTGCGTTGCAACACGGTACAGCTTATCCTGATTAATGGGTTTATAGTAAAAATATTTATTGTCTTTTGTAAGGGCGATGCTGTTTACTGCACTACTAAAAGGCTTGCCGTCTTCGCCACGCATTTCGCGCCCGTCAATCTTTAAAATGTAGCCTTCATTAATAACAGTACTGGTGTCATTTTGCAGCGCAATGCGCACTTTATCTGTAGCGAGGTCTAAGACTACAATGGCATTCTGGGCAGGGTCGCTTAGGTATGCCAGGTTACGCCCTGTATCTACCCGAACATCATTCAGCCCGCTTTTGGCCTTATCAAGTCCGCCAAAATTATAGACTTTCTCCACTTTATTGTCGGCAAGCTTTATCTTAACCAGCTTAAACCTTCCTTCTTTTTCGGCAGCACCTGTACTGGTTAGGGCAGCGCCACCGGCCGGCTTACTATCCAGTATCCAGAGGCAGCCTTTATCATCGGCATAAATATCCTGTACATTATAAAAATGCGTATCATATTCTTTCGGCACATACCAGTTCCACCCCGTATCAGGATAAGCTACACGCTTGCCATCTTTAATTTCAGTCAGGCCATATAAAAACGGTTCGTTATGCGGAAACGATACAAACACACGGTTAGTTGTAGTTTCTACCGCTACGCCTATGGGCTGGTTTTTACCAAAAGAAGCAACTTCTTCAAGCTTTTGCGCAAACGCAGTACCCGTTATTAAGAGTGAAAAGAAAATGTTTTTCATTTTTTTGAAGTTACAAAGTTACAAAGTCACTAAGCTGCTTAATAATCTTAGTGCGGGCCGTGAAGCTACTCCCTCTTCTTTGGAGAGGGCCGGGGAGAGGCTATTACAATACCTAATGCCACTACACAAAACGCCAACAGCTGCCATGTTACAACATCCCACCCGCCAAGGCTCCAACATTGCAGCCCTATGTAACTGCCTAATGCGCCGCCTATAAAATAGCTGGTCATATAAGCCGTATTAATGCGGCTGTGTGCCGTGGCATCAAGATTGTAAATGGTAGCAACGTTTGTTACTTGCGTGGCCTGCACGCCCACATCGAGCAATAATACCGAAATTACGAAGCATGGCACTGACTCCGGGAATATTTTTATTAAAATAATGCTAATTAACACCATAAGGCCAGAGAACAGTTGCGCCTTAGCCGGGTTTCCTTTATCTGCAAGCTTACCAAACATGGGGGCAAGCAATGCCCCGCCTATGGCTATAAAACCAAACAGGCCTATAACATCGGGTCCGTAATTAAATGGTGCACCACTAAGGTGAAAGGTAAGCGTAGTCCAGAACGAACAGAATAACCCAAACATCAGCGCCCCCAGCAAGGCCGTTCTCCGCAATAGCGGAAAGCGTTTTAACTGCAGTAAAGACGAACCTAACAGCTTAGCATAACTGCCGTCAAAACCTGCTCTTACATTAGGCAGGCTGCCCTGCACCATAAGCATACAAACTACAACCATTCCAGACGAAATACCATACACCCAACGCCAGTTGAGCCACTCCGCAATAAGTCCGCTAAATACCCGTGCTGCGAGTATGCCTACCAGTATCCCTGTAAAAATAATGCCTACAGTACGACCACGGTTCTGGGTATCCATGCCGGCAGCCATAGGCAGTATTACCTGCGCGGCCACACTCATTAATCCTGTAAGCAAGCTGAATATGCACAGCCAGAAAAAGCTTTGTACAAATGTTGTACCTATAAGTACTGCTACCAATACCGCCATTAAGCCAATAATGAGTTTCTTACGGTCTACCTTGTCGCCCAGCGGTGTAAGAAAAAACAGCCCAAGCCCGTAGCCCGCCTGTGCCAGCACCGATATAATTCCCGCCCGGCTTTCGGGTACGTTAAAGTCGTGCGCAATGGCTTTTAAAATAGGCTGGTTGTAATAAATGTTTGCCACGCACACGCCTGCGGCAACGCTCATAACCGCTATTTGTGTTTTTGTGATGGATGTATTTTGCATACCGCTAATTTCGGGAAAAAGCGTGGACTTTTCTTGTAAAAAGATGATAGTTAGTTGTAAGATGTTGATGCGGGGATTTGGTTATACGGTAATTTGGAAGCTTCATTCGAATGTTGGAACGCGGATCTGCCTGACGGCAGGCAGGTGACACGGATGCTGCACAGGCACGGATTTTCGCAGATTTGATGTCCTACAATCTAGCCTTTTCAAGGAATAAGACTATTTTTTGATATCACTGGTTCCTGGTATTTGAGATACTAAAATAACAAAAAACAGTGCCCTATGCGGTGCTTATTATACAAGCCTAAATTCTTTGTACCTTTCCATTTCCAAAACCTGCCCATGAAAAAGCTTTACATCCTCATCATATTATTATGCCTTTCGGCGCATGCCCAGTTACCACAGGAAATCAAAATAACCGGAGGTAAAATATCGGGCGTAACAAATAACGATATCAGTATATACAAGGGCATTCCGTTTGCGGCACCGCCCGTGGGCAACCTGCGCTGGAAAGCACCACAACCTGTAAAACCATGGAGGGGCGTGCGCGAATGCATTGCCTTTGGCGCAAGCCCCATGCAGGGCGAACCTGTACCGTTTAGTATGTGGAGCCAGGAGTTCCTGATCCCAAAATCGCCCATAAGCGAAGACTGCCTGTATCTTAACGTATGGAGCGGCACTACAGCCCCAACCGAGAAACGCCCGGTTTTGGTTTGGATATACGGCGGCGGATTTGCAGGGGGTGGCAGCGGCGTACCCATTTATGATGGTGCCGCGCTGGCGCAAAAAGGCATTGTGGTGGTAAGCTTTAACTACCGTGTGGGCTTGTTTGGGTTTATGGCGCACCCGGAGCTGAGTAAGGAATCCGGGCATAAAGCATCCGGAAATTATGGCCTGCTCGACCAGGTTGCAGCACTTAAATGGGTACAGCAAAACATAGCGGCCTTTGGTGGCGACCCTGCTAATGTTACTATAGCCGGGCAAAGCGCAGGCGGCATGAGTGTTACTTACCTTATAGGTTCGCCGTTAGCAAAAGGATTGTTTAATAAAGCCATTGCTCAAAGTGGTTCGGGGTTCTTTAGGGAACAGCCGGCATTGGCGGAAGCCGAAAAACAGGGTGCTGAATTGGCCGAAAAGCTTGGCGCAAAAAACATGGCCGATTTAAGAAAACTGTCGTCAAAACAAATACTGGATGCACAGGGAGGTATACGCCGTCCGGTTATAGATGGTTACGTGCTGCCATCAGGATTAGCCGAAACTTTTACTGCAAACAAAGAGAATCCGGTTACGTTACTTACGGGCTGGAATGAGAACGAAGATTTATTTTGGGGTGAATTTAAAGATGCAGCCGGCTTTACGCAACAGATAGAAAATGAATATAAAAACAATGCCCAAAAGCTACTAACCCTCTACCCTGCCAATAATGATGTAGAAGCTGAGCAGGCACAGCTGGACCTGAGCCGCGACCGCCAGTTCGGCATCCCGGAATATAGCCTGATTAAGGCTCAATTACAGCGCGGTACAGCTTATGTATACCGTTTTACACACGTGGTTCCGGCTACGGGCGAATATCTTAAATACCGCGCTTCTCATACCGGCGAGGTTCCCTATACATTTAATAACCTGGGCACGGTAGACCGCCCCTGGGCAGATGCCGATTATACGCTTGCCGACACCATGAGTAACTACTGGGTTAACTTTATTAAAACAGGTAACCCTAACGGAAACAGATTAACGCAATGGCCTGCGTATACTGATAAACAAAGTATGATCATGGAGTTTGATATTAATCCGGAGGCAAAGCCATTACCCGATAAAGCCCGACTGGATTTTTTACAGGCTATGATGGAAAAGGAATAATCGTAGTTAAGATTGTTGCTTAACACTTAACATTCCTTTATTATCGGCGCATTGCTGCTTTTAGTACATTAGTGTAAATAATAAAAGGCACTCGTACTATTGCACAAATGCCTTTTAAACACCAAAAACAAAAAATTTAACTAACCTTGTGTAATCCTGGAATTAAACAAAATTCAATATGATAACGCAGAATAGCACGTTTCATTGCACAAAATGATGCTGTAAAATGTTAATATTTATAATTTAACAATTATGGATTCAGTAGCTTACTTAGCAGGTTATGTTAAAATTGAGTACTTTTGGCATGTAAAACAAACATTTATACATGAGTGATTCTCCTAAGTTTGCAGTTATAGGTGGCGGTAGCTGGGCAACGGCCATAGCTAAGATGCTGTGCTCTAACGTAGACCAGATAGCGTGGTACATGCGAAACACATCGGCTATAGAGCATATTAAGGCGCAAAAGCACAACCCTAATTACCTTAGTTCGGTAGAATTTGACACCAATAAGCTGTTGCTTACCAATGATATTAACGAGGCTGTAGCTAATGCAGACTATGTGATATTTGCCATACCTTCTGCTTTTCTTAGTAAGGAGCTTGAAAACCTTACCGTACCCCTTAAAGATAAAGTGATATTTAGTGCCATTAAAGGTATTGTACCCGAAACCAGCCTTATTGTAGGCGAGCACTTTCATGATGTATACGATCTTGATTATGACAACATAGGTGTAATTACTGGCCCCTGCCATGCCGAAGAGGTAGCGCTGGAACGCCTTAGTTACCTTACTATAGCCTGCGGCAGCGAAAAGAAAGCCAAGACAATGGCTAAAAATCTGAACAGCCATTATATCAAGACCAAAATATCTGACGATATTATAGGTACAGAATATGCTGCTATGCTTAAAAATATCTTTGCCATTGCTGCCGGTATTGCACACGGCCTTGGTTATGGCGATAACTTTCAGGCGCTTTTGATGAGTAATGCGGTTAGGGAGATGAAGAAGTTCATCCGTAAGGTACACAAAATGAAGCGTAACATTAACGATTCTGCCTATCTGGGCGACCTTTTGGTTACAGGATATTCGGTATTTTCGCGCAACAGGATGTTTGGTAACATGATAGGCAAAGGCTACACCGTGCAAAGCGCCATGATGGAAATGAGCATGGTTGCCGAAGGATATTATGCCACAAAAAGTGCCTACAACCTTAATAAAGGCTATGGTGCCAAAACCCCTATTATTGATGCCGTATACGGTATTTTATATGAAGGGAAGGATGCCAAACAGGTATTTAAAAAACTTACCGACAAACTCGATTAAATATAGCTTATGAATAATGACCACCTTATCAACCATCCGGCTGTACTGGCTATTTTTGGGATAACGGTGGTTATTATGCTGTTGCTCGACCTTGGGGTTTTTAATAAGAACAGCCATGTGGTGGGCAATAAAGAAGCCCTTACCTGGAGCATTGTCTGGATAAGCCTGAGCATGGGCTTTAGCGGAGTACTGTATTATGTAATGGGCTTTGATGCCTTTGCAAAATTTCAGAGTGCTTACTGGATAGAAAAAGCCTTATCTGTAGATAACCTTTTTGTGTTTATCATGGTGTTCGGCTTTTTTAGTGTACCCAAGCACCTGCATCATAAGGTGTTGTTTTGGGGTATTATAGGCGCATTGTTTTTTAGGGCAATATTTATCTTTACAGGTGTTGAGCTTATCAACCTTACCTACTTGCCTGCCATGACCCTTTTTGGCGAAAGCGTGCGCATTAATGCGGTGCTCACCATCTTTGGTATTTTTCTTATTGTAGCCGGTATTAAATCGTGGTCATCAAACAATGACGATGACGAAAACAAAGACTTTTCTAAATCTGCCGGATCGCGGCTGGTGCATAAATTCTTTAAGGTAACCAACAGTTTTGAGGGCGGCACCTTCTTTACAATAGAGAACGGAAAACGCCTGGCTACACCACTGTTAGTTGTAGTTGCCGTAATAGAATTCAGCGACCTTATTTTTGCAGTAGACAGCATACCGGCCATTTTTGCCATTGCCCCAAACGACCCTTTTATACTCTACACCAGTAACATTTTTGCCATACTGGGCTTACGGGCACTCTACTTTTTATTGGCTAATTTTATGCACATGTTCAGCAAACTGCACTATGGGCTTGCCGTTATACTTGCATTCATTGGTGTTAAGATGCTAATTAGTCCGTTTGTGCATATCTCATCTGTTGTATCTCTGGCGGTTGTGGGCGGGGTATTACTTGCGGCTGTGGTGGCTTCGTTTATGTTTCCTAAAAAAGAAGAAAAATCATAATTAGCCATCATTACATACCAAACAAGATAATGTATATAGCCTGTAGCCCCAATAACAAAATGCAGTAATAAAAACAAGCAGGTAAAGTAAATGACGTACAACATAGTGAACTGTTGCCCTATACATTGCAAAAAACAAAATAGCCATAGCTATAACGTAGAAAAGTATTCCTAAAAAGGAACCAAAATTAACATGCCCATTTACCTGATGCTGGGCATATGGCACAATAACGTGTGCTGACAGCAAGTTGAAAGCAATAAACAACACTAATATGTATAACCTGCTGTTTTTCATCTTACTTTGCCACATACACCCATTCTATAAACGGAAAACGTTTCGCATTAGTAGTATTGTCAAGGTCGGTTTCTTCAACAACCAGCCTTAAAAAGCTTATTTGTTTTTCTTTAGACAATTTCAGGGTTTTATCATCTTTCCTGCGTATCAAGACATAATATACCGGCTTGTTGTTGTATGTAACAGGATCTGTAAGGTGTGCCAGTAACCAGTTTTTTTCGCTTCGAGCTTTACCCTTCTAATAAGCGTGCCTGTAACCGGAAATACGTTGCCAAGCTCGCTTTCGCGGAATTGAGAAACCGTTACCATTTTACCGGCCAGCCCGGCTGTAGCCAATATACGCGCAGCGCCAAGCATTAACAGGGCCACAACATTAATATTTACTGAATGGTCATCTACGCCAAAAAAAAGGTAAAACGTTAAGCCCTGAGTCAAATTAAAGTTTGGCTCAACAACTACAATTTGTACAATGATCCAGGCGTAAATAATTTTTGGGGCAATGCTGTGCTTCAAAAAAAACAATGCAGCCCCAACAATACCCAGTAATGACACCAGCACCGAAAAAGAAAGTAGATCACCTAAGTGACTTGAAATATTAAAAATACTGAACAGTATTACGATAACCGGGAATACCGCTTCTGTAGTCAAAACAGGTTGATTCTTCACTCTTTAAATTAATCAGATTCGTTAGCTGTAACAATATCCCTCACGATCATTTGTGCATGTACACGGCTGTTTTCTATAAACCATTTATGGGTTTCCATACCGCCGCACACCACACCGGCAAGGTACAGGCCGGGCACATTAGTTTCCATTGTTTCAGGGTTATAAACGGGTACGCAAAGCACATCATCATGCGTATTAATACCACAGCTTTTTAAAAAGTCGATATCAGGACGGTAACCCGTAAGTGCCAATACAAAATCTGACGCTATGGTTACGCTTCCTTCGGGTGTGCTTATGTCTACCTCCTTATCGCGTATCTCTGTAATCGAAGAATAGTAATATGCTTTAATGCTGCCTTCGGCAATTCGGTTCTCTACATCGGGCTTTATCCAGTATTTAACACGGTCGTTAATTTCGCCCTTGCGAATAACCATAGTTACATCGGCGCCTTTGTGCCAGCTCTCTAAAGCGGCATCTACACTGCTGTTATTAGCACCTACAACAAGTACTTTTCTAAACGCATATTCATGTGCCTCTTTATAGTAGTGGCGCACGTGCGGCAGGTTCTCGCCCGGTACATCCATATACACCGGTATATCATAAAAACCCGTGGCAATGACTACGTTTTTCGCCACATAGGCTGCTTTTTCAGACATTACATTAAAGTTGCCGTTTACATCTTTATTAACCGACACCACCTTTTCAAAAAGGCGGATGTTAAGGTTAAAATGCTTTTGTATGTTGCGGTAATATTCCAGCGCTTCCTGCCTGCCCGGCTTAGGAGCAATACAGCTAAAAGGCACGTTACCCACTTCTAACCGTTCGGCAGTACTAAAAAACGTCATGTACAGCGGGTAGTTAAACAGGCTGTTTACCAATGCCCCTTTTTCGAGTATAATATAGTTGAGTCCTTTTTTTTGCGCTTCTATGGCACAGGCCATGCCTATGGGACCGCCACCAATAATAAGCAGGTCGTATGTAGTATTTACTTCCATGTGTTGTAGGGATTACGGCTCAGGTAAGCATTATAATAGCGTTCGGTTCCCGTTACTTCTTCGCCAAGCCATTGTGGTTTTTCAAAAGCTTCGTGCTCATCGGCCAGTTCAATTTCAGCAACCACAAGCCCTCCATTTTCACCAAAAAATTCATCTACTTCATAAATATGGCCACCCACTTTTACTTCGTAGCGCACCTTATCGATGGCGCCGGGTTCGCAAATGGCAAGCAATTGTTCGGCTTCAGCAAGGGTTATTTCTTTTTCCCATTCCATACGGGTAGTACCACTCTCGTTACTACGTCCTTTTATGGTAAGGTAACCTTTATCTCCTTTAATACGCACCCTCACGGTTCTGTCCGGAACCGAACTAAGGTAGCCCTGGGTAATGCGTTTATGCGTGTAAGCGTCGGTTCTATAGGTATCTGCAAGCACTAAAAACTTGCGTTCAGTTTCGGTCATAATGTGTGTAAAATTGTAACCGCAAGTTACGGAATTACGCCGAAAGCACCGGACTTAACCTTATCTTATAAGCCCACAAAAAAGAACCCCGCAACCATAACAGCTGCGGGGTTTATAATTTTAAGAAAATTGCTTTCTTAGAAGATTATCTTTTTAGATGCCTGGGCACCGTTAGCAAGCGTTATCTTAACGATAAGCGCCTCATGAGCAACGTTAAGTTCGCCGGTGCTGAATTCAACATTGTTGATACCGGCTTTGTTGTACACGTTCCTGCCCAATACATCAAATATAGCTACAGATGCTATGGCCTGCGGTGCATTAATATTTACCTGGTTATTGTTTTTATAAACCACAACATTAGATGCTACAGCTTCTGGATTATCTGTACCTAAAACTGAGTTTGTATACATTACCTCAAAACGGCTTTCAAAAGTACCGGCTTCGGTTGTAAAAGTATAATTACGACCACTAATGTTACGAATGATGCCTTCTACATTATCTTTAAGGTAGATAGCCTGCCCGTTTTCAAACACACCTTCAGCATGGTCAAGGTTAATAGTATACTCACCGGCAGCAGGAGCTACAAAGCCCATAGCTACAACATCTGAAACATTAAATGTATCTCTTGCCTGTATAGCAAAGTTAGTATCCTGCGCTATAGAGTATAAAGCTACAGTATTAGCATCTGCAAGTAGCTTACCATCATAACCATAGTCTATACCTGTAGTGGTATTTTCCATATAGGCAACTGCCGTTTGAGCCGCAGCCCCAGCACTATTAGTAACGTTTAGCCAAAGTTTAGAAGCTGTACTTTGTGCTTCCCTGAAAAAGCCCTGGTTTACACCCGGTGCAGCGCGGCGCATGCTGTTTTCAAACGTAAGCACCGGTGCTGTGGTAGCCGTAGTACTCGTTTTTACGATGAAGCCCTGTCCTTGTGCCAAAAGCCATTCTGAACCACTCCTGTAATAGGTTTGTTGGTCTGCACCTCCGCCTGCGGCAGGATTAGACACAAAGCCTGCAAGCGTAAGGGTAGCATAAGAAGATGCCACTGCATTGTTACGTTTCCTCCAAAGGTAGATACCCGTATCTGTAGCCAGTTTAGAACCGTTTGCAGTAAAGAAATCTGTCACGCTTATAGGAGACGGGTAAGGATTACCCACTGCTGTAAAGCGGTTGTTATCCATAGAAAGCGTTACGTTTACCGCACCGTTGTTTGGCTCGCCTGTAAAATTACCAATGAACGGCACAGATCCTGTACCCTGCTCATAACCTGCAACAGTACTGGAATTTGGCATACGTATAAGATAGCCTTTCCCTTTTGTAAAGTCAGTAACGGTAGCATCTACAGACCAGTAGCCTTCTATCCACGCGTTGCTTGCGTTTTGTGCATACTTATATTCATAAAAACGGTTAGCTGTAGTATTAGGGCTAAAAGCTGCCATGTTTTGTCCCGTTACCGGAGCAGACCATAGTGTGTAATCCAGCCTGTATAAAGGGTTTGTGTTTTTTATAAGCTTAATTTTGCCACTGTTAACAGCATTATGCTGTTGTACAAGCGCACCATTATTTTCTACCGTAAAAGTTGCCGAAGGCGAAACAACCAGCTCATCTGCAATGTACATGGTACCACCTGCAGCTATGGTTACTGATGCTGCCGACTGTACTGTAAGTGTTTTAGCATAAGCCGTACTTGTAATAGCAGGCTGGTGGCTTGCTGTAGGTATTATTACTACCTGACCTATGGTTGGTATTGCGCCGCAAGACCAGTTAGTGGCATTGTTCCAGTCTGAGTTTGCAGGGCCTATCCAGGTATTTTCCTGTAGCGATATTGTAAAGAACGCCGCATCTGTATAACCTCCCACGCAAGTAGATGGCTTAGAAATGCGTGCCCAGTATGTAGTGTTAGCTACCGGCCTTACTGTAACCTGTGCGGTTGTAGCACCAGCTATAATGTTTTGGCCTGGTACGGTTCCTGTACCCCACTGATAAACACCGGCTACCCCTGTAGTACCACCCTGAGCAGTAAGTGCTACTGCTGTACCCGGGCAGGTAACGTTAGTACCTGTTATTGATGCAGGGGCTGTAACCGCTGGTACAATTTTAATGTAAGCATTAGCATCTCCGGCAGATTCACGAACTTTTACAGTAATCTTAGATTCAGGACCAAGATGAATAGTACCAAGAGGATAAGGTACTGTAGGCGCACCCCCACTCCAGCCATTATAATGGTATACAGGAGTTGTTTCATCATTTATATAAACCCAGATCTCATCGTCCCACTTGTTTAGTGTTACCACATAATCGTTACACGGAAAGCCCTGGCGTTTTGCGGTAAAAAAGTAGTAGTCGTTACTTGTAAAATTACAGCCTTCCCATGTAGCAGCTGTAGACGGGTTTGAACCTCCTGCAAAACTAGCCTCTGAGTTATAGCTCAGGTTACTGTCTGTAAAGTAACCTTTATAGGTTTCTGCATTATTAGCATTAACATTATAGGTGGTTGTATATACCTTCCAGATATTGTTTCCATATTCTGCAGGGTTACCAGGTGTTAAGTTTTGGTATTGCACGGTATAAAATATAGCATCTGAATTAGAAGCACATTCATAACCCGATACGCGACGCACCCAGTAAGTAGTAGTTGCAGTAAGTGTCCTGGTTATAGAAGCACCCTGCTGGCCAGATATAATGTTTTGACCTGCAACGGTTCCTGTTCCCCACTCATAGTGGCTGCCTGTGCCGGCTGTTCCGCCAGATGCAGTAAGGGTTGTGGTAGGATAACAAGCATATACACTATTATCTCCGGTAATAGTTGTAGGCGCTGTAGAGTTACAGTCAAGCGCTTTTACATTAAAGTCTACTGTAGCACCTCCTGCTTTTTCATAATATTCTATAACAAGGTTTATAACACCACCTGCGTGATAATAAACGGCCTCTTTAGAAATATTACCATGGTCGCTCCAGGCCTGAAGGTTATCCGGGAATGAAGTACCACCATTAAGGCTCAGTCTAAAACCATCATCTCCACCTACGTGAAACTTGTAATAACCGGCAGCAAGTGCTTTTTTCATCTTAAAACGGATGGCAAAATAATCTGCACTCGTTACGCCACAAACGTTATCTCCGGATACGGCTCCATTGCCCATATCATAAGTAAAGTCAGATGTTTTAGTAACATAGCCACGGTAAGTTCCGCTAAATGGCGATGTTGGAGGGCTTACTGCAGTAGAATAGTTGTTGTACACATAGCCTATCCATTGTTCCTGGCCGTAAGTAGTTTGATCTCCTGCGGGTGTACATTGTGCACCTGCCGAAAAGGTAATCAGGGAAAGCATAACCGGCAGTATGGCACTGACAAGCTTAACCCTTAATGATTTTTGGGTAAAAATAGAATTGTTCATGTAAAATAGCTGTTTGGGTAGTGCATTTAACCTGATATCTTATATTTCTTATTTTGGGGATTGTACTTTTTAATGGGGGCACTAAGAAGTACAGATAAGAAATATTAATGATAACTGATTTTCTATTTTAAATACATTACCACGATTTAAAGGGGGATAAATTTGTTTTGGGGGCGTTATTAGTTAAAATGATAAAGGGCACCACGAGGTACCCTATATCGTGCATCCAACTAAAAAATTACTAAAACATTATAATGCGTGCATTACGTGCATTACAATAAAGGATTGTCAGATTAGGCTTTTTTTAGTAAGCCCCGGTGTTGCCACCAGGGCTAGCATCCAACTAAAAAATTACTAAAACATTGTGGGGTTAAACCAGCCACAATTAACGTTTAGCCTGCATCTGCTATATTTTTTCAATAAAAGAATGTACTAAAAAAAGGCTCCCCGCGTTTAACGGCCGGGAGCCTACATCCAACTAAAAAATTACTAAACCATTATGATTAGTTCATCATAATTTTCTTTGACACCACCTGGTTGTTTTCAAGTGTTACAAGTACTACAACTACTTGTTGTGCTGTATTGATATCGATAGTTTTGAACTCGTTGCTGTTTACTTTAGCATTGTTGTAAAGAGCCCTGCCAAGCATATCATAAACTACTACCGATTTTATTGCCTGTGGAGCTGTAACAGCTACCTGCTTGTTGTCTTTGTACACTATTACATCTGTTGCAGGTGTAGCTATTGGGTTATCTGTACCAAGAGCGCCCTGAGCATAAGTTACAGTAAACCTGTTTGCAAATGTACCAGCCTCTGATGTAAATGTATAGCTCTTAGCAGTAATGTTTCTTGTTATACCTTCTACGTTATCAGTAAGGTAAACTATCTGTCCCTGAGCAAATACACCGTCTACCTGATCTACACTTATTGTGTAAGTACCTGCTGTAGGAGCTGCAAAGCCCATTGGCACCACGTCTGTTGCGTTAAACGCTCCACGTGTCTGGATTGCAAGGTTTAGCGTTTCGTTTTCTACGTTTAGTGTAGAGTAAAGGCTAAGGTTTCCAGAAGACATAGACATACCGTCATATCCATTATCATATCCTGTTGTTGTATCAGGGTTGTAAGCTAAAAGAACCTGATCAAATTCACCTGCTGCGTTTGCAACGTTTAACCAAACACGGCTGATATCTGTTGAAGGAGCAGCAGCCCTAAAGAATGCATTTGAGTGATTGTCTATTCTCATTGCGTTGTTAAACGCTACTTGTTTGTTTGTACCTTTTGCTTTTACAAAGAAGCCCTGAGCTGTGTTAAGGAAACCGCTTGGATCTACTGCATAAGGGTTAAGGATAAGATCGTTACCATCTGTAGTATTTCCACCCGGAGCGCTGTTTGCAACATATCCTGAAAGGTTTGCAGTACAGTAGCTTGTTTGAGTAGCATTGTTTGTTTTTCTCCAAAGCCATACAGTACCTTCAATCTGGTCTATGTTAGCATTAATGAAAGCTTTGATGCTTATTGGAGATGCGTAAGGGTTACCAACCATTGTGAAAGCGTGTGCGCTATCGCCATATCCAAGGCTTTTTGTTACTACACCATTGTTAGGAGTACCTGTAAAAACACCATTGTATTGCATCCTTCCGGTACCTGCGTTATAACCTGTTGCACTACCTGTATTTGGCATACGGATAAGGTAACCAGATGCAGCTGCGAACCTTGTTGTGTTTTCATCTACTGTATTAAACACACCTTGTGTAGTTGTATATGTGTAGAAACGGTTTGCTAATGTTTCTGGAGAGAACGTTTTTAGTGTCTGGAAGTCTGCCGTCCTTGAGTCAACTACCGGTGCACTCCATATTGTGTAATCAAGCCTTTTTAGTTTACCGCTAAGGCGTTTTACAGTTACTATACCTGTGTTAGCGTCGTTTTCTACCTGGATAAGGTTAGAGCTACTTTCAAAAGTAAGTGAACCTGCAGTTGTTACGTTTACACTGTGTACTACTTTAGCAGTACTGTTGTTTGTAAATATTACAGTAGCACCATCCATTACATAAAGTGTACAAGCGTTAAGTATACCACCGTTTTGAGTGTAGCTTCCATTAAAAATTGCATTTGTAGTAGCTGTTGGCTCACCATTGCTCCATGCTGTACCGTTCCATATTGTAGAAGCATCACAAGTAGTAGCATCTACATAAGGAGAAACACCATACTCATCTGCACCAATTGTAGGAGTAACAAAGTTTCTTACATTATCATCAATATCTTTTTTTACTGAGCTGATTGCTGTACCTGCAAGTGTAGCGTTAGTAGCATTATTTGCAGTAAGGTGTAGATCTGTAGCACTTACAAAAGAAGGGTTAACGTTTAGAGAATTAAAATCGCGACCTGTAGCCGATTTCCATCCACTTAATGATGTCTGATAGTTAGTATTACCGCTATTACCAGTCCAGTTAGCATTTGTACCCGCATACCCTATGTATTGAGCATAAAGAGCGTTATAGTTAAGGTTGCTGAATACTGATCCAAGCTGAGAAGGATCTTTTATTATAAGGATAGCAAGCCTGTTAGCACTACTATTTGTTTGCTGATTAGAGAAAATGTTGTTTCTTACATCAATATTGCTACCTGCGTTAGCACCTACATATAGCGCCGTAGAGAATCCTCCATCTTGGCTGTTATTAAAAGCTACAGTGTTAAAGTATATCTTGTAGCTTCCGCCTTTTACAATACTGATACCGTGTGAAGCCTGAGTAGTATCACCTGCCCAGTTTGTTTTTAAATTCAGTATGAAGTTATTTGCAACAAGTATATTAGTAATTGCTACAGTAGATTCAAGTGCTACACCTGCAAACTGATAGCTGTTATCGCTAGTCCTCACAAGGTTCTTGATGTTATTTTTAGTGATAACCCCTTCTTTAGAAGCTTCACCTATGTGAATACCACCAGCCCTTACCGCAAGATTTCCGTTTGAGAAATCCTGAATGATATCATGTATTGAATTTCCTGTTACGGTAAAGCCATTCACATTTTTAAGAATTACACCCCCTGAAAGGCGAACACCATTTGAAGCACTATAACCACCAAAGTCATTTTCAGAAACTGTAATATTTGTAGCGGTTGACGAACCTGCATTTACATACACACCGTTCCTTACATCTATAAAAGTATTGTTTGTTACTACAAGACCTGTATTATTAGCTAGAGCCTCACTTATGCTTATATGTTTACCATAGCTACCTGCAAGACCATAAGCACCGGAGTAAACACCTCCATTGTATTTAGAGTTTGAACTAGGGCAACCTTTAAGAACAGTATTTTTTACAGTTATGTTAGTAGCAGCATCTGTACCATTTGCCGCAACCCATATTACAGCACGCGCTGAATCATCATTTACGTTGTTTGCGTTTCTAAGGATAAGATTTTTAGCAGTGCCACCGTTAAAAGTTACATAATCAGCTCCTTTTAAAACAAATACCGCAGCTACTGGAGCAAGATTATTATTAATAGTTTGATTTGTCGCCTCAACTGTTACATTGTTACCAGTCGCGGGTTCAAAAGTAACTATATTAGCAGATGAAGAATTCGTTATAGAATTGATTGTTAGCGGGAAAGTTTCACCTGTAGCTACACTATAAGTGGCATTTGTAAGCTTGAAAGTTACCGGCCCAGAAATACCGTTAGCGTTTAGTGCCGCAACAGCAGCTGTAAGCGTTGTGTAGTTGCCGCCTGCTCCTACAGTATAGGTACCATTTAGAGGATTAACTGCCCATGTAGCGTTGGTTTCAGATAGGGCAATAAAAGGCAATAGCAATAGTAGAAATAATGCTTTTTTCATTTTAGTAATTATTTAAATTTTAGGTAGTTAAGGGGGCTTAACTATTTTTTAGATGCGGGTGCAAACTTAGATTAAATTTCTCAGTAAAAAAAATAATTTTAAGAATTTTTTAAGATTTTCACGTTTCTGTTTTTCAGAATGTTTCAGATGAACGTCTACTTTTTATCGTTGAAATACATCCTTAGATCACTTTACAAAGACAGGCTGTTTACTCCTTTATTTTAACACATTTTATCAGAAAAAACTTGTTTATCGTGGCGGGGAGAAATCTGAAGTATTCATTTTTTTAATTTTTTTGTTTTACTGTTTTTTAGTTACTCGTTGATGCTTTTGTTCTGCCTCGCGGCGGTACAGTTGTTCTGTTTTGATGAAGCAAAGGTACATGCGCTTTATACCTTTTCTTCTTACATTTCGTTGAGGCCTTATGGTGTGCCGTTAAACTGTACATAAGTGCCGACGAACTGCATTAAACTAAGTTAAGGATGCGTAATAACTATCGTTCAACAGTGCAAAGGTAAGCGCATATTAGATAAATATTAACAAACCATTAATAGATAAAGTATAGACAACTATCAAAAACAACTATATTAAAAGCCTTAAAAACAAGGTAATTACGGCTATACAGTAAAATTTGCCGACAAAAAGCATAGATTAATAAACATTGTCTATACTTTTTACTGATCGATATCATTCGCGGCCTGATTTTAAATATGTAAAAAATAAATCAGTATTTAAAAGGCGTTACCACACTATTAAATAAACTAAAATGGACTTCCTTTTTACCACATAGCACAACCTCACCCACAAGCTACCTCAACCTCTATTGATATCATTAAAATACCCGAACCAAAATACCACAATCAAGACTGCAAGACAAAATACAATTAACATATATATTATAAGCAGCATCTTAAAGACACCTCGCAAAACCAAGACAACTTACCAGGGCTTTAACATCTATGATTTCCCTTACCATAGACCCAGAGATAATTATGTAGCAAGAAAACAATTTAGGCCTGATCCATTCTTGACTAAGCTGAGCAAAACAACAACCGAAAAATTTATCAGCAAACACAACCTAATAAAAGAACAAACCAATTCGGTTTTGGGCATATTATAAAGCCATTATCACCCTTAACTTATACATAATATTAGAATGTTATATATACAACAAAACACGTCTCCTAAAGTATTTAAGACTACGCCATATATTATGTTAATAATGAAATATAAAATAATTAATTAGCAAATTCATTTTATCGACATAATACAACATTTAATCTGTAATAAATTGATATTAAAGAATAAAAAGCAACTTAATGTTACAAATATAACATTTGATGTTTTTATATTTTAACAAAAAAAATATGAATATCAATCTTAATCACGCATCTGCATTGAAAGTATTTGTTACAAATACAACAAAAATTAAGTTTTTATGCTAAAAATTTAAAAATACAACACGAAGTATTAACAAAATATTAAATATTTATTTTTGTTTTCCTATCAGATTTTTATATAGATGAAACAAAATTACACTCTCGCGGCACGAAGCCAAACCACTGCCGCATTACCACATGGATTAAAAAGTTCCGACGGTTCTTTGCTTTCACAATCCAAAAAACGGCTTGTGCTCTTAGGGGCATTAACAAGACAAATAATTTCTAATAGAAACAGAAACCACACAACAAATTATGTTGAAAGGCAAACTAAAAGGAAAAATCTCTCTTTAGGCCTAACTGCATTGTTACTATTAGTATGTATGGGTATCAATGCACAAACGGGCACTATACAAATAGGATCTGGTACTGCAACAAATACCACTATGCCTATAAACAGCTACTTTGGTTACAACTATACGCAGCAAATTATAACAAAGGCAGAATACAATGTCGCACAGGGAACTGCGGGCAATATCACGAAAATACGTTTCTACTGTACATCCTTAGGAAGTTCAACAACAGCATGGAACGATTGGAGAATTTATATTGGCCATACCAGCAAAAGCTCATTTTCATCAACTTCAGACTGGGTTCCGGCAGCATCATTAACACAAGTATATGATGGTACCTTTACACCTGTAGCTAATTCATGGATAGAATTTACATTAACTACTCCTTTTGCATATAATAATACAGATAACATTGTTATAGGCGTGTATGAAAAAGCTGCCCTTTATACCAGCAGCGCAAGTCGTGCTACTTTTAACTCTTACACGTCTGCTTCTAACACCGGTCTTTATTTAAGTAATGATACATCTACAAACGTTAACCCTGCTACACCTGGTTCAGGAACAAGGACAGGAACACTTGCACAAATTCAGTTTACAGGTGCCATAAGCCAAAATCCCTACACAGTAGCCACTACCCTGTCAGGTTTTGGCAATGTATGTATAAACAATACATCTGCAGCCGGTAGCTTTACGCTTACAGGCGGTAATCTTACCGGAGATGTAACTGTAGGAGCACTTACGGGCTATACTTACAGTACTGCCTCTGCGGGCCCATATACAAGCACACTTGCGCTGTCTCCCGTATCCGGCAGTTTATCGCAGCAGGTTTATGTAAAATTAAGTCCTACGGTAACAACCTCAGGAGCATATAATGGCAATATCCCCATTACAGGTGGTGGTACTACCTCTACTACAAATGTGGCTGCAACAGGAGCCGGTATTAATACAGCCCCTTCATTAAGCAGTAATGGCGCTTTGGGCGCCTTAAGCTCTAACCAGGTTACCATTACCGGAAGCACCATAAGCAGCTTAGGTTGCAGCAACATTACTGCATACGGTTTAGAATACAGCACAGCTACCTTTACAGGTGGTACAGGCACGCAAGTTGCAGGTACCGGTTTTAGCGGTGTGGCAGGGGGCACTTTTAGCACAACCATTGCCGGCCTTACACCAAACACTACGTATTACCTAAGGGCATATGCTACTAATAACGGTGGTACCACTTATTATTCAGTAAGTACTTTTATCACCGGGCAAACCCCGGCAACACTTCCCTATACAGAAGATTTTGAAGGCGCAGTTACTTACAACCTTCTAAACGCATCATATACAAACAAATGGATGGTAGGATCTGCTGTAAACAATGGAGGCTCTAAGTCGTTATATATTACTAACGACGGTACTGCAAATACCTACACACTTAACTCTTCTGCAACAGTTCAGGCTTATAGAGATATTGCTATACCGGCAGGAACAGGCGTTACACAACTCTCTTTTAACTGGAAGGGAGTAGGAGAAACTGCTTCTTTAGATTACCTAAGGGCATGGCTTGTACCGGTAACTTATGTACCAACACCAGGCACCCAAATTTCTTCATCTGGAACCCGTATTCAGTTGGGCGGTAACTTTAACCTTCAAAGCACATGGCAAACTTATACAAATAACACACTAAACCTTTCTGCTTTTGCCGGCTCTACGGTAAGGCTTGTTTTTGAATGGTACAACGACAGCAGTGGCGGTACAAACCCTCCTGCAGCCGTAGACAACGTTAGCCTTATAATTCCTCAGTGTTTAACGCCTCTGGCCTTAACGGCAACATCAACTATTAACAACGCTACCATAAGCTGGACAGCACCTACAATCGTACCGGCAAACGGCTACGAATATTACTACAGCACCACAAACACAGCTCCTGTAACACCTACAGGAAGTGTAGCTGCCGGTGTATTATCTGTACCTCTTAGCAGCCTAACAGCAAATACAACTTATTACTTTTGGGTGCGTTCAGTTTGTGATGCCACTACAAAATCTGACTGGTCAGGACCTGCTACTTTTAGGACAGATTGTAATGCTGTAACAGTATTCCCTTTTAACGAAACATTTGAATCGGCAGCAGCATCTACAACTCCGGATTGCTGGACGGTGATTGATGCCAATGCTGACGGCGATAAATGGACTACAGTTAACGATGCTACTTATGCCCATGGAGGAACAAAAAGCGTAACCCTGTATACCGACTTTAATAGTGGCGCAAATAACGACTGGCTTATAACTCCTGCTATAACACTAGCAGGCAATCAGAGGCTGCGTTACTGGGTAAGGGCACGAAGCGCCAGCGAGCCTAATGATTATACTGTAAAACTGTCTACAACAGGCAGGGCTCCTGCCGATTTTACAACTACGCTACAAACACTTACAACAGTAGCAAATACTGCTTATCAGGAAGTAATTATCGACCTTTCGGCTTATAGCGGAACTACTTACATAGCATTTCATGTACCACCCGGAGGCTTAGACGGATATTACATTTATATTGATGATGTTACTGTAGAGAACAGGCCGGCGTGTAATGCTCCTGCAGTAAGTGCAGCAACGAACATTACAGAAACCACAGCTACCATTGGGTGGACAGCTCTTGCCACTACACCGGCTAACGGATATGAGTACTATGTTAGCTCAACTAACACAGCTCCTGTAGCTGCCACTACACCTACAAACACAACAACCGGAAACTCGGTTAACCTTACCTCGCTTACAGCATCTACCAGCTATTACTGGTGGGTAAGATCTGCCTGTGCAGGTACAGAAAAATCTGAATGGGCTGCCGGCGGAAGTTTTTATACAGGCTACTGTATAACTACACCGGGTACCGTTAATGCAACCGATATTGTTACAAATGTTGCTATAACACCTACTTATGGCGCTGCTTATACTAACAGTAGTAGTAACAGCAGTACTAACTATACTTCATACAGCAACACTCCTGTTGTGCTGTATCGCGGAATTGCTAATAATACCGTAGCAATTACATTTGGTACAGACGGCACACAATATAGTGCAGCATGGATAGACTATAACCAAAACCTTATTTTTGATGCCGATGAGGCAATAGGCGTTGCTACAACTGCTGCGGCAGGTAGTGCTACTGCTACCTATACCTTTACCGTACCTGCCGGGGCTACTCTTGGCAATACAAAACTTAGGGTACGTGGAGGTTCAGACAGTGCATATACCGCATCTGGAGCATGTACACAAAGCTCTTATGGAGAAACAGAAGATTATATTGTAACCATTGCAAATGCACCTACATGCTTTATACCTACAGCAGTAGCGGTAACAACAACATCTGTAACACACAATGGCGCGGCTGTTACATGGACGGCTCCTGCACAGGGTACAGCTACTTCATACCAATATGAAGTGCGCACAACAGGTACACCAGGAACTGCGGGTGCTGTATTTACAGACTCTACAGTTTCTACAGGTACTACACTTACTAACCTTACACAAGGCACACAGTATACAGTATATGTACGCACATTTTGTGGCGGTACAGATTACAGCGCCTGGACAACCGGTACTACATTTAGCACACATATGCTAACACCTGTAACATGGACAGAGCCTTTTGCCACTACTACCCTACCTACAGGATGGGTAAACAGCAGCACTGCAGCATGGACAATTGGCAATGCATCTACATCTATAGGAGCAGGAAATGGCAACTATATTTACAGGGCTCTTAATAACACTAACACTACATCTTCGTTTACCACTATTAACGTGGGTCTGCTTACGGCAGATAACCGTCTTAAGTTTGACTATAAAGTTGCACTTAACAACGGAGACCCGGCAGCGGCAGATACAGGTAACTTTGTTGTAGAAATATCTACAAACTATGGCAATACATGGACAACTCTTGAAACTGTAGCAAATAGCAGCCTAACAGGATGGCACACTAAGTTTTATCCGCTTGCATCTTATACAGGACAGGTTGTTAAAATAAGAGTTACAGGCAACAGGCTTACGAGTAATCCTAACTATGCTTTCGACAATTTTGTAATTGAGCCAACGCCGGGTTGCGAACCGCCTACTGTTTTAACAGCAACCACTACAGGCAGTACTACAGCAACCATTGGATGGACCGCCAGCACAAGCGCCCCGGCAGGTGGTTATGAATATTACTACGCCACCACAAATACTGCACCTACAGCTGCTACTACAACACCATACAATGTTGTTGCAGGAACGGTTACCGCATCATTAACAACACTATTGCCAAATACACAATACTATGTATGGGTAAGATCAGTTTGTGATGAGTCAAATAAGTCGCCATGGTCTGCATCTTCTACGTTTACTACCTATAAGTCAGAGCCATCTAACTATGCTACTGCTTTTGCGGTAAGCACGGCAACTACTACAGATATTAATTTTACATGGACAGCTGCTGTTGCAGGAACCCAGGCACCGGATGGTTATGTACTTACAGGAAGTACTACAAACCCGGCCGCTACACCTGCAGACGGAACCGATGCTGCCAATGCTACACTGGCTACTGCCAGCCCAATAAGAAAATACACCGGTGCTACTACAGCAACTGGTACTCTTACAGCAGGCACAGCAGGTACCATGTACTATTTTAAAAACGTAACATATACAAACAGCGGTACAAACATCGACTTTAAAACAGATGGTACTATACCAGCTCTAAATTATGCTACAAAACCGGCTGTTGCAGCTACTATTACCGCAACGGCAGCTACACCTACGGCAC
Organism: Flavobacterium psychrotrophum; assembly: GCF_003403075.1. NCBI lineage: Bacteria > Pseudomonadati > Bacteroidota > Flavobacteriia > Flavobacteriales > Flavobacteriaceae > Flavobacterium > Flavobacterium psychrotrophum. Next base: position 4,408,842 of record NZ_CP031557.1, on the reverse strand, counting down.
TTACACTTAACTGGACATTGCCGGCATCATTTGATGCTGCAAGACACCAGGTACTTGTTTTTGTTAAGCAAGGAACTTCAACTACTGTAGGTACGCCAACGCAGGCAGCCACTACATACTCAGCAAGCACAGTATTTACTGCTCCGGGCACAGCATACCAGGGAGATGCAGCTGCTTACAACGTGTATAATGGCGATGGAACGAGTGTAAACCTTACAGGCCTTACAATGGGTATCAGCTACAATGTAAGTGTATTTATTGTAATGGAAGCAGCTAACTACAATAGCAGCTACACATATAGTAATGCAGCATCTTCTACCGTTACAACAGCTATTGTGGTGCCGGTTATCTGGACAGAAGGCTTTACATCTGCAACAACACCTGCGGGATGGAATATTGCCAGTTCAAGCTTCAGTGTCAATAATTCACGTTCTTCAATAGGTACTGATACTTATTATATCCAAAAGAATTTATATTCTTCAAGTACTGCCACAGGAACATTTACTACTGTAAACGTGGGGCCTCTTGGTAACGATGACAGACTTGTGTTTAAATATAAGGCAGCAAATTATGACAGCCCTTACACACCTCCTTCGGTTGATAGCGGCAGCTATGTTGTACAATTGTCTACAAATTATGGCAGCACCTGGACAACACTGGAAACTGTTAACAATAATGGTGTAGCAGGGTGGCAAAACAAAACGTATCCTCTTGCAGCTTATAGTGGGCAAACTGTTCAGGTACGAATTACTGCAAACTGGATTTCAGGAGACTATGACCTTGCATTTGATAACTTCAAAATTGATCCGTCTCCAAGCTGCGGCACACCTATATCTCTTGTAGCAAGCAATTTAACAACTACAAGTGCTACTCTTAACTGGAGCGCACCAGCGCAGGCACCTTCAGCAGGATATGATTATTATTATACCTCATCGGCTACAGCACCTACATCAACAACTACCCCAAGTGGTTCGGTGGCTGCCGGAGTATTAACAAAATCAATCAGTGCATTAACTCAAAATACTACCTACTACTTCTGGATCAGGTCGAACTGCGGTACCGAATATGGCGAATGGACCAATACAAGTTTCTACACCGGATTCTGTACACCTTCAAGCGATGATTACTATGATTACATTAGTAATTTCTCTACCACGGGAGGTACTACTAACATTAGTAATACAAGTACAAGTAGCGGAACAGGTTATTCAAATTTCAGTGCACAATCAGTAACCGGTTCACAAGGCAGCACCATCAACTTCACCGCAACGATGCAGTCAAGCACTTATGGTGTTGCAATTTGGGTAGACTGGAACAACGATCTTTCTTTCTCTACATCAGAAAGAGTTTATGTTTCAGGACTGTATTTAAGCACCGTATCAGGTTCATTTGCTATACCTGTTAATGCAATTTTGGGCAACCACCGCATGAGGATCATGGCAGACTACGGTAGCTCAAGTCCATCAAACCCATGTGCCGTTACATATGACTATTATGATGATGGATACTATGGTGAAATTGAAGACTATACACTTAACGTTACTGTTCCTTGCTTTAACTGGAACGGCTCATTTAACACATCATGGACAAACACTGCCAACTGGTGTGGAGGTGTAGTACCAACAGCTACCAGCGATGTGGTAATACCTTCAACAGCCAATAACCCTGTAATTAGTACTGGTACTGCCCTTGCCCACAACCTTACTGTAGGTGCAGGTGCAACGCTAACCGTAGCTACAGGTGCAACACTAAGTGTAGACAACATACTTTCTGTTAACCCGGCTGGTACCCTTACCATAGCTAACAACGGTGCACTTCTACAAGGTGCCGCTACAGCTACTAACGACAATGCGGGTAAAATTACCATCCACAAAAGCAGTAACCCGCTATACAGGCTAGATTACACCATGTGGTCATCTCCTGTGGCAGCACAAAACCTGCTTACTTTCTCTCCGGCAACGTCGGCAACGCGTTTCTATGAGTATAAGTATGCCAGCAATGGTACTGCCATGATAGAAGGTTACTGGTCAGTAACACCGGGCGACCACAGCTTTGAGGCTGCAAAAGGATACCTTATACGTATGCCAAATGCAGATACTCATACAGGATTTAATGAAGGCACCGCTTCTTTTGCCTTTGACGGTATCTTTACAGGTACGCCAAACAATGGTAATGTAAGCATCGCGCTTTCTACAGATAACAACCGCTTTACCGCTGTGGGTAACCCTTACCCATCGCCAATAAGCGTAGCCGACTTCTTTACCGCGAACAGCGGAAAACTGCACACGTCTACAGGTCTTTACCTGTGGAGGAAACGCAACAGCGCAGCATCTTCATCATATGCTACCCTTACACAGGCAGGTTATACTGCTAACCCAGGCGATGCTACAACGGTAAGCCTTGGTAACTTCTACCAGGGTGCAAATGCCACCGCAGGCAACTGGGTTATTAGCCAGGGGCAGGGCTTTATTGTAAAAACAGCTACAGGACAAACTAACCCGCAGCTTAACTTTACAAACAGCATGAGGCGTGCAGCACCGGGAGCCACACAAGGCTTCTTCAGGACAGCGCAAAGCACAGCTTCTAAACTGTGGCTGAACATGAAGGCACAAAACGGTACGGCAAGCCAGGCACTTATCGCATACATGGAAGAAGGTACTACAGGCCTTGACTATGGTTATGACGGCCTTAAGCTTACTGATGCTAATACGGTATCGCTATACTCGCTGGCAGAAAACGCGCAGCTTGCCATCCAGGCAAGGCCGGAGTTTGATGCTACAGATGTTGTACCAATGGGCTTTACAGTACCGGCGGCAGGAGAATTTACTGTAGGCCTTGACCATACCGAAGGTGTGTTTGAACAAGGTCAGGTAATTTACCTTAAAGACAATGCTGAAGGTATTATCCGTAATATCTCAGACCGCGACTATACCTTTACATCAGAAGCAGGTACTTTTGAAGGACGTTTCGAAGTAGTATACCTTACATCGGCACTGGGCACAGACAACCCAACGGTTGACCCTGATACAGTAATCGTTTACAAGCAGGGCAATACCATAAGCATCAATACAGGCAGCACCCTTATAAACGGTGTTACCATATTTGATATCCGTGGAAGGCAGCTTTACAGCGCAAATGGCATCAACGATACCAAAGCAGCTGTAAACAACCTTAACATTGCACAGCAGGTAATCATCGTAGAGGTAAATACTGTAAAAGGTAAAGTGTCTAAGCGCATCGTTTACTAACGGCTGACTTACGTTTAACCCCAAATAAAAATCCCCACCGCTAATGCGGTGGGGATTTTGCTTTTTGTAAAATGTTCTGCTATATGAACCGAAAAAAAATGGCACTTTATATGGTCATCCTTACCTGAACGATAGAAAAGTGAAGGAATCTGAAAGGTTCAACAAAGTTAACCTCAAACATTTATTTCTTGAGACAGTTCCACATTAAACCAAATTCATTTACAATGGTATATTACCATGTTTGCGTTTAGGAGTATCTACCGTTTTATGTTCTAAAATGCTAAAGGCTTTCAGCAATTTGCGGCGGGTATCTTTTGGTAATATTACTTCATCTACAAAACCACGTTGGGCAGCGGTGTATGGGTTGGCAAACTTATCGGCATACTCTGCCTCTTTTTCTAAAAGCTTTGCAGCAGGGTCTTCGGCTTCGCTTATCTCTTTTTTAAAGATAATCTCACTTGCCCCCTTTGCCCCCATTACAGCAATTTCGGCACTTGGCCACGCATAGTTAAAGTCGGCACCTATGTGTTTACTGTTCATTACATCATAAGCCCCGCCATAAGCCTTACGGGTAATAACCGTAACCCGTGGCACAGTAGCCTCGCTAAGCGCATAGAGCAGCTTGGCGCCATGCACAATAATACCGCTCCACTCCTGGTTGGTACCCGGTAAAAAACCCGGTACATCTACTAACACCAGTAACGGAATATTAAAGCAGTCGCAAAAACGCACAAATCGTGCGGCCTTAGTACTGCTGTTAACATCAAGCACCCCGGCCAGATAGGCAGGTTGGTTAGCCACAACACCTATGCTTCGGCCACCCAGGCGTGCAAAGCCTACAATGATGTTTTCGGCGAATGCCTTATGTACTTCATAGAAGCTGTCTTCATCTATAATGCCTTGTATTACCTTGTGCATATCATACGGCTTATTGGCATTATCAGGAATAATATCACTTAGCACATCGCGCACCTCATCAGCAAAATTCACATTGAGTTTTGGCGCAGTTTCGCGGTTGTTTTGCGGCAGGTAGCTTAGCAGGGTCTTGATATCTTCAAGGCACTGCACATCGTTAGCAGACGTTATGTGTGCCACGCCACTTTTTGTACTGTGGGTACTCGCACCGCCAAGTTCTTCGCTCGTTACGGTTTCGTTAGTTACTGTTTTTACCACATTGGGTCCGGTAACAAACATATAGCTGCTACCCTCTACCATCATGGTAAAATCGGTCATGGCGGGAGAATATACCGCGCCACCTGCACAGGGCCCCATTATGGCAGATATCTGCGGAATAACCCCACTGGCCTGTACATTGCGGTAAAAAATATCGGCATAGCCACCCAGTGACCTAACACCCTCCTGTATACGGGCACCACCACTATCGTTAAGCCCTATCATAGGAACGCCGGCCTTAACAGCCATATCCATAACCTTGCAAATTTTCTCGGCATGGGTTTCAGAAAGTGCGCCACCAAAAACGGTAAAATCCTGTGCAAAAACATACACAGCCCTTCCGTTTATGGTACCATATCCGGTAATAACGCCATCGCCATAATAGGTTTCTTTATCCATACCAAAATCGGTAGTGCGGTGGGTAACCAGCATGCCTATTTCTTCAAACGAACCTTCATCTAGAAGATAGGCTACACGTTCGCGTGCGGTAAGTTTCTTTTTACTATGTTGTGTAGCAATACGCTTTTCGCCACCGCCCAGCTGGGCAAGGGCTATCTTATTATTTAATGCTTGTATTTTATCTTCCATGGGTAGTTTACAAAATGGGTAGTCGTAGTTGTTTGCTATCTTCAAGGTATTGCTTAAGGGCAATATAAGCAGCTATTTCGGCCTCTGTATCCAGTTGTGCTTTGAGCTTATCGGCATCATAATACTTCTTTACGAAATGCGTATCGAAATTACCGGAACGAAAAGCCTCATGCTCCATTACAAAAGTGCCAAAAGGCAACGTGGTAACCACCCCTTTAATCTTATATTGGGCAATGGCCTGTATCATTTTCTCAATCGCTTCGGCACGGTCTTTACCATATGTAATAAGCTTGCTCAGCATGGGGTCATAATAAATAGGCACATCCATACCCTGTTCAAAACCGTTGTCTACACGGATCCCTTCGCCCACCGGGAGTTCATACACTTCGAGGTTGCCCACGTTTGGTGCAAAATCTGCCAGCGGATCTTCGGCATATACGCGCAGTTCCATTGCGTGGCCTTTAATGTGCAGGTCTTCCTGCTTAATGGGTAATGCTTCGCCACGGGCAACGCGAATTTGTAGCTCTACAAGGTCTAAGCCCGTAATCATTTCCGTTACCGGATGCTCTACCTGTAACCGGGTATTCATTTCAAGGAAATAGAAGTTGAGCTTTTCATCTAAAAGAAACTCTACCGTACCCGCACCAAGATAGTTACAGGCCTGTGCCACCTTTACGGCAGCCTCGCCCATAGCCTTACGAATCTCTGGTGTAAGAACCGATGACGGCGCCTCTTCGACCACCTTTTGATGGCGACGCTGCACGCTGCACTCACGCTCAAATAAGTATAAGGTATTACCATGGCTGTCTGCCATTACCTGTATCTCGATATGGCGGGGCGAACCCACATATTTTTCAATGAACACACTACCATCGCCAAAGGCAGAAGTAGCCTCGCTGATAGCACGATCCATTTGCGATTCAAACTCGGCTTCGTTCTCTACAATACGCATGCCTTTACCACCACCGCCCGCACTGGCTTTTATCAGTATAGGGAAACCTATTTCTTTAGATATGGCTTTGGCTTTAGCCACATCGGTAATGGCCTCGTCTACGCCCGGTACCATGGGTATGCCATACTCTTTAACGGCATCTTTAGCGCCCAGCTTGCTCCCCATAATACGGATGGCATCTGGCCGCGGACCAATAAACGTTATACCGGCATTAGTAACAGCTTCGGCAAAATTTGCATTTTCGCTCAAAAAGCCATAACCGGGGTGTATGGCATCTGCACCGGTTTCTTTAGCAGCAGCAATTATCTTATCCATAACCAGGTAACTCTGGCTACTGGGCGCCTGGCCTATAAACACGGCCTGGTCTGCAAATTTTATATGTGGGGCATTACGGTCGGCAGCACTGTAAACAGCTACGGTTTTAATGCCCATATTTTTAGCGGTTTTCATTACCCTTATGGCAATTTCGCCGCGATTAGCTACAAGTATTTTTTTCAATTTAAGTTTGTTTTACACGGGTTACACAAAGTTTCACAGAGAAGGCACAAAGTCACTCAGAGTCATTTTTCAGGTTCGCAAAGCTGTGTGTTTATAACTATTGCCATACAGCTTTGTGTCCCTCCGCCTACGGCGGTTTTCATTGTGTACGTTGTGGTTAATTAGCCTCTTTTTTTATTCAATTTCAACGATTAAATAACCTACTCAAACTCTATAAGCAACTGCCCTTTATCTACGGCCTGGCCTTTAGTTACGGCTATGCTTTTTATAACACCCGCACGTGGCGAATGGAACGTGTTTTCCATCTTCATGGCTTCGAGTATCAGCAGGGTATCGTTTTCCTGTACTTCCTGTCCTTCGGTAACGGCTATTTCGAGTATAAGTCCCGGAATAGGTGCTTTTATATCATTTACCTGCTTTGCGGTGCCTATCTCAAAACCCATGTTTTTAATAAGCCTGTCCAGCGCATTGCCTATATGAACCTCATATGTGTTATTATTAATAGCAACAGTATAGGTTTTTTTCAGGAAGCTTTTTGATACTACCTCTGCCCTATACGGCAGGTTATCTTTTAAAACATGGTAGCTGCCCTCTGCAGTGCTTATGGCATCAAAGGCGGCAAGCTGCGCTTCGGTAATGTCAATTTCAGTATTGCCATTAATCGATAGTGTAAACGTATCATTCATTTTTTAACGGTTAAGTATTGTAAAGATATTTAAGAAAACGGTATAGTAATTGTATTGATTGATAAATTAACAGCGATTTACTGAAAAAATTAAAGAATTTATTTATTTAACAAAGGCAACCTTTTACATTTTACCACATCTATTAAACACCAGTAATATAATTAATATTTAAATTTTTAGTTCTTACATAAACCAAACAATTTTCGCCAATGAAACACATTACCTTATTAATCACCCTGTTAACTACAGGATTTATTACAACAACGTATGCGCAGGCCGACTCAACCAGCGTATTGAACAAGAAACATGAATTTAAGATTGGCGCCATTAAGCTTTTAGCCGGCGGAATTTTAGATGTAACCTATGAACGCATTCACTCTGAGGATTTTACTTATGGAATTTCTCTTTTAGGTAACCTCGACAGTAAAAACAACGAGTATCCCGAAGACTTTTCTGTAACACCTTTTGCGCGTTTCTATTTTACAGAGCCTAAGTATTATGGTGCAAGAGGATTTTTTATAGAGGGATTTGGTAAATTCATTGCAGGCCGTGATTATAACGGATACGTTGAGTCGTATTATGTAGACAATAACGGCAATGGCTTTTACAGTTACCACGACAAGCGAGAAAACTACACTGCCGCATCAGTAGGTATTTCATTAGGATGGAAATGGATAAACCGTTCAGGTTTTGTATTTGAAATACTTGCCGGAGGGGGTCGCAACTTTGGTGGATCTAATGCGCCGGACGCTTCTTTTAGGGGCGACTTTAACCTGGGTTACAGGTTTTAAAACTTACTTTTTATTTTACTTAAAAGCCACAAAGTACATTTGCATTGTGGCTTTTATATTTATACCAAATGAAAATATAATGTAGTTCAGATATTTTTTCTCGCAAAGGCGCAGAGGCGCAAAGCTGTACAATATGTTTCGACGTAAGCTACAAAGATTTGCGACTCCTATGTTTGCAAAGCAATATCTTTGCGTAACATTTAATCAATTGAACTATAAGTAATGTGAAATGGTATTAGTTACGTCTGGATATGGCTTGCTTCCATTCTTTTCTCTTATCATAAAGACGTAATACAACATCTGTAAATATGATGATTTCTATACGGAGCGAAAAGTGCCCTGAGAATAATCCTTTGGAAAAAACTGCGGTACAAAGCAGTAGCATTATTCCAAAACAGATGCGTCCTATTGCGGCGGCCTCTCTCTTCTCAAACCAAAGCATTAAAGCAGCCATGAGCATAAAAAGATAAAGCAATACAGAGACTACAGGGTAATAAGGATATGGTATGAGCCAGTTAATTTGAAAGACATCAAACGCAAAAACGTAGCCCTGTGTGAGGCTATAAGCATCTGAAATAAGGAAAACTGTAGTAAAACCCAGATAGACAAACAAGATGCCCCATATCCACCAGGGCAGCAGGCTGCGCCGATAAACGGTTTTAACACCTTCAAATTCTGAAAAGTCGTGATCCTGTTCTTCCATAGCTATATAAACGAAAGGTCAAGGTAGTTATTATTTACACCCGTTTATGTCAAAAAAAAGCTTAGTCTCTGCCAGTTCGGGAAACTGCGGTGAGTTCCCAATCATATTCCAGTTGGTCTAATTTACGATAAAACAAAATCAGGAAAATAATTTCTAACCGAATCATAAAATTACCCGACGAAATTGACCCTATTGTTGTGGCAATACTAATAAGAACACCTACTATGGCGCATATTTTCCCCAACTGTATGGCCTGTTTTTTCTCCTGCCACAGGTAGAAACCTGTCAATCCGCTCAATGCCATAAAAAGTGTCGATGCCAATTGCCCAAAAGGTGCCGGAAGTACAGCATCAAGGCCGTAAAGCGACACATTAGGTATACTTGACATTATTGAGGATATTGCTACTGTAAATATGGACAATACTCCTGCTATCATAAAAGCCCAGCTAAAAAAACGTATCCACCACGGTAGTAATGAGCGTCGGTATATTACTCCTGCACCATCAAACTCTTTAAAATTATCTTCCATATGTTATTTGGTTGGTTTTGGTTTTACTTTTTATAGAACAAATTATGCTCTACATAATGCCAGACTTTTTCCGGCAATAGCGGACGTACATTTTTACCCTCTTTAATACTGTTTCTTATAAACGTGCTCGATATCTCTATAACCGGCGCCTCTACACGATGCGTGCGTGCAGCGGCAGCAATCTCAGGGTTTATAACTTCCGTATTAATGCGGGGGTACACGTAAATATCATGGCTTTGCAACAGTACTTCATAATTCTTCCATTTGTGAAGGCTGTTAAGATTGTCCTCTCCCATTATCAGCGAAAATTTATGCGTAGGAAATTTTTCTTTCAAATGCACCAGTGTATTTACCGTATAGTTAGGTTGCGAGAGGCGAAACTCTATATCACTTGGCTTAAGCTTAGGATAATCTTCGGTAGCCAGAAATACCATTTGCAGGCGGTGGTGGTCTTCCAGCAAAGTGCTTTTCTTTTTTAGCGGATTGTGTGGCGTAACTACCAGCCATATCTGGTCGAGTCCACTGTACTCTGCCATGTGGTTTGCTATGATAAGATGCCCGGTATGTATGGGGTTAAACGTCCCGAAATATAATCCTACTTTCATAAATTACTTTAAGTAGGCCGTACCATATTTTGCGGCCATTTGTTTCAGTACTTCTTTATTTTGTAAAGACACACCCTGTGCCTCAGAAAATGCTTCACCAAAAGTATTTTCAGCATTCATCCTGGCCTTTTCGGCAGCAATGTAAACATCTGTATGTTCTAAAAAACGGGCGGGGTTACCGGCGTGTATACAGTTATCCGGCACATCTTTAGTAACTACACTACCGGCACCTATAATAACATTGTTACCTATAGTAACGCCGGGCATTATAATACTGCCTGCGCCTATAAATACCCGGTTGCCTATTTTTACATTCCTTATTCTTGTATGCTCTAAAAACCACCAAGTACTGGCATCATGAGCCAGTATGTGCACATTAGGCGCAAGACTTACATCATTACCTATTTCAATATGGTATGAATGCGAATCGTCTATAATACATCCCTGTTGCATATGAAAGTTAGTACTTACTTTTAACCCTTTCTTCTTAAGCCGTTCAATAACATTTTCATTACTGATGCCTAAAAGGCGTTTAACGGTTTTCTTTATAAAATTCATGCTTCGGATTTTTAATCTCGTCGGATACTATCTTATCACCGGAAAAGGCGCCTTGTGATTTTTCACAAACTCTTTGGCTTCTTCTAAAGTTTTAGGATACTGAACTCTCACATGGTTATTATCATAAGCCGCACCAAACCTTAATCCCTTTTCTATTAAGAATCTCACTAATTTCCATCCGGCAATATCAGTTTTCTTAGGCGGTTTAAACTTATGATTAACCAATATCATTTGCTCATTGCATTGGGTACAGTTAGACTCTCTTACATCATTATAATCCATCCCTGTACTAAAGGCAATGTTACAATTTAAACAAACATTTTTATACCCCATCTTATTATGCTTTAGTTTGTTTCACACCTATAAATAACAGAAATTCATAATAACAAAGCAATTTTATCATTCTGACGAAAACAAGAAATTTGCGATTAATCTCTCGCAAAGCCGCTAAGCCTGAATCTTAAAACTTCCTTGCGTTCCGTCAGGATTACAAAGCAATCTTGTCATTCCGACGACAGGAGGAATCTCACGCAACATAGTGAGATACTTAACTACAAACAGTTATGCTCCTACAAAATCTTTTACCAGCTGATAAGCATCAGCCTTAGCGGTATCAAGGTCGTAGTTTTTGATGATGGTATCGAACTGTGGTGCAGTGGCAAGTTCTACAGATGCCTTGGCAATACGCATATTAATTTTGTCTTCGCTCTCTGTACTACGCTTTTTAAGGCGAATTTTAAGCTCATCAATACTTGGTGGCTTTACAAATACAGCCAGGGTTTCTTCAGGAAATTTACGCTTTATGCGCAGGCCACCCGCAACGTCGATATCAAATATTACGTTCTTGCCCTGTGCCCAGATGCGTTCTATCTCGGTTTTTAGCGTACCGTAAAAATTATCGCGGTATACCTCTTCCCACTCTACAAAATCTTCGTTCTTGATGTGCTTTTTAAAATCTTCAAGCGATATAAAGTGGTAATGCTCGCCATGCAGTTCGCCCTCGCGCGCCTCGCGTGTTGCTGCCGAAACAGAAAATGCCAGGTTAAGTTCTGGGTGTTGCAGCAAATGCCTTACTATAGTAGTTTTTCCCGACCCGGAAGGCGCCGAGAATACAATTAGTTTTCCTTTGTTCATTGTGTGTGTGTTTAGTTGTCAGTTGATGGTTGTCAGTTGTTAGGAGCTTCCATTAGCTGAAAACTTCAACAATAGTTGACTTGTTGGGAGCTTCCAACAACCATCAACTGACAACCATCAACCCTATAGCACGTTTAAAACCTGCTCTTTTATTTTTTCAAGTTCATCTTTCATCTGCACCACCAGTTTTTGCATACCGCTGTGGTTTGCCTTACTGCCCATGGTATTTATTTCGCGCCCCATTTCCTGGCCTATAAAGCCCAGTTTACGTCCGTTAGCCTCAGTACCGGCAAGGGTTTCTATAAAATAGTTAAGGTGGGTTTCCAGGCGTACCTTTTCTTCGGTAATGTCCATTTTCTCAAGATAGAAAATAAGCTCCTGTTCAAAACGGTTTTCGTCTACATTAACCTCAAGTTCGGCAATGCTGTTGCGCAGGCGGTCTTTTACATTTTGAATGCGCTCGCTGTCAAAAGCCACAGCATCATTCATCAGCCTCATAATGTTACCTATGCGCACTAAAAATTCTTTTTCAAGCGATGTCCCTTCCGTTACACGAAAGTTATATATGTTTTGTAAAGCCTCGTCTATAACGCTGCTTATTTGTGCCCAGTCATTTTCGTCTATTTCCTCACGTTCCGTTTTAAGGGCATCGGGCATACGTACTGCCATCTTCATCAGCTCTGTAGCATCGCCACCGGGTATAACCTCCTGCATCTGCGCAATGTAAGCCTTTACAATAGGCACATTTATTTTTGATGAAGTTTCTTCTCCCGTAATTTCTATAAAGAGCGAAAAATCTACCTTGCCACGCTCCAGTTTCTGTGCGATCTTGTTGCGAAGCCCCAGCTCCATTTCCCTGAATGCCGAGGGCATACGCACATTAAGGTCGAGACCTTTACTGTTTAGCGATTTAACCTCTACGGTGATTTTTTTTGTGGGCATTTGCAGTGATGCTTTGCCGAAGCCCGTCATAGACTGTATCATGAAATGAATTTAGTTGAGCAAAGGTAAGAAAATAATGGAACGCGGATAACGCGGATGCTTCGCAAACACGGATTTACGCAGATTTTTAAACACAATCAATCCCTTTTTCAAAGATTATTAGAAAATCTGCGGAATTTACGGCTATATTTTATTTGAGGTAGTCAACCGCCTCTGCAACGGTATTGGCTTTGTTACCTATAAATATCTTATCATTTGCAATAATAACGGGGCGCTTTAAAAAGGTATAATGCTCCAGGATCAAATCTTTATAATCTGCTTCGGTCAGTGGCTTATCTTTCAGTCCGCGCTCTTTATATAGTGTTGCGTTACGGCTAAAAAGTGCTTCGTAGCTGCCTGCCATTTCGTGCATTTCTTCAAGCTGGGCTGTAGTAATGGGCTGGGTTTTTATCTCCTGCAATTCAAAAGTTTCCAGGTGCGGAATTTGCTTTAGTATTTTTACGCAGGTAGAACAGGTTTTAAGGTGGTATATTTTTTTCATGGAAGTGTCAATGGTTATTTATAATAGGGTGTAATTATAGTTTTTTCTAAAAAACTAAAACCCAAGGATAAGCTGTGCTATGGTGAAATAAATAAGGATACCACAAATATCGTTACTGGTAGTTATAAACGGGCCTGTAGCAAGGGCAGGGTCAATGCCTATTTTATTTAGCAATATAGGCACAAAGGTACCTATGAGCGAAGCTATTACAATTACCGAAACTAATGATATACTTACCGTTAATCCCACTTCATAGCTTACACCCAAGAACAGGTGGCTGCCCACTATTAGTATAATAGCCAGTAGCGCGCCGTTTAGCAAGCTTAGTAGTATTTCTTTTATAAGGCGGTTCCATAATGAACCGGATATGCTGTTATTTGCCAGACCCTGCACAATGATAGCGCTGGATTGTACACCCACATTACCTGCCATTGCAGCAATAAGCGGGGTAAAAAAGAAAAGTTCTTTATGGCTGGTCATGGCTCCGCTAAAACCATTAAGCAGCTTTACACTTATAAAGCCCCCCAGTAGTGCCAGTACAAGCCACGGTAAACGCGCCTTGGTAAGATCAAGAATACTGTCATCTGCCTCTACGTCCTGAGAGATACCCGCTGCAAGTTGGTAATCCTTATCGGCTTCTTCTTTAATAACGTCTATAATATCATCAATGGTAATACGCCCTACAAGGCGGCCAAGCTCATCTACTACCGGTATGGCTTCAAGGTCATAGCGCTGCATAATACGCGCCACCTCAACATCGGGGGTATTTACTTTTACAAAGTCTACCTTAGGTATGTAAACTTCTTTTATCATGGTACGTGTGCTGGTAACCAAAAGGTCTTTTAGCGAAAGGCGGCCCTTAAGCCTGTTTTCGTCGTCTACCACATAAATAGAATGCACACGCTGCACATTAGCAGCCTGTTCGCGCATTTCTTTTACGCAGGTAAGCACGCTCCAGTTTTCGTTAACCTGCACAAGCTCTTTACCCATAAGTCCGCCCGCCGTATCATCATCATAACGCAAAAGATCTACAATGTCTTTAGCGTGCTCTACGTCGAGTATTTCAGAGATTACCTCCTCCTTCATGTCAGCAGGAAGTTCGCCAATAATATCGGCGGCATCATCCGTACTCAGCTCATCAAGCTCTTCGGCAATTTCTTTGGGCGAAAGCCCGCGGAGTATTTTTTCCCTTACCTCTTCATCCAGCTCCAAAAGGATCTCAGATGTTTTTTCGCTATCAAGTATATGAAACAGGTAAATGGCATCAGCATCATCCAGTTCGCCCATTATTTCGGCAATATCGGCGTAGTGAATATCTTCGAGCATGTCTACCAGCTCATTTTCACGGTTTTCGCTTATATATTGCTCAATCTGGGCGAGGTAATCCCTGCTGATCTTAAACTCCATCGGCGGCTATTTTTTGCGTAAGGGTTATAAACTGCTCCACCGAAAGCTGCTCGGGGCGCAGGTCAAAGATACTATCTTGTTTTAAACTATCAGAGGTGATATAGCTTTTCAGGCTGTTTCGCATTGTTTTCCTGCGCTGGTTAAAGGCTGCCTTTACCACGCTGAAAAACATTTTTTCGTCTACCGGCAGATGAAAATTTTCTTTCCTCCTGAGCCTCAGCACACCACTTTTAACTTTTGGCGGCGGGTTAAATACATCTTCTGATACTGTAAAAAGGTATTCGGCATCATAAAATGCCTGCACCAGTACCGATAAGATACCGTATGTTTTACTGCCTTTTTTCTCGCAAATGCGCTCAGCTACTTCTTTTTGGAACATACCGGCAAACTCCGGTATACGCTCACGAAGCTCCAGCGTACGGAATACAATTTGCGTTGAGATATTGTATGGAAAGTTACCTATGATGGCAAAAGGTTCTGTACCAAAATCTTCGGTTACATTATATCTCAAAAAGTCTTTAGATATAATATGCCCGTGCAGTTTAGGGTAGTGCGCATTAAGATATTCAACCGATTCTGTATCGATCTCAATAACATATGTCTGTATAGGCTTATCAAGCAAATACTTGGTAAGCACCCCCATACCGGGGCCTATTTCCAGCACTTTACTATACCCCTCTAATGTAAGGGTATCGGCTATATCGCGGGCTATACCTTCATCTTTTAAAAAATGCTGCCCCAGGTGCTTTTTGGCTTTTACTTTATCCATGCTGCAAATATCGCTGTTTATGGGCAATAACGCTAAGTAGCTGCCTTAATTTTTAAACCACCCTAAACTCCTGTACAATTTCCAGCTCTGTGCGGAACTGTAATACCATATCGCCAAAAAGCTGCTGCATCTCAGCACGCATTGCCGGCGAGTGTTCACGATAGTATTCATCAAGCTTTTCGCGGCTGTCTGCACTGTACTGTACAGAGTATGTGGTTCCGCCGTGCTCTTCTTCTACCAGCACCTTTACAATTTTTATCTTGTAGAATTTGCCTGTTGCCATAATAGCAGGCACATGTTTATCCATCATCCACTCCAGCCACTGGTTGTGCACAGAGTCGTCTACGTTACTGGTTACGTTATAAATTATCATTTTGTTTGTTATTTGTGTGTGGATAGGTATTTGATTATTCAATAAAAATAAATATCATTTTTAAGCAAATCATCAAAGGCAAAGATAGCGCAGTGCACGGAAATGGGGTTATAATATTTTTGTAAATTTTAATGATTGAAACGAGTCAAAAACAATAAAGGCTTCATAATACCACAGACCATATCATCCTTATTATTAACCACATAGACACATAGCCTTACAAATACTAAAGAATAGATAGAAAATAAATTTCGCACATAGCATAGCTTCTTCTATAAAAAACGCTGCCTTATTAAGAGCATTAGCTATAAACGCTATGTGGTTAAACAAAACCATTTTTATTTCAGCAATTCTAAAGCAGCTTCATAAGCCGTTTTCTTTCCGGCTTTTGCTAAGAGCCAGCCCAAAAAGCTAATTACAAAAATATCCTCTTTAATCTCTGGGTTCATAATACTAATAATGCCTTTTTTAAAATCAGGATGCTGGGCAATCTCAGGTTTTAAAATGTAGCGTTCTACCATAAGCGCATACTCCATTACACGTTGCTCGCGCACTTCTGCAAGGTATTTTTTGTAGCGCCGCTTAAAGCTTTTAAGCCGGGCAAGCGCCAGTTCTTCGTTTTCGAACTGTGCATGCATCAGTATTTCCAGCAGGTTTTTGCGAATCGTCCAGAGCATACCCAGTTTCTTTTCATACCAGGCATCGGTATGGTTAAACTGGTTCATGTATTTTATAGAAGCCTTATTATGATGCTGCACTAAAAACATGGTAATGCAAATGCGCAGGTCATTCACATCCTGTGGTTCTGCCTTTTTAGGTGTGGCTTTAAGAGCCTTCTCGGCCAAAGCAAGCGCAGCTTCTCCCTGCCCGGTAAAGTGAAGATTGAGCGACGTAAGCAACTGATGCCTTATATAAAAACGCGGCTGATAGCGTCCGTTTTGCTTTTGCATTTGTTCGCCCATAAGCTTAAGATACCTGTTACTTTCATCGAACCTATGGTTCCGGAAGTTGATGTTCGCCAAAAAGTACAGTATGTATATGTGGTAGTACAACTGCCCCTCTGCTCTATCTTTTCTGGACTCTATAAACTTATAACTCTTTGTTACAAAAGGCTCTACAAGGGTAAAGTTATGGTTCATGGTCGCATACTCATTGGCAATAAATAATATTTGGTACAGCGATTTATAAGTAAGCACCTCATCTAACGACACACCCAGGCTGCCCATGGTATCTAAAATAAACGCACCAAAGTCTACCACCTTGCCGCGCAGATGTATCTCGCCCAGTTCGCGGCGCAATAAGGCATAGGCTATATTAAGCTGCGCTTCCTGCTGCATCTGCTGTTGGTTACGCCTGAATTTTTCTATCAATACATCAAGCGCTTCGGCGGGGTTAATGTGCGCGTACTGCAGGCGGGTAAGGTAAATTTCGTTAAGCAGGCTAAACTGTTCCAGAGGCAGTGCTTTAGCTTCGGCTTTAGCCAGACATTTAAAGGCGGTTTTGGTTAAATGATGTTCCAGAAAAAACCGGCTTACCACGAGTAACCTCAGCACCTCGTTAGCCTCGCTGGTATTTTTCTCAAAAGTGCGGTTTGCCATAAATTCTACCAGGCTATCGTGCAGCCTTTTGCGCAATGCATGGTAGGCATCATCATTTTTCTGTCCTTTATATAAATTATTTATACTATTTATATCGTCAGTTTCTATTAATTTAAACAACTGCGTATTCTTGGTATCGGCACGCTTGTTCTTTTTACGAAGATAGAGATTGAAACTCCTTTTATCTTCATAATTCATTAATGATATGATATCTGTAATAGCGTTCATGACGATAGGATATAGAAGTTCAAAAGTATAAAAAAACAAATTTATATCGTCAGTTTTATTTAAAAATTAGGTTTCCGGGGCATAGATTCTGCTACATCTTTGCATCAGAATTAATAACCAAAACAATTTTAATTATGGAACCGCTAAGAACATTTGACGTAAACGAAACAACAACTGCAAACGCAGGAAAAGAGAAAAAAAGAAACAACGGAGATAATAACGGCCGCAGTCCGCTAAAGCCTACACCTGCTTTTATGGGTGCATCCTGGGCAGCATTGCTGGTAGGCGTTGTAGGCTACTGTATAGGGCTATGGAATGCCGATATGCAGCTTAACGAAAAAGGCTACTACTTTACCATACTGCTTTTTGGACTATTCGCTGTAATATCTGTACAAAAAAGCGTGAGGGACAAAATGGAAGGCCAGCCCGTAACCGACCTTTACTATGGCCTAAGCTGGTTTGCCACCGTAGCCAGTATAGTATTGCTTGTAATAGGATTGTGGAATGCTGATTTGCTTTTGAGCGAAAAAGGCTTCTACGGCATGTCATTCACCCTTAGTGTTTTCTCGGCCATAGCCGTACAAAAAAACACCCGTGATGCCCAACTTATAGATACCGAAAGCATATAACGCCTTAGCGGTAGCCCCGTGGTGCTGTAATGGCGCTGCGGGGTTTTTAAAATTTTAGATTCCAGAATACATTTGTCATCCTGAGTGCAGCGCAGCGGAGTCGAAGGATCTCAACTTTGCAACTCTGCTTGTTTGAGAGACAGTTAACACCTGAGATGCTTCCTATCGCCTGCCTACCGGCAGAGGCAGGTCAGCATTACAAACACATACCATTACAAGCAATCTGCTTTATTTTTCATTACTTTTAACCAAAACCATACAACCCATGGCTATATCTCATAAAGACTTACAGGAGTTAGTTACGCACAGCGTTATTACACCAGATAATGCCCGTGCTATACAACAGTACTACGCTGCCAAAAAGAACCCCGAAGGCAACACCCTGCTTACCATCTTCGGTATCTTGGGCGGTATACTAACCGGCCTGGGCATCATCCTGATTTTTGCCCACAACTGGGATAATTTTTCCCGTATTACAAAAACCACACTGGCATTCCTGCCACTTATTTTATTTCAGGCTTTTGCTGCATGGACAATACTTAAAGATAGGTCTGCTGTATGGAAAGAAGCTGCCGCCACCCTGCTGTTCTTTGCTGTAGGGTCGAGCATCTCGCTTGTTGCACAGATCTACAACATTAGTGGCGACCTTGGGCAGTTCCTCCTGACGTGGACTGTACTCTGCCTGCCGCTTATGTACCTGCTGCGCTCTAACGCAGTAACCGTACTTTGTCTGGGGTTTGCAACATGGTATGCTGCCGAAGTCAGTTACCTTAGTTATCCCGGCATTACGCCATGGCTATACCTCTTAGTAATAGCCGCCTTTGCGCCATTGTATCACAGACACCTTAAAGACCACGCCGGAAGCCATACTACCACAGCGCTAAACTGGCTTTTGCCGCTTAGTTTTATCATTTCGTTTGGTGGTTTCCTGCATGGCGCAGACGAGTTTACTTTCTTTCTTTACATGGCATTTTTTGGTTTGCTCTACACCGTGGGTGCTTATGCCCCTGCATTGCAGGATAAGGTTAACGGCTATGTTGCGCTTGGCCGCCTGGGCATGATCGCGATGTTGTTTTTCGGCTCATTCCGCTTTACGTGGCATTCCGTTATAAAAGATTATGTCACTGTGCCATTCATTATTTTTGGGCTGGTACTCGTTGCGCTCAGCGCCATAATCATCTTTGCGGCTAAAGCATTGAAAAATGCCGACCATTTTAAATACATTGTGTTTATATTCCCGCTTATTTATCTTCTGGCGATGGGTAACGATGCTGCCGCTACTGTAGCTACTAACCTGCTGTTGTTAGCTGTGGGATTGTTTTATGTACGCATGGGCATCAGGGCGCTTAACTTCCGTATCGTAAATTTTGGACTTATCATTATTACCATACTTACCATCTGTCGCTTTTTTGACACCGATCTTACTTTTGTTCTCCGCGGGCTGATGTTTGTGGGTGTAGGCCTGGGCTTTTTTGCCGCCAACTATGCCGTTGTTAAAAGAAAGAAACTAACTGCCAATACCACTACTTATGAAAACTAAACACATTCTTATAGCTTTTGCCGCCACGGCAATGGCACAGCTAATAATTCCTGCACAAATGGTATTTGAAAATGAAATGGCTTACACAAGCGGTACGGAATATAAGTTTAAAACCGAACCTGTAGACCCTAACGACCCTTTTAGGGGAAAATACATAAACCTGAATTTTGACGCCGATGAAGTTACCATGCCTGGTGATGAATGGAACTATAAAGAAAAAAGCTATGTAGTATTAGGGAAAGACAGGCAGGGCTTTGCTAAAATTGACACACTGCTACACGACAAACCTGCCAAGGGCGACTATGTACAGGTAGAAGCAAACTATACTTATGACGGCAAGGTGCGCATCACCTACCCTTTCAACCGTTTTTATATGGAAGAAAGCAAAGCTTATGATGCCGAAACCGCTTACCGCGAATACAGCCGCGACACCACCAAGGTACCTGCCTATGCCATTGTAAGCGTAAGGAAAAATGTAGCCGTGGTAAAAGATGTTATTATAAACGGGCAGAGCATACAAGATTATGTAGCGAAGGGGCAAAAGTAATATGCCGTAAACAGTAATAAAAAAACCCGGAGCAAGTCCGGGTTTAGAAGTATTTTTTTAGAGTGCACTATTAAAGCATTAAAATGAATAACAAGGCACTTATGTTGTACAAAGATACAACAAATACCCATTTATACCAAGTTCTACCCAAATTTATGTCCTATTTTTGTTTCTATTATGTTTTTTACGAAGTCATTTGTGCTATACTTCAAAAATAAGTCGTTCAATAATTTTTCCATCTCATCTTTTCTAGATGTAGATACATTACCAAGAATAAACAAAATAACTTTTATACAAGAATCTAAATTATGTCTCTCATGTCCGTTAAATTTAATCTCGGCAAATGCAGAGATACTCTTTGGCAGATTTAAGTCAAACAATACACTGCTATGTGCACAACAATTTCTTACATAAACTATTGTCTCAAATAAGTTTATAAACTTTTGTATATTTTTAACCCCATAAACTTCTGAGATTCTCTGCTTAATATCGTCCTCTTTTAGGCACTTGAATGTTTTTAAAATTGAACCAAATGTAAAAAACTCTAACGTTTTCCAAGCTGGAGCGTATGGTCCATATTTTAAATGGTGATTTTTTATTTGTTTGTTATTATTTATAAAATCGTAATCGTAATAGTCGTTAAATTTTGCTATATATTCATTACTTATAACCTTTGGATTTATAAACCAAGTTGGTGATGATTTATATTTATTAGAAACATAATAAATAAGTTTTGTCCTAAAATTTAGTTCTATCCTATTTAAATACTTTATTATAATACTCCTTAAATCAACATCCAAATAATATAATTCAACAACATTTGAAAATTTTGTACCTTCCTTAAAATTATGCTGATCATCTTTTTCAAAAGGATTCCAGTAAAAACCAAGTCGGTAATAACCTATATCAAGTAGTATCTCTTTTATCTTGTCTTCCTCATAGTCAAGTTCCATTCCACGATCAGAAAGTTTTTGAATCTGCTCTTTTATATTTGTAGCAATGTTTCCCATAAACGTATATCTATAAAGTAAATGTAAGAATATCTTCTCTTTAATCACAAAACATTGATTCAGCTAATTTTTACATACCCTCTTAACCAAAACTTAAAGTTCACCTACACAAGCTGCGTTTACATATAGATTTGTATTTTTACGTTCTAACCCAAAAAACGCCCATGAAGTTCAGGAAAACGAAAGCTGTAATGACCCTTGATGACTTCTTCAAACTAAATTTTGACGAAAACAACCTGTGGGAATACAAAGCCGATGAAGTAGACCTGCTTGCAGAACTCGTAAGCCTGTTGCGCCCCTACCACCCTGATGCACTGCCACCCGTAGACTTATCTGCATTGCTGGAAATATTGCAGGGCAATGAGCGCTACCGCATGGGACTTTCGCTTTACATAAAAGGGTTACTAAAGCAAAAAAAATTTAGCAAGATACTTACCGATGCCGGCATCCTTACCGATTCTGATTTCTTGTTTGAAGTCAAAAAACGGGTATTTTCTAAACTAATACCAGACCAGCCCCCTAAAGATTCACTGGAATATATACTAAACCAGGTTTTTTACCTGAAGACCGACCCCGTCTGGATAAAAAAGATTCCCTGCGAAAAGTTAGAGGAACTGTACCAAGCCCTGGGGTTTCATTCCATATATGTATCTGCTGAAGCAAAAAGTCCGCTATCAGAACTGCTCTTTGCCATGGAGGTACTCGTTCACCGCATTGCAGGGCGCGCCCTGGAGACTGATGTGATAGAAATGGTGCCGGAGTATGAAAACCTCGACAGCCCGTTCCTGGCCATACAAAAAGAGTTTGGTCTTATAAGCGAACGGCTTCAAGAGCAACAACAAAATTATGTGTCGCCCGATGATGTGGGTTACCGCCAGCTGCTTGTACTGCACCACCAGTGTACTGATTATGTAAAAGCAGCCTTTAAGAACAGCGAAAAGTATGGCATTTCTATCCGGGTTAACCAAAACCTGCTGCGCATACGCCAGCAGTTGGAACGCCTTGGTGTACTGTTGCCCCTGCTTGCAGTAGACGAAAACCGCGAAGCCACACAGGATACCATTCGCCTTAGCCTGAATGTAATTACTTACAACTGTGTAAAAAACAATGTGCGCAAGCTGATAAACGAAAGTACCCAGCTTATATCATACGAAATTACCCAGCATACCGCAGACACAGGCGAACATTACATTACCAATAACCGCCGCGAATATTTCAGGATGTTTTGGGCGGCATCTGGCGGTGGTATTATTGTAGGCATCCTGTGTGTTATAAAAGTACTATTAGGCAAAATAGAAACCAGCGGCTTTGGGCATGCGTTTTTCTACAGCCTTAATTATTCGTTTGGGTTTATAGCCATCTACCTTACTGGGGCTACACTGGCTACCAAGCAGCCCGCCATGACGGCAAGTGCCCTGGTGCGCGCACTCGAAAAAGGCCGCAAAAACCAGGAGCTTCCTGAAAATGAAAAATTCAATGCCTTTGCCGAATTTTTTGCACGGGTATTTCGTTCGCAGTTTATTGCCTTTGTGGGCAATGTACTTGTGGCATTTCCGGTAGCGTGGGGTGGCATCTGGCTTATCGACACGGCCTTTCACTACAACATCGCACTTACCAAGTGGTACTCCCTGGTGACCGATCTTAGCCCCATACATTCTCCCGCCATCTTTCACGCCGCCATAGCGGGTGTGTTTTTGTTCCTTTCGGGTATCATAGCAGGCAGCGTAGCCAACCGCGATAAATTTCGACATGTGTATTACCGCATTGCAGAGCATCCGCTGCTTAAAAAAAGTTTTGGTCGCACGCGCGCACAAAAACTCGCAAAATGGTATGAAAATAAATGGGCAGGTATAGTAAGCAACCTTTGGTTTGGGGTATTTATGGGCAGCACCGCTTCTATAGGGCTGTTCCTGGGGCTTGACCTTGATATTCGCCACATTACCTTTGCCAGTGGTAACCTTGCACTCGCGCTTTACGGAGCTAATTACAACATTGCAAACAACCTTATCATTTGGGGTGTGGCAGGTATCTTTGTTATTGGTATGGTTAACTTCCTTGTAAGTTTTGGATTGAGTATGTCGCTTGCATTCCGTTCGCGAAGCATACCCTTTGCCGAATTCTGGCCCGTAAGCCGCGCCATCTGGAAACACTTTAAACGCAAACCGGGTTCGTTTTTCTTCCCTAGTTTCAGGAAGAAAAAAGTACTGCTAAAAGATGAAGAAAATCAGGTTTAAAACGCAAACTTCTTTAGACAGGATATCCGTGTTGGCTATTAACACCATTTATTACTATAAAATATTCTAAACACTATACTCATTGAATGAAAAAATGAACTTTACCACAAAGTGCCCAAAGTTTTTCACTAAGATCACAAGGTCTTATAAATAAAAGCTTGTTACAAGCTTAAGAACACAAAGCTGTTCGGCAAAGCCTTGTGTCCTTTAAAGCGAAGCGTCCTTGTGATCTTAGTGTATTTTTCACTTTGTGCACACCGTGGTAAAATCCACTCTAATGTAGATATTCAATTTATATTGCAGTATTACCCATTTATAATTGGCATAACCTATTTTAATCAAAACGGATACAAACTATCCGCTAAAAAGACACAGTAACTGTAAAGCACAATGCAACAAATACCTTCTGAACAAGAGCTTAAAGAAATAGCCCGCCAGCTTAGCTGCCCACAGGGCGAAGCAGGCATTGCCATGGGCGAGAACATGAATCTGAACAACATAGGCATGACGCGTGCCTCTATAACGGCTTTACAACTTAAAGGCGGCGAAAGCGTTCTAGAGTTAGGTCATGGTAATTGCGGTCATCTTGAGACGTTGCTTTCAGCAGGAGATGGCATTACGTATCAGGGGCTTGAAATATCGGCGGAGATGCAGCAGGCGGCACAACAAAAAAACACTGCCGCTGTAGCAGAAGACATTGCCCATTTTGACCTATATGATGGCACCACGATATCCTTTGAAGATAATCGTTTCGACATGATCTTTACCGTAAACACAATTTACTTTTGGGAGGATGCCCCGGCATTGCTAACCGAAATAGCCCGCGTGCTAAAACCTAATGGTAAATGCATTATTACTTTTGCCGATAAAAGCTTTATGGAACAACTGCCTTTTACCCAATACGGCTTTAATCTTTTTGACAAAGGGCGTTTCTCTGCTTTAATTGAAGAAAGCCCGTTGCAGGTGGCAGATTTCATTGATAAAGACGAATGGGTAACCAGCAAATCTGGCCAGGAAGTAAATAGGCATTTTATTGTTGCATTGCTGAATAAAAAGTAAACTAAGGATAGTTTCAGTACGTTCTTCCATTTGCTTTGCCTGTCCGGGTAAGCCCTCGGGTTGAAAGCAGCGCAGCGGAATTAACAAAATCAATATGCGAGATGCTTCCTATCGCCTGCCTGCCGGCAGAGGCAGGTCAGCATGACAAACTCCCCCATAAAAGATTAGGAAGACATAACCGCAACACCCTTTAAGATGGAATTGCGGCAATAAGCTTTTTAGTATATTCCTGTTGCGGGTGGGCATAAAGGGCATCGGCTTCGTTCATTTCTTCAATACGGCCTTTGTTCATAACCAGTACCTGGTCGCTCATGTACTTTACTACAGCAAGGTCGTGCGAAATAAAAATGTAAGTAAACCCAAAGTTCTCTTTAAGCTCGTTAAGTAAATTCAGCACCTGTGCCTGTACCGATATATCGAGTGCCGAAACACTCTCATCACACACTATAAGCTTGGGTTGTAATGCTATGGTACGCGCTATGCCAATACGCTGGCGCTGGCCTCCGCTAAACTCATGTGGGTAGCGGTTGTAATGCTCTTCGCCCAGCCCTACACGGTGTAGTATTTCTACCACCTTTTCGCGGCGTTCTGCATCACTGCCATACAGCTTGTGCACCTTCATGGGTTCGATTATAGATTGCCCCACCGTTAAACGTGGGTTAAGCGACGAATACGGATCCTGAAAGATAATTTGTATCTCTTTGCGCAGGGCGCGAATGTCTTTATCAGAAAGCTTTGTAAGGTCTTTGCCTCTGTACAGTATCTTGCCTGCTGTGGCTTTATCCAGCTGTAAAATTGCATTACCCAGCGTACTCTTGCCACACCCCGATTCACCTACAAGGCCCAGGGTTTCGCCTTCGTATATCTTAAAACTAACATCATTCACCGCCTTAAAAACCGCAGGCTTACCAAACAATCCGGCGTTAGAAACATACTCTTTTTCTACGTTTATAACCTCAAGCAATGGCGGCTGGCTATAGAGTATAGCCTGTTCTGTAGCACGCTGCTGCGGGGTAATCTCGGTAGTATTTACAGTGTTATTAAGATAATCCTGAATGGTGGGCAAGCGGCGCAGGCGCACATCTAATGACGGTCGCGAACTAATAAGCGCCTTGGTGTACGTATCCTGCGGGTTGGCAAAAATATCCTGCACATAGCCCTGCTCTACAATGTCGCCACGGTACATAACAATTACACGGTTGGCAATTTCAGATACCAGCGAAAGGTCGTGCGAAATAAAAATGATGCTCATGCCCGTTTCCTGTTGCAGGTCTTTTAGGAGCAGTACAATTTCTTTTTGCACGGTAACATCAAGCGCTGTGGTAGGCTCATCTGCAATAAGTATTTTTGGCTTGCAGGCAATAGCCATGGCTATCATTACGCGCTGCTTTTGCCCACCCGAAATCTCATGTGGGTAACGGTTGTAAATAGCATCAGGGTTAGGCAGTTTTACTTTTTCAAACAACTCCAGCACCTTGCTTTTTATTTCTTTATCGGTAAGCTTTGTATGTTCTTTTAAAATCTCAGCCACCTGGTAGCCGCACTTAAGCGATGGGTTAAGCGAGCTCATAGGTTCCTGAAAAATCATACTGATTTCTCCGCCCCTAAGCTTGCGCAATTCTTTTTGGGTTAGCGCAGAAACATCTCTACCATCAAATACTATACTGCCATTGGTAATCTGCAGTATACCTTTTGGCAACAATCCCATTACCGCTAACGATGTTACCGACTTACCCGAGCCCGATTCGCCTACTATGCCCAGCACCTCATTACGGTTAAGCGTAAACGAACTGTTTTTTACAATAGGCAGCCACTGGCCGTCTTTTCGTGCCGATATGGTAAGGTCTTTTATGTGCAGTAATGGCGTGTTCATAGCGGTAAAGTTAAGGAAAAGTTTTATTTAGAGTTTCAAAGTAGCAAAGTCTTAAAGTAACAAAGTTGTTTACTCCAACCTTTAACTCTTTATGCTGAATTGATTCTGAAACTTTGTCACTTTGCTACTTTGAAACTCTGAGACTTTGCCACTATCCTCTCTATATCTCGAAATTCAATCACAATCTTGCAAAAAAATGTTATAATAGTGTGAGTAAAAAATAAAATTCGTAATTTTATTACATTATCTTTGCACAACTAAACACGACTAAGCTACATGGCCAAAATTTTAATAATTGGCGCCTGCGGGCAAATAGGTACTGAGCTAACTAAAAAGCTGCGTGCCGAGTTTGGCACGGATGAAGTTATAGCATCAGACGTTCGTAAAGGAGATCCTGCTTTTGTGGCATCGGGGCCTTTTGAAGTAGTAAACGCGCTTGATTATAACCAGGTAGAACAGATTATTGAAAAACACGGTGTTACCGATGTTTACCTTATGGCTGCCCTGCTTAGCGCTACTGCCGAGAAAAACCCTGCCTTTGCATGGGACCTTAACATGAATTCTCTTTTCCATGTACTTAATATTGCCAAGGCCGGCAAGATCAAAAAGATATTCTGGCCCAGCAGCATTGCCGTTTTTGGACCTACTACACCTAAAAAAAACACACCGCAATATACTGTAATGGAGCCAAGCACCGTTTATGGTATAAGCAAGCAAAGCGGAGAGCGCTGGTGCGAATACTACCATAACATTTATGGTGTAGATGTGCGCAGCATTCGCTATCCCGGCCTTATAAGCTGGAGCACGCCTCCCGGTGGCGGTACTACAGATTATGCTGTAGATATTTACCACAAAGCATTAGAAAACGGCGAATATACCTGCTTTTTGAGCGAAGAAACACGCCTGCCCATGATGTATATGGACGATGCCATTCGTGCAACGGTAGACATAATGAAGGCTCCGACCGAAAACATAAAAATACGTTCGAGCTATAACCTTAGCGCTATGGACTTTACTCCTGCCGAGATAGCTAATGCCATTAAAGCAGAGTTGCCGGAATTTACCATAGGCTACGAGCCAGATTTCCGACAGAAGATAGCCGACAGCTGGCCGCAAAGCATTGATGATAGCAGTGCCCGTACCGACTGGGGCTGGAAACACGATTTTGACCTGCAAAGCATGACTAAAGATATGCTGGCACACCTCTCTAAGAAAGCGTAACTAAGCTTTATATAAACAACACACAACTCTAAAAAGCCCGCAGTTTAACTACCTGCGGGCTTTTTTACCGCAGGGCTTTCTTAAAAGCAGGATAAATACCATTGCCTTTTACAGTATTGTGCGTAACTTTCTTTAAAATTTATGCCATGTCAAAAACTGCTATTATTCTGGGAGCTACGGGCAGTACCGGAACCGAGCTATTAAAATTGCTGCTGGCTGATGACCGTTACGAAAAAGTAAAGCTGTTTTCTCGTAACAGTGTCAATGTTAGTCATCCTAAAGTTAAAGAGTATCTTATAGACCTTTTTAAACTGGAAGATTATGCCGCGGATTTTACTGCTGATGTAGTTTTTTGCTGCATTGGTACGACCAAAGCCAAAACTCCCGATGAAAATACCTACCACAAGATAGACTACGGCATACCTGTTGCTGCGGCTCGGCTTGCAATGGTAAATAACATACCGTCATTTATTGTGATATCAGCCGTTGGGGTAAGTAAAGACAGTCGCTTTTTTTATAACCGTACCAAAGCCGAAATGCAGGAGGCGGTGCTTGCGCAACATATTGATAACACCTACATACTGCAGCCTTCGCTGATACTTGCATCGCGTGCTGATAATCGGCTGGGCGAAAAAATAGGCGCTGCTGTAATGACATTGCTTAATCCGTTACTGTGGGGCAACCTGGCTAAGTACCGTAGCATTAAAGCGAGTACTATTGCTAAAGCTATGGTTTGGCTGGATAACAATAGCTATGACAAGCAGATTATTACATCTGATAAAATCGTTCAATTAGGAGCATAAAGGCTTAAATCTCCCTATCTAAAGGCTATGTTATTTCTATATTTTATAACCACATAGGAACATAGTTTTTTACCCGCAAGAGGGGATATAGAAATTAAATTTTACACATAGCGCTATGTAAAGCATAGCTTTTACTATGCAAACTTTGGGAGGTTTTGAGGAACTAACGGCTATGAAATCTATGTGGTTATAAAATACAGAAAAACATGCATTTACACGATAATAAAAGAAGCGGGGGTAACTCCACATTTAATCCTGTACCTTTCAAACTTTGAGACTTTACATTACCTTTGCCACCTCAATAAAACTACACTATGAGCCACGCTGTCCTAATACACCATACCATAAACTTTGTAAAACAACAGCTTGAGGGCGCCGAGGGTGGTCACGACTGGTTTCATATACAACGGGTGTATAACAATGCGCTAAACATTGCTAAAGGCGAGAACTGCAACCTGCTTGTAGTACAGCTGGGCGCTTTATTGCACGATGTGGCCGATAGCAAATTTCATAATGGCGATGAAACCGTAGGGCCGCGTGTGGCTACCCAGTTTTTGCAAAGCCATGATGTGGATACCGAAACCATAGCCCATGTGGTGGCTATAATAGAGAACATATCGTTTAAAGGAGGAAATTTCGAAAAGAAATTCAGCAGTATTGAACTGGATATTGTTCAGGATGCCGACCGTTTAGATGCACTTGGCGCAATAGGCCTCGCACGCACCTTTAACTATGGCGGGTTTAAAAACAGGCCGTTATACGACCCTGCTATTCCGCCTGCTTTAGGCATGGATAAGGAGCAGTACAAAGCCAGCGTATCGCCCACGATAAACCATTTCTACGAAAAGCTGTTACTGCTTAAAGACCGCATGAATACCGAAACGGGACGCACTATTGCCGAAGGGCGCCATAAGTATATGGAGGCCTTTCTTGCACAGTTCTATGCTGAATGGGAAGGGGAGCTGTAGTTGATTTAATAAAATCATTCCCGTTTCCTAAAAATTCCTAATGCAACATTTATTAAGAACACCACCTGTATCAGCACAAAGACAAAACCAAATGATAGCGTCAGCATAGCAAGTCTATCGGTGGTATCGTCATAACCCGGGAATGTGCTTTTTGTAGCCGAAGCTTTTATCAGGGCGTTTAATATCAGGTATAAAAAGCAACCACCAACCATTATAGAGGTATGTATACGCGTTAGCCTTACTGAAGGTCGGCGTTTTAACCATTGAAATAAGAGATAAGGCAGCCCGGACAAAAAGTAGCACAACGCGCTCATAGTAACAATATCCCTTATAGCTATTACAATATAAGTGTCGTGAATATTAAAATCCAGCATAGCTTCAGGACCGTAAAAAGCAAACCCAATTATGAGCAGGATAAGGGCTGTTGCCCAAAAATTAAGGTAGGTGTGTTTTTGCATTACAGGTTTGATTAGTATCTGCAAGATAATAATTATTGTAATGTAAAGACCGGCAGGTTAATCGTGAAGCCTGATGATGTATTGTGATGGCTCTGATGAGTAAACGAGCTTATTTATAGCTACATCCATTATCTTTTCCAGATCAGACAATTGTGATGGTTTTACAGCATAGCCCAAAGCGCCAAGCTTACTGGCTTTTTGCATATCATTTTTTTCTGAACTTGTAGAAAACATAATAACCGGAATTTCCTTTAAGCGTTCGTTCTTTTTGATGGCCTTAAGTACATGAAAGCCATCTTTTCCGGGCATATTAATGTCCAGGAAAACAAGATCGGGCAGTATGATAAAGTCGTGGCTTAGGTAATCAAGCGCCTCATCTGCACCGGAAAAGTCATTATAAATAATACGGGGGTATAAATGAAACAGCGTGTCTTTAAAGATCATCCTGTCTTCTTCGTCATTGTCAATAAAAATGATGTTCTTGTAGGCCATAAAAAGTGGAGCGTATTTCGCAAAAATAGTCGTTTTTTAACTATTTAATCGAACAACGGTTATGAAAATTCATGAAATACTTTATTTCACTGTGTTTAAGACAATTATATTTAAAATAGTTTTTAAACATCTTAGAATTGATACTACTATAAGGTTTTCTTAAAATTATTTATCCTATCTCTATTATACGAAATATTCCACATAATGGTTTGCAACGCTTGTAAAACAAAAAGCCCCTCTTATTGCTAAGAAGGGCTTTTTAGTAAGTATAGATGAATTTAATCAACCAAAATAATGATTTTGTTGTCGTTAAGTTCCAGTGTGCCGCTTTCTATCGGCAGCAGGAACTTTTGGTCTTTATCGCTTTTTATAAAACGTTCTGAAAAAGCAGTACTCGTTTTATAATCTGCCACACCAATTTTGATGCTGCCTTTAGCCAGTATCGAAACGATATTAGCGTGGTGGTCCAGCATCTGGAATTCGCCATCTGTACCCGGAACAGTTACCGATGTAACGCTGCCCTTAAACAAATGTCCTTCCGGTGATACTATTTCTAATGATAACATGCTTCTTTTTGTTTTTAGTTTGTTGTTCAGGGTTTATCGTTCAGGCCGTAACCACAAACTTAAAACCATAAACCATAAACTTTTATTACGCTTTAGCTAACATTTCGCGACCTGCCTCAATTACATCCTGTATGGTACCTTTAAGGTTAAAGGCAGCTTCAGGAAGGTGGTCAAGTTCGCCATCAATAATCATGTTAAAGCCTTTGATGGTATCTTTAATATCTACAAGAACGCCCGGTATACCTGTAAACTGCTCAGCAACGTGGAACGGCTGAGAAAGGAAACGCTGTACCCTACGTGCACGGCTTACCGATAGCTTATCTTCTTCGCTAAGCTCTTCCATACCAAGGATAGCGATGATATCTTGTAGTTGTTTGTATTTCTGCAGAATTTCTTTTACCCTTTGAGCCGTGTTGTAGTGCTCATCACCAAGAATTTGTGGTGTAAGAATCCTTGAAGTAGAGTCAAGAGGGTCTACCGCAGGGTAGATACCAAGCTCAGCAATTTTACGGCTAAGTACCGTAGTAGCATCAAGGTGGGCAAAAGTTGTAGCAGGTGCAGGGTCAGTTAAGTCATCCGCAGGAACGTAAACCGCCTGTACTGATGTAATTGAACCTTTCTTAGTAGAAGTAATACGCTCCTGCATAGCACCCATCTCAGTTGCAAGCGTAGGCTGGTAACCTACCGCAGATGGCATACGTCCTAGTAGTGCCGATACCTCTGAACCCGCTTGTGTAAAACGGAAGATGTTGTCTACGAAGAAAAGTACGTCTTTACCTTGAGCCTCACCGGCTCCATCACGGAAGTACTCAGCAATGGTAAGTCCTGAAAGGGCAACACGTGCACGTGCTCCTGGTGGCTCGTTCATCTGGCCAAATACGAAAGTAGCTTTAGACTGGCGCATGCCTTCTTTATCTACTTTAGTAAGATCCCATCCGCCGTTTTCCATAGAGTGCATAAAGTCTTCGCCATATTTGATAATGCCCGATTCAAGCATCTCACGAAGTAAGTCGTTACCTTCACGGGTACGCTCACCTACACCGGCGAATACAGAAAGACCACCGTGGCCTTTTGCGATATTGTTAATTAGCTCCTGGATAAGTACTGTTTTACCAACACCGGCACCACCAAAAAGACCAATTTTACCACCTTTTGCATAAGGCTCGATAAGGTCGATTACTTTGATACCTGTAAAAAGTACTTCAGAAGATGTAGAAAGCTCTTCAAACTTAGGCGCCTGGCGGTGGATAGGCAATCCGTTAGCACCTGCTTTAGGCAGGTCACCAAGGCCGTCGATAGCGTCGCCAATAACATTAAACAAACGTCCGTAGATGTCTCCACCTATAGGCATCTGGATAGGAGCACCTGTACCGATAACCTCTTGTCCGCGGCTAAGGCCGTCAGTTGAGTCCATCGAAATGGTACGTACGGTGTTTTCACCCACGTGAGACTGTACTTCAAGTACCAGTTTTGTACCATCTTTTTTAGTGATCTCTAACGAATCATAAATCCTTGGAAGCACGGCATCCTGTGCATTAAACACCACGTCAACCACCGGTCCGATAATCTGTGCAACTTTTCCTATTACTGTAGACATTGCTTATGTATTTATTAAACAGCTATTTATAGATTGCGAGAAAACTCATTTTTCTCGGGTGCAAAGATAGTTTTTTATTACTGAAATATGCAACACCAAATTTGCGATTTTTTCAATAAAAATAAGGTTTTTAGCAAATTTGCAGTAGTTATGGATTGAAGCGGGGTACGGTTTTGCGGAAAAGTGCGTACTTGTCATTTTAGTGTTAGCTACAGTCAGACCATTTAAAATCCTGACTACCTTTGCCGCGTTATGCAAAACAAGATAGGGCTTATCATCATCATTGTTTTTTTCCTTACGCTGCTTATTTCTATAAAGCGCAGCCGTAAAGGCCTGTGGGCAAAAGACACCTCGCAAAACAGCCGTATGTTTACCTTAAGGGCGGTATTGTTTATAGCGGTAATATTGTTGTATTTGTTCTTTTCGCTGGTGCGGTAGTTGTTGTACAAAGAAACCGGGAAGTTTTTTATCTTTATTGCACCAAAACTAACCTGATGAAATTTATTCCCTTAAATAGCGCAACTGCTTTACGACTAAACCTCATTATCGTGGGTTTTGTTTTGTTTAGTTGTACAAATCATAAAGAGAATGATATTCACTATTATTTTCCATCAAGGATGGATAAAATCAGTACAGAGCAAAAAAAGCAACTAATAGGTATTACCTATAAAATTACCAAATTCAACAATAACGGGACAGAAGAATGCCCATCTGATAGTGTAGTAACATTTCATGATGATGGCTCAATTCATGATACATCAGGAAAGATAGGGCGTTGGAAAGAAGACCGGATACTTTATCTTAAGCATTTTGAAAAGAAATTCTTTTTTAACTGGATAAGCAAAGGCTGTAATAAAATACAATTATTTACACGATATACCGAGGGTAACAATAAACAAATAAAGAGGATACAGATTTATTACAGAAACATAAGAGAGGTTGATGAGAACCATTCCGATAATTTAGATACATTGTCGCTTTAAGCCTAATAATACTCAACTAAAACCAAAACCCCCACAGCACATTGCCGCAGGGGTTTACTATATAACCTAAAATAATCAACAAAATTACTTTACCAGTTCCAGGCCGTTAAGCAGGGTATTGATAAAGCCAATTTCTTCTTTGTTTAGTTTTACATTCACGGCTTTTGCATTTGCCACACTTTGTTCTGCATTGCGGGCACCGGCAAGCGCTATGGTTATGCCCGGTTGCTCTATTGTCCACCTCAGCACCAGTTGTGCCAGCGTAGCATTCTTTTCAGCAGCCATAGGGCGTAGCTTGTCTAAAACCTCATTTACAAGCTTTAGGTTTTCATCTTTATAGAAGTAGATGTTAGCACGATGGTCTCCCCGTTCAAAAGTGTGTCCCGGCTTCATCTTACCGCTAAGCAGGCCACGTTCCAGCGGGCTATAAGCCAGTATGCCTTTTACGTTCTCTATGGTGTAGGGTACCAGTTCTTTTTCAATATCGCGCTTTACCATACTGTAAGGCACCTGGTCGCTTACTATGTTTACATATTTACTGG
This sequence comes from Flavobacterium psychrotrophum, assembly GCF_003403075.1. Lineage (NCBI taxonomy): Bacteria > Pseudomonadati > Bacteroidota > Flavobacteriia > Flavobacteriales > Flavobacteriaceae > Flavobacterium > Flavobacterium psychrotrophum. The sequence continues at coordinate 4,374,997 of NZ_CP031557.1, read as the reverse complement.
CTTCGGCTACCTGTGCAGCATTGTAATTACATACACCCGCATAGCGCACTTTGCCCTGCTGTATTAGTTCATTTACCGTCTCAAAAGTCTCCTGAATAGGCGTTGTACTATCCGGCCAGTGAATTTGATACAGGTCAATATAATCGGTCTTTAACCTGCGCAGGCTGTCCTCACACTCTTTAATAATGCTTTCGCGACCCGCATATTTATAGATGTCGATATCCTGCCCCTGGTTGTTTTTGCTCTTCATGGCAAAGTCACCCTTAGCCAGATCCCAACGCATCCCGAATTTTGTTACCAGCTGCACCTTATCGCGGCTCAGCGGTGCAATGGCTTCGGCAACAATATCTTCGCTGTCGCCCTGCCCGTAAATGGGTGCGGTATCTATACTCGTCACACCCTCGTCATACGACTTGCGAATGGCATCTACGGCCTCGCTGCGCTCGGTTCCGCCCCACATCCATCCTCCGGCTGCCCATGCCCCAAAGGTTATTACGGATAATTCTAAATCGCTGTTTCCTATTTTTCTGCATTCCATATTCTTTGTTGTTAATTATTAGCCTCACCCCAGCCCTCTCCAAAGGAGAGGGAGCAGCTACACTCCGATGTTTCAACTCCTGATTAACGATAACTTTTACCGTGTTATTCTTCAAACTGTACCCGTCTGCTGGCTCCCCTCTTCTTCGGAGAGGGGTTGGGGTGAGGTTACCTATTCCTTAATTTTATTCACTAAAAAGGCTATTCCTACACCAAATACCCCTATTATGGCAAACGACATTTTAAGCCCTACGGCATGTGCAATGTATCCTATAATAGGTGGCCCCAGTAAAAAGCCCAGAAAACTAATGCTCGATACTGCCGTAAGCGCCTGGCTGGGCTCTATGCCCGGTGTTTTACCCGCAAGACTGTAAACGCCCGGTACAACAGTACTTACCCCAAGCCCCACAAGCATAAAGCCAAGTGCAGCCGGAATTACATACGGAAAGAACACCGCAATATACATGCCGCCCGATATCATAAAGCCGCTTATAGCTAGTACGCGCTTACGCCCAAAGCGTGCCGTAATTTTATCGCCTATAAAACGGCCGGAAGCCATCATGATCATAAATGAGGTATATCCCAGTATTACTAACGATTCCGGTGCTTTTACCACCTCTTTAAAATATACGCCGCTCCAGTCAAACATAATGCCCTCGCTTACCATGCTGCAAAAGCCAATAACACCCAGCCATGCCAGGGCGGGGTTTATCTTGGGTATCAGGCTGCGTTTTTTCTCAGCCTCAACCTTGGCAGGTTTTGCGGGGCGGGTTTTTACCAGATGGCGATAATTAGCGAAAATATTTATGTACAACAGTATTGCCACTATCGCAAAATGGTACAGCGGCTTAAGGCCAAAGTTCATCATCAGCAGGCCGATGAGTGCACCCGTAAAACCGGCAAGGCTCCATGCCCCGTGAAACGACGACATAATGGGCCTGCGGAAAATACTCTCTGTAAGAATACCTTGTGTATTAACCGATATGTTAGTAAAGTTACTAAAGATGCCAAAGAAGAACAGCGATAGCATAAGCTGCCACACCTCGGTAGCCAGCCCCAACGTAGCCATAGATAATATGTAAAAGATAATGCCAAAAACCACCGTCTTACTACTACCATAGCGTATAACGATCTTACCCGAAAAAGGCATCATGAGCAACTGCCCCAGCGGAATAGCAAAGAGCACCGTACCAAGGTCGGCCTCAGTAAGGTTTAATGTTTCTTTAATATCGGGTATGCGGCTTGCCCAGGTGGCAAAAGTAAGCCCCATAGAAAAATAGAACAACGACACAGCCAGGCGCATCCTGTTAAGGTAACTTTGCTTTGCCTCTTTGTACGCTTTTAAAGGCTTGCGTACCTTTCGCGATAAGTTTATTTCGGTATCCATAGTACAAAGTTACACAGTTATTGTTAATGAGACACATTCCATTTCGACCGCAGCGAAGCGAAGTAGAGAAATCTCCTATGATCAACGAGTTTAATCGAAATTGTCTGAAATGTGCTACCTTATCCCAATATATTTATGCCTCCATATCGCGATTACATTAGTATTCGCATGATCTTCCTCCGGATTATTTTCGTAAAGCCTGTTTGCGAAATCATATGCCTTATTAAAATCGTCTATCAATCCAAAGGAATTTAAATCTACAGGTAAGAATGTTTCATCAAAGCCACCGCAATTAGTAAGGGCACTAATTTCAAAATAAAGATCTAAAAGGTCATACCCTAAAAAGTCATAATCTTCAAGTGCAATTTGGTTACAGTCCTGAGTCGGTTCAAGCAATACTGCTAAAAAATTGAATTTTTGATTTGCATTTATTTTCGATAATACATAATCAGACGTTTTATATAATCCCGATAATGAAGATTCGTACCAATACATTTGTTCCCAATAATCCTCATTGTCTCTATCAGCCTGAAGTAAGTCCTCATTCAAAACACAATCTAAGCCGGCCACCTCATTTAAGTGAGATAATTTGCTCCAAATAATATAGTCATCCCAGCCATCAACTTCCGGATTATAAACACCTCGCGCTGCATAAAGAAATTGGTTTTCCATATTACTTACCCCTTTAAAAACTCTTTAAGCGGTTTTATAAACAACTTATATTCTTCTATGTGTGGCAAGTGGCCCACTCCATCTATCTCTACCAGTTTAGCATTCGGTATTTTCTTTGCTGTTTGGCGTCCTAGCACTGGGTAGTTGCCCAGTTTAGACTGAACTTCCGCCGGAGCTTTGGCCTTGCCAAGGGCGGTGCGGTCAAGCTGCCCGATGATAAGCAGTACCGGCATTTTCAGGTTCTGGAACTCGTAGCACACCGGCTGTGTAAAGACCATATCATAAGTAAGCGCCGCATTTTTAGCAATGTTAAGGTAAATGTCTTTATTCATTGTCCACCCCGCGGGAATGTTGAGCCATTTGTTATATTCATACATCCATGTGTTGTGGTAGTATGAAACTATTTGGTAGTTTTTAAGCGACTCATAGTCCTGCCTCAGTTCGCCCGCATACCAGTTGTCTACACTTTGATAAGGTACCCAAAGCTTCCAGTCTTCCAGTCCTATGGGGTTTTCCAGCACCAGTTTTTCTACCATATTGGGGTACATCAGCGAAAAGCGGGTAGCTACCATACCCCCCATGCTATGCCCCAAAACCGTTAGTTTAGTAATTTTCAGGTCATCTAAAATAGCCTTGGTATTTTGTGCCAATAGCTGGAATGTATACTGAATATTAGTAGGCTTGCTTGATTTGCCGAAGCCTATCTGGTCGGGTATAATTACACGGTAACCCTCTTTGCTCAGGTCGGTAGCCGTTTGCTCCCAGTAGGCACCACAAAAGTTTTTGCCGTGCAGCAGCATTATGGTTTTGCCATTAGGTTTTTCCGGTTGCACATCCATATAGGCCATGGTTAACTTTTGGCCTTGTATGTCAAATTCTTTAGTGCTTACCGGAAACGGATATTTATAATTCTCCAGCATTAAACCCAGCGAAATGGGCTCATCGTTTTGTGCCTGTGCAAAAGATACTGTGATGAAGGCAAAAAGTATATACGTGAGTTTTTTCATAGTTGTGTGTTTTGGTAATTGTATTATTGCTATGAGATGATCTCCATTTTCTTCATTAAAAAGGTAGCGCTCTTATTCTGGCAAATGCCATCGCGCAGGGTATAGTCAAACACCAGTTCGTTATTAGTTATCTGCACTTCAAAGCACTGGTTTTTCAGGTAATCAGGATAGTCGTTACTGGTGTCGCATACCTCGATATCGTGTGTAGCAATAACCCCGGTGCCGTTTTGGGCAATGATTTTTTTGATAACGCCTATGGTACCCGACTGTTTATCGTCTGAATTTGTACCCTTTAAAATTTCATCCAGCAACACGAAAGACTTTTGGCCCTGCAATGCCACGATAATCTGCTTAAGGCGTTTTACCTCAGCAAAAAAGTACGACTCGCTATCGGCCAGTGAATCGCTTTGGCGCATTGATACCAGTACCGGTAGCGGATGTATTGTAGCCTGCTTTGCACAAACGGGAGCACCTGTACCTGCCAGCACCATATTGATGCCCAGCGTACGCAGAAACGTACTCTTGCCGGACATATTACTGCCCGTAAGGATGCGGAAGGGTTGCTGTGTAAACGAAATATCGTTACATACCCGCACCGTTTCAGGAATAAGCGGATGGCCTAAATCTTTAAATGTAATTTGCCCATTATTGTTTATATGCGGAAATACAAAACCGGGATTGTTTGCTGCGTAATTAGCCAGGCTGTTAAGGGCTTCAAACTGCCCTATAACGTTTAGCCACTGGGTAATTTGCTGTGCATGTTTTGCTTTCCAGGCATACAGGTTGTGCAGCCTGTGCAAATGGTACATGCACACGCCGTTTACCAGCATCGCGCCAAGCGGATTGCTTGTGTTGTTAAGGTCTGAAAACAATGCCGAGAGCTGACGAATTTGTCCGCTTGCGGTTTCCGTGCCGGAGGTAACCTGTGTTTGTAACGAGAGGTTTTTTTCTGATGTAAAATTTTCCTGCTCTATACTCTGCAGTATGTCGCCATAGTTTTTTAATATCACGTCGATCTCATCGGAGAAATCAGTTATAGCCTTTACCTTTTTAATGTGCGAAAAGAAATATCCGGCATTAAACAAAAACAACCAGGTAATGGCGCTATGGTAACTGCCCGTAACGATGCTCCATAACACGGCAGCCATAAACAATGCAGGGCCTGCAAAAGAAAGCACCCTGGCATACCCTGGCAGTTGCTCTGCCGGAGATGACGCCCATTCTATAAGCTGGGTATATTTTTTCCCGGTATCGTTCTTACTCCGTGCCAGTGCAGCTATATGCTGCCTCCATGCAGTTTTATCTTTCAGTTCGGCAACAGCATTTTGGTTGTGCAGAATATCTTCATTAGGCAATATGCCTTTTAGCAGGTTAGCAAAACTGTGTTTCCCTATAAAAGTGTACGTACGGTTAAGGTTATGAAACAACGACCGCTGCCCGAAAATATCAAGGTCATAGGTATAGGGGTGTTGGGGATCTACAAACTCCTGCCCTTCTGCAAACGAAATTTTAGTTCGGTTAAGATAAGCAATTTCGTCTTTATTAATCTGTATGAGCTGGCGTAGCAGGTTGCGCTGCCGTTGTACCCGCTGGTGCTTTTTATAAGCTACCATGAACCCAAGCCATGCCAGTGCACAAACCACCCAAAAGGCATTGTTTTTTTGAGCCACGGCAAAATAAGCCATAACCAGCATAACGGCCACAAGCCCCAGCCGCACTGTGCCTATCAGGTTATACTGTTTTTGCAGCTTGTCGTGTTCCTGCTCGTGGTTTTGTAATAAATTCTGGTAGTCTGTACTTTTCAAAATAAGGTTTGTTTATGCTGCTAAATTATGCATTAAGGGTATTATATATGGTTTGGAATATGAGTAGTGTGAAACATGTAATAGATTTCCCACAAGGTTCACAAAGATTTTCACAAAGTTCACGATGGAAAAAACCGCCTTGGCGGGGGTACACAAAGCTTTGTGGGCTTCTACATGGTAAAAGTACATTCCGTAAAGCTTTGTGTTCCCAGTGAAATCTTTGTGACCTTTGTGGTAATCACCTCAATTGCATTTAAAACTTAGACTTTCCAATTTTAAACAACTACTGCACCTTGGGGTTTACGCACGCCGGCAACTTTTCGCCTTTTAATCCCGCAATAACATTTTTAGCGGCAAGTATTGCCATGGCATCACGGGTTTCTTTTACGGCAGAGCCAATATGAGGCAGTACACTTACATTTTCCATATTGAGTAACGGATTGTTTTTATCCATCGGTTCAGGGTTGGTAACATCTAGCCCCGCACCCCAAATGGTACCGTTCTCTAAAGCCACTTTAAGGTCGGCTTCGTTATGGATGCCGCCACGCGCGGTGTTTATAAAAAGGGCGCCGGACTTCATTTTAGCGAATGCCGCAGCATTGAACATTCCCTTAGATTCATCAGAAAGATTAACGTGTACCGAAATGACATCGCTTTGTGCCAGCAGGTCGTCAAGTTCTACGCGTTTAGCTCCCAGTTCGGCTTCAGCCTGCTTGTTATGCCCACGGTTGTGGTAGATGATATTCATGCCGTAAGCACCTTTGCACATCTTTGCCATTTCAAAGCCAATGTTACCCAAGCCCACAATACCCAGTGTTTTGCCAAACAAATCGGTTCCCAGGCCTGCTGTGGGTTCAAAAAAATCCCAGTTACCGGCGGCAATGCGCTTGTGGTGGTAAAATGCTTTTCGTGCAGTGGCTATCATCAGCAAAAAAGCGGTTTCGGCAGTAGCATTACTCAGCACATCGGGTGTGTTTCCTATCGGGATACCTGCTTTAGTAGCAGCAGTAATATCTACATTATCATACCCTACAGAAAAGAGCGACACAACCTTAAGGTGGCTGCATTGTTCAAAAAAAGCAGCATCGGCCTTGCGCCTTCCGGTAAGCAGTATAGCATTGGCAGCCTTACTATGGGTTAAAAATTCTTCTTCGGTAAGTTCGCGTTTCTCTACCCATTGCACTATGTTGTAACCTTCTTTTTCAAGAAGCTCCAGCCCTGCCCGGGGGATTTCGCGTGTTATAAATACATTCATTAATTTTTTATTTGCAATGTGCTGTTGCAGCAATCATTTGTTTAGCTACGAATTACACTAATATTCAAAAACCCGTTTATTAACATTCGTGTAGTTCGTGGCTTATGTTTATTATGAGTTTATCGACAGCTTTACGATAAGTAATGCAATGGCAATAAGCGCAGGCAGTGCCTGTACAAAGAATATTTTTTTAGAAGCGGTAGCGGCGCCAAACAGCCCTGCTACGGCTACACAACCCAGAAAGAACAGCAGCACATTAGTATGCCATGCAGCATCCTGTATAAAGAACGACCAGATAAGGCCGGCTGCCAGAAAGCCGTTATACAAACCCTGGTTTGCTGCCAGTGCCTTTGTTTTAGGGAATAATTCCCGTGGGAAATTGCGGAATATTTTTGGCCCGCGTGTTTCCCAGGCAAACATCTCAAACCACATAATATACAGGTGAAAGATGGTAATAATGGTTACTAAAATGCTTACTACTATATCCATATTGGTTAATTTACAGGTTGATTACCTTTCTTTGCGCGCTGCTGGCTATGGCTGCATCAATAATCTTCATTACACGGGCGCCATCTTCGGCAGTAACGGGTTCTGTAGTACCTTCTGTTATCGCGTTGTATACACCATCAAAAAGTTCGTAATAATTGCCCCGCAACGTTGGGATGGTTTTACGCACTATTTCGCCGTTAACTTCTGTATGCAACAAGCCCGATTTATCTTGAGGCTCGGTACCCCAGTCAGACAGGTTTGGTTTCGCACCGGTTTTCAGGGTATCTTCCTGTACATCGGCACGGGCTTTAAAAAAGCTGCCTTTGCGTCCCTGAATTATATAAGCAGGGAGTTGTTCGCGGTTAAAAAAGCCACCGTGCAGGTTTACGCGTTTATCAGTATAATACAATAAAATATCAATATTATCATCTACCTGGGATCCTTCGCGTAGCGTGCGGATGTCTGCAAATACGCCTTCCGGATAACCAAAAAGGTAAATGGCCTGGTCTATAATGTGTGGCCCAAGGTCTTTTAATACTCCAGCTCCGGCGTTCGCACCTTCTTTCCAGGCTTTAGGGCTAAGGTTAGGATTGTAACGGTCAAAACGTATGGAAGCCTCAACAATGTCACCCAGGTCTCCCGATTCAATAACGCTTTTTACCGTTTTAAGGTCGCTGTCCCAGCGGCGGTTTTGATATACGGTAAGTTTTAATCCTTTGGCTTTAGCCAGTGCATCCAGCTCTTCGGCTTCGGCAGCGGTGGTGGTAAAGGCTTTTTCTACAATAATATGCTTGCCGGCCTCAAGAGCTTTTTTTGCATATTCAAAATGGGTATCTACAGGTGTGTTGACTACCACCAGCTCTACATCATCGGCTAATAAATCATCAAACGAAGGATAACTTTTAACCTCAGGGTAATCCTGCTGAATGAGGTGTTTGCTGCGTTCCCAGGCACCTGTAAGCTCAAAGCCGGGGTGCAGGGTTAAAAAGGGTGCGTGGAATACCTTGCCGGACATTCCGTAGGATAATAATGCTGTTTTTATTTTTTTCATGCTATTGGGTTTTTGCCTCACCCCCAGCCCCTCTCCAAAGGAGAGGGGAGCAGCTTCACTCAAATATATCTGAGTGAAACCTAATACAGAGGTTACGACTGAATATTGTTTTTTGTTCTGCTAAGCCACACAAAGGAAGCGCAAAGTTTCACAAACGTTATTATTGGTGATACTGAGATTCACAGAGGAACCTCAGAGTTTTTTATTGTTTTGTTTCGCAAAGAGCCACAAAGATTTATTTGGGTGAAGCCATTCCCCTGTGGCTAAAAGCCGGAGTGTATCTTGTTGTAAAATTTACCCACCCCACCCTACGGGCACCCCTCCGAGGGAGGGGAATAGCTTCACTAGCCGGAAATATGTTACTTATCATCCCGCCACGCTTCATTCAGATGACAAAAGCGACGGTGTATAACTACCGTAAACCGCGACTAAAAACCAATCACTACTTCTTTCTCCACTGAGCACGGTCGTATTGCTTAGGCCAAATGGTTTCTACACCCAGTTCGTGTGCAAAGCGCAGGCCAAGGTTAGGGTCGCGCAGCGATTCGCGGGCAAAGAGCACCAGGTCTGCTTTGCCCGCTGCAAGAATATCTTCGGCTTGTTGGGCTTCGGTAATTAAGCCTACGGCACCGGTTAATACGTGGGTTTCTTTCTTTACCTTTTCGGCTATGTGTACCTGGTAGCCTGGGGCTACGGGGATTTTTTGCCAGTATACAGCACCGCCAGACGAGCAGTCTACAACATCGACACCTTTTTCTTTAAGGATTTTAGATAACGCTACCGATTCATCTTCGTTCCAGCCACCTTCTGCCCAGTCAGTACCCGATATGCGTACAAAAACAGGAAGTTCTGCAGGCCATACACTCTGTACGGCTTCGAGTATTTCGAGCAACAGGCGGGTACGGTTTTCAAAACTGCCACCATATTCATCTGTACGCTGGTTTGTTAGCGGCGACAAAAACTGGTGAATAAGATAACCGTGTGCCGCGTGTAGTTCTACTACCTTGTAGCAGGCATCGTGGGCACGTTTTGCAGCGGCTTTAAAATCGGCCACCACTTTAGCAATACCATCTTTATCTAATGCTATGGGCGCAAACTCTTCGTGGTCACTGTAGCGAATGGCGCTTGGCGCTACGGTGTGCCAGCCATCTCCCTCCAGTGTCAGCTTTTCGCCGCCCTGCCATGGCGGGGTAGTACTGGCCTTGCGGCCTGCGTGTGCCAACTGTATACCCGGCACAGCATTGTGCTCCATGATAAAGGCGGTTATCTGTTTTAATTTTTCGAGGTGGGCATCATCCCAGATACCCAGGTCGCAGGGAGAAATACGCCCCTCTGGCGATACGGCAGTTGCCTCCTGGATAATAAGCCCTGCCCCGCCTATGGCACGTGCGCCAAGGTGTACCAGGTGCCAGTCGTTAGCAAAACCGTCTATGGCGCTGTACTGGCACATGGGTGATACCACAATGCGGTTTTTTAATATAATGCTCTTAAGCTGAAGTATGGAAAATAAGTGTGACATAGCTATGTTTTATTGTTGTGGTTTACGTTTTGCGTCGAGCGCATAATGGTTTGATACAAGGTGTTGTAATAAAAATACTAAAATGACGCCGTGGATAAGTTGGGATGGTATGCTACCCCACTCTTCTATCATGGATGACCCAAAGATGAGGGCAAGGGCTATCAGCACGCCCAGCACACAGGCCTGCTTTGTAAAAAGCCCGATGAGCAGGAGCAGCCCGGTAATTAATTCGCCGAAAGGCAAAATACAGCTAAAGGGCTTTACAAGTGTCTGAGGCAAAAGGGAATTCTGGAATTCACCTACCATCCAGGTGCTGAATTTATCGAGTTTTGGCAGGCGTACAAGTCCGTGACCAAAGAAACTCATACCAATGAGCAGCCGTAGTAGTAAGTATGGAAGTGGTTTTATCATAGTGAGATACTGGTTTTCTACCAAAACGTGGTGTAAACTTTTAGCTGAAATATCTTACGGAATAAATGTAAGGATTGTAAAGTTACCCCACAACGGTTAATTATGAATTGCATTCGTCATTATTAACAAACTTTTAAATGCCGCCCGTGGGTAATTATTTACAGGATGGTAAATCAGAAAACACTATTTTTGTGCGTTTGTAATAGAATTTAAAACATAAAATGGATACACTGATTCAGATTGCCCAGCTGGTTTTAATGCTTTCAATACTGGTAATTTTACACGAGTTTGGGCACTACATAACCGCAAAAATGTTTAAGGTACGCGTAGAAAAATTTTACCTTTTTATGGATGCGGGCTTTTCATTAATCAAAAAGAAAATAGGCGAAACAGAATGGGGAATAGGCTGGCTGCCACTGGGCGGCTATGTAAAGCTTAGCGGTATGATAGACGAAAGCATGGATACCGAAGCCATGAAAACAGAACCGCAGCCGTGGGAGTTTCGTTCTAAGCCGGCCTGGCAAAGGCTTATTATTATGCTTGGCGGTATTATTGTTAACATACTACTGGCCTGGTTTATATTTACGTTTGTATATACTTATTATGGCAAAGAATACATGTCTACCGCCGTAATACAGGAAAAAGGCCTTGCATTTGGATCTGTGGGTAAAGCCTCAGGTTTTGAAGACGGCGACAAGATACTTAAGGTAGATGGTAAATACCAACCGCGTTTTGACCGTATGGTGCTTGATGTATTGCTTGGCGACCATATTCAGGTAGAGCGTGCCGGTAAGGTAGTAGATATAAAACTTACCGATGAGAACCTGCACGACATACTGGAAAAGGAAGGCCGTGATTTTATTCACCCGCTGGTAAGCGCTACGGTTATAGACAGCCTTAACCCGAAAGGGCAGGCTATACAGGCAGGCCTTAAAACAGGAGACAGCCTTGTGGGTGTAGAGGGCAAACCGCTTAAGTATATGGCACAGGTAGGCGAAGAGGCCTTTAAGCATAAAAAGGGCACACTACAGCTTAATATAAAGCGTGGCAATACCCCTATGACCATTACCACGGCAGTAGATTCTACAGGAACTATAGGCATTGTACAAAAAGCACCACGCGCAAAAGATTATTACGTTAGGCAGGAGTACAGCTTTTTTAGCGCCATACCGGCTGCTATGGAAGAATCGTACACTCAACTTGTGTATACAATAAAGCAATTTAAGCTTATACTGCGCCCTAGTACCGGTGCCTACACGCAGGTAACAAGTGTGGTGGGTATAGCGAGCAAGCTGCCTACAACATGGGACTGGGAGTATTTCTGGAAGTTTACGGCGTTCTTTTCGGTAGGGCTTGCCTTTATGAACTTGCTGCCAATACCGGGCTTAGACGGCGGACATGCCATATTTACTATAGCAGAAATGTTAACCGGAAAAAAACTTAGTGATAAAGCTGCAGGTGTTGTACAGACTGTAGGGATGGTTATTTTGCTTAGTCTCATGGCGTTAGTTATGGGTAAGGATATATGGATTTTGATACGTGATAAATTCTTTTAAAATTTTTGAAAAAAATGTTTGCAGAACTTAAAAATGGGTGTATATTTGCACCGCAATCAAGGCAACACAATAAGCCTTTAAGTTCTTAAAAAATATAGATAACCAGATTATCGAAACAATATACAGTTTCCTCCTTAGCTCAGCTGGTTAGAGCATCTGACTGTTAATCAGAGGGTCCTTGGTTCGAGCCCAAGAGGGGGAGCTTTTAAAGCCAGTCTTACGACTGGCTTTTTTGTTTTTAGGCCATACTGATCACGGAAAACCTAATACACATTGTTTATATCTTATATTCTTAAAAGTAAATTTTATTTAAAAGTTAAACTAATTGTATGAACGGCTGTATTTTCGAGATTAACACTTGCATCTAAACCTATACCCCAAACTTCAACTTCAAAACCAGCACCACCACTAGACGTAAAAGCGAAAGATATCTCTACAGAGAAGCTATCTTTATTTAATCCTTTAACTGTATTAGAGCTATCCTTCCATTGTTTTGCTGCTTGAACAATCGCCTTCGTCAGACTATTTTTAAATGAATTATCCAAACTCTCTAAAGATTTATTAATTTTCTCAATTTGCTCAACTTTCTTATAAGAATAAGTCATTGTGCTGGTTTTCTCTAATTCCCACTTTTTTTCGGCCTTAACAAATATCTTAAAACCTCCACCTCCTGATTTGTCATATATAGTGCTTAAAGAAACTTCAGCTTCCGTAATATTCAGTTTCACGTCTTTAAGTTGATTACTTGCCGAATCTAAACTATTATTAATTATAGTTATTACCTGGTCTAACGGTAAGGTCTCTGTAGATGTTTGTGCTAAACCATGATTTGCGATCAAAATAAAAATAAGGATAAATTTTTTCATGTTAAATGTAATTTAAATTATATAAAGATTTATTATTCCATTCAAAAATATCTGATTTACAGACATTTAACAATACCTACTACTGGGTATTTTATATCCATTTTTATTTCCCAAAATCACATCCATACATCTTATTTCCACAGAAATTTCACTCCCCTCCCAACCTTTACCTCAACAATTCCCTCTTTACATAAAAAGACATTTATGCTTAAGAGAAACCTATTGCTACTACTGCTGCTTGTGTGCGGCATGGCATTCGCCCAAAAACCCATATTTACATCGGCTAAGGTTACGGCAGCAACCGTGTACTACAGCAATGCCGAACTAACCCAGACTACCACGCTAAACCTGCCCGCAGGCACCAGCGAGATCGTAATTAAAAACGTAGCAGATTACGTTAATGAAAACACCGTACAAATAGGCGCACCGGAAAGCCTTACGGTGCTATCTGTTCAATTTACGCGCGATTATATTAGCGAATATGAGCATGATGAGGCGTCACCCGCACTCAGAAAAGTGCATGACAGTATTGTAATCGTTAAGAAAACTATTGAAAAAATAAGTGGCGAGAAGTATAACGAACAAAAAACCATCGAACTCTTAGACCTCAACCGCCAGGCAGGGGGTCAAAACAGCGGCCTGAGCGTTGCCGAACTCATAAAGCTGGCCGATTACTACAAAGCCAAGCGAAACGAGCTTAACGTAAATTATAATGCGCTTGCCGAAAAAGAGAAGAAACTAAATGAGCTTTTAGAAAAACTCAATACCCGTCTTGCCACCAATACCCAAAAAGAGGATAAGACATCGCAGGGTAAACTGGTACTCCAGGTTATGAACAGCCAGGCCGGCAATGTGCCACTCGAAATTAAATACCTTACTGCGGGTGCAGGCTGGGTACCGTTCTACGACCTGCGTGCAGATAACACCAGCGGCCCTATAAACATGATGTATAAAGCACGTGTACAGCAAACCACAGGTATCGACTGGAAAAAGGTAAAGCTTACCCTGAGCAGCGGCTCGCCCAACCAAAACAGCATAGCGCCCGAGTTAGGCACCTGGTTTTTGCAAATGCAGCAACCCCGTATTTATGGCACTCCAGGCGCTGCTACTACAGCTCAGAGCCGCGTGGCTGGTGTAGAATTAGAAAAACAGCAACTCGATGAGGTTATGGTACAAGGCTATAGGAGTGCTACAAGAAAAATGAGTACAGCTTCGGTTTCTCAGGTTACAACCATTAACGAGAACCAGCTAAATGTGTCGTTTGATATAGATATTCCGTATGATGTAGCCAGCAATGGCAAAGCACACAGCGTAAGCCTTAAAGAAATTAAACTGCCTGCCACGCATCGCCATTATGCCGTACCAAGGGTAGAGAAAGAAGCGTTTTTGCTGGCAGAGATTACAGATTACGGCAAGTACAACCTGCTGCCGGGCGAGGCAAATATTATTTTTGATAAAATGTATATTGGCAAAACCACCATACTACCTAACCAGACGGGAGATACGCTGAGCCTTAGTATGGGACGTGACAAGAAGGTTTCGATTACCCGTGAGAAAATTGCCGATAAGAGCGGGACAAAATTCCTGAGCAGCTACAAGGAACAAACCTTTACTTATGAAACAGTTATTCGCAACAATAAAAAAGAAAGTGTAAGCCTGCAACTTAAAGACCAGTACCCTGTAAGTACCGATAAAGAAGTAGAAGTTACCCTGCTAAAAGATGACGGTGCAAAAATAGATACCGAAACCGGCATCATGACCTGGGAACTAAAACTAAGCCCCGGCGAAACCAGGAAAATACGCATTAGCTATAAAGTAAAATATCCCAAAAGTAGTGTGATACCTAATCTCTAAACCAACCAACGGATTATATTAACTAACTCAAATGTGAGATGGCCTCTGCTGTAAAAGTAGAGGCTGTTTCATTTTCTGCAAAGCCTGTTTACTCACTAAATCTTTTTTGAAACGAAAATTCCGGCTCGTGCATTGCTATTTCATTTATGCTTGTTTGTAGTTGTGCTTCGCCTGCATAAACAAACATTTGTTGCTCGTAATTACTGATAGCTGCTGCTACGGAATCAAACTTTCCGTTAGTAAGATTATCTGATAATATCAAAGCATCCTGCAATCCGGTGTTTACGCCCTCCCCTGCAAAAGGAGGAATTAAATGTGCGGCATCTCCAATAAGGGTAATGGGCAAAGTTCTATTTGTTTTCCAGTGGTTCAAAGCGATTTTTCGGGTAGGCAGCCCTACAAAAAGAGATGTTGAGCGAAACGGCTCTTTATAAACGCTGTGCCAGTCTGCCAGCATATCTGAAAGTAAAGTAGCAATACTCCCCACATCCTGAAAATCGGGGCGATTTTCAATAAACCATGATTCAGGTTTCCTGAATGAAATGCCATACATTAATGCTCCATTATTATTAGGGTTTGCAGTAAACGTAATACCGTTTGCAGTGGTCATGAGTATGTTGCCACCGCACAGTTGATAGAATTCAGGGCAGTTAATTTCCGGATCAGGCACCTCACCCTGAATAATAAAGCTTCCGGTATATTCTACTTCAGCATCCGTAACATATTTCCTCACGGATGACATCCCGCCATTGGCACCAATAACAAAATCGGCAACCACGTCCGGCTTACCTTCAAAGTGCAAAATCCATTTCGCGTCAAGTGCTGTCAGGCCGCTAAGTTTTCTATCCCAAACAACGGTATTTGCCGCTAAGCTTTCCAGCAATAATATCCTTAAATCATTCCTGTTTATCTCCGGGTTGTCGTATTCCTCTTCGGGTGTCGGTATCCTCCGAAAAAGTAGGTTTACCTGTTTGTCCGTTATTGTCCTTCCCATACATATTGCCATATCATAATAATGCTGTAATAGCCCCGCCCTTTTCAGGGCATCCTGTCCGGTTCCTTTATGCAGGTCTAGTGGGCCGCCCCATATCCTTGCCTGTGCATTTATATCCCTTTCATAAACGGTTACAGCTACCCCCTGCTGTTGCAGTAACTTTGCCATTGTAAGCCCTACAGGCCCTGCGCCAATAATAGCGACTTCTTTATCTTGCAGTAACATATTTTAAATGTTTAATTACAATGCAAAATTCTATATTACCTTTTAGTTGTGATTGTATAAATGCGACAAAGTAGTAACAGGGGTATTCCTTACGCTTTCTTATTATTTTTAGCAAATACAGATGGTGTAGTGCCACTGTAACGCTTAAACTCTCTACTAAGGTGTGACTGGTCAGCATAACCCAATTCGTGTGCTAACCCTGCAAGATTAACATTAGGCTCCTGCAACAGGCGGTTGCGCACCTGTTCAAAACGTATCAGTCCGGAGACGTCTTTTACAGAATAGCCGGAAGATTGCTTAAAATTCCGTTCCAGTGTGCGCACTGTTATGTGGGCTTCGGCAGCTACCTCACTAACGGGCAATGTGCCTTTGCCTTTAGTAATTGCTTCCCCTGCTTTTTGAAGCTGGCTATTTGTGGCAACCTGCGGCTGTACGGTCAGAAAGTAATTTTCAAGCAGCGTAATTGCCTCCGGTATCTTTCCGGCACTTATAAGTTTGTTAAGTGCAGGCTGAAGTGTGGCAACAGGATGGTGAAGTGCCTTTACCCCAGCCTTGCCTGATTGTAACCCCAACAAATTAAATATCGTCCAGGGATAGCAACGCACACCAATGATATCTAACGGATATGGAGCTTGAAAAACAGCGGGGTTATTAAGCAGTCCCATCATAAAGGGCGATGCTAATGGCTGTGGCAGCCCATCAGTGAGAATACTGCAATTACTGCCAAAATAAAATATAATTTCGGTGTAGCCATCGGGTACAACCTCAAAAGTAGGTTGCAGTCCGCCAGCATTTATCCTATCGTACCAAAAACACTTTATGGTATGCTGTAGCGCAGTAGACGGGGTAAATTCCTGATGCATACCCAAAGATAGGGTTTTTGGGAATAAAAAAACCCGCTCCATATGCATGAAGCGGGTCTTGTAGCCTCGCCAAGAATCGAACTTGGATCAAAAGTTTAGGAAACTCCCATTCTATCCGTTGAACTACGAAGCCATTATTTTCAGGGTGCAAATATATACAATTAAACCCTTTTCAAAAAAATAATTCACATCTTTTTTACACATCAGCTTAAGCAGACTTACAAACAAAAACGCTATGAATTATTTTTAAGCACTATAGCTACTGCTTCAACAAGCCCATCGGCATCTGTGTTATTTGTGTTTACTGCAATACTCCCATTGCCATACGGGCCATATTTAGTAGCATCGGTAACGCTAAAAAGGCCAACAGTAGGCGCCTTAGCCGCACTGGCAAGGTGCATAATGCCACTATCTGCACCTATAAAAACAGCCGTGTTAGCAATAAAGGACGCAATTTCGCGCACGTCATGGCTATAAAATGTAGGTGCGGCAAAATGTATCTGGCTCACATTCTCGGCAGGCAATACCTCTACAATATTATAATCAGGGAAATGTGTTTTTAGTTTTTCGTATACAGGCAGCCACCATTCTGGTGTATAACACTTAGAACCCGTAGCGTATGTAAAAATGCTGATTGTTTTTTTATCGGCAGACACCAGCTTATCCAGTTCTGCTTTGGCGTGGCTAAGTTCCGCGCCGTCAAGACGCAAATCCATTACCGGCACCGGATTATCCTGAACCTCAAAACCCAGTTTAGCTAACTCAGTACGCAACACATATACAGGATGTTTTGCCATGTGCATATGGTCAGGATATTTTTCAACTGCGGTTTCAGGTAAATCGCCAAAAAGCTTATAGCGTGCCTTAGCCCTTTGTATCGACATACGCCCGGATGATGAGCCGCGCGCCACGTTTATGGCAAGGTCATAGTCGGCCTTACTAACAGCTCTCCATACTTTTAAATAAGCCATTATTTCTTTTAATGGCCTCTTAGGTAATTTAAAAACACCGCTTACCGATGTGTAATTCTTAAAGAGCACATGTGCCAGTCCGCCGCGTACAAATACATCTATAGAGCAACCCGGAAACGTGGCTTCAAGTTCATCAATAAGAGGGGTAAGCAGCAACTGGTTACCCAGGCGATGGTTAGGTCGGCTTACCAGTATTTTTTTAATAGAAGCATTGGTGTCGCCTTCCCTTTTAACATTAGTATGTGTGGTACCAACATCTTTGGTAAGGCTGCGCATAAGTACACGCCTTAGTTTATTTATGCGATTTTTATTGTACATAAACCTGTTTTTAGTTTATAGGGCGGTAAAGATAGTGATTCTTAAAGTATCCCTCTTAACTACTTACAACTCACCTTAAACTTTTCATAAAACCTTTACAAGTATACAACTTTGTTAATACCTTTATTACAACAACTTATACAAAACAGGCTATGAAAAAAACAATACTTAGCGCCCTGCTGCTTTGCTGTAGCTATGGCTTTTCTCAAAACATTAATCTTACCCAGTTTACATCGGGCATAACAGCGCCTACCGAAGTAGTAAACGCGGGCGACAGCCGCCTTTTTGTAACGCAGCAGGGCGGACTTATCCGTATCATAAATACAGATGGCACCATTAACACAACGCCTTTTTTAGACATAAGCAGCCTTACCACGACTGATGGCGAGCGCGGATTGCTTGGGCTTGCCTTTCATCCGGATTATGAAGACAATGGTTACTTCTATATAAATTATACTAATGCCAATGGTAATACGGTTATAGCACGATACTCGCGTAGTGCTGCGAATCCTGACCTTGCCGATGCTAACAGTGCGCAGATATTGCTTACTGTAACACAGCCTTTTGACAACCACAACGGAGGCTGCCTACGGTTTGGACCAGATGGTTACCTGTATATTGCTATGGGCGATGGTGGCAGTGGTGGCGACCCTAACAACAATGGACAGAACATTAACAGCCTGCTCGGAAAAATATTACGTATAAATGTAAATGGTGCTGCTCCTTATGCCATACCGGCGGGTAACCCGTATGCAGATACTGATGGTGCCGACGAAATATGGGCAGTGGGCGTTCGCAACCCCTGGAAGATAAGTTTTGACCGCCTTAACGGCGACCTCTGGATAGCCGACGTAGGCCAGGAGAATATTGAAGAGATCAATCATGCCCCTGCTACCGCTGCCGGGCTTAACTATGGGTGGCGTTGCTATGAGGGTAACGATGCTTATAATACCCAGAGCTGTGCAGCAGCAGCTACTTTTACATATCCGGTGGCGCAGTATACCCATACCAACAATGCTTGCTCTATTACGGGCGGGTATGTATACAGAGGCAGCCTCTACCCTGCTCTTGCGGGTAAATATGTATTTGCAGATTACTGTAACAGCAGGATAGGTTATACTGATACTTCTGGCGAAATAACCTGGTCCGGTAATTTTACGGGCAACATTTCTACCTTTGCCGAAGATATTAATGGCGAACTTTATGCGGTAGGACGTACTAACGGCATTATATATAAAATTGTAGAAACCACAGCAGGCACGGTAAATTTTGGTACCGCACAGGTACGCCTCTACCCTAACCCTGCTAAAGATGTGCTGAATATTAATGTGCAGGGAGCGGCATTGCCGTTAGAAACAAAGATCTTCGATCTTACAGGTAAGCTGGTTAGCCAAAAAACGATTAGTTCTGCAAGCGGTACTGTTGCTCTTAATGGTTTAAGCGCAGGGCTATATATTGCAGAAGTAAGCAACGGCACATCAGTAATACGGCAAAAACTGGTAATAGAATAAGCTTCTGCTTAAAATAATAATCAAAGGCCACCGTGGTAACAACCGCGTTGGCCTCTTTTTTATCAATTCGGTATCAAAGCAAATAAATTACCAAGTATCTTTACAGGAAAAATTACGATTAATGAAGAATTTGACATTTTTCCTTATAAATATAGTTACGCTTGCCGCGTTTGCGCAACAAACTCAGTCGCACAATGACACTGCTTTTGAAAACATGGCAGAAGCCGAAATGAAAGCGGCTTACCGCACCAGCAATTTCAGGGCAAACCTTAATACCGGAAATTATGATGTAGGCCATACAACACTAGAGCTTACCGTAGACCCGGAGGAGCAGTATATATCAGGCATCATAACAACTGCGTTTACTGCTAAATCAGTCATGACAACCATTACCTTCGATTTGGCAGATAATCTTGATGTAACAGCTGTTACACTTAACGGAGCCACTGTAAACTTTACCCAAAACAGTAATGATGAACTGGTAATAAACCTGGGCACCACATTACAGACGGGCCAGCAGGCCACGGTAGTAGTACGTTATAATGGTGCACCATCTGACGAGCAGGATGCTTTTGTATTAAACTCTCACAGCGGCCGGCCTATACTTGCTACCCTTAGCGAACCTTATGGTGCTAAAGAATGGTGGCCCTGCAAGCAGGATCTTATAGATAAGATAGAGGGGCTGGATGTGTATATTACCGCACCATCTCAATATGTGGCCGTAAGCAACGGCTTAGAAATAGGGCAAACTACTACAGGAGGTAATAAAACCACCCACTTCAAACACAATTATCCCATCCCGGCTTATTTGGTAGCCATTGCAGTTACAAACTATACGGTATATACCCAAAATTATACCTCAGCCATGTCAAACTTCCCGGTGGTAAATTACCTCTACCCTGAGAGCAGTGCTCAAAACGAACCCTTGCTGTCGCAAACGCTGGACATAATGAATTTTTATGAAAACACCTTTGAAGCTTACCCTTTCAGTGCAGAGAAATACGGTCATGCCCAGTGGAACCAGGGCGGCGGTATGGAGCACACTACAGTATCTTTTATGGGCAGCTTTGGTCGCGAACTTATTGCGCATGAACTGGCGCACCAGTGGTTTGGCGATAAGATAACCTGCGGCTCATGGAAAGACATCTGGCTAAACGAAGGTTTTGCTACCTACCTGAGCGGCCTGGTGGTAGAAAATCAGGATGGTGCATCTGGTTTTAGGGCATGGCGGGCGCAAAAAATAGCAAGCGTAGTATCATCGCCAAATGGCGCAGTATACCTTACAGATAATGATACTATTAGCGACAGCCGCATTTTTAGCAGCCGTCTTACCTATAACAAAGGTGCTATGGTACTGCATATGCTGCGCTATAAGATAGGCGATACCGCTTTTTACCAGGGTATTAAAAACTATCTTGCCGATAATACACTGGCATACGCCTATGCGAAAACACCCGACTTTCAGCAACACATGGAAGCGGCATCGGATACTAACCTGACGGAGTTTTTTAACAACTGGATATACAACCAGGGCTACCCTACTTATACTGTTGTGGTAAATGGTTCCGGCAATGGTAATACACTTGTAACCATATCGCAATCACAGAGCGACCCTTCGGTCTCGTTTTTTGAAATGCCGGTTCCTGTGCGTTTTCATGGCACAAATGGTGAGGAGTATGAAGCAATATTAGACAACACTTTTAACAACCAGCAGTTTACCGTGCCTGTAAACTTTACTATCGATACCGTTGAGGTCAATGCAGATTACCATATTATTAGTGCAGATAATGCTGCTGTATTGGGCACGGCTACACCATTAGCACAAAATAGTATAAGTTTATATCCTAACCCTGCTAACAGCCTGTTGAAATTGCAACTACCCAACAGCATTACCGTAAATCATGCCGTTATTTATAATGCGTTAGGCCAAAAAGTTTTAGAATCGAACAACGATACACAATGGAATGTGTCTGCACTGAGTACTGGTATACACTTTATAAAACTGGAGACCTCAGCCGGAAACGTACAGCTTAAATTTGTAAAGGGATAAGCGGTCACATTTGTCGTTCGGTCAAGATAAGCCTCACATATAGTTCGAGATTCTTCACTGCGCTGTCGCTACGTTCAGAATGACATAGTATATATTTGTCATGCTGACGATAGGAAGCATCTCACGCTTTAAAAAATTAATAGAGATTCTTCACTACGCTATTGCTTCGTTCAGAATGACATAACGTATGGGTTTGTCATGCTGACCTGCCTCTGCAGGCAGACGAAAGGAGGAATCTCACATACAGCAACGCGAGATTCTTCACTACGCCATCGCTTTGTTCAAAATCATATAACGCGCCGTTTGTCATGCTGACCTGCCTCTGCCGGCAGGCAGGCGATAGGAAGCATCTCACACTTTAAAATCATTAGAGATTCTTCACTGCGCTATCGCCTCGCTCAGAATGACAAACCTGACTGCAAACAGACTTATTCCTCTACGTACAGCACTAATCCTTTAAGGTACGAGCCCTCCGGGTGAAACATATTTACCGGGTGGTCTGGCCCCTGTGTTAGTTTGTGCAGCACCCTTACTTTTCTGCCCGATTCTATGGCAGCCGCCGATACGGTATTGTAAAACAATACATCATCAATAACCTGCGAGCACGAAAATGTAAACAGAAAACCACCTTTAGTAATGGTTTTAAGTCCGGCTATATTAAGGCGTTTGTAAGCCTGTGTGGCGGTATGTTTGCTTTTTATATTTTTTGCAAAAGCAGGAGGATCGAGTACAATAACATCATACAGGTTTTTATTGGCTTTTAAAAAGTCGAAAACATCTGCGGCTTCTGCCTGGTGGTTACTACCGGGGAAGTTAAGCTGCATATTCTCATCGGCAAGTTTAACCGCCTTCTCAGATATATCTACAGATGTAACCAGCTCCGCACCGGCGCTCATGGCGTATATAGAGAAACCACCCGTATAGCAAAACGTATTCAGTACTTTTTTACCGGCAGAATAACGCTTAAGCAAATTGCGGTTTTCGCGCTGGTCTAAGAAGAAGCCTGTTTTTTGCCCCTCAACCCAGTTAACGTGAAACTGTATGTTATTTTCTTTCGCAACGGCTTCATTTGCATCGCCATACAGGTGATAGTCCGTTCCTGTTTTTGGCAGCGTTTGCGAACTCTTACAATATATAGTTTTGCAATATTCAGGAAACGTAGCCTTAATGGCATTTGCAATTTCCTGCATCTTAATATAGATGCCAGAACTGTGCGCCTGTATTACAAAATTCTGGTCATAATAGTCAATGATAAGCCCCGGTATACCGTCGCCCTCACCATGTATCAAACGAAAAGCATTAGTATCTTCCATCGAGAAAAGCTTCATGCGCAAATCCCAGGCCGCTTTAAAACGTGTAACCCAAAAGTTTTCGTCAAAAACCTCATTACCAAAGGTAAGCACACGCACCGTTATACTGCCTTTATCGCTGTAAAAACCGGTAGCCAGATGCCCCCCGTTAAAATCGGTAACGTCTACCATTTGCCCGTCCTGTAGTTCTTCGCTTACGCCATATACGGCTCCGCTAAATATCCACGGGTGCTTGCGCTGTACTGATTTCTCTTTTCCTTTGTTTAATATGACTTTTGCGAATTCCATTTTTCTTTTTTTATGTAAAATTGTTCGGGGTAGGCTTTTCAAGACACTATCTAGAAATATATTTCAATCTCTCGCAAAGTCGCAAAGTCGCAAAGATTTTTACACATAGTAGCATTGCAGCTTTACGTCTTTGTGTAAAAAATACTCTGTGCTTAAAGCCTAAACCGCGTTGCAAATATAATGTTTTCAATCAGTGGTTACACTATAGCAGAAATCTAATCAGGAGATGAACATTTGAGTGAAGTTCCTAACAACTGACAACCAACAACGATAAAACTAATACGCCAGTTTCCCTAAATTCTCAAAGAATTCATCTACGTTAAGCGAATCGTTTGCAAACAGGTTTTCGCGGTTAAGCGGCAAACGCCCACGGGCACGTCCTATTACATTAATATGTCCGTTTTGGGCTATGGTATCTTCAGATGATATAAGGCCACGGCGCAGCATAATATCTTTGATATAATTGTCGTGCTTAAGTGCATAGCCTTTCAGGTTGCCTGTACCGTCAAACTTCCACATAAAATGCTTAGGGCTTGGTATGATACTCGCCAGGTACACACACTCATCGAGCGTAAGCTGCGATGGTGCCTTGTCAAAATAATAACGGCTGGCTTCGCCAATACCGTAAACATCAGGCCCCCACTCAATGATATTAAAATACACCTCAAGCATACGCTCTTTACCGGCTATGTGCTGGTTTTCGAGTATGTATACCAAAAGTATCTCTTCCAGCTTGCGCGAAAGGGTTTTCTCGCGGGTAAGGAAAACATTTTTAACCAGCTGCATACTTATGGTACTGCCGCCACGGCTAAACTTTTTGGTCTTTATATTCTTGATGATACTCTGGCGGAACGCCTCGGTAATAAACCCACGGTGACGGAAGAATGAAGGGTCTTCGCTGGTAAGTACCGCGCTGCGCAGGTAGGGCGAAATATCGCCTATAGGTGTATAGTTAGGGTTAGAAGGCCCCACTACCACGGCGCGTTGCTCGCGCCCATTATCTACCGCCCGATAGGTAAAACCACCATTTAGTTTGGCAAGATCTGCCTCGCCATATTTAAGTATCTTAAGGCCGTCTTTAGTCAGGCTGCTGTCAAAGACCAGGGCATTGGGCTTGTTCTTGTTATACAAAAAGTCGAGCCTGTAGCCAAAGTTGCCTTCGGCTTCCATACCCTCAAAATTGCTGAACAAACCGCGTGGCAGCGAGGTAATGAAATCCTGCGCGGGCATCTTTGGTATGTTAGCCTTAAACTGGTAAATAGTATCTTCTTCTACACTGTAACGTGCAAAGGGGCGCAGCTTTAATTTGTTTAGCTGCACAGTGCTGGTACTGTCAAGCTCTATATATTCTCCGCCAAAAAGCACGTGATAATCAAAACGGGCATTGTCTATAACCACATCTTTACTGGCTATGCGGTGGTTATTAACCATAAAGTTTTTGATGGATGCATAACCGTCTACGTGCAACTCGCCGCCAGACATATCCATGTTTTCCACCTTAAGGTTAATGGCATCAAAACCACTTTTTATATTATAGCGTTTTGCAATGTAAGGCACTACAATACGCCCGGTATCGGCATTAAAAAATTTGAGGTCGCACTGGTGCGCACGTGGGTCGGCCATGCCGCTTACTTTCCAGGTCTGGGCTATGGTATCTTCGGTAACGCGAATGGTACTCTCCAGTTTGCGGTCGGCAAGGCGGGTATCGGTAAGCTTCAGGTTAAGCTTGCGCCCTACATCATTTACACGCAATTCCAGGTTATGCAGTTCCATGTCTACCGGCACCAGGTTAAGTACCTTATTCATCAGGTTATAGGCACGATCTGCATAATTAGATTCGGTATCTGGCTCGTCGTTATCTTCTTTTTTAGATTTTAAAAGGTTACGGAAGTTCCACCCCAGGCTGTCTTTTTTTGTCAGCTGAATGTAGCCATCTGCCATGTGTAGCGTACCCAGCTGTACGTTGCCAATAAGCAGGCGGGTAAGGTTTACACTGGTGTTTATTTCTTTAACGCTTACAAGGGTATCTGCACCACTAGGCACTAAGGTTACGCCTTCCATCTTTATACCGCTTATGCCTTCAAACGAAGCATTTTTTACCGTAAAGGATGCGTTACGTTCGGCCACCTTTAGCTGTACTTTGGCAATTACCTGTTCCAGAGCCATATTGCGGAATGCAAAAAACAGGATACTGCCCAGCACCAACAGGATACCCAGGGTTACAGCCAGCCATTTGGCAATTTTTTTATAGTTGATCTTTCGCATTTATTTATCCAAAAAGGTGGCCGGCTACATCTTCAATACGCGCCACCAGTTTTATATCTATTAGAGTATTCTTTAACGATATCTTGTTGTACTTTGATACAAAAATAGCAGAAAAACCTAATTTCTCTGCTTCCAGTATGCGTTGTTCTACACGGTTTACCGGGCGCACCTCTCCGCTAAGGCCTATTTCGCCTGCAAAGCAGTAGCCTTTATCTACCGGAATATCTTCATTAGAAGATAGAATAGCAGCTACCACGGCAAGGTCTATAGCAGGGTCGTCTACGTTTATACCACCTGTAATATTAAGAAACACGTCTTTAGCCCCAAGGCGAAAACCCGCACGCTTTTCTAAAACGGCAAGCACCATATTAAGCCTTTTTGCATTGTAGCCCGTGGTACTGCGCTGTGGCGTACCATAAACTGCTGTGCTAACCAGTGCCTGTATTTCTACCATTAGCGGGCGCATACCCTCCATAGTTGTGGCTATGGCTGTACCGCTCATGTCTTCTTCTTTATGCGAAATTAATATTTCGCTAGGGTTAGCCACTTCGCGCAGGCCGCTGCCCAGCATTTCATATATACCCAGTTCTGCCGTAGAGCCAAAACGGTTTTTTAATGCCCGTAATATGCGGTACACGTGGTTGCGGTCGCCCTCAAACTGTAACACGGTGTCTACCATATGCTCCAGTATTTTTGGCCCGGCAATAGATCCGTCTTTTGTAATATGGCCTATAAGCAGTACCGGCACATTGCTTTCTTTAGCAAATTTTATAAGCTCGGCAGTTGTTTCGCGTATCTGCGAAATACTTCCGGCGGATGATTCTATATAATCTGAATGCAGCGTTTGTATAGAGTCAATAATAACCACCTCAGGGTCTATCGCTTCTATCTGCTTAAATATATTTTGTGTTTTTGTTTCGGTAAGTATAAAGCAATTATCGGCTGTAGCCGTAATGCGTTCTGCACGCATTTTTATCTGCTTTTGGCTTTCTTCACCACTTACATACAGCGTGCGGTAAGGCAGTTTAAGCGATATCTGCAATAGCAGTGTACTCTTGCCTATACCCGGCTCACCACCCAGTAGTGTAAGCGATCCCGGCACGAGGCCACCACCCAGCACACGGTTTAGTTCGCCATCAAGCGTATCAAGGCGATGCTCGCTGGCACTGTCTATCTCTGTAATGCGCAGTGGCTTTGGCGCTTTTTTAGTATCGCCGGATGAGGCTTTCCAGCCCGGTTTATCTTCTTTAACTATGAGTTCTTCAACTATGGTATTCCATTCGCGGCAGGCGGTACACTGCCCCTGCCATTTAGAGTATTGGGTGCCACAGTTCTGGCAATAAAAAGCGGTTTTTACTTTGGCCATTTAAATGTTTAGGTAAGTAGTTTCAAAGATAGGTGTTTTTAGGGAAATGCCGCAATTCGACAATCCGGTAATTTGGTGGTGTGGTTATTACCTCAGGAGAGTTGTATATAAACAAATATGTTTATATCTGTGCAACAACAGTACACACCGCGCGATGATATTTTAAATAAACAGCGTACCAGGGTGTGTCTTTTGCTTTTATTAAGTCCCGGTAATAATACAATTTAGTATTTTAGCGGGACTTATTATTTTAAAGATGTTTGAAAAACCAGCCAAAACACTTGACCAACAAATAGATTTACTCAGAGCACGCGGATTAATAATTAATGATAATGATAACGCAGCACATTTTTTATCGTATATAAGTTATTATCGACTAGGCGAATATTGGCACTCAATGCAGTCTGATAAAGAAACTCATGTCTTTAAGCCTAACAGCCGTTTTCCCGACGTAATGGCATTGTACAATTTTGACCGCGAGGATTTTACTATTTGATGTGATAGAGAAAATAGAGATTAGTCTTCGCACCAAACTTATATATCATTTATCACATGAGTTTGACCCATGGTGGTTTCAAAATTTTACGCTTTTTGAAGACAGTAAAGCATTAGTAAAAACACTTGCTAATCTTGAGGAAGAGTTAGAAAGAACAAAAGAGATTACGATAAAAAACCATCTAAAAAAGCATAAAGATGACCTGAGGTTTCCCCCGGCATGGAAATCTTTAGAGCAAAGTTTTGGTGCATTATCAAAATTATACGGAAATTTAAAACACAGCACAAAATCCAAGGACATTATTGCTCGTGAGTTAGGTGCAGTGAATCATACTTATCTACCCAGTTGGCTACAATCAATATCACAAATAAGAAATTTATGTGCTCACCATGCCCGGCTGTGGAATAAAAATCTTCCGGGCACGCCTAAAATTTTGTCTAAACCACCATATGCATGGATTGAAGATATCCCAAAACAGCATGAGTTTCAAAAATTGTACATTCACTTATGCATCATGAAATATATGCTCAACATTGTTCAACCATGCAATCATTTTACAGAGCGGCTTTCAGAACTTTTTAAGAAATACCCTAATGTAGATCCTGACGCCTTAGGCATGAAGCCTGATTGGCAAAATGAAGAGCTTTGGAAAGCATAGCATCCTAAAAAAACCATAAAATAATAGCATTCAAAAACAGACCGCGGTAACTTTAAGTTTAAAACCTGAATGTTATGAAAAAATCAGCTTTAATACTATTAGCATCATTAGCCCTGTGGTCTTGCAGGCAAACAGGACACGGAGAAAACGGCGTGCCTGATAACCCGGCAGAAAGCAGTGCCGCAGGCGTTACTCCTGCACCCACCATAACCGGCACAGAGCAGCCTAACCGTGAGGGCGAGCCTAATGTGGTAGATTCTGCCGCGCAGGACACTACACATAATTCGGCTATTAAGCCCAAACCAAAAAACGAAATAACCCCATCAGACATTACTAAACCAAAGCGTTAGCTTCTTAAAGAAAATGACAGAACATAAAAATGCCCCTGGGAAAACTCACTATTCCGAGGGGCATTTTATAATTCCAATCAAAACCAACTATGAAAAAATATTACTTCTCTTTACAATATTCAGGGGGCTAACCTGTTTTGTTGATACAAAGATAGTATGAACAAGAAGGCTCTATGTCGGGTTTTAGTCCGGTAGCAGTTTTGCTTCGTTAAATGTCGGTTAGGTTTCGGCTTGTTGTAAATGCAAGGCGTAATAACTAACCGGCAACTAAAGTATCTTTGCAAAAACATTATATGAAAAAGCTGGTTTTATTTTTAGTACTCTTCTTAGGCATTACAGCGGCATATGCCCAAACCACCGAATCGCTTTGGGATAAACTGCCAAAAGCATCTGGCTATATAAATGATTTTGAACATCTTTTTACTGATGCACAAAAAGAAGAGATTAACGATTTGCTACGCCATTTTGAGATAGAAACATCTGTAGAAATTGCAGTGGTAACCATTAGCCCTGCCAATACACCAAAAGAACGTTTTGAAGAACTTACCCTGCATATTGCAAACCAGTGGGGCGTGGGGAAAAAAGGTAAGGATAACGGAATACTCATTGGCATTTCATCGGGCTATCACCGCATACGGATACAGAACGGAAAGGGTATTATAACCGTATTGAGCGATGCGGATACCAAAAAGATAATTGACGACGCCTTTATTCCTGAATTTCAGAAAAACGATTATTTTTCCGGTACAGTTAATGGCCTGAAGGAAATAATGAATTTATTAAAACAGCACATGAAGAAATAAGCAGGCTGGTCTGATCAGCAAATTACAATCAACCAAAAATTACAATTTATCAGCCCTTGCTATCATAAAGTCTTTAGTATACTCACCCACGGCATCCATAGAATAGGAGTTCATGTATACTTTTTTGGCCTTTTTATAATCGCCCATCATTTCATAATACAACGCTTCGTAGTATTCTCCTATAATCTTTTTAGGATAGTTTTTCTTGGCAAGTGCAGCAAGGTCTTTCAACTCGGCATACATGGTATTTTTCATGATGGCAGCCTCAATGGCTTTAAAGTCGGTAAGGCGAATGGTCATCTCAGTACCAAGGTCTTTTTCTATAATATTGTATTTGTTCTTAAGATAATCTACATAACCGTTTGGCAGGGTAACAATTTTTTCCTGATACTCAATAGGCGATATTGGGCGGTATGAGGTAAAAATACCATACAATGCACCTGGCACCCCAAAGGGTATTAATGAATAATGCGACCCGTTAGTATACTCATCATAAGCATATCTAAAGTTAGGGTTTTTAATAACCTTCAGTTTTTCGTCAAGCTCTTTTATACGCTTCTTAAGGCGTGGCACATCGCCATCTGCACTACACAGGTAAAAAAATACGGGATTAGCAAGCTTATCGGCCATTTCGGGCAGGCGGGTTTCCATTTCTTCTGCTATCTCAGGGCTAAAATTTATGTATCCCCTAAAAGGTGTATTCTCTTTATAGAGGTAAAAATCAGCCATACGGGCAGTAAGGTCATGCCCCGCTATAATGCGAAAAGGCGAAAGGCGGTACTTTTTATTAAGCGCCGGTATAAGCTCATCTCCAATAAACTGGAAAAACTTATCGCCCGTACCTTCGGGAAGGCCTGTAGCATCATTAATAAGCATATCAGCCTCACGCTGGTCGCCATCATTAGTATTAACGGCTACAATTACCGTTTCAGGAAGTTCATCCCAGTAGTAAGCATAGGCAAGTGTACCTGCAAAAGGTTCAAGCATATACTCTCCGTCAAGCAATAAGAGTAATGGGTATTTTTTGTTTTTATCCTGGTTGTAAGATGGTGGGGTTATTACCCTGATAGTACGGTTGGCATTTAGCTTCTGGCTAAATACCTCCTCAGTTTTAACTTGGGCCCTTGCCGGAAGAACAAAGACAAAAAACAACAGTAATGTAGTGTACTTCATAGCTTTACAGTTTT
Source organism: Flavobacterium psychrotrophum (assembly GCF_003403075.1). NCBI lineage: Bacteria > Pseudomonadati > Bacteroidota > Flavobacteriia > Flavobacteriales > Flavobacteriaceae > Flavobacterium > Flavobacterium psychrotrophum. The sequence continues at coordinate 4,344,933 of NZ_CP031557.1, read as the reverse complement.
AAGGGGATAAAATGCAGAGCAAGATAGTAATTTATTTTTTGCCGTATAACAAAGGAAGTATTAAAAAAGAAAAAACGCCGAGAAAAATGATTGTTGCCACCTGAGATGCCCACACTATCCACCCGAAGGCCGTACCATAAGTATAAGGCACATCATATAAAGTAAGGATGTTTGCCACAGCTACCGGAAAGAAGCCTACACCACCATTAGTAAACGTAATGGCAATACTGCCCACTACAAACGCAGTTACTACTGTACCAAAGCTAAGCCCTGCGGTTTGTGGCAATGCAAAAATACTGATATAAAATATGGCTATGTAAGTAAACCAGATATATAAAGACAGTAGTAAAAACGGCCATTTATTCGGCATTTTAAATACGCTCAGCGCACCTTCTACAATACCTGATATTTTACCCTTAAGTTTTTTAAGCCATTTTGCACTACCATATCTATAATACAATACAGTAATCATAAAAAGCACAAAAGCAGCAGCACCGTAGATTATTAATTTTTGGTACGGTACCGTTTTTACAAGGTAGTCGCGCAGCTCATCAAACTTCATTAGTATGGTAGCACCCATACACACCAGCAGCAGTATAAGGTCTACCACCCTTTCAGATATTATGGTACCCAGGCCTTTATCAAAAGGCACATCGGCATAGCGCTTAAGCACCAGTGCACGGCTTACCTCGCCACTGCGGGGTATGAGCATATTCATAAGATAGGTAATGCAAACTGCCGCAAACTTTACCGGAAATGGTGCCGTATAGCCCATATGGCCCAGCGTATACTTCCAGCGGTAAGCCCTGGCCCAGAATCCGGAAAAACCAAGGAAAAGCGAAATGTAGATATAAAAATAATTAGCCGTCTTAAAACTGCCTTCTACATCTACACGCTCCTGTGGCGATAGCTTATTGTAAGTGTATAAAATTAAAAAAACTCCCACAGCAAGCGGGAGTATGATACTTAATACTTTAATTACCTTCTTTTTCAGGCTCATGTAAGCGAGTTGTCTTTTTCGTTAGGGAAAACAATGGTTGGCTTAAACAACTTGGCTTCTTCAAAATCAAGTATACCATATGATATAATGATAATAATGTCGCCACGCTGCACCTTGCGTGCCGCAGGGCCGTTTAGTGTAATGTCTCCGCTGTTTCTGTTTCCTTTAATCGCATAAGTTTCAAGGCGTTCACCATTATTGATGTTTACAATAGAAACTTTTTCTCCTTCAATAATATTAGCAGCTTCCATCAACGCTTCGTCAATAGTAATGCTGCCTATATAGTTTAAATCGGCTCCAGTAACCGTAACACGGTGTAACTTGGATTTTACAACTTGAATTTGCATGGCGCAAAGGTAATTAATTTAATGAAATATTATCTATTAACCTAACGTTACCTAAAAAAATCGCAATAAAAGCCCGGTATTTCCTGTTTTCCTTTAAGGTTGCAGGCTCCAGGGTATCTTCGGCAGCTATCTCAAAATACTCTGGCTTAAAAGCAGGATGTGCCTCAAAAGCACTTTCTACAAAGCTTTTAACTTCAGCAATACTTTCAAAATCAAAGCGTTTGCGTGCACCTTGCAATATTTTATATATAAGAGCAGCTTCGTTGCGTTCGGCATCACTAAGGCGTGCATTGCGCGAGCTCATTGCCAGCCCGTTATCTTCGCGGGTTATGGGGCAGCCCACAACATTTATGCCCATGTGGTTTTTCTCTACCAGCTTTTTTACTATTTGCAACTGCTGAAAATCTTTCTCACCAAAGTAAGCATTTGTGGGGCGTACTATTTCGAAGAGTTTCTTTACAATTGTACCTACGCCGTCAAAATGGCCCGGGCGATGAGCACCCTCCATCTGGTTTTCGAGTCCGTCAAAATCATAGTGGCTGCTTACTGTGTTACCGTCATACATTTCGTCTACCTCCGGCGCAAAAATGATGATATCTTTATTTAGTCCCGAAATTTTCTCTGCATCGGCTTCCAGCGTACGCGGATATTTTTTCAGGTCATCAGGGTTGTTAAACTGCGTAGGGTTTACAAAAATACTTACTACCGTAACGCCATTTTGCTCCAGCGATTGCTGCATTAGCGAGAGGTGGCCGCTGTGCAGTGCACCCATTGTAGGTACAAAACCTATGCCTTTACCTGCTTTAATATATGTGTCTAAATGGGCTTGTAGCGCCGCTTTTTTACTGAAAATGAGCATGTGTGTGCTATTAATGAGGGAGCAAAATTAATATATAGTTAGAAACTGAGCAAAAATGTTTAATTTTGCATGGTTTTTTATACCCGAACAAAATATAAAATCTGAAGATGGAGGATAAGAGGATATTGTATGTATCATCGGAAGTAGTGCCCTATTTGGCCGAGAATGAAGTATCGCTGATGTCGTATGATGTGCCGAAAATGATAAACGACCAGGGCGGGCAAATACGTATATTTATGCCCAGGTACGGTAATATTAATGAGCGCAGGCACCAACTGCATGAGGTTATTCGCCTTAGCGGAATGAACCTTGTGGTAAACGACATGGATATGCCGCTTATTATTAAAGTTGCCTCTATACCTAAAGAGCGCATACAGGTGTATTTCATTGATAACGACGAGTACTTTAAACGTAAGGCTACCTTTAGTGATGAAGACGGTACATTGTACCCTGATAACGACGAACGCGCCATATTTTTTGCAAAAGGTGTGGTAGAAACCGTTAAAAAACTAAACTGGGTGCCTGATATTATACACGTGCACGGCTGGATGGCCAGTATGCTGCCGGTATATATGAAACACTATTATAAAGATGAGGCACTCTTTGCCGATACTAAAATAGTTACATCTGTTTACAGCCAGTCTTTTGATGACACGCTGGATAAGGATATGCTTAAAAAAGTATTGTTTGACCAGGTTCCTGAAGCAGCGGTAAGCATGCTTGAAACACCTGACTTTGAAAACGTTATGAAAGCCGCCATTGCACACAGTGATGCGAGTATTATAGCTTCGCCAAATGTTTCTGACAGCCTTAAAGCTTATGTAGAAGCATCTGGAAAACCCTTCCTGCCGTATGTAGATAAAGATAATTTTGCATCGGCATATACTAATTTCTATAAAAATCAGGTTTTATAGTAAACCTTTAAAAAATTGTATGAATAAGTTCTCTTTTGTAAAAGTATTTCTCTTTGCCATGGTGGCTGTAATTTTTGCGGTTTCCTGCGATGATGAATACGGGCAGCTGGGCAGCGATATTGTGGGTGGAGATATACACAATACTTCACACCGCTTAAATGGTAAACTCGTAGCTTATGACAGGCCTACGGGTGCCGTACAAACCAGCGGTATGGACGTAAACCTGCTGGGCTCTTATGACCATCCTGTTTTTGGAAAAACAACAGCAAGTTATGTAACACAGGTACAAATGGCCACAGTTCCTACTTTTACAGGTAATGTAGTTATAGACTCGGCGTGGATATATGTGCCGTATTACAGCAAACTGGAAAATACGAGTACTGTAAGTAATGAAACGGTTAACACCTATTCTTTAGACAGTATTTATGGCGATACCCTTGCGCCTTACCGCCTGCAGCTAAGAAAAAACAATTTTTATTTAAGAACTACAGATGCCAGCTCTGGCGGTAGTACCAGCCAGTACTACTACAGCGACCAGAGTGCTATATTAGATAACCAGGGCGAAAGCCTTCTTGAGGGAGGAGAGCCTTCTAAGCCTGTAACTTTTAGCAACACAGAAATATTGCGCACTGTAAGCTATACCGATGCCGACAATAAGACAAGTACCATAACTGCAGAGCGCCTTGCTCCCGGTCTTTTTATGTACCTGAATAAAGACTTTTTTGTACGCAATTTTGTAAATGCACCATCGGGCACGCTTATGAACAATAATGCACTTGCAGAATATTTCAGGGGTATATCTTTTACAGCACAGCAGGAAGGCAGCAGAAATGTTATAGGTTCTCCTAAGTTTACTGATGGTTATATTAAAGTAAAATATACCCAGGATGTATATAAAAACAGTAAACCGGATAAGGACACAATTGATGGCGTACCTGTTACAAAACGACAAAGCCTTTTACTTACCTTAAACCTTAAGGGTAACCACGTGAACGTGCTTAAAAACGAGCCTAACAATACTTCCACTGCTTACTTTACAGCAATTAGCAACAGTAACACTACCGAAGGTGATGAAAAACTATATCTAAAAGGTGGTGAAGGCAGTATCGCTTTATTAGATATTCTTAGTGATGATGATGTTAATACGCTAAAGGCAGACAGCATACTTATTAACGAAGCGCGCATTAAGGTTTATGTTGATGAAGCAACTATGGGCAGTGCTCCTAAGCCATTAAAAATATATCTTTATGATGTAAATAATAAGCGCCCGGTATATGATTATTCTCTGGATCAGACCAGCAGCACCACACCTAAATTTAACAAGCTTATATATGGTGGCCACCTGCTTAAAGACAGCGACGGGCAGCATTATTACAACATAAGAATTACTAACCATATAAACAATATAGTTAGTAAAGACTCTACTAATGTTAAATTGGGCCTTGTGGTATCCCGCGATATAACTGTTACAGCTAATGCTGCTCTAAAAACACCTTTTAGCGAAAACAGTGTTGGGGGCAAAACAGTACCCGTTAAATTTATACCGGCTGCATCGGTTACGCATCCGTTTGGCGTAGTACTGTATGGTACTAACCCTGCCGTGCCGGAAACCAAGCGTGCAAAGCTTGAAATTTTTTATACAAAACCTTTGAGGAATTAATTATGTGCGGAATAGTAGGTTACATAGGCCACAGGCAGGCCTACCCGGTTATTATAAAAGGCCTTAAAAGGCTGGAATACCGCGGTTATGACAGCGCCGGTGTGGTGCTGTACAACAATGCCGAACTAAAACTTTGTAAAACAAAAGGTAAGGTTAGCGATCTTGAAGCTAAAGCCGATACCGAACTTGATAAAGATGCCACTATAGGCATAGGGCACACACGCTGGGCTACACACGGTGTACCTAATGATGTTAACAGCCACCCACATGTTTCTAACTCGGGTAACCTGGTTATTGTGCACAATGGCATTATCGAAAATTATGAGCCTATTAAAAAAGAGCTTATAAAACGTGGCTATACCTTTAAGAGCGACACAGATACTGAGGTACTTGTAAATCTTATTGAAGAGGTAAAAAAACAAGAGCACATTAAACTGGGCAAGGCGGTACAAATAGCGCTTAACCAGGTAGTAGGTGCTTATGCCATTGCTGTTTTTGACAAGCAAAACCCGGATGAAATGATTGCGGCACGCCTGGGCAGCCCACTGGCCATTGGTGTGGGCGAAGACGAATTCTTTATTTCGTCTGATGCTTCTCCGTTTATAGAATATACGAGCAACGCGGTATATCTTGATGACGAAGAGATGGCTATTGTAAGCCTTGACAAAGAGCTTGTAATACGCAAAATAAAAGACGACTCGTTAGTAGACCCGTACATACAGGAACTGCAAATGAACCTGGAGCAGATAGAAAAAGGTGGTTTTGACCACTTTATGCTTAAGGAAATTTATGAGCAACCTAATGCCATTAAAGACACCTTTCGCGGAAGGTTAAGGGTAGAACAGGGCATTGTAAAAATAAGTGGTGTAGAAGATAACCTGCAAAAGTTTATCAACGCTAACCGTATTCTTATTATAGCTTGTGGTACCTCATGGCACGCAGGCCTTGTAGCCGAATATATTTTTGAAGAATTTGCACGCATACCTGTAGAGGTAGAGTACGCTTCAGAATTCAGGTACAGGCACCCGGTTATCCGTCCGGACGATGTGGTTATTGCCATATCGCAATCCGGCGAAACTGCCGATACGCTTGCTGCCATTAAACTGGCTAAAGAGCACGGTGCATTTGTATTTGGTGTGTGTAATGTGGTAGGTTCGTCTATTTCGCGCGAAACACATAGTGGTGCTTACACCCATGCAGGCCCTGAAATTGGTGTGGCTTCTACAAAGGCATTTACCACCCAGATAACCCTCCTTACCCTTATGGCGCTACGCATAGCACGTGCTAAAGGCACCATGAACAGGGATGTTTATTTCCAGTATCTTCAGGAACTGGAGCTTGTACCACAGCTTGTGGAGCAGGCACTGCAAACTAATCTTGAAGTACAGGCCATAGCCAGCATTTATAAAGACGCGCCAAACTGCCTTTACCTGGGCAGGGGCTTTAACTTCCCGGTGGCGTTAGAGGGTGCGCTTAAACTAAAAGAAATATCGTACATACACGCTGAGGGCTACCCTGCTGCCGAAATGAAGCACGGCCCTATAGCGCTTATAGACAATAAAATGCCGGTGGTTATCATTGCGCCTAAACAGGAGCATTATGATAAGATAGTAAGTAACATACAGGAGATAAAGGCACGCAGCGGTAAAATTATTGCTGTGGTTACTAAAGGTGATACGCAGGTTAAAAACCTTGCAGACCACGTTATCGAAATACCTGAAACAAGCGACGCCCTTAGCCCGCTGGTTACTACCATACCGCTACAATTGCTTAGCTACCACATTGCGGTAATGCGCGGCTGTAACGTAGACCAACCCCGTAACCTTGCAAAATCGGTTACGGTAGAATAAGTATCCGTTTTAATAGTTATATAAGAGCCATCGTAATTTTTTTGCGGTGGCTTTTTTGTATTTTTACTTACGACCTTAAAGATTGCCGCGCTCCGTACCTCCGCTCGCAATGACACTCTAAAATTAGAACGTTTACTTAAGGTGTAGTCATTGCGAGGAACGAAGCAATCTAATTATGTACAAAGGGAAAAACTTATATTTTCCAAAAATCATTATCTCATGACTATTCATAAAATTTTTATGACTGCATTACTACTATCCCTACTTGTTTCCTGCCGAAATGAACCAAAACAGCAAACACCTGCATCCGAAGTTCAGTCATCTGCAATAAAGGATACAATAGCGGATGATAAAGATGGTAAATCAAACACTTCTATGTTAACACCCCGCGAACAAAAGCTAGAAGGCTTTACCTTTCGCTATGGTTATACCGCTTATGATGAGGAAAAATATAGTTTGTCAAACCCCGGTTATCTCGAAGTTTTAAAAGCAAACAAAGTTGTTTTTAAAGATAAATTCGAGGGTAATGACGAGCCATATATTACATCGCTTGGTTACCATAACCTTGATGGTAATAAATTCGTCTTCTGCTTAAACTATGGCACAGAGGCCTGCGATTATGTGCAGACTTCACGTTATTATGTAATGAATGAAGACGGAAGTTTCCGCTACATCAACAATTATTCATCTTTTACAGGAGGTGACCATTATGCATCTCAACATTTTAGCCATATTTTTCCGAATGACAGCCTTGGCAAACCCAATACCCTTACAATTGTAGAAGGCATTACTTATCATGATCACGATAAGCCAGATGTAGCCGATACCACACACATTACTTTTAAAGGCAATGCTTTTACTATAAAAAAACTTACCGATAACCTAAGTAAGGCAGAATAACAGCTATAAATAACAAAACCCAGCTTTAAAGGCTGGGTTTTTATATGATATCAAGATCTAATTAAGCGCTTAATGCTATTTGCGGGTATACCTCTCTTAGCCTCTTTTTAAAGTTAACAAGCCCCTGCTCTGTTTCAGAGATAATTTTATAGCGGGCTCCCGTTTCACCAGTAGTTTTTTCGAAGGTAATGTTGTTTCTTTTAAGCATACGCTCTATTAAATTATAATCGATTACGTGCTTGTACAGTGTTCTGAAGATAGTAATGTGCATGGTTTTTCGTTTTTTGGTTATTTAAATTGCCTTTAGTGCGTTTGTTTTCTTTTCTAAAATTAGCAAGAAACATTTTTGTGAGGATATCTCTTAATAAAACTTTAGCATTCTGCGCTAAAAGTAAATTTCGATTTCCCGTTCGCCTACAGTTCACTACCATTCATACCCGCTTAATAACAACATCAACGAAAACCATGTATTAAAAACATAAAACGCGATAATTTTGACCCAACACCTTAAGTTATCGAATTATGTCAGAAGATATTTTTAAAACAGAAGAAGCGTTTCAGCAATACCTAAACGAAGGTGATTATACATTTGTAGGACCTGTAAATCAAGATCTTTTAGGCATATTTACTTTTTCTGCAAACCTTGCACTTCCCGGATCGCAAAAAGAATCAATACATAATGCACTGTCTAATAAACAGGCTATAAAAGATGTATTACCAGGTTTGCCCGAAGGCACTCCTCTTAGGGTTTATGTGGTTTTTGGAAGCATCCCAAACGCGCTTTCTTATACCACTACCGAAGACTATCGCCAAAATTCGGGCGAACTACAAGCGTAATTATGTACCCCAAATCATAGCTATTAAGCCCCATAACCCGCAGTAACTGCGGGTTAATTTTTTTAGGGCTTTTAATATCTAATATACGCCCCTTATTTTAGAAAGTATATTGTCATTATAATAGGCTTTTACATTGGCTAATGTGGCCGAATCAAAATCTGCCAGGGCTGCTGCACCAACATTGCTTTCAACCTGAGTTACTTTACTGGCTCCCGGTATTACCGTTGTAATAGCAGGATGCTGCAGTATCCATTTAATGGCTAATTGTGCCAGATTGCCATCCGGCAATATATTTTTAAGGCCATCGGCTAACGCCACACCCTCGTTAAATTCGATACCGCTAAAGGTTTCACCTACATTAAAAGCATCGCCGTTAGCATTATAATTGCGGTGGTCGTTTTCATTAAACACCGTTGCAGCATTAAACTTCCCACTCAATAATCCGCTGGCAAGCGGCACACGGGCTATTAGTGCTGTACCCTGTTGCTGTGCTTTGTCAAAAAAAGCATCAGCAAGGTGCTGCCTAAACAGGTTGAATATAATTTGTAGCGAAGCCAAATCTTTATGCTCCAGACAAATTAGAGCTTCTTCGGCGGTTTCTACGCTTACGCCAAAATGCTTTATAAGCCCCTCCTGTTGCAGGCGGCGCAGGTGGTCAAACACATCGCCTTTGCGCAACTCCTCAGTAGGGATGCAGTGCAGCTGTTCTAAAAACAACTGGCCTACGCCTAAGTGCGTAAGCGAATCTTCTACATGACGACGAATGGCATCATAAGTAAAGTTTTGCGGCCAGCCGTTTGGCGCATCGTGCCTGCGGCCAAGCTTGGTGGCTACATATAATGGCTTATCGGTTTGTTTTAAAAACGCGCCTATAATGCGCTCACTGGTTCCCATACCATATACATCAGCAGTATCTATAAAGTTACCACCGGCATCTACATAGGCCTGTAATATCTCAAAAGCATGGCCTTCGTCGATCACGCCCCAGTCGGCGCTGCCCAGCTGCCATGTACCCAATCCTACTTCGGCAATGGCTTCTCCTTTAAAATTACGGTATTTCATAAAATGTGTGTCTTGGTTATGGCAGTAAACCTACAAAAAAACGTCGTGTATGTGTAGAATTTTCCACAAAAAGTGTAGAACACCACAGTAAATTCAAACCGGCAGAAAAATGCAAATATCTGTTATTTAGTCATTTATGGTTTTCGGCACAATTCTTTCAATTACTCTAATCGTAAATGAATAAAACACAATAGATTATGAAAAAAGTATTTTTAAGCGCGGCTCTAATGCTTGCATTTGCCGGCACCGCGATAGCACAAACCGATAACAAAACACAAACTTCAACAACGTCTACTACGGTAACAACACCTGCACCGGCTGCTACAACAGCACCTGCGGCAACTACTGTACCGGCAACAACATCTGCTGCCGATATGAACGCAACCACAACTGCCACAGCAAGCGCAGGTCAGGATAAAGATTATGCCAAAGTAACACAAAACCAAATTGCACCGGCTGTACTTAAAGAGGCTGTAGCTAAATATCAGGATTACGCATTGGTTGAGGCTCTTGCCGCTACCGACGGATCTGAGTACAAACTGGTACTTACCAAAGATGGTAAAGATGTAGCGGCTTACTACAAAAGTAACGGCGAATTTATAAGAGAAGAAACGGTATAATCGTACAAAACCGATTAACACCAAAAAGGGCTCCTGCAATGCGCGGGGCCCTTTTTGTTCAATTTATATTCTAAAACTAAAAACTCTAAAACGTTTCGCCGTGCTGGCTCATGTCGAGACCCTGCTCTTCAGCTTCTTCAGATACACGCAGTGGGATAAACAGGTTAGTTACCTTAAACAGCAGCATAGCCCCAAAGAATGAAAAGGTAGCTACCAGAACCAGTGCGATCATATGATGGCCAAAAACATCCCATCCCCCAAACAAAAGGCTTCCGCCCGGTACTTCGGCAAAAATAGCCGTTAGTATCATTCCCATAATACCACCCACACCGTGGCAGGCAAATACATCAAGGGTATCGTCATATTGCTTAAGGGTTTTCCAGTGTGCAAGTGAGTTACTTACCATTGCCGCGATAAACCCAAAAAATATACTCTTAGGTATCGACACAAAACCTGCGGCCGGTGTTATGGCAACAAGCCCAACAACAGCACCTATACAGGCACCCATAGCGCTAACCTTACGTCCATTCAATCTGTCAAAAAACACCCATGTAAGCATGGCCGAAGCCGATGCAATTGTAGTGGTAGCAAAAGCCATGGCAGCTGTATGGTTAGCCGATAATGCAGAACCGGCATTAAAACCAAACCACCCGAACCATAATAATCCGGTGCCTAAAAGTACAAAAGGTATGTTAGTAGGTATGTATTCAAGATTTTTGCGCTTGCCCAGGCACAGTACACCTGCTACCGCCGCAAACCCCGCACTCATGTGTACCACCGTACCACCGGCAAAATCTTTTACACCAAAGTAAGCACCCAGCAATCCGTTAGGATGCCAAACCATGTGGCACAACGGCGCATAGATAAAAATACAAAACAGGCATATAAACAGCAGGAACGATACAAAACGTATCCTCTCGGCCAGTGCTCCCGTAATAATGGCGGGAGTTATTACGGCAAACTTCATCTGGAAGAGTGCAAAAAGTATAAACGGAATGGTAGATGCCATTTTAGAACTTGGGTGTTCATCTACATAATCAAAAAAGGCATAATCAAGAGGGTTACCCACAATGCCATAAGTAGTGCCGCCTATCTCTATACCTATAGGCGACCCAAATGAAAGGCTAAAACCTACAGCTACCCACAGCAGGCTGATAACACCAAGACAGATAAAACTTTTTAGCATGGTGCTAATCACATTCTTTTTACCCACCATACCACCATAAAAAAAGGCAAGTCCCGGCGTCATGAGCAGCACAAGGCACGATGCGGTAAGCAGCCAGGCAACATCTGAGGTTACAATAGTATCGGTTGAATTAAAGTCGGCATTCGGACCACTTACGGTGGCGTGCTTCCAGAAAAGGCCTGTTATGGCTATCCCTGCCGTAATTAGAAAGGCGACAATCCATCGTTTTTCAAGTTTTTTCTCCATTATACCCTTAAATTTTATGGGTCAAAAATATAAAATTAACTCAACCCTTACAACTAACCCCGATAAATATAGAGGTGTGTTTTAAAATATATCAAAACACATTATCTCAACCGGTATTGTTAACCGAAAATTACAAAGAATTTAGTTTTACAGTCCAAATTTCCGATTATAAAAACGTTATGTAAGAAACACCTTATTTTAGTATGCGCGCATAAAAAAAGTTAATAATTTGTGGCCTTAAAACCATCTATTTAACAAAAAAATTGCAACCTTGCAGCCTGTCAATCAAGTAAAAAGATTTGTAAATGATGGATTACATAACAGAAACCGTAGAGGGAAATAAACTCCTGGAAACCCTTGCGGATATAGCCTATATTGCAGGGCAGCGCGGCTTTTTTAGCGGCGACTCTCGCGAAGATATTGCCGAATTTATAAGCTGGGCAAAAGAATTTGAAGCCCTTAATGAAGATACCGACTGGGATGAAACCGATTATCAACAGGCTTTAGAAGCATTTACAGATAATAAACTCCGCATAGGGCTTGCTTAACAGCAGTAAAAAATAAAACCGGCCATTGCAAGCCGGTTTTAATCTTAAAAATAGAACAGTTGTGTTGCGGGCTTAGTGCCTGCCGTGTCCGTTTTTACGGCCATGATCGTGGTGGTGTCCATGTCCCCTTCCGCGGCCATCGTGTGCATGCTTAATCACTACTACGTCGTGGTGTGGCCTGTGTACTACGCGGGCGCTCCTGTAGTGTCCCGGTGGCACACCTATAGTTCTTTGCGCTATCGGGTGGTATCCTCTTGGGTATTTTACACAATGTGTTTTATAGTACCTGTACGGAGTTCCTCCGCTATAGTCAGTCAATACTACTTTATATCCGTTATAAAAGTTATAGTTGCGGTAAGCTACCGGCACCGTAGCAGTGCGCACCCAGCCACCATTGTTCAGGTAAATATATTCAGACCTGTTTATATCATAATACATAGCCACATCCGGCAGGTAGTAATACCTTGCCTCCGTATACCCAGCAGGGCCCCATGCGGGAGCAGCACCTATATTTACATTTACTGATACCTGTGCACTTGCCTGTACCGCCGTTATAAGCAATAGGCATATTGTAAAGTTCTTTAGCGTTTTCATAATTATCATAATTTGGTTACTGTGAGAAACAACTCACTTTACCAACACTAAACCAAATTACGTGCCTTATTTTTAAAACAGAGTGCCACATATTTATTTTTTAGCAAATTTTTAGCAATTACACCGTTTGCCTTTAAGCTGTTTTTTCTTGGATATACAACACCAGGGCCAGTTCCTCTGAAAATTGTTTTAGTACCCGTTCTGCAAAAAAATACTATCTTTACCCACAAAATCGTTTTATAAAATAACCAAGACACGTAGTGGCAACGCCACGACCTATATATAACACTCTGATATGGCATGTACCAATTGTTCTACGGGATCCAAGGATGGAGTCCCGAGAGGATGTAAAAGTAATGGCACCTGCGGCACCGACAGCTGCAACAAGCTTACTGTTTTTGACTGGCTTAGCAACATGAGCCTTCCGGGCGGGCAAGCCCCGTTTAACTGTGTAGAAGTGCGCTTTAAAAACGGGCGTAAAGAATTTTACCGCAATACTGAAAACCTTACCCTAAGCATAGGCGACATTGTAGCTACAGAAGCTTCGCCGGGCCACGACATAGGCATAGTTACCCTTACAGGAGAACTTGTTAAGATACAAATGAAGAAAAAAGGTGCTAACCCTGATGGGGATGTGCTTAAGATATACCGCAAAGCTTCGCAAAAAGATATAGACATCTGGAGTGAAGCGCGCAACCGCGAAGAGCCTATGAAGGTTATAGCGCGTGAAATAGCCATACGCCTTAACCTGGAGATGAAGATATCTGATATCGAATTTCAGGGAGACAGCTCTAAGGCTACGTTTTATTACACGGCTAACGACAGGGTCGATTTTCGCCAGCTGATCAAGGATTTTGCACGCGAATTCAGCATCCGTATCGAGATGAAGCAGGTGGGTTTCCGTCAGGAAGCATCACGATTAGGAGGTATAGGGTCTTGCGGGCGCGAACTGTGCTGCAGTACCTGGCTAACCGATTTCAGGAGTGTTAACACGAGTGCGGCACGCTACCAGCAGTTATCGCTAAACCCGCAAAAACTTGCAGGTCAGTGCGGTAAGCTAAAATGCTGCCTTAACTATGAATTAGATACGTACCTGGATGCGCTTAAGGGCATGCCTGATATGGACACAAAACTGTATACCGAAAAAGGTGATGCTTTTTGCCAGAAGATAGATATTTTTAAAGGCCTTATGTGGTTTGCCTATACTAATGACATGGCACACTGGCACATACTGGAAGCCGACCAGGTTAAAGAAATAGTAGCGCTTAACAAGCAGAAAGAACGCGTAGGATCGTTAGAAGACTATGCAGTAGAAGTTGAAGATGAAGCACCTGAAAAGAACTTTCAGAATGCCGTGGGCCAGGATAGCCTTACCCGTTTTGATGCTCCTAAACGCAGGAAGAAAAAGCCGGGACGTGGCAAAGGGCAGGATAATAAAGACGCAGCAGCTACACCTGTACAGGGCAGCCAGATTATAAGGCCGCAGGGGCAAAATACCCAGCAGCAGCCACAACAGCGTAACAACAGGCCACAGCGCGAACCGCGCGAAGGCCAGGAGCCACGCGAAAACAGGCCGCAAAGAGAACCTCGTGAAAATCGTGAGCCTCGCGAACCAAGAACCGATAACCGTGGCCCACGTGAACCACGTACAGACAACCGAGGCCCGAGAGAGCCCCGACCTGCCGGAGAAGCAAGACCAAAACAAGAAAGAGGCGAGCGTACAGAGAGGCCTGAAAAAGGCGAAAGGCAGCCAAGACAGGAGCGCCAGCCAAGGCCGGAAAGGCAACCAAGACAAGAGAACCCTGATAACGCGCAGCAACCTGCCGGAGAAGGAACTCCTAATGTAAACAACAATGCTGAGGGCAAGCCAAATAATGGCGGTAATCCTCATAAAAGAAATAATCATAACCGTAATAAGAAAAGGCCACCCGGCGATCAAAATGGCAGTGATAAAAAATAGCCTTATAGCGCTTTCGGCATTAGTTTTGCTGGTTTCGTGCGATAAGAAAAGGGTTTTTGACGAGTATAAGGAGTTTGACGGCACCTGGAATAAGGACAGCATAGCGTCTTTTACCTACGAGGCTAAAGATACCATGTCGCACTACAACCTGTTTCTTACCACACGCACTAACAACAGCTACCCATACAGTAACCTGTTTGTTATTGTACAAATGGAGCAGCCCGGCACTAACATTACCAAGGCAGATACTCTGGAGTACCAGATGGCAAACCCTGATGGTACTCTAATGGGCGATGGCTTTAGCGATATTAAAGAAAGTAAGTTGTGGTATAAAGAAGATGTAAGGTTCCCTAAGGCGGGTACTTATAAATTCAGCGTGCAGCAGGCCGTGCGCCAGTCTGGCAAAGTGCCGGGTGTGCAGGAGCTGGATGGCATTACCGAAATAGGCTTACGCATAGAAAATAAAGAATAATACAGCAGTATGGCAGTAAACGATAATAACAGTGGCACGGAAAATTTTCGCCCGTATGTAAAAAAATTCTGGAAGATATTTGGTTATGGCTTTTTGGCCGTTATCCTGTTTTTCGTGTTGGCTTCATGGGGCGTATTTGGTAAAATGCCCACCTTTGAGCAACTTGAAAATCCTGATTATAACGTAGCTACCGAAATTATAAGCAGCGACGGACAAACGCTGGGTAAATTTTACCTTGAAAACCGTACGCCCGTTAAATACTCTGATCTTCCTAAGAGCCTTACCGATGCGCTTGTAGCAACCGAAGATGAACGTTTTTACGAACACTCAGGTATTGATGCAAAGGGCACCCTAAGGGCTATCGCATCTTTGGGAACCAGTGGTGGTGCCAGTACCATTACACAGCAGCTTGCAAAAAACCTTTTCCACAAGCGTTCGCACAATCCGCTGCTTGCCGTGGTACAAAAGGTTAAAGAATGGATAATCGCTACAAAACTGGAACGCCAGTATACTAAAGAAGAAATCATTGCCATGTATCTTAACACGGTAGACTTTACGCATAATGCTGTAGGTATCCGTTCGGCTTCTAAAACTTACTTTGGCAAAGAGCCAAAAGACCTTAAGGTAGAAGAAAGTGCCGTACTGGTAGGTATGCTAAAAAACCCATCGCTTTACAACCCTGCCAGTAAAAGGGAAACCAGGAGAAAACTGGTTTTTGAAAGGCGTAACACCGTACTGGGCCAGATGGTTAAAAACGGTAAGCTTACCGAGGCTGAAAAAGTAAAACTTGAAACACAGGAAATAAAATTAAACTATTCGCCAGAAAGCCACAAAGAAGGTATTGCTACTTACTTTAGGGAATACCTGCGCGGCTTTATGGCCGACTGGACTAAAGACCACAAAAAGGAAGACGGCAGCGAATATGACATTTACCGCGACGGCCTTAAGATATATACTACCATCGACTCTAAGATGCAGCAGTATGCAGAGGAAGCGGTACACGATCACCTTGCTAACCTGCAGGAGGAGTTTATGATTCAGCAGAAAACCAACAAGAATGCACCTTTTGTAAATATTTCTGAAGCAGAAACTACAAAGATCTTAAATCGCGCCATGCGCAACAGCGAACGCTGGAGAATAATGAGCGACCAGGGCAAGAGCGAAGATGACATCATAAAATCATTTAGCGTTAAGACCGATATGAACGTATTTACCTGGAAAGGTGAGCGCGATACCATAATGACTCCGCTGGACTCTATTCGTTATTACAAACACTTTTTACAAACGGGTGTTATGAGCATGGAGCCTCAAACCGGTTTTGTAAAAGCATGGGTGGGCGGTATAGACTATAAATACTTTCAGTACGACCACGTAGCACAAGGCGCACGTCAGGTGGGTTCTACCTTTAAACCTTTTGTTTATGCTACAGCTATTGAGCAGCTTAAGCTTTCGCCTTGCGATACGGTAATCGATGGGCCTTTCAGCATGCCTAAAGGCAAATATGGCATTGATGCCGACTGGAATCCACAAAACTCTAACGGGCAGTTCCGTGGGGCTGTTACGTATAAGCAGGCACTTGCAAACTCTATCAACACGGTTTCGGCTAAGCTTATAGATAAAGTAGGACCTAAGGCGGTAGTAGACATGGCAAAGAGCCTGGGTGTTAGCAGCAAAATTCCGGAGCAACCAGCAATCGCACTGGGTGCAGTAGAAATTACCGTGAGCGAAATGGTAGCGGCATACAGCACCTTTGCAAACCAGGGTATGTATGTAAAGCCTACTGTTATTACTAAAATAGAAGATAAGAACGGGGTACTGCTGTACCAAAGCCAAACCGAAACCCACGAAGTACTGAGCAAGGACATTGCCTACGCGGTATTAAAGCTGCTTGAAGGTGTTACCGAAACAGGAAGTGGCGCGCGCCTTAAATGGGGCGGCGGCGGCGGTACGGGCTATAACCGTATGACGGGCTATCCGTATAAAATTGTTAACCCTATTGCAGGTAAAACGGGTACTACCCAAAACCAGAGTGATGGTTGGTTTGTAGGCATGGTACCTAACCTGGCTACCGGTATATGGGTGGGTAACGAAGACCGTTCTGCACACTTTAAAGGCCTTGTTTATGGGCAGGGTGCTACTATGGCACTACCTATATGGGGTATATATATGAGGAAGATATATGATGATGACAGCATGGTGTTTAAGGTATCTGAAAAACCTTTTGAACGCCCTGCAAACCTTTCTATAAAAGTAGACTGCTGGAAACCGGCAGTAAAAGACACTACCGCATCAGACAGTACAACTGTAGAAACCGATGAGCTTATGGGAGGCTAATCTGCAAAAAATTAAATTCATTAAAAACACCTTCTGTTGAAGGTGTTTTTTTATATATTTATACTCCAATTGTAAAATTAATTGTATGATTAATAAAAAAGTATCCGGTGTTACCGATGCACTAAACGATATAGGCAATGATGTAACCATAATGCTGGGCGGCTTTGGGCTGTGCGGTATACCCGAAAACAGCATTGCCGAACTGGTAAAAAAAGGTGTAACCAATCTTACCTGCATTAGCAACAATGCCGGTGTAGATGATTTTGGCCTTGGCCTGCTTTTGCAAAAGCGCCAGATAAAAAAGATGATATCAAGCTACGTGGGCGAAAACGCCGAATTTGAACGCCAAATGCTAAGCGGCGAGCTTGATGTAGAGCTTACACCCCAGGGCACACTGGCCGAAAAATGCCGTGCGGCACAGGCGGGTATCCCTGCATTTTTTACCCCTGCGGGTTATGGTACCGAGGTTGCAGAGGGCAAAGAAGCACGTGAGTTTAACGGCAAGATGCACATTATGGAGGAAGCCTATAAAGCTGACTTTGCCATTGTAAAGGCATGGAAGGGCGATGAGGCCGGTAACCTTATTTTTAAAGGCACGTCTAAAAACTTTAATGCCGTTATGGCCGGTGCTGCAAAGGTTACCATTGCCGAGGTTGAGGAACTTGTACCTGCCGGAGAGCTTGACCCTAATTTTATTCACGTTCCCGGGATATTTGTACAGCGCATCTTTCAGGGGGAGAAATATGAGAAGAGAATAGAGCAACGGACTGTGAGGACGATATTTTAAAAAATATTTGAAGATTAGCCTATTTGAAAATTTGAAGATGAGGAATGACAAACAGAATTTAATTGTAGATATGACGTTTCAGTTTGCGATGAATATCATTACATATTCTGAGCACATAAAAACATTTAAAAAATATGAAATGGCATCTCAAATATTCAGAAGTGGTACTTCAATCGGAGCTAATACACGCGAAGCACAAAATGCAGAAAGTAAGGCTGATTTTATTCATAAATTTAAAATAGCGGCCAAGGAGGCTGATGAAGTGTATTATTGGCTAACTTTATGTAAGGCCTCTGAGCACTATCCTGATCCTCATGAAAGGCTATTCACAGACCTAAATTCAATTATTTTAATTATCACAAAGATTATTTCTTCAAGCAAGGCTAAGTAATTTTCAAATCATCAAATTTTCAAATCATCAAATGGCTTTAGATAAAATAGGAATAGCTAAACGTATAGCAAAAGAAGTTAAGGACGGTTATTTTGTAAACCTGGGCATAGGCATTCCTACCCTTGTGGCAAACTATGTCCCTACCGATATAAGTGTTGAATTTCAGAGTGAGAACGGCGTACTGGGCATGGGGCCTTTTCCGTTTGAGGGCGAGGAAGATGCCGATGTTATTAACGCAGGCAAGCAAACCATAACTACATTGCCGGGTGCTTCGTTTTTTGACAGTGCCACAAGCTTTGGCATGATTCGCGGGCAGCACGTAGACCTTACCATACTTGGCGCTATGGAAGTAGCCGAGAACGGCGATATTGCCAACTGGAAAATTCCGGGTAAGATGGTAAAAGGCATGGGTGGCGCGATGGACTTAGTTGCCAGTGCAGAGAACATTATCGTAGCCATGATGCACGTAAACAAAGCCGGCGAAAGCAAGCTGCTTAAGCGTTGTTCGCTACCGCTTACAGGTGTGGGCTGCGTGAAGAAAGTAGTGACTGAACTTGCCGTATTAGAGATTGTTCCTGAAGGTTTTAAACTACTGGAACGCGCGCCTGGTATTACCGTTGAAGATATTATAAAAGCTACCGAAGGCAACCTGATCATTGAAGGCGATATCCCTGAAATGATTATTGACTAACACTACTGAATTACACATTACACAGCCCATGAACACCGTTAAGGTTTTACATATAGACAGTAATCACCCACTACTTTGGGACCAGCTTGCTGATGCAGGTTTTATTAATGAAGCCGATTATAAATCTACCAAAACAGAAGTTGAGGATAAAATAGCCGGCTATAACGGCATTGTTATCCGCAGCCGTTTTAAGATTGATCGTACCTTTATTGATAAGGCTACTAACCTTAAATTTATAGCCCGCGTGGGTGCGGGTCTCGAAAGCATAGATATTGAGTATGCCGAAAGCAAGGGCATACACCTTATTGCCGCTCCCGAAGGTAACCGCAACGCCGTGGGCGAACAGGCGCTGGGCATGCTGCTATCGTTATTCAATAACCTCAACAAAGCTGACCGCGAAATACGCGAGGGAAAATGGATTCGCGAAGGTAACCGTGGGCATGAGCTCGACGGAAAAACAGTAGGCATTATTGGTTATGGCAACATGGGTAAATCATTCGCTAAAAAACTACGCGGTTTTGATGTAGATGTTTTGTGTTATGACATTAAGCTTGGCGTGGGCGATGCTAACGCAAAACAAGTTTCGCTTGAGGAATTTAGGCAACTGGCAGATGTGGTGAGCCTGCACACACCTTGGAGTCCGGATACTGACAAAATGATAAACACTGATTTTATCAACGCATTTACCAAACCTTTCTGGTTTATTAATACCGCACGCGGAAATAGCGTGGTAACAGCAGACCTGGCAAAAGCCTTAGAGTCTGGCAAAGTACTTGGCGCCGGGCTGGATGTACTGGAATATGAAAAGTTGTCGTTTGAGCATTTATTTACAGATAATGATATGCCTGAAGCATTTCAGTATTTGCTGAATGCCCATAATGTGCTGCTTACTCCACACATTGCAGGATGGACCTTTGAAAGCCACGAACGCCTGGCGCAGGTTATTGTTGATAAAATCAAGGCAGTATACGGCAAATAAGAAATAAGAGATTTCTCCCCGTCGAAATGGAAAACTGTGTTCCATTTCGAACGCAGCGCAGCGAAGTTGAGAAATCTCAATTCAACCAAACTTAATTATAACCTCTAATTGTCGAGATTTCTCCCTATCGGTCGAAATGGAATCAGCTTGATTAAAATTAACTACTCGTACCATCTCCGCGCAGTATACGGAACTGTTTACGGGCTTCTATAAAGTAAATACTGTCTTCGTGCTCAAAGATCATTTTTTCATACAGCGGCTTTGCCTTTTCGGGCTGCTGTAATTTTTTATTATAGATCTCTGCTGAAAAGAATAGTGCTTCATCTACATAAATACCTTCTTTATATTTGTCGATGATCTCCTGATAATTTTGCAGGGCAAGGTCATACTGACCCAGGCTTTCGTAGAGCTTGCCTACACGTAGCAGGGTTACATCCTGTATGCTCTCTGTTTTATCTGTAGCCAGCAGGTTTTTAAACTCAGCAAGTGCTTCCTGCTTCTTATTCTGATATAACTTAAAATCGGCACGCGCAAACTTTTTAAGCGCGGTTTGTGTGCTGTCTTCTACCGTATTATCGGTTATCAACAGAAACAACTCCAGTGCATCGTTAGCAATCAGCTGGCTCGAACTCGACTTAAGCACCTTAAGCTGTTTTTGTGCCCAGGTAAAATCGCCTTTAAAGTAACTGGCACGCGCCACCCTAAAGCTGGCCTCATTACCCACAGCATCATTTTTAAGGTCTTCTTCTACTTGTGCATAATAAATAATCGCCTGGTTAAACTTTTCATCAAGCAGTAAAATATCGCTCAGTTTCAGCTTTACCGAAGCCTCCTGGTATTTATTCAGTTGTAATTTAAGTTCCTTATCCAGCGTAGCAATAGCAGCTTTGGTGTCTTTTAACTGAAATGCCTCGAAGTCGGCTTTCAGCAATTGTAGCTTAAGCGTGTACGGATTTGTACCAAATTTTTCTACCGCAGCATCTATACGTTGCTTCATCAGCGGCTGGTCTTTATCCTGTATATTTTTTAGATCTATTTGCAGTAAATAATATTCGGCATTCATTAATATATCCTGCTCCTGTGTGTTTTGGCTCACAAAGGCAAAGATCTCCTTAGCTGTGGCATCTTCATTTTCTTCGGCGGCAAGCTGACCGAGGCTTACAATATTCATAAAGAGTTCGGGCTCCCTGCGATAAATGGCTTTTTCCTGTATAAAAGCCTTACCGTATTCTTTTTGCTGCACAAAGTACCAGCTCAGGAATTCATTCCAAAAAATATCCTGATCTTTTTGGGTCTTAAGTAATAGTGACTTGCGCAACAACGCATTAAAGTTATCGCTTGTACCTTCTTCATTCATAAAACGCGACAGCTGATTTTGCACCATGCCTACATTTTGCTGGTTTTTAAAGGCAAAGTTGAGCAGGCTTTCTACCATAAGCTCCATATTGCCAAGTTGCCCCTGCAAAATTGCCATCTGATAATCAAACGTAAGTGCGGGGTTCTTAGCCATAGCCACCTCATAAGCACTAAGCGCCTGTTTTATAAGCACCTTTTTCTCAAAAGCATTGGCAATGAGCATTACCATGCCGGGCTGGTCTTTTACGGCATCTATGGCCTGCTGGTAATATTTATCGGCCTTTGCCTGATTTTTTTGTAACTGGTAGTTATAGCCAAGGTCTACATACAGTTGCGGCTGCTTGGTAAGGTCGAGTTTTTCGAGTAGTAGTTTTTCAGACTTTTCAAACTGCTTAAGCTGCTGATAGCATTCTGCAAGGCGTTGCGCAAAATAAGGGTTACGCGGTTGTAGCTTATCAAGATCCTGATAAATTATGGCTGCTTTTTCGAACTCGCCTTTTTCAAAATAGTTCATGGCAAGCTGCTCGTTTTGGGCGAATGCCGCTACCGAGAATATAAAAGCGATATAGAGGAATATTTTTTTCATTTTACGAAACCCGCATATGGCGGCAGGCATGCGCAGTTCTTCACCGCAGATTTAATTAAAACGCCGGCAATACACCTTCAGTATGCTGCCTTTAGCAAATATATTAAATAAATAGCGATGTAATACCAGACGGCCGGTACATCATTGTACACATATGAGTTGTATTTAATGCGCGCCAGCCTTATTTTTGCAACAACACAACCTTATAGCACACATGCTGCTAATGCCTGACTTTATGGAACAACCGACACCTGAAAAAGTAAAAGAACTGTTTGACCCATTTTACAAAGCCGACATAAGCTTATGGTCAGCGTTTGCCGGTTATCTTGAGGTGCGCACATTTGAAAAAAATGCCGTAATCAAAGAATATCACGCTACCGAAAAGTATATCAATATTTTAATTTCAGGCTCGGTTGGGCACTTTGTTCTCACCGACAGCAAAGAGATTTGCATTAACCTGTATTACGAAAAACAGTTTTTTAGCGATTACCTTTCGTTCTTAACGCAGGCGCAAACGGTTATAAAAACACAGACGCTTGAAAACACCGTTGTATGGTCTATAAGCCATAATGACCTTAACGAACTGTATTCGAAATCTGTTACGGGGCTTACTATTGGCAAAGCCATATCTGATGCTATGTTTATCCGCAAGCAATCTGAGCAAATAAACCTGCTTACCCTATCGCCCACAGAACGCTACCTGAAACTGATAAAAGAACGCCCGGAAGTGTTTCAGAGAACATCGTTAAAAATAGTCTGCTCTTACCTTGGCATTACAGCCGAAAGCCTGAGCCGGATAAGGAAAAAAATTTCGTGAGATTATCATTTCTTACCCATCGTCAATTTTTTAGCCGGATCATCTTTATACTTTTGGATCATAATAAAAACAGCTAAGAAACATGAAAACCAGAATCAACTACTTCGCCATACTTACCTTTTATATCATTGCAATAGCACTACGCTACCTTACCGATAAAACAGATTTACTAAGCGGAATATCTAATAGTTTTTTACAGGCAATTTTACATGGCATAGGCCCCACAGTAGGCGCTGTTGTTGCTTTTACCGTTTTTAAAATAAAACCCGTAATGAGCCTGAAAGGAAATTACAAAAAAACGCTGGCTCCGTTATTGCTATATTGGGTATTACCTGTTGCTTTAATTTGTGGTGCAGAATTTTTTATAAAAGGTACGGTTTCATTTGCCGCCGTTACGGCAATATTAATTTATGGCCTGTTTGAAGAAATAGGATGGCGAGGATTTTTACAGCAGGAGCTAAAATCGTTACCATTGCTACTTAATATTATTATTGTTGCCACGCTATGGTTTTTGTGGCATTTAAACTTCGACCTTACAAGCTCTAACCTATTGTTTTATGGTATTTTAATACTGGGCACCTGGGGTATAGGTAAAGTTGCAGACACTACCCAGTCTTTACTTGCAGTATCGGCTTTTCATTCGCTTAACAATTTCTTTTCAGAAATGAGCTCCGTTAAAATTGCCATACTGGTGGCATTGTTAACTACCTGGATAATTGCTTTGGTTATAAGGAAAAAGCTTGCCGGCAAAAAACAACAACTTGCTTAATACTGCTTTTGCGGTATATTGTACAAAAAAACCTGCCTCTTTCGGGGCAGGTTCTGTATTTAAAGCAAAAATGCTTAGTCAATAATATCAAAGCCTGTGTATGGCCTTAGCACCTCTGGTATTACAATACCCTCTGGTGTCTGGTAATTTTCAAGAATACCTGCAAGCACGCGTGGCAATGCCAGTGAGCTACCGTTAAGGGTATGCGCCAGTTGGTTTTTGCCCTCTTTATCGCGGAAACGCAGCTTAAGCCTGTTGCTCTGGAAGGTTTCGAAGTTAGAAACCGAACTGATTTCTAACCAACGGTCCTGTGCGGTGCTAAACAATTCAAAGTCATAAGTAAGTGCCGATGTAAAGCCCATATCGCCACCACAAAGGCGCAGTATGCGGTAAGGCAGTTTTAGCTCATCCAGTATTTCTTTAACGTGGTCTACCATACCATCAAGCGCAGCATAGCTGTTCTCTGGTTTTTCTACACGCACGATTTCTACCTTATCAAACTGGTGCAGGCGGTTAAGGCCGCGCACGTGTGCCCCGTAAGAACCTGCCTCGCGGCGGAAACATGGCGTGTATGCCGTACACAATACCGGAAGGTCTTTCTCCTCAATAATTACATCGCGAAAAAGGTTAGTTACCGGTACCTCTGCCGTAGGAATAAGGTACAGGTCGTCTACACCTGCGTGGTACATTTGCCCCTCTTTATCCGGCAGCTGTCCTGTGCCGTAGCCCGAAGCTTCGTTAATAAGGTGTGGCACCTGGTACTCTTTGTATCCGGCAGCCGTGTTTTTATCTAAAAAGTATGATATAAGCGCGCGTTGCAGCCTGGCGCCTTTACCCTTGTATACAGGAAAGCCCGCCCCGGTAATTTTTACGCCCAGTTCAAAATCAATGATGTCATATTTTTTGGCAAGCTCCCAGTGTGGCTGTGCGCCATCAAAAAGTACGGGTACTTCTCCGGCGGCAAATACCTCAAGGTTCTCCTCAGGGGTTTTACCTTCTGGTACAATGTCTGCCGGTGTGTTAGGTAGCTTATAAAGCACCTGCAATAGCGCATCGCTGGTTACGGCAAGCACTTCTTCAAGCTCTTTGCTCTGCTCTTTAAACTGGGTTGTTTGCTCTTTAAGAGCAGCAGCCTCGTCTTTTTTGCCGGTTTTCATCAGCTCGCCTATGCTACGCGACAGCTTGTTGGATTCCGCCAGGATGGTATCAAGCGCCACTTGTGTCGACCTTCTTTTGTCGTCTAGCGCTATTACTTCATCTACAAGCGGTGCAGCGTCAAAATTGCGTTTGCCCAGCGCCTGTATTACTTTCTCACGGTTTTCCCTGATAAATGCTGTCTGTAACATAATCAATGTTTAAATTTATAATGAGCGCAAATTTAATGATTAGTTTTTAACAAACTTAAGGTGTTGCCCGTTTACATCAACAAAATATACACCTGTAGCCAGGTTTTCTACATTAATGTTTACTGTTGCGGCAGGGCTAAAGCTTTTTTGCTGCAACTGCTTACCTGTAGCATCATAAATAGCGTATTGCGAAACCGGCGTGTTTTTTGAAACAATATTAAACGCAGACTTTGCAGGGTTAGGATACAGGCTTACAAAATTGTTTTTTACAGAAGGCAGGCCGGCAGCACGTGCAGGCGTAAAGCGGTATACTGAACCATTAGTTGGGTAATCGCTTAGTAAAACAGGCTCTTCAATGGTATCTTCGGTAAGTTCTATATAAGAAGGGGTTGCTACATCGCCATACACAAAGCCTACGACACCATAATCATCGCCAAAACCAGCCAGCAGGCCATCGCCATCAGTAAGGTTGTCAAGGTCTGTAATATTATCTGCGCCATAATGAAATTCCAGTGTTTTACCAGACTCATATAGCCATACCTGATAACTCATGTAAAAATGATCGGCATCATATCCATAAGCGTCTGCATCTTCAATGGTGGCGTTTTTAACTTCCAGTTTCAGGATTCGGCTGCCCGCGGCGCCCTCAATCGTATAACTAATGGGTGAAGCCGATACCTCTGTGTTTACAGCACGATCCTGAATAAAAAGATTTGAAGGGTTTATGTAGAATATGCCTTCGCTGTCATCATTGTAGTCAACGCCGGGTGCCAGCAGTACAAAACCATCATCTGCAAACAGAAATCGGTCTACTGACTGCCCCATTACTGTAAACGCAAATGGCAGGGTAACGCTATCAAAATCATCATAATCCCATACTTGCCCATTGTTTATAGAAACAGAGTTTTCAAGGTCGGCATAGGTTTGATCAAGTTTGGTAAAATTGTAAAAATTTTGTGCCGTAGCAGTAAATGCTGAAAATGCCAGCAGGGCGATAAAAGTAATTTTTTTCATAAATATTTTAAGTAATGTGTACGCAAATATCTTAATCTGTTTGTGATATTTTAAACATTTACATTAAATTTTAAATCTTTATCTAACTTAATTTGTTCAATGCAAAAAATTTAATGCCTTAGCGCCAACCAACTATCAATATGCTCAAACCCTCATGAAAGTTATATCGCTCAAAAACAAAAGTGTAGTTATTATTTACCCTCTATAACTATCATATTTATACAGATTATAGCTGTAGCGCAGAGAATCTCTGTGTCATAGTTTAAGATGCTAAGTGCATATATAAGCGTTTAGGAGGTGAGGATAATTAAGAAATAATTAACAACTGGTACGAATATTGCTACACAAACCCCCGATTATCAACACGGCACTAACCAATAAAGAGCAAACCATAGCCTGTAAAACTTTTACCCCTCTTGTTTGAGTATTATTGCTATCTTTGTTTCCTGCCCGAAACACACTATGTAGAATGAGTTTAGTTACCCCTAAAGAGGTTGCAAAAGCAATAAAAACAGACAAATACGGATTCTTAGGGACTTTTTCAGGATGGCTTTTAATGAAGATCCTGAAGATTTCGACCATGAATAAGATTTATGACCGTAATAAGCACCTGAGCGACCTGGAGTTTCTTAACTCTTTACTGGACGAGTTCCAGATAAAGTTTGAGATACCTGAAGAAGACCTTAAGCGACTGCCCAAAACCGGTCCGTATATAACAGTATCTAACCACCCACTGGGCGGTATAGATGGTATTTTGCTGCTTAAATTAATGGTAGAGCGCGAGCCCGACTTTAAAATTATTGCAAACTTCTTACTGCACCGCATAGAGCCGCTTAAGCCTTATGTAATGCCGGTAAACCCTTTTGAAACCCATAAAGATGCCAAGAGCAGCGTAGCCGGAATTAAGGATGCGCTTCGTCACCTTTCTGACGGCCACCCACTGGGTATTTTCCCGGCCGGGGAGGTAAGCACTTACCGCGACGGCAAACTTATTGTAGACCGCCCGTGGGAAGAAGGTGCCATAAAGCTTATTAAAAAGGCAAAGGTGCCTGTGGTACCCATTTACTTTCATGCCAAAAACAGCCGTGTGTTTTACTGGTTGTCTAAAATAAGCGATACCCTGCGTACCGCTAAATTACCAAGCGAACTCCTTACGCAAAAACACCGCGTTATTAAGGTACGCATAGGCAAGCCTATATCGGTTGCCGAACAGGCCGAGTTTGAAAACATAGCCGACTACAGTGAGTTTTTGCGTCGCAAAACATACATGCTAAGCAATGCCTTTGTTAAAGAGACAAAATTGCTTGATGCGGCAAGCCTGAACCTTAAAATAGCTAAGGAGCCAAAAAAAATAGCACTGCCTGCAAACCAGGACAAGATACTTGCCGAAATAGCGCAACTGCGCAAAGATGATTACCGCCTGCTGCAAAGCAAAAACTACGAAGTATTTTTTGTATCGGCAGATAAGATACCTTATGTATTGCACGAACTGGGCCGCCTGCGCGAAATTACCTTCCGCGAGGTGGGCGAGGGCACTAATGAGTCGCTCGACCTGGATCAGTATGACAAGTACTACCACCATATGTTTTTGTGGGATGACGATGCCAAGCGTGTAGCCGGGGCTTACCGCATGGGGCTTGGTGCAGACATTTATAAAAAGCACGGTATTGACGGTTTTTACCTGCACGACCTTTTCCGTTTTGAGCCGGAACTGTATGATATGATGAGCAAGTCTATCGAAATGGGGCGTGCCTTTATCATTAAAGATTACCAGCAAAAACCCATGCCGCTGTTCCTTTTATGGAAGGGTGTGGTACATACAACCCTGCGTTACCCTGAGCACAAATACCTTATAGGCGGTGTAAGCATAAGTAACCAGTTTAGCGATTTCTCTAAATCGCTGATGATCGAGTTTATGAAATCGCACTATTACGACCCTTATATAGCGCAGTATGTGCACCCTAAAAAGGAGTATAAAGTAAGGCTTAAGGATGGTGATAAAGATTTTGTATTTAACGAAGCGGAAGCCGACCTTAATAAATTTGACAAGATAATTGAGGAAATAGAACCGGGCGATCTGCGCCTGCCGGTACTTATTAAAAAGTACATAAAGCAAAATGCACGTGTTATTGCCTTTAACGTAGACCCACTATTCAACAATGCCATAGATGGTTTGATGTACATTCGTATTGCAGACCTGCCGGAAAGTACCGTAAAACCGGTTATGGAGGAGTTTCAGGCAGAGCTTGAACGCAAGCACGCTGATAAAGAGCTTTAAGACACCTCACAATAAAAATACCTGAACCGTCTCAAATATGTTAATTGAGATTCTTCACTACGCTATCGCTTCGTTCAGAATGACAAAGAGCTCCTCTGTCATCCTGAACGGAGGAACGGAGCGAAGGATCTCGTATTTCACATATTAGAATTTCTACAATCGTAAGCCGTTTATTTTTTAGGCAGGTTTATTGAGTATTAAACGTGTATTACTTCGTCATCCACAAGTATTGATTCTCTACGGAAACGGAGAAATACCTGTGCGGTGGCTACCACATCTTTTTCGCAGTAGGTAACAATGCGGTCAATGTCTTTTTCTACATAAAACACATGGGCTACCTGGCTGCCGTCTATATCGCCTTTAGGCGAAGGGATGCCTAATATTTTTGTAAGCAGCTTAAGTGATGTAAAACTTTTATAATCGCCAAACTTCCACAACTCCATAGTATCAAGGTGCGGCACTTCCCACGGCTTTTTACCAAAGAGGTTCAGCTTATTGGGTATGGGTACGTTATTGATTATCATGCGGCGGGCTATAAACGGAAAGTCAAATTCCTTTGCGTTATGCCCACACATAATATGCTGGGGCTGGCTAAAATGGTTGTTTAGCAAATTGCTAAAATCGCGCAGTATTTTTTCTTCCTCCCCAAAAAAAGAAGTTACCCTAAAGTGGCGGATGTCATTTTTAAACGTAAAAAATCCGGCAGAAAGGCATACAATCTTACCAAACTCTGCCCAGATGCCTGCACGTTCATAAAACTCCTCAGCGGTAATATCATCTTTACGCTGGTATTGGGTTTTTAGCGCATACAGCTGTTGGGTTTCTTCGTCGAGCAGGTTATAGTGTTCCTCTTCGGGAACGGTTTCTATATCGAGAAACAGTATATTTTCAAGTCTTATTTTTTCTAACATCTTACTTTAGATAAAGGAGTCAACAAAATTATATTGATGCCTCCTTGTTTTTCTTTGGCAGGTAGCCATAAGCAATATATCCCAGTCCACCCAATATAAACGGTATACTGAGCCACTGCCCCATATTAAGCACCATGCCATCTTCAAAGGCTTCCTGGTTTTCTTTAAAATACTCTATCACAAAGCGGGCAGCAAACAGCAGTGCTATAAACAACCCAAACAAAAATCCGTCGCGTCGGTTTTTTTGGTGCAGGTACAGGTAATACAATATACCCGATATGGCAAGGTAAGAAAATGCTTCATATAATTGTGTAGGGTGCCTTGGTATGGCATTGGCACGTTTAAAGACCACACCCCATTTTCCGTTAGTAGGCTTACCATAAATTTCTGAATTCATAAAATTACCAAAGCGTATAAACGCCCCCGCAATGGGTATGGGTATGGCAAGCCTATCCATAAGCCAAAGCGTTTTTACTTTGTATTTATAACAGTATCTTATTATGGCTACAAATACGCCAAAAGCCCCGCCGTGGCTGGCAAGCCCGCGATAACCGGTAAACTGCCACGAGCCCCCCATTTTTTGCATGGGCAATACAATCTCTAACGGATGGTGTAAAAAATAACCGGGTTCATAAAACAGGCAATGCCCCAACCGCGCGCCAATAATAGTACCCGCAACAATGTGTAGCAGTATAATATCGAGCTGGTTTGTAGGTACACCCTCCCTCTTATAAATGCGCTGCACAATAAAATAACCAATTATCAGCCCGGTTACAAAGAGCACGCCGTAGTAACCTACCTGAAAACTGTGGCTTATTTTAACCATTGTTGGGTTGGCATCCCAAACAAAAATACCATCCATTATTATTTCATTTCACGTTTGTTGCCCTCCCCTTCTTCGGGTTTCATTTTGCCCATCATTTTGTAGGCTTCGTCTACATAAACATAAAAGTCGTTGCTATGCGCATCGGTTTTTTTATCGAGTTGCTTACCTTTAGTATGGCCTAAGCGCACTATAATTATATTATCCTGCGGAATGCAAATAACAAACTGCCCTAAATGCCCGCGCATATAATACATTTTTTTGCCCAGGTAATTATTTATCCACCAGCCATAGCCATATTCTGGCGCATCTTTAAAACGTGGTGTAACCATTTTGGCAACATCGGTACTGTCTAACAACTTAGCGCCATTCCACGAGCCATTATGGAGGAAGAGTTTACCAAAACGGGCAAAATCGCGCGCGTTACTACCAAAACAGCAATAGGCTTTTTCGATACCGCCCTCTTTATCTGTTTGCCACAGTGCATCGTTAGCCGCACCCATAGGCTTCCAGAATTTATCAGACACATAATCGCTAAGGGTTTGCCCCGTGGCTTTTGTTACTACCATAGCAAGCAGCTCTGTAGCGCCACTAACATATACAAACTTTTGCCCCGGCTCTTCTACCACAGGCACACTTAGCATGGTATCCCAAAGGTGGTTGCCAAAGTAAGCGCGGGTGGTAATGCTAAAAGCACTGCTGTATTCCTCATTCCAGTCAAGCCCTGTAGCCATAGACGATAAATCGCCCACGGTAAGCTTAGCGCCAAGGCCTTTAGTAAATTCAGGAAAATAGTCGCCCACCTTTTGGTCAAGGCTTTTTATTTTGCCCTCTTCAATAGCCTTAAACATTGCCGCAGAAACGATGCTCTTAGCCATAGAAAACGAGTTGGACTTAGAG
Organism: Flavobacterium psychrotrophum; assembly: GCF_003403075.1. Taxonomy (NCBI): domain Bacteria; kingdom Pseudomonadati; phylum Bacteroidota; class Flavobacteriia; order Flavobacteriales; family Flavobacteriaceae; genus Flavobacterium; species Flavobacterium psychrotrophum. The sequence continues at coordinate 4,313,896 of NZ_CP031557.1, read as the reverse complement.
TCCTGACCATAACCATCATAATAGCTTTCATGCCAAATGCTGTCGTTCTTTATAATAAGGTAGGCAACAGTGCCCAGTTCTTTATGTACGGCTTCGAGCCTTTCAGTTCCTTTTACTTTATTATAGTCTGTAGCTTCTGCCCATGGCTGCGCTGTACCTTTATGTACAATACGATTATCAAAATGGGTATAATCATCAAGGTATGCGGTAGTTTTGCCATGCAGGTATACCACACGCACGGCTTTTAAAAGATAGTCTACATCAAAAATATAGAGCAGCATCACAAGTATTGCAACGGGCAGCACAAACCATTTGAGAAGTTTTTTAAGGAATTTCATAAAGGTTAAGGTTTGTACGAATGTAATGATTTTTATTTTCTTTTGTCTTGATACAAAAGAAACAAAAGATCAAGGCGCTAACTTCTTATGCTACAAATTATCCATTTCAGCTAAAAGATTTGAACTCGCTACGCTCAAACAGCAAATCTTTTTACGCCTCAATGTCTAATTTGCTTAACGCAACGAAGTTTAATGCCTTTAGCTTCACTCATCACTTAAATTCAGAACTTTAAAAAACAAAAAACCCGCTTTTCAGCGGGCTTCAGTTCTTTTATTTTTGTTCCTTAATAAGGTACATGTATACCGGAAAGTGGTCGCTATAACCTACCTGTCCGTTGCTATTTCTTAGCGGGTAGCCTTTGTACTGGCCACTAGGCTGTACTAAAAAGGTTTTGTTGTACACGCCCGCTTTCCAGAAACGGTAAGAGGTATAATCTTTTTTAATAAGGGGCTCAGTAATAATCATCTGGTCAAAAAGATCCCACGCATCACGGTATGCCAGGGTTCCAATACCTTTTTTGCTCATCTCCTCCATAGGGTTAAACAGGCCACCTGTACCCACTTCATCTTTATGCGCTTTTGCGCCAAGCACAACTTTTATACTCTTATTATAAGGGCCATCGTTAAGGTCGCCCATGGTAATAAGCTTAGTATTTGGGTTTATGCTATATAAAGAATCTATTATCTTTTTATTAAGTGCCGCTGCTGCCTCACGGTTAGGGCTGCTCTTTTTTTCGCCACCAGAACGCGATGGCCAGTGGTTTACAATAAAGCTTATTTGCTCGCCATCCAGCATACCGGTAACCAGTAACTGGTCGCGGGTATAAATACGGCCACTGTAGTCTACGTTTATATATACGGCCATATCTTCGGTATCCTCGGTTTTTTTACCGGCCGCAGCATCTTTCTCTGCCTGTATTTTTTCTTTGGCACGCTCCTGGTCATATATAATAAGCGGTATATTTTTATAGCTTGTAGGCTTAAATATGGCTTTTTTATAAAGGAGTGCCACGTCTATACCACGCTTATCGGGGCTGTCGAAGTGAATAATACCATATCCTTTATCGGCTAAAAGGGGCTGCTTAAGCAGGTCTTCTAACACACCGCGGTTTTCTACCTCGGCAAGGCCTATTATGGCAGGAGATTGCGAATTTTCGCCCGTACCAAGTTCTGCAAGCACGCGCGAAAGGTGCTGTAGCTTTAGCTTGTACTTGGCTCCTGTCCAGGCCTGTTTGCCATTTGCAAGCCACTCTTCATCATTATTTGGGCCATTAATAGTATCAAATAAGTTTTCTACATTGTAGAAGGCAATGGTCTGAACCTTAAACTTTTTTTCCTGCGCCTTTGCACCGGTTACCATCACTAAAAGCAGGACAAGAAAGCTGATCTTTTTAATCATTCTTAACAATATTAATTTAACATCAATTTTTATAACAAACTGGATGCCAAAAGTAAATAATATTTTCAAATGATGTACATTTGCCGCCGTTAAGAAATATTTAACTTAACGCAGAAAAGAAATAATTTATATTTATCTATGAAAAAACTCGTACTCAGTCTTTTATTAGTGATGCAGGTTGTGTTTGCCTGGGCGCAAAACGCAGCATCAGTACAGGGAAAGGTAGTCGATTCTAAATCTCAAAAGCCCCTGGAGAATGTTGTGGCTACCATTGAAGCTACCGGCCAGACGGCTATTACCAATGTTGAAGGTATTTTTATATTTAAAGACGTTGCCGCAGAGAGCCATGTGCTTACTGTGGGTACAGCAGGCTACACCATCCAAACTTTTACTGTAGAAGTAGCAGCCGGACAAGCGCTTGACCTTGGTGTGGTATCTCTTGAAGAAGACATTACATCTGAACAACAGCTGGGCCTTATTACCATTACTGATAATGACCTTGGTGATGACAACAGTGGTTCAGAAAATACAGCGGGCCTTTTACAGGCATCGCGCGACACCTACCAGCAGGTAGCTGCCTTTAACTGGGGCCAGGCACGTTTTAGAATCCGTGGACTTGACAACCAGTATGGTACTACCATGATTAACGGTGTTATAATGAATAAAATATATGACGGAAGACCACAATGGAGCAACTGGGGCGGACTTAATGATGTAACCCGTAACCAGGAGTTTACTATGGGTTCTGCGCCAAGCGACTACACCTTTGGTGGTGTGCTGGGTACTCAGGAAATTAATACACGTGCCTCTATATTCAGGCCGGGTGTAAGAATATCTTTTTCAGGTACAAACACTAACTACAACTGGAGGTCTATGGCTACCTACTCTTCAGGGCTTCGCCCTGACGGATGGGCTTACAGCATATCTGCATCAAGAAGGTGGGCTGTAGAAGGTTATTTTGATGGTACTGACTATGCTGCAAATTCATTTTTTGCAAGTGTTGAGAAAAAGATAAACGACCACCACAGCATTAACTTTACAAGTATATATGCACAAAACAGCAGAGGCAAAAACTCGCCAAATACTAAAGAAGTTACTGATATTGCCGGCGAAAAATACAACTCTTACTGGGGATGGCAGGATGGAAAAAAACGCAACAGCCGCGATAAGGATGTTGAAGAGCCTATCTTAATGCTAAGCCACTACTGGACTATAGGCGAAACTACATCGCTAAACACAAACGTTTCTTACCAGTTTGGATCTATCGGAAACAGCCGCCTGGATTACCAGAATGCTAACAACCCTGATCCTACTTACTACAGAAACCTGCCAAGCTACTACATGAATGCCGAAATTGGCGATTCTGAAGCAGATGCTAACAGCCATGCACTATTTACAACCAACAAGCAAATAGACTGGAACCAGCTTTACCAAACAAACCAGAACACCGCTAACGGCCGTAGTGCTTATGTGCTTTATGAAGACCGTACAGACGATAAAACGTTTACTGCAAATACAATACTTCGCTCTCAGCTAAGTGATAATATTTCTATGAACGGTGGTGCTACATACAGGCACCTTAAGAGCCACAACTTCCAGAACCTGCTAGACCTTTTAGGCGGCCAGTTCTTTGAAGATTTTGACAACTACTATTCAGGAGATTTTTCTCAGAGCGACCTTAACAACCCTAACCGCCAGGTGGGTGTGGGCGATACTTATGGCTACAACTACAACCTGTATGCTAACGTAGCTGATGCTTTTGCACAGTTTAAATTTAACTACAGCAAGTTTGATTTTTATGTAGGCGGTAACTTTACTTATACAGACTACCAAAGGGATGGTCTTTACAAGAACGGACTTTATGCTAACAACTCTTTAGGTAAAAGCGAAAAACTTAACTTTAACACCTTTGGTGTAAAAGGTGGCGTTACTTATAAAATAGATGGCCGTAACATGATCGTGCTAAACGGTATACACATGACGCAGGCTCCTACGCTTAGAAATGCTTTTCCTAATGCAAGGCTAAGCAACCAGATTGTAAACGGTATAGAAAACGAGGTTATTACAGGTGGAGATATTAGCTATGTAATAAGAACACCAAGGCTTAAAACAAAGCTTACCGGTTTTTATACTCAAATGCAAAACTCTATTAAAACATCGTTCTTCTTTGGAGACGGTATATTTGAAGGTGACGACGCTAACGCGTTTGTCGCAGAAACTGTAACAGGTGCAGATAAGCGCATGATGGGTGGTGAATTTGGTATTGAGTACAACCTTACCAGTACAATTACTGTAAAAGGTGCGGCATCTTATGGCCAGTACATTTATACTAACAACCCTAATGTAAGCATTAACAACGATGCTCTTGCAGCAGCTATTGATGATAGCGGCATAGGTGGTGTTACAGGAAACGTACCCACTACAACAGTTAGCTATGGCCAGGCTAAGTTGAAAAACTACAAACTGGGTGGCATGCCACAGCAGGCATATTCATTAGGACTGGAATATCATGACCCTCATTTCTGGTGGGTAGGTGTAAACGGTAACTACCTTGCAGATAACTATTCAGAAGTTTCTTCTCTTTTAAGAACAGAGAACTTCTTTAAAGACCCAGCTACTCAAAATGGTGTTCCTTACGAAAGTATAGACACTTCTCTTGCAAATAAGCTACTTAAACAAGAGCGTTTTGACAACTTCTTCCTTATGAACCTTCAGGGAGGTAAGTCATGGAAAATAGGTAACCAGCTTGTAGGTGTATTTATCAGCGTAAACAACGTGCTTGATAAAACATACAAAACAGGTGGATTTGAACAATCACGTAATGCTACTTATGGTGCACTTGCGGCAGATACTCAGAACGGAAGACCTCAGTTTGGTTCTAAATATTTCTACGGTTTCGGAAGAAATTACTTCGTGAACCTTTACATCAACTTCTAATTAAAAATGCTATGAAGATATTTTTTAAAAACTTTTTCTTTGCCGCTTTAGCTACAACAGCATTAGTAAGCTGCGATGATGATACTGAACTGCCTACTTACAGAGAACCTGTAATGTATGAAAAATTTGAAATAGGAGATGATAACACTCCGTTTCAGGCAGAAGGCTGGTCAACCTTTTTACAGGCCGGTACCGCCGCATGGACAATACAGCGTTACAGCAATAACGGATATGCAGAGTTTAACCCATATGGTAGTAACAACCCTGTAAATATTGGCTGGCTTATTTCTCCTGCTATTGAGCTGGGTGAAACCAACAACAAAACGCTTACGTTTGAAGCCTCTCAGGCATTTACAAGTAACGCTAACAATAAGCTTGAAGTATTTATATCTTCAGACTATAATGGTGATGTAGCTACTGCCACATGGACACCTGTAACCTTTAAGGCACCAAAAATTGCAGGTGTAAACTTTGCATTTGTTGCGTCGGGCAAAATAAGCCTTGTTCCTTACAAAGGAAATGTACGCGTTGCCTTTAAAGTTACCGGCTCTGGTACAGACCAGGCTCTTGATGGCTCTTATCAAATAGACAATGTTGTTGTTTACTAATTATTTAAAAATTATGAAAATGAGTTTTCTTAAACCCGCAATATTTAGCCTGGCACTGGCAACTTTGCTTACGGGCTGTGTAAACAATGATGATTACGGCATACCTCTTAAAGACTGTGTAGACCCGGGACTTACTACTACTAAAACAGTTGCCGATATATTTGCTGCTTCTACAACCGTTGTAAGGCAATATACTGCAGATGATATTATTGAGGCCTATGTAACATCCAGCGATGAAAGAGGTAACATCTTTAAAACGGTGTACCTGCAAACGCTTCCGGCTCAGGGTACCCCTGTAGGATTTAGCATTGCTATAGACAGGACAAGCCTTTTTGGCGTTAATTTTTATCCGGGCAAAAAAGTAGTTATCAAACTAAAAGACCTGTACTATGCCAGGGTAAACGGTGCTCTTGCATTAGGCGCCCTTTATAACGGTGCTATAGGCAGGATAGCTGAATATGACTACAAGAAATTTACATTTCCTACCTGTGATGAAGTAAGCGAAGACCAACTGGTAAGAAGCTTTACATTAACACAAGCCGTTAGTACTGCTAACCTAAACACGCTTATAGAACTTACAGGTGTACAGTTTGACGATGCTTTTGTAAACGGTACTTATTATGACGAAAATGATACTGCAAATACTGCGGGCGGATCTACTAACCGAAAAATTGTAAGTGCAGTAGGTGGCAACGTTACTGTAGAGTTCCGTACCAGCAGCTTTTCTAACTTTGCAGGAGATAAAGTTCCCGGCAACAGCGGTAAGATAAGAGGTATACTTACAAAGTATAACGATACTTACCAGTTCCTTGCACGTTCTGCAAAAGATGTTAACCTTACTGAGCCAAGATTTGATGCTGCTCCGCCAATTATAGGTGGTACAATAGCATATGGCACATACAACGAAACATTTGAAAGCTACACACTTGACAGCGCTACATTTAACAATGCAGTTAATGATGCTATAACAGGTATCCGTTACTGGCAGGTAAAATCGTTTAACAACAACAAGTACATTCAGGTTACAGCATTTGGTGGCGGAAACACCGCGGCTAACAGAACAATATATGCTGTACCGGCTAACTTTACTACGGCTAATACCTTCTCTTTCCAAACTAAAGATGGTTATAATACAGGCGAAGTACTTAAAGTATATTACTCTACAAACTATACACCAGGCGGCGACATTAATGCTGCTACCCTTGTAGACATTACTTCTAACTTTGCTATTGCTACAGGAACAGCTAACGGTTATGCAAATAACTTTACAAACAGTGGCGATTATGCCATTCCGGCAACCCTTACAGGAAACGGTTTCTTTATATTTGAGTATGTAGGTAACGGCAGGTCTGGCCCTACTACTACTATGCAAATTGACAACGTTAAGGTACAGTAATCTGACCTTTATGATAATTGAAAACGGGGCTTTAAAGCCCCGTTTTTTGTTTTGGCATACTTCGTAGAAACAAGCTTATAGATATAAACTCATCTTGTATTTCTGTAATTTCAATGTTTAAGAATTCATGCCAGTAGTGGTCATCCTCAGTCCATTCATCAAAATATAATGTTGGCAAGCCCCAATCTTCTGCAACAAAATATTCGCCATCTATGAGGTTAGATTGTATTGCAGTTTCAATTTCTTCAATTGAAATATTAGTGGGATTTGAAAAGTTTACACTTCCAAAGTTTTTATAGTTGCTACTGTCGCGGTAAAGATAATTAAGGGTTATGGCTTGCATAATAAACTATAAGTATTATTCAAATGTAGTAAATACCCGACTGTACTCCGTTGTTTTATAGTCTACATTTTTGAATTTTTGTTGATATGGATATCAAACAAAAATTCGGACTTAAAATTAAAGAGTTACGGAAGCTTAAGAAGTTATCGCAAGAGAGGCTAGCCAACCTTGCCGAGATAGATAGAACATATCTTCCAACTATCGAAAAAGGAGAACGTAATGTATCCATCACCGTTATTGAAAAGTTAGCAATAGCTTTAGGAGTAAAAATTAAAGACCTGTTTGATGAATAGGGCATATTACTCTGCATTAATATCTGGTTTTATTAAAGAAGATTTAGATAGTATCCACGGTAAGATTTCCGGACAATACGACTTAAACAAATTGGCCATTCAACAATCTAATGCTTGGAAAAATCAGACAATAATACTTAAGAATTCACTCAAAAATTTCACAGGTAAAATTTACTTTGAGTTTACCATTCCAAGAATGGGCAAGAGGGTTGATAATATCCTCATTATTGGCAATTGCATTTTCATTATCGAATTCAAGATCGGCTCAAGCGTTTATGATAACTATGCAAAAGAGCAAGCTTTTAATTACGGTTTAGACATGAATAACTTTCATGAAGGAAGCCATAATAAAATCATCATCCCAATTCTGGTGGCCGAGAACGCCGCCACAGTTCAGAATATCTTTAGTAGAAGTTATGATAATCTTTATGATACCATATACTCAAACGCTTCAGATCTAGCTAGCGTTATTAGTGAAGCCTTACTGCATTTTGATGGCGCGCCATCAATTGATATCGAACTTTGGGAACATTCTATCTATAAACCTACTCCTACTATTATTGAGGCCGCTACCGCATTATATAAAAAACATAATGTTGAAGAAATATCAAGAAGTGATGCCGGAGCAGAAAATCTTTCAGTAACTTCAGAATGCATTTCTCAAATTATCGACTTCTCAAAAACGAATAACAAAAAATCAATTTGTTTTATAACGGGTGTGCCGGGCGCAGGTAAAACTCTCGCAGGTTTAAATATTGCAAATTTACGTTCAAATTATGAGCAGGAAGAACATGCCGTATTTTTATCGGGTAATGGTCCTCTAGTAGACGTATTGAGGGAAGCCCTAGCCCGCGATAAAGTCAAAACTGCAAAAGAAGAAAATGTATCAATTACAAAATTCATGGCTTCTTCTCACGTAAAATCGTTCATACAAAACATACACCATTTTAGAGATGCTTCTCTTAGAGATGTTGGTGCGCCTATTGAAAAAGTTACAATTTTTGATGAGGCACAGCGCGCTTGGACGAAAGAACAGGCCTCTAGCTTCATGAAAAGAAATAAAGGTATGGCTGATTTTAATAAATCAGAGCCTGAGTTTCTTATTGAAGTTATGGACAGGCATCAAGATTGGTGCACCATTGTTTGCCTTATTGGTGGAGGACAAGAAATTAATACGGGAGAAGCTGGACTAGAAGAGTGGATTAGACCTTTCGCAGAACACTTTAAAGATTGGAATATTTATTATTCATCGGAAATTACTAATGATGGAAATTATATAAGAAATCCTAGTACACTTCACATTTTAAAACAAAAAGGTGCAATGGAAAAACCTGAACTTCATCTTTCCGTTTCCTTGCGCTCTTTTAGAAGTGCCCAATTATCGAACTTTGTCCAAGAGATAATTAATAATAACCCAACGGAAGCAGCAAACATTTATCTCAACTTTATTAAAGAAAGTTACCCAATTGCTATTACAAGAAATTTAGAAACAGCACGTAATTGGTTAAAATCTAAAACTATTGGATCTGAACGCATGGGAATAGTAGCTTCGTCAGGAGCTATACGCTTAAGACCGTTCGGATTAAATGTAAAGGCTAAAATAGATGCTCCTATCTGGTTTCTTAATGATAAAGATGATATCCGTTCTTCATTCTTTTTGGAAGAAGTGGCCACAGAATTTGATATTCAGGGATTAGAACTGGACTGGACGTGTGTTGCCTGGGATGGCGATTTACATTACCATAACAATCAATGGAATTATAAAAAGTTTAAAGGTACAAAGTGGCAAAATATTAGTAGCCCTGAAATCATTAAATATCTTATTAACTCTTATAGAGTACTTTTAACAAGGGCACGTCAGGGCATGATTATTTATATTCCTGAAGGAAATCCTGAAGATATAACAAGGCCACCGTTTATTTACGATGGAACTTTCGAATTTTTTAAAAGTATAGGTATTGAAGACGTGTAGATACTGACGCATACGTATAACGTAAAGTGTATTTAATATTAGTTCACACCCAACAACCTTTAAAATTCCTCCGAAACCTTTCCATCATCCAGAACTATCCGGCTTTCCTAATTTAAGTTTGTTCCCTACCTTTACAAAAACATCTTATCCACAAACACCATGAAAAACCTCATCCTGTCCCTTACCCTATTGGCATCACTTGCCACGTTTGCACAACGAAAAATGGAATGGTACAACCAACCCGAAAAATGGAGCGGCACTACTGATAAGCTAACCTTTACGGTAGAACCCGGTACCGACTACTGGCAGGTAACCCATTATGGCTTTATACGCGATAACGGCCCCTTTAGCTATGTAGAAGTAGAAGGCGATTTTGAGGTAAGCGTTAAGGTTACGGGAGCGTATAAAGAGCTGTTTCACCAGGCGGGCATAATGCTGCGCATAGACGAAAAGAATTGGATAAAAACAGGTATCGAGTATGTAGATGGCAAACAAAACGTAAGCGCCGTAGTTACCCGCGATTTCTCCGACTGGTCGGTTATTCCGCGTAAAGACAGCCCGAAGTCAGTTTGGCTTAAGGTGCTGCGCAAAGGCGATTATGTAGAGGTGAAATTCTCTTTTGACGGAAAGAAATTTGAGATGCTGCGCCTGGCCTATTTCCCGCCAAAGGTAAAGGTAAAAGTGGGCATGGTAGCCGCTGCACCCGGCAAACTTAGCTTCCCTGTTACGTTTGAGAACTTCGAGATTAAAGAGGTAAAATAATACCAAATAAAAATATACTATAGGTCAGATATTTTTTCTCGCAAAGGCGCAGAGGCGCAAAGCTCTACGCCTCTGCGAGACATTTAAAGCATTGACCATAATAAATATGCAAATGGCATAACCTTATTCTAATCCTTACAGATCAGGAAATTTATACTACACCCTTAAAAAGCACGTTGTTATTGCGATCAACAATCAAAATAAACCAATAATGAAACATGCTTTTTGTGTGGCTATCGCCCTGCTGTGCGCATTAACAGCAACGGCGCAAGACGCTAAAACAGACTTTAACCTCGACTTCGAATCGACCATGAACGGCACTAAGCTCCCGGTTAGTTACCAGGAGTGGGGCAAAGATTACCTTGTCGTAACCGATTCTGCCGTGAGCCATAGCGGTAAAAAGTCCGTACTAATGCAAAAGGTAAAAGACGATGCAAGCTTTGGCTGCGTAGCACAGGGAATTCCCGCAATTTATAAAGGTAATACCGTTGCCATAAAAGGTTGGCTAAAGCTGGAGGGCGTTAAAGACGGCAGCGCAGGGCTATTTTTAAGAATAGACGGTGCGGGAGGTGTTTTGCAGTTCGAAAACATGCTCAAAGATAATATTACAGGAACTGCCGACTGGAAAGAATATGCCATAGAACTAGCCTTGCCGGAAAATGCCGAGAAGATTTACTTTGGCGCCTTAAACAGCGGTACAGGTAAAGTTTGGGCAGACGGCCTTGAACTTTTGATAAATGGTAAAGACATCAGCAAAGCCAAATTAAAAACCCCAAAACTGTATGCCGCTGATAAGGATACCGAATTTGATGCCGGTTCTAAAATACCATCTATAAACCTTACGCCGCAAAAAACAGAAGACCTTAAAATACTGGGGCTGGTATGGGGCTATCTTAAATACTACCATCCGGCAGTAGTGGCAGGAAATTATAACTGGGATGCCGAACTTTTCAGGATCATGCCAAAGGTACTGGCTGCCAGCACACCACAGCAGCGTGATAAAGTGCTATACACATGGGCTTCTTCTAAAGGGAAATTTACCACCGGCACCACTAAACTTAATAAAGATGCCAAACTACAACCGGATTTAGCCTGGATAGAAAAATCAGGACTTAGTAATGAACTGCAAAGTTTTCTTGTTTCGCTTAAAGATGCAAAACGTGCTGACGAAAGTTACTACATTGGGTTTTACAGCGGTGTTAATAACCCTGAGTTTAAGCACGAGAGGCCGTATGCCGACATGGACTTTAACGATACCGGTTACCGCATGCTGGCACTCTACCGCTACTGGAACATGATACAATACTTTTTCCCGAACAGGCACCTTATAGATGGCGACTGGAAGGATGTGTTAACCGAATTTGTTCCGCGCTTTGCAAATGCTAAAAACGAAACCGATTATAAAGTAGCCCTGTTAGAAATAATTGGCAGGATAAGCGATACTCATGCCAATGTATGGGGATATGATAACGCCCTAAGTACTTTTAGGGGCAGTAATTTTGCCGCTGCCGAAGTTACTTTTATTGAAGAGCAGGCTTTAGTTACCAATTTTTATGATGAAGAAAAAGGTAAGAAAACAGGTTTGCAAAAAGGTGATATCATTACGGCAGTTAACAATAAACCAGTGGCCGATTTTGTAAAGGAGCAGCTTAAATACTACCCTGCCTCTAACTATCCTACAAAATTAAGAGATATAGCACGGGGCGTACTGCGCAGTAACGATAGCACCATTACCATAAATTATACCCGGGCGGGCAAGCAGCTGAGCAAAACAATTAGTACCTACCCATCTAACAGCATAAATATTTATAGCAGTTACCAAAAGAAGGATACCTGCTTTAAATTCATAAACCCTAAAATTGCTTATTTATATCCGGGTACCATTAAGAACGACTATCTACCACAAATACTAAAAGACATAAAAGATACCGACGGACTTGTTATCGACCTGCGTTGCTATCCGTCAGAGTTTATTGTTTTTTCGCTGGGCAACCATTTGGGCGAAAAGGACAAAGACTTTGTAAAGTTTACCCAGGGCGGCCTTAAAAATCCGGGAGAGTTTACATATGGCGACCACGCTTCTGTTGGCGGTAAAAAATTGTATAAAGGAAAAGTGGTAGTACTGGTTAACGAAACTTCTCAAAGCCAGGCTGAGTATACCGCAATGGCATTTCGTGCTACCGGTGCTGTAATTATAGGCAGTACTACAGCCGGGGCAGATGGTAACGCAAGCGACATTATACTACCGGGCAAGGTGCGTACCATGATTAGCGGCATAGGCGTATACTACCCCGATGGTACCGAAACCCAGCGTGTAGGCATAGTGCCGGACATTGAGGTAAAACCTACCATAAAAGGAATACAGGCAGGCCGCGACGAAGTACTGGAAAAAGCAATTGAACTTATATCTAAAAAGCAATAATAACGAGGCTGCCCAATGGGTAGCCTTTTTTATGGCACCCATATCATGCGGGTCATGGCACTGGGGCCGTGGTTGTGGTGCGTTACAGGAATACCCGCCAACACACCCAGGCTTACACTTTTAGAAAATGCCACCTTAAACTGTGGGCGTAGTACAATTTCGGGCTTCTCATCAGAAAATTCCATGTTGGTTTCTACACCTGCAAAATTCCCGTTGTTAAACACATAGTGCAGGTTAGCGTTTACCTGTAGCAGGGTTTCTGTAGCATTGGTAGCAAATTCCTGCGAAATTACAGGCCCGGTATACAGCAGCGTATGAATGTTTGGCGTAAGCCTTTTGGCAGCAATAAAAATAGGATTGTAAAGCGTGCCTTTAAACAGCGGCGCATTGCTGCCCAGGGCATCAAAATCGGGCAGTTCCATTTCCTGTATATAGCCTATTGCCATACTGGTTTGGTGCTTTGCCGAAACCCAAAAGGTATATTGCGTAGCCAGCTTAATACCCTCTACACGGTTGCCCGGCAATGTAGCATCTGTATGGCCAGATGCCGGCGCATACATTTCAAAAGGCACTTCTACCTCAACACCAAGGCGGTTTGCCACAGCAAATTCATACTCGGCAAAACCGGAGTAGGTAATGTATTTTTTTTCATCGTTAATACCAAAACCCACATTAAGTTCGTGCTCGCCTTTGCGTGCACCAAGGTCGCGTATCAGGTCGATATACAAGGGCTCTGCATGCGAAAGCTTTAGTGGTTTAGGCTTGTCGGTAGTAGTTTGGGCAAAGGCCGCAACAATGTTTAAGGTAAAAGCAATAATGGCAAATACATTCTTCATAATCGTTTCATTTTGCGGCAAGCTATAACCGCAAACAGGAAACAATTAGGAATTATACCGATAATCTAACCACAAGGGGCACAAAGTTTTCACAAAGAACACAAAGCTGCATCAATAATTACTTACTAATAAATTAAAAAGAACACAACGCCGTCGTATTAGACAGGACTCTTGAGAGAGTATAAATAAAAATATCTGTCACACGAGCTTTGTGTTCTTTGTGAAAACTTTGTGCCCCTTGTGGTAAAATCGCAGTTCTTTAAGAAGCCTGCCTGCCCTCCATGCGCAGTTTTTCGCGGTGCTGTTCGCCCCAGTTGCCCAGCGCCTGTAAAACTTCTTTTAGCGACGATGTGTACCCTGTAGGCTCATAGGTAACAACCACGGGTGTACCGGTATTTACAGATCGTTTTACAAAACCATTTATCTCCAGGTCTTTTAGCTCGTTGCTCAGCACCTTGGCAGAAATGCCGTCTAAAATGCGTTGCAGCTCGTTAAACCGCATATGCCCGTCAGACAGGGCGATGATAATGCGCAGCTTCCACTTACCACCAATTACATATAGTGCATCGCCCACATTTCGCAGTCTTGCAGAGCACGCTGTTGCCGAATGTTCTCCGTTACAATCGTTTACCATGGTCTTTCTGTTTAGAGTTACCAAAAGGTAACCGCTTACCTTTTGTATAGTACTAACTTATTGAAAGCAAATGTAAGTAATTTTGGTTCAAATTAAATACGACATAAAAATGAAAAACGTCCTGCACATCATATCAAGCCCGCGTGGTGAAGAATCTATAAGTGTAAAACTAGGCAATGCAATTACCGCACAGGTTGCCGAAACTTTTCCGGGGAGCAGTGTTACCCAACTGGATCTTACTGTAAACCCGTTTCCGCATATTGATGGCGAACAGATAAAAGCATTACGCACACCGGCCGATTTACATACTGCTGAGCACAAAGCATTACTTAAACGCTCTGACGACGCACTAGCACAATTGTTTGCTACTGATATAATTGTTATAGGCGCACCAATATATAACTTTGGCATTCCCTCAACACTTAAAAGCTGGCTTGATAATGTAGTACGCGCAGGGCAGTCTTTTACATACGCCTCAGGTAGTCCCGAAGGATTGATTAAGGGCAAAAAAGCATATATAGCTGTAGCATCGGGTGCTGTATTTTCTGAAGGCCCGTACACCTCTTTTGATTTTGCCATTTCGTATCTTAAGGGAGTACTTAACTTTATAGGGATTACAGATATTGAGGTAATTCGTGCCGAAGGGCTGGGTGTGCCTACATTACAGGAAACCGCACTGGATAAGGCTATTTCGGCAATTGCCGTATAAATATTGCACACACATCATCTTTTAAAAGCCATCTTATTCAGGTGGCTTTTTGCTTTTCGCCTCCTTAAGCTTTATTTACAGCATTTTGCAGGTTGCCATTATCTAATAATTTAAGTGGCTCGCCAAGGCGAGAAGACGCAAAGTGACTATGGAATATTTGACTGAATAATGTTAGTGATAACTCATAAAGCTTTGCGCCTTCGCATCTTTGCGAGAAAAAAATGAACGGCATTCTTACAAAGAATAAAAATCTTCACTTTCTATAAACACTGCTGACACTGGGTTGTCACAAGGCGCTTTTACCTTTGCCATATAAATCTTAAAACAACAATCATTATGGAAAATGTACAGGCACCAACAGCAGCACTTTTAACTTCCGAAGCATTACTAAAACATTGGCAGGGTCACCGCGGCCTTACCCGCAGGACTATTGAAGCCTTTCCTGAGAAAGACCTTTTTGAATTCAGTATTGGCGGTATGCGCACCTTTGCGGTACTGGCTATGGAAATTGTAGACCTTACCGGCCCCGGTATTAAAGGGCTAGCCACAGGCGAATGGAGCGAGAATCCAATGGCACACATCTCTGGCGAGGGTATGCCAAAGACTAAAGAGGAGCTGCTTACCATTTGGGATGAAACTACAAATCGCCTTGAAACCTACTGGCCTCAAATATCAACAGAAAAATTTGACGATGCCGTTAAAGCCTTTGGCATGTATGACGGTACCATTTTAAGCACCATCCTTTATTTTATGGATAATGAGGTGCACCACCGCGGCCAGGGTTATGTATACCTGCGCGCACTGGGCATAGAGCCGCCTTTCTTTTGGGAGAGGGCATAATTAACAGCCGGAGTTTAACCCATCAGTCTTAAAAATCAAAATCCCCGTTGCAAAAAGCAATAGGGGATTTCTTTATCTGGGGAATACCTATGTAATTTAGTAAACAATTCGTTTAGACACTTTGCCTTTTGGTGTAGTGACCTCTACTATAAGCACCTGCTGTGCAACGCTAAGGTTATTTAAAACGGTTTCAGTAGCATTGATGTTTTCTTTGCTATACAATTGCCTGCCACTAATGTCATAAACCGCAACACTATTTATAAGTGTACTGCCTGTATTAATGTTTATGCCAGTACCCTGTTTGTATACCATAACTGCTTCAACATTCAGTACCGGGTTATCAGTATCCAGCGCAGTAGTTGTATATACAACCTCAAAACGGTTTTCAAACGTACCGGCTTCAGAGGTAAAGGTATATTCGCGGTCGGTTATGTTTCGGGTAATGCCCTCAGTATTATCTTTAAGGTAAATGGCCTGGCCTTGTGTAAAGATACCCTCGGTATGGTCAATGCTTATGGTATATTGGCCTGATGTTGGCGCAGTAAAGCCCATAGTAACTACATCTGTAGCAGTAAAGCCCGGTCGTGCCTGTATGGCAAGTTTTGTGTTTTCTGCAATAGAATACAGGCCTATGGTTGCTGCATCATTTAATCCTGTAGCGTCCAGAGCATAGTCAAGCCCTGTAGTAGCGCCATCCATATAAGCTACAAGCGCCTGTGCCGCACCCGCATCAGGGGCTTTAACATTAAGCCAAAGTTTTGATGCTGAACCCTGCCCCTGCCTGAAAAATGCCTGTGATGCCGCCGAAGCGCGCCTCATGCTATTATTAAATTTTAGCACGGGATTATTTACATTCGCGACTGTTTTTACAATAAAACCCTGCCCCTGTGCTATTACCCAGCTGCTGTTATTGCCACTGTAAAAACTGCCCAGCCCTGATGTACTTGTAGTAGTATCTGAAGGGTTAGCTGCGTAGCCCGCCATACTTACGGTAGCATAAGATGATGACGTTGCATTATTATGTTTCCTCCACAGGTAAAGCCCTGTACCGTTATAAAGTATATCGCTGTTTGCATCAAAAAAATCTCTAAGCTTATAGGCGAAGGGTATGGATTACCTATGGCTGTGTAGCGGTTAGCATCTGTAGAAAGTGATTTGCTAATGATACCATTGTTTGGCGTACCGGTAAACGTACCTGTAAAAGTTGCCATAGCGGTACCGCCATTGTAGTCTGGCTAGCTTGCGGTATCGGGCATACGGATAAGGTAGCCTTTTGCAGTTTCAAAATTGTGAGTTGCAGGATCTACTGACCAGTAACCCTCTATCCAGGCGTTGTTACTGTTTTGCGCATACTTATATTCGTAAAAGCGGCTATTTAATGTTTCTTCAGAAAAATCCTTTAGGTTTTGTCCTGCTACCGGCGACGACCAAAGGGTATAATCAAGCCTGCGCAGTGGGTTACTTTCTTTTATAAGTATAATGTTTCCGCTGTTTTGTACATTATTATTGTTTTGTACCAATGCCGCATTGTTTTGCAGCGTTAGCGATGCCCCCGGTACAACCTCAACAGTATTTACCACCGTAAGCGTATGCCCCGTAAGAATATTTACAGCTGCATTATTCCTTACAATAAGCATGCAGGCAAACACATTTGCTGTAGAAGTATAATTACCCTCAATAATGGCTGTTTTAGCAACATCGGGTTCGCCGTTGCTCCATGCAGTACCATTCCATGTGGTAGATTCAATACAGCCTTTAACCGTAAGATTGTTAAAGTACAACCTGTTTAACGGATCATTATTTGTGGTATTACCTTCATAAATTTTAAAGCCCCCTACTGTACCATTGTAAATTCCAGACTGCCAAACTTCTTCGCCACGGGTAATGGTTACTTTAAAAGTAGTGGCGCTTATTTGGGTTGCTTTTATTTCAAATACCGATTGTTGTAAATACTCATTTTGAAAAATGTCTTCCTGGTTTACCTGGTAACGCCTGTCGCCATCCATACCAAAGTTCCATAAAAACTGACCCTGGCTTGTAAGCAGGTCAATACCCTTATAACCGTTTCTGTATGCCACGGCAAGATCTATAGAAAATACCTGCCCTGTAACTAATGGTGACCTGCCGTCTGATACGGGTGCACCGGTATTATTAAAATAACGGTATATCACTGCCTCATTAGCACCGTAACCATAAGTACCAAAGGCTTTATCATCTGTATCTGCATTGCCAAAACCAGCCTCAACAGCACTGCCTATAAAATGACCTGCTGCCCCCGCAGGGTCGCCGCCATTAGTAAACATGATCCAGGGCGTAAAACCGATACCACCCTGAGAGTTCCACTGCGTCCAGCTTTCAGTAGTGTAGTAAGATGCCTCATCGTGGCCAAAAGTCATTTGTGCGTTTGCAGTTGTTGTAAATAGTGTAACAACGGCTATAAGTAAGTAGTAGTAATAGTTTAGTTTCATTTTATTTTGGGGTTAGATAGCCCAAAAGCAAACCGAAGATTTGCTTCATACAACTTACATATCAGCAAGTTATAGATGAAATACACATTCCATCGTTTAAAAACATCTAATTAAGTACTTTTAATTACATATTTAAACAGCACTTTTGGATAAATTTTAACAAGTAAACAATTTAAAGACTGTTTAAGTAAACAAATCGTAAAAATCATATTGTTCGTATTTTTTACAAAATACAATAAAGTTTTATTCAGAAGCATATAAATACATCAATATCAGCAATGTAAAAGGCTTCCGGTTTCCCGGAAGCCCCTGTAAAAATACATGAATTAAAAACTATCTACTTCTTAACCACTTTAATTACACCTGTCGCATTTCCTGCCTTTACCTTTACGATATAGACACCTGCCTGTAGCCTGCTTAGGTTAATTGTTCGGCTATGTATTGCTGTAGCTACCTCCATACCCAGGCTATTGTATACCTGTATGGTATCTGCCATCACGTTTGCACGCGTATTTATGGTAAGAATATCGCTTGTAGGGTTAGGATAAGCCGTCATCGTGCTGTTATCTGCCACCACGGTATTAGTACCCAATGCTGTAAATCCCGTAGCATCTATAGTATTAGTGCTTTGTGCAAGGTTAGCAAACATCGCTTCCGGAGTTGCAGCTTCGTCATTTAACGGGGCATACAGCTCAAGGCTCGATTTAAGCATGGTACCATTGTGCAGTGCTTCTACCTCAAGGTTGTTCATACCCGAACGGTAAAAGAACCAGTTGCGGTATTGAATGTTTGCCGGGGCAGCAGTACCGTGCAGGCTGAATGCCTTAGCCTGAAGCTGCTCGCTTACATTGCCCTGTGCCACTGCATCTGCATACAGCTGGGTATTACCCCATGCATAGTAATGCGTAAGGGTTATGGTGTGCCATTCGCCATTGTTTACAACCGTTGTGCCTGTAATAGTTGTGCCTGCCGGCGAAGTATAACGTACATATCCTTCAGCTGTTATAGAAAGGCTGCCTGTAGCAGTACCATTTGTAGTAAATGCCAGCAGGTTTCCGGTACCTGTAGTTTTTATACCAAAGGATGTTGTAAAAGGATGGATTGTATTTTCCGGAGTAAAGGTAAGCTTACCGCCGCCTGTAACAGGATCTGGTGTTACCGATGTTGTTGCGGTATATACCGGCTGTGGTTTTTCTGCCTCAAGCGCATCAAATAAAGATGGTACTATGGCATACGCCATTTCTGCATGGCCTGCATCGTTAGGATGCAGTGCATCCCACCAGTAACCTTCTACCCAGTTTCCGGTACCGTTGTCTGTAGCGCCCAGTGTGTTTATACTTGGTACATCCCACTGTGCCATAGCAAGGTTCATTTGTTTTACAAAGTTGTAATCAGCAGCGGTATAATCTGCCCTTACATAGTTGTTTACCACTACCGGTGTTTTACCGTTATCGCGCGCTAACTGAATAAGGCGTCGTAAGTTGGTATTGTAGCTGTCGTAAGCCGGTTGTCCGTTTTCGTGAATGCCTTCGTTGCCCAGGGCAAGGCCATACACCACATAAGCAGAACAACTGCCCAGCATATCTTTTTCTACGCGAGCCAGTGCTGCGGTAGTGTTGTTTCCGTTAACCGAAACATTGTACCTGTAAAATGCCGGACTTCCTTCGGTAGCCCTTTGTGCAAGTATCTGGTTGTACAGGTATGCATAGCCCTGCATGTTAGTACCGCCCTGGCCATTCATTACGCTAGATCCCATAAAGGCGATCTTGTTTTCGTCTACCGCCACACACGCTATACCATAGGTATAATCTGCAAGGTTAAGGGTAATGATAAAATTACCATAGGTAAGGTCGATATCCTGAAGCGCAATGCCAAACTCTCCCGCCTGTGCTTCAAGCGCAACTGAATGCTGGCTGCCTGTTACTTTTTTAAACACATAACTCCAAGACTGGTTGCCTTTAAATACAAACCTTGGGTTGGTATCTGTACCTACAACATTCATGTCTAACGTAGCACTCCATATACCATTACCCTGGTAAGTAAGTGGCGCATCGCCATTCCAGCCGTTAGCAATGGTACTGCCGGTAACGCTCCAGTTTATTGGTGTAATGGTGTAGGTATTTGTAGTAAGGTTTACGGTAATAAGTACCGGACCCGCTTGCGTTGGGTCGATACCCGCGCCCGCAGCTGTAAGTGTACCCGCAGCTGAACCTGCGCCAAATACCGTAGCGCCTGCCGCCTGCGAAGTATAGAAGTTAAATGTACCCGCCTCGTTTAGCGATGTATATATTTCAAAAACATTGCTTACCGTACCCTGCGTACCTGTAACCATGTGCATAGGGATGGCAGTTGCGGTATTATCGCCATTTTCTGTAGCGGTACCGCTAAAGTATAGTGCCGTGTTCTGGTTGCTAACGTTAATGGTAGCCGTACCCGTTATAGCAGTGTTTTGCGCGCTTGTAGCCGTTACAGTTACGGTACCATTACCCACAGGCATTAGCACGCCCGAGCTGCTTATTACAGCCACACTGCTGTTGCTGGTTGTCCATGATACGTTACTAAATGTAGCATTAGACGGTGCTATGGCAGCTACCATCTGGCTGTTTTGTCCGCTTACGGTAATATCAGTTCCCGTAACGGTTATTGCGGTAACATCTACCACAGGCAGATCTGTATATTCTTCTACCTTAAGAATGTTAAGATAGGCAAATGCATTTTGCAGAATGGCTACATTAATGGTAATGCGCCCATCTGCCGTAGGCGAAAGCATGGTCGTAGCAAGTATGGTATCCAGGTTTCCGGTGGTGCCGTTACTGGTTTGCAACTGGCCGGTAAAACTGTTAAGCCCTGTAAAAGTATAGCCCGAAATACGTGTATTGCTTGTAGGGCGTGAGCCAAACACATAAAATTTGTACCCCTTTTGCGGATTAAGCCCGCTTAGGGTAAGCTGCCCGGTTGCATTTGCAGACCCGCCTGATTCAAGGTAAAAATAATCCTGCGTGGCGGTGCCTATGGCAAGGTCGCCCAGCAGTGCCGCGGCAGGAGCCGTAGGACCATAATTTGTAGTGGTGTTTACCACAAAATTATCCGTCACGGTCATGTCGATACCGGTATCGGCATTATTGCTGTTAAAAATGTCGAGCGTAGCATTTAGCGCGCCGTTTGTAGCATTGTTCCAGTAATGGCCGTTAGCATCGGGGCTGGGTGTTATGCCCCCGCCTGTACCGCCTGTGGGGCCAAAATCTACGTACATAGATTGCTGGAGTGTTTGCCCCTGCATGTAGCCCGCAAGTGCCAGGCCGCATAATAGTAAGAGTTTCTTCATATGAAAATAGGATGTGAGGTTTGGGTTATTCTACATCGTTTGCGAAGAAACTGCGAATATATACGCCACTACGGACAACACAGTAAAAAAGTGGACTCGACGTGGAAATTAAAAACTACAAATCACTAAATAACAACAGATTGAAATAAGATAGCCGTTTATAAAAAGTGGACACATTAATTGACCTTTCATGCATATTTTAACTACTACAGATTATTGAAAGCACCAATTTTCATAACCTGAGTTTCAAAATCATCGCGGAATAAGGCCTTGTTCTTAATTTTTACCCTGTAGTTGTAAATTGTATTTACAGAGTACCTCAGCAGGCGTGCAATACCGGCGCTGTCTGTTATGCCAAGACGGATAAGGGCAAAGATACGCAACTCGGTACTAAGCAATTCGCCGTTTTTAAGAGTAATTTGTTCTTCGGGCAAAAGTAGCGCATTTAACTGCTCTACAAAATCAGGGTAGATCTGGAGAAAGATGGCATCAAAATTTTTGTAGAACAGGATAAGCTCTTCATCAATAAGTTCAGATGATTTGGTTTTTTCTAACAGCTCTGCTACCTGCCTGCCCATGATCATTTTCTTGACCGTTTTGCGGTAAGTATCAAGCTTATCAAGATAGTCAGAACATACATTAAGCAAATTACCTATATAGTATTCTTTAATACGATTGGTATCGGTAAGTTCGGTATACAAGTGTTTAAGTTCATTATGTGCCTGTTGTAACTGACCGTTAAGCGCATTAAGCTGCTCATTGGCCTGCTGTAAATTTTTTCGGGCGCGGCGCAGGTTGGCTACCTGCCTGTAAATGTAAAAAAACAGCGCAAGCAACAACAGCGCAAGTACACTTATGATAATTACTGTAACCTGAAGTTTAGCCTTTTCTTTTTGCACGGCTTTTTCGTAAGCCTTGTTTATAAGCGGCAACACACTGGATATGGATTGCAGGCGCAGGCGCGAATTGTAAAACGAAGCATCGTCAAAAGCAAAGTTGATGTAACGGTGTGCACGCTCTATATCGCCCTCTTTAAAGTATTGTACTGCCAGTGCCGTAAGCGAGGCATTGTCTTTTACCGATGCCCGTATATCTGAAAGCGCGCTGAGTATAAGGTATTTTTTATACTGCCCAATATCATCGGGCAGGTAGCTTTGCGCCAAAAAGAATGTAATACGGCTGTAGGCACGCGTACCCGGAGCAGCCATAGCAAGGCGTTTAAGGTTAGCCTCACGGCTCTTTAGGTTTTCGCCGGTATCGCGGTAGCGGGTTTCGGCTATTTGCAGATAATCTTCGCCATTATTTGGCAGGCGATCCATAACACTGTCAGCATAAGCATGGTAACGCTGGCTGTAAGCATCGCGGGTAGCATTATAAGCGCTGTAAAATTTAAGCCTGAAATTAAGCCATGTGTGGCAGTAGTAATAGTAATCTAATAGTTCATCCGGCACCTGCCTGCGGTTTACCTGAGTCAGTACAGCAGCACTCTCGGCATAGTTGCCGGATGACGACAATAGTTCTGCAAGCTGTAGCTTAGCTTTATACAAAAACAGCAGATTATTCGTCTTTTGGGCAAGGCTAATATTATGCTCTAAATACTGTACTGCCTGCGCAAACTGGTACGGAATAAATTCGGCAACCAGCCGCCCGTTAAGGCTGTAGCGTTCGGGCGTGGTAAGCCCGCCGGCAGCAAGGTATTGCTTGAGCTGATTTATACGGTTTATTTTAGCGGCATCATACACCTCCCGTTTCGCCATCTCTTTATCAAGGGCAGTAAGCAGGGAGTCGTTTCCGGCAGCAAAGCCTAACCGAAACAGTAGCAGCAATAAAAGTATAAGTAGTTTTTTTATCATCGAAAAGCGCCCAAAACAATGTACCCCCAAATATATACTATTTATATTTTGTGTAAAAAAAGTATTTTATAAATACGGTATTTTCAAAAATACACTTAAAAATAACCACTTGCACCTTATATTTTAATACACGTTAATAAAGCGACGCCACATATTAACGAAGCTAAAGTTCCGTTCGTCGGCACAAAATAAGCGCTTGCCTAAATTTTAGATTTCGACACAAAACAGATGGTACATTTGATATAGAAATACAGGCCTGCTAATGGTTAATGCAGGCAACGTTATTCACTGTATTTCAAACTCTACATTAGGCATTGTCCAAACTTTCTTCATTTTAATTACTAATGCCACCTTACAGAAACCGGTTGCCCCCATTACCGGTTTCTTTAGTTTTATAAGATTTGTTGGAAAATTTATTCCGGTTTTTGCAGTTCCTGTATAATTTCAGCATATCCCTTCTCAAGATAATCCCTGATTGGATTTTGATAGTGATACAAAAAACTCGTATAATTTATAGGTTCTGTACCTAACTCATCATCAAGCTTTATAATATTATTTTTAAATAAACTTTCCTCATACCATTTACTAAACTTCTTCATCCTTAGCCTTTCTTTCGCATCAGAACTGTCGCAACAATATATAAGTGAATTTTCTTTATCCTCAAAAAAGTTTGTCACAATACAATCTACAGCCTCCTTTACATCAATATCTAAGGGCTCTGTAACTTTTGAAATTTTTTCTATATTCAGACTGTAAACTTTTGCGATTTTTGCTTCTACTGATGTCCCTGAAAACAGATGAATACTATCAATGAATGCAACCTGATAGTGAATGTTGTTTTTAGTAGTAAAGAAGAACAGTAATGTTTCTGAATTAAAAGAAACTTTATAGCGGCATGGCAAGTTTAATTCCTTTATCATCCAGGGCTTCTTTAGTAACTTCACCTCTCAAATAAGCAGACACCATTTTTTTATCCTCTAAAAATTTTTTAGCGGATGTCAAAATTTGGCTGTCATTTTTTTTGTCTTGCATACCGCAAAGATAAACAATTTTAAGATACTGACATATAAGCTAATCGCATTTATTAATACCCCTAAAAATCAAACTTTAGCTGCACTGCCACCACTTTCTTCTCACCGGCTTCATTATTAAGGTTGGCCAGCGAAATACCCAACAACCGTACCGACTCTTTAAGCTTTTCCTGGTAAAGCAGCTCTTTAATAATTTCGATGATCAGGCTTTTGTCTGATATAAAATAAGGCATGGTCTTACTGCGGGTTTGTACCGTAAAATCAGAGTATTTAATTTTGAGGGTAACCGTTTTTCCGGCTATCTTTTTTTTCTTTAAACGGCGTTCCAGCTCATCGGCAATACGTTCCAGCCTTTCGAGCATAAACACTTCAGACACCAGGTTTTCGTCAAAGGTATGCTCTGTACCCACCGATTTTACAATACGGTCGGGCTTTACCTCGCTGTTGTGCACGCCCCGCACTACATGGTAATAATAGGCACCCGACTTGCCAAAATGTTCTGTAAGGTATTCAACGGTTTTTTCTTTGAGGTCTTTGCCTGTAAAAATGCCCAACTGGTACATACGTTCTGTAGTAACCTTACCCACCCCGTAGAATTTACCTATGGGCAGGTCTTCTAAAAACGGTAATACTTCGGGTGGATTTACGGTTTTTTGTCCATTAGGCTTGTTATAGTCGCTGGCTACCTTGGCAATAAATTTGTTTACACTAATGCCTGCCGATGCCGTAAGCCCCGTAACCTCCAGTATGCGTTGGCGAATCTCGGCCGCAATAAGCGTGGCACTTGGGTTGCCTTTTTTATTTACGGTAACATCAAGGTAAGCCTCATCAAGCGAAAGTGGCTCTACAAGATCTGTATACTCATGGAAGATGCTGCGTATTTTTTGGGAAATTTCGCGGTAACGGTCAAAACGGGGCGGCACAAATATAAGGTGTGGGCAACGCTTTTTAGCCAGATAGCCACTCATGGCACTACGCACGCCAAACTTGCGCGCCTCATAGCTGGCTGCACTAACCACCCCACGAATTTCACCGCCGCCTACAGCAAGTGGCTTGCCCCTAAGCTCGGGGTTGTCCAGCTGCTCTACAGATGCATAAAAGGCATCCATATCTACATGGATTATTTTACGCTGCGGTTTGGGGGCTTCTTCCATACTGTAAAATTAAGGAAAAGGGAGGAAAGAAGTGAAGGCATTAGGCAAAAGGCAAAAGATGAAGATTATTTGGCAACCTTTAATTATAACCTAGTTTTTTGATTCTGTCTTATCCATAAATGAATTACAAAAACCCTACACCGCTTCAAACAATTTACCCGGCAATGGTCGTATTACCCCTTTAAGTTCCATAGTAAGTAGTAACGATGATAATTTATATACCGGCATATCACAACGCAATGCTATTATATCCATTAGTTCCTTACCGTTTTTAAGCAGGTAGTTGTATACCAGTTCCTCTTCGGGCTCCAGAGTTATGAAGAGTTGTTTTTGTACCGGGGTTTTCTTTTTTTCTTCCAGTTCCCAGTTCAGCATATATATAAGGTCGGCGGCATTGGTAAGCAGATTGGCACGCTGGCTCTTTATAAGGTTGTTACAGCCCATACTGTACTTATCGGTAACGCGGCCGGGCACGGCAAACACATCGCGGTTATAATCATTGGCCAGGTTAGCCGTAATAAGCGAACCACCCTTATCTGCACTTTCTACAATAATGGTAGCCTCGCTTATGCCCGCTACAATACGGTTACGCTTTACAAAATTCTCCTTATCGGGGTTAGAGGTACTCCAGAACTCGGTCATAAAACCACCATTCTCCTCCATTTTTGCCACATACTTTTTATGCACCTTGGGGTATACCTGGTTAAGGCCGTGCGCTACCACCCCTACTGTTTGCAGGTTGTTATCCATAGCCAGTATATGAGCGTGTATGTCTATGCCATAAGCAAAGCCACTAACAATAACCGGATTTAGCGGCGCAAGATCTTCTATAAGCTTACGGCAAAAATCGGCACCATAACTGGTCATCTGGCGGGTACCCACAATGCTTATGGTTTTGCGCTTCGCAAAATCTATCCTCCCGGAACTAAACAGTACCACCGGGCCGTCTATGCAATGCTTTAGCCTTTCAGGATAATCTGCATCCTGGTAAAAAGAGGCCTTAATATTGTTAGCCTGTACAAACCGCACCTCATTTTCGGCATGGTTAAAAACCGATGTATTTTGCAGGTTATTGCACAGCACTTCGCCCACACCTTCAATAGCTAAAAGCTGCGAACGCTTGGCCTTAAAAACGGCTTCGGCGCTGCCCAGGTGGTTAATCAGCTTTTTTGCCACAATATCGCCCACACCCTCTATACGCATCAAAGCCAGGGTATTAAATAATTCTGATTCTGTCATTAAAAATGTAAACCGTTGTGCAAAAGCACCTTATTATTGTTAATAAAATTTGTGAATAAAATTTTGCACAGCCCTCTCAATGCTTAATTTTGTTGTTATGATGATAGAAAAACACTTACCCGCTTTACTATACCGTTACCAGTGTGTTACTGTACCCGGTTTTGGCGCTTTCCTTACAGAGCTTCGTCCTGCATTTTTAGATGCGGCGCAGCATACCTTCTATCCTCCAAAAAAAGTGGTTTCTTTTAACGCGAATGTAAAAAATAATGACGGTCTTTTAGCGAACCATATCGCAGTAGCCGAAAAAATTTCTTATACCGATGCCGTGGCAGCAATTGCCCTGGGCGTAGCGCAATGGAAAGAAACGCTTGACAATCTTGACATCATTTTCCTTAAAAACATAGGCCAGCTTGGGCTTAACGCCGAAGGCAGCATTGTGTTTACGCCAGATGCGCCCGTTAACTATCTTACAAGCTCATTCGGGCTTAGTACCGTGGTATCTTCTGCGATAAAACGCGAAGCACTTAAAGCCGAGGTAGAGGCGCTTGAAGAAAGAGCCCCTATTATATTTACGCCCGAAAGGAAACGCAGCTACAGCTACCTTAAGTATGCCGCAGTATTTGCTGTGCTGTTAGGCGCAGGCAGCGTAAGTTATAAAAACTACCGCGATGCACAAATAGATGCAGAAACGCTTGCGGTGCAAAACGCCGTACAGGCTAAAGTACAGCAACGCCTGCAACAAGCTACCTTTTTTATAGAAAACCCATTACCTGCCGTTACGCTTCCGCTTAAAGAAGAGGCTCCGGCAGTAACGCCTTACCACGTTGTGGCAGGGGCATACAAAAGTGAGGCTAATGCAAACAAGGCTGTAGCCGAGCTTGAATCTAAAGGCTTTAAAGCACATTCTCTTCCTTTAAACAAATACGGATTGTATCCTGTAGTATACGGCAGCTTTACAACCTATACTGAAGCGCAGAAAACCATGAGGGAAATTCACGCCACAAACGACAAAGAAGCCTGGATACTGGTTCAGCAGCAATAAAAAGACATCCTCCCTAATGCGGAGGATTTTTTTTGCACGTGCCTTAACGCTATCTTTGTGCAAAATTAAAATACACATGCAGCCAAAATCCCCTTCTGACTCTGTTTGTATAATGACCGACATTGTACTGCCAGGCGAAACAAATCCGCTAAACAATCTTTTTGGAGGCGAACTCCTTGCCCGCATGGACCGTGCCGCAAGCATAGCCGCACGCAGGCACAGTGGCCGCATTGTAGTAACGGCATCTGTAAACCACGTAGCCTTTAACCATGCTATTCCGCTGGGCAGTGTGGTAACTATAGAAGCTAAAGTGAGCCGCACCTTTACATCGAGTATGGAAACTTTTATTGATGTATGGCTGGAAGACCGTGTAAGCGGTGTGCGCACTAAGGCAAACGAAGCCATTTATACCTTTGTAGCGGTAGATGAAACCGGGAAGCCTACTGCAGTACCCCCACTGGAACCGCAAACCGATATCGAAAAACTACGTTTTGATGCCGCACTGCGCCGCAAACAACTTAGCCTGGTACTTGCAGGTAAAATGAGTCCGCATGATGCTACTGAGCTGAAAGCACTGTTTATGTAAATTCAGTAATTTCACGATATATTTTACCTCCCTTTGCGGAGGTATTTTTTTACCTATTTGTTATTCGATACTTAACACAATTTTTTAAAAATATATCATACAATAACTGCACATACTAAACTATCAGGCATTCGCAACACAAATGTGTACACATATCACAAAAATAAAACACGTACTGGCCTGAAATTAAATTTTTGATATATTTTGTTAAAAAATTGAATTATAGCTATTAAAAAAACAACAAGCCGTCAAATTAATTGATTAAAAACCAATAATTTACACAAAACAAATTTCATTACAAAAAGCAGCAGTAAAAACATATAAGTTATCATAAAAACTAAATAAACCACAATATTTATTGAAAAAATATATATTTTAAACCGTAAAGTTATATAAAAACACAATTTTATCTAATTTGTTATATAAAACACCAAGCAGCCGCCAAAGATAGTGTTTAACATTTTTTTAATACAAAATATTAAGTATAACCTCTTTTTTTAATTAAAATAAAGAATACTTTACACTTATAAACACCAAATATTGACTATGTTTCAATATTAACAAAATAGTGTTAACCTATCCTTAAAAGCACTATTTTTAAAAACATTAAATTTTATTAAAAACCATGAGAGAAAATTACACAGCCCCTCAGGGCGTCTGCCAAAAAAAAACGGCAGATTCCGGAGGTTTTGCAGGACTTACCCAAACTGGGTCCGGCAAGTCAAAAAAAACATCCATGGCATATTGCCTGCTTATGCTGGCAGCTTTTTTTAGCAGCGGCTTAGCATCGCTTTATGCACAAACACCTGTTACAATAGGAGATGGTACCAGTGGCTCAAACCTGGCACCACTAAACAGGTATTATGGCAATTCTGCCAGCGAGATTCTTTACCTTGGTACAGAGGTAGGCAGTGCCGGCGTTATTACTTCTATTGGCTTTAATAAGCTATCGGGTACAAACAACGACCCTATAGAAGCGGTTACTATTTATATGAAAAGTACAAACGAAACTACGGTAGGTACTTCTTCAAGCCTTACAGGATACACGCAGGTATATAGCGGATCTTATACTAACACTGCGGCTCCGGCATGGCAAACGGTAACACTTACAACACCGTTTATTTATCCAAGCACCGCTGCTAACCTTTCTATACTTGTAGTTAAAGGTTTCCAGCAATGGACAAGTTCTGCGGCTGTTGCGCCTAATTATGCGTATACCTCAACATCAACTAATTACAGAGCCAGCTACTATCAAAACGATAGCACTCCATGGTCTTCTACACTTACCAGGACGTATAACAGGCCAAACATACAGCTAAGCCTTACTGCACTGCCTGCGGCGTGTGCTGCGGCAGATGCTGCAACATCGGTAGCACTTTCGGGTGTTACTTCTACATCGGTAACCGGTACTGTTACAGCATCGGCTACTGCCCCTACAGGCGGATATCTTATAGTGAGAAGCACAGCTGCAACACTAACAGAACAGCCTGTTGCTAATGTACAATATCTTGCAGGTGCTGCCCTTGGCGGTGGTACAGTAGTGGCTTCGGGTGCTTCACTTACGTTTACTGATACTGCTGTAAACCCTAACTCGCACTACTACTATTTTGCATATGCTTATAACTACGACAGCACTTTTACATGTTTAGGCCCTGCCTATAGTGCAACTGCTGTTAGTGCAGATACTACTACATGTTCTACATTCCCGGTTACTATAGGGGTTAGCAACATTACATCTACAACGGCTACATTAAACTGGTCTTCTATAGCAGGTGCCGGTGGTAACACTGCCACTTACACTGTAGGAGTGTACAGCGATGCTGCTTATACTACACAGGTAGGCACTACCTATACTACAGCAAACACAAGCCAGAATGTTACAGGCCTTGTTAATGGTACTACATACTACTTCCGCATACAGGGCAGTACAACAGGCGCTTGTTCTGACGCTACTTATGCTACCGGCAGCTTTGTTGCCCAAAGTAACTATACACCTATAAGTGTAACAGGTTTTAACTTTGACGTAATTGCTAACGGAACAGGGCTTCCTGGCCTTAGCACTGATAACGACGTAGACGGTGGTAACTATGCTTACATAAGCCGTGATTATAAGTTTAATGCTACTGCGGCGGCAGCTACTGTGGGGCTTCCTGTAAACAGGATACTTACTAATGGTACTAATGCAGACCTTAAGTTCATACTTCAGGACTATGCCGGCAACAACAGTCTAAGGCTTGCCCTGCAAAATACTACAGGTACCCTTACACTTAGCCAGCCGCTTAAGCTTAGTAATGTATATCTTGCAGTAACATCGGGCAGTACCGCATCTGCAATAGATGTACAGGTAAACTTTGCCGATGACACTAACGAAACCGTATCTAACATATCTATCTTAGACTGGTTTGGTACTCCTACAACTGCACAGCCTGCTCTTGTTAGCGGTATAGGCCGTGTATCAAGAACAGGTACAACGCCAGAAACCGGCGCTTCAAAAATCTTCCAGATCACTGTACCGGTATCTGCTGCTAACCAGTCTAAAAACGTTACCAGCCTTACCATTAAAAACAGTACTGCAACAGGTGCTACTGCAACTGCAAAAATACCTAACGTGTTTGCAGTATCAGGTCAGGTGGTAGGAAGCTGCCCGGTAATGAATGCTGTTACAGGTGCTACAGCATCTGCTACTGGTATTACCGTAAGCTGGACAACACTTTCTGTAGGCGACGGCGATGCCCCTACTTACACGCTTGAGGTATATAATAATGCAGATTTTACATCTCCTGTAACAGGCTCTCCGTTTACAGGCCTTACAACCACATCTCAGTTAGTAAGCGGCCTTACCTTTGGCAACACATATTACTTTAGGGCTAAAGCCGTAACTACTGCTTGTGAGTCTGCTTTTGTAACAGGTTCTACAACTATACAATACTGTACACCTACAGGTACATCTACATTCTACAGTGTTTCTAACTTTACTACAACAGGTGGTTACAGTAACATAGCAAATACTACAACCGCAAACAGTTATACTGATTATACTGCTATGGTTGTTAGTAAAGCTGCAGGTACAAGTTTTGATTTTAGCCTTACTAAATCAAGCACACTTGCAAAATCAGAAATTTATGTTGACTGGAATAACAACCTTAGCTTTACCGATGCCGGCGAAACCGTTGCGGTTCTTGCAAACGGGCCATCAGTACATACTGGTGCTATAGCAATACCTGCAGGTACACCTCTTGGCAGCTACAGGCTTCGTATCAGGACTACTTATTATAGTGGCTACACACTGGCTCCATGTGGCGAGCTTTATTATTCAGAAACTGAAGATTATACAGTTACCGTTGCAGAACAACCTGCAAACTGTACTACGCCGGATGCGCCGGTACTTGCCCTTAGCGGCATTACATCGAGCGAAATAACTGCAACAGTTACACCTCCTGCAAATGCTATTGATATTACTAAATATCTTATCATCCGCAGTACAGATGCTACACTTAGCGCCACTCCGGTAAACGGTGCCAGCTATGCTGTAGGTACTGATTTTGGCGGCGGACGTGTAGTTGTAAACGGTACTACCCTTACAACAACCCATTTCCTTGCAGCTAACTCTCACTACTACTATTATGCATTTGCATATAACGATGGTGGCCTTACTTGTTTTGGCCCTATGTACAGCCCTGTTGCAGCGGCAGATTCTTCTACCTGCGCAATTGCTACCATTAACTCTGGTGCAAGTAACATAGGCAACTATAGTGCAAACCTTAATTTTACAAATGTTGTAGGTAATAATGGCAGCGCTGCTACATATACCGTTCAGGTATATACTGATGAGGCCATGAATACATTACTTAACACATATACATCTCCTACAAACAGCTATGCCCTTACAGGCCTTACAATAGCTACTACCTACTGGTACCGCGTTAAAGCAGTAACTACAGATTGTTATGATGACGCGTGGAGCGCACTTGCAAGCTTTACTACACAAAGTGGCTTTACACCAATAGACGTTACAGGTTATAATGCAGACGTTATTGCTAACGGTACAGGCATTGCAAACCTTTCTACAACAAATGCTGTAGATGCAGTAAACAATGCTTACCAGTCTCTTAATTATGAAAGAGTAAGTGGCACTGTTGCTACTGTTGGCTTACCTGTAAACAGAATACTTGCAGATACAGGCCTTGCGGGCATGCAGTTTATCTTCCCTGATTATACAGGAAACAACTCACTAAGGCTTCCAGCACAAAACCAGTCGGGTACACTTACACTTACACAACCTGTAAAACTAAGTAACCTTTACCTTGCCCTTACATCGGGTAGTGGCGCGTCTACCATATCTGCGGTAGTAAACTTCCAGGATGGTACAAGCCAGGCTGCAACAAGCTTCTCGCTTATCGACTGGTACAATGCCGGTACAGCAGCACAGCCTGCACTTATTTCAAACATTGGCCGTGTAAACAGGGCAGATACAAATGGTAATATAGAAACGGGTAACT
Source organism: Flavobacterium psychrotrophum (assembly GCF_003403075.1). Classification (NCBI taxonomy): domain Bacteria; kingdom Pseudomonadati; phylum Bacteroidota; class Flavobacteriia; order Flavobacteriales; family Flavobacteriaceae; genus Flavobacterium; species Flavobacterium psychrotrophum. Next base: position 4,281,210 of record NZ_CP031557.1, on the reverse strand, counting down.
CTAAAGTATTCTATGTAACCCTGCCAATACTTGAAGCTAACCAGACAAAACTGGTTGCATCAATAACAATTACTAAAACATCTACAGGCGCTACAGAGCCGGTACCAAACATCTTTGCCGTATCTGGTAAAGTTATAGATGAGTGTCCGGTACTTAACTCTGCATTCCCTTTTGCTTCTGCAAATGGCGCAAGCATAACATTTGGCTTACTTGCGGGCAGTAGTGCCGCTACATCTTTCAGCCTATCGCTGTATACAGATGAGGCAATGACTGTTCCTGTAGCTGGTTCGCCATTTACATCTGCAACTACAAGCTTAGCTCTTACAGGACTTCAGGCATCTACCACTTACTACTATAGCGCTACAGCTATAAACAGTGCGTGTACATCTGCTCCTGTAAACGGTACCTTTACTACTACATGTACTACTCCTGCGGCTCCTACAGCTGCGGCTCAAGCGGTATGTGCTGCAACAACTGTTGCCGGCCTTACAGTTACAGGTGTTACAGGTGCTACATTTACATGGTATGCAAGTGCTGCCTCAACTACACCGCTTGCAGCTACTGCAACGGTAACTGCTGGCCTTTACTTTGTATCTCAAACAGTAGGTACTTGCGAAAGTACAAGAACATCTGTTGCAGTAACTGTAAATACGGTTGCCCTTCCGGTTGTTGCTCCGCTTACATTCTGCGGAAGCGCTACTGCTGCACAGCTTACTGCTACTGCGCTTGAAGGTGCTACACTTACATGGTATGCTACAGTGGGTGGCACAGCTCTTGAGGCTACTGCAGCACTTACAGCAGGTAACTATTATGTAACACAAACACTAAACGGTTGTACAAGTGCTGCTGCTACGGTAGCCGTAACTATAAACGCTGTTCCTGATGCTCCTACAGCTGCTGCCCAGGCATTTTGTTCTGGCGCTACGGTTGCACAACTTGTGGTAACAGGCGCTACTGGCGCTACCTTTACATGGTCTGCTACAGCGGGTGGCGAAGCTCTTGCTGCTACCGCTACACTAGCCGGAGGTACTTATTATGTAACACAAACTTTGAATGGCTGTACAAGTACTGCTACTCTTGTTTCTGTAACTGTTAACGCTACACCTGCTGCTCCGGTAGCTGCTACACAAACTTTCTGTCAGGGCGCAACTGTTGCTGACATTGATGTTACAGCTCAGGACGGTGCTACACTTACATGGTCTGCTACACAAGGTGGTGCCGCGCTAAGCGAAACTGCTGTTCTTGAAACAGGAAACTACTATGTAACACAAACACTAGGTACTTGTACCAGCGTTGTTACTACTGTAGCAATTACAGTAAACCCTATACCTGCTGCTCCTACAGCTGAGGCTCAGGCATTCTGTTCTGGCGCTACCGCTGCAGAGCTTACTGCAACAGGTACAAACCTTGTTTGGTATACAGATGCAGATGGTACTACGCCGCTAAGTGCAGCTACAGTACTTGAAACAGGTACTTACTATGTTGCACAGGTTGCAGCTACATGTACCAGTGCTACAACAGCAGTTACCGTTACTGTAAACGCAACTCCTGATGCTCCAGAAGCTCTTGGAGAGCAATCATTTACAGAAGGCGAAACTATTGCTAACCTTGATGTAACACTTGCCGCCGGCGCTACTGCTACCTGGTATGTACTTACTGATGGCGAATATGTTGCTGTAGAAACTACAACTGCACTTGCAGACGGTGTTACTTATTATGTAGCACAAACTGTAGGTACTTGTACAAGCGACTACACAGCTGTCATAGCTAACCTTACTGCAAATACAGATCAGTTTGGCATTAAATCGCTTGTGGTTTACCCTAACCCTGCAAACAACGTACTAAACATTACTGCTAACGAAAACATTACGCACTTGGTGCTTAATAACCTTCTTGGCCAAAAAGTAATGGAGCAAAAAGCTAACGGTACTAATGCCCAGCTTAATGTAAGCAGCCTTGCTGCCGGAACATACCTGCTACAGGTTACAGCCGGAAGCAAATCTGGTACTATAAAAGTTGTAAAAAACTAAGCATACAGCTTGCTTCTTATAAAAGGGCTACCCGGTTGGGTAGCCCTTTCTTTTTTGGTATTAACCCTTGCTTAATGCAGGTTTGCCAACTTTACAGTACTTTTGCGCCATAATTAACTAACCAAATGAAACCAATACTACTACTGGCACTTTTGTTGCCTTTTATTGCTGTAGCCCAGAATTTTCCGTCAACTAAAAAAACACCTCAAAAAATTACCAAACACGGCAAAACATACACAGACGATTATACCTGGCTGGAAGATATGCGCAGCCCCGAGGTTGTAAACTGGATAAATGCCCAGAATAAAGTTACCGAAAGTCATCAGGGCAACTTAATAAAAAGTATTTACCCGCTGCCCACTTTACAAAAATACCAGAGCCAGACGGCTTATAGCATCCCTAACAAAAAGAGGGCTAGCTATTATGCAAATGTTTATTTTCAGGACAAGCTGGACCAGGGAGCTGTACTATGCTATAAAAAGAAACTCGATGGTAATTACATAAAACTGGTAGACCCTAATTACGTTTACAGCGGAAAAACGGTTACGGTTATAGACTATGAGCCATCGGTAAATTCAAAGATGCTTGCCTATAAGCTAATGATAAACGGCAGCGACAGGCACGAGATAAGGTTTACAACACTTGCAGGTAAAAAGATCGACGAGGTAATAATTAATGCAAAATTTGGCGGTATGGCCTGGAAGGGCGATGAAGGTGTTTTTTACAACAAGAACATCAATGCATCGCAGTTTGCAGTAGATTCTACCTTTCAGGTATTTTACCACCGCCTGGGTACCGATGTGCTTAAGGACGAAATGGTTTTTGATGCCAGTAAAATAAACGGACAAACCTACTACTTCACCAGCCAGGACGGTAAACGCCTGTTTCTGGAAGTAGCAAACAAAAACGAAAGCCATGTAGATGTGTATTATGCAGACCTTACTCAAGAAACTTTCGAGCTAAAGAAATTTCTTGATAATGTACCGCCTGATTTTGACCTGTCCGGTTATACAAACGGGCGTGTATATTACTCATCTAAAGAATCTAACTGGGGAGATGTGCGCAGTTTTGACCCCGATAAGCCCGAAGAGCGTACCATACTCATATCTCAGTACCAAAACCAGCTTTTAACGGGTACTACATTTTTTAAAGACCGTATTGTGTGTAAGTACAAAAACACATCGGGCAGTTATTTTATGCTGTTTGACTATACGGGTAAATTCATCAAAAAGATAGAAGGCCAAAAGGGTATGGACGTAAACCTGGCGGGCAATGATTATTTTGATACCGATGTTTTCTTTTACGTTACCTCATATACCATACCACCCATACTCTTTACGCTAAACTTACAATCTGGCGCTTATGACCGCTATGTAAGCAAAACGTTTGAAAAAACCGTTGCACCGTTTCCTGTAGATTATTTTGTAACCACAACTACAACCTATACCGCCCGGGATGGCGCTAAGGTGCCCATAACCATAGTGCACAAAAAAGGATTAGAGTTAAACAGCAACAACCCTACCCTGCTGGAAGCTTATGGCGGCTTTGGGTCTATATCAGACCGTGATTATGACAATGGCATTATCTACTTTATGAAAAATGGCGGCGTATATGCGTATGCCGAAGTGCGCGGTGGTGGCGATAAAGGCCAGCAATGGCACAGGGATGGTATGCGCCTTAAAAAGATAAATACGCTGAATGACTTTATAGACGGCGCCCGGTTTTTGATAGACCAGCAGTACACAAGCCCAAACAGGCTGGGCATTACCGGAGGTTCGCAGGGCGGGCTCCTTATAGGATCTGCACTTGTACAACATCCGGAACTCTTTAAAGTGGCAATACCTAAAGTAGGGGTTTATGATATGGCTAAGTTTCACCAGTATACCATAGGCCGTTTTCATTATGACGAATATGGCGATCCCGAAGTGGCCGCCGAATTTAATGCCATGATGGAATATTCTCCATACCACAACATTAAAGAAGATGTAAACTACCCTACAACACTAATTATTACAAGCGATAATGACGATAGGGTACCACCCGTGCATTCTTATAAATTTGCCGCAAGGCTGCAAAACCGCAAGGCACAAACTAATCCGGTTTTCCTAAAAACAAGGCTTGACTCCGGCCATTATGGTGTACTTACAAACTATGAAGACCGTATCGAAGAAAAATCAGAATTTTACAGCTTTTTGATGTATCATCTAATGAAGTAAGAGTCTTCACCCAGTTTGAGGCACGAATTATAGCAATCACAATAAAAATTGCTGTAATTCGTGCTTTTCTTTTTAACCGCAATATAATGTGACAGATGGTTTTGCCTATAAACTTTTAGCTGTATTTTTACCCTACAATCAATACCAATGAAACCATTTTTGCCAATACTATTTCTACTGCCATTTTTTTGCTTTGCGCAAAGTTATCCCATCGTCAAAAAAACACCGAAAATGTATACAAGCTTTGGCATTACCTATACCGATGAATATTCTGCCATGGAAAAAATGCGCAGCAAAGGAGTAAAAAAATGGGTTGACGAGCAAAATGATTATACAGACCAAAAGATACGCGACATAGGCACGCAGTATGACATTGAAAACACCATACAGGAATACCGTAAATCGCGCATACACAGTATGCCCCGAAAAAAAGGCGACTATTTTTATACCCTGATGAAACCACGCGGGCTGGCCGCATCACTATATTATTTTAAGAGCCTTAACAGCCGTGCCGAATTACTGGTAGATATGTCGCGCGGTGTTAGCGAAACAGCCGTTATTGCAGATTATGAACCTTCTGAAGCGTCGCGCTACCTGGCTTATACCATATCCGGCGATGGCAGCGACCGCAGGACGATTAGGTTTAAAGACATGCTGAGAGGCTTGCCCCTTGATGATGTAATTAAAAATGTAAAATTTGCAGACCTGAGCTGGAACGGCAAAAAAGGTATTTTCTATACCCGAAACAGCAATGTAAATATGTTTGCCCAGGACAGCACGTACCAAATATATTACCATACACTGGGCAACAAACAGGAAGACGATGCCCTGGTATTTGACACTACTAAGAACAAAGGTTTTCTTACCTATTATGTAGAACAGGACAAGCTTTTTATATTTGAACGGAATGCCGCAGAGCGAACACGAAATATTTACTATGCTGACCTTGCCACAGAACCTTTTACCGTAAAACGCCTTTTTGAAGGAGAAGACGATGACTTCAGGCTGATAAAATACCGTAATGGAAAATTGTATTACAGCAGCAGTAAATTTGAGTGGGGCGATGTGCGGTCGTGCCCTTTAGATAACCGTGCCGACGAAAAAATTATAGTTCCGCAGTTTTATGGGCAGCTGCTTGATGGTACATATTTTTATGATGACTACCTTATTTGTAAATATAAAACACTGGGCAAGTACCACTTTATGGTGTATGATGCAAATGCCACATTTCTTAAAAAAATAGACATTGCGCCCGGCGTAGATGCCCAGCCCATGTTTTATGATAAACAAACACAAAAGCTGTATTTAAAGCTACAATCGTATACGGCATCGCCACAAAATTTTTCGCTGAGTTTAAAGACCGGCGAATTTGAACCTTTTTATAACGATTACATCAAACCAAAACCTACCCTTTTTCCTTCAGATCATTTTGAAACAAAGACTATAACCTATAAGAGCCGCGATGGCAAGGATGTGCCCATAACAATCATCCATAAAAAAAAGCTGCGCTTAGACGGTACTAACCCTACCCTGTTGGAAGCTTACGGTGGCTTTGGCATGGTAAGCGAACCCAATTACAGCGACGCGCTGGTTTACTTTTTAGAACAGGGTGGCGTTTATGCCTACGCAGAAATAAGGGGCGGCGGCGAAAAGGGCAGCAAATGGGCACAGGCCGGAAAAGGTATAAACAAGCTAAACTGCCTGAACGATTTTATAGATGCTGCCGAATTTTTGATAGCACAAAAATACACGGCGCCACAGCACCTGGGCATAACGGGGGCATCGCACGGTGGGCTGGTAGTGGGGCACGCCATGATATTCAGGCCAGATTTGTTTAAGGCAGTAGTATGCAAAATGGGCGTGCTGGATATGTGCCGCAGGGTAGACTTTGGCACCGGTGCCCGCAATATGGCAGAGTATGACAACCCCGCTACCGAAGCTGGTTTTAAAAACGTGTATGGCTACTCGCCGTACCAGCATATTAAAGAAGACGTAAACTATCCTGCCGCACTTATTGTAACATCAGAATTTGACGATCGTGTGCCACCTATGCATAGCTATAAATTTGCTGCACGCCTGCAAAACCGCAAAGCACAAACTAACCCCGTTTACCTGCGCACCATACATAATGCAGGGCATAACGGCAGTAATACTACCGAAGAGCGCATAGCTTTAGATGCAGAGATGTATAGTTTTTTACTGGAGCAACTTGCTAAAAAATAAATGACAGGACTATTCCTCAATAAACTCCATAATATCGCCCGGCTGGCATTCCAGTACCTGGCAAATGGCCTCAAGGGTACTAAAGCGTATGGCTTTAGCCTTGCCTGTTTTTAATATAGAAAGATTAGCCGTGGTAATGCCCACCTTATCGGCCAGTTCGTTGCTACGCATTTTTCGTTTGGCGAGCATTACATCCAGGTTTATAATTATGGGCATGGGTTATATTGTTAGTTCGGTTTCTTCGCGCAGCATTTCTCCACGCTTTAGCATCTCTGCAAGTATCAGTATAAATTTTCCTGTAATATAAAGGGCAAGGTAGGGTAATGCCTGATTAAAAAACGTGCGGATATCGAGCATGCCAATTGACCCAAAGCCACAGATAAGCAAATACTTAAGTTTAGCAAAAATAATAATGCCACTACCCGTTTTACGAAAGCTTTCTGCCTGGTTGGTTTCAAAAACCTCGGCAGTTTTAAGGCTCTTAAGGGTAAGCCTAAAGTTATTAAGGCGGGTAAACAAAAATACCAGCAACACACTGTAAAGCAGCATAAAGGCCGCTTCTACGCCCGGTGCGGCAGGCTTAAGTGGTGTAAAAACGTCGTCTAGCAGGGCACGGCTTACATCAGACCCGTTAACAATAAACTGCGCCAGCATAGCCAGTGCGTAAACTGCAATATATAGTGCCAGTGCTATAAGCAGCACTTTAAGAGCTATGGTAATAATGGTAATGTTTCTTTTCATGATATAAAGTTGGTTGGTTTATACGGTAAGGTCATTTTCTTCGCGTAGTACAGTACCTTTTTCGGCCATGTAATACAGTACCAGTATCACTTTTCCGCCCAGGTACAAACCCAGAAAAAATGGCACCTGGCTTATAAAGCTGGTAATATCCCTAAAGCATATGGCACCAAAGGCACAATGCAACAGGTAAAAACATTTGGCAAAAATAATAATGCCCGCACCTGCCCGCTTAAATTGTGTTGCCTGCTGATCATAAAATACCTCGCCACTGTGCAGGCGGCTAAAACTTCTGTAAAGCATAACTAGTGCATATGTAAGGTAGCATAGCAGCAGGCCATAGCCTATAAAGTAATACGGTACATATTCATAGTGCGCAGGCGATAACGGTGCTGCTACACTAAAACTGCTGCGGGTAAGGCGGTCTGCCTCTGTTGCATCGGTAAAAGAAGAGTAAGCATACAAAAACTTTCCGATGGCGGCAAAGGCCACTACCACAACAAGTACCCGCAGGGCAATGAGCAATACATATAAATGATGTTTCATGATATAAAGTTGGTTGGTTTTATACAGTAAGGTCGTTTTCTTCTTTTAGTCTTTTGGCATTGCCAAATACTTCTGCCAGTACAATAAAGAATAATCCTAAACCAAGCGTAAACAACGGACTACCGGATGAAAAGCCTGCCGTTACCTCTAACTCGCCAAGCACAAGCATGGTATATATAAAAGGCACTACAATGCTAAGGAGCGATGCTGTTATAAAACTCAGCCCGGTATGGTTTAGCGATTTGATAACCCGGTCATCAAAAAATACATTTTTTTGAAACAGTTCCAGCGTAGTTTTAAACTGGTATACGCCATAGGTAATAATGCCATATACTACATATAAGAAAGACAGCATTAAAACGGGGCTCCATCTTCCGCTAAAGGTAAATGGAACCTGATCTGGCGCTATGGCAAGTATCAGTATAAACGGCAAACCAAAAATAAGCCCAACCATTAGTAGTACAAAGGCTATGGTAACCAGAATTTTGAGTAATTGTAATCGTTTCATTAAAAAAGTATTTCAGGTTATTATATGGTAAGGTTATTTTCGCGTTCTATGGCTTCGCCTTTGCGTAAAAAATCGGCTATTATAAATAAGGCAAATCCAATGATAAGGATCACTAAGATGCCGGATACTGCAGGCTCTAAAAAAACATACTTATTTTCATCGTCAGAATTCGCTACTTTATATATCGAAAGACAAGATTTTATAAGCGCTGAAGCTATTAAAAACATACCTCCGCGTTTAAGATATTTAGCGCTGGTATCATTAAAATATCCCATACTAATAAATCCGTTTACGGCGCAGTATATATATATCAGAGCAGGTAGTAACGCGGCCTGGTTTAAGTAAAAGGAATTTTGAATAATGCGTAGCGAATCTTCATAACGCCTGGGAAGGTTATAATACAGGTCGGTAAAAAATGCGATGTAACTAATGATAAATGCAGAAATAACATTAGCACCAATAAAAAGCCCAAGGGCAAAACGGAGTATTTTAATCTTTGTCATAACGGGTTGTATGTTTTGGTTAAGGCAAAGATATATAAATTATCGAAAAACAATAATAATTATTTAAAAAACAATAAATAATTATTGCAAGGCAGTTAAGATAACATTTATTGATGCCGTATACAGTGTTGCAGTGGGCTTAATAGTGCATTGTTTTTTCTTAAAATATATTGCATTAAAAAAAAGAAGCGTATTTTTACCCCTCCCTATACTAAAAAGGGAATTTAAAAGTTAAGGATAAAAAGCTTTTGCATTGAAAACCAGCAAGTATAAATATATTTTACTTTTTGGTACGGCAGCTATTACCATAGCCTGTTCTACCAAGAAGGACTCTTTTGTAAACCGTAACTTTCATGCGGTTACTACCGAGTATAACGTGTTATATAACGGCAACAACGCGCTTACTGCGGGCGTTACCGATCTTAAAACCAGTTATACAGATAACTATTGGGATATACTCTCGGTAGAGCGCATGCAGCGTCCGGTAGAAGAAATGGAACCTACAGATAAGCGTAATGCCAACTTTGAACGTGCCGAAGCTAAAGCTACAAAAGCCATTCAAAAACACTCTATGTACATAGGCGGCAGCGAACGCAACCCACAAATGGACGAAGCCCACCTTTTACTGGGGCAATCCCGTTATTATGACAACCGTTTTGTACCGGCACTGGAGGCATTTAACTATGTACTGCTTAAGTATCCTGCCAGCAGCAGGATAGACGAGGTAAAGGTATGGCGCGAAAAAACAAACATTCGCCTGGATAATGATGGTGTAGCCATTAAAAACCTTACCAAACTGCTTAAAGAGAAAACAGGTAAGATGGACGAGCAGATTTACAGCGATGCTAATGCCATGCTTGCCCAGGCTTATATTAAGGAAGAAAAACGCGACAGCGCCATAATTACCCTTAATAATGCCGCAAACCACAGCCGTGATAACGAGAAAAAAGCCCGCTACTATTTTATTAAAGGACAACTGTATACTAAGGCAAAAAAACCAGACAGCGCTTTTGCCGCTTACCAAAAGGTAATAGAAATGAAGCGCAAATCGCCACGCATATATACCATACAGGCACACGCCATGCAGGCAGGGCAGTTTGACTATAAAACAGGAGACACACTGGCTTTTATGGAAAAATACCGCGACCTGCTGGATGATCGCGAAAACCGCCCCTTCCTGGACATCATAAACCACCAGGTGGGTATATTTTATGACAGGCAAAATGTAAACGACAAGGCAGTTACTTATTACAACAGGTCGTTACGCAAAAAAGCTACAGATGGCTACCTGGCGGCCTCTAACTACCGCAACATTGCTGAGATAAATTTTAGGGAAGCAAAATATGTTATGGCCGGTAGGTATTATGACAGTACACTGGTTAATATGGACTTCCGTACCCGCGAATACAAAACCATCAAGAAAAAAAGGGACAACCTGGCCGATGTTATTAAATATGAAGCCATAGCTACAGCTAACGACAGTATTTTGCACGTAGTGTCGCTTTCTGCAGATGCAAGGGTGGCTTACTATGAAGACTACATTAAAAGGCTAAAGGTTACCGAAGAAATACAACGCAAAAAAGCGGAAGATGAAGCGCGCAGGCAGGCTAACATTGCTGCTAATGCAGCTGCCAGGCCGGCAGGGGGTGCAGCAGCAGGCCTTACGTCGCCAAATGCGCCCACTATGAACGGTGTAACAAGCTTAGGAAGTGCCGCAGATATTGCAGGCGCCCCATCAGGCAGCAAAATGCTAAACGGTGCTGCTCCCCGCAGAGATGCTAAAGGTGCGGGAATGACAAACGGCGGCGGATCCACAACGGGCGGGGTGTTTTACTTTTACACACCGGCATCTGTATCCTATGGCAAAATGACATTTCAGGCACAATGGGGCAAAAGGCCACAGGCTGATAACTGGAGGGTTTTCTCTGAAATAAGAGGAGGTGCTGCGGCCATTGATGAGAATGATGAAACTGCAAAAGACTCGCTTGGCGGAAAAGACGCTACAGCCGATGCTAAGCTGGAACCTAAATACAACCCTACGTTTTATATAGGACAATTGCCATCTGACCAAAAAGTACTCGACAGCCTTGCTAAAGACCGTAATACGGCTTACTACCAGCTGGGCGTTATATATAAGGAAAAGTTTAAAGAATACCGCCGCGCGGTAGACAGGCTGGAGAAGCTATTGCAAAACCAGCCCGAAGAGCGCCTGGTGCTTCCGTCTAAATACAACCTGTACAAATTATACCAAATACTGGGCGACACCGCTAATGCAGAAAAGTATAAACAGCAGGTACTTAACCAGTACCCAGACAGCCGCTATGCCCAAATTATTAAGAACCCGGGGTCTGATGCTGCAACAAAAGGCAGCCCGGACGCGGTGTATGCCGCCCTGTACAGCAGGTATAACAATGGCGAACTGCGCGAGGTAAATGCAGAAATAGGCGATTTGATAGATACCTATAACGGCGAAGAAATACTCCCTAAATTTGAGTTGCTTAAAGCTCAGGTTACCGGCAGGCTCGAAGGGCTTGAAGAATATAAAACGGCGCTAAATTATGTAGCACTTACCTACCCTAACGCGAGCGAAGGTAAAGAGGCCGATGCCATACTTAAAAAGAATGTGCCTGCGTTAGATAAGTTGGCTTATGGCGCCAAGCCTACCTCATATAAAATAATGTTTAAGCTTAATGCAGACGACCCAAAAGCCAAGGTTTTGCTTGAGAAAATAAAACTGTTTATTAAAGACGGCAATAACAACAGCATTACTGTAAGTACAGACATCTATACCGTAAACGAAAACCTGGTGGTTATACACGGCTTTATGAATAAACTGGCGGCGGTAGACGGCGTGAGCATCCTTAAAGATTATAAGGCATACAAGGTTACCGAAACTCCTGTTATCATCAGTACCGAAGATTACAAGGTGGTGCAGGTTAAAAAGAATTACGTTCAGTATTTAGCAATTCAGTAAGTATGGCAATGTTCGAAAAATCACCAAAATCATATACCGACCTTTTAGGTAAGACCAACCGTATTGTAGAGGGTACTACCATAAAAGGCGACATTATTTCGCAAGCCGACTTTAGGCTCGACGGACACCTTATAGGCAACTTTACCTCGGGGGGCAGAATTGTTATAGGCCCCGCAGGCAGCGTTACCGGAGATGTAAAATGCAAAACTGCCGATATAGAAGGCAAATACAGCGGCCGCATAGAGGTAGAAGAGCTGCTGAGCATAAAAGGCAAGGCTAAAATAGAGGGCGAGGTTATTACCGGCAAACTTGCTGTAGAACCCGGCGCTGTATTTACAGCCAGCTGTACCATGAGGAGTAATGTAAAACCCATAGCACCCGTAAATGAACGACAACAAGCCGGATGATAAAAGGCCAAACAAATGGCTTGCCCTCATAAACATTCCGTTCCAGATGGGTATAATTATCGTGGCTTTTTCCTGGCTGGGTAAATGGCTCGATGGCAAATACCCTAACGAAAACAACATCTGGTTTATCATACTTACCATGGCAGGTGTAGGCATTGCGTTGTATAATGTTATCCGTCAGGTAAATAAACTAAACAATTAAATGAACAAAGACTTTTTTAAGGCAGTAGTAAAAACTGCCGGCATAGCGGGTGTATTTCTAATTACCAACCTGTTGCTGTTTCAAATACCATCATTAAACGCCCAATATGCTGGTTTTGTTTATCCTGTGCAAACGCTATACCTTTTATACTTTGTGTTTTCTGTAATTATACTGTTTGCATTGTATAAAATTTCTGAGATCAGCGCTTCGCAAACAGGCTTTGTTTTTTTGGGTTTAATTACCTTAAAAGCCATTGGCAGTTATTTTGTTGCACAGCCCATTATTTCGAAAACGATTGATACCACAACAGAGCGGGTTAACTTTTTGTTAATATTTATGCTGTTTCTATCTATAGAAGCCTATTTTACAGTGCAGCTCTTAAACAAAAAGCAGTAATTTAATTTACTGGTTGATTATTCTCAAAAAAACTTCATTTACACCTTTGCTATATTAATTAATAACGTACCTTTGCGCAAAATTTCAGGACTGTAAAATTAAGATAGTTAATAAGATGGTGTTTTCCACACAAAAATTAAAGACCACTGTAGCAGCCCTTTTTGCTATTGTACCCCTTATTTCTTTTGCTAACGCGCCTCAGGACACCGTTCATGGTGGAGAAGAAGCGTACAACACAGCCAAGCTTGAAAAGCACGGTGAGCAACATGAAACCGCACATGAGGCAAGCCCTCAGGACAAGATTAACGACCACATAAGCCATCACTTACAGGATGCTCATGAGTTTGTATTCTTTTCTGATGAGGAGAACGATGAGCACTATGGTTTTGCGCTTCCTGTAATTCTTGTTGACAACGGCCTTAAAGTATTTTCGGCTGCTAAATTTAACCACGGTGAAAGCGTAGCTGAAGCTGATGGCAACTACTACAAACTTTTTCACGGAAAAATATATAAGACAGATGCGGCTGGTACGCTTAACTTTGATGAGCACCACCACCCGTCTAACGAAATGCCGCTTGACTTTTCGATCACTAAAAACGTAGTGGCGTTATTATTTACATCTGCATTATTACTTATCCTTTTTACAAGCCTTGCAAGAGGTTTCAAAAAAGGAGGGCCAAACACGTTGCCTACAGGTTTTAACCGTGTGCTTGAGCCGCTTGTAATATATGTAAGAGATGAGATAGCAAGGCCAAACATCGGTGAGACCAAGTATAAAAAATTCATGCCTTACCTGCTTACAGTATTCTTTCTTATCTGGACGCTTAACCTTCTTGGCCTTACGCCACTGGGTATAAACGTTACCGGTAACATTGCTGTAACAGTATGTCTTGCATTATTTACTTTTGTTATTACACAGTTTAGTGCTAACAAAGAGTACTGGGGCCACATATTCTGGATGCCGGGCGTGCCTTACATCATGAGGATAATACTTGCGCCTATAGAGGTGTTGGGTCTTTTTACAAAACCATTCTCACTTTTAATACGTTTATTTGCAAACATCACTGCGGGCCACACTGTAGTAATGGGACTTATAGCAGTAATATATGTAATGAAACAACAGCTTACCGTGGGTGGTAGTATAGGAGCTTCAATGCTGCTTACACTATTTATCTCGCTTATCGAGCTTCTTGTGGCATTCCTTCAGGCATTTATCTTTACCATGTTGTCATCATTATTTATTGGTATGGCGGTTCAGGAACACGATCATCACCATGACCACGCTCATGACGATCATTATAAAGAAGATCCTGAGATACCTGTAGTATAATTTGTGTTTGATTTTAAAATTTAGAAACTTAATTTAATTTATATATTATGGAAATTCCAAATTTAGTTGGTGCCGGTCTTATCGTAATCGGAGCTGGTGTAGGTCTAGGTAAAATTGGTGGTTCTGCAATGGATGCTATTGCTCGTCAGCCAGAGGCTGCTGGTAAAATCCAGACTGCGATGATCATCATCGGTGCACTACTTGAAGGTCTTGCTTTCGGTGCACTTATCCTTGGTAAAAACTAAGACAAAAAAACAAAGCGATACCTGCAACGGTTGGTTGCAGGTGTTGTTTTACAATTAAAGCAATTACAACCTCTATATTATAAATAATGGATAAGTTAATTAATGATTTTTCGTTTGGTTTGTTCTTCTGGCAGGCCATCATCCTGGTAATCCTTATCATACTTCTTGCTAAATTTGCATGGAAGCCTATCCTTGCATCTCTTGCTGCAAGGGAAGAAGGTATTGCCGATGCTATAGCTTCTGCAGAAAAGGCACGTGCCGAAATGCAAAACCTGAAGTCTCAAAACGAAGCTATCCTTAAGGAAGCACGTGCTGAAAGGGATGCTATTATGAAAGAAGCACGCGAAATTAAAGACAGGATGATTGCTGAAGCTAAAGCAGATGCCGAAGCACAAAGCACTAAAATTATAGAGCAGGCAAAAGCTACTATAGCAGGCGAGAAAAACGCAGCTATTGCAGAGCTTAAAACGCAGGTTTCTGCCCTATCGGTAGAAATTGCTGAGAAGTTGCTTAAGGCAGAACTTTCTAACAAAGAAGCGCAAAGCAACCTTGTAGAAAAAATGCTTGAAGAAGTAAAACTAAACTAATTAGACCCGTATGAGCAGAGCAGCAGTTAGATATGCTAAGGCAATACTGGAAATGGCACAAGGTACCGGAAACGCAGCACAAGTGGCTGACGATATGGCGCTTATTGCCGCTACTGTAAAAGATAACAAAGAGCTTCAGGACTTTATTAGCAGCCCTACCATTAAAGGTGAGGTTAAAGAAAGTGCCCTTAAAGAAATTTTTGGCGCAAGCCAAAATGTTACCCAGGGTTTATTTCACCTGTTGTTAGACAACAAAAGGTTTAATATACTGCCTGCAATAGCAGCACAGTATAAAGAGCAGTATGATGTTGCTAACGGTATAGAGGTGGCTACTGTAACTACTGCATTTGCAATAGATGCAGACCTTGAGGCTAAGGTGCTTGCTAAAATAAAAGAGTTTAGCAATAAGCAGGTAACAATTAAAAACGTAGTAGACCCGGCTATCATAGGCGGATTTATTATACGCATTGGCGACAGGCAGTTTAACGCTTCTGTGGCTAACAGGCTTACAACATTAAAACGAGAACTGAGCAACTAACCGTGCACGGTCAATTATAAAACAGGTAATTAAACGTAATTATACTCATGGCAGAAATTAAAGCTGCTGAAATTTCAGCAATATTAAAGAAACAATTGTCCGGTTTTGAATCGGGTGCTACATTAGAAGAAGTAGGTACTGTTCTTAGTGTAGGTGATGGTATTGCCCGTGTTTACGGACTTGGCAACGCGCAGTATGGCGAGCTTGTTCAGTTTGAAAACGGGTTAGAAGCTATTGTACTTAACCTTGAAGAAGACAATGTAGGTGTAGTATTGCTTGGACCTTCAACAGGCATAGCAGAAGGCTCTACTGTAAAACGTACCCAGCGTATTGCTTCACTTCGCGTAGGTGAAGAAGTAGTGGGCCGTGTGGTAGATACCCTTGGTAACCCTATAGATGGTAAAGGCCCTATTGGCGGTACCCTTTATGAAATGCCATTAGAGCGTAAAGCTCCGGGTGTTATTTACCGCCAGCCGGTAACTGAGCCAATGCAAACAGGTATTAAGGCTGTAGACGCCATGATACCGGTAGGCCGTGGCCAGCGTGAGCTTGTTATTGGCGACCGCCAGACAGGTAAAACAACCGTATGTATCGATACGATACTTAACCAAAAAGAATTTTATGATGCAGGCAAGCCTGTATTCTGTATATATGTTGCCATAGGCCAAAAGGCTTCTACGGTAGCAGGTATTGCTAAAACCCTTGAAGAAAAAGGTGCTATGGCGTATACCGTTATTGTTGCCGCTAACGCGTCTGACCCTGCGCCAATGCAGGTTTATGCTCCGTTTGCAGGTGCTGCAATAGGCGAGTACTTCCGCGATACGGGCCGTCCGGCACTTATCATTTATGATGACCTTTCTAAACAAGCGGTAGCTTACCGTGAGGTTTCCCTGCTACTTCGTCGTCCACCAGGACGTGAGGCATACCCTGGAGACGTTTTCTACCTTCACTCAAGGTTACTGGAGCGTGCTGCAAAGGTTATTGCTGATGATGATATCGCGAAGAACATGAACGACCTTCCTGAATCGCTTAAGCCAATTGTTAAAGGTGGCGGATCGCTTACAGCGCTTCCTATCATCGAAACTCAGGCGGGAGACGTTTCTGCATATATCCCTACTAACGTGATCTCGATCACTGACGGACAGATATTCCTTGAGTCAGATTTATTTAACTCTGGTGTACGCCCGGCTATCAACGTAGGTATCTCTGTATCTCGTGTAGGTGGTAACGCACAGATCAAGTCGATGAAAAAAGTATCTGGTACGCTTAAGCTAGACCAGGCACAGTTCCGCGAACTTGAGGCATTTGCTAAATTTGGTTCAGACCTTGATGCGGTAACCCTTGGTGTTATCGAAAAAGGCCGCCGTAACGTAGAGATCCTTAAGCAATCGGTAAACGACCCTTATACTGTTGAAGACCAGGTAGCTATTATTTATGCCGGTTCTAAGAACCTGCTTAAAAAGGTACCTGTAAACAAAGTAAAAGAGTTTGAAAAAGACTATATTGCTTACCTTAACGCTACGCACAAAGACACGCTAAACGCACTTAAGGCAGGTAAATTTACTGACGAGATTACAGACGTGCTTGAAAAAGCAGCTGCTGAGATCGCTTCTAAATACTAATTATATTAATTTGATGATTTGAAAATTTGAAGATGTGCTATGCATTTTCAAATTTTCAAATTGTCTAATTTTCAAATTATAAATGGCAAACTTAAAGGAAATACGTAACAGAATTGCTTCCGTTTCATCGACCATGCAAATTACAAGTGCGATGAAAATGGTATCTGCGGCCAAGCTTAAAAAAGCCCAGGACGCTATTACTGCCATGAGGCCGTACAGCCAGAAGCTTACCGAACTATTGCAAAACCTTAGCGCTACGCTGGAGGGTAATACCGGTGGTGCTTATGCTGAACAGCGTGCGGTAAACAAAGTTCTTATTGTGGCCATAACCTCTAACAGGGGTTTGTGCGGCGCTTTTAATGCCAACGTTATTAAGCAGATCAACAATCTTAAAGATGTTGTTTATGCAGGAAAACAGGTAGATGTACTAGCCATTGGTAAAAAAGGTAACGATGCGCTTAGCAAATCGTGCACCATTATTGCTAACGAGAGCAGCCTGTTTGACAGCCTTACCTTTGAGCATACTGCCCAGATAGCTAAAGACCTTATGACAAGGTTTGAGGATGGCCAGTATGACAGGATAGAGTTGGTATATAACCACTTTAAGAATGCTGCTACACAAGAGGTGCTTACAGAGCAGTTTCTTCCGCTGGCGCCTGCTGAGGCTACTACAGCTAAAGACGCTCCTGCTGCTGCCGATTACATTTTTGAGCCTTCTAAAGAAGAGATCGTATTAAGCCTTATCCCACTGTCGCTTAAAACGCAGTTGTACAAGGCAGTGCGCGACTCATTTGCTTCTGAGCACGGTGCCCGTATGACGGCCATGCACAAAGCAACAGATAACGCTACCGAAATGCGTAACCAGCTTAAACTTACTTACAATAAGGCCCGCCAGGCTGCCATTACCGGCGAAATCCTTGAAATTGTGGGTGGTGCAGAGGCACTTAACAATTAAGATTACAAACAAACATAGTGAAAAGAGGCTACCTGAAAAGGTGGCCTTTTTTTATTTACTATTTTTCGTTCTTCATTTTATGTTTCCTAATAAAGAAACTTGTATCTTTACTGACACCAACTAATTTTTTAATGGATTATAAATTTAAAGTCTCTTTCTTAGAACCGGCTATACATTTTTTAGAGAGCCTCGACGAAAAGTCAAGGGAGAAAATACTATATAATATATGGAAATCAAGAAGTGTAAATGATAATGAATTATTTAAAAAGCTTGATGGTGAAATATGGGAATTCAGAACAATTTATAAGAAACAGTACTTTAGGCTTTTCGCTTTTTGGGATAAGAGTGATAAGTTTGACACCGTGGTAATTTAAACTCATGGATTAATAAAGAAGACGGGGGAAACTCCTAAAGGAGAGATAGAAAAAGCTGACTCTCTAAGGGTACAATATTTTAATGAAAAATAAGACAATATGAAAACATATGATCTTGATGCAGTAACAGATAAATTTGTTGGAGAAAAGGGTACGTCTAAACGCGAAGCCTTTGAAAACGAGTTAAAACTTGATTTGGTAGGACAAACCATCAGGAAAATTCGAAAAGAGCAAAATTTGACACAAGAGCAACTTGGGACGCTTGTTGGTGTAAAAAAAGCACAAATATCTAAAATTGAGAATAGCGTTACCGATGCAAGATTTGATACGATCATAAAAGTATTCAAGGCACTGAATGCTAAGGTTAATTTTAATGTAGAAGTAGCAAATCAAAAAGTTATTTTACATTAATTCTAAGTTTAGACAATATTTATACATGGAATTCCTCTTTCTTTTGTCTTATTTTATAGTTGTACTGCCATTTGGGTATCAAGTAGTTTATGGTATCAGGATAATATATCGTATTACAAAAAAATCTCTTTTAGATGTGTTAATTACAAGTCTTTGTCTACAGATTGTGTTAACTATTTTGGCATTCTTTCTTGCAGCATGGTCATTTAGTGGAGAATGCGGCTTACCTGTATTTGGTATAATTGGCCTTGGTATGATGTCAATGTTTGCAATAATTATTATCGCAATTATACAGTTTATTGTAGCTAGCATATTCCGGAACAAAATCCGTTTATAGCCTGGGATCTGTGATCCGTGACTTACTTTCCGGCGCTGTTATTTTACGCACGGATCACAGATTCGAGCGATCAAGGTGTGCTTATTATCCTGAGCGGAGCCTGCCTGCCAGAAATGACAGGCGCAGCGGAGTCAAAGGATCTCTTTCAGGCCAGTTACCTTTGCGAGAAAAATCAATGTATGAGAGGCTTCTATCAGTATGATAAACCACATGTATATAGCTCCTAATAGCTAACAGTCGGATGGCGCGGATTTGTGATTCGCGATTTACTTTAAATTGCTATTAGTTTACGCAAGGACTGTGGATGTACAAAATGTGGTTAAAGCTACAGTATAAAATCACTTTTTGCTCAAATTTCTAATTTGGTGTGCAACTTTTCATGAAAATGTTTCGTTATTTTATTTCTAAATATTTTGTCTTTAATAAAACCAGCCACTTAATGAAAAATGTTCTTGTAGTTATTTTAATCTTTCTTTCCTTAAAGGCTAAGGGTCAGGATGCCCAAATAGAAATTCCCGAAACCTACGAACTGTCTAACATTATTCTGGCACTGACTAATTACGGCATTACCGATGAGTGGGAAGTACAGAAAAATACAACATACTATAAGGAAGTGCTTAGTTACTTTGAACCCGTAAAGAACCACCCACTACTTGATAGCGTAAACTATTCAAGAGAAAAATGGAAAGACTACCTGAGCTTTAGAACTGATGCAGCTGCTTTTTCATTTGACGGGAACGGAAAACTGAAACGCGATTTCGAATTTTATGCTAATGAGGGCCACAACCCTTTTGACAAAAATCTAGATTTGATCAATGACTTTATTTCAAAATCTGGATACAGGCAGTTTTACAATAGTCACAAAGAGCTCTACCGTCGCATTGTTACTGATTATGAAGCCTATAATTACGTAAATGAAAGCCTGCGTTTTTTAGAGAAAAATATTGCGCATCACACTGGCGATACGGGTATAACATATAAAATAATCTTGTCGCCACTTGTATTAAGGATGAACTGCCACCGGAATTTGAGCTTATACGTCGTGGCCGATTTTCCTTCTGCCTCCACCGGTTTTATTAACGGCATAAAAGATATGGGAAGCATCGAAAACAGGCTGGACTCAAACCACGGTATTTTTACCGAAAAAGACCATGAGTATATTAACCCCATTACCTCTAAATACACAAAACTCGTAAATACTGGTTTTAAATACACATTTTGGGATAAAGATTCAGGTTACAAAGGCATTGATTCGTTTAACGAATACATGACCTGGGCACTTTATGATTTGTTTTTAGAAGAATATTTTCCTGAAGATGCCAAAAAACGTTCTACGTACTGGGCTTACCAAAATGCCAGCCGTGGCTTTTTTGCGCACAACCTTTTCTCGGATAAAGTAAAGGAACTGTACAAAAAAAACAAAAACAAACCGTTTGAAAACATCTATAAGCCTTTGCTGAAATGGACTAAAAAAGTTGAGAAAACCATATCGCAGCCAGTGCTCTTAACTACTGATTCTGACAATTACATTACTCTAACCATAAATGATGTTCAGTTGGAATTCTCTGAGCCCATGAATACAACACTCCCTATAGGTTTAGAAATTAGAGAATTAAATAACCACAGGGCAACAGGGAATAATGTTTTTACAGAGCTGCATGATTTTAATTGGAGTGAAGATGCCAAAAAACTCAGTTTTAAAATAACAACAACGTATAAGGAATTTGCCCTTGTTTTTAACTGGTGGGGTATAGATAAGCCGTTAATCTCTAAAAAAGGAGTCTTCCTGCAACCATCAGCTTATGTGCTTTTTAAACAGTAGTTTTAGGCGATATTATAACTGCACCAAAAAAATAAAAATAGCAATGGCGGCGATGCTGCACACAATGGCTTCACGCACCCACTGGTTTTCCTGGCTCTCAATAAAGTTAGCCCCCATAATGGCAAGGGGTGCAAAGGTAAACATCAAAAAACTGTTGTTTTTGTGGTTACTCAGCACATAAATGGCTACACCCGCAAGAAAAGAAAACAGCACCTTTTTATGGCTGGCCTGTAGGTTTAAAGGCTTAGTGCTTATAGAGCCTGAATACGGAATTACAAATAATACTGCTATAGGTGCAAAGAGTGCCAGGGCAATATTCTGGTAAACATTCTCGAAATAGGTAAAGTCAAAACCCGGCTCCATGCCCGCTATAACGCTGTCAAAAAGATCGTGCCCCAGCATTAAGCCTACCATAATATAGATAACCGCCACAGCCGTAAGGGCTATGAACGGAATGATCCAGTTGCGGTAATCGCGCGATACGTGAAAGACGATGGAGATAAAAACCAGCACCAGGTAGAGAATGCTCCAGAAGTGGAACACCGTGGCAGCCAGTATCCAAAAAGAGGCATCAAATATCTTTTCTTTTGGCGTAATGAGTGATTGCAGCGAGATAAGCCTGCGTAGTGCGAGCAGCAAAAAAAAGTTTGCCACAATAATTTTAGTATTGCCCAGCGTAGTAGGAAACAGTACCAAAAACAGTAGGAACAATACCACCGCATAACTGCTTGCCTTAGTAAGGTTATTACGCAGGCTTATAAAGCCCACCAGCAGTAACGATGCTGCAAGCAGCAGCAACAGCACGCCTTTAGTGGCTATACTTATACCGTCTGCAGACCAGGCCATATTGCGCGTAAGAGACAGCCCGTAGAATAAAACAAGCGCGATACCTATTAAAACATAATTTATAGGCCTGGTTTTACTAAAAATACTTGCAAGCATTCGATTATTTTATACTTTTGTGACAGTTAATATAATACTTACTAAAAATGAAAACATTTTTTGAGGGCTTAGGATATCTTTTTACTGATATTCTTTTTATACCACTTGATTTTTTCCGTAAGCTTGAGCTTAAGAACTGGTGGGCTGCAAACATTATTACCTGGGTATTCATCATCATTTGCATCGCTGCATTTGTGTACTGGATGAAACAGCTAAAAATATTTAAAGAAACCGGCGAAGACAACCAGGATACTACAGCGCATTCGTTCTTATCATAAGTCGAAGCCTATATCCTTTCTAAAATACATCTTATCAAAATTTAGTTTATCTATATTTTGGTAAGATTTTTTTATGGCCTCTTTAAAGTCGTCGTCATAAGATGTTACGGCAATAACACGTCCGCCGGCAGTTACCACTTTGCCATCTTTTAGCGTAGTACCCGCATGAAAGGCAATACTGCCCTCTACATTTTCAAGCCCGGTAATTACCGCACCTTTTTCATAATCTTCAGGATATCCGCCGCTTACCAGCATAACGGTTGTAGCACTGCGTGGGTCTATTTCAAAAGCCACATCGTGTAGTGTTTGGTTAGCCATGGCAACAAATATCTCTACAAGGTCGCTCTTAAGCCTTGGTATTACCACCTCAGTCTCTGGGTCGCCCATGCGCACGTTATATTCTATTACAAACGGGTCGTTGCCCACTTTTATAAGCCCTATAAATACAAAGCCTTTATAATCGATATTATCGTTTTTAAGGCCTTCTATGGTAGGTTTTACAATGCGGGTTTCTATCTTCTCCATAAACTCGGCATCGGCAAACGGTACCGGGCTTACAGCACCCATACCACCGGTATTAAGGCCGGTATCGCCTTCGCCTATGCGTTTGTAGTCTTTAGCGGTAGGCAGCAGCTTATAGCTTTTGCCATCTGTAAGTACAAAAACGCTTAGCTCTATACCATCTAAAAACTCTTCTATAACCACTTTAGAACTTGCATCGCCAAATTTAGCGTCTACAAGCATGTTGCGCAGCTCTTGTTGTGCCTCGGCAAGGTCCTGCAATATCAGTACACCTTTACCGGCAGCAAGGCCATCGGCTTTAAGCACATAAGGTGCCTTAAGGGTTTCAAGAAATTTGCAGCCTTCTTCTACCGTATCTTTTGTAAAGCTGTCGTATGCAGCCGTAGGGATGTTATTTTTTATAAGGAACTTTTTAGCAAACTCCTTACTGCCTTCCAGCTGGGCACCATATTGCGATGGCCCTATAACCGGAACGTTAGCCAGCTCAGCATCGTTCTTAAAAAAGTCGTATATACCTTTTACTAATGGATCTTCTGGCCCTACAACCACCATATTAACGCCATTGCTAAGTACAGCCTGCTTTACAGCATCAAAATCTGTAGGGCTAATATTAAGATTAGTGGCTATTGCAGCAGTACCGGCATTACCGGGAGCTACAAAAAGGGTATTGCATAGTGGGCTTTGCAGCATTTTCCATGCCAGGGCATGCTCCCTGCCGCCAGAACCAAGTAGTAAAATATTCATTGTGTATGTAGTTTGTGTGTTATGTTGTTTACTGTGCAAAGGTACTATTTTTAGTAGGCTTTCTCCTCACCCATAAAAATGTTTACCACCGTTTGTATAATAATCTTTACATCGAGTAGTAACGACCAGTTTTCTATATAAAACACATCGTAGCGAATGCGGTTTATCATATCTTCATCGGTAGCAATTTCGCCACGATAGCCCCTTACCTGTGCCAGGCCGGTAATGCCGGGCTTTACATACAGGCGCACCATATATTTTTTAATGGTGGCACCATACAGGTTATTCTGCGTCCAGAGGTGAGGGCGCGGCCCCACAATGCTCATTTCTCCCTTAAGTACGTTTAAAAATTGTGGCAACTCATCAATACTTGTTTTACGGATGAACTTGCCTATGCGGGTAACGCGGGGGTCGTTCCTGGTTACAGATTTCTCTGTGGTTTCGTTTATTTGCATTGAGCGAAACTTGTAGCAAAAAAACTCTTTCTCGTCTAAACCCGGGCGGCTTTGCTTAAAAAACACCGATCCTTTAGATTCTAAACGTATCAGCAACCCAAGCAGCGGAGCCAGCCATGACAGTACCAGTACAATAACTGATAGCGAAAAGGCAATATCAAAAGCACGTTTTATAATTTTTGCCACAGGGTCGTGCAGTGCCGTTTTGTTTAAAGACAGTACCGGAAACATTTCATAATAATCTACCCGCAGGTTTTTAGAGAAGATCTCTTTAGTATCCGGAATAAATTTTATGGTTTTGCCACGCAGGTCTGCAAAGGCTACAAGGTCTTTTAATTGCTGGTTAGTTACTTCGCCCAGCGAGCAGTATATCTCGTCTATACTGTGCTCTGCGGCAAAGGCTTCTGCAACGGCAATGCTGCCTATAACTTCGGGGTGGTTATCTGTATCAGAAAAAAAGCCTTTAAAACGATAGCCATACTCTGGCGCACTCTCAAAAAAGCTTTTTAGCCTCAGCGCATCGGGCGTATGCCCAATGATAATAGCCGACCTGAAGTTGCTGCCCGTAGCAATGCGGTAACGCTTAAGGTAGTAGTATAACGATAGCTTAAAAAAGGCTACCAGCCCCATGGCTACACCTGTGTAGAGCGCCGTGGCGTTTCCGCTAAAAACCGTGTGCTTTGCAAACGGAAAATAAGCTATTACCGTAAGCACAAAAAGGGCGGCCTGTTTTACCAGGCCTGTTATAACTTTAGTAATGGGCGTGTAGCGGTACACCTCATAAAAGCTTGAAAAATAAGCTATAATGCCCCATGCCGCATTTATATATATAACAAAGTGCAGGTAGTTTAAAGACAGCCCTGCCATAAAAACAGGAAACACAAGGTTAATGGCCAGTACATCAAAAGTTACATTGATGAGCCTTAAATATTTTGAATAACCTTCTCTGCCGGATAAAACCATCTTAACGTATATAACCTGAAAAATCTTTATGCTCCTCTTTAAGCAGCTCTTCTGTAGATAACGATTTAAAGTAATCGTATGTTATTTGCATACCTTCTGCACGGCCCACCTTTGGCTCCCAGCCAAATAGTTTTCTTGCCAGTGTAATATCCGGCTGGCGTTGCAAAGGGTCGTTTACAGGTAGCGGGTGGTACACCACTTTTTGGTGTGTACCGGTAAGCTTTATAATTTCCTCGGCAAAGTCTTTAATGGTAATTTCGTCTGGGTTGCCTATGTTTACAGGACTGGTATAGTCTGAGTGCAACAGCCTGTAAATACCCTCTACCTGGTCGTCTACAAAACAAAACGAACGTGTTTGCAGCCCTTCGCCAAAAATGGTAAGGTCTTCGCCACGCAGTGCCTGCCCAATAAATGCCGGTATAACACGGCCATCATTTAACCTCATGCGGGGGCCATAAGTATTAAATATCCTTACAATGCGAATGTCGACACCATGAAAGGTATGGTAGGCCATGGTTATAGATTCCTGAAAACGCTTAGCCTCATCATACACCCCACGCGGGCCTATGGTGTTTACATTGCCATAATAATCTTCGGTTTGCGGGTGTACCAGCGGGTCGCCATATACCTCAGATGTAGAGGCTATAAGTATGCGTGCATTTTTAGCACGGGCAAGTCCTAACAAGTTGTGCGTGCCCAGCGATCCTACTTTAAGGGTTTGTATGGGTATTTTTAAATAATCTATAGGGCTTGCCGGCGAAGCAAAATGCAGTATATAATCGAGGTCGCCCGGTATGCTTACAAATTTTGTAACGTCGTGGTGATAAAACTCAAAGTTTTCGAGCTTAAATAAATGTTGTATGTTTTTAAGGTCGCCTGTTATAAGGTTATCCATACCTATAACATAATGGCCTTCTTTTATAAACCTGTCACACAGGTGGGAGCCCAGAAAGCCTGCTGCGCCCGTTATCAGTACTTTTTTCATATTGGTTTTTTTTGAAGCCTGGTGGCAGCACATCATTAAACAGGCAGTAAAACAGGGTAAAGAACACTACACCGCGTTGCCTCCATAAAAATGATTCGGTCAAAAATACACTTATCATAAGAATTGCAAAAGCAATATGTATAAAATATTTATCAGACAAACCGTTTTTAAGGTTAATAAACAACATGGCAATTACTATAGCAAAGCCTATAAAACCCAGATCTGCAAATACCTCTGCATACTGGTTATGAAAGTTCATTTTATTATACGGTACCGCCTCTCCGTTATTACTATGGTACACATTGTGTTCCAAGCCTTTTTGCTCTATTTTTATAGACGATGTATTAAGCCCGTAGCCCTGTAATGCTATATTGTCCTGTTGTAGCATTTCTTTAAAAATGCGTAGTTGGTAGGCCCTGAAAGCCGTGCCGTTAAAATAGCAATTTTGCCCAAATTTGTCGCGGTTAAAGGCTTCGCCCACGGTTACATAGTGTATGCCGTTTGAGGCTTCGGTTTGGCCTACCGATTCAAATTCGTGCTGAAAACGTTCGTGTATTTTGCCATAATAGCCTAATATTAAAAACAATATGCTAAATGATGCTATGCCGGTAAGCATCGTTTTTCTTGGCAGGCCGCTAAAAAACAGGTAGTAGCTTATTATAAGGATAACATCTATGATAATGATATTTTTTGACGATAGTAAAAATATCATACCCAGTAAAAACAACATGGCGGCATAGCCCCACAGTGTTTTTTTTTTGC
The DNA here is from genome assembly GCF_003403075.1 of Flavobacterium psychrotrophum. Lineage (NCBI taxonomy): Bacteria > Pseudomonadati > Bacteroidota > Flavobacteriia > Flavobacteriales > Flavobacteriaceae > Flavobacterium > Flavobacterium psychrotrophum. The sequence goes on along the minus strand of NZ_CP031557.1, from coordinate 4,254,595 downwards.
TTAGAAACAAATACCATCAGTGCCAGCGAAAACAGTACCGAAAGGTATATGGCATTTATTTGCATGGTAGAAAGCTCGTGGTAAAAAAACACATTAGCATTGCCGGTGCCCATGTAGCGTATAACGGCGCGTATAAAAAAGTACAGCGCCACAACATACATGCCCAGACTGTAATTTTTAAGCACGCTATACACACCGCGCCTGCCCAACGGACGGTTGATAATGAATGCCAGGGGTATAAATATAAGCGATGCTTCTTTGCCCAGTGCCTTTATGGTTATGTGCGGGTCTAAAGACCAGAGTGCAGATGCTGCCATAAGTATAAACAGCCCTACAGGAAGCAACAACCCCAGGTTATAAGACCTGTCTTGCGGGCGGGCAGAAAGTACAGATATGAGCACAAACAAAATAATGGCTATACTGTTATACACATACCCCATGGGTATGGTTATGGCTATAAGCGATAAAAGCGAAACCAGGAGTTTTTTACCCGGCGATAGCCCTATTTTTTTTAGCAAGGCAATCTTCGAAGAACTGTAAGTATTGGCCATTTATCTTTTCCCAGTTAAAATCGTGCACTATGGCATTGTAATTATTTTCTACTTTGGTCGTGTTATCTTCCTTTTTAAGGGTAGTTACCAGGGCGGCTACTTCGTCCGGGTTTGCAAAATAGTAGGCATTATCTTTTAAGATCGCCTTATTAAAATCGTTATTATGCGCCAGTATAAACGCGTTTGATGCCATGGCCTCAAGCAAAGACGGGTTAGTGCCGCCTACTGAGTGCCCGTGGAAATATAACGCAGAATAGTAACGCAAGTTGTTAAGGTAAGTAATGTTAAAAATACCTCCTGTAAACCTTATATTGCTGTATGCCGCATACTTAGTTTTAAGATACTCGCCATACTTAGTGTTGTGGTTGCCCACTACCAGCATAGTAGTGGTATCGCCGGCATTTGCAATGCCCTGTAGTACCATATCAATATTATTCTCTGGTTCAAAACGGGCAATAAGCATGTTATATTTACCCTTTGCTACACCATACTCTTTAAGTATGGCATCATCGGGGTTAGTAAACGGGTGCGCGCCATAAGGTATGTAAGCGCTGTCTTTATTGTATTTGTTTTTAAGAAACGACTGTATGCCCAGCGAGTCTGCCACGAGGTAGTCGCTGCTTATGGCAGCCAGCCTTTCTGCAAATTTAAGAAACTGCTGCACTGGTTTAGAGTACTTAGAGCGTTTCCACTCCAGTCCATCCATATTGGTTATGCTAACAGCGTTTTTTGGAAGCATGAAAAACCAGATGGAGTTACTGGTATAACCCAGCTGCAATATGACATCAAAATTATGCTTGCGCGCGTCTTTAATACAGTTAAAATCGTATATAAACTGGCCAAAGGTGCCATATTTATACTCCGGGTCGTGCTTGTGTATAAGCTTTACACCTTTAAAGGTAGGCTCCTGCCACTGGTGGTTGTGCGAGTTGTACACATATACGTCATGGCCTTTTTCTGCAAGGTAAACAGAAAAGTATTCGGCAAACTGCTCAAAACCACTATAATGGTTAGGTATTCCGCGTGTGCCTACTATCGCTATTTTCATGTAGAATTATTGGTTAGGGTGCAAAAATAGTGATTTAATTTTTTTGAACCGATGGCTTAAGCAGCGATTGTAAAACGCCTGCTGCATTTGCCCAGCTGTATTTTTGTTTTAATGCCCCGGCAACGCCGCTGTTATCTGTAGTAAGGGCTATGTTTATCTTGGCTATCATATCGTTAGTGCTATGAGGGTCAAAGAGGGTGTTGCTTAAAAAAGTAAAATCGGCCATGGCGGTAGCGCCAGAGCAGGCTACGGGTATTCCGGCGGCAACGGCCTCTAATGGCGATATGCCAAAACCCTCTGCAAACGACGGGTATACAGATAATGATGCGCCGCGCACCAGCAAAAGTAAATCTGCAAAGCCCACTTTTCTAAGGCATACCACTTTTTGAGTTACCTGCGGCGGAAGGCTGGCATACAGCGCTTCATATTCTGCATTTTTAATGGCGTCGTCGCCTACAAATACTAAATGGTAGTTCTTGTAAAATTCGCCCTGGGCAAATGCCTTTAGCAACCCATGATGGTTTTTTCGGGGTTCCCAGCGGCTTACAAATATCAAGTAGTTACTAAAATCAAAACGCGCTGCTACTTGTTTTTGCACTGCCGGCTTATCATATGGCTCAAAAAAAATATCTTCGGCCGTATTAATGGTTATGGCATCGGCCACAAGGCCAAAATGCTTTTTTATTTGTGCTTTAGAGTACTCAGATATGGTAAGCAGGATATCGGCCTTTTTTGCGCTCCATTTAAACAGTATGTTGTTTTTAATGCGGTAGCCTGCGGGTACAAACTCAGGGTGTTCCATAAATATTACATCGTGCAGTGTTACAATGTATTTACAGTGCTTTATGGGTGGTACCACATATTGAAAATGGGCATAATCTATTTTATGCTGCTTTATCATGGCAGGAATGTCAAACAACAGCCTGTAAAATTTATTATGGTTTTTATATTGCAGGTAGTTTATGTTTGGCGCAGTGCCAAATATTTTTTCCAGGTGGATTATATCTAAGGCGGCAAAGTAAAAGTTGATACCCTTGTTTTTAACCATCTCAGTATATATGCCCTTTAAATAAGTTGTAGTGCCCTGAAACGTACCGTCAAAAACATGGCAGTCTATAAATATGCTAAGTTGTTTGTATTGGCTCAATGTTGTTTGTTTTTTTTAGATTGCTCTCTGCAAAAAATAGTGCAGCACCCAGTATCATTATAATAATATCCCTGCTGTTATAAATGCCTGTAATGGTTAAGGATGATATAAGGTAAAACAGGCCTATAGCCGATATAATTATATTTATAAACGTTTGCTTGCGGTAAATATAAGAATACCACCAAAACATTATTGAGAGATACACCATTATACCTATAATGCCGGTTTTATAAAATATGTACATGTAACCATTATGCAGTTCTGATATATAGCGCATGCCCTTGCTCTCGCCTGTAAGCGGAGCATTAAATTTAAGGTTTACTAACGAGCCATGCCCTGTGCCTATTACAAAGCTATAGGGCTTTTCTTCCATTAGCATGTATGCCCTGTTTGCTTCATACCCGCGCCAGTGGTCCCAGAGGTCGCGGTGGTCTTCGCGGTTTATGCGGGTTTTAAACATTTCTTCGGGGGCAATTTTTACCTTATATAAAAAGCCTTCAAGCCCCTTAGCATCTCGTCTTATATTGGCATTAGAAAGATAAGTAAACAGCAGTGCTAATGATACTACAAATACTGCAAACAGCTTAACCGTAACCGGGGTAATACGTGTAAGGCCATGTATGGCTACTACCAGCAAAAATGCCAGTATGATCATGGTGCGCGAAAAATATAATATTACAGATATGATTATAAGCGCTAGTGCCAGCCACCATATAAGCTTGATTTTAAACATATCTGCCTTAAAAAACTTTTTGTAATAGATAAGGAAAAACAGTGCAAAAAGATCGAGGAAATTATCGCGGGTAAACAGCCTTATCTCTTCGATGGCGGTACTAAAGCCTATAATTACAAACACGATAAAGAGGTGTATGAGCGATGACAGGATACCGGCTACGACTATGCTTTTTACAAAAAGCTTTTCGTTATTTACCTGCCTGAATATTACATATCCTAAAAGCAGCCCCGTTATGGGCTTTATAAAATGGAAAATGTCTTTTGAAATGTTGTAAAAAGCATAGCTGTTAAAAATGGTGGCTACAAAACCCAGTAGCAACAAAAACAAAAAGGGCTTAAGCATGTCTAAAAAATTACCGGACAGCTTTACATTTCCAAAAATAAAAATACCGCCAAGCGCCGCCAGCTGCATTAGTATGCACGCTTTAAAAGAGGGCAGGTACAGCTGTACTAAAAGTATTAGTACAAACAGGGGCAGGTATATTTTGTTTGCGGCTACCTTCATCGTAGTTTTTTTACTTTTTTTACCAGTTTGTTTATCCCGAGCGAAAGCCGCATAAGTACTTTGTATATACCCCGGGTATGTTTGTTAATGTAGGTGTCGTAGCCCCTTAATATAAGATGGTCTTTAGAACTGTTGTAGCCCACAAAGTGCAGGTAGTTTAATTGCGGCATAAAAATACGCTTATATCCGGCATTGGCAATTTTTTTGCACAGGTCTACATCCTCTACATACATAAAATAGTCTTCGTCAAACCCCCCTATGCTATCGTACACCTGTTTTGGCATTAGCATAAAAGAACCTGTAATCCAGCCCACTTCATATATTTCTTTGCTAAATATGCCCTTCTTAAATTCGGGCCCCAGCCACATAATATTTTTTATCCTGAAAAGGTTAAAAGGTGATGGCAGATTACCCGCGGCTTTTAAATAATGACCTTCGCCATTAAGCATATTAATACCCAGCGCACCTACATTGTCATTGTTTTTAAGCACAGCAAGCGCGGGTGCCAGGTGGCTTTGCAGTATAGTATCGTTATTAAGCAGTAGTATGTATTTACCTTTTGCACGCTTTACCGCTACATTGTTGCCTTTGCCAAAACCCAGGTTATCGGGGCTTTCTATAAGTATAACGTTAGGGTAATGCTCTTTTATATAGGCACAGCTACCATCGGCCGATTTATTATCTGTAACCACAATTTCGTAGGGTATACCCTGTAGCTGTTTTGCTATAGATGCAAAGCAGGCATCAAGGTAACGCTGCCCGTTGTAGTTTACTATAATTACAGATAATGTTATTTCCATTAGGGTTGTGGTATCAGGCAAAAGTATAAAAACCCAGTTTCTTTTTTACGTAAAGCAGGCAGGTAACGTTAAACAGTATGTTAGTAAACACACTTGCCATTGCAGAGCCATTAATGCCATACCGTGGTATGAGCGCCAGGTTAAGCGCCACGTTAGCTATAAAGCCAAATATGGTAATGTTTTGCAATATCTTTTGGTTGCCCGTCATATTAAGCACCTGGTCTACATTTCCGGTAAGGGCGTTGAGCCAAAAGCCCACGGTAATAATTATAAGCGCCTCTTTACCGCCTGTAAACCCATGCCCAAAAAAAGACAGTAAAAAATCTGACAGCACTATAATGCCCAGTGCCAGCGGTGTGGTAAGAGCTATAATAATGTGTGTGGTTTTGCGCACGGTTTTATGCAGCTCTGTAAGGTCTCCGCTATTAAAGAGTGCTGCTACCCTGGGCGCCAGTACCACATTCATAGATATGATAACCAGCATGCTTAGCGATGCTATTTTATAAGCCAGGTTATAATGGCCCAGCTCTTCTTCGCTTACAAGCGCACCCAGCATAAAAGTATCTGTCCAGTTTAGCAGGTACAGCATTATGCCACTAAACATCATGGGCGATGCAAAGCTTATCATTTGCCGTGCGGTAAGTATTTTTTGTTCGTGCCGTGCTGTTTGCTTAAACGCAAAAAAACTTTCTATTGCCAGTGTTACAATTACAGATGCGGCATAGAACAAAAAGCTGTAATGCCCCGGCACGTTTTGTACACACAACAGCAGTAACAGCAGTATGGCATTTGGCACGCCAAACATAAAGATGTTAAACTTAAGGTTGTTTCCTGTAGCTATAAAAAAGTATAGCAAAAACTCGTGCAGTATCATGGCCGGTACTGTAAATGCGGCAATAAGTATATAGTTGTACAGGCCGGGCTTATTAAAAATTTCCTGAGATATAAAAGCCGCACCAAAAAAGTAAGCCAGTAGCGGCAACAGTGTAAGAGGGGCGAGTACCGTAAGGCCTTTTCTTAATATGTACTGTGAATATGAGTCGTGTATGGGCTTAAGCCCAATGTAGGTAATTATGGCATTTGGAAAACCAAGTGCAAACAATATGCCCGTAGCCTGCGCTATGGTAAATGCCAGGCCGTAGTTGCCAAAAACGGCTTCGCCATACTGGCCGGTAATAATTTTTGTAATTAAAAAATTAAGCCCCAGGCCGCCTATCCTGAAAAAAAAGGTAAGCCCTCCTGCCTTGAGCAATTGCTGCATGGGCAAAAAGGGCTTTATAGTTTTTTGTACTAATCTCTTCATTAATATGGGGTGGTAATTATACCGCCCGTATTTATTTTACCAAAATGCCTTTAAGTGCATTTATAAGGTCGCCTGTAGGGTAAAACTGTGGGTCATAAGAGCCGTCTTTTACCGGTTTTACGGTAAATGTGGCAGATGTAGCATCAGATTTATCAGTTACCAGATTGTTTGGCTGAAAATTTTTAAGAAACTCATCGCCTCCTTTTATAACCAGGCTTTTTTCATAATAGTTAACAGTTAGGCTGTTTACTGTAAGCTGACCCAGGTCTTTATCTCCGGTATCAAGCCTTAGCGCAGTAGGCAAAGAATCGTCAGGAAGTGCAAATCTTATGTCTTGTGCTTCCGGTTTTCCTATTACCGAAACACTTAAAGTCTGCTCTCCGTTAAAATCAAGCGAACCGTTTTCGTTATAAAATATCTGGAAGTTATCATCTTTAGCTACTACAGCATTAAGGGTAACCATTACTTTTCCGGTAGCTACTACCTCTTCTTTAGGAGCCGCGGCTTCTGCCGGTTTTGTCTCTCCGTTATCTATTTTACAACTTACAACGCTGCTAAGGGCTAAAAGGGCTACGAAACAATACTTTAATTTCATTGTGGAAGGTATTTTTTGTGCAAATATAATTGTTTTTGCTTAACCGTGCTTTTGCTTAAAAAAAAGTTAAATACATTAACAAACAAAATTGACATCCATAGAATTAAACCTTATTTTTGTCTCAAAAATTTTTTACCAGCCATGATTAAAGAAATTAATTTAAAATACTCTCAACTACTCTTTTTTTCAATTTTCGCCAGCCTCTTAACTTATGGCTATGGCCTTAATAACTTTACAGTAAGTATAGATAGCGAGTATCATCAATATCTGCCTACATCTTATTTTGAGCTGGGGCGCTGGGGTAGTACCGTTGTGCGCTATTACATTTTTAATGGCATCGTACCCTATTTTACATTGTTTATATCGCTTGTGGTCATGAGCTTTACTGCGGTGGGGCTTACACGTTTGTTTCGTTTTGACGGGCTTGCGGCATACTTGTTTTGCGGTTTGTTTTTAACGTTTCCGCAAATGGCTTACCAGTTCATATTTTACATGCAGGCAGATGCCGTTTCTTTTGGCTTTTTGCTCTCGTTAGTTACCATAATGCTATTCGAAAAGCTAAGGGTAAGTAAAAATATAGCTGTTAAGGCAGGGCTGTTTATTTTAAGCGCGCTTATAATAATGTTTATTATTGCCGTTTACCAGGCCCTTGTTTTTTTGCCGGCAGTAATATACCTGGCTTATGTTTTTCGTAACACCTATCTTGACGATTATAACTTTAAAAAAGAGTTTCAAAAGCTTATGCTGTTTGGCGGGCTCATGGTACTGGGCGGTATTTTTTATGCCATATCAGTAAAAATACTTTGTCCGCAAATGAGCAACAGCGGCTACCTTTCTAGTTATGCTGCCCCTAATAAAAACAACCGCTTTGTAGATTTTTATAACCTGTGGGTAGATAACATGAGGGGCGATATGTATTATGGCGACCGCTTGTTTTTTGTAGCAGCACTTGCTGCGCTTGCCTTACTGGTAATTGTATTTTTAAAAGAGCGTAAACTATTTGCCGTAAGGGCACTGCTTATGCTGCTATTGCTTATAGTACCCTTTATTATTTCGCTTTTTATAACTAACGGCGGCCATCCGCCACGCCTTTATGTAGGCTCTGGCATTGTGTTTGGTTTTATAATTACACAATTTATATCAGTATTAAATCCCTCAAAAATACGCTACACACAAGTGGCTACTGCCATTTGCTGGATTATAGGCCTTACTAATATATATTTTATAACACTGCTATACCTGTCGCACAACCGTATACACAACCATGAGCTTGAAATGGCAAAACGCATAGATAACAGGATACGTACTGTTGTGCCTGATTTTGAAAGCGCACGCGATTATGTATACTTTTATGGTGCTATGCCCGATTTAGAGATAGACAGGTTCAGGCTGCCTAAGTCTGAGGTTTTTGGAGGGGCGTTCTTTCAGTGGGATGGCGGTGCTAATACCCGTATTATACCTTTTTTTAAGTATAATGATGTAGCAAACTATAAGATGGTAGACAATAGAGATTCGTGGCTTAAAATAAGAGATTCTATTACCGATATGCCGGTATGGCCAAGGCAGGGATCTGTTAAGCGCGTGGGCGAAACAGTTATTGTAAAGCTTAACAGTGTAAAGGGTGCTCCGTTGTGGGTTGAGCAGCAATAAACAATAAACAAAAACCTATGAAACTACCCGTTATAGGCATTGTTTTACCGTGCTATAATGAAGCAGAGATGCTGCCCCTTACTACCAGCCAGATAAATACGCTGATTGAAGATTTGGTAGCCCGAAACATAATATCCTCAAATAGCTTTGCCGTTTTTGTAGACGATGGCAGCAAAGATGCCACATGGCCCATTATAGCGCAAAAAGCCGCAGAGTATAATTATGTAAAAGGGCTTAGGCTATCGTGCAATGTGGGCCACCAAAAGGCACTGCTGGCAGGGCTAAATACTTTTATGGATGAGGCCGATGCACTAATATCTATAGACGCCGACCTTCAGGACGATATTGCTGTTATAGAAGAAATGGTAGTAAAATTTAAGGCCGGCACAGATGTGGTATATGGCATAAGGAAGGAACGCACTACCGATACTTTTTTTAAGCGAAATACCGCACTGTTGTTTTATAAGCTTATGAAGCAGATGCGGGTAAACATAATGTATAACCATGCAGATTATCGCCTGTGCAGCAAGCGCGTACTTAAGGCTCTTGCCGAGTATGGAGAAGTAAACCTGTTTTTAAGAGGTATAATACCCACGATTGGCTTTAGGTCTGGTGCGGTTTATTACGACCGTTTAGAGCGCGCCGCCGGAGAGTCTAAATATCCTTTCAGGAAAATGGCTGCCTTTGCCTGGAACGGCGTTACATCTTTTAGCAACTACCCCTTAAAGCTTGTTACCATAATAGGGTTTGTTATATTTTTTATATGCCTGCTGTTAAGCGGCTATGTTATTTTTGCCTACTCGTTGGGCCATGTAGTGCCCGGTTGGGTTTCTACAGTGCTACCCATGTACTTTCTTGGCGGTATACAACTGTTTTGCCTCGGCATCATGGGCGAATACATTGGCAAGATATACCTTGAGGTTAAAAAGCGCCCGCGCTACTTTATAGACGAACGCGTAGACTAAACGCATGCATCTATAAAATAACACAGGTTTACACCAAATATCAAAGCTATTATTAGTAAGCTATTATTTAGAGGGTTTTGTGATTATCATTAAAGCCCTTTTGGTTATTGATCATGGTCATTTTTTAGTATGCTTTATTGCACCTCAATTGTTTTATCTGTTACAACAACAGATTCTTTATTAGTTGCTTTATCCAGAATATAAATACCCACCTGATATGTTCCCGCAGGTACATTTTTAGGAATTCCAACATACCTGAAACCTGAATTGTCAAAGTCAAAACTCTTCCTGTCAGCAGTTACGTCTTTACGCACAACTTGTATTGTTTGCATTTTTATTGTTCGGTTTTCCTTTACCAATAAAACATTGATGCGCGAGTTCGTTGCATCCTGGTCAGGTAAATATGCCCATCCGCTTACAGATATCTCTGCTCCGTTTTGATTAAATTCGTCAAAATTGTAGGCCATCTCAACCTTACTTTGTTTAATGGCTGCAATTTTCTCAGGACTTAATTCTTTGTTTTCTGCTGTATTTAAAATATAGTGGTGCGACCAGGCATCAAATCCTTCAAAATTATCTTCGAGGGTAAAATATTTACTTAAAAACTCTTTATTGGCATCTGTAATGTTAAATGGCCTAACGTGTGCATCTGCATACCAAAAAGATTTAATTTTTGTAGTATCTGCCGCCATTGTTGTAAGAAGGTTATCCAGGTTACTGTCTCTAAGGTCTGTAGTTTTATCTTTTACCTTAAGGTAGTAACTATACATTTGGGCAAGGCTTGTGTATACCGGGTCGTGCGCTTTATTATTATGCAGTATATATGTGGCAACCTCGCGGTACTGCGATTTATATACAGATGTATACACCTTTTTGATATACAAAATATTGAGCAGCGTAAAGGTAAAAATACTAACTACAATGGCTGTGCGCACCATTTTGCCGGAAATTTTAGCTATTGCAATGGCAATAACAATTACTGCTACCGGCATGATGCTTATAAAATACCTGTCTAACACAACAGATGTACCTGTATATGATTTTAGATACATACCGGCTATAAATATGGCAAACCACGAAATAAGCAGTGTAAAGCTGTAGCGGTCTTTGTTTGCGCTAAAAGTATTTGTAGTTGCCGGTGTGTCTTGTTTTTTAAACACACAAAAAAAGTAGTATATGATAAGGGTAGAGAAAATGAATATTGTTATTTCAAACTCGCCTAAAAAGATGTAGAACATATTTTTTAAAGAGTCTGGCTGTGGCGGGCCTAACCAAAATGATTTTATGGCCATCATGTTTTTAAGAATGCGGTAATTTGGCAAAAAAGAAACCAGCGCTATAGCTGCTGTAATTGCCCCATAACTAAAAATCTGTTTTCGTTCTTCTTTTGGGGCATAGGCAAATACCAGTGCAAGGATAAAAAATTGCGAAACAATATTGATAGCGCCAAAAAAACTGATGTTTAATACCAGCGCTACAGACAGCGCATACCATAGTGTATTTTTAAGCGAAAGTTGTTTTATTAAAACCGATAACCTGTAAAAAGACAGTAGTACTAAAAAAGCATAAATACTGTAAGACCTTGCCTCCTGCGAAAAATGTATGTGGAACTCATTAACGGCTAATAGTAGCGCAGCTATAAGCCCTGCGTTTTTGTTATAAATATGTTTTACAAACAAATACACTACATATACGGCCGCAACCCCTGCAATAGCCGAAGGAATGCGTGCAACGAGGCTGGAATATCCCAATATTGCATAAAAGCCTCTCAATACAAAGTAATACATATAAGGAAACCCCTCTGTAGCCTCTATAGAACTTACAAATTCTTTTAACCCTTTAGAAGGGTCAGTAATAAGCAGGGTATAAATCTCGTCCATCCACAGGCTTTGAAAATCAAGCCTGAAAAAGCGTAGAAATACGGCCAATACCATAATTACTGTTAGTATCTGGGTATCTCTGTTACGCAATTTTAAGATAATTTTGTTCATTGGTTTGGTATTAAGTCTGTTATCTGTATTCTTAAAAGGTGTTGTTATTTTTAATGCGGATGATTAGTAGTTGCGACCTTATTTTTTATGTTTATCACTTGGCTTCTTGCCCGATTTAAGCTTGCTAATAGGTCCCAGGTCATTTAATGTCCAGGTACCGCCACTTTTTATAGCAATGCTTACATGCTCATTACCATTAAATGCTTTGCCATTATACAGCGCCAGCATAAACCCGGAATCTTCAAGATACTGTTTGTTGTATGTAGGTGTAAGGTCTGGTCTTTTAAATTGCCTGGTGTAGGCTATGTCTGTTTTTCCTTTATCAGAAATTGCTATAAAAACAGAGTCGTTCTTATTATTATCCTGCTCAGTTAAAAAAGCCCATCCCCTCATATAAATGGTATTTTTGTTTACTGCAGCTTCTTCTACATTATAGTCTATCCTGTTATTATCAAAAGCAGGAGTTTTAAACGATGTTACAAATTTCTTATCTACAATTTGCGTAATAGAATCTATATGTCTTTGAACTGCGGCATCGGTATTTACAACGGGTACCTCATTATTTGTGTACAGCAGGTAATATCCGTCCAGGTATTTGCTGTGTAGCTTTTTTTGTTGCAATGAGTTTTTAAAAAACTCAAGGTATTGCGGTGTGGTTATATACAATTCGTCGCTACTAAGGCTACCGCTGGCTATGCGCAGGTTTAATGCCTGCGAAAATTTGCGGTATGCCCTGCCATTTTCGCGGGCAGTATAGCCCAGGCTAATTTGTTTATGGTTTTTTAGTGCCAGTAATGCCAGATCCTGATAATCCATGTTGTTTAGCACATGATTATTAAATGGCGGATAGGTAATCATCTTTTCAAAATGGGGCAGGATTGCATTCCACTTAGCTTCATCCAGCGGAGAATCATACGTGCCCGACGGAAGGTTTTTTGTATAAAGGTGCTTAATATCATACGCCTGTAGTGCTACTATAAGGGCAAGTACAATAGCCTTTGCCCACGCCGGTATTTTTGATTTTAAAAATACAACAGTAAAGAATAATATGATAAGGTAATAGGTAAGCCAGAAAAAACGGCCGCTTGCCCTGAATATGTTGCCAAACTTTTTAATGATCTTAGGTATAGGCACTTCAAAAAGTACGCTTTCGCCATATGTAACGCGGTTTGTTGTAGCAAACAACGATAGCAGCACTGTGAGTATAATAAGCGGTAACAGCCACTTATGGTTTTTAAAGAACTGGACCGGCTGCCCTTTAATAATAAAATATACCAGTGCAAGTGCTATTAGCACCATAAAGCCCACGCCCAGGTACATAAAGCCCTCATACTGGTGCGGACTCACCCATTGCATACCCGGCAAAAATGCTGAAAACCCGCTGGAGTTATGAAATGAGTTGTAGTTAAAGCCATATAGCCCGTAGCCATCTGCCACATCCAGGCGCTCGCCATGGTGCAGGCTTACCATACCCACAATAATCCAGGAAAGTACTATGGCCGCACAGGTAATTACCGGTATGAGTATGGTTTGCTTAGCGGTAAGCAGCTTATCATAAAAATAATTTTTAATGGGTAGTATAAAGCTAAAGCCTACTACCAGCAGGCACAGGTAAGGGTTTATAAGCCCGCTTAAAAAAGAAAGCCAAAACTGCTTGCGGTTAATGCGTTTTACATTTTCTGCATTAGCAGCAACAAGGTAGTAGTATATAGAACCCAGTATAAAACCGTGTGCACACAGTGCCGGGTGCATACCCCTGTAAAACAGTACCGGGTTACCCACAATAAGCACTACTGCCAGCAGGCTAACGTAAGTAGGTATTTTATAAAGATCGAATATTTTTAGGGTGAAATGCGCTGCCATGATGTAGCAGGACAGTAGCCAGAAGCCCAGAAACTGAAAATCGTTTGGTAAAATGCCGCTGATAAGCTTTAGCGGAATGGCTACAAGCGGAATAGAATCGGTAAAGCCTACGTTAGCGCCCACGGGGTATACATAGCCTTCCATCTGGCCCAGCGGAAACGTCCAGGCAGAGTCGCGGTAAAATGCCCAGCCCAGGTAGTGCGTACCCCAGTCGTGGCGTGCACTTAGCAGCCAGTTAATGTTTTGTGGGTTTAATATGCCCAGCCCGTAACTGAAATAAAAAATAATGATAGCAATGAGGTAGGCAATCAGGTAATGGCCGGCAAGTATCCTTTTCATAGCTTTTGTAATATCAGTAACTCTTTTAAAATTTTGAATGATGTTTTCCAGCCCAGCTTAGAGCCATCTACATCTTTCCAGTGCCGCAGCGGAAACTCTTCGCCCTGTATGAGCAATCCCTTTTTCTTAAGGCGGATAAAGAGTTCGATATCAAAAAGCCACGATGTTTTAAACGGCTGCGTAAAACCTTCTGCCGCTATTGTTACCGGAAAAAGCTTTGCCCCGCACTGGGTATCATAAATGCCCAGTTTAAGCCTGATATTTACAAGGGTAATAATTGCCCGGCCTATAAAGTGGCGGTGTGTTTTTCTTTGTATGTCGTTGTTTAGCAGCTTAACGCGCGATCCTATTATAAACTGCGAAGGCACCTGCTCCAGGCGCTCAAGCATACGCTTCATTTCGCTTACGGGAGTACTAAAATCAGCATCAAAATAGCCTATATGGGTATAGTCGTTTTTTGCTAAAAGCGCATTGGCAGATTTGTATATGGTATTTGCCTTGCCCTGGTTTTTAGAATATTGTATGGCAAAGCAACGCTCCATAGTGTTAGCAAAACCATCTATTAATGCCGCAGTGCCATCTGTACTGCCATCGTTGCACAGGTATATATGCACATTTGTAGTGTTATGCAATTCTTCGAGGGCAGCCCCGCTAAGCCTTTTTTCTTCGTTATAGCAAGGTATTATTATGGCTATTTTTTGCATAAGCAGTAGCAGGACAATCCGGGTACGGTAATACCCAGCTTACCCAGTAAAGTTGTGGTTTTAAAATCGAGCGTAAGCATTGTATTTATCAATGCCGTTTTTTGTTTGCCGGCTTCCCAGTTGTCTATCGATTCTTTTTTATCTTTTTTAAGCAGTTTTTCTACCCATCTTAAAAATAGCAGCGAGGTAAAGTAGTAGCCTTTTTTGTTTATGCTAAAACCATGCTGCATAAGCATATTTTTAAACCCTGCTACGGTATAACGCCTGTAGTGGCCCAGCAGCACATCATGGCTTGAAAATATAGACTGAAATGCCGGTACGGCAAAAAAGTAATAATTAGCCGGGTTGCTGCTTAAGTGCGATAGTATAAGCCCCTCATCCGGCAGGTGTTCTAAAACATCCATGCACAAAAACAAGGTGGGCACACCATCGTCATACTCAGCCAGGTAATCTTCTATGCTGTTAAAGTAGGTAATAGGGCTGTTATTATAATTAGTCTTTAACTGTGCTATAACCTCTGGCGTATAGGCAATGTCTATGGCAAAATACTGGTTTGCAAAATTTTCTGAATACAGGTTGTTTATCAAAAAAGCGTCGCCGCCACCTATGTCTACAATGCGCTGAACAGGCAACTTTAGCTTAAAGCTTTTTAGCAGGTGCTTTAAAACATTAACGCGGGATGTTTCCCACGGATGCCTATCATAATTCGCTTTGTTGTTTAATCTCGAAAATTCTGATATATCCATTTGTTAGACTTCTGTTTGCCATTTGGGTATTACAAGGTTAAAAACCTCTTTAATTTTGGTTTTGTCCAGCACGCTATACGCCGGCCTTTTAGCAGGTGTTGGAAATGCTGAAGTAGGTATAGGCCGTAAATTTATAGAAACATTGTTTACTTCAAATATTTTTTTTGCAAAATCGTACCATGTTGCCTCACCTTCGTTGCTGTAGTTATAAATGCCGTATGCCGCCTTATTACTGTTTATAATGGCAATAAGTGCTTCGGCAAGGCTGTTAGCATTTGTAGGCGTGCCGCGCTGGTCGTTTACCACGTTTATGGTATCGCGCTCTGCGGCAAGGCGCAACATGGTTTTTTTAAAGTTATTAGCAAACTCAGAATATACCCACGACGTCCTGATGATGTAATGCTGTGGCAGTATTGCCGCTACCTGCTGCTCGCCTTCTAATTTGGTCTTGCCATATACCCCAGTAGGGTTAGGCACATCCTCTTCGGTGTAAGCTGTGATACTGTTTCCGTCAAAAACAAAGTCGGTAGAAACGTGCAGCAATGCACAGCCATATTTAAGGCATGCGTTAGCAAGGTTTGCAGCGCCGGTTACATTTATAAGCTGTGCTTTTTCCGGTTCTGTTTCGGCTTTGTCTACAGCGGTATAAGCAGCAGCGTTAATAACATAATCTGGCTTAAATGTGCTGAATACTGCCTCAAGGCTTTCGCCCGATGTAATATCTACTTCGCCCGATGATGCAAAATAAAATTCAAGGCCGGTGTGTGCGGGTGCGGCTTTTTTAAGTGCCTGGCCCAGCTGCCCACCGGCACCTGTTACTAAAACTTTTTTCAAAATGCAGGAATTATTTTAGATTACGTTTAGCTAATTGAGAACGATAATAATCTCTGAACTTAACAATAAAGGTAAACAGCAACAAAAAGATAATTGGTAAGATAAGCTTAGTATGCCCGGTTACTATGCCGCTTTTATAAATGTTTAAAACCGTACCACGGTCTTTTATAACCTTCTGGAAATCGATTTTGCTTATTTTGTTGCGGCCTTGTTCTCTTACAAGCATGTTTTTAAAGTAAAACAAGTCAGTAAGGTTGGTATTATCTGTACGCATAGATACACCCGATGTGCTGCCTGTGTTACCATAATCAGACAGTACTTTGTTTACCTGGCTAATCATTACATCATTTTCTGCATTTTTAACCTCAAGGTTTTGCAGCCCTTCTTTTTGCATCTGTTTCCAGTAAGGGTCGTTATTTAGTGCCTTAAGAAACGGCTCTATAAGACTATTTGCATCGGTTCTTTCGGTCGTGGTAAACGTTACCAGGTGGTTTTTATAATTACGGCTGGTAATTTTATCCTCCAGGGTTTTAGACATCTCCCCGTTTTCGGCAATAATCTTAAACAGGTCTATCCTTTTATTTTGCTGGTCAGGATTGTTCTCATCCATAAAATCATAGATATCTACAACCGGGTCTATTTCCAGCTTCAGAATTTTTTTAGGATTCTTGATTCCTAAGTTTTTAATGTAGGTAGTATCGCCTTCCTTTAGCTTGCCGTTTATGCGTTCAATTTGTTCGTACAAATAATCTACACTGCCAAAGTTAGGCGTAACAAAAATTTTGTGGCTGTATGTCTTAGCCCCACTATCTAAATAAATACCAAGCCCCACACCGGCTACAACCAGTATAATTACAGCAATTATATAATGCCTTATAAAAAGTATAACGTCAAAAAAAGAATCATTAACCCTGGCAGCATACCCTTTAAGGCGCTGTTTTACTTCATTGATGTCTACGTCGTTATTCTGGTTTGTGTTTTGGTTTTCCATTACAGCTTATCGGATATTGAAAATTTGTTCTAATATTTTTATGGTAATCAGGTAAGTAGGCTTTACTCCTGTAGTACCCAGGCCACCGCTTGCAAGCGTGCTGCCCGTTTCGAGCGGGTTATCAGATGCGTAGTAGGCATAGCGTACCTTAACATCCGGGTTAATGCTTTTTCTGATTTTACTGGCACTCTGTATGGCTTTTTGATAATAAGCACCTTCCATTTCCAGGCCAATAACACCCCATGTACTCTCGTTAAAAAACTTAAGCAGGTCTTTATTTTGGAGTGATGTACCCAGTACGCTAACCATAGGGCCGCTATATACCGGTATGCCCTGCCCCTCAAACATATCTGCCGTAAGCTCGTTATCAAACGGATAGTTATCGCCGGTACCCTCATTTATATGGGCAGATGGTATCATGATGTCGCCTTTGCTGCCTTCAAGTATACCTGCCTTACCCATTATAGAAACCGACTCTACATTTACCAGTGTGCGCTTATCGCCCTCTTTGTAAGGTTTAAGCAGCTCATCTATGGTTTCATAAGCCTGTTCGCCAAAGGCATAGTCCATAACAATGATAACCGGTTTTTTATCGCCCGTATCAGATGTTGGGAATGCTGTTTTAGAGAAGTCGATCTTATCGGTATCAAAAATCTGCACGTCTATGTTAGTACCCGATGTATCCGGCATATAGATCATGCCGTTTTTCATGGCAAATTCCTGCACCTTTTCGCGTAGCGGGTCGTTGCCCGATTTGCTCAGTTCTTCAAAAATAAAGAACGCATCTTTATCTTTATACTTGGCCTTAAGCAGCTGGTGTGCAAACAGCGAGTTCATAACACTGTGCATATTGGCACTTATAATATGTATAGGGCGTTCCAGCAAGCCGTTTTGCTTAAGTACCGCCTTAATGTTGTCTGCCCATATTTCACCATGAATGTGGTGACCCAGCCTTTCGCGCAGTATAGGGGTAAAGGTTATGGTACGCTTTTGGGCTCCCATAGCCTCTTCTATGGCCAGTTTGCCCAGCCAGTATATTACCTTAAGAAAACGATCAGGGTCTGCCTTGGTGCCAAAACCGTCGTAAATATCGGTGAGCTCTGCAAAAGTGCGGCCCAGCACGTTGCTTACATGGCTTATGGCCTGCTCGCGCTCCTCTAACGTAAGCTTTTCTTCTTTAGCAATAATCTGCTCCAGTTTTACCCAGTCGCGCGCTATCTCGCCATTATCGTCTATAAGTACACGATTCTTAATTTTATCAGACTCTACGTAGATAAACGTAAGGTGCGTAAGGATATCGTAAATATCGCTGCGCCCGCGAGTAATTTCTATATTCATCTGCTCATCGTCTATGCGGTAGCAGTTTCGTTTACGTTTTGGCGGCACTATGGCCTTAAAATGGCTCTTGCCATAGCCCTCATCGCTGGTAAGGTTTATAAAGCGGCATTGCTCTATACCCACCGGAAGGCGCTCTATAACATACAGTAAGCCATTTAGTTCGGCTTTTTCTTCGGCTATTGAACCATAAATTTCAGGCCTTAGCGAAAGCAAAGCTTCGCGCAAGGTATCGCCGCTTATACCCATAGGCTTGTAGAACCCACGGTTAAAAAGGTGGCGCATAGTAATGTAAAGCCGCTCTATAGCTGCTGAAGATTCCTGGGCACGCGAACGTGTTATGTTTTTAATTCCCTGCATAATGTTTGTTTGTTAGCAAATGTAGGATTTTTATTTTTAGCCAAATTTATATTAAAAAAAGCAACGTGTTAACGAAATGATATTTTGGTTAACATCGTTTATCTCACATTATTTTCAACCACATAGATACATAGCATTTAATGCCTTAAAAGTACAGATAGAGAATAACATTCTGCACAAGCTATGTAAAGCGAAGCTTTCTCTGCAATCTTTACCGAAAACGAAGGCTATGTATCTATATAGTTTATTTTTAGTTGAATTTATATTAAAAAAAGCAACGTGTTAACGAAATGATATTTTGGTTAACATGTGCATATTACATTATTTTTTAACCACATAGGCACATAGCTTTAGACACTTTAAAAGAAAATTATAAGGAATAAACTCCGCACATAGCTATGTAAAGCGAAGCTTTCTCTGCAATCTTTACCGAAAACGAAGGCTATGTATCTATATGGTTTATTTTTAGTTGAATTTATATTAAAAAAAGCAACGTGTTAACGAAATGATATTTTGGTTAACATGTGCATATTACATTATTTTTTAACCACATAGGCACATAGCTTTAGACACTTTAAAAGAAAATTATAGGGAATAAACTCCGCACATAGCTATGTAAAGCGAAGCTTTCTCTGCAATCTTTACCGGAAATCAAGGCTATATATCTATGTGGTTTATTTTTTATTAGTTAAACTTTTTACTCAAAAAACGCTGCTATCTTACGGTCATTACTCAGGCGGGGCAGCTTGTTTTGCCCGCCTAGCTTGCCTATTGATTTCATGTATTCCTGAAAACCATTTTTGCCCACTTTAGTAATTACCAGCGTGCGCAGCACATTACCGGCTATAAGATCGTCATAATATACATTTTGTTTTCGCATGGCGGTATCTACCGCAAGGGCAAATGTGGCAAGGTCTTTAGGCTCTTGTTCAAACTCTATAAACCACTCGTGGTAAGGCAGTCCGCTTGCAGGGTTTATTTGCGGGGCTACGGTAAACTCATTTACGCTTACATAGCTGCCCTGCATAGCCTCGTTAAGTGCGCTTTCTACCTCTTTGCCTATAACGTGCTCACCAAATGCCGAAATGTAATGCTTTATCCTGCCGGTAACTATAACCCGATAGGGCGCAAGGCTGGTAAAGGCAACAGTATCGCCTATGTTGTAGGCCCACAAGCCTGCATTGGTAGAAATAATAAGCACGTAGTTTATGCCCAGTTCTACTTCGCCAATGGTGTAGCGGCGCGGCTTTTCGGTAAAAAATTCGTCAGCTTTTATAAACTCATAAAAAATGCCCGAGTTAAGCAGCAGCAGCATACCTTTTTCGGACTGGCTGTCCTGGTAGGCAAAAAAACCTTCAGATGCAGGAAAAAGCTCTATGCTGTCTACCCTGCGCCCTATCAGGTTTTCAAACTTGGCACGATACGGCTCATAATTTACCCCGCCGTATATAAACAGGTTAAAGTTTTTAAAGATATCGCCCACGGGCTTGCCTGCCTTTTGGTGCAGCTTTTCAAAATACATTTGCACCCAACTAGGTATGCCCGATATTACGGTCATATCTTCGTTAATGGTTTCGGCTACAATGGCATCTACCTTGGTTTCCCAGTCGTCTATAACATTGGTTTCCCAACTTGGCATACGGTTTTTTTGCAGGTAGGCGGGCACAAAGTGCGCCACGATACCGCTAAGACGGCCAAATTTAATGCCGTGCTTTTCATCAAGCTCCGGGCTGCCCTGCAAAAATATCATCTTGCCATCTACAAACCCTGCATTGCCTGTTTCGTTAATGTAGCTTAGTATGGCATTTCGTGCTGCCTCTATATGATAAGGCATGCTCTCTGCCGTAAGCGGAATGTACTTGGCACCGCTTGTAGTGCCCGATGTTTTGGCAAAATACAGCGGCTTGCCCGGCCACAATATGTTTTCTTCGCCATGTACCACGCGGTCTACATAATGCTTAAGCCCCTCATAATCGCGTACGGGTACATGAGCAGCAAAATCAGACATACTATCTATGCCCTCAAAATTATGGTCTTTGCCAAACTGTGTGCCTTTGGCTTTCGCCAAAAGTTCGCCGAATACCTTTTGCTGGGTGGCTACAGGATTGTTTGCCCATTTTTGGGTTTTACCGTGAATAACTTTTGCGAATAGTTGCGCTCCTAATGTTTTTAATGACATTGTAACGGATTGTTTTTTATATAAATCTTAGCCGTAAACCTTGCCTGCCGACAAGTGGGTTCATAGCTGAATGACTCTTTTTATTTATTTCCAAAATTCTTTTTGATAGCCCTTTCGGTACTAAACAGCAAATAGCCGGTGCATGCTAAAAGCAGTACGGTACCTATGGTGGTTATAACTTCTATGCCCACCTGCAACAGTGCCAATATAAGGCTTACAAGCATTAGTGCACCACCGGCTTTGATCATTTGTATGGCAGAAAACCTTTGGGCAAACTCCCACCGTTCCTGAGACTGCATAGACGAACCCGTGCGGTAGCCATACAGGCCGTTTATGTTTTTTGGCGGCCATTTATACATAATGCCACCCATGATAAAAAACACCAAACCACATAGTAAACCTGTATTGCCAAGATATAGTTCCATCAGTAGTTGTTTTTAAATCTTTTTTTAAGTGCTATTTCGGTAGCGGCTATCATAGATACTGCGCTTGTAAGAAGCAGTCCTAAACCACCTATGTTTTTTAATTCGGCATCTATGGGTATAAAGTAAGACAGCAAAGACAGCGCAACCATGATAACACCGCAAATACCCATAAACATAGCCGAATACTTTTGGGCAAAATCCCACCGTTCCTGCGATTTCATAGACGCCTTAGTGCGGTAGCCTATAACCCCGTTAATTTCTGACGGAGGGCTAAAGTGCAGCATAGAACCCACAAAGGCAAAGGCAATGCCAGAGTAGAGTGAGGGTATGGCTATGTTATCAAAAAAAGCATCCATTATTCAAAATCTATAAACTGGGTTGGGTCTATTGGGTAGCCATCTTTCCACAGCTCAAAGTGCAGCTGCACGCCACCCTGCTTGCCGCTAAAGCCCGCCAGTGCCAGTACTTCGCCACTCTTTACCACATCGCCCTGCTCCTTGGTTATTGATGTAAGCTGTTTGTAGACCGACATGATTCCGTCGTTATGGCGCACCACCATTACGTTACCGTTAGTGGGGGTCCAGTCGGCCAGTATAACCGTTCCGGCAGATATGGCCTTTACCGGCGTGTTGTTTGCCACTGCTACTTCTACATAAAAATGTTTCTTGGCGGCATTGTAAGCCTGTGTTACCTTGCCCTGTACCGGTGCAAATAGTACCTGGTTTACACGTGGTGTGGCTTTTTCAAAAAGGTTGTATTTATCCTCGTGTGCCACTTCCTGACGCAGTTTCTGGTCAGCAGCGCTGGGCTTCATTTCCTCGGCGGTAAGCTCTTTTTGTTCAGAAGGTACTATGCTGTCGCGACTTAGTTTTGTTTTGTCGAGGTCTCCGGTAAGTACTTTTTTTATAGATGCCAGGTAGGCTTTTTCTTCTTCCAGCTCTTTAATAAGCGAGTCAGACTTAATGGCATTGGCCGTAGCCTCGCGCTTTAGCTTTGTGCTGGCATATCCGGGAATGTATTCGCGCAGCGGCGTAAAGGCAATAATGTAAGTAACCAGTGCTATCATTACAATAGAGATACTGGTAATGCCTACAAACACATTCATCAGGTTTAGCCTGAGCGAAAAAATTTCCTCAAAGGTATCTTCGTTCAATATGACCAGGCGGTTTTTATTGAAGAGTTTTTTCCGGATGATTTGCTTTTTGAGCCGTTTTGCCATAATAACCGTTTAATTGACAAATATAGTAATACTGCCTTATTTTAGGGTTTTGCCAGCTGCAATAGTCTACTAAAAAATAAAGGCAATTGATGAATTTAGTTTATTTAACGCAAACCAAAGTCAAATAATTGTCGTAATTAGTTAAACGAATATATTTTATAATTAACTTTGTCTAATATTTAAAATGTTATATTGTCATGGGAAAATTAGGTATCACCGAAATACTTGTAATACTGGTAATTGTTGTATTGCTGTTTGGCGGAAAGAAAATCCCCGAACTTATGAAAGGATTGGGTACTGGTATTAAAGAATTTAAGAATGCCGCCAAAGACGAAGACCATCAAACCTCTGCTCCTAAAAAAGCGCAGGAAGAAAATAAACTGTAATAGCTATATTTAATTAGTTATACTGTTAAAACCCCTTTAAAGCTGGTGGCTTTAAAGGGGTTTTTATTTTTGATTGATGATTATATTAGGTTTACAGTTGCGTTTTTTTGGCTGCTTCTTTCGGGCTAATCGCGCTAAGCCATGCGTAAACTACAGTGATAAAGTAGGGTAAAATAAATCATGAATTACAGATACTCGCCATCAGGGGTTTCGAACACTTATGATTAAAAATCCACGCTATACTCAACGGTTATGTTTATTGCATATCCGAGCAATAGGTATAGCATTTTAGACTAGTAAATTCATAATATCTGATATTTTACTGTAATTTAATGCATCTTTAGCTCGTTCTCGAATTTTGTTCCACTTCTCAGAACCAAGTGAAGCTGCATCCCAAAATATTTTTACATTCGCATGATTCATTTCTGCAAAAATGGAATCAATTTCATTAAGCTTATTTAAAAAATTTAAATGAGAATTTAAAAAGCTATTTTTTTTATCATTTAGGATACCCAATAAAATTTTGTATTCGTCGTCGAACTCTATTGCCAGTTCATCTGTAGAAGGGAACGTACCTATGGCTATAAGATAGCTTACTTGTTCTTCTTTTGACGAAGCTAAAGTATTCAGAACTTTAAATATTTTCATAACTCATTAATTTATTTAATAATACCTCCCACATCCCCCTGAGACCCCACTACTCTCCAGTAAGGCTCTGCTCCGATTATGCGGATTTGTAATCCGTGCGTTATAACGACGATAGCTCTACGGAATTTACACGAGGATCACAGATATGTGACATCAAAAATTTGTACAGATATAAGATTACTTCAGTTTCTTGTTTCTGTACATGATTGCTATTATAAGCTGGATTATAAAATAACAATGATTATAATACCATATAAAATACCCATGCCAAATACACCAAAGGCCGGCATGGCACATTGTTTTGTAATAGACTGTATAGCGATACAAAACCTGCACAGGTACATATAAACTGCAACCCCAGGCTTATAGGCAGTAGCACGGGTAAAGGTAGTACTGTGGTTTTGCGAATGGCCTTGATGCCAAATACTACCTGAAATATTACCGGCAATAACATGAACATAAGTGCGAAGTTCATTTTAGGTTTGGTATTGGAGTGATGATAAACGTAAAATTAATGTAAAATAACTTTTTGATTTGCTACTTCTATCCGATCGCGCGGATTTTTATCCGTGTGTAAAACAATAACAATCAGTAATAAACCACAAATCCGCGACAGCAACGTTAATGTCGTTGGTTCTAATACATTGTGTATTTTATTGCAGCACCTTTTTCTACAACTTAACGCCATAAGCTAAATCGCCGGCATCGCCCAGTCCGGGAACAATATATTTTTTATCATTCAGGTGGCTGTCTACATCACAAATCCACAGGTGGTAGTTGTTTGGCAGGTACTCTTCCAGGTAGGCAATACCCTCTGGCGCGGCAATAACCACGGCAATATGCACTGCAATGGGGGTTTCGTTTTCCAGCAGCTTTTGGCACGATGCTACTAACGACTGCCCGGTGGCCAGCATAGGGTCGGCAATAATAACCGTCTTACCGGATAATGATGGTGCTGCCTTATATTCGGTTACAATTTCAAAACGGTCATCGTTAAACGGGTGATGGCGGTAGGCCGAAATAAAGCCGTTCTCTGCATCATCAAAAAACGAAATAAGCCCTTCGTGCAAGGCCAGCCCCGCACGCAGTATGTTGCACACCACTATGCCGTCTTTAATTTTGTGCGATTGCTTAATGCCCAGTGGCGTGTTAATATCAAACGGAACGTAATCGAGGGTTTTGCTAATCTCATAAGCCATGGCTTCGCCTATGCGGTGTATGTTTCGGCGAAAGCGCATACTGTCTTTTTGCAGCGATACATCGCGCAGTTGCGCCATAAAATGGTTAAGGATGCTGTTGTTTTCAGACAGTGTATGACGTATCATTTTGATAAAAATTTTGTTTTGGTAAGATAAAAGTATTAAAACTATATTTGTAAAAAAATAAAAACCATGTTTTCAAGCACCGCATTCGCCATTTTTGAGCAAAGCATTAACGACTATCATGTGCACGACAGTGTAGACCAGCCTATTAACAACCCTTATGGCAAAGACCAGATAGAGCACCTGTTGTATGCCAAAAACTGGGTAGATACCGTGCAGTGGCATTTTGAGGACATTATTCGTAATCCGGAAATAGACCCTGTAGCAGCCCTTGTACTTAAGCGTAAAATAGACGCCAGTAACCAGGTGCGTACAGATATGGTAGAGTTTATAGACAGCTACTTTCTTGATAAATATAAAGAGGTACAGCCTAAAGCCGATGCCAAAATAAACAGCGAAAGCCCTGCATGGGCATTAGACCGCCTGTCTATACTTGCCCTTAAGATCTATCATATGAGCGAAGAGGCTACCCGCCCCGGAGCAAGTGATGAGCACAAGGCTAAGTGCCAGGAAAAACTAAACGTACTGCTGGAGCAGAAAAAAGACCTTAGCACAGCTATAGACGACCTGCTTACCGATATACAAAACGGCGACAAGTACATGAAGGTGTACAAGCAAATGAAAATGTACAACGACGAGGAACTAAACCCGGTGCTGTACCAAAACAAGAAGTAATACCAAAACATACTTAAACCTTCCCATAGCCCGTGGGAAGGTTTTATATTTTAGCCCGGCACGGCTTACCCCAGAGGCCAAACCCAGGCACTAACCAATCGACACTTATGCCACACAGAAAAAAAATGGGCCACAAACACCTGCTCCTGTTGCGCTTTTCTGCCATGGGTGATGTAGCCATGACGGTACCTTTAGTTAATGCCCTGGCGCACCAGTATCCTGATGTAAGGATAACCATTGCCTCGCGCAGTCTATACAAGCCCTTTTTTGAGGCCATACCCGGGGTAAATATTTATGAGGCCGATTTTAATAAGTTCCATAAAGGCTTTATAGGGCTTTGGCGGCTTTATAAAGAATTAAAGGCACTGCGTATTTATGCCGTGGCCGACCTGCATAACGTACTGCGATCAAAAATCATTACGAAGCTTTTTGCATGGCGCGGAAAAAAAACCGCAACTACAAATAAAATGCGCGATACCCGCAAGCAGCTTACAGCCGCTAAAAATAAGGTATTCGAACAAATAACCCCTGTTACACAGCGCCATGCCGAAGTACTGGCACAACTGGGTTTTCCTATCGTTTTAGATGATAATGCCCTATTGCCAAAATTAGAACTTAGCAGCGATGTGGTAGCCGTAACCGGAGAGAAAGCCGGCACATGGATAGGCATTGCACCCTTTGCCCAGCACCGTGGCAAGGTATACCCTAAAGACCTGATGCAGGAGGTAATAAACACCCTTGCAACACAACCCAATACTACCCTGTTTTTGTTTGGCGGTGGAAAAGATGAAGCAAAACAACTTAAAAAATTTGCCAAAGGCCACACTAACATTCAGGTTATAGCAGGCGGAAAAATGCTCCTGAAGCAGGAACTGCAAATAATAAGTAACCTTAACCTGATGCTGAGTATGGACAGTGCCAATGCGCATATGGCCGCCATGTATGGTGTTAAAGTAGTTACCCTTTGGGGAGCCACGCACCCTTATGCGGGCTTTGCGCCGTTTTTACAACCGGCAACTAACGCCGTTACGTCAAACCGCGAGCAGTACCCTATGCTACCGACCTCTATTTATGGCAACAAGGTAGTACCAGGCTATGAAGATGCCATGCGCACCATAACACCGCAAATGGTGGTTAATAAAGTTAATGACGTCTTAAAGTCTTAAAGTAGAAAGTTTTAAAGTCGGTGGGACATCATGCGGAGCGGAGCATTTCAGCCCTAATTACGCGAGATGCTTCCTATCGCCGGCCTGCCGGCAAAGGCAGGTCAGCATAACAAATCATACCCTCTGTCATCCTGAACGGAGGAACGAAGTGAAGGATCTCAAATCTAATAACATGCAACTTTGCGTGAAAATCTGTTGAGATGCTTCCTATAGTCTGCATGACAAAAGCCGCATCAGTATTAAAGGGAATCTTTGTCATCCTGAGCGCAGCGCAGCGGAGCCGAAGGATCTCAACTCTGATTACGTGAGATGCTTCCTATCGTCAGCATGACAAAAACCGCACTTGCATCAAGAAACGCTTTGTCATCCTGAGCGCAGCGCAGCGGAGTCGAAGGATCTCAAGCCTAAAAAACCGAGATGCTTCCTACCGTCAGCATGACAAAAAGCACCTGCATCAAGGAACGTTTTGTTATCCTGAACGGAGGAACGATGTGAAAGATCTCAATAGACACTTCTTATATTTCATCATTTAAAAATCTCCATTCCGTATTAAATTCCGACACCAGTTTATCTTTCTTATCTCTTTTCCATCCTTTAATCTGTTTTTCCCTGTCAATTGCAATATTTATATCACTATAATGTTCCCAGTATACCAGATAAAAGCACTTATATTTTGTTGTAAATGCTTTGCTGTTAGCCTCTGGATTCTGATGGAAGTATAACCGGTCTTTTAAATTATTTGTTACACCGGTATAAAGAACCGTCTTAATTTTATTGGTTAAAATATAGACGTAGTAATTATGCGTGCCTAAAGTTTTAATCATTGGTTGGTATTTAATGTATTTTGAATAGAGATGCTTTCTATCGCCGGCCTGCCGGCAAAGACAGGTCAGCATAACAAATCATACCCTCTGTCATCCTGAACGGAGGAACGAAGTGAAGGATCTCAAATCTAATAACGTGCAACTTTGCAGCTTTGCGTGAAAATTTATTGAGATGCTTCCTATCGTCAGCATGACAAAAACTACATCAGTATTAAAGGGAATCTTTGTCATCCTGAGCCCAGCGCAGCGGAGCCGAAGGATCTCAACTCTGATTATGTGAGATGCTTCCTATCGTCAGCATGACAAAAACCGCACCTGTACCAAGCATCGCTTTGTCATCCTGAGCGCAGCGCAGCGGAGTCGAAGGATCTCAACTTTGATTACCCGAGATGCTTCCTATCGTCAGCATGACAAAAGCATCAAACAAACCCACATCTAATACACCACCTTCTTACTCACGGTTCTGTTTACGTCTATAACATAAAACAGCGCCTGAATATCATTCATATATAATCGAAAATCAGTAAACTCAGGGCTATCGTTTAGCGAGTGGCAGGTAATGTAGCCCTCTTCAGTATTATGCTCTATGATTTCTTTTAAAAGCGGCAGCTTACTTTGCGTAGTGTAAATAACCCAGTACGGAAAATCGCGGTAGCGCAACTTACTAACCCAGTGCTGGCGTTGCAGCTCGCGGGTGGTAACAATGCTGTTTCGGCCTATGGCGTGGCTGCTGCCGTTATCCATACTATCGCCGTTTACGCGAAAAGCCACATAGCGCCCTTGTACCGTTTTATCTACCATGATGCCGTGTTGACTAAGGTCCATAAGAAAATCAGAATCCTGATAATTGTCTAAAAAGCCCGCCTGCACTTCAAACTCGGCCAACGGCATAAGCATATAGAACTTGCCGTTTGGTAGTTCAAGAAAACGGTTACCATTTTTATTTTCTATCGGCTCGGCAAAACGCACTACTTCCTCGCCCACTACTTTCTTATTATATACAGTACCCTCCTGCAACACTTTGTTTAATATTTCACTTTTGCTGCGCGGTATAGGCTTGCCCTTCTCATAATTAATAATGGTTTCGCGGCTGGCGCCAATAAGGTCGCCAAGCTCTTTTTGGGTCAGCCCCAGTTCTTCACGACGTTTTTTTATATCCAATCCTTCCATAGTCAACACTTTACGCAGCGGATGAGAAAATTTTACACCAAATGTGGAAAATTTTACCTTCTTTTATTTTGTTGTGTGGAATATTCCACTTAATTTTGCATTATACTTCTACAAAGATATAACAATATGCGAAACAAACAACACGTTATGAAAGAAATAGTGGAACTATGCGCAATTAAAGCTTCATATAACTACTACTTAGCCTCTCATATCGCGCAGTTTGAAGTGGAAAACACCACACAGATAAAGCAAAACCTAAAAACGCTAAGTGCAACATTGCGCGGATTGTATGAAGAATTAAAAGATTTGAATAAAAGAGATAAAGATGAAAAACAAAAGATAACGGCCGCGACACACAAAAGCAGTGATCAGTTTACAGCAGGCAGCAACCCAACCCAACCAGAAACCATAAACACAAAACAACAGCGCTACCTGCAAAACATGAAAGCCATAATGCTGTTTAATGCCGACAGGCGATTTACGATAACAGAGTGAAGAAGTAACAGTGTTCAGTCGCAGTAAGCAGCAAGACAAGAAACCTTAAATAATCCGGATTACTATTAATAAGCGATTATCCGCCAAAATCCGCGGCATCCGCGCCTGCCTGACGGTAAAGGCAGGTCCCATCTAAATCCAACCAACCAATTTTTCAATCATAAAATCTTTAAATCAACAAAAATCATGACAATAACAGGAACCATCGAAAGCATTGAATACCGCAATACCGCAGGCCACGAAAAGAAAGTAGTAACCCTTGTGCCAGACCACAGGCAAAAAGCATTTGTAGAATTTCGCGGCCGCCGTATGGATGAAATTGCCACCTACAAAGAAAACGACGAAATACAGGTAGACGTTACCCTGGAAGGTAAAATAAGCAAAAACAGCGGCATACAGTACAACAACTTGGTAGCTTTTGCGGTGCGCGAGGCGTAGCTAATTGTTGTTAGTTGCCGGTTATTAGTTGATGGAAGCCTCACTCGGCTTTGTCATCCTGAACACAACAACCAGCCCGTTCACAATCTTTAAATTTTTCAATCATTCAATCTTTAAATTCAAAATCATGAACTACAAAATAAAAGGCATCATTACTGCCATAGGCGATGTAAAAACAACCAAACTGGGTACTGCCGTTCAGCAGCTGCACTTTGAACAGGAAACCGGGCGCGTGTTTTACCCCTCTGCCCTGGGGACCAAAATAGAGATGCTACAGGACGTACTGCCCGGCGACGTAGCCGAGATAGAATTTCACATCTCGGGCAGCAAAGGCACATATAATAACGTGATTATTGATAATATTATCAGGGTGTAGCAATTGGTTGTTAGTTGATGGTTCCCGGTTGATGGCAGCTTCACTCAATCTGATTTGTCATCCCGAGCGGAGGAATGGAGTGAAGGATCTCAACTTTGCGCCTTAGCGCCTTCGCGAGAAAAAATTATTATGTGAGATCCTTCCTGTCGCCGGCATGACAAGGCATGATGTAATCATGAACGGAGGAATGGAGTGAAAGTATCTCAACTTCATGGCCGTTCAAGAAAATCAATTATCGAATCAACAAATTACCCTAACATGAAAGACCCTGCATTTCTGTTCCGCCGCATTATCAACGGGCAGTATGGCGAGTTCTACGAGAGCCTGAGTATTGCTAAGGTGTTAAGCTTTTTTCGTGAGTACTTTGACGAACGCTGCCTTGCCGCCGCCGAAGATTCCCTCCGCACCCACGCCGACTTTAGTAGCCGCGATGAGTTTAACTGTTCACGAAACGTGAAGCGCTGGTAGCAGGGCAAAAGTAGCAGGTTTTTGTAGGGGGCTTTCGGCTTGTGACCTGACGGCTTTAATACTAAAAGTGTTCTTTGACATATTGAAAATGAATTAAAGTATTTATAATCAAAAGTTCTATATTTGATAAAACCAATTTACCAGCCAAGTGCTACCAGTACGAAAAACCATTCATCAGGCTACGAAAGTGTATGACACCGGTGCAAAACCGCTGTTAGTAACCTGTGATGATTTAAATGATTGGGTACTTAAGCATAATGATCCTTATAAACTCATCAATGAGATATTAGGATCTAAATTTGCACAGGTGTGGGGTTTAGATACGCCTGGTATTTGTTTAATAAACGCACAAGATGAACACATACCCCAAAACAAATCGCTCCAGATTCGAAATTTCAGAAAGCTATGCTTTGGATCCTTTTATCTAAAGAGTTCTATTCATGTCGATAAATCTTCAACTTCCATTTTTGAAGATCACTCTTTTAGAAAGAAAATCAAACAAAAGGAAGACCTGTTACTGATTGGGTTGTTTGATATTTGGTTAAGCAACGAAGACCGGACACACAATAACAGTAATTTGTTATTGAATATTACAGATATATCAGATTATAGATTCTGCGTATTTGACCATGGAGAAATTTTTAACTCCGGGAGCCTAAAATACGGTTTGGCTCAGATTACAGAAGATGAATCAATTATAAACACAGACTTAACCAGTATATTATTTAAAAAAGGCACAAAATTAGAGACAGCAGTCGATAACATTGTAGAAACTTTCTACCTTTGCGTATCTGAATGCAAAGAAGCTCTTCCAAACATCATCAGTCTTATACCCGCCGAATGGAAAATTGATACTGAAGCACTTGAAGAAAATCTCAGAAAACAATTGTTTAACGAAAAATGGCTTAAAGATTGTATAACATCTTTCAGGTCATTCATTCAGATAAAGTTTTACAACAAATGAAAACATTTTTCAGCATAGTTTACATTCCACTTAATGCAGCTTTAGACGAAAAAGTAAGCATTGGGCTTATTATGTTTGATAATGAAAATAATCAGTTTAGGGTGTCTGAATCAAAATTACAGGCCATTAAAAGTCTGATTCCGGTTCAGAATTACACCATACTGAAAACATACTTTAAAAGCCTGCACAAGGATATTAACGAAGCCTTAGAGGAAGGCAGTATTAAATTTGACATTACCAACAAGAAAACGGCATGGGTTCAAGAATCATATATGTCTTATTTGCATAGGTATAATAATAATCTTGTTTCTTTTTCTGAGGTAAAGTCGATTGACATACCCCTTAATCAGGAAAATTTTAAAAGAATTTTTGAAAAGTACATCTTCCGCTATGAAGAAATGATAGAAGATGCTGAAACCACCTTTGAGCAACAGGTAGAAATTGCACTATTCCCAAAAATAGAGGGCAAAGTTAACATACAACAAACAATTACTCCCTTTGAATTTGAAGAACTAATTACACCTGTAACTGTTGACTTTATCGGCAAGAATGGAATTATAGTAGCAGGGCAAACCATTGATTTCTCCAAACATGTTTATTACCTGGAGAGTGATTTGAATAAATATGTAACTTTTGCAACCGCCGCAAATTCTAAAGATAAAAAAGACGGTAAATATTTTATTATCGGACGAGAGCCTGATAAGATCCAAATAAGAAAACATCAGGCCTGGACATATGTTAAGAACAATAAATTAGTTGAATATATTGATTTTAGCGAAACCGATAAGATCAGAGAATACATCGAAAATAAAGGGGTTACTCCTTATTTTGAAAAAGAACCCTCAACCTAACTGAGGGTTTTTCTTTACCCAATATTCCCCTAACCACCCCAACATGAAAGCAGCAACCCCTGCTTCCGTACCCAGAAAACCCAAACCCGCATATAACCCTGATTATGCCTCGCAGGCACAAAAACTCTGCATTATCGGCGCTACAGACGGATCGCTGGCGGCATGGTTTGGCGTAAGCCGCGACACCATACTCTACTGGAAAAAACAGCACGCCGAGTTTAAAGATGCCCTGCTGCGCGGCAAAAAAATGGCCGACCTCGAAGTCGTGGCTTCGCTATACCAGGCAACGTTAGACAGGGTTATTACCACCCGCCAGCCCATTAAATGCAAGGAAATTTACTACGACGAAAACGGCAAGCGTGTAGAGAAAGAACGCGTAGAAATTGTAGAGGTAGAAAAGCACATTCCGGCCGACTTCCGTTCGCAGCAGTTCTGGCTGCGCAACCGCAACCCAAAACAGTGGAACGAAAAGTATGACGATGCCGATGACCCGCAACAGCGCGGCGTAACCCTTAATTTGGGCTATGGCCAAAATCCGCTGGGCGATGATGAAGCTGCTCATTAAACAGGAACACGCCATTTATTACCTTAAAGACAACCTTACCGAAGAGGTGCTTTATGGCGGTGCTGCCGGTGGTGGCAAGAGTGCCCTGGGATGCCTGTGGCTTATAGAAATGTGCCAAAAATACCCCGGTACGCGCTGGCTCATGGGGCGCAGCAAGCTCAAAACCCTTAAAGAAACCACGCTCAATACCTTTTTTGAGCTTGCCACGCTGCTAAAGCTGGGCAACCAGTTCAGCTATAAGTCGGTAGAGCATATTATCCAGTTTAAAAACGGCAGCCAGATACTGCTTAAAGATTTGTTCTACTACCCGTCTGATCCCAATTTTGACAGCCTGGGTTCGCTAGAAATTACCGGTGCTTTTATAGACGAATGCAGCCAGGTGGCCTATCACGCATGGCAAATTGTTAAGAGCCGCATTCGTTATAAGCTTACCGAATATGGCCTTATACCCAAGATGCTGGGCAGCTGTAACCCTGCAAAAAACTGGGCATATAAGGAGTTCTACAAACCCTGCCGCGATGGATTGCTAGCACCGCACCGCCGCTTTATCCAGAGCCTGCCTACGGACAATCCGCACTTGCACCCCAGCTATCTGCAATCGCTTTTGCGGCTCGATAAAAACAGCCGCGAACGCCTTTACTTTGGCAACTGGGAGTATGATGACGACCCCGCAACCCTGATAGACCGCGATGCCATTGCCGACTATTTCAACCCCATCCACATTCCGCAGCAAGGGCTTAAGTACATGACCATAGACGTTGCCCGCAAGGGTCGCGATAAAACAGTATTTCGCATTTGGCACGGCTGGGTGTGCATTGCCCGCGAGGCCATTGCAAAATCAGGGCTGGACGAGGTGGTAGGCCGTGCACGCATACTCCAGACAAAACACGGCATTGCGCTAAGCAACATTATTGCCGATGAAGACGGGGTGGGCGGCGGGGTAGTCGACTTCCTGAAATGTAAGGGCTTCATCAATAATTCGAGTCCGCTCGAAATGCGCGAGGGCAATGCCTACATCAAGCCTAACTTTGACAACCTTAAAAGCCAGTGCAGCATCAAAATGGCCGAGATGATAACCAACCGCCTTTCGGGAGAGATTTGCACCAGCGACACCGTACAGCAAACCACCACCGAAGAAATGGAACAGGTAAAACTAAAAGACATTGACCGCGATGGCAGGCAGGGCATCCTCCCAAAAGAGCGTGTTAAAGAACTCATAGGCCGATCGCCCGATGAGTGGGACAGCATCATGATGCGGTATTGGTTTGCGCTGCGAAAGAGTTATAGTGCCCGGGTTCGTATTGGATAGAATAGTTGATGGTTGCCGGTTGTTGGTTGTCGGGCAGCTTCAATCAGACCTGCTACCTGGTCGGTTTGTCATCCTGAGCGGAGGAACGGAGTCGAAGGATCTCAACTTTGCGGCTTTGCGAAAATTCAATCTCTAGACTTCCTATTATTAGCATAACAAATAGCACCTTACAGTAATAAACATAGAAACAGAGCTAAGAATGAAAAGGGAACGCGGACCTGCCTGCCGGCAGGCAGGTGACTCGGGTGCTGCGCAGTCGTGGATTCTCACGGATTTTAACTGCACAATTTGTCATCCTGAGCGCAGCGGAGTCGAAGGATCTCAACTTTGCGACTCAGCGGCTTTGCGAGAAAATCAATTACACTTGTTAGAGATGCTTCCTATCGCCTGCCTGCCGGCAAAGGCAGGTCAGCATGATAAAACGTAAAGGCAAAAGCTGAGTGAAGCTCCTCTGCGTTCTCACTCCGTAGGAGGTTAACTCAAAACCTCTGTGCATCTCTGTGTACCCTCTGTGCAACTCTGCGGTATAAAATACCTCACCAAGAAGCGAAGTAAATTGAATAGAGATGTCTCCTATCGTCGACATGGAAAACAGCTAGACAAAAGCTGAGTGAAGCTCCTCTGCGTTCGCACTCCGTAGGAGGTTAACTCAAAACCTCTGTGCATCTCTGTGTACCCTCTGTGCAACTCTGCGGTATAAAACACCTCACCAAGAAGCGAAGTAAATTGAATAGAGATGTCTCCTATCGTCGACATGGAAAACAGCTAGACAAAATCTGCGTGAAGCTGCCCGACAACCGGCAACCATCAACCGGCAACCATCAACCGATAACCATCAACCGATAACCATTAACAAATCCACAATAAATGAAAAACCTCACCCTCCGCCAATACACTGCCCTGCGCGACACCCTGACTTACGACAGCATACTCGAATACCTAAACCCTAAAAACACATTCGCCAATAAACAAATGGACATTAGTGCTATGCCCTATGCCAACGTAAAATACTGCATTCGGCTACTGCCAAAGGTTACAGGCTGGGCAGGAATACAAAAACTGTTTGAGATTTGCTTTGGCGTAAGCAAAAGGGATTTCTGGCGTGCGCCGATAACCGAATATTTTGCTGCCCGAAAGTTTATGATTGCCGAGTTTACCCGCATTATAGAAACTGAAGCCAGATTACTGCAAACCCTGAGCACTGATAGCCACTTATGGCACATGGCCGGTGCCGATAAACTTAAGCCCTACAGCGATACCCTTCCGCTGCTGCAACTCGGCAAAATGTTTGGGCAATACCCGTTTGACCTCGGCCGCAAGCCTTACGGCGAAATTTTCAGCCTCCTGGCACAAACCAAAACCCAGAATGAAGTAGAAGCGGAGTATAGTAAATTGAGTAGGCAGTAATTAGTATTCAGTTTGCAGTAGGCAGAAGCTTCACTCAAAAGTCCTCGCCCCAGCACCTCTCTGAGAAATTCAACTCCTGAGATGCTTCCTATCGTCAGCATGACAAATAGTGCCTTGCCTTACTCAGCGAAAGACCTCAAGTTTGCGCTTTGCCAGCAGGCATGCTCGGATAGCGTAGAGGCTACGCAACTGCAGATCCATCTATGCGGTTTGTCATCCTGAGCGCAGCGCAGCGGAGTCGAAGGGTCTCAACTTTGCGACTCAGCGGCTTTGCGAGAAAATCAATTACACTTGTTAGAGATGCTTCCTATTGCCTGCCTGCCGGCAAAGGCAGGTCAGCATGACAAAACGTATCGCTAAAAAATCCGTTGAATCCGCGCCTGCGCAGCATCCGCTTCACCCACGTTCTAAATCACAAGAGTGAAGCTCTTAACAAAAACAACCTCAAATCTTAAACAAAAAATCACAATGAAAGACATCGTACGCATACTAAACAACCTTGCCAATACCCACCAGATAGAATATCACTATGGCAAGAAAGCAGCCCTAAACCTACTCGACAGTACCCTCGAAACCGATAAGATATACCTGCTGCACGAGTTTACCAACCGCAAGAGCAGCTACAACACATCGGGTACTAAAATAGAAGCGGTAGACTATGAGGGCAAGTTCTTTCTGGTTAAGCACGCTGACTTCAACCAGCCTTATTTTGCCGAAACCGGCATGCCCGAAACCTCTAAATATACCACCGGTATAGAGCCGCTAATTATCATCTTTAGTGAGTTGGGCAACAGCCTGGCATGCGTGCAGGCCGAGGTAAGCCAGTGGGAAAACATAGACGTTACCGATGCGCTCGATGCCAATATGGACGGGCTGCTTTGTACCTATAAGGTTCGTATTCCTGCCAATTATGAACAGTAACATTAAAGAAACGCTGCGTGCCGAGTTTGAAAAACTCCGCGATGAAATCGTGGCAAAGTATGAGGCCAGTGGCATGGAAGCATCGGGTAACTGGGGCGACAGTGTGCAGGTGCAGGAGTTGCCCAACGGTTTTACCATAGTGGCAGATGATTACATTAACGGCCGTAAACCCGGTAAGGCACCGCCCAGCGAAGCCATAGAAAAGTGGATTACTCAAAAAGGCATTGCTGCACGGCTTAAAGGCGAAATAACTACCGCCAGCCTCGCCTACCTCATAGCACGAAAAATTGCACGCCAGGGCTGGCAACCCAAAAAAGGTGCTGAGGATATAGTTGAAAATACTGCTACCCCACAGCGCATTCAGCAGATACTCGATGCCGTAACGCCACTGTATGTACAAGACTTCACCGCTGATATTCTGGCTTACCTAAACACCGCCTTTGCATGATACAATTTACCCAGCCCATAAATGCCGACCGCCTGCGCATGGCTTACAATAATGATGTGGTGCGCTTTAAAAGCTCTTTTCTTACTGAACCTGATTATGCTGTTATTCAAATTGGCAATGGCAGTACCATAAGGTTGTACCCGTCGCCCGATGCTGTGTTTTACTTCAACTTTAAGGCGTATGTTTCGGCGCTCATCAACACTAATAATTTTGACGACACTACCGTAACCAACCTTGTTACCACAGCTCCCGAAAGTTTTATTTACGGCCATGGGGCGGCAGTACTGCAAAAGCAGGTTAACTTTTGGGTATACGACAGCAGAAACGATATTATAGAAAATGATACGCAAAACCTTACCTGGCTGGCAGCTACACAGCAAATAGGCAGCTATACACCCCACACGGTTAACGAAATGCTGGTGCTATCGCCCCCACTGCCCGATGCTGCCAATACCACCTACCTAAAATACTGGGAGGGTTACCCGTTTGATATGGCACTGTTTAGTAAAGAAGATACACTAACCATTACAAACAGCACAAACCTTGCGCAGCAAACATTCAGCCTTTCGGCAGAGGGGCTACACGGTTATTTCTTAGCGATGGCCGTACTAATGAAACCCTCGAAGACACGCTGCCACTGGTAGATGGTTATAACCGCCTTAAGTTGCAACGCTCTTTAGATGCTCCTGCTGATGTTAAGTTTATACTGCTTGACAAAGCTGCTGCCTGCCCCGGCATATATCTTAAATGGTTTAATGCCCAGGGTGGCTACAGCTACTGGCTTTTTGAAAACACCTATGCGGTAGACCGTAGTGCAAAATCACTCGGCGAACTCGACCGTGATTTTGAAAACCTCGAAAACACCTTTGCCCGTACTGCCCAAATAGGCCGTGAAGTACAAGATACCGTAAAAATAGTAGCCGAACTCCTTACCGATGCCCAGCGAAACATTGTTCAAAATCTGCTCGAAAGTCCCAAGGTATATCTCTTTACCGGTGCACCTTACAGCCAGAGCGACTACCGCAGCTGGATAGAAGTTTCTGTTAAAACCACAGCTGCCCGCATCAGGAATCCGCGTGAGGCACTCACTAATTTTACCTTTGATATTGAACTGCCGGTGCGGTATACTCAGACTTTATAGTTGTCGGTTGACGGTTGTTGGGAGCTTCACTCGGGTCATGGGCATGTGGTTTGTCATCCTGAGCGCAGCGCAGCGGAGTCGAAGGATCTCTTTGCGGCTTTGCGAGAAAATCAATTTGAGATGCTTCCTCCGTCAGCATGACAAACGCCTGAGTGAATACCTCCTTAGCCAACAATTAGATGGCGCGGATCTGTGATCCGTGACTTATCAACCATGCCCCTTAACGGAATTTACGCACGGATCACAGATTCGCGCGATCAAGTAAATAAACAAATGCTTCCTTCATCAGCATGACAAACGCCTGAATGAATACCTCCCTAGCCAACAATTAGATGGCGCGGATCTGTGATCCGTGACTTATCAACCATGCCCCTTAACGGAATTTACGCACGGATCACAGATCCGCGCGATCAAGTAAATAAACAAATGCTTCCTTCATCAGCATGACAAACGCCTGAATGAATACCTCCCTAGCCAACAATTAGATGGCGCGGATCTGTGATCCGTGACTTATCAACCATGCCCCTTAACGGAATTTACGCACGGATCACAGATCCGCGCGATCAAGTAAATAAACAAATGCTTCCTTCATCAGCATGACAAACGCCTGAATGAATACCTCCCTAGCCAACAATTAGATGGCGCGGATCTGTGATCCGTGATTTAGCTACCATATCCTTCACGGAATTTACGCACGGATTACAGATCCGCGCGATCAAGTAAATAAACAAATGCTTCCTTCGTCAGCATGACAAAGCGAATGTGTCATCCTGAACGGAGGAACGGAGTGAGGATCTCTTTGCGACTTAGCGGCTTCGCGAGAATAAATAAAGAGATGCTTCCTTCGTCAGCATGACAAACGCCTGAATGAAGCTCCCAACAACCGTCAACAACCAACCACCACTCAAAATACTTCATTAACTAAAAAACAAGTGTCTCTTATACTCTACATAAACGGGCAGCAGGCAGACCTTGAGCCGGGTACCGTTATAGCCCAAACCCGGCAGGTAAACGACCTTAACAGCCTTGAGAACCGACAGGCCAGTTATACCAATAAATTCAGCCTGCCAAAAACTGCGCACAACGTTAGGCTTATGGGGTATCTTACCCTGCCGGGAAATGAAAGTAACATTCCGTACCAAAAAAATGAGTGTAGCCTGTACAGTGCTTCGGGCGAATGCTTTGTATACAAAGGTTGGGCCATGATAACCGATGGTGGCGACAGTTATGATGCCGTTATTTATGATGGTATAATCAGCCTGTATAAGGCCATTGAAAACAAAAACCTGTCAGATCTTGAATTGTCGGCCATAGATCATACTAAAAATCCGCAAACGGTGGTAAACAGCTGGGCAGCAACCAGTCCCTACCGCTACATTTTTGCCGACTACAATGGTAACCATAACTACCTTGCAGTAGCAGATACCCCTGTAATTGCAGAAATGGAATACTTAGTCCCATCGGTTAATGTAAAATGGTTATGGAATAAGATATTTTCAGTTTACAATAATGGCGAGCCCGCTACAGGTGCCATTTTTGATTCTGACGATTTTACAAACCTGTGGATGACGTTTCCTAAAGGCGCAACATCCGGCGAAGAGCAGGAAACAGAACTTCTTGTTTGTAATGACATCCTTATAAACGGCAGCCCCCTTAACGACCGGTACCTTTATTACCTGCCACTGCCTGCCGGCACTGTACAAATGCCTGTGGCAGATGCCGTAAGCGTTACAGGCAACAGGCATATAAAAGTAAACACATCTGGTAATTACCGCATAGAACTTAGCGGTACACTAAGGGCAAACAAAACAGTAAATATAAGCATAGGCATTAATGCGCCAAATGCCACACGCCCTCAAAACATTACAAACAGATCAATTATAAAAGAAGCCCATCCTAATAATGGCGAAGAATTTAATTATGGCAGGACCGTAAAGCTTAATGCCGGAGACACGGCCTGCGTATTTTTTGATTATAACAACGCATCGTTCGATTTTCATAACAATGGTAAGGTAAACCTGCGCCTGGTGCGTATAGAAGATACGGTTATTAACTTTACCGATGCCTTTTCAGATTTCTCTATCCGAGATTTCCTTAACGAAGTGGTGTACCGTTTTGGGCTTACCCTTTTTAAAAGCAAATACTCTAATACCTATACCTGCTTAACACTTGCAGAGCTGTTTAACAGCCAGGTACTTAACTGGAGCAGTAAATTTGTACGGCAGGTTTCAGAAAACTACATTACGGGCAACTATGCACAGCGCAACTGGTTTACACATACCTATAACGATAAAGATGCCTCTTATGATGACGGATATTATGACATTACAAATGCTCATCTTCCGGAAAGCAAAACACTCATAAAAAGTAAAATATACAGTCCGGAATATGCCATGACCCTTTTTGCAAAAAAGTTTGTAAACCGCTATAAAATGTGGGATAAAGAGGTTACCCAGGAGCAGGAAGAAGTAAATGGCGAAACCATAACACGCACCGTTACTAACTATAAGCCCTTAGACAAGCGCTACTATTTTATGCGCACCGTGTATGACAGCCGCCTCTTTTTTGTAACATCTATGGTAACGCAGCAAATTGCAGACCAACGTGGCGCCTGGTTTGAAAACTATAGTGGGCTATCATTTAAAGATGTGGTGCAAAAATACTACGGCCCATTAAACCGCATTACACACAATAGCCGGGTAATAACCGCCGAACTCTGGCTTAGCGAAGCCGATGTGTCAAAATTCGACTTTAAGAAACGATACTATATAGAACAGCTTTCGGGTACTTTTCTTATCAATAAAATAAACAACTACATACCCGGTAAGCCTGTGCAATGCGAGTTTTTAAGGGTACTGCCGGAAAATGAGAGGTAACCGGTATGCACTTGGAGCCTTAACAATATTTGGAATTGTAATCAAAAAATGGGAACGAACATAAACATAGCCTCACTGGATATTGATGTCGAAAAACTGATAAAAAATACTGCTAAAACAGCCATGGCTATTAAAGATCTCAAAGAGCAGCAGGATGTATTAGATTTAAGTAACAAAGAAGCATTGAAGCAGTTTGTAGCCAATGCCGCTGCCCTAAAAAACCTGGAGACAACTTACAAAAATCAGCAGGCCGCCCTTAGTGCCCAAATAGCCGAAGAGGAAAAGCTTATAAATATAAAAAAAAATGTAAACCAGGCCGTTAAGCAACAAAACGACAGCGAAAATGCCTATGTACAAAATAACAAGCAGCTTATAGAGCTAAAAAAACAACTTAGCATAAGCGACGATGATTATGAAAAACGCCTGGCTAAAATAAATGCCAAGATTGCCGAAAATAATACCTGGCTTAAAGAAAATGGCAGTGCCCATGCCAGCCTTATGGTAACCATGGATGATGCCAAAACAAAATTTGCAGAGTCGTTTGCTGAAATCAACGTTTTTAACGGCGGTCTTACAGGGCTTATTAGCCGCGCGCAGGAAGCCGGTGGAGGTATCTCACTTTTAAAAGGCGCCTTTGGCGGCATGGCAGAAGGCTTTAAAGGTATGGGCAAGGCATTTTTGTCAAATCCTCTCGGAATTTTCCTGGCAATACTGGGTCCGGTCATACAAAAGCTTATGAGCATGCCACCCATTACTAATGCCGTAGAAAAAGCCATGGCAGCAATAGGGCCTGTTCTCGAAACTGTTACTAAGCCACTAATATTTATAGTAGATATAATAGGTGCGGTTATAGATGGCTTTACAAATTTTGTAAACTCATCTACCGAGGCAGGCAGGGCGGCACAGGAGTTAGAAAAGGCGCAGGAAGCACTAAAAAAAGAGCAGGAAGCCCTTAGTGCCGCCATGAGTGTACAGGAAGAAAAAAACGAAAAGGCAAAACAGGATGCCCAGGCACTCATGGAAATTGCAAACAACCAGGCAAAAAGTGAAGCCGAGCGCACTAAAGCCCTGGAAGCTGCCGCTGCTATAGAAAGGCAGAATATGGCCGAACGCAAAAAATTAGCAGATAATGCATATAATGCAGCGGTAAAAGAGGCCGCACTAAAAAGAGGCCTTACTGCACAGGAAATTACAGATCTTAAAAATGGTGGTGCAGCTTATGCCGAAAAAATGCGTGCCGTAAAAGGTTTTACACAAGAAGAAATAGAGGCACTTACAAAAGCCGGTATAACAAAGTTAAAGCTTAATAACGAGGAGAAACAAATGCTTAAAGGCCATGGAGCAGCAAGACAAAAAATAAGCACCGATGCTAAAGCCCAGCGCGATGCAGCAAATGCAGCAGAAGACCGTGCCGAAGAGGCGCGCCAACAAAAAAGAGATAAGCTAAGGCAGGATGC
This sequence comes from Flavobacterium psychrotrophum, assembly GCF_003403075.1. Lineage (NCBI taxonomy): Bacteria > Pseudomonadati > Bacteroidota > Flavobacteriia > Flavobacteriales > Flavobacteriaceae > Flavobacterium > Flavobacterium psychrotrophum. Next base: position 4,212,403 of record NZ_CP031557.1, on the reverse strand, counting down.
CATAACAAAACAAAAACTGGAACTTGAATTGTTTATTAAAAATCAGGGCACAAAGGCCCGTACCCTGAAAGAAGAACTGGATATTCAGGAGCAGGTCTATAAAAAAAGGATGGCTATTATTAATGCTGAGTTTGCTGCTTCAGACAAATCGGCAAATGCAAAGCTGCAAAAAGAAATAGCAATTGCAGAAGAGCAAAATAAAATCCTACAATACCGTAGCGCAGTAGCTGTAGAAAATGCCGATAAAGAATTACAAGCGTATGTAGCGGCAAACCAAAAAAATTTAGAAGATAGCAAAGCATTAACTGCCCAAAGTATAGCAGAGGAGAAAACAAAGCTTGACGGTTTATTAGCTGAACAAAATAAGTATGAAAAAGCCCGTTTAGATAATGGCCTCATTACGCAAAAAGCTTATGATGCGGCTATTGCAAAGCTAAAGGCTGATAATAATGCAGCCGGTAAAACCCTTGACGAAGCCCTTGTAAAACAGGATAAAGATAAAAAAGCAGCCGATTTAGCAGCCGAATATCAAAAAAGGAGAGAAGGCGCAGCTACTGACTTTGAAAAACAGCGCATAGATGAAGAAGAAAGGCATACAACACGGATAGCCGACCTGAAACAGCAACTAGCAGATAAAAAGATAACACAAGACCAGTATAACCTACTGGAAATTGATGAAAATAAAAAGACTGCCGAAGAGCAAAAAAAAATAAATCAGGCAGCATTTAACAATAAACTCGACCTTGCTAACCAAACCTTTGGCAGCCTGCAGTCTATATTGGGCAAAGAGAGTGCGGCAGGCAAAGCTATGGCAGTGGCACAGGCTACCATAGACACTTATAAAAGCGCTACCGCTGCTTATGGTGCCATGAGTGGCATACCCGTTGTAGGGCCTGCACTAGGTGCTGTTGCTGCCGCGGCAGCAGTAGCTGCGGGCATACAAAATGTAAAAAAAATAACGGCAACTAAACCTCCAAAAGCCGAGAAAGGCGCACTATTTAACATTGGCGGGCAGCGCCACAGTGCCGGCGGCACGCTCTTTACCGGTGCAGACGGCACTCAGTTTGAGGCAGAAAAGGGCGAACTCATAGGGGTAATGAACCGTAATGCAGCGCGCCACTTTATGGCATTTAATAATGCTTTTCCGGCTGGGGGAGGCAGTGCGCCAAACTACTTTGCCGGTGGTGGCATAGTGTCTCGAGAGGTGGCACAGCAAAGCCTTAATGTAGATGAGCTTGCCGCTAAAATAGCACAGGCAAATGCCGCAATACCCGCGCCTGTGGTGGCCGTGCAGGATATTATTACACAGGGCAACAGCTATGTGCGTGTAAGGGATGGGGCTAACTTTTAAAAAACAAAAGGCTCCCCGCCATTGCAGCGCGGGGAGCCTTTAAAGCAAAATGTGGATAGAGAAATTATAAAGGCCTTGTTTGCAGCAAAGCCTTTTATTTTATTTAAGTTTTTGCATGCATTTGAGCACACCCTGAAGTTTAAGGTTTTTTTGAAAAGGTAAATCAAGTTCGCCTGCTCTCACATTTTTAATTTTATTTTGTATAAGCAATTGCACCTGCGCTTCGGTAAGCGCTATTGTAAAAGAATATTTATACTCTTCACTCTGTAGTGCAGAATAGAACATTTGCCTGGTGTCTACAATCGTTTTATTATTCTCTAGCAACAACGTTACTTTAGTAATCGGACCATTAGTATCTTTTGGGCCAAAAACAGAAAAGCCCATAGTGTAAGAAGCCTTACCTAACTCTACCCTTTTGTTGATAACGATACCCCTGCCTATAAGTGTGTTATAAACTACTGTCGAGCCATAAGCTTCTTTAGTAATGTAGTCGCAGTAAAAGCCTTCAGGAAGCGTAAGGCCACCTACAACCTCAAAAGGATAATCAATATCAAATTGACCATCATATTTATAATAAATCTTTGCTCCATCAGCGCTGACAATGGTAACTCTGCACATTTTTTGATAAGGATTTATCAAACTGTCAACTTCGACAACTTTAAATTGTTTTCCAAGCAAGGATTTGGTATCTGTGTCATAATTTTTTTTAGATGGCATGTAGGTTTTCGTCATTTCGCTATCACTATAAAAATTTGAATATCCGGATATTTCGCTTTCATGTGTGGCTATAACTTTTACATCCTTTCCTTTTAATAAGTCGGGGTGTTTAGCCGGAAAACTTTCCTGAGCAATAGCGGACAAAGACAGCATTAATGCTGCTACAAGCATAATTTTTTTCATGGTATGGGTTGATTTTATTTTACAAATTTAAAATCAATTTTGATATACACAAATATTTTATAAGATTATTTTCTGTTAATGGTAAAAAATATTCTTTCAGGATGGAAAAACTATCTTGATAAAACCGATGTTACAGAGAATGTAGCTAAAGAGCGCGCTGCCCATTGTGCCACCTGCCCCCATGCAAAGCAAGGCAAGCTATTAGCTTTTGTAAAAGACCATCTTACAGAAGTAGAAGGTGCTTATTGCAACCTCTGCAAATGCCCGCTTAGCGCTAAAGTGCGCAGTACAGATATTTGCCCCATAAACAAGTGGAAATGACCCGTTATGAAACCATAACAAGCCTTGGCGACAACTTTATAAAACTAATGGGCAAGGGCTTTATACCCACCCATATACTCGACTGGAAAGTATATTATGAAGCTTATCTTAAAGAAATGGAAGTGCTGTATAAGCAATGCGGAAAACCAAAAAAAACCCGGGCGGCAGGCAATGTAGCCGATGATTTTAAAATAAGCGAGCGCAGTATGTTTAGCATCATTGCGTTTATGGAGGGCTCTTAATTGTTCAGCGTTTATGGTTTGTGGTTTATAGCCCCGGCATTAACAGCAAATGATATCTCTGCGTGGTTAAAGGTTACGGTAGTACTATCTGTAAGTACTGCACTGACTAAAGCTGGCAGACCCGTTTTTATAACCTTAAATTCCTGGTCTGCAAACCGAACGAAAATCAGTGTAATACCATCGGTATCTATACGTTGCAGAAACACACCGGCAGCATCGCCATCAAACGCTATAAAGAGCCAGTCAGCAAACAGGGCACGTTCCAGTTGCGGTACTTCGGGGTAGCTTTTGAGGTAAATGTGTTCACTTTGTGCGCCGGGCATTCTGGCAGCACTGCGACCATAGAGATTAAACCCACCGCCCTGAAAAAATACTTCCCACGCATTAAGCGCCGGCAAATGGCTCAGGTTCACTTTAGGTGCAGACTGTTGTTCTTTCTTTTTAAACCAGGAAAACATTTGACTTATTTTAATTTTGAATGATGCTATAGTGCAAAGGTAGTAAAACGATGATTTAAGTAAGTCTTTACGACATGGCGTATCATTATCGTCCACTACTCTTTGGACAACTCTAGTGTTAATGAATCGAAATCTTTATATAAGTTGGTTATATCGGGTATCTCTATATATGGCGGTGGCATAGAGGTGTTGCAGGGAACTATCATTTTTATAAATGAACTTGGCTGATCCCCTTTTAAAGACATATCCCCTATATATGTGTAATAGGACTTTCCATGGCATTTTTCAGAAATTTCGTTAATATAGCGATCCGTTTCCAGTGTAAGATAGCATATTTGCTCATACACCATTCTTTTATTTTTATAAATTGCATGAAGGCATTTCAAACGGCCTGGTCCTGTTTTTTCAATTTTAAAGTGCACTATATAGTTACCGTTGGTGTGCTTATATAAATATTTTTGCCCTCTTTCAAAATCTGACGGAGGCGGTATGGTAACACCTTGATAAACAATCCCCTTTTCAAGTTCAATAGCTCTCAGTGTTTCAAGTGTAATTGTAGTGTCAATTGCAAGCACCTTTTCTATTTCTATTTCATACTGACTCATCCCAAAATGCCCATACCCATATACATTACCATATCGTTTTTTCCCTTTTACGGTTAAGAGTATTCCCATTTTTGCTCGCCCGTAATTTCCCGGTAACTGGCGAATAGAATCCCGTATTTCATTATGATTAAAACTCGTCCAACCCTTTACTTTTTCAAGATTTCCATCTTTAAATTCAGTAAATGCCTGGCCTTCAAATTTATCAACGTAAAATCCAGTAAAAATGCTATCTGAAACATAGTCAACTATATTTCGCTGGTTTTTCATATAAAAACTCCCACACTATAATCAACTACATAGCTAATTTCGATTTTATCATAAGCAAGTCCATTCCTAAATTGTTTCTGCCCATCAATTTTTCGCCCTGTAACCTGAACATGTCTGCCATTATGTTGAAAGCCGTCGTACGCAATTTTATATAACCCTATCGTATCTATATCTTTAAAAATAACTATCCTTGCCGGCAAAAGGCTATCATGGCGCGTTTCGTAGAAATGATAATTACCATCAGTCTCTTTAGACAAGAAACCATTATAATCTTTATTTTGCTGTCCAAAGAATGTAAAGCTACTAAAGCATATCAGGAGAAATAAGTATTTCATAAGAATTCTTGTTAATTGGCTGTAACAAAGTAACGGATATTTACATCGAGTAGTGTTTCTGAGTTGAGATTTTAGATTGACACTGCAAATATACTTTCAGTACTTTAATATAAAACCCACCGTAACTTTGCAAAAGAATTTTAGTACCCCAGTACACGGTTTGTCATCCTGAGCGCAGCCTGCCTGCCGGCAGAGGCAGGCGCAGCGGAGTCGAAGGATCTCAAAATAACCTAAGATGCTTCCTATCGTCAGCATGACAAAAATCCCCGAGCAACCACTGCACAAAAAGTTTCAGTACTCTACCCTAAAACCCACCATAACTTTGCAAAAGAAAATTACTACAGGTTATAACACAGAGTTTCGCAGAGAACCTCAGAGATACACAGAGAAAAAGAAACACCTGCGGTGTGAGAGCGCACAGAGTAGCTTCACTCAATCCTACTTACAATTGCTGACTATTGATAACATTTTAGTGAAGCTCCCAACAACCGACAACCAGCAACCATAAACTACTGCACAACAAGCTTCAGTACTCTAGCCTAAAACCCACCGTAACTTTGCAGAAGATTTAAACACCGAGTGAAGCTCCCGACAACCAGCAACCAGCAACCGACAACAAACAACTAACAACCAATATTTCAATCATTCAATCTCCCGAATGACAGGAAACATTTACATCTCCGGCCAGATAGGCACTTTTGACGGCACCGCCGGCATAGCCCTGGCCGACGTGGTAGCCCAGGTAAAAAAGCAGCCTAAAGCAAGTGCCTTTAATGTGCACATAAACAGCGAGGGCGGGCTGGTAGATGTGGGGTTTGACATTTACCACTACCTTAAATCGCTCCGCAAGCCGCTTACCACCATAGGCAGCGGTATTGTAGCCAGTATTGCCACGGTAATTTTTATGGCAGGCAGCAAAAGGCAATTGCGCGAAAACACACCGTTTATGATTCACCTGCCCTGGGGCGGCTCTATGGGCACTGCCGATGAGCTGGAACAGTTTGCCGCACAACTACGGCAGGTAGAACACAAAATGGTAGGCTTTTATACTAAAGCCCTCAGCGTACAAAAAGAAGCCATACTGCCCCTGCTAAAAAACGAAACGTGGCTTACGCCAAAGCAGCTCAGCGCACTGGGCTTTACCACAACCACGCAGCCGGTTAAGGCTGTAGCCAAAGCTTTCATTAACCCTAACTCTATGAGAGGAACTTTTACAGAACGGGACAGGCACTGGATGGAAAGCCTGTTTACCCGCGCACTGGGCAAGTTTAAAAACGCCCACATGTTTAACAAAGTAGTACAGGATGCCACAGGTGCCGAACTCGACTTTACAGAACTGGAAGACGATGCCGTTATCGAAATTGGAGCTGTTGCAACAGTAGACGGGCAACCTGCCGAGGGCGAATACCTGCTGCCGGACGGTACTACCTATGTGTTTGTAGCGGGCGAACTGACCGAAATTATTGAACCCGAAGATGGCGCTGCCGAAGAAGAAGCTGCCGCACTACGCACCGAGAACAAGGCGCTTAAACGCCAGCTAAACAGCATTAAGAGCGAAGTTATGGCATTAAAAAGGCAGGTAACCAGCAGCTATAGTGTAGATGGCCGCAAGGTAGCTGCACGCAGGCCACAGGCAGGAACGGACAGGGCTGCAGGCATCCGCCAATATTTGCAATCTAAAAACAGGAAGTAATGTCGTTAATTCAATTTGACCCACAGTCGTTTGACCTGAACCCGCGCGAGGCAGAAGCCGTAAGCGAAGTAATTTTTGAACGTGTATTTAACGACTCAGACCTTGCCGAATACCACGACATAGAAACGGGTATCGACGTTAAAACCCAAATTGCATTTGCCGGAAGGCTGGGGCTACTGGGCAAAAAAGCCGAGGGCTGCACGCCAAGTGAAGCAGGACCCTTTACCCTGACCCAAAAATACTGGGAACCCGTGCTGGAAGATTTTCGCCTTTCGCACTGCCAGGCAGATATGGATGCGCTGTTTAAAATTTTCCGCAAGGCAAAGCGCATTAACCCCGACTTTTTTGACATGGTGGGTTCGCAGGAGTTTGGCGTTATCATAGCTGCTGTAGAGCAGGCCCTTATAGAGAACATTCACCGTAAGGTATGGTTTAACGATAAAACGGCTAAGCTTGTTGCTAACGGCGGTGTGTTTAAGACAGGTACCGACCTGGATTATTTTAACTCCTTTAACGGCCTCTTTAAGCAAATTGCCGACGAAGTTACAGCCAGTAAGGTTACGCTGGTACCTATTTCGGCGAATGCCGGAACGTCTTATACCGGGCAGGCACTTGCTGCTGATGCTGCACTGGGTATTTTAGAAAAACTGGTTACCGTAGCCGATGACCGCCTTGTGGCTGCCGATGATGCGATGATACTGGTTACACGCTCTATAGCCGATAACTACCGTGCAAGCCTGCGCAACAAAAACCTGGGGTCAGGCTATATGGAAGTGGTAGAAGAAGGCCGCCCTAAACTATTGTTTGACGGTATTGAGGTTAAAGTGCGCTACGACTGGGACCGTTACATTAAAACCTATCAGGACAACGGTACCAAGTACAACCTGCCACACCGTGCCGTGTTTACCACTAAGAGTAACATACCTGTAGGTACGCTTAGCGCAGAAGATCTTGCCAAGCTGGATGTGTTTTATGATAAAACATTAAAAACCAACATCATTGATGCTGCTTACACCCTTGATGCCAAGCACCTGGAAAGTTATATGACAGTGGCGGCGTATTAACGCTGCGCGGTTTAGAGTTTCAGGTTTAAAGTTTTTTTAAAGTTCAGTATGTCATCCTGAGCGCAGAAGCGGAGTGAAGGATCTCAACTTTGCGACTTAGCGTCTTCGCGAGAAATTAAATTAAAGCGCAAACGCTTCCTATTGCCTGCCTGCCAAAATCGTAGTGAAATCTGAGATGCTTCCTATCGTCAGCATGACAAACAGTACCGGAGGGTGAAATTCCAAATTACCAAATTACCAAATCCACGAATCTCCAGTTTTCAATCATTAAATCTTTCAAATCAAAATCAAAAAACATGCCTATAGATTGTACCGGTAGCCTTACCAGCGATATTATTTTTGACTGTATAAACGCGCCCATCGGTGGTATAGAACAAAACGTAGTACTTATCAATAAAGAAGATATTGATGTGGCTACAACCACCGTAGATGCCGCTAACAGGATTTTAGTAACCCACCTGCAACTAAAAACAGGTAAAAAAGGCTATAAGCTTACCGGCGTTAAACAGGCCAATGGCAAAGCATGGGAACTGGTCAAAAAAGAAAATGCGCCCGACAAATTTAAACACACCTTTAGTGGCGTGATCTTTAACCCCAGCGCGCTTAACAAGCTACAGGCAGACAGCCTGAGTAAAGGTGCTAAATATGTAGTGGTGGTAGAGCAGGTATGGAAAGGTGCTGCTAACGCCGATGCCTTTGAGATACTGGGCTACACCAGCGGCCTGGAACTTACCACAATGACTAACAGTAGTAAGGAGAACGATAACATGATTATGTTTGAGCTTGCCAGCGCCGATGGTTTTGAAGAAACCACGATGCCAAAAACATACTACTGGGCCCCAACCGGCGATGAAACCGCAATTGAAGGTTACACCGAAAGGAAAACACTTTTTGACGCGTGTTTTAATCAGGCTTAATATCCGGATATGGATTTTACCACTATGGATATCGCTACCCTCACCCACAATGTTACGGGTGAGGGGGTGCGGTACCTTGAGCTGTTTCTCAGGGAGTATACCGCTATTTTTCCGGGGCCTGTTAACCCTGCCTGCCCCTTGTGCCTTAATCAGTATTTAACCAAATATAAAGACCACTACAGGGCATTGGCAAAAAAATGTGCCTACAGGCTGCACCCGGAGTTTGAAAATATTCCGCTGCAATTTGGGTCGCCGGTATTGGTTAACAACGATAATATTAACAATGCTTATGCCAGGGTACTCCTCTCCCACCCTAATGGCGCGCGTTACTTTTCGCAGTTGCCCGAAACGCAAGCAAACCCTGCCAATAAAGATTTTATAAAACATGGACCGGAATGAAAACGCTTTTAGTAGACGTATGGAAACGCCTTACCCCCTGGAGCAAAAGCGCCGACGTTTATGCTAATGATGTAGATAATGCCTACCCAGAGCGTATGGACCGCCTGGTAAACAACAGCGTTACCGCAAAAAGCGCTGCCGCCATTATGGTGCAGTACCTTATAGGGAAAGGCTATGGAACTGATGCAGACAACCTCATCATTAACAAACAAAAAAACCTGAAGCTTATTGATTTTGCAGATGATGTGGCAGATGATTTGGTAAAGCAGCGTGGCGTGTACATCCACATCAATTACAATGCACTCTACAAGGTGGCAGATTGTAGTGTGCTGCCTTTTGAGTGGTGTCGCATTGGCAAAAAAGACAGTACAGATTATTCAGGAAAAATAGCCATTTGTAAAGAGTGGCTAAAGCCAAAACGCAGCGATATAGAGCTGATAGATGTCTATAATCCGCGCAAAGCGGTAATTGACGCACAGGTAGAAAAAGCAGGAGGCTGGGAGCATTATAAAGGACAAGTGCTGTATGTAAATATGGACACCAAGCTTATTTATCCGCTTTCGCGAATAGACTCTGTCGCCGAAGATTGTGATAGCGAAGCGCAGGCGTCCATCTACAAAAACAGGCTGCTGCGCAAGGGCTTTTTTGGTAATACGCTAGTAGTAACACGTCCGCTTGTAGGCGATGGGCTTGAACCGGGCAGCCATGCATTTAAAGAGGCAGAGAGCGAACGTGAAGCTTTTCAGAAAGCCATAAAGGAAAGCCTGGGTGCCGAAAATACGGGCGGTGTGCTCTGTCTGGAAATGGACTTTGCCGGCGAAAAGCTGGAAGATGCTATTTTGATAAAGCAGATAGAAAGCCGCATTGACGACCAGCTATTTAACTATACCGAAACCAGCGTGCGCGAAAATATACTCGTAGCCTTTAACAACCTGCCGGCAGGGTTAATTAAAACAAATGATAATGCGCTGTTTGGTAATTCGGGCGAGGCCATCCGCGAGATGAAGCGCACGTATTGGGAAAATACCACTAAAGAGCGTAACCTGCTTACAGCTACCCTCAACCAGTTACTTGCGGCATCGCAAGACTACCCGAGCCTTATTGTGCAACCCTTACAACTTACCGATGATGCAGCCCCTGATAACACGGAATGACATGGCCCGCTATAAGCAGCTGGCTAAAACTACCCATGACGATAAACTTAATGAACAGATACTTGATGCCCAGTTATTAGACCTGCAGCCCCTCATCGGCGAAAGCCTTTTTAACAAGATACTTGCAGCCCCGCAGGAATTTGATGATTTGCTTGAGGGAGGCATTTATGAGCATGAGGGCATTAGTTACACAAATTACGGACTTAAAATGGTGTTATGCTATTATGCATATGCCCGTTATATGATGTTTTCATCGGCCGTGGATACACCTTTCTCTGTAGTAGAAAAACTTTCTGACAATAGCCGCCCTGTAGAACCATTAGCCAAAAAAACCATTTACAACTTAAACCGGGAGACAGCCCAGCAGGTATGGGGCAATGTAAAGAACTACCTCATCCGCACGCTTCAGCCTGACTACATTGGCTGCCCTGCCAAGCATACCACAGGATTTCGACTTAAAAAAATTAGCTGATCATGAATATTATCAACACAATAAGCAACAAGCGCTTTTTGCTTAACGGTATTGAATACCTTAAAAATTACGCATCGAGGGTAGCGGGAGATAAAATTGAAATATTCAATAATTATGAACGTAGTGATGTGCTGGTTCCATTGCAACACTATTCTGAATTCAGGGTAGATGGCGTGGTGTTTAACACAGCGGCGGCATTACAGTCGGCCTTGCTTTCGGTAATATTCTCACGCGGTACATTAGGTAACGACGTAGCCGAAATTAACCAGGATAATATCTTTAAGGTGCAATACTATTTTGTGGATATGCAAGATGATATATTTGCAATAGTAAACAAAATAAACACGGGCGAATCTTTTACCGTCTCAGATACCGAAAATGTATTATTTTCTTGCCTCGCCATACAGGATTATTTTAATAGCAAAACAGAAAAGTACCTTCTTACCGGCTTAGGAAAGGGTACATATGGTGCCGGTGGAACACCAATTACATATGAGAACCTGACATTTATTAATCGGGATAGTTTCACAGCTAATTCAGATCCCAGAACAGAAATTATACCTTTTGTAATTTCCGGAACACAAACCATTTCACAATGGTTAAATACACACACTCCTGCATTAACTATACAATCTCAAGCCGACGGTTATACCATTTTTAAAGGCACGGTTAACGGAAATGCAATGGCTTACCTTTGGACGGGCTATACCGGTAATTATGGAGCCGGACAGTTACAGAGCATTGCAGATGATTTTCAGTTGCTTGACGAAAATATACCAACGGTTGTAATGCCTTTGCTAAAGTATTTTTTTATGGCTTTGGGCAGGCCGGCTACAACTGAAAATGTTGCCGAATCTTTAAACAGTGCTACGGGTTTTCAATCAACAACATTTCCACGTGGCTTCTTTCCTATTGTGGTTAACGGACTGAATGCTCCTGTAATATTTCAGGTACAGGAAAATGTAAACGGTATCATTTCAATTTACCAATACCTGTTTACAGGAGGTGCTGGTTCTTGGGGTTATCGTGGCGAATATATAGGGCAATTAGATTTAAAATTGCTGAACATTCGTACTTTAACTATTTCAGATATTGATGGTGATGTTAATACCGTTACAGTTGATTTAGGTACAGTAACCGATGGCGATTTTCTAACGGCCGGTAATGTGTCAGAACATGACTTTGGCGACCCCGAGAAAGCATACTATTTTGTATATGTGACTAATGCTGTTAGTTATACACAGCGTTTTATTGGTACGCCCGGTTTTTATGGAGGAGGTACAATGGCTGATTTTACAGAAGAAATGTTTGCAACCGGACCAACTAGCGAAACGCCTCCTGTGCCGGACATGAATATTGTAAATAGTGCCGGTAATACAATTTTGAACCAAATAACAGGTTGGGCAAGCGCCTTAGGTACACTGGTGGTTAGCTCTGCAGGCTTTGTATTTAAAAAATTAGGCTATAACATAAATATTGTTGGAGCAACACCTACCGGAGCGCATCCTGCAGAAGTGACTTATACCATACCTGCAAAAACAGCTGACGACACATTTGCTATGGTAAGCGATGTTGAGGGCCTTTATGTGCCCATTACAGGAACAAATCAAAACAAACCGGTGCTTGGTGATATTGAGATATCCGTTAATAAAAAAGTTTACTCTAAATCGAACGATAACTCTATTGAAAACTATTTGTTATTCGAGAATGACACTTTAACATTAAAAAAAATCAACACAACAAATCATCATCATTACAATTTTAGCTTTACAAATGATGGAAATGTTGCCTACACAACTAGTGATCCTACATCCAGAGGCATTACGGCAGGAAATGATTTTTCTAATATTATCACTGATTTTGATTACACTCAAAAAACATACGTAGATAATTATTTTAATAATTATAAAAAAGCCGTTAAAGTAATATCTGCAACTTCATATACATTACAGAATGAAGATACTTCAAAAATACTGCATTTTACAGCCAACAACCCTATTGTTTTGACTGTTCCTGATGGATTAAACGAAAGTAACAGATATGAAGGTAAACAATTGGGTACAGGTCAAATATGCATCTCTGGCACAAGTATTAATGTCTATTCGGATGATGCGCACTTTACCGCCGGCCAGTTTGCTGTATTTGGACTTGACAGTTACAGCACCGACAAATATTTACTTTACGGACGCTTAGAACAGGCCTAATATGAATATAATTAAATCTACAAATGCAGCAAAGACCTTTGTCAGTATCTGGAAAACAAGTAACACTTCTACAGGAAGCAGTACTTCTACACAGGTAAAGCTGCCACTTGTGGCTACGGGCCATTACAATTTTACTGTCAGATGGGGCGATGGCAGTAAGTCTCATATAACTTCTTATGAACAATTTGAAGTGACACATACATATAACTCAGAGGGTACATACACAATAAAAATAACAGGATTGATTGATGGCTGGCAATTTAATAATGAGGGAGATGTATTAAAAATACTGGATGTTCAAAAATGGGGATGCTTAAAAATTGGTACAGGAACAGAACAGCTAGGGGCATTTTTTGGATGTGCTAACCTAACTCTTAATACGGTTAATGATATTTTAAATTTAAAAGGTATTACAAGCCTTTATCAGTTATTCAGAGGATGTAGCTCTCTTTCTACCATAAATAGAATTAATGAGTGGGATGTCTCCGAGATTACTACTTTATATGGAACTTTCTGGGGATGTACGAACTTCAATGATTCTATTGGCACGTGGGATACTAAAAATGTTAACTCTCTATATTTAACATTTTATTTGTGTGAGAACTTTGATATGAGCGTAGCTGACTGGAATACATCTAAAGTTACCAATATGCAACAGGCATTTAGCTACTGTTATAAATTTAATCAGCCCCTAAATACATGGGACACTTCTAATGTTACAAACATGATTCAAACCTTTGGCCGGGCTAAATCTTTTAACCAGCCATTAAATAATTGGGATACATCAAAGGTAACATCTATGTATAATATGTTTAGAGGTTCGGCAGATGCAGATGCTGTTTTGGTGGATAATATGAAATTTAACCAAAACATTAGTAATTGGGATGTGTCAAAAGTAACGGATTTTGGGTACATGTTTTCTTTTAGCACCTTTTATAATCAACCACTTGATACTTGGAATATGTCATCGGCAATATCAATAAGAAATATGTTTTATCAGTGTATCACTTTTAACCAGCCACTAAATAATTGGAACATATCAAATGTTACAAGCATGGCAGCGACATTCCAGGGAGCTTCTTCTTTTAACCAGCCATTAAGTAATTGGAAAACGTCGAACGTGGTAACGCTTGCAAACACTTTCTGTGGGATTTATACCACATTTATACGATATAATACGTTTAACCAGGATATATCTATGTGGGATATAAGTAAAGTTACCTCGTTACAGGGAACATTCGCAGTTTCAAATTCTTTCAACCAACCACTAAATAATTGGGATACATCTAATGTAACTAGCTTATACCAAACATTCCTTGCGAATTCAGTATTTAATAGACCTCTTAATAACTGGAACACATCTAAGGTTACATCAGTGCAGCAAATGTTTTTGGTAATATCAAATGTAGGTGGGGCTTTTAACCAAGACCTGTCTTCATGGAATTTATCTGCCTGTACAAATTTTGCAAATTTTATGGCTAGCAGGACCGCAAGTCAGTACTCCGCTACTAATTATAATAATTTATTAATATCATGGGCATCGCAGAATATTGCAGTGGGGCGTGTTACTTCTTTTGGAACTATAAAATATACCTCTGCCGGACTAGCCGCACGCAACACTTTAACCGGAACTAAAGGTTGGACTATTAACGACGGCGGAATAACATAGAAAAATGATACGACTAATAAACAGCTTGCTTATAAAAGTTATGTAAATATTATGGGAATCTGTAAGACTTCGACAAAGTAACTTTATGAACCCATCCATATTATTTTTCAATCCATTTAAAAAAATACTTTTGGCCAGTACCGTGTTTTATAAAAAACCAGTATGTATTACGCCACTAATCGCTTCCGCTAATTTTACAACAATTCAAAAAGGGTTGTTGCTGCTCGCAGGGTTGTTTGTGGCCGATTTTATTACAGGTATAGCGGCAAGCTGTATCGAATTTAGAAACAATCCTCCTAAGATTGGAAATGCCGTAAAACAATACGCAATACAATCATCAAAACTGCGAATATCTATCGTAAAGTTTTGTGCATATGGCATGGCCATACTCATAGGTGCGGGAATAGAATGGGCATTCATAGCACAGGAATTCAGTCCTCACGAGGCGCTTAAACAAATGAGCCTTACTACTATTGTAGTAGCCTTCTGCTGCATTATTGAAACATACTCCATTGTTTTTGAAAATATAAAACGCATGGGGTTTGATATTATTCTTGAGCTAAAAAATGTAGCTGCCAAAGCATGGGATTTGTACACAACCTTAAAAAATGACCCAAAGTGAATTTGTAAACCAATACCTGCCCTACGCCAGGCAAACTGAGGCAAAAACCGGAATATCTGCCATAGCCATACTTGCCCAGGCTGCCCTTGAGAGTGGCTGGGGCAAAGCGGCTCCCGGTAACATGTTTTTTGGCGTGAAAGATACCGACGGCATTAACGGTAACGAACAGCTGCTTACCACAACCGAATACAGCCGCCGCGCCGACCTCAAATTTCCACACATAATAAGCGTTACGCCTATTGTTAGAAATGGTGTAAAAATGTTTCGTTATAAAGTAAAAGATTATTTCAGGAAGTATGATTCACCCGAAGAATGCTTTACAGACCATGCCCGTTTTTTCCTGAAAAACAAGCGGTATACCGAAGCACTTACCGTAAAACACAATCCTTATTTGTTTATCGACGCTATTTCAAAAGCAGGTTATGCCACAGCACCTAACTATTCCGGTACGTTAAAGGCAGTTGCTAAAACTATCGACAACTTAATATGAAAATAAACTTCTCAAACATCATTATAGCAGGGCTTACACTAGCTCTGCTTTTTTCGGTAAGGCAATGCAGAAAAAAGATTTTACGCGAAAGCAAAAACCTTAGCACCCTTACTGATACTGTAGCGCATTTTACCAATGTTCTGGGTACACAAACTGCCGCCATAAAAACATTACAGCTTGATAAAAGCCTGCTTAACGATCTCATCTTTAAAAAAGACAGTCAACTGGCAGCACTTACAAAAAGCTATGCTAAAGTGTATCATGTAATAAAATATAAAACATTTACCCGCTACGATACACTTAATGTAGTGTACCACGACTCGGTGCCCTGCATCTTCCGGCGCAATGGTATGGTTAAAAAACCCTGGTACCGCTTTCGTTACACAGCCGACCAAAAGGGCATAACACTCGATAGCCTATCGTTTCCTAACACTACAACAATAATTACAGGCACCAAACGCAAATGGTTTTTAGGGAAAGAAACAGTATTTACAGAAGTTACCAATACCAATCCGCATATTAAAGTAACGGCACTTATGGCAGCCGAAGTCAACCTCCCTGTACCTATATACAAAAAATGGTATGTGTGGCTGGGCATTGGTTTAGCAGGCGGATTTTTGCTCGTCCGGTAGAGATTAGCTTTAAAAGGCAATAACATTATTGCCCCAGTCGTTACCTTTATACCAAGCTAAACCATCTAATGAAGAATATCCTTACTACACTTACTTTGTTTGCTGTAACTTTTAATGCTAATGCCCATAGCGGCATCAGCATTAAGGGCAATACAAAAAATGCCAATGATGCCTTTGTAACCCTGATCCACCAGCCCAGGATGCGTGGCAATTTAAACTTCGATAATTTTAAAAGCATAGGTACACAGGTAAGTACAAAAGGAACTTTTAAAATTAAATCCGGAAATATAACTGACGGAGCCATTTACAATATCAGTGTAAATAATAGCTTTATATCATTACCCCTGTTTATTGGTGATGCTTTTACAGTTTATTTTGATGGTAATGACCCGCACGGTACTTTTTTTGCGGCTGGGCGCGGAGCAGGAAAGATAAATATGCTACGGCTGGAGCAGTTTAAATATCAGCCATATGAAAATGACTGGACACCCGAAAAATTTGTTGCTAAAACAGACAGTACAATTGCCGCACAGCTGCACCTTTTAGATGCCGTTTATGCGAAAAACACTAATGACAGGGCAATAGCCGGTGCAAAGAACCGGGCAGTTTTAGAACGCATTATTAAAGAGTCGCCTTTATCTGAAAAAGAGTTAAGCTTTCTTAAAAACAGGGTGGGATTGCTAAAATTCCACCTTGTTAATTTTATCAACGAGGTTAGTGAAACAGAAAAATATGCCTCTCAAAATATCGATTTCAACAGCTCCATATTTAAAGCCTTCACTCCTCATGAATACTACAGCCAAATACAGAATCTGAACGCATGGAATACCGAAGAAGCCTTAGATTTTATACTTAAGTATGAGTATTTAAAAAGCACATTCGCTAATAACACCCTGCCTTTTAAATACTGGAATTCATCAATAAAATGGGATGATTACCTTTTATGGGTGTGCACTAACCTCAAAACAAAATTCAATTCAGAAGTTTATGATCAGTACTTTAGTAACCTGGCTGCATCGTATATGACAATGGGAATGGATGCCGCAGATAACATTAACCATTTAAAAGAAAGCGGATCCAACACTAAATACATTACCCGTATTAACAGCTTTAAAAATATACTAGAGTCAGAACTTCAAAACAAAAAATACAGACTTGGGGCAGAACCGCAAACACTTGACGACGCTAAATTTGCCACCCTCCTTAAAAAGCACCAAAACAAAAATGTAATGGTCATCTTTTGGTCGGCAGAATATGCCGGAGCGTATATCCTTGACAATATTCCGGCGGTAAATAATTTTAAAAAGAATAATGATGTCGAAATAATCAACATCTGCATTGATAAGCTTACCAATAAAAACCTTTGGGCAGCGCGGATAATAGACCACAGCTGGAAAGGCAATCATTACTTTATGCCTGTTGAAACAAATGCCAATACATTAAAACAGTTTAGCAGCGACAAGATTGAAGCGTTTTGTTATGGCGGGGTTACATTTACCATCATCAGTAAAAATGGCACAATACATAACAAAGTGGATAAGCCTTTAGAGATGTCTAAGACTGAATTAAGTGGTTATATTAAGTAATGTTATTTACGTCTTGGCACTTCTATAAAAATTTCTTCGGGTCGATTTTGTTCTTCGGGTTTATGTGTGGCTGCAAACGAGAAGAAAAAGAACGAACTTATAAAATAAAGCAGCATTAACCATCCATGCAAACTCTTATACTTTTTATCCAGCCCAGTCATATTCTTTTCACGTATAAAAACACCAATAATCACACAGGCTAAAAAATAAAATCCCATATTTACATAAAGCCAATTAATATTGGGTATTTGCGATAAACCAAATGATGCAATTTTAGTAAGAGAACCTGAAATCAGCAAAACCGAAATCACATTCAAATAAAAAAATCCGGTAAAAGACAATATTGCCATAAACATGGCAATATCATGGTTATGTTTACTATTTTTATAATAACGATATAGTATGTAAATGAAATATTTCAGGGTAGTTTGATTTCGGTTTGGCAAACAAATATAAATTATTTTGTTATAATAAATTCGATTACTTCGTCTTCGATAATGATATCCCAAAAGGCTTTTCAAATCCACATATAACCCTAACTAAACACTTCCCTCAATACTTCCAGCGACTTTGGCCTGCGGAAACCATCAAGGTGAAAGGCATAATAATCTAACAGTATTTTAAGCAATGCCTGTCTTTCGGTAACATGAAAAGCCTTCGTGCTGTTATCAAGCTTTAGCGCCATAAGACGGCGCAGCAGTGCAGTATCTTCAGTCGTAAGGCAGGTAATACCGTGGTAAGGCATAAACACGCCTTCGGTCATTTCAAAATAGGGATGGTTATCATCTCCATTAGGGTAAAAGCCCAGGAACTTGGTTAGTTCCATAAGCAGTATAAGGTGAAAGTTAGCGGTACCATCGTGCCCATCGAGCCACAACAAAGCAGTTTCCAGAAAAGCATACAGGCTTTCATTCTGCTCCTCTTCTTTTATGCAGTGGTGCAGCATTTCACTTACAAACAGTGCTACGGTAGTCTTAGTAATATCGGTATTCAGGGTGTGGTATGGGTAAGCCATACGCACTTCTTTAAAATACTCCAGCGTACCTTTGTCTTTATGCGACGCCTCTATTTCCAGTATGTTCAGCGGGCGGAAGTAAATAGTTTTTTGCGTGCTTTTTTTAGATGAGAATGCATCGCGCACGTAGTAGCTTTTAAGGCCGCTGCTTTGCGTAAAGCATTTTACCACCAGGCTTTTTTCCTGGTAGCGCAGGGCACTAATTACTATGGCACGGGTTTTTATAAGCATTGTTATAGAGTAATGATAAGCAAAGATAGAATTATCTAATCCATTGGATAATGCTCATTTTCATAATTCTCTATCAATATTCCAAGCATTTCTACTTCTTTACCTTCAGGTGTACCCGGGATCGCATCAAAAATAACCTCAAGACGTTCTAATGCAGCCTTATAATCTTCTTCTGTATTTATGGCTTTGATGTTCATACTACTGATTTTTTATATCTTGCCACATCTTATTCCCGGTAGCCACTGAAGAAATTCAAGCGACTGGGTTTCATTTTTTATATATAGTTTGGCATTTCTGACATAAATATATTAAAATTCCCAACCCTTACCCCCATTCCCCCAATTCTCCGTAAATTTGGTATCGCAAATAAAAAAATTCATTCATCATGAAATACCACCAGATACCCAGCAGCCTCTTTATCAAAAACCGTAAAAAGTTTATGGCCGAAATGAAGCCTAAGAGTGTTGCCGTATTCAACTCTAATGATATTTACCCCGTGAGTGCCGACAGTACCCTGCCGTTTGCCCAGCACCGAGACATATTTTACCTAAGTGGTGCCGACCAGGAAGAGTCCATTCTCCTGCTGTGCCCGGATGCGCCGTATGAACACCTGCGCGAGATTCTCTTCCTGCGTGAAACTAACGAGCATATTGCCGTTTGGGAAGGCGAAAAGCTGACTAAGCAGCGCGCTACCCAAGTTAGCGGCATCAAAAACATTGTATGGCTTAAGGATTTTGAAAAAAACTTGTTTGAGGTAATGACCTATTGCGATACCATTTATGTAAATACCAATGAGCACTACCGCTCATCTGTAGAGACAGAAACGCGCGAAGCACGCTTTATTAAATGGTGGAAAGACAAATACCCTGCACACCAGGTAGCTAAAAGCAACCCAATACTGCAACGCCTGCGCTCTGTTAAAGAACAGGAAGAACTGGACCTGATACAAAATGCGTGTAACATTACCGAAAAAGGCTTCCGCCGACTTCTGGGCTTTACAAAACCCGGCGTTTGGGAGTATGAACTGGAGGCAGAACTTATTCATGAGTTTGTGCGTAACCGTAGTAAAGGCTTTGCATACACACCAATAATAGCAGCGGGTAACAATGCTAATGTGCTGCATTATATCGAGAACAACCAGCAGTGTAAAGACGGCGATTTAATATTGCTTGACGTTGCTGCAGAGTATGCTAATTACAGTTCAGACCTTAGCCGTACCATTCCTGTAAATGGTCGTTTCTCGCCACGCCAGCGTCAGGTTTATAATGCCGTACTGCGCGTAAAGAACGAAGCTACCAAATTGCTTACTCCGGGTACGTTGTGGAAACAGTACCACATAGAGGTGGGCAAGATCATGACCAGCGAACTCCTTGGCCTTGGCCTTTTAAATAAAGCCGATGTGCAGAACGAAGACCCTGCATGGCCTGCTTATAAAAAATACTTTATGCACGGCACCAGCCACCACATGGGGTTAGATACCCACGATTATGGCCTGTTGCACCTGCCTATGGAAGCCAACATGGTGTTTACCGTAGAACCCGGCATTTACATTCCGGCAGAGGGCTTTGGCATTCGCCTGGAAGATAACGTAGTGGTACAGCCTAGCGGCGAACCGTTTAACCTGATGGGCAACATCCCTATTGAGGCAGAGGAGATAGAAACGCTTATGAATAGCTAGGTCATAAAGTTTTAAAGTCAAAAGTTATAAAGTTGCTTACTCAGCCATCCCTTTTCGACATAAAATAAATACACACAAAAGCCAGCCTTCGGGTTGGCTTTTTCATTTACTTCAAATCAAACTCATGTCCGCAGTTATCGCAGTGTTGTTTGTGTTTCATAACAGGTGGAAGTGTACCCAGAAATATACCAAATATAAACCCCAGAAAGCCTTTGCTGTCTTTAACCGTTGTCATAAGTTCTACCTTAGTACTGCCGCACTCAGGGCATACAATGCTGTTGCCTTTATTGTCTACAGAATAGCGGCTAATCTCTGCTAACGATGCCTCTGCCCTTTCGGTATCTTCTGTGCGTACATATAGCTTCACACCGCCTATGGCATTGCTTATTAACGGATCTGTATCTACCGTCATGCTATCGGCCATAAAACCTCTATGCCATCGGCTTCCAGCCTGCCTTTTGTTATCATGGCCTATGCCGAATACTGAAATGTGGCTATTTTTTTAAATGCGTGTTCCATATTGTAAAGGTAGCGAAGATTGTAATACAGGTTTTGTAAAAAAGAAAACCTCCCCCTGTCAGACATCATATAATGATCGTGACAGCAAGGAGGAATTCGAGGGTTCGAGCAACAAATGTAGCTACATTTTACAACCTGCCCTTATATTTTAAGGTAGATTTGTTCTGATTTAACACTTTAAGACACATGGGTTTTATTTACATTATAATTATTGCTTAAATATCTGCCCTATAACTTGCAATAGGCTTATTAAATAATGTTAAAACAATCATGTGCTTATTATCAATACTTTAGTATATCCTTACCATTTTAAGGCGGCTAATCTTGTTAATTTTGAGAGAATAATCTAACTCATCATGGAACAGGCCGAACTTAAGTTACCTCCCTATGTACGCACGGTGTTTATTGGGCTGCTCATCATCATGATCATATTTTTTATGATCATGGCTAAGGGGCTGCTTGTACCCCTGCTCGTATCTGGTTATATCGCCATGCTGCTTACTGCACCATGCAACGCACTCGAACGCAGAAAGATACCAAGATCTATTTCGGCAGCTGTAGTACTGCTTACCTTTATAGCATTGATAAGTGGCATACTGTTTTTTATTTATCTTCAGGTAAAGGGATTCAGGGCTGACCTGGGCGATGGACTGTCTGAAAAAATAAACGGCTTTGTAATAGAAGCAAACAAATGGGCAAAAGATAACCTGGGTACAGACCTGGGAATGCCTCACGGGTTTGAGGTTAAAAAGGCGGTAGCCATTGTAGGGCCTGAAAATACAAGTCCTACAAAAATGATATTCAATATGTTTGATACCCTGAGCGATATCATACTGCTGCCCGTGTTTATATTTTTCCTGTTAATATACCGCGACCATCTTGCTGTGTTTGTAACCAAGGTATTCCGACGCCAGGATAACGATTTTTTATTGCGTAAGCTTACCTCCATCCGCAAGATCGTACACGCCTACATTATGGGTGCCGGTAAGGTAATGTGCATTCTTGCTATTGTAAACACGGGGATACTGTTTTCACTCGGCATTAAGCACGCTATCTTTTTTGGGGTACTGGCCGGTATGCTAAACATCATTCCGTACCTGGGGCCTACGCTGGGTGCGGTATTGCCTTTTTTCTTTGCACTGGTAACTAAAGACAGTCTTTTTTACCCCATAGCGGTAGTAGTAGCCTTTACCTGCATACAGTTGCTAGAAGGGGCGTTCCTTACGCCAAAAATTACGGGTAGTAATGTAAACCTCAACGCGCTGGTAACTTTTATAGGCCTGCTTGTAGGCGGTGCCATTTGGGGTATTGTGGGCATGATACTTATAATACCTACCATAGCCATAATGAAGAAGCTCTTTGAGCTAAGCCCTGATACGCAGCCCTATGCCTACCTCTTTGGCGAAGAAGACAGCAACTGGTTTAAACGGCGTGAGCGCAAAAGCAAGCGAGGACCCGCCGAAAAAGAGCGCGACCAAAAAAGTGATGCCGAGGCTAAAAAAGTTATGAAAAGCGAAGGGCCTGAGTAAGGATATCCATCATGGTAGAAATTTCTCTCTTGGTATTAAACGCATGAATGCAAAAGCGCAGGCGCTCCTGCCCTGCCGGTACCCGGGGTTCCAGTAATGGCTTTACACTAAAGCCTGCACGTTGTAATGTGGCAGCAATTTTTTTTGCTTTACCAACACCCGGCACTGCAATACAATGAATGGTGCTAAAGCTAAGTATGAATTTAAGGTTACAGCGTTCTGTTTCTCCTTTAAAAAACATGGTAATGTCGTGCAGCTGGGTAAGTTTCTCAGGCGACGACTCAAGAATTTTATACGCCGATATGATGGTAGCCAGCGAGTGTGGCGGTAATGCTGTTGTATAAATAAAACTACGCGCAAAGTTAGCCAGGTATTTAATAAGTTCTTCGGGTCCCAGTACAGCAGCACCGTGGCAACCCAATGCCTTACCAAAGGTTATAATTCGGGCAAATACTTTGTTATGCAGCCCGTATGCCTGTAGCAAGCCTTCACCTTTTTCGCCAAAAACACCTACAGCATGTGCCTCATCTACCACAAGGCGGCAGCGGTATTTTTCTGTAATTTCTACAAAAGCAGCAAGGTTTGGAGTATCGCCATCCATCGAAAAAACAGCTTCTGTAACAATATAGAGTTCGCCAGCCTTGGGGCGATAGCGCTCTACAAGGTTAAATAAAGCCTCCTTATCGTTGTGCGGAAATTTATAGGCTGTAGCACCACTAAGGCGCAATCCGTCGCGTATAGAGGCGTGTATGTGCTCGTCATACAATACCACATCGCCCTTTTGGGGCACACTGCTAAAAAATCCTACATTGGCATCATAGCCCGAATTGAATATCAGCGCACCTTCGGCCTCATGATAATTGGCAATATACTTTTCTGCTACTTCAAACAGGCTGTGGCTTCCGCTTAGAACACGCGAACCCGTGGCACCGCTGGTAGCCACCTTGTTTTGTATAATGAATGCGTGTGTAGCCTCAAAAAGTTCTGTAGAAGCAGCCAGGCCCAGATAATCGTTAGACGAAAAATCGGCCATGCCGGGTTCTACCACTCCGGGAATGTGAAGTGTTTCTTCGATCTCACGACGTGAAAGCTTTTCGGTTAACGATGCAGGTATTTTTCCAATCATGCACTATTCAGGTTTAGGACGCGCAAAGTTATAAAAGGATATACTGCAAATGTTAAAATTTTAGATGAATATACTGCTATCTTTCGACCAAAACCGCTTTCTACCCGTTAAGCGAAATAGCACTGTTACAGGTGTAACTCCTGATTCTGTTTTTGTTACAAACGCATAGTGGCAATGCAAATATTAAAATTTGATATTAGAGTTATGTGAGGGTTAAATATGGAGAATATTCTAAATTGAGCCTGAATCAAAAAAATTGAATTTGTAATTCTACAATCAATCTTATCCCGGTATCATTTTGAAACTTTTTCGGTTATGGTATTATACAGTTTTTATATTTTTACGCACCAACCAAAGCGATAGACAATGAACCATTTACAAATTACGGGAAGAAATATTACAATACGCATATTTGCAGGTATACTGTTAATTTCCATCTTCACAATAGTTACCTATCAGCTTCCATTAGAATTTTTAGACACCAAAAAACTCATTCAGCAGATTGTCCGCTTTGGGTTTACAATTTTAATAATGTACTTTGTTTTTCAGGGTAAAAACTGGGCAAGGGTAATGCTCACGATACTCTGTACCCTGGCGATATTTTTAGGGATAATCTCATTATTTGTGCTAACCTGGCCGGCACATATAGCTATACTGTTAATGATACTCATCTACGGCATGGCTGTGTACCATCTTAATGCATCTGTAAGTTTTAAGGCTTATTTTAAGTATCTACAAGAAAAAAGCTAGCCATATATTTTCACCGGTCTATGTATGACTGTAACCGTATGTATCAGTATTTATGAAAGAAAATCAAAAAATAAATAGTCTAGTAAATGCTTTGAATTTAAAATTCAGCAGTTATAAGACCAACACTTTTTGGGTGCTGGCACTCTTTACCCTTGGGTTTATAATTGCTCAATTACTGCGTACTTTTTCATTTTTAATAAATAAAAAAGCTTTCTTTATCATTGTAATTTCATTGCATTTAATAAGTCTTTTGGCTTCGTTTATTAACGCTGTATACATTTTAAGGGTTGTAAACTTTAAAGAGCATAACAAATACTGGTGGCTACTGATTAATTGTATTCCCTGGGTATTTTGGGCATGTATCGTGTTTTTATCTAAGTCATTTTAAAATTAAAAATTGATCACAAAAAAGCCGCTCATTATAAGCGGCTTTCGTGTTTTAGGCAGTTTTTGCCCGTTGATAAAAGAAAGTGGGTAAAAACCCAAAATTGAGCAACATAAAACCCGTAAATACAATTATACCTGCAAACGGCCAGTGCATAAGTTTAAACAAGAAACCCGTGCTAAGGGTAAATGCGGCTAAAAAGCCAAATAGATTAACTGCTCGATTCATGATTGATGATATTTAATTGATGAATAATTTATTTTTTGAACTTTTATAGCGATTATAAAAAAACAGCGGCAGGAAGCCAAAGTTTAATATTATAAAGCCTATAAAAATTAGCAGCCCCGCATACGGCCAGTGCATAAGCTTAAATATTAGTGCGGTACTAATTAAAAATGCAGCTAAAAAACCTACTATAAACTGTAGTTTTTTGCGGCGCAGAATCTTTTTTAGCGCTACTGCATAAAACGTTTGGCGCTGTAGGGCAAACAACCCAAACTGCCCGCCAAACTTTTGCAGCGCCTCATTATATGCTATTTGGAAATCTGTATGATCGCCATTTTCTATGTACGTGCAAATATGGTCGGTAAGGCCTTCATTAAGTTCTGTTTCTATAACGCCATACTGGGTAAGGCTATTCTCTATGTATGTTACCTGATCATCCGATAGTATCATGCGCAGGTTGTTTTTGGTTAAAAATTATCGACAGGGTCTTTATAAAGTCAGATATTTCACGGGTAACATTTTCGGCAGCAGTTTTTCCGCTACCCGTTACTGTGTAATATTTACGCACGCGTTTACCTATATACACCTTTTCGGTTTCCAGTATCCCATCTGCCTCAAGCTTGTGCAGTATAGGGTACAGCGCACCTTCAGAGATGTCTATCTTACCTTGCGTAAGTTCTTTTACCTTTTGGGTAATTTCATACCCATACATCTTTTCGCTATCGCTTAGCAGCTTTAAAATAATGGGCTGCAGGGTTCCTTTAGTGAGTTCTTTACTATACATAGTACAAATATACATTTTATTTAAATGTATTTACAAAAAGTGTAAAATATTTTTTTAGTGCTATGGCTAATAATAAGAAAAGCCCTGCAACAGCAAGGCTTTAGAGTAAAATATATTATTGTGATTTCTGTTACTTAGCTTGTATGTTAACCACCTTGCTCTACGGGCACCCATCTGAGAGGGCAATAGCTTCGCGCCTGTTTAAATGCGTATTAATCGTGAATACGGAGCATCCGCGCCTGCCGGCAGGCAAGGCTGGCTCCTTTTTGAGATACCTCCACTCCGCTGCGCTGCGGTCGGCATGGAAAACCTCGGTACAACTTTAAGATGCTTCCTATCGCTTGCCGGCCGGCAAAAGGCAGGTCAGGACGACAACCTACGAAACAACACCTGAGCGAAGCTCCCAACAACCGGCAACTGACAACCATCAACCAAACTAAAGAATCATCGTCAATGCCACACGTTTCCTGGCTTCATCTACTTCGGTAACTTTAACGGTAACGTGCTGGTGCAGCTTTACCACCTCATTTACATCGCTTACAAAGCCCTCTTTAAGTTGAGAAATGTGCACTAGGCCACTCTCTTTAATACCTATGTCTACAAAGCAGCCAAAGTTAGTAATGTTGTTTACAATACCCGGCAGCACCATGCCCGTGCGCAAGTCGGCCATTAATTTTACGTTAGGGTCAAACTCAAAAACCTTAGCAGCTTTGCGCGGGTCAAGGCCCGGTTTTTCAAGTTCCTTTAGTATATCCTGTAGCGTAAGTTTGCCCACTTGTGGCGTTACATAGCTGTCTACGTTTATTTTTTTAATGGCGTCTTTGTTAGAAACAAGGTCGCTGGTTTTTAGTTTCAGGTCTTTTGCCATTTTTTCTACAATGGCATACGCTTCCGGATGCACAGCACTGTTATCAAGCGGGTTTTTTGCATTCGGGATACGTACAAACGCCGCTGCCTGCTGATAGGCCTTCTCGCCCAGCCTTGGCACTTTTTTAAGCTGCTTGCGATCTTCAAACGGGCCGTTCTCGCTCCTGTAGGTAACTATATTTTCGGCAAGCTTCTCCCCTATTCCAGATACGTATCCTAACAGCGACTTACTCGCCGTGTTTAGGTTTACGCCCACCGAGTTTACGCAGCGCATTACCACGGTATCCAGCTCATCTTTAAGCTGGCTCTGGTCTACGTCGTGCTGGTACTGCCCCACACCTATAGCTTTAGGCTCTATCTTAACGAGTTCGGCAAGCGGGTCGCTCAGGCGACGCCCAATAGACACCGCACCCCTAACGGTAACATCGTATTTAGGGAACTCATCCCTCGCGATTTTTGACGCAGAATATACCGAAGCCCCGGCTTCACTCACAATAAACACCTGTACGGGTTTATCCCAAGCTATTTTTTTAATGAAATGCTCCGTCTCACGGCTGGCGGTGCCGTTGCCTATCGATATAGCGTCAATCTTATAAGCGTTAACCATAGAACGAATTTTTTTCATGGCAATGGCACTCTCATTTTGAGGCGCATGCGGAAATATGGTTTCGTTATACAGCAGTCCGCCCTGTTCGTCAAGGCACACTACTTTGCATCCGCTGCGGAAGCCCGGGTCGATAGCCAGAATGCGTTTTTGACCCAACGGCGGTGCAAGCAACAGCTGCCCTAAATTACCCGCAAAAACCTGAATGGCGGTAGCATCTGCCTTGGCTTTGGCTTCGGCCAAAACCTCATTGCTTATGGCCGGAGCCAGCAGGCGTTTGTAGCTGTCGTCTATGGCCTTTTTAAGCTGGGTGGCAGTGTCGCGCTTGTTCTTAATAACGGTTTGCTCCATCAGGTCGATGGCCTCCTCGTTGTCTACCTCAACCTTAAATTTAATCACGCCCTCATTCTCGGCACGCAGCATGGCAAGCAGGCGGTGCGATGGCGCTTTAGTAAGGTTCTCGCTCCAGTCCAGGTATTGCTCAAATTTCTTGGCTTTCTCAGGGTCGGCATCCTTGGCGATCTTGGTTGTAATGGCTGCTTTGCGCCCAAAGATGCGGCGCAGCGATTTGCGTATGTACACGTTCTCATTGATCCATTCCGCTATGATGTCGCGTGCCCCCTGTAGTGCCTCGTCTTCATTGGCTACTTTATCGTTCAGGTATTTGGCGGCGATAAAGTCGACATCATCGGCATTTTGCGCCATTATTATTTTAGCCAGTGGTTCCAGCCCTTTTTCGCGGGCGGCATCGGCACGGGTTTTCTTTTTCTTTTTGTACGGCAGGTACAGGTCTTCCAGTTCGGTAAGGTCAAAGCTTTGGTTAATCTTAGTACCAAGTTCCGGCGTAAGGGCGTTTTGCTCCTGTATGCTTTTTATAATGGCATCCTTGCGTTTTACAATGGCGTCATACACCTGGCTCAGCTTGGCTATCTGCTCTATAACTACCTCATCGAGGTTGCCGGTAGCATCTTTACGGTAGCGGGAAATAAAGGGTATGGTGCAGTCTTCTGAAAGTAATTTTAGTGTGGCTTCGATGCTTTTTGCCGGGGCAGTTACCTGTCCGGATATATATTGAATGTTTGTCATGGTTTTTATAATATGGGATGCAAATATGGAGAAAAAGTTTATATAATTCTTGTTTAAGAAAAACTTTAATAATTTATAATATGTAATAGTTTTTTTGTTAATTTTATATGTTTATATATTCAATTTCAATAACTTAAAATTTATTTTATGAAAAATTTATTTTTAATAATTTGTACAGTTAGTTTTTTGTATAGTTGTAATTCCACGTTGCCAGCGACGTCAGGTGAAAAAGTAGTAGCATATGGATATCAGCCTCTTGATCCATTACCCGTTGATGTAAAAGTAGGTGCTAGCATTGTAGATCCACTATCAAAACATAATGAAATATTAAATGCTTTAGGCGATGAAACCATGAGATTAGCAATAAGAGAGATTGATGGAAGTGGAGGAGCTACTTATGGTCCTGCAAAAATTGGTTACAAAGGTCATAGTTATGAAGTAATAATGGACTATATGAAATTTCAAACTTATCCTAAACTTTTTAGATATTCTAAGAATAACGATGATGTCTTACTAT
Organism: Flavobacterium psychrotrophum; assembly: GCF_003403075.1. NCBI lineage: Bacteria > Pseudomonadati > Bacteroidota > Flavobacteriia > Flavobacteriales > Flavobacteriaceae > Flavobacterium > Flavobacterium psychrotrophum. The sequence goes on along the minus strand of NZ_CP031557.1, from coordinate 4,183,706 downwards.
TTGATCTAGTTGAAAATATTCCCGCAGGAGTTACCGCAATAAATGGATCAACACCTCTATATGTAGGAATTGGATTAAGACTTACAGTAAATATTACTGTAAATGAAGGAAGTATTGACTTAGGAAATCTTTTTGCATTAGGAATTGCTGCACAAGCTAAAAAAGTTTCTGGATCCTTAGTTGTTCAATCTTTAGGAATAAGTGGAGATAAAATTACAGGATTAATTCCTATGCCCTCTGAAATTAGTCCTACATCTATCCAAAATGCGATTATGGCATTAGCTACTATTAAATCCAAAATCTATGATACTGATACAAAAATTACTCCGCGTACAATAGGATTTTATAATAGTTTAGGAGGTGGGAAAAATTTTCTTAACTCATTTATAAATAATTGCCTAAAAGGAAATGCTATCATTCAGTTTTAAATGATTTATAATAATTTCAATGTAATACGATTATATATTGTAATATGTATTTGCTATTTACACCAGCGAGAACCAAAATCTTACGACAACCAATCACGCCCTCTAGCCTAATTTTTTTATACCCACAACAATCCGTACCTTTAAAATAAAAAATGCTGAAAAAGCTAAGCTTTATACTGTTTGTAAGCACGCTCTCCTCCTGCTCTTCGTTTAAATTTACCGAGCCTGAATATGCAAAAGACAATACTGAAAAAACCGTGGCCGTAAAAGGTATTGCCAACCTGCGCAATGTATCTGGCATTACAAATACCGAGGGTAAAAAACTTAAGGACGGGCTTATATATCGCAGTGCCAACCTGCACGGGCTAAAGCCTAAGCTATATGACGATTTTGAGGCACTGGGCATAAAACAGGTTATCGACCTGCGCACCCCTGCCGAGATTGCTAAAAGCCCCGATAACATTCCGCCCGGTGTAGACTATGTAAACCTGGCGGCGTTTGAAGATAAGGGCGACCAGCTGCAACAGGCACGCAAACTGGTACTGCATGGCGAAGTAACCCGCACCGATGCCGAAAACCGTATGCTGGATTTCTATAAAACCTATGCCGTAGAAAGGCCCGAGGTAATTCGGGACATTGTGCACCGTGTGCTACAGGCCGATGCTCCCCTGCTCTACCACTGTACCGCCGGTAAAGACCGTACGGGCATTATTACGGCTCTGGTGCTAAAAGTGCTTAGGTTTGACGATGCAACGATTTATAACGATTACCTTAACTCTAATAACCTACGCAAAGATATTGTCTACAAACGACTGAAAATGGCTAAAAGGGCACATATCATATACCCTAAGCTGGATGTAGGCGTACTGGAAAAACTTAGCTGGATAGAAAGTGGTTACCTTGCCGCTACGTTTGACGTTATTGAGCAGCAATATGGATCTGTTGATAATTACATTCACGAAGTACTGCAAATAGATGAACCGCAACGTCAACATTATATTGATAAGTTTACGGAGTGATTTTTCTTAAAATCATAACAACAAGCCGTTGTTAATTTTTGTATGTTAGCCGCTGAATCATAAAACAAAAAATCTATAACTCATGGGAATTTTTTCTTCATTACTGGGCAATGCCGGCGTGGTAGACCAAGCTAAACTTCAGGACGAATATGGCAAGCTACTGGCCAATGGCGAACAGATAGAAATAGGCTTTAAGCTAATACGCGATACCTTTATTTTTACAAACAAGCGCCTTATTATTGTTGACGTTCAGGGACTAACCGGTAAAAAAACCGAATACCTTTCTATATCTTACAAGAGCATTTCGCGCTTTAGCGTAGAAACAGCGGGTACGTTTGACCTTGATGCCGAACTTAAAATATGGGTATCGAGCGAGGCGCTGCCAAGCATCACTAAAAAATTCAACAAGTCGGTTGATATTTATGATGTGCAAAGGGTACTGGCGCAGCACGTGCTGGGATAGTATGTTTGCATATTAGCATTTTCTATTGCGGTAGTTAATTTCAGTATCGAGATTTCTCCTGCCGTCGAAATGGAAAACACAGCTGAAGATAATATAAGGAATCCGCCGATGGCGGATTTTTTTATTTAAATATATCTGAGATGCTTCCTATCGTCAGCATGACAAAAATGCTGAGGCCAGGTAGTAGGGAAGTGCAATTTTATTAAAATCTCTTCGTTATATTTGCTTAAAAACCAACCATCATGCGTATTACCCGATTACTTTTGTTACTGCCATTTCTTTTTCTTTCGTGTTCTGTACCATCTTATGTATTTACAAATCCGGCACAGGCCGGCCTTAGTTTTAAAGATGGAAAATGGCTGCTAAACAGCATAGACGGTAATAATGATGTTAACAACATGATCTATAAAAAAGCGGTAGAAGATTTCTCCGGCTTTGTGGGCACCCGCCTGAGCGAAACCGGAAACACAAACGGACTTTTACTGGGCGTTAAAATTCCGCTAAACCCGTCTCAAAAACAAATTACCGATTTATATAAGGGCACTAAGTTTGATTACTTTATTAACATCAAGACTAATATGGTTAAAGATAACCTTGCTGCCGTAAGCCTCAACGTTTCGCATATGTCAGACAACAGGCAAAATATGAGTACCGTAACCCTCGAAGTTTACGACCTTAAAAATGGTATGGTTATTTACTCTCAAACCGCACAGGGCAGCGCACATAAACCTACTGACAGCACCAGCGATGTACACCTTGTAAAATCTTCTCAGGGTTTGGTTTTAGGTTGCTACAACAGGCTTATAAAGGATATTAAAAAGAAGTCATCATAATACACATCACATTATAAAATCTAGGTAATTGCCCTTGTTTATAACCTCAAACGTAGCTTCCGGGTAGGCTTTGCCAAAGGCTGTGGGTATTTTAGCCTTACGCTTTTCGTTCCATTTAAATTCAAAACCTGCAAGGCTGTCTGTGCCTTCTTCAAGCCAGTCGAGTTCCTGCTGGTCATACGTACGCCAAAAATAATTACGAACCCTTATTTTGCGGTACTGCTGTTTTTTAATACGCTCTGCAGCAAGGTAGTTTTCCCACAGGTCGCCCACATCTGTACGGTTATCCAGGCGGTTAAAGTTGTTAATAATGGCATTCCGAATACCGTTATCATAAAAATACCACCGGCTCGATTTGGTAATTTCCTTACGCAGGTTTTTGCTGTAACCCTCAAGTTTAAAAAGTATAAACACTTTAGTAAGCAGGTCAAGATATTTTTCTACCGTATTTTTAGACAGCTGCAACTGGTTGCCCAGCTCCTGTAACGATACTTCTTTACCCACTTGAAACGCTATCATACGCAGCAGGTCATAAATCTTATCAGAGTTTTTGATACCCTCAAAAACAAGTATATCCTTAAACAGGTAGGCATTAATAATCTCGAACAGGTAATCCTTTTTTTCTTCCCAGTCAGGATATTGCTCCAGCTCAGGGTAACCACCAAAGAGCAGGCGCTGCTCTAAATTTTCGGTAGTTTGCTTATAATTTTCAAACTCGTTAAATTCCATTTGCGCAAGCGGGTAGAGGTAGAGTGTGTTTTTTCTGCCCACAAGTGGCTCGCCCAGGTTATTGGTAAGGTCAAACATAGACGACCCTGTAACAATAACTTTAATACCTTCTATACTGTCTACAATAAGTTTAAGAATCAGGCCTATATCGGGTATGTTTTGGGCTTCGTCTATTACAAGCAGGTTAGTACCATCCAGCAGCCTTTTATAATTAGCTACAGACCGTTCCTGCAACAGGGTGGCATCATTAATATCCTCTCCATTTAGCTGTAAATATTTTGCATCGGTATGGGTTTCGAGGTAGGTTTTTATCAGGCGGGTTTTACCTACACGGCGTGCTCCTAATAAAATAAGTACTTTATTAGGTACAACTTTAGTTTTAAATTCTTCTAAAACAATGCGTTGATAAAAATTAGCCATAATAATTTTGCTTTTTACAGAAACAAAATTATACAAAAAAATGTAAATTCCGTCAGTTGATTGACGGAATTTACATTAATTGAGTCAGTCAGTTGACGGAATTTACATTAATTCCGTCAATTCCTGTATTACATACACGGCATTTTATCAATGCGTGTTTTATGGCGGCCACCTTCAAAAGCGGTATTTAAAAAAGTATCTACCATGGCTATAGCCTGTTCTTTACTGGTAAAACGCGCAGGTATGCTTAGTATATTAGCATCGTTATGCTGGCGTGCCAGTTCGGTAATTTCTTTAGTCCAGCACAGTGCAGCGCGAATTTTTTGATGCTTGTTAGCAGTCATAGATGCCCCGTTTCCGCTGCCGCAAATTATAATACCAAATTCTACCACACCATTTTCTACATCATTAGCCACCGGGTGTACAAAATCTGCATAGTCTACACTATCTGCCGTATCTGTACCGTGGTTAATAATTTCGTAGCCTTTAGCTTCCAGGTGTGCTACAATGGCTTTTTTATATTCAGGGCCTGCGTGGTCGTTACCAATAGAAATTTTCATAGTCTTAATTAGTGTGTTATTATACACAAAGGTACCAAAATTAGGCATATTCTTATAAACCTATGCCAAATAATTAGGTTATAAGTACTTACGTACCCACGTGTATAACTTACAAACAATTATGTTAAAATCCTACGATGTTGGTAACTTTAAAAAGGTACTGAAAACAAAGGGAATAGGTTTTACACAACTTTGTTGATAACTCTACAATTGAAAAATTTATCTTTTTATAGAAATCCGGTAATTTTTTATAAGGCAAAATAGAAGTGACGTGTGCAAATAAATTTCTTATTTTTTGTTGTGGAGTTATCAGCATACCGGTAGGGTTTATTAACAATTATTAACAGGACAAGTTATCCATAAAAAGTATATCAAACCATAAGTTGACCATTGTTAATAACCTTTTACGAAAATTACGAAAACACCTCACTTTTATAATTTTACATTCTCTTAACATTGTTGAAACAATTGTATAAGATTGTATAAGTCGTTAATCAAAGGGTCTTGCTAAAAGTTATCCCACTTTTCAACAAGCAATAATAACCATCAATAAAATTTAAATTTTTAAAAAATCTTTTTTTTATTTTTAATGTATGTTGAAAACTTTGAAAGCAGCTTCAGACAATTTTTAAGTGATTATTAAAATTGAAGTCTTCTATAATTTGTTGTACAGTGCTCAGATCATTTTTGTGTACTTTAAGTTTTATGCCACCCAGTGCGTGTGTATACATAGGTACAACCTGTACCATAGCTTCGTTTTCAAAGTAAAAACTAAGGCCGGCATCGGTTAGCAGGTGTTTTAAAATGGCTATTTCGTGAGGGTAAGTAAATACTGCTGCGGTTACAAATTGCTTCATACCAATATTTTGAAACGTAGATTGAATATAAAAGTAGGCATTTAAACGTTATTATTTCATTAAGGTGTCTTATAATTCTGATAGATATTCGTAATTTTCAGCCAATATTTAAGATTTTATATGAGTAAGAAGAACGGAAAACCGTCAGCGAAGAAAGAAAAAGACTTTTCACACAAAATTTACAAGATACTTTCCAAAGACCCTAATAAGTCATTCAACTACAAACAGATATCGGCCGCATTAGAACTTAATGATACCCAAAGCAGGAACCTTATCATTAAAGAACTAAAGCTACTGGCAGCTAAAGAGCAGATTGAAGAGCTTGAAAAAGGTAAGTACCGTGTGATAGCCAGGACGGATTATGTGGAAGGAAAAATTGACATGACCAGTAGGAAAACAGCTTATTTTGTTTCTCCTGAGCTGGAAGATGATGTATTTATACCCACTAATAACCTTAACAAAGCCCTTGATAAAGACAAGGTTAAGGTATATATTTATAACCGTCGCAAGAGCCGCAGACCAGAAGGCGAAGTAGTAGAAATTATAGAACGCCACAAAACAGAATTTGTGGGTGTTATAGACATACAAAAGAATTTTGCTTTTGTAAGCACAGCCAATGCCAAGATGTACACAGATATTTTTATCCCGAAAAATAAACTGGGCGATGCACAAAACGGCGATGTGGTACTGGTAAAGATGGACGACTGGCCAGAAAAAGCAGACAGCCCCTTTGGTAGTGTAATTAAAGTTTTAGGAAAACCCGGAGAACATAATACCGAGATACACGCGATACTGGCAGAATATGGCCTTCCGAGCGATTTTCCTGTCGATGTAGAGGTTTTTGCGCAAAAGATAGATACAGAGATACATCCTGAAGAAATAGCCCGCAGAAGGGATATGCGTAATGTTTTAACCTTTACCATAGATCCTAAAGATGCTAAGGACTTTGATGATGCCTTATCTTTCCAAAAATTAGAGAACGGTAATTATGAAGTAGGTATACACATTGCAGATGTATCGCACTACCTGCAGGAAGGTACCGTGCTTGATGCCGAAGCATACCAACGAGCCACATCAGTCTACCTGGTAGACAGGGTAGTACCCATGCTGCCTGAGGTGCTTAGTAACTTTGCATGTTCACTGCGCCCGCACGAAGAAAAATATACATTCTCTGCCATATTTGAAATTAGCGAAAAAGCAGAAGTTAGAAACCAGTGGTTTGGCCGTACAGTTATTTATTCTGACCAGCGTTTTGCGTATGAGGAAGCGCAGCATATTATTGAAACAAAAGGCAACACCATTTCGGCAGATATATCGCTGACAGGGGAGGAGTACACTGTTTCGCCAGAGATACAGTTTGCAACACTTAAGCTTAACGAACTTTCTAAAATACTGCGCAGTAAGCGTATGGCAAACGGTGCCATATCTTTTGATAAGGTAGAAGTAAAATTCAATCTTAACGAAGCCGCAGAACCGGTAGGTGTATACTTTAAAGTAGCTAAAGATGCTAACCACCTTATAGAAGAATTCATGCTGCTGGCTAACAGAAAAGTAGCCGAATTTATTGGTAAGCAACGTCCTGAAAAAACATTTGTGTACCGTATTCACGATGAGCCTGATGAAGATAAGCTCATCAACCTGCAAACGGTAATTTCTAAATTTGGTTATAAAATAGACTTCAGGTCTAAGGGAGATATTTCTAAATCGCTGAATAATTTATTAACTGATGTTCAGGGTAAAAAAGAACAAAACCTTGTAGATACACTTGCCATACGCAGTATGAGCAAAGCTAAATACAGTACAGATAACATAGGCCACTATGGCTTAGCGTTTGATTACTATTCGCATTTTACATCGCCCATACGCCGTTACCCCGATGTTATGGCACACAGGCTGTTACAGCACTATATAGATGGCGGTACTACGGCCGATAAAGAACATTATGAAGAGATGTGCGAACACTCATCTACCATGGAAAGCCTGGCTGCAAATGCAGAGCGAGACAGTATTAAATATATGCAGGTTAAATATATGCTGGACCATCAGGACGAAGAGTTCCTGGGTGTAATATCGGGTGTTACAGAGTGGGGCATTTATGTAGAAATTGTTTCTAACAAGTGTGAGGGCATGTGCCGCATCCGCGAGATACGGGATGATTATTACACCTTTGATGATAAGCAGTATGCTTTAGTAGGCGAGGGTAGTGGTAACATACTACAGCTGGGAGACGAGGTATATGTAAAAGTTAAAAATGCTGACCTGGTTAAAAAACAGCTCGACTTTACTTACCTGCGAAAGAATGAGTAACAATTACCTCAAAGTTTGAAACTATATTAAGTAGTAAAGCATACTTTAGCAACATTTGCAAAGTGGAGAACATATTAATTTTCTATTTAAGCTAATAAAATCTGAATAAAATAAGCAGCATTCAGATTTTTCAATTTCCGGATGTGTCTTCACAATCCGGAAATTATATTTTATAGATGCTGCTACCATACCATCTGGTATAACATTGCCAAAAACGATAATTTTTGTATATGTTGTTTTTTGTATTTTCCTTATTTTGTTCAAGATATCTTTAGCTTCAAAAGTAGCCAGGCAAACATGAATGTAAATAAATTCAGGAGCTATAATACCGGGTGTTAATACCATTTTAAAAGCTTCATGTACAGAGTTGAAGTGATTGAAGAAAATAGAATGATTTAAACTGTTCAGATTGTTTTTAAATGAGGTGACACGATCTTCATCATGATCAATAAGAAACAATTGTCCAGAAAATAGCTTGCTCATAATAGTGTAGTTTCGTGTAAAACTATATTATGAAAAATTTAATTGTAAAATAATCAGACGATTGCATATTATACTTCGATGAAAGGCATTTTTATAACGTTAAACGGTAAGTGTAATGTTTACATATTATTAATAATATTTATTGTAAAGTGTAACAAATTTTTAACGGCACTGTCTTTGTAGTAGTGCTTACTTTGTAAGAATAAAGCGAAGTAGTAACATCAGCAATCAAAGAAATAAAAACATGAAAAAATTAATTTTATTTGCCTTTATTGGCATCAGCCAGTTTGTATCGGCGCAGGTAACCAAGAACCTGGGCGACTTTACCACAGTACGTGTATTTGATAAAATAAACGTTACCCTTGTAAAATCTACTGAAGATAAAATAGTTATCAATGGTAACAGGGCCAATGATGTAGAGGTTGTAACAAAAAACAACGATCTTAAGATCAGGATGAAGGTAACCAAGCTCTTGTCCGGAGATGATGTTACTGCAACAGTATACTACTCGGGGCCTATTTATACGGTAGAAGCCAGTGAAGGATCTTTTGTAGGATCTGCAGATACGTTTAAGTCTACCGGATTTGAGATAAATGCTAAAGAAGGTGCTACCATAAAGCTTAACCTTGAGGTATCTAAACTAAAATCTAAAGCTAACTCTGGCGGTATATTAGAAGTTACCGGTACTGCCACTAACAATGATATAAGCGTTACATCGGGCGGTATATTTAGAGGTAAATCGCTTACTACTACACAAACTACGGTAAGTGTAAGTGCAGGTGGCGATGTTAAGATATTTGCTACAGAATATGTAGATGCAAAAACTAAGGCAGGTGGCGATATAGATATTTATGGTAACCCTAAGCAGGTAGACCAGAAAACATTTGCCGGTGGCAGCATCAACGTTATAAAATAATCTATCACAGATATTAAGATAACCTCATAAGAATTTTTCTTGTGAGGTTATTTTTTTTAGGCCTGCTGTAACATCCTGTAAACTATACTGTCTTTGTGATAAGAACTAATCTGTAAATTTTTAAAATTGAAAAATATGAAGACATTTTTAACCATTACTGCCCTGGCTGCCATTAGCCTGGCTACTGCTCAAAAAACTATCCAGCTTAATGAATTTAAAAGTGTAACGATAGGTGCAGATTTAAAAGTTACATTGGTAAAATCTACCGAAAATAAACTGGTTACTAACAACTATGAAGATGGTGAACTTCAAATTGACGTTAAAAATGGTATGCTTACTTTAAACGGCGATGTTAATAATATTACCATATACTATAAAAATGCACTCGAAAATATTGTGGCTGCCGCAGATGCACAAATAAACAGTACAGACGAAATTAAAACGCCATCGCTTAGTGTAACAGCTGCATCTGATGCAAAAGTATCGCTTAACATAAACGTTAAAAACCTTAGTACAGCTGCAAACTCAGATGCGGTAGTAACACTTACAGGTACTGCTACAGACCATCATGCATCATTTGCATCTGATGCCGTTTTTAAAGGCCAGGACCTGATAACAGAAAATACTTCTATTTCCTTATCTTCAGATGCTTCGGGTGTTATTACAGCCAGGGGTAGTGTAAAAGCAGTAGTATCTTCAGACGGTTCACTTAAAATTTATGGCAATCCAAAAAAGGTTACAGAAACTAAAGGATCTGATGCGCACATAGAAGTAGTTAAGTAATAAAATATCAAACTGTAATTTAAGTTTATATAATACCTGCTCTTTGTTATATTTTTATTATGAATTAAAAATGGTAACTTGCATCGTTAAATAAATTTAATGATACAGGACATTTTTAGTGCCATTCCCATAGGCTTTATTTTAAGCATCATGCCGGGAGCCGTTTTTTTTGTGCTTTTGGAAACCAGTGTTTTAAAAGGGTTTAAAGCAGCTATTGCTTTTGATATGGGCGCTATATCATCAGATATTGTTTTTATACTTATTGCATATTTTAGCAGTTATAAACTGCTCGAAAAAATAAAAGATGAGCCCGCCCTGTTTATATTTGGCGGGCTTGTTTTATTAACCTACGGTATTATATCGCTTGTAAAGGTTAAAAAAACATCGCGCACAGCACTTATAAACGATGCCGGTAAAGACATTGTAAAAAAGAACTACCTAAACCTGTTTATAAAGGGTTTCCTGCTTAATTTTATCAATATTGGGGTATTGGGCTTCTGGCTTACTATTATCATCGCCTGGGGGCCAAAATTAGACCTTGAACCATCGCGCATGCTGGTGTTCTTTATTGCCATAGTAAGTACCTACTTTATTATAGACCTGGGCAAGATAGCACTGGCTAAGCAACTGCGAAGCAAGCTTACCACAAAAAACATCATGAAAATGAAACAAATAATAAGCGTTATCCTCATGATATTTGGTGTGGCATTGTTACTGCAGGGCTGGTTTCCTTCTAAAATGGAAGAAACCATAAACCAGATAGAACACTCAAACCAGTAATACTACTTAAGTTATAAGCATAAAAAAAGCTCTCAGAAATGAGAGCTTTTTTGTTAAGAGGCATCTAGCGGATTCGAACCGCTGTAGCAGGTTTTGCAGACCTGTGCCTAGCCGCTCGGCCAAGATGCCAGTCTTTATTGGATGGCAAATGTAAACATTTTTTTAAATTGAAAGATTTAAAAATTCAAAAGATTTAAAAATTCTTGACATGAGTTTCTTAATCATTTAATTTTTAAATCATTAAAATATTTATTTTTTATAAAAAAGTGCATGAAGCATTTTTATAATAATCTGCTAACAAAGCTAAGCCTTTTACATAAGCGCATACAATTCAGGCAGTTTTATGTTTCAACGTTGAAAATAACCTGAAACTTTAAACCTCAAACAAACATTACGCTCTGAACTCCTCTATCTGTATGGTTACGGCCTCTACATCGCCACCAATGGGCGGATTAACCTTAGAAACCGATAATAATACACGGCTTACCTGTGGCAGCTCATCAAAAGTACGTTTTACAATGCGGTGTGCCACGTGTTCTAAAAGTTTAGAACGTATGGCCATTTCTTCCATTACTATTCGGTTAAGGTGCACATAATCTACGGTATCGGCCAGCTCATCAGTAATCATACTTTTGCGCAGGTCGGTCTTAATTTCCAGGTCTACAGTATAATCACTGCCTATTTTACTTTCTTCAACCAGGCAGCCATGGTATGAAAAAGTACGAATGTTCTTAAGTTTTATAATGCCCATTTTTTTTGAGTTGCATAGTTATTAAGTAGCAAAGTTACAAAGTTTTTAGCCCCTTAGCTTTTTGATTAATGTCAAAGTAACAAAGTTGCTTAGCTACTCTGCAACTTTGCCACTATTTCATACCTTTGCAATCTTATTTATAACAAGCTATGTCAACTGAAGAGCGTTCACTCAATTTTATTGAACAAATTATAGAGGAAGACCTGGGTAACGGCTTCCCGGATGATAAACTGCGTTTTCGTTTTCCACCAGAGCCTAATGGCTACCTGCACGTGGGTCACGCCAGTTCTATCTGTCTTAACTTTGGCCTTGGCCTTAGGTACAATGCCCCTGTAAACCTGCGTTTTGACGATACTAACCCTGCTAAAGAAGAGCAGGAGTATGTAGATGCCATTAAAAAAGACGTAGAGTGGCTGGGCTTTAAATGGGATAAAGAACTGTATGCTTCAGATTATTTTCAGGAGCTGTATGACTGGGCTGTAGCCTTTATAAAACAGGGCAAAGCTTATATAGACAGCCAGAGTTCTGAAGATATGGCTAAGCAAAAAGGTACGCCAAGCCAGCCGGGTACTGATAGCCCGTACCGTAACCGGTCTATAGATGAGAATCTTGCCTTATTTGAAGGTATGAAGAACGGCGATTTTGACGAAGGTACGCATGTGCTTCGTGCTAAGATAGATATGAGCAGCAGCAATATGCTAATGCGCGATCCTCTTATGTACCGCATACTTAAAAAACACCACCACCGCACCGGCGATAAGTGGAACATATACCCTATGTATGACTGGGCACATGGCGAAAGCGACTACCTTGAAGGGGTAAGCCATTCGCTTTGTACACTTGAGTTTATGATGCACAGGGAATTGTATGATTGGTTCTTAGACCAGATATACGACAACAATAAAACACGTCCTAAACAGCGCGAATTTGCCCGCCGTAACCTTAGCCATACTGTAGTAAGTAAGCGTAAGCTATTACAACTGGTACAGGATAACTATGTTACCGGATGGGATGACCCGCGTATGAGTACCATTAGTGGTATGCGCAGAAGGGGATATCCGCCACAGTCTATTGTAAACTTTGCCAATACCATAGGTATTGCAAAACGTACTAACCTTATAGACGTTAGTGTATTAGAATTTTGTGTGCGTGAGGAGCTTAATAAAACTGCCCCTCGTGTTATGGCTGTATTAGACCCTGTTAAGCTGGTTATTACTAACTATCCGGAAGGGCAGGAAGAATGGCTGGAGGCAGAGAACAACCCTGAAGACGTAGCTGCAGGATTTCGTGAAGTACCGTTTAGCCGTGAACTTTACATAGAGCGCGAAGACTTTATGGAAAATGCTAACAACAAGTATTTCCGTCTTACGCTGGGTAAAGAAGTACGTTTAAAAAATGCTTATATAATTAAAGGTGAAAGTGTTGTAAAAGATGAAGCGGGTAATATACTCGAAATTCATGCCACTTATGATACTGATTCTAAGAGTGGAAGCGGTAGCGAAGCCAGCCTTAGAAAAATAAAGGGTACTATACACTGGGTATCTGTACCACATGCTGTTAAGGCAGAAGTGCGTATTTATGACAGGCTTTTTACCCATGAAAACCCTGATGGCGATAAAGATGTAGACTTTAAAGAATACATTAACCCTAATGCGCTTGAAGTTATTACCGGTTACCTGGAGCCATCACTAAAAAGTGCTGAGCCGGGCGAGCGTTACCAGTTTCAGCGTTTAGGATATTTTTGCGTAGATACAGATACGAATGCAGAACAATTAGTTTTTAACAAAACAGTTGGCCTTCGTGATACCTGGGCAAAAGTCGAAAATAAGGAGTAACCCAAACTCAATATAATTTTTGTTTATAGAAACTCTCACTTATAGTGGGAGTTTTTTATTATATATAAATACTATGTTTTATTTAAATTGTATAATTATAATTTATTAAAAGTGACCTCTATAAATTGTTTCTAAGACATTTTTAAAAATGGGTAAGGTAAATCCTTATTTACTATCATATACGTTCTGTAAATGGTCTGCATTTAATTTTTGTAATATTTAGCTTTCAATTAACTTCGAATTAACACCCTGCGAGTGTTAAAATGCCTTACCTTTATAATAAGTAACAAAAAGAAGAATTTTAATCTTTAAAAATTTTAATCATGGCTGGTAAAACAGGAACAATCGTTGCCGTACTTGCAGGTGCGGCCGTAGGTGCAGCCCTGGGTATTTTGTTTGCCCCGGACGAAGGTAAAAAGACAAGAAAAAAAATTAAAGACGGCGCTACTGAAAAAGCAGATGAGCTTAAGCACAAAGTGGGCGATTTTACAGAAACTGTAAAAAGCAAATTTGGTTTTGCTAAGCAGGATATCGAAGCCGGTCTTAACAACCTTGTATCGAGCGTAGAAAATAAAGCTGATGAAGTAATTTCTACCCTTGAAAAAAAACTTGAAGAACTTAAAAAGAATGCTAAGGCCGATGCGCCATCTGCAAACTAATTCTAAATCATAAAGCGTGCTATGGCATTTGAAGAAATTAAAGAAAACGCAGAAGACCTAAAAAATGAAGCCAAACGGTTAATAGATGCTAACTTAGCATACTATAAGCTGTGGGGTTTTAAGATTGCAATGAAGTCTACCGCCATGATGCTCAAGTTGTTTTTGCTTGCTACCATGCTGGTTATTGTAACTCTTTTCTTTTCAATTGCCCTGGCACTTGCTTTTGGTTACTGGTTCGATAACTTTGCTTACGGCTTTTTAACCGTAGGTTTTATTTATCTTATCATGGCTATAGTAATATACAAAGTTCAGGATAAGATAGTGGAAGGGCCGCTTGTAGCTACCTTTTCAAGATTATTATTTAAAACATACGAATAGTTATGGCAGTAAGAAGTACTAAAGTTTACCGCACCTTTGATGAGATAAATAAAGATCTTGAAATTCTTAAGATGGAAAGGGATATTGCATACCTGCGTTTTAAGAAAGATCTTGATGAAACTAAAGAGAGCCTTAAACCCGGCAACATAATAGGGGAGACGCCCAAAAAGATTTTAAATGTTGTAGGTGCGTTCTCCGGCCCATTAAAAAATGCCGCATTAACCTGGCTTTTTAAAAAGATATTTTAAGTTATATTCTGTAGAATAATAACAGTACAGGCTGCCAATGAGTAGCCTTTTTTTGTATTTTTACGTCAACCAATTAAATCTTTTTACTATGGAAACGTCTGTATCTGAATTTTCTACATCTTTATTTTTATGGCAGTTATTTATGGTAGCCCTAACGGCTGTTATAATATATGCACTTTATACCCTATATAAAAAATATACCCTTAAAAAATAAAAGCTACCGGTTAGGGTAGCTTTAGTATTAGTCGTTTGACTCAGATGGTGCATCCGGTTTATCAAGGTTTGGCCTTTTATAGCCATGGTCATCTTTTTTATGGTTTTCTTTTCTGCCGGGCATTTCAGCTATCTTATTAGATGCTGCAAAAGATACGATCATGTTGTTTAGCATATCATTAGCTGCCTGTGGCGTGTTAGGCAATAAGATAAGGTTACTGTTAGTATCGCTGCCTATAGCCTGTAGCGTATCATAGTGTTGTGTAACCACAATAAGCGCAGATGCTTCCTGGCTGTTAATGCCCACTTTATTAAGTACATCTACACTCTCTACAAGGCCGCGTGCTATTTCACGACGCTGGTCTGCAATACCCTGTCCCTGTAGTCTTTTGCTTTCTGCCTCAGCTTTAGCCTTGGCTACAATGCGTATGCGCTGTGCTTCTGCTTCATATTCAGCGGCAGATTTTTCACGGTCGGCAGCATTAATGCGGTTCATTGCATTTTTAACCTGAGGATCCGGGTCAATATCTGTTATCAGGGTATTGATAATATCATATCCATATGTAGTCATGGCTTCGTTAAGCTCACGCTTTACGGCAATGGCAATATCATCTTTGCGTTCAAAAACGTCATCCAGCTTTAGCTTAGGTACCTCGGCACGTACAACGTCAAATACATACGATGTTATCTGGTCGTGCGGATATTCAAGTTTGTAAAAAGCATCATACACATTGTCCTGTATTACCTTGAACTGTACCGAAACCTTCATCTTTACAAACACGTTCTCTTTAGTCTTGGTTTCGATAATAACATCCAGCTGCTGTATCTTCAGGTTAATGCGGCCTGCTATTTTATCTACTATCGGAATTTTAAGCTGAAGACCCGCATGGCGAATGCCCTGAAATTTACCAAAACGTTCTACCACAACAGATGTTTGCTGCTTTACCGTAAAGAAGGATGAAAATAGAATGATAAGCCCGAAAAACAGGATAATTACGAGAAAAATTGTTCCCATGATTTAATTGGTTTTATAATTGTTATATAAGTTATACGCAAAAAAAAGCCTCTTGTTACAGAGGCTTTAAAATTTTATAGCGTATCTACCGCTTTATGTATCCTTTTCAGGGTTTCGTCTTTACCTATCAGTTCGATGATATCAAACAAATGCGGGCCTTTTAAATCGCCTACAAGGCTTAATCGCAATGGAGGCATAACTTTACCCATCCCAATGCCTTTTTGCTCAATCCAGGCTTTTACAACGCTCTCTGTATTGGCAGAACTAAAATCCAAAGTATTTAAAAGCACATCGGCTACCTCTTTTAGTATTTCTGCAGTATCGGGCTTCCATTGTTTGGCTACAGCTTTTTCTTCAAAACTTTCCGGGGCTACAAAAAAGTAATCACTCAGGTTCCACAGTTCGCTGGCAAAAGTAGCACGCTCTTTAACCAGGCCTACAATACGGGTAACATCTTCAATAGGTTTGTTAATACCCTTTTCTATCAGCGTATGCGATAGCCCTTTGGCAAGAACAGCATTATCTTCTCTCTGGAAATACTGGTGGTTAAACCACTTGTTCTTATCCGGATCAAATTTTGCTCCAGCCTTATGTACCCTTTCTAAATCAAATAATTGTACCAGTTCATCAAGTGTAAACAATTCTTGGTCAGTACCCGGATTCCAGCCTAACAGCGCAAGGAAGTTAATAACGGCATCAGGCAAAAAGCCCTGCTCTCGGTAACCCATAGAGGATGTGCCATCGGCATTTTTCCACTCCAGCGGAAACACCGGGAAGCCCAGCTTATCGCCATCGCGCTTGCTTAGTTTGCCATTGCCTACAGGCTTTAATATTAGTGGAAGGTGTGCAAACTTAGGCGCTTCCCAACCAAAGGCTTTGTATAACAGTTCGTGCAATGGCATAGATGGCAACCACTCTTCTCCACGAATAACGTGAGATGTTTCCATAAGGTGGTCGTCTACAATATTTGCAAGGTGATAAGTAGGCATACCATCGCTTTTAAACAATACCTTGTCATCAAGCAGGCTGGTATCAAATTTTATATCCCCACGAATAATGTCGTTAAGGTGTAGTGTTTCGCCCACCGGTGTCTTAAAACGGATAACATATTCGGCACCGTTTGCAATGCGCTCCTGGGTTGCCTCAGCAGTTATTTTAAGCGAGTTGTCTAATGTTCCACGGTTAGCATGGTTGTATATAAAGGTTTTTCCTTCTGCCTCTAACTGTTTGCGAAGTTCATCAAGCGCCTCGGCAGTATCAAAAGCATAGTAAGCCCAGCCGCTGTCTATAAGCTGCTGTGCATATTGCTGATACATTTCTTTACGTTCGCTTTGGCGGTACGGGCCAAACTTTTCGTTCTTGCCCACACCTTCGTCAAAAGGTATTCCAAGCCAGTTAAGTGCCTCAACAATATACTCTTCGGCACCGGGCACAAAGCGGTTTTGGTCGGTATCTTCTACGCGCAGGTAAAAAGTACCGCCATGTTTTTTGGCAAATAAATAATTAAATAGCGCCGTGCGCACACCACCTATGTGCAGCGGGCCTGTAGGGCTGGGTGCAAAACGCACACGTACCGGTCTTGACATAACTTTTTGTTTTTTAAAGGCACAAAGATAGGACTTATTAAAATTCCAAATAAGAAATATCAAATAACAGACTAAGCTTCATTAAAAAACCGGTCGGTAAGAGTGAAGCTGCTGCGTACTGGTACTGAATACTGAACACTTAAAAAATAACACCACCGCATTATAAGAATTTGTATTTTTATCGGTTATTAACAATCGCCACTATTTTTTGAACAATTTGGAAGCAAAAAACATCATATACGCAAAGCTCGAAGCCTTTATTAAAAAGTATTACACAAACGAAGTTATTCGTGGAACAATCTTTTTTATAGCCCTCGGGTTACTTTACTTTATCATTACCTTTCTGGTGGAGTACTTTTTGTGGCTGCCTGAAAAAGGGCGTACAGCACTCTTCTGGATTTTTATTTTCGTAGAAGCGATTCTCCTGGCACGTTTTATTTTGTTTCCGCTGTTTAAATTGTTCAAACTTCAAAAGGGTATCGACTACAAACAGGCATCGGCCATCATTGGCAGTCACTTTAGCGAGGTGAGCGATAAGCTTACAAATTTCCTTCAGCTGAGCAATGATGCTAACCAAAGCGAATTGTTACTGGCTTCGATAGAACAAAAGGCAAGCAACCTGCAACCGGTACCGTTTACTAATGCCGTAAATTTTAATAAGAATATAAAGTACCTGCCATATGCAGCCATACCCGTGTTGCTTATTTTGGTTTTCCTTATTAGTGGTAACAGCGCAGTTATAACAAACAGTTTTGGCCGTGTTGTTAATTACAATAAGCACTACGCGCCACCGGCTCCGTTTGAATTTGTAATTGTAAACAAATCGCTGATGGCACAGCAGGATACTGATTTTGTACTCGAAGTAAAAACGCAGGGGAGTGTAGTGCCGGAGAATGCGATGATAACTATAGGCAATGAAAACTATTACCTTGAAAGCGTAAAGCCCGGCGTGTTTACCTACCGTTTTGAAAAGCCTACAAAAAATATTGAATTTCAGCTTAACGCAAATAATGTAATTTCTAAGCCGTATGAGCTGGATGTGGTGGCGGTGCCTACCATTGCAAATTTTGAAATGGTATTACAGTTCCCCGGTTACCTTGGCAAAAAGCAGGAAGTGGTTAAGGGTAGTGGCAATGCCGTGGTACCGGAAGGCACTAAGGTAACCTGGAAAATTAACGCCCTGGCAACAAATTCTGTCAACTATATGACTGATAATGCTGTTACGCCGTTCTCTAACAATGAAAACAGCTTTACATTATCTAAAAATATACTTCAAAATACAGAATATCAAATTCTTACGAGTAATTTTAAGGTAAAAAACCACGAAAAGCTGCAATATCAGATCACAACGCTTAAAGACCAGTACCCAACCATTACCGCACAGAACGCTCCTGACGGTTTAAAGCTTAAAAGAGAAATTGTGCTGGGGCAGTTGAGCGATGATAATGGGCTTACAAAACTTCAGGTGGTGTATTACCCTCAGGATAACCCTGCGGCTGCCAAGCGTGGAACACTTCCGGTTAAGAAACAAACGGTAGACCGTTTTTACTACAGCTTCCCGGATGGGCTTGCGCTAAAGGATGGTGTTAACTACGAATACTATTTTGAGGTTTTTGATAACGATGCCGTGCATGGTTTTAAGAGTACAAAGTCATCGGTATTTTCGCACAGAGAACTTACGCAGGATGAGCAGCAGGATAAAGCACTCCAAGAGCAAAACAGCAGTATT
The DNA here is from genome assembly GCF_003403075.1 of Flavobacterium psychrotrophum. Lineage (NCBI taxonomy): Bacteria > Pseudomonadati > Bacteroidota > Flavobacteriia > Flavobacteriales > Flavobacteriaceae > Flavobacterium > Flavobacterium psychrotrophum. The sequence goes on along the minus strand of NZ_CP031557.1, from coordinate 4,164,714 downwards.
AGCGGTTTAGAGAAATCGATCAAAAACCAGGACAAGCAAAATACTGAGCTTGATAAGCTGCAACAAATGGGCAAGGAGAAATCTAACATGGATTTTAAAGACCAGAAAAAAGTTCAGGACTTTATAAACCGTCAGCAAACCCTTGAGCAAAACAAGCAGGAGATGAGCAAAAAACTTCAGGAAAACCTGGAGCAGTTTCTTCCTGAAAAGAAAGATGAGATTAAGGAAGAGTTGATGAAGCGCCTTGAAAAGAATGAAAAAGAATCTGAAAAAAATAAAAAACTGCTTGACGAACTTAAGGAACTTACCAATAAGCTTAAGGAAGAAGAATTGTTTGATAAGGTAGACCAGCTTAAAAAACAAAGCAAAGACCAGACAAAAAACCTGGAGCAGCTGGTAGAACTTACCAAGCGTTTTTATGTAGAAAAGAAAGCTGAACAGGTTGCGGAAAAACTGGATAAGCTTGCCGAAAAGCAGGATAAATTATCTGACAGTAAAGATAACAATGCTCAGGAGCAGGATAAGGTTAATAAAGAATTTGACAAGCTGCAACAGGAAATGCGCGACCTTGATAAACAAAACAAGGAACTTAAAAAACCTATGGATATTCCGGTAGATGAAAAGCAGGAACAAAGCATCGACCAGGATCAGGATAAGGCTAAAGAGGAACTTCAAAAAGAAGGCGGCGATCAAAAAAGCAAACAGGATAAAGCCAAACCAAAGCAAAAAAGTGCTGCTGCTAAAATGAAGCAGATGGGGCAAAAGATGCAAAGCTCAATGCAGGGTGGACAGGCAGATCAGCTTGAAGAAGATGTAAAGGTGCTCCGCCAGATATTGGATAACCTCTTGGCATATTCATTCTCTCAGGAAGATGTTATGGGGCAGTTTAAAAATGCAGGTAACCGTAATGCAAACTTTGCCAAATATCTTAAAAAGCAACAGGATCTTAAAGTACAGTTTAACCATGTTGACGATAGCATTTTTGCCATGTCATTACGCAACCCTAAGATAACCGAAGAGATTACTAAAGAGGTAGGCAATGTGCATTATTATGTAGACAAGGCATTGACAGATCTTGCCGATAATGTAGTGCCACGCGGTGTGTCTAACCAGCAATATGCTATAACGTCTGCTAATAAGCTTGCCGATTTTTTAAGTGATGCGCTTAATAATATGCAGATGGAAATGAGCGGACAGGGACAAGGTCAGGGTAAAGGCAAAGGTAAGTCTGGCAAAGATGTGCAATTGTCTGATATCATCCAGAAGCAACAGGGACTTTCTCAAAAAATGCAAAAAGGCATGAAAGATGGTAGCGAAGAGAAAGGTCAGGAAGGCGGAGGTAAGCAGGATGGCCAGAGCCAGAAAGAAGGAGGTAAACAGAAAGGCGGACAAAAAGACGGCAAAGAATCTGGTGGCAAACAGCCCGGTGGTAAACAGGGAGAAGGCCAGGGCGACGGTGAAGGCGGCGATGGTGGAGAAGGCAATGCCGAGAAACTATTAGAAATATATAAAGAACAGCAGCAGCTGCGTGAGTCGCTACAGCAAATGCTGGATAAGCAGGGTATGGGTGGCAACGGCCAGGCAGCTTTGCGCCAAATGAAAGATATAGAAAAACAGTTGCTTAATAAAGGCTTTAAAAATGAAACCCTGCAAAAAATGCAGAACCTTAAACAGGAACTTTTAAAGCTTGATAAAGCAATGCTTGAGCAGGGTCAGGATAACAAAAGGCAGAGCGAAACCAATAAAAAGGAGTTTAACAACACCGCTAACCAACTGCCTGATGCCCTGAAAGATTATTTAAACAGCGTAGAGATTTTAAATAGACAAACACTACCTTTGCGCCCAAATTTTAACCAAAAGGTGCAAACCTATTTTAAAGGCAATGATTAGTTTTAATTACGAAACAAATTTTGAGCTTACTAATGAAGCTCAATATGAAGAATGGATAGCCGATGTTATCGAAAGTGAAGATAAAACAGAGGGGGAGATCAACTACATTTTTTGTGATGATGCTTACCTTTTAGAAAAGAACATAGAATTTTTAGACCACGATACCCTTACCGATATTATTAGTTTTGACTATACAATGGGTAACCTTATAAGTGGCGATATCTTTATATCTATAGAACGTGTAAAAGAAAACGCTGTTGAGTATAACGTGCTTTTTGAAGAAGAACTTCGTCGTGTTATGGCACATGGTGTATTACACTATTGCGGCTATAAAGACAAGACAGAGGAAGATGAGCAGATAATGCGCGTTAAAGAAGAGGAGAAAATGAAGTTGTTCCACGTGGAACAGTAGATTAAACATCTCTTTAAATTTATCGTGTTCCACGTGGAACACGATTATGGTTTCAAAATAAAACAAAGAAAGTTCCACGTGGAACAATCGAAAGGAGAATAAAATGTTTCAGGAAGAATATGATGTAATTGTAGTGGGTGCTGGGCACGCCGGCAGCGAAGCTGCGGCGGCAGCAGCAAATATGGGATGCAGCACATTGCTGGTTACCATGAGCCTTCAAAACATAGCCCAAATGTCGTGCAACCCTGCAATGGGTGGTATAGCAAAGGGGCAAATTGTACGCGAAATTGATGCACTTGGAGGATATTCCGGGATTGTTACAGACAAGACCGCTATCCAGTTCAAGATGCTTAACAAGAGTAAAGGGCCTGCGATGTGGAGCCCGCGTGCACAAAGCGACCGTATGCGTTTTGCTGAAGAGTGGAGGCTGATGCTGGAGCGTACCCCGAATCTTGACTTTTACCAGGAAATGGTTAAAGGAATCATCATCGAAAATGGTGTTGTAAAAGGGATACGTACATCGTTGGGTGTAGAAATAAAAGGTAAAACCGTAGTGCTTACAAATGGCACATTCCTGAATGGATTGATCCATATTGGGGAGAAACAATTTGGTGGTGGCAGGGCAGGAGAGAGTGCTGCTTACGGCATTACCGAAGACCTGGTTAAAGCAGGTTTTATGTCGGGCAGAATGAAAACAGGTACACCTCCTCGTGTAGACGGACGATCGCTTGATTATAGTAAAATGATAGAACAGCCCGGTGATATTAACCCTGAAAAGTTCTCGTACATGGATATAACGCAGCCCTTAAAAGAACAGCGTTCTTGCTATATGACCTACACCAGTCAGCTGGTGCACGATGTACTTAAAGAGGGTTTTGACCGTTCACCTATGTTTAATGGGCGCATCAAAAGCCTTGGGCCGCGCTACTGTCCGTCGATAGAAGATAAGATAAACCGTTTTGCAGATAAAGACAGCCACCAGTTGTTTGTAGAGCCAGAAGGATGGAATACCATCGAAGTTTACGTTAATGGCTTTAGTACCTCCCTTCCGGAGGATATTCAGTTTAAGGCATTGCGCAGTGTGGTAGGTTTTGAGAAGGTGAAATTCCTTCGTCCGGGATATGCTATCGAGTACGATTATTTCCCGCCAACACAGCTTAAGCATACGCTTGAAACTAAACTTGTAGACGGTTTGTATTTCGCAGGACAAATAAACGGCACTACAGGTTATGAAGAGGCGGCATCGCAAGGCTTAATGGCCGGTATCAATGCTGCGCTTAAAGTGCAGGATAAAGATCCGTTTGTACTAAAACGCAACGAAGCCTACATAGGTGTGCTTATAGACGACCTTATTACAAAAGGTACCGAAGAGCCCTACCGCATGTTTACCAGCCGTGCAGAATACCGTACACTATTACGTCAGGATAATGCAGACTTTAGGCTTACGCCACTTTCTTATGAAATAGGCCTTGCTAAAGAAGACCGCCTGCGCCGCATGGAAAAGAAGCGCGATGCGAGCGATGCCTTTGTAAACTTCTTCCGAGAAACGAGTGTAACCGTTGCAGAAGCTAATCCTATTCTTGAAGCTAAAGAATCGTCGCCAATTGTACAGGCCGATAAAATGTTTAAGGTATTCTCTCGTCCGCAACTGGATTTGGAAGATATTCTTAAATTCGAAAAAGTACAGGAATATATTGCCGAGCACAACCTGGATAGGGAAGTGATAGAGCAGGCAGAAATACAGGTTAAATATTCAGGCTACATCGAAAAGGAAAAAAACAATGCCGATAAACTAAACAGGCTCGAGGACGTAAAAATTCCTGAGAATTTTGATTATGATAAAATAAAGTCATTGTCTTTTGAGGCTAAAGAGAAGATGAAAAAAATTAAGCCCGTTACCATTTCGCAGGCATCGCGCATAAGCGGTGTAACGCCAAGCGATATTTCGGTGCTTTTAATACATATGGGCAGATAATGATGTTCCACGTGAAACAAGCAAAAATAAAAACCCTTTTTATAAAAGGGTTTTTGGTGTTTTTAGTGCTGTGTACATTTGCATCATGTGTAGCACCGCGCCATACTGTAGAAATACAGGATTATGTACTGGTAGAAAACGGAAAGCAAATACTAGGTAAACAAGAAGGGCTTACCGCATTTATTTTTGAAAACAATCCGCGTAAAATAATTTTTGCGCAGTTTGCAGCAGATAAGTATGCGGTAGGGCAATATGACGAAGTAAGCTATTGGGTAAAAGTTGAAGGATATCGTTTTAAAGTATTTGTTTACACCAGTGATGAATTGCAGAAATATTTTGATATGGGCCAGTTTATGGTAACCAAGCAGGAGAATGAGCAAAACGTGATTGGTTCTACAGAAAAATTTATCGGGATTTCTATGATTACAGATGCTAACGAAGATTGCCTTAAAGAAAACTCACTTTTCTACAACATTGCCTTAAAATACCTTAAAAACTTAAAAGACGAATACAACAACCTATAAATGGATTTTAAAGACCACAACGTTTACATTACAGTAAAAGACCATTCTGTTTCCGGAGAAACTTTTGAGCTGTTGCTCGACAAAGACCTGGAACTCCTTAAAACGCATCCACAGCCCGCACCGGCAGATTTGGGCAGGTATTATGAAAGCGAAGATTATATTTCACATACCGATGGTAAGCGCTCGCTTTTTGAGAAATTATACCACACGGTAAAACAAAAGGCATTGCGCGATAAAATTTCGCTAATACAAAAGTTTAAACCCTCTAAAGGCGAATTGCTGGATATTGGTGCCGGAACCGGAGATTTTTTAGTTGTAGCAAAAAATGCAAGTTGGAATATTACGGGTGTAGAACCAAGTGAAAAGGCAAGGGGTATAGCTATAGGTAAAGGTATAAGCTTTGCATCGCAATTATCAGATGTACCATCGCACAGTAAAGATGTTATTACCATGTGGCATGTATTAGAGCACGTGCCCGACGTAGAGCAGCAGATTACAGAATTAAAGCGTATCCTTAAGCCGGATGGCGTTATTATAGTTGCAGTGCCAAACTACAAATCATACGATGCCCAATACTACGGAAAGTTTTGGGCAGCTTATGATGTGCCAAGGCACCTTTGGCATTTTAGTAAAACAGCTATCAAAAAACTTTTTGGGTTGCAGGGTATAGATTTGATAGAAGTACTGCCAATGAAATTTGACAGCTTTTATGTAAGCTTACTTTCGGAAAAGTATAAAACCGGGAAAATGAATTTTGTGGGCGGTTTTTATCGCGGATTGGTATCAAATGTCAAAGCAGGCAAAAATTTTGACTATTCGTCGCATATTTATGTGCTAAAGAATACTAAAAACTAAAATAAAGCTGCCAATTAAACGTTTATAAGGCTTAACATGGCTTTTGTTGCCAATTTTTTAAAAGTGCCGCAAATCGCTTTATTTTGAGTCGGTTTTGATTAACGAAGCTTATAGTAATACGCAATATTAATAGATTAACTTTATAGTGTAAAAATCACAGAAAAAATGCTTCATTTTTGGTACGTTGGGCATTATTCTTATTTTTACCAAAAATTTAAAACAACTAATTTCAGAAAATGAAAAAATCACTTTTAATACTGGGCGCTGCCCTTGCATTAGTTTCATGTAACAAAGAAGGTGCTGCAACCGCTTCAGGTTTTAAAACTGCTTATGTAGATACTTCTAAACTTGTAGAAGAATCTCAGGAGCTAAAAGATCTTGAAGATAAAGCAAAAGTTAAAGAAGAAGAGCTGGGACGTGAACTTCAAAATGACGCAAGGCAGTTACAGCTGGATGCTGCAAGCTTTCAGAAAGAAGCAGCAGTTAAAGGTGAGCAATGGGCACAGCTACGTGGCCAGGATCTTCAAAAAAGAAACCAGGAGCTTACTGTTAAGCAACAAACAATTCAGCAGGAATTTGCTAAAGAATTTGGCGTTAAACGCGATACTATTGTAAGCCAGATGAAGCGTGTAATTAAAGAATATGGCAAGAAAAATGGCTATGACTATGTATATGGTACTGGCGATGCTGCAAGTATTCTTTATGCTAAAGACAGCTATGATATTACAAAAGAGATACTTAGCCAGGTAAATTCTAAATACAAAGGTGCTGCTAAAGAAGATACTACTACTGCTAAAGCGGAAGAAGCTAAAGAAGAAAAGAAATAATATCTATTTGATATAAAATCAATGCTCCTAAATTAGGAGCATTTTTTATTTAAAGAATGTAAGAATATTTTCTTAAAAAGATGTATTTTTAACCACTATTTCATTTGCCATGCAAAACTTTTCGCCCGCGGCAGAATATGCGCTGCGTTTTATAAACCAAACCAACAAGTGTATTTTTCTTACCGGTAAAGCCGGTACAGGAAAAACCACACTGCTTAAAGAGATTATCCGTACCACGCATAAAAATGTTGTGGTTGTAGCTCCTACGGGTATTGCTGCGCTTAATGCGGGCGGCGTTACCATACACAGTATGTTTCAGCTGCCGTTTGCCGGTTTTTTGCCTACGGTAGACCAGGCTCCGCAAGCATCTGAAAGTGTGAGGTTTGAAAATAAAGTTAGCCTGCGCCGTCATTTTACCATGCGTGCCGAAAAGAAAAATGTGCTGCTTAATATGGAATTGCTGGTTATAGACGAGGTTAGTATGCTGCGTGCAGATTTGCTCGATGCCATGGATTTTATGCTGCGCAGTGTACGCCAGCGCAATACCCCCTTTGGTGGTGTACAGGTATTGTTTATTGGCGATTTGCTACAACTTCCGCCCGTAGTGCGCAATGAAGAATGGAGTGTTTTACAGCATTTTTATAGAGGTAAGTTCTTCTTTCACAGTCATGTAGTGCAAGAAAATGCGCCAGTGTATATTGAGCTTGATAAAATTTACAGGCAGACCGACGACCGCTTTATAGGGGTGCTTAACAATTTGAGGAACAATATAATAACCAATGATGACCTTAAGGTTTTGAACGAATTTGTAAAGACCGATTTCGAACTCAAAGACCATCCCGGTTACATAACCCTTACCACCCACAACAATAAGGCCGATGCCATGAATGCTACGGCACTGACCGACCTGAAAGGGAAGGAATATATCTATATGCCGGATATTGTAGGCGATTTTCCGGAGAAGATCTATCCCGTGGAACAATCGTTACGCCTGAAAGTTAATGCCCAGGTAATGTTTATCAAAAACGACCTTTCGCCGGAGAAGCGTTATTTTAACGGGAAGATAGGTATTATAAAATCGCTTACTAAAGACGAGGTTGTAGTAGAGTTTGAAGATAAAGAAACCATAACGGTAGACAAGTACGAATGGGAAAACGTGCGCTATACCGTAGACCCAAATACTAAAGAAGTAATAGAAGAAGTTTTGGGCACGTTTGTGCATTATCCGTTGCGTTTGGCATGGGCCATAACGGTGCACAAGAGCCAGGGATTAACATTTGATAAAGCTGTGCTCGACGTATCGCACGTTTTTATGCCGGGACAGGCATATGTTGCTTTAAGCCGTTTGCGTTCGTTAGAGGGGCTTATTTTGCTTTCTCCGATGCGTATGAATGGTATTAGTAATGATGAAGACGTAATGGAGTATGCCCAGGGCAAGGCAGGAGAAGATGAATTGGCCAACTCGCTGGAACAGGAAACCCTGAACTTTGCTGCTAACTTTCTAAAAAATAGCTTTAACTGGACAACACTTGCCAGGCAATGGCAGGGGCACAAGCACAGTTACCTGCACGAAGGTGAAAAAACGGTTAAAGCGCCGCACCGCCAGTGGGCAGCCCAGCAGGAAGACCGCATTCATATGCTAATAGGTGCGGCGGGTAAATTTGTTTTGCAGCTCGAAAAGCTTTTTGCAGACCGCCCGGCAGATATTCAGCATATTAAAGAACGGGTATATGCCGCCGTAGGTTACTTTTTTCCGGTTATGGATAACATTGCAACAAGCCTGTACAGCAAAATAGAGGAGGTAAAGCGCACAAAGCGCGCCAAGGCTTTTTATGACGAACTCTCTGAGATTGAAGAGTTGCAGACCAATGCTGTATTAAAAATGCTTCGGGCTAAAAAGCTCGTTGATGTACTGGCTGCGGGTGAAACCATTAATAAAGAAACGCTGTCTACTCAGGAAATACAATCGTATAAGGCAGATAAGATTGAAGCTATAATGGTAATTATGCGTAATAACCCTACCACAATTATTGAAGAAGAACCGGAGGAATATGAAGACCGCTATGCTCCTAAAAAGAAAAAAGAGCCGAAAAAGTCGACTCTTTTAGAAACCTTGGAGCTGCATCAGCAGAATATGACGGTTAAAGAAATAGCAGCACACCGCAAGCTTACCGAAACTACTGTGCAAAGCCACCTTGCAGGGCTTGTGCAAAGCGGAAAAATTGCAATTGAAGACCTGTTGCCACAGGATAAGATAGCCGAACTTGCCGAGGCGTTTGAGGGTTATACCGAAGATGCCCTGGGACCGCTTAAAGAAAAGTATGGTGATAAATTTACCTACGGCGAATTAAGGATATACAAGGCAACGCTTTCGTAATCAGTTCTTAATGAATTTTAAACCCGTTGTATTTCCCGTTTGTATCTGGTAAATGCCTGATGCTAAAGAGCTGACATCTATCTTATTTACACTATTGCCTTTTAGTACTATACGTCCTGAATTATCTGTAATGCTATAGTTGGACAAGGGTTGAGAAATATTGTTTAGGTAAATGTATTCTGAAGCCGGGTTAGGGTAGAGGGTAGGTTGAGAAAACCCGTAAGTACCTGATATCAAGGTAGGATCGTTGACACTAAAAAGCCATATATCGCTGCGCCCAAAGTTTTGGGCAACATCAAAATTACGCGATTCTGTATTGGCTCCAACAATGATAGTTCCCTGATTATCAATAAAAATTCTTTCTGCACGGTCAGACAATATACCACCAAAGTTTTTCTCCCAGACTAACTGCCCGTTGCTGCTTACTTTTACCATCCAGATATCGGTCTCACCATAGTTCGCACTAACGTTTGTATCTTCTGACGTTGAAGAGCCTACAGCAATAAAACCATCTGTGGTTGCTACAATATCTGCGTAATGATCGCCCATGGTGCCTCCCAGTGTTTTTTCCCATACAATGTTACCGGTTGCATTAAGCTTCACGATCCAGAAATCGCTGTTTCCGTATGCCGATGCTATATCGCCATTTTGGGTATCAGGCTCAAGGTCTGTAATGGCACCCATTATGTAACCTCCGTCAGATGTTTGTTTTATGGTGTAAGCCTGCTCACCTTTAATACTTCCGTAAGCCCGTTCCCATTGTAGGTTGCCACTGCCATCAATTTTTATGGCCCATGCTTCGGCCATGCCATAGTCGGGGTCGTAATGCAGGCCTTGGGCATTACTATCGGCAGAGCCAAGATGCCCGCCGATAATATATCCTCCGTCAGCGGTATTGCTCACACTATTAGGATAATCAAGGTTATTACCGCCAAATAATTTAGTCCATATTGTATTTCCCTGTTCGTCAAGTTTTAACACAATACAGTCTGATGCGCCAAGGTTTTGGGCAACGTCGCCATTGTTAGAATAGGTTTGGCCTGTAAGCACATAGCCGCCGTCGGGAGCCAGGGCAATGCCCATTGCTATATCCTGTTCGTTTCCGCCCAAAAGCCTTTGCCAAAGCACATTGCCCGAGGCATCGGTTTTAACTACCCACATATCTGCATTGCCGTGGGCTGCTGCAAACGTGCCCTGGTCTGAGTAAGAAAATCCTGTAAAAACATAGCCGCCATCTGGCGTGGGGAGTACTTTAGAAGACTGGTCGTTTTTATTGCCGCCATATGCTTTTTGCCATACTACGTTTTTGTTGGCATCCAGCTTGGTTAGCCATCCATCATTCCCACCAAAGGTTTCAACGGTCTGTCCGTCAACGCCAGTTGTGTATCCACAAATAATATACCCGCCATCGGGCGTTGGGTTTATATCATTTAGCCCGTCGTATTGTGTGCCGCCAAGAGATTTTTGCCAGGTAATGGCAGGCTGTTGTGCAACGGTAGAAATAGTAGTGAGAAGTATGCAGAGTAGTAGTGTTTTCATAATTTTTTGGGTTTAAATTACTACATAAAGCTACTGATTAATAATTACATACAATTAATATTGATAAAGTAATAATTTTGATACGACACAAAAAAACCTGCGAAGCAAAGGCCCGCAGGTTTTTAATATAAGTTAACGGTAGAATTATCTGACAATTCAAACCCTCTGCACTATACCCAGGTAAGCAGGAGTATAGCGGGGATAAAGTAAATTACTATGGTACGGGCGCCGTCATAATCTTTAGCAAGGCGCTGGCCAAGTAGCAGAAAAAGCAGCGTAATGGCGCTAAGCACACCGGCATAGAAAGCAAATTCTGTACCTTCATCCATCCATATTTTTATGATGCCAATAACGGCAAAAGCACCCGCAAGTATTTCTAAAACAAGAATGAGCATTAGCGAAAGCGGTACCATATTTTTAATTGGGGTAGCGGCAAAGTGGCCTTTTAGCCAGCCGATGTTGCCTTTCCAGTCCATGATCTTGTCGTAGCCCGACTGTATAAATGTAATGGCAAAAAACGCCAGGGTAATAATGATTACGGGATTCAGGTTTGTTTCCATTGTATTGTGTTTGTTTATTTTGGTAGTCAAAAATAGTAAAACTTTGTAAGAGAGCGGTGTTTTTGTTTTTATGGCATGCGGATGACGTTGCTGCTTTACAACTGCAGATTTTTTTACCACAAAGTTGCACAAAGAAGGCGCCAAGAACCACAAAGATTACCTCCTGCGGAGGAAGGACACAAAGCTTTACAGTAAAGTGAAGCTACTGCCTACTGCGACTGAACACTGCCTACTAAAAAACTACTTCTTATGAATTAGCCTTGTAAGCTTAATGCTCAAATCGGTCAGGATAATTTTGGCGTTACCGTTGCGCTCTATGTGGTACAGGGCATCGCTCAGCTCTTTAAAAATATCGTTGATGTTGCTGCCATTTACAAACGGTGCAAAATTTTCGAGTTTAAACTTATCTACTTTAGGTTCCATAAATACCAGTTTATCTGCCTTATAATTAAGCAGTAATGCCTGGCGGAACATATCGATACAAAAATTAAGGAACTGCTTTTGTGCCTCGCGGCCAATGCCGGCAATCTGCTCGCTCCACGCTATAAGGTCGTGTATTGCAGCGGCGTTTCCTTTGGCGCGAAAGGCAGCGCGCACCCACATTACAAACCATTCCTCAAACGGAAGGGCGTCGTCGGTTTTATGTAGTAAGTGTAAGGCTTTATTGTAGTTGCCCTGCGCCTGGTGTGCCAGTTTCATGGCGGCGTTAGGTTCTATATTTTCACGTGAAACAAGAGCGTTTGCAATAACCTGTTCAGGCAACGCATTAAAATTCAGCACCTGGCAGCGGGAAAGTATGGTTTGCAAAATATCATCTTCACTTTCGGCAATAAGCAGGAATACCGTTTTTTGCGGTGGCTCTTCGAGCAGCTTTAGCAGCTTGTTTGCCGTGGCGGTATTCATGCGGTCGGCCATCCAGATGATCATCACCTTGTAACCGCCCTCATACGCCTTTAGCGAAAGCGATTTTACAATTTCGGTCGCCTCGTCTACACCTATCTGTCCCTGCTTGTTTGCAATGTCTATCTTCTTGTACCAGTCAAACAGGCTGCCGTAAGGTGTTTCGGCAATAAACTCGCGCCAGTGCTTTAAAAAGTGGGCACTTACGGGGTGGCTTTTTACCTCGCTGTTAGCCGCCACCGGAAATACAAAGTGCAGATCAGGGTGTGATAAGTTGCGGAATTTCAGGTTACAGGCTTCATTGCCTCCCTGGTTTTCGCCACCGGTATTGCTGCACAAAATATACTGCGCATAGGCAATGGCCAACGGTAGCGTACCCGAACCTTCCGGCCCTATAAACAACTGTGCATGGGGTATACGGCCGCTAGTGGCACTGGTGGCTAAGTGGCTTTTGATGTGGTCCTGCCCTAAAATTTCTGAAAAAAGCATGGGGCAAAGATAGGGGAAAGTTGGTTAGTTGCAGAGTTACAAAGTAGCAAAGTTATGGTTCATTTTATTCAGGTATAGTCATTGCGAACGGAGGAACGGAGCGCGGCAATCTTTCATAGACAAAGCTTTCCGTTGTGCAGTTATATACGATTGGGTAGATTAGACGTAACTGTGTCAGCCAAGGTTACAGAGAATTTATTAAGTTGCAAATATAATAGACTCTAAAGATTGCCGCGCTCCGTTCCTCCGCTCGCAAAGACTACAGATAAATAAGCTCTCCCCATTTATTTACTTAATCGTTTTCGCTCATCTCTACCCTCAAAATCTCATTACAGATTTCTTCCGTTTCATGTAGGAAATTAAAATTTAACACACTAACAATCAATTGATATTCAATTATTTATTAGAATTGTAAAAATCTTTATGAACAATTTTTTAGCGAATTATTAACAGAAACGCCTATATTTGCCTTTCACCTAATGTAAACAAATCTTAGAAACACTTTATGAAAACTCTTGCCGACATTGATTTTAAAGATAAGAAAGCCGTTATACGTGTAGACTTTAATGTACCTCTTGATGAGAACTTTAACGTTACTGACGATAACCGTATTACTGCTGCTAAACCTACTATCGATAAAATTTTGGCAGACGGCGGAAGCGTGATCTTAATGAGCCACCTGGGCCGCCCGAAAGGTAAAGAGGAGAAGTACAGCCTTAAGCACATTCTTGCTAAAGTTAGCGAAGTGCTGGGTGTAGAGGTTAAGTTTGCTGAAGACTGTGTGGGCGAAGTAGCTGACGCTGCTGCTGCAGGTCTTAAGCCGGGTGAAGTGCTGCTTCTTGAAAACCTTCGTTTTTATGCAGAAGAAGAAGCCGGCGATGCAGATTTTGCACAAAAACTTGCTAAACTGGGCGATGTTTATGTTAACGATGCCTTTGGTACTGCTCACCGTGCACACGCTTCTACCACAATAATTGCAAATTATTTTCCTGAGGCTAAGGTTTTTGGTGCGCTTCTTGCTAAAGAGATCGACAGTTTAGACAAGGTACTTAAAAACAGCGAAAAACCGGTTACGGCTATTCTTGGCGGTAGTAAAGTGTCTACAAAAATTACGGTTATAGAAAACATCCTGAGCAAAATAGACCACCTTATTGTGGGCGGCGGTATGACCTATACCTTCATTAAAGCCCTTGGCGGAAATGTAGGCGACTCTATCTGCGAGCTTGATAAGCTGGACCTTGCCCTTGAAATACTTGAAAAAGCTAAAGCTAACAATGTACAGGTACACATACCTGTAGATGTGGTTGCGGCCGATGATTTTAGCAACAATGCTAATACTCAGGTAGTAGACGTTAATGAGATTCCTGACGGATGGCAGGGTCTTGATGCAGGGCCTAAAACCCTTGAGAACTTTAAGAAAGTAATACTGGAAAGTAAAACAATACTTTGGAACGGCCCTATTGGCGTGTTCGAGATGGAAAAATTTGCCAACGGTACCATTACCCTTGGTGAGTTTATAGCTGAGGCTACTAAAAACGGCGCTTTCTCTCTTGTGGGTGGTGGCGACTCTGTAGCAGCGGTGAAACAATTTGGCCTTGAGCCAAAAATGAGCTATGTATCTACAGGTGGCGGTGCCATGCTGGAGATGCTTGAAGGAAAAACACTTCCCGGCATTGCTGCCATACAGGGATAGTTGTTAAAGTTTACAATACAATTTTAAATTAAAAGTTTATACTTTGTTGCTTTGCAATACGTTATAATTGACCAGGAGGAGTAAATTATGAATAAAAAAAGAACATTGTCATTCGCATTCGCGCTGCTTTCGGTGGGTGCTTTTGCCCAGGAATCAGTGCTGGTGGAGATCAATCCGCAGCCGGTAGTAAAAATGTCGTTCCTAGACTCTATTAAATCCACTTTTGTGCGCAATCACGAAATGGCTTGTGTAGACAGTTTATGGATGGGCGAACTTTCTAACAACGACCTGTTTGAAAACATGCAGGAAGACCTTAAGAATGTTAACCCTGATGTTGAGGTAGATTACAGCCTTAATACCGAACTGCTTAAGCAAAGGCTTGCCAAGCTGGATGCCAGGTCGCCGTTTAATATCGAATACAGCAAAGGCCTTGAAAACATTATAAAATCGTACCTTAAAAACCGCCCGCGCAGCTATGAAAGGCTGATGGCGATTAGTGAGTACTATTTCCCGATGTTTGAAGAGTACCTTGCCAAGTACAACGTTCCTATCGAAATTAAATACCTGGCGGTTATAGAAAGTGCGCTAAACCCAAGGGCTAAAAGCCACGTGGGCGCATCTGGATTATGGCAGTTTATGTACCCTACCGGCAAGCAATACAGCCTTGAGGTAGATAGTTATGTAGACGAACGCCTAGATCCGTTAAAAGCTACAGAGGCTGCGTGCCAGTATCTTACAAGCCTTTACAACATCTTTGGCGACTGGGATTTGGTACTTGCATCATACAACGCCGGCCCTGGTAATGTAACCAAAGCCATTCGCCGTAGTGGAGATTATAAGAACTACTGGAACATTCGCCGTAACCTGCCAAAAGAGACACAGGCATATAACCCTACGTTCCTGGCTACAATGTATATCTATGAATATGCTAAAGAGCATGGTATTAACGGTAAAAAAGCTCCGCTGACGTATTTTGAGACCGATACCGTTATGGTAAAACGCCAAATGTCGTTTAAGCAAATTGCAAGCCTGGTAGATGTACCGGTTAGCCAGCTACAGTTTCTTAACCCTATCTATAAGCTTGATGTAATACCTCACAATGCTGCTAAGGCTCACTACCTGAGGTTACCAAAAGATAAAATAGGTTTATTTGCTTCTAACGAAAAAGCCATTTATGCTTATATTGACCATGAAGATAGTAAACGCGAAAGGCCATACTTTGTAGGCTCTCCTGAGAAAGAGCAGGCTTATGCAGCTGCGCCGTCAAGAAGTAAGTACACTAAGAAAAGCAATGTTACCACAAAGTCGTATGTTGTAAAACGCGGTGATAACCTGGGCGAAATTGCGAGCCGTTATGATGTATCTGTGGCTGAACTTAAGCAATGGAACAGGATTAAGGGCAATAACATTATGGCGGGCCAAAAGCTTAAGATACAAAAGACAACTATTGTAAAAGAGCCTGTAATTATAGCACCTGCAGATACGGCTATTGCTGCTACAAAACCTGCTAAGCCTGCGCTTAAAACGGTTGCTCCTGCAAAAGAGCCAATTGCTGATGATGCTGCGCCTGCTGTTGCAGAATGCGATACACCTGCAATTGCAGATGCCAAGCCAAACACGATTGCAGCTTCTGTTAGAAAAGTGCGTGAGTCGAGCTATGAAGAGGCGGCCATGTATATTGTACAAAAAGGCGATTCGCTTTTTAGCATTGCAAGAAAACATCCTGGTGTTACCGTAGAAAACATCAAAAAATGGAATGACATTAAGGGCGAAAGCATTCAGCCCGGAATGAAACTGAAGGTAGTATCGGTCAACTAGCAATGGCCCAAAACATATATTTTATGAAAAAAGTGCAGCAAATAGTAGCCTTGTGTTTACTGGTTTGCTGCACTTTTTCGTGTCAGGAGGATAAGGTGGCCAAGGCCATATCAGAAGGGGAGGTTAATGAGGTAAACATTATCATTAGCGATGTGTTGTGGAACGGTGTTGTGGGCGATAGCCTTCGCAAAAAATTTGCTGCTCCCGTAGAGGGCCTTACCCAGGAAGAACCCGTATTTACGCTGAAACAATACCATCCGCAGGCTTTTGACGGCGAAATTAAAAAGGGGCGCAACATCATTTTTGTTGAAAAAGAAGATGATGAGCCCGAAGACCGTTTTGTGTACCACCAGAACGATTACTGCACACCACAAAATGTTTTTACCCTTAGCGGCAAAAATACATCTCAATTGCTGGAAACCATACGGATGTACAGCGATGAGATTATTAAAACCATAAGGCTGGGAGAAATGACCGTAACCCAAAGGCGAAACGATAAGCTCGGCCTTCGTGATACTGTGTATTTTGAAAAGACCTATGGCATATCTATAAAAGTGCCGGTTACTTACCGCTATGCCCTTAAGAACGATAATTTTCTCTGGCTAAAAAAAGAAATTTCCGGAGGTAATACTAATTTGCTGCTGTACCGCGTGCCTTATATTACCCTTGAAAAGGATAAGGAAATGGTTAACAACATCATCAGGATGCGCGACTCTATTGGTAATTTGTACATACACGGGCAGGAACCTGATACATACATGGTGACAGAAACAGCATATTCGCCATCGGTATTTATGACGAGCTTTAACGACAGGAGCGCTTTTGAAACAAGGGGCAACTGGGAAATGAAGAACGATTTTATGAACGGGCCTTTTATTAGCTACAGCATTCGCGATTATAAACACAACTGCTACATGGTTATAGAAGGGTTTATATACAGCCCGTCATCTCCTAAGCGCGATTTGATACTGGAACTGGAGTCGATAATACGGTCTACAAAATTTTTATGAGTATAAAATTTGAAATAAAGCCTTTTGCGGCACTTTCTGTTGCTGAGGTGTATGAAGTGTTGAAACTTCGTAGTGAAGTGTTTGTAGTAGAGCAAAACTGCGTTTATCAGGATATAGATGGTAAAGACCCAAAGGCATTACACGTTATTGGTACGTTTAACGACAAAATTGTTGCCTATACACGCCTTTTTGGCCCCGGCTATTATTTTGACAATGCCTCTATAGGCAGGGTAGTGGTTAGCCCGGAATACCGCGCCCACAAGTTTGGCCACAGCCTTATCAAGACTTCAATCGATGGTATAGTTGAGAATTTTGGTACCGGTGTAATTACTATATCAGCACAGGAATACCTTAAAAAATTCTATGAAACCCACGGTTTCATTCAGGAAGGGGAGGGCTACCTTGAAGATGATATTCCGCATATTAAAATGAACAGGGAATAGTATATTCCGTTGAATAATCGAGGAGTACCTAATTCATCGTATAGCCGTTTCAGAGTGTCTTTCTAATTAATTTTGAAATTCAGCCCAATAAAAAAAGCCTCCACAGCAATGTGGAGGCTTTTTTGAAATTTATTTATTCTGCCAGATTATTGCTGAGTAGGTGCAGCAGCAGGAGCAGCAACCTCAGGAGAATCTACTTTACCTTTAATGGTAAGTATCTTGTTCTGGTCAGTATCGTTAGCAGTAACGGTAATCGTTTTTGTAAAAGGGCCAGGGTTAGCAGCATTGTAAGTAGCTGTAACGTTTCCAGACTCACCCGGCTGTATAGGTGTTTTAGTCCATGTAGGCGTAGTACATCCGCAAGAAGCTTTTACACCTGTAATAAGTATAGTTTGCTTAGATGTGTTTTTAAAAGTAAACTCATGCGTTACAGGCTTACCTTTTTCAATATCGCCAAAGTTATGAACCTCTTCTTTAAAAGAAAGGCCTGTTGGCTTCTGGTCTTTAACTTCTACTTTAGCAGGAGTTGCAGCAGCAGGCGCAGCTTTAAGATCTTTCTTTTTAGCAACTTCCTGAGCATTTACACCTACTGAAAGAAATAAAGCAGCAGCGAATAATGTTAGTTTCAATGTTTTCATACTTGCAAGTAATTATATTAGTTATTAATATTTTGTTCGGTCACTTTTTAATATCACAAATATATTACCTTAACGCCATACATTTGTTAACCGTTTTTAAATCGTTGTTAATAAC
Organism: Flavobacterium psychrotrophum; assembly: GCF_003403075.1. NCBI lineage: Bacteria > Pseudomonadati > Bacteroidota > Flavobacteriia > Flavobacteriales > Flavobacteriaceae > Flavobacterium > Flavobacterium psychrotrophum. Next base: position 4,146,649 of record NZ_CP031557.1, on the reverse strand, counting down.
TTGTTAACGGTTTGTATTACAGGCTGATTTGTAATAATATTTGATGCAAAAAAGAGCGTTACGGCAACACAAAAGCAAAACGCATACCAAAGTAAAGTGAAGTTAAATAAACTAAACATAATCGTATTTATAGGCCTGGTAGCCATAGTTGGGGTTATTACCATGCAGCTTGTAATGCTTAATGAGGCCTACACGTTTGCCAAGAAAGACCTTGGTGAGAAGATACACTTTGCACTTCAGGACGTTACCGATAAAATTTACCGGGATAATAATAGCGAACTGCCTACAGCCAGCCCTATTAAAAAAGTATCTGAAGACTACTATGTAGTAAATGTAAACGATGTTTTTGAAGCCAGTGTATTAGACTATTACCTGAAAAATGAGTTTTTAAAAGTAAAGCTCGATATGGATTATGAATATGCCATTTATGACTGCTCTGGCGATGAAATGGTATATGGCGAGTATGTAAACATGGCCGGACAAGTAGTAAGCAATGAAAACATGAAATGTGTAAACTGCTTTACTAAACGCCCGGGACTGGTATATTACTTTGCGGTACGCTTCCCCGAAATGACGCATAGCTACATTAACACCCTGGGGCAGTACTGGATATATACTGCGGTGCTTTTTCTAGTATTGGTTATTTATGTGTACTCTGTATTTTTGCTGCTCAAGCAAAAAAGGTATACTGAGCTGCAAAAAGATTTTATTAATAACATGACGCACGAGTTTAAAACACCGCTATCGTCTATACTCATTGCATCTAATTATGCCGCTAAACAGCACGAAATAGAAGATAACCCCAAGTTAAACAAGTACCTTAAGATAATTATAGAACAAAGCAATAAGCTTAACCAGCATATAGAACGTGTACTCTCTGTAGCTAAAAACGACAGCGGTATAGGCAGGCTCGAAAAAAAGCCATTCAACATTGCCGAAACACTGGAACTTGTTAAAGATAATGCAGGGCTTAAGTTTGAAAAGGCGCATATAAACCTTGCCATTGCAGGTAGTACACATGAGGTGGCCGCAGATGAGTTTCATGTATATAACATACTGTATAACATAGTAGAAAACGCTATTAAGTATGGTCCTGCTGACACTGATATACAAATACGCCTGGCTCCGCACGGTAAAGGCCTGGTGATAGAAATAAGCGATAATGGCCCCGGTATAGCACAGGAGCATATTGATTTTGTGTTTGACCGTTTTTACCGCGTGCCGCGCGAAAATAAAAAAGATGTAGAGGGTTTTGGTATCGGGCTTTTTTATGTAAAAAAGATTTGTGAACTTCACGGGTGGAAAATATCACTGCATAACAAACCTGCCGGCAGTGGACTAACTGTGAGCATTGTTATCCCTAAAAACAGCATTACATGAAAAAAAGAATACTATATGTAGAAGACGACAGTACGCTTGCGTTTCTTACGGCCGATAACCTTGAGCAACACTATGATGTAGTGCATTTTGTAAACGGGAAGGATGCTTTTGAAGCCTTTAAAAAAGGTGGATTTGACTTGTGCATACTTGATGTGATGCTGCCCGAAATGGACGGTTTTGAGCTTGCTGCCGCCATACGCAACCTGGACGTTGAGGTACCTATAATCTTCCTTTCGGCAAAAACACTTAAAGAAGACCGTATTAAGGGCCTTAAGCTGGGTGCCGACGATTACCTTGTAAAACCCTATAGCATAGAGGAGCTTATCTTAAAAATAGAAGTGTTTTTACAACGCAGCCAAAAGCTTACCGTTGTAAAAAACACTACATATACCGTGGGTGCTTTTACCTTTGACCCCGTAAATTACCTACTTGATAAAGAAGGCGAAACCACCCAGCTTACCGAACGCGAAAGTGCACTGCTTAAGCTTTTTATAGACCATAAAAATAACGTATTGAAACGCGAAAAGATACTTACCGCGCTTTGGGGTACAGACGATTACTTTATGGGCCGCAGCATGGATGTTTTTATTTCGCGCCTGCGAAAAATTTTCCGCGAAGACGAAAATATCAGGATAGAGAACATACCCCGTGTAGGCTTTAAACTGGTAGCGCCTTAGTTTATTAGGTTTTTTCTGCATTCATTCTTTACGCATTAAATGATACGTACTCTAATGTTCTGTATGGTTATTGTCATTCTGAGCGAAGCGCAGCGGAGTCGAAGAATCTCAATACTAGAAAATGTTGCACATCCATTATGCTGGAAAGTTTTTTTTGATTTTATATGTGGGCGAATAATAACCATAACATGCTGATTACCCACACATTTCTACATTTGTTTCCACAATTTTCTACAGCGCAGCGCATATATTGTAATCAATAAAATTTTATAGGATAAAGGAATTTTGTTTTATAAACTGTTGATAAACAGTTTGTTTAGGTTGTTGTTTGTTAGCTATATCTTCTGCCTCGGCTGTTCAGGCATTAATCTTGTCTTATGTAATGGTATAACGACAATATTAAAAACCTACAATACACATGAAAAAATTATTTGTAAGTGCACTAATGCTAACAGGACTTTTAGCAACTGCACAAGAACCGGCTAAAACAACGCAAACTACAAAAGAAACAACTACTGCCACGGCTACAACAACAAGTGCAGCTACCCCGGTAACAACGGCACAGCCTGCACCGGCAGCTACTGCTACAGCACAGCCTGCGGCTACACAACCGGCAACAACAAGTGATAATGCTAAAGTAGAGGCGGTATCTAAAGATGACAAAGCGGAGGCTAAAAAAGCTAACCCTGCTAAAAAATCAAAGTAATGCACTGACTTTTTAGCGCCTATTTATATATTTATTACTAAACAGGTTTTCTATCTATTTTGCCTGTTTATAAAACCTCTGATCCTAAAATCAGAGGTTTTTTTATTTTCAACAGTTCAGTAAGTAATTCATAGTAGTTTACACTAATCCAATAGGAGATTTGATATCCTTTCTATCGCCATAATGGAATTACCATATCTACAAATTATTAGCATAAGACTACTTCATGGCACTGATACGGATGCTGGCTTTTATAAGCGCAAGGGCACGTATTTTTTCCATTTCTACGTCCATAGGCTGGTGTGCGGGGTTTTCGCTAACCAGTTTTATGTGGCCGGGCTGTTCGCTTTTATGAATGTATTTAACGGTAACATACTCATCACCGGCCATATCAAGGCCCAGCAGGTACATTTCGCCATAAAAAATGCTGCTCCTTATATCCTGCATAATCTTGTACATTACAATATCACCGCTGTTTAGTATGGGCTGCATGCTGTTTCCGGTAACATAAATAGCGCCATCACATTTTGGCAATTGTGGTATGCTTATATGGTCTATGGGTTGCTGTGCAGTAGCACTGCCAAAGAGTGGCAATAGCCCGGCAACAGCCTCAAGGTTAAATAAGGGTATTTTCTGGCTCTCTACAGGCACATCAGTACGCAGTCGGTACTGGCGCACGGCCTGGGGTATTTCGGCGCCTTCAGCAAGCATGGTGCCTTTGCCGGTAAGCAGCCACTCCGGATTAATTTGTGGGTATTGCCCCATAATTTTTTCCAGCACATTACTGCCTATACTTTTTTCTTCTTTTACAGCTTTGCTTATGGCACCACGGCTGGCACCTATAGAATTTTCAAACGCATAGTAGCTAATGCCCGATGCCTCAATAAAATCACCTACTCTTCTGGATACCATAAATGAGATTTTTTTACAAATGTAAGAAAATAATACCTTACAAAGCACTGGCGAAGTTTTATATTCTACTACACTCGAAGTTTATGAGTACTGTTTTGCCACGGCGAACACAAAGATTTTCACAATGTGCACAACGCTAACCGTCTTCGACGGAAGGTCACAAAGCTGTGCATGCTTAATAGCTGTACAACTTTGTGATCTTAGTGAAAATCTTTGTGCTCCCCCGTGGTAAAAAGCATGGTAAAACCTTTAAAACAGATTTTTCTTTTTAAACAACAGTACACCCACTACCGATATAAAGAACGAAACCAGAGCTATTATCCATAATCCGTGGTTGTTTTCCTGCAACCCGTTTGGCACGTTCATACCATAAAAACTGGCTATAAGTGTAGGAATCATCAAGATAATGGATATCGATGTAAGCCGTTTCATGATTACGTTGAGGTTGTTAGATATTACACTGGCATAAGCATCCATAGTACCGGTAAGAATGTCGCTGTAAATGTTAGTGGTATCCTGTGCCTGGCGCAGCTCGATTTCAACGTCTTCAATAAGCTCAGGGTCAAATGTTTCGCGGTAGCCCTTAAGGTTGCGGATGCGGTAAAACAACATCTCATTACCTTTAATGGATGTTATAAAAAACACGAGGCATTTTTCTATTTGCAGCAGCGCCTGTAAGTCTTCGTTGCGGATTGATTTTTCGAGGTTGTCTTCTGCGCTTTTTATCAACTGGTTAATTTGTTTCAGGTATTTCTGGAACCAGATGCTTGTAGATATCAACAGGCGCAGCACAAGGTCAAAATGCCCATCGGGCAAAATGCGTTTCTTTTGAGAGTACTGTACAAAATCTTCAATCAGGTCGTTATCTGTAAAGCAAAGCGATACAAAAACATCATCTTTAAACATTACACCCAGCGGAGCCGTGCTGTAAGGCAGGCGCTCATCATTCGTCTTTAGCGGCATACGCATAATGATAAGGCACCAACCGTCTTCAAACTCTATGCGGGGGCGTTCGTCTATATCTTCAATATCGTTATAAAATGCCTCAGGAACGTTGAGTTCGTAAAGCAGATAACGGGTTTCTTTTTCGGTGGGGTTAACAGCGCTTATCCATATTGCGTTGTTTTGGCTGTGGGCTGTAGTAAGGCCGCAGTTGTCTTTGGTGTAAAAGGTTACCATAATGCAATTTCCCTAAATTAAGTATCAGGGAAAAGCGCGTTTGGCTATCCCTGAAGGGTTACTAATCTTCTATGTCGATAGTCGTCCATCGGTGTACAACAAATTTTTTGCAAAGGTAATCAATTATAATGCCAGTAGGTTCACTTCCTGCATTTTTGGAGCTGCTTGAGTGGCGTTTTTTACGAAAAGGATATAATAGAGCATAAGGTTTTAATAATTCCGGATGCAGAAAATTCGGTCGCGTTGATTATGCGATGCATGGTTTTACTATTTTAGCTAAAAATAATTTTTATGAACTATAAAATTACCAACAACGAACCTGAATACCTTAAGGCATCTAACATTGTTTTTGCGGTGGTTGGCGTTAAGCTGCTTACTTATGTTTTTAATGCCATTACACAACCCATAGGCATATTCGCATCTATAATCAGCGTTGTTAGCGTGGCTATAACCCTGGGCATATGGGGCGGCCTTGCTTTTATTCTCCGCAACAGGATAGACTGGTCAAGATATGTATTAGCGGTACTTGCCGGCTTAAGCGTTATATCAGCTATAATATCGCTTTTTAGCATTATAGAATTTCCTGTAGTTGTAATTCTTGGGCTTATTGCCACAGGGCTTACCGTATGGGCGGCACTTATTGTATTAAAAAAAGAGCTTAACAGGGTTTAACCTGAACTTAGCTGTTTTCCGACAAAAGTGTTTAATCTCAAATGAAAATATAATTCAAATATTTTTTCTCGCAGAGGCGCAAAGCTTTGCGCCTTCGAGACATTTAAACCAGTGGACTTGAAATAAATGGTATAAATTTAAAACGGGCTGTATCAAATTTTGATACAGCCCGTTTTTTTACTTCTTCAATATCTTTTTCAATCTTGTAGGCTGTGTCAAAGGTGTCACTATTACAGGTCAATATACTGTACACTATCAAGATACTGTTGGTCATACGTTTAAAGGTTGTAGACCAAACTCGGCTTCTACAGTAATTACAGCTTTTAAAATTGCAGAAAGTTGGGGTCGCGTTGATTATAGGATATATGGTTTTACTATTTTAGCTGAAAATATTTTATGGACATTTCAAATAATCCTGATTACATTAAATCTTCTAAATTAGTTTTTATCTCAGCCGGTTTAGGTTTTGTAAATGTATTGTTAGCCCCCGGAATTTTTAGAAATCCGGAACAGGTCATCATAGTTATATTTACGTTGCTCTTCCTTATGGCAATTGGATTAGGCATCTATTATGGTTTGTCATGGATAAAATATGTACTGGCAGCTATTATTATTTTAGGGTTTAGAGATGCGTTTGCCTGGATAATGAAAGAATTAGTAGAAAACCCTCTGAATGCGATAATTTCAATTTTGCAGAATGTAACACAAATCTGGGCAACAGTATTGCTCTTTAAGGAGAATATTAAAAAGACATAAAAAATCCCTTTGTATATACAAAGGGATCAATTTTTTACTTCTTCAATATCTTTTTATATTCAGCATTGTTTGCCAGTAATGCAACTGCCTTTTTAATCTCGGCATTGCTGGTGGTGTAGTATTTATACAGCCCTTCTTTATACTGATAACGCTTTATAAGTTCATCAGTTATCAGTTGCTTAATTTCAGCTTTATGGGCAGCAAGCTCTTTATCTTCGCTTTTCTGTACTGCTGCCAGCAGTGCCTGATATTCTGCCTTAATGCTGCTGTCTACCTTTTCTTTCTGGGCTACTACCATCAGGTCTTTAACAGCCCTTTCGGTTTCGGTATCAAATTCAAAGTTCTCTTTTTTAAGGTAGCCTTTAAACGATTCAAAATCGGCATCGCTAATGTTCGGAACCGTTGTGCCCAGGTTAGGGTTTTTGTAGTAATACTGGGTAGCATAGTTAAAAACGCCGTCTTTGCGCACCAGTGCATCGGCTATGGCGCTTTGCTTACTTTCTTCCAGTTCTACATCGGGTAAAATACCGCCACCATCATACACGGTACGCCCGCTGCGGGTTTTAAAGGCGTTGTAGTTTTTAGCATCAATGCGTATGGCTTTACCATCGGCATCCTTATGCGTATAGTCAAGCGCCTGTATACCGCGGCCCGAAGGGGTATAATAGCGCGATATGGTAACTTTTACCTGTGTTCCATACGTCAGGTCCAGCGGGCGTTGTACAAGCCCTTTACCAAAGCTGCGGCTGCCAATGATAACGGCACGGTCAAGATCCTGCAATGCGCCCGAAACAATTTCTGATGCCGAAGCACTCTTGCCATCTACCAGTATTGCTAACGGAATGTCTAAGTCTACCGGTGCAGTGTGGGTTTTATAGGTATTATTATACTTGTCGTTCTTGCTCTTGGTAGTAACGATAATTTCGCCCTGGTTTACAAACAACCCGCAGATGTTTACCGCTTCGTTTAGTAATCCGCCCGGGTTGCCCCTAAGATCCAGCACAATGCTCTTTGCACCCTGCCCTTTAAGGTCGATAAGCGCCGCCTTAGTCTCGCTGCTGGCCTTGCCATTAAACTGTGAAAGTACAATGTACCCGGTTTCTTTACCCACCATGCTGTAATACGGTACAGCCTTAACATCTACCTCACTCAGAATAAGATCTGTCGTAAGGGTTTTGCCCTGACGTAGGTACTTAATGGTGAATTTGGTGTTCTTAGAGCCCTTAAGTAATTCGCTGGCATCTTCTTTAAAATCAGCTAGCGATACATCACCTATTTGTATTATTTCATCGCCGGCTTTAAGGCCTGCCTTATCTGCCGGGTAGTCTTTATACGGTTCTTTTATAATCAGTTTACCCTCTTTGCGGGTTATAAGCGCACCGATGCCGGTATATTCGCCGGTGTTGTTTATCTTGAAACGCGCCACATCGGCCTCGTTAAAGTAGTTGGTATACGGGTCAAGGTCAGCCAGCATGCTCTTGATAGCTTTATCCATCAGCTCACCCGGATTTGTTTCGTCTACATAATTGGTATTAACCGTTTTATATAGCGTTGTAAAAATTTCTATCTGCTTGGCAATTTCAAAGAAATCATCTCTGTAGGTAAACCCGGCTCCCGTAAATAATATGCCCACAGCCAATGCCGGTACTACATATTTCTTTTTAAGTGTTTTAAACATTTTGTTTCCTTTTTCTTATCCGTTTCCGATATATTATATACGCTATCACGAAAATAACGATTATCGGCCATATATTTAGCAGCACCAGGAAGAAACTTGACAATCCGTTAAATCCGGATTTTACAGCCGCCCATATCTTAACCGAATATGATTCTGTTACACCTTCATTGGTTTCTGTAACGGTATAAAACGCTATGGTAACCGTACTCATAGATACCCTGCTTCGAATGTACCTTAGCTTTCCCTCGGCGGCATCAATTTCCTGGCGTATGGCAGATATTTCCTTTTCAATCTGCAGCATATCATCTACCTTATTTGCCTTCCTCAGCATATCATAATAACGCTCTTCCAGCACTTTCTTGGCTTTCATGCGCGCCTCAACATCAATGTATTCCTCGGTAACATCATCAGCACTAATGTCGCGCTTTTCAAAGTAAGATACGCCTTTGCTTACTGCGGCCACAAATCCTTCAAAATTACCCGATGGCAAGCGCACGGTCATGGTGCGGGTAAGCGAATTGTATTCTTTAGCCTGCGAATCGTTTTGAAGCAGTGCATTGTACTTTTTTATAGCCGCGTTTATTATCATTGCAGTGCTGTCCAGGCTTTTGGTCTCAAAGCGCAGATCGGCGTTTTTTATTATTTTCTGCTCCTGCTGCGGTGCAGGAGTCGCGGTTACAGCCTTATCTGCCACAGCGGGCTTACTTTCGGCAGTTTCAGATGCCGCCGCATAACTTACATCAGCGCTTTCTGTTTCTTCAGATTTTTTGCAGCCCATTACCGCTAAGGCAATAAGCAGCATGCATACTATTCTTTTCATGTTGGTTGGTGTATTTTAGCAGTAAAACGCTAAAGTATATGGCGTTAGTATAACTGTTTACTCCTGATTTGCAAAACCTTCCTGTACCAGGAATTTTTCAAACAATTGGGTTGTTTTTGCCATTACCTCAGTATGCGGCAGGCGGTCTTTTGTCTGGTAAAAAAACATGATGGCATACGGCTTATCAATAGCATCTGAAAGCAGGTGCTTATTGTGGCGGTAAGCTTCGCGCAGCAGGCGTTTAAAGTAATTGCGGTCGTGGGCGCGTTTAAAGTACTTTTTAGAAACCGACACACCCATTTGCAGGGGAACGCTCTCTAGCGTCTCTAACGGCATATAAACGAGCCGTAGCGGGTATTTTGATACCGACTTGCCCTGCGTAAACAGGTCGCCTATAAGATTGCGGCTTTTGAGTTTTTCTGCCCTCGGGTATGTAAAGCGTTTGGTTTCCATGCGGCGCAAAGGTAATGTTCTTTTGTTTTGAAACAAATCAGCAAATTTTCACATTACATACCTAAACTCTCCGAATTTATGTGAGATATAACTCAATGGCTAAATTTTTACCACAAGGTACACAAAGGTTTTCACAAAGGTCAGCAAGCAAACCGCCTCTGGCGGAAGGACACACACGAGGGCGAAGTCCGAACTGACGAAGTAAAGCTCTGTGTTCTCTTAGGAAACAAATATATCTATACAGCTTTGTGTTCCCTGTGAAAACCTTTGTGAGCCTTGTGGTAAAATAAATGCACTACTTTCATTAAAATAAAAAACTGCCCCGAAAGGCAGTTCTTCACTATTTAAAAAACGGATAATTCTTAAAGGTCAAAACCCATGTTTACGCCCAGTTTGCTGGCTATGAGTTTTGTAATGCGTTGCTTAAGCTCTGGTATGCGAATGCTGTCTATAACCTCATTACTAAAAGCATACATAAGCAGCGCCTTGGCTTCTTTTTTCGGGATACCACGGCTTTGCAGGTAAAACATAGCGCTTTCGTCAAGCTGACCAATGGTACAGCCATGCGAACATTTTACATCGTCTGCAAAAATCTCAAGCTGAGGTTTGGCATTTATTGTTGCTTTTTCGCTTATCAGTATGTTGTTATTCTGCTGAAAGGCATCGGTTTTCTGAGCTTCTTTTTCAACAAATATCTTACCGTTAAAAACGCCTGTAGCGTTGCCGTCAAAAATACCTTTATAGTTTTGGTGGCTCTCGCAGTTAGGTTCTATGTGGCGTACTAGTGTATAGTGGTCTACCAGCTGCTTATCGCCAATAATGGTAATACCCTTAAGCGTACTTTCTACATGCTCGCCCTGCTGGTAAAAATTCAGATTGTTGCGTGTAATGTTACCCCCAAACGAAAAAGTATGCACAGAAGCGTTGCTATTGCGTTTTTGGGCTATATAAGTGTTGTCTACCAGCGTGGCAGTTTGCACGTCATTCTGGATCTTGTAGTAATCTACGTTAGAATATGGCTGTGCAAAAATCTCGGTAACGCTGTTTGTAAGCACCGGGTTGCTGTTAAGGCTCTGGTGGCGCTCTATGATTTGTACCTGGGCATTTTCGCCTACTATGATGAGGTTGCGCGGCTGTACCATAAGGGCAGCTTCGTTACCTGTAGACAGGCACATGATCTCGATAGGCTTATCGGCCACTTTGCCTTTTGGAATATTGATAAAAGCACCCTCACTGGCAAATGCCGTATTAAGAGATGTAAGGCTCTCATCGGTATTGGCTATTTTGTTAAAGTAAGTATCAATAACTTCCTTATACTTAGGTTTAGTAAGCGCGCTGCTCATAAGACACACATCAAGGCCATCGTGCGTGGTGCTGCTTAAAAATGAGCTGAATACGCCATCTATAAACACCAGTTTGTATGTGTCAATTTCGTGCAGGAAATATTTTTTAACATCGGCATAGTTCAGGGCATTTTCATGCTTTGGGAATACGCTAAAGTCATTTTTAAGCACCGCGTTTAGCGATGTATATTTCCAGGCCTCCTCTTTTTTAGTTGGGAATCCTTTATTTTCAAAGTTCTTAATAGCTTCTGTACGAATGTCGTGCAGTCCGGCGGTAACATCTACCCCTTCCTCAAAAGCCATAAAAGACGATAATAGTTTTTCTCTAAGGTCCATATTTTTGTTTCAGGTTTCAGGTTTCAAGTTGCTTACTCAAACCCGACTCATCCTTATTATTTAGTTTCAGGTTTTTAGGTTTAAAGTTGCTCACTCTTAGCCTAAAGTTATACCTTACTACATTATTGGAATTTAATTCCTTCAAAATCTTTTTTATTTAGGTAACTTATAAAGTTACTAATCTTGCCACTCAGCTTTTCATAATCTGCAACTAACAATTCCAACTTTTCAGACGAAATATGGTTACAGTCATATAGTCTGTAAAGTTGCGAGCGCGTTTCTCCGGAAGAACCTTTGGCAATTGATAGAAATTGCCTGAATTCAAGGTTACCATCTCTTTCAAAACCTTCAGCAATATTATCCATTACAGAACCGGAAGCACTCTTAATCTGGCTTTTAAGCCTGAAATCATTTCTTAATTCTGTCTCAATAGAAATAAAGTGCACTTCTTTTGCAAGTCGTCTCGCTTCTTTCCAAATTTCAAGGTCTTCAAACCGTTTAATTGTCGCCATGCTAAAATCAACTTTAAAAATAACCTGAAACCTGAAACTTTAAACTAAAATTAGTTTTCCGCTTTAATCCAGTCGTAGCCTTTTTCTTCAAGTTCGTAGGCCAGTTCTTTACCGCCCGATTTTACGATCTTACCGTTGTACAATACGTGTACAAAATCTGGCACGATATAATCCAGCAGGCGCTGGTAGTGCGTAATAACAATTACTGCATTATCTTCACTGCGCAGCTTGTTTACACCGTTTGCCACAATGCGAAGCGCATCAATATCAAGGCCTGAATCGGTTTCATCAAGTATTGCCAGTTTAGGTTCCAGCATGGCCATCTGAAAGATCTCGTTACGTTTCTTTTCCCCACCCGAAAAACCTTCGTTTAACGAACGTGATAAGAACTTACGGTCGATTTCCAGGAGTTCACTCTTTTCACGAATTAGCTTGAGCATTTCATTGGCAGGCATTTCTTCCTTACCATTAGCTTTGCGGCTCTCGTTAATAGCAGTCTTCATAAAGTTAGTTACCGATACACCTGGAATCTCTACCGGATACTGGAACGAAAGGAACACACCTTTGTGCGCACGCTCCTCAGGAGCCAGTTCGCCAATGTCTTCACCCTCAAGAATGATCTCGCCATCGGTTACCTCATAGTTTTCATTACCGGCAATAACCGACGATAGCGTACTTTTACCGGAGCCGTTAGGCCCCATTATGGCGTGTACTTCTCCGGCCTTAACCTCAAGGTTAATACCTCTTAATATGTCTTTGTCTTCTACGCGTGCGTGTAAGTTTTTTATACTTAACATTATACTTGTTTTATTTATCTGATTCGCCTTCTGATAATTCTATAAAGGCGGCAATTATTTCTTTTATGTATGGGTTCCTTTTCAGGACAATCATCGAAACCGGATAACGGTTTTGGTTCGTATCTACCAATATTTCATCTAATTTTATGAAAGAATCATTCTGATATTTATAAAACCACTGGTCGAACTTTTTTCTTCTTATGTCTTGCCTGTTATCTGACGAGTCACAAATATAGATACAGACATTCTTAGTGTTCGCGATAAAAAACTCCCTAAATATTTCAGCTATTGTATCGCTTACCTGATTATCCAGAGGAGGATTCTTCCCCGAATTATTTAGTATAACAGTAATTACAAATTCATAAATCAGTTCAGAAAATTCATTTTCGGCAAATAAGTAAGGAGACGGCTTAAACTTGATTTCGTAAACAATTTTATTTACCGTTTCAAAAAAATAGCTGTTATTATGCCCGCCACCAAATATATAATAATAAGGCATTACTTTTTACCCGCATTAAGCGCCCTTAGCTTAGCTAAAACATCCTGAAACTCTGGTGTATTTGCAAACCTTTTCGACTCTTCCTGCATTTCCCTCTTGCTTTGCAATAGGTAGGCTATAACCTCATCAGTTGTCCTTTTCTTTTTTTCCTGTGTTTTCATGATCTCACTAATTAAAGTTTACCCCACCGATCCCTCTAAGCTTATTTCCAGCAACTTCTGAGCCTCTACGGCAAACTCCATAGGCAGCTTGTTAAGCACCTCTTTACTAAAGCCGTTTACAATAAGGGCAATAGCTTTTTCTGTAGGAATACCACGCTGGTTGCAGTAAAACACCTGATCTTCACCAATTTTGCTGGTGGTTGCCTCGTGCTCTATCTTGGCCGTTGTGTTTTTAGATTCGATATAAGGGAACGTGTGTGCACCGCAATTATTGCCCATAAGCAGCGAGTCGCACTGAGAGAAGTTACGTGCGTTTTCGGCACGGCTTCCTATCTGTACAAGGCCACGGTAGCTGTTTTGCGACTTACCGGCTGATATACCTTTAGATATAATGGTACTCTTAGTGTTCTTGCCCAGGTGAATCATTTTGGTGCCCGTATCTGCCTGCTGGTAGTTATTGGTTACGGCAATAGAGTAAAACTCTCCAACCGAATTATCTCCCTTAAGCACACAGCTTGGGTATTTCCAGGTAACGGCAGAGCCGGTTTCTACCTGTGTCCAGCTAATTTTTGCATTGGTTTCGCAAAGGCCGCGTTTTGTAACAAAGTTAAACACACCACCTTTACCCTCTTTATTCCCCGGGAACCAGTTTTGTACCGTACTATATTTTATCTCGGCATTATCCATAGCTACAAGCTCTACAACGGCAGCGTGCAGCTGGTTCTCGTCGCGGCTTGGTGCGGTACAGCCTTCAAGGTAGCTTACATAACTGCCTTCATCGGCAATTACAAGCGTACGCTCAAACTGGCCAGTACCGGCCTGGTTAATACGGAAGTATGTACTTAGTTCCATAGGGCAACGCACTCCTTTAGGAATGTAACAAAATGAACCGTCGCTAAATACAGCCGAGTTTAGTGCAGCATAAAAGTTGTCTTTTTGCGGTACCACAGAGCCTATGTATTTTTTAACCAGTTCAGGGTGTTCTTTTATCGCCTCGCTGATAGAGCAAAAAATAATGCCTTTTTCAGCCAGTGTTTTTTTAAACGTAGTTGCCACAGATACAGAGTCCATAACAATGTCTACCGCCACACCGCTAAGCATTTTTTGCTCGTCGATAGAGATACCAAGTTTCTTGAATGTTTCAAGCAATTCAGGATCTACTTCGTCAAGGCTTTCATACTTGGCTTTTTTAAGCGGCGCAGAGTAATATGATATAGCCTGAAAATCAGGTTTCTCATAATGCACGTTTGCCCATGTAGGCTCTTTCATTAACTCCCAGGCACGAAAAGCCTCCAGGCGCCACTCGGTCATCCATTCCGGCTCTTCCTTCTTAGCAGAAAGCGCACGTACAATGCCCTCGTTAAGCCCTACAGGAAAGGTCTCACTCTCTATATCGGTATAAAAACCGTACTCGTATTCTTTATTTTCGAGTTCGATCTTTAATTCTTCTTCGGTATACTTACTCATTTTTTGTTTAAATGTTTAAAGTTTAAATGCTATAAAGTTCCTGCGAGGTACTTTATAAAGCCACTTAACAACTTTGATATGTCATTTATCTTCAGGCTTAAACCTTGAAATTCATAATCAGAAATATATTTCAAATCTGAAGCTAAATAAAGCTGGGACCTGAATTCTCCTGCGGAAGCTTTAGCAATGTAAAGGAAACGTATGAATTCCTTGGTCGTTTCTCTTTCAAAGCCTTCGGCAATGTTAGAAGATATTGAGATACTTGATCTCCTCATCTGATCTCTCAAACCATAATCCCGTGTAAAGATCTCGTTATTATTAGTAATTCGGTATATTTCGGCATTCAATTCCCTGGCTTTTTGCCATGCAATAATTTCTTCAAAAGAATGCAGTTTCGCCATACCGTAACATTACAACTTTACAACTTATAAAGAAAAACTCTCCCCACAGCCGCATGTCCTGCTGGCATTAGGGTTATTAAAAACAAAGCCTTTGCCGTTAAGGCCGCCGCTAAACTCTAATATGGTACCTGCAAGGTACAGCACACTTTTTTTATCTACAGCTATCTTAACACCATTATCTTCAAACACTTTGTCGGTTTCGCTCAGTGTATTGTCAAATTTCAATTCGTATGACAATCCTGAACATCCTCCACTCTTTACGCCTACTCTTATATAATCTGTAGTTGCGTTAAAGCCGTCATCCTCCATAAGCATGATAGCCCTTTTCTTTGCTGAATCAGAAACTTTTATCATATCCTAAAAACGTAATATTAATATAAATTTAGTGCAAAGATACGCCAAATTTGTGTAATGCAATGTAGCGCACCTATTTTGTACAAATAGCATTATATGCAATAGTTATACCCTTTCTTCCTAATAAAAATGCTAATTTGCAGCATCTTTAAAACAAACTGCAAACAAAATGAAACTTTATACCGTAGAAAGCGGCAACTTTAAGCTAGATGGTGGCGCTATGTTTGGCGTGGTACCAAAAACCATCTGGAATAAAACTAACCCTGCCGACGAAAACAACCTCATTGATATGGCCGCCCGCTGCCTTTTGGTAGAAGACGGCAACCGCCTTACCCTTATAGACACCGGTATGGGCAATAAGCAGAATGACAAATTCTTTGGATATTACTCACTTTGGGGCGATTTTAATATCGATTCTTCCTTAAAGCAGCACGGTTTTAACCGCGACGATATTACCGATGTGTTTTTAACCCACCTGCATTTTGACCATGTGGGCGGAGCCATACAGTGGAACAAAGACCGCACCGGTTATGAGCCTGCCTTTAAAAATGCACATTTCTGGACAAATGATAACCACTGGCAGTGGGCAACCAAGCCTAATGTGCGTGAAAAGGCATCGTTCCTGACCGAAAATATTTTGCCAATGCAGGAAAGCGGACAACTTAAATTTATCACACGTCCTGAAAACGGCGACTTTTCACCCGAAACCGAAGCGGGTTTTGGAGTGCTGTTTGCCGATGGCCATACCGAAAAGCAGATGTTGCCGCACATTACCCTTAACGGAAAAACGTTTGTTTTTGTAGCAGACCTATTGCCTACCGTGGGGCACCTGCCTTTACCCTATGTTATGGGTTATGATACCCGCCCGCTGCTTACGGTAGACGAGAAGGCAAGGTTTTTAAACGCTGCCGCAGATAATAACTATTATCTGGTACTGGGGCACGACGCGCACAACGAAATTATTACCGTGCAGCATACCGAAAAGGGTGTGCGCCTTAAGGAAGTATTTAGGGCTGCCGATATACTAATGTAATGTTAATTGTTAACTTTGTGTAACAAACTGGCAATACCTTCGACAAATTTTTTAGAACTGTAACTTAACTACGAAAAATGAAATTCAAATCGATTTTACTTACTTCGGCCCTGGCGCTTTTCCTTGCGAGCTGTGGCGCGAAGAAAATCACGGCAACACCTCTTGCCATTACTGCCCCGCTTACTGAAAAGAAAGCTGACCTTACTGACGCTGCCGAAAAACGCTGGAGCCACCTGGATCTTTTTAAAGATACTGTGCCGGGCATGAGTGTAGACCGCGTATATGACCTGCTTAAAGACCGCAAAAGCACTAAAGTTATTGTTGCTGTTGTAGACAGCGGTGTAGATATTGAGCACCCTGAGCTTAAAGACGTTGTTTGGACAAACACTAAAGAAATTGCCGGAAACGGTATAGACGACGATAAGAACGGCTATATTGATGATGTGCACGGATGGAATTTCCTTGGCGATATAGAGCACGAAAACCTTGAGTATGTGCGTATCCTTAAAAAAGGAGATGACGGCAGCGAAACTTATAAAAGAGCTAAAGCTGAGTATGATAACGAAATTCAGCAGGCGCAGGCTGGTAAGCAGCAGATGGATTTTATCCTGAAAGCAGATAAGGCATTCCAGGATAAAACAGGTAAGCAAAACTATACCGCAGATGATCTTAAAAAAGTAACGTTTGACGACGCACAGCTTGGCCAGATAAAAGCACGCTTTGAGCAGATATTTGCAAGAACCTCTCGCGAAGATTTTATGAAAAGAATAGCCGGTGGTGTAGAGCACTACGACAACCAGCTAAAATACAATCTTAACAAAGAGTATGATGCGCGCAAGATTCTTGGCGATAATGCAGACGACTGGAACAGCAAAACATATGGTAATAACAATGTTATAGGCCCGGTAAAAGACGGTGCTAAGCACGGTACCCACGTAGCGGGTATTATTGCCCAGGCGCGTAATAACAATGTGGGTGGCGACGGTGTTGCTACTCCTGTAGTAGAAATTATGGCGGTACGTGCCGTGCCGGATGGCGATGAGTACGATAAAGACGTTGCCCTTGCTATTCGCTATGCGGTAGATAACGGTGCTAAAGTTATTAACGGCAGTTTTGGTAAATACTACTCTCCGCACAGCCAGTGGGTGTATGATGCACTTAAATATGCAGGAGAGAAAGATGTTCTTGTAGTATTTGCTGCAGGTAACGAAGGTATAAACCTTGATGCCGATAAGAGTGAGCGTTACCCTAATGACGACAAAAATACTCTTGAAGAATATACAAACAATGTACTTACCATAGGTGCACTTAACGAAGTATACAGCGATGCGCTTGTTGCTCCGTTCTCTAACTTTGGTAAAACTAAAGTAGACGTGTTCTCTCCGGGTATGAGAATTTATGCTACCGTACCAAACAATGGCTATGAGTTCCTTCAGGGTACATCTATGGCATCGCCTAACGCGGCGGGTGTAGCAGCACTTGTACGTGCATACTACCCTAAGCTTAGTGCATCTGAAGTAAAGCAGATCATCATGAAATCTGGTGTTGCCATTACTATAGATGTTAAAGCTGGCGAAGAAGCTGTAACACTTCCATTCACAGACCTTTCACGCTCTGGTAAAATTGTAAATGCTTACAACGCTATCATTCTTGCGGATAAAGTTTCAAGAGGAGAAAAACTGTAGTTATATACTGCAAACGGTACTTTCTTATTAAAAGAAAGTTATCCTAAATAATAAAACCCCGGTTGTTGCTAAGTTTCAGGCTTACACATCCGGGGTTATTTTTTTTACCTTTATAAAAATTTTTACTTTATGCAGCAGGCATATATAAAATCTCCGCTGGGAGCAGTATTAATAGAAGGCGATGAAAACGGTATTTCAAAAATATCGGTTTTAGATAATGATATGGCTTTAAGTCAGGATATTCCGGGCACGCTTGCGCATGCGGCTAAGGAGCTTGCAGAATATTTTGAAGGGCAGCGCAATACATTCAGCTTTAAGCTTAATCCTGCGGGTACTGATTTTCAGAAAAAGGTATGGACAGCACTGCTGGAAATTCCGTTTGGCACCACCACTTCTTACCATGCCCTTTCGGTAAAGCTGGGCGATGTTAAAGCCATACGTGCTGTAGCCTCTGCTAATGGTAAAAACCCATTATGGATTGTTGTGCCCTGCCACCGCGTTATAGGCTCAGATGGTTCGCTTACGGGCTATGCAGGCGGCCTGTGGCGCAAAAAATGGCTGCTGGAGCATGAGTGCCCGCCTGTGCAGCAAAGTTTATTTTAAATAAACTCGGCAGTGCTTTCTTATAGCATTGCTAATGAGAACAGTTGATTAATGATTAAATACATCAGGAATTTGCTTATTCCCCGTCATAGATAACGACCCCCTATAAGGCCCTTAAAAAACTGATAAATTTATGTAAGCATAGGCAGTAAAGCCTTACTTTTATTGTGCATAAATTTAATATCTCTGTTATGGCATTAATGAAGCCTTTTAACCTGAACAAATGGATAGACGAAAACCGCCATTTGCTTAAACCACCCGTAGGCAATAAAAATATATACCCCGCTGCAGATGACTATATTGTAATGGTTGTTGCCGGTCCTAACGCCCGTAAAGATTACCATTATAACGAAACCGAAGAGCTTTTTTACCAGCTGGAAGGCAGTATAAAGGTTATTGTGCAGGATGAGGGCGAACGTAAGGAAATGGAACTGCACGCCGGCGATATGTACCTGCATCCTGCGCGTGTACCACATAGCCCTGTGCGTAGCGAAGGCTCTATAGGCCTGGTTATAGAACGTGTGCGTGCCGGGCGTGGCTTTACAGATGGCTTGCTATGGCACTGCGAAAACTGCAACCACAAGCTCTATGAAGTGTTCTTTGAGCTGCACAATATAGAAAAGGACTTTTTGCCGCATTACAGGCATTTTTACAGTAGCGAAGCCCTGCGCACCTGCGATAAATGTGGTACTGTACTACCCGCTGATAAACGCTATGTAGCAGAGGAGTAAGAAAAATACTTACAAATTATTTCTTAAAGGTTCTTACATAATTTATAAAATTAAGCCCATTTGCTAATTTCCGTTAGTTTTTGGGCTTTATTTTTTTTGTTTATAACTTTTTAATAAACAAATACGCTGTAGCGTTGCATTCTATGTAATAAGAAGCCTGTGATTATAAATAATGGTGCTCAAAATACAGCAGTTATAGAAAATCACGTAAATTTGTAGCTTTAACTCAAACAATTACCGTGAGCTCAAGTCACAAGAACATTAACCAGGTTACCGTCGGAGGGCTGTTGGTTACATTGGGGATCATCTACGGAGACATAGGAACTTCTCCATTATATACAATGAAAGCCATAATAGGAGAAGTCCCTATTGACAAAGATGTGGTACTGGGTGCACTATCGTGCATTTTCTGGACGCTTACCCTTCAAACCACCCTAAAGTATGTTATCCTTACACTACAGGCAGACAATAAGGGCGAGGGAGGTATCTTTTCATTGTACACACTTGTAAAACGTTTAAAAAAGAAAGGCCTTATTGTACCGGCCATCATTGGGGGTAGTGCCCTCCTTGCAGACGGTATTATTACACCTCCCGTATCGGTATCATCCGCAATCGAAGGTTTAAAAATTTACGAACCGGGGCTTAACACGGTGCCTATTGTTATAGGTATCCTGTTTGTACTGTTTGCCATACAGCGTTTTGGCACCAGCCTGGTGGGTAAATTCTTTGGCCCCATGATGCTTATATGGTTTGGTATGCTGGGTGTGCTGGGCATCATCCCTATGTTTCATAACATAGAGGTGCTTAAGGCGCTAAACCCTTACTATGCCATTCACTTACTAAGCATTCACCATGACGGTTTCTATGTGCTAGGCTTTGTATTTCTATGTACCACAGGGGCAGAAGCGCTATATAGCGACATGGGTCACTGCGGGCGTGGTAACATACGCATGAGCTGGGGTTTTGTAAAAGCCATGCTGGTACTTAACTACTTTGGGCAGGGCGTTTACCTTATGGAACATAGCGGTAAAACCCTTACAACCCTTAGCGGAAACCCCGATGTGCCGGGTAACCCGTTCTACCTGCTTATGCCACAATGGTTCCTGCCGTTTGGTATTGCCATTGCTACAGCCGCTGCGGTTATAGCATCGCAGGCATTGATAAGCGGATCGTTTACACTAATTAGTGAGGCCATGCGCCTTAACTTCTGGCCAAAGGTTTCGGTAAAATTCCCTACAGAGCTTAAAGGGCAAATCTATATTCCGTCAATCAACTGGTTATTATTCTGGGGGTGTGTATTTGTAGTACTCCACTTTAAAGAATCGGGCGCTATGGAGGCGGCATACGGCCTCGCCATTGTGCTCTGTATGATCATGACTACTACGCTCTTGGGATACTTTATGGTAATGCGGCGTTATAATAAAATATTTATCATTGCCACCATGCTGGTATATTTCAGCATAGAGTTTTCGTTTTTGGCAGCAAACATCAGCAAATTCCACGAAGGGGGTTATATATCACTAGGTATCGCGGGCTTACTTGCCTTTGTAATGTTTGTATGGTATACCGCTAAGAAAATCCGCAGCGAGTACACTGAGTTTACCAAGATAGACAATTATAAAAATGTACTTGCAGAACTTAGTAATGATGAGTCTATACCTAAATATGCCACGCACCTTGTGTACATGACTAACGCAGGTATGGGCGATGAAATAGAGTCGAAGATCATTTACTCGATACTGCAAAAAAGGCCAAAACGTGCCGATATCTATTGGTTTGTTCACGTTAATGTGGTAGATGAGCCTTACCGTATGGATTATAAAGTGCGCGAAATTATAAAAGATGACGTTATAAGGGTAGACTTCTACCTGGGCTTCAGGGTACAGCCGCGCATTAACCTTATGTTTAAGCAGGTAGTTAAAGACCTGGTTAAAAAAGGCGAGGTAGATATTACCAGCCGATACGAATCGCTTAACAGGAACAACGTTATTGGCGACTTTAAGTTTGTAATCATCGAGAAATTCCTTAGCTACGATAATGAGTTGCCGTGGTTTGAGCGTATCATACTTGATATTTACTTCGTGCTTAAAAAAGTCAGCCTTTCAGAAGGGCGTGCCTTTGGGCTTGACAGCAGCTCTGTAAAGGTTGAAAAATTCCCTATTGTTATACATCCGCCAGAAGATATCAGCCTGTGCAGGATAACCGATAAGACTGACAAAACAATTCATTAGAAACAGCTTAAAATATATGCTAAGAGCCCTCGCCTTACTGTTACTGCTTATGTTTCCTAAAGTGCTGATGGCACAGGAGGAAACAGTTTACTCAGTATATTTTGAATTTGACAAGTTTAACCTCGACGATAAGCAGGGTAATAATGTTGTTGCATTTATTAAGGGTATTGATACCACGCGTATTGAAACCATACAGATATTTGGCTATACAGACGACAGGGGTAAGGATGCTTATAACTATAAGCTGAGTACAAACAGGGCAAATACCATTAAAGATAAAATGGTAACCCAGGGCGTAAAAAACAAGATCATCATTACCATAGAGGGTAAAGGGCGCATATTGCTCGAAGAAGATATAGACAATGTAAGCGAGGCGCGTTCTAAAAACCGCCGTGTAGACGTTGTGGTAAACTTTAAACCGCTGCCGCCTCCTAAACTGGAGCCCGGTATGTACAACAATCTTAAGGATGGCCTTATAGTGGGCGACCGTATTTACCTTGAAAACATTTTGTTTGAAAAAGGAAGCAGCCAGCTAACCCTGAGCAGTAAAAAAGAACTGGACAGGCTTACAAAACTGTTGCAAAAATACAAGAACCTGCAATTCGAAATACAGGGTCACATTTGCTGTACGCCTACCTTTCAAAAGGAAGCCATAGATATGGGTACACGCAAACGTGAACTTTCTGAAAACCGTGCAAAAAGTGTATATAAATACTTTATTGCAAGAAAAATACCGCTTGCCCGAATGACATATAAGGGCTACGGCAATACCAAGCCATTGGGCAAAGGTGCGGAGTATGACCGCCGTGTAGAGCTGGTAATCACTAAAATTTAAGATATCAATCCGGGTTAGCCCGGATTTTTTTATTTTAGTAGCCATGAAAACCCTTCAACGCCTTCTTGTTTTTGCCCTTATTTTCTTTTTGCTGGTAAACACCTCTTACTTTTGGGAGGGAAAATTATTTGGACTGAGCCTTTTAGTTTTTCTGATTTTAGCCATTACTTATGTGGTTTTGGTTATTATCGCAGTTGTCCAGGTCGTTCTTGTTATTAAAGAAAGATTTAAAAACAGGCCAAGAAATATTGTTTTCGCTACATTGTTAGTTGTTGTTGCGCTCGTAGCTATCTTCCCAAGAGGAATTATAAGATATGATCTTTTTGAAAGCGAAATACTACTAATGGCACAAAGAGAAGGGGTGGCAAACTGTACCATAAACCTCAAGCTTAGAAAAAATAACACCTATACTTTGAAGGAAGTATGTTTTGGTATAAGTGATAAATCAGGTAGTTATGAGGTAAGGAACGATACCATTTTTTTTGAATCTGAGACGTATGATTACGGAACAATTAAAGACAGAGTGATTACGATAAGGCTAAAATCTTCCGCTTCTGATACAATCTTCCTGCCCGTCGTAGCAAATAAACTTTTAAAGCAGTAGTATCATCCTTGCCAAAATCCGGAATCTCTTTTTAGCATTGCCATTTCCGCTTTTTAAAAAAACATGACGTAACTTTGCCTTAAATTTTGCATTATGGATGCAGCTAAAGAAGGAATACTACAAATGTTAGATATAAATGCCATAAGGGCAGATTTTCCGATACTTAACGAAAAAGTAAACGGCAAGCCCCTTGTATATTTTGATAACGGCGCCACATCTCAAAAGCCGCAGGTGGTTATAGATGCCATTACAAAATACTACAGTACAATAAACGCAAACATTCACCGCGGGGTGCATACCCTTAGCCAACTGGCTACCGATGCCTATGAGGCTTCGCGCGAAACCATACGCAAGCACATTAATGCTGCCCACGCGCACGAGGTGCTTTTTACCAGTGGTACTACACACGGTATTAACCTGGTGGCAAGTGGTTTTACCCAGTTTGTAAAAGCGGGTGATGAGGTAATGGTATCTGCTATGGAGCACCACAGTAACATAGTGCCATGGCAAATGCTGTGCGAACGCACAGGCGCTATCCTTACGGTTATCCCTATGAATGAAAAGGGCGAACTGATCATGGCAGACTTTGACCGCCTGCTTACCGAAAAGACTAAGATCGTTGCGGTAAACCATATCAGTAATGCTCTGGGAACCATAAATCCCATAAAATACATTATAGACAAAGCCCATGCGGCAGGTGCAGCAGTATTTATAGACGGTGCACAGGCAGCCCCGCACCTTAAACCCGATGTACAGGCGCTGGATGCCGATTTTTACGCCTTTAGCGGGCATAAAACCTGCGGGCCTACCGGTAGTGGTATTTTATACGGAAAAGAGGCGTGGCTCGAAAAATTACCCCCTTACCAGGGCGGTGGCGAAATGATAAAGGAAGTTACCTTTGAAAAAACTACCTATGCAGGGCTTCCGCACAAGTTTGAAGCAGGTACGCCGCACATAGAGGGTGGTATTGTACTGGGTACAGCCATAGATTACCTTAACGGCATTGGCTTTGATGCCATAGGAGCTTACGAACACACGCTTTTAGAATATGGCACGCAGCGCCTTTTAGAAATAGACGGCATGCAGCTTATAGGCACTGCCGCAGAAAAAGCGTCGGTAATATCATTCAACCTGCAGGGCATCCACCCGTATGATGTGGGCGCTATTGTAGACAAAATGGGCATTGCCGTGCGCACCGGGCACCACTGTGCACAACCGGTTATGAATGCGTTTTGTATTCCCGGTACAGTAAGGGCATCCTTTGCTTTTTATAATACCAAAGAAGAAATAGACAGCTTTATAACAGCAGTCAAAAAAGCCCAGATGATGCTGGGATAGGCAATGGCAAAATTTTTGCTATTTTTACATTGATTATTTCTCAGAGGTATATCGAGCAGGCATAGAGATTCATAGCGTTTTGTTTGAACGTTATAAAAATCAATTTTCTCTGTGCAACTCTGTGTAACAACACTAAAAAATATTATGAAAAAGATACTATCAGTACTTATACTAACCATTGCGGTAGCCGTGGGCTGCTCATCGTCTAAAAAGACCAGCGAAACCGTGGCTGCCAAGGCCGACAAATCGCTTGAGTTTGAATATACCGCTATTACACGTGGCAATTACAAGAAGGTTATCGTAAATTCGTCTAAGGTAATGCTTGCAACAGCGCCTTCTGCAAGGCCGGTTGTAACTGATGTTGATGCAAAAGACTGGAATGCCATGATTGCTTTCTACGAAAAGAACATTGTAAAAAAAGGCGTTAACCTTGAAGCGCTTGAAGCGCCCAGCAAAAAACACCAGTATGACGGTGCCCTTTCGGCAACGCTTACTATAAAATCGGCCGATGGCTCAGTTTCAACACCTACGTTTGACCACGGTAACCCTCCGGCGGAAATTAAGGTTTTGGTAGATGAAATTGTAAGGCTGGCGGGGTTTGAAACTAAAGAATAACTATGAAGATTAAAGAAATACAGGACGAGATCATTGATGAATTCTCGATGTTTGATGAGTGGGATGAGCGCTACCAGTATGTTATAGACCTGGGTAAATCGTTACCGCTTATTGAGGAACAGTATAAAACTGATGATAACATCATTAAAGGCTGCCAGAGTAAAGTGTGGCTGCACGCCGGCCAGCAGGATGGCAACATTGTGTTTACTGCCGATAGCGATGCCATACTTACCAAAGGGCTTATAGCGATAATGATACGCGTATTCAGCAACCAGAAACCGGAGGCTATTTTAGAAGCCAATACCGATTTTGTAGATGAAATAGGCCTTAAAGAACATCTTTCGGCTACGCGAGCCAACGGCCTTGTGAGCATGATAAAACAGATTAAAATGTATGCACTGGCTTACAGTGCTAAAAACTAAAGATATGGAAATAGACACCGCACAACTGGGCGAAGAGATCGTAAAGGTGCTTAAAGGCATTTATGACCCTGAGATACCCGTAGATATTTATGAACTTGGCCTGATATATGACGTTATGGTTAATACAGACCATGAGGTTAAAATATTAATGACCCTTACATCGCCAAACTGCCCGGTAGCAGAAAGCCTTCCGGCAGAGGTAGAAGAGAAAATTAAAAGGATAGAAGGCGTTGCTGCTGCTGAGGTTGAAATTACCTTCGACCCGCCATGGACCCGCGACCTTATGAGTGAAGAAGCCAAGCTTGAACTGGGAATGTTATAATTTCCTGCCTTAAATAGCGTTCGCAAAAAAAATGAAAACAGCTCCGGAAGATGGTAATGTGCCGCTCCTCCGGAGCTGTTTTTTTGTGGTTTAATTTTATGCTATAGCTATGGCACCCCTCCGGGGTTCTTTTAGCGCATACTTACAAAAAAACAGGCAGCCAGTTATGGAGCTGCCTGTTTTCTTTAACTGCTTGGTCTACTACTTCCTGTAATACACGTTATCTTCTTTGTTAACGTCTGCCATAGTTTCACTTGGGTCTATTACCAGTATGCGAATAGCATCTTTTGTCCTTGGCAGGGTAAACTCATAGGTTTGGTGTGCCCAGTCCCATCCTTTTAAAACCGTGCGTTTCAGGTTAGGGTAGGGGTTATCTTTTTCGTAGTGCATCATTTGCAGCGGCACATAAAAGCTTTCCTGTGTGTTGTCGTCATATGCCACAATAAGGTCTATAGGCATCGGCATACGACCTTTGCGCTCCAGTGTTATCTTAGTATTGTTTCCGTCTTCTTTAAGCTCTTTAATGGCATAATCTATTGTGTTTGGTGTATTGCACCATTCTGTTACATACCAGTCCAGGTGAGCGCCTGTAACGCGCTCAGCGCTGCGTTGCACATCGTTTGGCGTAGGATGTGTAAACTTAAAATCGGCAAAATAACGCTTAATGGTTTCCGCAAGTTTGTCTTCGCCTATAAGATAGCCCAGTTGTGCAAGGAAAAGTTCGCCTTTGCTGTAAGACGATATGCTGTACAGGCGGTTGGTATCGTAGCGGTCGCCGTGTGTGGTAAGGGGTTGCTCTTTACCTGTTTTTACCATACCAAAGTAATTATCATAAGCCGGTTTAAAAGGGCTTTGTGGCTCTTCTCCTTCTTTTACTTTTTTAGGCAGTACGGTATCCATAGCCAGGTCGCTTATGTAGCTGGTAAAACCTTCGTCCATCCACGGGTACTTACTTTCGTTAGTAGCCAGTATGTGCTGAAACCACGAGTGCGCAAACTCATGTGCTGTAACGCCCACAAGGCTGCCGTAAGTGCGGTTTCCGGTAATAAGGGTACACATGGCATACTCCATACCGCCATCACCACCCTGAACCACGCTATATTGCTTGTAGGGATAAGGCCCTACGTTTTTATTATAAAACTCTAATAACTCAGCCACTTTAGGCTGCATCTTTTTCCATCCCTCTAAAAATTCAGGATTGTTTTTGTAAAAGAAGTGCAACTCTACACCATTTGCTGCAACAAGCTTATCGTGAATATATTCCGGGTCTGCACCCCATGCAAAATCATGCACGTTTGGTGCTATAAAATGCCAGGTAAGCGTTTTGGCTTTTTTAGGGTATTTTACTACCGTACCGGCATCTTCATAACCTTTACCTATCTCGTTTTTATTTTGTAGGTAACCACTTCCGCCTATGGTGTAGCTTTTATCAATGGTAATGTTTACATCAAAATTGCCCCACACACCATGAAATTCACGGCCTATGTAAGGGTCTGCATGCCATCCTTCAAAATCATACTCAGCCATTTTAGGGTACCACTGCGTCATACTCAGCGCTACGTTCTCGTCGCTATTGCGTCCGCTGCGGCGAATTTGTAACGGTACCTGTCCTGCAAAATCAAGGCTGAATGTAGCCGATTTACCTGGAAGTATGGGTTGGTTAAGGTTAACCTCCAGTATTGTACCTTCGGTTTTTGTTTTGGCATCGGCACCATCCTGCTTAAAATTAGCTATGTTAAGGTAGCCAATCTCGTTTGGCTTTAGGGTAGCAATGCGGCTTTCTTTTACGGTCTTATCGCCATTTATAACCGTTTTTACCATGCGTTTATCAGGGTCGGCCACGGTTTGCAGGCGGGCATCCATCTCACTGCCGGGCTGAAAAGCATTAGGGTACAAATGGTAAAACACACGCCTTATGGTATCGGGCGAATTGTTAGTGTATACCAGTTCTTGCTTACCGGTATATTTATAAGACTTTACGTCTATACTCACATCCATCTTATAGTCTGCGTGTTGCTGCCAGTAGCCCTTATTTGGGGTTTGCTGTGCATAAAGGCCGGTGGCCAGTAATAAAGCGGTTGCTACAAATGTTCTCATGGGGTAAAATTAGCGAAAGTTATAAAATTAGCAAAGTCATAAAGTTAGGGTAACGCATAAAAATAGTTAGTAACTTTGTAAATGTAATTTTGAAGATGACATTTTATGGATACCGAAGAGTTTGAAATTGTAAACCGTGTGGCAAACAGTGCCCTGCAGGTTTTTGACCTTGAAGATTATTACCAAGAAGGGCAGCGTGTAGCCCTGGATATATCAGGATGGCTTTTAGAAGGGTTTGTACTGCGCGAGAAAGATTTTCGCGAAAGCCTTAAAAATCATGACTGGAGCCAGTACGGCGGCGCTTTTGTAGCCCTGTATTGCAGTACCGATGCCATAGTGCCGGCATGGGCCTATATGCTGGTTACTACCTACTTGCTGCCTGTAGCAAAAAAAGTGGTACAGGGTACTACCGCCCAGCTCGATGTGCTGCTGTATCAGGAAATATTAGACGGTCTTGATTATACGCCATATGAGGCTAGGCCGGTAATTATTAAAGGCTGCTCGCGCAAGCCGGTTCCGCAGGAGGCTTACGTACTTGCAACCCAAAAATTGCAGCCCGTGGCTAAAAGCCTGATGTTTGGAGAAGCCTGTTCTTCAGTGCCTTTGTATAAAAAGAAGTAGTTTTTAACGTAATATTTGGGGCGTAAAGCCTCAGCATTATTTATATTTGTAGGAAAACCCGATAGTATGAAGAAGATATTTTTACTCCTTGCACTTCAGTTTACGGCATTTGCTGCCGTAGCCCAGGATGCCCCGGCTAACCCTGCCCAGGCAGATAACGACACCATAGGGCCATGGACAAAAAAAGGCAATGCGTCTTTATTGTTTAACCAGAGTACGTTTGAGAACTGGGTAGCGGGTGGTGAAAATAACATATCCGGTACGCTGGGCTTTAATTATGACTTTAATTACAAAAAGGGCGATTGGAGCTGGGATAATAAGGTTATTGCATCTTATGGTATAGTAAAAACCCGCAATAGCTCTTTCGCAAAAAAGACAGACGACCGCCTGTACTTTAATTCGGTCGTAGGTAAGAAGGCCAGTGAGCGTTGGGACTATACTGCTTTTGTAAACCTCAGGACACAGTTTACAAAGGGATATAATTATGGCAAGGATGAGAATGGTGCCGAAATACGTGAAGATTATACCAACTTCTTTTCTCCGGCTTATGTACTTGTAGGTCCCGGTATGCAGTATGTGCGTGACGAGAACCTTAAGATAAACCTTTCTCCGGCTACTTCTAAATTTACTTTTGTAGATAAGAATTTTACGTTGCCTAACGAAGATTACTTTGGTGTGAAAGAAGGTAAGAGTATGCGTTACGAACTGGGTTTTAATGCCAGTATGTATTATAAGCTTGATGTAATTGCTAACGTAACGTTTGAGAACATTGTTAACCTGTATTCTAACTACCTGGAAGATCCTCAAAATGTGGATATCGACTATCAGCTAAACATCGTAATGAAGATAAACCGTTACCTTACTACAAACCTTAGCTTCCAGACCATATATGACGATAATGCCTACCGTGGTTTCCAGATCAGGCAGGTATTTGGCGTAGCAGCTAATTATGGTTTCTAAAGAGTTTATAGTTTATTGTTCGTGGTTTATAGTTATAAAAAAACACCTGACAGGTTTTAAATCCGTCAGGTGTTTTTTGTTGAATATTTATCCGAAAGGATATTTTAACCGGAAAGCTTTAGATCTTACATCTCTGTAAGATGAATTTCTTCGGCAATGTCCACTTTTAAAGGATTCTGGTTTGCTACCTTGCGTTGTACCATCTTGTATACACGATACATAAGGAAGATGCTCAACAGCGTTATTGCGGCTACTATGTACCCTATAATATCATAATGTTCTAACGGGCTTGTGGTAGATTTCTGAACGATTATAAGCCCGCCTATCCATGCGCCTATACCACCGGCTATTTGTTGCAGACTGGAGTTAATACTCATAAAAGCACCACGGTCTTTGGCATCGGGTACGCCTGTAACCAAGGCAGTACTGGGAACCATTCGGCCTGTAATGCCTACCATCATAAGCACGTTTAGCAAAATAATGATCCATAGTGGAGTAGCGGCTAAATGTGTGTAGGCTATAATTACACCCATTGTCCAGAAACAGGCAATGGTAAATATCCTGAACTTGTTAAACTTATCGCTCAGCTTACCCATAAGCGGCATACAAACCAGTGTAAAAATACCCGCTACAATATATATCTGCGGAAGCTGCATCTCTGTAACCTTAAGGTTGTTAATGGCAAAGGCACTGCCAAAAGGCATCATCATGAATCCACCTATTGAGAGTAATGCAGTAGCGGTAAAACCTATACGGTAATCGCCTTTCGAAATAGTATGCCACAGATGGAGTAGCGGAGATTTGTCCTGCTTTAGCTTAAGGTGTGCATTTACCGGGTTCAGTTTAAGTAGAATAAGCAGTGCAATAATAGCTGCCATGCCTACGATCCATAAAAATGGCGCGTGCCATCCCCAGATGTTAGCAATGTACAGCCCAATAGGAATACCCAGTATCTGGCTGGCACCAAAGCCCATTTGCAGAAAGCCCATTACACGGCCACGCTGTTGCAGCCCAAAGATATCTGCCACGATAGCCATAGATATAGACCCTATAACACCGCCAAATAGCCCGGTAAATATACGGGCAGCCACCAGGGCTTCATAACTGTTTACAAGGCCACAAAACAGTGTGCCAATGATAAAGCCGGTATAAAAAAACAATAACAGCTTTTTACGGTCAAATTTATCGGCAAAGCCGGCTGTTAATAAGCCTGATATACCTGCACTAAAGGCATAGGCAGATACGGCAATGCCAAATTCATTTGGTGCCATACCGATAGATTTCATGAGTTTATCGCCCAGTGGCGACATAACCATAAAGTCGAGGATCACGGTAAACTGGGTGATGGCCAGTATAAATATCACAAATTTCTGGTAGCCCGAAAAAGGGGCTGCCGGTTGAGGTTGTTGCATAAAAATTCTTTTTGTTGATGTGTGTGTAATTTGATTTTTGATGATGATGATTGAACTCCACTACGGTGTAAGCGCCTTAATAACAAGCTTGAAAGCCTCGTCTCTCATGGCTTCGGTCATAGAAAATGGCCTTTTGCCCAGGCTTTTGCCTTCTGCATGAAAGCGCAGCATATTATACAACGGGCCAAAAGCCAGGCTCCAGAAAACTTCCATGGTTACAGGTACCAATTCATTATTAAGCACGGCGTTGTGGCAAAACTGTCCCATGATGTTGCCAAAACCCTTAGCGGTTTGTTGCAACACATACTCGCCATGCGGCGAATGGCGTATTACCTCATAACACTTGGTTTCCTGTTGGTTGGCTAATGTATAAGCCATCCGGTTATCCCATTGTTTTTTAAGGCCATCTGCAAAGTGCATATCCGGATGAAAATCGGTAAGGGCAGCTTCAAAAAAGCGGTCGCCCAGTTCGCAGCCCAGTTTTTTAATAAGGTCGTCTTTATCATGGTAATAAATGTAGAGTGTAGCTACAGATATGCTGCATGCCCTTGCAAGCTTGCCCATGCTAAAACCTTCAAAACCTTCTTTTACCAGCAGTTCGATAGCCTTAGCTTTTACCAGGTCCTGCTTGTTTGTATTACGTATGCGCATTCAGTTATATTGGAAGCGCAAATATAAGTGAATGTTCATTCATTTTTAAAAATCGATCAAAATATTTTTTTAAAGGATTATTTTTCAGTAATCTATCGTGTGATGTGACTGAAGGATAGATAGAGTACTCAAATAAAAAAGCCGAAAATCATATAAATTGATTTTCGGCTTTTTTATTTTCTCTACTGTACGTTAGGTGGGATTGGCAACTTTAAGGCTTTCGATTTTTAAAGTTAGTCTTCCTTTTCTACTTCGTGGTTTTCTTTATAATCCGGGTATAGGAATTTATTGTACGGAAAACGTGTAATATGTATTTCCCTTACAGCCTCGTATACCTTTTCGCGGAACTCTTCAAAGTTTTCTTTATTGGTGGCAGAAATAAACAGGGCGTTCTTTTCGCCTACGTTACTCATCCAGGTATCTTTCCATTCATTAAGACTAAAGTGGCGTGCGGTTTTTTCGGTAACCAGGTCATCTTCATCAATGATAAGCGGTTTGTAGGCATCTATTTTATTAAATACCATTATGGTAGGCTTATCGTTACTTTTTATGTCCTGTAATATCTGGTTTACAGATGCTATGTGGTCTTCAAACTCCGGGTGAGAAATATCTACTACGTGTAATAGCAGATCAGCTTCGCGCACTTCATCCAGCGTACTTTTAAACGAGTCAATAAGTTGCGTAGGAAGCTTGCGTATAAACCCAACGGTATCAGAAAGTAAAAACGGCAGGTTTTTAATTACCACTTTTCGTACCGTAGTATCAAGGGTTGCAAAAAGCTTATTTTCTACAAAAACCTCACTTTTGCTTATAACATTCATCAGGGTACTTTTGCCCACATTGGTATACCCTACAAGTGCTACGCGCACCATGGCGCCGCGATTACCACGCTGCACGCCCATTTGGCGGTCTATGGTCCTGATTTTTTCTTTAAGTAATGCAATGCGGTCGCGCACAATACGGCGGTCAGTTTCAATTTCTGTTTCACCGGGGCCACGCATACCTATACCACCACGCTGGCGTTCAAGGTGCGTCCACATACCACTTAGGCGTGGTAGTAAATACTGGCACTGTGCCAGCTCTACCTGGGTGCGTGCATAAGAAGTTTCTGCACGCTGTGCAAAAATGTCTAAAATAAGGTTTGTACGGTCTAAAACCTTGCAGTCTAATATTTTGTTAAGGTTTTTTTGCTGCGCAGGCGTAAGCTCGTCATCAAAAATTACTGTTTTAACATTATGTTCAACTATGTAATTGTGTATTTCTTCAATTTTACCGGTACCTAAAAAAGTTTTAGGATTAGGTTTGTCCATGCGTTGCGAAAAACGCTTTACTACCTGTCCTCCGGCCGTAAATGTAAGAAATTCAAGCTCATCGAGATATTCGGTAAGCTTTTCTTCGCTTTGTTGCTGGGTGATTACCCCCGCAATTACAGTTTTTTCAAAAGGAATGGTTTCTTTTTCGAGCATAGCATTTTTTTCTTGGTTTAGCAAAAGTACAAAATTAGGGTGTAATTAATTTATCGTTGTGAGGTTATAACTATTTTGTGCAAATTTTTGTTAAAATTTAGCATTAGGTTAACCATGTGTTATATTTTTTTAAATTTGGGAATTAATTTTACCTAAACTTTAAACTATGAAGAAAATTACTCTTTTGGTTTTCGTTTTCCTTACCTCTTTAATGAGCTATGCTCAGTTCAATGAGGACTTCGAAGGAACCTGGACTACCGGTTCAGGCCCGGCAGGGTGGGCGATAATCAACGTTGCGGGTCCCACAAGGACTTGGGTTCAAGCTTCAGGGGGGCTACACAGCCTGCCCACACCGGTGCTCATGCCGCCTATATTGATAGGGAAACCATGGCAGCCGGCGAGTTAACCGAAGACTGGTTAATAACACCTTCGTTTAACGTTCCTACAAATGCTCAACTGCATTTTTGGTCGAGGTTAACGCTTCCTAATGATCAGAATACATTATTTAAAATAATGATAGGTACAAACCCTGCAGACAGGGATTCATTTACAGAACTTGTAAATTATACCGAGCTTACATTACAAACAATCAACCAACAACAGTATGAAGAAAAGATAGTAAACATACCGGCAGCTAATACCGGTTTGCAGCGCTATGTAGCCTTTGTTGTTAGAGGTAATAACGGCGATCGCTGGCTAATAGATGATGTAAGTGTTGTAACACAGTGTCTTACGCCTACCGGGCTTTCGGCACCAACTATTACTAATAAC
Organism: Flavobacterium psychrotrophum; assembly: GCF_003403075.1. Classification (NCBI taxonomy): domain Bacteria; kingdom Pseudomonadati; phylum Bacteroidota; class Flavobacteriia; order Flavobacteriales; family Flavobacteriaceae; genus Flavobacterium; species Flavobacterium psychrotrophum. The sequence goes on along the minus strand of NZ_CP031557.1, from coordinate 4,113,149 downwards.
TCTGCCAACTTAACCTGGACAGATGCTGCCGGATCTGGCTCATGGGAAGTACAGGTAGTGCCGTTTGGTACTCCAAATGCGGCAACAGGAACTCCTTACAGTGGTGCATTGCCTTATGTGGCTACAAGCCTGGCGGCAGGTACTACTTACCAGTTTTATGTACGCTCGGTTTGTGCGCCTGCAGGAAATTACAGCCCATGGGCAGGACCGTTTACATTTAATACGCCGGCACTTCCGGCAGACCTTAATTTTGTTGCAAATTTTGAAAACGGATTTAACGGTTTCACTTTTGTAAATGGTACCCAGGCTAACAAATGGGTAGTAGGCAGTGCTACAAGCAGCAGCCCTACTTACTCAATGTATGTTAGTAATGATAATGGTGCTTCTAACACCTACCTTTCTACATCTGCATCTGTAGTGCATGCTTACCGCGATATTGTTATTCCGGTGGGTGCTACAGAAATAAATGTTGCTTTTGACTGGAAAGCAAATGGTGAAATTGATACAGACGTAATGCGTGTATGGAATACGCCTACCGCATATAGCCCGGCAGCAGGAACAAGAACTACTGCTAGTACTGCTGCAAATAACATACGCAGGCAAATAGGTGGTAACTTTTCTACAAATAGTGGATGGATTACTTACAGCCAGATTATAAATGTGGCTGAATTTGCCGGTACTACAAGGAGGTTTGTTTTTGAATGGCGAAATGACGGTAGCGATGGTGGTAACCCCGCTGCGGCTGTTGATAACATAAACATTAGCCTTATAACATGTCCTCAGCCTATAACGCTTCTTGCTACGAGCCCTACACAGGATGGAGCTACACTTGCATGGACAAACCGTGGTACGGCAACTTCATGGGAAATTTTTGTTGTTCCCGTAGCAGATGCTGCACCTACTGAAACATCTACAGGAATAATAGTTTCAACAAATCCTTACACAGTTACAGGCCTTGTTGATGCTACTAACTATAAATATTATGTAAGGGCCGTATGTGGTACTAACGATAAAAGTTTTTGGAGTGGTCCGGTAAACTTTAGTACAACACAAATTCCTGCAATATTACCTTATGTGCAGGATTTTGAAACCAATAGTGGTTTTAGCCTTGTAAATGCTACACAAACCAACCAATGGTTTTATGGTACTGCTGTAAGCAATAGCCCTACACACTCACTTTATGTAACTAACGATAATGGTGTAAGTAATGCTTATACCGTAGGATCTGGTTCTACCGTTCATGCATACCGCGACATTTTAATTCCTGCAGGTACAACAGATGTTGATATATCTTTTGACTGGAGGAACGTGGGTGAAACAGGTCAGGATTATATAAGGGTATATGCTGCGTCAAGCGCATATATACCTGTAGCGGGTACTCAAAGTTCTGTTGCGGCTAACCGTATAAGGATAGGCGAATTTGCAGACAATGGCACATGGACTAACTTTCAGGGTGTAATTAATGCAACGCAATTTGCGGGTGGTACAATGCGCCTTATATTTGAGTGGAGAAACAATGCCTCTGCAGGAACTAACCCTCCCGGAGCTATTGATAACATAAACCTTGCGGTAGTTGCCTGTCGTCAGCCTATTACCCTTGCGGTTACTACGCCTACACAAACAGGTGCTACATTTACTTGGGTAAACCAGGGTACGGCAACGTCTTGGGAAGTGTTTGTAGTTCCTGCCCATGAGGCAGCACCTACAGCAACATCTACAGGTGTTGTGGTTACCACTAACTCTTATACTCCTACTAACCTTGTAGATGGTACTAACTATAAATTTTATGTTAGAGCTATTTGTGGTCCCGGTAATGTAAGTAAGTGGAGTGGCCCGGTAATAATTAGTACATTACAGGTGCCTACAGCCTTACCGTTATCTCAGGATTTTGAAAACTCTAATGGCTTTACCTTTACAAGTGGTAGCCAGGCAAGTGGTAACCAGGCAAACCAGTGGTTTTATGGTACAGCTGTAAGTAACAGCCCTACCCATGCCTTATATGTTACTAACACACAGGGAGCAACTAACAATTACAGCCTTACTTCAAGTTCTGTAGTACATGCTTACCGCGACCTGATAGTTCCTGCAGATGCTTCAGATATTAATATATCTTTTGACTGGAGAAACGTTGGAGAAGCAGGACAGGATTATGTGCGTGTATGGGCAGTTCCGTTAGCGTATGCACTTACTGCCGGAAACAGCATTACACAAAATGCAACCCGTCTTCCTGTGAGTCCTACTCTTACCGGTAATGCAGGCTGGGATACTTATACAACAGTATTTAACGCGTCTTCATTTGCAGGCCAGACAATGAGGCTTGTATTTGAGTGGAGAAACAATGCTTCAAGCGGAACTAACCCTCCGGGAGCTGTAGATAATGTAAATGTAAGCGTTGTTCGATGCAGGCAGCCTCTAAACCCTGTTGCAACTGTTCCTACCCGTACCGGTGCAACACTTGCCTGGACAGAGCAGGGTACTGCTACAACATGGGAAATATTTATAGTGCCTGCAGGAGATCCTGCTCCTACAGATACGTCTACAGGTATTATTACAACAAATAATCCTTATACAGCAAGTGGCCTTGTAGCTGGTGTTAACTACCAGTTTTATGTAAGGTCTGTTTGTGGTGGTACAGATGGTGTGAGTAAATGGACTGGCCCTGCCAACTTTACTACAGAACAGATACCAACTAACATACCTTATGTTCAGAATTTTGAAACAGAGAATGGTTTTACTTTTACAAATGGTGCCGAGACAAACCAATGGTTTTATGGTACAGCTGTAAGTAACAGCCCTACGCACTCACTTTATGTAACTAACGATAATGGTGTAAGCAATGCTTATACTAAAACAGCTACATCAACAGTACATGCTTACCGCGATATAACAATACCTGCAACTACTACAGATATGTTAGTAAGCTTTGACTGGAGAAACAGAGGAGAAATAGGCCTTGATTATGTTCGTGCATGGATAGTGCCAATATCTTATTACCCTGTTGCAGGTACACAAACTACTCCTGGAGTAGGCCGTATACCGCTAGGGGCTAATTTTAGCGATAGTGCTAACTGGACTACATTCAACTTGCCGGTAGATGTATCTGCCTACTCTGGTACTACAGTAAGGCTGGTGTTTGAATGGAGAAACAATAATGCCGGAGGAACAGATCCTGCAGGTGCTATTGATAACTTAAGTCTTACTACAATTACATGTCCGCAACCATCACTTGTAACCGTTGGCGGTACAACAAGTTCAGGTACTACAGTATCTTGGACAAGTAACCCTCCTGCTACAACATGGGAAATATTTGTGATACCTGCCGGAAGCCCTGCGCCTACAGCAACGTCTACAGGAATTGTTGTTACAGATAATCCGCATGTAATTACAGGATTAGTAGAGTCAAGAAACTACTCTGTATATGTAAGGTCTGTATGTAGTACAACTGATATAAGCTTATGGACAGGTCCTACAAACTTCAGGACACTTGATATTTGCGACAGGCCAATAAACGTTCAGGTAAACTGTCTTGATGCAAGCAGTGGTACTTTTACATGGGTTGCAGGTTCAAACGAACTTTCATGGGAGGTTGCCGTAGGGCCTGCTACAGGACCGGAGCCTACATCTGGTACAGTAGTAACAGAGCCATCTTATTATGTACAGGGGCTTACACCTGGTAACTATACATTCTATGTAAGGGCAGTATGTCAAAATGCTGTGGGTTATAGCCCATGGACTCCGTTTGCTTTTGCTCCTTCTGCTCAGTCTCCTGCGGCTGCACAGGCACTTTGTGCGGGTCTTCTTGCACAGCCTCAGCCAAGTAGCTCTAATACCCCTCAGTCGGTTTATGGTACAGTAGGCTGTCTTAGTACAACACCAAACCCTACATGGTATTATATTACCCTTGATGGAACCGGACAGGTAGTACTTAACCTTAGGCAGGTAACACTTGCCGGACAACCTATTGACGTTGACTTTGCCGCATTTGGGCCATTTACGTCGCTTAGAGAGGCATGTAGCCGAATAGGTAACCCATTAAATACATCTTTAATTGTAGACTGTTCATATTCTGCTTCAGCTACAGAAACGATACGTGTTACCGGTGCTCCGGGTCAGGTATTCGCACTATTGATAACTAACTTTAATGGTCAGCCGGGTAATACTACTATCAGCCAGGTTTCAGGCCCAAGCATTAGCTGTATTCCTACAGTAAACGTTGGCCCTGATCGTGTGCTTTGTAATACTACAAGCCATAACATTACTGCTACTGTTAATAACCCTGGGGTTGCTCAGGTATATACATACCAGTGGTTTGAAGATGCAAACCCAATTACACCTACTGTTGTAAGTACTACAAGTACAACTCAAACAGTAACAGTTACAACAGAAGGAACACACGTTTACAGTGTTGTTGTTACAATGCCGGTTCCTGTAAACAGCGATCCTGTTACAGATCAGGCTACAATATCTATAAGTAATCCGTTTACGCCACCAGTACCTGCACCGCTTATACTTTGTGGAGACAATGGTACAGCGTTGGCTAACCTTGCGGGCATCAATTTTCTTGGTACCCTGGATCCTGCAGATTATGTTCTTGTAGGCATTTACACAAGCCAGGCAAATGCTAACAGTAATACGGGAGCTATTGATACATCTGTGCCATTTAGCGTAACTACACAAACGCTATATGTTGTAATTGCAGATGCAAATTCATTAACATGTACTAAAACAGTACCACTATCTATTGTTGTAAATAACTCTGCTACGGCTACTATTAGCTATCCTACACCACTTTGTACAACTACTGCTACGGCACCGGTTACACAAACAGGTACTAACGGAGGAGCATATACTGCGCCTGCAGGCCTTACTATAGATGCTGTAACAGGTACTATTACGCCGTCTACTAGTACAGCGGGTACATATACTGTTACTTATACTACAGCAGCTACAGCTACTTGTCCTGCATTTGTTGCAACGGCAAGTGTAGAGATTGTTGCACCGGCTGTTGCAACTATTTCTTACGGTCCTAATACATATTGTAATAATTCGGGTGTAGCTACAGTAACCTTAACAGGTGCTACAGGTGGTACATTTACATCAGATGCAGGCCTTACAATAGATCCTGTAACGGGAGAAGTTACCCTTGCATCAAGTACAATAGGTACACATACTGTTACTTATACTACTCCGGCTAACGGCCCTTGTGCTGCTGTGCCATTTACTGCTACTATTGTAATTAGTGCTGCATTTACCGCTACTATAGATTATGGTACTGCACCATTCTGTACAAGTGGTGGTGTTGCAACCGTAATAAGAACCGGCGATGCGGGTGGTGTTTACACTACAGATCCTTCTCTTACTATAGACCCTGCAACAGGCGAGATTACACTTGCCGGATCAGAGGCGGGTACTTATACGGTTACTTATACTATAGCAGCAAGCGGATCATGCCAGGAGTTTGTAACAACTGCGCAAATAACTATTGAGGCTGCGCCAGAGGCTACAATTGCTTATGACAATACACCTTATTGTTCAAATGGTGGTGTAGCTACAGTAACCTTTACAGGTACAACAGGTGGAGTGTATAGCTCAACACCGGGACTTGTATTTGTAAGTGGTGGAGATGTAGACCTTGCGGCAAGTACACCGGGAACTTATGATGTTTATTATACTGTGGCTGCTACTACAATATGTGCCGGACAGCAGTTTGGCCCTGCCACAATAACCATTACAGAGCTTCCTGTGGCTGGCATTAGTTATGCTAACAGCCCATATTGTACAGATGGTGGTATTGCTACAGCAATTGTTACCGGAACTACAGGTGGTGCGTTTACTGCAACACCAGCAGGACTTACTATAGATCCTTTAACAGGAGACATAACCCTTGCTACAAGCACACCGGGTGCTTATGATGTTGTGTATACAGTGGCTGCTGCAGCGGGTTGTCCTGCTGTACCTGCTACATTCAGGGTTGAAGTTACTAAACTTCCTGTGGCAGACTTCCAGTACCAGTACAGTACTTTCTGTACTAATGCTGCATCACTTAGCCCTGTATTTGTAGGTGGCGGTGTTGCCGGAGCATTTACTGTAAACCAGCCTGGCCTTACTATAGACAGTGCTACAGGAGTTATAACGCCTTCAACAAGTACACCGGGTACTTATATAGTAACGAATACACTTGTTGCTGCAAACGGATGTACTCCGGTTCCTGTAACACAAACTATTACTGTAGATCCTGCGCCTATAGCTACATTTGATTATGCTGACCAGGCATACTGTGTAGAGGGTACTGCAATACCTACACCAATACTTGATGATGCGTCTGGTACATTTACCAGCACTCCGGCAGGTCTTGTAATTGATGCTGCTACAGGTATCATTGATCTTGACAGAAGCCAGCCGGGTACTTACCAGGTACTAAATACTATTACTGGTTCGCCTGAGTGTCCTTCTGTGTCAGCTTCTACTGAGGTTATCATAGCGTCGCTTCCGGTTGTTGCGGTAACACAAGGATGTGATGGTATAGAATATAAACTTACCCTTTCATTAGATGGTGATCCTTCTTATAATGCCGATGATGTAACTATCGAATGGACTTCGCCTACAGGTGCAGTACTTGGTAGTGGTGAGTCACAGGTAATTGTTGGTTCAGGAACATATAAAATAAAGGTAACTCCTAAAGCTGGCGCAATTTGTCCTGCAATAGAGGATGTCCTTGTTGATGATACTATTTGTGAAATACCAAGGGGTATTTCTCCTAACAATGACGGACTGAATGATACGTTTGACCTTACCGGATATGGTGTAACTAAAATATCAATCTTTAACCGTTATGGTCAGGAAGTATTTAGCCACAAAGGTGCCTATACAAACCAGTTTAGCGGAAATGCTAAAAATGGAGATGAACTTCCTACGGGTGCTTACTTCTACATGATTGTACGTAGTACAGGTGAGAGTAAAACCGGATGGGTATACATCAACAGACCTGAATAATAATTATGGATTAACATGCTCCTCCCCGGTATATGGGGAGGGTGTGTTACTTTAGAGGTTTTTTACCCTAATTTTATCAAAATGTAACTTTTAGGAAAATAATTATTAAAATTTTCTAATTGTTTAAATATTATTACAATTTTGCTGATATTTACAGCGTAATAGTTTTAATAGGGAATTATCTCGGCCATATAAACTAATAAAAAGAAAACCAAAAAATAATGAAAAAACTATACCTGGCGGCATTACTGGCCTTTGTAGGGTTTACGGATGCTGTAGCACAGCAGGACCCGCACTACACACAGTACATGTACAACATGAACGTAATCAACCCTGCATACGCTGGCAGCAAGGAGAACTTAGCCTTTGGGCTTTTATACCGCAAGCAGTGGGTAGATGTAGACGGAGCCCCGAGCACGGGCACGTTTTCAGGCCACAGCCCTGTGGGCAAAAATGTAGGATTGGGCTTATCGGCGATCACCGATAAGATCGGTCCGGTGAATGAAACCAATGTATATGCCGATTTCAGCTACACGCTGAAACTTGGTGGCGCGCACAGGCTTGCCCTTGGCTTAAAGGCGGGCGCTACCTTCCATAAAGTAGGATTGTTCAGCGATATTGGCAACGGCTTTGTACCGGACCCTAATGACCCTGCATTTGCAGAAAACGTAAACAACACCTACTTTAACATAGGAACAGGAGTGTTCTACTACACCGATAACTACTACTTAGCGTTTTCGGTACCCAACATGCTAAAGAGCAAACACCTTGACCTTACCCAAAGCGGTACCGACTACCGTTTTGGTTCAGAAGTATCGCACTACTTTTTAACAGGAGGTTACGTATTCCAGGTAACCGACAACTTCAAGCTGAAGCCCTCGTTCATGGTAAAATCAGCCTTTGGTGTAGACCCGTCTATCGACGGTTCACTAAACGCGCTGTTCTTTGAGAAATTTGAGATCGGAGCCACTTACAGGTTAGACGATTCATGGGGTGGTATGGTAAACTATGCCATCACACCGAATCTGAGGATTGGCTATGCATACGACCACATCGTATCCGACCTGAAGGTAACCACACCTGCCTCACACGAGATCATGCTGCTCTTTGATGTCAACTTCCCGAAAAAAGTATCACGTTCACCACGTTATTTCTAACCAAAAGCAAAAGACAGGACCATGAAAAATTTATATCTTACCCTTGGCTTTCTGCTTGTAGCCGGTTCGGCGATGGCGCAGAGCGAAGAAACGAAGGCTGCCGACAAACTATTTGCGAGGCTTGAGTATGTAGACGCGGCGCAAGCCTACCTAAAAGTAAAAAAGAAAGACAACTACGTAGCAAAGCAACTTGCCGAGAGCTACTACAATATGTTCAACAGCAAGGAAGCGGTAAAATGGTTTGCAGAAGCCACTAAAACGCCACAGGATGCCGAGACGTACTACAAATATGCGCAGATGCTTAAAGCAGAAGGCAAGTATGAGGAGAGCAACGTGCAGATGCAGAAGTTTGCACAACTGGCACCCAACGACCAAAGGGCGGTAACCTTTAAACAAGACCCAAACTACCTGCCTAAGCTCCGTAACCAGGCCAAACTTTTTGATGAAAAGGTACTGGACATCAACGACAAGAAATACGGCAGCTTTGGTGCGGTACTGACCAATGACAACACCTTGTACTTTACCAGCGCAAGGAACACGGCAAGGAAAACCTATGGAGCCAACGATGAGCCGTTCCTTGATTTGTACCAGGCCACCTATAATGCCAACGGTACGATCAGCGAACCCACCCCGGTAAGCGATGTGAACAGTAAATGGCATGACGGCCCTGCTTCGGTAAGCCCTGACGGCAATACCCTGTACTTTTCAAGCGAGAGCTTTAAAGAAAAGAAACAATATGTAAAAGACAAGGAAAGCAACAGCAAGCAAGGTCAGGTATACCTGTACAAAGCCACAAAAGTCAACGGCAAGTGGGGCAACATCGAGGAACTGCCATTTAACGGCAAGACCTGGAGTACAGGCAACCCATCAGTAAGCAAAGACGGCAAATGGCTGTACTTCGCCTCGGACCGTGAAGGCTCGATGGGTGGCAGCAACGACATCTGGAAAGTAGAGATCAAGGGCAATAACAGTTATGGCGAGCCACAGAACCTAGGCCCGAAGGTAAACACCGAAGGCAGGGAAAGCTTCCCTTACATCACCGATAGTGACAAGCTATACTTCTCGACCGATGGCAGGAAAGGCTTTGGCGCATTAGACGTTTATGTGATCGACCTTAAAAAAGGCACCGAGGCACAGAACGTAGGCCAGCCGATTAACACCGGCAAGGACGACTTCGCCTTTACGTTTAATGACACAAAGAAAATTGGTTTCTTCTCAAGTAACCGTGACGGTTTTGACAAGATCTACCTTGCCACCCCGGTATGTGGTGTAGAAGCGATTGTAATGGTCAGGGACTCGAAAACAGGCAAAGCCATAGCAGCAGCCAAAGTGGCTATAGTAGATGAAAAAGGCAATGTTATCGAAACCCGCACGGCAGACAATAAAGGGCAGGTAAACTACAACATCGACTGTGACAGGCCGTACACGGTACAGGCCAGTGCAGAAGGTTATGTAAACAACACCTTCCCGGTAGCCAAGACCGCAGGCGGAGAGGTAACGGTAAATGCTAACCTTGACCCGATCGAAACGATCGTAAAACCAACAGAGATCGTGCTTAATGAAATATTCTTTGAATACGACAAGAGTAACATCACCAAAGAAGCAGCCTTTGAGCTTGACAAGGCGGTAGCCGCGATGAAAAACAACCCGGCCCTTGTGGTATTGGTTAAGTCTCACACCGACAGCCGTGGCAGTGACCAGTACAACATGAGCCTGTCTAACCGCAGGGCAAAGAGTACGGTACAGTACATCATCTCAAAAGGCATTGCTAAAGAGCGTATCTCAGGCAAAGGCTATGGCGAGAGCGAGCCTAAAGTGAAGTGCACAGAGTGTACTCAGGAAGAGCACGCACAAAACAGGAGGAGTGAATTCCTTATCGTGAAGCAGTAATTTACCGCGTCACAGTAATTCCAAATAATAATGCCCCCACGCCACAAGCGTGGGGGCATTTTGCTTTAAATAAATACCGCACTATTAAAATATACCGCTATTGTTTGGCGTTGCATTTTTTATAATAGAATAAATTATACCTATTTTTGCTAATCATTAAAAAACGCGCACAATTTGAGCCTCTATAAAAAGTTGTTTCAGCAAACAGCCATTTACGGTATTGCCACGGTAGTGCCCCGTATGTTCAGCTTTATAATTACGCCACTGCATACCACTCCCGGGGTAATGGATCCGGTTAAGTATGCGCAGGTATCGATCAATTTTTCATGGCTGGTATTTTTAAATGTATTGCTGGCTTATGGCATGGAAACATCTTTTTTCAGGTTTTATAATACAGAAAATAAGAAAGACGTAGTAAGTACGTCTACCATTTCATTATTCTGGTCATCGCTTGCATTTTTAGGCATAGCATTAGTATTTCGGAATAACCTTGCAGATGTGCTTAAAATTGACAGGGAGTACATCAGCTATATAATCTGGGTTTTGGTTCTAGATGCGTTAACTATAGCGCCTTTCTCTAAACTTCGGGCAGATGGGCGGCCTATTTTTTATGCGGTTGTAAAAGTGGGCAGCGTTGTTTTTTACCTTTTACTTAATTTCTTTTTCCTTGTTTGGCTACGCGACCTTGCAAATGCTTACCCTGACAGTATCTGGGCCAGTATTTATATCCGGGATTTTCAGGTGGGTTATGTGTTTCTTGCCGGGGTTATCTCAAGCCTGTCGGCACTGGTAATGCTTGCGCCGCACTACTTAAGGCTTTCATGGCACTTTAATTTCCCGCTCTGGAAAAAGATGATGCGCTATTCATTACCGGTAATGCTTGCGGGTATTGCTTTTGCCATAAATGAAACCTTTGACCGTCCGCTTTTAGGATATCTTAATGTTCCCGAAAGCCAGATAGGTATTTATTCTGCCTGCTACAAGCTGGCTGTATTTATGACCCTGTTTACTACAGCATTCAGGCTGGGTATAGAGCCGTTTTTCTTTAGCCAGGCGGGCAAAGAAAATGCAAGGGAAACCTATGCGGTAATAACTAAATACTTTGTAATACTTGGGTCGGTAATTCTCTTGGGAGTTATTGTTTTTGCGGACCTTCTTAAAGTGCTCATCATTCGCGATCCTGCTTACTGGGACGGTATGAAGGTGGTGCCGCTAATTATACTGGCAAACTTTTGCCTTGGCATATACAACAACCTTTCTGTATGGTATAAATTGTCAGATAAAACAAAAATGGGTGCTTACATCTCTGCCATTGGTGCGGTTGTAACACTGGCATTCAACTTTGCGCTTATCCCTGTTTGGGGATATACAGGCTCTGCAATTGCCACCGTTGCGGCTTATAGCACCATGATGCTGGTAAGTTATTTTGTAGGGGCAAAGTATTACCCTATTCCATACGATCTAAAGCGCATCGGGCTATACCTGGGGCTTTCAGTTTTACTAAGCGCCATTTCATTTTACGTTCCGGTGTTACGCCATACATACGCTTTTGGAATTATAGCATTCCTGGGCTTTATATGGCTCATTTATCGCAACGAAAAAAACACTCTTTTAAAATTCATCAAAAAATAAAATACAACAGTAATGTCAGTAACTATAAAAGTTATCAATAAATCGGGCCACGCCCTTCCTAATTACGAAACCATAGCATCTGCCGGTATGGACCTGCGTGCTGTTTTAGATGCTCCGGTAACGCTTGCCCCGCTTGAACGTGCTATAATAAAAACAGGCCTTTTTATAGAGCTTCCTATTGGTTTTGAAGCGCAGGTAAGACCACGTAGTGGTCTGGCTGCTAAAAATGGCGTAACAGTGCTTAACAGCCCGGGTACGATTGATGCCGACTATCGTGGTGAAGTTGGTGTAATTTTAGTAAATTTATCAAATCAGGCCTTTGTAGTAGAGAATGGCGAGCGCATAGCACAGCTTATCATTGCAAAACATGAACGTGCCGAATGGCTGGAAGCCGAAGAGCTAAGCGATACCGTTCGTGGTGCCGGAGGCTTTGGCAGCACAGGGGTAAAGTAATTCCTGATTTATAATATAGAACACAAATAAGAAAATGAAGATCATAGTTCCCATGGCAGGCAGAGGATCGCGCCTGCGCCCACATACGCTTACCGTACCTAAACCGTTAATTCCTATAGCAGGCAAGCCCATAGTGCACCGCCTTGTAGAAGATATAGCATCGGTTATTAACCGCGATATCGAAGAGATAGCATTTATTATACACAAAGATTTTGGAACCCAGGTAGAGAAAGACCTTATAGCCATTGCCGAAAAGCTTGGTGCTAAGGGCAGCATCTATTATCAGGAGAAACCGCTGGGTACTGCCCATGCTATTATGAGCGCTAAGGAGAGTATGACAGGCCCGGTTGTAGTGGCGTATGCCGATACACTATTCCGTGCCGATTTTACGTTAGATACTACGGCAGACAGCGTTATATGGGTGCAACGTGTAGATGACCCAAGTGCCTTTGGGGTAGTGCAGCTTAACGATAAGAATGAGATTACTGATTTTGTTGAGAAGCCAAAAGAATTTGTAAGCGACCTTGCCATTATAGGTATTTATTACTTTAAAAGTGGTGAAACGCTTCGAGCTGAATTGCAGTACTTGCTGGATAATGACATTATGAAGGGTGGCGAATACCAGCTTACTGACGGCCTTGAGAACATGAAACTGAAAGGTATGAAATTTGTACCCGGTAAGGTAGACCACTGGATGGACTGCGGTAACAAAGATGTTACGGTAGAGACTAACAGCCGTATGCTTAACTTTTTGCATAATGATGGCAAAAACCTGGTATCAGATACCGTAACTTTGGAGAACAGTACCATTATTCCGCCATGCTATATTGGCGAAGGTGTAGTACTTAAAAACAGTACAGTGGGGCCTAATGTTTCGCTTGGCGATAATACTAAAGTGGCCGATAGTACCATAAAAAACAGCCTTGTGCAAACTAATGCAGTTATCACTAATGCACAGCTTGATAATGCCATGATAGGCAACCATGCGGTGTTTAATGGTAAATTTACCGCAGTAAGCATTGGCGATTACTCGGTTTTAGAATAATACAGATATGAAATTTAAAATCCTATTTAGCGGCATGCTACTGTCGGGCTCCTTACTGGGGCCTGTAATGCTGTATGCACAGGAAGCACCCGAAGATATTGCGCTGAAGAGCAACGAATTTGAAGACAGCTTTTATGAGTCGCTAAAACAAAAAGGGATCGAGAATTATGATAAGGCCATAGCGGCACTACAAAAATGCCTTGGCAAAGAGCCAGACAATGCTGTGGTGTATAGCGAACTGGGCAGGAATTACATTTCGCTCAAAAACTATCTGGAAGCCGAAAGGGCCTTTAAAAAGGCTACCGAACTGGATCCGGCAAACCGCTGGTACTGGCAGGGGCTTTATGATGTGTATTATGAGCAGAAAGATTTTACCCGTGCCATAACCATTGTGCAAAAGCTGATGGAGTGGCGCAAGGCATATTATCAGGAAGACCTAGTGTCGCTGTATATGTACACCCAGCAGTATGATAAGGCACTGGCTGTGATTAACGAGATGGAACAAACGGTGGGCATGAGCGAAAAACGCGAAATGTACCGCCTGCAAATACTATCTGATGGTAAACTGTCTGCACCAAAAAAGGAGACACTGGAGGCCGCCATTAAAAAAGACCCTAAGAACGAGGCTAACTATATCGACCTGATCTACCTGTACAGCGAAAGCAGCCAGGAGGCAAAGGCCGAAGAGGTAGCCCGCAGGCTGGAGAAAGAAATACCTACAAGCGACTGGGCACAAATAAGCCTGTTTAAATTTCACATTAATAATAACGATGGGGAGAAGGCAGTGCAGAGCATGATGCAGGTTTTGGGCAGCCGAAAGATAGACAGCAAGATAAAGCACAGGGTGCTCAATGAGTTCCTGATCTTTGCCAATAACAATCCGGCTTATTTGCCACAGCTCGAAAAGGCAGTGAGTCATTTTGAGAACGATCGTACGATAAATGTTCCGAAAGAGGTGGGCAAGTTTTTCTTCAATAAAAAAAATTATGCCGAGGCGATACGCTATTTTGAAAAAGGGATAGCCCAAAAAGAGGATGACCCGGAAGGGGTGGAGCTATTACTCTTTACCTATGCTGAAGGCGCGCAAAACGATAAATTGTATAAAACGGCTACAAAGTATATTGACCTGTACCCTACGCAGGCATCATTGTACTATTATGCCGGCCTTGCTGCTAACAGGCAGCAGCAATATGCAAAAGCAAAAGATTATTTAGAAAGCGGTATGGACTTTGTAGTGGAGGATGCGGCGCTGTTAGCCAAATTTAAACAACAGCTTGATGTTACCAGGAAAGCCCTGGGTAAAAGCTAAAAACCATCCGTCTAAAAAATAAATTGTTATGAAAAAGATTTTAATTGTACTATTCGCTGCGGGAACGCTTTTTTCGTCGTGCAAAAGCAAGCAGTCTGCCGCTACAGTGGCAGAGGGTACTGCCGGCGAAGATAAAGGCAGTAAAGAAATTATTGCAGGGCATTATAAAAACCCACACAATTTTAGTACCCTGCTTATAAAGGCAGATGCAGCGTACAAAGACCATAAGCAATCGCAAAACGTATCGGCAGAGATACGTATCAAAAAAGATGAAACCATACTGGTAAGTGTACGCTTTCTGGGCATTACTATGGCTAAAGCGCTTATAACACCACAGGAGGTAACCTATTATGAGAAGATAAACGGCACCTACTTTAAAGGTAATTATGCCGTGCTGAGCCGCTGGCTGGGTACGGATCTTGATTTTACCAAAGTACAAAATATGCTTATAGGCGAAGCACTGGACGACCTTACAAAAGGATCTTATAAATCTGCGATAGATAATGGGCAGTACAAGCTTACAGGCAAGGCAAGTGGCGGTATTATTAAAGAGTTTTTATTTGAGGGTGCTAACTACCTGCTTAAAAAGCAACATATAGAACAGGGTGGCCAGCAGCCACGCAGCCTTGATATTGCTTACCCGTCGCATCATGAATATCCGCAGGCCATACTGCCATCGGGTATTAAAATAGAGGCAGAACAAAAAGACCGCGTAAATATAGATATTGTATATGCGTCGGTAAAATTTGACGAGAAACTGACGTTTCCTTATGAGGTACCAGAGGGATACGAACAGATATTTATAGAATAACCAGAAAAACAGAACCTTAACAATCGGCATGAAACAATTATTGCTCACCCTTTTTCTTTTAGGCTATGGCGCTGTGGCAATGGCCCAGGGCGGCGACCAGCAAAAAAAGCTGGAAGTACGCAAGGCAGAAATACAGCGTGAAATAAAGGCACTTAATAGCCTTATTAAGGGTGAAAGCTCTAAAGAAAAATCGGTGCTCAGCAAAATTGCCGATAATGAGGCTAAGATAAAGCTTAGTGAAAAGCTTATTAATACCACCCAAAAGCAAACCCGTTTGCTTACCGATGACATTTACCTTAACCAGCTTAAGATAAATAAGCTGAATAAGCAGCTTGTAGTATTAAAAGAAGACTATGCCAAAACGCTTTTAAACGCGTATAAGAGCAGATCTGACCAAAGCCGTATAATGTTTATACTTTCGTCAGATAATTTCCTGGAGGCTTATAAAAGGGTGCAATACATGAAGCAGTATGCCAGCTTTAGAAAGGTGCAGGGAGAAGAGATACGCGACAAGATGAAAGAGCTTGAAATGCTACAGGAAAAACTGGGTGTACAAAAAAAGGACAAGGAAAAGTTACTGGCTGAAAGCCGTAAAGATAAGCAGGAGCTGGAAGGAGACCGGGAAGAGCAGAAGAAACTGGCTAAAGTAATACAGAAAGACAAGAAAAAATATACTGCCGAAGTTAAGAGCAAACAAAAAGAAAGCCGTGAAATAGACCGCAAGATCGATGCAATGATACGTGCCGCGATAGCCGAAGCCAACAGAAAGGCTGCTGCGGCAAAAAAGGCTGCGGAAGCTAAGAGCGCCGCATCATCTTCGGCATCAGAAAGTAGAAAAGCAACCGCTTCAAAACCTGCCGAGGCTAAAGCTTCTTCATCCAAGATCATGCTTACTAAAGAGGGCAAGGTAATATCTGATAACTTTAAAGCTAATAAGGGCAGGTTGCCATGGCCTGTAGAAGGTTATATAGCATTGGGGTATGGCAAGCAGGCGCACCCGGTTATAGACGGTGTTGAGATCAACAACCACGGTATAGACTTCAGGACAAAGCCAAGTGCCCCTGTAAAGGCAGTGTTTAGCGGCGAGGTATTAAGTATACAGGTATTGCGCAGTAATAATAAAACCGTCTGTGTGCAGCACGGAGATTTTCTTACCATATACTCTAACCTGCGTAGTGTAGATGTAAGCCCGGGCGACAAGGTATCTATCAACCAGAAAATAGGCAATGTAGGAGAAGATTATGAAGGCCAGCCGATACTTAAGTTTATAGTATCGCAAAACGACAAGTTGCAAAACCCTTCGCTATGGCTTGTTAAGTAGTATAACAAACGCATTAAACAAAAAACACCTGTCAGGTTTAAGAAGTACCTGACAGGTGTTTTTTGTTTAAGTATGTGATAAAAAGTGCTTTATTAACTTCAGGAAAAATAGACTAATTGATGTCTACAGAATAGTTCAGCATATTTCGGTTAGGGCTTTCCAGCGCCTTGCGCGAACGTAGCACATTTCTAAGCAGTATATTGTTCCATCCGGTGCGTTTTTGCCATGAAGCAAAGGTTTCTGTACGCCAGTCATAACCATCTTTCCAGGAGTAACGAGGCGAAATATAGTAGTAGGTATAGGGCTGTATGTAAGAGCTGTCATTACTTGTTTTTACCACCAGCGATTCGGCTTCGTTACGAACAACAGATTGTGGCGCCAGTATAGTTATATCCCGTTTGGCAGCTTCGGTTCTCAGCGGTGCCAGTACTTTGTTATAATCGGTTTCAATATCGCGCAGGCTAAAGTTACTGTAGGTGGTTTCGCCTATCTTGTCAATGGGCCTGAACTGGATAATGTCTATCGCATACTCGCCAAAGAGTGTAAAGAAATCCTGTAGCTCATAAAAATTATCGGTATTGAACGTGTAGTTTATACGCAGGCGGAAACCCGGAGTCTTCTTTTTTTGGTCGGTAATGGCCTTTAAAACATCACGGAACTTTTCGTAATTACCTTTATCCATAAGGTTTTCGTAACTCTCTTTATGCACACCGTGCATACTCATGATGATCTCATTAAGCCCCGCTTCGGCAAATGCCGAAATATCTGCTGCGCTTAGCAAATTGCCATTGGTTACCATACTAATGTAAGGTACTTTATTTTCTTTGGCCAGTTGAATAAGTCGGGTATTGTGCTTAAACAGCGTAGGTTCTGCACCACAGCCTATTTGTAACTTAAGGGCATTTTTAAAAACGGCTTTAGCCAGTGGCTCAAGGTCATCTTCTTTAAACATCCCTTTCATATGGGTCTTTACAAACTCAGCATCGGTAAAATAACACATTTTGCAACGCAGGTTACAGGCCAGCACCGGATCCATTTGTATAGCCAGGTAGCGCTTGTTAAGCACAGAAAGCACCCAAAGCCCAAGGAACTTAATACGGTGGCTTTTTATAAACTGGTTGAATTTTAGTAATTTGTAAATATCCATAGCAGTAGGTTGTATCGCAAAGTTACACAAAGGAGGCACAAAGCCACACAAATATACCGTTATGTAACGTTACTTTGTGCATCTTCGTGCCTCCCGGTTATTTCTTTTAAGATATTACTACCCTATCACCTTATACAGTTTGTCTGACAATCTGATTCTGAACGGCAGGTTAAACGTAACCTTATCTCCGGCAGTTGCAGTATCGCCCTCGGCACCGTTTACACGAAGCGCTTCAACAGTAAGCTGCTGCTCGCCTGTGGTAGGACCCGAAATGATAATTTTATCGCCGGCTTTCAGTTCGCCCTGCTCTATGGTAAACTGGCCTACACCTGCTTTAGGGTAGTAGTGCTCGCCTTTGCCAATAAGTGTTTTGCGAATGCGTGCGCGTACTGGTTTTGTGGCGGTAGCAATTGGGGTGTCGCTTAATGCACCACTTTGTTTAAAGGCCAGTTTGTCGCTCTTGCCTTTTCGGAAAATCATATTGCCTTTATTTACACCACGGCGCAGCGCTTTTTGTTCTTCTTCCGGTAGTTGTATTATCTCCAGACATTCTGGCGAACAGGTGTTGTGCATGCTCGACTGGCACTCATCACACTGGATGAACAGCAGGTGGCAGGCCTCGTTAGCACAGTTTGTATGGTTGTCGCACGGTTTGCCGCACTGGTGGCATTGCGAAAGGATATCATCTGTAATTCGTTCGCCCAGGCGACCGTCGAATACAAAGTTCTTGCCTATAAATTTACTTTCTAAACCTTCTTCTTTTACCTGACGGGTATATTCAATAATACCGCCTTCAAGCTGGTATACATTTTTAAAACCTTTGTGTTTAAAGAATGCCGAAGCCTTCTCGCATCGAATACCGCCTGTGCAGTACATCAGCAGGTTTTTGTCTTCTTTATGGTCTGATAATTGTCCTTCGATAATTGGCAATGACTCACGGAATGTTTCTACGTCAGGTGTTAATGCCCCGCGGAAATGCCCTATCTCACTTTCATAATGGTTACGGAAATCGACTACTATGGTATTAGGGTCTTCCAGCATCTGGTTAAAATCTGCCGCGCCTAAGTGTATGCCCTTATTAGTCACGTCAAAAGACGCATCATCAAGACCATCGGCCACAATTTTATCGCGCACTTTAATGGTCAGTTTCAGAAACGAAAGGTCGTCGTGCTCTACTGCCACATTCAGGCGAATGTCTTTAAGAAACGGTATGGTATCAAGGTGGTCTTTAAAGGTATAGAAGTTATCTGCCGGGAGCGAAAGCTGGGCGTTAATACCTTCTTTAGCCACGTAGATACGCCCCAGTACCTCAAGCCGGTTCCAGGCCATGAATAATGAATCGCGAAATTGTTTAGGGTCTTCGATGTGCGCGTAGGCGTAGAAAGACAGCGTTAGGCGCTGCTTGCCGCTATCTTCTATAAGAGCGGCCCTTTCTTCTGCGCTTAATGTGTTATACAGTTGCATGCTATCACAAATTAAGTTAGTAAGAAATAAAAATATGCTGCGGCTCCTATTGGCGGAACCGCAGCAAAGGTAAAAAAAATTTATTTGGTTGGTGGTTATCGGTTGTTAGTTGCCCGAAAAATGGTTTTATTTTCTCACACGGTACTTCTTTTTGTTCCTCCACGGTGCGCTTTTTTGAACGTCCCCAGCCATAATACATCCGTAAGGCATCACTTCGTCCAGCACTTCGCAAAGCCCGTATTCTTCAATTTGTGTCCTTACATTTTTAGCACTTTTGTAGGCACTTGGCAGTTCAGAAATATCAATTTCGTTGCTAAAAAACCTTATGTCTAATCCCTGGGTTTCTTCGGCAAAAATCTCGTCAACCGTTTTATGGGCAAGAGATTTTTTATGGAACGTCCTGCTGTAGTTCCTCCCTGCTCCGTGAGGGGCAAAACCTAAATTTCTGCCGTTTGTTGTTCCCTGAACAATCAATACAGGCTCTGCCATATTCAGGGGAATTAACCTCGGTCCTGTAATATCCGGCAAAAATTTATCGTCTAGCGGAGTTGCCCCTTTTGCGTGGTAAAATAAATCACCATCCCTAAATACAAAGTTATGTTCGTTCCAGTACCTGTCCTGTTTTTCGATATTTAATTTTTGTAAAACAGCGTTATGAATAGACTCATGGTTTTCCTTTGTCCATGCCCTTATTAACTGTAATGCCTCCCAGTATTTCTGGCCTTCTTCGGTTTCAAACGGAATCCAGGCATTTTCTTTAAGGGTATCGGGAGATAGCTCTATCCTGAAACGGTTTGCAACCTTCATTCCCTTATCATATAACACGGCACCAGGAGCTCTTGACCCGTGATGGGTAACTAACATGGTGTTGCCGGTATTCTTAGAAATCCCTATAAACAGGAAGTGGTTACCATCTCCCTGAGTACCCATGTGGGAACGGGCGGTGCTTATTAGTTTTTCATCGTTCAGGAAGAAGTTCTTCCTAAACGCGTCCATTAATTCGTCAGACATTGGCATCTGCTCCCCCCTTGGCCTGCCACCGTAACCAAAATGAGTGATGGCCTGCGCTGTATCTAAAACGGTTTTAGGATTGGCTTTACCAAAATCGGTCAGCATTACAGAGCAGCAAATATCTGCGCTGTGAAACCCCGGATGTATTGCGTTTTTTGCCACTACAACACCACCCACAGGAATATGGCCTTCCGGACCGGTAGGGCACGCATCGGGCATTATGGCACCGGCAACTAAAGTTGGTGTTTTCATAAGGGTATTCATTGTATTGATTACCTTCTCTACGTTGTCCACTTCACTTTCATGTTCGGCTCTTATGTTTATTATAAATTCTGTTGGCTCAGCGTGAAGCGGCAACGGTTCGGGCAGCCTGAATTGTTCCAGGTATATGCTCATTTCGTCTTCGCTTAAATTGTTTTCATTAATGTGTGCTAATGCTTCGGCAAACCATTTTCCGGGTTTGTAACCTAAAGCAATTAATTCAGTTCCGGTAATTGTTTTCATGGTCTTTATTATTTTACTGATGCAAAGAAATATACCAAGTGCGCAATGTATCTGCGCAGATAAATGTTTTTTTGTAGTTTTATGAAAAAAAATAATGTCTTCAAATAAAAATGCCCTGATACGCTATAAGATACTGGATAAATGCCTTAGCAATAAATTTAAAAAGTATACGCTTGACGATCTTATAAACGAGTGTTCTGAAGCCTTATTTGAGTTTGAAGGCAAAGAAGCCTACATTAGTAAAAGGACTATACAGGCAGATTTACAGAATATGCGCAGCGAAAAATTTGGCTATGAGGCGCCTATTGAAGTATATGAGAAAAAATACTACCGTTACAGCGATCCTGAATACAGTATTCATAATATATCGGTCAATGAAAACGACCTGAAAACAATGAATAATGCTATACAGATACTGAAACAGTTTAAAGATTTTTCGATGTTTTCTGAAATGAATGGGGTTCTACAAAAATTAGAAAACTCAATACATTCAGTCCAGGAGAAATCTATTATTCATCTTGATAAAAATGATCAGTTAAAAGGACTGGAGTTTATAGATATACTGTATCAGAGTATTTTGAATAAAAGGGTTTTGAATATTAATTACCGTAGCTTTTCGGCAAAAGATTTTTCATCGTTCACCATTCATCCACAATTTTTGAAAGAATATAATAACAGATGGTTTTTATTTGGTGTGAAAGAGGGAAAGATCATAAACCTTGCCTTAGACAGGATGCAGGAAATAGACGTTTTAGAAGATGAAGTTTATAACGATAAAAAGATAGATCCTGATAATTTTTTCAGGGAGGTTATAGGAGTAACGGTTTCAGAAAGGCAAAGGGGCAGGAATATAATTTTTTTTGTAGAAAAATCTAACGCGCCCTATGTAAAAACCAAGCCCTTTCATCATTCGCAAGTTGTAGTGGAAGAAAAGGAGGGAGGGACGGTTTTTAAAATCTGCGTACAGATTAACTATGAGCTGGAAAGATTGCTGTTAGGATTTGGCGATTCGCTACAAATAATTCAACCTGAAAAGTTACGACTGCGAATGGTGCATAAACTTAGAAAAGCGTTGAAAAATTATACACTGTAGACATTCCTAAATGGCCTTAACCCTTATATAATATACCATTGTAACTTAATGATTATCTTTGCAGCCACAAAACCCAAGTCGTAAACCCATGAAAAAACATATCCTTTCCTTAAGTCTTGCCTTACTGTTTACCCTTACCGCTGTAGCACAGTTTAATAAAAATATTGTGGTAGCCCACCGTGGTGCCTGGAAAACCAACGGCCTGCCCGAAAACTCTATTGCATCGTTAAACAAAGCTATTGAAGAAGGCTGCCACGGTGCTGAGTTCGACGTGCACCTTACCAAAGATGATATTCTGGTAGTAAACCATGACCATGACTTTTACGGACTCGATATTGAAAAAAGTACTTATGCTGAACTGCTGACTAAAAAGCACCCTAACGGCGAGAGCATCCCCACGCTGGAGGCTTACCTTGCAGCAGGCATGAAACAGAAAAAGACCAAGCTGATACTGGAAATCAAGACCAGCCGGATAAGCCCTGAACGTGCCCTTGAAGTTACTAGCGCCGCCGTAGCAATGGTACAAAAGCTAAAGGCAACCAAATGGGTAGAGTACATTTGCTTTAGTTATGAAGTAGGCAAGCGCATACATGAGCTGGACAAAAAAGCCAAAATACAATATCTGGAAGGCAACAAACCCCCCGCCGAACTTAAAGCTGCCGGCTATACCGGATTAGATTACCACTTTAGTGTTTACAAAGAGCACCCTAACTGGATTGCCGAAGCACATAAACTTGGCCTTACCGTAAATGCCTGGACTGTGAACGACCGTGCCGAAATGGAAAACCTTATCAGCCAAAAAGTAGAGTACATTACTACCAATGAGCCGGAGTTGTTGTTTGAGGTGGTGAAAAAATAATTACAATTAGGGCATTATTCTAATATTGCTGCCCATCCACCATTTTTTGCCATGGCGATATTTATTGTATCACCGTAATGTACCGTGATGGTTTTCTTTCTGTAGTCCATTGCCTGGCGGTTAGCATTAATGCCGTCTTCAAAATAGGTCATTGTGTAGGTTTTGCCTTTTTCGATAAAGTCAAAATTTATGGCAAACTCCCTCGACGTTTTATGGCCATTGGTAATACCGCCTATAAACCATTTGTTTTGGTTACGCTTTGCAACAATAGCTACCTCTCCTACATTTGCTTCGATTATATGGGTCTCATCCCAAGTGGTAGGCACGCTCGTTATAAACTTAGTGCAGTCTTCATTTCTGTAATATAATGTCGGGTTATCTGCCAGCATTTGTAGTCCGCTTTCAAAAACTACAAACAAGGCAAGTTGGTAGGCTCTTGTGCCCACACCGGCAGCGTTAGGCCTTGCTGCTTTATACACTTCCGGTTGCATGCTTATCATAGCTCCGGGAGTATAATCCATAGGGCCTACAGCATTCCGTATGAAAGGAATGAAGAGGCTGTTATCGGGCGGGCAAAATTCCATTTGCTCCATGCCCCTCACACCTTCGTATGATATTACATTCGGGTATTTGTATTCCAGCCCCGCAGGTTTAAACGCACCATGAAAATCTATAAGCTGTTTGTGCTTTGCTGCTTCGCGCGCCACATTTTCATAAAAGTTAACCATTACCTGATCACTTCGTTCCATAAAGTCGATTTTAACGCCCTTTACGCCCCATTTTTCAAACGTTGCAAAAACGTCCATATTGTTTTGTACGGTAAGCCACGTAAGCCAGAGGATAACCCCTACATTTTTTTCTTTTCCATATCTTATAATTTCCTTCACGTCAACTTCAGGGTTAGGCGTGTAAGGGTCAATGGTTGTTTTTGCCCATCCCTCATCCATTATTATATATTTTACCCCAAATTTTGAAGCAAAATCTATGTAATACTTGTACGTGTCAAGATTATAGCCAGATACAAAATTTACATCCGGGCCATAGGGAGCAGCATCATTCCACCATTCCCAGCTTGCCTGTCCCGGCTTTACCCATGAGTAATCGTCTGCGCTGCTTTGGGGTGCAAGTTTAAGGGTCATACAATTCTCCAGCAGTTGTTTATCCTCTTTTGATATTACAAAATAACGCCACGGAAATGTGCGTGTACCCTTAGTTTTTGCTATATAGGTAGCCTCATTTGTAATTTTCAGGCTACGGTCGCCATCGGGACCGAAAGTAAGAGGCGCCTTTGGAAATTTAGAAACAACCCCGTTATTGTTGCCTCCCAGAAACATACATGGATAATCACTAAGGTCAGATTCGCTTACAAGTAATTTGTATCCCTTTCTTGTGTCAATTAAAAACGGCAGCGTAGACATATTATCTGCATTTCTCCAGTCTTTAGCTTCGGTGGTTGCATACTTCTCTTCATAAGCAGTTTTAAACCCTCCGGTAGCTTGTAAATGCAATAGATAATCGTCAGGAATGGCAAGTTTAAATTCTTCATCAACTACTTCAATGTCATTTTTCTTAGATGTAATAAACCTGTACGCCACGCCATCATTAAACGCACGAAACTCTACACTAAACTTGTTCTTAAAATTTAGAGTCAGGTAGTTATAGTTGTTAGGTACCGAGGAATATTTTAAGGGCACTAAAGGCTTGATAAGTTTTGAAACTGAGCCTTTCTTACTGTCTTTCAGCCTGGGGTTATTTCCGAGTACTTCATCTTTGAGTGAGAGCGATAAAGTATTCTTATCTGTTAGCTTGTTACCACCGTGAGATAAAGTGTAATATATCTTATCTTTAATGGTAATAGATACTTTAACAGCTTTGTCCGGCGAAAGCAGTTCAAATGAATTCTGAGCATTTACGCTTAACGAAATAACCATTACAAGAAATGCTGTTAGAACAAATTTTAGTTTCATTTTGAATATTTTGAACAAATATATAAACTAAAACGTTTTAGCAAAAAAATAGTGCAATAAAAAATTTAAAAGAAAATATTTTCTTAATTAAGATTATTTTCTTAATATTGCAATATCAAATAAAAGGAATTACTTTTACTCAAAATACACAAAGCACCATGAGTGGAGAAAAAGAAGCTAAATTAAAAGCATTACAGCTTACGCTGGATAAATTAGATAAAGCCTATGGCAAAGGTACCGTAATGAAACTGGGCGACCGCGCTGTAGAAGAGGTAGAGGCCATACCATCAGGATCACTTGGTATAGACCTTGCTCTTGGGGTAAACGGTTACCCACGTGGCAGGATCATAGAGATATACGGACCGGAATCTTCGGGTAAAACCACTCTTACACTGCACGCTATTGCTGAGGCGCAAAAGGCCGGTGGTATTGCTGCTTTTATTGATGCTGAGCACGCTTTTGACCGCGGTTATGCCCAAAAGCTTAATGTAGATATAGAAAACCTTATCATATCGCAGCCTGATAACGGTGAGCAGGCACTTGAAATTGCTGAGAACCTTATACGCTCTGGCGCTATAGATATTGTGGTTATCGACTCGGTTGCTGCACTTACACCTAAGAGCGAAATTGAAGGAGAAATGGGCGACTCTAAAATGGGTCTTCATGCCCGCCTTATGAGCCAGGCGCTTCGTAAGCTTACAGGTACCATAAGCAAAACCAACTGTACGGTATTCTTTATCAACCAGCTTCGTGAAAAAATTGGTGTTATGTTTGGGAATCCTGAAACGACCACGGGTGGTAATGCACTTAAGTTTTATGCTTCGGTAAGGCTTGACATCCGTAAGTCATCGCAAATAAAAGATGGCGACAATGTAATAGGTAACCGCACCAAGGTAAAAATAGTAAAGAACAAGGTTGCGCCGCCTTTTAAAACCGCCGAATTCGACATTATGTATGGCGAGGGTGTTAGTAAAACAGGCGAAATACTGGATCTTGCAGTAGAGTTTGAGATCATCAAGAAATCGGGTTCATGGTTTAGCTACGGCGATACCAAACTGGGGCAGGGGCGCGATGCTGTTAAGGCATTGATTAAAGACAATCCTGAACTGGCCGATGAGGTGGAACTGAAAATAAAGGAGGCCATTAAAGAAAATATGGACTAAAAACTTAAGACCCGGATTGTTCCGGGTTTTTTTATTGTATTTTTATAAGTGCTGTACGCAACCCAAAGCAGTTTTTTGCATCTACAGCAATAAGGAGATAAAGATTTTATTACAAACGTTTTATGAAGAGATTTTTAATGTTGTTTGCCGGGAGTTTGACGATGGCCCTTATGCTTGCGTCCTGCTCGTTAGACAACGACCCCAAAGTAAATTTCGATATTGACTTTGTGGCTGCAGATAGTGTATCGATTCCCGCTTATTTTAAGCGCGGACAGTCGTACCCATTTACCATTTACTATAAACGCCCGGACGATTGTCATTTTGATAACGGTTTTTATGCAACCCGTAGTGGCAATACTATTACCATAGCCATACAAAACATAGTTTTGGCAAATACACAATGTAACCCGGTGCAAAGCACGGCTTCAGATGTGGCAACGTTTAATTTTCAGTGCCCGTTTGAGGCAGTAGACCACTATACATTTAAGTTTTACAAGAGCCAGGACACATATGGCCAGGATCAGTTTATTGAAGTAACGGTGCCCGTAGGGCCATAATATTAACAGCAGAACGATTGGGGTTAGATCAAATCATAAAAGATTGCCAGGCTAACAGCATTAAGGCCCAGGAGCAACTCTATCGCCTGCTGGCCCCAAAGCTTTTTGCGGTGTGCTTAAAGTACAGCCGTAGCCGGGTCGATGCCGAAGATAACCTTCAGGATGGTTTCCTGATCCTGTTTGATAAAATAGGCCAATACCGTTTTCAGGGTTCATTTGAGGGTTGGGCAAAAAGGGTAATGGTAAACAACGTTTTGCAAAAATACCGTACCCAGGGTATCTTTGACCTCGTAAGCGAAAACATGCCCGATCAGGCTGATGTAGAGATTGAGGCAGACGACATATCGATGGAGTTTTTGGTAAAGATAATCCAGGAATTACCAGACAGGTACCGCATGGTGTTTAACCTGTATGTAACCGATGGGTATTCGCACAAAGAAATTGCAGAGATGCTGGGTATTACAGATGGCACCTCTAAATCTAACCTTGCCCGTGCAAGGATGATACTTAAAGAAAAGATCGAAACCCACCAGGGCAAGAGATTACCGAATGCAAAATGAGTGAAAAGAAAAACATAGACAGGCTTTTCCAGGAGCAGTTCAAAGATTTTGAAACTGCACCACCGGAGTATGTTTGGGAGAACATACATGATGCCCTGCAGCAAAAAAAGAAACGCCGCGTTATTCCGCTCTGGTTTAGGCTGGGTGGTGTTGCAGCCGTACTGCTGGTGGGGCTGTTTATTTCGTGGCCTTACCTTAAGGGTGTAGATTCCGGTAAAAACGGCGTGGTTATAGAGCATGGGGCTAAACCTGTTTTACAGCCCGGTGGCTTACCGTCTGATAAAATAGCACCTGCCGGTCCCGGATTTGAAAAAGGAATTGTTCGTCCGGCAGATAGTAACGGCGCAATTGTAGATGCGGATAAAAATAATAACACGAATGGAGGCAAGCATTCTGTTTATGGTAATGATACTACAGGTGCAACTCCCGGCGCTAAGCGTAATGGTTTTGATAATAGTGATAATGATAATGCTGTAGCAGGGGCATCCCGTAAGGCAAACACAAAAGCGGGTTCAAAAAATAATAGTGCAAAACAAAATATTAATGATAACCCGGTAAGTACAACAAATGATGCCGTTGCAGAGGCAGATGCTGCAAAAGGCAACAGGCGTAGGGGCAATAGCACAGATAAGAATAAAACCAAAAACAATAGCCGTAATATCTCTGTTGATATTTATGGTAAGAGAAACGATGCTGTTGCAGCAGGCAGTGGCACTGTAAAAAATAGAGAGAATGATAAAAGTGCAGTAGGTAACAATGGCACGGTATCGGGCAAAGCAAATTCGATTTTAGGCGTATCCCAAAATCAAAATACCACTGTTGCCCAAAATAGTGTATCAGGTAAAAATAGCCTTCAGGATAATAATACTCCTGCCAAAAAAAAAATATCAGGTGGGGTAAATACCAATGTGCCTGTTATAGAAAAGGATACACCTGTTGAGCAGGCTGTAGCAGTTGTTGATACCGTAAAACCGGTAAAAGAAAACGAACTGGAAAAATTATTGCGCGAAAAAGAGGAGGGTAAGAAAGAAGAGCAGGTAGCCGAAAATAACACACCCAAGTGGAACATAAAGCCACAGGTGGCTCCGGTATTCTACAACTCACTGTCTCAGGGTTCGCCTATAGACGGGCAGTTTGCCTCTAATTCAAAAAGTTTTAATAACGACCTGAGTATGGGTGTAGGTGTAAACTATGCTGTTACAAGCAGGCTTAAGTTGCGTAGCGGTATCAATACTGTAAATCTTAATTATGCCACTCAGGATGTGCAGTTTTACGCGTCCTTAGGCGGGTCTACTAACAACATTTTACCACAGGCCAGAAATGCTAATATTGTGGTACACGATAAAATTGAGGGCCAGGCAAGCACACCAGATGCGGCGTTTGTATCTACAGCAGATACCTACAACGGATCGATGGTGCAACGCACAGGCTATCTTGAAGTACCGATAGAAATGTCGTATGCGGTTATTAATAAAAAGTTTGGTATAGAACTTATTGGTGGGGTTAGTACCCTGTTCCTGAACCAGAATAATGTAAGCGTGGTAAGTACACAGGGGCTGAGCACTAGTGTGGGCGAAGCAGCTAACCTGAATAATATACATTTTAGTACTAACGTCGGCGTGGGTTTTAAATACAGGTTTTTCAGGGCTTTTGAAGCAAGCTTTGAACCTACATTTAAATACCAGGTCAATACCTTTAGCAGGGATGCAGGCAACTTTAAGCCATATTTTATAGGCCTGTATTCTGGCATTAGTTTTAGTTTTTAGGCTTGTTGGTTAGCCTAAGTAGTTAAGTTTAAAAGCGCCTTTGGTTAAAGGGCGCTTTTATTTTTTGGTTAAAAGCCAAATGTATATCCTGAAATTCGTAGATGTTTATTTTCAATGTTTTACAGGTGTAAGCCTTTAGAGTATGTGATACTGACTTTAAATGTAAGGCCAAGGATCAGGGCGAAATTTTTCCGGTAAAATATTTCAATACTTGTATTTATAACCTTTCAGGTTTAAAATTTATTCCCTCCCAAATTTCACCAACTGCTCATAAATTACCTCCCTAGTCTTATCTTTCAATTCCTTTTTATCCTCCTGCGTAAGGCCTTCGGTAGCAATAAAAGGATGCACTTTTGCACGCATCCTGCCGGGGCTTCCGCTAAAAAAGCTGAATGAAAAACGTTTTTTATTATCGGCAAACGTCATAGGTACGATGGGAATATGGTGGTCTATAGCCAGTCGAAAAGCACCGTCTTTAAATTCATCAAGCAATACAGTCTCATCATCGGGTACACCGCCTTCGGGGAATATGCAAATGCTCAGCCCCTGGCTTAGTCGCGCCTGCGCCCTCTGGAATACCTCAAAGCGGCTTTTGCTGCTGTTGCGGTCTACCAGTATGCAGCTGCGCTTATAAAAGAACCCAAAGATGGGAATTTTAGCTAACTCTTTCTTGCCTACAAACACAAACGGGTTGGGGCAAATGGCCAGCATCAGCATCACGTCGCTCATACTGGTATGGTTGGCTACAAGCATGTAGCTCTTGCCGGGTTCAAAATCCTGCTCGCGTTTTATGGTTGTCCAAAAACCCATGCCAAACAAAATAAATCGTGCCCAGCCACGTGCCATGATAAAAAACAGCGGGTAGGTTTTATCCCAGGATAGTGTAAGTATAAGAAAAGGCGATAATATAATAATGGGTATGGCCATGAGTATATAGAACCAAATGCGGTACACCGTCCAGAAAATGTATTTAAGGGCTTTCATATAATCCAAATGTAGTAATTCGGCTGAGATTTTATAACAAAACCGTTACCTTTGTGCAAAATTCATTTTAAGCAATGGCAAAAATATTAACCGGCGTACAAAGTACCGGCACGCCCCACCTGGGCAACCTTTTAGGAGCAATACTTCCGGCCATAGAAATGGCAAATAAACCGGAAAACGAATCGTTTTTATTTATAGCTGACCTACACTCTGCCACGCAGATAAAGGATGGTAAAACCCTTCGTGAAAACACCTATAGTGTTGCAGCTACCTGGCTTGCGTGCGGACTTGATATTAATAAGGTTGTATTTTATCGCCAGAGCGATGTACCACAAACAGCAGAGCTAAGCTGGTACCTGAGCTGCTTTTTCCCTTTCCAGAGGTTAACGCTTGCGCATTCGTTTAAAGATAAAGCCGACAGGCTTGAAGATGTTAATGCCGGGTTGTTTACCTACCCTATGCTTATGGCGGCCGACATTTTATTATATGATGCTGAGTTTGTACCTGTGGGTAAAGACCAGATGCAACATATAGAAATAACGCGTGATGTAGCCAGCCGCTTTAACCACCAGATGGGTGAAACATTTGTATTGCCTGAAGGTATTAGCAGCGAGGAAACAAAAATTGTTCCCGGTACTGATGGCGAAAAAATGAGTAAGAGCCGTAATAACTTTATCAACATATTCCAGGATGACAAGGCATTAAAAAAGCAGGTAATGGCAATACAAACCGACAGTACTCCGCTAGAGGATCCTAAAAATCCGGATACTGATAATGTGTTTGCTATTTACAAGCTACTTGCCACACCGGAACAAACCGAGGCCCTTCGCGAAAAATATCTTGCGGGCAATTATGGCTATGGCCATGCCAAGACTGCACTCTTTGAACTTATATGCGAAAAGTTTAAAAACGTGAGAGAAAAATATGCCTACTATATGGCAAACCTGCAAGAGGTTGATGCTCTTTTAAAAATAGGGGCCGCTAAAGCCGGTACTCAGGCCGATAGTGTACTTGCCCGTGTAAGGCAGAAGATGGGTTATGAATAGTAGCAGTAATCAATTGCATTTTTAATTACAGTATCCTGTTTAAAAATTATAAACAATCATTATAACGCCATATGCAGTATTGCATGTGGCGTTGTTATTTTATCCTTGTAAAACGCTGACTGTTAGCTGTATTGTTATTTAGAATGCTTCTAAAAAACTCATTTTTAATACCTTAACATAGTTTTCGTGCAGTTTTTATTACATGTATTGCCTATATTTGCTATCCTGAACAATTATAAAAACTATGTACCCAGACATTAAAGAGCTGCATTCATATTGGGCTTACGGCGTATTGATTTTCCTTTTACTAGCGGTTTTAAACTCCGTTGTGGGGCTTTCGAGAAAAAAACCTTTTGGTAAGAACGACCGTACCATAGCGCTCATCGCACTCATTTTTACACACGTACAGTTTTTGCTTGGGATGATTATGTATTTCCTGTCGCCTTACCTTGATGCCGCTAAGGCAGGTGGTATGGGCGCTGCCATGAAAGATAGTACTTTAAGGCTTTATCTTGTAGAACACCCGCTTGTAAATATCATTGCTATTGTACTGATAACCATAGGTTGGTCAAAACACAAAAAAGCTGAAACGAGCGAGGCGAAATTTAAAAAAATCGCCATTATGTATGCCATTGGGCTTGTGCTGCTATTAAGCAGGATCCCGTGGAGCGCCTGGTTAAGCTAACCGGTAAAATTGGCCTTTAAACGGCCTTAGCGTTCATTGGCATGTTAATTGTTAAACCTAACGGACAAAAATTATATTATCTATGAAGAATAGTATTATCATTTTCAGTACAGCAGTGTTATTATTTATATTAACAGGCTTTTCGTCGGGCAGCCCCGCTGCTACAGATGAAACTACAACAAAAACTGAATTAAAGGCGGCCGATACTACAGAGGTAGCCTGCAAAGATGAAGAAGTTAAAGAAGCTTCGTCATCTAAACTTACGGTATACAAAGCCAGTTGTATGGCTACATATTACGCAGATAAGTTTAACGGACGCAAAACCACAAGCGGCGAACGTTTTCACAATACAAAATATACTGCTGCACACATGAGGTTGCCACTGGGCACCATGCTGCGCGTTACCAACGAAAAAAACGGAAAGTTTGTAGACGTTAAGGTAAACGACCGTGGCCCTTACAGCAAGAAACTGGAGATAGACCTTACTAAAAAGGCCTTTATGGAAATAGCTTCTAATAAAGGCTCTGGCAGTTTTAAAGTTAAAATAGAAATTATCGAGAAAGCATAATATGGCAAAAAAAGCGGCTTTTTTATTACTGATGCTTATTGTGCTGGCCGGTTGTGGCAGCTCTAAAAATGCATCGTACACCACATTTGAAAAAAAAGCAGTAGCCACCTATTATGCCGATAAGTTTAACGGTAAACAAACCGCCAGCGGCGAAAAATTCAGTAACAGCAAACTTACTGCCGCACACAAAAAACTACCCTTTGGTACTAAACTAAAAGTTACTAATAATGCTAATGGAAAATCGGTTATTGTAACCGTTAACGACCGTGGTCCTTTTACAAAAGGCTATGACATTGACCTGAGCAAAAAAGCTTTTATGGAGATTTCTGACAACAAGAACCAGGGTAAGCTTACCGTGACCCTTGAAATAGCCAAATAACGCTCTAAAATTCACTTTAGCGTAGTATACTGTAACAGCCCTCATTTCTTTTTTAGTATTTTTGAATGAAAATATCGTTCAATGATAACCCTTACCATAGTGGCAATGTGCCTGCTTGCCGTTTTTGTGTTTTTTAAGCAGCCAAAATTTGGCGATAAACCACAAGATGAAAGACTTAGAAAAGTACAGGCATCTCCTAACTACAATGCGCAATTAAAAGCTTTTGAAAACCTAAGCAACACGCCGCAGCTTGCCGAAGGCGAATCGTTTGGTAAAATAATGTACCGTTTCTTTTTTGATAAAAGTAAACGAAGTAAGCCTGCCAGGCCACTGCCCACCGTAAAAAATGACCTTAAAGGGCTATTGCCCAAAGAAAATGTGCTGATATGGTTTGGGCATTCTTCTTACTTTATCCAGACAGATGGCAAAACCATATTGGCTGATCCTGTTTTTAGCGGAAAGGCCTCTCCCGTAAACGGTACTAAAGCATTTGCAGGCAGTGATGCTTACAACGCTGCCGATATGCCTGATATTGATTACCTCTTTATATCTCACGACCACTGGGATCACCTTGATTATAAAACTGTAACGGCGTTATTGCCAAAGGTGAAGCGTGTAATTACCGGCCTGGGTGTGGGCTGTCATTTGGAATTTTGGGGTTATGATCCTGCAAAAATCACAGAGCTTGACTGGTACGAGTCTGTAAGCTTTGACGATGGCTTTAACTTTACTGCCACCCCGGGCAGGCACTTTAGCGGCCGCGACCTTAAACGCAATAAAACCCTGTGGATATCGGCGGTGCTTAAAACACCTTTACACAAATTCTTTTTGGGAGGCGATACCGGCTTTGACTCACACTTTGAAGAAATAGGAAACCAGTATGGGCCTTTTGACCTCGCCCTGCTGGAATGCGGGCAATATAATCCTGCCTGGAAATACATACACATGATGCCGGAGGAGGTTATTACCGCCGCCAAACAATTGCGTGTACGTAAATTGATGCCTGTGCACTGGGCTAAATTTTCGCTTGCCTTACACGACTGGGACGAACCCATAAAACGTGTTACCGCAGCTGCCGAAAAAGAAGCAATGCCCATATTAACACCCATGATTGGCGAGAAAGTTTACTTTGACGGACCCGCAAAATTTGCCCGTTGGTGGGAAAATTTAGCTTAGCAAAAAGGCATAAATCCTTTCGTTTTAAATTTGATATAACTACAACGTTATAAAGTGGTAATTTTGATATATAAATTGTTAAATTTCAGATTAAAAACCTGTTTATTCTCGCTTTAAAAAATTAATTTTAGGGGCATAATTACGGGAAATCCGTAACTTAGATATTCATTTAAAATTTAATTTTGTCCCACCAATTATAAACGCCCCCCATTTTGAATCCAAAATTACACGTGCTTGCTATAGACGATCACGTTGTGGTATTGGAAGGTTACCATTACATGTTCCAAAACCTTGACCATAACCACGGCGAACTGAAGTTTGTAAAGGCCAGAGATTGCAAAACAGGCTATAAAGTGATATCGGCCAACCATCACAAGCCTTTTGATATTGCACTCATAGATTACAGCATACCCCAGTATGAAGACCAACAGCTGCACACCGGGGCAGACCTTGCCAGGCTGGTAAGGGAAACCATGCCTGACTGCAAGATCATTTTAATGACCATGCACAAAGAAATCGACATCATTGGCAGTATTTTAAACACTATAGATCCGGAAGGTTTTATAAATAAAAGCGATTGCAGTACTGAAGAGCTTGCCCAGGCTTTTAAGGAGGTGCTTAACGGCAATACCTTTTACAGCCAGGCCATATCTAACTATCTTAAACGGCGCAAAAAAGGCATAGTGCTGGAAGACATAGACGTGCGCATTATTTTGCTTTTAGCTAAAGGCATTAAGAACAAAAACCTAAGCAATTACATACCGCTTAGTGAAAGTGCCATAGAAAAGCGTAAATACAAGATAAAGCGCCTGTTAGAAATAGAAGGTAATGATGAAGACCTGATACACGAAGCCCGTACACAGGGTTTTATATAGAGCATCCCCCCAATTATATTTTGTTAACTGCCCGTATGGTTTATGCCTGCGGGTATTTTTTATGTTATTAGCATTTACTTCCCAGTATTAACTTACCCTTTGAAGGCAAGTCGTGGTTAAATTGCGGTAAGGGCAGATTTAGCCTTTTAGCTTCGGCGGTGTAAAACAATGCTCTTGCAGGATGTTCAGGGTTAACAACCAGTGCTGTTATACCCCACAGATTATGCCTTAGTACATACAGCATTGCAGTAAGTACAGTATCAAGACTGGCAAGGTTAGTAGGGGCATCAGGATTAGCAAGTCCGCTTTTCCCTGCAAGATGATATATAGGATGCCGCTCTGCCCCAATCAATCCTCCCAAACGCAACACACTTGTTTCAAAATCATTGCAGCTTTGTAATACAACTTCAGCAGCTAAAACCTGTTTGCCACTTTCGGTATCCGGATTTGGAGTAGTTGTTTCATCAATCTGCGGAATCGTCTCATCATCTGCATAGACCGAGATGCTACTGGTAAAAAGTACTTTTTTAATGCCTGCACCTTTAATAAAAGGCAGCAATTGCGCTACCTTATCAGGATAAGGCAAGCCGCCTTCGGCTTTAACCTTTGGCGGAATGGTAATAATCAGCACATCGCTCCCGCTTAAAAAATCAGCTATTACTGCGGCATCTGGTATGTTAAGGTCGATTATGTAAGGCACTATACCTTTAGATTGTAGTACGGCGACTTTTTCTGGGGAGGTTACAGAGCCTTTTACTGCATAATTATCTGTAAGCTTTTCGGCAAGGGGTAACCCCAGCCATCCGCATCCTAAAACTGAAATTTGCATAGCATTTTTATATAACCTTTTCTCTTACTTAGATGATCTTCGGGTAGTGGGTTTTGGCTCGGTAGCCTTGACAGCGCGCGCAGTACTTGCCCTTGGTGGTTTTGCAGCAGCAGCCTTCATGGTTGTATCATCCGTTTGGCGAATAGCCTTTACCTCAGTGGTTTTATCATTTTCCTGTTCAGTTGTGTTCAAACCCGGATCAGACTTTTGTTCCGGCCTTTGTGCCAGTGCCGTTTTTTTGAGCTTATACAAATCCTGGCGGCGGTCTTTAAGAATGCGCACACTGCCAAATTCATGTAACTCGCGCAGCAGGTCTAGGTCTACGTCTACAATAATGGTCATCTCGGTGTTTGGTGTAGCCTCTGCCTTAATGCCATTACTCGGGAAACTAAAATCTGAAGGCGTAAACACCGCCGTTTGCGCATACTGGATGTCCATGTTGTTTACCCCCGGAAGATTGCCCACACAGCCTGCTATGGCTACATAGCACTCATTTTCTATGGCGCGTGCCTGCGCACAATGGCGCACCCGGGTATAACCGTTTTGGGTATCGGTAAGAAAAGGTACAAAGAGTATCTCCATACCATCATCTGCCAGCAGGCGCGATAATTCAGGAAACTCTACATCATAACAAATTACGATGCCTATTTTACCACAGTCGGTATCAAAAGTACGAATTTCGGTACCGCCCTTCATGCCCCAGTAATTTACCTCATTTGGGGTAATGTGCAGCTTGGTGTACATTTCGCTGGTACCGTCGCGCTTACAAAGAAAGCCTACGTTATACAGCACACCATCTTCTACCCACGGCATACTGCCGGTAATGATATTGATGTTATATGAAATAGCCATTTCCTGGAAACGCTTGCGGATAGGCTCTGCATAGCGGGCAATTTCGCGAATGGCATCGGCCTCGCTAAGGTGGTTAAAATCGGCCATGAGCGGAGCCACAAACAGTTCAGGAAACAAGGCAAAATCTGACCCATAGCCCGAAACGGCATCGATAAAAAATTCAGCCTGCTCAAAAAGTGCCTCTACATTTGCCAGCGGGCGCATTTGCCACTGCACTAAGCCCAAGCGTATTACGCTCTTACGGGCATTGATGAGCTTAGGCTCTTTTTCATAATAAATATTGTTCCACTCCATCAGTACGGCATAGTCCTGGCTGTCTTTGTCGCCCTCCAGGTAATTGCGCATGATTTTGATAACGTGAAAATCGTTACTGAGCTGAAACGCCAGTACCGGGTCGAATATCTCTTTTTGGCGTACTTTATCAATATACTCCTTAGGGGTAATTTCGTCGGCATGTTCATTAAAGTGCGGCATACGCCCGGCGAATATAATGCTCTTAAGGTTAAGCTGCTCGCACAGTTCCTTACGGGCGTCATACAGGCGCCTGCCCAGTCGCAAGCCGCGGTAAGCGGGATCTATAAACACATCAATGCCATATAGTACCTCACCCTCATAATCGTGGGTGTCAAAACTATAGTTGCCCGTAATTTTTTCGTAGGTATGGTTTGCCGTAGCCTTTTTAAGGTCTACAACAAGGCTCAGGGCACTGCCCACTACCTTACCATCTACCAGTACTACCAACTGCCCTTCAGGAAATATTTTAAGCAGGCGCTTAATGTCGCTCAGCCCCCAATAGGGCTCATCCATATCCATATCGCTGCCGGTATAGGCATGCTGCATTGAGAGCCGCAGCTCTTTATAATCTTCAACCCTCAGGTTGCGAAGTTCTACTTTGTTTATTTCTGCCTGCATTGTTTTCTTCTTCTTTTTATTCACCACAAGGGTTTATTTTACCACTAAGCACACAAAGGATTTCACTAGGTGCACTAAGAGGGAACTACGTCGTAGTTTAGAGAACACAAAGCTGTATGGATATTTTTGGTTCCGAGACCGTGCAGTTTTGTGTCCCCTGTGAAAAACTTCGTGTTCTCCGTGGTAAAAAGCGGTTTAGTAAATATACAAAAACCAATTTGCTTGTAAACACCTGCAGATGGTTAAGGAGAGGTTAATATTAACGTGATGCTCTACAAAGTTTACTTCCCTATTTCATAAATAATGGTAATTTGCTCTGTCTCCTCTATTTCCTGTACTTCATATTTTGCAAAAACAGTAGCAGGCCGTGGTGCCTCTACCTGCATAGATGCAGCTGCTAGTGGCTGGTATTTTACCTCATTTGCCATTGCTACAATATCGCGCCCATATTTAGAGACATGCTTAATACCCAAAATTTTAACTTCTAATGATTTTGCAATAGCATCTGCTTTTTGCCTGGCATCCGCTATAGCTTTATCTAACAAATTTGCACGTACTTTTTTTTGTAGTTCTCCAGATAGCGAAGTTTCGTAATCAAGCGAAACATCTTTATAATTTCCGGTATTCAATTCGCCGTAAAGTGCATCAAGTACTCTGTTGTCCAGTTTAATCTCTATGTTAAGGCTGTTATTAGCCTGGTACACTTTTTTGTCTTTTTCATCCCGGTAATTATCATTAATATTATACCCCGCAATTTTTATGTTCTCTTTTGGCAGACCTGCTTTTGTAAAGAAGCCTTCCAGTTTAGCTACTTCCTCATTGAGTTCCTTAAGTGCATTTTTTTCAGAGTCGTTTAGCTTGCTCACGCTTATCGTTAGTTTTACAACGTCGGGCTTTACTTTAATGCTAGACATACCTTCGGCAGTAAGTTCGCCGTTTTGTTTAGGTGTTTGTGCAAAAGCAGTCGCTGCTAACAGCAGGAACAAACAAAGATGTTTTTTCATATGATTGGTTTTAAAGTTGATTTACATTATAAACGCAAAAATTTTAATGGCATTGCAGTTCAAACC
Organism: Flavobacterium psychrotrophum; assembly: GCF_003403075.1. Classification (NCBI taxonomy): domain Bacteria; kingdom Pseudomonadati; phylum Bacteroidota; class Flavobacteriia; order Flavobacteriales; family Flavobacteriaceae; genus Flavobacterium; species Flavobacterium psychrotrophum. The sequence goes on along the minus strand of NZ_CP031557.1, from coordinate 4,075,071 downwards.
AAAGGCGGTCTTCGGCTTCATCATAAAAGACATATACCAGCCCTACGTCGCCCCACATAAGCCCGGCATTCTCTTCTGAATCAATCTGGAACAGCAGTTTTACATTTGCGCCCTTTTTATTCTCAGGTGTGCTCTCGCCCTGCACCCAGTTAGGGTAACCACCCAGCTGGCTACGATAATCAGAACTGCCCGTTAGCTTTTGCACTACGGCATCATAAGCCTCCCAGGGTTCGTCGTCGTTAATAATTTCTGCAAGTTCAGCTATTTCAGGGCCATAAACATCAAGACCTTCCCAGTCGGGCAATGATGATACAGGCGAAAAATGTACTTCGCAATACTTAACCGGTATATCACTATAAGGCTGTGGTATCTTAATTTGTGCTGTGGTATCAATTGACCTATAAATTTTCACAACCCAACCGTCGTCGTCCGTTTCATAGGGAAAAGCATCAAGGTCGTAGAAAAACTGAATTAATTTTATTGATGGTGGCAGCGCTAAGCTACCGTCATTAAATACCTGAAAGATAAACTCCATAGGCCTGCCACTTTCTGATTGCGGCCATTGTGCACCCGCCTCAAAGTAGGGTTGCCCGCCAAAGTGTGAAATCAGGGTAGAGTCTGCCGGTGGCCGGCTTGCAGACAGTACCTCAATTTTAGTGGCTTCACGCAATAACGGAATAGCGAGTTGCTCCAGTTTTTTAAGTTGATCAGAACTATTATTTTTATCAGATGAAAAAAGGGCGGATATTTTTTTGAAGATGCTCATTTTAGATGTTTTAATTAGAAGGTCTTTAGTTGGATTACCTACAGTTTTGTATCTTGAGGGTAATCTTTCAGCCATAATTGTACATCTGTCAAAATCAGGTTGCGCCAAGTAACTATATTCCCAGCATTGAAAAACCAATTCTTCTAAAGATTTTAAATGTGCTTCACTGAGTTCATGTTCGATTTTATCAATAATTACCCGCATGGCAACGTATGCTAAAATAGTAGGTGTTGTATCCAGGTTACTATACCCGATTCCTCTTAAATGTACTGTAAGTCCTTTATGTTCTTTAAGGTTATTATAAGCATAAGTTAAACCATAAGTAATAGCTGTTTCTAATGCAGCGTAGCATTTGTCAGGTAAGTTTTCAAGCTGTAATTCTCCGTATGGAGCGCTACTATTATCTGCGAGAATCTTAAGACCAGTTCCTGTATTCGCTTCGAGCATTACCTCAATCTTGCCAAAATGCAGTAAGCCCCTTCTAACCTCCCTGAGCATAAATGATGAAAAAATACCCTCCATATATTGGTCGTTTATTTGTAAATGTTTACTGATGGTTTCAACCGATAATAAACAATTAGCTATCAAATAAAAGTCAATTGTTGGTGCTACCTTAAAAAGTGGCTGAAAGATACACAGAAAAATTAACGTTTTAACACTAAGCTTAATTAGATAACATTGGGGAGAATATGTATGCCTGTATTAAAAGGTTTAGGGTGGAGATAAAAATTTATCTTTGCTCAAAACTGCTTTCATGTTCCCCATAGCCTATCATCCAATATACAAACATCCGCTACCGGAAGGACACCGTTTCCCAATGCTTAAGTATGAGCTGCTACCACAACAATTGCTGCTGGAAGGTATAGCAGCGCAGGCAGATTTCTTTGAACCGGGAATGCCTGATATGTCGCATGTGCTTGCGGTGCATAAAAAAGACTATGTAAATGATTTACTTAACCTTACGCTCGACCCGCGTGCAGCACGGAAAACGGGCTTCCCGCTTTCAGCGGCGCTGGTAGAGAGGGAATTACGTATAGCACAGGGAACGATACTGGGGGCAGAGAAAGCCCTGCAAACCGGTATTGCTTTTAACATTGCGGGCGGCACCCATCATGCCTACAGCACTCATGGCGAAGCATTTTGCCTGCTTAATGACCAGGCCATTGCCACACAGTACCTTATCAATAACAACCTGGCTAAAAAGATTTTGATTGTAGACCTTGATGTGCACCAGGGCAACGGTACGGCAGAGATTTTTACAGGGGACAATGCGGTATTTACCTTTTCTATGCACGGCAAAACCAACTACCCGTTTAAAAAAGAAACATCAGGCCTTGATATTGCACTGCCTGATGATACCGGAGATGATGAATATCTAAATATTTTGCGTGAAATTTTACCTAAACTTATAGATACACAAAAGCCTGATTTTATCTTTTACCTTAGTGGGGTAGACATCTTATCGACTGACAAGCTAGGTAAACTGGGATGCTCTGTTTCCGGCTGCAAACAGCGGGATGAGGTTGTGTTACAGCTTTGTAACAAGCTAAATATTCCGGTGCAATGCAGCATGGGTGGCGGCTACAGCCCTGATATTAAAATAATAATAGAGGCGCATACAAACACGTATCGCGTTGCTAAAGATCTGTATTATTGATTGTTTTTAACTCAATGGCATCCGCAGTCATCACCACAGCCGGCTTTTTTCTTTTTAAAGAAAAATTTCTTAACCAAAAATGCCACGGCTGTAATTACCAGTGCATATGCTATAATATCCTGTACCATAATACTTTTATTTAAGCAATTGATATGCCAATAATGCTACAGCATAGGCAAAACCGCTCATGCCTACAAGCTGTATCGTTGGCCACATCCACGAGTTTGTTTCTTTCTTAACAATAGCCAATGTACTAATGCACTGCATTGCAAAGGCATAAAACAACAGTAACGATATGCCCGATGCAAAGTTAAATACCTTTTCGCCTGTTTGCGGATCTATCTCGGCAGCCATACGCTGTCTAATCGTGGTTTCGTCTTCGGCATCGTTACCGCCTATGTTATATATTGTGGCCAGTGTACCCACAAACACCTCGCGTGCCGCGAATGATGATACTATGGCTACACCTATTTTCCAGTCGTAACCCAGTGGGCGTATAACAGGCTCTATTGCCTTACCGGCTATGCCGATGTACGAGTGCTCCAGTTGATAAGAGGCCGTCATTTCATCCCACTCCTCAGGGCTGATGCCGCGTTGCTGCGCGTCGGCTTTTACTATTTCTTCGGCATTTTTAAAATCATCGCCCGGCCCATGCGAACCAAGGAACCATATAATAACCGATAGTGCCAGGATTATTTTACCTGCACCCATTACAAAGGCTTTGGTTTTTTCGATCACGGTAATGCCTACGTTTTTAAACAGCGGCATTTTATAATTGGGCATTTCTGCCACAAAAAAGCTTTTATGCTTTAGCTTCAGTACCTTGTTTAATATCCATGCGGCAAGCAGTGCACCACCAAACCCGAGCAAATACAATGCCATGAGGGTAAGCCCCTGCAGGTTAAAAATACCCAGCACATACCTGTCCGGTATTATAAGCGATATCAGTATGGTATAGACCGGAAGCCTTGCACTACAGGTAGTAAAAGGGGTAACTAATATGGTAATAAGGCGTTCGCGCCAGTTCTCTATATTTCGCGCCGACATAATGGCCGGTATGGCGCAGGCAGTACCCGATATTAGGGGCACTACGCTCTTGCCGTTTAGCCCAAAGCGTTTCATGATCTTATCCATAAGGAAAACCACACGGCTCATGTAGCCACTTTCTTCAAGTATCGAGATAAAGAGGAATAAGAAAGCAATTTGCGGTATAAAGATTACTACACCACCTATGCCGGGAATAATGCCCTGCACGATAAGGTCGGTCAGCTTGCCGGGCGCCATATGCTCAGCGGTATAGGCAGAAAGCCATGCAAAACCTTCATCTATCAAATCCATAGGTACGCTTGACCACGAGAAGATGCTCTGGAAGATAAGCATTAGTATTGCCATGAATATCACGTAACCAAAAACACGGTGGGTAAGCACACGGTCCAGCTTTGCCCGAAGGTCGTTTGCCTTATCTGCATCTATCGTTTGGCCTACCTTAAGCGTGTCGTTTATAAACTGGTAGCGCTTTATGGTTTCCTTTTGTTGCAGGCGTTTTAGCTCCGGTTTTGTTTTGGTGAATGATGTGCCCTGAAGCTCTTTAATATCAATAATACCAAAGTTGGTATCCTGTGTTATTACCAGCCAGAGTTTATACAATAGCTGGCTTGGGAATATCTTTCTGAGGCTGTTAAAATAGTCCGGGTCTATGCTGCTGGCGTTAAGGCACGGTTGGGTGCTTAATCCGTTATAGCTTACAATAAGGTCTTTTAAATGGTCAATACCCTGGTTCTTACGGCTGCTTACTAAAGCAATTCGGGTGTTGAGGTGTTGTTCCAGATAGGGGATATCCAGCGCTATGCCTTTTTTCTCCATCCTGTCGGCCATGTTAATAACCAGTATGGTAGGTATTTCAAGGTCTTTTATCTGGGTAAATAGTAGCAGGTTACGCTTAAGGTTTTCTACTTCGGTGACCACTACGGCCACATCAGGATAATCCTTATCATTTTTGTTCATCAGCAGCTCTATAACCACGTTCTCATCCATAGAGCTGGCATTAAGGCTATAGGTGCCGGGCAGGTCGAGTACAAGCCCTTTGCTGCCATCGGGCAGTTTGCAGGTGCCGGCCTTGCGTTCTACAGTAATACCAGGGTAGTTGCCCACCTGCTGGTTAAGGCCTGTAAGCTGGTTAAAAACAGAGGTTTTACCTACGTTGGGGTTGCCTATAAGGGCTATCTTTATCGTTTGGCCGGCCATTAAAAAGTCATTCGGTTATTATTATAACCCCTATTTCGGCAGCGGTTTCCTTACGGATGCTCACGTGGCTGTCGTTTACGTTAATGTAAATGGGGTCGCCCAGTGGGGCTATCTGTAACAGTTGCACTTCATTACCCGGCAGACAGCCCATCTCCAGTAATTTTAGCGGAATGGCATCCACATTAAATTCGGTTATGACGGCTTTTTGGCCTTTTTTGAGTAATGAAAGATTTGTTTTCAATTCTTATTTAGAATAAGTTTAGATTACAAAAGTAAACATAAAAATTTAGTAATTATCCAAAATTCAAAAAAGAACTGAACCTCTTACTACCATATTAATTTTGAGCATGGCGCTTATTTCAAAATGTTTTTACCACTAAGGGCACCATGATTTTCACAAGGTTCACCATGTAAACCGCCTTCGGCGGAAGATCACAAAGCTGTGTGGCAAAAACTCTATTTAAGAAACCCTCACTTATTACTCATTTTCCCTCAGCCATTTAATGTCTTCGAGCAATTGTGTTACATTTTTAGTACCGTCGTCTGTAGGCTTGTCCAGGTTGGTACCGTCATAAAATCCGCGTATGCGGCCTTTTTTGTCTACCAGTATAAAATTCTCTGTATGTACCATATCATACATCTCGGTGTTGCTGCCGGTTTTTACTGCCAGGTAGCTTTTACGGGCCAGGTAATAAATGTCTTTTTTATCGCCTGTTACCATATTCCACTTGCCGTCAATGGCACCTTTAAGGTCGGCATAGGCGCGTAGTACGGGTACGCTGTCAATGTCAGGGGTAACCGAGTGTGAAAGCAATGCAACATCGGGCATTGTTTTTATGTGGTCCTGTAGCCAGCCCATATTATTTGTCATTATGGGGCAAATGGTTTTACAGGTGGTAAAAAAGAAGTCGGCTACATATATCTTTCCCTTATAATCGTTTTGGGTAACGGTTTTGCCGTTTTGGTTGGTAAAGCTAAACGGCGCTATTTTATGGTGGTGCGCAATGGCCTGCACGGTACTGTCTGCCAGTTCTGGGTTTACATCGGCAGGACTGTATATCTTAAGTGTTTTTCTTGGCGAAAGCGCTATGTTGAACAGTGTAAGTATAATGGCTGACAGGATGATGAATACGCTGATAAATACCCTGTATTTTTTTAAGAAGGCAAGCATTGTAAAATAATTTTTGCAAAGGTAGGGAAGAAAGTCGATTTGATAATTCGGTTATATGGTAATTTGATTGCAGCCGTATAACCAAAAACCAAATTACCGTATAACCGAATTACCATAAACCAAAAAAGTATATATTTGTATTCAAAGTTTTAAATTAAAAACAAATGAAACTACGATTTACTGCAAAATTCGCAACGGTAGCGCTTGCAGCCGGAGCCCTTTGCAATGCACAATCTGCGGTGGCCCAGCAAAAGCCGGGTATCAGCCTGCAATATATGGACAAGTCAGTTAAGCCGGGCGATGACTTCTTCAGGTACGTTAATGGCAAATGGGTAGATGCTACCGAGATTCCTGCCGATAAAACGCGCTGGGGTAGTTTTGATGAGCTTCGCGAAAACACTAATAATGATGCACTTGCCATACTAAAAGAGGCTGCTGCCAATAAAACCCTAGCTGCAAGCAGCGACCAGGGCAAGGCTGCTAACCTGTACCGTGCCATCATGGATACCGTATCGCGCAATAAGGCAGGTGTTGCACCGTTACAGCTGTACCTTAAAAAAATTGACGCCGTTAAGGATGTAAAGAGCCTTCAGGCTTTGCTTACCGAAATGGAGAACGAAGGCGGCCTTGGGTTCTTCGGTATCTACATAGGTGCCGATGCTAAAGACAGTAACAAGAATGTAATTTACCTGGGTACAGGCAGGCTTGGGCTTCCGGACAGGGATTACTATGTCTCTGAAGATGCCGACTCTAAAGAAAAACGTGCCTTATATGAAAAGCACGTAGCCAAAATGCTTAAGTATATTGGTTATGATGATAAGACTGCTGCGGTAGCGGCAAAAAATGTACTTGCGTTCGAAACATCGCTTGCACAGCCACAACTGGACAGAGTAGCCCTGCGCGATGACCGTGTTACCTATAACCCAATGACGGTTGCTGAGCTGCAAAAGCTTGCGCCATCTATCAACTGGGCAGCTTACCTGAAAGGTATAGGTGTAGGTGCGCCTGCCACGATTGTGGTAAGCCAGCCAAAATATATGGAGGCTGTAGAGGCAATCCTTAAACAAAAGAACGTTGCTGAGTGGAAAGATTACCTTAAATGGTCGCTACTGCGCAAATCTGCCGGTAAGCTTTCTACCGGTATCGAAACGGCTAACTGGGAGTTTTATGGTAAAACATTAAGGGGTGCCCTTAAAGAAGAAAAGCGTGATAAAAATGCCCTTCAAACCATAAATGGTACTGTGGGCGAAGCGCTTGGTAAACTGTATGTTGCCAAGAAATTCCCGCCGGAAGCTAAAGCTAAGGCAGAGGCAATGATTAAAAATGTAATGCGTGCTTTTGAAAACCGCATTAACCGCCTGCCGTGGATGGCTACATCTACAAAACAGGCTGCGGTAAACAAACTAAACAAGCTTACTGTAAAAATAGGCTATCCTGATAAATGGAAAGACTACTCTGCGCTAACAATTACGGCTCCTGAGAAAGGCGGAAGCTACTTTAACAATATGACTGCGCTTTCTAAATGGGACCACCAGCAGGATATTGAAAAGCTGAACAAACCGGTAGATAAGACCGAGTGGGGCATGGCGCCGCAAATTGTAAATGCTTACTTTAACCCGTCGTATAACGAAATTGTGTTTCCTGCGGCTATCCTGCAGCCACCATTCTATGATTACCGTGCTGATGAGGCCGTTAACTATGGTGGTATAGGTGCTGTTATAGGCCACGAAATTTCTCACGGTTTTGATGATAGCGGTGCACGTTATGATGCTAACGGTAACCTTGTAGACTGGTGGAGCGAAGAAGACCTTAAGCAATTTACCGGCCTTGGTGGCGCACTAGCTTCTGAATACAGCGCACTACAGCCACTACCGGGCATTTATGTAGACGGTAAATTTACACTGGGCGAAAACATTGGCGACCTTGGTGGTGTTAATGCCGCTTATGACGGACTTCAGCTGTATCTTAAAGAGCACGGTAACCCGGGCCTTATAGATGGCTATACACCAGAGCAGCGCTTCTTTATTTCATGGGCCACAATATGGCGTACAAAAATGAGGGACGAAGCCATTAAAAACCAGGTTAAGACAGATCCGCACAGCCCGGGCATGTACAGGGCTTTTGTACCATTGCAAAATGTTGATGCCTTTTATGATGCCTTTAGCATTAAACCGGGCGATAAAATATATGTAGCCCCGGATAAGAGGGTTAAGATTTGGTAATTGACCAAAAATAAAAAGCAAAGCCCGCCTGAAATTTTCAGGCGGGCTTTTTCATTATAGCATAAATTGTTTATACTTTCTTGTTGACAATAGTGGCACTGGCCTGCGCTGTAGGCAATACCAGCAGGTCGGCAATGTTTACATGATACGGGCGTGTTACCACAAAGTGTATAATGTCTGCAATGTCTTCGGCATGTAATGGCTCAAGCCCCTGATACACGCTTTCGGCACGCTGGCTGTCGCCTTTAAATCGCACTTCGCTAAACTCGGTATCTACCATACCGGGGTTAATGGCGCCTACGCGAATGCCATATTGGTTCAGGTCCATACGCATACCCTGGTTAATGGCGTCTACCGCGTGCTTAGAGGCACAGTATACGTTTCCGTTTGCATACACCTCTTTTCCAGCTATAGAGCCTATGTTAATGATGTGGCCGCTTTTTCGCTCAACCATACCCGGTATAATGGCCTTGCTAACATACAGCAGCCCCTTTACGTTAATGTCTATCATGGCATCCCAGTCGTCTACATCGCCGTTTTCTATTGGGTCAAGGCCGTGGGCATTACCGGCATTATTTATCAGTACGTCTATGGTAAGGAAATCTGCCGGTAACGATGCTATGGCTTTAGCAACGTCCTTCTTTTTACGCACATCAAAGTTTAATGTCTGTACTTGTGTAAGAGCCGAAAACTCATCCTGAAGTTCTGCAAGGCGGTCTTCGCGGCGGCCGCAAATAACCAGCCTGAAATTATTTTGTGCCAGCAGGCGTGCTGTAGCCCTGCCTATGCCACTGGTAGCCCCTGTTATTAATGCTGTTTTTTTCATATTCAGTTGTAATGTTGAATGTTTAAAAGTTATAATGTTAGTTGAGCCTGTATGTCAAAAGCAATAATGTTTCGGGTAGAACTTTCTAACATTAGAACTTTCAACTTTATAACAAACTACGGTACCTTATGCCCTGCGCTCTCCGTCCAGATGGCAAACCAGTCCATAAGTTCCAGTTTAATTTCAGTAGCTTTTGCCTGGTTCTTAAGCCTTGTGGTGTTACAAGACCCTGATATCGGTATAATGCCCGCAGGGTGTTGTAGTATCCATGCCAGGAGTATCACATCGGCAGTGGCGTTGTATTTTTCTTCAAATTCTACAAGTAGCTTACGCAGCCTTGCGGTTTGATCATTGTTTTCTTTAAACACACTGCCTACAGGGCTCCATGCCAGTGGCTTTATGTTATGTACCTGCATATAGTCAAAGCTGCCGTCGAGCATTGCGTCAATGTGCGTGGCGCTAAATTCTACCTGGTTACAAAATACCTCGGTACGGCTGCTTATAAGGTCGGTTTGAGAGTTGGTAAAGTTACTCAGGCCAAAAGCTTTTATCTTGCCTTCGTTTTTTAGTTTCTCTACAGCTTCGGCAATCTCATCTGGTTGCATTAGTGGGCTTGGCCTGTGCAGGAGCAGTACATCAAGGTAATCTGTCTGTAGAAATCTCAGAGAGTTCTCTGCACTCCAAATAATGTACTCTTTGCTGTAATTGTAATGTTTTACCTTATTCTCACGATTGCCCAGGGTATGCTGTATGCCGCATTTGCTTATCAGCTGTATATCCTCCCTGTTTACGCCGCTTTGCGCAAAGCCCTTGCCAAAATCGGCCTCGGTGGTATAACCTCCGTAAATATCAGCATGGTCAAAAGTGGTAATGCCATAGCTTATGCAGTCGTTTATAATGGCGGCCATTTGAACAGGGCTAAATTTTGCCTGCCATTCGCCCCAGTTCATGGCTCCCGCAATAATGGGAGAAAGTGTTACTGACATTATTGTTTTATGATTTTAGAGGTTTGTGTTTTATCGCCCGATGTTATTTGTAACAGGTAAGCACCGTTGTTTAGTGCCGAAACATCCAGGGCTGCATCTGCACTGTTCAGTTGTTTTTCAATAACTAATTGCCCCAGCATATTATATAGCTTAGCGTTGTTTATAACCGTATTGCCTTTTACAGAAAGAATATTTGTAACCGGGTTAGGGTACACGTTAAAGTTGCTTTTTTGAACATGCTCAGTACCCAGGTTTCCGTCAATATATACGCCATAATCTTCAATATCGCCTACCAAAAAAGCCGAACTGCAGTTTAATTCAGAAGCTGTTAACTCCTGAGCCTCACCAATTACACGCATTCTTAAAAGAGTGTTTTGTACTGCGGTTTGTGGTATGGTAATATCGGTAATATACATATTATTAGTAGTGGCCGGGTTGCTGCCTGCGGCAATAAGTTCTGTCTCCTCAAATATGCCATTATTATTATAATCTATGTAAACGCGGAAGATTTCAGGATACTGGTTGCCGCTGCGCACAGACAGTATAAGCGGATACGTAGTTCCTGGAGTAACTACTGTACTGTGGGTACAGGCAAAGTCCTGGTAGTTATCATTAATTTGCCCGGATGTGTTGTTGTCTATGCTGTTAAAGGTTACCTTGTTAATGGTATAACCAAACCTGCCGGACTGTACAGCAATAGGCGTGCACGCTGCCGGCGGTGCCGATGCAGCTACAATAATGGCCTGTTCACGATGCGCTACCGCGCTACCTTCGGGTGTAGTTACAGTTAAGGTAACAGTGTATGTGCCTGCCTCAGGAAGCACAAATTCTTTGTTTTGCCCTGATAGCGTATATGTGTTATTTTGGTTTGAAATGGTCCAGTTAAAGGTAATGCCCGGCCATTGGCTTTCATCCATAAAAGTATTTGGAATACAGCTGCTTAAATCCCGTAGCTGTACAGTTTGGCCTGCCTGGCACGCGACAGAAGGACTAACAGTAAAGTCTGGCGATGAAACCATTGGCGGTACAAGGCTCATATTGCCGTTTTCTGCCAGCAGCGAACCCCTCACGTCTGTAAGGGCACTTATCATGCGCTCTTTCTGGTCCATGGTAAACATATCCTGGCAACCATTTACACTGCTGTAAGTCATGTAGTTGTGGGTGTAACTAAAATCGTTATTTCCTGGCGAGCAGCTATTATCCGTTATTGTAAAACAGTTAGTAAAGCGTATGTGCGGCGCGGTATCTGCACAGCAGTCTCCTGCTCCGTTTCCGCAGCCGTTTGCTTCATCCGGGCAGCGGGTGCCATTAGTATCTCCTTCAAAAGTATGGTATAAATTCAGTGCGTGGCCCAGCTCATGTTCTACTGTAACGCTTGATGGATTTATAATTTCTGAAGCCAGTATAACTGCCCCGTCATTAAAGCGCCCGTGTGTGCTGGCATAGTAAGCATATCCGGCATAAGTAGAGGTCCCATTGTCAAATTCTGATACGACCCAAATATTGTAGTACTGGTTTGTATCCCAGTAGTATCTGTTTTTTAGCACAGCGTCTGATATACCTATTCCGCTTTGGTATGCAACCCCACTATCCATATATAGTGCATCCGAGGTCATGTCTATCCGGTCAATTCCGTTTGTACAACCGCCATGCGGATTGCGCACGGCAAGGGCAAATTCAATTTTGGTATCTACCCCCTGGCCTCCGTTTTTGTTACGGTACACGAGGTTCATCCTCTTTATCTGGTCTCTTACAACGGCATCGCTTATATTGGTGCCTGTGCCTATATCTTCTCCCTTGTGCATTACATGCACTACCACAGGTATTACATATGTGGGAGTGGCAGATGTGCTGCGCTTTTTAATGGTATGGGGTTTCGAGTCAAAGTCTTTTACACGTTTTGCATATACAGCATCGGTAGCAAGCAGTTGCCGGTGCCTGGCATCGGTTCCGCATAAATCCTGTGCGCTGATGCTGTTAAGGTTAAGAAGAGCAAGTAAGAATAAAATTTTTTTCATTGGATGGCAAATAATTGTTGGTTCAGCGCAAAAATATGTAAATACCCTCATTATAGACTAAGGCGGTGCTTAAAAGTTTAGCAATTATGTACTACTTTATGCGTGTTTGTCGCATTTTACAGTATCATTACCTGCAAAGTATCAATTACTATATTTAAAACCGTAGGTTTGTAAGAATGCTGCCACTACACCGATTGAAAAAAAATTGGGGATTAAAGTTACTGGAAGCCAGTGTGCTACACTTTAACATTTGCTATATGGATTAATTTATTGATTTACTGCAAAATAAATCAACTATAAAACCCGTTAACAACGCATTAACAATGCAAACGGGCTTAAATGAATAAATTCGGCAATGAATTTGTGGTATCAAAAAAGCTTGTTAAATTCACACTTCTAAAACAAACAGCGATATGGAAGAAAATACTGCCGCTTTAGACATAAGGGCGATAAACGAAAAAATAGAGCGCGAAAGTGCTTTTGTAGACCTGCTGGTCATGGAAATGAACAAGGTTATCGTAGGCCAGAAATATATGATAGAGCGCCTGCTTATAGGCCTTTTAGGCCAGGGGCACATTTTACTGGAGGGTGTTCCGGGGCTTGCAAAAACCCTTGCCATTAATACCCTTAGCCAGGCAGTACACGGCAGCTTTAGCCGTATACAGTTTACACCGGACTTACTACCTGCAGACGTGGTGGGTACCATGATCTACAACATTAAAGAAAACGAATTTACAATAAAGAAAGGTCCCATCTTTGCCAACTTTGTACTGGCAGATGAGATAAACCGTGCCCCGGCAAAAGTGCAGTCTGCACTGCTTGAAGCCATGCAGGAAAAGCAGGTTACCATAGGAGAAACAACCTTTAAGCTGGAAAAACCGTTCCTGGTTATGGCAACCATGAACCCGGTAGAGCAGGAAGGTACCTACCCGTTACCGGAAGCGCAGGTAGACCGTTTTATGCTTAAGGCCGTTATTGACTACCCAAAAATTGAAGACGAGCGCCTGGTAATAAGGGCTAACCTTAAAGGTGCTTTCGAAAAAGTAAACCAGGTAGTTTCTATCGACCAGATACTGCGTGCACAGAATGCTGTTCGCGAGGTATACATGGACGAGAAAATAGAAAAATACATTCTTGATATCATATTTGCTACCCGTTACCCGGAGAAATACAAGCTGGCTAACCTTAAGCCGCTTATTAGCTTTGGCTCATCGCCAAGGGGTAGTATCAATCTTGCCACCGCTGCAAAATGTTATGCATTTATCAAGCGCAGGGGCTATGTAATACCGGAAGACGTTCGCGCTGTAGTGCACGATGTACTGCGCCACCGTATAGGCATTACTTATGAGGCAGAGGCAGAAAACATTACTTCGATCGATATCATTAACAAGATCGTGAATGAGATAGAAGTGCCGTAAATGAGTTTTAAAGTTTAAAGTTATAAAGTTTAAAAGTTGCCGACAACAGCTTATAAACTTTCGGTATTGTAACAGAGTGTTAATGGGTTAGTAGGTAATACTAAACTTTACAACTTTCAACATTCAAACTTTCAACAACATTCATGGATACAAAAGAGATATTAAAAAAAGTCCGCAAGATCGAGATCAAGACCAAGCGGCTTAGTAACCACATATTTTCGGGAGAGTACCACTCGTCTTTCAAGGGGCGTGGTATGACGTTTAGCGAGGTACGACAGTACCAGTTTGGCGATGATGTGCGCAGTATCGACTGGAATGTTACCGCCCGCTACAACGAGCCGTACATTAAGGTTTTTGAAGAAGAGCGCGAACTTACCATGATGCTCCTGGCCGACGTGAGTGGGTCTGAAGCATTTGGTACGCAAAACGCCTTTAAGCGCGATATTGTTACAGAGATCGCTGCTACCATGGCTTTTTCGGCCACGCAGAATAACGACAAGATAGGACTTATCCTTTTTTCAGACCAGATAGAGCTTTTTATTCCGCCAAAAAAAGGTAAGAGCCACGTGTTGCGCATCATCCGCGAACTGATCGAGTTTCAGCCAAAAAGCAAAAAGACTGATGTGGGGCAGGCGCTTAAATTTTTATCGGGTGTTATTAAAAAACGTGCCATTGTGTTCCTGATATCCGATTTTATGGCAGCCGATTACGAGCATACGCTCAAGATAGCCGCAAAAAAGCACGATATTACAGGAGTGCGCGTGTTTGATGCCCGCGAAGAAAAAATGCCTGACCTGGGTATGGTACAAATGGCCGACGCCGAAACAGGCGAAACCCTGCTGGTAAATACCGGCTCTAAAAAGGTGCGCCTTGAGTATGAAAAATATTATCAGGATAAGGTTAAGTACTTTAAAGATACCTTTAGCCGCTGCGGGGCCGGCGCTGTAAGTACCCGCACAGACGAATCGTATGTAACCAAACTGCTGGGCTATTTTAAAAGCCGTGCATAAGCCGGTTAAAACATGAAAGCAATGACCTTTAAACAACTATATGCCCTGCTGGCCCTTTTTATGGGTGTTGCCGTTTTTGGGCAGCAAAACACGGTGAAGGCCAGCCTTGATTCGACCAAAATAAAAATTGGCGCGCAGGCAAACTTTACGCTAAAGGCCACCGTGGGTCCTAAAGACAGGGTGAACTTTCCTGAGGGGAAAAACTTTGGGCAGCTCGAAGTACTCGAATCCTATCCGGTAGATACCGTGCGCAATGGCGCGCTTTATGAGCTGGTAAAAAAATACGGACTTACCCAGTTTGATTCCGGACGCTATGTAGTGCCCAGCCTTCCGGTTGTTATCAATAAAAAAATTATAAAGACCGATTCGCTTTTGCTGGAGGTAAACAATATAAAGGTTGATACCCTTAAGCACAAGCTATACGACATTAAGCCTATAGCTGAAGCAAAGTCAGACTACAGCATTTGGTACTGGATACTGGGCACAGTACTGCTTGCCGGTGCAGGTTTTGGTGCCTGGTGGTATTTTAAGAACCGTAAAAAACCGGTTAAAAAAGAAGAAGAAAAACTTATATCGCCTATAGAAAAGGCTACGCAGCAGCTTCAAAACCTTGAAAAGAAAGAGATGCTGCAACGTGGCGAGGTTAAGGAATATTATAGTGAACTGGCCGACATTGCCCGTTTGTATATTGAAGAAGCAATACACATACCGGCGATGGAAAGTACAACAGGAGAGCTTATAGAAGCCATGCGAAATGCTACCATGCGCCGTAAAATGGCACTTAAGCCCGAAACCTTTGAGCAGCTGGAACGCGTACTGCGCAATGCAGATATGGTAAAGTTTGCCAAGAGCAAGCCGCTTGAATTTGAAATTGCCGAAGACCGTAACCGTATCGAAAAAACCATTGTGGTTATAGACCGCAGTATTCCCGAAGAAAAAGACGAAGACGAACTGCATACCCAAATGTGGCTGGAAGAGCAGCGCAGGCGCAAAGAAAAGAAACGCAGGCGCACCATAATCTGGTCATCAATAGGCGGTGTAGTAGTTATCCTGTTAGGTTTCTCAATCTTCTTTGGTGTAGGCATGGTAAAAAGGGCGCTTTACGGCACCTCTACCAAAGACCTTTTAGAAGGCCAGTGGGTAAAAAGCGAGTATGGCTTTCCGGGTGTAACTATAGAAACACCTGAGGTTATGAAACGCGTAGACCCGGCCACCATTATGCCAAAAGAATCAATGGCGGTGTTCCAGGAAATGTCGATTTTTATGGAAGGCGCATTGTTCAGCGACTTCAGCGTGGCGGTATCAACACTTAGCTATAAGAAGCAAACCGAGGTAGACCTTAACCAGCTTAGCGAAGGCGTTATTAAGGTATGGGAATCGCAGGGTGCTAAAGACATCCTTATAAAAACAGAAGAGTTTAATACCCAGCAGGGCATTACAGGCCTTCGTGTATACGGTACCATGAGCTACCCGCACCCGGTAAGCAAGCAAATAAAACGCATGTATTATGAGGTATTTCTGTTTAAGCAGCAGCAGGGCGTGCAGCAGGTAACCATAGGATATACCGAAGGCGACGAATATGCACCGCAACTGCTGGAACGTGTAAAGAACTCGATAGAATTAAGAAACCTGACCCAAAACCAAGAACAGGAAAAGGAGCAGGAACAGAACCAATAATATGAAAGAAGTAACTTTTTTAAATCCCGGTTTCTTTTGGCTGTTCGCGCTGCTTCCGCTGGCTATTGGCTGGTATATCTGGAAGCGCAAAAAACAAACCGCATCGCTTACCATCAGTTCGGTAAACGGGTTTAAGGCAACACCATCATTACTGGGCAAATTAAAACCGGTATTGTTTGCCTTCAGGCTGCTGGCGCTGGGCTTTATTATTGTGGCACTTGCCCGCCCGCGCAGTGTAGATGTAGATAGTAAAACCCGCACCACGCAAGGTATAGACATAGTTATGGCAGTAGACGTTTCGGGCAGTATGCTTGCAAAAGATCTTAAGCCAAACCGCCTTGAAGCACTTAAGAACGTAGCAGAAGATTTTGTAGACAACCGCCCTAACGACCGTATAGGCCTTGTGGTATATGCCGCAGAGAGTTATACCAAAGCACCCGTTACCAGCGATAAAGAACTGGTAAAGCAGGCCATAAAGTCGATTAAGTATGATGCCGGAGTGCTACAGGATGGTACCGGTATAGGTGTAGGCCTTGCCACAGCAATTAACCGCCTTAAGGAGAGTAAAGCCAAGAGCCGTATTATTATATTGCTTACCGATGGTGTAAACAATTCTGGTTTTATAGACCCGCGTATGGCGGCAGATATGGCTAAGGAGTATGGCATTAAAGTGTACACCATTGGCCTGGGTACAAATGGTAAAGCGTTGTTTCCGTACTCTATAAACCCGGATGGCAGCTTTAACTACCAGATGATGCCGGTGGAGATTGACGAAAACCTGATGAAAGAGATTGCCAAGAAGACTGATGGTACGTATTTTAGGGCTACAAGTAACAGCAAACTGAAATCCATTTACGACCAGATCAATAAACTGGAAAAGACTGAGATAGAAGAACAGAAGTTTTATAATTACGACGAAAAATTCCGCCCGTGGGTATGGGCAGCCTTAGGGTTGTTGCTTGCTGAGGCCGTAGCGCGTAAAACACTTTACAGAAGCTTTATATAATTATGTACGAGTTAGACGAACCAAAATATTTATACATCCTGGCGGTAATACCACTGCTGGTGCTGCTGTTTCTCTTTAATTTATGGTGGAAACGTAAAAAACAGCGCGAATTTGGCAATCCTGAACTGGTGCGTAAACTTAGTGCGCAAAGCTCTGTGTTTAAGCCTGCCCTTAAACTGGCGGTTGTGGCACTTGGCCTTGCCGGTGTTATACTGGCATTGGTAAACCCAAAAATAGGTACCCGTACCGAAACCGTAAAACGTGAGGGTGTGGATATTGTGTTTGCCATAGACGTTAGTAAAAGTATGCTTGCCGAAGATGTAGCTCCAAGCAGGCTCGATAAAGCCAAGCAGATCGTGTCGCAAATCATTAATAGTTTAGGTACCGACAGGATAGGCATCATTGGTTATGCCGGCAGCGCATATCCTGTACTGCCGATAACTACAGATTATAGCGTAGCGAAGATGTTTCTTCAAAACATGAATACCGATATGGTTTCGAGCCAGGGTACTGCCATAAGCGATGCGCTGGAGCTGGCTTCTACCTATTTTGATGATCCGCAAACGAGCAAGCTCGTAATACTGGTTTCTGATGGTGAAGACCACGGCGAAGGCAGTGAAGAGGCGGCGGCAGAAGCGCAGAAAAAAGGTATTAAACTAATTACTGTAGGTGTGGGTACTGAGAAGGGTGGCCCTATCCCGATAAAAGTAAACGGACGCATACAGGAATATAAAAAAGACCAACAGGGCGAAACGGTTATTACAAAGCTGTATCCCGATGCGCTTAAAACCATTGCACAGCGCACTAAAGGTGGTTATGTATATGGCGGTACCACTAAAGAGGTTAGCGAATACGTAAAAAAAGCGCTGGATAATATCGAGAAAAAGGAATTTGAATCGAAAGAAGTGGCGTTGTATGAATCGCAGTTTCAGTGGTTTTTAGGTTCGGCATTTTTACTGCTGTTCCTTGATGTGTTTATGCTGGATCGCAAAACATCGTGGATAACACGACTTAACCTGTTTAACGAAAAAGAATAATGAAAAAAGTATTTACGGTATGCCTTATGCTGGGTGCCTTACTGGCTTTTTCGCAGGAAAATAAACCGGTAAAAGATAAGAACCTCCCGCAGGGCAATAAAGATTTTGACGATAAAGACTACGCAGCTGCCGAAGAGCAGTACCGCATATCGGGTAGTAATGAGCCGGGTAAGGCAGTTTCGTCTTATAACCTGGGCAATGCCATTTACAGGCAAAAGAAACCGGGAGAATCGCTCGTAGCCTACTCAAGGGCAATACAAAATGCAAAGAGTAAGCCCGAAAAGCACAAGGCATTCCATAACCTTGGCAATGCTATGATGCAGCTTAAAAATTACCAGGAAGCGGTAGAGGCTTACAAAAATGCGCTGCGCAATAACCCTGCCGACGAAGAAACGCGTTACAACTATGCGCTGGCTAAGGATATGTTGCAGAAAAATCCGCCACCGCCGCCGCAAAAGAACGACAATAAAGATAACAAGGACAAAAATAAAGACCAGAATAAGGACAATAAAAACCAGGATCCTAATAAAGGCGATGGTAAGGATAAAAAGGATCAGGACAAAGACAAAGGCAAGGATAAAGAAGATAATAACAAAGATAAGGGCGACAATAAGGATAAGAAAGACGGCGACGGCAAAGACAAGAAAGATAATGCCGATGCCAAGCCACAAGGTGGCAGCCCTAACAAAGACCAGATGGACCGCCTGCTTGATGCCATGAACAACGAAGAGAAAAAGGTTCAGGATAAGGTAAATGCAAAACAAGTGAAAGGCCAGCCAAGACGTGCTGAAAAAGACTGGTAACAAAAATTGCCCACGGGCTACTAATTTGGATAAATGAATATTGATTCAGGTTACGTAAATTGAAACAATGAGAAAGTATTTAGCGATAATATTCTTTTTAATGCTACAAGGCCTGCAGGCGCAGGTAGAGTTTAAGGCAGTACCCAGCCGCACCAAAATAGGTGTGAATGAGAACCTGCGCTTAGAATTCAGGATGAACCAGGACGGTGATAACTTTGTACCGCCCACATTTCAGGGCTTTAAAGTCAGCGGGCCGGGACAAAGCATCAGCAATTCCTGGATAAATGGGGTGCGCAGCTTTAGCAAAAGCTACACTTATGTGCTTACACCAACTGCTAAGGGTACTTTTACCGTGGGGCAGGCTACCATAGAAATTGCAGGAACCGTTTATAAAACATCTCCTGTAAAAATTACGGTGGGCGATGCTGTGGCTAATCCTAATCCGCAGCAACAACCGCACCGTTACGATCCGTTTGACCCATTCGGTCAAAATCAGCCGCAGGAACCTGAACCTGTTACGACCAATCCTAACGATGGTATTCATATTGTAGCAGAAATACAAAATACAAACATTTATGTAAATCAGCCTGTTAATGTTGTGTATAAGCTTTATGTAAGCCCTAATAGCAGCGTGGTGTCTTTCGGCGAAAAAGAAAGCCCTAAATACAACGACTTCTGGAGCCAGATAGAGCCTGTAGACCCCCGTAATATGAAGGTTGAGAACGCTACTTATAATGGTAAGCCATATCGTATGGTGGTGTTGCGCCGTGCTGTGCTGTACCCGCAAAAAAGCGGAAGGCTGGAGCTTGAGCCTCTTGTAGAAGAACTTAACGTGCAGATACCGGATGGGCGCAGGGATTTCTTTGGCCGTATGGGTTTAAAAGAAGCAAAAACCACAGCTTCATCGGGCAGGAAGTACATTAATGTAAAGCCATTGCCGGAAGCCGGTAAGCCGGATGACTTTAGTGGTGCAGTGGGTAATTTCGACTTTAAAGTTACGCCAAGTAAAACTACCATTACTAACGGCGAATCGATACAGCTTACGGTAAGTGTAAGCGGAAAAGGCAATCTTAAACTCTTCAGCCTGCCAAAACCGGTAGTGCCGTCAGCATTAGAAATGTATGACCCAGAGCATAAGGAAGATGTAAAAACCCCGCTTACAGGCATGAATGGCAGCATAAGCGATGTATATACGCTGGTGCCAAATGCTAAGGGTAAGTATCCTGTAAAAGGGCTTTCATTCTCGTGGTTTGACCTGGCTTCGGGCAAGTATAAAACGGTAACCAGTAAAGACATCATGATCGATGTGCTTAATGTTCCGGCAAGCGCTGCCACTGCCGAGAACAAGCCGGCCGGCGGAAAAGAAAAGCTTAGTCCGGGCGAGCAGTTTCGCTATATAGCAACGGGAACATCATTAAGAAAAACAGGAAGCGAAGACTTTTTTGGGTCAACGCTATTCTATACGCTGCTGTTTGCGCCGTTCCTGTGCATACCGCTTATTGTATTGGTTAAAAAGAAAAAAGAGGCTTACGACAGTGATGTGGAAGGCAACAAGATACGTACAAACAGTAAACTGGCTAAGAAATACCTTGGCGAAGCTAAAAAGCAACTGGGCAACAAGGAGCCGTTTTACCTTGCGCTTGAAAAAGCGTTGCACAACTTTCTTAAAGCCAAGCTGCGTATTGAAACCAGCGAACTGAGCCGCGAAAATATTAATGAGTTGCTGCTTTCGCGCAATGCCACCCAGGAAACGGTAAACGATTTTACCCGTATTATGGATAGCTGCGAGTTTGCACGTTATGCCCCGGCATCAGGTACCGCCATGCAACAGGATTATGAAAGCGCCGTGAGTGTGGTAACGAGCCTGGAAAAGCAAATGTCGTAGTTAATTAGAGTAGTGAGTACAAAGTATTAAGATAGCGATTAGGCTGTCTCAAAATTGTCATTCTGAACGTAATGCAATGGAGTGAAGAATCTCAGTTATTTGATACTAGAGATCCTTCCTTCGTCAGGATGACAAAATGCTTATAAAAGCAGTTTGGGACAGTCTTGTGAAGATATAGTTCAAATGAAAAATTTAGCATACATAGTATTTTTTATAGCACAGATTGCCTTTGCCCAAAATTTTGAGCAGGGTAATGCGCTGTACAAAAAAGGCGATTATGCCGGTGCGGCTGCGCAGTATGAAGGCATCCTGAAACAAGGTAAAGAATCGGCGGAGGTGTATTTTAACCTTGGCAATGCCTATTATAAAATGGATAAGACAGCACCTGCCATTTACAACTTTGAGAAATCGCTTTTGCTGGATCCCGGTAATAAGGATGCTGAGGTTAACCTGGCATTCGCCCAAAAAATGACCATAGACGATATCAAGTCCACGCCAAGGGTGGGCTTTTCTAAAATGCTTTATAACGCAACAGGTGCGTACCATTATAATACATGGGCATGGGTAGCGGTATCATTTGCTGTATTTTTTCTGCTGCTGTTTTTAGGATATTATCTGGCGGGCACTACGCTGCTAAAACGCATCTTTTTTGTGGGCATGTTCGTGGCGCTTTTTGGGATTGTGGTAAGTGTAATATCGGCAGTATATGTAAAATCGCAAAAAGAAAAAGAAAACTACGCCATTGTGTATCCGGAGGTAGTAACTGTAAAGGCAGAGCCAAGAACAGCAGCCCAGGATGCCTTTGTGTTGCATGAAGGAACCAAGGTAAACGTACTCGAAACCGTAGACAACTGGAAGAAGATAAAACTGGCCGACGACAGTGTAGGCTGGATACCAAATGAAGACATTCGCGAGATAAAAGACAAACAGCTTTAGGGCTGTTTTTTTTGCGGGCACTTAAAATTTAGTTAAGGCTAAAAATTATTTTTAAGCAATCATTCTTTTTAGTACATTTGTTGTTATTGATCTTGTAAATGACACATTCTGAAGAGAATTACCTAAAGGTAATTTACCACCTTTCGCAAACTTCTGAAAAAGGTGTAAGCACTAATGCTATTGCCGGCGCTATGGAAAGCAAACCATCGTCGGTTACCGATATGGTGCAAAAACTGGCTGACAAAGGCCTTGCCGAATATAAAAAATACCAGGGAGTATTGCTTACCGATGCCGGAACCCGTGCAGCATTGATGATTGTGCGCAAACACCGCCTTTGGGAGGTATTTCTTGTAGATACCCTTAATTTCAGTTGGGATGAAGTACACGACGTGGCCGAACAGCTGGAGCATATAAAATCTGACAAGCTTATTAACCGCCTTGACGAATTTCTTGGTTATCCGAGCGAAGACCCGCACGGCGACCCAATACCTGACCGTGATGGTAATGTAGTAGCTATTGATAAAAAACTGTTATCTGAAATTGTACCGGGCAAAACTGTTATATGCGTAGGCGTAAAGGATAGTTCGGCACCGTTCCTGCAATACTTAGACAAACAACAAATCGCCCTAGGCTCTTCTATAGAAGTGACAGGGCGCGAAGATTTTGACCATTCCATCAGTATCCGCATTAAAGACAGGGCACTTACCGTGTCTCATAAAATAGCGGCTAACCTTTTTGTAAAACCCGTTTAATAGTTGCCTATGGAACACAAAAACTCCCATTCGCTTGAAGAGGTGCACGAGTCGGTATCGGTAGGTGAAAACGCTACAGGCTGGAAAAAAATACTCGCTTTCTTTGGTCCCGCATACATGATAAGTGTGGGCTATATGGATCCTGGTAACTGGGCTACAGATATTGCCGGGGGCAGCCAGTTTGGCTACAGTTTGCTTTGGGTACTGCTTATGAGTAACCTTATGGCGCTGTTGCTGCAAAGCCTGAGTGCCCGCCTGGGTATTGTTACCCGTCGCGACCTGGCACAGGCATCGCGTGAAACGTATCCAAAATGGATCAACTACATTCTCTACGGCTTTGCCGAAGTGGCTATTGCCGCCTGCGACCTTGCTGAGGTGCTGGGTATGGCAATAGGGCTTAATTTGCTCTTTAAGCTGCCACTGCTGTGGGGTGTGGGTATTACCATGTTTGATACCTTCTTGCTGCTGTTTCTTATGAACAAGGGTATCAAAAAGATGGAAGCCTTTATCATAGGGCTTATCAGTATCATAGGTCTTTCGTTTCTGGCAGAAATGTTTTTTGCAAACCCCGATGGAGCAGAAGTGGTAAAAGGTCTTGTACCTTCTATCCCTAACACCGCTGCATTATACATAGCCATAGGTATTATAGGTGCTACGGTAATGCCACATAACTTGTACCTGCACTCATCATTGGTACAAACGCGTAAGTTTGACCGCAGCTTTAAAGGCATTAAGCAGGCCATACGCTATAATTTTATCGACTCGATCATTGCGCTTAACCTTGCCTTTTTTGTGAATGCTGCCATACTTATTCTCGCAGCTGCGACGTTCTTTACGAATGGCCTGCATGAGGTAGCTGACATTCAGGATGCGCATAAACTGCTGGAACCTATGCTGGGTAACTGGGCAGCGATACTTTTTGCACTGGCACTTATTGCCGCAGGGCAAAGCAGTACTATAACGGGTACGCTTGCCGGGCAAATTGTTATGGAGGGCTACCTGAGCCTGCGCATACAGCCGTGGGTAAGGCGTATTGTAACACGTGTTATTGCCATTGCCCCCGCTTTTATTACTATACTTTATTTTGGCGAAGATTCTACAGGCGACCTTTTGGTACTAAGCCAGGTGGTGCTGAGCCTGCAACTGGGCTTTGCTGTAATACCGCTGATACACTTTGTAAGCGATAGGAGCCGCATGAAGGAGTTTACGATAGGCATCGCGACCAAGATAGGGGCGTGGGCCATTGCGCTTACCATAGTGTCTCTAAATGCGAAACTGGTCTACGATGAGATACACGGGTGGGTCGTAAATTCTGACAACCCTATTTATATCTGGGTGTTTGTAGTGCCGTTAGCTGTATTAGCTGCCGTATTACTGTTGTACATTACCATAGAGCCGTTTGTGCTTAAGGGTAGGGCAGTAGCCAGTATTGTGCCCCACCTTACACCTGCGGCAATAAAAGACCTGCCTGAAAAGCAGATGTACCGTAATATAGCCGTGGCACTCGATTTTAGCCGTACAGACGAAAAAACACTCTCCAGCGCGATACAACTGGGCGGTAAGGAAGCACGTTATACGCTGATACATATTGTAGAAACGGTGGGTGCCATGCTACATGGGGACCTGGCTGAAGATTATGAAACCAGTACTGATATGGAGTACCTTACCCGTTATAAGCAAAGCCTGGAAGAGAGTGGCTACACCATTGCCACCAAGCTAAGCTTTGGCAGCCCTAAAAAACAGATTCCAAAAGTGGTTAATGATAACGGTACTTTTGATATACTGATATTGGGCGCACACGGGCATAGCCTGTTTAAAGACCTGGTGTTTGGTACTACGGTTGATGCCGTGAGGCATAAAGTACAGATACCGGTTTTGATTATTAAAGACAGTAAGTAAGTCTTAACGTTTTTAAAGTCGAAAGTCAGAATGTCTCAAATAGGGATAAATAATGTCTGTAAGACCGATGTTTATATTACCTAAAATTTTTACCACAAAGTCCACTAAGATTTTCACGGCGAGCACTAAGCTAGAGAGATGTATATTGCAGCTATGCAAGGAACACAAAGCTTTGTGTCTTCCGCCAAAGGCGGTTATCTCATTGTGCACCTGGTGAAAATCTTAGTGGACTTTGTGGTAAAATTTAATATCAAACTTTTTATTGGGGGGCTTATTAGCAATTACCGTCTACACCGCAGCTGTCACCTTCTATAATGTCAAGTTTTACAGGTTTTGCAGCAGCTTCCCATTCTTCAAAAGATTTTTCGAGGGTTTGGGTAAATACTTCTATTTCCTGTGCTCCCGATACAGCATACTTGCGGTCGAACACAAAGAACGGTACACCACGCACGCCTATTTCGCGGGCTTCCTGTACATCCATTACTACATCCTGAAAGAATGCATCGCTGCTCATGTCTTTAGCCAGTTCTTCCGTATCAAGACCCAGGGTAACGGCCATTTCGGTTAGGGTATTGGCATCATCTATATTTTTACCTTCAGTAAAGTAGGCTTTAAAAAGCAGTTCCTCAGCTTCGTTTTGCTTGCCGTATATTTTGGTGTAGTGTAAAAAACGGTGGGCATTAAAACTATTAGCCGGGATGGCTTTGTCAAAATCAAACTTTAAGCCTGAGTTAGCTGCCATGTGGGCTACCTGGTCGTTCATGCTTTTAGCTTCTTCTACAGATATGCCTTTATGTTCAGACAAAAACTGGTGAATGTTCTTAGACGGGTCAGTCTGCATTTCAGGATTTAGTAAAAAGCTCTTCCATTCTATTTCTATATCCTGGCCTTTGCCAAACTGTGCCATTGCTACTTCAAACCTGCGTTTGCCGATGTAGCAGAATGGACACATAACGTCGCTCCAAATTTCTATTTTCATATTATTTTGTGTCTAATATTTTTTCTATTTCAATTTACTCTCCCGCAGTCGGTTAATGTTCTTTTGTCTTGAAACAAAAGAACCAAAAATTCAAGGCTCTAACTTCTTATGCTACAAAACATAAGCCTCAGCTAAAAGATTTGAACTCGCTTCGCTCAAACAGCAAATCTTTTTTAACGCCTCAACTTATATTTTGCTTAACGCAACGAAGTTTAATGCCTTAGCTTCACTAGTACACCTCACTCATACTATCCCAAACGTTTGCACTAAGGGGTTAGGGGTGTGTTGCGCAAAGATACTATATAAAAAAACGGACAAGTAATTTACTGTCCGTTTTTGTGCTATCCTTTTAGATAGTGCTATTTTATAAGTGCAGGCTGTACCCATTTAAAAATGTGGCTTTCCTGTGGTATTACAAGCCTTTCGCTAATGCGCGCCATCCTGTCCGGTAATTTCATAAGAAAGTCGCGGGCTTTCTCGGCTTCTGCCGTAAGGCCTGTTTTTTTATCAATTTGCCATTTTTCAATAAGCTTGCGCAAAATATCTACATAATCGGCTGCGGTATAAACGCCTATGCGTTGCGCAGAGTCAGAAAACTGTTCAAACGCGGTGCTTATGTGCTGTCCGCTTTCACGAAGAAAGTGTGCCGGCATTACAATTTTTTGCTTCATCATGTACTGAAACGCCAGCATCATTTCGCTTGGGTCTACTTCAAAAATGCGGTTTACAAACTCGCTGTAAGCCATGTGGTGGCGCATTTCGTCTCCTGCCACAAGGCGGCACATTTTGCTTAGTTTTTTATCGCCATACTGTTTTGCAAGCTGCGACACACGGTTGTGCGATACATAAGTAGCCAGCTCCTGAAAACTTGTGTACACAAAGTTTTTATAAGGGTCGCGGTCTGTACCAATGTCAAAACCGTCGTTTATAAGGTGCTGTGTAGTCATTTCTACCTCGCGCATGTTTACACGTCCGCTCAGGTACAGGTATTTGTTTAAAAGATCGCCGTGGCGGTTTTCTTCACCCGTCCAGTTGCGCACCCACTTGCTCCAGCCATTACCGCCGTTATCAATCTGGTTTACGCCCTCAACGTCCATAAGCCAGGACTCATAAGTAGGCAGCGCCTCCTCTGTAATGGTATCGCCTACAAGCACTACCCAAAAATCATAAGGCAGGTCTTTGGCTATTTCGCGCAACTCCTTAACTTCTTCAAAAAAGCTTTCGTTTTGCGAATCGGGCAGCAAATCGGTAGGCTGCCATATTTTTTCCACCGGGATAAGGTATTCCTCTACAAAGGCATCAATGTTCTTTTCAAGGAACTGCATTACCTCCAGGCGAATGTTTTTTATAGACATGATATTACTTAATTTTTTATTCCTTGTACTACTGCATTTTCTGCTCTTGTCATTACTTCTTCAAAAGGAATATTTTTTATTGCAAAAGGTTCCTGAATTGTAAATGTTAACCGGTTGCCCAACCCCAGAGGGAACGACCCAAAGCGTACCACCTTCCAGGAGTTGTTTATACTCACAGGTACAATATACGCCGAAGGGGCAAATTTACATAGTATTTTAAGACCGTTTTCACTAAACTTCTTAGGCTCACCGGTTTTGCTGCGGGTGCCCTCTGGAAATATAACGGCCGAACGGTTATGTTGTTGTATGTATTTAGCAATACCCATAATGGCAGGTAGTGCCTGTTTAGGGTCTTTACGGTCTATAAGCACGTTGCCGCCGTGGCGCAGGTTATATGATACGCTTGGAATGCCTTTGCCCAGTTCTTTCTTGCTGATGAATTTAGGGTGCACCTTGCGCATAAACCAAATGATAGGCGGTATGTCATACATGCTCTGGTGGTTTGCCACAATAATGATAGGCACCCCTTGAGGTAGTTTTTCGCGGCCAATGAATTTTACCGGAGAGCCCAGTATTAGCAGGCATTTTACGAGTAGCGAGTTAAGGGCATCAACACTTTTTTTATGTGCCTGGTAGCCAAACACGTTAAAGCATATCCACTGTATGGGGTGGAATATGACAAGACACAGGCCAAAAGCCAGGTAAAAAAGTGCCGATAAAGGGTAAGACAGTATTTTTTGCATACCTTTTTAAAAATTCGCGTAAAAGTAGTACCTTTTTTCGGATTTCTAAAAATAATTAGTATGCAGGCATAGAGAAGGAGGATTTGAATATTTTGAGATTGGTAAATTTAAAGATTACCGGGTCGCATCCTACGTTTTATTACCTTATAACTTTAGGCTTTAAGACAAAAAAGAAACCACGCCTAAGGGCGTGGTTAAGTATCTTTTTGTAACAAATGTTTCTTAGCAAAACTCGTCGTAAGCATCTTTAAGGTTCTCTGCAATCATATCTGCAGGACGGCCTTCAATGTGGTGACGCTCTAACATGTGTACAAGCTCACCGTTTTTGAAAAGTGCCATACTAGGTGATGACGGAGGGAAAGGGAACATTAGGCCCCTTGCTTCGTCTACTGCTTCTTTATCTACACCTGCAAATACCGTTATAAGGTTATCTGGTGTTTTACCGTTAGCAAGGCTCATTTTTGCACCCGGACGGGCGTTGCGCGCTGCACAGCCACAAACAGAATTAACGACTACAAGGGTAGTACCCTCTTTAGTTATTTCGTTCTTAACATCTTCAGCGCTAAATATTTCTTTAAAACCAGCGTCTGAAAGCTCAGCACGCATTGGTCTTACCAGTTCTTCAGGATACATAACAATACTAATTAAAGTTGATGCTGCAAAGATAGTTATTTTAGATTTAAAAATATAAATGTATCAATTTTTATTACAGATAGATTTAAGTCAAAAGTTGTAAAGTTGAAAGTTTTTAAAGTTACTCAGCCGCTGGGCTTTTGAGCCGCTTAGCCTCAGAGTCCGCATGGCAATAATTTAAAACTCAAAATTTATAATTTAAAATAATCTTTTCAGCAGTGCCTTTATAAACAATCCTTTCGGGCAACGCCAAATTACGCTGAGATCTTCAGCCAGCGAAGTTTCCTCATCTAAAAATTTGAAGATGGGTGCGGCATCGCCTTTTCGAAACATTGCCGAAAATATGCTGCTGCCCTTTTCATTCGTGCGTGCCAGGATGTCGAGCAGCAGCAAATCGTAGAACCAGAATTTTGATTTTTTACGATATATCGTAAAATCTGTTCCCTTTAGCAAGGTATCAATAAGCTGTCCGGAGCGTTTATCGCTGTTGCGAAAAGTGTAGCCTGTGCTGGCTTTTGTCCACCCTCCGGCAGAGCCGATGTTTATTATATTCCGGGTATTGCTTTCCCAAAACTTGTAAGACGTCATGGGGATGCTGCCGCGTTCTTTATCCACAATTTCGTAACTACTAATACCTTTCTCGGTCAGATAATCCTTAATTGCAGTTTCATATTCTGCTTCCGGAAGCAGGTCTTTGCTAAAGAGTGTGTATTCTACAATGGCCTCAGTTGGGCTAAACGGCAGTACATACATAAAGCGGGTATTGCCACGCTGTGGTATGCTGAAATCCATAAATGTAGGCACGGCTGCATCAAAAGCAGGTGTGTCAGTCTTTATGTGCCAGCCAATAAAATGCTGATGCAATACCGGATAATTGCTTTGGGCAGCAGGCAGGGCGGTGCAATAAATACTGTTGAAAAATGTATCGCAGGTATATTCCTGGTTGTCAGCTTTTACTTCTACATAGGTATCAAGGTCTTTAAAAGCAGAAACTTTCTGGCGTACAATGTTAATATTCGGATGCTTACTAATCTCATCAAAAACAAAGTTGTAGAAATCTTTACCCCGCACCATTTTGTACTGGTAACCATCAAAGTTGAGCTTTCGTTTAAATTGCTCATTGGCAAAAAGCGCGGTATTCCATTTGCGGTGTACAATGGCATCCCAGTTACCACTGCCTTTTTCCCAGTAGCACCAGGTACGGTCGTTGGCCTGCTTGGTATCTGGGTCAATAACCAGGATGTGCTTATCGGCAAACTTGCCCGAAACAGCCATTTTATAAACCGTCATGAGTGCTGCCAGGCCAGAACCCGCAAAAATATAGTGGTAGTGTTTCATTATTTCCAAAAATACTAAAATACCCGCTCAGTTTTGTAGTTTAAGATATTGTTACGGCTTTCAATTGCGTTTATATTTTAATAGATTTGTAAAGAAGCATTTATAAATGCTGAAGTTTCAAAATAAGTAATTGTTGAAGGATTGCAGGATTTGAGTGAAGCTTATTCTGAAATCTAAATTCTAAACTCTCATGCTAAACAAACGCCTACTCATAAAAAACCTGCTCGCCCATAACGACGAGAGCAGCTTTTATGATAAAAAGCGCCAGCTAAACCTGCATACAAAAGAGGGTAAGGCCAAGTTTGTAAAGCATATTTGCGCCCTGAGTAACAGTAATCCTACAAACAACAGTTATATAGTTGTAGGTGTTGAAGATGGTGATAACGAAATTACAGGAACCGACTTCTACGATGACTCCCGCATACAAAATCTTGTGAATGCTTTTTTGGTTCACCCTCCCCGCATACAGTATGAAAACGTACCGTTTCCGCATTTGGGTAAAGACCGTGTGGTGGGGCTGGTTACCATAAGCCCGAGTGGGCATACATCTTACTTTAAAAAGAACGTGTACACCATAACCGCAGGTGCCATTTTTATTCGCCGGGGTAGTAATTCAATTCCCGTAGACGGATACGATGTAACGCCTAACCCAGCCAATGAACTTGCTGTAGGAGATATAGAGAATGGTTCCCGAAACAGTATAGAGCATACGCTGGAAGGGGTTATCGACTTTATAAACAACCGCCATAAAGATATGACTGCCCGTTACAAGGTGTTTAAAGAATTGTTTATTGTGTGCTGGGCGGGACATAAAAAGACCGTAAAAGGGCGCACGTATTTTAGCCGTGTAGACATCGAACTGATAAACGAGCAGGTAAAACTGTTTTATTCTGCCTTAGATGAGGTGAGTATCGACTTTAACGACGATACCTTTAGCATTACCGAATATGTAGCACTGGGGCTGAATGACAAAACCAGTTATTATCCGCTGGAGCAGGTAAGCATCCGTTTTCAGGAAAATGGCAATTACAAAATAGAGTCGCAGCTGTTGTTTGAGCCGCCGCAGTACAATCGTAAGATGATGCACCATATCTATAATGCGCAACTGGCGCTGATAAGCAAACTGCACAAAGGCACACAACTTACTGAAAGGGAACAAAAGGAACTGCAAAACCTGCCCAGTACCCTGATGATATGCCACCTGAACGGCTTTACCTATGCCAAGCAAAAACTGGCAGATACCAAGCCCCTTCTAAAAGCATTTAAAGATCCTGCCGTGTATGTATCTTTTAAAGAGGCAATGCGGATTTTACGGAAAATGAAGTACAACAGGGCTACTAATTGATCTTATGATAACTACTATTTTGCAAAATAAAACCATTCGAAAAACGGGTCAAACATTGTTATTCTATTTGGTAGCCTTCGGCCTTATTAACTACTTAGCCTATCTCTACCCTTCAGGGCCCTGCAATCCTGGCTTAGGCATTATGCTTATATTTCTACTGCCTGTTTTCAGCCTGTTTCTTTGCATCTATAATGCAGTAAAAGTAGGCAATGATAAGACAAACAAACCTTCAGCAATCATACATCTCATTGTAGTAATCGCTTTTGCCCTCCTGCTTTTTACTTTAAAATTCATTGTATAAAAAAAGCGGCACCTGGGTACCGCTAGTTATTTATTTTTAACCAGAGCATGCAAGTGTGCCCTAATAATTAATTTAAGGTGTTTTCATTTTTAGTGAAATTTCCTTATACCTTTCCATCTCGCTTTCTGAAACCGAATAGCGGAACAAACCCTGTTCATATTCCAGTTGTATTATAGATGATGTTTTTAATATTTTCTCACTGATGTCAGCTGCATTATAATATGAAAATTTATCCCGGTTCGTATTGAACCACTCTTTCCAATATGTGATGTCTTCTTCATTTACCTCATAAATTGCTCCGAAATAATCGCCATCAACAAATTTTGCACTATGCCCAGACAATTCAGCCAGCATATCCGCAGGCCATCTTTCAATAGTTTTATTGGTTTTACTATCTTTCAAATGCGCTTCTATACGTGCAATTTCTTTATAAACATCTTTTGCGGGAGCACTTAGTAAGTTAATATCAATACCCTGACTATTGCAGTAATAAAAACTGAAAAGAAACAAGATGGAAACTATTGCTTTCATAATTACAATCTAAAAGCGACACTTACGTGCCGCCTTGTTATTATCTCTTTATTAACTTATAATTCCCGGTGCCTTTATTGGTAACTACTTTTGCCATATAAAGCCCAGAGGTAAGCTGGTGCGTATCTATAACCGCTGCATTACCAGACGTTAGGCATAGCCTGCCGTTAAGGTCGTATACCGTAACCGATTGTAAGATGCCATCAGTCAGGCTTATATTAAGCACATCGTTTACCGGGTTAGGATATAGTTGTATGTTTTTAGATGTAAAGCCGTCTGTGGCCAGTACAGAGTAAAATTTTACCTCGGCGGTATTCGTTACAATGGCGGGGTTATAATCAAAAAATATGTTTGCGGTACTGTAAGCAATATCGTTCTCTGCAATGGTAGCTTTTGGCTTAACCCTGAACGATACCCATCCGTGGCTTGCGGGCTCATTGGTAGTGCTGTCCGGCAGGTCGATATCATCAAATTTAAATTCCAGTGCATTTTCATTTCGTGTTACAGTATAGGTGTGGCTCGACGCAATAGGCAAAAAGCTGTCGGCATCAAGTAGTGCGTCGATAGTGTTGGTTATACGTACATTAGTAGCTGCTGCGGTACCGGTATTCTGAAAATTGATGGTATAATGCAGGTAACTGCCATTTCGTGCTTCCTCTTCCAGTGGTACCAGCGAGCCTTCGCTTACCACCACGTTGTTAGGGTCGTAAGAATTTACAATGGTCTGAAAAAGGGTTGCGTAATTATTTGCGAGATGATCTGTGTCCTCTCCGGCGGGCGGAACCAGATAGCCATGAAACGATAATATATCTTCTCCGTTGTTTACCGGAGGTTGCATAAGATTAAAGATAAGCGTGGCTTCTAAAACACCAAAAGGGGCAATATCCCGGGGTTGCAGGCTTATGTCATTACCCGTAATAGTATATGGTACAGATGCGCTTACAAGCGTAAGGCGGGTAGTGTCAAAAATAAGTGTTGCCTCAGCAGCAGAAAAGCTATTTGCTCCCAAGTTTGTTACAACTACTTTATACTGGGCATCAAAACCCGGTTTCGCCTGTCCTATGGGGGTTACCGCTATCGCCAGGTCGTTAATGATCTCGTTAGGAGCCGGCAGGCAAATACCTATAGAGCGTTCCTGGCCCATACCGGTAAATATTACTTCCGTTGCCGGAACAGTTGTATCAGGAAAACCTGCCGGAAGCACCGGATGTACCGAAACTACGGTTTGTTCCGGAGATATTGTTGCTCTATAACGCCCGTTTGCATCGGCATAGGTTGTAAAGGCAAAAATATTATTAAAGAACACCTCCAGTTGTGCAAAAGGCAATACGTTATCCTGTGTGTTACATACACCATCGCCATTGGTCTCATACCTTACGATTCCGCTCAGGATATTTTCCTCTATACAAAAATTAAAAGGCCCTGAGTAGGCACTTGCAGTAGTGGCATCGCAAACGGCACGTACATAGAAACTATAGCACGTACCCGGCGTAAGGCCTGTTACCACATAGGGGTTTGATACAGATAGTGTTCCTGGCCCGCTGGCGGGGCTACCCTGCGGTACTATAAGAACTTCCCAGGCAGTAGCCATGCCTGTGTCTGTCCAGCTTAGTACAGCACTGGTAAGCGTTATATTAGTCACGGCAAGGTTTAGGGGGGCTGGGCAGGATGCTGCTACATCATTAGGAGTGCTATTAGCCAAAACCCCATCATAAATGTTTACAGGTAACGATGCAAAGCCTGAAAATGAAATTAGGCCAAGCAGTAATAGTAATTTTTTAGTCATAACGTGCTGGTTTTTAATTGGTTTTAATGTGTTTGGTTTTTTAATAAAAGTATAGCATAAAACTTTACTGCAAAGTACTAAATTTACGTTTGCACTTAATACACCATCTTAAAAAAATTGCTATGGGCAGAACCCTTGTAATTGGCGACATTCACGGAAGCCTTAAAGCACTTGAACAAATATTGCAACGCAGCGGGGCAACACCCCAGGATCACCTGATATTTTTAGGCGATTATGTAGACGGCTGGAGCCAGAGCCCTGAACTGATAGACTATCTTATTGCCCTGAAAGCTACACACAGCTGCCTGTACATTCGTGGTAACCATGACGACCTGCTAATGCAATGGCTGCAAACCGGGCAGTATAGCGAACAGTGGTTTAACCACGGCGGACGCATTACAATGGAGCGTTACACCGCTTTAGATAAAGATAAAAAACAGCTGCACTTACTGTTTTTAGAAAGCCTTAAAGATTACCATCTGGATGATAGTAACCGCCTGTTTGTACACGCGGGCTTTACCAATATCAATGGTATTCACCATGAGTATTTTCCCAGGATGTTTTACTGGGATCGTACCCTGTGGGAAACCGCACTGGCGCTTAACCCCGCCCTAAAGCCGGATGATGCGCTGTATCCTAAACGGTTTAACCATTACAGAGAGGTGTTTATAGGACATACACCTGTAACACGCATTGGGCTTACCGTACCCGTACAAAAAGCCAATATCTGGAATGTAGATACCGGTGCTGCCTTTAAAGGGCCACTTACCATAATGGATGCCGATACTAAAGAGTACTGGCAGAGCGACCCGGTATTTGAACTCTACCCACAAGAGAACGGCAGGAATTAAATACATCAAAAATAGTTGTGCTAACATGATTAATATCATGTTATTAGCTGCTGTGATGCTGTAATTTTGACTCATAATTTAAAAGCAATTGGTTATGAGCACTTATCAATATTTTTTACAGAATTATACACGCGGATTCCTTGGTTTTTCAACCCTTGGTGTAATGGTACAAAGCTGTGTGGGCGGCCTTGCTGCCATGACAATTTTAATGAACGGCAACGCACCCATACAAATGGTGCAGCTGTTTATTGCGGTGGTACTTTGCGTAAGCTATAATGGGGCACTGTTGTCTCAGCTGTCTCCAAAAATTACATTCAATCTTTTTTGGACGAGTGTTATTGTAAACACCTTTCTTTTTATCATAAACCTTATTTAAACCTACAACAGGGTTAATTCTATTTTTAGTTCAGTTAATTTTTCCGCAGATCATACCATAAGGCACACAGGGGTTTTTGTGCACCGGTATGATCTGTGGCTTTTTTATGCGGTTTCGATTGCCTTTTTTCGGTCAAACAGCAGATAGTCGAGGCTGTATTTACCAGACCCCATTAAAAAGAACAGCAGGAACAGTAAAAAGAAATCTGAAGCCGTACCGCCGTTAAAAAAGCTGCCGCCGGCCATATAACGGATAACTACCATCATAATGATCATGAGCGGCACTGTTACCAGCCGTGTAAACAAACCCAGGATAAGCATTACGCCACCCACAATTTCGGTAACCTTGGCAAAGTGTGCCATAAACCCCGGGGCAGGAAAGCCTACATCGCTTAAAAAGTGCGTGTAATCGTTCATTACACCTTCCTCAAAAATCTCTTTGCCATACATAATAATGAGCATCCCGGTAAATACCCTGATAATAACAATGCCGTTTGCCCAAAGTGGGGCTGATGTAAAAATTTTATTATTCATACGTTTTATTGATTTTCAGCAAAACTATAGCAGGCTGAAAACAAGCGAGGTAAAAGCCTGTAAAATGATTGTAAACAAATGTAAAATCTGGATTTCGGCGATATTCGCATGGTGTAAATTGTTATTTTTAACCCATGGTTAAATATGTATACATCCTGCTGGGCTGTGCGGTGGTTTCGCTCTCTGCTTTTGTAACTGGGCGTAATAAAACAGTACCCGAAACAGAACAAATTGTTTCCCTCCGGCGGATAGGGCACAAGCTGCTATTGGCCAGCAATGACAGTACATCGAGAGTATTGCCTGTAAAAAAGGTCTATGAAAATGAATTTGAGATATATTTTGAAAAGCCGATAGCTATTAAACCCGACGCGCTGGTAGCCATTACTATGGCTGAAGAACGTGCAGGGCTGTTGCCTAACAACTATACGGTAACGGTTAATAGTTGTGGTGATAATGCCATACAGTATGCCTACACCATGCCCTTAAAAAATAAGGAACTGCCTCCGTGCCTGGGACGTGCATTGCCAGAGAAGTGTTATTATGTATCGGTAAAGCTAAGGCAGCGTTCAGATAGAGCCTGGCTGGCGGCTGGCCTGCTGCCTCTTTTCTTATTTGTGGGCTGGCAACGTTTTTCCGGTAAGCAAAAGCAACAGACAGCAGATAACTTGTCTTTGAAAAAAGAATGCGTGCTGATAGGCAAAGTGCAATATTATCCGGGGCTGCAAAAGCTTATTGTTAAAGATGAGTGCCAACCCCTGACCGGAAAAGAAAGCCGGGTGCTGGATATCTTTGCGGCTAACATTAATGTTGAGGTACCGCGTGAACGCCTGCAAAAAGAGGTGTGGGAAGATGAGGGTGTTATTGTGGGCCGTAGTCTGGATATGTTTATATCTAAACTGCGTAAAAAACTAAAGGCAGAACCCGCCATACAAATTGTAAGCATCCACGGCAAAGGCTATAAGCTTATTGTAAATAACGATTAGGTTATGCCTTTTTATTATTCAAGGCAATCATTACATAAAGCTTTGTGAACCCGTGAAAAGCTTTGTGCCCTTCGTGGTAGGATTACGAGTTAAAGGTTATATATCCAGTTCTCTTTGCAAAGCATCAAAAAACAGGCCTACGTGGTAGCCGTCCATAAGGCCGTGGTGCACGTGTACAGATACCTGAAAGGTGCGTGTGCCATCTTCGGCAATCATCATTTTACCTATCGATATCTTAGGGCAGCTGTCCGGAAAAGTATAACTCCGGGCATGAGATAATGAGGTGAAATTTACCCAGGGTAGTGCCGAGAAATGGATGATATTATCCATATCAAACGTGCGGGTTATAAGCCCGGGAGTGTTACGAACACGTTCAATCTCAATCTTAGCTTCAGCAACAAAAGTTTCTATGTCGGCATGGTAAGACATAAACGAAAAACCAAACGTATTGTCATCGCGCATTACGGTTGACGATACATCTACACTATCATAAACCCAAACATCACCATCTTTTTTACGGTACCTGAAAGCCTCTATACTGTTTACGGCTGCCAGTGTTTTATGGAGGTAATATAAAAAGAAAGGGATTCCTTTTTGTTTTGCTGTAGCATAAGCTTTTGTACAGTCTACAGCGGCGACAACCCCAAAGAAGGGCTCTTCAAACGCGCTGAAAAATTCAAAATGTTCTTTACGGGGCCAGGTGCTGAGGTCTAATTTAACGGGCATGTGCAGAGTGTAAAATTAAAGCTGCAAAGATACGCCACAATAGACAAACGGAGGGCAGGCTATCGCACAAAATCGTCCTGAAATTTTACAAGCACATACGTTTTGGCTTTAATATCATAATAGCCCAGCACCATGTAGTAGTCATAAGAAAATACGGTCTGGAAAGATATTTCTTTTCGGTGTTCGTACATATAGCGGCCTATATAATCGGCGGCAAGGCGCTGCTGTGGCAAGGGTTTATGAGTAAAGTTTTCGTCAAAAAGGCTTTCGAAGTAAATAGACTGTGTATGGTCATTAAACATCCCGAATCCATCTACTCCCGTACCTGTAGCTACCATTCCAATGGTGGCTACACTACCCAGTATAACCTCTCCTGCAGGAGTTGATCGCCTTATAGCACCGGTAACAACTAATACATCTTCGGGAGTTTTGTATACAGATACAGCAGGAAGTCCCCATGCCGCTTTGCGCAGAAACTTCTGGGTGTTCTTATATATTTTTGCTCCTTTATTGTCTGTTTGTTCCAGCAGGTCTGAGTTTTTAAAAGCGATGTTCTCATCAGCACTTACCCTGTAGGTGTTTAATTCTGTTCCTGATTCAAGGTCGGTTGCTGTTAAAGACAGTTCTTTTTTGTCGAGTACCACCTGGTACAGCTTATCATTATGTACAAACGAATTTGATTTGCCGTCTTCCAGTGCCTTTTGCGGCACTTTTGTTTCAGATATGGAGAAGTTTGTGCCACTTATGGTAAAAAGTTGTGTAAACCCGGTATTATGGTCTAAACTGAGTTGTATAGCGCCATCATTAAGGTATAGCTTTATCTTTCCTGCAGTAACGGCAAGCGGATTAAAGTCAGGATTTTCCATTTTTTGGATGCCATATTCGTCTAAAAGGCTGCTAAGGGTAGCATGTGAATCTTTGGCATTTTTAAATTCATACCCCGAAAAATCCAACGCGTGTTTAAGGTATTTACCCCCGTTAAAAACATACACATACAGTTTAGAACCCTTGTTTGCTTTTGTAATGATGTAAAACGAATTGCTACCGCTAAAGGTTATCAGGATGTTTTCGTCTTTATACACCATGTCAAACGTATAATCGGTTACATCTCCGGTATCAAAATTAAAACGCTGCTCTGCAATTTTAGTAAAGTCGACACTTGCCCAGTATGCAGAGGGATGTTCGTTTTCATCATAGCTGTATCCGGCAAGCATATCATAATCGTTTACGCCGGGGCGTGGTGCAGCAAGACTGTCGTTATAATAAAGCACACGGGTATAGCGCAGGGCAGTTACGGTTTCTTTATCAGCGGCAAAAACCACCAGGCCGTGGTTTTTGGCTTCGGGTGCGGCCATGGCATCATGGTAAATGCCAGATTTTTTCATTTCCAGGTTATGGGTAGACAGTACTACCTGGCTAAAAGCAGTTTGCAGGCAGCAAAGGATTATAAGGCCGGTAAGTAGTTTTTTGATGATCATAGCGGTTTTGCCAAAAGTTAAATAAAGGCATTGCTTGATAATCAAATATCATGCCTTGTAATAAGTAAATGAAGGTACATAATTGGAGCGAATAGCCACACGCAATAAGTCATAAAAAAGCCTCCGTTTCCGGAGGCTGTATATTTAAAAATCCAGGAATTATTCACTACACAGCGTTATGTTCCTTCGACTTTATGACTTTATAGACCTTTGACTAACTAATCATCTCCCCGTTATCAACGCTCTCAGTATCCGGGTTAACAAATACCAGTTTGCCGTCAGGGCTTTGAGTCATAAGTATCATACCCTGGCTTTCTACACCACGCAGGTTGCGCGGGCAAGGTTAACCAGTACTGTAACGCGTTTGCCAATAATGTCTTCCGGCTTAAAGCTTTCGGCAATGCCCGATACTATGGTGCGCACATCAATGCCCGTATCTACCTTAAGAATAAGCAGCTTATTAGCTTTCGGCATTTTTTCAGCTTCTAAAATAGTCCCGGTACGAATGTCCATCTTCGCAAAGTCATCATACTGGATCAGGTCTTTTTGCGGAGCAGCTACTTTATTCGCAGCAGCATTAGCTGTTTTTGTAGCCTCCAGTTTATCTACCTGTGCCTGTATGGCCTCATCTTCTATTTTAGCGAAAAGCAGTGCTGCCTCGCCTATAACGTGGCCTGCAACCAAAAGGTTTTCTTTAACCGAAACATCATTCCAGCCTGTAGCGTGGCTACGCTTGGCATCGTTAAAACTTAGCGTTTCGTCTACAATGCCTAATGAGATTACCGGCTCCGGCCTTTCGTCCAGTTTCAGTATGCCTTTAAGTTTTGCTGCGGTAAATGGCAGGAATGGCTCACTCAGTATTGATAGTGCGGTTGAAATTTGCAACGCAACATACATTTGGGTCTTTACACGCTCCGGGTTTTCCTTAATAGTTTTCCATGGCTCTTCGTCGGCCAGGTACTTATTGCCCAGGCGCGCCAGGTTCATAAGCTCTACAAGGGCTTCCCTAAAGCGGTAACGTTCTATACTGCTTGCAATCACGGCCGGGTAAGCACGCATTTCGGTAAGAGTAGCAATGTCTACATCGCTGTACTCGTTTGGTGCAGGAACTTCGCCGTTGTAGTACTTATTGGTAAGTACCACTACACGGTTTATAAAGTTACCAAAAATGGCAACCAGTTCATTATTATTACGTGCCTGGAAATCTTTCCAGGTAAAGTCGTTGTCTTTAGTTTCAGGAGCTGTAGCCGTAAGCGAGTAACGCAGTACGTCCTGCTGGCCCGGGAAATCCTGTAAATATTCGTGTAGCCATACCGCCCAGTTTTTGCTGGTAGATAACTTATTGCCCTCAAGGTTAAGGAACTCATTAGCAGGAACATTATCCGGCATAATGTAAGAGCCCTCGGCCTTAAGCATGGCGGGGAATATAATGCAGTGGAACACAATGTTATCTTTACCTATAAAGTGTACCAGCTTGGTGTCTTCGCTTTTCCAGTACGGCTCCCAGTCTTTACCCTCGCGGGCTGCCCACTCTTTAGTAGACGATATATAGCCAATAGGCGCGTCAAACCAAACGTAAAGCACTTTACCCTCTGCACCTTCTACAGGTACAGGAATACCCCAGTCCAGGTCGCGGGTTACGGCGCGTGGCTTAAGGCCATCATCCAGCCAAGATTTTACCTGGCCGTATACATTAGGTTTCCAGTCTTTTTGGTGACCTTCAATAATCCATTCGCGCAGGAATGCATCATATTGGTCAAGCGGCAGGAACCAGTGTTTTGTCGCTTTTAATATCGGGGTAGTACCGGTAATGGTACTCTTAGGGTTTATAAGGTCGGTAGCGTTAAGCGATGATCCGCAGTTTTCGCACTGGTCGCCATAGGCTCCTTCGTTACCACATTTAGGGCAGGTGCCGGTTACAAAACGGTCAGCCAGGAACTGGTCTGCCTGCGCATCATACAACTGCTCGGTAACTTCTTCTATGAATTTACCTTCACTATACAGTTTTTTAAAGAATTCTGAAGCCGTATCGTGGTGCACTTTAGCCGATGTACGCGAATAATTATCAAACGAGATGCCGAAATCTTCAAACGAAGTTTTAATGATGTGGTGATACTTGTCAATAACCTCCTGCGGGGTGATGCCCTCTTTTTTAGCTTTCATAGAAATGGCTACGCCATGCTCATCGCTTCCGCAGATAAATGCAACGTCTTTGCCCTGAAGCCTCAGGTAACGGCTGTAAATATCTCCGGGTACATATACGCCTGCAAGGTGCCCTATGTGAATAGGACCATTAGTGTAAGGTAATGCGGCGGTAACAGTATATCGTTTAGCTTCGCTCGATTCGGCTTTGCCTCGGTTCGGGTCTTGTAACATCTTTGCTTTTGTGAATTTGTATGCAAAAGTACGAAAATTATAGAAAGGTACTCAGAGCCATTTCGCAGAGTTTCGCAAAGAAGGCGCAAAGGTACTCAAAGCGGGAAGCCGGAAAATTTTTGCGAGACTTTGCGCCTTCTTTGCGAAACTTTGTGAAATAAAAGAGATACAATTCCAACCCTCTATACAACCACCGGCATCTTACCATTAAACAGTAAAACCATAAGGCCATGAAAAAATATCTCTTACTACTATTATTGAGTTGCTTTGCAGTGCAGGCACAACAAAAAACTGCCTTTACTTATTTCGATTTTAACAGCGATGTGGTTACGGCACAAGGCCGAAAAACGCTCGACAGTATTGCATCTGAAATAAAAGGGACTCAAAATTACAGCATAAAAGTCTTCGGCTTTACCGATGATGCGGGTACCGATGCTTACAACAACATCCTGGCGCAGCGCCGTGCCGATAGTGTTGCTGCTTATTTTCAGCTGTCAGGATTTACAATTTCGGCATCAGAGCCAGATACCCCACAGTTGCGCAATGCGGCACTATCTGCGGTAAAGAAGCGAAGGGTGCGCATTGAATACCATTATAAGAGGATAGAAGTGTATGGCAATGTAGTAGCAATGCCTGTAAAAAATTATAATGAACCATTTATTGCTACCAAGGCGGGTACTAACGTAACCCTTACGGGCGCTTCGGGTCCCGGGCGTGTGACGGTAGATGAATTTTATTCTGACGACGAAATGATAGCCGGAGGAATGTATGGCATAGCCGAAGACGGACAAATATTAAAGACCGATGGCATGGTTACCGTATGTAACACCTACAAAACCATAGACAGTACGGGCACATTTACAATTAAGATTTCTGCAAACAGGGGTGTCATTAATAAAAAAGCAAGCGTTTGGCTTTCGGTAGAAGATGGTAACGGAAAAGTTTCATGGAGAAACACTGATATCGAAGTAACGACCAATGAAAAGACAAAGATGTACACCATTGTGCTTCCTGCAAAACCTGCCAAGTGCATAAAGATAAACCTCGATATGCTGGCTAACAGGGCTAATGGCT
This sequence comes from Flavobacterium psychrotrophum, assembly GCF_003403075.1. NCBI lineage: Bacteria > Pseudomonadati > Bacteroidota > Flavobacteriia > Flavobacteriales > Flavobacteriaceae > Flavobacterium > Flavobacterium psychrotrophum. The sequence goes on along the minus strand of NZ_CP031557.1, from coordinate 4,033,350 downwards.
ACCGTGTTGTGTATTTGTATACAGATAAGCCGTATAATTTTACAACCGCAAAGATGGATAGCCGTAATGGAGATATCTTCTTCTCGGCAAAAATTAATGATACCACCTGGGCATTTGCAGCATCTAACCGTGCCACGTTAGCCGGTGCTATTTTTAAGGGCTCAAATAAATATGGCAGGAGTAAAGAGATAGGAGTGCAGCTTCGCAAATGTCGCCATAAGGTAGATAGGCAGCGCAACCACCATTATTATATTACCCAAAAAGCGTTGCTTGCCGGATTGCCAAAAGCACAGGAAGAAAAGAAAAAAGGATTTAAAGGCTGGTGGGATAATTTGTTTTAAGCCAAATAATTCTTCTTTGCGGCGCAACTAAAATAATGTTTAAGCATCTGTTATACACGGCATAGTTGTATGTTTGTGTAACCTAACCACCTGCTATGAAAAACTTTATTTTAGCTGCGCTGCTTTTGTTTTGCTATGCTGCCAAGGCTCAGGTAGAAAACCAGATTCCCGATTTCAATCCTGATACACTGCTTAAGCCAAGAAAAACAAATCCCATAATTTTTGCCGATTTTCTTTTTGGTGGTGCAGGAGGAAGTTCTAAAGGACTTATGGCAAGCATTTCAGCAAATTACCAGTTTGGCAAAAACCTGATTACGGCACGCGTTTCTAATGTAACAAACTATAATGTAGAACTTGTGTCGCCCATCGTCCCATTTCCGTTTATTTCGGTCCGTGAGTCGATAGAAGAATATGGCCTGCTTTACGGCAGGCGCATTGCTGAAGGAAACATGGCATTTAGTTATTCAGCAGGTGTGTCCTTTAATCAAAGGGAGTTGCCCGTATTTAATACTACTACTAATCGCTACCATTATAATGCAACCAAACATGTTGGGCTGCCTTTTGAGGTTTCGGTAAAATGGTTTAAGCCGCGCAAAATTCCGTATCATATCTATTACCTTATACCGGTGGGGCCGCCTACCGGGCTGGGACACAGCTTTGGCTTTAAGCTCATGGGCAATATTTCTACCACAACGTTTGTAGGTGCCGGAATAACCTGGGGCTGGGGCTGGCATAAAAAATACTACGATTAAAATATTCGCTTTTGCTGCAAAAGGTGCTTTTATACATGGCAAAGTCTCAATGTAGAATAAGCCACGAATTCCTCGAATTTTCACAAATATCCTAATGCAGCTTTAAATCACATTGAATATAACGAATTTAATGATTTCTAAAATTTGTGAACATTCGAGGAATTCGCGGCAAAAAAAATTAAGCAGATGAAATGATACGTTTGCCTTAGCTTTAAACACGCTTATTGCATTCCATTGTTACAACCCTTATCTTTGTTTTTAGCGGCATCGTTATAGTGCCTCAAAAATTACCCACTAATGGTTGTACGATTTTTTTTATTTCTTTCGTTACTTTGTTGTAGCATTGTTTATCCGCAAACCGGAATTATGAAGATACCACCTTACCTTACTAAGGGCGATACCGTAGGCATACTGGCCACCGCCCGAAAAATAGATCACGAACCTTTAGAGCCGGCCATTAAGCTGCTTAAAAGCTGGGGGCTTAATGTAGTGGTAGGCAAAACCGTGGGGCTGGACAACAACCAGCTTGCCGGTGCCGACTGGCAACGTGCTACTGATTTTCAGAATATGGTAGACGACCCTACTATAAAAGCGATCTGGTGTGCTAAAGGCGGCTATGGTACCGTGCGCATGATAGACCGTATTGACTTTACTCATTTTAAAAAGAAGCCCAAATGGTTTATAGGCTTTAGCGATGCCACCGTACTGCACAGCCACATTAATAATATGGATATTGCTACCCTGCACGGTATTATGTGTGTAAGTGTTGCCCATGCCACACCCGAGGCGATAGAAACATTCCGGAAATCGTTATTTGGCGAAAAGCTAAGTTACAGCATTCCAACGCATAAGTTTAATAAGCCCGGAAAAGCCACCGGAGAGCTGGTAGGGGGAAACCTCTCTGTGCTGTTTAGCATCATTGGGTCGAGGTCTGAGGTAGATTATAAAGGCAAGATATTGTTTATAGAAGACCTTGATGAGTACCTGTACCATATAGACCGCATGATGATGAACCTGGAGCGCAACGGTTATTTTAAGAATGTAAAGGGCATTATAATTGGCGGATTTACAAAAATGCGCGATAACGACATCCCCTGGGGGCACGATGCCCTGGAAATTATTCAGGATATTACTAAAGAATATAAGATACCCATTTGCTTTAACTTTCCGGCCGGGCACATACAGGACAATCGTGCACTGGTTTTTGGTAAAGAAATAAGCATGGATGTAACGGCAACAAGCACTAAGATCGTGTTTGAATAATGGCTGAGCATAATGAGCTGGGTAAAGAAGGCGAAAAAGTAGCCGCAGATTTTTTAAAAAAGGAAGGATATACTATCTTGCATACTAATTATGTTTTTCAGAAGGCAGAGGTCGACATCATAGCCCAAAAAGGAAACATACTTGCTGTAGTAGAGGTAAAAACACGATCTACACTCGATTTTGGGTTACCACAGGATTTTGTAAAGCCAAAAAAAATACAACTACTGGTAAAAGCGATTAACCAGTTTGTAGAAGATAACGACCTTGATGCTGAGGTGCGTTTTGACATAGTAGCCGTGCATAAAAAAAGAGACGGCTATGACATAGAACATCTTACTGATGCGTTTTTTTACTTTTAAGTTAAATTCGTAACAATTTGTTTTATTTTGTATATTTGACCCCCAAACAACAACACACACAACTATTTAGGTATGAAAACAATTTCTTCGGTAGTAGAACACTACATTAAAACAAAACCTTTTCTATTAAGTGCACTTTCTCAGGGAATCATTAACCTTACCTCTTTAGCACGTACCATGATGCCGGAACTGGAGCAGGAGCTTGGTAAGGATATTAAGCAGGGTGCGGTGGTTATGTCTCTTAAAAGGCTTAGTGAAGACCTTGATTTTCGCGTAAACCATAAAATCGTAAAAGTACTTAAAGGCATTGGGGAGATTACGGTACGATCGTCGCTTACTGATTTTACCTATGCCGTGAGCGATACCATACTAAGCAGGCAGGCAGAGCTTATTACAAACATCAACATGAACCCTGATGTGTTTTATACATCATCACGTGGAGTAAACGAAACAAATATTGTAGTTAGCTCGAGCATGAATCATCTTGTAGACCGTCTTTTTGCAGATGAAAAGAAGATAGAGCGCAGCGATAACCTGGCTTCTATAACGGTAAAATTACCCAAAGACAACATTAGCACACCGGGTATTTACTATTACATCTTTCAGAGGCTGGCATGGGAAGGTATTACCATTATTGAGGTAATTTCCACTTCTTATGAATTTACCATACTGGTAAACGAAGATGAGGTAGACCTGGCCTTTAAGGTTATTAAAGACTTAAAGACAAGTAACTAAAACATAAAGATAATCCGGATATAACAATCCGGATTTTTTTATTCCTAAACCAGAGTGTATCAATACTAAGTAATATCCTGCAAATTCTATTTTACAGGGCGGTATTAAAGTGTAAAAGATTTTTTTTGTGATTGTTTGTTTTACGGCATTATCAATACTGTCTAACGATATACGGTGCTGTTTTGAAACAAAATCTCTAAAAAGATTAAATATATTGTTGATAATAATACATTTGCACACCTGCCCGTATAAGTCGGCCAGGATAATTACTTTACCTGAATGAAAAAAATTACTCTGGTTATGGCGTTTCTATGCACCATAACACTTTTTGGACAACAACGTGTACCACAGCATATACAGCAACTGGTTAGCAACAATACAAATTTCAGGGCTGTAGCGCCCCTCTCAGTATCTGATAAGGCTTATAGCCCGGCTATAGACGCTACGGTGAGCAATGCTACATTTGCTACACTAAATACTAATGTGGTTAGGGATGTTGCTACAAAAAAATATGAAGCAATAGAGCTTACCCTGCCTTACAACAACAGCACCGTAACGCTACAGCTTTACCGTGTAGAGGTTGTGGCAAAAGGTTTTCATATAGATACTAATAAAAACGAAAATATATCTTACACACAGGGTGCCTACTACCGTGGCATTGTAAAGGGCGACCCAAAATCTATCGCATCATTTAATTTTTTTGGTAAAGAAATGAATGGTGTGGCTTCGTCTGCTAAACTGCATAACCTTGTGGTAGGCAGGCTTAAGCAGCCCGGAAACCTGAGTAACTATATCATTTATTCTGACAGTAACCTTAAGGCTGCCTCAAGCTTTAGCTGTGCGGTAACCGATAATAAAGAACTGCCAGTATTTAACCCTGCTAATGTTGTAAGGCGCGATACACAAAGCACACGTTGTGTTACAGTATATTTTGAACTTGATTATGAGCTGTTTCTTGAAAATGGTGCAGACACTGCGCTGGCTTCTAACTGGATTACTTCGGTGTTTAACAATGTGCAGACGCTTTATGATAATGATGGCATTACCACAGCAATAAAGTCAGTTTATATCTGGACAGAGCCAGACCCTTACAGCGGAGAAAATTCCGGTGATTATCTGGAGCAATTCTATTATATGAGGCCCACTTTTGATGGCGATGTAGGACAGCTTTTAGGTATAGACGAAGGTGGCCTTGGCGGTGTAGCCATTAGTATAAATGGTTTTTGTACCGATGGCAATGTAAGTTACAGCGATGTTGATTTGTGGTATGATGATGTGCCTACTTTTTCATGGACAGTTCAGGTTATAACCCACGAGCTAGGTCACCTTTATGGCTCGCCGCATACGCACGGCTGCTACTGGAATGGTAACGGCACTTCTATAGACGGTTGTGGTACATCGGCAGGCTTTGCAGAAGGCGAATGCGAACTTGGTCCCATACCTGACGGAAATGTAGGTGGAACGATAATGAGTTACTGCCACCTTGTAGGCGGCGTAGGGATTAATTTTGCTAATGGATTTGGCCCGCAACCGGCTGCGCTAATATTAGATACCGTAGAATCGGCATCATGCCTTAGTACAGATTGTATAAATACCTGTATAAATACAGTAGCCAGCATTACCCTTACTGATGCTGCCTTAGATGCTGCTACCCTTAACTGGGAAGACAGTACCAATGGCCCCTGGGAGGTAGGATATGCTGCTTATGGAAGTACAATAACCAACTGGGAGCAGGTAGTTGTTAATACTGCTACCATAACAGGCTTACTGGCAAATACATATTATAACTTTGGGGTTAGGCCGGTTTGTAATGAAGGGCAAACACCGCAAACAACTGATCTTGTTTTTGGCACGGCGGCAGAATGGTGTAATGGCGCTATCTGGATGGATCCTTCGGGTAACCGAAACTATACTGACAGTCTTCATGTTATAAGCATCATAAAGCCATCGGCTGCGGGGCAGACAGTAAACGTATCGTTTACTGTTTTCCAGACCGAACCGGATTATGATTTTATGTATGTTTATGACGGTATAGGAACTGGTGCGCCAATGCTTGATATGGTAAGTGGTAATGTTATACCGGACCCCTACACAGCTTCTAATACAGATGGTGCACTAACCTTTGAGTTTATATCAGATGAAGCGCTTAACTATGCCGGATGGCGCGCTACAGCAAACTGCACACTAGGCACTGCACACAATACTTTTGCTAATCTTACCTATTATCCTAATCCGGTTAACGGCAATATTACCATTACCGCGCCACAAGGCCTTACAGATATTGCTGTTTACAACGTAGCCGGGCAATTGCTGTTACAGAAGAAGGTTAACAGCACAACAGATGTTACTGATATGAGCAATTATGCTGCCGGCATCTACTTCTTTAGAGTTACAAATAGCGAAAACAGTGCAAACATCAGGGTTGTAAAGGAGTAGTGGTACTCCTTTACAATTTTAATGCGAATAGATATAGGCCTCCACAGCCTTTAATTCCTCATCAGTAAAGGTTTTGGTTATGTAGAAGTTTGTTTTCATTACATCATATTGTGATGGGTCTACAATAGGTGTGCCCTCGCCTTTAAGAAAAGTAACCATATCGCCTTTCCGGGTTTTGTAGATTTTTGATATTTCCATGATAGCAGGGCCTATGGCTTTTTCTTCGGGTTTGTGGCAAGTATAGCAATTGCCTTTACCTTCAAATATCTCTTTGCCCAACTGCTGTTCTGGTGTAAGGTTAGCGGTGGCGCCTTCATTTACGGTTACAGAAGATTGGTTGTCGGTTTTCTTTTCCTCAGTTTTACAGGAAAAGAGAGATAGTGTGGTAATTAAGATAAGTAGTTTTTTCATGATATAATTTGGGAGGTATACCTCTGGGTTATAGAAGCACAAATATCTGGAAATTTTGTCTTTTGATTTTACCACCAGGAGCACGAAGTTTTCACTAAGTACACTATGAAAACCACCTCACAGTGGCAGGACACAAAGCTATGTGAACTTAAGCACTATAATTACATACAGCTTTGTGACCCTTGTGGTAAATTCTCTCCAGTCGTTATTCGTTTAGCAATATAGCCGCTTCTTTAGCAAAATAGGTACTGATAATATCGGCTCCTGCGCGTTTTATGCAATACAGTTGTTCCAGCATTATCTTATCATGATCCAGCCAGCCACGTTCGGCAGCGGCCTTAACCATGGCGTATTCACCGGATACCTGGTAAACTGATACCGGTACGTTAACCGCATTCTTCACTTCGCGTACAATGTCCAGGTAAGCAATGCCCGGCTTCACCATAACAATATCGGCACCCTCTTCTACATCGTGTATCGCTTCGCGAATGGCTTCGGTGCGGTTTGCATAGTCCATCTGGTAGGTTTTCTTATCCTTTGGTACTGCTATGCCGGCCTGTTTTGGGGCGCTGTCTAAGGCATCCCTAAAAGGACCATAAAATGAAGAGGCATATTTTGCCGCATAGCTCATAATCCCCACATTGTGGAATCCTGAACCATCCAGCCCTTCGCGCAGGCGTATAACCCGGCCATCCATCATGTCACTGGGAGCAACAAAATCGGCACCCGCCTCTGCATGAGATACCGCCATTTTTACCAGTGCATCTACGGTTTCATCATTAGCAACAGCACCATTTTTAATAATACCGTCGTGGCCATATATCGAATATGGGTCAAGTGCCACATCGGGCATTACGATCATATCGGGCACAGCATCTTTTATGGCTTTAATAGCCTGCTGCATCAGCCCGTTCTTATTCCACGCTTCTTTGCCGGTATTGTCTTTAAGGCTGTCGTCTACTTTTACATAAATGTTTACCGCTTTTATGCCCAGGCTCCATAATTCCTTTACTTCCTTGACCGTCAGGTCTAACGAGCGGCGAAAAATACCGGGCATTGATGGAATGGGAATTTCTACGTTAGTGCCTTCAGCAATAAACATAGGAAACATAAAGTCGTTTGGGGTAAGTACGGTTTCGCGCACCAGGGCGCGTATTGATTCATTGGTTCTTAGTCGTCTGTTTCTGTGTATCGGGAACATAGTTCTAAATTTATGTGTGTGTTTCTACTGGTGTGCTTTGTCATTCCGACGATAGGAGGAATCTCGATTATTTTGAGATCCTTCACTGCGCTATCGCTGCGTTCAGGATGACAAATCGCATGGCAAGTTGTACGATGCGTGCCTATACCTTCTCGTTAATACTCATTAAATACTTCTTAGGCGTAGTGCCAAATTTCTTTTTAAAAGCCGCTATAAAGTGGCTGGCAGTGCTGTAGCCTATGCGTAGCCCTACCTCGTTTACGTTATACGATCCGCTGTCGAGCAGCTTGCGGGCATAGTCCATCTTATAATCAAACAAAAAGCTGTACACGCTGTCGCCATATATTTGGCGGAAGCCCATTTTAAGCTTTTTAAGGCTTATGCCTACCTGCTCGCTAAGTTCTTCCAGTCCCGGCGGCTCAGCCATGTTGGCAATTACAATATCTTTTGCCTTGCGTATTTTTATTACGTTTTCCTCATCTATCAAAAATGGGCATTGCTCTGCATTTGGGTCTTCCGTACGGTTAAAGTACAGGCTCAGCAGCTCATATACCTTGCCCTTAAAATAGAGTTTTTTAATACTCTGGTGCAGGTTAAAGTGAAACAGCTGGCTTAGTACAATGGCCATTGACGGATTTATTTTATCGTCTTTATAGTATTTACGGTCAATATTACCTGGGCTTAAAAACGGAATATGGTCTGCCTGTTCTGAAAAAAAGCCGTGAAATTTTTTTATGGAAACAAGTATCGATATCACCCAGCTGTGCGGGGCAATTTCCAGGTGTAGTGGCAGGTTAGTTTGTGGGTTATACAAAAAGAGCGATACCTCCTCGCGGATGTCCAGCGCATAGCGGCCCTGGTTAAAAATAAACTTGCCACGGCCTTTAATGCCAAAGTGAAATTGTATTAGTTCGGTATCTACATCCCTTGTAAAATGGGTGGTTTCGTCGCTGTTGTTTTCATACTTCAGTACATAAAAACCGTCTTCAATCATTATCTCCTCATGAGAACCCATAGCGGTATTTTTTTGAATGCCAAAAACACAAAGCTGCTTATTTTTATTTAGAATGTTTCTAAACTAGAACTTTGTAAAGCATTGATTTTAGTGCAAAGTTAGCGTATTTCGGCAAAAAACAACGCCAGAGGGTCAAAATATCCCACAGCGTTATAATTAGGACCTGTAGCGTTACTTTTTAAAAGTGGCTTGTTATACTTTTGTTAAACTTTTTAGGAAAAGTGTATATGGAAAATCACAACATGCACAGGCATCTTACTTTTTATGCTGTGGGAATCAGTTACCGTAAAGCAGACGCTGAGGTAAGGGGAAAGTTTAGCCTTGATGCTATTGCCAGGACTGCTGTTTTAGAGCAGGCCGCCGCCGAAGGTATAGAAAGCCTTGTCGTAATATCTACCTGTAACCGTACCGAAATTTATGGATTTGCAGAGCATCCGTTTCAGCTTATAAAATTAATGGTAGAAAATAGCCGCGGCTCTGTAGAGGAGTTTCAGCGTGCTGCTTTTATATATAAAAATAACGAGGCCATGGCACACGTTTTTCGCGTGGGTACAGGGCTGGACAGCCAGATACTGGGAGATTTTGAAATTATAGGGCAAATAAAGAATGGCTTTGCAGAAAGCAAGAACCATAACCTCGTCAATTCGTTTACAGAGCGTTTGGTAAATAGTGTAATACAGGCCAGCAAACGCGTAAAGAATGAAACCGAACTGAGCAGTGGTGCCACATCGGTATCTTTTGCTGCGGTGCAGTATATTATAGATAACGTTGCCGATGTGCAAAACAAAGGCATACTGCTTTTTGGTACCGGCAAAATAGGCCGCAATACCTGCGAAAATCTGGTTAAGCATACCAAGAACGACCATATTGTGCTTATAAACCGCACAAGGGAAAAGGCAGAAAAAGTAGCCGGCAAGTTTAACCTGCTGGTTAAAGACTACGACCTGCTTCCGCTAGAAGTAGCCCAGGCAGATGTACTGGTAGTTGCTACCGGTGCGCAGCTGCCTACCATCGATAAAGATATTCTGGCGCTTAACAAGCCACTGCTGATACTTGATCTTTCGATACCTAAAAACGTACACGATAATGTATTGGACCTGCCAAATGTTACCGTAATACACCTTGACGACCTGAGTAAAATAACCGACAGCACACTGGAAAACCGTAAAAAGCACATTCCGGCAGCTGAGGCAATTATAAGCGAAGTAACCGAGGAATTTAACGAGTGGACAAATTCCCGCAAGTTTGCACCCACCATAAATGCATTAAAAGAGAAACTTAACTCTATTAAAGATAGTGAGCTGGACTTTCAGCGCAAAAAAATAAGTAATTTTGATGAGCAGCAGGCCGAGATCATCAGCCAGCGCATTATTCATAAAATTACATCTCATTTTGCAAACCATCTTAAAGACCGCGATACCGTGGTTGATGAAAGCATAGAGTGGATAGAAAAAGTCTTTAAAATAGAAAACAAGGCACAGACGACTTAACCTTAGTCGGATCAACTTTAAACCTGAAACTTGGAACAAAAAACAATAAGGATTGGTACCCGCGATAGCGAACTTGCGCTGTGGCAGGCTCATACGGTAGAAAAGCAACTGAACGATTTGGGTTATGCTACCGAGATCGTGGCTGTAAAAAGCACGGGCGACCTAATACTGGACGTTCCGCTATACGAATTGGGCATTACCGGTATTTTTACTAAAACACTCGACGTTGCCATGCTGCGCGGCGAAGTAGATATTGCCGTGCACAGCATGAAGGATGTACCTACCGCATTGCCAAAAGGCATTGTGCAGGCCGCTGTTTTAGAGCGTGCCAATGTAGACGACATACTGGTGCACAAAGGCAATCCTGATTTTTATGCCAATGCAGCCATTATTGCTACAGGCTCACTCCGCCGCCAGGCGCAGTGGCTCAACCGCTACCCGCACCATACCGTAACATACCTTCGCGGCAATGTAAACACCCGGCTTAAAAAGCTCGAAGAAAGCGGGTGGAACGGTGCAGTGTTTGCCAAAGCCGGACTGGAACGTATTAACCTGTTACCGCATAACCATATAACCCTTGACTGGATGATACCCGCACCCGCTCAGGGTGCCATGGTGGTAGTCGCTATGGAAAACGACAGCTTTTGCCGTGAGGCGCTTGCAAAGCTAAACCATAAGCCTACCGAAGTTGCCACACACATAGAGCGCCAGTTCCTTAAAAAACTGGAGGGCGGCTGTACCGCTCCCATTGGCGCATTGGTAAGCTCTATAGATGATGAAATACGTTTTGAGGGTGTATTGCTTTCTATCGACGGGAAGCAGAAACTGCACATCGAAAAAGTAATCTCCGCTGATGGCGATACAGATAATCTGGGCAACCTGTGTGCCGAAGAACTGTTGCAAAACGGTGGTGCTGAACTAATGGCCGAAATTCGTAATCAACTTAATAAATAACAATGGCATACCGCGTGCTTTCTACTAAAAAGTTGCAGCCCAACCAAAAGCTGTATCTGCTTAATGCAGGGCTTGCCGTGGTAGAAGCCGATTTTATAGGTATTGAGTACAAGCCTTTTGAACTTAATGACACCGCTGATAATCTTATCTTTACGAGTGCTAACGGGTTTAAGGGTTTTTTAAAGCATGTAGCAAGCGGGCTGCTCTCTGGTAATAAAGTATTTTGTGTAGGCTATAAAACCAAAGAACTGATAGAGCGCCACGGATTTGAAGTTATCGCTGTGGCGAATGATGCTGAGGCATTGGCTGAATTTATTATTAAAGACCACGCAGATAAACAGTTTACATTTTACAGCGGCAGCCTTCGCAGGGATATCCTTCCGGAGGTATTGATAAATGCCAAAGTAGCTTTTACCGAAGTTGAAGTGTATGACACCGTGCTTACACCGCAAAAGATAACCACACCCGTAGACGGGATACTCTTTTTTAGTCCGTCTGCTGTGCAGAGTTATATGCAGGAAAATACCATTACAGATGAAGCCTGCTTTTGCATTGGCAACACAACAGCCGCTGCATTAGAGGGTATAACAAATAAGATTATCATTGCCCATAAGCCAAGTGTGGAGAATGTTATTGTGCAAACAAGGACATATTTCGCAAAGGCACGCGAAGAAGGCACAAAGCAACACAAAGAATAAAAACAACTACTACAGGCTCTAAGACTTTGCGAATCTTTGCGACTTCTTTGTGAAACTTTGTGGTACAATTGAAAAAACATGAGCATAAAAAACGACCTTTTTTTAAAAGCATTACGTAACGAACCCGTAGAGCGACCACCGGTATGGATGATGCGTCAGGCAGGGCGTTACCTGCCGGAATTCAGGGCACTGCGAGATAAATACGACTTCTTTACACGCTGCCAGACGCCTGAGCTTGCTGCCGAAATTACGGTGCAGCCCATCCGTATTGTGAAGCCTGATGCCGCGATATTATTCAGTGATATACTTGTGGTGCCACAGGCTATGGGCATTGAGGTGCTGATGAAAGAAAGCGTTGGGCCATTTTTGCCCAACCCTATACGCACCGTGCAGGATGTAGAGAAAGTTATTGTTCCGGATATCCATGAAACACTGGGATATGTAATGGATGCCATAAAGCTGACTAAAGAAATGCTTAACGATGAGGTGCCGCTTATAGGTTTTGCAGGCAGCCCGTGGACGATTTTCTGCTATGCGGTAGAAGGTAAAGGTTCTAAGAGTTTTGATACTGCTAAGGGTTTCTGTTTTAGCCAGCCTGAGGCTGCCCACGTACTGCTTCAAAAAATAACCGATACCACCATTGCTTACCTTAAAGAAAAAGTAAAGGCGGGTGTAAATGCCGTGCAGGTATTTGACAGCTGGGGCGGTATGCTAAGCCCGGTAGATTACCAGGAATTTTCATGGAAATACATCAACCAGATCGTAGAGGCACTGGCAACTGAAACGCATGTAATTGTGTTTGGTAAAGGCTGTTGGTTTGCACTTGGCGACATGGCACAAAGTAAGGCTTCTGCACTTGGTGTAGACTGGACGTGCTCTGCGCGCAATGCACGTTACCTTAGTGGTGGCCGCATTACGCTTCAGGGTAACTTTGACCCAAGCCGATTGCTAAGCCCTATCCCTACCATTAAAAAAATGGTACACCAAATGATAGATGAGTTTGGTAAAGACAATTATATTGTAAATTTAGGTCACGGCATACTACCACACATTCCGGTAGACCATGCCAAAGCGTTTATAGACGCGGTTAAAGAATATAAATAAAGGTTGTTAGTTGTCGGTTGACGGATTTACTCACTGTGAAGTCCTGTCATCCTGAGCGCAGCGCAGCGGAGTCGAAGGATCTCGACAGAGATGCTTCCTTCGTCAGCATGACAAAAGCTTCTGACAACCATCAACCGACAACTAACAATTAAAAAATGCCACTAAGCTTAGGATTACGCGACGAAGAGAACGAACGCATTAACAGCGCCATGCAAAAAGTTATTGCATTGGTTTTTGTGCCCGATTGGGAAGAAGCCGAGGTAAACCAGCAACTCAAAACGCTTGGCCTTGAGCTGAATACGCTGCAAAGCATAACGCCTGCCGAGCTGATCGATTTTATAACGCGCTATCATTTTGACTGGGCCAATATGGAGCAGTTTGCCGATGTGCTGGCGAAGCTTTCCGCGAAAGCGGGGCTGGAATCGTTAAAGGATAAGGCGGTTGCACTGTACAATTACATACAGGCAGAAAGCAAAATGTTTTCTTTCGATATTATGAATAAAGTCAACGCCTTAAAATAGCATGAGCAATTGGGAAATAAATACCATTGATGCGATCCTGCCGGAGGAGTTTTTCGCTCTTATAGAGCGAAACAGGCGAAATCTTGTCAATACGTTTCCCGTTACAATTTCAGGGTGCAGCAATTTAGAGCGTACGGCTGCCTTTCTTGCACAGGGTGCAGAAAATCAGGAAAAAGGAGAGTACTATTATTTCTACCTGCGCGATACACAAAGCAAAAAGCTGATTGGGTACATTGTAGTTAAGAACATCAATAGATATATTCTCAAATGCGAACTGGGTTACTTTGTAGATAAAGACTCTCAGGGGCAGGGCATTACATCAATACTGGTTGCAAAAACGGTGGCCTTTTGTTTTGATACGCTGCATCTTAATAAAGTGTACATCTGTACCTCGCCGGTAAATTTTGCAAGCCAGAAGGTGGCCTTAAAAAATGGGTTTATACAGGAGGGTGTGCTAAAGCAGGAGTTTAAAAATGGCGATGGCGTAATGGAGGACATTTTTTATTTCGGGTTATTAAAATCAGAATACACGTCAAAAATTAAATAGTTTTAATTGGAACTACCGATAAAGAAATACATCATTAGCAAACCTGAAGATTTACCTTCGGAAGAAGCTGTATGTGCAGATTCCAATGAATATAAAGTGCTTTTACAGTTTGATACTGATTTGGAATCTTTTCGGCAATCTACAGGTAAGAATCTAAAAGAAAAACTACCCAATCATAATGTTGGAATACATGGAATTGAACCAATAATAGGCATCGTAAAGCTGCTTTCTTACAAGGAAATAGAGGAAAATGTCGATTTTTTTGAGCAATGTGCTATAGACTATGGGGTACTCGCCACTAAGTTAATTTATGAATTAGCAAGCTGCCTGAAATTAGAAATTCACAAGGATTTTCCATCGCTAACTTTCAACCCGCTGAAGTCTGGAAAAAAAGTAACAGGTACATTTAATGGTTGGAGATATTATGTACATGGATTTCATTGTGGTTTTTATAATGAAAAAACGAAACAAGAAATAGAAGCATCAATAATGTGCGGGAATGAATTTGGCGAACTTGACTCGTATTTTTTTACACGATATATTTTATCTACGCAGGAATATTGGCCTTTACCTCTCAAAATATATGAACTATATCATGATGGAGAAAGAATATTAGAAAAAATGCTGGCACTTGGTAAATTTGAACGCATTCCTTCAAACTGGCCAAACAGGTACGGCACTGTTGTAAAAGACAAAGAAAGAGTTGAAGTTAAAATCTTTGACTCTTCAACAGATTATATACAAAAACCAAAGTTTAATACTCTAAAATTCTTAGGTTTAAAAAAATGAAATACACCCCGGAAATACAAACTTACAACGATGCGCTAACTGCTGAAGATACCGCTATTGCTAATTTTTTAGCACAAACCATAACTGAAAATTTACCCGGTGCCGAAAACAAGATATGGCATGCGCACCCGGTTTGGTTTTTAGATGGCAACCCTGTTGTGGGTTACAGTAAGCTAAAAAACAACATGAGGCTGATGTTTTGGAGTGGGCAGTCGTTTGATGAAGAGCTACTGAACCTTAACGGTAAAAAGTTTAAAGATGCTGCCATAGCCTATACCCATGTGAGCCAGATAAACATTAAAGACCTTAATCGCTGGCTTAGAAAGGCAACGGAAATTCAGTGGGATTATAAAAATATTGTAAAGCGCAAAGGCGTGCTTATACGTATAAAATAGCATACCGCTTAAGACAAGGACAATGAAAGATACATTTTACGCATACATACAACAGTTACAGGATACCATAACGTCTAAATTAGAAGAAGCAGATGGCAAGGCTAAATTCCGTGAGGATATTTGGCAACGCCCCGAGGGCGGCGGTGGGCGTACCCGTGTTATAGAAGGCGGCAACGTTTTTGAAAAAGGCGGGGTAAACATTTCTGCCGTGCATGGCGAACTCCCAAAGGCCATGCAGGCCTATTTTGGTGTGGGCGATGTCGATTTTTTTGCCTGCGGGCTTAGCCTGGTGTTGCATCCGGTTAACCCTATGGTGCCTACGGTACATGCCAACTGGCGCTATTTTGAAATGTATGATAAAACCGGAGCTGTTGTAAATAGCTGGTTTGGCGGAGGGCAGGACCTTACACCATACTACCTGTTTGATGAAGATGCCGCGCACTTTCACCAAACCTGTAAAACAGCCTGCGACAAGCACGACCAGGAATTCTATCCACGTTTTAAAAAGCAATGTGATGAATACTTTTGGAATGCCCACCGCAATGAAGCACGCGGTATAGGCGGCCTGTTCTTTGACCATTGCAAGGCAACGGAAGATTTTGGCATGGAACAATGGTTTGCTTTTGTGAGCGAAGTAGGTAATAGTTTCCTTGAGGCGTATGTGCCCATAGTGCAAAAAAGAAAAGATATGCCATACACGCCGGCGCAACGCACCTGGCAGGAAATTCGCCGTGGGCGCTATGTAGAGTTTAACCTAGTGCACGATAAGGGTACGTTGTTTGGTCTTAAGACCAATGGGCGCATTGAAAGTATACTAATGAGCTTACCACCACACGTGCAGTGGGTCTATGACCATCATCCTGAACCGGGAAGCGAGGAGGAACGCCTGATAAATATTTTGGCACAACCAAAGGCATGGGTATAAAAAATTTTATAACAGCATTGTTTTCTGTTTCGGGTGCCTGTATAGCACAAACCGATACACTAAGTAATGCTTATTATAAAAAATATGACAATGTAATAGCAGTACAGGCATTTACCCTGAGCACCTCTAATAGTTTTACCCTGGATTACATTCAGGATGATACCACGCTAAGCATGAATCCTAATTCTAAGACTACGCTGGGTGTGGCAGTACAATACGATATCATTTCGTTCAGCCTTGGCTTTTCGCCAAAGTTCTTTAATGAGAACCGCGACAATAAAGATTCTAAAATGAGGTCGTTCAGCTTTAACCTGTTTCCCGGCAGGTTTATGCAGCACTTTGACCTGTATTATCAAAAAGGTATTACGGTATCTCAGGATGATGGCGCTGGAATTTACTTACCCGGCCTAAAAACATTAAAGGTGGGCGGGAGTACCTCTTATTTTTTTAATAAAAATTATTCGTTTACCGCATCGTCGTTCCAAAATGCAAAACAGCTAAAAAGCGCCGGCAGTTTTGCACCTGTATTGTCTTATTACTACACCGAATTTAATTCGGCAGGCGAGCCGCTTATAGCAGACGATAAAATGTATTATGTAGACGTAGCCCTGGCGCCGGCTTATTATTACAACTGGGTTATTGGTAAAAACTTTTTGTTGTCGTCAGGAGCATCACTTGGCGCAGGCTTTACCACAACGGTAGATGATAACACTACTACAAACCTGCTTATTAACGGGTCGTTGCTCCTTGCGCCCGGCTATAATGGCGAGCGCTGGTTTGGCGGGCTCAATGCGCGTGCATCATTTTTTACGCACGGCAGCCAGAGTAATGTACAGCTAAGCGATATTATAGGCTATACCACATGGTTTATAGGATATAGATTTGATGAACCCAAATTCTTAAAAAGGGAACGTATTAAAGTAGAAGAGAAGTTTAAAAAGGAACTGTAATTAGCCGTTTGGCAATTTAGAAATAACATATAAAATAAAATTCACTGTTTTTCCTGCACGGTTTTTGATGACTATGGCAGGCGGCGGCAAAATAGAAACACACCCATGAAAGGAGTATTATTAGTAAACCTTGGTTCACCGGATAGCCCAACGGCTAAGGATGTAAAGCCTTACCTCGACGAATTTTTGATGGATAAGTACGTTATAGATGTCCCTTTTTTGCTTAGGGCTTTACTGGTACGTGGCATTATACTGCGCAAGAGGCCGGAAGAATCTGCCCATGCCTATGCTAAAATATGGTGGGATGAGGGTTCTCCGCTTATTGTACTGAGCAAAAGGCTTCAGGATAAGGTAGCGCCAAATGCCGATGTGCCTGTAGCACTGGCCATGCGCTATGGTAAGCCGTCTTTAGAAACAGGGCTAAAAGAGCTTGCAGACAAAGGTGTTACCGATGTGTTGCTGTTTCCGTTATACCCGCAGTATGCTATGGCGAGTACTATGACCATAGAGGTTTTGGCAGAAGAGATCAGGGCTAAGAAATTTCCGCAGATGAAGCTTACCAATGTGCCTGCCTTTTATAATAATCCTGATTATATTGATGCACTTGCCAACTCTATTAAGCGTGGGCTTGAAGGCTACGATTATGATAAGCTGGTGTTTAGCTACCACGGTATACCGGAAAGGCATGTGCGTAAGACAGATGCTACTAAATCGCATAAAAAATTCACTACAGATGTAATGTGCTGTACGCCGGGTACACCTGCGGCGGCATTTTGCTACCGTACCCATTGTTACGAAACTACCCGCCTTGTGGTAGAAAAGCTTGGTATCCCTAAAGATAAATATTATCAAACCTTTCAAAGCCGACTGGCCGGAGATAAATGGCTGGAACCATATACCGATGTTGAGATAAATAAAATGCCGGCAAAAGGCATTAAAAATATAGCTGTGGTAACCCCCGCTTTTGTGGCAGACTGCCTGGAAACGCTTGAAGAAATAGGTATGCGTGCCGATGAAGACTTTAAAGAAAATGGCGGAGAGCACTTTAAGACAATTCCCTGTCTTAATGATGATGCCCAGTGGGTAGCCACCGTAACAAAATGGATAAACACCTGGGCCGCTACAGGTAAAGTATTAAATTAATGGAGTTAACATCCAGAGACCTTGCAAAAAAAGATATTAAAGGGTTGCTCATTAAACAGAGCATCCCCTCATCTGTAGGTATCTTGTTTATGAGCGTAAATGTGCTTATAGATACCATTTTTGTAGGCCGCTGGATAGGTTCGCTTGCCATAGCTGCACTATCGGTAGTAATGCCCATTACGTTTTTTATATCGTCGCTGGGCATGGCCATAGGGGTAGGAGGCAGCTCGGTTTTATCGCGTGCATTAGGCGCAAATGATAAAAATAAGGCGATAAGCACCTTTGCCCACCAGCTTATGATGACGCTAATTATAGCATCATTGTTTGTAGCTGCAGGGCTGTTGTTTACCGATAAGATATTATATGCCTTTGGCGCAGCCGGAAAAATAGTACAGCCTGCTAAAGAATTCTTTTTCCCGATATTGCTTGCAGTACCGTTTCAGGCACTAAGTATGATGGGTAATAACGTTATACGTGCCGAAGATAAGTCGAAGCACGCTATGATAGCCATGATAATTAGTACGGTGGCTAACCTGCTGCTTGATATCCTGTTTATAAAAATACTGGGTATGGGGGTGTTGGGTGCTGCCATTGCCACAGGGTCATCATTTGTACTTTCGTTCTTTTATATCGCGTGGTTCTTTATTTACAAAAGCGAGCTGAAACTAAAATGGCACAACTTTATCTGGGACAAAAAAATATCGTGGGAAATCATTTCCATGAGTTTTGTAACCTTTGCCCGTCAGGGGGTTATCAGCGTGCTTAATGTATTACTAAACCATACGCTGTATGCGCAGGGTGGCGAGGCGGCCATAACCATTTATGGCATTGTTAGCCGTATGCTTATGTTTGCGCTGTTTCCTGTTTTAGGCGTTACACAGGGTTTTCTGCCCATTGCCGGATACAATTACGGAGCCAACAACAAAGAGCGCGTACGCGAAAGCATTCGCCTGTCTATACTTTATGCTGGCGGACTTGCAATTTTAATATTTGTGGTCATAATGGTATTGGCAAAACCCATAGTGGCAGTATTTACGACTGATGCTCAAATTATAAAAGAAACGCCGGGTGCACTGCGCTGGGTATTTGCGGCATCGCCCATTATTGCGGTACAGCTGGTTGGGGCGGCTTATTTTCAGGCGGCGGGTAAAACGGTTAAGGCACTTTTGCTTACCCTGACCAAACAGGGTTTTTTCCTGATACCGCTGGTACTCATACTGCCGCAATATTTTGGCCTTTTCGGTATCTGGATCGCATTTCCCATTGCAGATATATCGTCTACAATAGTAACAGGCATTTTTCTGAAAAAGGAAATGGCTACGCATCTTAAAGAAATTTAATGGTAATTTAAAATATGAGAAGTGTTGTTTTTTAGTGCTTTAATACTAAATTCGACATAAAAAGCTATGAAATTTAAAATTACCTTACTCTTATGCAGTCTTGTGCTCTATGCAGCGCAAGCACAGGAAACTCCGCAAGAGGCGTATTCCTCTGTTGTTACACTCAGCCTTTTGAACCCTACTTTTAGTTATGCTCCGCGATATAATGTGGGGTATATGCATAAGGTAGCGCCAAGGTGGTGGGTGGGGCTGGAAGCTGGCTATGGCAATTATGGCAGCTCTTTTGGTATGGGAGCTCAAAGCGATAACCGTGTTAATAAAGATTACCGTATTTTTGAGGTTAGGCCCGAGGTGTTTTACAGCCTTCGCAACCACGGAAAGATAAAGCACCTGGTTTCGGCAGAGGTGTTTTACATCAATCATACAGACCATTTTACCAATAACAGATATTATGGCCCGGGTGGCTATCCTGCTTACCGGTATGATGAAGCCGATTTTAAACGCATTAAAACGGGATTGAATATTAACTATAACCTGTTCTTTTATTTTTCTGAAACGGTGGGCCTTATCTGGAAAACAGGATTAGGGATAAAAAATCGCGATGTAACTTACAGGAATGTAACTAATAAAACAACTTTTGATAATAGTGGCGATGATGAACATTTTGCATGGTTTGGCGAAGATAAATTCCTGAAACAATCTGGTGCTGAAACAAATTTTAACTTCAACATGGACCTGAAATTGTTTTATAAATTTTAAAAAAGTAATGGACTATAATTATATAAAATCGCTGCACCTCATATTTGTAATAACCTGGTTTGCCGGGCTGTTCTATATTGTGCGGTTATTTGTGTACCACATAGAGGCAAACAGTAAGCCTTCGCCCGAAAAAGAAATACTCATTAAGCAATATAAGCTTATGAGTTACAGGCTGTGGTATATCATTACATGGCCATCGGCAGTGCTGGCGAGTATTTTTGCCTACTGGATGATTTTCTTTACCCCTACGGGTAATGCCTGGCTTACCCAGCCGTGGATGCACGTAAAGCTGTGCTTTGTGTTTCTGCTGTACCTGTACCATTACAACTGCCACAGGATATTTAAACAATTACAAAACGATGAGGTAAAACACACTACAGGTTTTATGCGTTTGTGGAACGAAGGTGCCACGCTTATTTTGTTTGCCGTGGTTTTTTTAGTAATTTTAAAAAATGCCATCAACTGGATCTATGGTGTGGTGGGCATTATGGCATTCAGCATTTTATTAATGCTGGGCTATAAATTTTATAAAAAGATACGGGAGCGTAACAACTCCTAAGGCATGAAAGAAAAATTTAAAATAAAACGCTGGTCGCTACGGGTAAGGATATTTTTATCGCTT
This sequence comes from Flavobacterium psychrotrophum, assembly GCF_003403075.1. Taxonomy (NCBI): domain Bacteria; kingdom Pseudomonadati; phylum Bacteroidota; class Flavobacteriia; order Flavobacteriales; family Flavobacteriaceae; genus Flavobacterium; species Flavobacterium psychrotrophum. Next base: position 4,012,600 of record NZ_CP031557.1, on the reverse strand, counting down.
ATCCTTATTACCCTTATCGCATCGTTTTTGATAGCGTTTGTTTCTATTTACCAGTTTAAAAAAGAGGCTAAGGAATACCACGAAGACCGCCTGGAGCGCAAAGAAAATTCCATAAAGGAACACATCAGCTATGTACTTGCTAATACTACCTATCCGCTGAGTACAGAGAACCTGCCGCTTATATTTCGCGACCGCATACATGAGCTAGCAAACATTCATGGTACCGAGATCAATATTTACGACCTCGATGGTAAGCTGTTAAAGTCCAGTAAGGCGGCATTTTCTGTAGATACCATCAACCAGGATATTACAGAGCCCGTACTGCGTGTTATTCGTTCTACTGCCGAAAAACGCTTTGTAGACCTTAAGACCACGCTGAATAATAAGAAATTCAGGTCTTCTTACAGCTATATTAAAGATACCAAGTTCAAACCGCTGGGCATCCTGAACCTGCCTTACATTGAAGACGATGGCTACTACGAAAAAGAGATTAGCAATTTTATAGCCCGCTTTGTACAGGTATATTCGTTCATGCTGCTTATCTCGGTTATCATTGCCTATTTCCTGAGCAGTTACATTACCAAGTCCATCAAAGAAGTCAGCGACCGTATAAAGGAAACGCGCCTTAACGAGGTGAATGAGAAGATACACATGGGCGACACCCCGCAGGAAATTAGCCTGCTGGTAGATGCTTACAATAACCTGGTAGACGACCTTGATGAAAGTGCTGCACTGCTGGCACAAAAGGAGCGTGAGGAGGCCTGGCGCGAAATGGCCAAACAGGTAGCCCACGAAATTAAAAACCCGCTTACGCCGATGCGCCTTACCGTGCAGAGCTTCCAGCGCAAATTTGACCCAAGCGACCCTAAGATACATGAAAAGCTTGCAGAATACAGCAATACACTAATACAGCAAATTGATACCATGACGGCGGTAGCATCGGCATTCAGCAACTTTGCATCGTTGCCGGCGCAGCAAAATGAGACGCTTAATGTGGTAAAGATCGTGCAGCTGGCACTGGAGATATTTAATGAATGCTACATTACCTTTCATGCCGATGAACCACAGATCATTACCCGTATGGACCGTACACAGCTGATACGCATTATTACCAACCTGGTTAAAAATGCCACACAGGCCATGGACGACCACCAGCGGGAGCCTAAGGTAGATGTGCGCGTGTACCGCGAAGCCGGTCAGGCAAAAATCACGGTAACAGATAATGGTAAGGGCATTACTGTAGAAGATAAAAGCCGTATTTTTGAACCTAAGTTCACGACCAAAAATAGTGGTATGGGGCTTGGCCTAAGCATCATAAGGAATATAGTAGAGAGTTACCACGGGACCATTAATTTTAAAAGTTCGGCGGGGGTGGGTACCACTTTTTATGTATCGCTGCCCATAACTACGTCAGAAAACGAAACACAAACAGAACATACAAACTTCTAACAAACAAAAAACATGGCATACGAAAACATTACGGTAACTGCCGAAGATAACATAGGCATCATTACCATAAACAGGCCAACTAAGCTAAACGCGCTTAATAAAGAAACCATTGTAGAGCTGCACGATGCCTTTGAAGCATACGACCAGAACTCTTATGTAAAGGCTATAATCATAACAGGCAGTGGCGAAAAAGCTTTTGTAGCCGGTGCAGACATTGCTGAGTTTGCCGATTTTAATGTAGATGAAGGCGAAAAGCTTGCTGCCCTTGGCCAGGCGCTTTTGTTTGATTTTGTGCAGGATCTTAGCACGCCGGTTATTGCTGCCATTAATGGTTTTGCACTGGGCGGAGGTTTAGAGCTTGCTATGGCTTGCCATTTCCGTATAGCGTCTGATAATGCAAAGATGGGCTTGCCGGAAGTATCGCTTGGTGTAATTCCCGGATATGGCGGTACGCAGCGCCTGCCGCAGCTTGTAGGTAAAGGCCGCGCTTTTGAAATGATAATGACAGCCGGTATGGTTACCGCACAGGATGCCCTGGCATGGGGTCTTGTAAATCACGTAGTGCCGCAGGCAGAATTACTGGATCTTGCAAAAAGCATAGCGGGTAAAATCATTAAAAACTCTCCTGTTGCAATTTCAAAAGCTATTAAGGCTGTTAACGCCGGTTTTGAAGATGGTGTTAATGGTTATAACCAGGAGGTTAAAGGCTTTGGAGAGGCCTTTGGTACCGAAGATTTTAAAGAAGGTACTACAGCGTTTCTTGAAAAAAGGAAACCTGTTTTTCCGGGTAAGTAATTAGCTGTAGACAGAAAAATTTAATTGCCCCGTTATGGGGCTTTTTTTATGGACAGGAATAAAATGTTAAAGTTAAAATGGATTTTTATACTTTTGGCAGAAACCAATCTAAACGAATATGAACAAGATTTTCCTGGGCGTTTTATGCACTCTTTTTTTTTTAACCTCAAGCGCACAGAATATTCCCTGTAAGCTGCAAAAGAGCGAGGTATTTGAAGATAAATACAAGCATTCCGAAATCGTTTCTGTTGATGAGGATGAAGAGGGCGGTGTGGTTATAGTGCGTTCCTATCAGGGAGGCCTTTTTCATTTGGCTTCGTCAGGCTACTATTTTGAGCATTATGACAAGAATATGAAGCTTATAAAAGAATATGAATATCCTCTTGAAGAACGCGGTAGTGTGTTAGGTATTACTGTAAAAGGTGCGAAGGTTAATATTATTGCATTTATGTATAATAAAGAGGATAGAGCCTATGTGTGTAGTGCAAATACTGCCAACCTTTCTGATTTTGTATTTACGCCTAAAGAACTTTTCAGGTTAAAACGCGAGGAGCTAAAAAAGAACCGCATGGGCGTCAATAGTATGTTTGCCGGATATGATAAAGACAACCGTGCAATAATGCTGGTTAACAAAAACAAAACAGCATTTAGTATCTCTATAGATATGGATGATAAAGAAGAGCATAATAAGTTACATAAAATATATGTTTACGATTTTAACCTCGATCTTAAAATTGACCATACGTTTAAAAGGGATATAAAAGACTGGAAATTTCAACATGAAAATATAGATGTAAGTGCAGATGGCAATGTCGTTTATCTTTTAGGCAAGGTGTATACAAAGGAAACGAAAGAGAAGGAAGAGGGTGGAAAATACAGATATGAATTAACCCGTATAACAAAAAGCGATAGTAAAACACAGGTGTTTAATGTTCAGGAACATTTTGCTGCTTCATTAAAAGTATTGGTAAAAAAAGACAGGATAGCCTGTGTAGGTTTTTACAGTGATCGTAAAGATACCCGTTTTAAAGGGCTATGTTACTTTGATATGGATCCCGTTAATCTAGATATTGCAACAAGCAAATTCAGCCCTTTTACAGAACAGTTTATGGTTGATAAGTATGGTAAGAATAAAGACGGGGAGCTTAAAAATATTACTTTTAGAGATATGTTTCTTGCAGATAACGGGGATATAGTTTTTAATGCCGAAGAACATTATGTTACCGTATCGCATAATATGGGCATGAACGGAAGTATGGGGTATGCTAATTATTTTTTTAATTATGATGATATTATATCTGCCAGGATAAGCGATGGTGGTGAACTCTTATGGGCACGCAATATAAACAAGAGGCAAAGTACAGACGGAAGTAATCCTTATGTCTCATATTCGTCAATAATTAAGGGAGGTAATACATTCTTTTTTATTAACACTGCTGATAAAGTTAAAAAGCTAAAAAATGAGCGCATACAATTTAACCAAAAGAGCCCTAACAGGTCTAATCTTAATGTGATACGCATAGGACAAAATGGAGATTTTGATTATCAGATACTTTTGGCTGATGATGAAAATGAGGTGCCCTTTATGGTAATGCTGGGAGCTATATCTAAACAGAATAATTCACTGTACTTTATAGGTCGTAAAGGCAGAAATAAGCAACTTCTAAAAATAGCGGTAGAATAGTGCAATACTATCTAAAACAAAAATGGCTGCTCCATGATTTGGAGCAGCCATTTTTGTATTTATTTACAGCTGTTGTATTCTTTCATCAGGCTGATGAGGTTATCTTCAACCTTAAGGTCGAGGTTGCCTCCTGAGAGTTCGCTCACTACGCTTTTACATTTTGAAAGGTATTCTGATAACTCTACAGACAGTTTTTCGTTACTGCGTTTGTCTATCATCTGGCCTTCTTTTTTGTCTTTTATCTTTACAACATAGATACCGCCCTCTACCGGATCTTTAAGCACCAGGTTACCATTACTCTCATATACGATTTGGTAAAAGTAAGCATTGCTAAAACCTAACGACATGGCATTTGAAAGCTTTTTCAGGGCATCGCCCTTTACTTTCATGCCCAGGTAACAGGTTTGGGTACCATCGGTATTAGTTACACAAAAACGTGCGCCGTCAGATGCGTTTAAGGTTGCGGTGCGTTCCTTGCCTTTTTCGTTCAGGTATTTTACAGATACTTTTTTGCCATAGTTATCTATAGCATCTACTACTTCTGTATTTCCGGTTTCGTTAATATCCAGTTTCTGGAACTGTGCCGTAACAGTACCGCCTTTGTAGGTTACACCTTTTTCGTCAATAGCATAGCCCGGCTTGTTATAAATGTTAGCACTGCGTTCTTTGGCAAGTTTTACTTTTTCGTTATACAGTTTGTTTTCGTACTGTTTTGCCTGGTGCCCCAGTACCATATCGCGCGATACAAGCTCCTCAACCAGTTGGGTCAGGAACAGAGCATTGTCTGTATCGGTATAGCGGCGTTTTGCCTTGTAAGTAAAGGTGTTTTTATTAAATAGCGTAACATTAATGTCATTATTCCCATTTCCGGTTATCTCGGCGCTTGCCACGGTAATGTTATCAAGGTCAATAACCCTTATAGGCTGGTTACTGCCCATATGGTTGTACTTTATCGGAATCACCTTACCCATAATTTTAGTACCCATTTGCCCACCTGCAACTACGGTATTATCACCTTTTACAAACGGACGTACCGCAGCTACCTTAGCGGCATATTCCTGTTGGCTTACTTTTGCATCGGCATTGGCTTCCGTCATGCTTTTCATGTACTTTTCACTCAGGTTATCGCGCTGCACGCCATAAAATTCCTGAAGTTTAGCCTGATTGATTCCCGAAGTATCTATAAGTCCGTATTTTTCAGACAGCAGTTTGGTAACGATTTTTGAAGAGTCAAACGACATTTGCAATACCTCATACGGAATCTCGCTGCTTTGCGATCCGTCCGGGCTGCTTATCGTTAGCCATTGGTATAACACTTCTTTATCCTGCATGAGCTGGTTGTAGCGCGCGGTAAATTGCTTTGTTTTGTCAAGACTTGAAAAAACGTAGTCGCTACCTGTTTTTTTTAGCAGGCAGACTTCCTTTTCATCAAAAAGGACTTTTTCTCCTTTAATCTTTATTTTTTGCGAAAGCGCCGCTACCGGAAGCAGTAACAGCAATAGTAAAATTTTTTTCATGTGGCTGGTTTTTAATGTTGGAGGCTAAGATAGCTTATTTTTTGAAAATCAGCGCGTTTAGGTCAAAATCAATACGCATTGATAATATATGCCGACTCAAACCATAGCACAAAAAAATAGCTGCCCTTTTGTTGGGCAGCTATTCGTTTTATAAAAAAGTAAGATGATTACAAGTCAAATTTAATACCCTGCGCTAATGGCAGCTGGGTACCGTAGTTAATGGTGTTGGTTTGCCTGCGCATGTAAGCCCTCCAGGCATCGCTTCCACTTTCGCGGCCGCCACCGGTTTCTTTTTCGCCGCCAAAGGCACCACCTATCTCAGCTCCTGAAGTACCAATGTTTACGTTGGCAATACCACAGTCAGAACCCTGCTGCGAAAGGAATAGTTCCATTTCGCGCATATTGTTTGTAAATATCGAAGACGATAAGCCTTGCGGTACACCGTTCTGCATTTCAATAGCCTCTTCAATATTGCTGTATTTCATTACATATAAAATAGGTGCAAATGTTTCGTGCTGTACTATTTCAAAGTGGTTTTCAGCCTCAATAATGCATGGCTTTACATAACAGCCGCTTTCATAGCCTTCGCCTTGCAGCACACCGCCTTCTACCAGTACTTTGCCGCCTTCGGCTTTAGCCTTTTCAATAGAAGTAAGATATGCCTCAACAGCAGTCTTATCAATAAGCGGGCCTACGTGGTTGTTACTATCCAGTGGGTTGCCTATGCTAAGCTGGCTGTACGCGCTCTTAAGTACCTCTACGGTTTTGTCATATACACTTTCGTGTATTATAAGCCTGCGCGTAGTAGTGCAACGCTGACCTGCAGTACCTACTGCGCCAAATACAGCACCTACAAGTACCATGCTAATATCTGCATGTTCACTAACTATAATGGCATTATTGCCACCAAGCTCTAATATGGTTTTTCCAAAACGGCCGGCCACCACCTGGCTTACGTGCCTGCCCACGCGGGTAGAGCCTGTAAATGATACCAGAGGTATACGTTTGTCGTTATTGATTAGTTCGTTACAATCTTCACCGGTTACAAGAGAGAATACACCTTCAGGCAGGTTGTTTTCTTTTAAAACTTTCTGGATGATGTTTTGGCAGGCAATACCACACAACGGCGTTTTAGATGATGGTTTCCATACGCAAACGTCGCCACATATAAGTGCCAGCATAGAATTCCAGCTCCATACCGCTACCGGAAAGTTAAAGGCAGATATAATACCTACAATACCCAGTGGGTGCCATTGCTCATACATACGGTGGCTTGGGCGCTCGCTATGCATCGTAAGGCCATACAGCTGGCGCGATAATCCTACGGCAAAATCGCATATGTCTATCATTTCCTGCACCTCGCCAAGGCCTTCCTGCAGGCTTTTACCCATTTCGTAGCTTACCAGTTGTCCCAGGGCATCTTTATGCTTACGCAGCTCGTCGCCCATCTGGCGTACAATTTCGCCACGCTTAGGTGCCGGTACCAGCCTCCATGTTTTAAAAGCAGCTTCGGCTTTAGCCATCACAGCCTGGTAATCGTCCGGTGTAGAAACCTGTACTTTCGCGATCAGCGATCCGTCTACCGGAGAAAACGAACTTAGCAATTCGCCGTTCGCAAAACTCTCAAGGCCGGTAGATGTGCCTTTATTTGTTTCAGTTATCCCCAGTTGGGTCAGGGCTTTTTGTATGCCGAAAACATCGGTAAGTGTTGCCATTTTGTAACTTTTTTACTGTTTGTTGTTATAATACACAAATATAAATCTTTTTTAGGTGTGTTTACAGAAATATTCGCAAAGAAAGTATTAGTTCGGGTTGTAACACAAAGTAACGCAAAGAAGGCACGAAGAAACGCAAAGTTTAAAATTGAAAATCGTACATAAAGAACCACAAAGCCTTGCGAAATTTTTTATATTTCTTTGTGCAACTTTGTGGCTTCTTTGCGCATCTTTGCGAAACAAATATTCTAAAATGGAAACCGAATTTAAAATTACACGCCGCCTGCGCGAATTGTTCGATAAATATTTTGAAGATTATACGCTGGAGCAGCTTAATAAAATACCTGTAGGATTTAACAACAACCTGATCTGGAATATTGGTCATGTTTTGGTGTCGCAGCAATCGTTGGTGTATAAAGGGAGTAATACACCACTAAATGTAAGCGATGAACTTGTAGCCATGTATGCCCGTGGCACCAAGCCCGAGCGCGATATTACACAGGCTGAAGCCGATGTAATAAGGGAATTGTTATTTTCTTTAGCCGAAAAGACAGAGCAGGATTATGCAAATAGCTTATTTACCACCTATAATGCCCGCAAGAGCGAAATGGGCTTTTCGTTAGATACGGTTGAAGATGCCATAGCCTTTAACAACCACCACGAGTCGCTGCATCTGGGTATCATGATGCAGTTGAGGAAGTTTGTTTAAAAATTTACAGCCCGCTTGCCGGGATAGGCAAGCGGGCTGTAAATTTTACTTAAGAAAAGCCTTTGCTTCGCTGTATGGAATTTCTATTTCTTTAGCACCATCGGCAAAAGAGCCAACTTCTACAGCATTATAATACAGCAGGATGCCATTCTTATTGATAAAGATGGCTTCCGGTAGTATAAATTTATCGTTAGGGAAGAACAGGCCTGTTGCATTAATGTTCTTACCTGCGGGTATCTTAAACTTTTCACGGAATTTCTTTTCGGCAAGGGCGGTAAAGCCTTTTTCATCTTTAAAGATATCTTTGCGCGTAAGCGAGTGTCCCGTTTTTGCATCAAACAATAACGAACGGTTACCTTCATAGCCATGAGCACCGCCGGTAAACATATAGTTGTTCAGCTTTATGTTTATAATACTGTCCGTTTGGTACTCAATTGTAGCTTTAATTTTTGCTTCCCACGGCACATCTTCATCAGGGTACTGTTTTTTAAAGTTGTCGTAAGACCCTATAAAAGAATCCATCAGTTCCTGGTAGCTCTTGGCATTGGTAGGCTTTTCGCCAAAGTATACAATGCTGCGCACTACATGGAATATCTTATTGTTTATACTGTCAGACACTGCATCTTTATTATCTGCTTCAGGCACATCAATGCTTACATAGGTTACAGGTTCTTTTCCGGGTAGTTTAGATTTTTCGCGGTACATCTTACTGCCAAAGGTCATTGCTTCTGGCTGGGCTATGCTGTCCTGAGATGATGTGGTTTCCGGGTTTTCTTCTTTGTCTTTCTTACAGGCACTTAGCAGTGTAAGTGCCATTAAGAGTATAAGGGAGCGTTTCATGGGTGTTTGTTTTATTTGTTTTGTAAAGGTTAAAAACAGTTAATGGTGTAACTAAATTACAGTAAATTTGCCGGATAGTATTAGAAAGAAAATCAAGTTTATATGAAATTTAACACAAAAACCATACACGGTGGCCAGCATCACGACCCTTCTACAGGGGCTGTTATGCCACCCGTTTACCAAACGTCTACTTTTGCCCAAAAGAGCCCTGGTGTGCATACCGGTTATGAGTACAGCCGTGCGGCAAATCCTACACGTACCGCGCTTGAAAATGCACTTGCCAGCATAGAGAACGGCGTGCGAGGCCTTGCCTTTTCGTCTGGCCTTGCTGCGACAGATACGGTTATGAAACTGCTAAAGCCCGGCGATGAGGTTATAGCCATGGACGACCTTTATGGTGGTACTTACCGTATGTTTACCCGCATTTACCAGGACTACGGTATTAAATTCCACTTTGTGGATATGAATGATACCGAAAAGTTTCGCAGCCTTATTAATGAGAATACGAAACTGGTTTGGGTAGAAACCCCAACAAACCCGTTAATGAAACTGGCCGATATTGGAGCCATCGCACAAATAACCAAAGAAAAGAGTATACTGTTTGCGGTAGATAATACCTTTGCAACGCCATACCTGCAACGCCCTTTAGATATGGGTGCCGATATTGTAATGCACAGTGCTACTAAATACCTTGGCGGCCATAGCGATGTTATTGCAGGAGCACTTATTGTTAAAGATGAGTCGCTGGGAGAGAAACTGCATTTTGCACAGTTTGCTACAGGCGGTACACTTGGCCCGCAGGATTCTTATCTGGTACTGCGTGGTATCAAGACGTTGCACATCCGTATGGAGCGCCACAGCTTTAACGGACAAAAAGTTGCCGAGTATTTACAAAGCCATCCTAAAGTAGACAAGGTGTTTTATCCCGGGCTTGAAAGCCACCCATATTATGAAATTGCCAAAAAGCAAATGACGGGCGGTTTTGGCGGTATGGTATCGTTTACCTTTAAAGGTGGTGAAAAAGCCGATGCGATCAAATTTCTGGAGAGTGTTGAAGTGTTTACACTTGCCGAATCGCTTGGTGGTGTAGAATCACTGGCTAACCACCCGGCGTTGATGACACATGCTTCTATCCCTGAGCCAAAGCGTAAAGAGATAGGCATTACAGATGACCTTGTGCGCCTTAGTGTAGGTATTGAGGATATTGATGATCTTATTGCCGATATTGAGCAGGCTTTTAACGCTTAGTATAAGTTTTAGTTTTGCCACGAATTACAAGAATCGGCGCGAATTAATTTGTGCAGATTCGTGTAATTCGTGGCTTTGTTTTTTTCAAACCCTTGCTTTATTTTTAGAGAAATATACAAAAACGGCAATAACTGCGTTTTAGCTATATTTGCGCAAATAATTGCCTTCATGAAACTGAGACTCACCGTTGCCCTTTTATTGCTTACCTGTTTTAGCTTTGCCCAGAATCAGGAATGGGGGAGTTATTTTTCGTACACTAACATTGTAGACATTGCACAAAGTAATAATCGTATTTATGCTGCTTCGTCAAATGCTATGTTTTCTCAAAATGTAACATCGGGAGAGCTAAAAACAATAACCTCTGTAGACGGACTTAAAGCAGAAGATGTTACCGCTATATTTTATAGTACTACTACACAACGTATACTTGTAGGCAGCAGTAACGGGCAGTTGCTGGTTGTAAACCCTGATGGCAGCATTAATAATAAAATAGATATTATACAGGAGGCTACCATTCCCGGTAACATAAAAAAAATCAATTACATTTTTGAAAACGATGGTTTGGCTTACTTATGCTGCGATTTTGGAATTGCGGTGTTTAACCTTCGTACATTACAATTTGGAGATACTTACCATTTAGGTCCCAATGGGGCAGAGGTAGCCGTAAGCCAGGCGGCTATATTAAATGGCTACATATATGCCGCTACCTCTAACGGAATGCGTAGGGGGGCATTAAATAACCCTAACCTTAATGATTATAGCCAATGGACTACTTTTTTAGATGGGCCATGGGTTAATATTGTAAATTATAACGGTACACTTTTTTGCAGGCATGGTAACAACCTCAATACCATATATCGCATAGATGGCAATGCGACTGCATATTTTGGAACTACAGAATCTAATATGGTAGACCTGCGTGAAAGTAATGGCTACCTGGTTGCTACTACACCGGTACGTGTAAATGTGTATAACAGCGATTTAGCCTTATACACCCAGATAAACACGGTTGGCGAGCCGGCTACCTTTACCTGTTCGGGCATTGTAGGGCAAAAAATTTACATAGGCACGTCAGATAAAGGGGTGTTTTCTGTAAATATGACTAATTACGCATTCCTGAATATTACCCCAAACGGCCCGCTGCGCAGCAGTATTTTTTCGCTCGAAAAAACGCCCAGGGCTATGTGGGCGGTGTATGGGAGTTATTCGTTTGATTATGAGCCCAAGCTTGAAAAATACGGAGCCAGCAAATATACAGCTACCGGAGGCTGGCAAAACCTTTCTTATGATTTTCTTACCCGTACGGGCACTACTACACAGGATGTTTTGGGTATTAGCGACATTACTGTAAATCCTAAAGATGAAAAATTGGTTTACCTTAACTCTTTTGGGTCGGGTATGCTAAAGCTTAATGATATGGTGCCGGAGGTGTTGTATCGTATAGGAAACAGTGCCCTGGAAAACCAAACCGCAGACCCCAATAGCAGGAGCATAAGGATTAACGGCGGTACCTTTGACAGTGAAGGTAACCTATGGATGACCAACTCCCGTATTGCAAAACCATTAAAAAAGCTTAACACAAGTAACCAATGGTCGTCTTATGATTTTACCGATGTTATAGGCCAGGCAAACCTTTCTAAAGAAGAGTATGGCAAGATGGTTATAGACCGCAGCAATACAAAATGGATTCCCGGTTTTACCTCGGGCCTTATAGCGTATAACGAAAATATGGGGCCTAAGTTTATGCGTATTACCAGCGATACCGGCCTGCCGTCTGATTATGTTACCTGTGTGGCTCTGGATAACAGTAGCCGCCTGTGGATAGGTACGGCGCGCGGCCTGCGTGTTATATATAGTACGTCGCGTTTTGAAACCGAAGACAAATTAGAGGCTTCGCAGATTATTATACTGGAAGATGGTGTAGCACAAGAGCTAATGTATGAGCAGACCATTAAAGATATAGAGGTAGATGGTGCCAATAATAAATGGATCGCTACTGCCGATGCCGGTGCTTTCCTTGTATCGCCTGACGGACAGGCTACCTTATACCATTTTACCAAAGATAACTCTCCGCTACCCAGTAACACTGTTAATGATATTGCAATAGATAATGCTACAGGTGAGGTGTTTTTTGCTACAAATAAGGGTATGGTGTCTTTTAAAGGCACATCTACCCAGGGTGCAGGCGACCTTAGCGGTGTTTATGTGTACCCTAACCCGGTGCGCCCTAACTTTAACGGCGATGTAAAAATTACTAATCTTACTGATAGTGCTAACGTAAAGATTACCGACATTGAAGGAAACCTTGTTTACGAGGCCACCAGCGAAGGTGGAACGGTGTTGTGGAATACCACGGCCTTTGGTAAATATAAAGTGCGTAGCGGCGTTTATATGATCTTTATTTCTACCGAAGATGCTACCGAAACTGCCGTTAAAAAGGTAATGGTGGTAAGGTAATTAGATCCAGAATTATAGATTGTTATCCATAGAAACGAGATTTTGTTCTACGACGTCGACTAGTCTTTTTGCTATTTCTTCACCCAGGATTTGTTTTGCTTCATTATGGGAGCAAATTCCTTTTATTGTAACATTCCCTGTAATATCTATAGTGCCCGTAACAGTACCGTTAATCTGTGAAATTGCGGGTTCGCCATCATAAAATACACCATCGGTTTTAAAACCATGTAAATGGTAGTTAACGGTTGCTTTCGTCTTAAATTCTGAAGCTTTGTAGAGCGGTACCCATGCAAAAAGAGTGCTTAAACCAGCTACATTAATGGTAAGTGTATCGCCTTTGCCGCCTATTTTGTATACTATTTCATCATCTATTTTTACGTTTATGGGAGCTTCACTTGGTAACCTCTTGCCTTCAATCCTTAAGGGGGCTAATATGGTAGTGATTGTGCCTGTATTATTTTTCCAATCGGTATGAATATTAACTTTGACGTTGGATTTCAAAAGGTAAAAGTCAAGTACATCTGTTTCCCTTAATATACTGATTAGTCCTAACATTATCCCGATAACTATTGTGGCTTTGGTATAGGTTTTCATACCGCTAAAATAAATAAAAAACCCGGCACAACTGTACCGGGTCTTCATCTATCATCTTATGTCTGCAAGTCTTACTACTTAATACTCGCTACTTAATACAATTTAATCGTTCAGCTTAAGCACGGCCATAAACGCTTCCTGCGGTATCTCGACGTTGCCTACCTGGCGCATACGCTTTTTACCTTTTTTCTGTTTTTCAAGAAGTTTACGCTTACGCGATATATCACCACCATAACACTTAGCGGTAACGTCTTTGCGGAGTGCCTTAACGGTTTCGCGGCTTATTACCTTAACACCAATGGCTGCCTGGATAGGAATATCAAACTGCTGGCGCGGGATAAGCTCCTTAAGCTTTTCGCACATTTTTTTACCAATGTTGTAGGCGTTGTCTTCGTGTATCAGGGCAGACAGTGCATCTACAGGCTGTGCGTTTAGCAGTACATCAAGACGTACAAGTTTTGAAGTACGCATGCCTATAGGAGAGTAGTCAAACGAAGCATATCCTTTAGATACCGTTTTTAGCCTGTCGTAAAAATCGAATACAATCTCGGCAAGCGGCATATCAAAGGTAAGCTCTACACGCTCTGTAGTAAGGTACGTCTGGTTAGTAATCAGTCCGCGTTTTTCGATACAAAGGCTCATAACGTTACCCACAAAGTCAGCTTTGGTAATAATCGTTGCTTTAATATATGGCTCCTCTACATGGCTTAGTTTAGACGGCTCAGGCAGGTCGCTCGGGTTGTTTACGATAAGGCCTTTTTCAGGCTCTTTCTTGGTATATGCAAGGTACGATACGTTGGGTACCGTAGTAATAACCGTCATGTCGAACTCACGCTCTAAACGTTCCTGGATAATTTCCATGTGCAGCATCCCTAAGAATCCGCATCGGAAACCAAAGCCCAGTGCCGCCGAACTTTCAGCAGCAAAAACCAGTGAAGCATCGTTAAGCTGTAGCTTCTCCATAGAGTTGCGCAGTTCTTCATAATCTTCAGTATCTACAGGGTAAATACCCGCAAATACCATAGGCTTTACATCTTCAAAACCACTTACCATATTTTTGGTAGGGTTTTTAGCATCGGTAAGCGTATCGCCCACCTTAACTTCTTTAGCCTCTTTAATACCTGAGATAAGGTAGCCAACGTCTCCGGCGCTAACCTCTTGCTTAGGTACCTGGTTTAGTTTCAGGGTGCCAATCTCATCGGCATAATATTCATTGCCGGTAGCCATGAATTTTATCTTCTGGCCTTTTTTTATCGATCCGTTCTTAACACGGAAGATAACCTCGATACCACGGAACGGGTTATATACAGAGTCAAATATAAGTGCCTGTAGCGGCTCTTCCGGGTCGCCCTTAGGTGCCGGAATGCGCTCTATAATGGCAGCAAGTATGTCTTCTACACCAAGGCCTGTTTTGCCCGATGCCGGAATGATGTCCTCAAGCCTGCAGCCCAAAAGGTCTACAATATCATCGCTTACCTCTTCAGGGTTGGCGCTTGGCAGGTCAATTTTATTAAGTACAGGAATAATTTCCAGGTCGTTTTCCAGTGCCAGGTACAGGTTACTTATAGTTTGTGCCTGTATGCTCTGGGCAGCATCTACAATAAGCAATGCACCCTCGCAGGCGGCTATAGAACGCGATACCTCATAAGAGAAGTCTACGTGGCCCGGGGTGTCAATAAGGTTCAGGATATATTCCTGCCCCTTATACGTGTACTCCATTTGTATGGCGTGGCTTTTTATGGTAATGCCGCGCTCACGCTCCAGGTCCATATTGTCCAGCAGCTGTGCCTGGCTTTCGCGTTTGGTAACGGTTTGCGTGGCATCAAGCAGGCGGTCTGCCAGTGTGCTTTTTCCGTGGTCAATATGTGCAATAATGCAAAAATTCCTAATATGCTTCATCTTCGTCTGTTATCAGTCTTTTTCAGGGAATGCGGTACTATAAAGGTACGCGAATTAATCGGCAAATATAGTTAAAGTTAGCGAGTTGCAAAGGGGTTTGGTGGCAAATGTAAAAACACAAAGCACATGTCTGGGGAACATGTGCTTTGAAGGAGTAAATTAAACAGTAGTTAAGCTTATGAAGGCTTAAATTTAACAGGGGCTAATATAGCACTTTTTTGCTTACCGAGCCTTTAACCGTATTCACTTCTACAATAATTAACTGTTGTTGAACCATAAGGCCTGTAATTACTGTATCTGTGCCGTTAACTTTTGCATTGCTGTAAAGTTTTCTGCCGTGTATGTCATAAACATTTACACTTGTCATTTCTGCTGTACCTGTAGTGATATTAATGTTGTTACCATCTTTGTAAACCATAACTGTATTTGCTATAGCAGTAGGGTTATCTACACCTGCGGTAACACCGTTAGTATACGTTACCTCAAACCTGTCGTTAAACACACCTGCTTCTGTAGTAAAGCTATAGCTGCGTGAAGATATCTCTCGGGTAATGCCTTCTACTTTATCTTTCAGGTATATTTTTTGATACTGGGCAAAGATACCGTCTACGTGGTCTAGTGTTAGTGTGTAAGTGCCTGCTGTTGTTGCATTGTAACCTAACTGAACAATATCTGTAGCTTCAAAGCCCGGCCTGGCCTGTATGCTTAGCTTAGTATCTGCTGCAACGGTGTATACTGATACAGATGCAGCATCTGCAATGCTTTTACCATCAAAACCATAATCAAGTGCTGTAGTAGCGCCATCTATATAAGCAACTGCTGCCTGGCTAAACGCATTTGCAGTATTGGTAAGGTTTAACCAAAGCCTTGAGGTTGTATTTGCAGCCTCTCTTAAAAATGCCTGCCCGTTAGTTTGCGGAACGGCAACCCTCATGCCATTGTTAAAGGTAAGTTTAGGATTTGTAAGGCCTGCTGCTGTTTTTACAATAAAGCCCTGTCCCTGAGATAGTGTCCATGTGTTGCGGTTGCCGCTAAAGTAACCTGCCTGCTCCTGTCCGCCGTTAGCATAAGATGCCGGTGTAGAGCCTGTTGTGCTTACTGTGCCATTGTTTGCAGTAAAACCTGCAAGGGTTACAGTTACATAAGAAGATACTACTGCATCATTCTTTTTTCTCCAAAGGTAAATACCTGTACCTGTTTCAAGTTTTCCTGCGTTTGCAGCAAAAAATGCTTCGATGTTTATAGGTGATGCATAAGGGTTTCCTGTAGCTGTAAACCTGTTGTTTTCTACAGACATTGGTACTTCTATGGTTCCGTTAAAAGGCGTACCTGTAAATACACCGTGGTGTGTTAGCGTTGTTGTACCGGCATTGTATCCCGGAGTATTATCTGCGTTTGGCATACGGATAAGGAATCCTTTTGCTGCTGTA
This sequence comes from Flavobacterium psychrotrophum, assembly GCF_003403075.1. Classification (NCBI taxonomy): domain Bacteria; kingdom Pseudomonadati; phylum Bacteroidota; class Flavobacteriia; order Flavobacteriales; family Flavobacteriaceae; genus Flavobacterium; species Flavobacterium psychrotrophum. Next base: position 3,996,263 of record NZ_CP031557.1, on the reverse strand, counting down.
AAGCTTGTTGCTGCATCTACAGACCAGTAACCTTCTACACCCACACCAGAAGTGTTCAGCGCATATTTATATTCGTAAAAGCGGGTTGCGCTGGTGTTTTGAGAAAATGACAGAAGCTGCTGTCCTGCTACAGGAGAAGACCATAGTGTATAATCAAGCCTGTATAATGGGTTGCTGTCGCGTTTTACTGTGATGATGCCATTGTTTACCGCCTCGTTGTCCTGTACAAGTGCACCGTTGTTCTCTACTACAAATGAACCTGTAGTTGCTACAGTAACCTCGTTTACTACTTGTATTGTACCGCCTGTTGCTACTTTTAAAGCTGCTCCTTCGTTTACATTTAGTGTGCGTGCATGTGCAGTACCATCGTTATTTACAGTAGGCTGGTTAGGAGCCGATGCCGGTATTACTACATCTACTACGTTTGTAGGGATAAGGTTGCAAGACCAGTTAGAAGCTGTGTTCCAGTTTACAGATGTTGTACCCAGCCATGTGTAGGTAGTGTTTACCGTTACAGTAACCACTCCGGTTGTAGCTGCGTTGCATACGCCGCTGCTTACTGTAGCCCTGTAATATGTAGTAGCGGTAAGTACAGGTGTTGTTAGCGTTGCTGCTACAGCGCCATTAACATCAGACCAAATATTGTTATCGGCAGATTTTTGCCATTGTATAGAACCTGAGTAACCGCTAACGCTTACCGATGTTGATGTGCCTGAGCATACTGTTTGATTTTCGCTAACAGTACCTGCAACTGCTGCAGCATTAACCGTTACTTTAACCGTTGCAGATGTTGCCGTGCTGCATGCGCCGCTGGTAACTACTGCTTTGTAATATTTTGTAGCTGTAAGGGCTGCTGTAGTGTAAGTTGCTGTTGTAGCACCTGTACCGCCTGTTACATTTGCCCAGCCTGTAGTGCCGTTAGCAGATTCCTGCCACTGTATTGTACCGGTGTAACCGTTTAATGATATAGTTGCTGTGTTGTTTACACATATTGTTTGATCTGCAGATGTTGTTCCTGCTACTGATGCCGGGCTTACCGTTACCGTGCTTACTGATGAGGTTGCTGCACCACAGGTTCCGTTAGTTACATTAGCCCTGTAGTACATTGTAGCTGTAAGGGCAGGTGTAGTGTAGTTAGCCGCATTAGCACCGCTAATGTCTGCCCATGTGCTGTTGTTTGCAGATGACTGCCATTGTATAGCTCCAGTGTTTCCTGTTATAGAAACGGTTGCCGTGTTGCCTGTACAGATAGACTGGCTTGCTGATATTGTTCCTGCTGACGATGTGCTGTAAACCGTAACCGGTATTGCGGCAGAAGTTGCAGGTGCACAAGCTTTACCCTGAGGGTATGCCTGTACATAGTAGTATTTTGTGCCTGCGGTTGCAACAGATGGTGAATATGTTGTACCGGTAGCGCCAGATATTGCAGAACCATCGGCTGTAGAAGTAGATGTGCCATTGTTAGCAGTAGTGTACCACTGGTATTGCGGCGTGTTACCTACAGCGGTAGCCTCCAGGGTGGTAGCAGTGTTTAAACAGGTAGCAGCACTTGTAGTTGTAGTAAGAAATACAGAGTTAAGGTAAGCACTGTTACTAAATGCAGCACCTACACTGTTAGATACAACACAACGATAAATTGCATAATCAGTAGCTGTAATGTTAGTTATAGTAAGTGTAGGGCTTGTAGCTCCTGAAATCCTTCCTCCATTAGTAAGTGCAATACCATTTTTTTCCCACTGGTACGTGTTTGTTTCTGTGCCTGAACTTACAGAAGATACCGTTACGCTAAATGTAGCCGTGTCAGCAGGGCACACTGCCTGGCTAAGAGGCTGGCCTGTAATTTCCGGTGCCGGTATTATAAATGTCTGCCTGTTGTAAGCCATGAAGGCCATATCGTCAGTACCGTTGGTAAGTACTTTAAATTGTGTTACACTTGTCCTGTTTGTTTCAGTGATGCCAAAGTCTGATAGCTTGTAAGCAAGCATCCTGATTTCTCTTGTAGTACCACCCGGTGTTCCTGTACCATTTACAACTGCCGTATTGAAAGCCTGTGTTTGCAGAGTAAAGAAGTCACTTTTGTAAATTCCAAGTCTTGCGACAGAATACATATTTATTTCAACCGGTACACCTACAATATTTCCTGCAGCATCTGTAAAGCAATATGTTGTGAATGAGCTTTGTGTTGGGTCTGCAACCTGCGTTACAAGAATGTCCGGAATTTCATCACCGGCTTTATTTTCAAGAATATTACCTGCAGTAAAACTAAGCGGACTTGTGGAAGGCAGGTTAGTGATACCTGTGCCAAGGCCAAGGCCACGAACGCCATCAATTAGCACATCGCGTGCAGAAAGACCCTGTACAGATGGTGCTGTGTGTATTTGTTGTGTAGCACTACCATCTATAAGGCTTCCTAATACAAGATAAACTTGTGCTCCTGGGTTGTTTCCAGCTATGTTGTTTACCGGTATAGCTCTCCAGTCGCCGGCAGTATATGCTCCGGTGCCGGCATTTGAGCCAAGTACATTGGTAATAGCAGCTTCGCTACCTGTGCTGTAAAGTGTAGTGCCATATTTAAAGGCCATAAGGCTGTGCTGGTTATCTGGCTGCACGTTGCTTGTAGCATAGCCGCTGGTGCCGCCTATGCCACTGCTCCAGTAACCATTGTAGTTTGTAATAATGCGGTCTACCACAGCGTTTGCAGGTGTATGTGCAGGTGGTGTGTAAGTATAAGATATTGCAGTACTGGTATATGTAGTGCCAGATACTATTTTAGATATGCTAAGGTATTTTGTAGCAGCTGCACCGCCCGATGCAACTACTGCCGGTACTACAACTGTAAGCGAAGTAGAAGAGTTAACTGTAGTAGACAGTGCCGGTACTGTAGTTCCGGTTGTTCCGCTAACATAAAAGTTAACCGATGTAGCAGTACCAAAGTTTGTTCCGGTAATGTTCATGGTGGTACGGTAGGTGGCATTTGTGGGAGCTACCACTGTAACCGTAGGTGTGTTCTGAGCCATCATTACTGTAGTCATACACAGTAAAGCTGCTAGTAACCTGAATTTTAAAGTAATTTTTTGAACCCTCATCTTTTTACTTCTTTTTAAATACTGTAGCAAAGAAAGGGCGATTGTAAATGTTAAATTGCTGTTAATCGGCAGCATACGGTTATGTGTCGACAAATGGTAAACTGCTGTATTTTAAAGGTGTTGTAATTGCGTTTTTACCATTCGTCGGGAGTTTACGAAACCCGATGAACAGAAAAAGGCAAGCCGTGTGGCTTGCCCTGAGTATAAAAAAAATAAAAAAATGGATTTAACAAATACGAAAGTGTTTTTTACGTAACTCCCACGGTATAAGATAAAGATCTTTTTGGCGGCGCAAAACTTTACGATATCCTCTTATTAAAGCGTTTTTATTGATGCCCGGCTGTGTTTGTTTTTCTGTAAAATACTTTGTAACTAAAACAGTATCAATGCTATTTGTAATAACTTCTGATTTAGGCTCCTGTTTAATGCTGTTAGCAGACTGGGCTGTTGCCGATGCTGATGCTGTTAAAAGGAAGATGAACAGCGCTGTTTTTAATAAAGTAATTGTAATTGCTTTCATGGTAACTGTTTTAAACACAGTACAAAGTAACGTCTGTTGCAATGCTTTCAGGGCCAAATTTCGACGAATGGAGTGTTGGCTTCGTTCTACAGGCGAAAAGCATAATTGAAAGGTATTTAAGGTTACCCGTTCTTTCTACGAATAAAAAAAGGCACGTACAGATGAGTACGTGCCTAAAATTATTTTGGGATTTTAATTATCAGCCGTTAAAAAACAACCTTTTTGCTCACAGTGCCTTTTACAGTATTTACTTCTACTATAATTACCTGTTGTTGTATTTCAAGACCTGAAATTACGGTTTCGGTACTATTTATTTTGCTGTTGCTGTATAGCCTTCTTCCGTTAATGTCATATACTGTAACACCCGTCATCTCGGCAGTGCCTGATGTGATGTTTATGTCTTTGCCGTTCTTATAAACAATAATGCTGTTTGACGATAGCTCCGGATTTGTAACATCAGCCGTGCTGTTATTAACATACATTACCTCAAACCTGCTGTCAAAAGTACCTGCAGCTGTTGTAAAGCTATATGCTTCATCGCTAAGGTTACGTATTACCCCAAGATCATTGTCTTTTAGGTATATATCCTGCCCTTGGGTAAATACACCATCTACACGGTCCAGACCCAAAGTATAGTTACCCGGTTTAGAAGCATTATATCCTACCTGTACAATATCAGTTGCATTAAAGCCCGGCCTTGCCTGTATGTTAAGCTTATTATCTGCTGCAATAGAGTATACAGATATAGCATTTTCATCAATCATGCTTCTGCCGTCATATCCATAATCAAGCCCTGTAGTGGCACCGTCAATGTAAGCTACGGCTGCCTGGCTAAATCCGTTGTTGCTATCTGTAAGGTTTAACCACAGTCTTGATGCTGTATCCTGAGCCTGCCTAAAGAACGACTGCCCGTTAGTTTGCGGTACTGCCCTTCTCATGCTATTATTAAATACAAGCTTAGGGTTTGTAAGTCCGGCAGTTGTTTTTACAATAAAGCCCTGTCCCTGAGAAATAGTCCAGGTATTGCTTAGGCCTGCAAAGTATCCGGCCTGGTCACCTCCGCCATAAGCGTAAGAATTTGGTGTCGTATTAGTTGGGTTGTAAGTACCATTGTTTGCTGTAAATGCTGCAAGTGTTACTGTTACATAAGATGATATGTTAGCATCATTCTTTTTTCTCCAAAGGTATATACCAGATCCTGTATCAATCTTGCCGGTGTTAGCATTAAAAAATGCTTCAACGTTTATTGGCGACGCATATGGGTTACCCACAGCGGTAAATCTGTTATTAACGGTAGAAAGAGGTACTTCTATTGTTCCGTTAAACGGAGTACCCGTAAATACACCATGGTGTACAAGTGTACCCGTTCCTGCATTGTAGCCCGAAGCACTATCGGCATTTGGCATACGGATAAGGTAGCCTTTTGCAGCAGAGAAATTTGTGTTAGGATTTACAGACCAGTAGCCTTCTATCCACCCGTTACTGCCGTTTGCATACTTGTACTCGTAAAAACGGTTTGCAATTGTATTAGGCGAAAATGCAAGAAGTTGTTGTCCGCTTACAGGAGAAGACCAAAGTGTATAGTCAAGCCTGAAGAGTGGGTTACTGTTACGTTTTACGGTAACAAATCCGTTATCTGTGGTTTCGTTATCCTGTACCAGGGCACCGTTGTTATCTATTACAAAAGATGCAGTAGGGGCTACGGCAATATCGTTAACCACCTGCAGTGTACCACCTGTAGCAATGTTTAATGATGCAGACGCATCTATAGTAAGCGTGCGTGCGTGTGCAGTACCGTCATTATTTACAACAGGCTGATTTGGCCTGTTAGCCGGTATCGTAACATCTACTGTGCTTGTAGGTATAAGGTTGCAAGACCAGTTACTGTTAGTGTTCCAGTTAGCACTGGTATTACCTGTCCAGATATAAGTAGTATTTGCAGTTAACGATGATACTGACGAAGTTGCAGAACTACATGTGCCGTTTGTTACAACAGCCCTGTAATATGTAATACCGGTTACAGCATTATTTGTGTAAGATGCACCTGTGGCGCCAACAATGTTTGCCCATCCTGTGGTTCCGTCCGTTTGGGTAGTTTGCTGCCACTGTATCGTGCCGTTGTAGCCACTAAGGGTAACAGTTCCTGAAGTATTAGGGCATACCGTTTGGTTAGGAGTTATTGAGCCTGCGTTTGTGGCAGTTTGTACAACAAATGCTATTGGTGTAGATTTTGTTATAGCACACTCATAACCTGTTGGGTAAGTTTCTGCATAGTAATATAGTGTGCCTGCTGTATTTACAGGAGGAGAATAAGAGCTGCTTGTAGCATTAGCTATTAACTCGCCACCTACATTGCTGTTAGTTGTGTTTTTATACCACTTATATAGTGGTGTATTGCCATTAGCATTAACCTCGATAGTTGCCGGTGTGTTTAAACAAGTAGTTGTAGGGCTTGTTGTAGACGATAGTATTACCGTGTTAAGATAAGCACTATTACTAAATGCAGCTCCTGAAGGGTTAGTAACTACACAGCGGTAAATACCATAATCTGCGGCAGTGATATTTGTAATATTAAGCGTAGCAGATGTAGCGCCTGTTACGTTAGCTGCCGGGTTAGTAATGGCAACACCGTTTTTCTCCCATTGGTAAGTAAGCTCAGTACCGGTAGCGGTAACAGTTACACTAAAGGTAGCATTTGTTCCCTGGCATTTTGCAACGCTCGACGGCTGGTTTGCAATTTCCGGTGCAGGTATAGCGAAAGAATCCCTGTTGTAAGCCATAAAGGCAGGGTCGCTGGTACCGCTAGGCATTACTTTAAACTGTACTACCTGGTTTTTGTTATCTGGTGTGATTCCGAAATCTGACAGTTTGTAAGCAACCATCCTTATTGGCCTTGTGCCAAGGCCTACTGTAGTAGAACCATTAACTGTGGCTGTGCTTAATTCTGAACCTGCATTTAAGGTAAAAAAGTCTACTTTATAAGTACCCAGTGCGCTAACGCCGTTTAAGGCTACCTGTACCGGCTTGCCCACCACGTTGCCGCTGGCATCTACAAAGCAATACACCGAAAATGACCCATTACTAGGGTCTGCTACCTGAGATACCATGATATCCGGTACGTTATCTGTAATAACGGTATTATCTTCAAGGTTAGCAGCGTTAAAGCCTATGCGTGTGGCCTGAAATGTAAGTACTGATGATGAAGGAAGGTTTGTAACACCTGTACCAATATTTAAACCGCGGATACCATCAATAAGTACATCGCGAACTGAAAGTCCTGCAACAGCCGGAGAAGTAGGTACTGCACGATTAGAGTCGCCATCTACTTTGTTTGCCAGTACAATAAGGTTTGGGTCAGAACTTGATGTAGGTACTGTACCAATTATGTTGTTTATAGGTAAAGCTCTCCAGTTACCGGTTGTATAAGTTCCGGTTTGTGTGCTTGAAGACAAAACGTTTGTAACAGCTGCTTCTCCACCGGTGCTGTAAAGAGTACCGTTGTACTGAAAAGCCATAAGGCTATGTCCTGTATCTGGCTGTGTCTGGCTGTTAGCTGTTGAAGAACTGCTCCAGTAGCCGTTGTAGTTTGTAATTATACGCGTAATTCCTGCACTGGTAGGGGTGGTTGCCGGTGGAGTATACGTATATGTAAATGCATTGCCTGCCGGAGTAACAGTACCATTGTAAACACGTATTCCGCGTATAGCGGCATCATTACCTGCTGCAATTACAGCAGGGAAAATTACCCTTAACTGGTTTGCATTTACAAAAGTTGTTGTTGTAGGGGCAACATAAAGCGTGCTTCCGGTGGTAGCATCAGTACCGGTATATAACCGTACTGTAGATGTGTTTGTAAAACCGCTACCATTAATAAGCACTGTTGTACGATGTGTAACATTGTTTGGTGCGATTGATGTAACAGTTTGGGCGAATGCTGCCGATTGCATTAAAATTAGGCAATAGAAGAGCAGCCTCTCTAAAGAAGTAATTTTTCGAACCCTCATGTTATTTATATTAGATTGTTTATTACAAAGAAAAAGGCTAACAGCCAAAACACAGTTTTAACAATCGTTAAAATGTGTTAATTTATCGTTGAAATGCTTATTATTTATTTTTAAGCATTCATTATTTTGATTTGTTTTGTTTTTTAACTCAATTAATGCCGTATATTTAATGGTTGTCGATTGATATTATTTAATTCAGAATCAGGCTTTTTCATTTGCTAAGAAACGGCATGGTATGGTTTGTTTTTTGTCTTTCAAAATTATAAGGCAAATCTGATAATTCAAAGCAAAATATTGTCCATCAGTTACTTATATGTTTTGTTTATAAAAATCAGTGCTGTTTTGAAGATATGTGAATTTTTTTCTACTGATTTTAAACACTTTTCATAAAATCTTGCTATTTGTCAGCCTTGTACTTTGTCGATAAAATATGCATTTGGTCGTTTTAATATGTATTTTGACGATAAAAAGTATTTGTGGAATATTATGAAATGTAAAAAGGGCATACATAGTATGCCCTTTTTGTTTAATCCTGTCTTATTTTAAACTGCTATAGTAATACCTTTTTAGTTGCTTTTCCTTTTATAGTATTTACTTCTACAATAACAACTTGTTGCTTAACCGTTAGCCCTGCTATTACAGTTTTAATATCATTAATACTGCCATTAGTATAAAGCTGTCTGCCGCTAATGTCATAAACCGTTATTTGAGAAATTTCTGCAGTATCAGATACAATGTTTATACCATTACTATCATTATAGATTATAACTTCATTTGCAGAAAAGTTATTCGCATCAATACTTAATGCTTCAGTTGTTGTGTATAGCACTTCAAACCTGTTGTTAAATACACCTGCATCTGTAGTAAAGCTATATGCGTTTTCGCTTAGCTCACGTGTAATGCCCTGTATGTTATCTTTAAGATATATTTTTTGCCCTTGTGCAAATACACCATCTCTACGGTCAAGTTTTAGAGTATAAGTGCCCGCTGTTACAGCATTATAACCTAACTGCACGGTATCGTTAAGAGTAAAGCCCGGCCTTGCCTGTATACTAAGGTTGTTGTTTGCCGCTACAGTATATACCGCTATAGAAGATGCGTCTGCAATGCTTTTGCCATCATAACCATAATCAATGCCGGTAGTAGTATTATCCATATAAGCTACAGCAGCCTGGCTAAATCCGCCTGTTGTATTAGTAAGGTTTACCCATAGCCTTGATGCTGTACTTTGCGCCTGCCTAAAAAATGCCTGGCCTCCGCTTTGTGGTGCAGGCCTTCTCATGTCGTTAGTAAAGGTAAGTAGTGTAGAAGGTGCATTCTCCGCAGTTTTTACAATAAACCCCTGCCCCTGAGATAATGTCCAGTTGCTATAGTTACCTGCAAAATAACCTGCCTGATCCTGACCGCCATAAGCATAAGCATCTTCGGGCTCATCCCCTGTTGCCGTTACAGTACCTGCATTAGCTGTAAATGCAGCCAGGGTAACCGTTACATAAGATGATATCTCGGCATTGTTTTTCTTTCTCCAAAGGTAAATGCCTGTACCATTTTCCAGCTTGCCATTATTAGCTCCAAAAAATGCTTCTAAATTTATAGGCGAAGCATAAGGGTTGCCCACAGCAGTAAACCTGTTATTTTGTGTAGATAATGGTACCTCTATGGTTCCGTTAAGAGGTGTGCCCTTAAATGTACCGTTATATGTAATGGCACTGGTTCCCTCATTATATCCTGTTGTAGCATCTCCGTTTGGCATACGGATAAGATAGCCTTTTCCTGCATTAAAATTACTGGTAGGGTCTACAGCCCAGTAGCCTTCTACCCATCCGTTTGTGCCATTTGCATATTTATATTCATAGTAACGGTTGCTGGCAGTAGCCGGCGAAAAATCCTGAAGCTTTTGACCGCTTACCGGAGAAGACCATAAGGTATAATCAAGCCTGAAGAGCGGATTGCTATCGCGCAGTACAGTAACCTCACCATTATTTGCGGTGTTATTGTCCTGCACTAAAGCGGCATTATTGTTTACAGTCATCTTGCCGCCTTCTTCAACAAGAATAATGTTAACAAGGTGTAATGTAGCACCTGTTTCTACAGTAACGCTTGTGCCGCTTTGTACGATTATAGATTTAGCGTCGGCCTGACCCTCTGCAACCACAGGTTTATAAATAGTGGCAGATGGTATTATAACATCATTTATAGTGGTAGGAACCACACCACAAGACCAGTTTTCTGCTACATGCCAGTTGCCGTTTACAGCACCTGTCCATACATAAGTGTAAGTAGGTGTTACTGATACGATGCCTGACGTGTCTGTTCCACAAAATGCGCCATTTACAACCGCACGATAATACATGATTTGATTTAAGCCCGGGGTGGTATACGTATCTGTAGTACCGCCCGTACCCTCTGTAACATCACTCCAGTCGTATAAGCCGTTTGCAGATTGTTGCCATTGTATGGCTACACCATTGTAACCGCTAATACTTACAGTGCCCTCAGTACCCGGACATACTGCGGTATTTTCTGAAACCTGGCCGGCGCTTACACTGCCTATAACAGTAAATGCTACTGTGCTCGATGTTACTGCTGTACACGCTTCACCATTTGATGTTACTACTACATAGTAGTAAGTAGTGCCTTCTGAATCAGTATCCGGGGTATATGTTGCCAGGTTAGCACCCTGTATAATACTTCCACCGTTGTTGCTGTTGCCATTGGCACGGTACCACTGGTAGCCCGGTGCGTTGCCCTCTGCTACTACAGATACAGATGCTGTTGTATTAAGGCAGGTAGTTGCGCCCGATACCGATTCTATACGGTTGTTAAGCCATGCTTCTTCAGAGGTAGCTATACCTGTACTATGTGTTACTACACAAGTATAAGCTGCGTTATCGTTCTCGCCAGTAGGGTTAATGGTTAGGATAGATGTATTAGCACCGCTGATATTGCCATCGTTTAACAGGGCATTGCCATTTTTTTGCCATTGGTAGGAAAGTACGGTAGCATCGCTGTAGGTTACCTTAAACTGCACCGACGATCCGTTGCAGGCAGTTTGAGAAGTAGGCTGTTGTGTAAAGCCGGCTTCAATATGTTTTTCAGTTGATTTTTTGCTGGATAATGTATTAGCCTGTGCCGGTACCTGTAAAAACAGTGTGCATAACGGAAGTAGGCATTGTAGTAAAGTAATTTTTCTGGCCCTCATAATATCTATTTTTTAATTTTAACCAAAGAAAATTATTAAAAAACCAATATTTTGTTGCGTCTTTGTTAAACACTGTTAAGTAAAACTTTTGCTAAGTGTGTTTTAACTATTTAAGTTAAATTAGCTTAATAACCATTCCGTTCATCGATGATATGGCTAAATGTGTGTTAATGGCTTAATATTCGTACTTTTGCACAAAATGTTGTATGATGGTTAAGATAGGAAACATAGAATTACCCGAATTCCCGCTTTTGCTTGCCCCGATGGAAGATGTTAGCGACCCGCCGTTTCGCAGGCTTTGTAAAACGCATGGTGCCGACCTTATGTATAGCGAGTTCATATCGAGCGAAGGCCTGATACGCGATGCGATGAAAAGCCGTATGAAGCTGGATATTTTTGACTATGAGCGCCCCGTGGGCATCCAGATATTTGGTGGTGATGAAGAAGCCATGGCGCTTTCTGCTAAAATAGTTGAGGCTGTAAATCCTGATATTGTAGATATTAACTTTGGCTGCCCGGTAAAAAAGGTAGTATGTAAAGGTGCCGGTGCCGGGGTTCTAAAAGACATCGATCTTATGGTGCGCCTTACAAAAGCCGTGGTAAACAGTACGCACCTGCCCGTTACCGTAAAAACCCGCCTGGGCTGGGATGACGACAGTATTAATATAGATGAAGTTGCTGAGCGTCTTCAGGATGTGGGTATAAAAGCACTTACCATTCATGGCCGTACCCGTGCGCAAATGTATAAGGGTGAGGCCGACTGGAGCCACATTGCCCGTGTAAAGAATAACCCGCGAATCAATATCCCTATTTTTGGTAATGGCGATATCGACAGTCCTGAAAAAGCTTTGGAATATAAAAACAGGTATGGCGTAGACGGACTTATGATAGGCCGTGCTGCCATAGGCTATCCGTGGATATTTAATGAAATAAAGCACTTTTTTGCCACTGGCGAAAACCTGCCGGCTCCAACCATTGAAGACCGTGTAGAAGCTGCCCGTAACCACCTGAAGTGGAGCATAGAATGGAAAGGGGAGCGCGTGGGCGTTTTTGAAACCCGCCGCCACTACACTAACTATTTTAAAGGGATACCTAATTTTAAAGAATACAGGCAAAAACTTGTTACCGGCGATGAACCACAGGACGTGTACAATGTGCTGGATGAAGTGTTGCAAAAATTTGGCGAAAGCCAGCCTGCCTAAAAACAGCAAAGCCCCGTAAGGGGCTTTGCTGTTTTATATAGTGACTGATGATTATTGTGCTGTAACCGTGTAAGGGCTGCCATCTCCGGTAGTGTTCAGGTTAAGTGTAACACGATAATTTCCTGTACCGGGAATACTAATCTCAGTGCCACCGGCATCAATAGAACCATTGCCTAAGTTGTCTCCAAAAATTCCGCTACCAATAATAAAACTGAATCTGCGCTCAGTAGCATCTACATAAGTGGGCACGTTTATAACGCAACTTAACGTATTAGTACCTGCATTATAAGTCATAGGTGTAATTGTGTTTGTAAAGCTAGGTGTAACTTTTACAGCTATCGATTCAAAATATGCACTATAAATATTTGTATCATTTGTTGAGCCTGTAACCCTTACATATACATTGTAAATACCGTCAGACACTATAGGGAAAGCCGCACCATTTGTTGCTAACTGATAGCCGCCGCCATCGCCATAGGCAACGGTAGAACTTTGAGATGGTATGAATTTTACCTGTGTGCCCGCTGTAAGATACTTGTAACATGTAAAGCCATCGCTACCAGCCATTCTTATTGCCGTAGATGCGTTGTAAGAGTTAAATGTTCCATACATATACAAGCTGGTAAACATACCCGCATTGCTGCCAGACCCCATACCTGCTACCGCACCTGCATACATAGCATAAGGAACTGACAGTAGTTGAGATGAACCAACAGTAATGTAGTTAGTACCGTTAGCCACATCTATTTCTACTTTAAGGAATTTTGAGTTTTCTGCCCAGTTTACAGTATTAAAAGTACCGCTGGTTGGGGTTCCCATGCCTATGGTCAGGGTAAAAAGGCCTACGTTGTTTGTAGTAGGGTTGTGTGTTTCTACATAAGCAGCGCTGCCCGTTGCACTTCCGTCAAGGATGCTTACACGCAGTTTAACAGGAGACGATGCTACAGCATGGCCAGCTGAGTTAAGGGCTACCGCCTGATAGCTAAAGCCCTGTGGTACCTGCGCCATAAGGCTTGCAGAAATAAAAAGCAGTAAAAAGTAAAAGTGTTTCATTTTAGGTTAGTTTTTAACGATTTTAATGGGTTTTAGTTTAGTATCCGGCAGTACAATAAAGTACGTTCCGGCCTGTAACCCTGATAGGTTTAGCATGTTGCCATCGGGTGCAGGTAATTTGATTTGTGTTCCCTTAGCATCAAAAAGCTGTGCCTTTTTAAGGTCAGCCTGTTGTTGCAGGTCAACGGTTAGGTAGTTTTGTACCGGGTTAGGGTAGTAGGTAATACCGTTTGTCTCGGCATAGTCCTGTAGCCCCAGGCTGCCCAGTACAATTTGGGTAGAAGCGCCCAGCGTACCGGATGAGGCACGATCAGGGTTTTGAGGTACAACATAAATTTCGCCAACGCTGGAGCTGTAATTAGGCGTTACCAGCGATCCGGAATTGTTGTGTCCTATAATGCTTTGTGCAAAAGCAGCATTACCCAAAAACAAAATAAACAGGAGTTTTTTCATTATTATAACAGTTACTTGGTGAGGGCAAAGATAATTTAACAATTGAGAGTTTCAAGTAACGCTATTAAATAATTTTCACACCTCAAACAAGCATAAAAAAATCCTTACACAATTAAATGTAAGGATTTTATATTGTGAGTAAAATCTTAACTTAATTTCTACTTTGCAGTTTGCTTAGCAACCTTAAAAACTCAAGGTACAACCATACAAGGGTTACAATAAGCCCCATACCGCTAAACCATTCCATGTGTTTTGGCATTCTTTGCTTTACACCTTTATCTATCATGTCAAAGTCAAGGATAAGGCTCATGGCAGCAATAACGATAACAACTACGCTAAAACCAATGCTCATTAAAGAGTTACCGCGGTGGAAGAAGCTTACGCCACCTATCCAGTAAAATAAAGCTGATATAAGGTAATAAGTGCCTATAGCGGCAGTAGCGCCAATAACAATAGACCTGAACTGCTCTGTAACCTTTACAATACCAAAGCGGTATAGTGCAAGGCATACGCCAAAGGTAACCAGCGTACCTGCAACCGCCTGTAGTACAATACCCGGGTACATCATTTCGAAAAATATAGATACAGATCCAATGAACACACCCTCAAAAAGGGCATAGGCCGGAGCAAGAAAGGCTGCATTTTTAGGAGAAAGTGTACAGGCTATAACCATACCCAGTGCTACAAAAAGCGATACGATGCCAGGAATATAAGGGTTAATGCCATTTAGTGCCATATAAAAAGGTACCACTGCGCCAACAAGTAACAGGCCAAACAAAATAAAGGTTTTGTTGATGGTGCCTTTTACCGTCATGGTATCGTTATAATCTATAATATGAGAGCCGTCAACGCTGTAAACGTTTTGCTGTCCGCTTTTTTCGTATGACTTTCCTGTAAGTAACGGGTTTTTTGATTTAAATTCCATTGGTTTGATTCTATTAGATTTCAAATATACTATTTACAGAAGAATAATCAAATAGTATGCCTGTGTAAAATAAAAAAGGGAAAACGGTTAGTTTTCCCTTTTTCGGCCCCCAAAAATACCGTAAAACTTAAATTTTACTAATGCTATTTTATGATGCAAACATAGTATTCTTATTGCTTCTAACAAAATAAATCAGATATACACCCAGAAAACCCGATGAAATGCAATATGGGTTTCGTTGTAACCTGTTAAAAGTTATAAGATTAACATTTATAAGGTGTATTGTTATCCTTTTATTTGCTTTAGTGAAGTTTTGATTCCTTTGATCAGCGATGAGCTAAAGCCTTCGTGTTCCATTTCATTAAGTCCCGCAATGGTGCACCCCTGTGGGGTAGTTACCTTATCTATAAGTTGTTCCGGGTGGGCATTTTCTTTTAAAAGCATCTCGGTAGCGCCCAGGGCAGTCTGAGCCGCTATGGCGAGTGCGGTTTTGGCATCAAAACCTATTTCTATGCCTGCCTGCATACTGGCGCGAATGTAGCGCAGTGCAAACGCGGTACCACAGGCGCCCAGTACCGTGGCGGCATCCATTAGTTTTTCGTCAATAAGTACTGCCGTACCCACTTTGTCAAAAAGCTCCATTACAGAACCTGTTTTGCTTATGTCTTCCGGCTTTGCCGAAACGCAGGTTGCCGATGCTCCATACTGCACGGCAATGTTTGGCATAATGCGCAGTACCGTATTACTACCTGCTACTTTACTGTGCAGGTGCTCTAACGTTACCCCGCTGGCTGCCGAGGCTATGGTTTTACCATTAAGGTGCGGTAGTATTTCGTCGAGTACGGCATCGGCCTGCCATGGTTTTATGGCCAGTATTACAATGTCTGCATTGCTAATATCCGCAGTATTATCTGCCGATGTTGTAATGCCATACTGGCTAAGATGTGCTATCAGTTTTATATTGCGGCGGGTAACAGTTATGGTATTACCTGTGGTAAATTGTGCCAACCCTATGGCTATGGCTGCACCAAGGTTACCCCCGCCTATTATATGGATGTTCATTGGCTTTGTTTATTAGTTAATACTTACCCGGCACCATTTATACTTACAAGCTCTAGCTTGCCACTATTAAAACTAAAAATCCACCAAAGTACGCTTTCGCAAAATTGTGATGAATTTTCTGGAACTTCATCGCTAGATACTTTGCTTTTGTAATTTTTATTCGATCCTGACCCAACAGATAATGTTATAAGGTTGTTTTTAATTTCTATGCTATAAAAACTGTAACACGGTTCTGTAGCTATGATGTTCTCATAATCCAGTTTGTCCTGCTTTATAAGACGCTCAACATTTATGTGTTTAAACAGTTCGTTGACCTCCTCCATCTGAATGTCATCAGATATTTCCTCAAAATATTTAAGGAATAGTTCCTTTGATACCTTATCGCCATTCTGTTCCCGTTCTTTTTGATATGCTTCGCTTTCAGTATACATTTGTATAGAATCTGAGAGCGGAAAATCAAAAATACCTGCAATTTTTTCTTTCTCTTTAGATGCAAGTGTTGTTTTAAGCTTTATCAATGCCTCAACCATTAATGACCTGTTTGTAGTAACACCGGAATTATCCTCTTTAGGTATGGCGCTATCAGAATTAGTGTTACTGCTGTTATTACACGAGACTAAAGAGACAAAAACAACTAAATGAGCGAGAGTAAGGGCTGTACGTCTAAAATTTAATATCATTTAGTTTTTGTATTGTGCAGTTAAAGTAATGTATGCAAATCGATTATTGCTAAGATAATAATTTTCTACATCAGTGATAAGAGAAAATCTGCCAGTTTAACTGTCCTAATACAGATTTTTGAAGTGCATAAAAAAAGGATGCCTTTTACAGCATCCTTAGATATTAATTACCGGGTTATTCTATTTATAAGTATATGTGGTAGTATAGATCCATGTACCATACTCACTGGTTTCGGTAGCTGTAGCAGAAACAGGATAATTGTCTGCACCGTAAACATAATCATTAACTATGGTTTTCTTTACGTTGCCGTTCTCATCCTTAATAACTACTTTTTTAGGATTGCTAACCGGTAATAGCAACTTTGCTTTTATAAGCTCTTCGCTTTGTGGTGTAAGGCTAAAGTTTAAGTCCAGGTTATCAAGAACATCAATAATACCGGCAGCCTGTAGCGTATAAAAGTAAGGGTTTGGCTTGTCTTCATAAGTAATTTCGCCTGTATATTGCTCGTAAATGTTACCATCCCAATCGCGCTCATAAATACGCACTTTTACAGGGTTTCCTTTACTGTCATAATTTAGTACATCGCCCACCTCATAAGCATCCTGCGGGGTAGAGAGCAGGTTAGGAATGTTAAGCACATCGCCGTCGCCGCTTATATTTTTTAGGCTGCCGCTTTCGTAAGCAAAGTAGCTGGTTTCTTCGCCATCTGTAACACTGCTTACTTTGCCTGCCGCGTCATAATTTACAGTAAGTGTTGCCGGTTCAACGCCCTGCTCAGATGTAGTGGTGGTAATTTTTGTAATATACTTTTTAGCAACATCGCCATTAGCATTATCAAAAGAGTCTGAAGAATCGTCGCTGCATGACGTAAAGGCAATGCATGACAATACCGCAAGCGCGGTAAGGAATTTGTTTTTCATCTTAAATAGGGTTAGTGTCATTTTTCTTGAAAGCGAAAATATAACTCTGAACCAATAAAAACAAAATTTATTTAACAAAAGTATTGAGGAAAAACCACAAAAATGAATTGAAATTATGCGAAAAAATGGCTTGCGCTATGGCGCTACTGTTCTTCGATAACCGAATTTCCTTTAGAAAGGTCTCCCGTAATCCACTCCCACGTTTCATGTAGTTGTATCTTGCCATTTGGTAATAACGTTGGCACCGACTTACAAAACCCGGCCATGATTTCGCCCTTGTCGTTTACCTGGTGGTAATGCATGCTTATATTTCCGGCGGTGTCTACAAGGCCTATTAAGTGCCCTTTTATTATTTTACCTCCCGAATATTCAGATGTTAGTATGTTGCCTTCCTGCTTATAGACAAATACGGTTTCACCCGATGTCTCTCCATTTTCGGTATTGCTTACGGGACGAAATATTTTGTTGTTGTAGTTTATCATTGTTTTTTATTTAGCCATTAGTAGCTTAAAAGCATTTAATGTAGCCTGGTGCATAATCGTGGCATGGTCTTCTGATGGCAGGTAGTCGAAAATTACTTTTACAGTACTGCTCTTACTGCCTTTTATCTTCTCGGCCAGGAGGTTTGCGTCTACCTCCATTACATGCGGAGCAGTAGTGGGTGCTAGGCCTTCTTTGCCTACGCCAATGTAAACTTCTGTGGGGTGTTTAAAATCTGCGCCAAGTATTTCAGGATTTGTGTTTAATAGTGATCCGTTATCCCACCAGAGGCTGGGGCTGATAATTATGTAACGACTGAACAATTCTGGGTTTTTAAAAAGTATTTCAGTTTCTAAAAGTCCGCCCATCGATTGCCCAATGATGGTTTTTGAACTGCCCACCTGATAATTTTTAGATATAAAAGGCTGTAGCTCTTTTTCTATAAACGCTATAAATTTATCTGAATGCCCGGCTTCCGGATATGCCTTCATTTGTTCGCCAACGGTAGACGCAAAGGTAAAATCGCGCTTGCGGTTTACTGTAGCAATACCTACAACTATTGATTTCGGGATATAATTTACCCATTCAAAGCTGCTGTACTGCACTAGTCCGCTAATGTGTAAAAAGTCTTCATCTGTAGATCCGTCCAGCAAATAAATTACAGGATAGGTTACAGTGTCTTTAGCGTTATAACCATCGGGCACATAAATATTGAGTACCCTTTTTTCGCCTAATATTTTAGATTTAATTTCGGTTTGGTGCCCTAAAATAAAGGGCTTGATGGTGTTTGTTTTTTGCGCCATGCAGGGCAGTGTAAGCAGGGCAAGTAAGGCAAAAATAAATAAACGCTTCATGTAAATAGATTAAAGCCCAAAGTTAAAGAAATACAGGTTAAATTATGGTATAACAGTGCTGCATCACTGCCATTGCGGACGTAGCGTAACGCAGTGCGATAGTTTAGATTTGGCATAATAAACCTATTTTGGAAAATTGGAATTTAGCCAGACTAAAAACAGGCTCACTAATGCGATACTCGTAACTGAAGCCCAAAGCAAACCTTTGCCAACAGCTTTTATTTTAAGATTGAGATTCACAAATCCGAGTAGTAAGCCAAAAGCAACACAACTTATAAGTATTAAATAAATAAGTGTCAGACTATCAAGTGGTTTAAGTATCGCAATTAATGAAAACTGCAGAAGTAATGTGAAAATGTAGGTTATGATTTTCAGGGTTTATTAGTTTTAATTGGTTAGCTGAAATTTCTCCGCTTCGATTTAGTCAGAATGAAAATAGAATTATTCCATTTCAAAGATATAAAACAGTTGTTCGGGACTATGTTATAATTGAAAAATTGCATTATTTAGATGGCTTCGTGCCTCGCCATGACGTTATTTGAAGAAAGCAATGGCAACAAGTTATAACACTGTACCCGTCGCGTTCATTGCGAAAGCAGCGCAGCGGAGTGTGGCAATCTTATTATTGGTTTGGGCACGAGCAAGATGCTCGCGCTAGCTGTGGGAACATAATGCTCGCCTTGATAAGAGGCTATTTTCTGCTATTTATTGTTATTTAACTGGTTTCTTTGCTTAAGGTTTTTGCGTGCTCTTTTTACCGACCTTTTTATAGACCTTTTTTTACCAAGTGTTGCAAGGTCAGAATCGGGGTCGATAAACTGTGCCTCAATTTGAATTTTGGTTAATCCCCTTAAAGATTTATAGGTTGTGTGAATGCTTTTTGACATAAAACAGGTTTACTTTTATTAATGGAATATTTTGTTAACTAAAAAACGCCCCAATCGGGGCGTTTATATATCTAAAATAAGAATTACATTTTCTGTAACCAATTCCTAACCGAAACCTCATTGTTAATAATACCACGAAGTTCAGAGATATTAACCCTATCCTGTTTCATGGTATCGCGGTGGCGAATGGTTACCGTTTGGTCTTCCAGCGTTTGATGGTCTACCGTAATACAGAACGGTGTACCCAGCGCATCCTGACGGCGGTAACGGCGGCCTACGGCATCCTTTTCGTCATATGCTACATTGAAGTCCCACTTAAGGTCTTCAATAATAGAGCGTGCAACATCTGGAAGTCCGTCTTTTTTAACCAGCGGAAGTACAGCAGCCTTGGTAGGTGCTAGTACAGCCGGAAGGCTAAGCACGGTGCGGGTTGAGCCATCTTCAAGAGTTTCCTCTTTAAGCGATGTAGAGAATACGGCAAGGAACATCCTGTCTAAACCAACCGAAGTTTCTACTACATAAGGAGTATAGTTTTCGTTTAGCTCAGGGTCAAAATACTGTAGTTTTTTACCGCTGAACTGTTCATGCGCCTTAAGGTCGAAATCTGTACGCGAGTGGATACCCTCAAGCTCTTTAAAGCCAAACGGGAAGTTAAACTCTATATCGGCAGCGGCATTAGCATAATGCGCCAGCTTTTCGTGGTCGTGGAAACGATAGTTTTTTTCGCCAAGCCCTAATGACAGGTGCCATTTAAGACGCGTTTCTTTCCAGAACTCGTAGTACTTCATTTCTTCACCGGGACGTACAAAGAATTGCATTTCCATTTGTTCAAACTCGCGCATACGGAAGATGAACTGGCGGGCAACGATCTCATTACGGAATGCCTTACCTGTTTGTGCAATACCAAACGGAACCTTCATCCTGCCTGACTTTTGCACGTTAAGGAAGTTTACAAAAATACCCTGTGCCGTTTCCGGACGTAAGTATAAGTCCATAGCACTGGCGGCCTCAGCGCCCAGCTTGGTGCCAAACATCAGGTTAAACTGGCGTACTTCGGTCCAGTTTTTAGAACCGGTATCCGGGTCGGCAATTTCAAGCTCCTCAATAAGGGCTTTAACATCGGCCAGGTTTTCGGTTTCTAAACTACGAGCCATGCGCTCCAGTATCTCCCTGTTCTTGGCAAGGTATTCTTTTACGCGGCCGTTAGTAGCCTTAAACTCTTCTTCGTTAAAAGCATCGCCATATTTGGCACGTGCCTTTTCTATTTCTTTTTGCGCTTTCTGGTATATTTTCTCGGCGTGGTCTTCAATAAGTACGTCGGCCCTAAAGCGTTTTTTGCTGTCTTTATTGTCTATAAGCGGGTCGTTAAAGGCATCTACGTGGCCGCTGGCCTTCCAGGTGGTAGGGTGCATAAATATTGCAGCATCTATGCCTACAATGTTTTCGTGCATTTGCACCATGCTTTTCCACCAGTACTCGCGGATGTTCTTTTTTAGTTCAGCACCGTTTTGGCCATAGTCGTATACAGCGCTTAACCCATCATAAATTTCGCTTGACTGAAATATAAAACCATACTCCTTAGCGTGCGAAATAACATTCTTAAATTGATCGTCTTGTTTTGCCATGCTGCAAAAATAGGAAAAGAATATTAATGTAGGAATTTGAAAATGTAACAATTTGAAGATTCGGAAAGTGAGCAATATTGTTTATTGCCAGAATTTATCAGTAAGATAAAAAACGGTATCAATAAAATATAAGATGCCATTTCTGGTTAATACATTTTCGTCGTGTAAATCTTCTAATATGATGCCCAAATCCTGATTTTGATAATCGTTGTTTCTAATATTTTCAAAACCGTTTGATGCTAAGAAATGCTTCACTTCTTCTAAATCAGTACTTTCTGTAATAGCAACATACGGTTGCTGCACAACAGCATACAAAACATTATCATCTTTTGTAAAGCCAATTAGGTCATAAGCAGTATCAGGGAAGAAAAAATTATGAAGTAAGAGGTTATGAAAGTAATCCTGCCATGAAGAATAATATATGGCGTCATTGAGTTTGATAACATGGTCAGCATCTTTAAGGTAAACCCTTTGCTCTGCGCCTTCGCTTACATATTGTGAAAAATCAACATCCGATATTAAAAGACTATTCTGAAATATGTAGTCTTCTAACCTCTTTGTTTCTTGTTCTTTGAATTGCTTTGTGTTTTCAGTAGCTCTGCCTGTTTGCGAGCCATTGATAAGGTAACGGGTGATTGATTGGAGAGTTGTTCCGAACCTAACCGTGCTCTTTCCTGAAATGATATTGTGTAATTCATCTTTTAGCTGATTTTGCATTAGCAAATATAGAGAATATTTTTGTTGAGGTAATTAAGAATGTAGTCGCACAAAGTCAACCTTTCATTCGCATTATTTCCTGTCAAAACTCACCATCCATTCGATGCCATACTTATCCCTGAACATCCCAAAGTAAGCGCCCCAGGGACTGTCAGTAATTGGCATTTCAATTTTTCCACCTGCCGAAAGTCCGTTATATAATTTATCAGCTTCTTCTTTGCTGTCTGTAGCTATTGATATTTTGCTGCGGTTTTCGGACTCGTTTACTGTACCCATAAATTCCGGTACGTCGCTGCCCATAAGTATACTGCTGCCGCTGATGGGTAAAGAAATATGGGCAAGTTTCTCAGCCTCTTTTTCAGGCAACGAAAACTCTGGGTTCGGGAAGTCTTTAAAACGCATTTTAGAAGCAAATTCTCCGCCGAAAACAGACTGATAAAAATCAAAAGCTTCTTCGGCATTGCCGTTAAAATGGATGTATGGATTTAAATGTGCCATAAGTAATGTTTTAGATTGCTTGTTTGTATAAAGCTACAAAAAATAATTGCTCAACTCTACATAGTTATTGCTAACGCAGCGGAGTATAGCAATCTTAAATATCTTCATTAGCGAAATTGCCAGCTATTACTTTGTGATTTTTTGATACGATCCAGTCCCTAACACTTTCCTTAGGAATTTTAATTTTATCACCTAGTTTGATGGTTTTAAGATTAAAAGGGACATTGTTTAGTTTCGTGTTAAATGTATTTCCTTCGATTGAGAGCACGGTAAACCACATTGTTTCAGATTTTTCATCTTCTGTATAACGGGCACTAACATTAAATTTATAGCCGTTTTTTTTCCTGTTGTTTAGCATGTCAATGAATGTTGACATATTTTTCTGCGCAAGCTTTTCTGCGTTCGTATAAGTAGAGTCATTTACATTTACGGTCACTACATTTTCGCGATCCCAGTTTACTGATCTTTTTTGAGGATTACACTCTATGACAAATGTCAAAAGAATCAAAAATATGGCTAGTTTGATCATAATTAATAGTTTGTAGTTGTATAATTTATTAGTGTAAATAAACATAAAAAAATAGATCAAAAACTAATTTAATTCAAAAGCTCTCAGTTACTTAGCTATAGCTTTCCTTACGTGCCGCAGCAATCTACAAAAAACTCTAAAAAAGATGGCCGCGTTCCGTTCCTCCACTCGCCATCACATGCTCTGGTCGCCTCGCTCAATAGCTAAGACACTCAGCAGCCTACTCAAACACCATCTGTAACATATTCAGCGCTTTCTGCACACTCTTTACATTCTCAAACGTAAGCAGTAGGCGCAGGCCATTCTTGGTTTGTTTCTCTTTCATGCGCGCCACAGTAGGGAACTGCTGTACAAACTTAATAACCTTGTGGAACATCCCGCTCTGGTAATAAGCGCTCTGTTGGTCGCCCACAAAGTAGCCTACCATCTTGCCTTGTTTTAAAACCAGTTTTTCGATACCCAATTTAGTCGCCAGCCACTTAATGCGCATACTGGTAACCAAAGCCTGAGCAGGTTTAGGCAACGGTCCAAAACGGTCGACTAGCTTCTGCTCATACGCCATAAGTTCCTCCTCGTTTTTAAGGGTTCCCAGTTTGTTATAAAGGTTTAGCCTTTCAGATATGTTATTGATGTATTCATCGGGAAACAGCAGTTCAAAATCAGAATCGATTTGCAGATCCTTAACATACTCTTTTTCGGCATCGCCGTCTACGTCGTCATAAAGGTCTTTAAACTCGTTTTCCTTAAGTTCATCAATGGCCTCATTCATGATCTTTTGGTAGGTTTCAAAGCCAATTTCATTAATGAAACCACTTTGCTCACCACCTAATAAATCGCCCGCACCACGAATTTCGAGGTCTTTCATGGCAATGTTAAAGCCGCTGCCCAGTTCGCTGAACTGTTCCAGCGCCTGTATGCGCTTACGTGCTTCTTCGGTCATAGCACTGTATGGTGGCGTAATAAAATAACAGAATGCTTTTTTATTGCTACGGCCTACACGTCCACGCATCTGGTGCAGGTCAGAAAGCCCGAAGTTATTAGCGTTGTTGATAAATATTGTGTTGGCATTAGGCACGTCAAGGCCGCTTTCAATGATGGTGGTCGCTACCAGTACATCGAAGTCGCCCTCCATAAAGGCGAGCATCAGCTCTTCCAGTTTTTTGCCGTCCATCTGGCCGTGACCCACGCCCACTTTAGCGTGTGGCACCAGGCGCTGAATCATACCGGCAACCTCCTTGATGTTTTCAATGCGGTTGTTTATAAAGTATACCTGACCGCCGCGCTGTATCTCATATGATACCGCATCGCGAATTACCTCTTCATTAAAACCCACTACGTGACTTTCTATAGGGTAACGGTTAGGCGGAGGAGTGGTGATTACCGATAAATCGCGTGCCGCCATAAGCGAAAATTGTAACGTCCTCGGGATAGGTGTTGCCGTTAGCGTAAGCGTATCTATATTCTCGGCAATGGTTTTTAGCTTGTCCTTTACGTTTACGCCAAATTTCTGTTCCTCGTCAACTATCAGTAGTCCAAGGTCTTTAAACTTCACGTTTTTGCTTACCAGCTGGTGGGTGCCTATAAGTATGTCTACTTTACCATCGGCAAGGCCGGCTATGGTTTCGGCCTTTTGCTTTGCAGTACGGAAACGGTTCAGGTAACTTACCGTAACAGGCATATCTTTTAAGCGCTCGCTAAACGTGCGGTAATGCTGGTAGGCAAGTATGGTTGTAGGTACTAATATGGCAACCTGCTTGCCGTTGTCTACCGCTTTAAAGGCTGCACGAATGGCCACTTCAGTCTTGCCAAAGCCCACATCGCCACACACCAGGCGGTCCATAGGGCGTTCGCTTTCCATGTCGGCTTTTACATCGCGGGTAGCGGTAACCTGGTCGGGCGTGTCTTCATAAATGAATGACGATTCCAGTTCGGCCTGTAAATAGCTGTCCGGCGCGTACTGAAAACCTTTCTCAAGCCTGCGCTTGGCATATAGCTGTATCAGGTTAAAGGCTATGTGCTTAACGCGTGCCTTGGTTTTTTGTTTCAGGGTCTTCCAGGCGCTGCTACCCAGTTTGTATATCTTGGGTGGTACACCGTCTTTACCGTTATACTTTGATATTTTGTGCAGCGAGTGAATGCTTACATACACAATGTCATTGTCAGCGTAGACCAGTTTTATGGCTTCCTGGGTTTTGCCTTCAACCTGTATTTTTTGAAGCCCGCCAAACTTACCTATACCATGGTCAATATGGGTTACATAATCGCCAACAGACAATGAGTTAAGCTCTTTCAGGCTTATAGCGCCCTTTTTACTGTATCCGTTCTTGATGCTGAACTTGTGGTAACGCTCAAAGATCTGGTGGTCGGTATAGCACACAATCTGGTTTTCGTCATCAATAAAACCTTCGTAAATAGGGAAGACGATTGTCTTATACTGTTTACGGATGTCTTCATGACTGGCTTCGTCAAGGCTTTCAAAAATATCGTGAAAGCGTTTTGCCTGGGCATCATTTGCGCAGAAGATATAATTTTTATAACCCTTGCTATGGTTCTCGCTTAGGTTAGTAAGCAGCAAATCAAACTGCTTATTAAACGACGGCTGCGGCTGTATGCGGAATTCAAACGTCTTTTGCGTTTTAAATATGGTGGTATTAGCCAGTTCTACGAGTGTAAAGTCCAGTGATTTTTTTACAAACACCTGTTGGTTTACAAACAGTTCTTCGGGTGTTGCGTGTTTAATATCCTTGCTCAGCTTTTCGAATGCCTCTTTTGCTTTGCCAAAATAAAGCTCGAGCTGTGCCAGCAGGGCATCGGTGTTCTGAATGAACAATACGGTTTTCTCATTGATGTATTCCAGGAAGCTTTCGCGCTTTTCGTTCAGCAGCTTGTTCTCCACATTGGGCATTACCGTAATCTTATTTTTCTTTTCAAGCGAAAGCTGGCTTGCCACGTCAAAACTACGGATGCTGTCTACCTCGTTGCCAAAAAATTCAATACGGTACGGGTTGTCATTACTAAAAGAAAACACGTCTACAATACCACCGCGCACGCTAAATTCGCCGGGTTCGGTCACAAAATCCACACGGCGGAATTCATATTCAAACAGCACTTCATTAATAAAATCGATTGACACCTGGTCGCCTACATTTATTTTCAGCGTGTTTTTGTCAAGCTCCTGTCGGGTAACCACCTTTTCAAAAAGCGCCTCCGGGTACGATACAATAATAGCAGGTTTTTTACGGCTGTTGATGCGGTTAAGCACCTCGGCACGCAGCAGTACGCTGGCATTATCGGTATCTTCTATCTGGTAGGGGCGACGGTAAGAGCCGGGATAAAAAAGTACATCGTCTTTGTCCACAAGCGCCTCAAGGTCGTTCAGGTAATAAGCGGCCTCTTCCTTGTCTTTTAAGATAAGGAGAAAAGGCAGTTCGCTTTCGCGGAACAATGGCTCAATCACAAAACTCAGGGAAGACCCTATAAGGCCTTTTACCTGTAGCTTGCTTTCACGCTGTTGCAGCGCAGTGGCTATTTGCTTTACCTTAGCCGACTGGTTGTATTTATCTGATATTTCGTTTTTCAATGTGTCTGTTTAATGTAGCCTGCACCATGCCCGCCAGACTGATATTTGTTTTGCGGTGTTGCAAGGTTGGGCTGTGTTTGTGGCATAACCGCATCGGGGTTAGCAAGGCGTGTAGTGTCAAGGGCGCGCAGCATCTGTTCTTCGCCCTCTTCTTTTGGTATTTCGCTAAAGCGGATGATCTCGTCAAACTGCTTTTGTGTGCTGTCCAGGTCGTCTGTAATGGCATTGATGATGCCTACCACTTTCTTGTCAGGAATGGTTTCAATGCTCATAAACGTGTACAGTTGCCTGGTTTGGGTAACCAGTACGGCCAGGCGGCTGCGTATTTGCGGCTTATTAAAAAATGGCGGAATGTTGTTCATCAACTGGTCCGCTTTAGTAACCAGTATTTTGGTTTTACGCCTATACGCATCAAGTGTTCCAGTAGGTTTTTGGTGCAGTTCGTTTAAAAACTGTTGCCATTCGTTCCAGCCGTTTATGCTTTCGGCAACCTTTGGGGTAGGGGGGGCTAAGTCAAACTTCCAGTTGGCAGCGATAACTTTTAATATAGAGTCGTTTGTTTTTATTGTCCTCTGGGTTTCGGCAATACGGGCTTTTTCATCATCATTGCAAGAAAAAAGCAGGGCTGCGAAGCCTAAGCACAGTAAGAACCTTAGATATTTCATAGTAATATAATTGCAATAGCAAATTTACAAATCCCAAGCCAAAGTTTTTAAAAAATAAATTAAGACTCAATTATCGTATGAAAGTATCATAGTTATTTTTACTATTTTTGAATAACGAACCAATCTTAATACTTAATATGCACGAATTTATATTAGCCTCAATAATTCTTGGTGCAGGCATATTAGCTGCTTTAGCTAATTATTTTAAGACTAAAGGAAATTCCCTGAATAATGAAGGTTATTTTTGGAAAAGCTTTTTTACAAGTCTTGGTGCTTCGTTGTTAGTTCCCTTGTTATTAAATATGCTATCCAGTAGTCTAATTAAAAGTACAGATAATTATGATACAATAAATTATTTCGTCTTTGCTGGTTTTTGCTTTGTTGCCGGTTATTATGCAGATAAATTTATCAATACTGTTGGAGATAAAATTTTAAAAGATTTAGCATCAACAAATGCTAAAGCAGAGACAGCTCTCGACAAGGTTGAGCAAAACGAAGATAAGATTGATAGTCTGATTTCAAGTGAAACCGAATCAGAAGATGAGGTTAGAATAGCATCAGAAATTGACATTACTGAACTTAAAGCAAAGTCAGATTTTAATGATAAGCCACCTAAAGAAATTATTAAAGATATTATTATGAGCTTTAGTGGCAATTATAAATTTAGGACAGTTCAGGGAATTACTAAGGAATTAAAATACCCTTATAAACTTTTAGAAATTTTTCTGCAAGAACTTCAAAATAATGGAGTAATAAAAAAACTTGTGAAAAACGATGGTAAGGAAGTTTGGGGGCTTACTAATATAGGAAGAAATATGTTGGATCAATACAATAAGTGATCTTAATATTTGCCATGCTAAAATCCCTCATCAACCTTTTATACCCGCTTACCTGCAACGGCTGCGATGCCCTGCTGCTCGATAGCGAGGATGTTGTTTGTACCCAATGCCGGCACGATATGCCTTTTACACAGCATTACCTGAACCCCGGCAACGAAACCGCACAGAAGTTTTACGGCAGGCTTGATCTGGTACACGCATCGTCACTGGTTTACTTTCATAAAGAAGGTATGGTGCAGGAACTTATACACAACCTTAAATACCGCAAGCAAGAAGGTGTGGGCAGGCTAATGGGGCAGTGGTATGCACCGCTTTTAAAGCAGGTGCCCGATTTGCAAACCGTTACCGATGTAATACCTGTACCCTTGCACCCAAAGCGATTTCGAGAACGTGGCTATAACCAGGTTACGCTCTTTGGACAGGAAATAGCAACGGGGCTGGGCATTCCCTATAATGAGGATATCTTAGTGCGTGCTAACTACACTAAAACCCAAACCAAAAAGAACCGCGAAATGCGCGCTGCCATTATAAACAGTGCTTTTGCCGTAAACCACACGGAGGCTGATAACGGTAAACACTTTTTGCTTATAGATGACGTTATTACTACCGGTGCTACACTGGAGGCTTGCGGAAAGCTGCTGCTGCAAATTCCCGGAGCTAAGCTCAGTATAGTAACCATGGCGTATGCCCAAAGCTAAATAATGTCTGAATATTTGAAACCATATAGATACATAGCTTAAGAGAATAATGCTTTCTATGTAATCGGGATAGATTGAGGCTATGCCTCAAACATAAGCTATGTTGCCTGTGTTGGGTATAATAAATAGCTATGAAAACTATTGTACCTATGTGGTTAATAAAAATTCAGCGTCCTAAATTTTGACAAAACATTTCCACGGCACTAAATATAATCGTTATTTTGCCGTACAATCAAAAATGCACTATGTTTAAGAACCGCATCTTTATCTATTTCATACTGGTTTCAGTATTGCTTACCGCCTGTGCTAAAAGGGGCACCATAACCGGTGGCGCTAAAGATACCATACCGCCAAGCATTGTAAGTAGTTCGCCTAAAAACATGACCACAGGTTTTAAAGGTAAAGAAATACATATCGATTTTGATGAGTATGTAAAGGTAAAGGATGTAAACAAGCAGCTTATTATTTCCCCACCCATGAAATATGCTCCGGAGGTTGTTCCTGCGGGGAGTGCAAGCAGATTTATAAATATCAAGATAAAAGATACCCTACAGGATAATACTACCTATAGCTTTAACTTTGGGCAAAGTATTACCGATAATAACGAGGGTAACCCGTATTCGCAGTTCCGTTTTGTGTTTTCTACAGGAACTTACATTGACTCACTAATGCTGAATGGCAAAATTAAGGATGCCCTTAAACGCGAGACCGATAACTTTGTTACCATCATGCTTTACGAAGCAAATGAAACCTTTAATGACAGCACTATTTATAAAGAAAGGCCGCGTTATGTAACAAATACGCTCGATAGCCTTACGGTGTTTTCATTGCAAAATCTTAAGGCGGGCAAGTACCACATTTTTGCTATGAAAGATGTGGCAAGAAACTACATTTATAACCCAAAGGTAGATAAACTGGCATTTTTAGAACAGCCGGTATCGGTACCTAATGATACAGTTTTTATGCTGGAACTTTTTCAGGAGAAACTCCCGTTTGCTGCACAGCGGCCTGCACAAACATCGGCTAACAGGTTGTTTGTACCTTTTACAGGCAAGGATGGTAAAGGGGTAAAATCCACAGTTAAAAATGGTAATTCCGGCGAAGAAATTCGTAGTATGCTTACTAACGTAAAGGATAAAGACTCCTTGCAACTGTGGGTGCCGCGTAACGTGAAGGCCGACTCGCTCGCTGTAAAAATTACCCAGCGTGATACCGTAAGAGATTTTATGGTAAAATTTAAAGAAATGAAGGCCATGGACTCACTCTCGGTAGATGCCGTGCAAAAAGGCGGGCTTCATTTCAGGGAGCAGTTTACCCTAAAAACGTCGACTCCTATTGTTACTATTGATAAAAAACTAATGTCGTTAGTTGACAAAGATTCGGTTGCAGTGCCGTTTACCTATAAGTATGATGAATTTGAACAGCGACTTGTTTTTGACTTCAAAAAAGATGAAAACCAAAAGTATGTCATGCAGCTTCTGCCCGGTGCGCTTATAGATTTCTATGAAAAGAAAAATGATACCCTCAATTATAAGCTGGTAACTAAACCCTATGCCGATTATGGTAACCTCGTTATAAAGCTTGAAAATGTAAAACGATGG
This sequence comes from Flavobacterium psychrotrophum, assembly GCF_003403075.1. Classification (NCBI taxonomy): domain Bacteria; kingdom Pseudomonadati; phylum Bacteroidota; class Flavobacteriia; order Flavobacteriales; family Flavobacteriaceae; genus Flavobacterium; species Flavobacterium psychrotrophum. Next base: position 3,966,182 of record NZ_CP031557.1, on the reverse strand, counting down.
CCGGTTATTGTAGAAATTACCGATGAAAAAGGAGAAGTGTATGCCTCTCAGTTTTCTGAAAGTAATACAGAAATCAACTTCGAATCGGTAGAGCCTAAAAACTATGTACTGCGCCTTATCTACGACGATAATAAGAACCAGGAATGGGATACGGGAGATTACAGAAAGAAATTACAACCCGAAGAGGTTATCTATTTTCCTAAACTAATAGAAGTACATGCCCTGTGGGATGTGGAGCAGCCTTTCCCTGCGGGTGGGTAATTTTGTCTTTGGGGTAAATTATTTCACAAAGTTTCGCAAAGAAGCCGCAAAGTTTCTCAAAGATTTGAATATGACCTAGTGATTACGCTACGTGAAAAACAGCTACTGTTACTTTGTGTAACTCTGCGGATTCTTTGCGAAACTTTGTGTAATATGACACGCTACAACTCAAGCTTGAAATCATCCTTATCATTCAAAAACGCAAATCGTTTTCTTGTTGCTTCTAATGCGTCTTTATCCAGTTCAATAGTAAATACCCCGGCTTCTTCTGTTGGGTCTAATACATAGCTGCCAAGCGCATCCAGTGCCTGTGTATGCCCACTGTAGGCATGGCCGTTGCCATCCTGTCCTACGCGGTTTACGCCTATGGTATAGCTAAGGTTTTCTATGGCGCGGGCTTTAAGCAGTGCATCCCATGCAAAGGTGCGTACCTGCGGCCAGTTGGCAACATACAGCAAAAGGTCATAATTTTCTACATTTCGTGCAAATACAGGAAAACGAAGGTCGTAACAAACCAACGGGCATATCTTCCAGCCTTTATATTCAATAATTAGTTTCTCAGTACCGGAGGTGTAAAACTTGTCTTCTTCGGCATAGCTAAAAAGATGGCGTTTGTTATAGGTTTTTATCTCCCCATCTGGGTACACAAACAGCAGGCGGTTATAGTATTTGCCATCTTCCTCAATAACCAGGCTACCGGTAATAGCGCTGTTTTTAGCCTTTGCCGTTTCTACCATCCACGCCACGCTGTCGCCATCCATAGTTTCGACAACTGCCGACGGATTCATGGTAAACCCGGTAGCAAACATTTCAGGTAAAATGATGAGGTCGGTTGTAGTAATGCCGTTTATCAGCTGGGTAAAATTGGCGCGGTTAGCAGCGGGGTTTTCCCATTCAAGTGCGGTTTGTATAAGGGAGATCTTCATTATAATTGTTTGCCCCTAATTTCACGAATTTCACGCAAATTTCAAAGGATTAAATATTCAGAATGATTTTATAAGTTTCCTGAATTATAATTTCTCGCCCAGAGACAAATGCGCAAAGATAAGTATGCAAAAACGTACTCGTAACTTGCTGCATCAGCTGCTTTCGAAGCTGCAATTTTGTGAAATTAGTGGCAAAAAATAGACAACATAAAAAAGCCGGCAACCCTCATGTTACCGGCCTTTTCGAGTACTAACCTAAACTCTAATTTATGAATAACAACATTATTCCGTAAGTGTAAATTGTGCCTTAAGCTTGTCTATGGCTACTTCAAAGTCGCCTGCCTCCAGTATGGTTTTACCATCACGGCCTGCATAGCTAAGGTCTTTTGGGCTCAGTTCAAAACTAACTGTTTTGCTTTCGCCCGGTTTTAGTTCCAGTTTTTCAAAACGGCGCAGGCGCTTAACATCCGGCGTTACGCTGCTGGCATACAGGTCAGATGTAAACAGGTGTATCACTTCTTTCCCAACCACTTTTCCCGTATTGCTAACCGTAACCGTAACCTGTACATTTTCGCCTTTTTTAATGGCAGGTTTGCTTATTTTAAGGTCTTTATAGGCAAACGTAGTATAGCTTAATCCGTATGCAAACGGGTACTGCGGGTTATAATCGGCCTCATAGTTATATACGCCTTCTGCTTTCTTTTGCTCCTCACTTGGCTTATGAATGTAGCCAATGGTAGCATTAGGATAACGCGGATAAGTATACGGCAGCTTACCGCTTGGGTTTACATCGCCAAACAATACATCTGCAAGGGCATCGCCACCAAAGTTACCCGGCAGGTAGCTCTGTACCACACCTTTTACCTGTTGCTCAAACTTACTGATTAGTCTTGGGCGGCCCTCGTTAAGAATAAGGATTACGGTTTTACCGGTGGCTGCAAGTTTTTGCGCCAGTTCTGTTTGCAGGTCGCTCATGTACAGGTCATTCATGTCGCCCGGTTTTTCAGTATAGCTGTTTTCGCCAAGGCACAGTAAAACCACATCGGCATTTTTAGCTGCGGATACAGCTTCATCCATCTTGTCGGCAAACTCATCATAATAATGGCCACCTTCTTTGTAGCTTACACCCGGTACATAGGTAACATTAGTTTTACCAATCTCATTTTGTACGGCTTCTAAGATGGTGTTGTATTTACCGGCATATTCTTCGGTTTTATCGCCCTGCCAGCTGTATGTCCAGCCACCGTTAAGGGTGCGCATGCTGTTAGCATTAGGGCCTGTAACCAATACTTTTATGTTTTTCTTTAGCGGAAGTACATTGCCCTCATTCTTTAATAAAGTAATGGCTTCGGCAGCCATATCATACGATGCTTTTTCGTGCTCTTTACTGCCAAATTTCGGGTAGTCTTTCGGGTTTGTGTTTGGTTTATCAAACAGGTTCAGTGCATGCTTAACTTTTAGTATACGGCGAACGGCATCGTCTATCCTTGCCTCGGTTACCTTGCCTTCTTTTACCAGCGCAATTAAATTATCACAAAAAACTTCATACTGGTAAGGCACCATGCTCATATCAATACCTGCATTAATGGCAATCATGATTGCGTCTTTATCAGAGATAGCAATCCTGTCGCGCTTGTACAGGTTTTCAATATCTGCCCAGTCTGTAACTACAAGGCCTTTAAAACCCAGTTCTTCTTTTAAAAGTTTGGTGAGGATATCATAGTTGGCATGCACCGGAACCCCGTTGATAATGCCCGAATTTACCATTACGGTCTGCGAACCCGCCTCTATAGCCGCTTTAAAAGCAGGCAGGTGGTATTCGCGTAGTGCGTCTTCGCTAATATAGCTGGGCGTACGGTCTTTACCGCTGGTAGCGGCATGGTACCCCAAAAAGTGCTTCATGCAACTGGCTACTTTATCAAAAGCACCCATGTTATTGCCTTCATATCCGGTAACCATCGCTGCACCTAATACAGCGCATAGGTATGGGTCTTCGCCAAAGCTTTCCCATTGGCGCGGAAAACGCGGATCCATACCCAGGTCGAGTACTGGCCCAAACGTCCACGGAATATCACACGCCCTGGTTTCATAGGCAGTAATGGCAGCGGCCTGTTGAGTAAGCTTAGGGTTACGTGCTGCACCCTGTGCTATTTCCTGCGGAAACATGGTGCCGCCATCGGTATAAGTAACCCCATGTATTTCGTCTACACCATACAGCAGGGGTATCTTTTTAGTATCATTAGTTAGTGATGACTTTTGCACGCCACTAATAAGTTCGTACCACTTTTGCGGCGTAATCGCCTTGCCTCCGGCTACGTTAAGCACTGACCCAATATGATAATGCCCAAAAGCTTTTTTCATCTCGGTATCAACCAGTGTAAGCGGGTGTGTGCTTGAGTAGCGGTTATCGCCTTTACACAATACATCAAGCGTTATCTGCGTCATCTGGCCCACTTTTTCTTCAAGGGTCATTTTAGCGATAAGCGCATCTATTTTTTTGCTGTTATCTGCCGGTTTTTGCTGTGCTGTACAGGTAAAGCCTGCCAGCAGGGCTGCGCCAAGCGCAAGGGTTTTAATCGGGTTGATCATTATAGTACAAGGGTAGCTACAGCTCCCGCTTTTAAGGTTATTGTTGTTGTTTTATTGCCGGCGGTTACATCTACCGTTTGCTCCTGCTTAGACTTGTTTTGTATAATGGCAGCAATATTTCCGTCAGGTGTAGTGTAGGCTACATTAGGCAGGTTTTGCGGTACGTTCGACTCAATGCGTACAGAACCCGGCCTCACAAATTTGCTGGCCTGTGCTATAATATAATAAGCAGGCTCGCGGGTTACATTGTCTCCATCTATGGTTATGGCCCCAAGGCAGCGGTCGCAACCACCACGATCTGTGTGTGGGTCTTGTTGCGGGTCTGCAGCAAGGTTCCATTCCAGTACGGTTTTACACCAGTTGCGTGGCGCACCAATGATAAGGTTCTCAATATGCCAGTCAAATTCTTTTTTAAAGTTGCCCGGAGCGCCCACCCATTGTTCTGTAAAATACAGGTTTTTGTTAGGGTGTGCTTCATGCACCTTGCTAATGGCATCTACAGTGCCACCATAAAGGTGAAAGGCCGAACCGTCGATATACTTCGCTGCCTTAGCATCGTCGAGTATCGAGATTGGGTAGTCCGGCCTGTCGGCATTGTGATCATAAATAATGATCTTGGTTTGGATATTGTTTTTGGAAAAGGCTGCCCCCAGATGATCGCGCACAAATACCTTTTGGGCATCTGAAGGCATTAGCAAACTGGGGTTATTACCGGGATGTAGCGGTTCGTTTTGTACGGTTAAGGCATCTATGATAATGCCGTTTTTCTTCATTTCCTGAATGTATTTTACAAGGTAGTTTGCATATACGGTATAAAATTCAGGCTTAAGGCTTCCGCCCTTTGTATCGCCGTTGTCTTTCATCCATACAGGAGGCGACCATGGCGATGCCAGTATTTTTATTTTAGGATTAACCTCAAGTATCTCTTTAAGTACCGGAATCAGGTATTTTTTATCGTAACCAAGGTCGAACTTTTCAAGTTTTTCATCGGTCTGGCCTGTTGGCAGGTCGTTGTAAGAAAATAACAGTTCATCAAGGTCGGATGCGCCAACACTAATGCGCAGATAGCTTACGCCAATGCTTTTTTCTCCTGTGCCAAAAAGTTCTTTTAATAAAGCAGCGCGTGACGGTGCTGTCATTTTCGAAATGTGCAGCGCACTACCTCCTGTAAGGGTGTAGCCAAAGCCATCCATTTCCTGGTATTTTGTAGACGGATTTATTGTAAGCTGTACATGGCTTGCATCAGGGCTACTTGAAATATTTGTTTTTTGCAGCAGTGCCGATTTGTCGGACATAGTGATATAAGCGGCACTCTTTGTGCCGGTGCAGCTACTTAATAAAGCAGTTGCCGAAATAGCAAAAACAAAAAAATGTTTTTTAACGGTTACATATGACATAATAAACTATTAGGCCAACAGAATTTATTTGTTGGAATTTCAAAAGTACTTTATGTTTCTTCCCTATCCGTAAATTGCACTACATTTTAGTTACTCTGGTACTCAATTACTATACTTAATATATTCACCTTTATTTTTAATTAAATAATAATCAATGTTTTAATATTTAAAAAATTATACACTTTTATGTTGTAATCCCTGTTTTTTAAATTGAGAATTATATTAATTTTACATCGTTTTCGTCTTTGGTTACGAAAACCTTTTCCATTATGAAGAAAAATATACTGACGCTTTTACTGCTTATTGCCTCAACATACTTGTGGGCCCAGGTATTACCGTCTATAAAATTATATACCCGACAGGACTTTAAAGCCGATAGCCAGTTTTGGGCAGCTACAGAAAGCGCTGACGGAACTTTGTTTTTTGGCAACAACGATGGCATACTCATATATGATGGGGAGCGATGGCAAAGAATAGTATTGCCAAACAGCTCATCTGTACGCAGCCTTGCAAACGGTAAAGATGGGACGGTATATGTAGGTGCATATGACGAAGCGGGAATACTATCAAAAAACAAACAGGGAAATTATGTATACCGTTCGTTAATAAAAGAGTTACAAACAGACGGCAAGAACATTGAAAACATTTGGGATATACAAAGTTTTAATGGCCGGATGCTTTACAGGGCTAACAGCGAAATTATTATTACTTCGGGTAAAACCGCTACACACCTGCCGTCTGCATCTATGTTTAGCTATTCTGCTGTGGCGGGTAATAACTACTATGTTGAGGAAATGGGGCACGGCATCCTTACGTTACAGCCCGTGAGCAATACACTTATTATGGCATTTTCATCTGAAAGCTATAATAATGAAGAGGTTGCTGAAATACTGCCCGGCGAAAATCCGGGTACATTGCTTATTGTTACGCTACAAGGGGGATTATATCGTGGCGAACTTTCTACCGGTAAGGTGCAGCTGCTTAACCGTTTTTTTGATGCAACCCATAGTGGCCGTGCAAATTGTGCCCTTAAAAACAGCGATGGCAGTATCTATATTGGCACGGCCGAATCTGGCATTATAAGTATTAGCCGTACGGGCGTAGTAGATTATAATGTGCCCGGCTTTACCGGATTGCAAAATGGTGTTGTACAAAGCCTTTACCGCGCAAGCGATGGAAACTTTTGGGCGTTGCAGGATAACGGGCTAGCCTATGCCGATTATCATTCGCCTTATCGTGTACTGTTTGGAAAAGCCTCGGTGTATGATGCGTTGCCATTGGGCGATAGCCTGTATATCGCTACTACACAAGGTGTTTATTTTACAGATGATATAAAAACAATACCCCAGTTTAAAAAAGTAAGCGGATTGCAGGGGCAGGCCTGGGCCATACAAAAAGCACAGGATGATATTATAGCCTCTGGCGATGCGGGGCTGTTTGTGCTGAAAAATGGCGAAGCAAAACGCATTAGTGCCACACAGGGATTTTGGAAAATAACCTCCATAAAAAGCAAGCCGGGTTTCTATCTGGCTTCTCAGTACAACGGGCTGTATTTGTTAGAAAATGCGGGTAATGAATGGGTGCTGCACGATAAAATTGCAGGGTTTAATGAGTCGGCGCGCGACATACTTCCGGCTGATGAGCCCGATACGTACTGGATATGCCATGGCTATCAGGGTGTTTTCAGGGTGCGGATAAATGCAGTCTATAACAGGGTTAGCGCGGTAGACCACTTTACCAACAAAAATGGGTTGCCGGATTCTTTTAATGTAAATGTTTTTCGCTGGCAGGGGAAGGTAGTTTTTACAACTAATACGGGTATTTATACCTACAACGAAACACATAACCGCTTTGTGCCTTTTGAGCGGCTCAATAAAATTCTCAATCCGTCTAAGAATACCCGAAAGATTATAGAACATGGTGGTCGCACCTGGTTTGTACAGGATGATGAAGCAGGTTATTTTGTAACCGCAGATAAAAACGCAGTGGTTAATACCGGGCTGTTCCTCAACCTTAAAAGTACCTTTAACCGCGGGATGGAATGTATTGCCGGGCTGCCCGATAACCGGATGCTTTTTGGTACTACAAACGGATTGTTTCTGTATAATATTAGCAATCCGGTATCGGCGAAAGGTATTCATACCCAAATTACACAGATATCATATACGCAAACCCAAAAACAGGATTTTGCGGCTATTACATACAAAGGCGATGACCCCGTGCAGCTACCCAACCGTATGGATATCCTCCGGTTTGATTTTGCAGCGCCTAAAATGACGCACGGCACACAGGTAGAGTACAGCTATATGTTAGAGAATACCGATGCTGACTGGAGCCCGTGGCAGGACCAGCCTTTTAAGGAGTATACCCACCTGCGCCCCGGCACGTATACCTTTAAAGTAAAAAGTCGCAATACTGCTGGGCTAATGGGGACAGAAGCTAAATATATATTTACGGTTTTACCCAGATGGTATCAAACCACTGCTGCTTATATATTGTATGTATTAGGCGCTGCCGGATTTGTATATAGTGTACGGCTGTTGATTAAAAGGCGCATTAGGTATGAACGGGCTAAAAGTACCCGCGATGCAGAACGTACCCGCCGTATGCTGGAGTTAGAAGTGGAGCAGCTAAAACTACAGCGTGACAAAGAGGCCGTAATACGCGATAAGGCTGTGCTGGAAGAAGATGTAATTAATAAGAGTAAAGAGTTGGCCAATTATACCATGTTGCTCATGCAGAAAAAGGATGCCTTTGCTGAAATTACAGACGACCTTAAGGAGCTTAGGGATTACCTGCGCAATGAGGAAAGCCGTAAAAAGCTACTTGAAATTTTTCAGAAGCTTAACCGCCACAAAGTAGGTGAGGAGTATATGGAGGTTTTTGATGTACATTTTGAAAAGGTACACCACAACTTTTTTGAAGCCCTTAAAACCCTCAGCCCATCGCTTACACAGCGGGAGTTGCGCCTGTGTGCCTTTGTAAAAATGGGGCTTACCAATAAAGAGATCGCACCGCTTTTAAACATATCGCTTCGTGGGGTAGAGAATGCGCGCTACCGCATTCGTAAAAAACTTAATGTAGCAAATGAGGATAATTTCCCTGCTTTTTTAGAGGGTATAGGCCGTGAAATAGAAATGTAGTTTAAAGAGATCATTTTCATTTTATTATTTTCTAATTACTGATTTAAAAAGCTTTGCGCCTTGGCGTCTTGGCGAGAAATTATGGCTCGCAAAGACGCCAAGGCGCAAAGTAGTATAGATGTATGAAAAAATGATAAGTAACTAAATCTGCCCGATACCAATTTACCGAAATTACTCCACAAAACGGTAATAGCGAGCGCCGGTAAGATTAGGTAGTTCAGTTTCAATCTTGTCTAAGATCCATTCATTAACAGGTGCTTTTATACTGTAATCCAGTTCTTTCTTGTGGAGTTTGGTGTAGGTTTCAAAATCAACAGCTGTGTTTTCGGCAAGTGTTTCAAACAGTCGGGCCTTTTCAGCAGCGACTTTCCAGCCCGGTTGTATTGTTCCCTGAAAGGCTTTGCTTTTAGAGCCGCTTCCGTATGCCAGGAAACCAAATGTTTTGCCTGTAATATCTGTGGCTTGTTCTGCCTTTACGGCAAGTGCACTCAGGAAACCCATAAATATAGATCCTGTATACAAATTACCAATAAGTGATGATGCTGGCTCTGCGGGTTGCAGTTTTTGGGAAACAAATGCTTTATAAGCATCACTTTTGCTAATTTCCCTTAGCCTTGTTTGATAATCGGCAGGATCTTCGTTGCCCGTTAGCAGTGGTTCATTCGCGTCAAGCGCAAAAAGCTCAGAGAACATGCGGCGGCCCTGGTAGGCATAGGGCAGGTGCATAATAATGCTTTCCCAGGTGTCATATAGCGAACCTTCTATACCAGCGAGTTTTTTAAAACTATAGTAGGCCTCACGGGTACGCTCAGTATAAACCGTGTTGCTGTATTGGCCGTCAAAAACAGGCTGGTCTTTATGTATTTCTATATGAGCTTCGAGGTTGCCGAACCACGGCTCGTTACCTTCTACGTTTAAGATGTCTTTTTTAGCAAGGGTGCGGTACGGTTTAAAGAAGTCAAAAGCACCTTTAGCACTTATTGCCCAGTTGTTATCAAAAGCTATAATACGCGGATTTTCGCTTATCAATAAGGCTACAGCGCCTGCACCCTGCGTGTATTCTCCTGAAGATTCGAGGTCATACTTGGCAATGTCGCTGGCAATAACCACCGCTTTCTTACCCGGATTAAGGCGCACAAAGTCTATGCAGTTGTGCAGGGCATCTACCGCGCCAATGCAGGCAAAGGTAAAATCTACCGTATCGCAGTGCAAGAATGAGTTATTGCCATGCAGCTGCTCCATTAGTCCCTGTACAAAAGACCCTATGGGTTTAGAATTGTCAATGCTACTTTCTGTACCTACATATATACGTGCTATATCGGCAGGGTTAAGGTGGTTGTCTGCAATAAGGCGTGTAAGGGCATTAGCAGCAAATACCACGGTATCCTGGTGGGTATCGGGCAATGTCATTTTATAAAGTCCCAGTCCTTTTTCAAGTTTGTCGGCATCTATATTACGTGTTTCTGCAAAGGTGCGTATAGGTAAGTGTATCTTGGCAATGTCGTAGGCAATAGCGTCTATTCCGGTATTCATTGATGTAATTGTTTTTTGAAGAAACGCAAATTTACGCATTTTAGCAGATATGGCACTTCTGTAAATTGTGCCGGAGACTTTCTGAAAGAGGCAAGTCCAGATTTTATTTGCAATTCAAAAAAATTAGCCACAATTCAAAAGTGTTTTTGAGGGATTCGCTGGTTTTGGTTACAAAATGTTTATTTTAGCGCTTTATTCATAATCATTATAAATAACATGAAGTTAATATATCTGTTCACCGCGGTGATGCTATCGTTAGGAGCTAAAGCGCAGGACAAACAAGGATATCAGTTGTTTACACCTGAGGGTAAAAAGACAACGTATAAAAAACTGCTTAAAGCTGCTGAAGCTGCCGATGTGGTCTTGTATGGTGAGCATCATGATAATGCCATTATCCATTGGCTGGAGCTTGAACTGGCTAAAGATGTAAGCGAAAAGAGGGCTTTAGTTTTAGGTGCAGAGATGATAGAACGCGATAACCAGGCAGTATTAAACCGTTATCTTTCGGGTGAAATAGACCAAAAGAAATTTGACAGCCTGGCACGTTTATGGCCCAACCATAAAACAGATTATAAGCCCTTAGTAGATTTTGCTAAAGAAAAGAACATACCATTTGTAGCAGCAAACGTACCGCGCAGGTATGCCAGCATGGTATATAAAAAAGGCTTTGATGCGCTTGATAGCCTTAGTGCTGAAGAAAAAAACTGGATAGCCCCGCTTCCCATAGCTTATGATGCCAGCCTGCCGGGCTACCAGGAAATGTTAAAGATGAGCGGTGGCCACGGTGGCGACAACCTGCCAAAGGCACAGGCTGTAAAAGATGCTACAATGGCATACTCTATAGCGCAAAACCTTAAAGCGGGCAGCACCTTTATACATTACAACGGTACGTTTCATAGCGATAATTATGACGGCATTAACTGGTACTTAAAAAAACTTAAGCCTGAAGTTAAAATTATAACCATAGCCGCAGTGTCGCAAAAAGATCTTGATAAGCTGGAGAAAGAGCATCTTAAGAAAGCAGATTTTATACTGGTTGTTGATGAGGATATGACCAAAACATACTAAACAAAACAGCGCCTGTTATCGTAATGAAACAGGCGCTGTTTGCATTTTTACCGCATGCACTCAAACGGTTTAGTGATTAGTGTAACTCCGGTAATGTATTGCAGGTTCTTAATTTTTTTAAATTATTTTTAGTATTATGAAGTAAAAAAAACGCATAACGTAAATTTTTGCTGAGAATACGTTAAAAAAAACCACACTTTAAATTCATTATAAATTAGAGTGCAATGGTTGTGGTAAATATCTTTATGCTGTAAATTTGTTTGATTTTTTATAAGACACTATACTTTTAAACAAACATTATGGCAAAATCTGCACTTTTGAAGTCTTCCATCGCCAAGAAATACTGGATGGCTTTAACTGGTTTATTTCTCTGCCTGTTCCTTGTGGGGCACTTACTGGGCAACTTACAACTACTTTCAACCGGAGAATTCGCCGCACTGCACTTTAATCAGTACGCGCTGTTCATGACCACTAACCCGGCGGTAAAAGCACTTTCTTACCTAACCTACATTTCTATCATTTTTCACGCGATAGACGGTATCCTGCTAACTGTTCAGAACAAAAAAGCACGCCCGATAGGTTATGTAATGAACCGCCCACAAAAAAACACCATTTGGGCATCGCGCAACATGGCTGTACTGGGTACGGTTATCCTTGTGTTCATTGTAACGCACATGATAAGCTTTTGGGCTGTAATGCACTTTGACGAAAAGATGCCGTTGCAAACCATAACTATTAGCGCACAAGGCCAGTCTCAGGAGTTTTATGTAACTACAGATGGTGGTTATATACCTAAAGCACAAGTAGAGCAGGGTGGGCTTATTATAAAAGACAGAACGTCTTTTTATGATGCCCAGGCCAATGTAAAAATTAAAGAAGGTTATAAAGATCTTTATAAAATTACCGTTGACTTCTTTAAAAACCCGGAAAACAATATGGGGCTTATTGCTACTATATTATATGTTGTTGCTATGGTAACACTTGGGTTTCACCTGTATCATGGTTTTGGTAGCGCATTCCAGTCTTTGGGTGCTAACAATCCTAAGTACAACGGCTTTATTAAAAAATTCGGGTATGCGTTTGCTATTGTTGTTCCGGCAGCATTTGCGTTCATACCAGTTTACATCCACTTTATACTAAAATAATCTACTGATATGGCGTTAGATTCTAAGATACCGGCAGGGGATATATCCCGTAAATGGACCGACTATAAAGACCACTTAAAACTGGTTGCCCCAAACAACAGGCCTAAGATAGATATCATTGTTGTAGGTACCGGCCTTGCAGGCGCTTCGGCTGCTGCTTCACTTGGCGAAATGGGCTACAACGTTAAGGCTTTCTGTTTTCAGGATTCTCCACGCCGTGCGCACTCCATTGCTGCACAGGGTGGTATAAATGCTGCAAAAAATTACCAAAATGACGGAGACAGTACTTTCAGGCTGTTTTATGATACTATAAAAGGTGGTGACTACCGTGCCCGTGAGGCAAACGTACACCGCCTTGCAGAGGTTTCGGCTAACATTATCGACCAGTGTGTGGCTCAGGGTGTTCCTTTTGCACGCGATTACGGCGGAATGCTTGATAACCGCTCTTTTGGTGGTACTCAGGTACAGCGTACGTTTTATGCGGCAGGACAAACCGGCCAGCAGCTGCTTCTTGGTGCGTACTCTTCACTTTCAAGGCAAATAGGCCTTGGCCGTGTACAGATGTACAACCGCCACGAAATGCTTGATATTGTAAAGGTAGACGGTAAGGCACGTGGTATTATAGCACGTAACCTTATTACCGGCGAGCTTGAAAGGCATTCGGCACACGCTGTTATCATCGCTTCTGGCGGATATGGTAACGTGTACTTCCTTTCTACAAACGCTATGGGTAGTAACGTTACCGCAGCGTGGAAGATCCATAAAAAAGGGGCACATTTTGCTAACCCTTGTTATGTGCAAATTCACCCTACGTGTATCCCGGTACACGGCTCTAACCAGAGTAAACTAACCCTGATGTCTGAGTCGCTTCGTAACTCAGGACGTATCTGGGTTCCTAAAAAGAAAGAAGATGCTGAAGCGATCCGCGCAGGAAAGATGAAGCCAACTGATATTAAAGAAGACGACAGAGATTACTTCCTAGAAAGAAGATACCCTGCGTTTGGTAACCTTGTACCGCGAGATGTAGCTTCGCGTGCTGCTAAAGAGCGTTGCGATGCCGGTTTTGGTATTGAGAACAACGACACGCAGGAAGGTGTTTACCTTGATTTCTCTTCAGAGATCATCAATAAAGGTAAGCAAACCGCTTATGCACAGGGTAACCACCATCCGTCTGACGAAGAAGTTATTAAACTTGGTAAAGCGTGGATAGAGGAGAAATATGGTAACCTGTTCCAGATGTATGAGCAAATTACTGCTGATAATCCGTATGAAGTGCCAATGAAGATTTATCCTGCCGTTCATTACACTATGGGTGGTGTATGGGTAGATTATAATCTTCAGAGTTCTATACCGGGCTGTTTCGTGGCGGGTGAGGCTAACTTCTCAGACCACGGTGCTAACCGCCTTGGTGCATCTGCACTTATGCAGGGGCTTGCAGATGGTTATTTTGTACTTCCTTACACGGTGTCTGATTATCTTGCTAACGAAATACGTACGGGTACGATACCAACCAATACTGCAGAATTTGATGCGGCTGAGGCCAACGTAAAAGGGCAGATTGATGGTTTTCTTAACAATAACGGTACTAAAACGGTAGACCATTTCCATAAAAAACTGGGTCACATTATGTGGAACAAAGTAGGTATGGGACGTAATGAGCAGGGGCTTACTGAGGCAATTGCCGAAATAGCAGCCCTTAAGGCAGAATTCTACAAAGATGTATTTGTACCGGGTACTGCTGATGAACTTAACACAGAGCTTGAAAAAGCACTTCGTGTAGCCGACTTTATCGACCTTGGACAGCTTATGGCACGTGATGCTTTACAACGTAAAGAATCGTGCGGTGGCCACTTTAGGGAAGAATACCAGGATGCTGAAGGCGAAACCCTTCGTGATGATGAGAACTTTGCGTTTGTAGGCGCTTGGGAATACCAGGGCGACGACATCAACAACGAGGTACTGCACAAAGAAGAGCTGAAATACGAGTACATTAAGATCGCAGCCAGGAATTACAAATAAAATATTACGGAATATGGCTTCTAATAAAAATATAAATATAACCCTTAAGATCTGGCGCCAGAAAAACGCCAAGACTAAAGGAAACATCGAGACTTATAAACTTGATAATGTTTCTACCGACAGCTCATTCCTTGAGATGCTTGATCAATTGAACGAGCAGCTTGTAGGTAACAGGCAGGAGCCGGTAGCTTTTGACCACGACTGCCGCGAAGGTATTTGCGGTATGTGTTCGCTATACATTAATGGCCAGGCACACGGCCCTGCGCACAAGGTTACTACCTGCCAGCTGCACATGCGTTCTTTTAAAGATGGAGATACCATTTATGTAGAGCCATGGAGGAGTAAGGCATTTCCGGTAATTAAAGACCTTGTTGTAGACCGTTCGTCTTTCGACAGGATACAGCAGGCCGGTGGTTTCGTTTCTGTAAATACTACAGGCCGCACCATAGATGCTAATGCTACCCCGGTACCTAAGCATGATGCTGACCGCGCTTTTGAGGCTGCGGCATGTATTGGTTGTGGTGCTTGTGTTGCAAGTTGTAAAAATGGTTCTGCCATGCTGTTTGTAGGTGCTAAAGTATCTCAGTATGCATTATTGCCGCAAGGTAAGGTAGAGGCTACACAGCGTGTACTTAGCATGGTGCGCCAGATGGACGAAGAAGGTTTTGGTAACTGTACCAATACCGGTGCGTGCGAGGTAGAATGCCCTAAAGGAATTTCTTTAGAGAATATTGCCCGTATGAACAGGGAATACCTTTTTGCAAGCGTTAAGTAATAAAACAAAGCAAATATATTGAAAGCGCATCCTGAAAAGGATGCGCTTTCTGTTTTAATGGGTGTGCCATCATAAAACTTTGTAACTTTGCAGCTTTATAACTTTGCAACTCCTTTATGATTGAAGATAAAAATCAGCAGCGCACAAGCCTGGGTAACCTGGGCGAATTTGGCCTTATAGAACACCTTACAAAAGACATTGAGATAAAACAGCCCGGTACCCTTACCGGTATAGGCGATGATGCTGCTGTGCTCGATTTTAAAGATAAAAAAGTAGTGGTGAGTACCGACCTGCTTGTAGAGGGCGTACACTTTGACCTGGCCTATATGCCACTAAAACACTTGGGCTACAAAGCCGTGGTAGTTAACGTGAGCGATATTTGCGCCATGAACGCAAAGCCTACACAAATAACCGTTTCTATTGCGGTATCTAACCGTTTTCCGGTTGAGGCGCTGGATGAATTATATGACGGTATAAAGCTTGCGGCAAGAGTTTACGGTGTAGACATTGTTGGGGGAGATACCACATCATCCCAAAAGGGAATGATATTGAGCATTACCGCGCTTGGCGAGGCTAATGCTGAGGATGTTGCCTACCGCAACGGTGCTGGCGATACCGACCTGCTTGTGGTAACCGGCGATATAGGGGCATCTTACATGGGGTTGAAAGTACTTGAAAGAGAAAAGCAGGTGTTTGAAGTTAACCCGCAAAACCAGCCCGACCTAGATGCTTACAGCTATCTTATAGAGCGCCAATTAAAGCCGGAGGCACGTGCAGATGTGCGTGAACTACTGGCAGGACTTGAGATTAAGCCAACATCTATGATCGACATATCGGATGGTTTATCGTCTGAGATTATCCACCTTGCCAAGGCAAGCGGGGTAGGCTGTAACCTGTATGAAGAAAAAATACCGGTAGATCCACAGCTTATCAATACCTGTGAGGAGTTTAATATAGATATTACAACCGTAGCCATTAATGGTGGTGAAGATTATGAATTGCTGTTTACCATCAAAATGGAAGATTTTGAAAAGATAAAGCACAATCCTAATTTTACTATTATAGGGCATATGACACAGGAAAGCGAAGGCATACACCTTATTACCCGTGCCAATACAAAAATCCCTCTTAAATCAAGGGGATGGAATGCACTATCTGAAAACGAATAATTTTCAGAAAAGCTCAGGGTTTATAGTTCATTGTTCTTTTTAAAGTGCTGTATAAAAGAGCATGAGTGAACAACAATGAACCATAAACCCCGAACAATTTTAAACTGCCTCCGGCGCTTCCTGGCACAACTCTATTAAAACGCCGTTAGTGCCTTTTGGGTGCAGGAATGCCACAAGCTTATTATCAGCACCTTTTTTAGGGGTTTCGTTTAGTACGGTAAAACCTTCTGCCTTTAAACGGGCTATTTCGGCTACAATATCGGTCACATCAAAAGCAATGTGATGGATGCCTTCTCCCTTTTTTTCTAAAAATTTAGCTATTGGGCTGTCTGTATTTGTGGCTTCTAATAGCTCTATTTTGTTTGGCCCGTTCTGAAAGAAAGCTGTCTTTACACCTTCACTTTCAACTTCTTCGGTTTTATAGCAAGGTGTGTTAAGCAGTTTTTCAAAAAGCAGTGTAGATATTTCGATGTCTTTTACGGCTATACCTATGTGTTCTATTTTGTTCATTAATCCTTTTTGTTAAGTTTTATGATTCCGGCATAAGTTGCAGCCCAGATTGTACCGTCACTACTTTGTGCTATTTGTTCGATGTATGTGCTTGGTATATTTGAATTTTCATTTGTATATACCTCCCATTTGTCTACAGAGACCGTATATTTTATAACTCCAACATTACTTAGTGTTATCCATAAAACACCTTTTTTTTCATCTAATAAAAAGTTGTTTATAGAATGCTCACCAAAAAGATCTTTTCTGTTTCTGGTAATGTTTTGCCAGTTTCCGTCTGTTTTTAAGACATAAATTCCCTGGCCTTGCTTTTTGTCATTATAAAGTGAAAACCATAAATTTCCGTTTTTGTCTTCATACATTTGCATTATATATGCTTTAGAAAGCGGAGAATCGGAATCGCCAAATAAGATTGTTTTACTACCGTCTATGCAAATATTTCCTTTCTCAGTCCCTATCCATATTTTCTTCTTGTTATCTACAAATACTCCAAAAGTTTTATTGCTGGGTAATACGGAATTTTGTGTTGTTATGGCTGACCAGTTCTTTCCATCAAATTTTGCAACACCATCCCATGAGGTAAACCATTTGTTGTTGTCATTATCAATATAAATTCTGCGGGCCCATTTTACAGGTGAGGTAACAGAGTCGTAAACAGTCCATTTATCGTTATTAAATTCATAAATATGCCACCCGGCAATAAACCATTTACTATTTGCTTTATCTATAGCTATGCTGCTTACTGTAGTAGTTTTGTTTTTGTCGTACATTTCGCCTTTCAGTCCAGAATTTTTAACGTTATACAACTGCCAATTATTATTTTTTAATTTAACAACGCCATTATCTGTGCCTATCCAAACATAATCATTGCTGTCAATTGCAATGGCACGACACATATCCCATGGAAGCTGCGAATTTTGTTGTGTATATACTGCCCAGTTTTCAGAAAGGTCTTTTTGGTCCCTGCCCTTTACATTTGTTGTGCCTGTACTTTTCATGTTAGCACTTCCGACATTATCAAAATTTCTTCGCTTTACAGATATGTTTCCATTTTTAAAAGTTAAGAGGAGAGATATTGAAGATTTTTGCGCTCCTGACTTATTTACGCAAGGCTTCCAGTTTATTGTTTTATTGACTGCATTTTGAAGATCAAGCTTACGGCTTTTTATATTCGTCCTGTTTTGTGCGCTAAGTAAGCAGGCTACACCTTCTGAATCAATTAAAACCTGTACCTCAATTTCTCCGGATATATTTTTTAAAGATTTGCTGTCAAGTCCTTTAGCAAGTTGTGCTGTAAAATCTTCAGGCAAGGTAACTTTTGGCATACCACAATCAAGACAAAAGCGGTCCAGTTTGCAGCCTTCAAATTTTTCATTATAAAAATGCTGTGAAAATCCTGCCAAAGTATACATGCACAGGAAAAATGCTAATAATTTTTTAAACATGATTTATTGGTTGGTATATTGATTGCACAAATATAGCAGATTATACCAAATTGCTTTAAGATAAACTAATCCTCCTCCTCTAAAGTAAAAATTTCATTTACAGGTGTATTAAACAATGCTGATAGCTTTAAGGCCAGCACGGTAGACGGTACATATTTCTGGCTTTCGATAGAGTTTATCGTTTGGCGCGAAACACCAATTTTGTCGGCCAGGTCCTGTTGGGTCATGTCCAGCTTTGCACGTTCTACTTTTAGTTTATTTTTCATTGTTCATTCCTTTAAGCATCATCCTGTGGGTCATTATAAAAACAATGAGCATGGTAAGAATTGCTTGTTGGATACTTAATTCAAAGTCATTGTCGCCAAATATAAAGAAAGAAATAAACGGGTACATAAAAGCATATGCAATAATGAAAATAAAACTTGCCAGTACAGCTTTTAAACGTATCTGAAGTGTCATTTCATCTTCTATTTTGTTTGCAGACCATGCAAACAGGAAGATACCAAGAATAATGAAGTTAAGGATTGCCAGAAATGCAAAATCTTTAATTTCCTCGCTGGCATCGCTAATAAAAGGTTTTGCAGATAGTAATGCAATGATGGAGGAAGCCACAACGCCAATGCCTATTTTTTTAAAATAATTTGGCAATAAAGAGCGTGTGTACTTGTTTGATATTGGTTTCATAATGTTTAATTTAATTGTCTTTTTGTAAAATTTGTTTTTCTATATGACAAATATACTTTACATTTTGAAATAACAAAATATTTCAGAAGAATTTTTTACGGTCATCTAAGTACAATCAGATATCACAATATAAAACTATAAACCGTTGGAGTCTTGAAACTTTACATCTCCTAACGATAAATTGAGTATTTTTGCAAAATGGAAACAAACAGGCAAAAAAAAATAGGGGCACTGCTGCAAAAAGATTTAGTAGACATACTACAGGGCGAAGTGCGTAAAAATGGAGTGAGCAACCTGGTGCTTTCGGTATCTAAAGTAATGGTAACGTCAGACCTTTCTATAGCAAAAGTATATCTTAGCGTTTTTCCTACTGAAAAAGGAGCTGAGATAATGGCTGCTGTAAAAAGCAACGCACCACTTATAAAACACGACCTTTCGCAGCGCGTAAGGCTACAATTGCGCAAGGTGCCAAACCTTGTGTTCTTTATAGACGACTCGCTGGATCGTATCGAGAAGCTGGACCGCGAACTTACCGGCGAAAACAATCCTATTACAAACCCTGAGCTTTTAGAGAGGCGCAAGAAAATGTAAACCATCTTTGGGCATAGCATTATACATAGCAAGGCGCTACACCATAACCCGCAGTAAAAGCACGGCCGTAAATATTATTACGGGCATTGCTGCATTGGGCATACTGGTAAGTACCGCCGCGCTGTTTGTAATCATGTCGGTTTTTAGTGGGCTGCGCGATTTTAGCCTTTCTTTTGCTAACGATACAGACCCCGACCTCAAACTGGAAGCAGCTGCGGGCAAGTCATTTTTTATTGACGCTGCCCAGCAAAAAGAACTCAAAGCCTTAAAAAATATAGCGGCTTACACTTTCGTGGTAGAAGAGCGCGTGCTTTTTTTCTATAACGGAAAAGAGCAGGTGGCTTACCTTAAGGGAGTAGATAGTACTTATACTAAAGTTGCGGCTATGAACAGCCCCAAAAGGCTTCTTGGCGGGCAATGGCTTATGCCCCACAGCGGCCAGGTAGTAGTAGGCGCGGGTATTTACAACCGCTTGTCGCTGGGGCTTTTTAATATGGCTAAAGCGCTGGAGGTATATGTGCCAAAAGCAGGCAAGGGCGGTATAAACTCTGAAGAAGACGGTTTTAATAAAGAAGAGCTGATGGTTGTAGGCGTATATTCGGTTAACGAAGATATAGACAACCGCTACGTATATTGCAGTCTCGACCTTGCGCAGGATCTGCTTGAGTTTAAAAACGGGCAATACACTAATATTGAAATCAAGATGAAGCCCGGTGCAAACGAAGCTTCTGTTACTGATGATCTTCAAAAGATATTTAAAAATAAGGTTACCATAAAAAACAGGGCGCAGCTTAACGATTCGCTTTACAAAATGCTGAATGCAGAAAACCTGGTTACCTACCTGTTTTGTTCTTTAGTTGTAGTGCTTACATTATTTTGCCTTGCGGGCGCGCTTATTATGCTGATACTTGATAAGCAGGACAATATCCGCACACTATATAGCCTTGGGGCAGAACTGCGCAGCCTGTGTAGCATCTTTTTTATGCAGGGTATATTTATAACTGCATTAGGCGCATTCTTCGGGCTTGCACTGGGAATTGTAATTGTTTTGGCACAGCAGCAATTTAACCTGCTTATGATAACACCGTCTATGGCCTACCCAACGGCATTTACGGGAATGAATGTGTTAATAGTACTCGCTACAATATTTATATTGGGTGTTATAGCATCGCGCATTGCCGCATCCAGGGTAAACCTTTCGATCATAGAAAATTAATTCCCGTTTCCTGGGGTTTTCTATCCAATCTAAAAAAATCAAAAAATCATGGCTGAAAAAGGACAAAATAAGAGTGCCCTTACACGCTTTTATACGCTGCTGAAGCAATCGCTCAACGGCGAAAATATCGATTTTACAAAAGGCAGCATCCGCAGGGCGGTATTGCTGTTGGCTATACCCATGATGCTCGAAATGATGATGGAATCGGTCTTTGCACTGGTAGACCTGTATTTTGTAGGCCATCTTGAAAACAGCAGCTTTGCAGTACAAACGGTAGGCTTAACAGAATCTGTACTTACCATATTATATTCCATTGCCATAGGAGTAAGTATGGCAGCTACGGCTACTGTGGCACGGCGTGTGGGCGAAAAAGATACCGAGGCTGCCGGGCGTGCCGGTATGCAGGCAGTAATAGTGGCGCTAAGCATTAACGTGCTACTGGCGGTGCCGGGTTTTATCTTTGCAACAGATATACTAAAAGCCATGGGGTCGTCGCATGAATCGGCGGTGTATGGTACACCTTTTATGCGCATTATGTTTGGCAGTACGTTTGCTATTATGCTATTGTTTTTGCTAAACGGAATATTTCGTGGTGCGGGTAATGCCGCCATTGCCATGAAAAGCCTTTGGATAGCTAATCTTTTTAATATCCTTTTATGTCCGTTGCTTATTAATGGCTGGGGGCCTGTGCCTGCTTTTGGGCTTACCGGTGCAGCCATAGCTACAACCATAGGGCGCAGCATGGGTGTGCTGTACCAGCTATACAATTTGTTTAACGGCAAAGGGCTTGTGAAAGTTATGTGGAGTTATTTAAAGCCCGATATGGAGCAGATAAAGGCATTGGCAAAAGTAGCAGCTCCGGGTGTATTGCAATTTGTAATAGCCTCATGCAGCTGGATATTTCTTGCAGAGCTTGTAGCTCTTACGGGTAAAGACGAAGGGTCTGCCGGTTACCAGAGCGCCCTGCGCATTATGATGTTCTTTATGCTGCCTGCATGGGGGCTAAGCGGTGCCGCTGCTACGCTGGTAGGGCAGAACCTGGGTGCCGGAAATGTAGAAAGGGCAGAACGATCTGTACTTGTTACAGCCAAGTTTAATGTTATATATATGGCGGCCATTATGATAATAACATTATTAAGTGCCGATAGCCTGATGTGGTATTTTACCAATAACCCCGATGTGCATGATATTGCCGTTAAGGCTATTCGCATACTGAGCCTGGGTTATATATTTTATGGCGTGGGCATGGTTATGATCAATGCCTTTAATGGTGCAGGAGATACTAAAACGCCTACTAAAGTAAACCTTATAGGCTTCTGGCTGTTCCAAATACCATTTGCCTACCTCATGGCGCTAAAGTTTGAGTTAGGGCCTCTTGGCGTGTTTATAGCCATACCTGTAGCCGAAACGTGCATGAGTATTGCCAGTTTTATCCTTTTTAAAAGGGGTGGGTGGAAAAAAGTTAAAGTGTAGTTGTAAATACAGATTTTGACATATATCTCTCGGAATAAAAAGTGTGGGGATTTAAAACCAAAAACCCACACTTATCCAAGTGAAATGTTTGTGGCTTTCGGGGCTCCAGCTGTGTTTTATTTCTACAGGGCCTAAAATGGTTTCCATGCCATAGCCAAATGCATAGCCAGAGTATTGCGGAATGGAGAACATCTTACCCTCTTCATAAAGGTTATTGCCTATGTTGGCATAGTTTGCACTAAAATTAAGGTGGTTCTTTTTGAATATCTCATAATCTGCAGTAATGCTGCCTTTTATATAGCTGTTGCCGGAAAGGCTCAGAAAATCATAACCATAAAAATGCCTGAAACTGTGCGACGGATAATAACCATAACCTCCCAGTACAAAATCGAAGGTAGGCACTTTGTTTTCTCCAAAAGACATGCCTGTTTCGGTTTGCAGGAGCAACGTGCAATGATCAAAAATGGTTTGTGCCGTGCCCAGCTCACCTTTTATAAGTGTAAAACGGTCAAACGTATTGGTATAATCTGATGAGAATAAGAATGCTTTGGCTTCTCCTGAAAAGTAATATCCTTCTGTTGGAAAATACTTGTCATCATACGAGTCAAACTTGATGTAGCCATAGGCATTAAAATAATCACTGTCATCAAACACAGGGTTTACACCCGGCAATGTAGGCGACTGTATTTTAATATGCTTATATTCTGCACCACCACCTATTAAAAAGCGTTGTGCAAAAATGGTTTGTATATACAACTGGTTTGTAAAGTCTTTAAAGTCGATGTTCATGGTGTCATTCCCAAGCAATTCCGCCAAGGCCCCGGTAGTGTAATCGGCAGATATATTACGGTTAAAACTGGAGTAATGCGAATGCAGCCCATAACTCAGGTGGAAACCGTTGTCTATATAATAATCAAAATTATACCTGAAATTATCGCCCAATATCACATCCAGTGAGGCTACATCGTTTCGTTTCACAAAGTTTTTTTGTGTCATGTTTAGCAATATTGCACTCTTGTAAAGCGGGTCGTAATGCAGGCCAAATTTAATGTAGCGGTTAATAGGGTTTTCCTTTAACGTAAGTTTTAATATCTCTCCCTTCTTTTCGCCGGGTTCAAAACAATAGCTCATTGAGGTAAAGTTTTGTGTAGCATTAAGAGTACTAAGGCCGTTATTAAGGTCTTCATAAGTAATGGTGCTTGCAGGTTTAAAGTTTAGCTTTCCAATTACATACGAACGTGTATAATTATTTAATCCGGCAATGCGTATTTGCTCTACATAAATAGAATCCTGTAAGGGCAGTGGTTTTTTTATTACAGGCTGTCCTCCGCCAAGGGGCAGTAGCTTAGCCAGCATTTCGCGCCCGGCTTTTTCGCCCTGGTCAATTATCGCGCCGCCATCTTCAAAAGATACTACGGTAAAAGCCGAGATGTCTGGTTTAATGTAAATGTCGGTAGCTTTGCGCTTTTCCGTCATTTTTTGTATCATCTGGTAGTTGTTTATCTGCACGAGTATGCCCGTGGCGCCCCTTATCTGGTCGCGGTTCTTTAACGGATCCTGTACATCTACGCCTATTACAATGTCTGCCCCCATTCTGCGCACTTCTTCAATAGGGTAGTTATTGGTAACGCCGCCATCTATAAGCAGGCGGCCGTCTATCTCCACAGGGTTATATAAAGACGGAAATGCCCCACTGGCAAGTATGGCATCGGCCAATACCCCATTATTCAGCACCACTTCTTCGCCGGTTTCAATATCTGTAGCGATACACACAAAAGGGATTGGCAATTTTTTAAAATCGCGAATGTGCCGCACATGGTCTGTAAGGCGGTTAACGGTAGTATAATTGTAAAGCCCTTTAGATAAGGCTGTAGGTACACCTATCCTGAAATTTTTAAACGGTAGCTGTAGCGCATACATCTCATCATTCCGTTTCTCAAAAAAGTTTTTAGAAACCCGGGGCGTATAATCGCGCAGTAACGCATCGGCATCAAGCGAGCGAAAAATAGAATCAAGCTCCTTTGCAGAATAGCCTGCGGCATACAGCCCGCCTACAATAGCGCCCATGCTGGTTCCGCCTATGTAAGATACTTCTACACCGGCTTCTTCCAGTACTTTTAATACGCCAATGTGGGCAAGGCCTTTAGCCCCGCCGCCGCTGAGTACAACGCCTACTTTAGGCTTATGTTTTTCCTCCTGTGCCGCCATTTTTGTAAGCGATAGGCAGAGCAGCAGGAGTAGCAGTTTCTTCATTTACTTGGTCTTGTCCGTATAATATTCCGTTATCTTTTTTGCTTTTGATGGCCCTACCACCTTTGCAATTTCTTCTTCTGTAGAGGCTGCCATGCGCTTAACCGATTTAAAGTGCTTTATGAGCGTTATCATGGTTTTTTCGCCTATGCCCGGTATGCTTTCTACAGATGTTTGTAAGGCACCCTTACTGCGCTTGTCGCGGTGGTGGGTAATACCAAAGCGGTGTGCCTCGTTGCGCAGGTGTTGTATGATTTTTAGCGTTTCGCTTTTTTTGTCTAAATACAGGGGTACCGAATCGCCGGGGTAGAAGATCTCTTCCAGCCTTTTAGCGATGCCTAAGATAGTTATCTTTCCTCGAAGCCCAAGGTCGTCCAGGCTTTTTAACGCCGAGCTTAGCTGCCCTTTTCCACCGTCGATTATGATAAGTTGGGGCAGGGGCTGGTTTTCGTCCTGCAGGCGTTTGTAGCGGCGGTACACCACCTCTTCCATACTTGCAAAGTCGTTAGGGCCTTCTACGGTTTTAATATTAAAATGGCGGTAGTCCTTCTTACTCGGCTTGCCATCTTTAAATACTACGCAGGCACTCACCGGGTTTGTACCCTGAATGTTAGAGTTGTCAAAACACTCTATATGTCGGGGTTCTTCGGGCAGGCGCAGGTCTTTTTTCATTTGCGCCATAACGCGGTTTGTATGCCTGTCCGGGTCTACGATCTTTATTTGTTTGAGCTGATCCATACGGAAAAAACGGGCATTGCGTTCGCTCATGTCGAGTATCAGCTTTTTGTCGCCCATTTTAGGCACGGTAACGTTTACATTTTCGCCCAGGTTTATTTCATATGATGCCAGTACTTCCCGGCTTAGCAGGTTAAAGCGCTCACGCAATTCTACCACGGCTATTTCCAGCAGTTCTTCGTCCGGCTCGTCCAGTTTCTTTTTAATTTCCATGGTATGCGAACGGATAATGGCGCCATGCGAAACCTGTATAAAGTTTACATAGGCCATGCTCTCATCGCTGATGATGGTAAAGCAGTCGAGGTTGTTAATACGCGGGTTAAATACCGTGCTGCGCGACTGGTAGCTTTCCAGTACTTCTATCTTTTCTTTAATGCGCTGTGCTTCTTCAAAGCGCATGTCTACAGCCAAGTCCTGCATCAGCTTTTTAAAATCTTTAAGGCTCTCTTTAAAGTTGCCCTTAAGTATTTCGCGAATGGCATTTACATGATGCTGGTAATTTTCGAGAGATTCGTGCTCTTCACACGGGCCTTTGCAATTGCCTATATGATATTCCAGGCATACTTTATATTTACCTGCACGCACATTAGTTGGGGTAAGATCATAATTGCAGGTACGTAACGGATACAGCTCCTTTATAAGGTCGAGCAACGTGTGTACGGTACGAAAGTTAGTATAGGGCCCAAAGTACTCGCTCCCGTCTTTAATAACATTCCGCGTAGGGAAAATGCGCGAAAAAGGTTCGCGTTTAATGCATATCCACGGGTAGGTCTTATCGTCTTTAAGAAGTACGTTGTAGCGGGGCTGTAGTTTTTTTATCAGGTTGTTTTCCAGCAGCAAAGCCTCACTTTCGGTAAGCACCACAATGTGTTTTATGCTCACAATTTTGCGTACCATAACACGGGTACGGCCTACCTCATGCACCTTATTAAAATAGGACATTACCCTCTTTTTAAGGTTCTTGGCCTTACCCACATACAGCAGCTTATCGTCTTTGTCAAAGTATTGATACACCCCCGGGCTGTCCGGCAGGGTTTGTATCTGTAATTCTAAGGGCGTTTGCATACAGCAAAGTTAACAAACATTATCCATAAGTTTAATAATGGTTACGTGTACGATAGTGGGTTTAACACAGTTAAAGTTTAAACGATAAAACCAGTCGAAATGTTACGGTAACCAAACCTAATTTATTATTTTTATGCTTTAACAGGAATAGCCTGCTGTTCCGCAGACCGTGTACATGAGTGAAGTACTTTTAGATTATAATAACGTAACCATTAAAGACCGGGGCATTGCCATTTTTGAAGCGCTGACTTTTAAGATCGAAAAAGGGCAGCACTGGGCAATTACCGGCACAGCAACATCGGGTATTCCGGTTTTGTTGCAGGCTATGGCAGGTAAGCTACTGGTTACGGGCAGTGTAGTGCAGCAGGCAAAGTCAGCTGTGTTGGTTAGCAACACTTCGCATTTTAAAAACAAATCGAATATCGGCGATTTCTACTATCAGCAACGCTTTAACAGTGCCGATAGCCAGGACGCGCTAACGGTAACCGAATATCTTAAAAGCATTCAGCCTTTCAGCGAAAGTCAAACCTGGACGTTAGTACACACATTCGAACGGCTCAACCTGAATTACCTGGCAGATAAACCTGTAATCATGCTGAGCAATGGCGAAACCCGCAGGTTGCTTTTGGCAGAAGCCCTGATAAAAAATCCCGCATTATTGCTTTTAGATAATCCGTTGGCGGGGCTTGATGTGGCTTCGCGTAAAAATTTTGATTTGCTTCTGGAAGAGGTTATCAATTCGGGTATTAATGTAGTGATTGCTACAGCACCCGATGAAATTCCGTCATGTATAACAAATATTGCAGTTCTTGATAACGGTGAAATTACGGCAGCGTTATTGGCAGGAGATTTTGATTCTGCAGATTATAATTTTTCAGAAGAAAACACTTTTGATACGGTCCTGCTTCAGGAACTGGTTGCGGACTGGCAGTTGGCGGCCTTTGAGCACATCATCAAAATGCAAAACGTCTCCATCAAATATGCAGAGAAGATTATTTTAGATGATATCAACTGGCAGGTAAAACAGGGCGAACGCTGGGCGATACAAGGCCATAACGGTGCGGGTAAAAGCACACTGCTAAGCCTGGTAAACGGCGACAACCCACAGGCTTATGCCAATGACATTATATTGTTTGACCGTAAACGAGGTTCGGGCGAAAGCATCTGGGACATTAAAAAGAATACCGGATTTGTATCGGCAGAATTGCCAAAATTCTTTCCTAAAGACCAAAGCTGTATACAGGTAATTGAGTCCGGATGCTATGATACCATGGGGCTGTTCCGCAAACCAAAAGAAGAACATCGCGATACCATCCTGCAATGGATGCGCCTTACGGGTGTTGAAGCGTTTGCCGATAAGGTATTTGCTACGGTACCGCTTTCGGCGCAACGCATTTGCCTGCTTATACGCGCCCTGATAAAAAAACCGCCCTTGCTGATACTCGACGAGCCCTGCCAGGGGCTGGACAGCGCGCAGGTAAATCATTTTAAAACCATTATTAACCATATTTGCAGCAGTACCCAAACCACACTGCTCTACGTGAGTCATTACGAACACGAAATACCCGAATGCGTTGCCCAAAGACTAACCCTGAACGCAGGCAAAGTTTTGGAAACCGCAACCAATACCCATAGCCTATGAGCCAGAAAGACATTACCATACTTGGAGAAACCATAAAACCCGGTGAGGGTAAAACCATTAACATGGAAATTGCCCGCCTGCATACCATGACCAAGCTTAAGATACCGATAATTGTAGAACGCTCTAAAATTGACGGGCCTGTAGTGCTGTTTTCGGCAGGGCTGCACGGCGATGAGATAAATGGTACAGAGATAGTGCGCCAAATTATAACCCGCAACATCAACAAACCTAAAACAGGTACTATTATTTGTATGCCGGTGGTTAATATTTTTGGTTTTATAAATAAGAGCAGGGAGTTTCCTGATGGGCGCGACCTTAACCGCGTGTTTCCCGGTAGTAAGATGGGCTCGCTTGCCAGCAGGTTTGCCTATCATCTGTTAAAGGAAATTGTGCCTCATATAGAGTATGCTGTAGATTTTCATGCCGGGGGCGCCAGCCGCTTTAATGCTCCGCAAATCAGGATAGTGCCTAATAACCCGGAACTAAAAGACCTGAGCGATGTGTTTAATGCGCCTTTTACGCTGTACAGCAAAAACATTGCAGGGTCGTTTCGTAATGCGTGTGGCAAACTGGGGGTAAAAATGCTATTGTTTGAAGGCGGTAAGTCGCTCGACCTGAATAGTGAAATTACCGAAGAAGGCGTACAAGGTGCTAAACGATTGCTGAATGAACTAGGAATGCTAAACCCTAAAAAAACGGCACATATTGCCGCCGCGCCTACCAAATATATTCTTACCTCGGCGTGGGTACGGGCACGCAACTCGGGCTTGTTCCAAAACCAGATTAAAGCCGGGCAGTATGTTACCAAAGGCGAGGTTATTGCCCATATTACCGACCCGTTTGGTAAATTTGAAAAAAAGGTTCGTGCCCCGCATAGTGGCTATATTATCAACAGCAACGATGCCCCGATTGTGTATCAGGGGGATGCTATTTTTCATATTAGCGTGAAGTTGGGATAGGTGGCAACATGATAGCTCCCAGTATAATCCATCCGATTACTTATTTTTGAATTATTATTAGAACATATTTTAAGTTGGCTATAGTTAAAACTGCATAAATGATACTTTATAAATACCGAAATGATTCCAATTTTACTGAAAAAATATTTATTGATAAAAAAGTTTGGCTTGCTAATGCAGAAGCTTTAAATGAC
This sequence comes from Flavobacterium psychrotrophum, assembly GCF_003403075.1. Taxonomy (NCBI): domain Bacteria; kingdom Pseudomonadati; phylum Bacteroidota; class Flavobacteriia; order Flavobacteriales; family Flavobacteriaceae; genus Flavobacterium; species Flavobacterium psychrotrophum. The sequence continues at coordinate 3,937,393 of NZ_CP031557.1, read as the reverse complement.
CCCTTTGAATGTAAAATATCTGAAATAGCCAAGGATTGGATTGATGAACAAGTTAAAGTGATGAAAAGTGGCCAATTGATGGGTTTTGCCGGTGGACTTGTACAAGCTGTAAAAACTAAGACAGGTTTTTATGGTCTAAATTCTAAACAAACTAATGAATACGCTAAAAAATTTAGGGCGAGAAGCTTCGATCAACAATATCTTTCGATGAGAGACTTTATCTTCAGAAAGACTGGTGTAGAAATGAGTAGGCCAGATGATACATTTAATAATTTTGATAAACAATTAAATGATGTTGGGATATTTAGTCTAACTGAAACTGACGATAATGAACTGCTTTGGGCATACTATGCGGATAGTTCAAAGGGGATTGCAATTGGCTTTGAAGTTGTTGAAGGAAACAAATTGTATAATTCAGAACATTGCTTAAAGGTAATTTATACAGATACAAAACCGACTTTCAATGGTAAAGGTTTTAAGAATACTGTCAGTTTCTTTAAGGATAAAAATATTCAAAAAATATCTTTTGATGATGAGACATTTAGGCAAGCGATTTCAACAAAAAACACTACATGGTTCCATGAAAAAGAATGGAGATATGTCGAAGAAAGAACAGGAAGCTATGACTTTCCGGGTAAAATAGTTGAAGTAATTTTTGGGCTGAAATGCCAGAGTGATGTGCGTGAAAAATATTATAATTTAGTCAAAATGCATATTAATAATGAAGTGCAATTTTTCGAAGTAAAAATTATAAACAATAAATTAGTTAAGTGTTCTTATAGTGAGTTGTAACCTCTGCTAGCGCAAGCATCTCACTCGTGCCCACAGGTATCCGGCACGAGTGAGACACTCGCACTAACGAGAACTTTGCGCCTCCACCTAGCGTGGAAATTAATATCTGCTTATCAGACCGCCGCGCTCCGTACCTCCACTCGCGGTGACGGGACGGATGAGTAGCGGTAAATTCTAAACCACAACCACGTCTTTTGTTATTAATATAACAATCCTCACAGCCCTATAACGATTTACATTATCGAATATTTATTTTTATGTCAAAAAAGAAATGTAAAATTAAATTTTTCCGATATTTGTTCTATGAAAATGCAATGGAGTGGTTTATTGCCGTACCTTAAATTCCTGATAAAGCGTAATCCGGAATGAAATGTGCTGCCTTGCAGTTTCATTGTTAAATAAAAACACACAAAATTATGCCTATATATCATAAACTTGGCAATATTCCGCAAAAGCGCCATACACAGTTTGAAAAGCCGGATGGCGGGCTGTACTATGAGCAACTTTTTGGTACCGAGGGGTTCCACGGGCACTCGGCACTGCTGTACCATGTGCACCGCCCTACCCAGGTAAAGGAAATCCTGAAGTCCTACTCGGTAGAACCAAAAATTGCCATCGACAAAAATATAAAATCGCTGCTGCTTAAAGGTTTTGAACTAAAACCCGAAGCCGATTTTTTAGACAGTCGCAAAGCTATGCTGGTAAACCGCGATTGTATCATTGGGCTGGCAGCACCACAGGAGTCGCTTCGCAGTTATTTCTACAAGAATGCCGATGCCGATGAGATGCTGTTTATCCATAAAGGTACCGGCACGCTGCGCACCCTTATGGGTAACATCCCGTTTGAGTATGGCGACTATCTTATCATTCCGCGTGGAATGATTTACCAAATCGATTTTGACACGGCAGATAACCGCATTTTTTATGTAGAATCTACTGCGCCTATCTACACACCTAAGCGTTATAAAAATGCCAGCGGACAGCATCTGGAGCATTCGCCGTTTTGCGAACGCGACTTCCGTATGCCTACCGAACTGGAAACGCACGACGAAAAGGGTGACTTCCTGATCAAGATGAAAAAGGAAGGCATGATGCACGAGGTGGTTTATGCCACACACCCGTTTGACGTAATAGGGTGGGATGGATATAACTTTCCGTATGCGTTCAGCATCCATAACTTTGAACCTATAACCGGGCGTGTGCACCAGCCGCCTCCGGTACACCAAACGTTTGAAACCAGTGGTTTTGTAGTGTGCTCGTTTTGCCCAAGGCTGTACGACTACCATCCCAAAGCCATTCCGGCACCATACAACCACAGCAACATAGACAGCGATGAGGTACTGTATTATGTAGATGGCGACTTTATGAGCCGCAACAACATAGAGCAGGGTCACATAACGCTGCACCCTAAAGGCATTCCGCACGGCCCTGCACCCGGTGCGATGGAGCGCAGCATAGGCAAAACCATAACCGAAGAACTTGCAGTAATGGTAGACACCTTCCGTCCGCTTATGGTAACGGCAGAGGCTATGGGGCTTGACGACGGGCAGTATTATAAGAGCTGGGTAGAATAATAAGCCTCACCCCCAGCCCCTCTCCGAAAGAGAGGGGAGCCAACGAACGGGCACAGTACGCAATAATTAATGAAAAATGAGCTTTAATCGATACAAAGATATTTGAGTGAAGCTGTCCCCTCTCCTTCGGAGAGGGCTAGGGAGAGGTTAACCGAGTGAAGCTATTCCCCTCCGAAGGAGGGGTGGCTGAAGGCCGGGGTGGTTTTCCATTTCGATCGATAGGGAGAAATCTCACATATTAATTGTTTAGGGATTTCTCCACTTCGCTTTGCTACGGTCGAAATGGAAAATGCTTATCAATGTGGGGATTGCGAATAAAAAAACAACATTAACGCTGACGTAAATACGTCAGCAAAACAAAATACTACTATGAGTAACGAAATTAAAAACGTAGAATACGGATTAGAAAAAATATTTGAAGGCGCACAGGATTTCCTGCCGCTTTTAGGAACCGATTATGTAGAATTTATAGTGGGCAACGCAAAGCAGGCGGCACACTACTACAAAACAGCATTTGGCTACCAGTCATTGGCGTATGCCGGTCTTGAAACCGGAGTGCGCGACCGTGCCAGCTATGTGCTGCAGCAGGGTAAGATTCGCCTGGTACTTACTACGCCGCTTACGGCAGACAGCGAATTGAACAACCATATTGTAAAGCATGGCGATGCCGTTAAGGTTGTAGCGCTTTGGGTAGAAGATGCCCGCAAATCGTTTGAAGAAACTACCAGCCGTGGGGCAAAACCTTACATGGAGCCAACGGTAGAAACGGATGAGTTTGGTGAGGTAGTACGTTCAGGTATTTATACGTATGGCGAAACCGTACATATGTTTGTAGAGCGTAAAAACTATAACGGTACATTCCTGCCTGGTTATAAAGAATGGAAAAGCGATTACAACCCTGCGCCAACAGGCCTTAAATATGTAGACCACATGGTGGGCAACGTGGGCTGGAACGAAATGAATACCTGGGTTAAGTGGTATGAAGACGTTATGGGCTTTGTAAACTTCCTTTCGTTTGACGATAAGCAAATCACAACAGAGTATTCTGCGTTGATGAGTAAAGTAATGAGTAACGGTAACGGCCGTATCAAGTTTCCTATTAATGAGCCGGCTGAAGGTGTTAAGAAATCGCAGATCGAAGAGTATCTTGACTTTTACGGAGGCCCGGGTGTGCAGCACATAGCCATTGCTACAGATGACATCATTAAAACGGTTGCCGACCTTAAGTCGCGCGGTGTAGAATTCCTTTCGGCGCCGCCACAGGCTTATTATGATGCTGTACCAAGCCGCCTTGGTGTGCATAAAGATGCCTTTAAAGAAGACATACTGGAGATACAAAAGCTGGGCATTATGGTAGATGCTGATGAAGAGGGTTACTTACTGCAGATTTTTACAAAACCTGTAGAAGACCGCCCTACACTTTTCTACGAAATTATACAGCGCATGGGCGCCCGTGGCTTTGGTGCAGGTAACTTTAAAGCCCTGTTTGAGAGCATTGAGCGTGAGCAGGAATTGCGCGGAACATTGTAAATCCGTCTCGTTTCTGATAATAATATAATATAAGCTGATTTTAGGCTGTGTTTTTTGTCAAATTTGTGTTAAAGTGAAGTTTTAGTGATTATATTCGCAAGATTAAAACGTACCTTTGCACTCGCAAAAACGGGGTTGTTCGCAACTTTGGCTTTTTGTGGTAAATTTTTCATAATTTATAGTTTTTGGTTGGTTAATAGCATAAAAACCCGGTCATGTATTTGACTGGGTTTTTTTGTTTTAGTAAATTTGGAACAGAAATTGTAATTACCCCTTAAAAAAACGCCAAAACAAAAATTACTATGAGAAAGCTGATAGCCATAATTATGCTTTTTGTGTTAGGGGATGCCTTTGCGCAGGATGCCTTTAAAACGGGTGAGTATTTTAAGTTCAGGATACACTACGGTGTTGTAAATGCAGGATATGCCACACTGGAGATTAAGGACGCTGTTAAGAGCGGTAAAAAAGTGCACCATGTGGTGGGCAACGGATATACTACGGGTATGACGAAGTTCTTTTTTAAGGTGACAGATCTTTATGAGAGTTATTTTGATAAAGAAACCGGGCAGCCTTACCAGTATGTGCGAAAGATAGATGAAGGTGGTTACAAAAAAGACCAGGAAGGGTTTTTTAACCAGGGCAATAACACCGTGCTTGTAAAAGATTATAAAAACAACAAACAAAAGACCATATCAGTTACAGAAAACGTGCAGGATATTGTGTCTGTTTTTTACTATTTAAGAAATCATCCCAAGGTAGATAACCTTAAAGTAGGCGAGTCGATATCGGTTGATATGTTTTTTGACGATGAGGTAACAAAATTTAAGCTTAAATTCATTGGTAGGGAAGATATATCAACTAAATTTGGAACCGTTTCTACCATGATGTTCCGTCCGCTTGTACAGGCGGGGCGTGTGTTTAAAGAAGAAGAGAGTCTAACTGTCTGGATTTCAGACGACGGAAATAAAGTACCGGTAAGGATAAAAGCCAGCCTGGCAGTAGGGTCGTTAAAAGCCGACCTTGATGAGTATAGGGGGCTTGTTAATCCTCTCCAGATAAAATCAAAAAAATAAGATGGAAATTACATCGCCAATAGCGGAAAAACTGGAAGAGCTTGATAAAAAATTCAGGGCTATAAACCAAAAAACTGAAACACACCTTGAAGGCCTCCTTTGGTCAAAACCGATAACCTATTGGGATTATATACAAACCGATGCCCTGCTGAACCTGCAAACGCAGCGCACGGTACTGCCGGATGAAATGGTATTTATAATGTACCACCAGGTAAACGAGCTGCTATTTAAAATGATATTGTGGGAGATAGACCAGCTGTGCCATACAAAGCAGCCTGAAACAGCCTATTTTACCGAAAAGCTACGCCGCATAAGCCGTTACTTTGACATGCTTACCACATCGTTTGATATTATGGGCGATGGTATGGCTGTAGACCAGTACATGAAGTTCCGCAATACGCTTACGCCAGCCAGTGGTTTCCAGAGTGCGCAGTACCGCCTTATAGAATTTGCAAGTACAGATCTTATAAATCTTATCGATTACCGCTTTAGGCACAACATAGACCGTAACACGCCATATTCGCACGCTATGGATCACCTGTACTGGCAGGCAGCCGGTAAAGATTACCATACCGGCGAAAAAAGCTATCTGCTAAAAGAATTTGAGCGCAAATATAAAGCCGAGTTCCTTAGCTTTATGGAAGAATACAATACCATAAACATTTGGCGTAAGTTTAAACAACTTCCCGAAGAAAATCAGGCTAACCCTGAGCTTATTGCTGCCATGCGCCATTATGACTATACAGTAAACGTTACTTGGGTAATGCAGCACCTTAACACTGCCCGAAAATACATAGAAAGCGCCAGCGGCCCGCAGGAAGCTACCGGCGGTAGCGACTGGAAAAAATACATGCACCCTAAATACCAGCGCAGGATATTTTTCCCTGAACTTTGGTCAGAAGAAGAATTGCGCACCTGGGGTGAAAATGTATAACTGATAAAACAAAAACATTGAGATATCTCGTATTCATATTATCGTTATTTACATTAATAGCCTGCGATAACAAACAGGAAAAGAAAAAGCCCGAAGCAGCAGCCGTGCAAAAGCCTAAGATTACAAAAGAGTTTGGTATTGTTACTAACGATTTTCAGGTGGTGCACGACACTATAAAGAGTGGCGACACTTTTGGCGGATTGCTGGGTAAAGAGGGTTTTGATCCTGCTGCCATACACAACATAACAGAGCAGATCAAAGATACCTTTGACCTGCGCGACATTCGTATTGGCAAGCCCTTTACGATGTTTAAAGATAAAAAAGCCCCTAATGGGCTTAAAATGTTTATATACGAACCTGATAAGCTGAGTTACTATGTGATAGACCTTCGCGATAGCATAGCTAAGGTAAGTAAAACAGTAAAACCCATTACCGTAAAGCGCAGGGTTATTGCTGCAGAGATAGAAGGTTCCCTGGCCGAAACACTTAATAAAGCGGGTGCCGGGCCTGCGCTTGCTCAGGAACTGTCTGAGGTATATGCCTGGAGTATCGACTTCTTTAAGATACAAAAGGGCGATAAGTTTGCCGTGGCCATTAATGAAAAATACATTAGCGATACCATTTATGCCGGAGTAGAAAGCATAGATGCATCATTCTTTGAATATAAAGGAAAAAAAATATACGCTTTTCCGTTTAAGCCAGAGGCAGGGGGCAGGGCACAGTATTATGATGAAGAGGGAAAGGTGCTTAAGAGTATGTTTCTTAAGGCGCCGCTTAAATTTAGCCATATAACTTCTAAGTTTTCACCAAGGCGTTTCCACCCCGTGCAGATGACCTGGAAAGCGCACAACGGAACCGATTATGCAGCCCCTACGGGCACGCCCATTATGACTACTGCAACAGGTACAGTTATACAGGCCGGCTATACATCGGGCAACGGTAATTACGTAAAAGTAAAACACAACGGTACATATACCACCCAATACCTGCACATGAGCAGGATACTGGTACGCCAGGGGCAGCACGTTACCCAGGGGCAAACCATAGGGCTGGTAGGCAGTACAGGCCTTGCCACAGGGCCGCACGTGTGTTACCGTTTCTGGAAAAATGGCGTACAGGTAGATGCACTGAGACAAAAATTACCAAACTCACTGCCTATGGAAGCCAAATATAAACCGGCTTTTATTAAGCAGATGGAGCCTCTTAAAAAAGAGCTTGACGATATAGCGAATAAAAAATTTAACTCCTCAATAAACTAAGAAGAAAATGGCATTACAAAACATTAACCCATCGGGTACGGCTGCATGGCAGGCGCTGCGCGACCATTTTGCTGAGATGCAAAACGCATCTATGCAGGATCTTTTTGCCGCTGATGCACAGCGTGCAGAAAAATTCCATATCAAATGGGAAGATTTCCTTATCGACTATTCTAAAAATATCGCTTCTGAGCAAACATTTGGCCTTTTACAGGATCTTGCTAAGCAAGTTGACTTAAAAGGCGCCATAGACGCTTATTTTGGCGGTGAGATCATCAACAGGACTGAAGGCCGCGCTGTACTGCACACCGCACTTCGTGCACCCGAGACTGCTGATATAAAAGTAGACGGCGTTAATGTAATGCCTGAAGTATATGCCGTAAAAAACAAAATAAAAGAATTTACCGGTAAGGTTATAGGTGGCGAACTTAAAGGCTACACAGGCAAACCTTTTACAGATGTAGTAAACATCGGTATCGGCGGGTCAGATCTTGGGCCTAACATGATCGTAGAAGCGCTTAAATTCTACAAAAACCAGCTTAACGTTCGTTTTATATCTAATGTAGATGGCGACCATGTTACAGAAAGCCTTAAGGGACTTGATCCTGAAACTACATTGTTTGTTGTGGCTTCTAAAACCTTTACTACGCAGGAAACGCTTAGCAATGCAGAAACAGCACGCAAGTGGTTTCTTCAAACAGCTTCGGCTGATGATGTAGCAAAGCATTTTGTGGCGGTTTCTACAAATATTAAAAAAGTTACTGAATTTGGCATTGCCGAACAAAACATATTCCCAATGTGGGACTGGGTAGGCGGACGCTTCTCACTATGGAGTGCCGTAGGCCTTACGGTTGCCCTTGCTGTGGGGTATGATAACTTTGACGGTCTGCTTAAAGGTGCCAATAAAATGGACGAACACTTTAAAACGGCTGAGTTTGACCAAAACATTCCTGTGGTGCTGGCACTACTAACGGTTTGGTACAACAACTTCTTTGGTGCAGAGAGCGAAGCACTTATACCATATACACAATACCTGCAAAAACTGGCTCCGTACCTGCAACAGGGTATTATGGAAAGTAATGGTAAGAGTGTAGGCCGCGATGGCAACCCGGTTAATTACCAAACCGGTACTATTATTTGGGGAGAGCCGGGCACAAACAGCCAGCACGCTTTCTTCCAGCTAATACACCAGGGTACTAAGCTTATACCTACTGATTTCATTGGTTTTGTAAAACCACTTTATGGCGATGCTGACCACCATGAAAAACTAATGTCTAACTTCTTTGCACAGACAGAAGCTTTACTAAGCGGAAAGACTGAGGCTAAGGTAAGGGCAGAGTTTGAAAAAGCAGGCGTTAGCCAGGAGCAGGCAGATTACCTTACGCCATTTAAGGTGTTTAACGGTAACAAGCCTACCAACACTTTCCTTATTAAAAAACTTACACCAGAAACGCTGGGTTCGCTTGTAGCGCTGTATGAGCACAAGATTTTTGTACAGGGTGTTATCTGGAACATCTTTAGCTACGACCAGTGGGGCGTAGAGCTTGGCAAGCAACTTGCCAACTCTATTCTTGATGAAATAAAGTCGGGTGATGTTAAAGAACACGATGGCTCTACTACCTTTCTTGTTAAAGCTTTTTTAGCTGAGAAGTAGTATTTAGCTTTATGATATATTGAACGCCTTCACATTGTGAAGGCGTTTTTTTATACTATAACTTATCGCAAAGCGTTAATATTACAACCAATAAAACCATTTATGCTAAAATCAACATTTGCAATAGTACTATGCACAATATTACTTATGTCCTGCAACAAGAACGATCAATTTGTAAAAGCTAAAACTATCCCTACAAGAATTGATTCTCTTACAACCAATGCGGAAATTGAAGATTATATTGGAGATTCTGACAGTATGTACCGGAAATTTACACTACAGAAAGTACAGGATATCATTTGCAGTGGCTGCGACACTATTACTAACCTTGACAGCCTTGCAAACAACCTTAAAATAAATTTTTCATGGCAGAAAGCCGATTTAGATAACAATGGCTATACGGATCTGCTTGCGACAGGGAGAAATAATACATACGTCAAATTTGAAGATAGCTTTATACACCCACAGGGCTTCAATGCATTTATACTGATGAATTTTGGAGAAGGTAACATAAAAACATATGACCTTACTGACGGACATTTCATGAGCCTTACGGCACGCATTGAATACGACAGCTTACAGCCTTTTGTAATGGTATATAAGCCAAGGCTGATTTCCAAAGTTAAGCGGTACAGGCACCCGGAAACAAAATCTAAACTCACTTTTAAATTCGGAAATTTTATAGAATACAATCCGGCAGTAAAGAAATATGATATTGAGAAAATTGAGTATGCTACAACAGGCTGCAATGGAGAATGCCCTGTTTTTTCAATTGCTATTAATAAAGAAGGTAATGCGGTATTTGTAGCAAATTACTATAATTACACACAGCCCTGGCAAAAAGGCAATTTATTAACTGGTACATATAAATCCACAGTTAAAGATGACGATCTTGAAGAATTAATTGATGTGCTTAATTATACCGATTTTCCAAATCTAATAGACAATTACAGCGTACCATGGACATGCGACCAGGCAGGGATAATAAAAATAACATATGATAACGGTAAAACCAAGACCATAAGCGATTATGGATTGCAAGGCACTTATGGATTAAGGTTACTCCATTCAATGTTTAAAGAATTACGAACGAACCAGCAATGGAAATGGGTCAGTAAAGATGCGCCATACAATTTACTCATGAAGGGCGAATAAAATAGATAGCAAAATTTCACAGGCCTTTCAATCATCTTTAGTATTGTTATTAACTAAGTAGCTAAGTAGCATTTTCATGTAGTTGAGGCGTTTTTTGTTTTACATTTATCGTAAAATCAAATGAATAATCTATGCTTAAGGTAATACAATTATTAATACTTATTTCCTGTAGTTATGTAGTATTCGGACAAACTGTTCCAGTCCCTGAAAATTATACTATAATCGAATCTGTTTTGGGCGATTTGGATAAGGATAACATAAAAGAGTTGGTTGTAGCTTATACCATAGGTAAAGAAACTACAGAATATGAAAGCCTGTCGCGGGAACTCATCATTTATAAAATGAAAGACACAGAATGGATTCTGTGGAAAAGGTCGACACAGGCTCTCTACGGAAGCCGTGATGGTGGTATGACGAGCGATCCTTATGGCGGTATGGAAATAAAAAATAGTGTTTTAGAGGTGAGTCAAAATGGAGGCAGTAGCTGGAAATGGGGACATACTGATAAATATCGCTATCAAGATGATGATTTTTACCTGATTGGATATACAAGTAATTATGGGAAAATTTGTGAAGAATGGACAAGTGTAGATTTTAACTTATCGACCGGGAAAATAATCGTGGAAAAAGAATATCAAACCTGTAACGATACTAATGAAGAAGAAACGATTTATAAAACTGAAAATGAAGCGATGTACAAAAAGGGTTTAAAAATTATGCTTGAAAAACGAAATGAACAGGAAATAAAGCTAATAACCCCTAAGTACAAGCATGAAATTTACATAGCAGTTAAGGATGACTAAAACGCAGTGTATATTTTATTTATGCTATAAAGCATTTACATCTGGTAGGTTTTTAAAAGCCTTGGTGTAATTGTTATATTGGGTTAAGGTGCATTACTGTTTTTGAGTAATATTGCAGTGTATTTAATAAGAATTATATCAATTATGGGATTTTTAAATAAACTCTTCGGGAATAAAAAAAAGACTTCATCATCAGAGGTTGAAAATCCGGATCTACAAACAAATGAGATGTTTATTTCTACAGGTGATAATTTTGGATTTAAAATTATAAGGCCATTAAGCGAACAGCAATTAAATCAAATTGAAAATTCGACAATCTTGCTTAGAACAGGTCAGCTTTATGTACACTATTGGGAAGATGGTTTAGTTTGTAATGATCGTAATGATCCCGAATGGCAAAATAAAGTTATGTTTTTTTGGAAATATGAGGAACCTTTTCCGAAAAGGTCGTTGCCGCCTGAGTTTTTGAATTTTAATATTAAGTGCTTTCTTTTTTGTGGTGATATTAAGAAAATTTCTTTTAAAGTGGCGAAAGCGATGCCTTGGTTTGGAATGCCCGGCTTAGGAGACAAACATGTTTGTGAATTAGACGAAATAAAAATTACAGTTCCTGAAATGAATAAACAAGGTTTGGTGGAATATTTTGAACACGTTGAGCTTACAAATGATAATCTGGATATTTTGACTAATAAAGAAGACTATTTGTTTTTAATTGATGAGAGTTTAACGCCTTTTAAAAATGGGAGTTTTTATTTGAAAGGACAACCAATTTTAATTAGTGACGCTTACAGGATTGGCGGTATCCATATTATTAAGAAAGTTGAATTGGAATAGGAGTATAAAATTAGTCAACATACAAGACTACATAATTTAATAAATAAGGTAACTCAAATACCCTTAGAATAGTATCCCTATCTACAAAACAAAAAGCCCGACTGAGTGATCAGTCGGGCTTTTAATATCAGCTTATTTTAAAACTATTCAGTTTTGATCAGTTTTACTTCAACCCTACGGTTTTGAGCTTTACCTTTTGCAGTTTTGTTAGATGCAACTGGTTTAGTTTCACCAAAACCTTTAGATGTTAGCCTGTCTGCAACAATACCGTTTTCTACTAAGAAACCTTTAACTGCAGCAGCCCTGTTTTCAGATAGTGTCTGGTTAAGCGCGTTGCTACCATCGCTGTCTGTGTGACCTTCAATGCTAAAGTTAGCGTTAGGGTATTCTTTAAATATTGCTAACATAGAAGCAAGTACCGGCATAGTTTCTTCTTTAAAAGTAGCTTTACCACTGTTAAACAGTATAGTACGTGCATACTCGTTTAGTCTCTTCATTACCTCTTCAGTAACTTCAGGACATCCGCGGTTAGCAGCAGTACCTTTTACGTTAGGGCAAAGATCATCTTTGTCAAGTACACCGTCGCCATCTGTATCTGGCCATGGGCATCCGCCGTTTTCTTTAGGACCTGCAACTGTAGGACATTTGTCATCTTTATCAGCTACGCCGTCACCATCCTGGTCAGGACAGCCTTGTAGTGCTTTAAGACCTGCAACATCCGGACAAGCATCGTCTTTGTCAGGAATACCGTCGCCATCTGTATCAGGACATCCCTGGAATTCAGGTAAACCTGCTACGTCTGGGCATGAGTCACTTTTGTCTGGAATACCATCACCGTCTGTATCAGGACATCCGTTGAATTGTTTTAGGCCCGGTACTTCAGGACACTCATCATCTTTGTCATAAATACCATCTTTGTCAGTATCTTTTCCACCAAATTTGAAGGTAAGACCTGCAAAGTGCTGTATGTGCCTTGGTACGTTAGCATCTGCCTGGTCTTCAAACGTGTGCTTGTAAGTAGACTGTACTGTAAGGCCAACGTTTTCTGTAAACCAGAAGTTAACACCTATACCACCGTTTACGGTACCGTTACCAGAGTTGTCTAACCATGTGTAACCACCACCTACGTGAACGTAAGGGTTAAACCATGATTTTTCAAGGAAACCATATTTAATGATACCATCTACGGCATAGTAAGTAAGATCGCCCGGATCTGTTACCTGAAAGTCTAGTGTACCCGGAGTACGTGTAACTAATTTGTCAATTTTGTTTACTGATCCTGTAACACCAAAAGACAGTCCGCTGCCGATATAGCGAGACACGTTAAGGTAAGATACAGATGGAAGCACATTCCATGATTCTTCAGTTTTGAAAAAATGGGTGAATTGGTCGCCAAATTCTGAAGAGGCCCCAAAACGGTTGCTCACTGCATTGACACCGAAGGATATAGCCCAAGGGTTGTCTTCGTTCTGCGCCTGAGCCGTAAAGCCCAAAGCTAGTAGTGCAGCAACGAATAGTTTGTTTAGATGTTTCATACTTTTTCGTTTAAATTACATATAGGTTATATACTACAAAATTACTTTGTTCCCCCGTACTGGCAAAACGAATTAATACAAATTATCCTACAGACTTGCTTAAATTATAGTTAAATCACACTTAATGATTTGCCAACCGCTGTAAATGCGCTGATTGCCTTATCAAGATGCTCCTTTGTATGTGCCGCAGAAAGCTGTACGCGAATGCGTGCTTTACCCTTTGGCACCACCGGGAAGAAAAATCCTATTACATAAATTCCTTCCTTTAAAAGTTCGTCGGCCATGTTTTGGCTAAGCTGTGCATCATATAGCATTACCGGTACTATGGCGCTGTCTCCGTCAACAATATCAAAACCTGCTTTCTTTATTCCGTCTTTAAAGTAGTTGGTGTTCCACTCCAGTTGGTCGCGCAGGGTTGTATCCTTTTCTAAAAGTTCGAACACCTTAATAGATGCGCCCACAATAGCCGGTGCAAGCGAGTTGGAGAAAAGGTATGGGCGCGAACGCTGCCTTAGCAATTCTATAATTTCTTTTTTACCGGTAGTATATCCACCCATGGCACCGCCAAGTGCTTTACCAAGCGTACCTGTAATAATGTCTACACGGCCCATAACGCCTTTAGCCTCAAGCGTACCTTTTCCGGTAGCGCCTATAAAGCCAGCGGCATGACACTCATCTACCATAACAAGTGCATCATACTTATCGGCCAGGTCGCATATTTTATCTAATGGAGCTACTACACCGTCCATACTAAAAACACCATCGGTAACGATAATCTTAAATCGGTGGCCTTTCTCGGTAGCTGCAATAAGCTGCGCTTCCAGGTCTTCCATATTGCTGTTTTCATAACGGTAGCGTGCGGCTTTACACAGGCGTACACCATCTATAATGCTGGCGTGGTTAAGGCTATCTGATATAATGGCATCTTCTTCGCCTAATAACGGTTCGAACACACCGCCATTTGCATCAAAGGCAGCGGCATATAATATAGTGTCTTCAGTGCCATAAAATTTAGCTACAGCTGCTTCAAGGTCTTTGTGTATATCCTGGGTGCCGCATATAAAACGTACAGATGACATACCGAAGCCGTGGGTGTCAAGCGCGTCTTTAGCGGCTTGTATAACCTCAGGGTGAGAAGAAAGCCCCAAATAATTGTTAGCACAAAAATTTAGTACTGTTTCGCCCGTATTTAGTGTTATCTCTGCACCTTGTGGCGAAGCGATAATACGTTCTTTTTTATACAGGCCGTTTTCTTTAATTGATTGTAGCTCTGATTCAAGGTGTTGTTTGATTTTTCCGTACATTTTATGTTTGTTGTTTGTAGTTTATTGTTTCACAAAGTCTCGCTAAGAAGGCGCAAAGTTACACAAAGCCAATTTCTTAGCGAGCCTTTGTGCCTTCTTTGTGTGCCTTTTCGATATAATCTCTCAATCTAAATGAACTATTTCTAATGCTGCACTGATATAAACAATAGTTTTTTTCTCTACCACTAACCCCATTTGCCTTAGCGCAAAAGCGTACCCATCGAGCTGTTTTGCATAACTCTCTTTGTGGGCTCCGGTTTTATAGTCTAAAAGGTAGGCTTTACCATCTTGTATGGCTACACGATCGGGCTTTATGTTAGGCATGCCCGGGCCAATGATGTTTTGTTCGTTAAAAACGGTATTCCCTTCACTAAAGAAAACTTCAAGGTCAGGGTGGGTAACCACAAGGCTTACTATGGCTTCCATGTCTTCCTGTTGAGAGTGGGTTATGAGGCCATTTTCTGTAGCTTTTATTATGGCAAGCGGAATATCATCTGCAGTTTTTATATACGATAACACCTCGTGGGTAACATTACCAAATTCTATGGCTTGTGCCTGGCTGTTGCCCCACATAAGCGATTCGCGCTGTGCGATCTTTACCTTACGCGGATTAAAGCGCTCGTGCACTACGGCTATTTTAGGTTGTTCTGCCTCGTGTGGTTGCGGTTTAGACAGGCGTGTAGCCGCCCCAAATTCATATTCGGCAAGCTGGTTGTCAAAAATGCTTTTGTCCATCAGGTACTCTATAAAGTAAGACGACATATTGTTTTTAGCCAACTCACCTGTACGTGTAAAGTTGCGGTTGCTTATAATGTACAACTGCTCCTCGGCACGGGTAAGGGCTACATATAGTATGTTGATGTTGTCTAACAGTTCTTCCTGCTCTTTTATGTTATAGAGTTCAGCGGCTTTTTCGCCATAATCGGTTACGGCACGGCTGCTGTCAATAAGCGCTTTTTCAAATTCAAAGGTGTCATCATCCATTTCCAGCCAAAGCTTGCTGCGGCGCGAACGGCTGTAATCTTCTTCTGCAAAAGGGAATATTACCACCGGGAACTCCAACCCCTTACTTTTATGTATGGTCATAATGCGCACAGCATCATTACCCTCGGGAGATGGTATGCTGAACTTAGAACCATTCTTATCCCAGTACTCCAGGAAGTCAGCAATGCCGCTTTGCGTACGGATGTCGCGCTCCAGAACCAGGTCGAGGAAGTACTGCACATAACTCTGGTTGCTCTTTTCTTTAATAAAGGCATCAATAATGCTTTCTACCGCTTCGTAAAGCGATTTTTTGCGACAGTTTTTAAACGATATATATATGTTATGAACTCCCAGCCACTTTTCTAAGGCATCCTCGGTAGGTTGCTCCATACCCTGTGCTATAAAATCGTGCTTAGCTATTTCGGTCTGCGTACCGCTGGCAAAGTATAGAAAATGTGCTTTAGCCTCTTTATTTTCGTTGCTTTTAAGGTAGCGCAGCAGGTTAATTATAAGCTTAACTTCGGTAGCATTTTCTATCAGCAACGTTTCTGACGATAGTATAGGGATCTGCTTTTCGGTAAGGTAATTTGCTAAAAGTACACCCGGTTGACGCTTTCGCGTAAGCAGCACAATGTCTTTGTAGCTAAAGCCCTGCGCCTTGGCCTTTTCTATTATTGCAAGGGTAGCGTCAAGATATAAATCGTTTTTACTTAACTCTTCATCGCCTTCTGCTGCGTCTGGGTTTGTAGTGCTTTTGGGTAAAAAGCTGATGTTTACATAACCGCCCTCTTTAGCATTTACACCCTGAAAACTGTTGGCATACATTTCCTGGTAGTCTGCATTTTGAAACTTGCCGGAGAGGTATTTAAAAAAAGTATTGTTAAACCCAATAACCTCGCTGTAGCTCCTGTAATTAGTACCTAGCGCCACCGTTTGCTTAGATGGGTTAGAAAACGGATTAAAGGTTTCTTTGCCCAATTCTATAAACTGCTCAGCACGGCCACCACGCCAGCGGTAAATGCTCTGCTTAGGGTCACCCACTATCATTAACGATCCGCGGCCGGCATGTATGTCTTCACCCGCCAGGGCATTATCTATAAGCGGTACCAGGTTGTGCCACTGCATCTGGCTGGTATCCTGAAACTCATCTATAAAAAAGTGTCGGTAGCGCTCGCCCAGGCGTTCATAGATAAACGGTGCGGGCTGGTTTTGTATCTCTTTATGGATGATAGCATTAAATTCAGAAATCGAGAGTACATTCTGCTCTTCCTGTATGCGCTTAAGTTCCTGCCCAATGGTGTTAAGCAACGATAGTGGTGTAATGTTTTTTAGAAAGGCTGCATAAAAGTTGCGCTTCTCATTATTCTTATAGGCTTTTTGCAGCAGCGTAATTATTTCGGGCAGTACACCTTCTATAAGAGGTCGGTCTTTAGCAGTTTTGTTGATAGCAACTTCCTCAGGGGTGGCAAATTTATAATTGGCGGCCTTAGGGTCATTTATCTTTATATAACCAATATGGTTTGGAAACGTACCCCGGGAAAACGACTTGAGGTCGATACCCTGATTGTTTAAAATATCCTCGATCTGCTGGCCTAATGCTGTGTTTTCAGCTTCGAGTGCTGTTGTGGTTTGGCGCAGTTTCTCTTTAATTAATAAAAAATCGGCTATAGATTTAGACTCAAACTGTTCCAGTTCGGTACGGTTATTTTCGTCCACTAATAGCTTTCCGGTTTCAAACAGCTCGTAGGTTACATCCCAGCTTTTGTCGTTATCGGTCTTATCCAGCGAAAAATCTACAAGCAGCGACGTAAGCACGGGGTCATCTCCTGCTTTTGCAATTACGGCATCTACGGCTTCCTGTAGCAGGAGGTCGGTTTCCAGCGACACGTCAAACGTAACCGGCAGGTTAAGGTCGTGCGCAAAGGCGCGGATAACCTTGTGGGTAAACCGGTCTATGGTACTAATGTCAAAAGCGGCATAGTTGTGTATGATGTTTTTAATTATCGACCGGCTCTTGTCTTTAATTGTGGCAAGCGAAAGCCCGGTTTCGGCCCGCAAGTCGATCATGAGGGCTTCGGCGCGGTCGCCCGGTTCATCCTTCGCAAAATCAGAAAGATTTTTGATGATGCGGCTCTTCATTTCGGCTACAGCCTTGTTAGTAAAGGTAATGGCCAGGATGCGGCGGTAGGCATCATCTGTATTTGCGGTTAGCAAGATACGCAGGTACTCTTTAACAAGCGTATAGGTTTTGCCCGACCCTGCCGAGGCATTGTAAATGGAAAATGCGGTATGTGCCATAGCACAAATATAACGTATGATTGTTAATAGTAAAAATAGGACTCAATACCTGATTGTAAAAAAACAATTTTTCAAAGTTTAAAATATCGTTTTAGTAGTTATGACCACTAAATAATTGCAAAATCCTATTTATTATGAAATGTAAATTACCTAAATTTGGTATAGATATTATACTAATCTTTAAAACCACATATCATCATGGCATTTGAGCTACCTAAACTTCCTTACGCATACGACGCTTTAGAACCACATATCGATGCTAAGACAATGGAAATTCACCATACTAAGCACCACAACGCATATACTACAAACCTTAATGCTGCCATAGCAGGTACAGACCTTGAAGGCAAAACGATAGAGAACATTCTTATTAACCTTGATAAAAAGAATGCTGCTCTACGTAACAATGGCGGTGGTTACTATAACCACAACCTGTTCTGGACTGTACTTTCTCCTAAAGGTGGAGGCGAGCCTACAGGCGAACTTGAGGCTGCTATCGAAAAAGCGTTTGGCTCTTTTGAAGAGTTTAAGGCTAAATTTAACAAAGCAGCTGCTACACAATTCGGTTCTGGCTGGGCATGGCTTACTGTAGAAAAAGGCGGCAAGCTTGACGTGGTAGGTACTCCTAACCAGGACAACCCACTAATGCCGGAAGTAGGTGGCGAAGGTACACCTATTCTTGGCCTTGACGTATGGGAGCATGCATACTACCTAAACTACCAAAACCGCAGGCCTGATTATATTGAGGCATTCTGGAACCTGGTAAACTGGGAAGAAGTTGCAAGGCGTTACGCCAACGAGAAATAATTCTCTTTAATTTTAGATAATGAAGACGGGTACTGAGAGGTGCCCGTTTTTTTTATTTAAATTTGGTCATTGTAGTGAAGAATCTTATGTATTCACTATTTTATACTTAACAATGCCTTACAACGAAAACACCATACAGCGCATTCGCGAAATACTCCAGCAAAAAGGGGCTGACTTTTATGAGAAAGCCATGTTTGGCGGCATATGCTTTATGGTAGATGATAAAATGCTATGTGCCTGCAAGATCGAAAAAGCTACAGGAGAAGACCGCCTTATGTGCCGCCTTAGCCCTGAAGATGCTGAAGAAGCTGTAAAACAGGATGATGTAAGCCCTATGGACTTTACCGGAAAATCTATGAAAGGGTATGTGTATGTAGAGGCTGGCGCCTTCGCTACTACAAAACAACTTAACTACTGGCTGCAGCTATGCCTTGAATTTAACCCGCTTGCTAAAGCGAGTAAGAGGAAATAATAATATTGAGCTCTTCATCTGTAAGAGGGAAGCTGCTCCCTCTCCTTCGGAGAGGGCTGGGGAGAGGTCTTAAAAAAGCCTCAATTGCTCACCCTTAGTACCGTCAAACAAATCGGTCCTTAAATCAGGAATTCCTTTGTTGTTAAAATATTTCTGGCGGGCTATTTTAAAAGTGGTATGTATCATATCGGCAATATTGCCTTCGCCTTTTTTACGCTTTGCAACGTTTTTCTCGCCCAGTTTACCGCCGTGCATACTGGCTATCTGGTTCAACACTTTATCACGCCTGTCCGGGTAATGCTCCTCCAGCCAGTCTATAAATATGGGCTCTACCGTATCATTTAGCCGCACAAGGGTATAGCCAAAGCTTGATGCACCTTTCTCGGTAATTACCTTAACGGTATTTAGTATTTCCATACTGTTTAGCCCCGGAATTATGGGTGCTACCATTACATGTACCGGAATGCCGTTTTGGCTCAGGGTTTCTATGGCTTGCAGCTTAGTGTTTACTGATGAGGTGCGGGGTTCCAGCTTGCGGCGCAGTTCTTCATTTACTGTAGGGATGCTTAGCGAAACCGTAACAAGATTCTTTTCGGCCAGTTGTTTAAGTATGTCGATATCTCGGGTTACAAGCGCATTTTTGGTCAGGACATCAACCGGATGCCTGTAGTCTAAAAATACCTGTAGCAGTTTGCGGGTAATTTGTAGCTTGCGCTCTATGGGCTGGTAGCAATCGGTATTGCCAGACATGAGTATTGATTCCGGTTTATAACCACGCTTTTTAAAGAACTGTTCCAGCAGTTCGGGCGCGTTTTTCTTGACCATTATCTTCCGTTCAAAATCTACACCTGCACTATAGCCCCAGTATTCATGCGTGGGGCGCGCAAAGCAATAGGCACAACCGTGTTCGCAACCCTGATACGGATTCATGCTGTATGCCATGCTTAAATCCGGACTTTTAACCGGGTTCACAATAGATTTAGGGAAAACTTCGAGTATTTCGGTCTTTGCTATCTCTTCTTCAAAATCGTCATCATAGATGGATTTTTCATAGCGGTTCTTTAAAAAAAGATTGTGTATGTTTTGTACCGCGCCCTGTCCTTTAATAGTTTCCTTCTTCATAAAAAATGCCTCCTTAACCGGGAGGCAAGTTATATATTTTAGAAGACTAAAAAAAGCTAATTAAGAAAATAATCTTATATTAAATTGTATGGTTTACCCTTGGCGGAAATACATGGTCTTTCCAAAATTCGATAACACTAATAAGTGTATTGGCAAGCTTTTCTGCTGTATCTGGCTTATAGTAGCAATGTACAAACGTGTGTGTTGAATTTACCGGAAGGCTTTGGTTCGCCAAGATTAAAAACATATAAGGTACGCGTTCTGTATCAAATTTTTCGTGCATATAGATCATGTTGCGGCTATCCATAATTTCAATCGCATCTGTAAGTGTGCTTTGCATCACTATAAAAGTATCATCAATATTTTGCTGTATGTATGCAGATGCCTCATCTGAAGTTGTAAAGCACACAAACTCATTTTTAAAACCTGCTGCCTTTATATGGTCGCACACCTGCCTGCTATGGTCTTCATCGGTATCTAAAAGTATTAATTTTCCGTTCTTTTTCATTTTTTTGATATAGTGGGGGTGATACACAAATTTAGGGCGTATAATTTTCAACTGGTTATAATATTATGCCAATTGTGTTATTATGTGATGGTTAAAGTTACCACAAATAAAAAACTGCCCGGAGACAGTTTCCTGATCCGGGCAGCTACATAAAACAAACAATTAATCTAAAATAATTAAGATAACCTCTCCTAATTATGCGGTTTACTTCCAGCCACCGCCAAGGGCCCTGTAAAGTGTAATGATTGCAGACAGTCTTTGGTAACGGTTGTCTATAAGGCTTAGTTCGCTGTTAAGCGCGTTATCTTTTGCGGTAAGTACCTCAAGGTAGTTTACCAGCCCATAAGTAAGCAACTCGTCGCTGTAGTCTGCGGCTTTTTTAAGCGCATCTACCTGCTTTTCCCTTATGGTTATTTTATTGGTTTCGTTACTATAAGTAGCCAGTGCATCGCTAACCTCGCGGCTTGCAGTAACCAGCGACTGCTCAAACTGTACATAGGCCTGTGCCTGTGTAGCTTTTGCCGCCTCATACTTAGTGCGTATTTGCCTTTGGTTAAAAATAGGCTGTGTAATACCTGCCAGTACGGTAGCAAAAAGCGAGTTAGTGCTAAACCATGTTTTAATATCTATACTTTGTAAACCACCCTGAGGAGTAAGGGTTAGCGACGGATAAAATGCGCTGCGGGCAACATTAGTAAGTTCAAAAGTATTGATAAAAGCATATTCTGCAGCAATAACATCGGGCCTGTTTTTAAGCAACGATGCAGAATATCCTGCTTTAATATCTGCATTTACCTGCTGTGCTGTAAAGGTGCTGCGCTCTATTTTGTGAGGTGCTTCGCCCAATAATAGCGAAAGGCTGTTCTCTAAAAGAATGATGTTGTTTTTAAGGTCGGCAATAATTATTTCCGTTGCATATTTTTGTGCTTCGGTTTGTTTTACTGCTACCTCATTTACACTGCCCGCATCTTTAAGCGCGTGTATTACCTCTATACTTTCGTTACGGTTTATAAGAGTGCTGTCTGCCAATTTTAACTGCTCATCCAACGCCAATAGCTGGTAGTACATACTGGCAACATTGCTTATAACCGTTGTTTTAATGGCCTGATTTGCCGCTATGGTTTGCAAATATGTTGCGTTAAAAGCACGCTTGTTACTGCGTATCTTACCCCAGATGTCAGCTTCCCAGCTTAGATTACCTGTCAACATATAAGTATCTATACTACCACTAAATATTGCGCCAAACTGGCTGTTTTTTGCCAGCGCCTGGTGCTGTACGCTTGCTGTGGCACTAAAGGTAGGCAGGTATCCGGCCTTACCCTGTTTAAGGTAAGCCTCAGAGGCTACAATATTTTGAAGTGCTACACGCACATCAAAATTATTTTGCAGGCCTTTTTTAATGTGGCCCTGCAATAACGGGTCTGTAAATAATTTGTCCCACGATACATCGGCCAGCGATGCACTGTCCTGGGCTATAACCTCAGTGCGGTAAAGGTTCTCAGCCTTTACAGTGGGGCGTTTGTATGTTTTTGCCGAAAAGCACGACTGCAAAAGCAGGCCCACGGCTACAACAGTTGTTAGTCTATATATGTTTCTTTTCATGGTTTAGTGTCTGTTAAGCAATACTTTTTTCGCTCGCGGTGTCATCTTTCGGCTTGCCCGAAATGCGTTCCTGTAATCCCTGGAAGATGATGAACAGGATAGGGATAACAAATACCCCGAATATGGTACCTATAAACATACCACCCACGGCACCCATACCTATGCTCCTGTTACCCACAGCGCCTACACCGCTGGCAAAGGCAAGTGGCATAAGGCCAAAGATAAAGGCAAACGACGTCATAAGGATTGGCCTTAAACGCGCCTGTGCACCTTCAATAGCCGATTCTACAAGGCCAAGGCCGTGCTTACGCCTTTGCATGGCAAATTCTACGATAAGGATGGCGTTCTTGGCGAGTAGCCCTATAAGCATGATAAGCGCTACCTGGAAGTAAATGTTGTTTTCAAGCCCGGCAAGTTTTACAAAGCCAATGGCTCCTGCTATACCCACAGGTAAAGACAACAGTACTGCAAGCGGTACAATATAACTCTCGTACTGCGCACTAAGCAGGAAGTAAACAAATATAAGGCTCAGTAAGAACACACCGGCGGCCTGGCTGCCCGCAATAATTTCTTCACGCGTCATACCGCTAAATTCATATGTGTATGACTTTGGCAGGTGCTGTGCAGCAACTTCCTGTATGGCTTTAATAGCATCACCACTACTGTAGCCGGCATTACTTTTACCGTTAACGTTAACGGCCTTAAGCATGTTAAAACGCGCTACGGCTTCCGGACCATATATCTTTTTAAAGTCGATAAACTGGCTTATGGCTACCATTTGGTTATTGGCATTGCGCACATAGATCTTGTTGATCGAGTTTTCGTCTGCACGCTGGTTGGCCTCGGCCTGTATCATTACACGGTACTGCTTACCAAAACGGTTAAAGTCAGTAGTGTACAAACCACCGTAGTAACCCTGCATGGTGTTAAAGATATTGGTAACAGATACGCCTGCATCTTTAGCCTTCTCTACATCAATATCCATTTGGTATTGCGGGAAGCCCGGGTTAAAGTTAGTCATGGCATATTGTATTTCAGGGCGTTTGCCAAGTTCTGCAAGGAACTCGTTACTTACCTTACTTACCGTTGCCCAGTCGTCATCGCCGGTATCCTGAATTTTAAATTCAAAACCATCGGCAGTACCAAAACCGTTAACACTAGGCGGCGTAAAGAACAGCAGCTTAGCGTCTTTAAAACCTGCGGTACGGCCAAAGAGTTCGCCTACAATGGCATCTACACTCTGGTTTTTTTCTTTACGGTGGCTCCAGTCTTTCAGTTTGATAATAGTAAAGGCATAACTACCACCATTTACACGGTTAAGGAGGCTAAAGCCCACAACGCTCATACGCGCTTCTACAAGCGGCATACTTTTAAGTACCGAGTCCAGCTGGTTCACGGCCTTTTGAGTTTTTTCAAGTGTAGTTCCCGGAGGCATGGTAATATCACTCATGATGATACCACGGTCTTCGTTAGGAATAAAGCCTGATGGGGTAGTGGTAAACAGCCAGTACGTAATACCCACAAACACAAGGATAGCAAAACCTGTTATCCATCTGTGCTTGGCAAGACGCTTAAGAGAGCCTACATATTTATTGTTCATCGAATCGAAACCTGCATTAAAGGCGGTAAAGAAACGGTCTTTGAGGTTTTTCTTTTTATGTTCGCCGTGATCGTTATGTGGCTTAAGGAAAAGCGCACACAGTGCAGGAGAAAGCGTTAATGCATTTACAGCAGATATAAGGATAGCTACTGCAAGGGTAATGGCAAACTGCTTATAAAATACTCCCGATGGACCTCCAAGGAAAGATACGGGTACAAAAACCGCAGCCATAACTAATGTAATAGATACGATAGCACCGGTAATTTCGCTCATGGCACTAAGGGTTGCCTTTTTAGGGTCCTGTTCGCCTTCATCGAGCTTGGCATGAACGGCTTCTACCACCACAATTGCATCATCGACCACAATACCGATGGCAAGGATCATTGCAAAAAGCGTAAGCATGTTTATTGAGAAACCAAAAACATTAAGGAAGAAGAACGTACCCACAATGGCTACAGGTACCGCAATACCCGGAATTAGCGTACTGCGCACATCCTGAAGGAAAAGGAATACCACAATAAACACCAGGATAAAGGCTTCTATTAGTGTATGGATTACCTTATCGATAGACGCATCCAGGAATATTTTGGTGTCAAATGGCACTACATATTCTATACCTTCAGGAAAAGTAGGTTTAACCTCTGCAAGGATTTGGTTAACGGCATCAATAATTTCGTTAGCGTTAGAACCCGATGTCTGGAAGATACCAATAGCCACACCGTCTTTACCCATACCAAAGTTTTTCTGGCCGTAGTTAAAGGCGCCCAGTTCTACTTTAGCAACATCGCTAAGGTGTACAAAGTTTCCGTTTCCGGTAGATTTTACTACGATGTTCTCGTAATCTTTGGTCTTGTTAAGGCGGCCTTTGTATTTAATAACATATTCATAAATACCTTCGGCATTCTCTCCAAATTTACCCGGTGCGGCCTCTACGTTTTGTTCGTTAAGAGCAGCCTGTATATCGGCAGGGGTAAGGGCATAAGTTGCCATTTTTTCAGGATCGATCCAGATACGCATTGAGTAGTCTTTCGCACCAAATACGTTTACCTGGCCCACACCTTTAACCCTTTGCAGCCTTGGTACAAGGTTAATCTTGGCATAGTTTTGTACAAACGTTCCGTCATACTCAGGGTTTGTAGAGTATAGCGAAAGGAACATAAGCGAACTCGTCTGGCTCTTAAGGGTAGTAATACCTGTGTTGATTACGGCCTGGGGTAACTTAGGTGTAGCGCGAGATACCCTGTTTTGTACGTTTACCGCAGCAATGTCGGGGTTAACGCCCAGTTCAAAGAATACACTTATGTTAGCCGAACCGTCGTTAGCGGCACTACTCGTCATATAGGTCATGCCCTCTACACCGTTTATCTCTTCCTCAAGCGGAATAACAACAGAGTTAAGCACCGTCTCAGCATTGGCACCTGTATAAGTAGCCGTTACCTGTACGGTAGGTGGGGCAATTTCAGGGTATTGCTCTATTGGTAGCGATGTAAGCCCCAATATACCCAAAATGGTTATTAATATCGAAATTACGGTACTAAGTACCGGCCTTTCTATAAATGTTTTTAGCATTGCTGTATCTTAATTATTTAGCTTGAGTAGATGTCGTTTTTTTGGTAGTAACTATTGTAGCTACGGTGTCTTTCTTAACACTGTCCTGGGTAGCGGGTGCCGGTGTGTCATTTTTAACCTGCTGCGGCTGTATGGCGGCACCATCTTTAAGTTTGCTTGCGCCCTCTACTACCACAACTTCACCGGCTTCAAGGCCTTCGCTTACAATAAAGTTAAGCCCCGATGTGGTTTCTATGGTAAGTATCTTGCTCTTTACCGTGTTGTCTTTTTGCACCACATAGATCATTTGCTTGCCCTGCATATCAAACACGGCATTTTGCGGAACTACCACTACATCTTTGTGTAATACAGGTATGCGCACAATACCGTTACCACCGCTTCTTAATACAGACTCTGGGTTAGGGAATTCTGCACGGAATTGCGATGTACCCGTTGTAGCGTTTACAAGCCCGTTTACGGTTTCCAGTGTACCTTTTTGGTCGTACTCGCTGCCATCTGCAAGAAGCAGGCTTACCTTAGGTGTATTTTTCAGCTTTTGCTGAAGTGTAGCACCTTTAAAAGTTTTTGCAAAACTTATCATCTGCTTTTCGTTCATGCTAAAGTAAGCACGCATAAAACGGGTGTCAGCTACTGTAGTTAGCGGCAGCTCCATAGTAGGGCTGGCAAGGGCGCCTTCTTTAAACGGAAGCCCGCCTATAACGCCGTTAGCCGGAGAAACTATAGTACCGTAGCCTATGTTTGCTGCAATACTACTGTAGTTTGCTTTAGCCTGTGCAAGGCTGGCCTTGGCAGTTTCTAGCTGTACGTTACTTATAATTTTGCGGTCTACAAGCGGCTTAAGACGGTCTACCTCTACCTGTGCGGCAGATACGGCAGCCTTAGCAGCGTTAGCATCCTGGTTTTGGGTCTGTGTTTCTATTTTAAATAACAGCTGACCTTTTTTAACCTCCTGGCCTTCATCTACAAATATCTTACTGATGAAACCGGTAATTTTCGGGCGGATCTCTACGTTTTGGCGGCCTTCAAGGTTAGCCGTGTATTCTTCAAATACGGTAGCATCTTCGCGAACAACAGTTTGCACTGGGAATGGTGCAGGGCCTTGTTGTTGTGGTGCCTGTTCTTCTTTTTTGCCACAGGCGGTAAGCAGTAGTATAGCAGTTAATGCACTAATAACTTTCGTTCTTTTCATTGTGTGTGACGGGATATGGTGATGTTTAATTAGTAATGGTTATTTTGATATTTTAGATTCTATTTCTTTAAACTTTTTGATAGTAGCATTAATAAGTTCTTCCATTAGAAGCATATGCTCTTTATATACAACTACCCTTTCAAGGTCTGCCTCTTCTGCCTTACAGGACATCGTCTTTTTACGATAGTTTAGCATCCTGTCAATAATGTTTTTTTCAAAAGTGATCATCTTGATGTAATTGTCAAAACGCTCGCTAAATGCCGATGGGCGATAGTATTTTTTACGGTCGCCGTGCTGGGTATAATAGGTAATCTTGCCCAGTTTAAGCAACAGGTTCAGGTTTGTAGAAACAGAGCTTTTACTGGCGCCGGTCATTTCAATAAAATCTTCAAACGTAAATTCGCGGCTGCATCCGTCAAGTATCAATGTGGCTAATATTCTGGAAGCCAACGGCGGCAGATGGTGCAGGGTTTCGAAATGAATACCGAACATCTCTATAAGCTCTTCACGTTCTTGTTTAAAATCAGACATGTTTATTTTTGAAGCAATGAGGTGCAAAGGTATAAATTAGTTCTGTTGGTTCGGTTGCAGCCGAACCAGATGTGTAGTTAAAGTTTTGTTAAGTGTTTTAAAGCGGTATGAATTGTGGCATGTGGCGCATTAACAATACCACCATAAACACACTTAAAATGCCTATTGTTTAATAAATTAATTTATTTTTGCGGGGTAAAATAAAAAAAATGTCTTTAAAGAAAGCCTACCTTATTGTTATCCTTGTTTTATTGGTGGACCAGATCTCTAAGATCTATATAAAAACAAATTTTATGCTGGATGAGGCTGTAAATGTTTTTAGCTGGTTCCAGATACGTTTTATAGAAAACGAAGGTATGGCCTGGGGTACTAAAATACCAGCATGGCTGGGCGGTAAAATAACACTAACGGTTTTCCGTATCGGTGCGGTAGCAGGTATAGGCTGGTGGCTGGCCGATTCGGTTAAAAAACACATGTCTCCCTATCTCATAGTATCTATTGCGCTAATACTTGCCGGGGCTTTTGGTAACATTATCGATTCTGTTTTTTATGGCGTAATATTCGATCACAGCCTGCCAAATAAGGTGGCTGCCTTTGATACAGCACAGCATTATGGACGATGGTTTGAAGGGAAAGTTGTAGATATGCTGTATTTTCCTATTTACCAGAAGAATGGAATAACCTATTTCTTTAATGCAATTTTTAATATTGCCGATGCCGCCATATCGGTAGGTGTGGGTATCCTGATCGTGTTTAATAAAAAGGCATTCCCAAAGCAGTAGGTAGTAGCTTTACCCAGTCTTGGAATCAGATGGCTAAAACCTGTAAATTCTCTCAGGTGTTATGCAGTATTCCAGTGCAATGTCTGTCTCATTATGCGGAATGTCCTGTTCTTCTGCCTCAAAAAAGGATAAGCCTATCTTTATAACATCAGGTTTGCATTCAGCCAGAAAGCGGTCGTAAAATCCTTTGCCGTATCCTACACGGTGTCCTTTAGAGTCAAAAGCCAGTAGGGGTATAAAAACCACATCAAGTTTAGCAGAAGGTACTTCAATACCGTCTATCGGCTCAGGTATGCCGTAAGCGTTAATTACAAGTTTTGTATTGTCTGTAAGCAGATAGTGTACCATGCTGCAACTTTCAAAATCTGACCTCGAAACAACAATCTCCTTATCCCTGCCACAC
Source organism: Flavobacterium psychrotrophum (assembly GCF_003403075.1). NCBI lineage: Bacteria > Pseudomonadati > Bacteroidota > Flavobacteriia > Flavobacteriales > Flavobacteriaceae > Flavobacterium > Flavobacterium psychrotrophum. Next base: position 3,909,082 of record NZ_CP031557.1, on the reverse strand, counting down.
AGTACATGCTGAATAAGACCAGTATGTACTTCCTTTTGGTTTTCCATAGTAAGGAACAGGTGATAATAGGTGTTATCCCAAATATCAAGAGCCAGCAGCCTGTTGGCAATTGCCAGGCTTTTTTCTTCCACTTCGGCAACCGAGAGTTCCTGGCGGAGGTACTTATATTTTAGGCGGAGCTCTTTTTTACTCATTCTTTCTCTTTGGAAGTTCTGTTTTGGAGAGTATCTCTTTAGCTTTCTCAACTGTATTGGGAAATAAAACCTGATTTCTATATTGCTCAAGATTTTTGTCAAAGGCAATTAAGGTAGTTTTGGTTTTTTTACTTGATAACATCATAAGCCAAAAATAATAAATGCTTTGTTATAATCCTGTTTGAACGAAGTTGTATAGCAAAAAATCCCGCCGAAGCGGGATCCTGAAAAAATATCTGTTTTATGGATTAAGCCTGATTTTCTTTGTTTCCTAAAACGCTCCTGCTTTTACTGTAAGCAAAATAGAAAATTACACCCAGTACCATCCAGCCAATAAGCCTGGCCCAGTTTAGCCATCCAAGTCCGTAGATCATGGCAAGGCATACCACGACACCTAAAAGTGGTACAAACGGTACAAGCGGTGTTTTAAACTCACGCACCATATTTGGCTCTCTCTTACGTAATATGATTACAGAGATACACACAAGTATAAACGCAAACAGGGTGCCAATACTGGTCATGTCGCCCACAATGTCGCCGGGTACAAATGCAGCGAATAAGCCCACAATAAGCAAAATTACAAGGTTTGCTTTATAAGGCGTCTGGAATTTAGGGTGCAGGTGGCTAAAGAACTTAGGTAATAGCCCATCTTTACCCATTGAGTAAAATACACGGCTCTGGCCTAAAAGCATTACCAGTATTACCGATGAAAAGCCAAAAAGGATGGCTACGGTTACGAAATCGCCCAGCCATGAGTAGCCCACCATGTATTTGTTGATGGCAAAAGCGACTGATGCTTCTTTACCTGTGGTACGGAAATCTTCTATGGTGGCAACACCGGTAAGCACGTGTGCAAACAGTATGTAAAGCACTGTACATACCGCTAGTGAGCCTAATATACCAATTGGCATATCGCGCTTAGGATTTTTAGTTTCCTGTGCAGCAGTACTTACGGCATCAAAGCCAATAAAGGCAAAGAACACGGTACCTGCGGCACCAAGTATACCCATAATACCCCCAAAGTTATGCGATACGCCTGCTTCATCTTTATAAGTTGAAGCAGCAGGAATATAATTTTCGTGGTTAAGCGGATTGATAAACTGCCAGCCCAGTACTATTATAAGAACCACGATAGTAACTTTTACAAGTACAATTAAGCCATTTACAAAAGCCGATTCCTGTGTGCCTTTAATAAGCAGTAAGCTGATAGCCCCAACTATAAATAAGGCTGGCAGGTTAATAAGGCCTGATACACCCTCGGCAGAGGTTTGAAAAGGGGAGTGGCTCCACTCATACGGTATAGGGTTCATGTGCAGCACACTGACCAGTAAATTATTGAGGTATTCGCTCCAGGCAATACCCACGGTTGCGGCACCCACAGCATATTCAAGAATAAGATCCCAGCCAATTATCCAGGCAAGGAACTCGCCCATTGTTGCATATGTATAGGTATAAGCACTACCCGAAATTGGAATTGAAGATGAAAGTTCTGCATAGCAAAGGCCTGCAAGTGCACACCCTATTGCGGCAACAATAAAGCCAATGGTTACAGACGGGCCTGCATTTTGTGCTGCTGCTGTAGCGGTGCGTACAAAAAGACCGGCGCCTATAATTGCCCCGATGCCCAGCGCTATTAGCGACCATGCTGTTAATGTTCTTTTTAAACCTTTTTCAGATTCAGAAGCTTCGGCTAGCAACTGCGTTAAGGGTTTCCTTCTCCAAATAGACATAGATAGTTGTTTAGTGTTGTTTTAAGAATGCCCAAATATAAAGGTTTTGTGATTATTATAATAATTTTAACGTATTTATATGGGTAACTGTTTTTTTAAGCGCTTGAATATGCAGTATTTAAAAAAAGCGAAAGACACCTTTCAATGCCGTAGCCTGTAAGGTGTCTTTTTAGTATAATAGTTTAGGAATATTATGCTTTTTTAGCGCGCGGTGCACGTTTTGGCTTTTCTGCTGTAGCCGCTTCAGCCGCAACTTCAGCTGCTGTCTCTTCGGTAAGTACTGCTTCAGCCGCAACTTCTGTAGTTTCTTCCAGTTCAATAAAAAGCTCTTCTTCTGCTTCAAGTGCAGCTTCTGCAAGTTCTTCTACTTCATCTTCGTTTAAAAAACGAATGTCTTTAAAGCTAACTTCAAGCAGGTTGCCGGTTTCGGCATCTTCAATAAGGCCATAAAACTTCTCGTTGCCTTTTCCGTTAACATTGGTGCCCCACAGGTGGAACAGGCCTATTTTTTTCTTTTCTTTCTTAACCGTTTTCTTTCCTTTTTTAGGTTTACTCTTTTCAATAACAGTAAACGCTACAAGCCTTAAATCTTCTCTGTTCATGGGGTTGCTTTTTTATTTTACATTTTGGTAACGCAAAATTAACGTGACTAAAATTAAAAATACGGATTTCAATGTTAAGGATTGCATTGTGCGTAAAAACTTAACATTGGGATTTTTACTTACAGATTCTTTAATGTCCCTTTTGAGTATTTTTTCTAATAAGGTAAAAAAGTATAAATGCCATATCAATCGCTACAAAATAGATAAGGTCATTGGTGCTCATTGTTTTCATGCCTGGATTTAGATATATCCCATCAAGGTAAAAATAGAGGCCAATACAATTGACGATGAGCAATATGAATACAATAAGCTTAAATATCATTTGATTGATTAGGTTATGCGGCAAGTTTTAATCCCACCACAGATACAAAATATTATTGTCTTTCATTTCTTTTGCCATTTCATCCACAGATCCGCTTCCCTGGTCTACTATATCGGGGCAAAAAGCGTATAGCTCTTTTGCAAAAGCCGTCATGTCTGCGGGTTGTTTAATGAATTGAGCTTCAATCCAGTCCGGTCCTGCGCCTTTAATAGTAAAAGGATACTTGGTATGCCATCTGTAAAGTGTGCCAATAATAGCATTAGTTGTATGGTTATAATTAACAGCCTCAGTACCTACGGCTCTCAAAATATCGAACTGGTCTTTTGTTTTTAGTATGGTCAGGCTGTCGCTGCCATGCCCAAAACCGTCATAGCTTTTAAATAAAATATAACCTTTTTGCCTTAGCCATGCGTCCATTTTTCCTGAAATAGCTGTAGCTTCATTTGGTGGTAAGCCAACAACAAGAGCATGATTGTAGTTAGTAGCCGTCATGTCCTGGTGGCGCTCTGCGTCATATTCATGCGTAACGGTAATAAATTGTTTAACCTGTGCATCTGTATACTCCCTGAGTTTTAGCAGCACTGCCGGGTTAAAATGCACCTTTTCATTTAGGGCTGTTTCTTCAACAGATAATACCGGACCATCTTTCCTTTTCTCGCAGGAAAGAAAAACAAAAGCTAATACAGCGCAATAGATAGTTGTTTTCATGGGCTATTCACAAAAATTATATTCTCCTTTAGTACAAATCTTTCCGGTGCTAATAATGGTGTGCGACTGCATTTTTTGTCCTGCCAATACCTGTTTTATAAAGGTAATGGTTTCGGTGGGTTGTTTGCCAAAGAGCTCGTCGCTATATTCGTGTCCGCCATTGCAGTAGGTGTACAGGTGTGTATTGCCGTTAAGCCCCAAAATATGGTTGTAAATGGAATATGACCCAAACAGCATTATCCAGCCGCTGCTGTTAGTAGGGCACAGGTGGTGTGCCGCAGTGGCGTAAGGAACGGTAGGGTCGCAACTGCCGTGAAACAGCATTATAGGAAGCACGTTCTTTTTTGTGATAAGGTTCAGGTCCATAATGGCACCCGAACCTGATATAAGCCCGGCATAACGAAAACTGTCCGGTAGCCTTGTAGGGTAAAGGTTCATTAAAGAGCGATCCCAAAAGGCGGCGTGCAGTACGGTTTCGGCACCGGCACTGCTTCCCGAGATGAATATTTTGCTGGTATCTATATTATAGGTCTCACTGTTTTTGATGAAAAATAGTGTTGCCTGCCATAGCTGGTTCGCGGCGATTTGGAATGCCTTAACTTTCTCGGTCAAAATGCCATCGCAGCTAAACTTTTTGCCTTTCATGTATAGCGTATAGCTTATAGAGGCTGCTGCAATGCCATTTTTTGCAGCCTCGCGGCATACGGTATGTCCCCATTCGCGCGTACCCACTGCAAAGCCCCCACCATGCACATGGATGAGTAATGGTGTTTTTTCTTTTAGTTTACTTTTTTTTGCCGTCTTTGGCAAAAAGAGGTCGAGTTGTAGCTGGGCACTATCGTTTACAAAATAGGTAATGGTTTTGTAATCCTGAGCACTGGCAAAACTTAGTGTAAAAAAGGCGAGTATGAAAAAGGTGATTTTAGACATTGTGTTTTAGTTTTATTTGTGAGGTTTTGCGGCACAAGCAAAGAATTTTAAAAGACTATTGTTGTTCTTCAGGCAAAGCAGGCAGGTTGTGTCCTGCGAGCAATTCGTTAAACCATGATTTGTATTCGCCCAGGTCATCACTTTTTAATTTAGCTATGGCCAACTCAGTCATTTCAGGCTTACCCGTTTTTAGTAATATTTCGGTAAACCCATGATAATAATACATTTCATCTTCAGATTTAAAGCTAAATGTTTGGAACACATCTTTAAAATAAGCCTCAGCCTTTTTTTTATAGCGTCGCGGATAATGATCTAAGAGATATTCCATTGCAATGGCATTGTTCTTATTAAAGGCAAGATATTCTATACGGGGGAGGAATTTTTTACTGATTTTATTGTTTTCAATAAGCAGACCCCATATCCTGAACGATACGTGTTTATCAGTAAAAATAGCAAGGCTGTCCATACGGTTCATCACTACATTCCTTCCTGCTCTCCTGCTCATGCGCTTTATAGGCTTGTCATTTGGGTAATATATAATGCTGTCGCCGGCATTCTCTTGTATGCTGGTCCAAAAGTCATCATAGACGATAGCAGAAGTATATTTAGATATAGAAGTACAGCCTGCACTTATGTCAATTTCTTCTTCCCTTGCCAGTTCATTTTTAAACATCAAAAAAGGATTGCCTTTGCCTGATTTAATAAGATCATGGCAGGTGTACATCCTGATTGTTCCGTTTTCGTGGTTTGCAAGCGATGTAAATTCGTCATGATTCAAGGCGTTCTTTAGTTCCTGGAATTTAATTTGTTGCGGACTTGGGAATATCGATGAATTTGAATTCGCTGTAAGCACGCTGTCTATAAGTGCTTCTTTGCTTTGGGAAAAGCAAAGAAAAGGTATTAGGAATATGATAAGAGCTTTCATATTAAGCTGATTTACAATAATAAGGTAGCGGGCGTGTAAAATGTTGTATAAACTACTCCGGCAACAAAATAGTAAATACGGTACCTTTACCTAATTCGCTGGCTACACTAATGTGGCCGTGGTGGTTTTCTACTATTTTTTTGCAAAGCGCCAGTCCTATTCCGGTACCGGCATTATCGGTAAGGCGCTTAAATATTTTAAAAACTTGCTCTGCATAGTGTTGCTCAAACCCAATGCCGTTATCTGCTACTACAATTTGTATATACGCCCTGCTTTTGTCGCTAATGGTAATGTCATCAAGCTCAGATCTTAATACCGGCCTTGACGTAATTTTTATGTCTGGCTCGTGCGATGCAAATTTTATAGCGTTACTAAGCAGGTTGCCCAGTAGCTGGTGCATTTGTACCGGTATTGCATTAATAACGGGCATGCCCACAGCAGTAAGTGTTACATTCTTTTCTTTTATAAGCAGGTCATAATCCTCCTTTACATTTCCGAGTACAGTATTAAGGTCTACCCTTTCATAAAGATCGTCTGTACGCGAAAGCTGGCTATACTTTAGTACGCTTTTAATAAGGTTAGACATGCGCTGTGCAGATGCTGTTATTTTTTCGGCATAGCGCGTTGCAGAGTCCTTATCATCTAGATTACTGTGCAGCATTTCGGCAAAGATCTGTATTTTTCGCAGGGGCTCCTGTAAATCGTGCGATGCTATATAGGCAAACTCTTCGAGCTGCTTGTTCCTGAATTCAATATCCTTTGCATAATTGCGTATCTGGTCTTCGGCCAGTTTACGTTCTGTAAGGTCGCGGGTTACTTTTGTAAAACCTATAGTATTTCCCTCTGCATCGTGTACAGCTGTTATAACCACGAGCCCCCAAAAGGTAGAACCGTCTTTTCGCACGCGCCATCCCTCATGGGTAGCCCGCCCTACGGCAAAGGCTTCACTAATAAGTTTTTCCGGTAGTAGTGCTTCGCGGTCTGCATCAAGGTAAAATATCCTGAAATTGCGGCCCACTATTTCCTGTTCAGAATAGCCTTTTATCTGTTGCGCACCCAGGTTCCAGTTTTGTACATTTCCTTCGGTATCCAGTAATAAAATGGCGTAGTCCTGCACTTCGGCTATCATTCGCTGGTAAGTTTCCTGGTTTTGCCTGCTGTTTTGTGTACTTTCTTTTTGGTCTTCCATGGGGTGGTTTTAATGTTTTACTGCGGTTTTAAGCAGTCATGTTAATAAAATAAGGCATATCGTTGCCGGTAATGAGTTCTTTAAGAACCCGTGTAAGCTTTCCCAGGCTGTCTGGTTTTACCAGGTAGTGCGCAGCGCCCATTTTCATTAGCTCTTCTGCTTCCTGCTCCCGCGATGATGTTGTGTATATAACCGCCGGGATGTCGCGCAGCATAGGGCGTTTTTTTATTTCCTGTAAACACTCTTTACCACTCATGTGTGGCATATTAAGGTCTATGAAAATAAAGTTTGGTGTTTTTATGGTGTCATTAAGATCGGTCAATGCTTCGCTGCCGTTTTTTGCGGTAAGGCAAACAGCATCAACCTGTGCACGGTTAAGGGCAATAGAAAAAATGTCGCGGTCGTCGTCGTCGTCGTCAATGAGGTACACAACAGGCTGTTGTTGTTCCTCTTCGGCATACAGGTTACTGTCCAGTTTGTTGCTGATAACAAAGAATAATTTCTTCATGGCTGATAGTTGTGATGTATATTTTTTAGTAAGGATGTGCTTAAGGAATGCAATACGTATATACCATGTTAAGGACAGGAAATGTCTTGTAATATCCGGGCAATAGAGTGCACAGGCAGTATTGCGGGCAAAGCACAGCAATGCCAGGCAGGCAGAAAGCCCTGGTTAAAGAATATTTCATGTTATATTGGTTTTGAAATCCAAATATAGTATTTTATGTTGTCAAATTAAATCTGTGACACATCTTTTACATTATTCCATAATTTCCGCATCTCATAAAAAAAAATCATTACATTCGCAAATTGATTTTTTGAACGTATCTATAATGAGTAAGAAGTTTACTGAATATAAGGGTCTTGACCTGCCTACAGTGGCAAGTGAGGTGCTTGATTTCTGGAAGAAAGAGAATATATTTGAGAAGAGTGTAACCACGCGCGAGGGCAAGCCGCAGTATGTGTTTTTTGAGGGCCCGCCAAGTGCAAATGGCCTGCCGGGCATTCACCACGTGATGGCCCGCGCCATTAAAGATATTTTTTGCCGTTACCAAACCCAGAAGGGACACCAGGTAAAGCGCAAGGCAGGATGGGATACCCACGGCCTTCCGGTAGAGCTGGGTACAGAGAAAGAACTGGGCATTACTAAAGAAGATATAGGTAAAACCATTACCGTAGAAGAATATAACGAAGCCTGTAAGCGTACCGTAATGCGTTATACCGATGTGTGGAACGACCTTACTGAAAAAATGGGCTACTGGGTAGATATGGAAGACCCATATGTTACCTACAAACCCAAGTATATGGAAACCGTATGGTGGCTGCTTAAGCAGATCTATGATAAGGGGTTACTATACAAAGGTTACACCATACAACCGTATTCGCCAAAGGCAGGAACAGGGCTTAGCTCGCACGAGGTAAACCAGCCGGGTGCCTACCGAGATGTTACCGATACTACTATCGTAGCACAGTTTAAGACCGTGGCCGATACACTGCCTGAAGTGCTGAAAGGCTTTGGAGCTATCGACATCATGGCATGGACCACTACACCGTGGACACTGCCAAGTAACACTGCACTTACTGTTGGTCCAAACATTGATTATGTATTGGTGAAAACCTTTAATCAATATACGTTTGAACCGATCAATGTTGTATTGGCAAAAAACCTTGTTGGCAAGCAGTTTGGTGGTAAGTATTTTGAAAGTGCTGAAGAAACTGATTTTGCAAGCTATACAGAAGCTGATAAAAAGATTCCATATACAGTATTAGCCGAAGCCAAAGGTAAAGACCTGGTAGGTATACGCTACGAGCAACTGTTGCCGTATGTATTACCGTACCAAAATCCGCAGGATGCCTTTAGGGTAATCTCGGGCGATTTTGTTACTACCGAAGATGGTACCGGTATTGTACATACCGCGCCTACTTTTGGTGCTGATGATGCCAAGGTAGCTAAAGAGGCTAAGCCTGAGGTACCGCCTATGCTTGTGTTAGATGAGCATGGTAACCCAGTGCCGCTGGTAGACCTTCAGGGTAAATTTACTTCGCATCTGGGCAGTCTGTCAAATCCTAACGGAGATGCACTGGAGCTTGCCGGTAAATATGTAAAAAACGAATATTACGATAAAGACCAGGCGCCGCAACGCAGTGCCGATGTAGAAATATCAATCTATCTTAAAGAGAACAACAAAGCCTTTAAGGTTGAGAAATATGTACACAGCTACCCGCACTCATGGAGGACGGATGAGCCGCTATTGTACTACCCGCTTGACAGCTGGTTTATAAAAGTGACCGATGTTAAAGACCGTATGTTCGAGCTTAACGATACCATTAACTGGAAGCCTAAAGCTACCGGAGAAGGACGTTTTGGCAACTGGCTTAAGAATGCTAACGACTGGAACCTTAGCCGTTCGCGCTACTGGGGTATCCCGTTGCCAATATGGAGGACTGAGGATAAGACCGAAGAGATACTTATAGGTTCTGCCGAAGAACTGTATAACGAGATAGAAAAGGCAATCGCTGCCGGTGTTGCAACAGATAATCCGTTTAAAGGATTTGAACCGGGCAATATGAGTGATGCGAATTATGATCTTATCGACCTGCATAAAAATGTGGTAGATGCGATAACGTTAGTTTCGCCATCAGGCAAGCCGATGAAGCGTGAAACCGACCTGATAGATGTTTGGTTTGATAGTGGTGCCATGCCGTATGCGCAGTGGCATTATCCGTTTGAAAATAAAGAGCTTATAGATAACCACGAGTCTTTCCCTGCCGATTTTATTGCCGAAGGGGTAGACCAGACACGTGGCTGGTTCTACACGCTCCATGCTATAGGTACGCTGGTGTTTGACCAGGTGGCGTATAAGAATGTTGTTTCTAATGGACTTGTGTTAGACAAGAACGGACAAAAGATGTCTAAACGCCTGGGCAATGCAGTAGATCCGTTTACGACGTTGGCTGAATATGGACCGGATGCTACGCGCTGGTACATGATAAGCAATGCCAACCCTTGGGATAACCTTAAGTTTGATATTGAAGGTGTGGCTGAGGTGCGCCGTAAGTTCTTTGGTACACTTTATAATACCTACTCATTCTTCTCTTTATATGCTAATATCGATAACTTTAGCTTTGCTGAGCCTGAGGTTCCGTTAGAGGAAAGACCGGAAATTGACCGCTGGATATTATCTGAGCTTAACACGCTAATAAAAGACGTAGATACATTCTATACTGAATATGAGCCTACACGTGCAGCACGTGCAATATCAGACTTTGTACAGGAAAACCTGAGCAACTGGTATGTGCGCCTGTGCCGTCGCCGTTTCTGGAAAGGCGAATATGCGCAGGATAAAATTGCAGCTTATCAAACTTTATATACCTGCTTAGTTACTGTAGCTAAGCTAAGTGCGCCTATAGCGCCATTCTTTATGGACAGGCTGTACAAAGATTTAACACAGGCTTCACAGAAAGATGCAGCTGAGAGTGTACATTTGGCCGACTTCCCGGTGTATGCTGATAAGTATGTTGATAAATCGTTAGAAAGCAGGATGCAGAAGGCGCAGACCATTTCATCGCTGGTGCTATCCCTCCGTAAGAAAGAGGCTATTAAAGTACGCCAGCCGCTGCAAAGGGTGATGATTCCGGTGCTTGACGCAAAACAGAAGGCTGAAATTGAGGCGGTTGCCGAGCTTATAAAAGCAGAGGTGAACGTTAAAGAGATACAGCTTTTAGACGATGCAAGTGGCGTTTTAGTAAAGCAGATAAAGCCTAATTTTAAGGCACTTGGCCCACGATTTGGTAAAGATATGGGGCTGATAGCCAATGAGATAAAAGGTTTTGGTCAGGAGCAGATTGCAGCGCTTGAAGCGGCAGGAAGCCTTGAAATTGCGGTTTCAGGAAAAAGTATTACTTTAACCCCTGAAGATGTGGAGATTTCGAGCCAGGATATACCGGGCTGGCTGGTAGCCAATGCAGACGGTTTAACCGTAGCGCTGGATATAACGCTTACTGAAGAATTAAAGAACGAGGGTATAGCCCGCGAGCTTGTAAACAGGATACAAAACATCCGTAAAGACAGTGGTTTTGAGGTAACTGACAGGATAAAGGTTACATTGCAGGATAATAACGCACTTCAGCAATCCGTTAAGGCAAATGAAGCGTATATAAAGAGTGAAACATTAACTGATGAACTGGTTTTTAGTGCTGTAGTAGAAAATGGTACGGAAATTGAGTTTGATGACATAACAACCCTAATATTAATTTCAAAATAGATTGGAAATGGTAGATGAGCAGCAAATTAGATACTCGGATGCGGATCTTGCCGAGTTTAAGGAATTAATTTCAAAGAAAATAGAGAAAGCCAAAGCCGATCTTGACCTGATACGTTCTGCGTATATGAACGACCTTAATAACGGTACAGACGATACGTCGCCTACCTTTAAGGCGTTTGAAGAAGGCAGCGAGACAATGAGCAAGGAGGCTAACTCTCAACTGGCTATACGCCAGGAAAAGTTTATCCGCGACCTTAAAAATGCACTTATACGTATTGAGAACAAAACGTATGGCATTTGCAAAGTAACCGGTAAGCTTATCAATAAAGACCGCTTAAAACTGGTTCCGCATGCTACTATGAGCATCGAAGCTAAGAATATGCAACGATAATATCCTCTACCCCTGCCACACCGGCGGGGGTATTTTTTTGAACTGCAAACTCTCAAAAGGAAATTAGGTAGCTATACTTGCAGGAATGGTAGGTTCTGTCATTGCGAGTGGAGGAACGGAACGCGGCAATCTAATCAACATGAGAAAGGTGCTGTGTCCTTCTCAATTAAGATGAGACTGCCATTATTTTCTGTAGCTTTGCTTTATGGCAAACCTTACTTTTTTAGATAAACTCAGTGCGCAGCTCGTGGCCGACTATGGCGCACAGCTATCGGGCATTACTATTATATTGCCCAATAAAAGGGCGCGTGTATTCTTGCTGGAGTCGCTTAAAAAGCAGCTTACAGGTACTATTTTTGCGCCCACTATTACCAGTATTGAAGATTTTGTACAGGATGTGGCTAACATCCGTACGTCAGATCCTATTGAATTACTCTTTGAATTTTATAATGTTTACCTTGGCCTTACGCCAAAAGATAAACAGCAACCCTTCGAAAATTTTGCCAACTGGGCCAAGACACTCCTGCAGGATTTTAACGAAATAGACCGTTACCTGCTTAATCCTAAATTTGTACTTTCTTACCTCGAAAATATTGAGGAGATAGAACACTGGGCGGTAGATGTAGAAAAGCGCACTACCATGATAAGCAACTACCTGGATTTTTATAAGCAACTCCCGGTGTATTATGAGGCGTTCTATAGCCATCTTTTGGAAAAGGGTGTGGGTTACCAGGGACTTATTTATCGTGAGGCTGTTTCTAATATCGATCATTTTAGTAATGTCTATGCGGGCACAAAACTTGTTTTTGCCGGATTTAACGCGCTAAATGCTGCCGAAGAAAAAATAATTCAGCACCTTATGGCACAGGGGCAGGCTAAAATATACTGGGATATTGACTATGCTTTTTTAAGCGATCCCTACCATAATGCCGGACTCTTTATCCGCCGTTTTCAAAAAGAGTGGAAACAATATGCAGGAAACACCTTTGAATGGATTGTAAACGACTTTGATACCCCAAAGGAGATAAAGGTTATTGGTACGCCAAAAACTGTAGGACAGGCCAAGATAGCGGGTAAGATTATAGAAGGTTTGCAGGATGCCGGGCACAGCCTTGATAAAACAGCCCTGGTGCTGGGCGAAGAAAGCCTGCTGATACCCATGCTGTACAGCCTTCCGGCTAATGTGGGCAGCCTTAACATTACTATGGGCTACAGCAGCCGAAACAATCCTGCGCAAATACTTATCCAGAAATTATTTAAACTACATACTAATGCCATAGGTCGTAGTGAAAAAAGTTATACACTATACTACCGCGAAGTGCTCGATGTGCTTACGCATCCGCTGGTAGAGCCTTATATAAGAGCGGCTAAACTGGTCGATGTTATCAACCGGAATAACATAACCTTCTTTTCGCTTAATAAATTATTTGAGATACAGGGTAATGCTACGTCGTTCTTTACCCTGCTGTTTGAGCGTTGGGACCCTGCAGATCCTAAAGTAATACTTGAGCGTATTAGTAATATTCTTTTAGAATTGAAATCCTATTTGGGCGGAGATAATGAGGAGGATAAAATTACTAAGGCTTTTGTGTATTCTATTTTTAAGGTGATGAACCGCCTTACTAACTATTGCGAAAAGCACGGCCACATCAATTCGCTACAGGTGCTGCATAGTATTTATAAGCAGGTAATCGATTTGGCTGAGGTTTCGTTTGAGGGTGAGCCATTGAGTGGACTCCAGATTATGGGAGTACTGGAAAGTCGTGTACTCGATTTTGAGAATGTAATCATTACCAGTATGAATGAGGGGAAATTTCCGGCAGGTAAATCACAAAATTCGTTTATTCCGTATGACGTAAAGCGCGAATTAGGCCTGCCTACATACAAAGAAAAGGATGCTATTTATAGTTACCACTTTTACCATTTGCTGCTTCGGGCAAAAAATATTTACCTATTATACAATACCGAAAGCGAAGGACTCGATGCCGGCGAACGCAGCCGTTTCCTTACACAGCTTGAAATAGAAAAACGCCCTGCTCATACTCTGAGTAGTGTTATTTACAACGCTGAACTTCCGGATAAAGCCTATGAGCCCATGGAAGTGGTTAAGACTTCTTTAGTGATGGATCGCCTAAAGGAAATTGCTACTGTTAGTGGTTTTTCGCCATCGGCACTTACAGGATATATGCGTAACCCTATGCAGTTTTACTACCAGCGCATTCTCCGCATTCGCGAAACCGATGAGGTGGAAGAGAATATAGCACTGAATACCCTGGGTACGATTATTCACGGGGCGCTTGAGGAACTTTATAAGCCTGTGCTGAGCCGTTTCCTTACAGAACAGGATATTGTGATTATGGAGGCTCTTGCCAATGATGGGGTAATGCGCCAATTTGTTACGGTATATAAAGAGGGTGAAATAAAGCGTGGGCGTAACCTGCTGGCCTTTGAAGTGGCTAAGCGCAATGTAAATAACTTCCTGAAACAGGAAAAGGCCGCCCTTGCCCGGGGTGAGGCGATTAAAGTACTTGCGCTCGAAACTAAATACGACCGCTGGCTTGAACATGAGTTGCTGCCGTATCCGGTGCTGATATCAGGAAATATCGACAGGGTAGAAGAGCGTAACGGTAAACTAAGGATAACGGATTACAAAACCGGTAAGGTTGAAAAAACAAATGTTACCCTGAAAGACTGGGACGGCCTTACGCTTGATGTAAAGAACGATAAGATAATACAGCTGCTGTGTTATGCATTTATGTATGAACCGTTGGCAAACGGGCTGGAAATGGAAGTGGGGATCATATCATTTAAAAACATGAAAGCCGGTTTTATGGGCTTTAGTTTTAAAAATGGGTGGGATAAGTCGGCTCCTGTACAGGATGTAGTTGATGCAAATCTGTTGGGTTCGTTTAAAGAACAACTGGCATCGTTAATAAAAGAGTTGCTAAATGCTGAAATGTCTTTTAAAGAAGAAGTGGTTTAAAACGTTTTTTTCACTTACAAAATAAAGATAGCTGTCATATATTTGTAAAACCAAAATACCAATTATATTATGAAATACATTATTCCTGCCCTGTTAATGGCTTTTTGTGCTAATGCGCAAAGCATAGCTGAAGATACAACAGACAACGATACCGGAACCAGAACGGTAATTACAAAAAATTTTGCGGCTAAAGAGATTGGCCCGGATGATACCATTGCAAGAGACGGGCTGGTGTTTTTTTCTGCCGGAATACAGCAAACAAAAAAGGCAAATACTACTGTTGAGATTTATTTTGTTGAGCTAAATATTGTGCATAGCGACAGCCGTCTTGGTTGTCTTACGCAGGGGGTGAGCAAAATTATACTGGAGCTTGAAGATGGTTCAAAAATGGAATGCACCCAGATAAGTGATACAGATTGCGACCCTCTTGGTTTTAAAAGTGCTTTTGCACTAATGCCAAAAGGTGGTACATCTTTGCAAATGAAACAGAATTTTGAAAAGTTGAAAAACGTGCAGATTAGAAAAATTGATGTTATTACCACCGAGAGAGAGGTTATTTACGCAGTTAAGTCGAAATCAAGGCAATTTATTCAGGGTCATTTTGCACTTTTAGAAAAAACTTTTGCAAAGTGATTGTTTGATACTGTGTAGGTTAAAAAAAAGTGTGCTTTTTTTGTAAATAAATGTTGTTGTTTACTTGCTTTGAATGTAAAATAGCGGTAATATTGCACCCACAAAACCGGTCCTATAGCTCAGTTGGTTAGAGCACCTGACTCATAATCAGGTGGTCCCTGGTTCGAGCCCAGGTGGGACCACGGGTAAAACCTCAACGAAATTGATTATCAATTAGTTGAGGTTTTTTTATTTTATAATTGTACGATTTTTGTACGGCTGTGTTATAATATTGAAAATACCTACTGACTAGTAGGTAAAAGATGATACAACAAATTATGGATTAATTATAAAAATGTCCATGTATCATTTCTAAAAACTCAACTTCATTTTTATTTAATCTTTTTTCTTTTGTGCCTTCATGTGCCCAAAGGTTTCTATGCGAATTAAATATAGATATCCATTTTATTTTGTCTGTCTTGCTATTAAAACCATTACCGATATTTATTGAGAATTCATCTTCAAAGGTCTTAAAATTCCCATTGTTCTTTTCAGGTTTCTTTGTCCAGTGTTTTTCAATAATAGTTTTGTAATCATTAATATTGAACATATCTTTCCAGTCAGAACTTTCTTTATCAAGGCCTTCTTTGTGGTTTTTCTCGTCTTCTTGCAGTGCTCTGTCAACGCAATCACGCTTTATGCTGCCAATTTCAAGTTCCCATTTGTCTCCATATATTTCTTTTAATCTAGATAATGTGGATTTTTTCATGAACTTCTCAATCTCTACACCAAATTTTCTTCCTTTATCTTGCAACTCGTCATTTTGCCTTTCATTCCAGTCGATCAGATCTGCGGGATTAAATTCGTTATATTTTTTATTTACAATGCTTTGAAAATTTCTTAGCCATTTTATATCTGCACCCGCACCAAGCAGACTTAACTGTTTTTCTTCTTCCTCTTTAGGTATATCACTGACGTAGTCAAGCAATGCTTTTAAGTATTTCCTTATTTGTTCAAATCGTTCTTCAGGAGTTGATTTCTTTGTCAAAGTATTTTCGTCAATTAAAAAACGGTTTAAACTACCTATTAGACATATAAACGCATACGTACCTCTATTCGATACTATAAAATATTTTTCGCGTTTAAAAATATCTGAATAATTCTGCTCTACAAAGTCATAAGATAACTTGAGTAATATTCCAATATTACTCTTGGCGTTTGTCATTTCTTGATTATGATCTTTATTAGATTCGTCATATAAAGAATATTTTATTGAGTCATCAGAGTATTTATTTCCTTTTGCTACAGGAAGCAAACCGCTATTACTTAGGGCTATAGTGAAAGGCTTAAATGTTAAGATAGAGGTATCTTCGCCCACAGATATTTTGTTATATAAAGGACTAGAATTAGAATTTGACAATTCTTTTGTTATAGATGACCTTAAAGCCTTTATTCGGCTATCAGCCCTATCAGAATCCCAAAATAAATCTTCCTCCAAGTCTAGTCTAAGGCTTGGACTTACGGCCTTTTGATTCTCATTAATATCCATAAAAATTTCCAATTGCTCTATGGTATCAAGTCCGTCGAATGCTACAACAGGTATTGTGTTGTTTTTTAAATATTTAGATCCAGCGTAACCATATACTCGGTGTTGTCCGTCGATAATATAGGCGATTCCATAAGAATTTGGGATTTTGAGCGTGCCAAAACATGAATTTGAACTCGTGAGTTTTGATGATGCATCGAAGTGTATTGAGTGCTTTGAGCTATTAAAATTTACGATAATAGAGTTTGGAAAATAGCCTCCATCATCGATAAATTTTGTTATGCCTTTCAGGCGTTTGGGCACAAGTAATCTCTGATACGTTGGAAACTCACTAACGTTAGCCTTTGTTCTATGTAAAATAAATCCCATCTTTAAAAGCAAATGAGGTTCAATAGAAAACATGTAATATTTTTTGTTACCCATCATGCCTTGCACAGCGGGAATTTCGATCTTATCAAGATTAATCAGTTCATTTTTAAATATCAACCCAAAAAATTGATAAAGCGATGAAGATTTATAGCTTTTTATGATATTGTTAATATAGCTATAAGCATTGTTATCATAGAGGAAAGATTTACTGCTTTTAAGCACCTCCAAGTCTGGACTATCAAGATCAAATCTTATATTATGCGTAGCAAAAATATATTTAACTTTATATTTATCGCCGTAAATTTGCCTAAATAATTTTTTAAAGCCATCTAGTTTTTGCTTTAATGTACTAAACTCTTCAGCAAAGGATTCTGCTTTAGAAAAGACTTCATTGGCTTTACAGGTGATAATAAAAATAGTTTCATCGTGTATTGCTACGATATTAATCTCTTCTAATTCACCTTCATTTTTACTGTACGGTAAAAGAATTGGCTTTGAACTAATTTTTCTAAATCCTAGTTCATAGAATTGACACCATATATCGTCCTCGAATTTTGTAAAAAAACCCTTTAACCTGCGTAATGGCGTTTTTGTCTTTAAAGGCTTTGTATATTCCTCCCAGCCATCTGAATTATACTTTACAACATCTGAATGGTTGACAGCTATATTTTCAAATTGGCTTTTCTTTGATTTATATATTTTACCTAGTGACGACGTGTCCTGTGTAATCTCTGATTTAATTCTGTTAACCTCTGTGTCTGATAAAAACGCCATAGAATTATATGTTTGTAAATAAATACTCTGAATATTGACCCCTAGAAGAATTCCGACCTCCCACTACACTAGCTCGTGAAATTTCTTTGATTGTGTCATTCTCTTTTTCAAAAATTTCCTTCACTTTTTTATGAGCCGCATTGGTAAGAATGTAGTATGCTCCATCGGCTTTTATTTGATTGATAGCATTATCAAGCCTATATTGATCATCTAGAGAGAAAATTTTTTGATTATACTGAATAAAACCGTTTTGATTGTGTGCAATTGTGTATGGAGGATCGAGAAATATAAGACTACCTTCGTTTATGTTAACAAGAGAGTCTTGAAAATCACAATGAGTGATATTAACACACTGTAAATAATCACTAACATAGAAAATGTTATCAAAATCGAAGTTAAACTTTTCTCTATATCCATAAGGCACATTATATCCTCCATTGGAGTTAACTCTATATATGCCGTTGAAGGAAAATTGATTTAGATAAATAAATTGTGCAGCTTTTTCAAATTGGTCATTAAAAGATTTAGATCTGATTTCATAATATGAGTCTTTATCCTTTTTTAAACCTTTCAAAATCTCTACTATTGACTTGGGATTTTCTTTTACAGCCAAATAAGTGTCTATTAAATCTTTATTTGTATCTGAAATGAACGCTTGAGTTGGCTGGAAATGAAATAATATAGCTCCACCGCCAACAAATGGCTCATGATAGCCTTCATAGTTTTTTATATCCACAAATAGGTCTAACTCCTTTTTAAGCCACCTCTTTCCCCCAGCCCATCTCAAAAAAGGTTTAGGATCTTTTTTTTTTAAAATAGAAATATTTTCAAGCATATAATTTATGATCTGCAATCTAAAGCTAGCGTAAATATATATTATAATTTTATGATAAAAATGAGTAATCCCTCAATTCAGGTAAAAATACCTATTAATGGGGATGCTTAAGACGTAAAAAAGTGTTTGAGTAAGGGATGCTATAACTGACCAAAATACTGGCGGGATTAAGATTTATCCAATATACATTTATTTATTAATAAGACAAAGGTGTTATATTTGCTCAAGTAAAATATTACGTACTGATTACATTTATTGCTTTCACCGAATTACCACAAAACGAAACCAAAGCTTATAATGTATGTAGTGCGCCCGTTTGGGCGTGGCTATGTCATTTGCTTTGGTAAGGTGTGGTAACCTTGGTGATAGCGTGATGTAGTTCACGCTCTTTTTATTTGTAAAGTTTTTTTAATCACCAAATTACCACCATGACACAAAAACCAAAGCAAGACCCAAAACAGGCCGCTAAAGGCTGTGCAATTATGATAGCAATAGCTGCTATAGGATTTTTTAGTATCAAATCGTGTTTCTTTAATAACGATGCTAAAGAGCAGGTTACAAAACCAAAATTCACCAAACAGGACGCTGTTGTACAATCACACCTATGTGTAGAGAAATTATTAAAGTCGCCTGGAAGTGCTAAGTTTGCATACCAGCCAGACGAAACAATTGAACAAATAAATGATACTACATTTATAGTGTTAAGCTATGTGGATTCTCAAAATGAATTTGGCGCATTGATGAGGACTTATTATAAGTGCAAAGTTATAGGCCATGAACTTGGGCAGGCGAGATGCGAAGATTTGAAGCTGGAAGAGAAGTAATAACGAAAAGGACTTAACAAGTCGTAAGGTACTGTAAACGATTTATAAGTATTAATGCAATGTGTTGCCCACGCCTATACATCTACACTCAACACACTTTTTGGATTTGTTATATATTTTGTTGCTTGCTAAATATAACAGTCTTAAAAAGGCTGTAATTGCATTGTCTTTCATGCTTATAGCGCAGCAAATGTTATATTGAATGTTGAGGTTGGGTCGGTTTAGGGCAGCAGCTTAATTACAATATACACCTGAATACACTGTCATATTCAGGTGTATATTTATTTTATAAGCATATTTCTATTCCATCAGTATCATTGATTGATATAAGTAGTTTTCAGTATCTAATGTAAGATTACCATATAACTGCCACCCTTCC
This sequence comes from Flavobacterium psychrotrophum, assembly GCF_003403075.1. Classification (NCBI taxonomy): domain Bacteria; kingdom Pseudomonadati; phylum Bacteroidota; class Flavobacteriia; order Flavobacteriales; family Flavobacteriaceae; genus Flavobacterium; species Flavobacterium psychrotrophum. The sequence goes on along the minus strand of NZ_CP031557.1, from coordinate 3,889,504 downwards.
TTCAGGTGTTTATTTAACTGTTTTTCAAATTCTATTAATTGTGGCTCTCTAACCAGCTTGTATTTTTTAATTTTCATAAGAAAGATATTTTTAATGCTACATATTTTGCATTACCTACATATATCATGTATATAGTGTATAATATGCAGCTATTTAAACTATTTTTTTTTGATATAAATCGAGTACCCCAAACTTGTTCGCTTTCTTTCGTAACCTAAGCTATCCAGTTTTTTTGAAAAAGCTCTTTCAGCGGATGCTATAAAACCATTTGTTTGGCAAAAAATTTTATAATCAAGGTATAATGCAGCCAGTTTAATGTTTTCTAAAATAGATTTTTCGTAATTTTCTTCTTCAAGGAACATTAATATACTGTCATTCTCTACTCTGTATTTTTTTACCTGATTTTCAATAATACTACTATGCGTAAAATTCCTGTTTGCCAATAGCCTCTGAAGCCCTTCTATTATCCAATTAAAAATGCCTGAAAGCTCATCTTCAATAATCTTGGTCGCCAATTCCTTATCTTGCTTTTCCGGAGGTATAGTAATTTTGAACGGTATTATTAGGAACCTTCTAAAGTATGCGTCTGTATGCTCAATCTCTTTTGGTAGCTCATTACAATTAAAGATTAATCTTGCGTAGTCTTCAATTGTTAATGGCATACCGTAGGGCAGACGGGCTTCCACAGGTTCTCCTGAACATAACTGCTTAAAGACAGCCGTATCGAGTTTGCCATTTATCTCTGTTGCATAATTTAATAGTTTGTGTGAAATCATAGCTCTATTGTAACCTTTGGAGTCCGTTAAGGATTGCAAACTGTATACAGAAATATTTTGTTTACCTACTAAGGCATTTATAATTTCAAACAAAACACTTTTGCCATTTGCCCCTGAACCGTAAAGTATCAAAACCTTTTCAAGCTTCAATACTTTGTTACGTATAAATATGTATCCTAAGTACTCGGCCAAAACCAATTGCAGTTCTTTGTCGGGTAAAACTTGATTTAAAAAATTAGTAAACTTTGGACATCGTGCAGAACTGTCGTAAGAAAATGGTAACTGATAAGTCATAAAATCGGACTTATTAAAACCTCTTAACTCTTGGTTCTGTTCGCTAATCTCAAATGTTCCGTTTTTTAGATTTATCAAAACCTTTTCTGGCAGGTGTATTTCTTTTAAAGAGGCATCTGACATAAACTGTTTTAGTAAATCGTCCTTAAACTGGAAAAAGCGAGCATCGTACTTATCCGTTCCCGATTGTAGTGCTACTTCCCCTAAAAAATCTTTAAATATTGGCGTATCAAGCTGCTGCCAATATTCCCCATTAAAAAGATATACCACTTCATTTTTGCGACATAGACTATAGTTTTCTTGGTTTGTTACGTTGAGTAGATTATCAACTACTGGTATAAGGTAATGCTTTTTCTGAAGCTTGTTGATCTCTGCTGTGTCGTCAAAATAACTTGCAAACTTAATAGGCTGAATTTTATTTTGTAGATGGGCAAGGATACTTAGCACTGGTATATTTTCCTCTTGCATAGCTTACTTCTTTAATGGTTTAAGACACTCTAAAAGCTCGCTTTTTTTGTAGTATCGCCTGTTGGCAATCCCGTAGGCTTTAACCTTACCTCGGTTCGTCCAGTGCCATAAGGTACTACTATTTATTTTAAGAAGGTCGCAGGCCTGTTCGCGGGTCAGTAGGTCAACCTCCTCCATCTTAATCGGGGGTATTTGCTGTAAGCTGGCCAGAAGTGCCTCAATGGAATTAAGGCGTTTGTCAATCGTTTCAAATGGATTATTCATCTGCAATAGTTTAAATTAATAATGATTTCTATTGCAAAGATTATGACGGGTAGAGAGGTGGTAACCGGTTATAACTGGTTACTGATTTTTAAAATTTTCATTCAAATCATTTAAATCCTGCTGTGCCTTTAAAGTTTCAAGTCCTTTTGAAAATAATAGACTTATTATTTTCTCTAATCTTTTGACCTTGTTTTTTTGCTTAGTTTCAGTTTCACCCGATGCAATTCTATTAGCTCTATAACTGCATTCGTTATATAATTGAAGTAATTTTTTCCCTGAAGAGTGTCCATGTTCTTGAGCTATTGCATTTGCGTTTAGTTGCGTAATGTTTTTATTAGAGTAATAAAAAAACATGGCAATTTCGCTTAATGATAAATCAAGAAGTCTTTCTATTAATGGTGCTTTAGGTGCTGTCAATTCTGTAAGCCTTTCTTCAAGAAAAGAGGAGTATTCTTTCAACATCCAAAAGTGATCTCGCTTTGTTTTACTTTCTATATATTTGGCACTTTTAACTTTACTTTTTGATATTTTATCAAGGTTAACGTCATTGTCTAAAAAAATAGAAATATCGTTTTCTAAGCTAAGAATTTCTTTTTGTTGATTTTTTAGTAGAAATTTAATGTAGAAAACCTCATCAGCTAAAGGGTTATTATTTATAAATTCCTTAAGGCCTAAAGAGTAATTCATTTTAAAGAATTGTTTATACCCTGTTCGTACAAAATTTTCTGCCATGTGTTCATTAAAAATAATTAGTTAACTCCATTGCAATGTCTTTATTGCTCTTGCCAATATATGCCAAAAACATAGATTCTGTGCTATGTCCGGTTACATATATTAAAAAAGATGTTGGTATAATACCATAGTTATTTGTGGCAAAGGTGCGCCTACCTATATGCGAACTTACCAGTTCCCATTTTTCAAACAATCCTGTGTCTTTGCGGTAAAGTTTACTTCCGGGAGATGTTTCAACTTTTTTACTGCCGTATACTTCATGGTTTAGCCCTGCTGCCTTACATACTTCCTTTATATAGGCATTATATTTTTGGTCGGATAAAGCACGTGGGAATTCTCCATTTCGCTTTTGTAATATATCAATTACCAGTTTTGATAAGGGTATAGTCATTTTTTTACCTGTTTTTACCTGTGTAAATTCAATTAAAGGTTTCTTTTCCCCTTGCCTATTCGTTTCATAGCGTATCCAGTCTTTAGTGAAACGCATAAAGTCTGAAACGCGCTGTCCTGTATAACAGCTTATAAGTAGCCAATCGCGTGCATTTTCCAGAGATTTTGTTAACCCTGTAGTTTCCGAAATTGTTTCTAATTCGGCTTTCGTTAGATATATGATTTCTGTTTTATACTGTTTTGTTTTTATGCCGTCAAGCTGATGATTGGTTTCTAGTCCATTAAATTTTGCATGCCTGCAAACCGTTTTTATAAAGCGAACGCTTCTAGCTACTGTGCTGGGAGCGTATCCATTATTGGCACAATAATCTTCATAATCCTTTTTAAAATGTGTATCTACATCAGAAATAAGCAGTGCTTTGTCGCGGTCAGTTTGATACCGCGTTACCATTTGCTTTATTACATTACATTTTCTTATCGTAGTTTCGGTTAACTCACCACGCTTATACTCAATGTAAATATCCATATATTTCACTAACTCTGTCGGCAAACTAACTGGGGCAGCAGGTGGATTATAATAGTTGTCTATTTGAGTCTGAAGCCATTTTTTATTTACGTCGATCGTTTGGGTAGCATTAAATGCTTTCAATACATGCTTTTCTACTTCTTTTAATTCTGACTTAATTTCAGCCTGTTTATCGAACAGGTCAATATCTTTAATGCGTTTCTGATTGTGATACTTATTCCAGTATTCCTTTGAAACTTCACATTTGGTATTAGCACCTATAACATGGTCTTTATTGTCGTGCCTATAGAGCAATCTGAGTATTAGATTTGCGCTTTCTTTTGTAGAACGGTATAAGTAGTTAACTGTAGCCATAAAATTGATTTAAGGGCAAATATAACCAATTATTTGTACGGCATTTGTACGGTAGTTTGCAAATTCAGACAATTTATCGCAAACCGTTACAATAATCAAGATAAAGCGTATCTTCGTAAAACCTTTGCAAATAAAGGGTTTTATGGATTTTATGTGCTAATTTCAGTTTGTGCTTTTTTGCAAAGGTTAAGCCCAGGTGGGACCACTGGTTTTACAGAAAGCCTTCACAGCAATGTGGAGGCTTTTTTTGTTAGATTCTGTTTTTTTCGGCAGGCTGTTTGATATAACTATTTTGAAACCAATTAAATAATTATATCATGAAAACTCATTATTTGAAACTATTCACTAATAAAGAAGTTGTTTAGTTACTAAGAATGGAAGCATCTGAAATCTCTATAATTTCACGGATAAAAATTGTAAATTTGACCTCCAATTAACCATCCATGAAAAATCTTATTGCAGTAGTTTTATTTTTAATTTTTATGAAAGCAGGTGCGCAGCTTGCAGTGCAAAATCAGCAGCCCTCAATAGGTTTTGTTAAAAATAAAGGTCAGTTTTATAACCAGAATAATAAAGCAAATACAGATGTGTTTTATTTGCTTAATGCTCCCGGAATGAATGTGCAGTTAAGAAAAACTGGCTTTAGTTATGATTTTTATGAAACTGAACGACATATTAAAAAAGTAAATCATGTATCATTCTTGCCAACTGAAGATACTGTATCGTACACATATACTACTAAGCTGCACAGGGTAGACTTTGATTTTGAGAATGCAAATCCCGCAATGATTTTGACCGAACATGAAAAATCATCAGCTTACAACAATTATTATAATATGCCCTGGAAATCTAATGGGGTAGAGATGGTGTACAATTACAAAAAGGTAATATATAAAAATCTCTATAAGGGTATCGATCTGGTATTTTCAGTTCCGGATGATGCTGCCAAACCTGTAGAATATAATTTTGTAGTGCACAGTAACGGGAATATTAATGATATAAAGTTCAGAGTAAGGGGAGCAAAAAATACATTAGAGGGCGATAGGATCAAATTTAATGTGCGGTTTGGTGCTTTTGAAGAAACCATTCCGCTGAGCTGGACAGAGTCGGATACCGGGAACGAGGCGCTTAAAATAAACTACAGGCAAATATGTAAAAATGTTTACGGATTTAAATCAGAAAACAATCTTAAGGGCAAAAAAGTAATTATTGATCCTGTGCCCATACGTATGTGGGGTACCTATTTTGGAGGGTATGCTACTGCATTCCCTGCATATGTCGAAACTGATGCCTTAAATAATGTATATGTAAGCGGCTCTACAGCCAGTACCCAATTTGTAGCTACAGCGGGGGCTTTTCAATCTACTTATGTGGAGGGTAGTAGTAGCGGTTACGTTTCTAAACTATCACCCGACGGTGCGCAAATTTGGGGCACTTACTATTGTGTTGTTGGCAAATCAATTACTATTGATTCTGATTTAAATGTTATTTTTTGCGGTAAAACAAGTAACAGCTATCCTAACCTTGCCTCGCCCGGGGCCTATCAGACTTCTAAAAATACTTATGCCGATTGTTATGTGGTAAAACTTAATTCTTCAGGATTAAGGCTTTGGGGTACATATTATGGTGGAAATGGAAATGAAGAAGCAGGAAGTGTTTCAATTGTTACTGACAGCACTGATAATATCTATTTTGTGGGAAGTACTAACAGTACACAATATATGGCTACAGCCGGTACTTTTCAACCCAGATTTAATGGCGGAACTGATGGTTTTATCGTAAAGTTTTCGCCCTTTGGAGACCGTTTATGGGGTACTTATTTTGGAGGAAGCGAGGCAGATGGGTTAAATACTGTTAATATTTCTGATGACGACTTTTTATATGTTGCCGGCACGGCAAATAGCGGGGGACTTGGTACACCCGGTAGTTATAAATCGGACTGGGATGGGACAAATGAAATTTATATCGGAAAATTTGACACATCAGGAGCAAGGCTTTGGAGTACTTACGCCGGTGGTAGTGGATACGACTATATGCTTAGGGCAGCTTTACATGGCACACATCTTTATTTGCAGGGGCGAACAAGCAGTACTTCAAATATAGCCACGCCGGGGAGTTACTTTCCTTATTACATAGTGCCAGATAATAGAGTCGATTCAGAATTTGTTATGAGTTTTGATACGCAAAATCAATCTATGGCATGGGGCACTTATTTTAATAGCATGATAACCGGGCTTGCTGTAAACCAAAATGGCGAAGCCTTATTTTGTGGTGATGCGAGTGGTAATAGCAATATTGCGACACCAGATGCCTATATGCCTGTAAAAGGGATGTACTCAAAATCATTTTTGGTAAAGCTGGGCTCTGCCGGAGAACGTATTTGGGGCACTTATTATGGTGGTGATAAAGCTGAACAAAATTGCTATGTAGCTGTAGATACTGCCGGAGATATTTATATGCACGGCATAACAAACGGCAGCATGTCAGGCATTGCCACACCGGGCGCGCACCAAAGCGGTATTTCGCCAGTAAATGTCGGTGCAACCTATATAGTAAAATTCCGCGACTGTAATTCGTTTAGTACACTTTCATCAAACTCCCCGGTTTGTGTAGGGCGAAATATCAATCTTACTGCGCAGGGCGGATCAAATTATTTATGGACGGGCCCAGACGGCTTTACTTCAACGCAGCAAAACCCTGTTATACCGTCGGCCTCTGCTCTAAAAGCCGGAACGTATAGCTGCGCCATAAGCGGTACAGCAGGGTGTGATGCAACCCAAACCGTTGAAATAATTGTAGGTGATACTGCCCAACCCGTACCTACATTGCCCAACCTACCTCAATTAACCTCCGATTGTAGTATTACGGTATCGCAAATACCTACTGCCACAGATGGTTGTGACGGAATATTAAATGCAGTAACCATAGATCCTTTGTCTTACACCATAGCAGGAAATTATATCATAAACTGGAATTTTACCGATAGCTCGGGTAATAGTGTGACACAGCCCCAAAGCATCGTAGTCACCCCGCCCAATTTAACCATAGAGTCTAATGTAATGCTATACAGCTGTGCCGGGAATCCGTTTGACCTTACCGCAGCCCAAACACTGATTACCACACAGGCTGGTGTTATATTTGCCTATTATGATGATGCGGCTAAGGCACAGCAACAGATAGACCCAATAACAAGTCCAACTTCTTACACAGTTGCCGGCAGCGGACAGATTTTTGTGGTGGTTACTCTTCCAAATGGTTGCAAAGTACTTTCAAACATATCACTTAACTATAACCCGTTTCCTGTTATTCCTACATATGTATTAGAAAAATGTTTTGGCACAGGTGGTCAGGTTTATGACCTTAGTGAAGCGCTCCTGTTTATTGACCCTCGTAATGAACTTGAAGTAACTTTTTATGCTACAGCGGCCGATATGCTAAATAATATTCCAATACCTGATGCCGTTCATTTTACAACCACCACAGCTACATACCGCCTGTATGTTAAAGCAAAAAATACATGGGGCTGTACCGCTACCGGTACAATAGAGTTGAAGGCAGGCTACGCTACAGAAACCACACTGCCTGCTTACAAAGAATGCGAAGGTACCGATGCGGTTACTTTTGATCTTAGCCAGCAGCAGGCGGCCATTATAGCTACTTTGCCGGCAGGTAATTATGATGCTGGTTATTATAATGTATATGCCGATGCTATTAATGGAACATCTAACACTATTAGTCCAGTGCTAAACCTTACATTAACCGCAACTACGATATATTACAGGTTTAAAGCAATGGGCAGCTGCCCATACATATTTAAGCAGGAACTCAGTCTTATTCAAAATTCTGATTTCGTACTGGAGCCGGAGTATGGGTTTTGCGCTGGAGATTCAGTTACAATAACCCTGCCTGATGGTTTTTATATGTATAAATGGTCAAATGGCACAATAGGCCAAACTGCTGTTTTTACCGTGCCCGGCACTTATTCAGCCACCGTGTCTACTCTTACAGATGGTGTTATATGCGAATCAATACGGTATTTTATTATAAACCAATATAACGGCCCGAACATAAGTGAGGTGGTGACAGCTGACCTAACCGCGCAAAACAACACCATTACCGTACTGCCTTATAATGAAGATTATTTGTATTCATTAGACGATATTTCCTATCGGCAGGAAAATGTATTTACAGGCTTAGAAGCCGGTCTGTATACAGTATTTGTAAAAGATAAAGGCGAATGTGGCAAAATTTCTAAAATGATAGCCCTACTCGATTATCCTAAATACTTTACCCCAAATGCTGATGGGAAATTTGATTACTGGCATGTTAAGTTCGCAGGCTTTAATAAAGCGCTGATTACTATTTATGATCGTTATGGAAAGTTAATTACTACCCTTAAACAAAATGATAGAGGATGGGACGGTACTTATAATGGTTATGCCTTGCCTGCTACGGATTATTGGTTCATGCTGCAACAGGAAGGTAAGCCTGATTTTAAGGGGCATTTTTCGTTAATACGATAAAGTATCTGTGTGGTAATGATTTGTTGTTAATAAATCAATTTTCTCACCTTTAGTAATTTAGTCATGGGCATAAGGTAAAAAGATCTCAATGCCCCATAAAAAAAGGGAAAACGGTTAGTTTTCCCTTTTTTAGCCCCCAAAAATACCGTAAAATTTATATTTTACTAATGCTATTTTGGGTAAAAATATATGTATTAAATAGATATTCCAAATAATTTTGTTAAAAAAATTAAAACATCGGCAAAATACATTTTAAATCGTTCATTTACAGCACTTCCCTTTTTCGGTTATAGTCATTGTAAAATTAAGCTGTATGGTTTCTTAATAAGCCCTTGCGTCGTTTCCTTCGTAAAAGTTTATAAATGCGCGGTTTACTACACGGTTTCCTCCCGGTGTAGGGTAGTCTCCTGTAAAATACCAGTCACCTAAGTTTTTAGGGCAGGCAATGTGCAGGTTCTCTACCGTCTGGAAGATGATTTTTACTTCTGCTTTAATATCTTCGGTAGTAAGTATCTGTGCAATCTTGTCTGAAATCTCCTGATCTGTAAAAGGTGCATAGAATTCAGTAACGTAGTTTACAACATCATTATCCGGCAGGCCTTCCTGAGCTTTACTCTTCTTATATACATCGTCAATTATATGATCTAACCCACGCTCTTTAAGTAGCGCTAATGTTGCCTGAAAAGCTACAAGCCCTTCCAGCTTTGCCATGTCTATACCATAACAGTCAGGATAGCGAATTTGCGGTGCGCTGGATACTACTACAATGCGCTTAGGGTTTAGCCTGTCCATCATCTTAATGATGCTCTTTTTAAGCGTTGTTCCGCGTACAATAGAGTCATCTATAATAACAAGGTTGTCCTCTGGCTTAATAACGCCGTAGGTAACGTCATACACGTGTGCAACAAGATCGTCGCGACTGCTGTCTTCGGTAATAAAGGTGCGCAGCTTAGCATCTTTAATGGCTATCTTCTCAGTACGTATCTTAACAGATAGTAGTTCCTTAAGGGTTTCTTCATTAAGTGTGTTGCGTTTTTCTAATATCTCATTGTTTTTGCGCTGGTTCAAAAAGTCCTGCGCGGCCTCAACCATTCCGTAGAAAGAAGTCTCGGCAGTGTTAGGAATGTATGAGAAAACCGAATTGTCAGTATCGTTATCGATAGCTTTTAAAACGTCAGGTAGTACTAAGTGGCCCAGTTTTTTGCGCTCTTCATAAATCTCGGCATCGCTACCGCGTGAAAAGTAAATACGCTCAAACGAACATGCTTTCTTAACCGTAGGGGGAATAATCTCTGTAACCGATACTGTACCGTTCTTTTTGATAATGATGGCATGACCGGGGTCAAGCTCTTTAACATCGTCAAACGCTACATTAAATACCGTTTGTATCACCGGCCTTTCAGATGCTACAATGGCAATTTCGTCATCCTGGTAATAGTATGCAGGACGAATACCTGCCGGGTCGCGGAAAACGAATGAGTCGCCGTGACCAAACATACCTGCCATGGCATAACCGCCGTCCCATTGCTTAGAGGCACGTTTTAAAATACGGGCAATGTTAAGCCTTTCTGATATTACGGCAGAAGCTTCTTGCTTTGTGTAGCCTTCGTTTTTGCAAACCTGGTACAGCTCGCTCACTTCATCATCAAGAAAATGGCCTATTTTTTCCATTACCGTAACGGTGTCGGCAAGTTCTTTAGGGTGCTGGCCAAGCTCTACAAGGCTGTTAAAAAGCTCCTGTACATTAGTCAGGTTAAAGTTACCGGCTACAATAAGGTTGCGGTGCATCCAGTTATTCTGGCGCAGGAACGGGTGAACGCTCTCTATACTGTTTTTTCCAAATGTACCGTAACGCACGTGGCCCAAGTACACTTCGCCAATGTACGGTATCATGTCTTTTTGTGCCTGTACATCATCGGCATATTCGGGATGGTTTGTAAGCTCCTCGTTTATGCGTTCGTTTATCTGGGCAAAAACATCCTGAATGGGCTGCTGCTGGTTGCTGCGTACGCGGCTTATGTAGCGCTGCCCGGGTTTTACGTCCATTTTAATACTGGCAAAACCGGCGCCATCCTGCCCGCGGTTGTGCTGCTTTTCCATCATCAGGTACATTTTTTGTATCCCGTAAAAAGCAGTGCCGTATTTTTCTTTATAATATTCCAGGGGTTTTAAAAGCCTGAGTAGTGCAATACCGCATTCATGTTTAATAGCATCGCTCATAGTGTAGTTGTGTGTTGTAGTTGTATTAAAAAAAGCCCCGCAATGAGGCCTTGTATTTTTGTTTTGTTATTCTTCAAGCGCAATGTCAAACTGGGTAAGCGCCTTAAATTCCTGCAGGCGTTCCAGCACTTCGTCCCTTTGCAGGTCTTCCATGCGTTCTGTGCCAAATTTCTCGACACAAAACGAAGCCAGGTTAGAGCCGTAGATGATCGCGTTTTTAAGGTTTTTAAAGCTGATGTTTTCGCTTTGTGCAATGTAGCCGCTAAAGCCACCTGCAAAAGTATCTCCGGCACCGGTTGGGTCAAACACCTCTTCAAGCGGAAGCGCAGGAGCAAAGAACACTTTTTTGTCGTGGAATAATAGTGCGCCGTGCTCGCCTTTTTTGATCACCACATATTTAGGGCCAAGGGTGTGAATTTTAGCAGCTGCTTTAACAAGGCTGTATTCGCCGCTTAGCTGGCGTGCCTCTTCATCGTTTATAGTAATAACGTCTACACGTTTAATAACATCTAAAAGCTCAGGTAGCGCACAGTCCATCCAGAAGTTCATCGTATCTAGTACTACAAGTTTAGGGGCAGCAGTTAACTGGTCTAATACGCTTGTTTGTACAATAGGGTGCAGGTTGCCCAGCATTACTACATCAGCATCTGTAAAGTTTGCAGGTACTTTTGGCTGAAAATCGGCCAGTACGTTAAGTTGGGTATCCAGCGTGTCGCGGCTGTTAAGGTCATTGTGGTAGCGTCCGCTCCAAAAGAAGGTTTTTCCACCTTTAACTACTTCGATAGCCGAAGTGTCGATGCCCTTAGCAGACAGCATATCAAGATATTCCTGTGGAAAATCTTCGCCCACAACAGATACTATGGCGCTTTGTACTTTAAAGAATGAAGCCGAAAGGCCAATATACGTGGCTGCTCCGCCAAGTATCTTATCGGTTTTGCCGAAGGGTGTTTCGATAGCGTCAAACGCTACGGTTCCCACAATAAGTAGTTTGTTCATTTTGCTGTCCCAATTTTTGAGGACGCAAAGATAAGGCATATCTATGACAGTAGCAATATGGTTATTATCAATTTAAGTTATAGCGGGATAGGTGTATTGCGGTTGCAATATTTATATTTAACGTTTTGTAAGGTTTTAATTGTAAAAACGTTAGCAGTATTTTTGGAACAATTATTGTAGCTTTATCATGAACGAAAACATTATAGTTATGTTAGTGCACGATAATCATGATTTAAGAGATGCAAATGAACTCCCTCAGGGAATGTTTGCTAAAATACTTACTGTTAGTATAGTTTCTGTAATTGGTACATGCCTTGTAGCACTTGCCTTATTTGAAATTTAACGCATCGCAGATTTCTTGTAGTAGCGCCCGGTATGTTATGCCGGGCGCTACTATTTAGTAGAATGTTTACTCATTACCCAGTTGCTCATAAAAAGCATCAATATTAAGGTTGGGTAGCTTAGAGGCCATTACGGCAAGTTCGTCGCAACGCTCATTTTGCGGGTGGCTGTTGTGGCCTTTTATCCATTTAAAATCGGCTTTGTGCTGGCGGTATATTTTAAGGAACCGTTTCCATAGGTCGGGATTCTTTTTGTCTTTATAGCCTTTTTTCTCCCAGCCAAAAACCCAGCCTTTACTAATACTGTCTACCACATATTTACTGTCAGATACTACTAGTACGCTCGTGCCTGGTGTTTTTAGTTTTTCTAATCCTACGATAGCCGCCAGTAGTTCCATGCGGTTATTGGTCGTAAGCCTGAAGCCTTCGTAAAATTCTTTGCGATAGCCGGTGCCTACGTGCTCCATAACCACGCCATAGCCACCCGGGCCCGGGTTTCCTTTGGCTGCGCCATCAGTATATATATGTACGGTGTGCATTTTAGATTATTAGATCTTTAGTATTTTAGATTTAGCTTCCTTAGGGGAGTGTAAACCGTAATCATTTTTCGTTTTTTAGTGTTTTAGGCTGAAAGTATTTCAGATATTATATCATGGCACTAACATATGCTGTCTAATATTCTGAAATACCAATATTCTAAAAATCTTCTTCATTTATCAATTTTTCAATTACTTTCGGAAAATGCTCGTGCTCCAGTGCCAGTACTTTTAGGGCAACTTCCTCAGGGCTCAGGCATTCCTCAATAGCTACTGCCTTTTGAAAAATAATATTGCCTTCGTCATAATTATCGTTTACATAATGTATGGTAATGCCGCTTTCTGTCTCCTTGTTTTCGTGTACGGCGCGGTGCACATGGGCACCATACATTCCCTTTCCGCCATATTTAGGCAGGAGGGCAGGGTGTATATTGACTACCTTATGCGGATATGCTGCTATAATATCGCCCGGAAACTTTTGTAAAAAGCCTGCTAACACGATTAACGACGGATTAAAAGCCTGCAAATGGCGCAGCACAAAACCGTTATTTAGCTCTTCTTTTGTAAAAACAAATGAGGGTATGCCGTGTGCTTCCGTTTTGGCTATAACGCCCGCGTTTGCATTGTTTGTAAGCACAAGTACTACTTTTGCAGTCTGAGATTGTGAGAAATAACTTATTATTTTCTCTGCATTACTGCCGCTTCCGGAAGCAAATATTACAATATTCTTCATTTGATAACAGGTTTCGCTTTGCAAAAAAAAGAATAATATCCCGCAAAATAACTAAGTCTTCACATTATTCTGAAATTAATTTTTTACCTTAGTACTCACATTTTTTAGGTAATGCGTGGTTTTAAAATAAAGTTTTTTATTTTTGCCGTTCAATTTAAATTCTAAAATTAAAGATTATGTCAGACATTGCATCAAGAGTAAAAGCGATTATCGTAGACAAATTAGGCGTAGACGAGAATGAAGTAGTATCAGAAGCAAGCTTCACTAACGATCTGGGCGCAGATTCACTGGACACTGTTGAGCTTATTATGGAGTTTGAGAAAGAATTTGATATTCAGATTCCAGACGATCAGGCTGAGAACATCTCTACTGTTGGTCAGGCTATTTCTTACATAGAAGAAGCAAAAAAGTAATAAATACCTAACATCCATGTAGCTTTATAATTACATGGATGTTATTGTTTATTGGCATCTTTGCAATGCCAGTTTTGTATTACAGGAAAATAAGCCGCGGCACCGCCCCGGCACCTCTATATAATAGCCAGTACCCATGTTCTTACTCTTGCTCAGTCAGATAAAGATGCATGGGTACTGTTTTATAATTTTAAATCAAAAAGTAACTGTATGACATTAAGGAGAGTTGTGGTAACCGGCCTTGGCGCCCTGACCCCAATAGGCAACACGGTAGAACAATACTGGAACAGCCTGATAAACGGTGTGAGTGGTGCTGCGCCCATTACATATTTTGACGCCACTAACTTTAAAACCAAGTTTGCGTGCGAGCTAAAAAACTTTAATGTAGAAGATTTTGTAGAGCGCAAAGAAGCCCGCAAGATGGACCGCTACGCACAATATGCCGTAGTAGCTACCGAAGAGGCTGTTAAAGATGCAGGCTTTGACCTGGATGCTCTTGATAAAGACAGGGCAGGTGTAATATGGGGCTCTGGTATAGGAGGCCTTGAAACCTTTCAGGAAGAGGTAATTAACTGGGCTAAAGGAAGCGGTGTGCCTAAATTTAACCCGTTCTTTATCCCTAAAATGATTGCTGATATTGCCGGTGGGCATATCTCTATAAAATATGGTTTCCGCGGGCCAAACTTTACTACGGTAAGTGCCTGTGCTTCGTCTACAAACGCACTTATAGATGCGTTTAACTACATTCGCCTTGGTTATGCCGATGTTATGGTGAGTGGGGGTAGCGAGGCAGCTGTAACCATAGCCGGTATGGGTGGCTTTAATGCCATGCATGCCCTTAGTACAAGAAATGACGACCCTACCACGGCGAGCCGCCCTATGGATAAAGACCGCGAGGGCTTTGTGCTGGGTGAAGGTGCCGGTGCACTTATTCTTGAAGAGTATGAGCACGCTAAAGCGCGTGGGGCTAAAATATACTGCGAAATAGGTGGCGGCGGCATGAGTGCCGATGCGCACCACATTACGGCTCCGCACCCGGAAGGGCTTGGCGCACGCAATGTAATGCTTGCATGTCTTAGAGATGCTGGCCTAAAGCCGGAAGACGTAGATGGTGTAAACATGCACGGTACCAGTACACCATTGGGCGATATTGCCGAGAGCAAAGCCATTATCGAGGTTTTTGGCGAGCATGCCTATAACCTGAACCTTAACTCTACAAAGAGTATGACGGGCCACCTGCTGGGTGCAGCGGGTGCTATTGAAGCTATTGCATCAATATTATCTATAAAACACGGCATTGTGCCACCTACCATCAACCATTTTACGGATGATGAAAACATAGACCCTAAGCTAAACTTTACCTTTAACAAAGCCCAGAAAAGGGATATGAAAGTGGTAATGAGCAACACCTTTGGGTTTGGTGGGCATAACGCTTGCGTACTTGTAAAAAAGCTTGAAGAATAATCCGCATATGGGGTTCTTTAAAAAAATATTTTCAAAATCCCGCCAGGCTCCTAAAGAAGGCGGGATTTTTTTTTCTGAAATGCAGGCAATCTTAGGGTTTGATCCTGTAGAACTTAATCATTACCGCAGGGCTTTTACCCATCGTTCCAGTAACAAGCACGATGAGAATGGCAACGCCGTTAATTATGAGCGCCTGGAGTTTTTAGGAGATGCAATGCTGGGATCGGTCATTGCAGCGCATTTATTTAATGAGGTACCCACAGGAGATGAGGGATACCTTACTAAAATGCGTTCTAAAATTGTAAGCCGGGAACATCTTAATGAACTGGGGCGCGACCTTAACCTTATTAAATGGGTTGAGAGTAAAGTTTCTGCTCAGCATTTTGGAGAAAACATTCATGGTAATCTTTTTGAAGCCTTTGTAGGTGCCATATACCTTGATGGTGGTTTTGAATACTGTGAGCGCTTTATACATCAAAAAGTAATACTGCCATATGTAGACATCCCAAAATTAGAGGGCAAAGTTATCAGTTATAAAAGCCTGGTGATAGAATGGTGCCAAAAGCAAAAAAAACCATTTTACTATGAGGTTTATGAAGATAATGGTATGGAGGGACAAAAGCATTTTGGGGTTAAGCTTAAAATAGATGGACAAATAGTGGCGCGTGCCAGGGCAACCTCCAAGAAGAAAGCAGAGGAGAAAGCATCGCAAAGAGCCTATTTTGCATTTCAGGAAAAAATTAACAAAAAATAAATCAACTCCTCAGTTTACTCAAACGTTTTCGTGATTAAAATAGCATAAACTTAATTTTAAGATTATTTTATGTAAGTTATAAGTACTATATTTACAGCTTGTTTGAAAGGTTAATACTATGGCTATTCATAAGTTAATAATAGATGATTTTGATAGTGTCGATTATACATTAATCGCTATTCATTCATCATTAGAAGACTATCGATTGGCTTATTTTGTAAACAGGGAGCTCGAAATAAAGCTCGAAAAGTGCCCCAAAGATATTGGAGTGAAACAAAAGGACGACCTTGCTTTTTTTTCACGCTACATTTTTGAAGACCCTTACCAGGACTCTGCCTGGAACCTGATACGTAATAAGGATAACATACTTACCCAGACAAACACCGCCCCGCTTTTTGCAGGACAGGACTACAGCATGAGCGCCAGCGTATATTTTATACCTGAGCTGAAAACAGCCGATTATGTTCTTAAAGTAGATAACGCGGAGCAAACAGAAGCTGAAATTGTCCGTAGCCTGCTTATGGTAAAGCATATTGCCACCGCCTATAAAGTAGACCACTATAAACTTAAATCGAAAAACAACTTAATTTTTTAAGAGAATGCCGACAAACAAAAAAACTAAAATTGTAGCCACGTTAGGCCCTGCCTGTAGCACTAAGGAAGTTATCAAAAATATGGTAGACGCCGGTGTAAACGTGTTCAGGATAAATTTTTCGCATGCTGACTATGCCGATGTTCAGGAGCGTATAGATATTATTCGCGGCCTTAACGCTGAATACGGTTACAATACCTCTATCCTGGCCGACCTTCAGGGGCCTAAGCTAAGGGTAGGTGTTATGAAAGAGGACGTTGTAGTGAGCCCTGGCGACATTATTACATTCCAGACTGCAGAAGACGTACTTGGTACTGCTGAGAGGGTTTACATGAACTATAAGGCATTCCCTAATGATGTTAACCCGGGAGAAATGATCTTGCTTGACGACGGAAAACTTATGTTTGAAGTTGTTGCTACAAATAAAGTTGACGAAGTTACTACCCGTGTTGTACAGGGTGGGCCGCTTAAGTCTAAAAAAGGTGTAAACCTTCCTAATACTAAAGTATCGCTTCCTGCACTTACAGAAAAAGATATTCGTGATGCTATCTTCGCTATTAAAGCAGAGGTAGACTGGATCGCACTTTCATTTGTACGTACACCACGCGACCTTGAAGACCTTCAGGAACTTATTTCTGAGCACTCTTCTTACAAAATTCCTATCATCGCTAAAATCGAGAAACCGGAAGGTGTTGAGAATATTGATAAGATCGTAGCTTACTGCGACGGACTAATGGTAGCACGTGGTGACCTGGGTGTAGAAATGCCTGCTCACGAAGTGCCGCTTATCCAGAAAAAACTTATCCTTAAGGCTAAAAATGCCCGTATACCTGTAATTGTGGCTACACAGATGATGGAGACCATGATAAGCAGCCTTACACCTACACGTGCTGAGGTTAACGACGTAGCAAACTCTGTAATGGATGGTGCTGATGCGGTAATGCTTTCTGGTGAAACATCGGTAGGTAACTACCCTGTTCAGGTTATCGAAAAAATGACTCAGATCATTGAGGCGGTAGAAGATTCTCCGCTTATCAAAGTACCTCAAAACGTACCTACTGTGCGCACTAAGCGTTATGTAACTAAATCTATTTGTTACCACGCTGCTCAAATGGCAGGTACAATAGGTGCTAAAGCTATCTGTACACTTACAAACAGTGGTTACACAGCATTCCAGATCTCTGCATGGAGGCCAAATTCTCAAATCCTTGTGTTTACAGATAACAAAAGGATACTTACACAAATGAGCCTGCTATGGGGAGTTAACTCTTTCTACTACGACAAATCGCTTAGTACAGATGAAACGGTAGAAGATGTAAACGCTATTGCTGTAGAAAAAGGTTTTGCAGAAAAAGGCGATATCCTTATTAACCTTGCTGCTATGCCGGTAAACGAGCGTGGTATGGTTAATACACTTAGGGTGTCTGAAATTGAAGCATAATAAATTTTTTATTATATATATGAAAGTGGCTGCCAATGGCAGCCACTTTTTTTATACGGTAATAATTTCTCCGGTAGAAGGACCAAAAATGCTTTTCCTGAATGCGTATTCCAGGTTTTTCATTGTGGTAGGCACCTCTCCCGGAAAGTAGGGGAAATACTGCGGAGAATTTTCAATTACACCCGGTGCTATAGCATTAATGCGTATGTTGTTTTCAAGTTCTATTGCCGCTCCTCTTACAAAGCCTTCTACAGCTCCGTTTGCGGCAGACGCATTTGCAAAGTTGCGTTGTGGTGTATGTGTTAATGCTCCTGTTATAAGCGTAAAAGACCCTTTAGGGTTTATATGATGCTGCCCTATAAGTACCAGGTTTATCTGCCCCATCATCTTACCATTTACACCTACACGAAACTGCTCGTCGTTAAGACTGTGCCAAGAACCTACATAAGTAGGGCCGGCTGTGCTTACAAGAGCATCAAAAGACCCGGCCTGACGGTATAAGTTTTCTATAGATTGTACATCTGTAATATCTACAAGTATGTCGCCACTGCGAGAGCCTGCTGTAATTATTTCATGGTCATTTTTAAGCTGCTGTACCAGATATTGACCCATAGTTCCGGAAGCACCTACAATAATTATTTTCATATGTGGTTATGTTTAGTAATTTTCAAAAATCAGTTCTTTACTCGAGCTTATACCTGCCATCGTTCCTGTAAATACGGCATGGGCAACTGCCCTCATGGGGCTTATACTATCTCCGCAGGCATAAATGCCGTCTATTGTGGTTTGCAGCATGGCATTGGTTTTTATGTACCCTTCTGGAGTAATTTCGCAGCCTAGCTTTTTAGCTAGTGCACTGTTTTGTACAAATGGTACCCTGGTGTAAGCTGCTTTTACGGCTAAGGTTGTGTTGTTGTTAAAAGTAACTCCCGATATATAGCCATTGTTGTGCTCTATGTTGGTTATCACTTCTGTCCTTACCTCTATGTTTTGGGTTCTTATAAAATGCCATTGCTCCTCAGAAAAGGAAGCGTCGCGATTAGTTACAATGGTAAGGTCATCTGTCCAGTTACGAATCAGCCTGGCAATTTCAAAGCCTGTATCGCCGTTGTTAAATATTGCTGTAGGCATGCCTTTAACCTCATAGCCATGGCAATAAGGGCAATGGAGTACAGATATGCCCCAGCATTGTGCAAAGCCGGGTGTACCGGGTAAAATGTCTTTGATTCCGGTTGCAAAGATGAGTTTGCGGGAATAAAATACCTCACCTCCGGAGAGGCTTACCCTAAAGCCATCTTTTGTTTTTAAAGCTTCGGTAACAACGTCATTAAAAAATGCTACCGTTGGGTATGCCATAACCTGTTGTTTTGCGGTAGCAGCTATTTCTGCCGGGGTTTTTCCGTCATTGGTAAGAAAGTTATGAGAGTGTGGTGTTTGCCTGTTACACGGAAATCCGGCATCCAGTACAAGTACGTTTTTTAAAGCCCGGCCTAATGCCAGTGCTGCCGACAGGCCTGAGTAGCTGCCGCCTATGATTATAACATCATAAATATTCTTATTTTTCATATGTAGTTATTTTTGCTGGGTTAGTTTCAGGGCAGAATCTATAAGGGGTATTCCTGCAAAAACAACAAAAGGAACCAGTAATATGGTTAATAGGAAGGTTTGTACATAGATTGGCAGCATTTTAATTTGTGGGCCAAAAATGTACAGAAATATTGTAATAGAGGGGTATATTGCAACCCATATTTTTACTGAATGTATTAACTTGATTTTGTGTTTCATAATTGCAATGTTTTACTTTTGTTGAAATTAAAATACAGGACAAAAGTACACGGGTTGCTTAGTATGAAAACAGGACAGAAATGGAGTTGTACAGGACTTATTTAAAGTTATTACGAAACGCTTCTGGTGAGTGGCCTGTGTTTTTTTTAAAGAAGCGTATGAAGTACGATACGTCTTCATACCCTAAATTTAAAGCAATATGGTTTATTTGGTTTGAAGTAGCCAGTAATTGCCTTTTAGTTTCAAGCAGAACAGTTTCTGTAACCAGTCCGGTAAACGTTTTTCTAACTGTTGCCTTTATAATCGCATTTAACTGATAGGCAGTAAGGTTCATTTTACCGGCATAAAAATTAACCTGTTTGTGGTTTGTCAGATGCGTGTTTATCAGGTTCAGTAATTCTTCCAGTTTACGGTAAGAATAATCTCCGGTGTTTTGGTTACAGTTACCACAATTGCATCCCTGCCTAAAAAGGTCTATAAGTAATAAATCCAGCCAGGACCCTATGGCCTTTTGTTGCAGGGTATCTTTTACCAGGCACTCCTCATAAATACACTGTAATATATTAAATGTAGCTAAAAGTCTGGAGTCGCTGAGTTTGCAATAGGTACGGTTTCCTAAATGGTTGAGTATATCTCTTGCAGGTTTTTCCTTTGGGTTATAAAACTCATTGTTAAACTGAATTAAATAACCGGTTGTGGCGTGTTCTAACTGAAGGCGGTGTACCTGCCCGGGCCTCATAAAAAACACCGACCCCGGCACTACAGGGTAAGGTGTAAAATCTATAACATGCTCGCCACTACCCTGATTTATGATCAGGATAAAATAGAAACTGTGCCGGTGTAGTTCTTGTATAAACGTACCGCCGGAAAGTACTTCTTCAATTTTACGGATGCTGAAATTGCCCGAAAGTTCAGGTTCTTTTACAATACCGCTTATATGCCGTACAGGTATTTTATCCATAGTGCTAATTTAAGTTTTCCTATGGCAAAAATCAATAAGCGGTATTGCAATATTTATGCTAAAAAATTAATGCATCATTAGCGGTTTTTCGGCACTTGGTGCGAGTTCACTTGCAGGAGTTGTTTTTATAAACAACAAGGTAGCGCCTGCACCCACAAGTGCCATAACAATACCCACTATTTCGGGGCTGGTATAGCCATAACCATACTCCAGCGGAAGTCCGCCAAAGTAAGCTCCCAGTGCATTTCCTATATTAAAAGCGGCCTGTAGCGCGGCAGACGCTATCATTTCGGCACCTACTGCGGTTTGTATAGCCAGCATATTTATTGGGGCTATAAGGGTAAATGCTACACATGGTGTAAAAAACACCAGAATTAACGAGGTGTATTGATTACCCGAAAAGAAATATACAGCGGTAAGTGTGGCACTCATAAATATTAGTAATATCAAAAGTGTTTTTGCAGGACTGTAACGGTCGGCAAGCCGCGCACCTATAAAATTTCCTGCAACCATGCCCACTCCGGCCAGCATCATGATGTAAGGAACGTTTTCTGCTGAAAAACCGGATACTTCTGTAAGTAATGGCGCTATATAACTTATCCAGCAAAACAGCCCGCCAAAGCCTATTGCGGTAATAAACATGATGAGCCATGCTTTAAACTTACTAAAGAAAGCCATTTGCTGGCGCATTGGCGCATTTTTTTGCTGATCCAGTGCAGGCATATACATGGCCATGCTTATGGCGGTTATCAGGCCTATAACAGCAATTATTACAAAAGTATACCTCCAGTTAAGGTGATGTCCTATCCAGGTGCCAAGCGGCACACCCACAACATTAGCTATGGTAAGCCCCGTAAACATTATTGCTATGCTTTGTGCTTCTTTACCTTTATCTGCAAGGCGGCTGGCTACTACTGCACCTACTCCAAAAAAGGCACCGTGCGGCAGGCCTGACAGAAAGCGCGAAGCAAGCAAAAGATCGTAACCGGGCGCTATAATACTAAGAGCGTTAAATACCGTAAGCATAAGGGCAAGTATGGTAAGCATTTTTTTAGGAGGCATGTTGCGGCCTGCCACTACAAGTAATGGTGCACCTACTACTACACCTATTGCGTATGCTGCTATGAGGTGTCCGGCTTCGGGTATGGTTACGTTCAGGTCGCGTGCTACGTCGGGCAGCAGGCCCATCATTACAAATTCGGTAATACCAATGGTAAGCCCGCCGAGGGCGAGGGGAAGAAGGCTTAATTTCATGTGTTTAATTAATTGCTTTAAAGTAAAGCAAAGATATGGTGCTCATGACCTAATTAAGTTGTAAATTAGCAACACTTACTTGCAATTATCATATATGAAATTAAACCAGTTTGAAAGCCTTATGCTCGATGAGTTTGAGGAAGAGAAGTTTCACCTGCCAGAACATAGCCATTCGTATTATGAGCTTATTTATATTGTAAAAGGTGATGGTATACACCATCTTAACAAAAACCTGCTGCCGTATACTGCCGGCGATTTGTTTGCTATTTCGCCGGATGATCAACACTATTTTGACATTCATAACAGTACACGCTTTGTATTCATTAAGTTTACGGATAGCTACTTTAGTACCAAGAAAAACCTGTATAGTGATGATATGCTCATTAGCACGCCGGAGCAGATAATGCGCGAAAGGCTGCTGAAAGAGGCTACATTGCAACTGGATGAACCGTGCCGTACCATATTAAAAAATACGGTTGAGAATATTACGGCTTATAATTGCCGTCAGGATATATCCAGCTCGCCAATTATATTTTTCCAGGTGCTTTCAATCTTCGGGTTGATAAAAGAAGCGCTTTCTAAAATGACTCCCGAGGTACAGGGAACAGCTTTTGATAACAGACAGGTAATAACATACATACACCAGAATATTTACTTTCCGGCACTGGTACAGATAAAGGCCGTGGCAGATAATTTTAATATTGCGCCGTCTTATTTTAGTGCGTGGTTTAAACGAAATTTTGGACTTACCTACCGCGATTACATAAACAATCTGCGCACCAAGCTTATAGAGCAACGCATTAAAGGGCGTAATATGCCTATTAAGCAGATAGCTCACGAATTTGGCTTTACCGATGAAAGCCATCTCTCTAACTATTTTAAAAAGCGTAAGAATATTAATCCGAGTGCATTTGGTAAGCGGTAACTAACCCAGTTTCACTTCACCCGCAGGGCTAAAAAGCTTATCAGTACCGGCCAGTCGGCGGCGGATGATAACACGGTCGCAAACCCATTCATTTTGGTATTCAAAAGCGGTGAAGTCGATTTTTGTAAAATCGTCTTCGCTAATGTTGCGCGCTATTGTAATGTGGGGTGTCATAGACAGTTTTGTCTTACGCTCGGGCTTGTCTACAATACTTGTCTGGCGGTATTTTGGCTTGGGAGCCTTCTTTTTTGTAGGGTTCTTTATTGCTACGGCCAGGTGGTCTACCGCCTCAGGGTTTTCCAACTTAAGGTAAAGGGTATGTTCCTTTCCGTTTTTAAAGTCGGCGTGGCCATCTAACTTAATGGTGAATTTTGATTCGCCCAATAACGCTTTCCTCACAATATCCTTCATGCTGGTCGATTCAAAAGCCTCGGTTTTCAGCAGGGTAATATGAGCTATGGAAGTACGATCGCGGTCAGCAATACCTATGGCCTCGTGCAGCGATTGCTTTAAAGCGTCTACATCGTCTTTAATGGCATCACTGGGGCTTAGCAGTATGTGGTATTCATACAGCGTTTCCGGAAAAAGCGATATTTGTGCGGTATTAGCGTTGCGTTTAGCCATAAGTACCGCAAAAATAATAAACTCTTTTGTAATTTAGTGCTTTACTCTATACGCATGGAAACACAAACCGCTAAAAAAGCCACTATTCCCCAAAAGATTCTTTCCCGCAAGGATGAAATTACCGCCGATTTTATGAAAATTGCCGATCAGCACATGGCCGACCTTATGGCGGGGCGTGCGGTAAAGCGGTTTCATGCGAAAGATTTTGCTGAGAAATTGTTCATTCACCCGAGGCATCTTACCAATACACTGCACCTAACCCTTAATACATCACCCTGCGATGTGATGGAAGAGCGTATACTGGCAGAAGCCCAAAAGCTGCTGCGCGAAACTACCCTTTCAATAGCCGAAATAGGCCAGCGCTTTGCCTATGACGAACCTACTAATTTCACCAAGTTTTTTAAGAGCATGGCGGGTATAACACCGCTTCAGTATAGAAAACAATTTGTTTAACGTTTCAGGTTTTAGGTTACTGACTCAAACGTACAGAACGGCATAAACCTGAAACTTTAAACCTGAAACAACGAAGTAAAATACTGAAGAGTCTACCATTTTTGGGGTTCTTTCCCGTGCTACCTTTGCGATGTAATAAACAACAAAAAATATTTACAGAATGAGACAATCTAAAATTGCACTGGTTACTGGCGGCAGCCGCGGACTGGGTAAAAATATGGCTTTGGCTATTGCCAAAAAAGGCCTTGATGTAGTGCTGACCTACAACAGCCAGAAGAGCGAAGCCGATGAGGTAGTAAAAGAAATTGAAGCATTGGGGCAAAAGGCAGTTGCATTACAACTTAACGTAGCAGACAGTACAGGCTTTGAAGGTTTTTTTAAAGCAGTGGGAGCAGCGCTTAGCGAAACTTTTAGTACCGATAAATTTGATTACCTGGTAAACAATGCCGGTATTGGTATTCATAAAGCATTTGCCGAAACTACAACAGATGAGTTTGACACACTGGTAAATATACAGTTTAAGGGGCCATTCTTCCTGTCTCAGCTGGCGTTGCCATTGCTTGCAGATGGAGGAGGGATCATTAATATCTCTACCGGGCTGGCACGTTTTAGCACACCGGGTTATGCAGCCTATGCTTCTATGAAAGGCGCTATGGAAACGCTTACAAAATACCAGGCGAAAGAACTGGGTGCAAAAGGCATTCGTGTAAATATTGTGGCACCGGGCGCTATAGAAACTGATTTTGGCGGTGGTATGGTGCGCGATAACGAGCAGGTTAACAACTTCCTTGCATCGCAAACGGCACTGGGCAGAGTAGGCCTGCCGGACGACATTGGCGGTGTAGTAGCCTTTTTATGTACTGATGATGCCCGCTGGATAACAGCACAGCGCATAGAAGCGTCAGGAGGGATGTTTCTTTAATGATATAATACAAAACGGGCTTTATGAGCCCGTTTTATTTTACTGGTAGGCAAATGCTTTTAAAAAACAACCGCCGGAGATGAAGCTACAAAAATACCGCTTGAATTTGCAGTAGCTTTTACCGAGCTAACCTCACGACCACCCTGATGTATTTTTACATCTACCTGCTGGCCATCAGTGCCACCACTACCCTGAACAGAGAATGCTACAGCCTGCACGCTTGGTGCTGCTGTAATAGCAAGGCTCCATGGTAATGATGTAATTTCAGCGGTAGTAGCGCCACCACTTTCAGTTGTGTAGGCAGCTGTAATGTCGCCTGTAAAGTTACCTGTAACTTCATACTTAATCTCTCTTGAGCTGTTTGTGCTTCCGCTATCATCATCGTCAGAACATGAGGTAGCTAATACCGAAGCAGCCATAAAAAGGCCTAAAAACATTTTTTTTATCTTGCAAATTTTTAATGTTATTAAGCAAATATATCGACCTCATTTTTTAGGTTCCAGTTTTTTAACCTCCGCTTAACGATAATTTAAGATTTGCGTTTTTTAAATGAAATCTTAATTTTTATTACATTTTTAAATATCAATGTTCTTTTTTACTGAAATTTCCCAAGATGATTTGTTGTGTTTCAGTAAGAATATATGTTGGACATTAAAGGAGTTTTGATATTCTTTTTTTGAATATTTCTCCCATGCTTTTCCAAATTCAGGATATGTTAAATCACGGTAAGCAATCGTTATATGCGGGTGGAAATCTTTATCTGAAAATTGTGATTTGAGTTCTGGGAACTGCATTTCGAATGCTTCAATAATTTTTTTTTGCAGCGAAATTAACTCAGAACTTAGTTTTGGCTTTACAAAAATTACCGGGTCTTTAGGCTTATCAAAACAATCAAAACCATTGAGTTCAACCTCAAACGCTGTGCTTTTTATAGGCATTGATGTAAACCATTCGCGTACTTCAATATCTCGGTTGTATGATATGGCAAAAGGCGCTTTTAAGGTAATGTGCGGCATTACCCTGAGCGCCTTTTTGCTATTATGATGCAATGCTATATCATCTTTAAAGCTTGTTACCTCCCTGCAAATAATATCGGGAGGTATTATGGCTATAAAGTATAAGGTGTTGTCTGGCATTTGCATGTAGCGCACTGTTTGGTGCAAATGTATTCGTTTTCCGGCTGGTTTTCCGGTTTAAGGTTTGTAACTTCTTGTGCGGCTTTGTTTAACTCTTTTTCCATCTCGGTTTTAATTTGGTTAAAGTATGGGGTGTTGTTTAATAATACTCTGTAATACTCAATGCCGCTAAGCAGGTTTTCTTTAAAAGTATTCAGTTTTTTTAGTTGTTGCGGAGTAGCATCGATTAGGGCGGCATACTCCTTTTTTAGATGGTTTACATACAGCCATAATTCTTTAATAAACATATTGGGGCGTGCTACAGCCATCACATTGTCATTCCCATAAATATGACGCACCATGCGCTCCAGCGAAACCTCTTCTGTAAAATAAGCCATGTTAGGGCCGGGGCATACCACCACGCCCTGTTGTTCTCCCTTAACAGGTATACCCTTTTCTATAAGTGCGGGAGAGGATAACCCTACGCATAGGCATGATTTTTCGGTAATCGCGGCAATTTCATTCTCAGTAAGTAAGCCATTTATCCTTTTTTCCTGATACTTGCGTGCTGCGGTACATATAAAGCCTTCTGCCTCATCCGGGGTCATTGCCAGGTACTTTTTAGGGCAGGCACTGCCATAGCGGTGCTTTAAGGCACGTTCTTGTTTTATAAGGTCGTTGCTGGTGCCGCGCACGGTGTTAAAAGGTACACCCAATGGCGACATATGACTAAGGTAAAGGTCATCTTCCCCCGCATCTGCCAGTAGTTTACGGGTGTCTGCATCTACTGCGGTAGCCTCTGGTACGAGCAGAAATGGCGAGCCCCAGCCTACTGAGGCTACTTTATAATGGTCTAATAAAAAGTTGTGCTCTTTAGCTGTGCCCACACCACCCTGAACGGTAATATGTATATTGGGTATTGTTGCCGGAGTTGGAAGCCCTTTTTGTTCGAGTGCTTTTTGCATCAGCGTGTAGGCAGCCTGAGCAAGTTCGGTTTTCTTTTGGGTAAATTCTTCCATAATAGGCCCCATAAGCAGACCCTCGGTAGCAAAAGCATGACCTCCGCAGTTAAGCCCTGATTCTATACGGTATTCTGATACCCAAAGCCCTTTTTTTGCTAAAAAGTTACCCTGAATGGATGCCGAACGAAAATCGCTAACCTTAAGTACGATCTTCTTTTTAAAATTGCCGTTAGCGTCCGGGTAAAAATCAGGAAATTGTTCAAAGTAGCTGTACAGCCTTGGGTTCATACCTGCTGACAGCACTACCGAAGATGAAAGGTTACTTTGTGCAAAACCCCTTAACGAAGCATGCGCATCGTTATATTCTACCGGTAAGGGCATGTTTTTTTCATCACGGTTTTCTTTGTCTACTTTGGTCATGATGTTTACATCAATACCTCCGGGAGAGAAATGCTCCTCTAAGTAAGCCTTGATGTTTTCGGCCATTTCGGTGCCGTTTGCTACAAGCTGCTCCAGCCCTTCCTTAAAGTCGTTCTTGGTAGGCAGCATCCCTAAAAACCGGTCTAATGCCGGGCGGCTTTCTGCCAGTTCGGTTTTAAAGGCTTCAAACTTCTGCTTAACAATGGTATCTACCATATTAAGGTACTGGGTTATCCGTTTGGCACGGTGGTCAAACGCCTTAAGGCTAAAAGGCGTGTAGGGCAGGCTGAATGTTTTACTGTAATAAGCAGCCATTTTTTCGATAAGGTCGTCATCTGTAATAGAAATGCACGACGAAATACCCAGGTGGGCAAGCCTTATAGGGGTGTCTATAGTATAGGCAAGCCCCATAACCGGGATGTGAAAACTGTGCGCGTTGTTGTACTGTGTCATGTGATGTTTGTGTAAAGTAAAAAGAGGTTTTATTGCTAAAACCTCACAAAAACTGAATTGTTCTTTATGATGCCGGTGTATTTTGCCGGAGGGCTATCTGCCGGGAGATGCCTGTTTTTAAGTGCTTCTGTAAAATGTGCCAGGTGTTCTGTTTCTACATGATCCATAACCACGATCTTATACCACAGGTTGCCTTCGCTGTGCTTTTGTGGTACTAATGTAAAAGCATGGGCTATGTCTTCAGGAATGTAATGCTCCCGTATGGCTACAATATTCATATAGGGTTCTCGAAAGTATTCTATACCGAGTTCGTCCAGCTTTTTGCAAAGCCAGTCGGTTCGCATTTGCAGTACGTTTACTTTTTCCTGCCAGCCATGAGGGCCATAAGTAAAAAGTATCATCCATACTGCTACGGCATTGCACCCGGAACGGCTACCACAAAGGGTTAAGTCCATACCGGCTACATATTCGGCTTCGGCCGTAAGCACGTTTTCCATAAGGCCCTTGCGGCAAATAAAAATACCGGTGCCGTAGGGTGCCTGCAGCATTTTGTGCGCATCTATGGTAATAGAGCTAATTTTAGGATTTTCAAAATTGAGGTGGCTGCCCTGATTGCTAAATGGATATACAAAACCGCCATAAGCGGCATCTACGTGCAGTTTATATTGCAGGTCGTACCTTTCAAGCAGCATGGTGTACAATTCTGTATCTTCGACCGATCCAAACATGGTTGTGCCCATATTAGCCACTACAATAAAATATTTTTTACCGCCTGCCTTTGCGGCTACTATTATACTTTCCAGGGCCATTTCATCAATATAACGGCTCATAAAATGTACAGGTACACTAAGGCGGTCCAGCATGAGGAGGTTACAGCCTTTTGGTACAGAATAGTGTGTATCTTCGGTAGCTATTACCGCAATTTCATGCGGCTGTGCGTTATGGTGTTTTATAAAGTAGTTGCGGTATATCCACAGTGCTTCAATATTTGCTTCGGTACCACCGGGTGCTATGTAACCGTCAAAGCTATCCGGTGCTGCCTTAAAAATATCGCAGGCTATAACATTTAGTACTTCGCGTTCTATTTGCTGTGTTCCCTTAAACGCAGATTCTCCATCGTTATAAGTATGACAGCCAATGTGGTTTGGGTTTGCCGCAAAAGTTTGCAGTATGGGTGCATCTTTTAAAAACGGAGCGTCTTCATTAAACACCCTGTCATCAAGGCGCGATGCCGGATAACCAAAAGTAGTATCGGTACTAAAGTTTACATTTTCGCTAAGCGCCCTGTGTATCCGTTCTGCACGATTTGCCACAGGAAGTTTTTTCCAGTACAGCATAAATAATTTATTATACAGCAAAGTACGCTAACCACTATGAGGTAAAGTATGATAAAAGTCATGTGTATAAAATAGCCTATAAAAAAACTCCCGTTATATTGTATAATATAACGGGAGTTTACTTATCCAAGATCTATCATGCTACCCGGAGTACCTGAACATAGTCATGCATTAGCTCCACTGAATAAATACTCTTTCTGAAGAAACCATGTACAGTAATTGTTATTTCTGAACCTTCTGTTCCTGAAACAGGAATACGC
Source organism: Flavobacterium psychrotrophum (assembly GCF_003403075.1). Classification (NCBI taxonomy): domain Bacteria; kingdom Pseudomonadati; phylum Bacteroidota; class Flavobacteriia; order Flavobacteriales; family Flavobacteriaceae; genus Flavobacterium; species Flavobacterium psychrotrophum. Next base: position 3,860,216 of record NZ_CP031557.1, on the reverse strand, counting down.
GTTGCCAGGGTTTTTAGAGATCCTACTTTATACCACAGCGCATTGGTAAACCTGAATTTTATGATTCGCTCAGATTCTAAAGTAGTAGAACCAGCATACTCCAGATAGCGCATTTTTATTCGTTTGCTGCGGCGTGGCATGATCTCAAAACACCTGCTAATAACGTGTAGTGTAAATGTAAGCCAGTTTACGGATGAGGGCATTGTGAATATGGGTTAAGATTATGCTTCGGCACTGGTCGAAATGCGTGTGCAGTTGCTTAGTAAAATGACAGTAATATTTACACTTGCAATACAGATTACGGCAAAGTTTTTCGTGATACAGCACTGTTATAATTATTACATATCAAAGTAAGCCCGTTGTTGTAAATTAAAGTATGATGAAAATCATTGCTTTGCAATGAAGCATAAAAAAAGCTCCCGTTATATTATATAATATAACGGGAGCTTAATCATTCACGATCTATCATGCTACCCTGAGTACCTGAACGTAGTCATGCTTTAATTCTACGGTGTAGATACTTTTCCTGAAGAACCCCTGTACCGTAATTTCAATTTCAGAGTTTTCGGTTTCTGAAACAGGAATTCTGGTTGCAACAGTTTTTAATGTACCTACCTTATACCATAGCGCATTCGTGAACCGGTACTTTATCATTCGCCCAGATTCTGCATTAGCCGAACTTACATACTCTATGTAGAGCATCTTTATTCGTTTACTGCGGCGCGGAATGATGTCAAGGCATCTGTTAAGAACGTGAAGATTGAATGTGAACCAGTTTACGGATGATGACATTGTGAATGTAATTTAAAAATTAAACACATACATCAGGCAAAACAAGTTTCGGATAGTTGAGTGCGGTGCTAAATTAGGTAATGTTAACATAAAATTTGTAAGAATAATACTGTTGTCTATACTTTGTCTATACTCTCTAATGTATCAAACCCCACAGCCTGCCTTACTTTTGCAACCGTATCCTCATAATAGGTGCCGATCATTTATGATATGATACAGTTGTTTTTACAATGCACTAATTGTCGATTTTAGTGCGTTTATTTTCTGGGGGCAGTGCGGACGCTTTATGCGTCCGCACTCTTTTTATATACCTGCCACACTTTAACAAAATCTAAAAGCTTTTACATTTCTTCTTAACTAAATTAGATGTCCCTGTGCATTAATGCCGCTAATTACTAATGGAAGAAACAAATACCCCACCGCTGCCTGTAAAAAAGAGATGGTTAAAAATTGCCGGAAGGATATTTTTAGCTCTGTTAATTATTATAATATGCCTGTACACCGGGCTGGCGTGGTACCTGCATACCCATAAAAAACAGGTGCTACAATCGGTAACTACATCGCTTAATGATGATATATCCGGCACGCTTACTATAGGCAATATGGAAACTACCTTATTACAGGGGTTTCCCAGAATAGGCCTTACCCTTAAAAACGTTACCCTGCGCGACAGCCTGTATGTAAACCATAAGCGTACACTACTTACTGCCGGCGCTATGCAGGTAGATGTTAACATGTTTGCACTATTTAGGGGGGCGGTAGAAATTAAGAAGATCAGTATTGCCGATGCTGCTATTGACCTTTTTACCTCAAAAGAAGGATATAGCAATACTGCGGTATTTGGCAAGAAGAAGAAATCCGAAAAAAAATCATCGTCCGGTGGTGCTTTTCCTGAACTGAAAAAGCTTACGCTCGAAAATGTATCGTTTACTGCCGATAACCGCAAGACCAGTAAACTGTACCGTTTTAATGTAAGCAGCCTTAAGGCAGCGCTTGATTATAAAAGTTTTGGCTGGGAGGCAAATGTTTCTTTAGAGGGTATGGCAAAAAGTATGGCTTTTAATACCGGCCGCGGCAGTTTTATTAAAGACAAAAGTCTTGACGGCAGCTTTGATATAACATATAATGAAAAGGAGGGAGCTCTTAAATTTGCCAGGCGAACGCTAAGCATAGGGGGCGAAGATTTTATTATTGGTGCAAAACTGGGTGTAGGAGAGTCGTCTAAATTTAGCATTACCATACAAAATAAAGACATTTTATGGAAGAATGCCGCGAACCTGCTTTCGCCTAACATTACCGAGAAGCTGATGATGTTTGATATTGCAAAGACTATTGTAGTTGCCTGCGATATTGTGGGCGACTTTAATAGCACGGGCGATCCGCTTATTCAGGTAAACGCGGTGGTAAAAGATAATGTACTTACTACACCGGGCGGCGATGTAGAGGCTTGTAGTTTTTTTGGTGTATTTACCAATAATAATATAGCAGGGCGGGGTTATGATGACATCAATTCTGCCATTAAGCTTTTTGGCTTTAAGGGGAATTATAAAGGGATACCGTTTCTTATGAAACGTGTGGCAATTCGTAACCTTGAGAAACCTGTTGCCATAGGTAATTTTACTTCTGACTTTAAAATGGAACAGCTTGCCGGCCTTGTTGATGACGATTTGCTTAAGTTTAACAAAGGTACTGCAAGTGCGCGGTTTAACTTTAAGGCCGATGTAGAACATTTTAAGCTTACAAAACCATTGGTTAGCGGCAGCCTTATGGTAAAAAATGCAAACGTTGCTTATGTGCCGCGAAAACTGGAATTTAAAGATGTATCTGTAGCACTCGATTTTAATCAGGACAACCTTAACATTAGCCAGATTGTTTTAAAAACCGGACATAGTATTGTGAACATGCAGGGCAGCATTCGTAATTTTCTAAACTTATATTATACTGCACCCGAAAAAATTGTGCTTGAATGGCAAATGTATAGCCCGCAATTGCACCTGGGTGAGTTTATGGCATTTTTGCAAACCCGTAAAAAAACGCAAAGGGCTATTCGCCAAAATACTAAAGGCAATTTTACCGGCGAAATGAATGAGTTGTTTGAAAAATGTAATGTAGATATGAAGCTTAAAGTTGACAAGCTGTACTATAAGAAGTTTTATGCAACTAATGCTACAGCTAACGTATTGCTTACTGACAAAGGTGGCATTGTGCTTAAAAATGCAGGGCTAAGGCATGCAGGCGGCGCACTAAAAATTAATGGCGCACTAACTACCGGTGGCGCTACGCATTATAACCTGCAGGCAAATGTGCAGAATGTTGAGGTAAGTAAATTTTTATATGCCTTTGATAACTTCGGTCTTGAGAGCCTTACTTCTAAAAACCTGAAAGGGCTTTTTTCTGCACAGGCCGATGTAAAAGGTACAATTACCGAAAGTGGTACGTTGTTACCAAGATCTATTTCCGGTAATGTAAATTTTGGGCTTAAAAAAGGCCGGTTAGTAGATTTTGACCCTGTGGTAAGCGTGGGTAAATTTGCCTTTCCGTTCAGGGATGTCAAGAACATAGAATTTTATAACCTTAAAGGCCGCTTTGAACTGATGGGAGAGAAGGTAAAGGTGCATCCAATGAAAATAAACAGCAGTTTGATTAATATGGATATAGAGGGGGTATACTCCTTTGGCAACGGCACACACATATATATAGATGTACCACTGCGCAATCCTAAAAAGGATAAAGACATTACCGATGAAAAAGAACTTGCCGAACGCCGACATAAAGGTATTGTACTGCATCTTAAAGCCGAAGATGATGAAAACGGCAAGGTAAAAGTAAAGCTGGGTAAGAAAGATTGATGCAGTCTTAAAGTCGAAAGCATCAGGTTATAGAGTTAAAAGTGTAATAGTTATGAGTGAAGCTAACTTTACAACTTTCGACTTTGCAACTTTACAACACGATTTAATTTTTCCCTTCCTTTTCATTGAGGTATTTCCAGTAGCGCTTGGGTACGTGCTGTATGTGGAGTTTCATGTTTTTACGTGCGGGTATATTTGTACTGTTAAAATAGTCTTTCCATAGTATAGATGCAAGTTCTTCTTTTTCGTCTGTAAGTTCTTTGGGTAACGCTATTTTACGGGTATCTATAGCAGACACAAATTCGTATGTAATTTCTTCTACCGTGTGCAGGTTATAAAACAGGCCATATTTTCGTTTTACGTCATAGATTATCCATTGCTGGTCGGCATAGCGATTTTTGAAAAAAGTAGCAATAAGCGGCAACACATTAAAGTCGGGTTCAACAGGGCAGTAATAAATGCCGTCGGCAGTTTTCTGGAAACGTATAAATGCCTTCATGCGGTGCTTTTCGCGGTTTACTTTTCTGTCCACTTTGCTAACAGCCATTACATGAGGATTGCCAAAGTTTTGCTCCGCACCTTTTACATTATCAAAAATGTAATGGGCAAAATCAAACAGATCCTGAAAAGTTTGTGGGTCTTCGCTCAGGTAAGCTTTATAAAACATAACAGCCCATTGCGGTACTAGCTTTTTCTTTAACCCCGTCCATACACGGGTAGCCTTAGCTTCATCATTTAAAATTTCAAAACTTTCATCAAGCATTTCAGGCTGGTAGAGTTTATCCCATACAAGCCTTACCGCTTTTTCTTTGCGGTCATAGCTTTCAAAAACTGCCGTGAGCAATCCCTCAAAAGAGCCATCAAAAATATAGGTAACCATTAAAAAAGGCTTAACTGGTTTTGCGGAACTTTAAGGTATTTACTGCTGCTTTCGGCCAGGATGAGGTTTTTAAGATGCGGTGCTTCAGGTTCCTGTAGTACGTAAGGGCTATCTGCGCAACGTATAAAATGCTTTGCGCGGCTGTAAGCAATACCTATTTTTTGCAGCTGATCTGTACGCAGCCTGCCAAATTTTCTGGCCTGGATTATTTTGTTTGCTGAGGTTACACCTATGCCGGGCACACGAAGTATCATGCGGTAATCGGCAGTGTTAATATCAACAGGAAACTGGTCTAAGTTACGCAAAGCCCAGCTGAGCTTAGGGTCGATATCAGTATCCAGGTGCGGGTTTTTAGCATTCAGCAGCTCCTGCACGCCAAACCCATAAAAGCGCATCAGCCAGTCGGTTTGATATAGCCTGTTTTCGCGAAGTAGTGGTGGCTGGCTGCCTATAACCGGCATACGCTCATCATAACTAATGGGTATGTAACCGCTGTAATACACACGCTTAAGCGAAAAATCTTTGTAATATTTATCTGCGCTGTACATAATTTCCATATCACTTTCGGGGGTTGCCCCAATAACCATTTGGGTGCTTTGGCCGGCAGGTACAAACTTAGGAGCGCTCTTTATCAGACCGGTTTTCTTTTCATCTTTAAATTTGGTAATGGTATTTTGAATAAATCCCAGCGGCTTTTTAACCTCTTCGTGCGATTTTTCGGGGGCAAGTAGTTTAAGTCCGTTTTCGGTAGGCATCTCCAGGTTAATGCTCATACGGTCAGCATAAAGGCCGGCTTCGGTTAGCAATTCCGGGCTTGCTCCCGGTATGGTTTTAAGGTGTATATAGCCATTGAAACGCTCTTCTGTACGCAGCCTCTTTACAATGCGTACAAGGCGTTCCATCGTAAAATCGGCATTTTTAAAAATACCCGAACTTAAAAACAACCCTTCGATATAATTGCGGCGGTAAAAGCTCATGGTAAGCTCCACAACTTCATCTACAGTAAAGGCAGCACGCTGCACATCGTTACTACGGCGCGATACACAAAAGGCACAATCAAAAATACAATGGTTGGTAAGCAATACCTTAAGCAATGAAACACATCTGCCGTCTTCGGTATAAGTATGGCATATGCCATTGCTCGCATCGCCTATGCCTTTATTTTCATTCTTTCTTTTGCTTCCACTTGATGAGCACGATACGTCATATTTAGCCGCATCTGCCAGTATAGTTAACTTTTCTCTTATTCGTTCATACATCTGCCATTCTTTTAAGACAAAAATACTAACTATAAGAATATTTTCGCAATAAACAAAAGTTAAATAAGTAGGGGAAAATGAATGTTAAATGTTTTATAAAATATAAAATTTACAGGATACTTTGATAAATCAAAAAATCGTGTATTTTTGCGTTCAATAGTAAATAGAGGTATTATGTTTTTTTATAAAATAATGACAAAAAGTTTTAATTATACATTAGATAATCTTTGCTTTTGTGTTAAAAATTCTTTTATGTTTTAAAAATTATATTGATGCCTGAGATGTGTGAAAATTGTTGTGAATTTTAACATGAGGAAACACAATTATTTTATATTTGCCTTCCTGTTTTAATAAGCTGAATTTTAACTTATTAAGATTGGCCCCGAAATTTTATAGATTGCTAGTTAGTTGGAAGTTATGAGAAAAAATTTACTTGTTCTGTTTGTCCTGTTTTGCTGTTTGACAGGCTATTCGCAAGGTGTTGTTGTTAGCACTACCGCTAACGGTAATGCCAACCCCACCCAGTTGGTTAATTACTTGCTGGGAAATTCAGCGTGTTTGGTACAGCCTACAGGTGCTGTAAAAAGCACTGGTTTGAGCTCTGTAAGTTATGCACAGGGAAATAGTATCGGTACATTTACAAACTCAAATGCCGCTTTTCCAATGGCATCTGGTGTTGTGCTTGTAACGGGAGATGCCGCAACGGCTTCCGGTCCTAATACCAGTGTGTCTTCAGATAATAGTGTGCAGTCGCAAACGTGGCTGGGCGATGCAGATCTTCAGGCCGCTTTTGCAGCAACAACGCCTATACGTAGTATGAATGCTACGGTTTTAGAGTTTGATTTTGTTGCGGCAACACCTAATATATCAATACCTTATATCTTTGCTTCAGAAGAGTATGGGCAATATCAGTGTAACTCTAAAGACGGATTTGCTATATTGATAAAAGTTGCAGGTAGCCCTGCGGCATACCGAAATATAGCAACTGTGCCAAATACTAACCTTCCTGTTTCTGTTGCTAACATCAGGAACAGTGCTTTTAACAGTGGTACTGCTACATGTCTTTCAGTTAATTCTCAGTATTTTGGTGTATTTAACGGTGGTAGCGCGGCGCCAACTGCAGCGACCAATTTTGAGGGGCAAACAGTGCAGCTTACTGCTTCGGCCAATGATCTTGTTCCAGGTACAACTTACCACATTAAAATAGTAATTGCAGATGATGGCGATGCTAACCCAAATAATACATTGGGTAATGATGGCCGTTACAACTCGGCTGTTTTCTTCCCTCAGGGAGCATTTAACTTAGGCCAGCAGGTGGTTGGAGATAATCTTTCGCTTGCAAATAATACTGCGCTGTGCCAGGGTAGCTCTTATACAGTTAATACAGGACTTACAGGTTCTCAATATACTTTTGCCTGGACCAGGGTAGGTAATGCAGCTGTTATAGGTACAGCTTCTTCACTTACTGTTAATGCAACAGGTACATATAATGTGCGTATAACTAATACCGCTACTGCTTGTGCTGTAGATGAACAGGTAACTATAGAGTTTGCACCGCAACTTGTTCCGGGTGCCGCCACTACTTTGTATGCCTGTCCTTCGGGAGGAAGTTATACTTATAATTTGGTACTAAATACCCCATCTTTAAAAACAGGACTTGATGCTGCAACACAGGTAACGTATCATACTACCGCATTGGCTGCCAATGATGGTACCGGAGCAGTTAATGCTGCTGCTTACACAACAACCGGTGGTACAGTTACTATTTATGCTCGTGTAAAATCACATAACAGTAGTTGTTATGTGGTAGTTCCTTTCGATTTAATGACAATTCCTACTCCTACGGCAACTCAGCCTGCGGCAGGGCTTTCGGCATGTGAGGGTACAATTAACACAGGAACTGCTATTTTTAATCTTACTGCTCAGGATGCTGCTATTTTAGGCAGCCAGGCACCGGCAGATTTTACAGTAACATATTATACTACTCTTGCAGATGCAAATGCGGGTACAGGTAATATTGTGGTTGCCGGAAATTACCAGAGTACCACTACAAATACAGTGCGTACACAAACTATTTATGCAAGGGTGCAAAGCAGCCGTAATACTTCTTGTTATGCAGTAACTTCTTTTACCATTACGGTAAATCCACTGCCTGCTGTATCTACAGGTACAACCCAAACGGTTTGCGGTAGCTATACACTACCTGTAATTACAGACGGAAATTACTACACCGGTAGCGGCGGAACAGGAGCATTGCTGCCGGCAAACAGCCAGATAGTAAGTACACAAACTATTTATATATATAATACTAATGCTAACTGTTCTAATCAAAGCAGTTTTACCATTACAGTGCTACCGGGTGCGGTAACACCGGCTCCCGTTACAGCTTGTAATAATTATACGCTGCCTAACCTTGACCCGGGTCAGGAATATCGCACTGCTGCTAATGGCGGGGGTGCAGTAATTCCGTGGGGTACTGTAATAAGCACTACATCAACAATATATTTTTATATTCCTACAGCGGCTTCGTGTACTAATACGAGTTCTTTTGTGGTAACCATTGTTACTGCCGATGATCCTGCCGATGTTAATCAATGTGTGCCTTACAGGTTGCCTGCGCTTACCGCAGGTAATACTTACTGGACTGCTCCGGGCGGGCCTACTGGCGGCGGTACCCAGCTTGCAGTAAATGCCCAAATAACAACTACGCAAACTATTTATGTTTATAAGCCACATCCTGATGGAACTTGCTTTAATGAAAAAAGTTTTGAAGTAGCAATAAATAATGTGCAGCCGGTTCCTGTATATGGTGCACAATCGTATTGTTTTGGCTATACAATTCCTACTATTCCAGGAGCTAACTTTTATTCTGGGCCAGGTGGTACAGGTACACTATATCCTGCCGGTAGCGATGTAAGAACTTCGCAAACATTATATATTTACAGAGTAAGCCCTAACAATCCTGGCTGTTTTTCAGAAAGTAGCTTTGCTCTGACAATAAATCCAAATCCGGTAATCAATCCTATAGCAAATGCATCTGCATGTGGTAGCTATCAGTTACCGGTTAATCCTCAGGTTGAAGCTTACTTTGAAGGTCCTTTCGCAACAGGTGTACGCCACGAGCCGGGTTCATTCATTACTTCAACGACAGTGTTATATGCTACAACCCCTGCTTCTGCTGATGGCTGTCGAGGATTCAGGCAATTTACAGTTACAATTTTGGGTGCAACAGCTGCTAACCCTGGTAATCAAACAATTTGCCGAAGCTACACTCTGCCTGGCCTTGCTACAGGAAGCAGGTATTTTACTATGCCGGGTGGTCCAACAACTACAGGAAATGTACAGAAATTTGCAGGCGATTTAATTACGACTACAACTACGCTTTATGTTTATGCATCTTTAAATGATGGATCTTGTCCTGCCGAAAGTAATTTTATAATTACAATATTACCGAATCCTTCTGTTGGTACATTTCAAAATATCATAGCTTGTGCTAGTTATACATTACCATCGCTTACTACCGGTAACTACTATACTGCTGCTAATGGCGGAGGTACAGTGGTGCCTGCAGGAACTGTTGTTACAGCTGACAGGACATTATATGTATATGCTGAAACTACTACAGGAACTACTACATGTAGCGATCAAAAAAGCTTCTGGATTCACATTATTACAGGAAGGTTTGCACCGCAGAATGTAACAAGTTGTGGTAGCTATACGTTGCCGACACTTCCATTCGGAACTTATTATAATGGGCCAAATGGTACAGGAGGTGTTGTTGCTGTGGGTACGGTAATTACTTCTAACCGTACTGTATATACTTACGCCGATGTAAATTCGGGAACGAACTGTACGGGTAATGAAAGTTTTAATGTAACCATAACTAATACGCCAACTGTAGATACACTTGCAAATGTAAATGCATGTAACAGTTATACATTACAGCCATTAAGTGCTGGTAATTATTATACTGGTCCTGCCGGTACAGGTACTATGTATCCGGGTGCGGGTGGTACAGTACTTACTACATCTCAATTGCCTCTTTATGTGTACAACTCAAATCCTGGGTGTGCGGCAGAGAGTCAGTTTAATATTACAATTAACCGTGTTCAGATAACAAACGTACCTGCTAATCAAACGGTATGTTCTGATACAGGTTATCCACTCCCTCCATATCCGGTAGCTGGGTCAGCTTATTACACAATGGCAGGCGGACCAACTACCCCGGGTAACGTTCAGAAATTTCCGGGAGATATAATTACAACAAACGCTACTATTTATATCTATGCCCAACTTTCAGGTACAACATGTACAGATGAAAAATCGTTTACGGTTACTACTGTGGCCCCTCCGGTAATTAATGTTCCTCCGGTGGTGGCAAGTTGTACCTCTTACAGGTTACCGGCGCTTACGGTAGGTAATTATTTTACGGGCCCCGGAGGTACGGGTACACCACTTTCTGCAGGACAGGATATTTTGGTGTCTCAAACCATATATGTTTTTGCTCAGACGGGTGGTTCGCCAAACTGTACAGCAGAGGAAGAAATACAGATACTGGTTAACCCTGTTCCGCCTGGACCTGTGTCTGCGTGCGACACTTATACACTGCCAGCACTTACAATAGGCGAATACCGCACAGCTCCAAACGGAGGCGGTACTGTAATACCTGCGGGTAGGGCAATAACCACTACCACTACTATTTATTACTTTATACCTGCTGCGGCAACTTGTACTAATACAACATCATTTGTTGTAACAATTTATAACACTCCAACGCTGGATACTTTTAATCCTGTATATAATGTGTGTGATGAGTTTACACTAACCCCACTAACGGTTGGTAACTACTATACACTTACAGGAGGCCCTACAGGTGGTGGTCAGGTAATACCGGTGGGTACTGTGCTTACTACTTCTCAAACAGTATTTGTTTATGCTGCTACTGGTGGTGCCGGTGAATGTTTTAGAGAGACAAGTTTTGTTGTAAACATTACAGCTACGCCTGCCATCGTTGCGCAGTCTGATGCTGCTGTCTGCGATTTCTATAACCTGCCAAACCTTCCTGCGGGATACGGTTACTACCGCTTAAGTGGTGGCCCAACTACACCCGGACAAACACAGCTTCCTAATCAGTTCAGGATTACAACAAATGATGATCCTGATGATGGAACGCGCGTTTATATCTATGCAGCAGCTGCGGGTAACCCAAGCTGTTTTATGGAAACATATTTTAATGTAATAATTTTCTCTGCATCTGTAGATACTGAAATAACAACTATTGCTAACGGAAGTACTGCTCCTGGTAGTGCATACTGGGCGGCAGCATCTTTAGAAACAGATACTACAAGTCCTCTTGCAGGCCAGCTTGTGCTTGATGTAGAAGCTTGTGATACTTATACACTTCCTAATATAAACGTAGGTGGTACTAATCCTAATGATACTTATCTGCAGCATTATTATACGCTTCAGGGTGGGCCAGATGTTGCTGGTCAGCAAATGATTACGAACCTTACTTTTACAGCCTCAGCAAGAGTGTATTTATACAGGCGCTTAACAGGCAGGCAAAACTGTTCTGATGAGGCGAGTATTGATATTGTAATTAATCAGACTCCTGTAGTAGATAAGACACAGACAAATTTCTCAGATTGTGATACACATACACTTCCGGCTCTTACAGTAGGTAACTATTTTAGCAGCCCTAATGGTGTCAGTCCTATAACAAACCTTACTATTACAGCTACGCAAACAATATATGTATATGCGCAGACAGGTACTAACAGGATATGTAGTGATCAGCACAGTTTTGTACTTACAATAAACAGGATAGATGTTCCGGTTCCGGCTAATGTTGTATCGTGCGACCAGTATGTTCTTGTTACGCCTAATCCGGCTACAGCAAGATATTTTGACCTTGCCGGTGGTCCGGGTGTACCGGGCCAGGTAGAACGCTTTGTGGGAGATACATTGCTGCCTGGTGATTATGACCTGTGGGTTTGGGATGAAACACATACTACGCCAAACTGTACAGATGAAGAAACATTCCATATCAAAGTTGTTGCAAGGCCGGTAGGTATTCTACCTACAGGTTTAGTAACATGTGCTATTGATGATATTGGACATGGTATTTTTGATCTTACACCTGCTATAGCAGAAGCAATAGGTACTCAGCCATTAGTAGCTGCCACGATACACCTTACCCTGCCAGATGCAGAACGTGGTACTAACATATGGACTAATATTACTGCATTTGCAAATGGTAATGCCAATACGCAAACTGTATATATAAGGCTGTACAGCACACTTTCTACAGATTGTTATACTGTAGTGCCGTTGCAACTTACCACTAATCCAAGGCCTATTGCTGTAGATCCGCTTGTGCCATATGCGATTTGTGATAACGGTGCCAATGATACAGATGGTATTGGTGTGTTTAATCTTACAACATATGAGGCCAGGGTTTTAGGTGCTCTTAATCCTACACTACATACGGTTACATATTATGAAACTATAGCGGCAGCCAATGCGGGTGCCCCGGCAATAGCAAGCCCAACGAACTACAATAGTGTTACAACTACTGTATATCTAAAAGTTACTATAAACGCTACGGGCTGTTACGACATTGTACCGCTAAACCTTGTGGTGAACCCGCTACCGGTAGTAACGAACCCAACACCGCTGGTACTTTGTGATGAGGACAACCCCGGCGATGAGGTCGAGGAATTTGACCTTACCGGTAAGACAGACGAGATCACAGGAGGCGTAAACGGTTTAACCACCACGTTCCACACGAACCTTGCGGATGCAGAAGCAGGTACCGGTGCAATCCCCAACCCTGAGACATATGAAAATAGAAGCTCTCCTGCGGTACAGCCCATCTTTGTAAGGGTTACTGATAATGTAACGGGCTGCTACCGTATCGTACTACTGGACATCCGTGTAGAGCCACTGCCAATATTGGTACAGCCAACAACAGATGAACTTACAGTATGCAGCACGACCAATAATAACCTAGGTAACTTTGACCTTGACCGGATCGCAGCAGAAATGATAGATGGCGGCACGGACATGACCGTAGCCTTCTACTATACCATGACCGATGCCGAAAGGGGGAATAATGCCATAACCGGTACTGCAAACTTTGAAAATACCGATAATACGACACTTTATGTAGTAGCGACCAATACCCTTACGGGTTGCCGCAGCATTGTATACACCATTACCCTTATTGTAAACCCTGCCCCGGCAGACGTACAGCTTACCGACCTAAGGGACTGTGATGATAATGATGCTACTAATGACGGGCGTGTGGTATTTGACCTTACACAGCAGGATGCAGCTATATATACCCTTACGGGAGAAGTACCGGGCAGCCTTGTGATCCGTTACTTTATTGACGAGCCAAGCGCTACTGCCGGCTTCCCAAGGATTACCAGCCCTGCTGCCTTTGCAGGGATTGACAACCAGGAGATCTGGGTAAGGATAGAATACCCTGCAACAGAATGTTTCATTGTAACAAGCTTTAAGCTGTTTGTAGACCGTCCACAGGAATTGGCCCATGCTACACCGCTTATTGTATGTGATGAATTACCTAATGACAACAAAGCTCTTTTCGACCTTACATCGAAAGACGACGAGATACTTACACCAACCGGTATAGGAGAGCAAAACCTGGTGCAGTACTTTATATTAGAGGCAGACCGTGATGCAGCCATAAACTGGATTACTACACCGGAAGCCTTTGAAAACACAGTCGCAGGCTACCAGACGCTATATGTACTGGTAACCACACCACAGGGCTGTATCAGCAAAGAAACCCTTACGCTGATCGTTAACCCTTCGCCAAACCCTAACATCAATCCGTTGACACTGGAGCTATGCGACAGCCATGATGCAACAATAGGCGATGGTATCGAAGAATTTGACCTTACCGATGCAGCGGTTAACATCCTTGCAGGCGATACACAATCAGTGCTTACCTATTATGCCAATGCTGCCGATGAGGCAGCAGGCATTGCGATACCTGATGAGACAAAATACCTGAACGTAACCCCTTGGGATGATACGGTAATCGTACGTGTAACGCGTACCGATACCCAACCGGGCTCACCGGCATGTTCAGTGCTTGTAACACTGCCACTGCACGTTAACCCACTGCCACCGGTATACGACAGCACAGGCGTAGTACCATTGTATGCAATCTGTAACGATCCAACAACCGGCTTTGAGACGTTCAACCTGATCGGCCATGTAACCGACCTTATTACGGCCGCAGGCGAAGTGCCAACGAACTTTGACATCAGGTTCTATGCCAGCATTGCAGACATAACAGCAGGCAGGGCACTGCCACACCTGTACACCAATACTACGGCAGGCCACCAGCAGATATGGGTAGTGGTAACCAACAGGACAACAACCTGTTCAATCACTACAACACTTGAGCTTTACGCCGAACAGGCAGCGGTAGCCAACCCGGTAACCTCACCGGCCAACAGCCCAATGGTGGAATGTGACTATGACAGCACGAACGACGGCTTTACGGCCTTTGACCTTACCCCAGCAGGCGCAGAAGTACTGGGCAGCCAGAACCCTGCACAATATACGCTGGGCTACTACACCAGCCAGGCCGCAGCCGAGGCAGGCGACATCACGGCAGCGGAATATATAGCAACGCCTGCAGCATTTACCAATACGGTATACCTTGGGCAGACGATCTGGGTGAGGGTAACCAACACCAGCACGTTCTCACCATGCTATGCAGTAACCAGCTTTAACATCAGGGTAAGTTTGCTGCCAACACCAAACATCACCAGTGAAGACAACGATGATACCTTGTGTGTAGAATACAGCAATGGCAACGTAAACAAACCGGTGTACCTGCATGCAGGCGACACCACGGCAGGCAACACCTACCAGTGGTACCTTAACGGTACGGCAGTAGCCACGAACGGCACCTCAGAAAGGTACACAGCAACCGAAGAAGGCCTTTACACGGTAGAAGTATGGAATGCAGACAACTGTATCTCTGATGCAGTGGCACCATTTGAAGTATTCCTTTCGGGGCCAGCGGAGATCATTAATACAGGCTATGTGGTAAGCAACGCCTTTGGGGACAACCAGACGGTAACGGTGCTTGTACAGGGCTATGGCGACTACCAGTACAGCCTTGCGCCAGAAGATGCAGACGGCAATGCCACGCCACTGGGCCCATGGCAGAACTCGAATGTATTTACTAATGTACCACTGGGCTTCTTTACGGTATACGTTCGCGATGCGAACACCCTTGAGATCAACCCATGTGACATGCTAAGGATCCCGGGCGTAAGCGTAGTGGACTACCCTAAATACTTTACGCCAAACGGCGATGGCATCAACGACTACTGGAACATCATCGGGCTTCAGGGTACGGGTGCAAGGATCTTTATCTTTGACCGCTACGGCAAGCTCATCAAACAGCTAAGCCCTGACAGCAGGACCGACAAAGGCCAGGGGTGGGACGGTACCTACAACGGCAACCCGTTACCGTCAGACGACTACTGGTTTACCGTTGAGTTCAACGAGAATGGCCATGCAAGGACCTTTAAGGCACACTTTGCGATGAAGCGATAAATAGTTACAGTGTCCAGTAGCAGTCAGCAATAGCTTTTTTATGTGGGACACCAACTTTAAATACAAAACAAGGGCAGCCAAATCGGCTGCCCTTGTTTTGTATCTATTATGGCATGCGCTGTTTTTAAAGCCGCAACTTTAGCTCCAATCGCACAATTGTTTGCGTGTATTGACACAAGGCTGGGAAGTCTTATGTAGATACAGTACTTTAAAACAGGGTTCAATAATCTAAAGGCTTGAGAGGATTTAATTATAAAAAATGTCAGGTTTGTAAAAAAGACATTTCTTATTATTAGGAAGGGGAAATTATGAGGTCAACGAGTTGTGTATATACAGGGTAGTAGCAAAGTAGATATGATTCCCATTTTGCACAGGCGCGTTTCCAGAATACAAATGCTGCTTAATAAACAGAGCGATCCATCTTGGATTGGCCTTGTTTATTAACCAGCATTTGTAGGTGTTAGCTGCTCCTTGGAGAGGGAGTAGCTAACACTTTATTGATTACTGTTTAAGTGTTTAGTTTCTCAAACTATTTATTCTTGCCACATATTTGCCTATCACATCAAACTCAAGGTTTACTGTAGTGCCGGCTTTAATTTGGTTGAAATTAGTGTGCTCGTAAGTGTATGGGATTATAGCAACACTAAATGAATTAACCTGCGAGTTTACCACGGTAAGACTTACTCCGTTAACGGTTATCGAGCCCTTTTCTATAGTAATGTTGCTTGTGGCGGGGTTATATTCAAAGGTAAAGTACCAGCTGCCACCGGCTTCTTCTACGCTTTTACAAATTCCGGTCTGGTCTACGTGTCCCTGTACTATATGGCCATCAAGGCGTGCGCCCAGCTGCATGGCACGTTCAAGGTTTACTCCACTGCCTACGCTCCATTCTTTTAGATTGGTTTTTTCAAGCGTTTCTTTAATAGCGGTTACTGTGTAGTTATCTGTGCCAATTGCTACAACGGTAAGGCACACACCGTCGTGAGAAAGGCTTTGGTCTATCTTAAGCTCGTGGGTAATGGGCGACGAAAAAGTAAAATGAATGTTTTCGTTGTCTTTCTTAATATCTTGTATTATAGCCGAGGCTTCAATTATTCCTGTGAACATGCTGATTTATTTACTAAGTTTGTAACACCAAAATTAAGCAATAGAACTATCATGGCAAAGAAGGCAGAGAATGTAATTGTAGGCATATCCATAGGCGACCTTAACGGAATAGGAGCAGAAGTGTTTCTTAAAACCTTTGAGGATGCCCGTATGCTTGAGTTTTGCACGCCGGTAGTCTTTGCAAATGTCAAAATACTTTCGTTTGTAAAAAAAGCGCTTAATCTTAATGCTAACCTTCATGGTATTGATAAGCTGGATCAGTTATTGATAGGTAAAATTAATGTGCTTAACGTTTGGAAGGAAGGCGTAAACATAGAGTTTGGTAAAAATGATGATGTTGTGGGTGGTTATGCTGTAAAATCGTTTACAGAGGCTGTTGCAGCGCTTAAAAATAAGGAAATAGATGTGCTGGTTACGGCACCTATAAATAAATACAATATACAAAGCGAAGAGTTTAAGTTTCCCGGGCATACAGATTATCTGGATCAGGAGCTTGATGGCGATGCGCTTATGTTTATGGTACAGGATAATCTTAGGGTGGGGTTGCTTACAGACCATATTCCGGTAAATGAAGTTTCGGCGCATCTTACAGAGGCGCTTATACGCAAAAAGATTCTTACGATAAACAAATCGCTTAAACAGGATTTTAAAATTAACGGCCCAAAAATTGCTGTATTGGGTGTAAACCCGCATAGCGGGGACAATGGTGTCATAGGTAGGGAAGATGACGATGTTGTAAAGCCTGCGCTTAAAAAATTGTTTGAAGAAGGTGTTAAGGTTTTTGGACCTTTTAGTGCTGATAGTTTCTTTGGCAGTGGGCAGTATGAAAAGTATGATGCAGTAATTGCCGCCTACCATGACCAGGGGTTAATACCGTTTAAAACCTTGTCGTTTGGTAATGGTGTTAACTATACTGCCGGGCTTTCGGGAATCAGGACATCACCAGATCATGGAACTGCTTATGAGATAGCAGGTAAAGGCGAAGCAGACAATAATTCGTTTAAAGAAGCGGTGTACCTGGCGCTCGATATTTACCATAATAGAGGCGAATATACCGAATTAACATCGAACCCTTTGAAAATAAGGGAGAAACAAGAAGAAAAAAAATATTCATAACGGTTTTGGATTTGCAATAATTTTATATCTTTGCACGCTCAAAACTGTTATAACTAACACATTGCACTGGTTTTAGTAGCAAAATAGATAGTAGTAACAGTTAATAACTGGCATAATGAAAGCGAAAAAGGAATTCTTGATCCCTTTTGTGGGGTTAAAGCAGGGAAAGCACCAGTTTGAGTTTGATATTAATAAAACGTTCTTTGATGACTTTGAATTTGACGAATATAATGGCGTCAATGTAAAAGTAAATCTTGTTTTGGAGAAAAAGAGCACCATGATGGAGCTTTCGTTTAAACATGCAGGTACGGTTAACGTGCCTTGTGATTTGACGAATGAGGATTTTGACTTGTCTATAAAGGGCAATATAAACCTTATAGTGAAATTTGGTGATGAGTTTAATAACGATAATGAAGAAATACTGATACTGCCACATGGTGAATACCAGGTAGATGTGTCTCAGTATATTTATGAAATGATCGTGCTTTCTGTTCCTTCAAAACGGATACATCCCGGGATAAAAGACGGCACATTTGGTGCCGGGATATTAAACAAGCTGGATGAGCTTGCCCCAAAAGAAAAACTTGAGATTAAAGAAGAAAAAACAGACGACCCAAGGTGGGACGGATTAAAAAAACTATTAACGGATAATAAATAATATAGTAAAATGGCACATCCTAAGAGAAAAACCTCGAAAACGAGAAGAGATAAGAGAAGGACTCACTATAAAGCTTCTGTACCTCAAATTGCTACATGCCCGGTAACCGGCGAAGCGCATTTGTATCATAGGGCTTACTGGCATGAAGGCAAAATGTACTACAGAGGCCAGGTAGTTATCGATAAAGCTGAAGCGGTAGCTTAATTGCTTAAAGTATAGGGTAAAACTCTCACTTAGTGGGAGTTTTTTTTGTTAAATAGCCGTTTTTTTACCAGGCGGCTTTTTTTATCGCCCATTTTTAAAAAAATTTTGTAATTTCCGTCACTTTTTATTTACTGATTGCCAGTAATAAAGATGTGATTATACTTACTATTTAATTATGAGTAAAATAACAGCCGCTATTACCGCTGTAGGTGCTTATGTTCCTGAATATAGGCTTACTAACGAGATACTTGAAACCATTGTAGATACTAATGATGAGTGGATAACATCCCGTACCGGTATTAAAGAAAGGCGTATACTTAAAGATGCAGATAAGGGTACTTCTTATCTTGCTATTAAAGCCGCAGAAGATTTAATAAAAAAAGCGGGTATTAACCCTGAAGATATTGATGCTGTGCTTGTGGCTACCACTACGCCAGATCAGCCCGTGGCAGCTACGGCAGTTTATGTAGCTACTCAAATAGGTGCTGTTAATGCATTTGCTTATGATCTTCAGGCTGCGTGTTCCAGCTTTTTATATGGCATGAGTACTGCTTCTGCTTATATAGAAGCAGGGCGTTACAAAAAAGTATTGCTTATAGGGGCAGATAAAATGTCTTCTATCATAGATTATAAAGACAGGGCTACCTGCATTATCTTTGGAGATGGCGCCGGTGCCGTACTTTTTGAACCTAACCATGAGGGCCTTGGCTTTCAGGATGAAATACTAAGGAGCGATGGTATAGGTCGCGATTTTCTTAGAATAGAGGCCGGCGGATCTTTAATGCCAGCCAGCCATCAAACCGTAGAAGAGGGTAAGCATTATGTTTACCAGGATGGTAAAACCGTATTTAAATATGCGGTAAGTAATATGGCCGATGTTAGTGAGCGCATCATGAAAAAGAATAATCTTGTACATGATGATGTAAACTGGCTTGTGGCACACCAGGCTAATCGTCGTATTATAGATGCTACAGCATCGCGCATGGGTGTAGACGAATCTAAGGTGCTTATTAATATAGAGCGCTACGGTAATACTACCAGCGCTACCCTGCCTCTTGTACTTGCTGACTTTGAACATCAGTTTAAAAAAGGCGATAACATTATTTTTGCTGCATTTGGCGGCGGCTTTACATGGGGCTCTATCTACCTTAAATGGGCTTACAATAAAAACTAAACAAACTACAAAATATTAAAACGGAAAGTATGGATATCAGAGAAATTCAAAACCTAATCAAGTTTGTGGCTAAGTCCGGAGCTACAGAAGTTAAGTTAGAGATGGATGATTTTAAGATCACCATAAAAACTACTACAGAGGGTGCTGCCGAAGCTGCTGCTACGGCTTACATTCAGCAAATGCCAGTTGCACAGCAAGCTGCTCCTGTTGCTGCTGCTCCTGCCGCGCCGGTTGCCGATGCACCTGCCGCTGCTCCTGTAGGAGAAGATACATCAAAATTTATTACAGTTAAGTCGCCAATTATTGGTACATTATACAGAAAACCATCTCCGGATAAACCTTCTTTTGTTGAAGTAGGAAGCGTTATCAATAAGGGTGATGTAGTGTGTGTTATCGAGGCAATGAAACTATTTAATGAAATAGAATCTGAAGTTTCAGGAAAAATAGTGAAAGTTCTTGTAGACGATGCCTCACCGGTAGAGTTTGACCAGCCACTATTCCTGGTAGACCCATCTTAATTATTATTTTAAATTATAAATTTTGAATTCCAATTACAGGAATTCGGGAGAAAATTTAAAATTCACAATTTAAAATATCAAAGAGATGTTTAAAAAAGTATTAATAGCCAACAGGGGAGAGATAGCGCTACGTGTTATTCGTACCTGTAGGGAGATGGGCATAAAAACTGTTGCAGTATATTCTACAGCCGATGCTGAGAGCCTGCACGTAAAGTTTGCCGATGAAGCCGTGTGTATAGGCCCACCGCCAAGCAACCTGTCTTACCTTAAGATTTCAAATATTATTGCTGCAGCAGAAATTACTAATGCAGATGCCATACACCCGGGATACGGTTTTCTTAGCGAAAATGCACGTTTTTCTAAAATATGCAAGGAGCATGGAATCAAGTTTATTGGTGCATCTCCTGAGATGATCGATAAAATGGGTGATAAGGCTACGGCAAAAGCTACCATGAAAGAGGCTGGTGTACCATGTGTACCGGGTTCTGACGGGCTTCTTGAATCATACGAACATACTGAAAAGCTTGCTGCCGAATTTGGCTATCCTGTAATGCTAAAAGCTACTGCAGGTGGTGGAGGTAAAGGGATGCGTGCCGTGTGGAAGCAGGAAGAGCTTCGTAAAGCATGGGATAGTGCTAAGCAGGAAGCTGCTGCATCTTTTGGTAATGATGGTATGTATATGGAGAAGCTTATAGAAGAGCCGCGCCACATTGAAATACAAATTGTAGGCGACTCTTTTGGAAAAGCGTGTCACCTTAGTGAAAGGGACTGCTCTGTACAGCGTCGTCACCAAAAGCTAACGGAAGAAACACCATCGCCGTTTATGACGGATGAGCTTCGTAATAAAATGGGTGAGGCTGCTATTAAAGCTGCTGAATATATTAAATATGAAGGTGCCGGTACAGTAGAATTTCTTGTAGATAAGCACAGGAATTTCTATTTTATGGAAATGAATACGCGTATACAGGTAGAGCATCCTATAACTGAACAGGTTATAGATTATGACCTTATTCGTGAGCAGATACTTGTAGCAGCAGGTGTGCCTATTTCGGGTAAAAACTACCTGCCGCAAATGCACTCTATTGAGTGCCGTATCAATGCAGAAGACCCGTATAATGATTTCCGTCCGTCTCCGGGCAAGATCACTACCCTGCATATGCCGGGTGGACACGGTGTAAGGCTGGATACGCATGTTTACAGTGGCTATACTATTCCGCCAAATTATGACTCTATGATCGCTAAGCTTATTACTACTGCCCAAACGAGGGAAGAGGCTATAAGCAAAATGAAGCGTGCCTTAGATGAGTTTATAATAGAAGGTATTAAAACCACTATACCATTCCACCGCCAGCTTATGGATGAACCGGATTATGTTGCCGGTAATTACACCACTAAGTTTATGGAATCGTTTAAGATGAAAGAACGCATAGTAGAATAATAAAAGTCCCGCCTGCAAGGCGGGACTTTTTTGTATATACTAATTTTGTCCTGCCATTGCCAAGAACATAAAAATGTTGTATCTATGCCATCTGTTAACTAATAAATACAAAATCAAATGACCCTGAAAAAGATGTTATTATCTACAGCACTAACGGTGCTGTTTACCGTTACTGTAATGGCGCAGGATAAAACCGTAGATGGTGCCAAGGCTGTTACATCGTATATGAAAGAGCAGCTGTCTTTAAACGATAGCCAATACACTAAAGTGTATGCTGTAAATCTTTCCTTTCTTCAAAAAGAGGCAGATAATAAGAAGAAAAATAAAGGTGCAGACCAAATTAAAAAACTTAGGGTTCTGGAAGATGAGCGCGATACTAAATTAAAATCGGTGCTTAGCGAAGACCAGTATAAAAATTATGTAGGCAACAAAGCTGCTAACCGTAAAAAAATTGCGGAATACTATAGGTAATTTAATGTTATCAAATAAATAGAGAAGAGAGGCTGTCTAAAAAGGTAGCCTCTTTTTTTTGCGTTTTATAAAACCGTATTAATGATATTATCGTAAGTATTTATCCAATCTACTTACTATATGACAAATTTAGAGATGCCCATCTTTAGTAACACTTGTGGAAAACTGTTTACCGACAAGGTTATTTTTGCATCCGCCCTTAGAGAAACAGAAATTGATACAAGAGAAATTAAAAACATTTCGTTTGCAGGTAGCGTAAAAACATCAAGTCTGCTATTTCTTGCCGTACCGGCTATGCTTATTTTTATACCATATTTTTTCTTTCACGAGTCAGAGGTTTTCCTCAAGTTCCTGGTTACAGTATTGGGTGTTGCTTTCTTTACAATAGCCGTCATAAAAGCACAAAAAAGCTACAGGCTCAAGGTAAATCTTAAAAATGGCGAAACCATAACATGGAATGTATGGCAGGGCAATATGCGCGAGGCTAATAAGTTTGTAGAACAGGTAAAGAACCGCCTTCGCAGACAGGCTTAAAACCTCTCAGCGCTGGCTTTCTTCCAGAAATAAAACATTTCTGTAGGAACGCTGTGGCCTTCCAGCATAGATCCTGCTACAGGTTCAGGATATGTTTGTGCATAGGTTTTAATGGTAGTTCGGTCAGTGCGCATACTTACTACATCGCGGCTTACATCATCCGGGTGTTTTATACCTGCAGAAGCCATAAGGTCTACGGCGCTTTTTACTGTTTCGTGCTGAAAACGTGCTACACGTATGCTCTTTTCTTCAGGTACTAAACCTTTAACCAGCATGGGGTCTTGAGTAGCTACACCTGTAGGGCAGGTATTGTTGTGGCATTCCAGTGCTTGTATGCAACCCAGTGCAAACATCATCCCGCGGGCAGAATTACATAAATCGGCTCCTATAGATAGCGAACGTATAATGTCAAAGCCGGTAACTACCTTGCCGCTGCAAATAATTTTTATCTCTTTTTTTAGGTCAAACCCGGTAAGGCAATCATATACAAATGCTACAGCATCGCGTAGCGGCATACCTACGTGATCGCTATATTCTTGTGGAGCCGCACCTGTACCGCCCTCGCCACCATCTACTGTAATAAAGTCAAAATAGGTTTTGGTTTGTACCATTGCTTTACAAATGGCTATAAACTCAGATTTGTTGCCTATACATATCTTCATGCCTATGGGCTTACCGCCAGATCCTTTTCGCAATACTTGTATAAAGTTCATTAGTTCCAGTGGTGTGGTAAAAGCAGAATGCCCGGGAGGTGAAACAATGTCTTTTCCTTTGCCTACAATACGTATCGCTGCAATTTCATCGGTTACCTTTTCTTTTGGTAGTATACCACCATGCCCTGGTTTTGCGCCCTGGCTAAATTTTATTTCAACCATTTTTACTTTGTCCAGCACGGCTCTTTTAGCATATTCTTCGTAGCTGAAATTACCATCGGCATCGCGGCAGCTAAAATAACCTGTACCTATGTTCCACACAATGTCGCCACCGTTTTCTAAATGGTAAGGAGATAAGCCCCCTTCGCCGGTGTTGTGGTAAAAGCTGCCTTGTTTTGCACCTCTGTTAAGCGCTATAATGGCATTCTTGCTTAACGATCCGTAACTCATGGCACTAATGTTAAAAAGGCTTGCCTCGTAGGGCTGTGTGCACTGTGATGAGCCTATGCGTACACGTGGCTCTGGGTTTACCTGCTCAAAAGGAATAGCGCGTATGCTGTGGTTTATCCACTCATAGCCTTCATCGTATACGTTTAGCTGGGTGCCAAAGGGTGTGGTGTCTGTTTCTTTTTTACTGCGCTGGTACACCAGGCTGCGCTGAAGGCGGTTAAAAGGTTTGCCTTCAAGATCTGTTTCTATAAAATATTGGCGTATCTCAGGCCCTATAGATTCCAGTACATAGCGCAAACGCCCAAGCAAAGG
The DNA here is from genome assembly GCF_003403075.1 of Flavobacterium psychrotrophum. Classification (NCBI taxonomy): domain Bacteria; kingdom Pseudomonadati; phylum Bacteroidota; class Flavobacteriia; order Flavobacteriales; family Flavobacteriaceae; genus Flavobacterium; species Flavobacterium psychrotrophum. Next base: position 3,836,195 of record NZ_CP031557.1, on the reverse strand, counting down.
AAAATTACGGCGTATGGTTTTTTTAGACTGGTACATATCATACAATCCCATAAGTATGAGTGGCAGGAATATGAGAAGCAATAGTACCGACTTAATATTGATATAAGAGAGTAGTGCAATTATTGATAAAGATGTGATGCAAAAAAGCAGGAATATTTTTCTCATTAGAGGAGTAAATTACAGATATAACAAATATACATAATTCAATGGAAGTGCCAATATGTGCAGGGTTAAGGATAAATGCAATAGCTCTTTGTGTGGATTACTTGTTAATATATTGAGAATTGATTGGTTTTTTGTAATTTAGTATTCCCATAAATATGTAAAATGACTAATACTACGCAACAGGTATTTACAAATACCTGCGGAAAAATTTTCCGTAACCAGTTAATCCTTGCTACTTCTAAGCGCGATTCATCTCTATCTTATGATGAAATTAAAAGTATCTCCTATGAAAAAAAACGTAACAAGAGCGATCTTTTAATAGCAATACTGCCTGCCATGTTAATTGCAATTTCTTTTTTTCTTAAAGAGCATGAATCTTTCTTAAAAATACTGTTCATAACGCTTGGCATATTAGGCATGGCTGCGGTTTTTTTTAAAGGGCAAACAAGGTATGTGGTAATTGTAAGGAAGACAGATGGCAAGTCGATAACGGTAAGGGCTGCCGGAAAGCGGGAGGCTGAAAAATTTGCAGGCCATGCTAATAGTGTTTTGCAAAAACACAAATCAAATAATACCCCGGGTAGTGGAGGTGTATCTGCTAATAACATAATGCCATTTGCATCATTTGAATAATTAAGTGGTATATGTATTCTCTGGTTAGTGTGATGATTTCTTAGCAATTGCACTTAGCATTGTTATGAATATGTTAATTTACAAGTTTTCATGCCTCAAAATTTTTAATTTTACGGAAACCAGAGAAACTCCATGAAAACAACACACCAACCGGTATTTGCTAATACCTGTGGGAAAATTTTTGCCCGGAAGGTAGTTCTTGCTACTTCTACCAGCGAAAAAGTTCTTGAAATGGAAGATATTCGACAAATGTCTTTCAGAAAAACAACTCCTGTTTCAGGATTGTTATTTGCCGCATTACCGGCGTTATTAATAATTGTTGCTTTTTTTCTTCCTAAAGAAGATACATTCCTAAAAGTATTATTAGGTATTTTAGGTACTATCGGCGTAGTTGTATCGCTCTTAAAGGCTAAGAAGCAACATACACTTGTTGTGAAAACTGCTGACGGGCAGAAATTTACGATTAGTGTATGGGAAGGAAACGCCAAAGAGGCTGCAAAGTTTGCCGACAAGGTAAACGGTATGCTTAAAACCGTTAAAGAAGCCGGTTTGGATGAAGAAACTAATGCTGTTAAAGTTGAAATGTCTGCTGTATCGGCAGAGTAGATTATAAGCTAACGTTTTAAGTAATAAAACACAAAATCCTTTTTGGTTACTCAAAAGGGATTTTGTGTTTTTATAGAATGCTGTTTAAAAGCAATATCCCAGGCGCAAATGCAGGTCTAATGCTACACCCTCGGGGTCGGCATAATATTTCCTGTCGTTACCAAATATACTATAATAGCCAATGCCAATACCGGCTTCATAATTAAATCCGCTGTTTCCTATTGTGCGCCTTATGCCCCATTTAGGAATGATATATACTGTGTTTTCGGTTATTATATGGTCTTTGTTAGATAATATAAACCAATCTGGGCTGTAGCGCAACGACACTGTAGCAAAGTTAGCGCTGTTTTTAGATGTACGTTTGCCTTTTGCTGCACGTTTTGATATGTTGTAATAGTATCTTGGCTCCAGGTTTATAGCAGGCATCAGCCCCCATACATCGGATGTATTGCCATTTGCTGAGAAGGCAGCATCAAGGCCTGCTTCTGTGCGCAGTGCCCATTTGTTACCAAGGCGCGACTCATTATTTATATATACCCCCAAAAAGCCGGGCTGAACATTAAAAATTGATTTCTCTACTAAAGCGGTGCTTTCCTGTGCTAAAGTTGTTAAGCTGCTAAGTGCCATTAGGGCAATTGCTATTGTTTTTTTCATGGTCGTTGGTTTGTTACCGGGCAAAAAAAATCCCGCTACAAAAGTAGCAGGATTTAGTGTTTTTCAAAGTGTTGAAAATTATTTTGTAATGTTCAGTTTTTTAGAAAGGTCTTTTGGTAATCCGCCTTTATTTAAAAGTATGGCGGTAGTTTTGTACTTTACAAAGTTTTTAGTCATGTACAGGTAGCCTTTATAGTCGTTAGTGGCACCCCATGAATTTTTAACAATGTAATATTCTTTGCCATTCTGGTCTTTGCTAACGCCTACAATGTGCATACCGTGGTCATCGGTAGTCTGGTAGTTGTCAAACGCCTTTTGGCGCAGTTCAGGCGTAATATCCAGTTCTGTTTGCGGGCCTTTAAACAAGCCTTCTTTTTCTTCTGCAGTCATATCAGCAAAGTTCTTGTTAGGTATGTATGCCACACCGTTTTTCCAGCTAAAACCTTTTTCAGTAACGTCGCCCGCCCAGCCTACAGTATAACCGTTTTTAAGGGCATTGTCTATAATGTCTGTAAGTTCATTCATCTTTACATTATAGATCAGGTCTAGGCTCCAGTTGTCTGGTACCATCATTACAAACTGGCTGTAATATGGGTGATCTGTAAACGATGAAAGCTCTACATACTCGTCTGGATTAATACCTATAACTTCTTTAGCAAAAGTTTGCGGTGTATATTTTTTACCTTTAAAATCAAAGTTTTTAGGTACTTCGCCCAGGTAGCTGTCTATAACGGCAGTGTAGGCTTTTTGCCAGCTAGGGCTAAGTTCGCCATTCGGGTTTTTAACCACAGCGGCAAGCAGGCCTTCGTTAATGGCAGCCATTTCGCCAAACTTATTATTTGTAGTGCCGTAGTTAAGACCTGTGTAAGCACTTTGCGGCAGCGCACCATATTTGCGGTACATATTAATAACATCGTGCAGCGCACCACCATCGCCCAGGGTAATAGCACCGTGCATGCGCACATAGTTAATACCTTTTTCAATATAAGCATTACGTGCAGTATAGATTTGGGATATCTCTACCGGCTGCTTGCCCAAGCGTATCATTTCGCTTTCAAGGAAAGAGTTTGCAGAATAGCTCCAGCAGGTACCGCTTGATCCCTGGTTTTTTACCGGAGTGTTTTCAATGTTTATTACATCTTTAAAAACAAAAGAGTCTTTACTGTTTGCACTCTGGTTGTTTTTTACTGAGTTTACCAGGTAATCCTGTGCTACGGCACTGTTAAGGCCGCCTGCTAATAATGCCACGGCAATAAATGGCTTTATCGAAAATTTAGTCATAATTACAATGTGTAATTTAGTTATGTTATAAGACTGCTAAAGTAAATAAAATTTAGCAAATGTTACTTATTTATGAATATTCTATAAAGTTTCCTTTAGCCATTTAAAGAATTCACGCTGCCATATCATGGCATTTTGCGGTTTTAGCACCCAGTGGTTTTCATCGGGAAAGTAAAGAAAACGACTTTTTATACCCCTTAGCTGTGCTGCCTGAAAGGCTTCCTGGCCCTGCCCAACAGGCACGCGGAAGTCTACACCACCTTGTATTATAAGTATAGGGGTGTTCCATTTGTCAACAAAGTTTATTGGGTTAAACTGGCTGTATGCTTTTTGTGCATCGGCATTGTCTTTTTCCCAATACGCGCCACCATTTTCGTGGTGCGTAAAAAACATCTCCTCGGTAGTGCCATACATGCTTTGCAGGTTAAATACCCCGTCGTGTGCGATGAAAGATTTAAACCTGTTGTTGTGTATACCTGCAAGATAGAATACAGAGTATCCGCCGTAGCTGGCGCCCACGGCACCCAGTCGGGCTTTGTCTACATACGCTTCTTTACTAACATCATCAATAGCGCTCAGGTAATCATTCATTACCTGGCCGCCCCAGTCTTTGCTAATGGCTGCATTCCATTCTACACCGTGGCCCGGCATACCCCTGCGGTTAGGTGCCACCACTATATAACCTTGTGCTGCCATAAGCTGAAAATTCCAGCGGAAGCTGTAAAACTGGCTTAGTGCGCTTTGTGGCCCGCCCTGGCAATATAGTAGGGTTGGGTATTTTTTCTTAGCGTCAAAATTAGGGGGCAATACTACCCAAACCAGCATCTTTTTGCCATCTGTAGTGGTTACATAACGCCTTTCTGTTTTGCTTAATGCAAGCTTGCTGTAAACAGCATCGTTTACGTGTGTAAGTTGTTTCCAGGTTTTCTTTTTAAGGCTGTAGCTGTAAATTTCGCTGGCATGGTTCATGTCGGTACGCTCTACAATTACATTATCTCCTGAAAAACCTGTAATGTGGTTGATGTCAAAAACACCATCGGTAAGCTGTTGTACGGTAATGGCAATTTTTGTCCTGCCTGGAAAGTTAACCTCAAACAATTGCTTAGTGCCATCTACCGGAGCCAGGAAGTATACCTTTTTACCATCTGCACTCCACGTAAAAGCATCTACAGTACCATCCCAGTTTGCGGTAAGGTTCATGTCGATGCCGTTAAAGCGCACGATGATGTCGTTTTTATCAGACTCGTTGCCGGCTTCTTTCATGCGGGTCCAGGTAAGGTAGCCCTGTGGCGAATAAGAAGGATTCATATCATACCCCGCATTATCCGGTGTAAGGTTTACCGTTTTTTTTGACTCAATGTTGTATTCATACAGGTTTGTATCTGTGCTAAGCGCATAAGCTGTACCCGATAATTTTTTGCTTACATATACGATACTTTTTCCGTCTGGTGACCAAATGTAATCTTCATCGCCGCCAAAAGGTTTTTGCGGTGAATCGAAAGGTTCATTTGGCATAACGTCTGTCCAGTTGTCTTTCTTGTCAACAGGGTGGTAGCCTACATGGTTGTGTGTACCGTTGTTCCAGGTGTCCCAGTGGCGGTAATCAAGTCCGTCATAAATTTGTACAGTACTTTTCTGCAATTCAGGATAGTAATCGCTTCCGTTTACTTTTTCTACTTTTATCTCTTTGCTTTCCAGCAGCCATTTGCCGTCGGCAGAAAGGTTACGGTCGGCCACAAGGCCGTCGGTTTTTTCGAGTGGGGTAGCAGTGCCGCCGTTAACCGGGATGCTGTAAAATTTAGCATCCGATTTATTTTCGCCTACCTGTGGGATAGATACCTTATAGATTACTGACTTTCCGTCTTTAGAGATGCCCACCGCGCTTACACGCCCCAGGCTCCACAGCATTTCTGGTGTCATTGTTTGTTGTGCCGCAGCAGATAATCCCATGATGCTAAGTGTTAACAGGAGAATTTTTTTCATTGTTTAATGGTTTACAAAAACTTTTCCAAAAGTAAGTAATCCTTAAGAGATAGCCGCGAATTTCATGAATAAGCACAAATTTGGATGTCGTTTCGCTTTTCATTTTAACATCTTTAGGCAGAAATAGGGGAGTGTAGGATATTGAGGATTAGTACCCGAAGAAAAAGGAAATGAAAATACTTGCCTTTAATTAACTCTTAGCTAAAGGTGCATTAAAAAATTATCAGTAATTTCACGCACTCTAAAAAAGTCAATTTGAAAAGCAACAACAAATTATTTATCGCCATAATAATAGGCCTTGTGCTGGGTGTGGTTGCAGGGGCAGTTGTTTTTTACCAAACCCCCGAAGATGCACCTGCTTTTGCAAAAAACATAAAACTGCTGGGTACACTATTTATCCGTATGGTGCAAATGATCATTGCGCCGCTGGTATTTAGTACACTCGTGGTGGGCATTGCAAAAATGGGCGATATTAAAATGGTAGGCCGTGTAGGGGGTAAAGCCATAGGCTGGTTCCTTACAGCATCGCTGGTTTCGCTGTTGCTGGGCATGACGCTGGTAAACTGGCTGGAGCCGGGAAAGACCACACAAATTGACATTCGCTCTTTAGAGCCTGCAGGCGACCTTGTTGCGGGTACGCAGTCTTTTTCTCTCGAAAATTTTGTAGTTCATATTGTACCAAAAAGCCTTTTTGAAGCGTTTGCTACTAACGAGATATTACAAATTGTAGTATTCTCTATTATGTTTGGCATCGCGCTGTCATCAGTAGGCGAAATAGGTAAGCCCGTTATAAAAGTACTGGATATAATAGCACACGTAGTGCTTAAAATGGTTACCTATATTATGTGGGTGGCACCTGTAGGTGTTTTTGGTGCTGTTGCAGGAGCTGTAGCCCTGCACGGGCTCGACATCTGGAAGCTGTATGCCGGTTACCTGGGCGCATTTGCGCTTGGTATCGTATTGCTTTGGGTGGTGTTGCTAACTGTAGGCTACCTTATACTGGGCAAGCGCCTGTTTGTGTTGCTTAAAAGGCTTGCAAGCCCATTGCTTATTGCATTTAGTACTACTAGCAGCGAGGCGGTTTTCCCGAAGCTTACCGAAGAACTGGAGCGCTTTGGCTGCGACCCTAAAATTGTATCGTTTACGTTGCCACTGGGTTATTCATTTAACCTGGACGGCAGTATGATGTATATGACCTTTGCCAGCCTGTTTATTGCCCAGGTATACGGTATAGATATGCCGCTGGAAAAACAGCTGCTTATGCTTATTGTACTAATGCTTACAAGCAAAGGTGTAGCCGGTGTGCCAAGGGCATCGCTTATTGTAGTGGTAGCCACCTGCGCCATGTTTGACATACCTGCGGCAGGCATAGCTTTAATATTACCAATAGACCACTTTTGCGACATGGCGCGCAGTATGACAAATGTGCTGGGCAATGCCCTTGCCACAAGTGCCATAGATAAGTGGGAAAATAAAAACTGATCAATCAAATAAATCACAAATAGCATGGAAAAAGGTTTCGACTGGATGCAGTTAATAAACCCGGAGTTTTATATCAACCTACATTTAGGCAGTGTGCCTATAGGCATTTATGTAGTGTTGTTTATTGTTTTTGCAGAGACAGGCCTTTTTGCCGGTTTCTTTTTGCCGGGTGACAGCCTTTTGTTCCTGGCCGGTATTTACAGCGAATCGCTTATGCTTACCCTTGCAGACCTGGGTAACGAACATATTAATGTGGCCGCACTTGCTGCCCTTGTAGCAGTTTCGGGTATTGTAGGTAATACCTTTGGTTACTGGTTTGGTTCTAAGAGTGGCACCTACCTTTACAGCAGGAAAGACAGCTTTTTATTCAAAAAGAAATACCTTATACAGTCTCAGGAGTTTTTTGAAAAGCACGGTGGCAGGGCGATAATCTTTGCAAGGTTTTTACCCATAATCCGTACGTTTGCTCCCATTATTGCCGGTGTGGTAAAAATGGACAAGAAAAAATTCATGCTCTATAACATGATCAGTTCTGTCCTTTGGGCGTTTGCGCTGATATTTGCAGGGCATTATCTTTCGTCGTTGTTCCTTAAATCATTTGGCATCGACCTTAAAAAACACATCGAAATCATCATCATTGGTATCGTGCTTATTACTACCGTGCCGCTTATACTTAATGCTATTAAAGGCAACAAGGTAACCGAAGAGGAAGCTCTTGAAGAGCTTAAAGATGGTAATGATGATAACGAAACCAAAATTTTTCCTAACTAAGCCATGAACCTTAGCTGGTGGGAAATAGATTCCTGGTTCAGCAATGTAGACTATACCATTGTGGGTAGTGGCATTGTAGGCCTGCACACGGCATTGCGCCTGCGCGAGCGTTTTCCTGACAGCAAGATACTTATACTAGAACGTGGCGCTTTGCCACAGGGAGCCAGCACCAAAAATGCTGGCTTTGCCTGTTTTGGGAGCCTTAGCGAAATTATAGACGACCTTAGCAATTATACTGAAGTAGAAGTAACCGGATTGATACAAAAGCGCTGGCAGGGGTTGCAATTACTGCGCAACCGTCTGGGTGATGCCACGATCGACTTTAAGCCCTACGGTGGTTACGAGATTTTCCCGGAAAGCGATACCGAAGGTTATGAACAGTGCCTGCGCCGTATGCCGTTTGTAAACGATGTGCTGCGCCCGATGTTTAAAGCTGATGTGTTTACTAAGGAAACGGATCGTTTTAATTTTAAAGGCACGAAAGAATATTTAATATTCAATCCGTTTGAGGGGCAGATCGATACCGGGCGTATGATGCAGGCGCTTTTAAAACAAGCCCATGAAAAAAATATCCTGATACTAAACAGCCAGACAGTAACAGCATGGCATGAAAAACCAGATGGGGTAGAGGTTGCTTTAGGTGATTTTTCTTTCCGGACTAAAAAGCTATTGTTTGCGACCAATGCTTTTGCCGGCCAGATTACTAACGGCGCGGTAAAACCCGCCCGTGCGCAGGTGCTGATTACAGAGCCGATACCTAACCTCGACATCCGCGGAACGTTTCATATTGACAGGGGATATTATTACTTCCGTAATATTGGCAACCGTATATTGTTTGGCGGTGCGCGCAACCTCGACTTTGAGGGTGAGACCACAACACATTTTGGTACGACCGATATAATCCAGAACCGGTTGGAACAACTGCTGCGCGAAACCATATTACCGGAAACCGAAGTGAAGATTGCCCACCGTTGGAGTGGTATTATGGGAATGGGCAGCCAAAAGAATCCAATCGTTCAGCAACTATCAGAGCACACTTATTGTGGTGTACGGCTTGGCGGTATGGGTATTGCGATAGGTAGTATTATCGGGATGGAGTTGGCGGATTTGGTGTGATGTAATTCTCTGAAAAAGTCTCCTTAAAAAAATTATCTCCTGCATCTGCTGAGAGTTTACTGGCAAGTTTCCACACAATATCCTCCCAGTTTTTCCAATCTTCGCTTTGTGGATTTCTTGTTGATATAAATGTATTAAGGTGAGGATTACAAATATGCAGATTATAGGAAACTTCAGCTATAGCTGTATGCTGGTTGCCCGGATCAGTAAGATTAAAGTTATGATGCTCTGATATAGTGTCTTTAATTTTATCACCAACCAGTGTTTCTGTATGAAAACCTTCATTACTGCCCATTGAATAGTAAAGCCCTGTAATTAGTTCTTCTGCATTTGTATATTTCCTAAATGCATGCTGTTTGAATTTTAAGCCAAAAATAGTGAACCAGCCGGTAAATGAAACCGAAATATCTATTACCCAGAAATATTCCATGAATTTCTCATTCTCACGAAAACCTCTTGCATCACGCAGGGTTAATACTCCGGAGTCCAGCTTGGGCAAGCCAAGTTTTTCTGCAATTGTAGCTTCCCGTTGTAGTTGATACAAATGTGTTTCTAAAGCGGTTTTGCCAGAAGTAGGGCGTTCCATAATTGGGTATATTAATTTCTGTTTAGGAGCTTCCGTTCCGGATTTCTTGGAGTTTCCTGTTTGATGCCGGTAAGCAGTGCTAATTAGGCAAAGGAATAGAGAAGCTTTTCATTGGGTTGGTTGTAGGCATATGCTATCTACTGCCAAACTCTTTTCTAAGACTGTCTTTTGTGGTTAGCAGCCTTTGTTTTTGAGCATCGTTCAGTTCATTACGCGACATGATCTCAAATATTTCACCCTGTACTTCAAAGTAATTAATAGTGTGCTCTGAATGTAGTTTAGAATAAAAGGCATCAATTTCCTGCTGCCCTTTGTCCTTTTTGTATTTGCCGAAATTTTCACGCATTTTTAAAAAGCCAAAGAAGACTATAACCGCGATTATTAGCGTAATGATATGGCGTGCTTTCATGGTGATTGGTTAACTATTGGTTGATAACAAATATAGCAAATTATTTTTGTGGCTGCGCGATAGCCGTCTAATCGCCTCCGCCACAACCTCCGCAGCCTCCACCACAACCTCCGCTTCCGCAGGAACCACCGGAAGAACAACCACCCGAACCACCATCGCCGGCACTCCCCGTGTTAGGATCATACCTGGGGTATGCTATTGTAAGCAGGGCAGCATTTAACAAGGCAGGTCCTTCAGCCACATAGCTCCACTGCAAGTCGCGCCTTATTTGCTCTTTAGACAGTACATGGTTAAGATAGTAGCCCGCTATAACATTACCCAACGGATTTTGTAGCATCAGTTTAAAATGCATTACGGTTGCAATGGTAAAAAACAAGCCGATCATAACAATAAAATCTACGGGCTTGTGGCGCATTAAACCTGTAAAAATGCGCACGTAGATGAAAAGTAACGGAATAGCAAAAAGCACCATGTTTATAAGCAAAAGCTTTCGGAATTTTTCAGACCCAAGAACATGATTGTTCACTACTTCCATGCTGTGCTCTATATTGCCGAATATAGGTTTTTGCTGAAGCTCTTCTAATATGCCGGCATGCGATATGCGGTTGTACTCATCAAGTTTATGCATTGCCTGCCGCATATACGGTTCATTTACCTGTCTTTTCTCAGGTATAGAAAATGCACCTTCTTGGTCTATTTCGGCGACATCTTCGTACATCAGTTCGCCAAGGCTGCCATTTATAACTGCGTTAATATTGCCCGTTTTCAGGTAAATTACCTCAAAGGGGTGTAGGCTGTGTATAAACGAGTCCTTTTCTGCGTCATTAATCAATCTTTGCAGGTAACGGTTGTTAAAGTAATGCTTTAATGAGAAGAAAACCGTTAGTGCTGTAATGGCTATACTAATAATAAATACGGGGCTGCTTATATGTACGTATATTGGCCTTAAAAGCATATAAGCAGGCATGAGCAGCGCTGCGGTTGTAAGTATTGCATATATAAAAAGGCTCTGTATGCTTTTAGATGATTGCGGCAGCTTTAATGATTGCAGCATGGTGTGGTTATGCCATATTGCCTTAGGCTGCTCGCCAAATACGGCATTATATTGCTTTGTGGTGTGTTCTTTTGCTATTCTGAATTTTTCAAAATCCAGGCTGTTGTGAGTAGAAGGTATGTGTTGTATCTGTTTTTCCAGCAGGTTGCAAAAGGCTGTGTAGGATTGTGTAAAAATAAGGTGCTGGTGCCATACAATATCTACAATTTCTGATGGCGAAACCATACTGCCCGTTGTGGCGGCTAAGTACATAAACTTTTTATATTCCGATAAAGCCTGCCGGGTAAAGTAGTGAGTCCAGCAGTTTTCTTTTGCAAGGCGGATGGTAAAGGTGTAATCACCGGAATCATCAAATTCAAAATCAAGTACTTTTTGCCAAAGTTCGTTATTCATGCTCATGTTGGTTAGTTTTTTCTGGCATGATAAAGGTAGGAGGAAGTACTGTTTCAAGCGTGTTTTTTCGTTACAGCAGTATTGGGTTTTGATGCAATTATTAGGTCATCCCTATATACAACTACTATTCTGCACTTACACCAAAATATATATTACTTAAATTAACCTTGACTTCGTAACGAATGCCATCCCTCTTATATATACCCTTTGGGAAAATTTTATCGTCTGAAAGCGTACCCAGGCCATACATAATAATCTCAATTTCATCATCTGTAATATAACGGTAAGCCGGGCCCGCTGCAATCATGCCTTTCATGGCATGAACGATTTCCATTTGAGAAGGAACATTAAAATCATGACTGCTGAAAAGAACAACTTTTACTACTGCATCATTCTTGCCGAGCTTGGCTGCAATATTAATGTGTTCGGTTAGGGGCATGTTACAAATGATATCGTGATCTACTGTTATAACCTCGCCTTTTTTAAGCCGCATTTCCCAACCCAACTTTTTCATAAATGCATTAAACCGTTCTCTGAAAACATCTGGCGTCTTTGCAAACTCATAATCGCCCGAAATGAAAGGATCTGTAGCAATCCTGTTTGTATCTTTTACCATGGGAGCCGTGGTATCAGCTTCTACCTCAGGTTTTAGCTGGACAGCAGGTTTTTTGGGCAATGCTTCTTTTTCCCGTTTACATGATGGGATAGTCAGGAGTAACAAGCTCATTACTAAAGAAAAAATGACGGACCTTATATTCATATATGAGTGAGGTGGTTATCTGAATATAACGGTAGAAAATATAAATATTATACAACCTCAAGTCGGGATTTAACTTTCTTAAACTTTCGGTATTGCCTATAGTAAATGAAACAACACTCTGGCATTATTTTACCGGTCAGGCTCTTACATTACGACCACAGCGTAGCGAAGTGGAGAAATCTCGGTAGATAATATTTCATGAGATTACCGCGGTCGTTCCTCCGCTCGCAATGACAGTACCTGAAGATAGTACTCCTAATAGCACGAGTGAAGCTACTGACTACTCCGACTGATCAGTGCCTGCTCCCCGCTGCCTCTTTTTCTTCTCTACCACAGCACCACCTACAATAACCACAATTTCGCCACGGGGCTCTTTTGCTGTAAAATGTGCCAGTACCTCGGTAGCGGTACCGCGTACGGTTTCTTCGTGCAGCTTACTAAGCTCTCGCGAAACAGAAACAGGACGTTCTGCACCAAAGTACTGTATAAATTCACCCAGTGTTTTTACCAGCTTGTGGGGCGACACATAAAGTATCATAGTCCGGGTTTCTTCGGCTAATGCCAGGAAACGTGTCTGGCGGCCTTTTTTATCAGGCAAAAAACCTTCAAACACAAACTTATCATTCGGCAGGCCGCTGTTTACCAGGGCAGGTACAAAGGCTGTAGCGCCCGGCAAACACTCTACCGGAATGTTGTTTTCGACACAGGCACGGGTAAGCAAAAAACCGGGGTCTGATATGGCAGGCGTACCGGCATCGCTTATCAGGGCGATGGTTTCACCGCTTTGCAGGCGCTGTATAACGCCCTCTACCGTTTTGTGCTCGTTGTGCATATGGTGGCTCATCATGTGTGTGCCTATCTCAAAATGCTTTAGCAGCTTGGCGCTGGTGCGGGTATCTTCGGCAAGGATAAGGTTTACCTCCTTAAGTACCTTTATGGCGCGAAAGGTCATATCTTCAAGGTTACCTATGGGCGTGGGTACAATATATAATTTAGACATTAACTGAATTTTTTCTCTACAAGCTGCATAAAGCGCTCTTCATATTCTTCTTTACCTGCCCAGTTGTTATAGTCTGGCTTTACAAGGTCGGCTATAAAATCTTTTGCCTCATCAAAAGTATTCAACGTATTAAGCTGCGATACCACGCGGTTCAGGTCTTCGCTGCTACCGCCAAAAAGATTCTTTTCAAATGCAATGCGATCGTTAAGACCCAGGCTTAGGGCACGCACAAAACCGTCGTTAAACTTAGGAGCTACCGGGGCAACGGGTACAGCTACAGGAGCAGGTTTAGGAGGTTCCGGCGTTGCAGGAGCAGTGGGTTCCGGTGCTTTGGCAGGCTCCCAGTCGCGCCAGTCGCGCAGGGTTTCAGCTTTTGGCTGTTCGGGCTGCTTAGGTGTTTCCGCTTCCGTAGATTTAGATGGTTCCCAATCGCGCCAATCGCGCAACGGTGCATTTGTAGCATCGGCCTGAGATTCGTCGATTTTTGGTTCCTCAGCTTTAGGGGCTTCCTGTGCGGGAGTGCCTTTTGCAGGTTCCCAGTTACGCCAGTCGTCTAAGGTAGGATCTGGAGTTTCAGCAGGTTTTGCATCGCCACCTTTCTTTACAAATTCAGGCTCCTGGTAATTGCGGAAATCCTCCAGCGATACCTGTTTTGGCTTAAAGTCGTCTTCTAATTTTTTATCAAAATTAAAGTCAAACCCCGTTTGACCTGCATCGGTTCCTTTTGTGTAGTCTTTTTCTTCTTCACTCACCGCAGGCTTTCCTGATGGAAGGTCAATGCCCTCGCCCAGGTCATTGCCCTTGTCTTCACCGTCTTTTTCAGGCAGTGTGCCTATTGCAGGCATTTCAGGTTCTGGTGTAATAGCTATTTCCTCTTCAGGGTGCAGGCCAACTTCAGCATCTACTATTATTTTTGCAGGCCGAACTTCTTTTGCTGGTTCAGTTTTTTCTTCTTTTTGTGCTACTTCCTGCGCCGCTTTCTCTTCTTCGGCTACCGGTGCTTCTTCTTCGATTTCCTCCTCTACAGGTTCTTCTGTTTCAGGCTCGGTTTCGCTTTGTTCAGGCTCGGCAACTTCAGATTCTTCCTCAGCCAGGACTTCTTCTGTTTCCTCGGCTTTTGGCTCTTCGGTTTCTGCAACTTCTGCTTTTTCTTCAGGAGCTACTTCTTCGGCAGGTTCTTCCTGCTTTTCTGCTGCTTTAGGTTCTTCTATAGTAGTTTCAGGTTCAGGAGTAGTTACCTCTTCTTCCTTTTCGATAGTTGCATCCTCTACTTCCTCTTTAGAGGTTGGGGTGCTATATATTTCCTCCAGCTTAGCCTCGGCAGACGCATAACCTATAGTGGGTTTTACTTCGCTAAAATTATCTTCTACGAATTTAAGTACCGACAGCTTTTCATACAGCTTAAGGGTTTCCTGCTGCAACTGGTCAAGCTCTGCCCTGTTCTTTAATTTAAGGATACGGTGGGCAATGCTTATAAGCTCGGCTTCTAACTTTTTCTTCATAACTTTTGAGATAATAAGGGGTGGCGCAATAGTTTTTTAATAAATTTGTTTCAATACAAAGTAACACAAAACATTTGTGTTTTTATCCCTACAAATTACAAAATGTTTCTCGAAAATACGGTTAATCATAAAGAACAATTTGGGTGGATAGAGGTCATCTGCGGCTCAATGTTCTCCGGAAAAACGGAAGAGCTGATACGCAGGCTTAAGCGCGCCCAGTTTGCAAAGCAAAAGGTAGAGATCTTTAAACCCGCCATAGATACGCGCTACCACGATGAGATGGTAGTATCTCACGACAGCAACGAAATCAGGAGTACCCCGGTAGAGTCGGCCTCAGTTATACGGCTGTTGGCACAGGGCTGCGAGGTAGTAGGCATAGACGAAGCCCAGTTTTTTGATGATGAGATTGTAGCCGTGTGTAACGACCTTGCCAATAACGGCATTCGCGTTATAGTAGCCGGGCTGGATATGGATTTTAAAGGCAACCCCTTTGGCCCGATGCCTGCACTTATGGCTACAGCCGAATATGTTACTAAGGTACACGCCGTATGCACCCGCACCGGTAATTTAGCCAACTACAGCTTTCGCAAAGCCAATAATGACAAACTGGTATTGCTGGGCGAAACTGAAGAGTATGAACCACTGAGCAGAGCAGCATATTATGAGGCCATGAAGCAAACAAGCCCGTTTAAGGAGAAAATTGATATACACCAAGATATAAAAAAAGACACACTGTAAGTTATACGTATTAATTTTTTATATTTGTACGTATAACTAATTTGGTATGTCTAAACTTACATTAAATATAAGTGATGAGACGATTGCAAGAGCAAAAGTCTATGCTTCTGAAAATAACAGGAGCCTATCTGCAATTATACAATCGTATTTAGATAAAATTACTTTAGATAAGGATACTAAAGATGATCTTGAAGAAATCAAAATATCTTCTTTTGTAAAAAGCTTGTCTTTAAAAAATACGCTTCCTGCTGATTATGATTATAAAAAAGCATTGGGTGACTATTATTCTGAAAAATATAAATAATGCGATTATTTATAGATACTAATGTGATGATTGATATCATCGACACAAGGGAGCCATTTTATATCGATGCTGCGAAATTGATTGTTCTTGCTGAAAGAGGACAAGTTCAAATTACGGCATCTTCACTTTCTTATGTAAATACTTTTTATGTACTTGAAAAAACACATCCAAAAGATATTTTAAAAGAAACATTGAAAAAATTCAGGATTATCTGTAATGTTGCTGAGATAGATGAGCTAAACATTGATAAAAGTCTTTATTCATCATTTAATGATTTTGAAGATGCTGTACAGTATCACAGCGCTATACATAGCGAGTCTGATATTTTTATTACAAGAAATAAAAAAGATTTCAAAAAATCAGAAATTCCGGTAATGACACCTATTGAATTTTTGGCTTCAATAAAAAGCAAATAACCCTTGAGCGTCCACATCCAAAATATTACCACCGCCCTAAAAGCAACTTTTAACGGTACGCAGCCCGACATGGAAATAGACAACGTTTCTATAGACAGCCGGTCGCTGCAAAACAATTATGGCACCTTGTTTTTTGCCCTTGGCGGCCAAAACCGCGACGGTCACCAGTTTATAACTGCGCTTATTGCTAAGGGCGTCGTTAACTTTGTGGTTAATCACATCCCGAATGAAACATTAGGCAAAGCCAATTTTTTTGTAGTGCCTGACACTTTAAAAGCGCTACAGGATTTTGCGGTGTATTACCGTGGACTGTACAGTTTCCCTGTAATAGGCATTACGGGCAGCAACGGCAAAACCATCGTAAAAGAGTGGCTTAACTATGTGCTGAGTCCAGATTATAATATTATCCGTAGCCCGCGCAGTTATAACTCGCAGGTAGGCGTGGCGCTAAGTGTTATTGGTATTAACGAGCATCATGATTTGGGAATTTTTGAAGCGGGAATTTCTACCACTGGTGAAATGCAAAAGCTGGAACCCATAATCCGTCCGGATATTGGGATACTCACGCATATAGGTCCCGCACACGATGAGGGATTTGCATCGCAAAATCAAAAGATAGCAGAAAAGCTACAGTTATTTACCCATGTAAAGACACTGATCCTGCAAAACAATGCTGCCGTTAACGCGCTACTTCCGGAAAGCGCGCACACATTTACCTGGGGATTTGACGACGCCAGTGCCGATGTAAACATCGCCAAAAAACTACATAACGGTGGCACAACACTAACCATACACTACAGAGGCGACTTTGAAGTGCAGGTTCCGTTTACAGATGCTGCTTCGGTAGAAAATGCCATAAGCTGTATACTGCTCATGCTGCATTTAGATTATAGTCCCGAAACAATAACTGACCGTATAGGCGGACTCTATCCTGTAGAGCTGCGCCTTCAGGTTAAGAATGGCATTAACGGCTGTACCCTGATAGACGATAGCTATAGCAGCGACTACCAAAGCCTTAAAATAGCGCTCGACTTTTTAGAGCAGCACAAAACACACCAGAAGAAAACGGTTATACTATCTGATGTGTTCCAGAGCGGGTTTGATACCCAGGTGCTTTATGCTAAAGTTGCCAGGTTGCTCGCCGGGCATAACATTAGCCAGGTTATAGGCATAGGTGAAACCATAAGCCGTGAGTTAGCCGAGTTTCCTAATTTTTATGGTTATACAACCACTACCGATTTTTTAACCCATTACCGTGCCAATGCCTTTGAGGATGAAACCGTACTGATAAAAGGTGCGCGCAGTTTCCGTTTTGATGAAATTGTGGTGTTCCTTGAAGAAAAGACCCATGAAACGGTGCTGGAAATCAACCTGAACTCTGTTATCCATAACCTTAACTTTTATAAGAGCAGGCTAAAGCCAACGACCAAAATTATGGTTATGGTAAAAGCCTTTGGCTATGGTGCAGGCAGCTACGAAATTGCCAAGGCATTAAGCCACCAAAAGGTAGATTACCTGGGTGTGGCCTTTGCCGATGAAGGTATTGCCCTGCGCAATGCGGGCATTACTACGCCTATAATCGTGATGAACCCGGAGAGTACTGCCTTTGCAGCTATGGCGGCCTATAATCTGGAACCCGAAATTTATTCGGCCAAGGAACTACGTTCCTTCATCGCTATGGCGCAACAAAAAAACCTGAGCAACTACCCCATACATATAAAACTAGATACGGGCATGCACCGCTTGGGCTTCCAGCAAAACCAGATAAGCGAACTCATAGATTTACTTCGTAATAATAATCTCGTTTCGGTTAAAAGCATCTTTACACACCTTAGTGCAAGTGATGATGTACAGTTTCGCGATTTTACGCTGGAGCAGGTTAATAAGTTTGAGGCGTGGTCAGGTCAATTGATGTCCGATTTGCACATACAGCCACTTCGCCACGTACTTAACACGTCAGGTATTTACAATTATCCCGAAGCGCAGTATGATATGGTACGTCTGGGTATTGGCCTCTACGGCGTGGGTAATGATGCTACTGAGCGTAAGAGCCTGCAAACCGTAGGCACGCTAAAAACCATTATATTACAAATAAAAGAAGTGCCCGCTGGCGATAGCGTAGGATACAGCCGTCGCTTTATGGCAGATAAGCCTGTACACATTGCCACACTACCCATTGGCTATGCTGATGGTATTCCGCGTGCGTGGGGCAATGGCAAGGGTTTTGTAACCATCAACGGGCAAAAGGCCACGATACTGGGCAGCATCTGTATGGATATGCTTATGGTAGATGTTACGGGTATTGACTGCAAAGAGGGCGACACCGCTATTATCTTTGGCGAAAGCCCTACCGTTGTAGAAATGGCCGAGGTGCTCGGTACCATTCCGTATGAGATATTAACGAGTATTTCACAACGGGTAAAGCGGGTGTTTTTTAAAGAGTAAATGGCCTCACCCATCCCTCTTAGAAAGTCATCACGAGAACATTTTATATATTTTCTTAACCACATAGGAACATAGGCTTTCGGGTCAAAAGGGAGCGTAGAAATATGATTTTGCACATAGCGCTATGTAAAGCATAGCTTTTACTATGCAAGCTTTTAGCCGCTAAAATGGCTATGTATCTATATGGTAAAAATCGAATATAAAAGAAATATGTCTACACGATAGTAATGAAAAGAGAGTGGCCTCATTCTTATTTTAAATCTGCGTTAGTTCATGTCTGCACAGCATTCTCGTCACCTGACTGCCGGCAGGCAGGTCCGCGTTCCAGGAGTCAATCTCATTTTAACACCCTTTCACAACCTCCTAACACCTTTTTCTGTAATGGATAGATTACTTTTTGTAAATTAGCAATACCAGAAAGCTAATTTTAAACTAAAACCTGATCTAATTATGGCGTTTTTTAAAGAATTTAAAGATTTTGCCCTTAAAGGCAATGTTGTAGACCTTGCTGTGGGTATTGTTATTGGTGCAGCATTCAGTGCCATCGTAAAATCATTGGTAGATGATATTATTACTCCGCTAATACTTACCCCTTTGCTGGAAGCTGCAAGAATAAAAAACATACAGGAATTAACTTGGGGTGCAGGTATTAAATATGGTAATTTTCTAAGCAATATAATTTCATTTATTATTGTTGCATTTGCATTATTTATTATTGTAAAGGGTATTAATGCTACGCGTAAAAAAGAAGAAACTAAGCCTGCAGCACCACCAGCGCCAAGCAATGAAGAAAAGCTATTGATGGAAATTCGTGATGCCCTTAAAAGCAGGCCGTAATGAACAGCAAGCACAGGAAAGATATGTCGGGATGGATTGGACTCGAAATTATCTGTGAAATAATCGGGTTAATTTTCGATGTGTTCGATTAATTATAACAAAATGTTATTTTAGAAGTTTCCGCTACACTAGATATTCTATTTCTAACAAAACCGTCCTTAGGGGGCGGTTTTTCTTTGTTATATTTTTGTGAGACGAAACATTTTTATAACTACTTTTGGCTCAATCTAATTTATTAATAACACTATTATTATGAAAGTTGCTGTTGTAGGCGCTACCGGAATGGTAGGCGAAGTAATGCTGAAAGTACTGGCTGAGAGGAATTTCCCGATAACCGAACTGATACCTGTGGCCTCTGAAAGGTCGGTAGGTAAGGAAGTGGAATATAAGGGAAGCAAGTATAAGGTGGTAAGCCTTGAAACTGCCGTAAGCATGAAGCCACAAATAGCGCTTTTTTCGGCGGGAGGAAGCACTTCTTTAGAATGGGCACCTAAATTTGCCGAAGCAGGTACTACCGTTATTGATAACTCAAGCGCATGGAGGATGGATCCAACTAAAAAACTAGTGGTGCCTGAGATTAACGCTTCTGAACTTACGACCAACGATAAAGTGATAGCCAACCCTAACTGCTCTACCATACAAATGGTACTGGCACTGGCACCACTACACAAACAATATAACATAGAGCGCGTGGTGGTTTCTACCTACCAGAGCGTTACCGGTACAGGTGTTAAGGCTGTAAAACAACTTGAAAACGAGTATGCAGGTATAGAGGGAGAAATGGCGTACAAGTACCCTATTCACCGTAATGCCATCCCTCAAATCGATGTGTTTGAAGCCAATGGCTATACCAAAGAGGAGATGAAGATGGTTAAAGAAACCAAGAAGATCATGGGTGATGATGCTATCAGGGTTACAGCTACCACGGTGCGCATCCCTACCGTGGGTGGGCACAGCGAAAGCGTAAACATTGAGTTTACTAACGACTTTGATGTGGCTGAGGTGCGTAACATACTGGCAAACACGCCGGGCATTACCGTTCAGGATAATATTGATGCCTTTGAATATCCAATGCCGCTATATGCAGAAGGTAAAGACGATGTTTTTGTGGGCCGAATCCGCCGCGACGAAACCCAGCCTAATACCCTTAATATGTGGATTGTTGCTGATAACCTTCGTAAAGGCGCTGCTACAAACGCAGTACAAATCGCCGAGTATTTAGTGGAGAATGGTTTAGTATAAGTTTTTCCATTACTTTGTCAATTCGGGCGATTCCATTCCGACCGCAGCGCAGCTAAGTGGAGGAATCTCAATCACGTAATGACTATCATTTTAAAACTCTTTTCGAGATGTCTCAATTCCGCTGCGCTTCAATCGACAAGGAAGAGCGTTTTCATTTCGGGCGAAACGAAGTGTAGTCGATAAATCTAGAATCTCAATATTTACGATATATCGTAAAAACCCGCAGACGAAAGTTTGCGGGTTTTTTGTTCGCTACTATTTTAGTACCTTTATCATTAGCAATAATGCGAATTTGTTATGACTAAACTTCCCAAGAGAATACTGGCGCGGCAGCATGAAATCACTGCAGACTACCTGCGTGAGCTTGATGCGCACTTGCTTGATATTACTGAAGGCCGGTCAGACCGCATGTTTGAAATACGTGATCTGGCTGCCATCCTGCATATACACCCCACGCATCTTACCAATACCATAAAACTTACTACAGGCAACCATCCCTGTTTTTATTTTGAACAGAAAATCGTGGCGGTTGCTAAAGGCCTCATAGAAGCTAATGAAATGCCCATTACTGCTATAGCAGGTTTACTTACATATGACCCTTCTAACTTTACAAAGTTCTTTAAGCACTTTACGGGTCAAACCCCAACACAGTACCGGGAGGAATTTTTCAGGCAAAAAACTGAAATCCTCACCAATTAAACTGAAATCCTCACCAGTAATTGCCATATGGTGCAAGCTACTTTTATTCCTGTAATTTTAATACTAAAATCATGGAACAGAAAATAGCTGTTATAACCGGCGGAAGCCGCGGACTGGGCAGGGATATGGCTCTTAGCCTTGCCAAAAAAGGTATCGACCTTATATTTACTTACAATGCAAATAAGGCAGAGGCAGATAAGGTAGTGCAAGAGATTAAAGCATTGGGGCAAAAGGCCATTGCTTATCCGCTTGACATTACCAAACCGGAATTGTTTGATGCATTTATAGATACAGCAATGGCACATCTGAAAGAGCATACAGGTAAAGCAAAGTTTGATTTCTTAATTAATAATGCCGGGTTTATTCACTACGAAAATTTTGATGCAGCAAGCGAAGAGCAATTTGACGATATGCTGAAAGTACATTTTAAAGGGCCGTTTTTACTCACGCAAAAAGTGCTGCCTTATCTTAATGAAGGTGGAGGGATTATCAACATTTCATCGGGCTTAACCAGGTTTGCCACACCCGGATATGCTACCTATGCAGCTATGAAAGGTGCTATGGAAACCCTTACGCTCTATCTTGCAAAGGAGCTTGGATCAAGAAAGATAAGAGCAAATATTGTGGCACCGGGAGCCATTGAGACCGATATACAGGGTGGTGCGGTTCGCGATAACGCCGACCTTAATGCGTATCTTGCTTCGCAAACGGCGTTGGGCCGTGTAGGATTGCCGGGAGATGTTGGGGGTGTTGTAGCTTTTCTATGTACTGATGATGCCCGTTGGATTACTGCACAGCGCATTGAGGTTTCAGGGGGTATGAATTTATAAATATTTACGATATATCGTAAAAACCCGTAAGTGAAAGCTTGCGGGTTTTTTGTTTTATACAGAGTTTTAAAGGTAATAGATGCTAAGTAAAAGTGGACTCTATGAATTGTTTAGGGTAGCGATTAAACAGATTTGGATAAACAAGATTTTTGTCAAGCCCAGCGGGGTATTATGTCTATAGCAATTATAACATGCATGGTGGGAAGTCCCGGCGGGACGGCATTTTTTCTTATACATTTTGACACAAATTACTATTGATAGATATGCCGCTCCTCCCCAGCTAGCGCGAGCGTCCCGCTCGTGCGAACTTGCGGGTTATTAGGTAAGAAGCAAACTTAATACTGCCCGCTAACCCCTATTCACACCTTACATCCCTCAGTCTCAACTGCAATTTAACTTCGCCGTTCCACTCGTTTTCTTCGATGCTGTAGGCTGCATCAAACGTACCGCCGTTGCAGGTCAAGTCCTGCTTTTTGCCAAGTCCAAAACCAATAGCGCCATAACTTTCAGAATCGCCTTGCTTTACATAAAGTTTCAGGTGCTCGTTATCGCTGCCTATGGCTTTGCCGTAGCCGGTATCGCGCACGTTTCGGGTCATGAATACAGGTGTCATATTGCCGGGGCCAAACGGTTCAAACTGTTTTAGTATCCTGAAAAACTTAGGGGTAATATCGTTAAAGTCAATTTCTTCATCAATTCTTATTTCCGGAATCAATAGTTCCGGTGCAATGGTTGCCGATACTACCTCTTCAAACTTATTACGGAAGTTTTCGTACTGCTCCTCTTTCAGCGTAAGCCCGGCAGCATACATATGCCCGCCAAATTGCTCCAGGCAGTCGGCGCAGGCCTCCAGAGCATTATAAACATCAAAATCACGAACCGACCGAGCAGAAGCCGCCAGCTTATCGCCGCTTTTTGTAAATACCAGCGTAGGGCGGTAGTAGGTTTCAATAAGTCGCGATGCCACGATGCCTATCACACCCTTGTGCCAGTCTTCCTGGTACACAACTGTGGTTTTGCGGTCGTGGTCGTTGTTGCGGTCTATCTGCGCCAAAGCTTCTACAGTAATTTGTTTGTCAAGGCCTTTGCGGTCGGTATTAAAGGTCTCTATCTGCGCAGCAAATTCCTCTGCCTGGGTCAGGTCAAACTCTGTAAGCAGTGCCACGGCGTGGTTACCGTGGCTGATGCGCCCGGCAGCGTTAATGCGCGGGGCAATGGTAAACACTACATCGCTTATGGTAAGTATTTTCTTTTTTACGTTTTGTATCAGTGCCTTAATGCCTGGCCTGGGGTTGGTATTGATCACGTCCAGGCCAAAGGTGGCGAGTATGCGATTCTCTCCTGTTATGGGTACAATATCGGCAGCTATGGCGGTGGCTACTAAATCAAGCCACGGCAGCAGATCCATGATGGTTTGGTTGCGGTTAGCCGCCAGTGCCTGAACCAGCTTAAAGCCTACACCCGCACCGCACAGTTCATCATACGGGTAAGTGCAGTCATCGCGTTTAGGGTCGAGTACCGCTACCGCATCGGGCAGGGTGTCGCCGGGGCGGTGGTGATCGCAGATGATAAAGTCGATGCCCTTCTCATTGGCGTAGGCCACTTTATCCGGACTCTTAATGCCGCAGTCTAAGGCAATGATCAGCGTACAACCGTTATCATCGGCATAGTCGATACCGGCAATCGATACGCCATAGCCTTCGCCATACCGGTCAGGAATATAGGTGTCTACATTTGGATAAAAGCTGCGCAGGTAGCCACTCATAAGCGATACGGCCGTGGTACCATCTACATCATAATCGCCAAAAACAAGTATGCGTTCGCCATTAGCCACGGCCTGTTCAATGCGTGCCACGGCCTTGTCCATATCCTTCATCAAATACGGGTCGTGCAAATCGTTTAACGACGGACGAAAAAACTGCCTTGCCTCCTCAAACGTGCTGATGCCGCGCTGTACCAGCAACGTTGCAATGCGGGTATCTACGCCCAGTGCATCGCCCAGTTGGTTTACGATTAAAGGATTAGGTTTTTCGGTAAGGGTCCAGCGCATTGAGAAGGGTTTTGGGTAAAAGTAAGGTTTTATTTCAAAAATGCGATGCTACTAATTTCCCTAATGGAATGAGGAATTTCTTTTCGGATTTGTGTATTTTCAGCGAAATTATTTAAAGTCTCTCGCTAAGACGCCAAGGTGCAAAGCCAAGCTATTTGAAGTGTTGGAAGATTAATTCTTGAAATTTATTGTAATTCATGCACCAAACCCATTACACATAAACCTAAATCCCTAATTTTGCACCTGCCTTAACGATACGTTTTTTATGCTGCGAAAAATACTCCGCTTTTTTTGGAAAATTACCATGTGGTTCATTGTAGTCTCGGTACTCTCTGTGGTGCTGTTCCGGTTTATACCGGTGCCGTTTACACCATTGATGATAACCCGCGCCATAGAGCAAAAGGCCAATGGAGAAGATATGCACAGCAGCCACGACTGGGTACCACTGGAAGAAATTTCTCCCAACCTTCAAAAGGCAGTAATAGCCAGCGAAGACGCGACGTTTTTTACCCATCATGGTTTTGATTTTAATGCTATGTTTAAGGCGTATAAAAACAACAGTAAGGGCAAGCGCATAAAAGGCGGCAGTACCATAAGCCAGCAAACGGCAAAAAACGTGTTTCTTTGGCAGGGGCGCAGCTATGTGCGTAAGGCTTTTGAGGCATATTTTACGGTTTTGATAGAACTGCTGTGGAGCAAAGAACGTATAATGGAAGTGTACCTTAACAGTATAGAGATGGGCGACGGTGTGTATGGTGCACAGGCAGCTGCACAGCACTGGTATAATAAAGACGCAGTTAACCTTACCAAATACCAGGCGGCGGGCATTGCAGCCATATTGCCAAATCCGCTTAAGTTTAAGGCTTCGGGTTCTTCAGGATATACAGAGCGTAGAAAGAGCCGGATTATTAAGCACATGCGCTACGTAAAATTAGATTACTAAAAATGCTGAAAAGATTATTACTGATAACATTGTTTTACGGGAGCTGGGCCTTCGCCCAAAAGCCTGCTGAAATTTCCATTATCAGCGATAACGACTTGTATACATCTACCGTAAACGACCAGTATTATACAAATGGTATTGAGTTTATTTACCGTTACCTGGGTACATCCAGACGAGAAAATGTTGCAAAAAAGATAACAGAGTTTCGTGTTTCGCAATATATGTACAATCCGCAAAGCCCACAGGCCGGGGATATCAACATCAACGACCGTCCTTTTGCCGGATACCTTTTTGCACAGGCGGGCATTAATACCTTTTATAACAATGAAAGCGTACTAAAGTTATATGTACAGGCTGGGGTAGTAGGCCCTGAAAGCGGGGCCGAAATTATACAAAAAGCATTGCACAAAATAGCGCACTATAAACCAGTTGATGGCTGGCAATACCAAATAACCACTACACCCGCAGCACAAGTAGGTGCCTTTTACAGTCGTAAAATTTTTGCTGAAAAATACCACGAAAATGTTGATTTTCATCTGCAGGCCGAAGCTATGGCAGGAACAATATGGAACAGCGCTACTCTTGGTGCACTTTCGAGGATAAGCCTTAAAGGCGCATTGAAAAACATAAGCAGTTCTGCAATGTACAATGCTACCCTCGAAGCCGACCGTGATAATTATAAAGGCCGCCGGGAATTGTTCATCTTCCTAAACCCTAAGTTACAATATATGGCATTTGATGCTACCATACTGGGTAGCCCATTTAACGATAAAAGCCCTGTTACCTTTCCGCTTATTCCGTTCCGTTTTAATGCCGAAGCCGGAGTTAAATACGGTCACAATAAATGGAATTATAGTTTCTCTTTTAATTACCGTGGCAAAGAACTTAAAAACGATGTCATTACCGGATACTATTATGGGTCGATACAGTTAGGGTATCTTTTTTAGTTGACAGTCGCAGTAGCGCTTTTCAGTATAGTCAGCTATGAGGGATTACTCAAGCCGCACTCAATAACTTTAGATCCAGTGTTTAATTTGACAAAAAGCACCCCATCAAAATCAGGTACCTGATATAACAGATAGTTCCCCTCTTTCTTTAAAAGCTTGAAATTGTCATTAATAAATTCAGCGTCAGTACCTATTGTTATTCCGCCAATAGACCAGTTGTCGCCAGTAATGGTAACTCCGTCTATTGAAGTCCCTACAAGTTCAAGTGTAAGCCCGCTGTATTTAATATTTGTCCATGAAGGCAGGCCTTCTGCATCGGTTTTGGACTCATGTTCAACAGATAGCGGCGTACCAAAGGTGTTAGTAATTGTTTCACTATTCGTTTGCTCTGTTATCGTAAAGCCTTTTCCATTCTTGTTTTTAAGATAAAAAATATCTTCCTTTTTCTGCGAACACGAAAAAAGACAAAGTGAAAAGACTATCGCAACCAGATGTTTTATATTCAAGGTGTTAATACGGTATTTGTTTTTTAAGCTACGTGGAGACATTTTTGAAGGTTGTTATACAGAGATTTGCAGAGATGCACGGAGGAGGAGAGGCAATAGCTTCGTTGAAGAACACGGGGCGTTATACCAACTGTTTCCGCACAGCTCTGTGTTCTCGCGCTATAAGCGCAATCTCAATTTTTAAAACTCTGTGTATCTCTGTGCTCCTCTGCGAATCTCTGTGCTATATTTAAGAGAAATCAAAAACTTACTTAACTCCCCCGTCAGAGTTTGGCGTTACTCCCATATTGTATAACGTAAACGCCTGTATATCGGTAAGCTCAGCAATGCTTTGCGCTACCGATTTTCCTGCGCCGTGTCCGGCATTGGTTTCAATGCGTATCAATACAGGGGCAGATCCGGCCTGGCATTCCTGTAAGGTAGCGGCATATTTAAAGCTGTGGGCAGGTACCACGCGGTCGTCATGGTCGCCGGTGGTAACCAGCGTTGCCGGATATTTAGCACCTTTTTTAAGGCTTTGCACAGGCGAGTAGCCTTTAAGGTAATCAAACATTTCTTTACTATCATCGGCTGTGCCATAGTCATATGCCCATCCTGCACCTGCGGTAAACTTGTGGTAGCGTAGCATATCCATAACACCCACAGCCGGTAAGGCCACTTTAAACAGCTCCGGATGTTGTGTCATGGCAGCACCTACAAGCAAGCCACCATTACTACCCCCACGAATGGCAAGGTAATCAGGTGATGTATAGTTGTTTTTGATAAGATATTCGGCAGCGGCAATAAAATCGTCAAACACATTTTGCTTTTGCAGTTTCGTACCCGCATCGTGCCATTTACGTCCGTATTCGCCCCCACCACGCAGGTTAGGCACGGCATAGATACCGCCATTTTCAAGCCATACCGCATTGCTTATGCTAAAGGCAGGGGTAAGGCTTACGTTAAAACCACCGTAGCCATACAGCATGGTTGGGTTTTTACCGTCGCGCTTAAGTCCCTTTTTGTAGGTAATTATCATAGGTACTTTAGTACCGTCTTTACTGGTGTAAAACACCTGTTCAGACGTGTAGTCTTCGCTTTTGAACCCAATCTTTGGGGTTTGGTACACCGCCGATTTACCCGACTTTACATCAAATGAATAAATACTGCCCGGTGTTACATAATTGGTAAAGGTATAATACAGTGTTTTTTCTTCTTTCTTACCGCCAAAACCACCTGCACTGCCTATTCCCGGAAGGGTAATTTCGCGTACCAGTTTGCCTTTATAGTCATATTGTTTAACTTGGGATATGGCATCTTTCATATAAGTAGCAAAAATATAGCCTCCACCATCTGAAGCAGAAAGTACGTTTTCGGTTTCCGGTATCAGGTCTTTCCAGTTAGCCTGTTGAGGTGCAGCAGCATCAACGGTTACTACGCGGTTGTTTGGGGCTTTGTAGTCGGTAGTTATAAACAGGGTGCTGCCCTGATTGTCTATTATGCTGCTGTTGGTGTCAAAATTATCTACCATGGTAACAATAGGGCTGTTGGCCTTGCTAAGGTCTTTAACAAACAGCATACGTCCATAGGTACTGTTAGAAGCCGTAATTACCAGGAAACGCTCGTCTTCGGTAAGGTAACCGCCTACGTAGCGGCGTTTTTCGCCATCGCCAAAAATTACGGTATCAGCACTTTGTGGCGTGCCCAGCTTGTGGTAGTATAATTTGTGCTGGTCTGTTTTTGCCGAAAGCAGGCTGCCTTCGGGCTTGTCATACGTACTGTAGTAAAAGCCTTCGCTGCCCTTCCAGGCCACACCGCTAAATTTTACATTCTCTATGGTTTCGCCCAATGGCTTTTTGGTAAGGGCATCCATCAGGATAATCTTGCCCCAGTCGCTGCCACCTTCAGATATCATGTAAGCTGCAAGTTCGCCTTTTTTAGTAAAGCGTACCATGCTAAGCGATGTGGTACCGTCTTTACTAAAGGTATTTGGATCCAGAAAAATTTCTTCCTTGCCATCTTTGCCTTTACGATATAGTACGCTCTGGTTTTGCAGGCCGTCGTTCTTATAATAGTACGTAAAATTTCCTTCTTTAAATGGGGCAGATATACGCTCGTAGTTCCAGAGTTGCTCTAGGCGTTTTTTTATGGCATCTCTAAAAGGTATCTGCGCTATGTAATTGTTGGTTACCTCGTTCTGGGCTTTTACCCATGCTGCGGTTTCTGTACTGCGGTCGTCTTCCAGCCAGCGATAAGGGTCGGGCACAGCTGTGCCAAAGTAAGTGTCTACCGTATTGTCTTTTCGGGTTTGCGGATATTTTATAGTATTCATTTGTGCGAATGTGCTCAGGCTTGTAGCCAGTGTAAATATTAATGCCGATTTTTTCATTCTGGTATTGGATTTACACAAAAATAAGCAAAAGCCTTTAGCTAATACAAATAAAAAAGCACGGGCCGAAAGGAGTAACCTATGTGCCCGTGCCAGGTATATAAGCATTGGATGCTAATATGCTTCCCTGAAAAGTGGCACATACCTGCGCCTGTGTTTGTACAGCAATATGGCATTAAGTGCTACCACCACTATGGCTGCCCCTATGCCGGGTACATCTAAAAACAGGTGGAATAACAGTATGTTTAATGATATAGGTACCAATACCATCAGGGCAAAAGGCACATACAATTTAAGGATGAGCATGAAGCCAATACAGATCTCTATAATGGCGACAACAGTCAGCATGTAACCGGTATTTATAAGCGACTCCATAAAACTGGAAGCCTCGGCAGGTGGTTGGGGCAAGGGGATAAACGAGTATATTTTATTAGCTCCAAATACAATAAGAATAATCCCAAGCAGTATGCGGACAATGCGGGTAAAACTTGAATTCATAGGCGAATAAATTTTTAATGATGTGGAATTGAAATGTTTACACAAGTTAATAAAATATTCCTTAAAAAATTTAAGTTAATTCTGAGAAAACCATAATTATGTAAATAATGTTAAATTTAAATTTTTAGAGAAAGATTACTATTTGAGGTGTTTAATTGTACGCCTTTGTTGTGAAATCTTAAAGGTTTTGAAGTGCTGTAAAATAAAAAGCGCGGATACTATTGATAACCAACAGCATCCGCGCCCTTATGATTTAGCCTTTTAGCTTACTGAACTGATACAGGGAATACTACTTCTGCATCGGTACCGCCGCCTGCATTAGTAATATCGCCTCCCGATACACCGGTACCCGATTTGTTAGGGAGGTGCCTTAATGTAACAATCAGCGAACCCGAAGCCGCTGCCGGAGCCGCAGTATACTTAAAGCTCAGGCCAATGGGGTGGCCATGGTCGTCAGTATCATTATACGTAAATGTACCTAACCCGTTTTGCTGAAAGAAGATCTGGTGGTCATGGCCTTCTTCAAGTATCTCGCTGGTAATGTTTTCTGCCGGGCTGGCAAGCTCGTTAAGGAATGTTACCGTACCGTTATATGCTGTACCTGCGGCAAAAGGGCCGCTTACGGTTACTACCGGCGCATCAGGGCCATCGCCATCAAGATCGCGGGATGTAAGGGTAATTGCAGTACCACCTGTAGCAGGGGTTAGGGTAGCCGTTATTGTTGTGATAACTTCTTCCTCGTTTACGGGTTGCGATGTGTCATCGTCGCTGCAAGAAGATACAGTAATGGCTGTAAATGCGATAAACGCAAGTAGTTTCAGGTTTTTCATGTCGAAAAGTATTTAATGATTAATAATTGAACTTCAGTTGTAATTGAAAGTTGCGGCTCACCTCGTCAGTATAGAGGCGCTGGCGATTAAGATAGTCGCGGTAGCTGGTATTAAGCAGGTTATAAACTGAGAAGTTTACCGCTGCTACATTTTTACCCAGGTTAAATTGTACACCTGTGGTAAAGTGCAGCAATTCATAACCCGATGGCGGTGTGCTGATGTCTACCAGTGTTTGTACAAGCTCGCCGTTTACCGGTACCGGTGCAGTAAAGTTATAGTCAGGATAACGCCATTGCTTTACTACCGATTCGCTACGTACTTCAGCAAAAAATGAATGCCATTCTTTATAGGTATAGCGCACTGTGTTTGTAATGTTTACAGGCGGCATATCTATAAGGGGCAGGTTATCGCGGGTATTTTGCCCGTAAACATAAGCGCCGTTAAAGCTGTAGCCCCAGCGGTTGCTTATGCTATAGCCCATGTGCAAATCGGCACCGGCCATAAGTGCCTGCGTTTGCCTATAGCGGTATACCGGGAATGTACCGCGTATGGTATATTCTACCCCGGTGGGTTGCAGGTAAATAAAATCGTGTATGGAGTTTACATAAGGCGTAACCTCAAAGGTAAAATCGCCCGAAGTTTTAAGCAGCGTTGCCGATGCTTTAAGTGCCTGTTCTTTTTGGGTACGCAGGCTGCCCAGTTCTATCGTGGCATTGCTGTGGTGCAGGCCGTCGCTAAAAAGTTCGCTGGGGTTAGGGTTGCGCATGGCAAGGCTTACATTGCCCAGCAGGTCTAAGCCTTCATCCAGTTTTTTGCGTATGCCCAGGCTTGCCGAAATGTTATGGTAGGTAAACGTTGGCTTGGTAAGATACTGCGATCCTAAATCTTCTACGATTATATTATTGAAAGAGCCATCGTTATAACCCAAATCATTCCAGCGGGAAACCTGGTAGTACTTGGTAGCATCTACATGGCTAAAGTCGTACCGCAGGCCGGCTTCTCCCGTAAGGGAATTGCTAAAACGGTGGGTAAAAATGCCATAGGCCCCGGCATCGATTTTGGAGTAGTTAGGTATCAGGGGGCGTATTCCGGTGTCGGGGCTGGCATCATTATGCTGGTAGGCGGCGCTTGCACCTGCTTTATAGGTATTGTCTCCGGTTTCTTTTTTCCAGTCGGCATTAACAGAATGCGTAACCAGTGTAAGATCCAGCGCGGCAACGTTAGTAAGTGCACCACGACGCAGGTCAAACTCCTCGCGCCTGTTTAGCTGAAAGGCATATTGGAGGTTAAGGGTTTCGCCGGCGGCGAGGTCGCGGTTATAATTTATCTTGCCTATGTGGTGCTGTACCTCCTGGCGTGGCGCACCAATGTTGTATGTAAACGGACGTATAACGGTAGGCTCATGCCCGTTGATGGCACGTACCAAATCGGCCACGTTGCCTATATGTGTAGCTTCGGCAATGCCTATCGTAGCGTTATAAAAACTGTACGATGCGCCTAATGTATAACGGCTGGCAATGTATTTAATATCACCCGAAAAGTTAGCTTCGCGATTACCGGTATTAGAAAGCACATAATCCGGAGCTTCGCGGTCACCATAATATTTAAACGTTCCGCCGGCATTCCACGCCCAGCCTTTTTCGGTACCTTTATGCAGGCTGCTGGCTATGGTAGTGCCACGGCCATTGCTGTCTGCCGTTATAATGGTCTTACCAAAAAGCGTATCCTTTAAAACATTCGCGGGTTCTACGAGTACCAATCCGCCCACGGCATCGCCGCTGTATTGCAGAGCGCCGGCACCTTTAATTACCGATATTTTTCCGGCAGCATTCACGTCCAGGTTGGGCGCGTGCTCAGTACCCCACTGCTGGTCTTCCAGGCGCACACCATTAGTAAAAACCGGCACGCGACTACTGTGTAATCCATTAATAACAGGTTTTACAATGGTACTCCCGGTTTTAAGCGTGCTTACCCCGGCAATCTCTTTTAGCGCATCGCCCAGTGTGGCGTTGCTGTATTTCTCTATGGTTTCGGTCTTTAGCTTTTGCTCGTGCAGGGTGTTTTTAGCCACAGCACCCTCAGTAAGTACCACCTCCTGCAACTGGGTGCTTTCGGGCTTAAGCCTAATGTCCAGTATGCTGTTGTGGTAAATATCTACAAGGGTATCAAGAGTTTTAAAGCCAATGAATGAGGCCACAAGACGGTGGCTTCCGGCGGGTATATTGGGCAGGGTATAGGTGCCGTCGGGCAGGCTCATGGCGTGCAGGCTCTGGCCTATGTGTATATGGGCGCCGTCCAGCGGCTGGTTTTGCAGGGTGGTAACCTTCCCGCTTAGTACAGACTGGGAATGTGCGCACCAGCTACCGGCCAATAAGATAGCCAGAAGCGTGAAATAAATTCGCATGGAATATGATTTAGAAAATTGAAATGCGATAGTGCAGGCACAAAACTATTGTGCTGCGGCAAATGCAGGTATGTTGCAATAAAGTGCACAATGCATAGCTATGGCTGTGCAGGCATTTTAAAGATGCAATACCGTTCTAAACCAATGATGGGGGACCCCGCAGGGAAAAAAGGCTTCCGCCGAAAGAGGGAGTGCCTTCAACTACGCTGTAGCTGTAAGGGATATGCGTGTAGGCAAAATCAAGCTTTAGGTGAAATTGCTGTGGCGCGGTAAAAAAGTCGAAGTGGAAATCACAAACATGACATTCTTCTTTTTCTGAAGCCGTAACAATATGCTTGCCGTGGGCTGCGGTAATGTGTTCGGTTTTATGCTCGTGCTTGTGGGTAAATGCGTGAAAAGACTGAAAGGCGATAGTGAACTGCACTATAGCCATCAGGACCAAATTAAATATGGCAAACTTTCTTTTCATGGTTGCAAAAGTAAACACAAATATATTGCCATGCCTAAGTTTAACTATTTTTTTAAACTTAATTTAGAATGAGTATAAATAATTAATATATTTGTGACGAAGAAATTTTGGGCAAATGAAAGATATAGCACAATTATACCATAATAATTTTGGGGTGGCTTTTTACTGGAGAAAAGGCGGCGAACTGCTAACCGAGCGTGTACAGATGGTGTTTAAGGAAACGGGTTTTTACCTTACCGAAAACCAGCTGCGTAGTTTTGCAGATACTATAAATAACTCTTGCCCGGATGACTGCTGCGAAGGGTGCGGTGTAAAGATGCAGTGCCATAAATTTTTGCTAAAAACCCCGCTACCGGAAATTGACATGGCAGTTACCTTTAATGAATACCTGCAAATTAAAGACCTTGTAAGCGGTGCCCTTTTTAATATCGACCTGATGAGCTATCTTAGCGATGTGTGTAAGAATTAATCATATAGATGCATTGCCCGCAATAGCAGATGTTTGAAATGTCAGACAAATAGTTAAAGAAATTTACTATTGAGGTTACCCCTTGTACTCCTTTAACTCTAAAGTTTCTCCATTAAAAACGGCGTAGGTAAAATAACCTATCCAGTCGCCCAGGTTCATATAAACAGCGTTTGGCCCTAAAGGTATCGCCATGGGCAGGTGGCGGTGGCCAAATATAAAATAATCGTAGTGTTTGCTTTCGAGCTTGCGTTTACTGTACAAAACCAGCCACTCGTTATCTTCGCCCAAAAATTTCACATCTTCATCGCCCGATATCAGCTTATTTTTTACTGACAGGTATTGCCCAAGCTTTACGCCAATATCC
Organism: Flavobacterium psychrotrophum; assembly: GCF_003403075.1. Classification (NCBI taxonomy): domain Bacteria; kingdom Pseudomonadati; phylum Bacteroidota; class Flavobacteriia; order Flavobacteriales; family Flavobacteriaceae; genus Flavobacterium; species Flavobacterium psychrotrophum. The sequence continues at coordinate 3,802,441 of NZ_CP031557.1, read as the reverse complement.
GGGTGCAGCCATCGGAACAACCATTTAGAAAACGGGTTGGTAAACACTTTTTTCATACGTTTATAGCCTTTATCGCCGGGGCCTAAGCCGTCGCCGTGGCCTATCAAAAAGATTTTGCCGTTAAAGGTAAATTCCGTTGGGCGGCGGTAAACAGGTATGCGCAGTTCTTTCTGGAAATAGTCTTCCATCCAGAGGTCGTGGTTGCCAATAAAAAAGTGTATTGCTATACCGCTGTCTTTCAGTTCGGCCAGTTTGCCCAATACGCGCACAAAGCCGCGCGGTACCACGGTTTTATATTCAAACCAAAAATCAAAGAGGTCGCCGAGCAGGAAAAGCACGTCGGCATCTTTTTTTATCTCATCAAGCCAGGCTACAAATTTTTGTTCACGCGGAAAACTAAGTTCAGCCGTTGGCGCGCCAAAGTGCTGGTCTGATGCAAAATATATTTTCGGGTTTTCTTTCATGTGTCAGTTATGCTGCTGCAAAGATAGCAAGGCTTTATAATTAGATATTTACAGGCGGTATGCCCTGAAAATTAAAGGTTATCTGCCTGGTACCATTCTGCAAAAGAGGTTTCGGTTTCCTGCAATCTTAAAGAGTGCAGCTCGATACCCTGCGGAATAAGGTGTTTTATTTTAGCGGCAAAGTCAATAACCATATTTTCTGACGTAGGTTGGTAGTCTACCAGTATTACATCGTGCCCACGGTCGCTCAGCTCTTTGGCAAGCTCTATATGCGGTGTGTTTTTATTAAAAACGGTAGCGTGGTCAAACACATCAACAATTTGCTCTTTCACTATTTTTTTAAGGTCGCCAAAATCGATCACCATACCATACTTTACGTTAGTTACGTCGGTAATGGGCGTGCCAATAACGGTAACTGAGAGCTTATAACTGTGCCCGTGTACGTTTTTGCATTTGCCATCGTAGCCATAAAGGGCATGGCCGGTTTCGAAATTAAATTGCTTGGTAATCCTGATTTTGCTCATAACGGCTATTTTGAAGCTGCAAAGTTAGTGAACTCATCCTGACTTTTTTGATTGATGCGAAAAATAGGGATTTTTGATTCAGATTTTGACTTTTTTGCACTGCATAGCAGCGTTACGGAGTAAGAAAACAGGTGAAATATGGAGCGAAAAGACCAGTTTGCAGCCAATTGAAAAAAGCCAGGATGAGCTCAATAAAAACAACAGTACGGTTATACAGGTTTTCAGGTTATCTTTGGAGCACAATATTACAATGCTTTTATGGACGATTTAGAGCTTAACCCGCTATATGAAAAGGTTATTGATGGCCTTATGCAACAGCACTATTGTGTGGTAGACGATTTTTTTACTCCAGATGAGGTAGCTACATTGCGCAGCGGCCTGTTGGAAAAATATGAAGAATCTGTTTTTAAGAAGAGTGCCATAGGTAACAATACTGCCGAGCAGGTGGTTAATGCCGTGCGTGGCGATTTTATCCTTTGGCTGGATGAGGCAGCTCAGGGTACTGAGCGTGTTTTTTTTGATAAGGTGGCTAATTTTGTGCAGTACCTTAACCGTACCTGTTACATGGGTATTAGAAAGCAGGAATTTCATTATGCAGTTTACCCTCCCGGTACGTTTTATAAACGTCATCTGGATACGTTCCAGAACGACAGCAGCCGTAAGCTATCTATAGTGTGCTACCTGAATACTGAAGACTGGCAGCCGGAATATGGCGGCGAACTGGCTATTTACCTGCCTAAGACCGGCGGAGTTGAAGATACCGTTACCGTATACCCGCTACAGGGCAGGGTGGTTGTGTTTGAAAGCCAGCTGCTGGAACACGAGGTAAAGCCGGTACAACGTGAACGCCTTAGTATTACCGGATGGCTTAAAACAGGCGGCTGATAATTATATGCCGTTAAAAATGTTTTTGTGTAATTGTTTGCAGATTGGAATTATTTTACATTATATTTGCCCTCGCAAAATGGGGGATTAGCTCAGCTGGCTAGAGCGCTTGCATGGCATGCAAGAGGTCATCGGTTCGACTCCGATATTCTCCACTTTTTAAAAGCTTCAGTGAAAACTGGAGCTTTTTTTGTTTAATATTGTTTCAGCACTCACTTTTGTTAAAGCAAGATCGCGGGGAAGGATTAAAGGCTGGTAGCTATATGGAAGAAAAAGGAAAATTTACTTTTATAGTTCATTATGATGGAGCTAGTTGTGTCTCGCAAATTTATGCCCTGACATTGCAAGAAGCAATTGAAGAATGGAGAGGTAAAGAACTTTCTTTTCTGAAAAAATTATTAAACCTCTCGAGGTATGAACGCGACACTATAGTTAAGAAAACCAAGATAACGACTCCAGTATTGCATGAGGGCTTAATCAATACATGGAATAATAACCTGGGGATTATCTCTAAAAATAATCCGTTATGCATGACTGTAGTTTTATCATCATAGCGCGAAGGCATTTTTGGCAATATGGAAATCAATACCTTTTCGTTTAATATTTATACTTTCGAAGTTCATTTTAAAGACCTGCTTTTTGTGTCTCAGGTTAATGCTATAACATTAGATCAGGCAATTGAAACATGGAAAATGCAAGAAGTATTAAACTTTAAGAAGAAGTTAAACCTTACGAGATATGAATATACTTATTTAAAGACTAAGCTTTTTGATTATCCTCCGGCAATGCTTAATGATTTAACTAATATATGGTCTGTACATGCAGGCATAGCCGGGCGACTCCTGTCATTAATCATAGTAATGACGCGCCGGAATGTTATAGATGACTCTAACTTATAAAGGGGCTAGTGTTAAAGGTCTAGATTTGCTATTGTTAAAACTGTTTAGAATAAAGAGATCTGGGTTAAATTAGAAATTTTGGCTACAATAGATAAACCAGTACAATTACAACGTAACTTCTCTGATGAATTTAAAGGTATGTATCTTAGAAATTCAATTTTTAGTAATAATGATAGTAGAGTGTGTATAATATATGATAGTACTTGGTTGTTTGTTTCTTCTCGAGCAGAAAAATAGAGTTAAAACCTGCAAACTCCGCAAAAACGTTTCTCAAAACCCTGTTATTTTTGAATAAACGCAATCAAAACGGCTGTTTTCGTGATAAACTTATTAAAAGATAAAAAAACTTTCCCTCCCAATGTTCAGATTAACAAACCGTTAAGATAAAGTTTCAAAAAAGGGATTAAAAAGGGCTTGTAAAAGAGCAAAAGAGTTGTAGATTTGCACCCGCAATACAGCAGACGTTCTTTACCACGATGATACTAATAAGGCAGAAGGTTTTTAACCGGAAACCACTTTCAAAAAAAAGTAAAAAAAAGATTAGAAGATAACGAAAAGTTTACTACTTTTGCACCCGCAACTACGGCAAACGATCTTAGCTTCTAAACTTCAGGAAAACCCAGTAAATACTGGTTATCCGCTTCGAAATAAATTTGAAAAAAGTTAGAAAAACATTAGGAGAAGAGAAAAAGTTTACTACTTTTGCACCCGCAACTACGGCGACGTACTTTGAGAGACTGAAACACGAGACGGATTTGAAAAGAAATCATTTACTCATATATATGAGTTATGAAAAGCCTTTAAAAAAAGCATCGAAAAAAAAGTTTAAAAAAAGCTTGGAATTGAAAAGGAAAAGATAGTATCTTTGCCCTCCCAAACCGCGAGAAGCGGGATAGCTTGAAAAGCGAAACAGACTTTAAAACGAAGTTAAAATAAAGAAAATAAATTTTCAAAAAAAAGCTTGTGAGTTTAAAAAGAAGTTGTAGTTTTGCAGCCGCTTAGAGAATGAGAAGATAAAGAAACAATATTTGAATCTTTAAATTTTAAATCTTTAAATGACAAACAGAAAGACACGTTCATAGACATATTGGATTGACAGCATAAGAGAGAGTAAGACTACTAGCTTTTATTGAATTAAAGAATACCTAGCAACAAAGGTCGTAAAAATATAAAAATATACGATGAAGAGTTTGATCCTGGCTCAGGATGAACGCTAGCGGCAGGCCTAACACATGCAAGTCGAGGGGTAGAAGTCTTCGGACTTTGAGACCGGCGCACGGGTGCGTAACGCGTATGCAATCTACCTTGTACAGGGGGATAGCCCAGAGAAATTTGGATTAATACCTCATAGTATATTTGAGTGGCATCACTTGATTATTAAAGTTCCAACGGTACAAGATGAGCATGCGTCCCATTAGTTAGTTGGTGTGGTAACGGCACACCAAGACAATGATGGGTAGGGGTCCTGAGAGGGAGATCCCCCACACTGGTACTGAGACACGGACCAGACTCCTACGGGAGGCAGCAGTGAGGAATATTGGTCAATGGGCGAGAGCCTGAACCAGCCATGCCGCGTGCAGGATGACGCATCTATGGTGTGTAAACTGCTTTTGTACGGGAAGAAACACTGCTACGTGTAGCAGCTTGACGGTACCGTAAGAATAAGGATCGGCTAACTCCGTGCCAGCAGCCGCGGTAATACGGAGGATCCAAGCGTTATCCGGAATCATTGGGTTTAAAGGGTCCGTAGGCGGTTTTATAAGTCAGTGGTGAAATCCGGCAGCTCAACTGTCGAACTGCCATTGATACTGTAGAACTTGAATTATTGTGAAGTAACTAGAATATGTAGTGTAGCGGTGAAATGCTTAGATATTACATGGAATACCAATTGCGAAGGCAGGTTACTAACAATGGATTGACGCTGATGGACGAAAGCGTGGGGAGCGAACAGGATTAGATACCCTGGTAGTCCACGCCGTAAACGATGGATACTAGCTGTTTGGTCGTAAGACTGAGTGGCTAAGCGAAAGTGATAAGTATCCCACCTGGGGAGTACGGGCGCAAGCCTGAAACTCAAAGGAATTGACGGGGGCCCGCACAAGCGGTGGAGCATGTGGTTTAATTCGATGATACGCGAGGAACCTTACCAGGGCTTAAATGTAGAGTGACAGGACTGGAAACAGTTTTTTCTTCGGACACTTTACAAGGTGCTGCATGGTTGTCGTCAGCTCGTGCCGTGAGGTGTCAGGTTAAGTCCTATAACGAGCGCAACCCCTGTCGTTAGTTGCCAGCGAGTCATGTCGGGAACTCTAACGAGACTGCCGGTGCAAACCGTGAGGAAGGTGGGGATGACGTCAAATCATCACGGCCCTTACGTCCTGGGCTACACACGTGCTACAATGGCAGGTACAGAGAGCAGCCACTTCGCAAGGAGGAGCGAATCTATAAAGCCTGTCTCAGTTCGGATTGGAGTCTGCAACCCGACTCCATGAAGCTGGAATCGCTAGTAATCGGATATCAGCCATGATCCGGTGAATACGTTCCCGGGCCTTGTACACACCGCCCGTCAAGCCATGGAAGCTGGGGGTACCTGAAGTCGGTGACCGCAAGGAGCTGCCTAGGGTAAAACTGGTAACTGGGGCTAAGTCGTAACAAGGTAGCCGTACCGGAAGGTGCGGCTGGAACACCTCCTTTCTAGAGACACGACCGTTAGGTAAAATTAAAGAAGTAAAGATGGATACATCTTACTCTCGCTGTTAGTTCAAATAATATAATAAGGAGTAAAAGAGGATACTATATAGTCTCGTAGCTCAGCTGGTTAGAGTACTACACTGATAATGTAGGGGTCGGCAGTTCGAGTCTGCCCGGGACTACTAATTTTACACTTATTAAAGGAAATTCTGGAGGTTGAGTGCCTTATTAATTGAAATTTGGGATTTGATACTTAGAATTTCAATACAAATAATGGGGGATTAGCTCAGCTGGCTAGAGCGCCTGCCTTGCACGCAGGAGGTCATCGGTTCGACTCCGATATTCTCCACAAATCGATTAGTCGATTTGAAGATTAGATAATTTGAAGATTTATTTTCAAATGGTTGAATTTTCAAATTTTCAAATTGAAAAAAGTTCATTGACATATTGAGATAAGAAAAACAAGAAAAATATAGAAAGCATGTAAAGTGTTGAAATGTTTTAAGAGTTGAAAGTTTAAAAGTTGCAAAACTTTATAACGTTCAACATTATAACTTCAACCGTAAGTACAATAAGCAAAATAAGGGCGTATGGGGGATGCCTGTGGCTCTCAGAGGCGAAGAAGGACGTGATAAGCTGCGAAAAGCTGCGGGGATTGGCACATACGAATTGATCCGCAGATATCCGAATGGGGCAACCCAGTATGTTGAAGACATACTACTCCGATAGGAGGGCAAACCCGCTGAACTGAAACATCTAAGTAGGCGGAGGAGAAGAAAACAAAAGTGATTCCGTAAGTAGTGGCGAGCGAACGCGGAATAGCCCAAACCAAAGTTGTTACGGCAATTTTGGGGTTGTAGGACCACGACATTTGTTGCAAATTGAATTAGAACCATCTGGAAAGTTGGGCCATAGACGGTGATAGCCCGGTATAAGTAAGAGATGTAAATGATAGTGGTATCCTGAGTAGGGCGGGGCACGTGAAACCCTGTCTGAATCTGGCGGGACCATCCGCTAAGGCTAAATACTCCTGAGAGACCGATAGTGAACCAGTACCGTGAGGGAAAGGTGAAAAGAACCGTGAATAACGGAGTGAAATAGATCCTGAAACCATACGCCTACAAGCGGTCGGAGCACCTTTGTGGTGTGACGGCGTGCCTTTTGCATAATGAGCCTACGAGTTACCGTTGCTGGCAAGGATAAGTACTTCAGGTATGGATCCGTAGCGAAAGCGAGTCTTAATAGGGCGCTTTAGTCAGTAATGGTAGACGCGAAACCGTGTGATCTACCCATGGGCAGGATGAAGCTGTGGTAACACACAGTGGAGGTCCGAACCGGTTGACGTTGAAAAGTCTTCGGATGACCTGTGGGTAGGGGTGAAAGGCCAATCAAACTCGGAAATAGCTCGTACTCCCCGAAATGCATTTAGGTGCAGCGCTGGCTTAGTTTATTAGAGGTAGAGCTACTGATTGGATGCGGGGGCTTCACCGCCTACCAATTCCTGACAAACTCCGAATGCTAATAAATGATTACCAGTAGTGAGGGCATGGGTGCTAAGGTCCATGTCCGAGAGGGAAAGAACCCAGACCATCAGCTAAGGTCCCCAAATCTATACTAAGTTGAAAAAACGAGGTTTGTCTGCCCAGACAGCTAGGATGTTGGCTTGGAAGCAGCCATTCATTTAAAGAGTGCGTAACAGCTCACTAGTCGAGCGGACGAGCATGGATAATAATCGGGCATAAGTATAGTACCGAAGCTATGGATTTGTATTATATACAAGTGGTAGGGGAGCATTCTAACAGCGTCGAAGGTGTAATGTGAGTTATGCTGGAGCGGTTAGAAAAGAAAATGTAGGCATAAGTAACGATAAGGGGTGCGAGAAACACCCCCGCCGTAAGACTAAGGTTTCCTCAGCTATGCTAATCAGCTGAGGGTTAGTCGGGACCTAAGGCGAATCCGAAAGGAACAGTCGATGGCCAACGGGTTAATATTCCCGTACTTCTTATAATTGTGATGGGGCGACGGAGTGATGAAAGCACCGCGAACTGACGGAATAGTTCGTTGAAGTACCTAACTATAGGATTTGTAGTCAAATGCGCAGATCCTGGTGAAATACGATAGTACACGGAGCCTTCGGGCAAAGTGATAGTGTGCCTAAGGGCTTCCAAGAAAAACCTCTAAACTTAGATTATAAGAACCCGTACCGTAAACCGACACAGGTAGTCGAGGAGAGTATCCTAAGGCGCTCGAGAGATTCATGGCTAAGGAATTAGGCAAAATAGACCTGTAACTTCGGGAGAAAGGTCGCCAGCAGCAATGCTGGCCGCAGTGAAAAGGTCCAGGCGACTGTTTATCAAAAACACAGGGCTCTGCAAAATCGTAAGATGAAGTATAGGGCCTGACACCTGCCCGGTGCTGGAAGGTTAAGAGGAGATGTTATTTTCGGAGAAGCATTGAATTGAAGCCCCAGTAAACGGCGGCCGTAACTATAACGGTCCTAAGGTAGCGAAATTCCTTGTCGGGTAAGTTCCGACCTGCACGAATGGTGTAACGATCTGGACACTGTCTCAGCCATGAGCTCGGTGAAATTGTAGTATCGGTGAAGATGCCGATTACCCGCAGTGGGACGAAAAGACCCTGTGCACCTTTACTATAGCTTAGTATTGACCTTGGATAATTGATGTGTAGGATAGGTGGGAGACTATGAAGTGGCGTCGCTAGGCGTTGTGGAGTCATTGTTGAAATACCACCCTTTGGTTATCTGAGGCCTAACCCCATATTGTGGGGGACATTGCTTGGTGGGTAGTTTGACTGGGGTGGTCGCCTCCAAAAGAGTAACGGAGGCTTCTAAAGGTTCCCTCAGCACGCTTGGTAACCGTGCGTAGAGTGCAATGGCATAAGGGAGCTTGACTGAGAGACATACAGGTCGATCAGGTACGAAAGTAGAGCATAGTGATCCGGTGGTTCCGCATGGAAGGGCCATCGCTCAAAGGATAAAAGGTACGCCGGGGATAACAGGCTGATCTCCCCCAAGAGCTCATATCGACGGGGGGTTTGGCACCTCGATGTCGGCTCGTCACATCCTGGGGCTGGAGAAGGTCCCAAGGGTTGGGCTGTTCGCCCATTAAAGTGGCACGCGAGCTGGGTTCAGAACGTCGTGAGACAGTTCGGTCTCTATCTACTGCGGGCGTTAGAAATTTGAGTGGATCTGATTCTAGTACGAGAGGACCGAGTTGGACTGACCTCTAGTGTATCTGTTGTTCCGCCAGGAGCACCGCAGAGTAGCTACGTCGGGAAGGGATAAGCGCTGAAAGCATATAAGCGCGAAACCCACCACAAGATGAGATTTCTTTTAAGGGTCGTGGAAGATGACCACGTTGATAGGCTATAGATGTAAAGGCAGTAATGTCATAGTCGAGTAGTACTAATAACCCGTTAGCTTATGTACGTCTTTCCTGCCCCGCAAGGGGCAGGGAGAACTTTCTAAAAAATAGTACTTGAATTTTTATCTCAGTATGTTAAGATATTGGTTTATGGTTGAATGTTGTTATACTACAGCATCATCAATAAACGCATTGCCCAAAGCAATGAACCTTTTAAGGTGATTATTGCGGCGGGGCTCACCTCTTCCCATCCCGAACAGAGAAGTTAAGCCCGCCTGCGCAGATGGTACTGCATTTTGTGGGAGAGTATGTCATCGCCTTTTTTTAGAGTCCCCTTCATCAAAGATGAAGGGGACTTTTTGTTTTGGAAAAGACTGCTTAAAATAGTATTGGATCAATACCAAAATCTTTAGGATTTACAGATTTAAGATTGAGGGGTTCGGGAATACTGTCGTCGTTATTAACGGAACCTTAAAGACAATGGCCTACATGTATCACATGAAAGCAAAGACTGAAGACAGGAGATTTATCATTATAAAACCAAAAGGTCTGCAACATGCTGGGCTTAACATTACTGCGAAGTAAGCGGATTTGCCCTAAAGCGAGTACAAGCCTTCTCTCAGTCACTATGCTATTTTGATTTAAAGGCAGAGACACTTTTTACATATTACATACAGACAGGACACTACAGGATGCTCAAGTAAAACGATTATTACATTTTTGCTAATCTTACTATATTTGCTAAAACGTTTTACATAATTCACAATATGAAACAGTTTCTTACCAATATTTTCATAGCACTAATTATATGTTTTGAAACAGCTGCTTACAGCCAGTCTAATGCACAACCTGCAAGGCAATGGAACGCCGAATGGATAGCCGCACCAAATATGACGGGGAATGAGTATGGGATATATTACTTTCGCAAGAGCATTGAGTTTAATGCAAAACCATCGGCCTTTACCGTATATGTATCCGCAGATAACCGCTATAAGCTGTATGTAAATGGTGTGCTTGTATCTCTTGGCCCTGCCCGTGGCGATAGCTATTCTTGGAATTATGAAACCGTAGATCTTGCTCCATATCTTACAGCAGGAAAAAATAGCATAGCGGCTTTAGTTTGGAACGAAGCCGAGTATCGCCCCGAAGCACAAATTAGTTTCCGTACGGGATTTGTGTTACAGGGTAGTTCAGCCTCGGAAGAAGTGCTTAATACAAACGGCAGCTGGAAATGCAAGCGCGATATAGGGTATCAGCCTATTCCCGGATATTTTTTCGCAGCAAGTAAAGGCCAGTTTGTTGATATGAACCTTACTGTTAAAGACAACTGGGAAGCTAAAGATTTTGATGACACTGCCTGGCCACAGGCCAATAAAATAGCAGACGGCAGGCCAAAGGGTATGGCATGGGGTTTAGACTGGGCGCTTGTACCTTCTATACTACCTGCACGTGAAATGACCTACCAGCGTATTGCCAAACTCCGCACTGAGGTGGGTGTTAAATTACCTGCCAATTTCCCTGCCAGGAAAACGGCAGTAACTATTCCCGCTAATACTACAGCTTCATTCCTACTGGATAATGAAGTGCTGACTAATGCTTATGTGACCTTTAATTTTAGTGGCGGCAAAGATGCCGGTATTTCTTTGGCATATGCCGAAACATTATATGATAAAGGCACTAACGGTACCCGTAAAAGCAACCGTAATAATGTAGAAGGAAAAGAGTTTATCGGGCGGAAGGACAGCTTAATTTCTGCCGGAACTACCGGGCAGTCATTTACCACACTCAACTTCCGTACGTATCGTTACCTTAAGATATATGTAAAAACAAAAAATGAGCCGCTTGTTATAGATGATATTTATGGCACATTTACAGGCTATCCCTTTAATCAGGAAGCTGTTTTTAACAGCAATGATAAAGAGATTAGTCAAATACTCGACATTGGCTGGCGTACGGCACGTCTTAATGCCTGGGAAACCTATACGGACTGTCCCTATTATGAGCAATTGCAATATATAGGAGATACCCGCATACAGGCTATGATATCGTATTACAACACGCACGACGATCTCCTGGCGCGTAATGCGCTTACCCAGATAGACCATTCGCGCCTGCCTGAGGGGGTTACAAAAAGCTGTTTCCCTACAAAGGGCACACAGATAATTCCACCGTTTTCATTATGGTACATTTGTATGCTGCATGATTACTGGATGTATCGTGGGGGCGACGATTTTATAAAAGATAAATTAGTGGGCGCAAGGGGCATTCTCGATTTCTTTAGCAAATACCAACAGGCAGACGGTTCGCTAAAAGGTACTCCGTACTGGACGTTTGTAGACTGGGCAGGTAACCTTGGTGGTGGACTTGCGGGATCAGACGGTAGTGCTGCCATTTATGACCTGCAATTGTTGTGGGCCTACCAGGTAGCTGCCGAAATGGAAGCTAAACTGGGTATGCAGGATTATGCCACGCTATACGGACAGAAAGCCGCGCAGCTAAAGGCTACAATAGAACGTAAATACTGGAATGCCTCTAAAAGATTATATGCCGATACGGTAGAAAAAACAGGCTACTCGCAGCACGTTAATGCCCTTGCTATACTTACAGGACTGGTAAGTGAAGCAAATATGAACGATGTAGCTAATGGCATGCTGAATGATAAAAACCTTACCCAATGTACCGTATATTTTAAATATTACCTAAACCAGGCACTTGTAAAGGCTGGCAGGGGAGATGACTATAACAAATGGCTGGGCATATGGCGCGAAAACATAGCTATGGGACTTACTACCTGGGCTGAAGATTCGAGCCTGCAAACGGTGCGGTCTGAATGCCACGCCTGGGGATCTAGTCCTAATATAGAATTTTACCGTACAGTGTTGGGTATAGACAGTGATGCCCCTGGCTTTGCTAAAGTAAAAGTGGCACCGCATCTGGGTATACTAACAAAAGTAAGTGGCTCAATTCCGCATCCTGAAGGTAAAGTAGCAGTAGCCTACAGTCTTGAAGGTAAAAAATGGAAGGTAAGCATAAGCCTGCCGGCAAAAACATCAGGTACATTTATATGGAAAGGTAAAACATACCCGTTAAAGCCGGGTGATAACGCAATGGAGTTATAGTTTTATCTGCAATGTAGCATAATACGTACGCGGTTCGCTGGGCAATATGCCCGGCCCTGGGTAACCTGTGGCGCGTCGGGTAAAATATTTTGTATCGGTAAAATTATTAATCCCTGCTTCCAGTTTAAAGTTTCTCCAGGTATAGGATGCAGAAAAATCTGCAACAAAGTACGATGGTATTTCGCCCGATATACCCGTGCGGTTATCAGTACGGTATACCGTGCTGTTACTGCTATCTGTAAACTGAGATGAAATGTAAGTAGCCTGTACTGATGCCAAAAAGTTTTTATACCCTGCACCTGTACCGGCTTTAAGGTTATACAGCGGCACAAATTCTACCTTTTTACCCTGCGTATTGGCAATCTCCGACTTGGTATATTCAGATCCTGTAAGGGCATTGTTTACAAAGGCATTCCAGGTAAGGTTTTCATTACCTCTAAAAAAAGCATTTTTCACATTCCAGTTTACCAAAGCCTCCCAGCCGTAGGTAATGGCTGTGCCCAGATTGGTGCGAAAAGGCTGGCCGTCTGAGTTAAGATACTGCCCTATTTTGTCATTATAATACAAAAGGTATACACTGGTATCATAAGTCAGTTTATCGCCAAGCCTGCCGCGTATACCGGCATCTGTAGTAAATCCTTTTTCGTCGGTTATATTGGGATCAATTGCAAGGCTGGGGTTTACCGTACTGATATCGCTAAAGGTAACCGACCTGTAGTTTTGCGACACATTACCATAAAATTCTGTAGTACTTGTGGGCTTGTAGCTCAGGCCTACGCCAAGCAATATAAAGTCGCGGTCTTTAGTTACATCCTCATCTATTTTTTGATTCAGTATTACGTTTCCGGCATTGTCAAAGTTTATCTTGCGCACATAGCCTTGTGCCTTTGTACTTATGTGTTCTATCCTGAAGCCCGGCGTTACCGTAAACTTATCTGATAACCTGAAAATATTTTCGCCAAACAACGAAAAGTTAAGGTTAGGATACGTATAGTCTGACTGGCTAAGATAATTTGGGAATTGATTGTGCGCAAAGCTAAAATCAGGCCCGCTGCCCGCTGTTCCCGGTCCTTGTGTACTGGTATTGTCTGCCTGGTAATATTTAGCCCCTATAAGCAATGCACTCGTTTTATTGCCAATAGTATATTTTTGTAAATAGCGTGCCTCTGCACCCCAGTTTACAAACTTACCGCTAATAAGGTCGCGCACCGTGCCGGGTGTATCTTCCTGCGCGGGGCTTAGTGGCCTGTAACCTACTGTTTTTCTGCCGGCATCAAGGCCAAAAAGCTGTAATGAAAAATCGGCATTCTCTGTAAATTTATGCTTAAGGCGCAGCGCAAAAAGGTTCCAGTTTACATCAAACCAGTTGCGTGTGCGGTTGCTCTGGTACATATCTTCATAAAACATCTTATCGGTAAGGCCGCCAGGTTGTTTCGCCAGATAATCGAACAGGGTATAATCAAGATGCACCGATGTTTTATCGTTAAAAGCATAGTTAAGATTAACAAAGACATTGCGGCTGTTAAATGCCGAATTCGGGCGAAAGCCATCTCCCTGCTTATAATTAAAAAAGGTGTAGTAACTAAACTTGCTATTAGTACCGCTAAGGCTGGTAAAGTTAGTAAGCAGGCCGTAGCTGCCCACCGTATTACGCGTTATCAATTCTATAGGCTTAGCCGATGGTGCATGCATTTTAAAATTTACCAGTCCGCCAAACTGCGTACCATACTGCAATGATGCCGCCCCACGAATAACCTGTATTTCACCCAGGCCTTCTACCGGTGGCGTATAATAACTTTCAGGATAACCCAGTACATCGGCACTAATGTCGTACCCGTTCTGGCGGGTGTTGAAGTTAGAGGTACGGTTAGGGTCGAGCCCGCGGCCGCCAATATTAAGTTGCAGGCCACCATCGCTGTTTTCGTTAAAAGTAAGCCCTACGATCTGGGCATATACCTGGCGTGCGTTATTGGTTGCCTTGTTTGCCGTAAGGTTATCAACTACAACTACCTCCGTCTTTTTACCCGCATAGATAGCGGTTTCTTCAATATCGCGCAGGTGTTTTAGAGCAAACATCCTGTTCTTTTGCTTTTGGATAACCACCTCATTAAGTACGGTAACTTTAGTCAGTGGTATAATAACGGTTGTAACGCCCTCTTCGCGAATATTGATTTCTTTGTCCGTATAATCGTACCCCTCTTTATAGCAGGAAACACGTTCACCCAGGCTAACCAAAATGCTGAATTTACCATTGGCATCGGTTACTGTCCTGATCCCGGTAGCATTATTAGTAACCTCAACACGGGCTACAGGTGCGCTCACTTCATCCAAAACAGTACCTTCTACGGTAAACTGCTGTGCATGGGCATTTGTAGCCGCCATGCATATTATAATAAAACTAAAAACCTGTAATAGTGTCTTTAAAAGGGAGTATCCATGTTTTGTGGCTAAATGATTCATCTTGTTTGGCAAGGTTTACTTTAGGGTCAATATATCTTGTGCTTAGGCGGCCGTTTAATGCAACGTAACTATCGGCATATACGGCTGGGTCGGCCATGCCTTTACGGGCATAAAGGTCGTGTAAATAATGTGCGTATTCCAGTATAAAATCGGGTTGGAAAGACATTTGTTTTTCCTGGAACGCGGTAAGGTGCTCGTGGTTGTTTATGTATATGGTTTTGCCTGTAATGCTGTCTGTTACCTTAAACTGGGTGTACCCTGCCTTTTCCATAAGCATTACCCGCCATGAAAACCGAAAGCCTTCTTCTGACCAAAATAATTCCTGCGGATAGGCAAGGTACCTGAAAGGAAATATAAGCTGAAATAGTATAAACAGCGCAAGGAACGCGGGGATAAGGCGGTTTGTTGGTTGTTGGTTGTAGGTTGTTGGGAGCTTCCCTTCAATTTTTGGAACGCGGATTTCGCTGATGCTGCGCAGGCGCGGATTTTGGCGGATTTCACTCGCACTTTGTTGGGCGTTATTTGTTGTAGAATTTGATTCTAAAATGGCTGACTCTGCTGCAGCCTGAGTGAAGCTGCTCCCCTCTCCTTCGGAGAGGGGCTGGGGGTGAGGAAAAACAGCTGCCCTCCGAAGGAGGGATGTGTTAACTCTAAACCATAAATCCTGAACAAAAAAGAGTATTCTTCTATGAAACCCGCTACTAAAAAACACCAGGCTCGAAACGATCATTACAAAAGGGAAGATCCCGATGGGGAATAATATACGCGTAAGCACATGAAACACCACCACGAGTATAAATGCAAACCAGCGTGTGCGGCGGTTAAGCAGCAGGAATACAATAAACAGGTCGTACACTGCGCCTATATAACTAAATGCATAGGCAACCCACTCCTTACCCAATAGCGGGCCAATAATGGGCAGATGCGTGTTGCTTGTGAGCCAAATTTTTAGTGGCATGGCATCTATAAGCCAGTCAGAATTTAGCTTGGCAAGCCCGGCATAAAAATAGACGATGCCTAAAAGTATTTTAAGCACATCTACGGTATAACGTGGTACGGTTTCGCTGTGCAGTTGTGGATTATTTTTGGCATCTGCCGAAAAAAACACATTCGCAGGCAGGAAGATGAGCACAAAGCTCATAACCGATATAAAGTAGTAATGGTTAAGATAAGTGGTTTTATCCATCAGCTCTATGTAAGTAAAGCTTAGGAAAAACAAGATGATGCCCAATCGGTATTTATAACCAAAGGCAACCATTAACGCAGCGACGGCACAAACCACAAACAAGCCGTAGGTGGCATATCCAAAGGGTTTAACCCACCCAAAACCGTAATACGTAAAATGGAAAACAGGCTTTATATAAAACTTGTCAATCCACCCGTTAAGAGCAAAACGCACCATACCCAGAAACATCATAATGCCAAAAGCCAGCCTGTAAAAAGCCAGGCTGGCAGCATCGGTATCAGAGTTTAGGTATGATTTTATTTTTTGGTGCATGGTTTAGTCGCCATCGCCGTCTACATAGTCAATGCTTATATTAAGTGCTTGCAGCATATCAACTTTTTCGTAGATCACCACCTGTTGCAGGGCATCATAAGCGCTAACCATTTTAGCATTATCAGTAGTAATTTGCGTTGTAAAGTTGTTGTTAAGCGCATCGCTTGCTGTAAGTGCTGTGGCATATTGCGCAGTGATAATGTCGCTAAGGTTTTGCCCGCTGCGTTTTGCATTCACCGCGTCAAGATATCCCTTAAGGCTTGGGCCATTAGTAGCCGAGCCAAAGTATTTACCTGTAAAAAAGTCGCGCGAAGCTGTTACGGCTTCTACATAAAGGGCTTTGCTTACATTCTTGTTATAATATGCCTCTACCTTATCAGGAAAAGTAGTGCCGTTGCTAAACAAGCCCGCAGGTATACCCAGTTTTGGGGTACGTACATCTTTCTCCAGGTTTTTGATAAAGTTATTTACCGTTTGGTTTATAGGAGCGCTTACCGCTGTACCTGTACCTGCTACAAACGTAGCGCGGTAGCTACCTTTCCACTCTGTTAGTATTGCATCGGCAACACTTTTAAGGTGGGCTGTAAGAGCCGTAAGGTAGGTTTTCGCTTTAGCGTTGCCATTAAAGTAAGCTATTATAGCAGTATCGTCGGTACCGGTGCCGTAAAGCAAATAGTCAAGTGCCGGGAAGCCCTCTTTAGTATAATTAACCGGTTGCGCCAGGTTGTATGAACCCGATGATATATTGTTGTTGATTCCTGTAACATCAGTAGGGTAGGTGTTACTGCCTTCTATTAAGTGCAGTTCAAAGGCTTTTGGGTCGTCAAAAATACCCACGTGCTGAAATGCCTTATAAGCATCCAGCCAGGCAGCCCTTACATCGGTAAGTGTTTGTGTTGCCGGAGCGGCAGTAAAAGCAGTAGCTGCAGTATTAAGAGCATTTAGTTTTGCCTGGTAATTTTCGAATGACGGTATGATAATATTATCTGCCCAGCTGGTCATTAACGCAGCACGGTCGTAGGTTCCGCTATTGTTGTCATTTCCACCATCTGACGATGAGCATCCTGCAATAATTGCAGTGAGGCTTAATGCTATAAGCAACTTTTTCATGAAAAAAATTTTGGCAAAGGTATAAACAGAAATGATATTATCTATAATTATTCTAAATAATTTACATGCAACATTAAAATTTTTAATCTTTTTTGCCCACGGTTCCAAAAAACCATTACTTTTGCCTTGTTTTTACTAAATCTAAATAAGCATAAAACGAAATGAAGAAACTTACACTAACCCTATCACTTGTTGCAGCCCTGGGTCTTTTAACTACAGCATGCAGCGATGACGACTCTAAAAAAGACAATAACGTAACAAAAAAAGCTGTAGTAGAAAACTACGCTAAAATTGTCTACCAAAACTATAAGGATGCGCTGGATGATGCCGCTGAGCTTGAAACGGCCATCAACACCTTTACCACTACACCTACACAGGCAAACTTTGACGCTGCAAAAACCAAATGGAAAGAAGCACGTGAGAGCTATGGTACTACAGAGGCTTTCCGTTTTGCAAACGGCCCTATTGATAACGATATTGAATATGAAGCTCCGGAAGGGCTTATTAACGCATGGCCGCTGGATGAAGCATATATTGATTATGTAAACGATACCAACTCTCCGGACTACCAGGGAGGAATCATCAACAGGCCTGCTGATTACCCAACAATCAACAAAAATCTTTTAGTAGACCTTAACGAAGGTGAAGACGAAAAAAGTATCTCTACAGGTTACCACGCTATAGAGTTTTTGCTTTGGGGCCAGGATCTTACTGCTCCGGCAGAAAACAAACCGGGACTAAGGGCATTTACAGATTATACTACGGCAACTAATGCAGACAGGAGAAAAGCATACCTTAATGCTGCTGCAGATCTGCTTACAGACCACCTTACATATCTTGTAGACGAGTGGAAAGAAGGCGGAGATTACAGGACTAAATTCCTTGCACTGCCAGAAGATAAAGCGCTTCAAAACATTTACCTTGGTATTGTAACCCTTGCTTCATCTGAGCTTCCTATAGAGCGTATGTCTGTAGCGTTAGAAAACGGCGACCAGGAAGATGAGCACTCTTGTTTTAGCGATAACACACACCGTGATATTGCACTTAACCTTAAAGGTATTATAAACGTATATAAAGGTGAGTACGGCAACATAAGCGGTGCATCTCTTGAAGACCTTGTAAAAAAAGCCAACAAAGACCAGTATGACAGTACTAATACGGCTATAAATGCTTCTACGGCAGATATTGCTGCTATGCGCACACCGTTTGACTGGGCTATTGTAGCGGGCCCTACCAGTACAGATGGTGCTAAAGTAAAAGTAGCGTACCTGCAAATTTATTCGCTTTCTCAGGAACTGCTTGGCGGCGCTACCGCTATAGGTGTGACTGTTAACGGCTTGTAAAGTTATTTACTGATATTTTGTTATTTATCTAATAAGAGTGCCGTACATTTGCGGCGCTCTTTATTGTTTTTGCCTATTATGGAAATTAAAAAAATTGCCGCGGTTGCTTTATTTGGCTTTCTGGCTATGGCCTGTACCGATAATGAAAATGACTACAAACCCCTTGCAGCCGAAACCGGTGAGGAGTATGGCGGCGGATCTTCTACAGTTTTAAATGCTACTGTTGAGGCTTTTGGCTTTGCTTCTGCTACACTTACCGCAGAACAGTCGGTAGACTTTGGGGTGGGTAACTCACTTTTCAGGCAAAGTTGGGTTACAGCACCTTCATCTACCACCGCGCGCGATGGCCTTGGCCCTTTTTATAATGCCATATCATGTTCAGCCTGCCATTTTAAAGATGGCCGCGGGCGGCCACCAGCATTTGATGGTGAACTGGGTAAAGGCTTACTATTACGCCTTAGCATTCATGGGGCAGATGCCTGGGGCGGTGCATTGCCAGATCCCATTTATGGGCACCAGCTACAGGATAACGCTATTCTTGGCCCTATAATAAAAGGCACATATACCGTTACTTATCAAACCGTAAACGAAACCCTTGCTGACGGTACAGTCGTAGCACTTCAAAAACCAGTATACACCATAAATAATCCGGGATATGGCCCACTGGCTGCCGGATTACTTGTTTCGCCCCGCGTGGCTAACCAGATCATTGGGCTTGGTTTATTAGAGGCCGTTCCGCAAAGTACCTACCTGGCTTTTGCCGATGAGTTTGATGCTAACGGCGATGGCATTTCCGGCAGGGCAAATTATGTGTATGATAAAGAAAGCAACAGCCTTAAAATGGGCTTGTTTGGGTGGAAGGCAAACCAGCCAAGCGTTAAGCAACAAGTAGGCGCCGCTTTTCTTAACGATATGGGTATTACCTCTTCACTTTTCCCTGATGAGTATGCTCCTGTGGGTGCAGATATTAGCGGATACCCTAACGGCGGTACTCCCGAAATTACAGATGTAGCCTTTAACCGTGTGGTATTATACTCGCAAACACTATCAGTACCGGTGCGCCGAAATTATTCTGAGCAAAATGTATTGCGCGGAAAAGAACTTTTTACCAGCATTACCTGCATTGCCTGCCACATTCCTAAAATGCAAACCGGCAGCAGTTATTATATAGAGGGACTGCGCAACCAGACCATTCGCCCGTATACCGATATGCTGCTACACGACATGGGTGATGCCCTTGCCGACAATGCACCTGATTACCTAGCTACAGGAAGCGAATGGCGTACCCAGCCACTATGGGGCATTGGACTTATAAATACCGTAAACGGACATACACGCCTGCTGCACGACGGGCGCGCCCGAAATGTTACCGAAGCTATTTTATGGCACGGTGGCGAAGCGGCTAACGCTAAAGAAAAATTCAAACAGCTTACCGCACAGGAAAGGGAAGACTTACTGGCATTTATTAACTCGCTTTAAAAAGACTAAAACACCTACCTTTTAAAACGATAACATTAGTTAATAGTTTAACCACAAGGTGCACAAAGGCTTCGCAAAGTGCACAACGTAGACCGCCATTGGCGGAAGTACACAAAGCTATATGGCATATTTATCTAAATATACCGCTTTGTGACCTTAGAAAATAATTTGTTGTTTCTTATTCTGGGAAAACAGATACAGCTTTGTGACCCTTGTGAAGTCTTCGTGTGCCTTGTGGTAAAAATCAGCTGTAAATAAAATAAGGCTTTTGGCATACCACTTGATATATAAAGGGCAAAACAATATATTTGCTTTGCCCTTTAAATTTACCTTACATGAAGTTACTGTCGCTTTGCTTTTTATTTGTGTTTTTTGCCACTGCCAGTCCCGAGCTTTCATCGGTTCGCAAACAATACATTAGTGCTGCTATTTCTGAGACACAGGCAGAGACCTTTCATAAAACATTTGAAAACATAAGCGATACCCATAACGATGCTACACTATTGGCATACAAAGCAGCATCTATAGTACTGCTCGCCAAATATGAGGGCGGCCTGATAAGCAAAACCCGCCTGTTTAACCGGGGTACAAAGCTGCTGGAAACGGCTATTAATAAAGACCGCGACAATTATGAAGCCCGCCTTATCCGCCTCAATATTCAGGATAATGTGCCGTGGATAACAGGCTACACCGGCGATATTAAAACAGACAAAGTCTTTTTACTGAAAAATTATGCTGCACAACCTGAAGACCTGAAGGTTTTTGCTAAAGCGTATATTTTACAATCTGAAGCTTTTTCTGAAAAGGAAAAGGCTGTGTTGAAATAGGTTTATAATAGGCCCCGCCCCGCCGGGGCTCATGTACCAATTCCAAATTATAACCTATAGATATAACGCCCCGCCGGGGCTTACACAAAAAAAAGCCCCGATAACGGAGCTTCTGTAAAGTTTTATGATCGCTATTTTTCTATAGCAACGGGCTCTTTATTATCGCCTATTGCTACAAAGGTAAAATTACCTGTTATTGCTTTTTCGCGGTTTGTGGTATACATATCTTCTACAAATATCTCTACATGTACTTTTAAGCTTGTATTACCCACATGTACTACCTTGCCTATCAGTTCGGCAAAGGTACCTGCCGGTATAGGCTTTTTAAAGTCGATACGGTCGCTGCTTACTGTTACTACGCGCTGGCGGCTAAAACGGGTAGCTGTAATAAAAGCTACTTCATCCATAAGGTGCATTGCAGCACCACCAAAAAGCGTATCATAATGGTTTGTGGTATTCGGGAATATTGCTTTAAAAATATGTGTTTCAGATTGTTGAATCTTTTCTTCTAATGTCATGCTGTTTCCTGTTCTAATGCTATAAAATGTGTTGTTCGCCCATTAGGGCCTGTAAGCGGGTAAATTTTTACCTCGCATAAATATTCGTCTTTGTTTTTTCTGTAATTGGTTATTACTGCCCTAAAAGGTTCGCCTTCATCAAGCCTTCGGCGTATTTCGCGGCGCGATGTTTCCAGGGTATTTGCACCCTGAAGAAATTTTGGCGTATTGCCAAGTGCTTCTTTGGCGGTATAACCTGTCATATCTGCAAAACCGGGGTTTACCCATAGTATTTTGAGAGCAGTATCTGTAACTACAAGCGCATCATAAGACTGGTGTAGTAACTGCACCGGGTTATAAGACCAGTTGTACTTTGTAGCCAGTTGATCCAGCTTTGCGGCATCGGCCTGTTTTTTTGCATTAAGGATGGTTTGCCGGTAGGCCTCGCCCGATATATCCCAACTCATAACCGGAAATCGGGATCCTGATTCTTTCATCTGCTTCATAACATTGTGGTACGCTTCATCACTAAGGGAAGAAAGGTATATATCCAGCGCCATCATTTTATGCAGATCATCTTTTCCCATGGTTACTTTTTAAAGAGTGGCGAAATATGCTCCAGCCTGTCCTGAAATTCTTTTTGGTGATACTCAGCCTTCATCTCTTTCATGCAGGCAGCACAAAGGCAGTCGTTAAAATTGCTGCTCATAAAACCCCTTTCGGCTTCCGTTAGGGTAACGGTAGTACACTGGCATAGCACTATAGAACCCACCTTACATTCAAAGGGGCTCTCGCAGCGTGGGCAGTATTTGGTTTCATGACATGCCATTATAGTAAATTAAAATATGGCGGTACACAAAAGTACCGCCATTATCTGTATTATACTAATGCTTCTGCATATAAAACTTTAGCTTCATTAGCAGCAGCCACCATTTCGGTAAGTGCTTTTTTAGTTTCGTCCCAATGACGGGTTTTCAGTCCGCAGTCAGGGTTTACCCAAATTTGGGAGGCCGGCAGTACCGCAGCTGCTTTTTTAAGCAGGTGTACCATTTCGTCTTTAGACGGTACCCGTGGCGAATGGATGTCATACACACCCGGGCCAATATCGTTTGGATAGTTAAAATTGGCAAAAGCATCTAAGAGTTCCATCTGCGAGCGCGAACATTCTATAGTTATAACATCGGCATCCATATCGGCAATATCCTTAATGATGTCGTTAAACTCAGAGTAGCACATGTGCGTGTGTATTTGTGTGGCATCGGCCACCGGCGATGCCGCAATACGAAACGCCTTAATGGCCCAGTTAAGGTACTGCTGCCAGTCGTCTTTTTTAAGCGGTAGCCCTTCGCGAATGGCGGGCTCGTCTATCTGTATTATTTTAATGCCCGCATTTTCCAGGTCGGCAACCTCATCACGAATGGCAAGTGCTATTTGCGTACAGGTTTCGGCACGCGGCTGGTCATCCCTTACAAAAGACCATTGCAATATAGTAACAGGCCCGGTAAGCATTCCCTTAACCGGCCTGGCGGTAAGCGACTGCGCAAACTGTGTCCAAAACACCGTCATGGGTTGCGGGCGGCTTACATCGCCATAAATAACCGGAGGCTTTACGCAGCGGCTGCCATAGCTTTGTACCCAGCCGTTTTTAGTAAAGGTAAAACCCTGTAGCTGTTCGCCAAAGTACTCTACCATATCATTGCGCTCAAACTCGCCATGTACCAGTACATCGAGCCCTGTGGTTTCCTGAAAGCGAATGGTTTCTTCGGTTTCCTTTTTAAGGAGTTCTTCATATTGTTTTTGCGTAAGATCGCCTTTTTTAAACTGCGCCCTCCAGCCCCTTACCTCGGCCGTTTGCGGAAACGAGCCAATGGTTGTGGTAGGAAACAAAGGCAGCTTAAGGCTCGCTACCTGCAATGCTTTGCGCATTTCAAAAACGCTGTTGCGTCGGGCATCTGCATCGGTAATATTACCTACCCGTTCTTTGACCTGCGGGTTATGGATGAGCACCGACGTTTTGCGCGATTCGCACGCAGCAATGTTTGCCTTTAGTTTATTGGCGGCATCGGTTATGTTTTCGCTGTTTGCCAACTGTTTTATTACGACAACCTCATCAATCTTTTGTCGGGCAAAGGCTAGCCATTGTTTTATTTCGGGTGTAAGGGTAGTATCGTTAGTTTCGGCTACAAGGTCGCACGGTACGTGCAGCAATGAGCATGATGGTGCTACCATAAGGCGCTCTTTGCCTATTTTTTTTGCTGCCCTGTCTATCAGTTTCAGCGATTTTTGGTAATCATTTTTCCAGATGTTACGGCCATCTACCACTCCAAGTGATAATGAAAGGTTTTCGGGTAGGTGGTCAAGTATGGCATCCAGCTGTTCCGGGTTGCGCGCCAGGTCTATATGTAACGCACAAACCGGTAGTGATGCGGCAAGGGCGGTATTTTCTGCAAGGCTTTCAAAGTAGGTTGCCAATAATATCTTTACCTGCGGGAATTTTTCTTTTATCAATGCATACGCCTGCTTTAGTGCACTGGTTTCCTCTTCGGTAAGGGTAAGTGCCAGGAAAGGCTCGTCAAACTGAATCCACTCTGCACCCTGTGCTACCAGTTGCTCTATAATCTTGATATAAACAGGTAATAATTTATTTAGCAAAGATATCCGGTGGAAACCAGCCTCTTTTTCTTTACCCAACAACAGGTACGACACAGGGCCTATAAGCACAGGCTTAGTTATACTACCTGCGGCTTTAGCCTCTGCAAACTCCTCGATAACTTTAGTTGAGAAAAGTGAGAATTCCTGGTTTTTATAAAACTCAGGCACTATATAGTGGTAGTTGGTATCAAACCATTTTGTCATTTCCATAGCAGTAAGGTCCAGCCCATTTTGCTGATAGCCCCTTGCCATGGCAAAATAAAGGTCGTGAATGTTGCCGTTTTTAAGTGCATCATAACGGGGAGGTATGGCGCCCACGGTTAACGACAGGTCTAACACCTGGTCGTAAAACGAAAAATCGTTAGACGGAATAAGGTCGATACCTGCCTCTTTCTGAAGATTCCAGTTGTGCAGGCGGATGTCTTTACCGGTTTGCAGTAAATGTTCGATAGGAGACTTACCGGCCCAGTAGCTTTCGCAGGCCTTTTTAAGTTCCCTGTTGCCCCCGATGCGCGGGTAGCCAAGATTGTTTGTACGCATTTTAGTGCTTTTAAAAAATTAATGAATGATTTAAAAGCTCTTTTGCCAGATTTCACAATGCCTTAAGAAGATAGGGGTGGGGAATGAAAAGGGCACACGATGCCCATGAACATTTTTAACCAATAGCTTCAAACCGCGAAAGCATTGTCAAGTTGGTAAAGGCAGGTCTCCTGACTTGTAACATTATTACCGCCCTTCCCATTCGCCATTGGCAAACAGTGGGCAACAAGGGTAAAAACTTTAGAGGTTACTTACAGTTGCGCGACAGTTCGTGATTTGCACACGATTCCCTATTAGTCCCGGCTTTCGCCGGAAACCTTTTCCGTTTGAAAAGAAATAAAGTAAAGAACTTATGCCGCAAATATAGCAACCAGATTTGGTTTATTTGCGTGTAGTGTCCTTTTTAACGGGGGACAGCATAAAACGGTAAACTACAAACTGATTTTGGCAATTAAAAAAATGAATTACCTTTGCGCCCCTAAACAGCCTTATGAAACAAATTTTACTACTGTGTGTCCTGTGTTTTTCTTTATTTGCCAAAGCACAACAAGATACTAACCTTACTGCCGATAATGTGGCTTTTGCACTGGATACCAATACCGAACGTATTGATATTTTATTCCCAAAAACATCGCAGGTACAGCAAGATGGTAAGGTAATTATTGATGGCAGAACCTATACTGTAAAGACACTTAAAAATACAGATTTTCCGGTTGACCCAAAATATGATCGCGATCCGTTAACTGCACCTTATAAAGACCTTATAAGGCTGGGCTATGTATCTGCTAAATATACAACAGCAGCACAAACCGAACCACGCACGCCTGAGAACCTTACCAGCACCGGAAACCAGTGGCGCAAAATGCAGGATGGCGAATTTGTAATGGCATGGCACGGCTATCTTAAAAATGCCCCGCAGGAGCAAACCGTAAAACTGAGCCTGGCCAAGGTTACGGGCGAATCGATATTGCTGTTTACTCTTGAAGATTATATTGACTGGCGCACAAAGGATTTTGAAAATATTCGGATGGGTATGTACAAAGTACTGGATGATGCCGTTTATACGTCTAAAAAGCCGGAAACTACCCGTAAAAGATAGCGTCTCTTTCTTTAAAGTTTCCCCGTATTCTTTGTAATCTCAGGGCAAACGCATCATTTAATTTGCTTAAATTTTTTGCCACTAATTTCTCGAATTTTTACAAATTTTAAGAATCATTAAATTTGTTACATTCTAAGTGGCTTATCTTTTATAATGCGTTTACACTGTTTGTAACCTGACTACTCTTATTTACTACTTCCACCTTGTATCCTGCCAGCGTTTTTGCTCATCTTTGGTAAGAAACGTCCACGCTACAATGCGGCTTGATTTATTGCCTGTACCCAGCGGAATGGTTTTTACCTGCACGGCTTTAAGGCCATCCAGGGCTTTATAGATGCCTTTAAGGTTAGACTGTTTAGAGACCAGTGTGGTAAACCAGAATATATTTCTGCCAAAGGTTTTACTCTCTGCTATCATGTTATGGATAAAGGCATGTTCGCCACCCTCATACACCAGTTCGTTACTAATGCCTGCAAAGTTTAATTCAGGAGTCTTTATTCTTTTACCCGAAAGGTTTTGCACCTTGCGTTGTGTGCCTTTCTGCGCCTCATCGGCAGAAGCATGAAAAGGCGGATTACATACGGCTATATCTATCTTTTCGTTCGCATCTATAATACCACTAAAAAAGCGGGTTTTATCTTTTTGCAGCTTTATTACTATCTTATCTGTAAGCTGTGGGTTAGCTACTGCTATTTGTTGCGCTGCCGCTACCGATGTGATGTCAATATCTGCACCGGTAACATTCCAGCCATATTCTGCAACACCCAGTATGGGGTAAATGCAGTTTGCACCCGTACCAATATCAAGAAGCCTGATCTTATCTCCGGCAGGCATACGCCCAAAGTTGCTTTCGGCAAGCAGGTCTGCAGCATAATGAATGTAGTCTGCCCTGCCCGGAATGGGTGGGCAAAGATTGCCTTCAGGAAACTCCCATTTTTTTATACCATAATAATGGCTAAGCAATGCTTTATTAAGCAGCTTCACCGCTTGTGGACTTGCAAAATCTACCGATTCATCACCAAACTTATTAGGCTTTACATGGGCTGCCAGCTCAGGTACCGCGGTTATTAGTGCTGCAAGGTCATACCTATCCCTGTTTTTATTTCGGGAGTGCAGCATTGTTTTTTCCTGTGGTATTTTATCTGACATGGCATATTTTATTTAGGCATCAAAGATAAAACAAAAGAGCCTGTTTTAGAGGTATTATTCAGATGGGACAGTAGGAGAATAACAATCTCTATATTCATCGATGGGCTAATGTAAGATAATTGATTTATTGAGATTCCTCCTATCGTCGGAATGACAAAAAATGCTACAGCACATAAATATAAAAAACAAGATGCCGTAAGATATAATCCTTACAGCATCTTGTTTTTGTATGTTTTATGAATTATTATTTATAATTTTTAATCGCATCTACCGGTGCCAGTACATTATAGTCTTTCCAGATAGACGGGTCGTATTTAGCAATGTAGTTAATGTTGTATTTTGGTTTTTCGGTAATCGCAGTGTATGCCTCTGCACTAATAGGTGTCTTGGCAATAACAAAAAGCTCATTTGTGGTAATCTGATCCATTTCTGCCATAAGGCCTAATTTAAGCATACGCTCTTCTTCGTCTTTTGTCTTTTTATTCTGGGTAAATTTCATAGACCGGTCAATGTACATATAGGTGCCGGTCTGCTTTTTTACAAAATTTACGGCATATTGCCCTGCCTCGTTTTTAGCATAGGTTGCTGATACCTTCGTGCGGTCCTGTACCATTTTTACCCCCAGTAGCAGCTTAAGATTTATCTTATGCTCATTTTCTCCGTCTACCAGGTTATAATCCAGTTTAACCACAGCAAAGTCAAATGCATTTACATAGATCTTGCCATAATAATGCGCTGAACCTTTTGCAGGTTTAAAGTCGATTATGTAAATGGTTTCATCATTATAAGTCGAGTATCCCTCAAGGGTATAGGTATATCGCTTAAATTCGGTAAAAAAGTCAAGGTCTTCATTGGTGTAGAACTTATTAAGCGTATTGCTCAGCGATGTTAAGGTAGTTCTTAACGAAGCCGTTTTTACATCGGTTTTTATATCAGACTTTGGCGAGTCAATCTTAAAGGTATCAGAAATAGGTATGATGCCAGACCTCACCTTATAGGTTGCAGTAGGGTCAAGATGCTTTTTAATAACCTCCATTGCCTTACCGTTCAACTGATCGCCAGAAACATCCTTATCCTTGTTTTTTAGCTCAATGGCTTTTTCTACATCCAGCTTAGACTGGTTGTTTTGTGTATATAAATAGCCATACACTTCAGAATAATCCTGAGAGGTTCTCTTTTTAGCGCTATTGTTCATGACCTCTATCTCCTTGTTGATATCCTTTAGCACCGATTTTTTTTCCAGCGACGATTTTATAAGTTCAAATTTACTGTCCAGCAATTTGGTTTCGTTAGAAGTGCGTAGAAACACTGTTTGTTTTGCCGTTTCAGATGGATAGTTTTTAGATGCGTTCTCCATTACTTTAGTCAACAGTTCTGTAGGAGTGTATTTTTTATTGGTAATAAACACCTCATCTAAAACATTTACCTGCTCTTTAAGGGTGTAGGTACCGTTTTTAAGTTCGGATAATTTAATGGTAAGCGTTTCAAAACCTATGCTCGAAAAGATAACCTTATCAGCATCTGTCTTATCTTTTTTATCAATAACAAAATCACCTTCGGTATTGGTAACCACGCCATACAACGGGCCTATTTGTACCGATGCGTAGGGAACGGGCTGCTGGTTTGCATCGACCACCTTACCGGTAACGATTTGCGCAAGGGCAGTAAGTGGAAATAACAGTAATGCTACTGCAATAAAACGTAGTGTTGTGTTCATGTTGTTGGTGTTTTAGGTAAGACGAATAAATTGTGCTTTTGTAACAGGTTTTCAAATATAATATAAAAAGCTCCGGTTTGTTAACGGAGCCTTGTAGTATGATTAAAAAAGGTTTGGTAAATGGTAAACTTTACTGGTATTGGTAGCGTTGGGGATTATAAAAGCCCCTGCAAAAAGCAGGGGCAAAACAATATAATTTTGCAAGAGGGTTCGAAGCTCTTACGGGGCAAATGTAAATGAATAATGGAGATGTGCAACACTACGTGGTTGCATCATAACGTTTTTGCAGAATGTTATAATATTAGGATTGCGATACGGCGTAAGTTTGCGGAGAGAAAATAAAATAGTTAGTTAAGTTGTAATTTAAAGTCACCTTTCGGCAGGTGGCTTTTTTTAATATAATAATTTCAAGATGAAAGATGTAGAGTTGTTTAAAATCGAAGCCGAAAAGTTATTAAACGAATACCAATTACTGTTGCGGGAGAAATTACAAAATGTCTTTTTATTTTCTGAAAGGTCTGATGTTGAGTCAGCTTTAACAGATGATTTTTATATTGAGGTTTATAAATTAACCAGGAAATTTAATGTAATTAATGAGCCCAACATCGAAAACTACCTGTCAAATTTAGAGATAAGACTGTTAGAATAAAAAAGCCACCCCGAATAAAATACCAACCATACTCTCAAAAGTTAATCAATTCAAAGAAATAGGTGTTGAGGTTAATAGCTTATTTACTAATACCCGCAATTATATTTACCGTTAACGCTACAATTATGGTGTTAAATACAAAAGATATAAGGCTGTGCATAAGCACGTAGCGCCTTACGGTTTTAGATGAAATAGTAACATCTGATACCTGAAACGTCATGCCTATTACAAACGAGAAATAAGCAAAGTCAATATAATCGGGCTTTTCGGCATTAGGAAAGTCGATACCGCCGCCTTCAGCCCCGGTTTTTTTATCGTGGTAGTTATGAAACAGGTGCGCATAACGAATGGTAAATATGGTGTGGAGCAATATCCACGAGGTGGTTACCGCAAGTATGGTAACTACAGTCAGCAGTTCTTTATCCCATGCTGAATTTTGGGTGTTTAACAGTAGTAATATGGTTCCTGAAAAGCTAACACATACAGCTGTAAGCACCAGGGTAAATATTACCCTTATGTCTTCGTCCTGCCTTTTTACAATAGTATGCTGCTGGGCAGCCGTAGTATTAAAAAATAACAGCCAGCTAAGCGTTATCATGGTAAGGGCAAATACATCCCAACACAATATAATGCTTGTTATATTGCTTAGATCGAGCACCCGCGTTATGCCATAAGCACCCGCGGCAAAAAATAACGAAATGAAGAGTTTTTGGTATCCGCTTGTACGGGCAGCCCATTTAGGTGGTGTAGTTTTTCTATCCATGATTTATATTCCCTCTAACATTCAAAGATAAACTAAAACATAATGCCCGTACTATAGATTATGGTAATGGCTAAGTGCCTCATAAATTATTTTTCTTACTCAGCGCGCTAAGTATCGCCCCCGTAACTAAAGCTCCCAGTACATAGTAGCCCACTGTAAGCGCTTTTGTTTTTGGTGTTTTGGTAACGGGTTCATCATCCAGCCCCATTGGTTCGGGCAGGGTAATGGCACCCACACCCGCAGATATACCCATGGTTACGGCACGTTGCCATATATACTTTGGGTCGCCCGCACCTATGGCGCTAAAATAAATACCATTGCTTATAATATCACCCGCCAGGGTAGCACCATATAATACTTTTTCATCTTTAATTTCGGTGCCAAAATAACGCAGGGTATTTTGCAGGGCTTCTTCACCCAGCTTATCTACGCGGGGCATATTCTTGTCGGTTTTCTTCAGGCTTTCGTGTAGTATGTTCAGGGCTACCGCACCGCCAAGCCCGGCTAAAAGGTTATGTACTTTACTCATGGCAAATTTTTATTTTTAGTGTTTATAGTAATTATTATAAATAATAGTTTGTTAGACAGTAATTCACCACAAAGGACACAAAGGGTTTCACTAAGATCACAAGGCTAACCCTGAATATCTTTCTAAAGGTTTCAACTTTTTTTAAGGATTAAAGTACACAAAGCTGTATGGCAGCTTTGTGACCATTATCACTTTTACAGAGTCTTTATTATGCCTCTTTGTGCTCTTAGTGAAACCCTTTGTGTTCTCTGTGGTTAAAATATATTTCAGCGAACTGTTTATAACAGTAAATGGCATTATCATAAAGTTCACTTTTATTTTAATGTGTTGCTGTTATGCTACCGTTAAAGTTACACCACTTACATATTTAGTATAGTCCAAAATGGTTTAAATGTCACGCGAAGGCGCAAAGCTTTGCGAGTTATCAGTCGGTTGTGTCAGAACTTAATGAGAGTAAAGCTTTGCGCCTCTGCGCCTTTGCTAGAAAAAAAATATTTCAACTGTATCATATTTTCATTTCGTCTTAGAAACGCAACCACTATAAAAGTGATGTTCTTACAGAATTTTTCAAATTCTAACCCAAACCCACCAAATCCTAAACCATAGCGGGTGTATGCCTGTAACCCCGCTTGTGGGCGGAGTAGTTTGATAATTTTGTTAACGGATTGTACTTGTTGTCCCATTTTAAACACATCCTGTAATGAAAAAGAAAGGTTTTGCCATAATTGCTGTTGTATTGATAATAGGCCTTGCCAGTGCTTTTATATGGTATGGATATTTATATAAGGATGCCCGTAATGTAAGCGATGAAGAAGCAACCTATAGCCTGACCGCAGAAAACCTGACCGCAGATTATGAAGCCGCACAGCAAACTGCCGATACCAAGTACCTGAACAAGACCATAGCAGTAAGTGGGGTGGTAACTACCGTAAACGATTCTGTTGTAACGCTTGATGGCAAAGTGTTTTGTGGTTTTGATAAAAAGATGGACCAGCCCGAAGGTAAGACCATTACTGTAAAGGGCAGGTGCATAGGCTACGACGAGCTTTTTGGCGAAGTAAAGCTGGACCAGTGTACACTTAAATAATTACCTAAATACAATGAAGAGATTTTTACCGGCGCTATGCCTTATGTTCGGCTTTTTTGCCCACGCGCAGGACGACCTGCTCAACGAGCTGGATAGTACACAGGTGCAGGATACCTATGCCGCTGCAGCCTTTAAAGGCCTGCAGGTAGTAACGCTGCAAACTACTAAAATGCCCGCGGCTAAAGAATGGTATGTGGTGGTTTCGCACCGCTTTGGTACCGTAAAGAATGGCTTTGATACCTTTTTTGGGCTTGATAATGCTACAACAAAACTGGGGGCAATATATGGGGTAACGAACTGGCTATCGGCAAGTGTTTCCCGCCACACCATGCTTAAAATGTATGAAGGGTCATTAAAATACAGGCTGGCACGCCAAAGTGCTGCATTTCCGTTTGAGGTTGCAGGCTACAGCACGCTGGATATTAATACGTTCCTTGAAAAAGAAGCATACCCCAAAATAGAATTTTCAGACCGGCTTACTTATGTGCAGCAGCTTATAGTATCGCGCAAGTTTAGCGATGCGCTGTCGCTTGAGTTAGTGCCATCGTTCATTCACCGCAACCTGCGCGATGCCGTTAACGAAAAAGAAAACCAGTTCTCTGTAGGTGCCGGGGGCAGGATAAAGCTTACCAAGCGTATGTCACTTAACCTGGAGTATGCCTATAATGTTGATAAGCCCGATTATTATAAAAACCCATTATCTGTAGGCCTTGATATAGAAACCGGCGGCCACATTTTCCAGATGGTATTCAGCAATTCACAGGCCATGACAGAGAGTGGTTACCTTACTAATGCTGCGGGCGACTGGAGCAAGGGCGATTTCTTTTTCGGGTTTAATTTATACAGGGTTTTTTAAAAGTTGCTAAAGATGAAAAAATATATAGTACTGCCATTACTTGCCGTGGGTTTGCTGAGTTGCGAATCGCACACCTATGAAG
Organism: Flavobacterium psychrotrophum; assembly: GCF_003403075.1. Classification (NCBI taxonomy): domain Bacteria; kingdom Pseudomonadati; phylum Bacteroidota; class Flavobacteriia; order Flavobacteriales; family Flavobacteriaceae; genus Flavobacterium; species Flavobacterium psychrotrophum. The sequence continues at coordinate 3,770,139 of NZ_CP031557.1, read as the reverse complement.
ATATTGAAGATACGGTACCCGTTACAGATACAATTACCTACACTGCTAATGTAAAAAGCATTATAGATGCTAATTGTGTAAGCTGCCATGCTAATGGGCGATCGGCATCATTTCGTCCGCTTACTACTTATGCTGAGGTTAAGGATGCCGTGCAAAATTCAGGAGTACTGGACCGTATACAGCGCCAGAATGGCGAAGACGGCATTATGCCACAAACCGGGCGCATGCCGCAAAGTGATATTAACGTGATATTGCAATGGAGTGCCGATGGCCTTCGTGAAAATTAAATAAGAATTGCTATGAAAAAGAGAAATATACTGTTACTGCTTACCCTGCTGGCTACGACCGTTTTTTACGGCCAGAAATATACCACTAAAACAGGTAGTATAAAATTTGAGGCCAGCGTACCGTCTTTTGAGGAGGTGGCAGGCGAAAACAAAACCGCCAGTGCTGTAGTGGTAGCCGAAACGGGAGACATTGCCGTGCTTGCCCTCATGAAAGGCTTCCGTTTTAAAGTAGCCCTTATGGAGGAGCATTTTAATGAAAACTACGTGGAGTCGGATAAATTCCCGAAGGCGACTTTTAAAGGTAAGATCGAGGGATTTGACATTACTAAGGTTTCGGCGGAAGCTAAAACCTTTACCATATCCGGCGACCTTACCCTGCACGGAAAAACGAAACATATTACCGATGTTGCCAAAATATCAAAACAGGGCAATAGCCTTGTAATTACAGGCGACTTTGATGTAAAGCCCGAAGATTTTGCCATAGAGATACCGGCATTAGTCAGCAAAAAAGTGGCCGATAAAATTAAGGTGGCCTACAACCTGCAACTTGTAAAATAAGTAGTTATGGAAAAAATATTTATCCTTTTTGTAACCGTTGTACTCCCGGCCTTATGTATGGCACAGGGCAAAGATGTGTTTGATACTGCCCGTACCGGCACAGTAGAAGAGATGAAGGTATTGGTCAAAAAAAATACCGATACCATTAACGCGATCAACGCTGCCGGATTTTCGCCATTGATACTGGCCTGCTACCGTGGCAACAATGGCGTAGCAGAATACCTTGCCAGGAACGTAAAGGACGTAAACTACAACAGTAGTAACGGTACTGCACTGGCGGCGGCGGCCGTAAAGGGAAACACGGCGCTCGCAAAGCTGCTGCTGGAAAACAAAGCCAACCCAAACCTGCCCGATGGCGGTGGCATGACGCCTATTGTATATGCCATACAGTTTGAAAATAAAGACCTTGTAACGCTCCTGCTACAGCATAAGGCAAAAACCGACATTAAAGATAACGACGGCCATACACCTTATGACCATGCCGTAATTTCTAAAAACCAGGAAATCATAAACCTTTTCAAAAAATAAAACGCTCATGAAAAAATTATTACTCACAGCATTAATGGCGGTTTCGGCTTTAGGGGCATTCGCCCAAAGCAAAACTACGGGGGTTGTTACCCTTAGCAGTGGCTATACTGCAAAGCTGGACCTTAACAGTGGCACCAGTACAGCTACACTTACCCTTGCAGGCCCATCAGACCGCTGGTTTGCCCTTCAATTTGGTTCGTTTGCTACCGGAGGCGGAATGATGGACGGTACTGATGTGGTTTACTTTAACGGTACTACCCTTGTAGATGCAACCCAAAACGGTATTGGTGCAATGCCTTCAACAGATACGAATGACTGGACTGTAACCAGCAATACCACAAGCGGCAGCACCCGTACCCTTGTAGCCACCCGGTCTTTTGCAGGCGGTGCTAATGATTATGTATTTAACTATGCCGATGCCAATATTGATTTTGCATGGGCTCGTGGTTCAAGCGCTTCATTTTCAATTGCTAACCATGGCGGTAACCGTGGCTACCAGCTTAACAAAGCCTTCAATTGCCTTGCCCCGGATGCCCCTGCTGCACAGCCTCAGGCATTTTGTGGTGGCGCTACCGTAGCTAACCTTACCGCTACAGGTAGTAGCCTTAACTGGTACAGTGCTGCGACAGGCGGATCGGCATTAGCTGCTACAACAGCTTTAACATCTGCAACATATTATGTATCGCAATCGGCAGGTGCTTGCGAAAGTACACGTACACCGGTTGCGGTTACTGTAACTACAGTTAACGCACCTACGGCTGCTTCGCAATCATTTTGTAATTCAGGCACTGTGGCTAACTTAACAGCTACAGGTGCAAACGGTGCTACTATAAGCTGGTATACAGCTGCAACAGGTGGCACGGCACTTGCGGATACTGCTGCACTTGCAAGCGGTACTTACTATGCAGAACAAACCGTAGGTTCTTGTTCAAGTACAAGGGCTGCTGTAACGGTTACTGTTACTACTGTTGCCGCACCTACTATTCCTGAGCAAACATTTTGTGCGGGTGTTACTGTGTCGGCAATTTGGACGAATACCGGCAATATTAAATGGTACAGTACTATTGGCGGTGCAGAGCTTGCCGGTACAACGCCACTGGCCACCGGCACATATTATGCTACACACACGCTTAACGGCTGCGAAAGTGCTGCTACACCGGTTCCGGTAACGATAACTACTACAGCGTCAGTAACAGGCAGCCAGACGCAGGATTTTACTGAAGGCCAAACCATTGCCGACCTTACTGTGGGTGTTATTGCAGGGGCTGCTGTTAGCTGGTATACCCTTGTTGGAACTGAATATACCGGAGTGCCTGACACAACACCACTTGTTGACGGTACTACCTATTACGTTACCCAGGTGTTTAACAACTGCGAAAGTGCTTATTATGGAATTACTGTAAACGCAACCGCGGGTATTGAAAACTTTAGCCTTAAAGGGCTTAAAGCCTACCCTAATCCGGTAAGCAGTGTGGTAACGCTAAGTGCTAACAGCAGCCTTTCAAACATCACTATTAATAATATGCTGGGGCAGCAGGTGCTTACCCAAAAAGTTGCGGGCACAAGTGCCGAAGTTAATATGGCACAACTGCCTGTAGGTACTTATCTTATAAAGGCTTCAGCCGATAATGGTGCTACGGCAACTGTACGCATTGTAAAGCAATAAATACTATCAGGTTTTTTTATATTGGTTGGTACAAAGCCGCTATTTCTCCCAGAGAAAGGCGGCTTTGTCGTTTTCTTGAAGTTCAAATAAATTATCGTTGGGTGTAAAACAGAATGTGGTTAATGTTTTTTCAGGGCTTAATTTATTTTAGTAAAGATCATGTTTTCAGGCATTTTTGGTGGGTCTATATTCTCATCTAATGCCTGCCATTCCATATGCCACTTTAGCTGTGCGGGAGTACCGGGCATAAATTCAAGATACAACCATGCTTTATAATTAGATCCGGGCGCATCAGGCTCCCAGTATATTAGTTTTATTTTGTTAGTGTTTTGAGGATTCAGGAAAGAGCTACCGCTGATATAGTCTGATAAGCCGCTTTCATTAAGAGTGTTAAAAATTACCTGACCATTTTTAGTGTACTTTAGACGAGCATATATAATATCCCGACTATAATTTCCACCTCTATACTCGCGATTGGTTTTAAAAAATTTCACCTCTATATGTTCAGTGGGGTTCACAGGGGTATTTTGATAATTCCACGAGCCGAGAAATTTATCTAATACACGGTTTAAGTCTGCATAATGCTTAGTCGTGTTTGTGTTAGGCAAATTATTTAAAAAATTTTCGACAGCAACCACATCCTGGCTGTAAGAAATACAGCCAGTAATAAAACATAATATGGTTAGTGCTTTTTTCAATACTCAGTTTATTTTAGTAAGCAGCATTTCGGCGGGAATCTTAAAAGATGTTGCATCTCTGGCGGTGCCATCAGGGCAAGGCTCGTTTGGGTTATAGCCTAAAGAAATTTCCTGCCGTTGCCACTGTATTTTAGGAGCTGAGCCTTGTGCTGATGTCACGAAGTCCAAAACTATATTTCCATACCTGTTGCGCTCGCATGTTCCTGAAACTGGAGGCTCGGTATAGAATAGGATAATAACAGAAAAATTTTTGACCTCATCACCCCAAATATAGAAAGAACCAGGGTTTCCCTGACTGCTATAGGTGTTATAAACGGTAACCCATTCGTTGTTTATTTTTTGCTTATAAATAAAATCGGTGTTAATCCTGTCGGTATGCTGACTGAGTGTAGTAGCCTGAACTTTTGTTTTTTCGTATTTTACAAGTGTAATTTTGAAGTATTCATTTTGGGTACTATATTCCCAACTCCCTAAAAATTTATTCAAGATGAGGTTTACATCCTTAAAGTAAATATTGTTTTGGTCAGAATAAGTGTAGTATTGCTCAATGGGTTTAACCACATCCTGGCCATAGGTTATACAGCAAGTAATAAAACATAATATGGTTAATGTTTTTTTCAATAGTTAGTTTACTTTAGTAAAGATCATGTTTTCCGGCATTTTTGGTGGGTCTATATTCTCATCTAATGCCTGCCATTCCATATGCCATTTTAGCTGTGCAGGAGTGCCGGGCATAAATTCAAGATACAACCATGCTCTATACTTCGCACCGGGCGCATCCGGCTCACTATAAAGCAATCTTATTTTATTTGTATTTTGTGGGTCTGGAAAACTGCTGCCATATATATCATGCATGATTTCGTTGCTATTAAGCGTGTTAAAAATAACCTGATCGTTCTTACTATATTTTACACGAGCATATATAATATCTTCTTTATATTTAGCTCCTGGGCTTTCTACATTTGTTTTAAAAAATACAACTTCTATTTGCTCCGTTGGATTTTGAGATGCATTTTGGTACTTCCATGAACCGAGAAATTTATCTAATACACGGTTTATGTCTGCATAATACTTCATTGTCGTGTAGTCTGGCAAATTATTTAAAAAATTTTCTACAGCAACCACATCCTGGCTGTAAGAAATACAGCCCATAATAAAACATAATATGGTTAGTGTTTTTTTCAATGCTTAGTTTACTTTAGTAAAGATCATGTTTTCCGGCATTTTTGGTGGGTCTATATTTTCATCTAATGCCTGCCATTCCATATGCCATTTTAGCTGTGCAGGAGTGCCGGGCATAAATTCAAGATACAACCATGCTCTATACTTCGCACCGGGCGCATCCGGCTCACTATAAAGCAATCTTATTTTATTTGTATTTTGTGGGTTTAAAAAACTGCTGCCATATATATCATACATGATTTCGTTGCTATTAAGCGTATTAAATATTACCTGTCCATTCTTACTATATTTTACCCGGGCATCTATAATATCGCGGCTATAATTTGCCCCTGGATATTCTACATTCCCTTTAAAAAATACAACTTCTATATGTTCCGTTGGATTTTGAGATGCATTTTGGTACTTCCATGAACCGAGAAATTTATCTAATACACGGTTTATGTCTGCATAATACTTCATTGTCGTGTAGTCTGGCAAATTATTTAAAAAATTTTCTACAGCAACCACATCCTGGCTGTAAGAAATACAGCCCATAATAAAACATAATATGGTTAGTGTTTTTTTCAATGCTTAGTTTACTTTAGTAAAGATCATGTTTTCCGGCATTTTAGGAGGGTCTATGTTCTCATCTAATGCTTGCTATTTTGCGCTGCTAAAGTATTGGTATTTATGCTTTTGTTGTGTGTGTTAACAAATATTTAACTGTTAAAAATACGCCCTCAATTGCACACTTCCGGTATGCACGGCTTTGCTGGTTTCGCTCTTCCGACCCTGGTAGTTAACGTTGATGTCCAGGAACTGCGTAAGGCTTTTTTGCAGCAGCAGGCGCCACGTAGTGTTGTTACCGGCAGTAAGCCCCTGAAGCATCTGGTAGGCAGCAGCAGTGGTTTGCTCGCCTGTAAAATCATTCTTGTATAGCGAAAATTCGCCGCTGGTAGTAAAACCTTTGGCAGAAGCATAAGTAAACGAAGTACCAATGCGTTGCTGGCTCAGGGTTTCGAGGGCACCAATGGTATTTTCCTTATTCTGGTATTCATAAAACACATCCCAGCTGGCATCGCGCGAAAAGATATAAGATACTTTAGGCCCCACAAGGTAGTTACTGATGTCATAATCTTTAGCATCATAATTACTGGCGTGGCTGGATGAATTGCCTGCCTGCCCGGCGAACGACAGCAGCCACAACTTTTGTATAAGGTGGGCATACTGCAACTGGTGCGATAGTATAGTACCATCCTGCGAACCTACCGAAAGCAGGCTTTTGCTGCGGCTGTTGAGGTAGGTATAAGTAACAGAATGCTTTTGCTTGCCACGATTATAAAAAAGGCTGTTGCGAAAGGCCACGTTTAGCCCCAACAGGTTTTCTTCGGATGATGAGAACGGGTTGAGGTCAAAGTTGCTGCCGTTGCGTTCTATCTTTCGATCGGCCTGGTAGGAAGCCTGGTCATAAAAATATGAAAGGAACTTTTTAAACCCGCCCTGGCTTTGCCACTGCGTAGGGTTTAGCGTTACTGACTGTGCAAACTTGTTCTGGTGGGTACCGCGATACACCTGGTTAGGCAGGTATACCCTAACGTAAATAGCCTGATCCGGGAAAGGGGCAACTTCAAACTCCTGCAATTCCTGTATGCCGTTGTTGTTATAATCGTTCCAGCGGTACACGCCCTGCCCGGGGGCAACTTCTATATAGGTAAATTCCTGTTCGGCAATCTGTCCGGAGAGGGTTTCAAAAGCGGTAGTAACCTGTACCAGCTGGTTCCAGTAGCGGTCATTATATAACAGGCGTGAGTTAAGCGATGGCTGGTTTTTATAGGCAGGATCGGTAAACTTCAGGTTACGGTAGTTTACAAACAGGCTCAGGTCGCTTTTCTCGGTCTTTAAAAGGCGCGATTTTAAGTAATACGAGCGTGATGTGTTAACAAGGTCCAGCAGGGTGCCCACAAGACTGTCGTTTGCCCGTTGCAGGTAGCCAAGTTCGACATATACCTTAGTGCTGTCGCCACGGCCTACAAAAGCGCCATACTCTGTAAAGCTTTGGCTCAGGGTACTGTACTGGTTGGTTTCTTTTAGCTTCTCTTTATTGTTTTCTAACCTTAACGACGCACCCACCCAGTTCTTGCCAAAATGGTATTTTGATAACGCCTCGTTCCTTAAAAAAGTCGATTTGCTGTAAGCGCCATCGCTATCCATAAAGCTGCCGTTGTTTTGCACGGTAAAGCTGCCAAATTTCATTTGCGCGTTAGCTACATGGCGGGTACCGGTAAAGGTGTTGCCAAAATCAAGCTTTTCTACCTGGTAGGTAGCCTGCCCGTTCTTAGGCAGTTTAAGGGTAGTACCTGCTATAAGGTAACTCTGGTTATTATCGGTAGTAACAATATTGGTAAGGTTCCAGTCGCGGTTAAATTCGATGTTGAACAAACGCTCTATCGTCCTGAAGTCTTTTTGCACAAACTGATAATTGGCAAAGGCATCAAGGGCAAGGTTTTCGCGAGTAAAAATGCGCTGTTTACCATCAAACTTAAGAGCCACGCCGTTGTTGTTACCATCATCTATGGGCGAATACAGGTTGAGGTCGTTATTACTCATACCGGCCTCAAAGTCAAGCAACGTTTTTTCTGACGGATTGTATTTTCCCAGTACTGTGGCAATTTGTATTTTGCTTGGCGGTGTAAGGCGAATTACAGGTTCATAGCTGCCCCGCATAACCCCGCCTACCGGAGCTTCATACACATAAATTTTGCCAATGGCGTTGGCGTTAGAAAGGTTATAATTGCCCAGGCCTGCCCCCACAAGGGTAAAGCGCACGTTGTACAGCTCATCTTCAGGGTTGCTGGATTGTTCAAAAACCTCTACACCATCAATAATTACTTTGCGGTATAGTATCTTGTTTTCGCTATAGCTGTCTACATAGGCAGACGGCGCTGTCATTAAGTTGTTGTTGTCGCCTGCCTGTTGCAGCGTAGCCACTTGTTCTGCCGTAAGGCTTTGTTGCAGCGGCTGGTTTTTCATGTCGTTCTCACTATACACATACCCGCCTATGCTCCAGTCTTCTTCTTGGTGGGTAATACCGCCGTAGGTAACAAAACGGGTGTAGTTTTGTTGGGTGTACTGGTACTCTACGTTAATACGCATTTCGCTGGTAATGGGGAATAGGGAGGTGAATATAATCTCACCGGCGTTGTAATCAATAACATAATCATTGTTCTCGCCGCGTTCTAAAAGTACCCCGTTTACATACACACGCTCTGAGCCCGAGATGACCAGTACATACAACTCGCCATTATTACCGGTAAGCTTATACGGCCCCTGGTTACCCTCTGTGCCCGTAAAGGTACTGCGCGCATACTGCCCACGAACGAGTGCCGCCGCCGCATTGATGGTTGTTTTACTATCGGGCTTGCCAAAGGTAAATGTGGTATTGAGTCCCTGTACTTTTTTATTGAAATTAAGGAATCGCGACTGCCGGTTTTCTAAAAAGAGGTCGCCCGCCCGCACGTTCCAATTATCGCTGAACATTTCTATAAATATCTGGTCAAACTCATCAAGCCGCTGTGAGTAGCCGCCCTCCTGTAACGGAATGTTACTGTCCTGAATACTCGCGCGCAGGCTTACCTTATCAGATAATTTTCCGGTAACCTGTAAGTCGAGGTTAGAGTTAACCACCGCATTCTGGTTGTTACCCACAGTTATTCCTCGGGTTATACTACCCGATGTGGTAAGGCCGTTAAAAGGCTTAAAGGTGCCCTGCGAATTTTGCTGTATGGCATACCGTTGTCCGGTAAGGGCATCGTTAGGTATTACGCGGCTGTTTTCGTAAATACTGTATTTTTTGGTAAGATAATCGGGGTAGGGCAGGTAGCTTAGCTGTAGGCTGTCTTCTGTGGTGTAGCCATTTTTAAGCACAACCGTAGCGGTACTAAAATCAACGCTATAGTTAGTGCTGTCAATTTCTTTACCTGCGGCATCTTTTAAGGAAAAGTAAGCGGGGTTAACCGAAATGCTGTCAATACGAATGGTATCCTGAACGGGCAGTGCCCTGCGGGTTTTATAGGGCGTAGGGTTGTCCTGCGCATACGCTGCCGCGGCACAAAACAACATCAACCATAAAAGCCCGTTTTTTAGCATCTTAACCCTATAAACTCAAAAAGTACAAAAGTAGTGTATTTTCGAAAGTTTATAGTTTATAGTTTGTGGTTACAAAGCGAGGATTATGGAGTAATGTGAAAATAAATGCTAGTTTATTTTTATGAAATATTATAATCTCTTTGCCCAGCTTTTTGGGGCTCTTGAAGTGTGGAAAATACCAATTACAGTAATTTCATTTGGACGTATGATGTAATGTATGCCGTATGGAAATCTTTTAATGAAGAGTATCTTTACATTTTTATACCTTTTTTGAAAAGCTTTTGGACTTCTAACAATCTCTTCAATTCCTGCTTCAAGGCAGAGTTCAAAGTCAAAGGACAGGCCTTCACGCTGCTCTTCATACCAAATAACAATATCTTCAATGTCGTAAAGTGCTTCCTGTATAAAATGAACAGGCAACATTACCGTAGCTTTTTCATATGTGCCTTGACTTCACTCCACGAATATAATTTACTCTTACCTTCTTCAAGATTTTTAAGTCGTATATCCAGCTCTTTTTTAGTGTCATCAGGTACACTAATATCTTTTTTTGAGACACTGTCCCAAAGCTCTTCAGCCAAAATTATTTTTTCTGCGTTGCTATATTTGTTGAGGTCTTTCACATTCATGGCGCCAAAGTTTCTATAAAGATATAAATTTTAGATTAATGTCAGAAGTTGAAGTTTTATGACATATGTGGTTACTGAGCGATGGTCTTGAAGACGCTACCCGGATGCGGTTTATCCACACTGACCTATTTATTTGTCGAGAGGAAGGCTGCGCTCAGTATGACATTGCTTTAAAAACCTAGTAACTTTTAACGCAGCCCCTGATACGTTGCATTTTATAATTTATTAATTTTAATAAACTGAACCTTAAAATGGCAATGGTATGTTATGGGGAAACAAAAGCCTGTTTGATGCCCTGATGCAAAAGCGGCAGCATGATATAGCCGAAGCAGCGCTACTGCGTGAAGTGCGGGCAATACTTGAAAAAAATGAAACGGAACGCCGCGCGATAAAGAAAAGTCTTGCGCAGAGCAGCCCCGATACTGGTGCCAATACCTTTAATTTTGACCTGCTCGAAACCAACCGTATTTTTCATATTGACCAGATACGCGCCGTTTGTATTGATTATCGGCTTAGGTTTTTAAGCACCCACCTTTATAAAAGCATAATACCGGAAGAAGCGATTTCTAAAATAAATCAGCTACAAAAAAATCATAAAACAAAGCTTGGCGGCTTTATGATCGTGGCACCCTCTAAACAGTTTCATCTTGAAAATTATGACGATCCGTTACTGTTCGCACCCATAGGTAACGGCTATTATTACCTGGTACACAAGTGGGGAAATGACCTGCATCCGCTGCGTAAAATTATGGTAAGCCCCATGCGTAGCTTTGGTACATTGTTGTTGTTCCTGCTTTTTGTAAGCATTTTATTTACGCTGCTTATAACAAAACTCTTTTTTTATGGTACGCAAACCGGACAGTTTATGGCAATGGCTTTTTTGTTTACATTTAAATCGTTTTGTGGCATAGCGCTCTATTATTGCTTTTGGAAAGGCAAGAACTTTAATGTCAACATCTGGAACAGCCCGTACTACAACAAATAAAAAATCCCGAAAGGCAGGACGCCTCTCAGGATTTATATTCTAAAATTGTCGATTGGTTCGTTGGTTTTACTGGGTGCAAGATAGCAAGCAGGGCTACCTGTGTCAATCCCCATTAATGGGGATTTTTTGCATTCCCATAATAGCCCCAACCTGCCACTCTCTTTAAAATCTGTAGCTATGGTGTTTTTTTACCTGCCCGGTTATTTATAAAGGGTAGGCTCATATTAAACATGTGCAAATATTTAGAAATAAGACCTTTTAAAAACAGGTGGAAATACCTGTTTTTTGCAAATATCAAGAGCCTGTAAACAAAAAAGCCGCCCTAAAAGGGCGGCTTACTATTAAAAAACTAAGGTTATTGTAGAATTTCAAATTCCTGTGTATCGCCGGCATGTGCACTGCGTACATTTATGACCCTGCCATTTTCGCCTACTATAAAGGCAACAAATTCAAGGTTTGCGCTATTTGCAACATTAGCTGGTATGGCAGTGTTAAAGCTGCGTGTAAAGGTTTTGTAAATAGCTGTCTGGTCGCTGCTTATTGCATCGCCCATAATATCTGTAAGGCAGGCACGCAAAACGTGGTTGTGTTGCCAGTCTTCTATAACATCTACCCCATTATAAAAATCGGTATAGTTATGCTGCTCATAAATAAGTCCGTTCTCTAGCACATAGACCACTAATTTAAGGCCTGTAAAGTCGCGGCTAAACTGAGCGCTTACATCAATTGTAATGTTGCCATCTTTTACTACAGGGTTAAGTGCAAGACCCAACTTTGGGTTTTCGCCCTGGGTAAGGGCTATGGCCTGCGCTACATTGTTAGGCTCTGGGTTAGACCAACGGGTGCGGCGGTTAAGGTAGCCTTTAGGATATCCTACCGCACTTAGGGTGTTTTCTAACACACTTGCATCATAGTTATAAGGGTCGTAGTTAGCACTGGTAGGGTTGCTGCTTGGCCTGTGTATGGCTACAGGTACTACATTATCGCTTTGTGCCCTTACAAGCTCTATAGCCCAGGCCACACGGGTACAGTAACCACACCAGGTACCGGTATAATCTTCTATCAAAAGGCGTTTACGGTAGTTAAGCTCGCTACCATCGCCAAAGGTTACCGTAAGCGGTTCAGAGTCCAGGCTGCCATAAGTGGCTTTAACTTCATAAGACTGTAGCTTGTCTGATGTTAGTGTATTGGTACTTATTTCTTCGCCATCTACAAAAAAGTGCGCGTCGGCAGTGTGGTCTGTACCATTATTATCCTTTACCGTAAAAGTTATGGTTTGCCCGGCCAGTTTATTAGAACTGTCTGCCGTAAGGATAACCGAATCGTAAGACTGCAGCACTTCATAATCTGATGCGCAACCTGCCAGTAACAGTACAAAAGCAAATACCGGCGCGAATATTTTTTTCATTTTCATGTATCTTATTTACCGCTATAACAGCGGCATCTTTATAAAATATCCGTTACTTAGTTTTTAACGATCTTAACGGTAGCAGTTTTATTTGCTGCCGTTGTAAAACGTGCAAAGTAAACACCTGTTGTAAATGCTGAAAGGTCTACTGCCTGGGCTCCTGTTTTTACGCTCGCCGTTTTTACTACTTTTCCGTTAATGTCAAGTATTTGCAGGCCTGCATTTTGGGTAGCGGTAATGTTAAGCGCATTTTTTATTACTGTATTTTGCAGTGTAACGCCCATTTGCTGAAGCCCATCCAGGGTGTTAATGCTTGCGGTACTGTCATATGTATAGGTAAAGTCTAAAAGCTCTTCGGTTTCTGTAAAATCTCCGTCTTCATTTTTAGTGCCTTTTACAAAAGCAAGATGGTAGGTTACCGGCTGGCCATCTGTACCGGCATTAAAATTCCAGAAGTGGTCGTCAGTAGACGGTGTAGTTGCGCCTGCATCTAACGTTGCCGCAGGTATAATAAGGTTAGGCCAAATTTCATAAAGGCAGGTGTCAAAACAAAGCTGCACGTGCGAGCCGTCTACATTGCTGCTAAAACCTAATACTTTTACACCTACATTAAGCTCATCTTCGGTAAGGTTTGTAACCCTAAAACGTAGTTTGTTTTCAGGACTGCCTGTAGAAACAATGCTGTTAGTAATAAAGGTATCGCCATCATGCAGTTCTGCGCCGCCCGGCCTTACTACTGATATTTGTTGTGCCTGTGTAAGGGCACTTAGTGCCAGTGCCGCGATAAGGATAATTTTTTTCATTTTAATGTGGTAATAATTTATTTGCAATTTGTATTAAGTAAAAAATGCTACCGGAGGCAGAGGGCCGCATCCGATAGCTTTCTGTAAAATTTTATTTGTTAAAATGGCTGTTGCTATTCAATCACTATTTTTTGTGTTGTATTAGTAGCAGTGCCTTTTACCTGTGCTATATAAATACCTTTTTGAAGGTTGCTCAGGTTAATGCTGCTTCCGTTAACAAGGTTGCCGGCGCTGTACACTGTTTTTCCTGTAATATCTGCAATGCTAATGCTTACATTCTCGGTAGTGCTTATATTTAGTATGCCTGTAGTAGGGTTAGGGTATAGAGCAAATTTAACCTGCTCGTTTCTTACTGTACTAAGTGTGCCATTTGTTTTAAATGCAGCATTTATAGGTTCAGATGCAAATCCGTGATCTGCGGCAAATTCGTCTATAAGATTGCCATTGTTGTAAAGCCTTATACCCTTAAATTCTTGCGAGCCAAGAGCCCAGCCATCGCCATAAGTATCAGTAAGTGTAAGTTTGTAACAATCAATTGTTCCTTCAGGAATTTCAAAGGTTGATGTTTTTATTGTATTAGCATCTGCACCGCCCGCTGCACTGCCCGTTGCACCAAGGTAAGGCCCGCCAGAAGCTACAATAACATTTGCACTATTCTTTATATCCCATTTTATTTCTTTCGGATAACTGTCTGTATATACTCTTACCTCTATACGGTTTCCGGTTTCATGGCCTACTATAACGTTAAACTCTTTTTGCGCAAGGCTAACACTGTGTGGTGCAACGGTGTTAACATTCGAAATTTTAGCTACATACGGCAGGCTGGGGTTAAAGTCGGCAGCGTTAAATGTAATGGTTGAAGTGCTAAACTGCGACAGGTTTCCTGTATATTCTTTTGTAGCTACTACCGCGCCATTTTGTTCAATTACTGCTGTGGCAGCCGTAATCCTGTTAGCACCATAGTTTTTTATTTTTACTTTCATTACACCGTTTGGTTCACAAAGCCTAAGGTCATTAGCCTCTGCTACTACAGGGTAGTCAGATAAGCCCGTAAGCGTTTGGCAGGTGCTGTTAATGCTCGTTTTTAAGGTAGCCGCGCTAGGTGCTCCTACGCCTGTAGGGTTCATTAGCTTGGTAGTACCATCCGGGCATATTTTATATACTGTAGGGAAATATGGGACACTATATGCTCTTGCAATTGCTCCTGTACCATCGTCAATAATGGGGTAAGGTGTGTTTGCTACCCAGTTACCCTGTGTAGTACTTGTGTCTGAAGCGGCGTTTGTGCCATATAAACTTTGTACAGATGTAGTCCTGTCTCCTTCAATAAACAATATTGCTACCTCATTAGATCCGTCTGCTCCATAAGCCTGGTACATATCTTCAAGGGCATGGCTGTTATGGTAGTTCCAGCACGGGCCACACCACGTTGCCGAAATGTCAATAATTACAGTTTTTCCCTGATTTAGGTAATCGGCATAAAGGCTGCGCGATACCCCATTGATGTCGTTAACCGTAAAGTCCGGTGCGGCACTGCCATCTGCAAGCTGTGCGTTTGCTATGCCGGCAGCAAATAATAGTAAGCCTGATAGTAAAGTTCTTTTCATGTACCCTTAGTTTTTTATGTTGTTTTTTTCGAATAGAGTCGAAAATTATGTAAAAAAAATGTTAAGTGAAAAAAAATAAGTAAAAATGTTTATTGAAGATGTTATTATTAGGGTTTTGCGCGAAAAGTTGATTAAATATTAATGATTTATTGTTAAAATTGTGATTTCTATAAATCTATATGTTCGATAGGGTATCATTTTTTATACTTTATAGGGAATTTACCTTAAATTTTTTTTAATATTGCGACACGACAATTTTATTCAAATTTTTACCCTCATGAAAAAGCTTTTAATGTTGCTGCTCCTGATTTCTGCAGGTGCTTATGCCCAAAAAGAAATGCCTAACGTTTCTATCAAATCTGTTAGTAATAAAAGCTATAACGTAAAGACAGACTTTGCTGAGAAAGACAAGCTGTATGTGTTTTCATTCTGGGCTACCTGGTGTGTGCCCTGTATTAATGAGCTTGATGCTATTAACGAGCATTATGCCGAATGGAGCAAAGAACTTAATATGGAGGTTGTAGCCATATCTATAGATGACGCACGCACACAAAAAAGGGTAAAGCCACTGCTAAATGGCAAAAAATGGCCTTATGAAGTGTTACTGGATGCTAACCAGGACCTAAAAAGGGCGCTGGCAATAGCTAATGTACCCTACACCATAGTAGTTAAAAATAAAAAAGTGGTGTACATACACAATGGCTATAGCCAGGGTGCTGAAAATGAACTTTATGAAAAACTGAAGCAGCTTTAATTTGATGAAAAAACTATTATGGCTGCTGCCAATGTTTGCTGTAGCACCACTGTTTGCACAGGAAACCGATTCTATACCTGAGAAAAAAGATTATGGCCGTGTATATGGCGGTTTTGAAAGTAACTCGCAATGGTACCTTAATGATAAAGGCACGGGCGTAAACCAGGATACTGATCCTATAAATGGTAAGCCCATCAGGTCTAACAGCTACCTGCTTGTAAACTACCAGTATAAAGGCTTTAGCGCGGGTGTGCAGGGCGAAGCTTATGAGCCTAACGCATTGCTTAACTACAATCCCGGTTTTAAGGGCACTAATGTAGGTACATGGTATGCCGCTTATAAAACGGATAAATTTGAAATTACCGGTGGCTATTTTTATGAGCAGTTTGGCAGCGGTATGCTGTTTCGCGCGTGGGAAGACCGCGCCCTGGGTATAAATACTGCGCTACGTGGTGGCAGAATTGTTTACCGTCCCAGCGATAATGTAAGGTTTACCGCATTATATGGCCGCCAGCGTACCGGTTTTGATGTAGCCCGTGGCGATATTTATGGTTTTGACTCTGACTTCAACCTTAGTAAACTGTTTAAGTTTGAAGTGTCAGACCTTTCTTTTGGCGCAAGTTATATAGGGCGTTATGAGAAACTTCCCGAAAGTATTGCAGGCTTTGATGCCCTGACTAATGCTGTGGGAGCAAGGTTTAACTTTATACACAATTCATTTTACCTGAGCGGAGAGTATGATTATAAGCAAAAAGATGGTGTGCTTAATGTGCAAAACCTTATAGACCCCGGTTTTATTAAACCCGGCAATGCCATCTTGCTTAATTTTGGCTATTCTAAAGAAGGACTTGGTATAGATGCTACACTACGCCGTACAGAGAATTTTAAATTTTTGAGCGAGCGAGAACCCGTGTCTTACGACATTAACTCATCAAGCCTTAACTATAACGACAGGGTAATTAACTTTACACCGGCACTTACTAAACAACACCACAGTAACCTGGCTAACATTTATGTTTACCAGGCGCAAAGCAAAGTAGATTTTAGCACCACCAGCATATTAAAAGCGGGTGAAACCGGCGGACAGATAGACCTGTTTTATGACTTTGCAAAAGATACACCGCTGGGGGGCAAGTATGGTACTAAACTGGCCGCTAACCTTAGTAGCTGGTACAACCTTGCGGGTACTTACCGCCTTAGCCCCGCATATTATGATACTAAGCTTTTTGGTGTAGGTGAAAAATATTTTTCTGATTATAACGTAGAGGTGCGCAAACAGTTTAGCGAAAGCTGGCATACGGCATTTTACTACATGAGGCAGTTTTATAATAAGGCCTGGATAGAAGGTGGCGATAAGGTTAATACCAACATTGTTACCGGTGAGGCTACTTATAACTTTACACCAAACAGGTCGATACGCCTGGAGGCAGAGCACATGTGGGCCGATGCCGATAAAAAGAACTGGGCTGGTGCTACTCTAGAGCTTAATATAGACGATAAATACTCTTTTTATGTATGGGATATTTATAACTATGGTAATGACGACCCTAATAAGCAGATACATTACTATAACGTGGGCGGTGCCTACCGTATAGGTGCAACGCGCATTGCCGCAAATTATGGCCGCCAAAGGGGTGGGCTTGTTTGTGTGGGTGGTGTGTGCCGTTATGTGCCCGAAAGTACCGGTGTATCGTTACAAATAAGCACTGCATTTTAAAACAGTTTTCTGTTAAGAACAATACACGAAAATCCCGGGAGCTTGCAGGCACCGGGATTTTTTTATTAACTTGCAGTAACAATGTTTTAAAAAGTACAACGTTTTGTATTAAGCCAAAAATATACAAACATGAAAACGGTTTACCTGCTGTTACTTATATTGTTACCCCTGGGCCTCTTCGCGCAAAAAACGGGAGAAGAACTGGCACGCAGGGTTTTTACGGCGTGTATTAAAAATGACCTTAACGGCTTTAAGCGCATGTATCCGTCAGAGTCTATACTTACCACATACTTTAAGGTAAGCGATAAAAAAAAGGTGTTTCCTAAAGATGTGGTTACCCGTTGCTATCCAAAAGGACTGGCCGGGGCAGTATATGGTTTTGAGCTTTTCCAGAAAGCCATAAAAGAGTTTGGTCTCAATGTAAACGACATTAAGATAACCGGCAGCGATATGGTTGATAACGACATTGAGATTATGCAGAATAAAAAGAAAATAGGTGCGGTATATAATAAGTTCATATCACTCTATTTTACATCGGGTGGCGTAAAATATGCCTTTGTAGTGCCTAAGGCCATACAGTTTAAAGGACGCTGGTTTATGGGCGACCAAATTGTAAGCCTGCACGAAGTAGACAAGTATTAGGTTGTTCGACTATTGACTTTCATATAATTGCATACCAGCCCGCAATCATTACCCTGACCTAAAGCCTTATCCTCTTTTCATTGCCCTTATTATTTTGCTGGTTCTCCTGTCGGCATACATGCGGTTAAGTGATGTTACCGCCCATATAAATGCGGGGATCCAACCGATAATTGTTATCTGGAGTATAAGGCAAATGATGCCGCTAAGTATTTTTCCCTGGAAGAACAATGACAGCCACGGAAAAAAGAATGCAATTACGTACCTCATTTTGTGTATTATTTAATCTCTTTAGCTACCCTCATCAGCAGCTCCCTTGTAGCTATAATCCCCTCTTCTTCACCAAGTCTTTGCCCCTCATACTCAATGCCAATATGCCCGGTATACCCCGATGACTTAACTATTTTCAGCATCCGCAGGTAATCTATAGTAGTTTCATTTCCAGTGCTGTCAAAATCATAACTCTTAGCACTAACACCCTTTGCAAACGGCATCATCTCTGTAACGCCCTTGTAGCGGTCGTATTCATTAATACAGGCGTTTGATGACGTACCATTATCTTGACGCTGAATGCAAAAGTTACCAAAGTCTGGCAGGGTACCACAGTTCTTAAGGTTTACCAGCTGCATCACATCGCTCAGTAGGGCAGCATTGCTGCTCAGGCCACCGTGGTTCTCAACAATTACATTTAGTTTTTGGGTAGCGGCATAGGTACACAATTTTGTGAGCCCGTCGGCAGATGCTGTTTTCCAGGCTGCTGTGTCATGCTCAGGCCCACCATAAAGATTAACGCGTATGCTGTGGCAACCCAATGTGGCAGCGGCATCTACCCATTTGCGGTGGTTAGCTACGGCATGGTTACGTTCAATTTCATCGGCGGCTGCCAAAGCTCCTTCGCCATCTACCATAATAAGTACATTGCGCACGCCCTCGCTGTTACTCTGGGTTTTGAGTTCGCCTATAAGCTTTTTGAAAGCTGTGGCATCTTCGGCCTGTTTGTTGTAAAACTGCGACACATATTCTACAGCCCCGAAGCCCAGTTGCTTTGCTTTCTTTGGGAAATCGAGTGCATCCAGCCTGCCGGAAAAAATAGCATCGTGCAAAGACCATTGCGCAAGCGAAAGTTTAAAAAATGGTTTTGAGGTATCATCCACAGAAAAAATATCAGGAATAAATTTACTGCCTAAAAAGTGTAAGGCAAAACCCGCTGTGGCAGTATTTTTTATAAAGAGGCGTCGGTTCATAATTTGGTGGTTTTTTGGACTACTAAAGTATAAAAAAATTATAATCACCTCATTCTACAGCCATACGAAAGTTTTAGGTATCGTGTACTGAAGTGCTTGTTTCAGTCCTGAAACACCGCCTTTTTTGAGAAAAAAAACACTGCAAATGTGGAATACTGTTTATAAGCGCCTGATTTTCAATTGTAAATTTTTGAGTACTTTGAAAAAACATATACCAATTGTGGAAATTGAAAACATAAAGCGCTGACGTTTAGTAATATAAAAATATCACAAAATAGTGGTTTTGGATGGTAAAGTACTGTCGGTTGAAAATTTTGGACGCCAAAATTTCACCCGGCAAAAATATGTACATTAGCCAATATAACTTCTGAATAAATATGAGCAACGATATAAAAGTTATCCGTTGGGGTATCATTGGCTGTGGCGATGTAACCGAACGTAAAAGTGGGCCGGCCTATCAAAAAGTTGAAGGCTTTGCGCTAAAAGCAGTTATGCGACGCGATGCTTCTAAAGCTGCTGATTATGCGCAGCGGCATAATGTAGAGAAGTATTACGCTGACGCAGAGTTGCTTATAAACGACCCTGAAATAGATGCCATTTATATAGCCACCCCGCCCGATAGCCACAAGCACTATGCTCTTAAGGTTGCTGCCGCAGGTAAGCCCTGTTGTATAGAAAAGCCTATGGCGCCCACCTGGCAGGAGTGCCTGGATATTTGCAAGTCCTTTGAAGATAAGGGTGTTGCGCTGTTTGTGGCTTATTACAGGAGGTCACTTCCACGCTTTTTAAAAGTTAAAGAATGGATAGATAACGGAGCAATAGGAGTAGTGCGCCATATTAGCTGGAAACTGATGCGAACACCTTCACCCAGAGACCTTTCCGGAGAGTATAACTGGCGTACAGATGCTGCCATTGCCACAGGTGGCTACTTTGACGACTTGGCCAGTCATGGGCTCGACCTGTTTACCTACTTATTGGGTAATATTACTGATGTTAACGGGCTCAACCTCAATCAGCAAGGGTTGTATACTGCTAAAGATGCACTTGTGGCTAACTGGCTGCACAGTAGCAATGTTACGGGTTCCGGAAACTGGAATTTCGGGGCTTATGAGCGTGAAGATAAGGTTACCATATATGGTAGTAAAGGCACAATAACCTTTGCCGTATTTGACGAGGTACCGCTGCTGCTTTCAACCGCTAACGGTAACGAAGAGGTGGTAATAGCACATCCTGAAAACATACAGCTATACCATGTGCAAAATATGCGCGATCATTTGAATGGTAGTGAGTTACACCCGTCTACCGGAGCAACTGCTGCGCACACCAGCTGGGTCATGGATAAGATATCCGGAAATTTATAGCACAAAAAAGCCGCACATTGCTGTGCGGCTTTTTATAACCAAACCTCATTTTTATCTCGCGGCTACAGTTTCAACAAACGTTTTGTTGTTGTAGCTCATAACCAGCGTGAAATTTTTAGCTGTTGACTTAGTGATGTCAAAACGCTTAGCAACTGTTTGAGAGTCAGCAGTAGCGCTGTAAACCTCGTTGTTGTTTTCGTCATATACTTTTATGTCAACCGGCTTTTTATCGTTATTTAGTATGCTTACTGTTACAATACCGTCTTTAGTTACTACAACCGGCTTGTATATTTCAGCTACTACCTGCTCGCTTACTGTAGCTTTCTTGCCTTCGATAGTAATTTCGTGGCGGGCTACTTTTACAGCAGTTTCAGTTTCAAGGTAATAAGTTCCGTTAGGAAGTGCGTTAAGATCATAAGTCCTGCTTATTTTGCCGTCTTTACCTTTTAGGGTTTCGTCAAAAATTTCAGAACCGTCTTTTGCATATAGGGAAACGTGAACGTTTTTAGTATCGTTTATCGTAAAGCTGATTGCTTTACCTGCGCCTTCTTTAGCCTTAACATTAAAATCATTGTCACTAGCGTGCATTGCAACTGTTGCAAACATTGCTACAAGGGCTACTCCGAATTTCATTAGATTTTTCATACTCTTAAACCTTTTTGGTTAATCACTTATTCTATACTGCTAAATTACACCCGTTATCTAAATATAGTTACATCAATATTTTCCACTTTGTATGCTATATTAACTTTACGAAAACGTTTTTTAGTTAAATTGAGCGAATATTGACCTGTTTTGATTATTTTTGCAGAGAAAAATATACCAATTTTATGAAAAACTTGAAGCCTTCCTTCGAAGTTATAGAGCCCTCTTTTGGTAGTTCTTTTACCTATACGGGTTATGAGCAAAATGCCAATATAAAATCGCATGTATGGCATTACCACCCTGAGGTTGAGCTGGTTTTTGTAAATGGCGGTTCGGGAAAGCGGCAAATAGGCAGCCACCTGTCTTATTATACCGATGGCGACCTTATACTCGTAGGCAGCCACCTGCCGCACTGTGGCTTTACCGATGATACTACGGGTAACCGTAACGAAACCGTAATACAGATGAAGCCTGATTTTTTAGGAACTACCTTTATGGATCTGCCCGAAACAAAAAGCATACAGGCGCTTTTTGAAAGGGCCAGGGGCGGCATAGCCTTTGGTGCCGATACCCGCTACCTGGTAGGCGAGCGTATGGAAGCCCTCGCCGGGCAACATCCGTTTGAAAGGCTTATGGGTTTTATAAGCATATTGCACGATCTGGAGCAGGCTGATGATTATAAAGTGCTTAATGCCGAAGGCTTTGCCATAGAAACCCATGTGCAGGACAACGACCGTATTAACATGGTGTTCAACTATGTAAAAGATAATTTCAGGGAAGCCATACCGCTGGAAGACGTTGCCGAAATAGCGAGTATGACCGTGCCCAGCTTTTGCCGCTACTTTAAAAAAATGACGCGTAAAACCTTTGTACACTTTGTAAATGAGTACCGCGTGGTGCATGCCTGCAAGTTGCTTGCAGAGCAGCCCATGAGTATTTCAGAAGTATGTTATGAAAGCGGTTTTAATAACTTTAGTCACTTTAATAAATCGTTTAAAGAAATAACCGGAAAAAGTGCATCACAATACAGGCACGAGCTTAAAGCACATATTGTGTAGTATTTGTTTTTCTCGCCAAGGCGCAGACCCGCAAAGCTATACTGCTGGTTAAACACATACAGTTAGTGAACGATATTTTTCATCAGCTTTTTCTTTATGAAACTTAGCGTTTCCTTTGTGTCTCTTTGCGAAATAAACAAAAAATAAAACGGAAAATAAAAATCCTGCCTTGTTGCCAAAGCAGGATATTTTTAAGTTGTTCAGCAACTAAGTAACTTTTTTAAAACTTAAGCGTGGCCCCCACTAAAAAGTTGCGGGTAGCCTGCGGATAATAATAAGGATCAGCTCCATACATATATCCGTTAGAAATATACTTTTTATCTGTAATGTTATTTACAAGCCCGCTTAAAACAATCGATTTGAATACCGATATGTTTTTAAACTCGTAAGAAACATTGATATCATTTATAAAATAATCTTTCAGTTTACTGCCCGATGTTTCAAGGTTATCCATATACTGCTCGCCTACATATTTAGAAAGCAATGCTGCCTGGAAGTTTTTAAACGGAACGAATATCAGTTGGTTACCGGCAATTACCGATGGCGAAAATGCAATTTGAGTATCGCCTGCGTTTACAGTACCGCTTTCTGTTTCGTTATAAAAATCAATATTTTTGTTAGTACTTATTGCAATGTTAGGCTTTATGATAAGAAAGTCAGTTGCATAAATACTGGCATCGGCCTCAATACCCGCACGGTAGCTGTCGCCGCTGTTAGCATAAACAGGGCTGCCCACATCATTAATGGCACCGGTAAGTACAAGTTGGTCTTTATAGCGCATATAATAACCGTTAATGCTCAGGGTACTGCGGTTCTTTTTAAACCTCCAGCCAAGCTCAAAATCATTTAAAGATTCGGGTTTAGTGCTGCCATTTTCATAATCTGCCCTGCGGGGTTCTTTATTGCCACGGGCATAGCTAAAGTAAATACTGTTATTATCGTTAACGGTATAGGTAAGTCCTGCCTTAGGATTAAAAAAGTTAAAGGTGTCATCTGCCGGAACTACACTTGTATTATCTTCAGTAACATTATCAGCTTTATAATGTACAGCGCGGTATTGCATATCTCCAAATAGGCTAAGGCTGCTGCCTATAGCATAGTTAGCCTTAGCAAAAATATTGAAATCGGTCTTGCTGGCGCTGTTGTCATAATAACGGTCATCCGGCCTTACCGAAGCCGAATACTGCGACCAGATGGCTTTACCAAAATGCGACCCTTCATACTTATTGGCACCGCCGCCTACTATAACGTTCAGTTTATTTTTGTTGTAAACAGCAGAAAAGGTTGTTCCGTAAAAATCGTTGTCCAGCCATTTTTGGGTAATAATGTCAGCTACGCTTATATCTTGTCCGTTAACACTTAACGGCTGTATGCCATATGCCGGCAGGTCGGCATCATCGCGATAGTTTTCATAGTATCCACGGCCTTTAGTATAAAAAGCGGCAACGTTAGTGCTCCAGTTTTCAGCCCATTTTTCATTCCAGTGCAACTGGTACTGATCCTGCCAGTAGTTGTCGTTTTCATTTTTATAAAAATGAACAACACCTGCATCATCAGTATAATAGCCAGAAGAGTTAGCCCTGCGGTTCTCTTTCATGGTTGCCGCATCAATACCATTCCAGGCCTGGTATGTTTGCTGGCTTCCGCCAAAGGCAATTGCTTTTATTAATGTTGTAGTGCCCACATAAGTACCCTGTAAAAAATAAGATTTCAGGCTGCTCGAAGCCCTGTCTATATAACCATCACTTTCAATGTTAGAAAGGCGTCCTGCAATTTCAAAATGGTTGTCTATAAGCCCGGTGCTGAATTTAACGGTGTGCTTGCGCGAATTGTAACTTCCAAAGGAGTTGGATATTTCGCCACCCGCTTTTTTCTGGAACGCATCAGTAAGTACGTTAAGGCTTGCGCCAAAAGCACCTGCACCGTTTGTACTGGTACCTACACCGCGCTGTAGCTGAATGTTCTCTGCACTCGATGCAAAGTCGCCCATGTTTACCCAAAAAGTACCGTGCGATTCGGCATCATTATACGGTATGCCGTTAAGCGTTACGTTTATGCGGCTGGCATCGGCGCCACGCACACGTATGCTGCTATAACCTATGCCATTACCGGCATCTGTAGTGGTAACAACACTGGGCAGGTAGTTTAAAAGCAGCGGGATGTCCTGCCCCAGATTGCGCGGGGCAAGTTCTGCTTTAGTAATGTTGCTAAAAGTAACAGGTGTGTTTGTATTTACACGCACGGCCTGTACCAGTACCTCGTCCAGCTTATTAATACTGTCTTGAGCCGTAGCGGGCTGTTGCGCAAAAGCCACCGACGATAAAAGTGTTGTTATAAGAAGAAATAATGGCTTAGCGGCTAAATGGCTAAGTGGCTCAGAAGCTTTTTTAAATAATTTTTTCATCCGTAAATAGCTTACGAATAAAAGGGGTAATTATTCTTTTTGTTTAATGGTTAAAATTGTTTTTCCGGGCATAGTTTCGGCGTGCACTCCGTTCTATTGCCTTGTTTTCCCTTGGCGGCATTACCCGCCCAGGTTCTTTGGGTATGATCTCAGCCCGATTGTTTAGGGCACCCCTTTGAGACGCGGCAAATGTAATTATTTATTTATGATTAGAAAATTGAAAAATTAAAAGATTGAAAAAATTAGTAATGAATCAGCGAAAATCGGAACTGTATCTATGAGCTAACACATTCTTTTTCTGACCACATAGAGGCATAGTTTTTTGAGTTAAGAGGTAAAATAGAAATTAGATTTTGCACATAGTGCTATGTAAAGCGCAGCTTTTACTATGTGAACTTTGAATGGTTTTTGGGGAACTAACAGCTATGTTTCTATGTGGTTAAGAAAAATCGTGTTGAAAAAAATGTTTGAACGGTACAATGCTAAACGGTTGAGCAACAATGCTGTTAGGATATAGAGAAATGGCTCCGGCTATATTCAAAAACAAAGGGCTGCCGTTTGGCAGCCCTAAGCTTGTAATATTGTAATAAACATAGATTATAAAAACAATCTAATATCTGATAATCAGAATTAAAAATCCGGCTTTCGCCTGCCTTGTTTCTTATCGGCATTGTGGCGTTTGCCCTCCAGCCGTTTTTTTATAACAGAACGCGGAATTTTAGTAGGCTTGCGCACTGTTTGTATCTTAAGTGCATTTTCAATTAATTGCAGAAACCTACGGGTAACAATATCCTTGTTTCTAAACTGGCTGCGGTCTTCATCGCATTGCAGTATAAGCATTCCATCGTTATTAATGCGGTTGGCAAGCCTTTCGGCTATCAGTGCCTTCTCCTCATCAGATAACGCCGCAGAAGCCTCTGGCCTAAACCCAAGCACTACCTTGCTGGATACCTTGTTTACGTTTTGTCCACCGGCTCCGCTGCTGCGTACCGCCTTATAATCCAGTTCTGTAAGAATCTTATCCGTGTCCACAATTAAAAATTTATGCCGGGTCCTGGTGTGCAGGCTTCAGCAGGTCGTTTACGGTTTTAACCGGGTTAAAGGTTTTAAGAGGCACCTCTACAAACACGGTTATCCATCCGGCCATAGCACCATTCCATAAGCCCGGAAGCTCGTACGATTTTACGTCTTTACCCATGCGGTTCTTCTGCACAATAAAGCCCGTATTAGTGTCTACATAGTCCTGCAGGTTAAAACGTTCTCCTTTATAATCTTTAAGGCCGCATACCAGGTCTACCGGGTTAAAGTGTGTACTCTGGCTAAAAATGTGGCTCTGTATTTTGTTATCAAAGTCTATTTGCGAGCTTTCTACAATTTGCAGCGACAGCCTGCCACGCTTGCCTTTTACCCAGAATGGGCCACCACCGGGTTCGCCTTCGTTCTTAACCATACCGCATACGCGGATAGGGCGGTCCAACAGTTCCATAACATATAAGAACTTGTTTTGCAGGGTAAATTTATCAAAATCAGGCGATATGTCCTGAGACAGTTCCTGTTCTGCAAACTTTACAATTTCATCAAGCTCGGCTTCATTAATGTTGCCACTCTCAATGTCGTTCATATAGCCAAATATCTTTTCCTGCAGCTTTATCATAATGCCTGCAAGCGCTTTTTTGTAAGTAGATATAGTATCTATCTTTGTATGGCGCACGTTGTCTATGTTTTTAATAAACACCACATCGGCATCAAGGCGATTAAGGTTTTCGATAAGTGCACCATGCCCCCCGGGACGGAAAAGCAAGCCGCCTTTCTCGTCTCTAAACGGTTTGTTCTCAAGATCTACCGCTATAGTGTCGGTTTCCTGGTGCTGATAAGTAAAGTTAAAGTTGATCTTAACGCCCGATTCTGCTTCTACTTTGCCGCGTGCATCGTTAATAGAATCAAGGAAACCGTTAAGGTGGTTTTCAGATATGGTAAAGTGCACATGAGTTTGTCCCTTAGAACTTGCATAAGCCACGGCTTCTTTTAAATGCTCATAGACAGGAGTGGCGCTAAAATCGCCATAGCAATGAAACGGCAGTATACCCTTTGGCTTATTGGCATAATCAAAGTACTCTTCGCTCATCATGGTTTTGATAAAGCTGTAGTTACGTTCGTCTTCACGCACGTTCTCGTTTTCCTTATCAGGGCATTCTATATTTTTATCAGATACGGCACTTATGGCTTTGTAGAACGGAAAACGCTCCAGCCCAAGTAAAAATACCTGTAACGAGTTGTCTCTAACACGGTTTATATAGCCGTTAATGGTTTCTTTTTTAGGATCGTAGCCCAGCATAAAATCATGCAGAAATTTAAACATGCGTGTTGCAGCGCCAGATGCGGGTACAAACTTTTTAAGTTTGTAATTATCTCTTTTGCTGTCAAAAAATTCTGCAAGGCTGGTGGCTTCGTCTTTTTGCAACAATGTAATGCCATCGCCTATAACGGCCTGGCGATCCAGGTTTATTTTTGCGATGCCGGTATTGAAAATTTCAATTTGGTTTTGAATTTTTTCCATCGAAATGCAGCGTCTGTATATCTGAAGAAAATCAACCAGGCTCATGCCAAGTTCTAATGCCTTTTCTAATTCGCTTACTATTTCGTGTACTTTAGCATACACATCATCATAACCTTCTGTAACCCTTATACGCAGGTTTTGGTTTTGGCGCAGTTTTTCGGCAAGTTCGTTAGCAGCTTTATTTCCTTCGGGCGCTATAACAATAGCGAGGTCAGATGGTTTAGGATTAACGACATCCCCAATGTCTTTAGCCTTAAAACTCAGTTTCCTGTTATCTTTTTCTTCTGCAAAAGGTTGCTGATTAAGCAAAGCAGCGGTTGATTTACTGTCTTGCTCTGCATAAACCGTTAAGTATAACGTGTTTACTTTTTGGCGTGTAAAATTTTCTTC
This sequence comes from Flavobacterium psychrotrophum, assembly GCF_003403075.1. Taxonomy (NCBI): domain Bacteria; kingdom Pseudomonadati; phylum Bacteroidota; class Flavobacteriia; order Flavobacteriales; family Flavobacteriaceae; genus Flavobacterium; species Flavobacterium psychrotrophum. The sequence goes on along the minus strand of NZ_CP031557.1, from coordinate 3,742,894 downwards.
CATGCTAAATAGCCATAAATGGCAATTACTGTTAAAACTACATTTAAAATACTCGTAAGGGTATATCCCTTAAGATAAAATAGCGGTATAGCAATGATGTTTCCCGCTATTAAAAAAAGCCAGTTTTCAAGTTTACGTTTTGCCAGCTGCCATGTCCCCACAAATAACAGCCCCGTCATAAATATGTCGGCATATGCCCACCATTTATCAAACTTGTCAAAAGACCAATATATTACTAAAACAAATATAATCGAAAAAATAAAAATAAATGCCGATTTCAGGTAATCCTGCTGCGATAAATTTGTGATTTTTAGAAAATCGTTGTCTTTTCCGTATGATTTTTTCCACAATATCCATCCATAAATGCCCATGTAAAAATAATACATGTTTATTATCAGGTCGCCATACAGTTCCCATTGCCATAATAAGTAAATGTATATCAGTGCACTTACTATTGCTGCCGGATAAAGCAATATGCTGTTTTTTTTACTATAAACTACACTTACAATTCCCAGTATAACGGCTACAGCCTCTAAAATTATTTGTGCAAAAGTATAGCCTTTATATTGACTGAACAACAAATCTAAAACGTCAAACATTAAAAAACAGTTAAAGTTAGTAACCCAGGCAGTATACCAGGGTAAATCCTTCCAGCTCCATAAAGTAAAACGGCAGCCTGGCGGCAAGTTCTTCATAGGCATAGGCGGCCTCTCCACGACCGTCTTCCATAGCAAACTTAAATACTTCTATATTTTGTTTAAAGCTAAGCCCCTTGCGCGACACCATTTTATATACGGCTTCTTTTACGCCCCACAGCACTATAAGCATACGCATGTAGGTTTCCATATGGGTAGGGTCGAGGTAGGCAAATTCTTTAGATAAAAATTTTTCTGCAATGGTTACCACCTTTTCACGCTGCATCTCCATATCTATACCACTCTGCTTGCTACTCACTATTATGGCACTAAAGGCATATGAATGGGTAATAGAAATGTTTTTGCCGTCTTTAAGGTGTGGCTTTCCGTTAGCATCATAAAACAGGTCAAAGTCAGTATACCCTATGTGCTGCATTAGTTTCCGAACGCCCAAAAAGCCTTTTTGATGCTGTTCACTCTTCATTTTTTCGAACTTATGCACACAAACATCCTTAAGGCTTACCGTGGCCAATAGCTCTTCCAGCGGCTCTGTATTTTGCCATACAAGCAGCTGGGTGTTATTATCTATGGTAAGCGATTTATATAAAGGCATTTATTATAAAGTAGGGTTGGGAAACTTAAGTTGCAATTTATTAACTTTGCAAAAATTTTTGCTAATACAAATATACAATAAATACGTATGAGTACAACCACGCTGCCGTATGAGGCTTATAAAGTAAAGGATATTTCGCTTGCGGAATGGGGTAGAAAAGAAATAGAGCTTGCAGAAGCTGAGATGCCGGGCCTTATGGCACTACGTGCAGAATATGGTGCAAGCCAGCCGCTTAAAGGTGCCCGCATAGCAGGATGCCTGCACATGACCATACAAACGGCCGTGCTTATAGAAACACTTAAGGCACTTGGCGCAGAGGTAACGTGGAGCTCTTGCAACATTTTCTCTACCCAGGATCACGCTGCTGCTGCCATTGCTGCTGCCGGAATACCGGTTTACGCATGGAAAGGTATGAACGAAGAGGAGTTTGACTGGTGTATAGAACAAACACTTTGGTTTGGCGAAGACCGTCAGCCGCTTAACATGATTCTTGATGACGGTGGCGACCTTACTAATATGGTATTTGACCGTTTTCCTGAGCTTGCAGCAGGTATTAAAGGCCTTAGCGAAGAAACTACTACAGGTGTACACCGCCTTTATGAGCGTATGAAAAACGGTACTCTTGTAATGCCGGCTATCAACGTTAATGACTCTGTTACAAAATCTAAATTTGATAATAAATACGGCTGTAAAGAAAGTGCTGTAGATGCGGTGCGCCGTGCTACTGACCTTATGCTTGCAGGTAAGCGTGTAATTGTATGCGGTTATGGCGACGTAGGTAAGGGTACTGCTGCTTCTTTCCGTGGTGCGGGTTCTATTGTTACCGTAACTGAAATTGACCCTATATGTGCGCTTCAGGCTGCTATGGATGGTTATGAGGTTAAAAAACTGGATACCGTTGTAGGTAATGCAGACATTATTATTACCACTACTGGTAATAAAGATATTGTTGTAGGCCGCCACTTTGAGCAAATGAAAGATAAAACGGTTGTTTGTAACATTGGCCACTTTGATAACGAGATTGACATGGCATGGCTAAACGGCAACCACGGCGCTAGCAAAGTTGAAATTAAGCCACAGGTTGATAAGTATACTATTGCAGGTAAAGATATTCTTATCCTTGCGGAAGGCCGTCTTGTAAACCTTGGTTGTGCTACAGGCCACCCAAGTTTTGTAATGAGTAATTCATTCACTAACCAGACACTAGCCCAAATCGAGCTTTGGACAAACAGTGCTGCTTATGGTAATGAGGTGTATATGCTGCCTAAGCACCTTGACGAAAAAGTAGCATCGCTTCACCTTGCTAAACTGGGTGTAGAGCTTGAAGTACTTAGCGAAGGCCAGGCTGCTTACATTGGTGTAGGTGTAGAAGGGCCATTTAAGCCTGAATACTACCGTTACTAATTTTAGAAATTAGAATTAAGAAGTTAGATTTTAGATTTCAATTCTAAAATATGCTAAAAATAAAAAGCCCCGTTGGTGTCCAATCATCGGGGCTTTTCAATTAAAAACTATCAGAAATATTTTACCAGGATGCACTTCCCGTTAACATTACAAAGCTAAGCAGCCCTGTTAAAACCTGAAATCCCCATAAGGGTGTATTTTTATTTAGTATAACTTCGGTTGAAAAAGTTTAAACCACTTCTATAAATAAAATATATTTTTGTAGCCGCAATTAGCAACAGTATGTATTTTTTATCACGAGAATTATATTTTCCGCCGGTACACCGGTCTTCGCCGGAAGGCATTGTAGCCATAGGTGGCGACCTTACACCGGAACGGCTTATGCTGGCTTACCGCAGTGGTATATTTCCGTGGTTTGAAGATGACGAGCCTATACTGTGGTGGAGCCCGCCAGAGCGTATGGTACTCTTTTTTCCGGAACTCAAGATATCTAAAAGTATGCGGAACATTATTAACCGCGACCAGTTTACCCTAACCTGGAATACGGCTTTTGCCGATGTTATTGCTAACTGCCGCGACATAAAGCGCGATGGGCAGGCAGGTACCTGGATAACCGACGAGATGACCGAAGCTTACATACGCCTGCACGAACTGGGCTTTGCAAAATCTATAGAGGTATGGCAGGACGGCGAACTTGTAGGCGGACTGTACGGAATAGACCTGGGCCATATATTTTGTGGCGAAAGTATGTTTAGCAAAGTAAGCAATGCCAGTAAAATGGCTTTTATAGCGCTTGCACAAAAGCTCGAAAAAGAAAACTACCGCCTGCTCGACTGCCAGGTGCACAACGGCCACCTTGAAAGCCTGGGCGCACGCGAAATTTTAAGGAAAGATTTTCTGGAAATATTGAGGTCGTGATTTATTATTTTAAATTCTGTATTTTGAATTTTAAATTGAGCTTTAACGTTTACCACAAGGCGCACAAAGAAACCACTAAGTACACAAAGTTGGATATTAAATTCATGCTCAATAAGAACGCAAAGCGCTATGTAAATTTCAACAGATTATTCAGTTTTAAGAAAACACGCAGCTTTGTGTCCTTCTGCCCTTGGGCGGCTAACCTTGTGGACTTCGTGGCTTTAACTTAGTGACCTCCGTGGTAAATTCTTACGCTTAGTGGTTAAGCCTTTTGACTTAAAACTGTTTTGCGTACCTTTGAAAAATCGTTATGAAAAAATCCCCGCACCCTATTTACAACCTGCAATTTGGCCTGTTATGCCTTAGTTCGTTGTTGTTTTCAGCAAGTTTTAATATGCTTATACCAGAACTGCCTAATTACCTTAGCAGCCTGGGTGGTGCCGAATATAAAGGGTTAATTATAGCATTGTTTACACTTACCGCCGGTATATCGCGTCCGTTTAGCGGCCGCCTTACCGATACCGTGGGGCGTGTGCCTGTTATGGCGGTAGGGTCTATAGTATGTTTTGTGTGCGGATTGTTGTATCCCGTACTTACATCGGTATCAGGTTTTTTATTTTTAAGGTTATTACACGGATTTTCTACAGGATTTAAACCCACGGCAACATCAGCCTATGTAGCAGATATTGCTCCTAAGGAAAGGTGGGGCGAGGCACTGGGCATACACGGACTGTGTTTTAGTACCGGTATGGCAGTAGGCCCTGCAATAGGAGGTTTTATTACGCTGTATTTTAGTATAAACGTATTGTTCTACGTGTCGTCTGCACTGGCTTTGCTAAGCATCCTGATTATTATGAATATGAAAGAAACCCTTGTGGCAAGGCAAAAATTTCGTCCGGCATTGTTAAAAATATCGCGCAAAGATATAATTGCCGTAGAGGTAATTCCTGCAGCAATAGTAATGCTGCTTACCTGCCTGTCTTACGGTGCCATGCTAACGCTGATACCCGATAGGTCTGAGTCGTTGCAAATAGCCAATAAGGGAACATTTTTTATGGTCCTTACGCTGTTTTCGCTGGTTATGCGTTTTGTAGCCGGCAAAGCGAGCGACCGTTATGGGCGCACCCGCGTTATAAAAATAGGGCTTGTAGTACTTGTGGCAGCACTGGTGCTTACCGGTATAGCAAACTCAGTATTTATGCTTATGCTTGCGGCGGCCGTTTATGGTGTGGCACAGGGCATTTACTCGCCTGCCATTAATGCCTGGACGGTAGAAATGAGCCATCCGGACCATAGAGGCAAAGCCGTTGCTACAGGTTACATAGCACTGGAAGCAGGCATAGGGCTTGGCGCAGCATTTACAGGCTGGTACTATGGCGATGTACTGGCACGCATCCCGGCTATGTTTTATGCAGCCGCTGCCATGGTGGTCATTGCTTTTGTATATATTGTATATTGGGAAAAGAAACAGCTTAGCAGGTAATGCCCGAAGTAAGTATGGCTATGATTATGCCCATAAATCCAAATGCTGGCGGAAAAATGCTGCGACTTAGCCATTTCTCCATGAGATGCATATTGCCAGAAACATGCCGCCACAGCCCAGTATTAGCGGAAACAATATAAGCTGCACTACATATGCCCTGTATTTTTTTTGACGGAAGCCAAACAGGAAAATGACAAAAAAGAGGTTTACTGCACCTACAATCCCAGTCCATAATACAAAATAAAAGAAGGCACTTACAGGATTGACCAGCAAAAAAAATATACCTGCTATAAAAAACAAAAACTGTAGGATAAGCACCCACTGCGCGGTAGTTTTAAGAAGCTTGTCTTTATCAGGTTGATTGTTTTGCATATTGTTTAAGTCTATCGGCAGATGCCTTCCATGCTTCAAATATCGAATAAATAGGTGTCATTTTTAGCTTAAGGCACAAAAAAACCGCTTACATTAGGAAAGATTATTATGCCTACCACAAAAAAACAGACAGGATAATTACAGCCGGACGGATGTGTTGGTGCTTCATGTTAAATCTTTACTCAATTTAATGGCGAATGCAATAAAAACTATAATAACCACCACTAATAACAACGATACAGTTAGTGCATGGCTAAGAAAATTCTTTGGCTTTTTTATACACTTAGCCATATTACCGACGCTGTACTCGCCAATACTTCCGCAGCGAAATACCAGAAAAACAGAATAAAAGAATTATCCACATCTATCGTCAAAATAACAGACCAAAATACTATATGCACGGCTATCAGTAATCGGGCAAATATAATTTCGGCAGGGATTTTTCTCTTAATATTCATTTCATTAATCGGGTCGGTTTACACCGAATGTACGTAATTATACCCAATAAAAAAACCCGCCGGAGCGGGCAGGAATTAAAAAATCAGAAATTTTACCAGCGTGGCCTGTCCTGGTTTGCCAGTACGGGCAGCGCCTCAAGCTTTTTGCGAATACTGCACAGGTCGCGCACCAGTGCCGGTACATCGTTCCAGTGGCTTACCCTTTGGTGGTGGTGGTGGTTAACGTTATGAAACGCATTAAACATCAGGGGTTTGCCAGGGCAGTTGTCAAGATTTTTAAGGTGGTCGTCTATAAGGAAATCAGTATTGATTACGCTTTTATCGCCACAAAAAATTATATTTCTCCAGTGGATGAACGGAAAGTGTTCTTCCAGCCATAGTTTTTTCTCATATAATGAAAGCGGAAATTCCATAGCTGCCGACACTATGTATACTTCATGCTCTTTCATAAGTTCTTTTACCGCTTCTACAGCGCCCTCCATTACGGGCAGGGTCTGGAAGAAGCCTGGTGTTACCAAAAATTTAGCTATCGCATCATTTGGCAACGCATCGCATTCCATAAGGCCAAGCATACTTTCGGGTTCCGGCCTTGTGCCATAATCTTTTTCATACCAGTCAAGGTACTGCTTTTCTACATCGGCAAGAACTCCGTCCATGTCGATTGCAATCGTTTTCTTTTTTTCTGAGGTATTCATGAGGTTTGCGTTATCTTGCGGCAAAGATAATTATAAATTGCAATATGTTGCAAATAATTGCAAACTTTTGCAATATTAAATTTTTGTATCTTTGCAGTAAATTAATCTGCATCATGGTAAAAGATGAGCGTTTACAGTTGATACTGGAACACTTAACCCGCGATAACCGCGTACAGCTTGGCGAAATGAGCCGCTTACTAAACGTATCTGAAGATACGGTAAGGCGCGATATTAAAGAACTCGACATACAAGGGCTTTTAAAAGCAGTGCGTGGCGGCGCCATAGCAAACTCCAGCATACCCCAGCACTACCGTGACCGCGAAAAATATGACGTAAGCCACAAGCTGCGCATGGCAGAGAAAGCCATTACATTTATTAAAGACGGGCAAACCATTTTTATGGATGGAGGCACATCAGTTCTTGCCGTGGCACAAATGCTGCCGAAAGACCTCAAGATACAGGTGGTAACAAACAGCTTTCCGGTAGCCGAGGCGCTGGAAGATCATCCTAATGCCGAAATGATTTTTGCCGGGGGCAGGCTTTACAAAACAGCCTTTACTACCATAGGGCAGCAGGCTATTGATACCATACGCAATGTGCGTGCAAATATTTATTTCTTTGGCGTAAGCAGCATCCATACCACCGGGCTTACCGCACGCAGTTATGAGGACAGCCTTGTAAAACGCAACATGGTAGAAAATGCAAGACAGATAATAGCACTTTCTACGCTCGAAAAAATAGATACCGCCGAGGCTTTCTTTATTTGCCCTATTACTAAGGTAGATGTACTAATTACCGAAGTGGATAGTGATAATGAAAAATTACAACCCTACCGTGATTTAGGTTTAAAGGTGGTGTAAGTGCACTTATGTTAATTTATTAGTAGAACTCATCCTGACTTTTTTCAATTGGCTGCAAACTGGTCTTTTTGCTCCATATTTCGCCTGTTTCTTACTCCGTAGCGCTGCTATGCAGTGCAAAAAAGTCAAAATCTGAATCAAAAATCCCTATTTTTCGCTTCAATCAAAAAAGTCAAGATGAGTTCGTTGTAAATACAAGCACGCCATGTTTGTAAATTGCGTTGCCTTGCGTATTTTTATCCTGATGAAATTACAACTACTCGCCGCAACGCTATTGCTTTCGTTTATTGGCTACAGCCAAAAAACTGCAAAGAAAAATTTCGACTACATTAATCCGCTTATTGGTACCCAGCGAATGGGGCATACTTATCCGGGTGCTACAGTGCCGTTTGGGTCTGTACAGCTAAGCCCCGAAACCGATACCATTGCTTATGAGCTTAATAAAAAGTACAACGGCAAAGTATATGAATACTGCGCGGGCTACCAGTACGAAGATAAAACCATTGTAGGTTTTAGCCACACACATTTTAGCGGTACCGGCCATAGCAACCTGGGCGACTTTTTGCTAATGCCTACTACGGGTGCTTTACAACTCAATCCCGGCACGGCAGATAAACCCGGCAGCGGTTACAGGTCGGGCTATTCGCACGCTAATGAAGTGGCAAAGGCTAATTATTATAAGGTAAAGCTGGATGCGCATAATATTACTGCCGAACTTACCACCAGCCAGCGCGTGGGGTTTCATAAATATACCTTCCCAAAGGCCGAAACTGCTCATATTATTGCTGATTTTATGTATGGCATTTACAACCATAACAATAAAAACGTGTGGACGTTTGTGCGTGTAGAAAACGATACGCTGGTTACCGGTTACCGCCAAACGCGTGGCTGGGCGCGTACCCGTACCGTATATTTTGCTATGGCTTTTAGCAAGCCTATAAAAAACTATGGTGCTCAAACCTATGATAAGGATAATATTTACAACGGCTTTTGGCGCCGCTTTGACCAGACAAAGAACTTCCCGGAGCAGGCAGCCGAAAACCTGCGTATGTACTTTGACTTTGATGTGGCGGCAGGAGAGCAGGTACAGGTAAAGTTTGCGCTTTCGCCGGTAAGCACGCAGGGGGCACTGGCAAATATGCAAAAGGAGATTCCGCACTGGGATTTTGAGAAGACAAAAACTGAAGGCCAGCAATTATGGGAAAAAGAACTTGATAAGATAAGCGTTGAAACGGTTAACGACAGCGATAAAGTCAATTTCTATACAGCCATGTATCATGCTTTTATTAACCCTACCGTATATATGGATACCGATGGCAGTTATAAGGGCCTTGACCAGAACATTCATAAAGCCGAAGGTTTTACAAACTACACCACCTTTTCGCTTTGGGATACCTACCGGGCGCTGCACCCGCTATTTAATGTGGTGCAACCCAAACGCAATGCCGATATGATACAGAGTATGCTGGCGCATTACGACCAGAGTGTACACCATGCTCTGCCGGTATGGAGCCATTATGCTAATGAAAACTGGTGCATGATAGGCTACCACGCAGTATCGGTAATTGCAGATGCCGTGGTTAAAGGCAATACAGGTTTCGATACTAATAAAGCATTGCAGGCGTGCATAGATGCCAGTAACCTGGAATATTATGACGGTATTAAACAGTATAAAGAATTCGGTTATGTGCCTGAAGATAAAAGTGGGGCATCGGTTTCTAAGACATTAGAGTATGCTTATGACGACTGGTGCATTGCCCAAATGGCAAAGAAACTGGGTAACAATAAAGTGTATGCCGAATACAGCAAGCGTGCCGGTAATTACAATAACGTTTGGGATAAAAGCTCCGATTTTATGCGGGCAAAACTAACCGATGGCAGTTTTATAAAGCAGTTCGATCCATTAGAAACTTCGCAGGCGGGCTATATAGAGGGTAATGCATGGAACTATAGCCTGTATGTACCCCAGGATCCTGAGGCGCTTATTGCCTTAAATGGCGGGAGGGAAAAGTTTACGCAACACCTTGATTCACTCTTTACCATGCAGCTGCCCGATAAGTATTTTGAACATACCGAAGACATTACCCGGGATGGTATTATTGGCAACTATGTGCACGGTAACGAACCCAGCCACCATGTAGCCTATTTGTATAACTGGCTGGGGCAACCCTACAAAACCCAGCAACGCGTGCGCATGATTCTTAATGCTATGTATAAGCCATCGCCGGATGGCCTTGGCGGCAATGACGATACGGGACAAATGAGTGCGTGGTACATTTTTAGCAGCCTTGGGTTTTATCCGGTAGCACCGGGCAGCGATGCGTATGCGCTGGGCAGCCCATTGGTAAAATCGGCAACATTACATTTAGAGAATGGTAAAACCTTTACCATTAGCGCGAAAAACCAAAGTGCAAAAAATGTATATGTTCAAAAAACAGAACTTAATGGTAAACCATATGGCAGTACTACCATTAAGCACAGCGATATTATGAATGGTGGTACGCTGGTGTTTTATATGGGGGCTAAAGCGAAAAAGTAATACTACCTCAAAGTATAATATAGTCCGATATATTAAAAATTTCTCGCAAAGCCGCGAAGTCGCAAAGCTTTGCGAGAAAGACATTCGAATTAAGCTATTATTTGGCACAAAAAGCTGATTAGCTATGTTTTGTCATCCTGAGCGCAGCGGAGTCGAAGGGTTTCAATAACGATTAGAGATGCTTCCCTATGGTCAGCATGACAAGCCGTACTAAAAACTGCACTAAAATTAGTTATATACCCTTATATAGGTATTGCTTATAATCTCTACCCTGTAGGGTTTCAGTCCATACTCTACAGGTGTGGTAGCCTGGCCGGTAAAAAGGCTGTATTCTACATCATCACAAGGGCATTGCGCATTAATTCCTACAATTCTTAGCATAGAACAGTCACTCAGTTCCTGGTTAGGGCAGCTGGCCTCCCAGGCTGCATAGCCATTTCCTGTTTTCATTACAATAATACCGTTTATGCCATAACCGGCAGTGCCTATGTAAACAGGGTTTCCGGTATACATAAGGTCGGTGTACAGTGGTAATGACATGTCTATAGGAGCACTAAAATTATAGCCGGGAAGATATTTGTTATTATTCCTGAAAGACTCAGGGCTACAGCAGGCAAGTAAAGGAAGGGCAATAAGAAGGGCAATTATTTTTTTCATTGCAGATTTTAAATTTATACAGAAAAATTATGAAACAAATTTAATTTAATTAACTTTGGTATCGGCTACGGCCTAATTAAAAAACGATATTTCAAATAAATATTATCTTTGCATTAAAGAAATCCCGTCCTGACTGGGATTTTTTCTATTTATATAAACGATGAAGTTATGAGTACAGTATCTTATTACACTGCAGAAGGGTTAAAAAAATTAAGGGAAGAGCTGGATCAGCTAAAAAGCGTAGAACGCCCAAAAGCCAGCGCGGCCATAGCCGAAGCCAGGGATAAGGGAGACCTTTCTGAAAACGCTGAGTATGACGCTGCCAAAGAAGCGCAGGGTTTGCTTGAGCTTAAAATTGCCAAGACAGAAGAGCTGGTGGCTAATGCCCGCCTTATAGATGAGACGCAGTTAGACCTGAGCAAAGCGCTTGTGCACAGTAAAGTAAAAATTAAGAACCAGGCCAATGGCATGGAAATGACCTATACGCTTGTAGCGGAAAGTGAAGCCGACCTTAAAGCCGGTAAAATATCGGTTACATCACCTATAGGTAGGGGGCTTTTAGGTAAATCAGTAGGCGAAACGGCCGAGATTACCGTGCCAAACGGTACCCTTAAGTTTGATGTTCTTGAACTGTCAAGAGACTAATTAAAACGGCATTACTATGAGCTCTATATTTACAAAAATTATAAATGGCGAAATCCCCGCTTATAAAATAACCGAGGACGATAAGTATCTTGCCTTTTTAGATGTAAACCCTAATGCTAAAGGGCATACGCTTTGCATACCTAAACAGGAAGTAAACAAGATATTTGATATGGACGAGCAGGATTACCTGGGCCTTATGCAATTTAGCCGCAAGGTAGCCATAGCGCTTGAGAAAACCGTTCCTTGCAAAAGGGTAGGTGTGGCTGTAGTAGGGTTAGAGGTACCTCATACACATGTGCACCTTATTCCGCTAAATACGATGGATGAAATGCGGTTTATAGATAAAGTAAAATTAGAAAAAGAAGAATTTGAGGCACTTGCAAAAGCAATAAGTGATAATTTGTAGCCTACAATTATAATAATTTAGTAAAAGCCGGAATTTTTCCGGCTTTTTTATTTTTAATTATTTGTTTTTGTTAAAAATAGGAATGTTTTTGTGCTTTATCAACCAATTAATTTAAAATCATGAAAAAATTATTAGACCTTACTATGGCTGCGATTCTTCTTGTCTCTTGTTCTGATGACGATTCTTCATCTTCTGTAAGTGCAGAAAAACTTATTGGAAAATGGTACCCTACTACTACTCAAATTAAGGGACTAAAGGCAGAGCCCTATGAGAATGACTGTGCGACAGCTAAAGATTATACCGAATTTAAAGCAAACGGCGTAGGTACAGATGTGTATTATGACACGGATTGTGATTCTAATTCAGACAATATTACCTATACCCTTACAGGTAAGAAGATTACCATTAACTTTGACGAAGAGTTTACTTTAACGGGTACTATTCAGTAACTTTCATCTTCAAAGCTTGTAATCTTAGAAGATTATGATCTTAACGATGACGGTACTAATGATACTACTATAACACTTACACTTACAAAATAACTAATTTGGTAATGTAAACGCAAAGCGGGATTTATTCCCGCTTTTTTGTTTTCAGCCATTTTTATTCCTTATTATTGCAGCATAAAAACCAACATTATAACCATGAAAAAACTTGCATTACTTTGCCTGCTTACAGGCTTTGCGGCCTGTAGTGATGACAGCAGCAGCACATCAATAGATACAAACCACCTTACAGGGCGTAAGTGGTATGTAGATGCCTATAAATATGCCGGAAATACCATACCACAACCGGATGATGCCTGCAGCCGGGATTACCTTGAATTTTTTACAAATGGCACTGTTAACTTTACAGAGGTTTACAACTGCGAAGATTATACAGACTACTATACGTATGACCTGGACGGAAATACAATAACGCGAACAGCTGAAAATGGTACGGTATCAACAGGTACTATAAAACAGCTTACAGCTTCAAGGCTGGTTATCGAAAATAATACTGATATTGATGAGGATGGTACCCCGGAGGCTGTACAGACAATTTATACCACCAACTAATACCATGAAAAAATTACTGCTCTTATTTGTGTTATTCAGTCTTGCTTCCTGTGGTGACGATGATGCACAGCCTACTTACACCGGCACCGGTACTATGTCTCTTAAAATAGATAATGTATCTTATGTTATAGATAATCCTGTTGTTGATGTGCAGGGAAGTTTTTTATACTTTGTCACTACAATGGATGGCTTTGTGTATTTTCCGGGCACTTCAGAACTGCGGTATTCAATACACATGCAACTGGAACAGCACGGCGGTGGTTTTTCGATAGCTGCTTATGACCTGATGGTAAAAAAGGAAACCCCGGATGGATATGCTGTAAAAAACTATCATGCTTATGCAAATGGCACTGCGGTATCTAACTGGATGCAGTCTGGTTTTACAAGTAATGATCATGAACCCCGTAAGAAAACGGAGGCATCGGGAGAATTTTCAGGATATACCAGAGAAAATGGTGCGCCGGCTGAGGAAGAGATATACATTTCCGGAGATTATAGCTTTTTGATTCAGTAAGTATTTACTTATGTTTGCCTTAAGTATTTGTTAACACAGGTGTTTTAAAGCCTAAGTTTTTTTACTATTGCATTTCAATAACCCTTAATAAAATAACTATGAAAAAATTATTGGCAATTGCCATACTGCTTGCAGGCCTGGTATCGTGCAGCGATGACGACAATAAAGAAGATATTAACTTTGATAACCTTCAAAAAAGGTGGTACTATGTATCAAGCATTGTTGGTGGGCGTACTACACCATATGTGGGTAACGAAACTTGCGGAAAAGATTACCTTGAATTTCAGGCGGCCGGAGTATTAAGGTTTGTAGACGTTTATGACTGTCAGGCAGACCCAAGAGTAACATTAGGTACTTATACCACTGTTGATAAAAATATAACAACGATATTGAATGGCGTGACCATGACATATACGGTTATAAAGCTTAATAACAAAGACATGAGGATTGATGCCGTTGCAAATGGTACAAAAATTACTTATGTATACACTACGGCACCATAGCAGTATTTAAATTATACTAAAGCGGAAATTTATTTTCCGCTTTTTTTATTATGTGGCATTGTTTTAGTGTCAATTATACAAGAATAACCAAACTACCAACCATGAAATACTTTACAATGCTGGGCTTTTTATGCCTTACGCTTTTTTCCTGCTCTACTGATGATGATACTGCTAACGAGGTAAATAAGTACAAAGATGCCGAGGGAGAAATCTCATTAAATTACAATGGTGAAAAAATTACTTTTGACGACCTTAGTTTTGTAGTAGTACCGGGCCGTGGGCCTGAGTATGACATAGAAATTATAGGAATTAATACGTATGAAGATGTGCATATGACACGGTATTCGGTAAAATTAGAGTTAAAACTCGTTAACAGCCGTTACACCGTACAACAAATAGATTTTGGTATTAGCGAAAGGATAGGCGACCGTTCTATTGTAATGCACGGTTACTATGCTATGACCATTGGCGAAATTATAACCCCGGGCTTTAGCAGTGACTTGCAGATTACAGAAGAGGGTAACCTTACAGGTACATTCTCAGGAACGTTATACAATATGAGCGGAGAAACCATAGATGTAAACCAGGGCACTGTTAAAGCGCAGCCTAATTCAGAATCTTTCCTGCCCGCTAATTAAGAATCTGTTTGAATTTTAATTTAAGCATAGGCAAATAATCAATAAAATTTAAACAGGCTCTAAGCCTTATCAAGATTGATTTGCATGGTAGTACCTTTTCCTATTTCGCTTTGGGCTACCTTAATGCGCCCTTTATGATATTCAACCACAATACGTTTGGTTAGCGAAAGTCCAAGTCCCCAGCCACGCCTTTTAGTAGTAAAACCCGGTTCAAACACCTTGCGGAACTGTGTTTTTGGTATCCCCTTGCCACTATCGGTTACTTTTATGCGCACATAGCGTTCGCGCTCCTCTATGTGTACATCCAGGGTGCCTTTACCTTTCATGGCATCTATGGCATTTTTAACAAGGTTTTCTATCGTCCAGCTGTGCAGTTCGGGGTTTAGCATTACGGGTATGGCATGGTTTGGCGCACTAAAGGTAAATGCTACCTGGCGGCTTGCACGCGACTTAAGGTACTGGAACGAACGTTCTGTTTCGCTTACTACATCAAGCTTTTCTAAAATGGGTTCGCTGCCTATCTTGCTAAAACGGTCTGCAATGGTTTGTAGGCGCATTACATCTTTTTCAACCTCTGCTACGGTGGTTGCATCTACATCATCGGCACGCATAATTTCTATCCACCCCAGTAAAGAAGATAGTGGTGTGCCTATCTGGTGTGCGGTTTCTTTTGCCATACCTGCCCAAAGGCGGTTTTGGGCTCCTGCCTTGGTAGCCCGGTAAAAGTTATACACCACCGCGCCAAATAATAAAATAATAAGCCCCAGTGCAAGAGGATAATATTTAAGCACATTAAGTAGTGTAGAGTTGCCATAATAACCATACATAACTTCTCCCTCTACAACGGTAAGTTTGTTGTCTGAAGCCTTAAGTTCTTCCAGTAACTTATAGGCGGCTTCGTGGTCTATAACAGTGTCATTTCTTATAATGTGTTCATCTACATTGCGGGCTTTTTTTATTTTGCCCTCGCTGTTAGTAAGTATAATGGGTATTGTAGTGTTGCTTTCTGTAATATCAAGAAGGGTAAGCAGGGCTTTATCTTCCGTAGGGCTTCCTATCGCCTCTGTGGCATTTGCCCAAAGTTGCATTTTAGCATGCTCTTCTTTTTTAAATATCTGGAAAAGATAATACGTGTTCCAGACTATAAAAAGCACAAGGGCAAAAGATGCTATAATAATAATCCAGCGGGTAAGCGTCCTCTTGTCGGTAATCTGCATATAATTTATTTACGCCTTAAAGATAGTAAAAGATAATTTGGCAGGAAGGTAGTACAACCATAACGGCAAACGCCCGCTGTTATTTTACTGGCTGCTAAGCGTTACTTAATTTATTAACAACGGTAGTGTGGTAGGGTATAAAAAGTATCTTTGCCCTAACAACAAACAATATAAATGCTTACCATAGACCCTAAGGAAGTAACTACGCCAAAACTGCACGGTTACCTGCAAAGCGCCGTGGGCCCCAGGCCAATAGCGCTGGCAAGCACGGTAGACCGCAATGGTGTGCCTAACCTGTCTCCGTTCAGCTTTTTTAATATATTCAGTTCAAATCCGCCCATACTTATTTTTTCGCCATCGCGCAGGGTAAGGGACAATACGGTAAAACACACACTGCTAAATGCCGAGCTTAACCGCGAGGTGGTAATTAATGTTGTGAGCTATGGTATGGTAGAGCAAACATCGCTTAGCAGTACAGAATATGAAGCGGGAGTAAACGAGTTTGAAAAAGCCGGCTTTAACATGATACCCAGCGATATGGTAAAACCGCCACGTGTACAACAGGCTCCGGTACAGTTTGAGTGCCGTGTAAACGATATTATTGCCATGGGCGATAAAGGCGGGGCAGGCAACCTGATTTTGTGCGAAGTGCTTAAAATGCACATTGATGAAAGTATATTAGATGAAAATGGCAATATAGACCAGTATAAGATAGACCTGGTTTCAAGGCTGGGTGGCAACTGGTATTCGCGTTCGCGCGAAGGGCTGTTTGAGGTAGAAAAGCCTCTTACCACATTAGGTATAGGTGTAGATGCTATTCCTGAATTTATAAAAAACAGCACGGTTTTTGACGGTAATGATATGGGTAAACTGGGTAATACCGAAAATTTGCCCACACCCGAAGAAATCGATATATTTGTAAAAGACAGCTTTGAGGCAAAAGCTCTTTTAAGCGCTGATGATGAGGGTAAAAGATTACTGCGCGCCAAAGAATACCTTGATAATAATGAGGTGGCCACTGCATGGAAACTGCTGCTGGCAAAAAAGTAGATTTTAATTTTATTTTTTAATAGTAACGATAGCTGCCCGGAGAGGCAGAAAAAACCAGACAAGATTATGGAAGTTTTAGGAAGGATCAGGATGATTGACGAAACCAAAGCCTTTGGTGCTAACGGTTTCAGGAAGAGGGAATTGGTAATTACTACCGATGAGCAGTACCCGCAACACATTATGATAGAGTTTACACAGGACAAATGCGACCTGTTAAATACCTATCAGGTGGGCGAGCCGGTAAAGGTTTCTATAAACCTTAGGGGCCGCGAGTGGGTAAACCCACAGGGCGAAACAAAGTACTTTAACAGCATACAGGGCTGGAGGATAGAAAAAGCATCTGATGCGCCGCAACAGGGCTATGGTGCTCCACAACAAGGCTACGGGCAACCACAGCAGGGTTATGGTCAGCCACAACAGGGCTACGGGCAGCCGCAGCAAGGTTATGGTCAGCCACAACAAGGTAACTACGGGCAACAGCCACAGCAGGGTAACTATGGTCAACAGCCTCAGCAAGGCGGCGGATATGGTCAGCCACAACAAGGCTTTAACCAGCAGCCACCTGCCGCACGCGATGCTTTTGAGCCGGCTACAAACTATAAGGAAGAGGAGCACGACGACCTTCCGTTCTAGTATATAGCTAATGATAAATATAAATCCCCGGGTGTTTCACTTTGGGGATTTTTTGATTTTAGAGACGGAGGTAGTTGCCTTATTTGCAAATAAGGCTATTATAGTCAATATTTTAAATGTCACGCAGAGACGCCAAGGCGCAAAGCTTTGAGGCTTGTCAGTTGGCTGTTTTTTTAGTTTAATATGAATATGACTTTGCGCCTCTGCGCCTTTGCGAGAAAAATATTTAAACTATATTATATTTTCATTTGGTATTAGTTTTCCATGAAAATCGAATAAATATTGCGGCAACTTTTAACGTAAAAAAACGGACGAATTGAATTTATCCAAATACGATTTTATATACATTTGTATCCTGACAATAAAGTAATTATTAATACAAAATAGCATAATATGAATTTTGCAAAAAAACTTTCGCTTTTGGCTGTAGCCGCACTTGTGTTTGCAAGCTGTAAAGACACTGCTAAAGATGGTAATATAGAAACGAACGACCAAACGGTTACAGATAGTTCGCAGATAAAAGAAACCGCTGCTACCGAAACGACAAGCTTTAAGATAGATGGTATGACCTGCCCAATGGGTTGTGCTAAGACTATCGAAACAAAACTTGGCGGTATGGAAGGTGTTAAAGACGCAAAAGTTGATTTTGACAGCAAAATGGCTACTATATCTTTTGATCCTGCAAAACAAACACCTGAGAGCTTTGTAAAGACAGTAGAGAAAATTGCAGATGGCGCTTATAAAGTATCTGACGTAAAATCATCTGGCGATAAAGCATTTTTTGATGCTAAAGCTTTTGGTGATAAAGACAAGGACAAAGACAAAAAGAAAAAAGCTGCTAAAAAAGAGGCTAAAGAAGCAAAAGCAGAGGGTAAAAAAGCAAAAGAAGGCTGCACAACCGAAGCTAAAAAAGGTGGATGCTGCGCTGCCGGTGCTGATGCTAAAAAATCGTGCCACGGCGAAAAAGGCGGTAGCATGTAATTTTTACATACAGACACAAAAAAAGCAGCTTTAGGGCTGCTTTTTTTTGTGTCTGTGTGTAGTGATAGTTTAAATATTTTTCTCCCAAAGGCGCAAAGCTGCAAAGCTGTGCATAATTGTAATTGAACGCGCATACAATAGATAAGGTCGTTTGTTGCGGCACTTGTCATTCCGACGGAAGGAGGAATCTCAATGTGTTTTTTGGGTTTTAGCCGACTTGCTTATCAGATGCAGTCATTGTCTGCGAAACACAGTAATCTACTAAAACTCTTTAGAAAAGATTGCCGCGGTCGTACCTCCCTCGCAATGACAGTCCCCTTTGAATTCGTATTGTAATCTTAATTCTGAAATCAAGCTGTAATTAGTTCTTCCAGCGCAACGATTCCATAAGGTTTTGCATATCTTCTTTAATATAGGCAGCGGCAGGCATTATAGAATCAAAATTTGGCTTGGCATAAAAGTACATCGATCCGGTAAGAAAGTGGCGTGTACTGTCGGTAGCATAAAACTGGGCATTGGTAGCCGCATCGCCGCCTACCTGAGAGAACATGCCATATACTTTAGATTCCCTGTTTATAAACGGGCGTGTATCTATTTCATCGGCCTTAATAACGTGCTCATAGGTTAGTTTTTCGGCATCGCGCAGCAGCAGGTCCAGGTTGTTTTGTACCGGCTTGTAAGTAAGGTATATTGTGGCCTTCATTTTAGGGTATTCTACAATAAAATTGCAGTTGCCTTTACTCTTTATCCTCGAAAAAGTGTTGTAATCAAAGGTGTATGGGCAGTCTGATTCAAAGTGCGTATAATCGCCCAGTGTGTAGTCGAGCCTTAAAAAAGATTCAGGCTTTGGTTTTGGGTCTTCGCCACAACCGGTAAAAAGTACCGCAAGCGGTAATACGATCAAACCTAAAAATTTATGCTTCCTTGTCATGCAGTGTAACCTTAATTTGTTTTATTCTCCTGTTATCAACAGATTCGACGGTAAAGATATTGCCATTAAAATTAATTTTTTGCCCCTTTTCAGGAAAATTACCGTTTATCTCCAGTAAAAAGCCCGCCAGGCTATCGGCATCGCCTTTGGCTTCCTCAAAAATATCTTCGTCTACATCCGTCGCCCGGTAAAAATCGCGTAAGCTTATTTTGCCATCGAATAAAAAAACACGGCTATCAATCTGGCTAAAGGTTACATCGTCATCGTCAAACTCATCGCTAATGTCGCCCACAATTTCCTCCAGTATATCTTCCAGGGTTATAATGCCGGATGTGTCGCTATATTCATCTACCGCTACGGCGAGGTGGTTTTTAATATTCTGGAATTCGCGAAGCAGGTCGTCCAGTTTTTTACTTTCGGGTATAAAATAAGGTTCGCGTATAATGGCCTGCCACTCAAAATTAGTTTTGTCGATATGCGGAATAAGGTCCTTAATATATAGTATACCCTTTATGTTGTCTATGCTCTCGCTGTACACCGGTATGCGCGAAAATCCTGTTTCTATGATCTTAGGCATTATCGAAGTATATGTTTCGGTAATATCCAGCGCAAAAATATCAATACGGGGCGTCATTATCTGCTTTACATCTTTAGCGCCAAAGCTTACAATACCTTCCAGTATTTTTTGTTCTTCATGGTTGGCATCGCCATAATCTGTAAGTTCTAATGCCTGTGAGAGGCGGTCTACATCTAGGCCTTCCTGTTGTACGTTAAACTTTTTATTGAGCCAGAGCGTAAATTCCCGCATGGGTACATTAATAGGTGTCAGCACACGATTAAGTATATAAAGCGGGTAAGCTACCCTTTTTGCAAAGCGGCGGTTGTTCCGGGTAGCGCAAACTTTGGGCAATACTTCGCCAAACAGTAATATAAGCAGCGTTATTATAACAACTTCTATAGCAAAACGCAGCCCTGGCAATGTTATGGCTGAGAAGCAGTTCATGCGAAAAAAAAATACTACTATGGCAATGTTTATAAACGTATTGGTAACGGTAATGGTGGCCAGTAGCTTTTTTGGCCTTTCGAGCAGCTTATTTATAAGTGTACCCTTTTTTGGTGCTTTTGTGTTGATGCGTTCCAGGTCATCTGGCGTAAGCGAAAAAAGTGCCACCTCAGTACCCGATATAAACGCAGAACAAAAAAGCAGGATAACAATTCCGGTAAAACCGATAACCAGGTTATAGTCTATAGATAGTAAGGTCGTGGGGCCGGGGTCGTCCAAAACAAAAGGTATTTATTGTATATTAAAACGGCAGGTCGTCATTAGCAGGCATATTAGGTACTTCATAAGCAGGGCGTGCAGGCTCTGCCACAGGGGCAGGTGCCTTGCCGGGGTCATATTCTTTTTTAGTGGTAAGGAATGTAAATTCGGTCACCTGTATTTCGGTAGTATATTTTGTGGTGCCGTCTTCTCCCTGCCACTGTCGCGATTTTATGCGGCCTTCTATATATATCTTATCGCCCTTGCTCAGGTATTTTTCACAGATTTCGGCGGCCTTATTGCGCACCACCAGATTATGCCATTCGGTACTTGTTATGCGCTCGTTGGTTTGCTTGTTTATATATACCTCATTAGTAGCAAGCGGAAACCGGCCTATGCAGTTGCCGCCCTCAAAATAGTGCAGCTTTACATCGTCGCCCAGATGTCCTATAAGCATCACTTTATTTAACGTTCCGTTCATGGCCTTGTGTTTGATTTAAACCAAATATAAGAAAATTTTTAATGTTATGGCCAATATTCGGTAGCGAAATTATGCAATACAATAGGTAGTGGAATTGTTTTTAAGTGCTCTTTTTCAACGGCTTCGGGTAATTCGGTATCAGTAATAACTTCCCAAAACCAGATGTGTTGCTTTTGATGCGAAAGTTTGTGTATAACCGGCTCAGTGTTAATAATGCTGATGTTTTTTGGAGTAAAGCCAAGGTTTTTAAAACTTTGTATTAATACTACAGTTTCTTCCTTGCTTAGTGCGGCAGGGGTTTCCAGTAACGGAAATTCGTACAGTCCGTGCCATATGCCTTTGTCGCCACGGCGGTTTACCAGGGTGCGTCCGTTTGCATCCTTTATAATAAGGTAGTTAAAAAAGCGGTCTGTAACCTTTTGCTTCTTCAGCTTTACGGGCAGCTGGTTTACCCGCCCGGTATTGTAGGCTACGCAGGTCTGGTTAAAAATACAAATAGTACAGTCAGGATTTTTAGGCACACATTGCAACGCGCCAAACTCCATCATGGCCTGGTTAAAGTTTGATGCCTGCCCCGGTGGCAGGAGCGATGCCGCCAGTGCAGTGAATTCTTTTTTAGCACCCGATGAAGATATGTCTGTCTCGATACCAAACACGCGCGATAATACCCGGTATACGTTGCCATCTACCACGGGTACAGCCTCGCCATAGGCTATAGAAGCTATTGCAGCGGCGGTATAATCGCCCACGCCTTTTAATTTTAACAGTCCCGAAAAGCTTTTCGGGAACTTTCCATTCATGTTAAAAGTTACTTCTTTTGCGGTGGCATGCAGGTTGCGGGCACGGCTGTAATAGCCCAGGCCCTGCCACAGGTGGAGTACCTTTTCTTCGGGTGCATTGGCCATATCGGCTACGGTTGGAAATGCCTCCATGAATTTTAAAAAGTACGGAAGCCCCTGTGCTACACGCGTTTGCTGAAGCATAATTTCTGATAGCCAAATGGGGTAGGGGTGCGTGGTTTCGCGCCACGGGAGTTGTCTCCTGTGTTGCAAATACCATTGAATTAAGAACTTAGAAAATGTCATTGTTATGGGATGGTTTGCAAAATTAAAAGTTTATGTTATTAAATTTTAATAGTTTACCTTGAATAATTGTTTTTTTAATTCTTATATTTGCACACTCAAAAAAAATACATACAATAATAAATTTAGAAAAAATGACGAAAGCAGACATCGTAGCGAAAATTTCGGAAAAACTTGGACTTGAAAAAGGAGATGTGCAAGCAACAGTTGAGTCTTTTATGGAAGAAGTAAAGACGTCACTGGAAACCGGAGATAACGTATACCTAAGAGGTTTCGGAAGTTTTATCATTAAAACACGTGCTGAGAAAACAGGTAGGAATATTTCAAAAAATACTACCATCAAAATACCTGCCCACAATATCCCTGCATTCAAACCTGCTAAGATATTTGTAGACGGCGTTAAAACGAATACAGAAGTAAAATAACATTATTTATTAACCACAAACACCCTTAACTATGCCAAGTGGTAAGAAAAGAAAGAGACATAAGGTAGCTACCCACAAACGTAAAAAACGCGCGAGAGCTAACCGTCACAAGAAGAAAAAGTAGTGTAAACTACTTTTTTCTTTTTAAGGAAAAAGTTTTTACAATACACAGAAGATTAAAGATGACAGATAAAAGATCAGGAGTTTTGGAGAAAACTTTAAGTCTTTTATCTGTTGTCTTAAGGTCTTCAAAAATTGAGTTCATTGAAAAAGTTTAGAGGCATAAGATGAAAGATAATAGATAAAGGGCCAGATAAAAATGTCTGATATCTATGTTCTGTTATCTAAAAGTCTGTAAACACCGGGTACAACAATGCCTGTAAAATAATTGTTTAATCCATCTGCAGACTGTTCAATAGTTTGATGTTTGTAGTTTGTAGTTGCCGTGCGCAACCATGAACTATAAACCATGAACTATAAACAATAAACAGATAAAAACGTACAGCGTGAACAAAGAATTGATTATTCGATCTGGTTCTGAAGCCGTAGATTTTGCCTTATTAAAAGATGGAAAACTAATTGAATTACACAAAGAAAAGGAGGATAAGAGCCAGTTTAACGTAGGTGATATCTTTATTGCAAAAATTCGTAAGCCCGTAGCGGGCCTTAATGCTGCGTTTGTAAACGTTGGCTTTGAGAAAGATGCTTTTTTGCACTATCATGACCTTGGGCCAAACCTTCTTTCTACGCTGAAATTCATAAAACTTGTAAGCGCAGGTAAAATAAAAGATTATTCCCTTAAAAATTTTGCTTTTGAACCTGAAATAGATAAGAACGGAGCCATAGCCGATGTGCTTAGTGCTAACCAAAGCGTTCTTGTACAGGTGGTAAAAGAGCCAATAAGTACCAAGGGCCCACGCATAAGCTCAGAGCTTTCGCTGGCCGGCCGTTATGTGGTACTGGTGCCTTTTAGCGACCGTATTTCTATTTCGCAAAAAATAGAGTCAAAAGAAGAAAAAGACCGCCTTAAACGACTGGTGCAATCCATCAGGCCAAAAGGTTTCGGCGTTATCGTAAGAACGGTAGCCGAAGGGAAAAAAGTTGCAGAACTGGACAAAGACCTCCAGAATCTGATAGACAAGTGGACCGGTATGTGCAAACGCCTGCCTAGCGCCCACCACCCAAGTAAAATACTGGGTGAAGTAAACAAGGTGTCGTCTATACTGCGTGATGTGTTTAACGACACATTTACCGGGATTTATGTAGATGATGAAGATCTTTTTTACGCAACGAAGGACTATCTGCAGGAGATAGCCCCTCAAAAAGCAAATATCGTAAAGCATTACCAAAACCGCGACCTGCCTTTGTTTGAAAAATATAACATAGAAAGGCAGATAAAAACCAGTTTTGGAAAAACGGTATCTATGAGCAAAGGTGCTTACCTTATTATAGAGCATACAGAAGCCCTGCACGTTATAGACGTAAACAGTGGTAACCGCTCTAATAAGGCCCTGAGTCAGGAAGATACTGCCCTTGAAGTAAACATGATAGCGGCCGCCGAAATTGCAAGGCAGCTAAGGCTACGTGATATGGGAGGGATTATCGTGGTGGATTTCATCGATATGGGAAATCCGGATAACCGCAAAAAACTGTATGATTTCCTGAGAGAGGAAATGAGCGACGATAAAGCAAAACACAAGATCCTGCCACCGAGTAAATTTGGCCTTGTCCAGATTACGCGGCAAAGGGTTAGGCCAGAGGTAAATATTAAAACCAGGGAGGAAAACCCTAACACGGGTGGAGGCGAAATTGAAGCCCCTATACTGGTAATAGACCGCATAACGGCCGACCTTGAAAGAATTATCCGCAACCACAAAAAAGTAGTGCTTAATACGCACCCGTTTGTGGCGGCATACCTTACTAAAGGTTTCCCATCTATACGCGCTAAATGGTATTTAGAGCATAAAAAATGGGTAAAAGTAATACCACGTGACGCTTACACGTTTTTAGAATACCACTTTTATGACAGCAAAGGAAACGCTGTTTCAGAATAACAAAAACCGCCCGTGCAGATGCAAGGGCGGTTTTTTTCGTTTTAAGGCATTTTTATAAGCAACCTTTAAAGGTTTTTTGCATCTTACAACAAAACCAATTATAATTGCCATGAAAAAAATCCTTACACTTTTGCTTGTTGCAGCAAGCTTTTGTTCGTGTTCTGACGATGATGATAACAATACTGCCGCTGCCTTAAACGGCAAGTGGCAAATGGATGCATTATATATGTATACAGACCTACCCGCCCCGGTAATCGCAGCTAATGAGGTTGTGTGGCAATTTAATGGAGATAAGCTTATTGTAGTTAATAATAGCGATGATGCCCGCGTTTATCCTTACTCTGGCACGTATGCTATTTCTATAGACAATAAGCGCATTCTTATAAAACACGATGATTTTGAGTCGTATTACAGGTATGCAATTATTGGAGATGAACTTACTTTAACCGAAGGGGAAGAAGGGCTTCAGGATGGCTCTTTGATAAAGTTCAGTAGATTATCCGGAATGTAACAGCCCGTATTATAGTTTTTACGTAACCAATTAATATTTTAAATACCATGAAAAAGATTTTTACACTTTTGTTTATTACTGTTCTATTTGCTTCGTGCTCCAGCGATGATGCCAGCCCGGTAGCTAACGACGGCACTGCTAACGGCAAATGGAACATGGATAGCTATGTAGCTTTTCTTGCGGAATTACCTGCTCTAAAAAACGGCGATATAACCTGGACGCTTACTAATCTTAATACGCTTGTGGTTAACAACAAGGTAGAGAGCAAATATCCTTTTATGGTTACTTCGGGTACTTATAATGTATCTCTTACGGCACAGGGTTTTGCTATAGAGGGTGGGCATACTTATCTTTATAAAGTAGAAGACAATGCCTTGTCGGTTTATATTCCTGAAGGGCTTCCTGATGAGCAGGGTAATATTGTTGCAGATAATGGATTAGCGATGCGTTTTACCCGTAGGTAACTTTTATAGTTTTATTTATAACGAAACCCCGCCCTTGCTGATGTAAGGGCGGGGTTTGTGTTTAGCAAAAATCGAGAAAGTTTTCTGCGGTATAATAATCACCATCTGTAAATTTTACCCAATAATAATATCTGCCCTTTAAGGAGTAATCTTTATACTCAACGCTTATTACTGTGCCTGTTCCAAGATTATCATTTTTTACGCAATCTCCTTCGTTAAATTTTGATTCTAAGAATGTAATATTCTCTGAAAAAATCAAATCATTAAAAAAAGATTCTTCAATTGTATAAGTACCGTTAATATTTTCAAAGTTTAGTCCCAGTTGTGTTGGTATATCGTTGTCTTTGATATCAAACACATAATTTACTTCGGCTAATGTTCCTTTCTTGACTATAAAATTTTGTCCGGGAATATCAAGATTTTCTTTTAATTGATAAATTTTCCTCATTATTCAAGTGTTTTTTTTAGTTCATTCCAAAAATCTTCTATACGTTTTATACTTGCTGTCAAATCAGCACCACTTTTTGATTGAGTATTCTCAATAAGCATTTTTTGTAAGAGCAATTTTTTTGCAGTTTCCAGTTTTTTAGTTTCCAGATTAAAGCTTTTTGTGTTAGTCTCTATATCTTGCATAAGTTGTGTAGTCTCAGGTGCAGGATTCTCTTGAGTTGGTTTTTGGGATTGAGGTAATGGTATTCCCTGCAGGCTGGAAATAAAATTCATGGTTTGGGCGAGGCTGGTAAAAATGGCATTTGTAGCATCTGCAGCATCCATTCTTACGCCTTTAATAGTGAAGTTGTTATTATAATCGCCACTCTTAAGTTCTTTTTCTGGTGGATTAGAGCGAAGTATAACAGCAATGTCAGAATTGCCAAAAAGAGTAAATGAGCGGGTTTTGTTAAAGGTGCTCTTCCATATATTCTTATTTTCTGTTTTAGTAATAAAAGAAGTGAGTGGGTCGCCTATAATAGGAAAACGCATCCTGGATGAATTAAGTTCGTTCTTAGTGGTTTCAAGCACCGTACCGGATATTAATTCAGCAGTATTCGGATTTTTTATACCTGCTGCTGTAGTAATGTTATATATAAAGGTAGATGTTAACAGCCTTGTATCATCAATATATTTATATGCTTCTACATATGCATCATTAATTGTTTTTGTATCTGCTGCCGGTGTTATTTTTAATAAGGCGTCAATTGCTTTTTTATTGTGGTTGCGAATTATTGCAACTGCATAGTCAAAATCTTCACCCCATTGTTTTTCTGTATTGGCTTCAATCTTACCTCCTTTATGCTCACTGATTATTTTAGCTTTAATTTTATCAAGTATTAATTTCTTGTCTGACGCTGAATTGTTGAGAAAAGCTTCAATTGCTACAGTTGAATTCACAATATCTGCTCTTATAAGATCACCACCATACTTAATTACTTGTTCCCTATCTGCTGTCCTTACAATAACTTTTAGCTTACTGCTGCAGCCAGAAGAAATTATTACCATTACTATTAATAACAAAATCCTGTTCATAATCTTAATTTAAGGTTTGTATTAACTGTTGAATTGCAAGTTTTTGTTCTGCCTCAGTTTTAGTTGTTATATCCTTAAGATAAGCATTTGCCTGAAAAATAAATGTGTTTTTGTCATTATCAGCGTTATCAAGTTCCTGGCTAAGCTTTCGGGATTGGTCAAATTTATCTTTCAAAAAAACAGTGGCCGCAGAGTTTAATACAACCTGGTTTTTTGCTATGGCACCTATCTGGTCTGAAACAGCTTTAGAATTGGTCGAAAATATAAGTACAAGCTCATTGCCTTTCTCATCGGTAAAAGCTGATGATGATTCGTTATTGCCAAATAATTTACCATTTGCAGGTTGGGTAAATTCATTGAAATAAAGATTGATTGCGCTTTGGTCAAAGTACCCTGAAAGATATCTTGAACTCGAAAGGAATGAGTGTGCCCTAATTTCTACTTTGTAATAATTTGGGATAACTTTTGTTGAAGATGAGCTTGATATTTTATCTTTAAAATAATGTACTTCATAAAGATTTGAGCAGGAGCAGAGTCCTAACGAGGCAAATGCCAACAGGTAAAAGGTTTTGAGCTTCATGTATGTAAGGTGTTGTTTGCTAGTTTGTTCGCTTTGCTAACTTATAACATATCTAAATCTTTTTAAATACCTATAAATAGGTATTTTACACGTAACCTGTTGTTTGTGTTTTAGTCACATACCCGCACTTTTGTATCAGCATTCCGTATTTCTGTATAAGTCGCAGGGCGGGCACCGGGTATACCTTTGTATCATAATCTTAAAGATACAAAACAATGTCTAAAACAATTTTGATAACAGGTGCTTCCCGCGGATTTGGGAAACTTTGGGCAGAAGCCTTTTTAAAACGTGGTGATAAAGTAGCGGCAACGGCGCGTAATACTGAAACCCTTGCCGATCTTGTAGCTACTTATGGCGATGCTATACTACCTATTAAGCTTGATGTAAACAGCCGCGACGAAAGCTTTGCCGCAGTAGCAAAAGCCAAAGAACACTTTGGTACGCTTGATGTGGTTATAAACAATGCCGGTTATGGCCTTTTTGGTACCATTGAAGAAACCAGCGAAGCCGAAGCCCGCGCCCAGATAGAAACTAACGTATTTGGTTTATTATGGGTTACACAGGCTGTCGTACCTGTATTCAGGGAGCAGGGGTACGGACACATTATTCAGGTAAGCAGTGTGCTTGGTATTACAACACTGCCACTTCTTGGTTTGTACAATGCCTCTAAATTTGCGGTAGAAGGACTTACCGAAACGCTGGCTCAGGAAGTAAAAGGTTTTGGTATCAATGTGTCGCTTATCGAGCCAAATGGTTTTGCTACAGACTGGGCCGGAGCCAGCGCATTGCAAACACAGCAACTTGACGTTTATAGCGAAGTAAGGAACGCCTTTAACGAGGCTAATAGCCAGGAAGGCCTGTTTGGTGATCCTGCCGCTACATCTGAAGCTGTACTTAAACTTGTAGATGCAGCACAGCCTCCGTTAAGGTTGTTCTTAGGTAAACACGCATTACCTTGGGCAAAACAGGTATATGAAGGCCGTATAGCCGAGTGGGATGCCTGGGATGAAGTTGCCGTAGCCGCACATGGTAATTAATTGCACATAATTTATTAATTTTATAGGGCTGTTTCAATGGCGTTTTGATAGCGTTTTGTCATTCCGACGATAGGAGGAATCTCAATTTACTAATCACACATTGAGACAGCCCATATTATATTTAAAAGCATGAAACATTATAGCAGTATCATAGAACTTAGCCGCGACACCGGCTGCCCGCCACCCGAAAATCCTATGTTGGGGCTTATATTATGCGAACGTCTGGTAAGCTGTAACATTGGCGAAGGTGCGTTTACGTCTGATTTTCATACGATCATGTTTAAAAAAATGAAATCGGGTGTTATTAATTACGGGCGTACTAAATACGACCATGAAAACGGTTCGCTTTCATTCATCAAGCCAAGGCAAATTGTAGAGATAAAAGATCTGGAGCTGGAAGAAAAAGGCTTTATTATTTACATTCACGAAGATTACCTTAACGGGCACCTGCTGCACGACCAGATAAAAAAGTATGGCTTTTTTGATTATGAGGTTAACGAAGCTCTGCACCTTTCGCCGCGCGAGGAGGAGATAATATGGGAGCTGTATTTTAAAATTGAAGACGAAAACAATGCCAACCAGGACGAGTATACCCGTGACATTATCCTGACCCATATCGACTCTATATTAAAATATTCGCAGCGTTTTTATAAACGACAGTTTATTAACCGTACAGAGCTTTCCGGAGCTACGGTATCAAAGTTCAATAGCCTGCTCGCATCATATCTTGAAAAAGGCCTGTTGCAAACCGGTGGCCTGCCTACAGTAAAGGCGATGGCCGATGCGCTTAATACCTCTACCCGCTACCTGAGCGACCTGCTGCGTCAGGAAACCGGTAAGACGGCACTGGAACTTATCCATATTTTTTTAGTAGGGGAGGCCAAGAACTTACTTCAGCTACCCGAAAAAACCATTGCAGAAACGGCTTATTTACTGGGCTTTGAAAACCCGCCATACTTTAGCCGTCTTTTTAAAAAGGAAACAGGCTTTAGCCCTGTAGAATACAGGAAACAGTTTTTGAATTGATATGTCTTGAGGCTTTTTTTCCACTAAGCATACAACTTTGTATAAGCTTCGTGTGCCTTGTGGTTAGATTAACGGCGCAGTATGATTTTGAATCAGGCTGTTTACTACATCACATCTCCGTCAGCATCCTTTCAAATTCATCATCATCATTTATTTCCATCTTTTTCTTGATGCGATACTTTTTGGTGATGGCACTTTCGTGCGAAATTTGAAGCAATGATGCTATTTCTTTATTGCTCAGGTTAAGCTTAAGTAGTGAGCAAAACTCAATATCGTTTTTGGTAAGTTTTGTAAAGCGGTGTTGTAGCGAATTACCAAACTCCGGATGCAGGTTGTTAAAACGGGTTTCAAACTGTTTCCAGTAATCTTCTTGTTTAGCAAGAGTCTGGAGTTCCTTTTTAAGGTCGCTCATCTTAGATATTTCGCCGGTATTACACTTATCAATAATTTGCATTACACCATCTTGAAAATTAGCCATGCGCAGGGCTGTACTGGTAAGTTCGCGCTGCTTTTCGTCTATTATTTCACGTTGTGCATTGGTAAGCTCCTGCTCGTGCAGGTGCTGCTGCTGTATCATGTTTTTCTCTGCCTCTATGGTGCGCAGTTGTTCGGCCTGCAGGCGCGATTTTAAAAAGTATCCCCTTAGTGCAAGCAGTATAAGTATGCCTATAGCCAGTATGCCCATGCCATACAGCCACCTGCGTGTTTTCTCTGCTTCTATCGTCTTTTGGAGCGATTTGTTATTGGCCTGTAATGCTGCGTTCTTTTCGCGTTGCAATTCGGTTTCAAATTTAGCCTGGGCTTCTCCTATTGCCGTTTGCCTGTCGTTAGCCGCAATAGAGTCTTTCATAACTATGGTTTCCTGATAGGCTTTTATGGCGGCGCTTTCGTTGTTGTTGTTGCTGTAAGCATCACCTACTGCCTTTTTGTAAAACATCTTGTCTTCGTTAGGGCTGTTTTCAAAAAGTCCCGAACGGTCTATGCGGGCAGCTAATGCAAGGGCAGCTACTGCATTTTTATCTTTGTTTAATAAGCCAATATATTCTGATGCTACACGAACTGCACGGTTAGACTTTACCTGAAGCATTAGCTCCAGTCCCTTTTTATAAGAAGCCAGTGCCTTTGCATGGTTTCCAAGGCCCTCTTCTATATTCCCCAGCTTACCATAAGAAATGCCTATAATGCTTTTATCTCCAAAATCTTCAAGCCCTTTAATGGCTTCGGCAAGCGCGCTTTTTGCTCCGCTAAGGTCTTCAAGGTGTATGCGTGCTTCTGCAAGGTTTACAAGCGTAAGATAGTAGTTTTTCAGCTGGCCCATTTTTTTAAAATTAGGCAGGCAGTCCATATAAAGGTCTATTGCAAATTTAAAGTTACGCTGAGCCAGGTAGGTGTTTGCAAGCTTTTGTTGCAGGGCAGGCAGTTTATCCTGTTTTTTATCTTTTTTAACTATATCTATTGCGCTGATAAGGAGATTTATAGATTTTTCATAATCTCCCATAGTGTTGTATACACTTGCCAGTTCGCCATAATCTACTGCTATACCGGTATCATTTTTTATTTTCCGGTTAATTTCAAGCGCGGCATTAAATGTGCTTATGGCAGTATTGTATTCGCCTTTGTTCCTGTAGCCTACACCTAGGTTTGCCAGGCTGCGTGCTTTAAATTCGGGATAATTATCTAAGTACGATATAGACTTTTTTTGATAATAAATAAGAGAATCGTTGTTGCCGCGCATACCATAGTATATACCATAAATGTTATACATGCTGCCATAAATAGTATCTGGCAGGTTAGGCTTTGCCAGTACTCTCTTTACAATTACAAGTGCACTGTCCGGCTGTTTGTAAACCAGGCGCTGCGCGTCTTTTATCGTTTTAGAAAATTCGTTTTCGCGTTGCGCAAAGCACGTAAAGCTTACAAAAAATATAAGTAGATAAAAAATGTATTTCATATAGGGCTTTTTCCTTTGCTTCAGTTAGGGACAATTGAAGGAATTTGCTAATTTAACAAAATTTTGTGAATTGCGAAATATTTAAAATATTAATATCAAAATTCAGTCAGATTGTTAATTTTGTCATATATAATGTCGTTTTCATATCCTTTTCGCAATAAAAAATCTGTAAGTTTTTTCTTTTTTTTAAGGATGGAAGTTTCCCTTATATTTTCCCACTGTGTTTCTGCCAGTTTACTGAATTGATTTATATATTCTTCTTCATCAATTTCTTTGAGTGCGCGCTCTATATTATAGCGTGAAATGTCTCTGAATTTGAGTTCCTGTACAATGCGGCGCTTTCCCCACTGTTTTATACGCCACTTACCACGGGCAAAACTACAGGCAAAACGTTCTTCATTCAAAAAATTATGTTCTATTAAATGAGCCATTATTGCATCTATTGCCTGTGGTATCATGCGCAGGCTTTTAAGCTTTTGCAATACTTCTTCATGACAACGGTCCTGGTAGCTGCAAAAATATTCTAGCTTTCGGGTGGCTTCATCTACCGTATATGTTTTGTGGCCTGTATCCATGAGTGTAAAAATAAAGAATCCCGCTTTAAAACGGGACTGTAATTTTCTTAAAAGCTTTCTACCGGCAGGTTCAGCTTTTTATGTGTACGGATAATGGCCTCACGGTTTTTATAGTCTATCCAGGCCTGGCCTTTATACCTGCGCATAAAATTGTCAAAGCAGCGCATTATGGTAACATTGTAAGCTGCTTTCATAAGGTTTAGTGGCCTGCGCGGAAAAGCCCTTAAGCTCATGCTGAAACCCGGGGTTACATACTTCATGTAATGCCAGTAGCCTTCGGGCATATAAAGCATTTCTCCGTGGCTAAGATCTGCAACAAGCCCTTTTGCCTGCTTTAGTGCCGGCCATATGTCAAAGTCAGGATTGTCAAAATCAATATCTTCTCTTGATATAAGCGCATGGGGTACTTTATACAGGTATGGCGTTTGGCCTGGGTCAAATAAGATGCAGCGTTTTTTTCCGTGGAAATGAAAGTGTAGTATGTTGCTAAAGTCGATATCGTAGTGAATAAATACCCTGCTGTTTTCTCCGCCAAAGAAAAGCATGGGCAGTTGTTTTACCAGTCTTAACCCAATGTCAGGCCATTTAAAATCGTTTTTTAGCGATGGCACCTCCTTCATGAGGTTGTATAAAAAAATGCGGTAATTAGTAGGTTTACTTTGCAGCAGGTCTACATATTCGCCCATCTTCATGGTGGCATGTGCCTGGTTAAAGCCATCTTCGTGAGATACTGGCCTGTCATCATACAGGGGTACGGTTTTGTCTCCGGCTATGTCTTTAATATAGTTAAGCTTCCACTTTTCATAGGCAGGCCAGTCTTGTGTTAGCTGCTCTATTACCAGGGGTTTTTGCTTTTTTACGTAGTTGTTATAGAAGTCTTCTTTGGAAATGGTTTTTACCCGTTCAATTTCCGTTAGGTTTAATTGCATAACGTATAGGCTAATTAGCAGTACAAAATTACTAAAGCGTTAGCAAATTGTAAACGGAGACAATCTTAAAGTTTAGCCAATATGTAAGAAGCGCTTATCCACCGGACATTACAAAAATGCCATTTACCGATGCTTAACTGTTGTTTGTCTATTATTTAAAAAAATAAATAATGTAAGAATAGTATGTTTGAGTAAGAAAGTTAAATAAAAACGGCTGCTGCGTTGTGAGGCAAGCGCGGCAGCCGTTTAAATTAAAAGGATATTAAATCTATAATTTGCATTATTATGAAACTGGTTAAAACAAAAACAATGCACATATTTAGTAAAGACTGTAATGTGCTTCGTACTATAAAAGTGGTAACCATATTTGGCTTTACCATATTTACAAAAACCATTGCCCACTTACAGGATTTGTAAAACCTATTTTTTTACAATAATAAATTCAGACCTACGGTTTTTTGCATGTTCTTCGTCAGTACAATTATCACCGCATTTTACAATAGGCTCGCTCTCGCCATAACCTTTACCCGAAATACGCTCTGCGGCAATGCCCTGCGATATTACATACTGCACGGTAGCCTTTGCCCTGTCGTCAGATAGTTTCAGGTTATACTCTGCACTACCGCGGGTATCGGTATGCGCTTTAAGCTCTATGATCATGGTAGGGTTAGCCTTCATGATTTGTACAAGCTTGTTTAGCTCAGTTGCCGCATCTTGTGTAATAAAGCTTTTGTCGAACTCAAAGTAAATGTTTTTCAGCATTATCTTGCCATCTACAATAAGGGCGCTAAGCGGTTTCAGGTTTGCAATAAGGTCTAGTTTGCCGCCGTTAGTGGCCGGAAGTGCCACAGTAGCATTTTCATAACCACTGGCTTCGGCTAGTAGCCTGAAGGGCTTGTTACAGTCTACGCTGTATGTAAGTACACCATCTGCCGATGTTTCGCGGGTTTCGATGATGTTATTCTTTTCATCGAGTATGGCTACTTTAGCAACCGGAATAGGTTTGCCTGTAACTTCGTCTTTTACGGTTACAACGGCTTCTACTCCACAAATAGGGGTGGCAAGGTATATGTTGTCTTTACCGGCTTTATTGCTGCTAAAAAAGCCTATGTTATGTTTTACGTTAAAGCTAAAGGCAAAATCATCAAGTGGCGAGTTTACCGGCTGGCCTACGTTAAGGGCTTCGCCATTGTGGGCCAGGTCAATCATAAAGATATCAAGTGCACCAAAGCCCTTGCGCCCGTCTGACGCAAAAAATAACTTACCATCATCTGTAATAGAAGGAAAGTTCTCCCTGCCTTCGGTATTTATCTTGTTGCCCAGGTTTACAGGTTCGCCATACGCGTTAGGACCTTTAACTTCTACTTTCCAGATATCGGTACTACCGCCCATAGAACCCTTGCGGTTACTGGCAAAGTAGAGTGTTTTACCATCTTTAGTAACAGATGGGTTTCCGGTACTCCAGGTTTTTCCGTTAAACGGCAGCGGCTTAATGTTAGTCCACTTGCCATCTTTTTTCTCTGCACGGAAAAGGTGTATCAAACCGGTGCGCTGCCCTGAGTCGTCTTTTTCAAACGTGCCGTTTACAAAACTTTCGCTCGAAAAATACATTACATTACCATCTCCGGTAACGCTTGCCGGGCCATCGTGCCATTTAGAGTTAATGTCGCTTATAGCCGTTGGCTTGCTAAAGGTGCCGTTTGTGTATGTAGCGGTATACATATCAAGATATGGCTCTTCATTACGGCCATAGGTTTTGCGAAGAGTATTCCGCGAACTGGCAAAGTAAAATGTATTATCGTCGGTTATTACACCGCCAAAGTCGGCATACTTTTCATCGTTAATGTCCAGTAACTTTTCGTCATAAAGTTTTGCCTGGCTACGTAGCCTTGGCAGGTAATTGGGGTCCTGTAAAAATGTTTTAGACCTCTGGTCGTCTGGCGCCAGTGTTGCAAACTTTTGCATTTGTGCATTCGCTTCTTCATACTTGCCCTCAGCCTTCAGCATTTGGGCATAGCGAAAGTATGTTTCGGCATCCTGCTTGCTTTCTATGGCTTTTGCATACCATTTTATAGCTTCTTTGCTGTTAAAAACATTAAAGTAGCTGTCTGCAAGCTGTTTGTAAACATATGGGCTTTTGCCTTTTTTAGTAAGCTTAAGGTATTCTTTTGCGGCATCTACATACTCAAAACGGGCAAAAAGCTTATCGGCCGTTTCGGTGTCTTTAGTTTGTGCGCTAAGTGTGTTTGCAGCCAGTACAAACGTAAGGGCTAAGTATAAGTTTTTCATGTGTTTTTCCGTTGGTTAACGTAGCGGCTAAAGGTAAAAATTTTTCCGGCTTAACGTTTATTTAAGAAATAAAAATAATGTGCATTACGAAACAAACGAGAGATAATCGTAGAGCGACGTATTATTCGGGAGTTCCATTTTAGATGCCAGGCGCTCTTTGCGCTTGCGGCAGGCTTCTGGAGTGATGTTTAGCAGCGTGGCAATTTCTTTAGTGCTCAGGTTCATGTAGATGTAAGCAATAAAACGCAGGTCGTTAGCGGTTATAGATGGATGCTTAGCCTTTAGCTTTTCGAGCAGGCCGTGGTTTACTTCTTCAAAATGGGTAATAAAACTATCCCACTCATCATTATTTTTAAGGTGCCCTTTTAAGGAACGCAGCTGCTGTGTTAGCGATGCGTTATCTGCAACTGCCGTGTTTTGTGATAATGATGTTATAACTTCTTCTATCAGTTCATTACGGCCGGAAAGGTATAAGGCACGTGCGGAAAGCTTACGGTTGCGCACTTCTATTTCATTCTTAAGGCGTTCCTGTTCCAGTAAGGATGCTGCTTCTTTTTCGGCTATTTCTCGGGCGAGGAGCAGCTTTTCATTCTTTTCTTTTTCAAGTTCGAGTGCCAGTTCTTTCTCGTTGCGCTCAGCCAGTAGCTGCCGTTGCTTATTGCGCACCGATATATTTCGCATAAGCAGTATAATAATAGCAAGCAGTGCTGCAGCTACTGCTATGATGTAATAAAACAGTTTGCGTTCAGATTTTAGTTTTTCGGCATTTATGGCAAGCTGGTTCTGGTAATCCTGCAACTCAAACTTAACGCTGTTGGTTTGGTAAAGCTCACCGTTCTTGGCACGGTTCAGTTCTTCTTCAGCCCACACCACCGAGTCTTTATAAATCAGGGCATTGCTGTAATCGCCCTTACCGGCATATACATTAGACATAAGCCCATAAAGGTCTTTTTTAATATCAAGGGCCGGATTCATTTTAAAAACATGGCGTATAGCAACTTCTGCCTCCGGATAGTTTTTTTCTTTATTATAGGCTTTCGCTATTACCATGCCCAGTGTAGTGCCTAATCCATTAAAATTAGGATTGTTAGTAACAGCAAGTACCTGTGTGGCCTTTTCGCGGGCCGCTTGTGTATTACCCGAAAGTAAAAGGTTTTCTGCAAGGGCACCTCCGGCCAGGTCATATAATTGCACATCTCTTTTGGTAAAGATCAGGGCTTCATCTATATATTTTCGCGCCTCTTTAAGATGCCGGCTTTCGTTAGCGGCATTGCCCAGGTTTATGGCATAAAGGCCTATTTTTAGCGAGTCGTTGTTTTCTTTGGCTATTTCATATGCCTTGCTAAAATACTCTTTTGCCTTTGCGTGATTCTTTTCGCGGGAGTAGAGTATGGCAATGTTATTTAGCACTACCATCTCATTTACGGGTTCCAGTTTTTTTACGGCAA
This sequence comes from Flavobacterium psychrotrophum, assembly GCF_003403075.1. NCBI lineage: Bacteria > Pseudomonadati > Bacteroidota > Flavobacteriia > Flavobacteriales > Flavobacteriaceae > Flavobacterium > Flavobacterium psychrotrophum. The sequence goes on along the minus strand of NZ_CP031557.1, from coordinate 3,706,047 downwards.
GGGTGTAGCTTTCAAGGTAGTAGTTAAGGGCTTCGCCATAATCAAGCATGGCATAGTAATTAGCCCCTATGTTGTTAATGGCCAGGAACTCCTGCTTATACCAGCGGTTTTTTTCGGCAATAGTGCGTGCCTGGGTTAGCAGTTCCATAGAGCGCACATACTCTTTTTTCCACATGGCATCAATGCCTTTTACTATAAGGCTGTCGCACTGTGCTACGGTTTGTGCCTTTGCAGTAAAGCATAAAAGCAATACCGCCGGCAGCAATAAAAATATGCGGTAAGTGTGCTTTTTGTGCATTGCGTTTATTTAATGGGTGCCCAAATATAAGCATAAAAAAAGCTCCTTAAAAAGGAGCTCTTATTTATTGATAAATGCGTTTATTAGTGGGGGTTGTGGGCGCGGTCATCTATAGTATTTATGTTTTCTACCTTACCTTTATAATATTGCATAAGTGCAAAAGATACCATGGCCGATGCCGCAAGGCCTTCTATAAATAAGCCGATGCCAAACTGGTAGGGCGATGGGTTACTACCACCAAAAATATAGGTGTCTGCAAAATCCTGGAGGTACCTTTCGCCACCCTGGTATTCTGCATATATCATAAAACTGAAAACACCCACTGCAAGGCTTATAAATGCAGTTAGGAATGCTGAGGCCAGGTTAGTAAAATAGCCATAAACATTGTCTTTAAAATTTGCCTGCAACGTGCGGTTAACACCATAAATTACAAATACAAAGTTTACAAGGCGCAGGTAAATATTTTTTGAGAGGCCAAGCTTATCCATGATCAGGAAATAAACGCCGATGCAGATAAAAATAAGGAGGCCGTTGATGATGATTCTTGAAGCTTTCATAATTCGTTTTTTGGGTTCTGTATTCAGTTATTTTTTTGTCTTGATAATTGAAGAATGATCGTACAGCGGTGTGAGTGCTGAGATTTCTTACTTCGAATTTAGCCAATATAACGCAGAACATAATGTGAATTAGTAAAACTTTAATACAACAATTATGATTAAATTAAAGAAATTCTAAAAGAATGTTAATCTTTGTTAGTGTCCGTTTTTTCATTCAATAAAATCCACGGGCAATGAAAAAAGTAATTCCATTCGGCAGTAGCCAGGTCAGTATCCGGGTCTATTAGTGTGTCATAGCTGCTCTCGTTTATGGCAACGGTTGTGTATGCATAAACGGCAACGTCTTTGCCCTGTGCTGCAAACTGTTTTTTTATACGTTGAGCCATTTGCCATATCATATCCGGGCGGGTGCCCATAACAGCACGTTGCTTTACGGTAAGGTCTTTATCTATATCATAAGCCACAGTGTTTCCTGTGCTTTTATCTTTAACGGTAAAATTTGTGCTGCCATTGCGGTTGCGCAGCATCATGCGCCAACTCAGGCGGTGGCCTTCTTCCGTCCATAAAACATCGCCTTTTATAAGGTGGTGACGCAGCGGAAGCAAAAACTGTATGATAAGGTAGGGTACAAAAAACCAGCGTATAATATTTTGCCCTTCAAATTGTGGTGCGGCCAAAAATACCTTTGGCTTTTTTCTGAAAAATATATTCCTGATCGTATCGGGCGGAAAAAAGAACAGGGCAAAGCTTAACGCAAAGAACGGGAAGATGCCTATTTTTAGGGTAATGCTGTTAAAAATATGAAAGATGAGCGAAGCAAAAAAAGCTATGGTGCGGGTGCGTTTAAATAACATCAGCGGTACTACAAGCAAGTCAAAGGCTATGCCGGCATACGCTATAAAAAGCGCAAACCATTTTGTAACAATAATATCCCTAAAGCCCTCAGTAGTTACACTCTGGCTTAGTAAATTGTATGTAAAAGTGCCGGTTAGCCACCCAGGATAAAACTTAGCAATAGTGGCATACAGGTATACAATGCTTACCTGCGCTATCATAACCCAGGAGCACCATTTGGGCATGCTATATTTTTTGATGGATGGTTTTAGGCGTGCATCCAGCGATGCGTAAGTGTTTGCCGGTAAAAAACACATAATAAGGCTTACCAGTACAAGCAGATAGTAATGGTTGTTATACGATGTTTTTTGCATAAAATATACCGCCGCCCACATAATGGTAAACGATATAATGCTAAAGCGGTATTTATAGCCTGCCATTATAAGCAGCCCCAGCAGCCCCATTATACCAAAGTAAAAATACATACCAATGCCGGGTAGTGGCTGGAGCCAGTCCATGCCTATATGGCTAAAGGTAAATTTAGGGTCTATAAAGTTATGCTTAACCCAGCCGGTGGCCATAGCGCCAAAGGTTTCGCAAGCCAGCAAAAAGCCAAAAAATATCCTGAAGAGCACCAGCGGTGCATTATCTATCTGCTCATACAGGCGATTTTTCATACATGGTGGCTGTTAAAAAACGCTTGGGTGTTTTCTTTATCGCGTGCCAGCTGTTGCTTAAGCGCATCTAACGATTCAAATTTATGTTCGTCGCGCAGGCGTGTGTGCAGATTTATTTTTAGCTCGGCACCATAAATATCGGCATCAAAGTCAAAAAAGTTTACCTCTATGGTCTGGTAGGTACCATCTACGGTAGGGCGCGTGCCAATGTTCATCATCCCAAAAACAATTTTTCCATGAATGATAGATGAAACAGCATATACCCCATGTGCGGGTATCAGTTTATAACTCTGTCCAATCGCAATATTAGCCGTAGGGTAGCCTATGGTACGGCCCAGTTGTTTACCGGTGCTTACCGTACCGGTAATAAAGTAAGGGTAGCCCAGGTAACTGTTAGCAAGAGTTATGTTTCCTTCAGTAAGGGCATTGCGTATACGGGTAGAACTTACGTTGTTTTCTTCAACCTGCAAGGCAGATATTTGTTCTACTTCAAAGCCCAGTTCCAGTCCCATAATAATAAGGTCGGCAGTGGTGGCAGTACGGTTACGCCCAAAACGATGGTCGTGCCCTATAATGATCTTGCCTACTCTAAGCTTATCTACCAGTATGTCTTTTACAAACTCTTCGGCAGTAAGCCTCGAAAATTCGTGGCTAAACGGGTGAATGATAAGGTTGTCTACACCGGCGGCTTCCAGCAGTCCGGCTTTTTCTTCCATCGTATTAAGCAGCTTAACATCAGATGCCTGCTGCAAAACCATTCGCGGATGCGGAAAAAATGTAAGTACTACACTCTGGCAGCCCATGGCCGCCGATGCTTCGGCAAGTTTTTGGAGTAAAACTTTATGTCCTTTGTGCACACCGTCAAAAGTACCAAGGGTAACTACGGTTTTTGCAGGTGGGGTAAATTCCTGTATAGAGGGGTAGATTTTCAAACCACTTTCATTATTAACAAACGCAAATTTAATGTATTAAGTTAAGATTTTGAGGGCAAAGTTTAACTAAAACGATATATGGCTGATTTCTAATAAATTTTGTAGGTAAACGCCCATTTTACGGGGGTTAAATTAGTGCGATTGCGTGGTAAATTTGAAGCCTATTTATTTACCTAAACTTAACTATTTAAGAATGAAAAGAACGTTCCTATTATGTGTTGCCGCTACGTTCTCGTTTACGGCGATGTTTGCACAGGGCAAAAAAATCTGGACAACCGTTCCGGCGGGAAAGGAGACAGCCTATGGCGATGTTAAAAAGGCCTTTGCCACCGCATCCGGCAAGATGACCTTTTTAACCCTTGATACCGATCAGCTTAAGGAGACGCTTGCCTCGGCTCCGCAAAGGGCATCGGGCGCAAAGGGAGTGCAGATAACAATACCGACAATTAGTGGTGCTTTAGAGCATTTTACGGTGCTTGAGGCATCTAACTTTATGCCGGGCTTACAGGCGCAGTTCCCTGATATTCGTTCTTATGTAGGTATTGGTGTAGAAGATCCTACTGCGTATTTAAGAATAAGTGTATCTCCGCAAAATGTTCAGAGCATGGTACTAAGGGCTGATAAAGAGACCGAATTTATAGAGCCTTATACAGATAACAATAAGCTTTATGTTATATTTAATTCTGGCGTAAAGCGCGCTAAAGGGCAACTGCCTTTTAAATGTACAACTATAGACCTTGAAGGAGCCAAAAAAGTTGCAGAGCGCAGCGCATTGACTGCTAAGAGTGATGCAAAAACATTTAAGACCATGAGGCTGGCACTATCATGTACCGGAGAGTATGGCATTTACCATGGCAGAACAATTGCCGGGGCACTGGCAGCCATGAACGCTACTATGACGCGTGCTAATGGTGTTTTTGAAAAGGACTTTGCCGTGCAGTTGTTGCTTATAGACCAGGAAGCCAGCATTATTTATACTAATTCGTCTACAGATCCTTATTCTACCGCTACTAACATGGATAACTGGAACGATGAGCTACAGGCAAACCTTACAGCTACAATAGGCGAAGAGGCTTATGATATAGGACATCTTTTTGGGGCTACAGGCGGCGGTGGTAATGCCGGTTGTATAGGTTGTGTTTGCGAAGATGCTGTTAAAGGTAGTGGTATTACGTCTCCGGCAAATGGCATACCTGAGGGCGATACTTTTGATATAGATTATGTGGCGCATGAAATGGGACACCAAATGGGTGCCAATCACACTTTTTCTTATGCTTATGAAGGCAGTGGCGCGCAAACTGAACCGGGAAGTGGCAGCAGCATAATGGGCTATGCCGGTATAACCGGAAGTTATGACGTGCAGGCGCATTCTGATGATTATTTTACATATGCAAGTATAAAACAGGTACAGGCTAACCTGGCAGGCCTTTCATGCCCGGTAGACCTTGATATGGATAATGAAGGTATTGTTATAAATGCCGGCAGCGACTACAGCATACCAAAGGGTACTGCGTTTGTATTAAAGGCAGTAGGGGCAGAGGCAAACCCAGCTACAGTAACCTACACTTGGGAAGAAAATGATAACGCCACCAGGGCAGTTGCAGAAAGTAATAGTTTTGCACTTTCAACTAAAACTGCCGGCCCGCTTTTCAGGAGTGTTGCTCCCGGTGCATCAGCCACACGATATTTTCCGGCATTCAGTAGTGTTATCAGCAACTCACTTATTTCAAACTGGGAGAGTGTTTCTACCGTAGCGCGTAGCCTTCATTTTACGCTTACCGGCAGGGATAACGTTGCTAATGGTGGCCAGACCATGACAGATGAAGCTGTTATTACCGTAAAATCTGCCGCAGGGCCATTTGAGGTTACATCTCAAAGCACGTCTGATGCCGCAGATGCTGCCTGGGCTGTAAGCAGCCAGCAAACCATAACCTGGAATGTTGCCGGCACAACTGCAAACACCATTAATACGGCTAAGGTAAACATCCTGCTTTCTACAGATGGCGGCCTTACGTTTCCTACAATCCTTGCGTCGGCTACTGATAATGATGGTAGCGAGGTAATAACTGTGCCTGCCGGTACAGAAAGCGCACACTGCCGCATACTTGTAGAAGCTGTAGGCAATGTTTTTTATGCGGTAAACCAGGCTGAATTTGGTATTGGTTACAGGATAACCTCTAACTGTACTACATATACAAACACTACAGGCTTAAGCATACCGGATGGTACTTCTACCTATACAACGCAGTCGTTAACGGTACCTGCTACTACAGATGAGGTTACAAGCGTTAATGTTCTTGTAGATGTAACACACCCTTATGTAAGCGACCTTACTATAAATATTGTTAACCCTGCTAATACTACCGTAAATCTTTGGGATGGGCAGTGTACATCAAACGATAATTTAAATGTTACTTTTAGCGATGCCGGTAGTGCAGTAGTATGTGCATCGCCTACAACGGGTACTTATAAGCCACAGGGTACACTTGCATCTTACGCAACTGCTGCAACTGCCGGTAACTGGAGGCTAAGAATCAGGGATACGCAGGCAGATGATAGTGGAACCCTAAACTCATGGGCGGTACAAGTGTGTTCTCAAACGGTGAGTGCACTGGCTGCTGAAACTTTCGGGCTGCAGGGCTTTTCTATATATCCTAACCCAAGCGCCGGTTCTTTTACCGTAGCATTTACAGCACAGACAAGTAACGATGTTAATGTTACAGTGCATGATATAAGGGGCAGGGCGGTGTATAATAAGTCTTTTTCTAACACCGGTGTTTTTAGTGGAAACGTAAACCTGCAAAATGCGGAACAAGGTGTATATCTTGTAACTGTGCAGGAAGGCAGCCACAAAGAAACACGTAAGATAGTGGTACAGTAAAATGTTAAAATACTGAAACAAAGGGTGCTGGTAACGGCGCCCTTTGTTGTTTTTTTAATTGTGATGCTGTGTAAAAATGAAAAAAAATAAGTGTAAATAGCTGTAGAATGAAATTTTGCTATTAGATTTGTGCTTTTACCTAAAAGATTATCATGAAAAAACTATTACTTGCAACAATTTTATTGTTTGCATTTTTCTTCGGGAATGCCCAAAACGGTGGTTGGGAAAAAACGAATGAAGCAACTTTAAAGGGCAGGGAAAAAATGGACAGGATAGCAATGCCTGGCACTTACAACCTGTTTGACCTTGATTATGCTACCTTTAAAAAGGTTTTGTCTACAGCGCCGTTGCGTAGTGCCGGCGGAAACAGCAATCTTATTGTTGCTTTTCCTAATGCCGAAGGCAAAACAGAACATTATCGTATTTACGAAGCATCTGTAATGCACCCTGAGCTTGCTGCAAAATATCCTGAACTACGCTCTTATAGTGGTCAGGGTATCGAAACCCCATCGGCTACGGTGCGTTTTAGTACTACTATTTTTGGCCTTCATGCCATGGTACTTTCTCCAAAAGGAGTTTTATATATAGACCCGTATACTAAAGATGCGGCTACATACATATCTTACCGTAAGGTTGATCTTAAAGAAGATCGTAGCTTTAGCTGTGAGGTGGCAGAAAACCCGGTAAAAGAAAAAGCACAAAATTTTGGCGAGGGCCTTCGTGCTCCTGCTAATAATGACGGTGTATTCAGAACTTACAGGCTGGCAATGGCCAGTACTTTTGAATATTCTAATTTCCATATACGTGCTGCGGGCGTTGCAAATGGTACAGATGCTCAAAAAAAAGCAGCCGTACTTGCCGCAATGGTGGTAAGTATGACCCGTATTAACGGTGTATATGAGCGCGAAGTTGCTGTTACTATGGAGTTGGTGCCTAACAATACTAATGTTATTTTTTTAACTAGTAATGATGGTCTTACTAATAATAATGCCGGAGCACTTATAGGAGAGTCGCAAACAGTAATAGACCGTATTATAGGGTATAATAACTACGATATAGGACATACAGTAAGTACGGGTGGCGGTGGCCTTGCACAATTAGGTTCTATTTGTTCAAGAAGCAAAGCTATGGGTATAACAGGAAGCCCTGCGCCTGTGGGAGACCCGTATGATATAGATTATGTAGCTCACGAAATGGGCCACCAGTTTGGCGGTAACCACATTTTTAACGGAGAAGACGGCAGTTGTGATGGCAATGCCAACAACAGGACTTCGGTAGAGCCGGGTAGTGGTACCACCATTATGGGGTATGCCGGTATTTGTGGCGGTGCTAACGTTCAGGAGCATTCAGATGCTTATTTTAATGCGGTAAGCCTTGCCGAAATTTTTGAGGTGCTTACCAGTACAGGATGTGCAGCAACAAATACAATAGCTAATGCTGCACCTGTTGTTCCTGCACTTACTAACAGAACAATACCAAGAAGTACTGCTTTTGTATTAAAAGGCAGCAATGCTACAGATGCTAATGGAGATGCTCTTACTTATACATGGGAGCAAATTGACGGAGTAACTAATGATAATTTGCATGCAAATACACCTACAAGCTTTGCTATACAGGGGCCAAACTATCGTTCTGTTGTGCCATCAACATCAAAAAATCGTTACTTCCCGCAACTAAGCGATGTGCTTGAAGGCAACCTTTACCCTACTTGGGAGATGACATCTGATGTAGCACGAACCCTGCGTTTTGCCTACACAGTTAGAGATAACAGTGTTTTGGGCGGGCAAACAAGCCGACGCGACGTAGCTATAACAGTTAATGCAACCGCAGGGCCGTTTGCTGTTACTTCTCAGGACGATGATAATATAGTATGGGAGGGTGGCGACCAGCAAACCGTAACCTGGGATGTGGCCGGTACTACTGCAAACGGTATTAATACAGCTACAGTAAATATCCTGCTTTCTACTAATGGCGGCCAGACTTTTGACACAGTGCTTGTGGCTAATACGCCAAATGATGGCTCTGAAACGTTTACTGTGCCTGCAAACATACAGGCTCCTTTTTGCCGTTTAATGGTTGAAGCTGTAAATAATGTGTATTATGCAGTTAACCCGATTGATTTTTCGGTAGGGCTTATTGTTAGTACAGAATGTGCTACTTATGAAGGTACAGGAAACGTATCTATACCAGATAATACTACTGCTTTTACTACAAGTAACGCATCTGTAACCAGAGTTAACAGGGTTACATCTGTAACTGTAAATGTTAGCGCAGACCATACAAATGTGGGCGACCTTATATTTAAGGTAAAAAGCCCTGCTAGTACCGAAGTGTTACTTTGGGATCGTCAGTGCGGAACCAGGGATAATCTAAATGTAACTTACAGCGATAACGGAAATAGCTTTGTGTGTGGTAACCCTACAAGAGGAACTTATGTGCCTGTAGAGAGTCTTTCTGCATTTGCAGGACAAGATGCAAGGGGTACATGGCAACTAGAGTTTTCTGATATTCAGGCTCAAAATACAGGAACACTAAACTCATGGAGTATACAGGTTTGTGGTTATGTGTTTACGCCGGCTGCTGTTGCAGAATTTGGACTTAAAGACTTTAAATTATACCCTAACCCTAATAAAGGTAGCTTTAATGTAGAGTTTGTATCTGTATCGCAAAAACCGGTAATGCTTGGTGTGTATGATATGAGCGGCAGGCAGGTGTATAACAGGAGTTATGCAAACACTGGGCTGTTTAGTAATAACATAAGCCTGGGTACTGTGCAACAAGGTGTTTACCTGGTTGTTGTTCAGGATGGAAATCGTAAAGAAACCCGTAAAATTGTTATAGAGTAATTATTACGACATAGTTATAATAAAAACAGAGCGCCTTATTAGGCGCTCTGTTTGTTTTAATGCGATTGCTTTTCTAATAATCTGAATGAATATTACTTTCCGTTAAAAGTGCTCATGGTATTTGCCAGGCCAGATAGGGTAAACTCTTTAATGGCCTCTACAGATTTATCAAGCCTTTCCGGAAGTTTGGCCTTCTCTTCTTCATCCCATTCACCCAGTACATAGCTTATCTGCTGGCCTTTTTTAAATTCATCGCTTATACCAAAACGAAAGCGCGGATAATCTGATGTGCTCAGTAACTGTTGTATGCTCTTTAGCCCATTATGGCCGCCATCGCTGCCTTTAGCCTTAATGCGAATGGTACCAAAGGGTATGTTGAGGTCATCGGTTACAACCAGTAAATTTTCTTTAGGGATGTTTTCCTTATCCAGCCAGTATTTTATTGCCTTGCCACTAAGGTTCATAAAAGTGTTAGGCTTTAGTAAAATCAGGGTACGGCCTTTAAGCTTATATTCTGCTACGGCACCCAGCTTTGCAGTTTGCCATTCCAGGCCTTCCTGCTGTACAAGGCGGTCGAGAACTTTAAAGCCTATGTTGTGGCGTGTATGTATATATTCGGCGCCTATGTTGCCAAGGCCGGCTATCAAAAACTTTTTCATAGGATCTGCAGGTTCTTTTTCTTCTTTATTAGACGTAAAAAGGTTGGTAAGCCATTTCATGGGGCAAAGATAAAATTTTAGATTTTTAGATTGCCAGATTTTTAGATTTTTAGAATGTCTAAATCTAAGGCAGTACGAAGTGCATTCTGATAGCCTCCATTTACTAACAGTCTAAAATACCAAGATACTAATGTTCTAAAATACTAACTACCTAATATACCAAAAAAGCGTCCCTTTTGAGGACGCTTTTGAGTATATCGAAAAGATAAAATTATTTTTTCTTTCCTTTTGCAGGAGCTTTTGCAGCTTTTGCAGCTTCTTGAGCAGCTTTCATCGCAGCACGAGAAATACGTACCTGAGCGATTACTGTGTTGTCTGGCTGAAGCAGTTTGTAACCATCCTGAGGCAGTTTAGTTATGTAAAGCTTGTTACCCATTTCAAGTTCGGTAATGTCAGCTTCAACAAAGTCAGGAAGGTTTGCAGGAAGTGCACGCACTTTAAGTTTACGCTGGTTAAGGCGAAGTACACCACCGGCCATAACACCTTTAGAGTTACCTACAACTTTTACTGGAACTTCCATAGTGATTTCTTTATCATCATGAAGTTGGTAAAAGTCAATGTGAAGTATAGCATCGCTTACCGGGTGAAACTGGATATCCTGAAGGATAGCGTTAAATGTTTTACCTGCAAGTTCAATTACTACAGTGTGTACGTTTGGAGTATAAACAAGGTTTTTAAATGCCTTGTCTTCTGCAATAAAATGTACTGGCTGATCTCCTCCGTATAACACGCAAGGTACCATTCCAGCATTACGTGCCGTACGCGTTGCCGCTTTACCCACGCTTTCTCTTTCAGATCCTTTGATCGTAATTGATTTCATTTGAAATAATTATAAATTAATAAAAAATAAGTTACTGTAAAAATTTGCCGCTTATAGAGTTGTTGTTCTGCACCATGTGCATTACCTCTGCAAACAGGCCAGAGCAGCTAACCACCCTTATTTTAGAAGTTTCCTTCTTAAGTGGTATACTGTCGGTAACAATAAGTTCCTTCAGTTGCGACCCTTCTATCTTTTCATAAGCGCCGCCGCTTAATATAGGGTGTGTACATATAGCGCGAACGCTTAGTGCACCTTTTTCCATCATCAGGTCGGCTGCTTTTGCAAGCGTACCACCGGTGTCTATCATGTCGTCTACCAGCACAATGTTCTTGCCGGTAACGTCGCCTATCAGCTCCATGGTCTCTATCTTATTAGCTTCTTTGCGCTGTTTGTAGCATATAACCACATCAGAACCTAAGAATTTAGAGTATGCATAAGCCCTTTTACTACCACCCATATCCGGAGAGGCTATGGTAAGATTTTCCAGGTTTAGCGATTTTATATACGGTACAAAGATGGTCGATGCAAACAGGTGGTCTACCGGTTTCTCAAAAAATCCTTGTATTTGGTCAGCGTGCAGGTCCATGGTCATGATCCTGGTAGCGCCGGCCGTTTCTAACAATTTTGCAACAAGCTTAGCCCCTATGGGTACACGTGGCTTGTCTTTCCTGTCCTGGCGTGCCCAGCCAAAGTAAGGTATTACGGCAGTTATGTGTCTTGCCGAAGCCCTTTTGGCTGCATCAATCATCAACAGCAGTTCCATAAGGTTATCCGCGCTGGGAAAGGTAGAGCATACTAAAAATACGCGTAAACCCCTTATAGACTCTTCAAAAGACGGCTGAAATTCGCCGTCGCTGTAATGCGAAAATGATACCTTGCCTAATGGAATACCATAATTAGCAGCAATTTTTTCTGCCAGGTATGTACTTTGAGAACAAGCAAATATCTTAGCTTCCGGTTCTAAATACGACATTTCAATATACTGTTTAGTAGTTAGTTAGTGTGTTGTGTTTCTAAACAGGGTGCAAATTTAGAAATTTAATTCAATACATTAGGTAAAAAGTGTTCTTATTTTCCTGAAATTAAATATTATTTTCTATTTTTGCAGCCGGAAAACATTCTATAAGTCGGGTTTGTTTTATATGCCTGGATGGCGGAATTGGTAGACGCGCGCGACTCAAACTCGCGTACTTCGGTGTGTGGGTTCGATTCCCACTCTAGGTACAAAGCCTCTCAGTAATGAGAGGCTTTTTTAGTTTTAAAGTTATTATCCTTTCAGGTGATTTCATATAGTAGTTAAAGGCAGATTTACTATTTTTGGGAAAACCGCCCCAACCATGAAATTCTTTTTGTTTGTTATCTCCGTTTTATACAACTGTTGTGTTTTTTCTCAAACTACCGATAGCATACCTCAAAAACATCAGGATCTTCCTGTGGCATACAAGCAAATGCATTACAGTTCAGATTACATATATGCACTTGATACCCATAATCAGCTTTTTGTTTGGCAGATGAATGGCGATACTTTGCGCACCCTAATATCTGATCAGGTTACAGCTTTAGCAAAAGACAAGCTCGGAAAAGTGTTTTGTTATAAGGCAGAGAAGGGTATTGCAGAGTTAAAAGGCATGCAAACAGATCCTTTTTTAAAAGACGCTGAATTAGGCACCGTGCACAGTGTTTTTTATGACAAAGAAAATCTTCCACTTTTCGCTACGTCACAAGGAATGATTTATAAAGGTATACTCAACAAACCTACAGATGCCTTGCGTTTCTATGAGTACCGTAGGCCAGGAGTGGTAAAACGTGCCGATTTTTATTATATGGATTCCGAAGAACATTTATGGATGATGTACGATCACGGTGAATTTGGTGCTTACAATGTAGTGTTTGATTTAAATACGCTTACATTTTATGAATACAGAAACTTTAGTGAAACATTTGATGATCGTAAAAGTTTAAGAATCAATAAAGAAAGAAAAGATAAGCTAAACCGCGAAATGCAGAAGGATAGTGCGTATGTGTTTTCTCTAAAAAATAAAAAGCGTTTAAGAGCTCATTACGATAATCCTCAATATGCCGGTAAAAGAACATTACTGGCAGATGCTACGCTAACCGGAAATTTAAAAGGGGTTGCTGAAAATGGTAAAGGAGAAGTAGTAATTACTGAAAGCCTCATGCATTTTTTTCTGGACGGATCGATTAAAGTTGGGAAAAAGATAAGCGGGGGAAATATAAGTTTACCGATTTGCCTAATTTACTTACGTATGATTATGAATATTTGTTTCCTGACCTGTTAGAATATGTGGGGCCGGTAACGTATAATGCTTTCGATAAACATTTTTATTTTTACACAAGCGAGGGCTTTTTCAGGTTAGATAAGAGTCTTTTTGGTAAATATTCTAAAACACTCATGATAAAGCCAGGGTTGTTGTGGCAGTCAGGTCAAAAAGCAGCTATAGGTTACCGCATGAATGTAATAGATTTTCAGTTTGTCGCTAAAAAAAGTTTCCTGTTTCTTATGGAAAAACGGGTAGGGTTTTATAATAATGGAATAATTACATGGTTTATATAGAGCATTATGTGTTATAAGGCGTGTCGTTTTTCTGCTGCTATTTTAGGTATTGCGTCTGGTTTTCTCTAAAATTTCCGATAGAAAATCCCTTACCTTAGCGTTTCCAAAACACATCCATTATTATGAGAACAAAACTTACTGCCCTTATGGGTATCTTCATATTTATTGCTACAAATGCCTTTGCACAAAAAGAACTGTATCACCTTAAATATGGTGCTGCTAAACAGCAACAGCTCGATCTTTTCCTTCCGAAGGATATCAATAAGAAAACACCGGTTGTTATTATGCTGCATGGAGGTGCATGGAGCATGGGTGGTAATGAATATACTGATAAGCATGCGCGCGACCTGCGCGATCGCGGTTTTGTAGTGGCTAATGTAGATTACCGATACGTAAGCGATTCGGTTCACTTGCTCCAATTGCTAGACGATATAGATAGCGCAGTACAGTATGTGCAGGACAATGCTAAAAAATATGGTTATACCCTTAAAGGTTTAAACCTTGTAGGTATTAGTGCCGGGGCACACCTTTCGCTAATGTACGGTTATGTAAGTAAACGAAAAGTAAGCAGTATTACCGCCATGTGCGCGCCTTCTATTTTTGATGCCGAAACTTTTTTACCGGGGCTGTACAAGCAGGGCAGGATAAAAATTCTTGAAGACCTTGCTAATGCCGGTTACAACCCCGCTGAGGGAGCTGACGTTAGTGCATTTGAAAATGTGAGCCCGTATTTCCATATTAGTAAAGTTCCGACTCAACTTATACATGGCGATAACGACGAACTTGTAGATTATCACCTATCGGTACGTTTTGAGGAAAAACTTAAGCAAATAAATGTGCCGTCTAATCTTATTATCCGCCCGGGTAAAGGACACGATGTGGGAATGAACAGCCCCGATACCGAAAAAATGAATATTGATGCTATGGAGGCATGGGTTAAGAAATGGGAGTAACAATTGTCGTTTTTGCTTATAGGTTTTTTGCGTATATTTGAAAAAAGATATGGCTGTAATTGATAAAAATATTGTAGATGCGTACTCAAATATGTTTGAGGGGCTAAGTGATGTTAATAAATTAGAGCTTTTGGAGCGCTTGGCTAAATCGTTAAAAAAACTTTCTACCAGTAAGAGAGAAGCTGCTTTTTATAAATCTTTTGGCGCTTTTGATGACGCTGCTAATGCAGAAGAAATTATAAAGGATATAAAAGATAACAGGCAATTTATTAATAAGGATATTTCTTTCTAGATGCGCTACTTAATCGATACCAGTATCTGCGTCTTTTTTTTAAGAGGCAAGCTTGATATAGATAGCATATTTAAGGCTAAGGGGCTTAAGAATTGTTACATATCTGAAATTACAGTTGCCGAGTTGCGCTTTGGAGCTGAAAATAGCCTTAATCCTTCTAAAAATCATGTTGCCGTAGATAGCTTTATAAATGGGCTGACTATTGTGCCTATTTATGGTAGCATTAAAAGGTATGCAACTGAAAAAGTTCGTTTGAGAAAAGCAGGGACACCAATGCATGACGAATTTGATTTATTGATTGGTGTAACAGCAGTAGAAAATGAACTCATCTTAGTTACGGATAATACCAAAGATTTTGTGAGACTTGAAGGAATTCATCTTGAAAATTGGTTTGAGGATACCATATAAGCATAATAATATTTTTTAATTTCAATGTTCGAAAACCGCAAAAGTACCCTATACGTCATCCTTGCCGGAATTTTTATTACCAATGCCGTTATTGCCGAACTCATTGGCGGAAAACTGATTAACATTGGGCCAATATTTGGGCAAGGGCCTTTTTTAATGAGTGTAGGCGTTGTGCCTTGGCCGGTTGTGTTTGTAACAACCGATCTTATTAACGAATACTTTGGGCAAAAAGGTGTACGCCGCCTTTCTGTAATTACGGCCTGCCTGCTTGCCTACTGTTTTATACTGCTGTATTTTGCCATGCAAATACCTGCCGCTAATGGCCCCGGCTGGGTTACCGATGCGCAGTTTACTGCTGTGTTTGGGCAAAGTATGTGGATTATTGTGGGTAGCATCACGGCCTTTATTATATCGCAGCTTATAGATGTAACGCTGTTTCACTTCTTTAAAAGAAAAACAGGCGAAAAAATGATATGGCTGCGCAGTACTGGTTCAACCGTTATTTCGCAATTCTTTGACTCTTTTATAGTACTTGGCATTGCGTTTTATGCCACAGGGAAAATGAGTTTTCCTATGTATATAGAGGCGGGTATTACAAACTATAGCGTAAAGCTTATTATTGCCATATTAATGACGCCGCTTATTTACCTTGGCCACTGGCTGATAGAGAAATATGTGCACAACCATAAACCTAACCAAATATAATTATGGACGATAAAATTCGCTGCGGCTGGTGCGGAACCGACCCGCTGTACCAAAAATACCACGATGAAGAGTGGGGTAGGCCGGTATATGATGACGAAACCTTGTTTGAGTTCCTGTTGCTTGAAACCTTTCAGGCGGGGCTTAGCTGGATAACCATATTGCGACGCCGCGAAACCTTTGCGCAGGCTTTTGAAAATTTTGATTATAAAAAGATAGCCAAGTATGGCGAGGAAGAAATTGAAAGGCTCATGGCAGATCCCGGCATCATACGTAATAAGCTTAAAGTGCATTCGGCTATTACAAATGCGCAGAATTTCATAAAAGTGCAGGAGGAGTTTGGTAGCTTTAGTAAATACTTTTGGGCTTTTACCGATGGTAAGCCTATAGATAATAAGGTAAACTCTTTAAGCGAAGTGCCTGCTACCACACCACTAAGCGACAAAATAAGTAAAGACCTTAAAAAGCGTGGCTTTAAATTTGTAGGCAGTACCATTATTTA
Organism: Flavobacterium psychrotrophum; assembly: GCF_003403075.1. Classification (NCBI taxonomy): domain Bacteria; kingdom Pseudomonadati; phylum Bacteroidota; class Flavobacteriia; order Flavobacteriales; family Flavobacteriaceae; genus Flavobacterium; species Flavobacterium psychrotrophum. Next base: position 3,690,051 of record NZ_CP031557.1, on the reverse strand, counting down.
TGCACACATGCAGGCTACGGGTATGGTTAACGATCATGTGTCTAATTGCTGGGTAAAGCAATAATACATTATATAATTTATTTTATTAAAAAGCGTTTTATAGAGTAACCAACACTACTTTATGAAACGTTTTCTTTTATTTATACTGCTACTTTCGGCCTGTTTTTGTTTTGCTCAAAATCTTGAAAAAGACACCATACAACTCAAAGAAATTTTTGTTGGAAGTATACCGCCAAAGAAATCCAAAACCGTTAAGAAACGTTTTTCAGGAATATGTTCTTATTTTGGTTATGTGCATTACGGTTTCGAAAAGGTTAGCCTGGTTGCTGATATGCCCGAGGGGTATATTAGTTCGGTAACATTTAATTTTAACCATAAAGTAAGTGCTAAGAGTGCTTCATCTGATTTTAAGGATGTAGGTCTTGAGCTTGTTTTTTATGAGGTAACCCCGGCAGGTAGCCCCGGTGCTTTGATAGGGCAGCCGCTTTTGTTTACATTAAAAGGATCGCATACAGGAAAGTTAGAAATACCGGTGCCATATCCCATGGTTAAAAACCCCGGTAGTTTTTTTGTAGGCTTGCGCAGGGTAAGCCCCGGTGCACTAGATGACAAAGCAGATATGGAAGTGCATTGCCAATGCAGTGGAGACGGATACATTTCTTATCAGTATAATTCTAAGCTAAAGAATTGGGTGCGTTTAGACTACGCTTCGGCAACTTACAAAATGACAATAAAAGAAATCGTCTTGCCAGCTAAAAAAAAACAGGAATAGTAATATAAATGACCGCCAAACATCATTATGAAAAAATTGCTTGTAAGTACTCTAATGCTCTTAACCTGCTTTTGCTTTGGGCAAAATCTTGAAAAAGATACTATAAAGCTTCAGGAGGTTGCAATAAGCAACAAAAAACTAAAGACAAAATCAATACGCTATAGCACTTCATGTACTCATCATGAACATTTTGATTATAACAGCGAAATTGCAACGCTTGTAAATGCACTTCCGGCAGGTTACCTGCAATCAATACAGATTGATGTGAATAATATATTTTACAAAACCTCAATTACATTTAAGGATGTTGAAATGGAGTTTCTGTTTTATGAAGTTAATGCAGATGGCAGTCCGGGTAAACAACTACCGGCACGACATAAGTTTACAATCTCTGGCAACCAAAACGGTAAAATGATAGTTGATGTTTCTGGTTTATCTGTTTATAATCCGGGACAGGTTTATATATCTTTAAAAAGGATAACTCCGCCGGTACTTACAGAATATACGCGCGATAGCGAGATACATTTTGTGTGTGGCGACAAGAAAAAATATAGGGCTTACAGGCAGCGTTATAACCAGCCGGGATGGAGCGAAGCAAAACACTGCCAGGCATTAAAGATGGTTGTAAGGCAAACGGTATTGTAGTTTGCCGAAGTTTATAATTTAACTTCCTTCTTTAGCAATTTTCCTTCCTCATCATTTGGGTCGGCCTGTAGGGTATACACTTTATTTCCCTCCTTTATAATGCGCTTATCCATTTCTGCGCGGCTGGTACCCTCACATCCGGTAGTGATAAGAAACGGTGCTATTACCTGTTTCCATTTGTCGTTTTTAAAAGAATAGGTGGTCATGGTAAAAGTGCAACCATTCATAGGTGCCTGGCATAGCGATAGCTCTTCAGTGCCATCTCCATCAAGGTCGCCTTCATTAATCAGTATCAGCTCACAGCAACCGGCAGGTATGGTGGGTATGTTAGGGTCGTTAAAGGTAATACTGTAGATGGCGGCAGTACCGTCTTCGGCAGGGTTGCCATCGGTTTGGCGTATCAGAGTTGCCATTGCTGTTACTTCTTTGCCGGGAACAAATTTGCCTGTAACATATTCATCCGGATTTGCCGTAGTGCGCTCAGGGGCTATGGGCGTGCTGCCGTCTTCTTTTGTGTGTATTGGCAATTCGGTAGTAACAGTATCGCTATTTATGCTGTCGGTCAGGATATCGGTAGTTTTTGTTTCGTTTTTACAGGCGGTAAGTGCCAGTAATGCTATGAACAGAAGTTTTTTCATATAAAAGGTTTGGATCTCTGTAAAATTACAAAATTTATAAGGCAGACTCTAAAGTACTTGTGTTAAACCTGTACCCCTTCTAGATGAGGGGGTGTTAAGCAGTGTTTGTGGTTTTTTAAGTTAGAGGTGTTTTTTATTTAGGGGTGTAGTTTGTATATTTGCATGAAATTAAAATACACCGCCATGAAAATAGGGGTTCCTAAGGAAATAAAGAACAATGAAAGCCGGGTAGCCCTTACGCCGGGAGGGGTGTTTGAATTAGTAAATTACGGGCACGAAGTTTTTATACAGGAAACGGCCGGTATGGGGAGTGGTTTTTCTGATGAAGATTATCGCGAAGCAGGAGCCATAATGCTACCCAGTATTGAGGCTGTTTATGCCATGGGCGAGATGATCGTTAAAGTTAAAGAACCCATTCCGCAGGAATATCAGCTTATAAAACGAAACCAGGTTATTTTTACCTACTTCCACTTTGCGAGCAGCGAAAGCCTTACACGGGCCATGATTGCCAGTAAGGCGGTATGTATTGCTTACGAAACCGTAAAAGATGATGACGGCTCGTTGCCACTGCTTACGCCAATGAGCGAGGTTGCAGGGCGCATGGCCATACAACAAGGTGCTAAATATCTTGAAAAACCCATTAAGGGCCGTGGTGTATTGCTTGGCGGTGTACCGGGTGTACCGCCGGGCAAGGTACTGATTTTAGGTGCCGGGGTAGTAGGAGTTCAGGCTGCAAAAATGGCCGCAGGATTAGGTGCCCACGTTACCGTGCTTGATATTAATATGAAACGCCTGCGCTATATAAATGATGTAATGCCGCCACACGTGGTTACAGAGTATAGCAGTGTGTATAATATAAAACGACATATAAAAAACCACGACCTTATAATAGGTGCCGTACTGATACCGGGAGCTAAAGCGCCAAGGCTTATAACCCGTGCCATGCTTAAAGAAATGCGCCCCGGTACAGTGTTAGTAGATGTGGCAGTAGACCAGGGTGGCTGTTTTGAAACCACGCGCCCCACCACACACGAAGATCCTACTTATATTATAAACGACATAGTGCACTATTGTGTGGCAAATATGCCGGGCGCAGTGCCCTACACCAGTACGCTGGCACTTACTAATGTAACGCTGCCTTATGTGTTAAAGCTTGCCAACCTGGGCTGGGAAACCGCCTGCCGCGAATACCCTGACCTGGGCCGCGGACTTAATATTGTGAAAGGCGAAGTAATGATCGATGAGATACACGATGCTTTTCAAACCTCTTTAGTCTAGTTTGTTATTATTGTTATATTGTTTTTTTGTTTCTGTTTAAGAAGAAAGCCCGGAGACCTTTACAGGTTCCGGGCTTCTTTTGTTTTAAGCATGAAACTATTTGAACTTTTTTCCTATCAGGATACCAGCTGATAAATAATTAGGCTGACCAAGAAACGAATTTTTACCCAAAGGCGATACGCCTCTAATGTCTGCACCTACCTGAAATCCATTGTTAAAACTGTACTTGTATTGTAGGCCATAATTTTTTGAGGCAAAACTTTTCTTTTCGGCATATAAGTAATAACTGGAACTTATTGATATTACACCCTGGTTATAAACAACAGATTTTGTCATAATATAGTCAGTAGATGCTACAGACATATATCCTAAACCCGCATATGCCGACAAAAAATGGTGTTTATTGTTAATAACAGAAAAGTGTAAATTGGCAGCTATATTTTCTACTGCGGTTTTTGTTGACCACTGTGTTGGAGAGTCTGGATCAGTCTCTGTTTGCTGCTCCAAATAATCCGGAAAACTACTTCCTGAAGCATGTGATATATTGCCTTCAATAGTTATATATCGGTGGAGTTTATACTGATAACCGACTGCTACAGCGTAGCCATTAATATCGGTAAAGCTTGCTGTGTAGCCGCCTAAAGTGACAGAATTATTTTGATGTTTTGGTGCTTCCTGAGAAAATAGTAATAATGGAGCTATAATGCCTAAACAAGGCAGAATGAATTTAGTTTTCATTTGAAATATAATACTTAAGATTGGTGGTTGTTATTGCGTGCAATATAAATGAATATACACAATTACTATTTTCTTTAAAACTAAATTTAACAAATAGTTAAAACTCGAAGCTTCTCGATGTTTAAGAAGAAAGCCCGGAGACCTTTACAGGTTCCGGGCTTCTTTTATTTAAGTTTAGGACAGGTACTATTTAAAAGCGGCAAAGCCGGTAACATCCATACCTGTAATAAGCAAGTGGATGTCGTGTGTGCCCTCATAGGTAACCACACTTTCAAGATTCATCATATGGCGCATAATGCTGTATTCGCCGGTAATGCCCATGCCACCCAGCATTTGGCGCGCATCGCGTGCTATGGTAAGTGCCATGTCTACATTGTTTCGTTTAGCCATAGATATTTGCGCTGTAGTAGCTTTACCTTCGTTGCGCAATACGCCAAGCCTCCAGGTAAGCAGCTGTGCCTTGGTAATTTCGGTAATCATTTCGGCAAGTTTCTTCTGCTGAAGTTGTGTAGCGCCTATGGGTTTGTCAAACTGTATACGCTCTTTGCTGTAGCGCAGTGCAGTATCATAACAATCCATTGCAGCACCTATTGCACCCCATGCTATGCCGTAGCGTGCAGAATCTAGGCAGCCTAGCGGCGCACCCAGCCCACTTTTGTTAGGCAACAGGTTTTCTTTAGGAACTTTTACATTATCAAAAATCAGTTCGCCGGTTGCCGAAGCCCTAAGCGACCATTTGTTATGCGTTTCCGGTGTCGTAAAGCCTTCCATGCCACGCTCTACAACAAGCCCGTGTATGCGTCCGCTTTCATCTTTAGCCCATACTACTGCAATATCAGCAAACGGGGCATTAGATATCCACATCTTGGCACCATTAAGCAGGTAGTGGTCTCCTTTATCTTTAAAGTTGGTTACCATACCGCCGGGATTACTGCCATAATCAGGCTCGGTAAGGCCAAAACAGCCCATAAATTCGCCACTGGCAAGTTTAGGCAGGTATTTGTTGCGCTGCTCTTCGTTACCGTACTTCCATATCGGGTACATTACCAAAGATGATTGTACCGATGCTGTACTGCGCACGCCGCTGTCGCCGCGCTCTATTTCCTGCATAATAAGGCCATAGCTTATCTGGTCCAGGCCGGCACCACCATATTCTTCGGGTATGTAAGGGCCAAACGCGCCAATGTCGGCAAGGCCTTTAATAATTTGTGTAGGGAAGGCAGCCTTCTGGGCGTAGTCTTCTATAATGGGAGACACCTCACGCTTTACCCACTCGCGGGCAGCGTCGCGCACCATTTTATGTTCTTCGGTTAGAAGTTCGTCAAGTAAATAATAATCAGGAGCCTGAAAAAGATCTGGTTTCATTTGTTTGTGTTTATGACTAAAGCAAATGTAATTACATTTCTAACAAATGTGCAAAATTTTGTTGTGATTTTTATGTTTAATTGAAAGAAATCGTTGTTGACCGGGTTTGGGGTAATAAAGCAGCAATAAAATACGAATCATACAACTCGATTAAAATCATTTTTAATTGTTTAAAAGTGAGCCGGCATATTAAAATAATTCTTAATATTGTAATGCATTGCAATGTAGGGAGTAAGCTGAAAATCATTTATAAGAGTAGGCGCCAACCGGGGATTAAATACCAACTTAATCCTAAATTCTTAAATATTTTAAATCTTATGAAAACCAATCTGATTGGCAAACTCCTTATGTTTGCCCTAACTTCTATGTTGTTTTTCGTAGGATATTGCTGCTATGGGCAAAGTGTTACTATTGTTAATGTTGTAACCGGGCAGCCTGTTCCGTTTGCTACTGTAATTTTGAATCAGGATTTAAAAGTCACATCTGGTGCGTATAGCAATGAAGATGGCCAATTAACGATATTAGGTCACTATGATTTCTTAGAAATCAGTTGTATTGGATATGAGTCAAAGAAAGTTTTTATAGATGAGGTTAAAGAAGTAATCTTTTTAAAAGAAAAAACGTATCAGCTTGATGAAGTAATTATAAACAGTAATGTTAATCAAAAAGATTTGCTTGTAGGTTACTCAAAAGAAAAAAAGACTATGTTTTATGGTGTTTCTAAAGGGATAATTACTGCAGTTTATATAAAGAATTCTCATCAGGTAGCTGCAAGAATAAAATCATTTGTCTTTAACATACTTAAATGTAAACACAGATTTGCATGCAGGCTTCATTTTTACGAATTAGATTTGTTAACCGGTATTCCCGGAAAAGAGCTTTTAACTGACGACTTTGTTTTTTTTGTAGAAAAAGGAGAAAAGGGGGCAAAAGAAATTAATCTTTCAAAACTAAATTTAGTGTTCCCAAATGGAGGTGTATGCGTAGGTGTAGAAGGTTTAGGGGCTTGTGATGCAGAAGGTAATCTGTTGCCAATAGCCGCTTCTCTTCTTTTTGAATCGTTTATAAGTCAGGAAATGATATATTTTGAAAGGCCTGTGTTATTTAATAATAAGGGTTGGGATAATGTAAATAAAAGGGTTTTACATGATTATACTGAAGTGCTTAAAACAGAGGCGTCTTCTGATGCCTATAGGGTACCCTCTTTTGGGCTTACAATAAGCAGTGAGTAAAATATCTTTGGTTGTTGTAAACTTATACTATGTTGTATGTTGCTGTTTCAGTTCCTTGTAAAAAGTAAAGGATTAATTCGATTAAAGACACTTTTAATTGTTGAACGGGAAACCACCTTCAGGAAATAATTCTTAATATTGTAATGCATTGCAATGTAGGGAGTAAGCTGAAAATCCTTTATAAGAGTAGGCACCAACCGGGGATTAAATACCAACTTAATCCTTATTGTTTCTAAAAATTTTAATCTTATGAAAACCAATCTGATTGGCAAACTCACTATGTTTGCTTTAGCATCATTGCTATTTGTTTCCTGTTCAAATGAGGATAATGTACTCTCAGAAGATAGCCAGAGTGTTAATGTACTTGCAGCCCGTGGTGCTGCCGATTTTAATCCGGTACTTACGCGCTTATATGGCTCAACATACAGGCTTAGTACTCAGAGAGCCGTAAATGATGCAGGTGTTATATATAAAGTTACAGAAGTAACGCTGGCAGGTGCAACAAGGCCTAAAGGTTATATTGTTGAAACTCCTGATCAGGATCTTTATTATGAGTATGATGCAACAAGGGGTACTGCTACGGAGTTTGCTAAAACGAGCATTACGCCATTAGGTATTTATGATTTAACAAAAGATCCAAACTATAATCCTGTTACTTTTAACCCATATACGCCGCCAAGAGTAGGTGTTAGCAGATTTTGGGGTTGGGAGTGGACCGGGCAGGTTGGTTCTAACCTTTATCAGGGAAAACCTTGTTACAGGAAAATGACCAGAACATATTATGCGTTTTGGATAGGATTTAGTACTGTTGAAGATAATGATCCGGATCTTCATGTTCCGGCAGATTGTAATTCTACGGCTATCGTTGATGAACATCCAAACGGAGATTAATTAATGGGGCTGCTTAAGCAGCCCCACTTTTTTTATTATGAAAGTATATACATTATTTGTTCTTGTATTTCTTTGCTGCATGCAGCAGGCATTTCCCCAAACCGGTCTTTATGATAGTAATACAAAACAACCTATTGCCTATGCAAACATTATTGTAAAGATCAGGAAATATGGTACGAGCACAAATGAGCAGGGTATGTTTCCTGAAAAGGGGATAAAGGTATCAGACACCTTGACTATTTCTGCCTTAGGATACGCAAGCAAGAATGTAATTTATAGCCCGTCTACAGACAGTGTTTTTTTAAACCCCGCCGTCATACAACTGCGGGAGGTGGTTATAGCAAACCGCAAAGGCCAAAAAATTAAAGACGGTTTTTTGAAAGGAAAGTCGCCCATATATGAAAATATAACAGCCTTTGAGTCGGGTAAATTTTTTCCGCCTAAAGCCGTATATGCTGATTATCCTTATCTTGATGGTTTCTCTGTTGCTACATACAATAGTGTAAAGGGGCAGTATTTTAATGTTTCTATACGTGCTGTAGATAAAAACGGGCAGCCGGGCGATTATCTTTATAATAAAAATTTAGTATGCGAGGTAAAAAAAGGTAAACATGTTTTGCATGTAGACCTTGAAGGCCATAATATTAGATTGCCCGAAGATGGTTTTTACCTCCTGTTTGAACGTGTGTTTATAGGTAAAGTAGAAAAATGGTCTCCGCCAAATATTGCGCTGTACCCTAATCCTGAAAAGGGAGCACCAAGCTATCTTTGCGGTATTAATGAAGATGGTACTGCTTTTGAATGGGACAAAACTGTGCCGCATTACACCATGGCTATAGAACTTGAACTAAGCAATTAAATTTACGATGAAATTAAATACATTCCTTTTAATTTTCTTGATTTGCTGCTGCCATCAGGCATTTGCGCAGACCGGTATTTATGATAGTAAAACAAGGCAACCTATAGCATATGCACACGTTCTTGTAAAAAGCAGGGCTTTTGGCACGAGTACAAATGAGCAGGGCAAATTTCCGTTAAGAGGTGTAAAGGAGCAAGATACCCTAACTATTAGCGCTACACATTATGCGGTTAAAAAAATAGCCTATACAAAACAACTGGACAGTATCTTTTTAAATAATAATGCCACACTACATCCGGCTGTACAATTAGAAAGTCGCAAGGGCAGTACGGTTAAAGAAAGTTTTTTGCTAACAGGTGATGAGATGTCTGAACCTGGTTTGCTTTTTGAAGTTAATGACCAGATTACAGGGCAGTACTTTGCACCCCGACCGCTGTATAAAGATAACCCTTATCTGCAGGGACTCTCGGTAAAAGTATTCAGTACCAGAAAAAAACAGTGTTTAAATGTTATTATCAGGGCTGTAGGTAAAGACGGTAAACCGGGTGATTATGTTTATGATAAGAATATTCTTTGCGAAATTAAAGAAGATGGCCCGCATACAGTGCGCATAGACCTGGCTAAATTAAAGATACAGTTACCGCCCGATGGGTTTTTTATCTCTTTTGCAAAAGTGGTGCGCAAGCGGTCTGATGCTAAGAGTTTGGTGTATGTTTCTACGGCTCTTAATCCTGTGCGTGGCAATCCTAAATACAGTGCATATACCGTGCGCGCAGATGATTCGGGCTTTAAGTGGATTGATTATAAAAATTACACGGTGATGATAGAGCTTGAGCTGGGCAATTGATGTAGCAGAAATACTACATTGTCAATAAAGAAAATACACCTGTATTTTTTGATGATTTTAGAATATTTGCTGTGATTTTTATTTTTAAATTAAAAATTACCAAGCAATGGTTGTTTTACGTTGAAATCGCTTTATTTTGCAGTAAACCAATCTTTTTATGAAGTTTCAAATCATATTGTTATTCTTTTTTTCGGTAATTGTAAAAGCACAAACCGTAACCATTTTAGATGCTAATACCCGCCAACCTGTTTCTTTTGCTACGCTCCTATTAAAACAGGGCGGCAAAATTGTTTTTGGTACCTATGCTTCAGAAAATGGTACTGTGGTATTTAGTAAAGTAGATTTTGATGTTGCAGAGGTGTCCTGTATAGGTTACAAAACTGTTTTTATAGCTAAGGATGATTTAAAAAACAGTATACTGCTTGCTAAAGATGCCATAGCTCTTAAAGAGGTTGTTATTACAAAGAAAATAAAACCATCTAAACCGGTTGCCTTGGGATATTTAAAGACAAAAAGAACCATTGAGGTAATGGCCATGCAGGGGGCAGAAGTCGTGGTGTTTATCCCTAATCCGGCAAATGAACCAAGAGCTATAGAGTCGTTTACTTATAAGGGGTATACCGTTGAGGGTTATAAATTTGCGTTCAGGTTACATTTTTATAAAATAGATACTGCTACACAAGAGCCCGGCGAAGAGCTTGCGCACGAGGATATTGTAAGATATGTAGATAATAAATCTAAAAGGTTTGTTGAAACTAATGTAACCGAATATGGCGTGATTATGCCTGCCGATGGTGTATATGCGGGTATAGAATGGCTAAGTTGTACAGATCCTGATGGAGTAGTAGCGGGCGAAAAAGATTATAAATGGTATAATAGCAATGTAGAGTACACAGATGATGAAGCGATAACTACTTATTGCAGGCAAAGGCTTGGAGATGCTAAGTGGATAAAGACTTCTAAAGGGCACAATGCTGCTTATGGTATAAAAGTAGCTGCGCAGTAATTACATTTTCAGATAAAAATCTTTAGTAAGTGCAATATACTCATCAGTATATTGATGGCGAGCTGTTTCTATAATCAGCTCATCTGTGATGATATCTGTAGCTTCAGCACGGCTAAACGCCATTATGCTGCGTTTTATATCGCTTTCCGGAGTGCCTTTTACGTATGTAATTTTAAAAGGGAACAAGCCTTCTTCGCGGCAAAGTGCAATAAAACGTGCTTCTTCTTTAAAAGGTAGTATTACAGCCAGTACGCCGTTTTCGCTCAATAGCAGGGCGGCTGCTTCGGCCAGATCTTCAAAGGGTAATGAGGCTTCAAAACGGGCTGCATCGCGCTGTTCGTTTCCGCTCGTGTAATCTTCGGTATAAAAAGGGGGATTGCTAACAATCAGGTCATATTCATCTTCGGGCTCTTCCATAAATTCATCCAGCCCGGCATGGTAGCAAAACAGCCTATCGCCCCATGGGGAGTTTTCAAAATTATCTACACATTGCTCGTAAGCAGCGTCATCAATTTCCAGGGCATCTATCTGTTCGGCAAAACTACGCTGTGCCAGCATAAGGGCTATAAGCCCGGTTCCTGCACCAATATCCAGTATGCTGTAGGGATTATGTGTTACAGGTGCCCATGCGCCAAGCAATACACCATCGGTACCTACCTTCATGGCACATTTATCCTGCTGAATGTTGAATTGCTTAAACTGGAACAAATTATTATTCTGAATTTTGAATGATAAATTTTAAATTATTGGAAGCCTCTAAAACCTTGTACGGTATAAAGTGCAACAACTTTCAAAAAACCTGAAACCTGAAACCAAAAACCTACTCTAAGTAAAGATCAACCAGTCCTTCGGGAGTATCTAAGAAAATGGTTTTATTTTCGCGGTCTACCTTTACAATAAAGTGATCTATCATGGGTACAAGTATCTCAATATCGCCTTTTTTAATTTCAAAAAGAGCTTGTGATGAGGTGTCGTTTATGCCTACAATATTACCTATGTCGCCCAGGCGTTTGTCTGAAGCGGTAAAGCCTATGATTTCGTGAAAGTAAAATTTGTCGCCTTCAAGTTTTGGCAACATGGTAAGGGGGAGGTAAACACCGCAACCCATAATTCTATCAGCATCTTCTTCACTTTCCATGTCTTCGAACTTAATGCGCAGGAAGTCATTTTTGTGTATACGGCTGCTAACAATAAAAAATGGAACCAGGTGTTTGTTTATTTCAACAAACACCGATTCCATATCTTCATAGTACCCAGGGTCGTCAGTATCCAGCCAGGCTAGTACTTCTCCCTTGTAACTAAATTTTTTGGCGATCTTGCCTAAATAGAAACAATCTTCTTTACGCATAGCGCCAATTTAAATTAAGCTTGGGTTTCTTCTGTTGATTCTTCAGAAGCAGTTTCTTCAGATGTAGCTTCTTCAGCAGCAGGAGCGGCAGCAGCAATTGCATCGGCTTCAGCTTGCTTTGCAGCAGCAATACGGTCTTCGTTAACTTTTTTCTCAGCGTCAAGTGCTTTAGCTTTAGCATCAGCTTTAGCTGTAGAAAGGTCACCTTTCTTAGCGTCAACTTTACCTGCTTTTTCATCTTGCCATTTAGCCAGTTTTTCGTCAGCCTGCTCTTGTGTAAGTGCACCTTTACGCACACCGCCATCAAGGTGGTGCTTAAGTAGAGCGCCTTTGTAAGAAAGGATAGCCCTTGCAGTATCTGTAGGCTGAGCACCGTTATGTAGCCACTGAGCAGCTTCATTAACATCCAGTTCTATAGTTGCAGGGTTAGTGTTTGGATTGTAAGTTCCTAGTTTTGCAAGGAATTTACCATCTCTTTTAGAACGGCTGTCAGCCGCTACAACCCAGTAAAAAGGTTTTCCTTTTTTACCGTGTCTTTGTAATCTGATTTTTACAGGCATCTTTGTAGATATTGTGGGGTTCTCGACCCCGTTAATTTTAGCGTGCAAATATATAAAAGATTATTGTATAAATATCGCAAAATCGGTATTTTATGATTTTTACTGTTACAGTAAATTCAAAATATTAAATTTTGTTGTGATTTATTTCTTTTTGATTAGGATATATTCTATAAAAAACTATTTTTGTCGTTGTAAATTTGAGTTACCCCTTCTAAGTATATAATAATGAAAAAATTTTTGTCACTTTTAGTGTTAATGACGGCTTTGAGCTCTTGTGAGGAAGATGTTAAATTTAATAATCCCGCAGTACAAGGGTTTAAAAATAATGAACTTTGGAAGGCCGAAGACTTTACCGCTACCCTTACAGATGGTGGTACAGCGCTTACCGTAGTGGCAAATAATGGCTTTGAAACACTTACATTACACACTGTTGCTTTTGATGCCGGTGTTTATACACTTGGAGAAGGCTCTTCTAATACTGCTGCTTTTGAGTTTAGTGCAGACGGTATTACAGAAGATTATACTACAAATGTAAAGAATGGTGGTGGTGAAATAAGAATTAGTGAAGACCCGCGTGAAACAGATCTTTCAAAAGGTTTTATTACGGGTAGGTTTAAATTTCTTGCAAAAGACAGTGCCGGTACTGAGTTATCTTTTATAAACGGATATTTTTATAAAGTACGTGTTACTGCGGTTCCGTAAGGTTCAGTTGTTTACGTTTAGAATATAAAACTCCTGCCAACTGGCAGGAGTTTTTTTTATGATATGCAAGGGTGTAAATATTAAAATTTTATTAAATTAAAAATAAATCCCGTATTGTAATTAAATAAAGCTACATTTGTAAATAGCCTGTAGTTATATTATCAGGCAGGGAGTAGTTAGACACCTATGCAAACAATTAATTAGTTTTTATGAACATTTTCGTTGGAAGCCTTCCATTCAGTTTGGGCGAGGCAGATTTAAAAGAGTCTTTTGAGGCTTATGGACCGGTAGATTCTGTAAAAATCATTACAGATAAAGTTACAGGTAGGAGTAAAGGGTTTGGATTTGTAGAAATGCCAAACGACGAAGAAGCCCAAAGAGCAATCGATGAGCTGAATGGCGCTACTGTTGGCGGCAGAACAATTGTTGTTAACCAGAGCGAAGCAAGGCCACAACAGCCAAAAAGAAGCTTCAGCAACAACCGCGGTGGTGGTTTTGGTGGTGGAGATCGTAACGGCGGCCGTAGTGGTGGTGGTTACGGTGGAGGCGATCGCAATGGCGGTGGCGGATACAACCGTGGCGGAAGCGGTAGCTATGGCGGTGGAGACCGTGGTAGTCGTTACTAAGAAAAAGAAAAATACACAATATATATTTTTATACCGGCTTTATGCCGGTTTTTTTGTGTGTTTAAGCGATTTATGTCGCTTTTTTAAGAGGTTAAATTTATGGTGTTGTAATTTGGTTTCTTATACACACCAATCAAAACAATGTTTACCCTAAAAAAATCAAAATATGCTACTCAGAAATTTTATTGCTTGTTTACTGCTTGTTTTAAATATTGCTGCAAATGCCCAGGAATTAAAATGGATACCTTTTGAATGGACCGGCGAAACGATCTCAGGAAAGTATTTCGACAAGTTTTCTATAGCCGTTCCTGTTAAAATAGATAATATCCCGGCTAATTTTAATATGCAATTTGACTTAGGCGCAGTTAAAACGGTTATTTACGGAAACGCTGTTCAGCCCTATTTAGATGCTTACCCCGGGCTGAAAAATAAAATAGACTCTTCAAAAAAGTTTTTAATTCAGGGAGAAGAAAATCCGGTGTTCACTAATATGGCACTACAAATGGGGCCTGTTTCTTTTAGGATATTGAAATTGGTTATTTTAAAAATTTTGGAAGTAAAATAGACAAGGATTCTCTACACTCAGGTACTGCAAAACATATCGGAACAATTGGCCCTGACCTGTTTCAGAATAAAGTTTTAATAATAGATTACCCGAAAAAAAGGATTGCTATTTGCGAAGAAATACCTAGGCAATATAAAAAAGCAATATTTAAACCTTTTAAAAGTGATGATGGCAGGCCAAAAATACCGCTGCTTATAAATGGTAAAACTGAAGATGTAATGTTTGATACCGGTTCGAGTATTTTTACAGTAACAACAACAAAAATAAATGCACTTCAAACGGCAAAGCCAGAGGTTGTAGATTCTTTAAGCGTGTCAAGTTGGGGTAAGCAAATAAACTTTTACGGTGTCAGGGCAAAGCTGCCAATAAAATTTGGCGATAAAACGCTCAATGGTTCTGTCGTGTACTATGATGAGCAGGAAACATTTCAGGACTTTTATAAATTTGTGAAAATCTGGGGTCTGGCAGGTAATGTTTTCTTTCTTCAAAACACAGTTATAATTGATTATAAAAATAAAACTTTTGGGGTGTTGTAGCTTTAAAGCCATCCAAAGAGGCTTTCAGGGGTGTTGGTTACAACTTCGGAATTAACAAATTACCGTATTACCATATAGCCAAAAAACTCGTACTTTTGTAAAAGGCATATTTTTGACCAATTTGCCATTAACTACCTAAAGATCCAATAGTTGCTATGTACCTGATATTTGACACGGAAACAACCGGATTACCCAAACGCTGGGATGCGCCCATAACCGATACCGATAACTGGCCCCGCTGTATACAAATAGCCTGGCAGCTGCATGATGATATGGGGCGTGTTGTAGAACACCAGGATTATATAGTAAGGCCCGATGGCTTTAATATACCCTATGATGCCGAACGTATTCACGGTATCAGTACAGACCTTGCGCTTGAGCAGGGAATTTCTCTTGGCGAAGCCTTGGAGCGTTTTAATGTAGCCTTAGGCAAAGCCTCGTTTATCGTGGGCCAGAATGTAGGCTTCGATGTTAATATTATGGGTAGCGAGTTTTACCGCCACGGCCTCGAAACCCGTTTGGGCAATATGAAGGTACTTGATACCTGTACTGAGGTTACGGCTGAATTATTAAAGCTGCCCGGTGGGCGCGGGGGAAGGTTTAAGCTGCCTACACTTACAGAGCTGCACCAATACCTTTTTGACCAGCCATTTGCCGAAGCCCACAACGCTACTGCCGACGTTGAGGCTACCACGCGCTGTTTCCTGGAGCTGGTAAAACGCGAAATTTTCACGAAAGAGCAGTTAGATGTGCATCCGTCTTACTTTCATGAGTTTCGCACGGCTAACCCGCAAACCATACAGCTTATAGGGCTTAAGCACATTAATCTTAAAAAGGCGAGTGAAGAGGTACGCCTGCGCCTTGAAAAACTGCGCAGTGCCGATGCCGTTGAAACCGTTGCCCCTGCCCAAAATATTGATATTACAGGTGTAAATTTTGTACACCTGCACAACCATACACAGTTTTCGGTACTGCAAAGTACCATTAGTGTACCGGAGCTGGTTAAGGCAGCTGCAAAATATAAAATGCCGGCAGTTGCAATGACAGATCATGGTAACATGATGGGGGCATTTCACTTTGTAAGCAATGTTATGAACCATAACAAAGCTGCCGAAGCAAAAAACAAAGCTGCCGTAGAAGCCGGAGAAGAACCTACGGAGGTGCTCATGAAGCCTATTGTAGGCTGTGAGTTCTTTGTGTGTGAAGACCACAAAGATAAATCGCGCAAGGATAACGGTTATCAGATCGTATTACTGGCCAAAAATAAAAAGGGCTACCACAACCTGGCTAAAATGTCGTCTATTGCTTATACTGCGGGCTTCTACTATGTGCCGCGTATCGATAAAAAAGTTATAGAGCAGTATAAAGACGATATTATTGTGCTTACGGGTAATCTATCCGGCGAGGTGCCTAACAAGGTGCTGAATATTGGTGAGAACCAGGCCGAAGAAGCATTGCTGTGGTGGAAAGGCCTTTTTGGCGATGATCTTTACATGGAGCTGATGCGCCACGGCCAGGAAGATGAAAATCGTGTAAACGACACGCTTATAAAACTGGCGCGAAAGCATGGTGTAAAGCTTATTGGTACAAACAACACCTATTATGTAAATAAAGACGACAGCCATGCACACGATATTTTGCTGTGTGTAAAAGACGGCGAAAAACTGGCTACCCCTAAGGGGCGTGGTCGTGGTTTCCGTTTTGGCTTGCCAAATACCGAATATTACTTTAAGAGCGGCGACGAAATGAAGTCGATCTTTAAAGACCTGCCGGAAGCCATTGCAAACATTCAGGAAATTGTAGATAAGGTAGAACCCTATTCGCTGTACCGCGATGTACTACTCCCTAAGTTTGATATCCCTGAAGAATACCAGGTTGCAGAAGATGAAGCTGATGGTGGTAAACGTGGAGAGAATAAGTACCTGCGTTACCTTACCTATCGTGGTGCAGAAATACGCTATAAAGAGATTACTGATGATATTCGCGAGCGTCTTGATTTTGAATTAAAAACCATTGAGAATTCCGGTTATCCTGGTTACTTCCTCATCGTGCAGGATTTTATTGCCGAGGCACGAAACATGGGCGTATCGGTAGGGCCGGGGCGTGGTTCTGCGGCGGGTAGTGCGGTGGCCTATTGCCTCTGGATTACCAATATAGACCCCATAGCCTACGACCTGCTCTTTGAGCGTTTCCTGAATCCGGACAGGGTGTCCATGCCCGATATTGATATCGACTTTGATGATGAGGGGCGTGGCAGCGTTATGGACTATGTAATTAAAAAGTATGGTGCCAGCCAGGTAGCCCAGATTATTACCTATGGTACCATGGCGGCAAAGTCATCCATTCGCGATACGGCGCGCGTGCTCGACCTGCCATTGTTTGAGGCAGATAAAGTAGCGAAGCTTATCCCGAACATGAAGCTGGCAAAGATATTTACCATGGACCAGAATGCCTTAAAAGGTGCACTGCGTGCAGATGAATATGACCGTGTTCAGGAGCTTATAGCCATGGCAGGCGGTGGCGACCTTACCGGCGAAACCATACAGCAGGCAAAAGTGCTCGAAGGTTCATTGCGTAATACGGGTATCCACGCCTGTGGGGTAATCATTACGCCCGATGATATTACGAACTTCGTTCCGGTTTCGGTAGCTAAAGATTCTGCCCTGTATGTAACCCAGTTTGATAACTCGGTGGTAGAGAGTGCAGGACTGCTAAAGATGGACTTCCTGGGGTTGAAGACCCTTACCCTTATTAAGGATACTGTTAAGCTTGTAAAATATAAGCACGATATAGACCTCGACCCGGAGGCATTCCCAATAGACGATGTAAAAACGTATGAGCTGTTCCAGAGGGGAGAAACCGTAGGGGTATTCCAGTACGAATCGCCCGGTATGCAAAAGTACATGAAGGATCTTAAGCCTACTGTATTTGCCGACCTTATTGCCATGAACGCCTTGTACCGTCCGGGTCCGTTAGAATATATCCCGAGTTTCGTTCGCCGTAAAAATGGCGAGGAAGAAATAAAATATGACCTTGATGCCTGCGAGGAATACCTTAAGGAAACCTATGGTATTACTGTATACCAGGAGCAGGTAATGCTACTGTCTCAAAAGCTGGCAGGCTTTACTAAAGGTGAGGCCGACGTACTGCGTAAGGCGATGGGTAAAAAGCAAAAGGAAGTACTCGATAAGATGAAACCCAAGTTTGTGGCCCAGGCTGCAGATAAGGGGCACGATCCTAAAGTACTCGAAAAAATATGGAAAGACTGGGAGGCATTTGCGAGTTACGCCTTTAACAAGAGCCACTCTACCTGCTATGCGTGGGTGGCCTATCAAACGGCTTATCTTAAGGCGCACTACCCGGCAGAATATATGGCGGCGGTACTTAGTAACAACATGAGCGACATTAAGCAGGTTACCTTTTTTATGGAAGAGTGTAAGCGCATGGGGCTTGAAGTTCTTGGCCCTGATGTTAACGAATCATATTATAAGTTTACCGTAAACGACCGCGGTGCCGTGCGTTTTGGTATGGGTGCCGTAAAAGGTGTAGGCGCCGGCGCGGTAGACACTATTGTTGAGAACCGTAAAAACGGCAGGTACAAATCTATATTTGACCTTGCAAAGCGCATCGACCTTCGTTCTGCCAATAAAAAAGCATTTGAAAACCTGGCACTGTCAGGAGGGTTTGACTGTTTTGCAGAAACCCACCGGGCGCAGTATTTTTATATGGATGCCAGCGAAAATATTTCGTTTCTTGAAAAAGCAGTGCGTTATGGGTCTAAATTCCAGGAAAATGAGAACTCCAGCCAGGTAAGCCTTTTTGGCGAAGCCAGCGAAGTGCAAATTCCTGAGCCTGTGGTGCCGCCTTGCGAAGAGTGGACCACGATGGAAAAACTTGCCCGCGAAAAAGATGTGGTAGGTATCTATATCTCAGGCCATCCGCTGGACGATTATAAATTTGAAATGCGCTACTTCTGTAACTCGAGGCTGGAGGCATTAAAGAACCTGGAGCCACACGTAAACAAAAACCTCAGCTTTGGCGGTATCATATCTAATGTGCAACATAAAGTTGCTAAGAATGGTAAGGGCTGGGCTGCATTTTTTCTTGAAGGGTATGACGAGAGTTACGAATTCAGGATTTATGGTGAGGAGTATCTTAAGTTCCGCCACTTTCTGATAGGTAATAACTTTACATTCATAAAAGTAATGGTGCGCGAGGGCTGGACTAATGCCGAAGGCAAAAAAGGCGACCCGAGGCTACAGTTTGTAGGAATACAGTACCTGCAGGACGTACTGCCTACGTTTGCTAAAAAGCTTATCATACAGTTTAATGTGCTCGATTTGCAGGAACAGCTTATACAGGCGTTATTCCAGTTGTTTAGTGGTAACAAAGGCGATAACCAGGTAACCTTTGAGGTAATGGAAATTGATAAGGTTAAAAAGCCTGCTGTTATTGCACCTCCTCAGGAAGCTAAGCTAACCCTGCGTGAGCCGGTTGATGATGCCGATGAAGCCGAATTTGATGAAGTAATAGAACTGCCTGATGAGGAGGAAGAGGAAGAAAGCCTAAAGGTGGTTACCAAACTGGTAATGCCGAGCCGTAAGCTAAAAGTTAAGATTTCTAACGAATTATTGCAGGAGCTTGATAAATTGCAGGTAAATTTTAAATTAAACTAACAGATAAGTTTCGTCTATCGGTAAATAGTCAAAAACGATATGTTTAACTTTAATTTTGCATTATAAATACTAACTTTGTTGCAACTATTACTATTAATAAAAATTAATTACAAAGGATAATCATGGCACAAGCAATAACTGACGCTACTTTTGAAGAAGTAGTATTAAAATCAGACAAACCCGTATTAGTAGACTTTTGGGCAGCATGGTGTGGCCCTTGCCGTATGGTAGGCCCAATCATCGAAGAGATAGGTCACGAGTATGAAGGTAAAGCCGTTGTAGGCAAAGTAGACGTAGATGCAAACCAGGAGTTTGCTGCTAAATACGGTATCCGTAACATTCCTACTGTACTGGTTTTTCAGAATGGTGAGGTTGTAGGCCGCCAGGTAGGCGTTGCCCCTAAGCAAACATACACTAACGCTATCGACGCTTTACTTTCTTAAGTAACCTCTTTAGCTGATTATAAAGAAAGCTCTGACGAATGTCAGGGCTTTTTTTATGGACTCCCCCAATCCCTATAACTCCTTTTAAATATTTGACTTTTTGACGCGCTGAATCTTCGATTTTCGAAGGAGGGGGGAGCTAATGAATGGGTACAGCTCGGGAATCGTTATCTTATATATAAAAGATTTATGCGCAGTCAAACCATTAGAGTGTAGTTACTCCCTCTCCTTCGGAGAGGGCTGGGGTGAGGCTCTCATAATGCTCATTATCCCATTTGGCGAGCTGTACAATAATAGGTACCAGTGTGCGGCCTTTTTCGGTAAGGCTATATTCTACCTTTGGCGGAAGCTCTTTGAATTCTTCACGTAGCAAAACACCATCGGCTTCCAGTTCTTTCAGGGTAGAGGTAAGTACTTTTTTAGATATCGTGCCTATAGAGGCGTGCAATTGCCCAAAACGTGCTGTGCGCTCGCGGAGTGTATAGATTAGTATGGGCTTCCATTTACTGCCCAATATTGCCATAGAGCGGTGCATGGGGCAGTCGCTGTATCTAAAGAGTTCGCATTTTTTCATAACTGGTTACTTAGCGGTTACCACTTTATACTATTATTGGTTACAAAAGTAGACTATTTGGTTTTATCTTTGCAATGCAATAATGAAAAATCCTCAAACACTTTTCCTGAAAGAGGGATAACAGCTCTGTCATTGCGAGTGTAACGCAGTGGAGCGCGGCAATCTTATAAGTCATGCTATACATAAGATGAGATTGCTTCGTTGTTCCTCCTCGCAATGACAAGACGCACCGTTCAGGCATGAGCGAAGCAGCTCTCTCTTTTGGAGGCGGGTTGGGGAGAAGATAAAAACAAGATTAACCCAATAAAGAATTAAAAATGAGTTTAGAAACCCTTTTTTCTCCCTTTCAATATAAAGGACTTACCTTAAGAAACCGTTTTGTAATGGCACCTATGACGCGTGCTTTTGCTACAGACGGAATACCTAACCAGCAAATAGCTGATTACTACACACGCCGTGCAGCGGGCGAAGTAGGGCTTATTCTTACCGAAGGTACCGTTGTTAACAGGGGGGCATCTAAGAATATTAAAGACATACCAAATTTTTATGGCGACGAGGCACTTAAGAACTGGAAACACGTTGCAGACTCTGTACACGCTGCCGGTGGTGCAATAGCCCCGCAGATATGGCACGTAGGCAACACGCCTTATGGCTGGGAGCCACCTGTGCCGTTTGAAAGTCCTGCTACCATGACTATTGAAGATATACACGCTACTATAAAAGCATTTGCCGATGCAGCCCGCGATGCTAAAGCCCAGGGGTTTGATGCTTTAGAACTACACGGTGCGCACGGTTACCTTATCGACCAGTTTTTTTGGGAAGGTACTAACACCAGGACAGATGAATATGGCGGAGCTACAATAAAAGAGCGCAGCCGCTTTGCTGTAGATGTGGTAAAAGCAGTGCGCGAAGCCGTTGGCCCTGATTTTGTAATCATACTGCGCATTTCGCAATGGAAACAGCAGGACTATACTGCAAAACTTGCCCATACACCTGCTGAGCTTGAAAACTGGCTACAGCCACTTACCGATGCCGGTGTAGATATCTTTCATGGGTCGCAGCGCAGGTACTGGGAGCCTGAATTTGACGAGAGCGACCTTAACTTTGCCGGATGGATCAAGAAAGTTACCGGGCAGCCTACAATTACGGTTGGATCTGTTGGCCTTTCAGGCGATTTCTCTGGTGCGTTTCAGGGGCAGGGGTCTGAAACGGCAGGTATTGATGAACTGATTCGCCGTTATGAGCGTGGTGATTTCGACTTGGTAGCGGTAGGACGCTCGTTGTTACAGGATCCGGAGTGGGTGCAAAAAATAAAGGCAGGAAGCTTTGATAAGGTTAGCGCCTTTGATGCGGCAAGCCTTGGTAAGCTATACTAATTCAATTACCTATAGTATAATAATAGCCGGAATTACTCCGGCTATTGTCTTTTTTATAAATTCAGTTCCATGTGTATGTTGGCACGTTTAAAGGGGCTGGGGTGGCTTGCAACTTTTTTAAAACCAAGCTTTTCGTATAGCTTTATGGCAGGTTTTAGAATCGTATTGCTCTCCAGGGTTACTTTATATGCGCCCAGTCGGGTGGCTTCTTCTACAATGGCTTTACCCAGTAGCCAACCTATGCTCTTGCCCTGGGCTTTTGGCGACACCGCCATTTTTACCATTTCATACGTATGGTCATCTATCTTATGCAGGGCACATACCCCCACGGGCTCGTCCATGTAAAGCGCTACAAATATTTTGCCTCCGGATTTAAGTATATATTCCTCCGGATTGTTGAGTACTTTAAAGTCTTCGTCTTCCATTTCAAAATATTGCGTTATCCATTCTCTGTTAAGTGTTACAAAGGCAGACAGGTACTTGTCTTCGTACGGCACTATTACAACATCTTTGCTTTCGCGCAGTTTTTTTTGTTCCTGTACCCTTTTTAATAGTGACTGTTTTTCCAGTAAAAATTCCCACTCTTCAACAGCCTGCCAAAGGTTGTGCGTTGCTTCTTTAAGCATCTTGTCAACCGCTGCATCAATGTCTAAATATTGTGTAAGGAACTTTTTAGATAACAATATTCCTTTCTCTGTAAGCTGCACGGTATTTCTGCGTTTATCAGACGACTTTATGTTTTCACAAAGTCCTGCCGCAGTTATTTCCTTAATTATTTTAGTTGCAGACGGCTGAGAATGTCCTATATAATCTGCAATTTCTGTAATGGTTTGTGGGCCTTCTTCTGCAAGTGCAAAAAATGCCGGAAACCATTTAGGTACAAATTGGGCATCATACATTTCGTATATCTTACTGGCATCATCTGTCATGGTGGCGGTGAGCTGCCTGAGCCTGCTGCCCAGTGCCATTTTTCCTGTTTTTTCGTAAATTTTCATAATTGCATAATTAAATACATAACTGGTTATGCAAATGTATAAACTAAATTTTATTCAGTAAATTTTTTTATTGAAATTTAAATCCTTGGCTAATGTAAGCTTACAGCGAATAAGTGTTCGGAAGAGTCGTTTGAGAAATTTTTACCACAAGGAGCACAATGATTTACACAATGTTCACGATGAAAACCACCAAAGGCGGGAGTACACACCCGAGGGCGAAGTCCGAACTGACGAAGTAAAGCTTTGTGTTCTTTGACTATAGATGTTTTATCCTCCCTGCTTTGTGCCTTTAGTGAAAAATCTCGTGTTCTTTGTGGTAAGATTTATTTTGTAAAATCTTCTGAACACCTGTTTTTACAGTGGGTAATGTGCTATATTTAATAATTATCATAAAAAAAATCAACCTCCGGGCAACTTCTACTTTTAAAATTCCGTCTTAGGGATATAAACCAATCATAAGTTTTGAAAATTATAAAGCTACATACATCTGACGATACCTTAATTAAAAAGGTGCTGCGCAACGACGGCAAGGCAGAGCGGGAGCTTTATGAACGTTATGCGCCAAAGATGCTTGGTATTTGCAGGTTGTATATAAAAGATCTGCACTATGCCGAAGATGTAATGATACAGGCTTTTACACGGGCGTTTGATAACCTTGGCAAGTTCAGGTTTGAAGGGAGCTTTGAAGGTTGGTTAAAGCGAATAATGGTGCGCGAGGCGATTGACTTTTTAAGAAGCAGGACACAGTTGCGTTTTGAAGAGATAGAAGTAGCTGAGGTACCGCCCGTACAGGTAGATGATAATGACCTGGATGCAGACCTGTTGCAATTACTTATAGACAAGCTTCCGGAAGGCTATCGCACGGTTATGGTATTGTTTGCCATAGAAGGCTATAGCCATAAAGAAATAGCCGAAATGCTGGGCATTACAGAGAGTACATCAAAATCGCAGCTGTTTAAGGCGCGGAAACATTTGCAGGAACAACTGCAATTAGTAAAGAGATTACAAAGATGAAAGATAATAATTTAGAAAACCAGTTAAGAGATAAGCTCGGAAACCGTGCCATAGCGCCATCGGCACATGCGTGGGAACGCCTTGCCCATAACAGGCAGCAGCCTAAAAAAGGTAAAAAGAAATTTGGCATTTATTTTATTGCGGCATCGGTGGCATTCTTACTGATGGGGGGGTATGCCTTTTTAATGAATACACATCAACAAACTGATATTGCTACCCCGGGAATTGTAAATACTACAGCAAAGCCGGATGTTACTACTCCTAAAAGCGTTATAGTGCCGGAAAAAGTACAGGAGGTTGTGGTACATACGCTGCCGGCCACACAGAAGATAAGCCCCAAGGCAGAAGAATCTGCGCAACGTGTTTCTGTACAAGCCCTGAATGTTGCTAAAAATGATGCGGGTATAACTACAGCGGGAGAAATAGCAGTGGCACAAACAATAATCAGCACGAAAAACATCAATAAACATGATATGTATGAAGCTGAAGCAAACCTGCTACTACAAAAATCGTTTAACGATATCGCTTTGCAGCGCCAAATTTCAGCTCCTACTAATGATACCGCTTTGCTTAAAGAGGTAGAGGCTGAAATGAACGATTACTATCGCGACAAAGCGATGCGTTTTTTTGCGCTTAAGCATAAAACCATACGCTTTGCGGTAAGAGATAAAGAATAAACTTCAATCAAATAAACCATGAAACACGCAATTTTATTTTTCGCCTTAGCGGCGACAGGACTTTCTATGCCCAAAATGTATGCTCAAACTGCGCAGGATACCTTAAAACCTGCACAGAGTAAAACAGAAAAACAGCAGCAGGAGAACTACAAATATAATAAGGAAGTTAAGATAGGCGGGCTGCAGCAGGAGCTGGAAGATATTAAGGAGGCTGAAAAATATGAGCTTAAAAAGCGCATAAGCGAAATAGATGCGCAACTCGAAAAAGGGGAAGTAACTACCGAAAAGGCTCAGGCACTTAAAGAGGAAGCTGCTAAGCGTGCTGCGCAGAACATTGACAATAAAACGGCCATTATACAAAACCAGATAGCACTGGTACAGCGTGACGTTAATTATAATTATCAACCTTACTCAGGGGCTTACCTGAATATAGGCCTGGGGCAGGCAACCGACAATAAAGGTAGCTTTTTGCTGGGATTGGAGTATAATGCCGAAAACCTAAAGCCAAGACGCGACAGGCGTACAGATTTTGGGATTGTTCTTGCCTCGGGTTTTGGTAATGCCATAGGTAGTGGCCATAATATTGGCTCAGTGCATAAGTTTTGGAGCAGCGGTTACTTTGAGGTGGGCATTTCGCTTAAAACAAGACTGCTTAAAGAGCGTAATACCTATAGGTTGTCTTACGGGCTGTCTTACCAAAATACCATGCTTGGGCTTAAGGATAATCACTATGTAAACAATGGCGGTACAACAGAGTTACAGGATTTTCCGTATAAGCTAAAGAACTCACAATTTAGGGTGTCAAACTTTGTTGTGCCTGTAATGCTGGAGTTTGGCCCATCTGTAAAAAAAGAGTATAAAGATTACTACCGTTATGATACCAATACAAGTTTTAAAGTAGGTATAGGTGGCTATGCCGGTATAAACACCAGTGCGGTGCAGCGCCTTAAATATAAGTTAGATGGCGAATATGTGGTAAATAAAAATCGTGCAGATTATAATGTAAACAAATTTGTGTATGGTGTGCAGGCCTATGTGGGCTATGGAGCAATAAGCCTTTTTGCAAAATATGACCTGAACCCGGTGTTTGAAAATGCTGCCACAAAACTAAACACAATATCGTTTGGAACCCGGCTTGATTTGTAGTACGTGCTTTTTTCGCTACATTTGGGATTATGAAGTTAGATTCTCAATTAGAAAAAATATCAGCCTTTTCGCGACTGGAGCTATTGGCTAACCAGATTGTAGAGGGTTTTATATCGGGTATGCACAAGAGTCCGTTTCATGGCTTCTCGTCAGAGTTTGCAGAGCATAAGGTGTACAACCAGGGAGAAAGCACTAAAAGCATCGACTGGAAGCTCTACGCACGTACCGACAGGTTGTACAGTAAGCGCTATGAAGAGGAAACAAATCTGCGCTGCCATCTTATTATAGATAACTCATCGAGCATGCACTACCCTAAGTTAAAAGACGGGCAGCAGTTCTTTGAAAACAAGATAGGATTCTCAGTACTGGCATCTGCTGTACTGATGGATTTGCTAAAGCGCCAGCGCGATGCGGTAGGACTTAGTGTGTATAGCGACAATTATGAGTTCTATGCGCCCGAAAAGGGCAGCGGCAGGCACCACCGCATGCTGCTTGATAAGCTGGAAGGGCTTTTAACAACCCCGGCAACAGCAAAGGATACAGATACAACCACGTTTCTACACCAGATAGCGCAAAAGATGCACCGACGCAGCATGATCATATTATTTACAGATATGTTTCAGCCGGGTAATGAAGATGCACTGTTTGATGCGCTGCAACACCTAAAGCACGATAAGCATAAAGTAGTGCTTTTTCATGTTATTGATAAGAAAACAGAGCTTGGTTTTGATTTTGACAATGCCCCGCGCAAGTTTATTGACCTGGAAAGTGGCGAAGAAGTGAACCTTTTTGCAGAGAATGTAAAGGAAGAATACGAAAAGAGGGTAGATGCCTACTTTAAAAAGGTAGCCGAAACCTGTATTCAGTACCAAATTAAGTATGTTCCGGTTTCTGTAGATGAAAATTTTGAAAAAATTTTGACGACTTACCTTGTTGAGAAACAAAAGTTTGGGTAAAAATTGAAAAATTAATTTTAAAATTCTTTCCAAGACACTTGCAGAAGTCAAAAAAGGCCGTATATTTGCACTCGTAATAATGACACACACAGTAACACACTGAGAGAGTTATTAAGAACGCTGGTTTGGTAGTTCAGTTGGTTAGAATACATGCCTGTCACGCATGGGGTCGCGGGTTCGAGTCCCGTCCAGACCGCCAGTAAATGCAAAGAAAGCCCTGCTTAAAGCGGGGCTTTTTGCGCCGAAATATAATAGCCTTTTTTTTAAAGGGCGTAAAGATAGTTGTGTTGTTTATGCCGCGCGAGCGGTAGGTTTAGTAGTTAGACCAATGAAAAGCTTTCCATTTTTTTGGAGGGCTTTTTTGATTTTATAAACTTTCGTAATTCAAAATGTATCCTTTATATAAGCATGCATTGATGTCTTAAAGTGATAAACAAAATGCCTGAATGCTTATCATGAACAATCAGGCTTTGTTTGGAGGTAACACTAAAGTTATGGATTCTCAATTTTAAGCTTAGTAAGGTGCTTAACCAGAAGGTGTGAATTTGTGATAAAAGAATATCGGTTATTTAAACTTTCTGTCTTCTTCATTTATTGGCAAATCATTGATGCTTGCGTATCTCTTTGCCATTAAACCGTTTTCATCGAATTCCCAATTTTCATTTCCGTATGCCCTAACCCAATGCCCTTCCAGATCCATATATTCATATTCGAATCTGACTGCGATACGGTTATCCGTGTGCGCCCAATATTCTTTCTTAAGTTTATAATTTAACTCCTTCTTCCATTTGTCAGCAAGAAATTTTACAATTTCGTCTCTGCCATTTACAAATTTATCTCTATTTCTCCATTCACTGTCAATAGTATATGCCCCGGCAATTTTTTCAGGATTTTGAGAATTCCAGGCATCTTCCGCAAATTGTATTTTTTGTAGTGCTGATTCTAGTGTAAACGGCGGGAGTGGGTGTTTTTGTTCCATTTTATTATTAGATTAAATTGTTAACGAATGTTTTCGTTTTTTCGATTAGTAGATTTGATTTAAATACCTGACTCTCTACAATGCAGCTTTCAAAAAGCATATAAACATGATCTGAAATGCTTTCATTACCAATAAGGGATGAAAAAAAAACGCGAAGATCTTTCTTATGCTGTTGAATTGAGTTTAGAATTTTCAGATTGTTATTAGGGATTTCAGATAAAATGTTTAGAAAACTACAACCCCTAAACTGTTCTTTAGCATTCATGTGTATTAAAAAATCAAATGACATGATTACTTTAGATTTCACATCACTTTTATCACTTATGAAACTGTTCAACTGATCAAACCAGTATTCATGCCTGGCATTAAGAAACGCGACACAAAGATCTTCCTTTGATTCAAAATGCTGATAGAAGCTGGCCTTCGCAACGTTAGCTTCAGAGATTATTTGGTTAATTCCGGTAGAGTTGTACCCCTGATTTGCAAAGAGAACAAGCGTTGTTTCTATAATTCGTTGTTTAGGCGACATGATATTGTACTGTTTTAGTAATGCAAATCTATAAATAACATTTTAAATATACAGACCAGTCTGTCTATTTTTATATTGTTATAAATATTTCGCCATCTCGAGCCTAATTCTTAAGTCGTGATGCCAGTATAATGTGTTTGTTTATAATATCTTATAGTCCACCATTACAAGTAAGTTTTATAGTGCTATAGAGTTTGCTAAGTAAAAAAATAACCATATTTTGATAAATCATGTGTTTCTTGTCTTACCCCTGCGCCATCAAAATATATCAATTCTTGAAGTGATAAATCAAAAAGGCCTGAATATTCTTTACGAACGTTCAGACCTTTTGATTTTGTTTCACTACACTTAAAACGTATAACTAAAGCTATCCATGCAACTTGGTTCAGGGTTGCCATTATTATTTAATGCGAAGTATTGCCCTGTCAACCCAACTCCTGTGTCGGTTTTTTCAAGTGTTATTTTAAGAAAACCGTATTGAGAGTCGCAATAGTTTTGCAGGCTTACATTATCCAGCAAACGGTTATCTGTGCTGTATAAAGTATCATTTTCATACACCAGAGAATGCAGTTCGTCAAAACCACCCGCGCCACATACTACAAAGGGCAGTATTTTGCCGTCTGTGTACGTTTTATTAAAGCGTTGATAATTGTGTACGTGTCCGCTAAAAATGATGTCAGGGCGCACACCGCTTTCTTTAAAGGCATCTTCAAGAAATGTTATCATGGGTATGCTTGATCCGTGATTAAAATCGGCGGTATAAGGTGCGTGGTGTACACACACTATAATTGCTTTGCCGGGGCGCTCTTTAGCTGCGGCTTTTAATTCGGCAACAAACCATTTGCGCTGGTCGTCGCCTATATAGCCATATTTTGGGGTATTACTGTGTAGCCCTATAATGTTAGCCAGCGGTGTCTGCAATGTCCAGTAAACATTAGGCTGTACCATACTTTTGCGCAGCTTGTTTTCGCTAAAGGAGATATCCCGGCTCTCGGTATCACAAAATACGGCGCTAAACGCATCAAGGCTTTTATAAGGCTTAGGATTGGCCGGATTAACATCGCTGTCGTGGTTGCCTGCAATGGCAAAGATAGGGCGTGTATACTGCTTGTAAGGGATAAAGAACTGCCTGTCGTACTGCTCTGCCTCGCCAAAATGGTACACAACATCGCCCAGGTGGTATAAAAACGCAGGTTGTTCTTCTGTGTTGCCGTTGCGTATTTGTTTACACATCTGCTCCGCAATTTTCTTTTGACCATCCGGATTACGAATTCCGCCGGTATCACCCACCATGTTAAAGCTGAATTTCTCATTTGACACATCGGCAAATTTATTCAGGTTTAAATGATAAGGATAGGTGCCGGATGGAGCAGGCAAAGGCTGTGCTTTGTAGGTGTCGTCTGGCTGATGGAGTTTAATTATGGGGCGGTCGTATTTTTTACGGGCATCAAAAGTCATGCGTGGAGGGGATTGTAATTGTTTCTGCAAGATAAGGGCTGTGGTGCAAACGTCCTATTTTTTTCAGATTTATAACGTATTGGTAATATTTGCAACTACTGTTTTTTACGATATACCGTAAATTAAAAAGCCACAAGAAGTTCCTGTGGCTAATATTATATTGTATAATACTCTAATTAAATAGAGGCAAGGTCGTGCTGTAACATCTTCTCTTCAATGGCGTTCCATAAGCCTATCCTTTTTTCCAGGGCAGCTTTAGATACTTCTTCAACTTCATGCCATTTAGTAGCATCACCATTACACAATTCACTTATCATTTGCATTGCCATAGGGCCGTGCTCATCAGCATCAAGTTCTATATGCCTCTCAAAGTAGTAGACAAGCTTGTCTAAATTTGCTTCGGGGAAGTTTTCCTGAAAGTTGCGCAGTATCTCGGTAAACATAGCCGGAATAAGGTCTTCGCGGCCAAAGGTAAAGGCGGCGGCTATTTCGTGTGGCTTGCCTTCTTCAATAACCCTGAATGTAAAGTCAAGAAACTCCTTGATGTTATCATGCAGGCTGCTCTTCCTGATAGATACAAATATGTTCTGGGTTGCTATTACATCTTCCAAAAAACGGTCTATAGCATCTATATCCGCGCCACAATCCAGCATGGCATCGCGGTACATTTCAAAATGGCTTTGTCTTTTGCCTTCAATGTTAATGTCGGTCTCTTCGGCCAGTACTATCTCATTAATGAGGTAGCGTATCTCCGGATTGCCCACGGGCAGCCACGGCACGCTTGTGCAGGTCAGTTTTATTTGCAGGGCCTTAAGCAGCGACATAAAATCCCAAACGGCATAGATGTGGCCTTCAAGAAAATGCCTGAGGTCATCTATTGTTTTTACCCGTGCGTAAAGAGGGTGACTTAACAGCTCTTCCCTTTGGGGGGCCAGGGCGCTGTTTATAGTATGAGTATCCATAGCAGTAGTTTTATACAAAATTAGTAAAGCTTTGCTCCATACAGAAGCACATTAATTGTTTTTAACATTACAATTACTATGCCTTTCTATGTGTAATTTTTAACAGAACGGCAAAGTTCTGTAATTATTGGGCTTCTTTTTCTTAAATAGATGTACGCAAAAGGTTACGAAAAGGTTTTTGTTGATAAAAATGTAAAGGCATTTAATTTTGAGCGTGTCATTATTATTTGCCTGCAATTTTATTTCTGTGTACAATTCCCCAATCAGTAAGATTGGTTATTATGGTTTGTAGCGTATCGCCATGTGCTGTAAGTTCGTATTGAACCGTTACGGGCTGTGTGTTTAAAACGGTGCGTTTTATCAACTCATTTATTTCCAGTTCCTTTAATTCTTTGCTTAACATCCTGTTAGATATCCCAACAACATCATTCAATATATCCGAAAACCGTCTTGTGCCATAGCAGCAGATGGATGTGATGATAGATATCTTCCATTTTCCATTTAGCGTGTCCATTGCATCCTGAACGGCTCGCATTCTTTTCTTTTGTTCCTGTCTAAACTCTTCTATTTTGCACCCCATATGTTACTTTGTTACATCTGTGTTACTATTACTTTTCGGTACAAAGTTACTAAAAGTAACTTTAGTGATATAGCTTTGTGGCTCAAATTTTAAACAATAGAAATAATGAGTAAATTAAAAAATAAGATTGTTGTAATTACTGGCGGCAATAGCGGTATTGGGTTTGGTATTGCAGAAGCTCTTAAAAACGAAGGCGCATCAGGAGCCATTGTTGGCAGAAATCAGGAAACTTTGAATAGTGCCGTTGCGCAACTGGGCGATAATTTTATAGCCATAAATGCCGATGTTACAAACCTTGCAGACCTGGAAAGAGTGTTTGCAACAACAGCTGAAAAATTTGGTAAGATAGATGTAATCGTAGCCAATGCAGGAGGCGGTACTGTAGGAACTGTAGCCACGCTGGGTGAGGCAGACTTTGATAAGACTATCGATTTAAACCTGAAAAGTGTTTACTTCACTGTTAATAAGGCACTGCCTTATCTAAATGATGGTGCTTCTGTTATCCTCATCGGGTCAAACGCAGCGCATCGGGCTTATCCTAATTTTACACTTTATGGTGCTGCAAAAGCAGCTGTTATATATTTGGCAAAAGGATTTTCTAGCGACCTTTTAGATAGAAAAATCAGGGTAAATGTAATAACACCCGGTACAACAGATACCCCGGCATTTGAAAAGTTTGTTCCTGCGGAGCAACTAGAAGGTTTAAAAAATCACTTTGCAGGACAGATGCCCATAGGCAGAATAGGGCAACCGTCAGACATTGGTAAGACCGCGGTTTTCCTCGCCTCTGATGATTCTTCATTTATGCTTGGTGCCGAGCTTCTTGTAGATGGTGGTATGACCTATTTAGCTAATTAATAATCATAAATCAATTTTGTAATAATGAATAGATTAAATAATAAAGTAGCTGTTGTTACAGGTGCTTCAAAAGGAATAGGTGCGGCCATCGCAAAATACTTTGCGGCAGAAGGAGCAAAGGTTGTTGTTAATTATGCTTCGAGTAAAGAAGGGGCAGATGTTGTGGTTAAACAAGTAACAGATAATGGGGGTGTGGCTATTGCAGTACAGGCTGATGTGTCTAAAGAAGCAGATATAACCCGCTTATTTAAGCAAACAAAACAGACTTTTGGTACGCTTGATGTATTGGTAAATAACGCGGCTTACCAGGGTTATACGCCTATTGAACAGATATCGGCTGAAATTTTTCATCAGCATTTTAATGTTAATGTGTTGGGGGCTATACTGGCCATCCAGGCATCTTTAAGTTTGTTTGGAGATAAGGGTGGTAATATCATCAATATCAGTTCTGGTGCGAGCAAAATGCCGCTTCCGGAAGCGTCGTTGTATTCTGCAACTAAGGCTGCATTAGATGCGGTAACAGTTTCTTTATCGAAAGAACTGGGGGCAAAAAACATTCGTGTCAATTCTATTTTGCCCGGTGCTACAGAAACAGAAGGTGCGCGTAGTGCGGGTGTTACTACGGGCAGTGAGTATGAAACAATGTTTATTGCACATACACCGCTTGGGCGCAGGGGCCAGCCGGATGATATTGCTAAGGCTGCCGTGTTTCTGGCCTCAGATGATTCAGCCTGGATTACAGGCGAGCAAATTTCTGTATCGGGTGGTATGTATGGGTTTTAAATATCCAATTCTGCTCAAATGAAAAATCCCGCCCTTTTAAAAAAGGCGGGATTTTAATATTATAAAAAAGTTGTGCTAATTAAGCAAGTGCAACCCTTTTGAAGCCTGTAACTACAAGACCTGCATCTACCGACTTAACATACTCGCTAACGCTAAGTTTGTTGTCTTTAATGTAATCCTGGTTAACAAGTGTATTGTCTTTAAAGAAACGGCCTAGTTTACCTTTAGCAATGTTATCTAGCATAGCTTCCGGCTTGCCTTCCTGACGAAGTACATCTTTAGCAATTTCGATTTCTTTTTCAACTACAGCAGCATCAACACCATCTTCGTTAAGTGCTATAGGAGCCATAGCGGCAGCCTGCATAGCTACGTTACGTGCAGCATCTTCAGCACCTTCTACGTTAGCAGAAAGGCTAACAAGTGTAGCGATCCTGTTACCAGCGTGGATGTAAGATCCTACAAATGCACCCTGAAGTTTTTCGAAAGAACCTATTTCTATTTTCTCTCCAATTACACCAGTTTGCTCAGTAAGTTTTTCTTCAACAGTAATACCGTTAAAGTCAGCAGCAAGAAGCTCTTCTTTAGTATTAAAGTTAAGGGCAAGGTTAGCAAGTTCTGTAGCAAGTTTAACGTAAGATTCGTTTTTAGCAACGAAGTCAGTCTCACAGTTAACAGATATAACAACACCTTCAGTTTTGTCAGCGTTAACAACAGCCAGAACCGCACCTTCAGTAGACTCACGGTCAGCTCTGTTAGCAGCTACTTTTTGTCCTTTTTTACGTAGGTTTTCGATAGCTTTGTCAAAATCTCCTTCAGCTTCAACAAGTGCTTTTTTGCAGTCCATCATACCGGCACCGGTAATGGTCCTTAGTTTATTAACGTCTGCAGCAGTAATATTTGCCATTTTAAAGTTGTATTTATTTGATGTTTGAAAAAAAATATAAAGCCGTTATACAGATAATGCTACAAAAGTAAACATCACCCCGCACAACGGCTTTACTGTAATGTTAACTTATTCTTCAGTTGTAGCTGCCGGAGCTTCTACTGCAGGAGCCTCAGCTTCTGTAGTTTCAACCTCGCCTGCAGGAGCATCCTGGAAGTCATCTTTGTCAGATTTCCTGTCAGCAAGACCTTCAACAACAGCGCCTGTTACTAAAGATAAAATTTTGTCTATTGATTTAGAAGCATCATCATTTGCAGGGATAACATAATCAACCTGACGTGGGTCAGAGTTGGTATCTACCATTGCGAAAACCGGAATGTTTAATTTCTGAGCTTCTTTTACTGCGATATGTTCTGCCTTGATGTCTACAACAAATAACGCAGCCGGTAGCCTTGTCATGTCAGCAATAGAACCAAGGTTTTTTTCAAGCTTAGCACGTAGACGATCTACCTGAAGGCGCTCTTTCTTAGAAAGCGTCATGAATGTACCGTCTTTCTTCATTTTATCAATAGAAGCCATTTTCTTAACAGCTTTACGGATAGTGATGAAGTTAGTAAGCATACCACCAGGCCACCTTTCAGTGATGTATGGCATGTTAGCGGCAGCTGCTTTTTCAGCAACGATGTCTTTTGCTTGTTTTTTTGTGGCAACGAAAAGGATTTTTCGGCCTGAAGCAGCTATTTTTTTAAGAGCTTCGTTAGCCTCTTCTATTTTAGCTGCAGTTTTATACAGGTTGATAATGTGTATACCATTACGCTCCATGTATATGTAAGGAGCCATATTCGGATCCCATTTTCTGGTCATGTGTCCAAAGTGAACACCTGCTTCCAGTAAGTCTTTAACTTCTACTTTATTTGCCATTTTTGTAATAGTTTACGTTCTGTTGAGTAAGCGCAATGAGTAAGTGGCGAATTAACGGCCTTGCCCATTTAGATGCTAAACTAACCCCTCACCTCGGCGGGGCAACAACAACTTAGTTTTAAATAATAATAATAAACAGTTCGGGATAAAATCCCAATAAACATATTAACGTTTAGAGAACTGGAATCTCTTACGGGCTTTCTTCTGGCCGAATTTCTTACGTTCTACCATACGAGGATCCCTTGTTAATAGGCCTTCTGGTTTAAGGATTAGCCTGTTTTCAGCATCAACTTCACACATAGCGCGTGCAATTGCCATCCTTACAGCTTCTGCCTGTCCTGTAATACCACCACCATATACATTTACTTTTACGTCAAAGTTTTCAGCTGTG
This sequence comes from Flavobacterium psychrotrophum, assembly GCF_003403075.1. Taxonomy (NCBI): domain Bacteria; kingdom Pseudomonadati; phylum Bacteroidota; class Flavobacteriia; order Flavobacteriales; family Flavobacteriaceae; genus Flavobacterium; species Flavobacterium psychrotrophum. The sequence continues at coordinate 3,655,242 of NZ_CP031557.1, read as the reverse complement.
TTAGTCAGGCTAAGCGGCTGGCGTACTTTGTACTGTAGTGTAGCTGTAGGGAAGTATACTTCAAGGTCTTTCTTGTTAACCGTGATTTTTCCTGAGCCTTCAGTCAGGTAAATACGGGCAACAGCAGTTTTTCTCCTGCCAATTTTGTGGATTGTCGCCATCTTACTTTAGGTCGTTTAAGTTAACGGTTTTAGGAGTCTGCGCCTCATGTTTGTGGTCAGCTCCTGCATATACATTCAGGTTGCGGAAAAGTTGCGCGCCTAATTTGTTTTTAGGTAGCATACCTTTTACGGCTTTCTCTACTAAGATTGAAGGATTTTTTGCCTTAACAATTTTAGCAGCAAGGATCCTTTGTCCTCCAGGGTAACCTGTGTGGCGGATATACGTTTTGTCCTCCAGTTTGTTACCTGTAAGGTTGATCTTTTCTGCGTTGATAACAATTACGTTATCACCACAGTCAACGTGCGGGGTATAATTTGTTTTGTATTTACCTCTTAAAAGCATCGCAACTTTAGAAGCAAAACGGCCCAGATTATGCCCTTCAGCATCAACAACGATCCACTCTTTCTGAGCGGTAGCTTTGTTTGCAGATACTGTTTTGTAGCTTAATGTGTTCACAATAAATTATTTTAATTAAACATTCCGTCCCCAATAAAGGGGTTGCAAAAGTACAATTATTTCTTAGAAATTCAAATAAGGATAAAAATTATTATTTAACCAATAATTTTCAGTAAAGCGAAGGCTGTAAAGATAGGCTTTTTTAAGGTGATTTGGTAATGCGGGAATGTGGTTATTTGTTTGTGGTATTGTTTAAATTCTTCTTGCTGCTTTTTAATATCTTTGCCTTCCAACAATAACAGCCATGCCTATTAATTTTTTAGATAATGTTGACGAAGAGTCTTTTTTTGAACGCGCAGGCGTAAGGGCAATACTTGGTGGGGTAATAGGTATGGTGCTTTTTTGTTACATGCTTTTACGGCTAAGCGATCCGTGGATAAAACAAAATGCTCTTGATAATTTTAAAGAAAAAAAGTTATCTGGCAGGATTGTTCTAAAGGCTATAGATACCTTTAATCACTATGAACCTTATCTGGTAATTAAAAAGCGCAAGCACTCCGTGGACAGATTTATATGGGATCAGGTTGCTGTAGGAGACTCTGTTGCTAAAGTTCGAAATGTGGATTATTTTAAGATCATTAGAAAAGACACTACAATTACAATCACAGTTCAGCAATATAAAGTGTATATTGATAGTATTTACGCACTCAGGTAGTAACCCTTACTCCAGCGCCTTTACCTTATTACTATACACCACCACAAATGGCACTTTTTTAGAATTGTCTTTTGCTACATGCGCAAACTTATACTTTTTAGCATCGCTGCTTTCTATTGTAATTTCCTTTTTACTATAGCTGTCGTATATTTTGGTGTCCAGTGTATTGTCTATACGTATTTTCTCGGCAATACCGTTGCCGCGGTTAGTAAGGGCATAGCCTTTATATAGCTGCTTGCCGCCATTGGTTACTACAATCTCTGCTCCGTTAAAATTCTTGGTAAGCACCAGTACAGAATAGTTTTCTGCCGTAGCGCCAAGTTCTTTTAGCAATGCTGTGGTTTGTGCGGGGGTAGCAGCCTTAAAACCGTCGCTGTATATAAAATTCTCTTTAGTAGGCTCTGCTGTGGCAGATGTGCTCCTGGTCTTGGTGCTTTTACACATAACAAGTAAAAAAGATAGTGCTATAATAAGGAGTACTTTTTTCATGGCTAAATAAGTATTAAGTCTTTAAATATAAGGTAAAGCTGTTTTTAGTACCAATGGTTTATGATATAAATAACATAACAATTTTGCCTAAAAAGAGGTAATTGTTGAGGAAAGCACTGTAAATAAGGTTGTTTTGTTAAATAATTTTATATTTTTGAACAACTTTCAAACAAAACACGAACAAACATGAAAACGTATAACAAAGCCATCTCTGCCCTGGCAGCAATGGTTTTAGTAACAGGTTGTGCCAAAAAGGAAACTGCCTTTAACGACCCGTTGCTAACCAACCGCGACACAACTGTTAGTCCGGCGCAGGACTTTTTTCATTATGCTAACGGCGGCTGGTTTAAAAGCCACCCGATACCCGATAGTGAGCGTAGCAACGGTATTTTTAGAACCATACAAGATACCATAAACGCGCAGATAAAGAACATTTGCGAAAACGCGGCAAAAAATAAAGATGCTGCAAAAGGTAGTAACGAGCAAAAAATTGGCGATTTCTACGCATCGGGCATGGATACCATAGCTATAGATAAAGAAGGCCTAAAGCCACTTGCAGAGCCTATGAAACGTATTGATGCCATTACCGATGTGCCATCGCTACTTTCTACAATAGGGTACCTGCACACCGTGGGTGCCACACCGGCTTTTACTTTTTATGTAAACCAGGATGATAAGATAAGTACCAAGTATGCTATTTTTCTGCAACAGGGTGGTTTAGGCCTTGGTAACCGTGATTATTATTTTAATAGCGATGCCGAGGCAGTTAATATTCGCACAGAATATGTAAAGCATATTGCAACCATGCTTAAGCTTACGGGTACTGATGAGGCTACCGCAAAAACAGATGCAGATGGTATTATGAAGCTGGAGACTGAACTGGCTACTGCTTCGCGTAAGCTTGAAGCACTTCGCGACCCGCTTAAAAATTATAATAAGATGCCGCTGGCTAAGTTTTCTGCCGACACGCCAAATGTAAACTGGGGTTCTGTTATCGGTACACTTGGTATTCAAAAGGCAGATAGTGTTATTGTAGGGCAACCTGAGTTTTTTACCGCGCTTAACAGGATGGTTAAAAGCTACCCTGCTGAAAGCTGGAAAAAATACCTGAAGTATAACCTTGTTAGCGAATATGCCTCTTTCCTTAAAAAGGACATTGCCGACGAGAATTTCCATTTTTACAGTACCGTTATGGGCGGGGTTACTAAACAAAGGCCGCGCTGGAAACGCGTTGTAGAGCAAACCAATGGTATGCTGGGCGAACTTATAGGCCAGGTATATGTAAAAGACTATTTGCCAAAGGGTACAAAGGAAAAGTTACTTGAAATAGGTAATAATATTCGCGATGTATATGCCGATCATATTAAAAACCTGGACTGGATGAGCGAGCCTACAAAAAAGAAGGCATTGCAAAAACTGAGCAAGATAATTATGAAGGTGGGTTACCCGGACGAATGGAAAGATATGAGCAAACTTACCATTGGGAATTCATACTGTGCAAATGTAATGGCTGCCAGCAAATGGCAGTATGATTATATGGTTGCAAAATACGGGCAGCCGGTAGACCGTAATGAGTGGGGTATGTACCCACAAACCTATAATGCATACTATAACCCAAGCAATAACGAAATTGTAGTGCCGGCTTGTAATATACTTGTACCGGGCTTTGAGGGCCGTATGCCCGATGATGCCATACTATATGGTATAATAGGCGGCTCTACCTTTGGGCACGAAATTACACACGGTTTTGACGATCAGGGTAGCCAGTATGATGAAAAGGGTAACCTTAACAACTGGTGGACGGCAGAAGATCTGGCTAAGTTTCAGGCTAAGACAAAACTTATCGTAGAGCAGTTTAATAAGTTTGAAGCACTGCCGGGCAAGTTTGTAAATGGCGATGCCACACAAGGCGAAAACATTGCCGACCTTGGCGGCGTGGTTATGGGGCTTGAGGCATTTAAAAAAACAGCCCAGTTTAAAGACAACGAAGAGATAAGTGGCTTTACGCCAACACAACGCTACTTTATAGCTTATGGTTATGCCTGGATGGTAAACATTAAAAAAGAAGCATTGTCGCAACAGATAATGACCGATGTGCACGCACCGGCACAGTACCGCATAAACGGGCCACTGGCTAACATACCTGAGTTTTATAAAGCCTTTGGCATAAAGCCGGGCGATAAAATGTACCAGCCGGACAGCCTTAGGGTGGTTATCTGGTAGGAGATTATAAAATATATTGGCAAAGGGCACATAATTTATTATGTGCCCTTTGTTATTTATACAGGCTATTTATCTATTATGGCTTTGCGGTGCAGTTTGCCCCAGTCACGCAGAGCAATTAAAACATCTTTAAGGGTTTCTGCGTGGGGACGTAAAGAATATTCGGTTAATACGGCTGAGTAATCGGATACCGTACGCTTAATCAGCAGGTTGTTTTCCAGGTCTTTTAGTTCTTTAGCCAATACCTTAGATGATATTTTTGGGATGCTTCGTTCAATTTCTTTGAAGCGCGTATTTCCTAATGATATAGACGATATTATTAATAATTTCCACTTACCATTAAGGGCTTCCAGTGCATCCTGTATGGGTAGCATTGATGCCCGGCAATCTAATTCTGTTGGCTTGCCCATGCTCTGTTGTTTTTGATTACCCATAGGTAACTGGTTACTTTTGGTAAGCAAATGTAAGTAATTTTACAATTATAAAATTACACAAAATGAATATAGGAATTGTAGGTAGTGGTAATATGGGCAGAACCATAGGGCTTAACTGGGCTTCAAAAGGCCATAACGTTTTCTTTGGGCACAGACGTGTCGAAATGCTGGAAACCATTAAAAATATTGCGGGTAATATACCGATAAGGACAGGAACCGCCATGGAAGCAATTCTAAATTCTGATGTTATATTGTATTGTTTGCGTAATACCTTTCCTTCAGAAATTGCCGCACAGGAATTATGGAACGGTAAAACGGTTATCGATCTTAACAACAACTGGGAAAGTCTTAAAACTTCAGGGACAGACTCGCTGGCCTATAAATATCAGCAGGATATTCCCGGGGCGCATTTGGTAAAAGCATTTAATAACCATGCCCAGGAATTATTTGAAACAGATGCCTATGTACTGCATAAAGCTAATACGGGCAGCTTTTATTGTGGAGACAACATTGCTGCAAATGCAATAGTTTCAGGATTGATAGAAGACATCGGGCTAACACCCATTCACAGCGGGCCTTTATCTAATGCGTATATATTAGAAAATATGGGGCACCTTATTAAATTTTTGATGCAGCAACGCGGCTTGATGATTAGTTATGGGCTAACCGCTTTTCCTGAACCGGAAGAGTATAAATTTGGCGGTAGGGTAGCATCTACCATAAAATAATACCGTGCTGTAGTATTGTGGTGAATGTGTTAGTAATACTTATGAGTATAAAAAACTAAAGGCTTCCGTTAACCGGAAGCCTTTAGCAAACTTAAACTTATATAACTAACACAAAAACTATTCTTTAATAAGTTTCATGGTACTCTGGCGGTTAGCAGAGTCGGTTGCCTTTACAAGGTAGATACCTTTAGTAAGGCTGCTCACATCATAGCTGCTGCCATTGCTGTTTGGGCCAAAGTTTTTTACAAGTTGGCCTGTAAGTGTATACACTTCTGCTTTTACAACAGGAGCATTAATGCTAAACTGTTGGTTTGCAGGGTTAGGATAAAGTGCTGCAGCTGCGGGTGTAGTTACAGTTTCGTTATTTAACACTGCCGGCTGATTGCCGTATACCCTAAACTCGCCTGCCGGTATGGTAACAGTACCGGTGCCAGCGGTAACAACTGTGTTATCCATTAAGTTGTACCAATTGCCCGCAATAGAAAAGTTAGTATTTACTGTTTGAGGCACTACACCAAAGTTAGCAAGTACCACTACAGCTTTTAGCTGGCCTTCGTTCAGGCTGTTGTTCCATATGTCTATTCTCGGGGTAAGGGTGCCAGATGTTATGGTAAACGTATTGGTATGAAATACAGGGTTAGCTTGTTTAAGCTCATTAAACTTAGCCCAGGTATTATAAATGCTCATACGGGCAGCATCTGTAGTAAATCCACGCTCTGCCGGTATAGGCTTAGGGTTTGTACGGCAGTCGTTATTATACGTTCCGTTTTCGCAGTAGTTAATGCCAAAGTTATAGCCAAGCTCTGCAAACTGCCAAAACATTTTAGGCCCCGGTATAAGTAATGATACCGCACCTATTGCTTTTTGTCTTTCCAGTCCTGTTGCTAAATCTTTAATGTTGTAATTGTTTGTAGTTACCCCATGTAAAAGGTTTTTGTACATAAGCCTTTCTTCATCGTGGCTCTCCATGTATCCCATAACGCGGGATGCTATATAGCCACGGTTTTCAAAGTCCATGTTTGCAAAATTGCTTTGCTCAGCATATCCCATGCTAAGCTGGTTGTATGCGTAGTTAAAGTTACCCCATGGCATAATTCCTTTGCCTTCTGCAATACGATAGTTAGCCCATTCTACCTCTTCGTTAGCGCTGCCGCCCACACCAAGGTGTTCAAATATTACATAAAAATCAGGGTCAATAGCCCACTGGTAATCTGCATATTGTTTAAGTATAGCTACGCGGTCTGCCTGGTAGGCACTTGTGCAGGTTTCATCTCCGGCGGTGCAGTTTTGTGTAAATCCTTTTGTAAGGTCCCAACGGAAACCATCTATCTTAAACTCGTTCATCCAGTATTCTACTGTACGTTGCACATAATACTGAGTAAGCGCACTCTGGTGGTTAAGGTCGCTACCCACGCTGTAGGCATGCCTTGCAACAGTATTACAGTAGGGGTTATCTGTGGCAGGATCGCCATATCCGTCGCCATCGGGGTCATTTGCCCACATGCGCACCAGTGGCGAACGTCCGTATACATGGTTAAGGGCAACATCTAATATTACGGCAATACCATTTTGGTGGCAAAGGTCGATAAATGCTTTCATGGCGTCAGCCGTTCCATACGATTTATCCGTTGCCATATGATAGATCGTATTATAGCCCCAGGAGATATTACCTTCAAATTCCATTACCGGCATTAGCTCGATAGCATTTACATGCAGGTTTTTAAAGTAGTCTATTTGTGCAGCCATACTGTTCCAGGTCTTCTCAGTATTAAAATCGCGTATTAGCGCTTCATATACTATAAGGTCTTCTTTCGCAGGGCGCACAAAGCCTGTTGCCTGCCAGTCATAAACCGGTTGCCCTGTTTTTAGTACAGATACATCAAAAGATTGTCCTGCAGGATAAACAGGCAGGTTAGGGTAAACTGCGGGTGTGATAAACGGATCGTCATTAGGAGACAGCACCAGGTTAGAAAACGCATCGGCAACTTTTACAAGTGCTTTACTGTTTGCTGTGGGAGTCTGGTCGATAACCCAGTATTGGTAGGTGTAATTTTGCCCGGCAGTAAGCCCTGTAAGCGTTAGCCAGAATTTACCCGTTGCAGGGTCTTTTTTCATGGCGTGTGTCGTACCAGGGTTGTAGTTGTTAAAGCTGCCAGCCACATATACAAAATCTTTGCCCGGTGCGTTTAGTACCAATGTTGCCGTTGTGGCATCGGCAGGATTATAGTTAATACCGTCTTTAGCACCTGCCGGCATGGCCTGGTTTACATTCCCCGGATTTACAATAACATCAAATTCTTTGGTCTTAACCTCTGTACCCAGTGTTGTAACCATTTGGTAGTGGGTATTGGCTGTAATGTTATTATGGGTATAGGTATAGTTTGCAGTGCTCTCAATAGTATTAATGCTTGTGCCGTTTGCAATAAGGTTATAACGTGCATTACCACCAATGTTATTAGCAGCGATTGAAAGACTACCGCCAGAGTTAATTATAGTAGTAGAGCCTTCGGCAGGAGCTGTAAGGTTTACCTGAAAAGCGCCTACGTTTACAAAAATATCATCTGATTGCGGACTGTTTGTAGCTGCCCTGAACACCACACATATCTCAGTAATGGTGCTTCCGGCTGCTACGCCAAAGTAGCTGTATAAATCAGGGGTAAGTTCCAGTTTATAATTCGTTCCGCTTACCAGTGTAAGGGCAGGCTGGGTTGTATTGTTTCCCCATGACCCTTTTACATTGCTCCACCTTGTGCCGTTTACAGTAACCCCTATATGAGCATAGATAGTACCGGTATAGCTGGCAAGCGGTGTGCCTGCTTTATTAAAATTTAGCGTTACAGGGGCAGTAGGCAGGCCCGGATTTGGCGTGGTAGTTACCTGTGCAAAAGCTGTAAGATTTATAAGTAGCAGTATTAAAAGTGTAATTTTTTTCATGCCAATAGTTTATGGAAAAAGGGCTGCAATGTAGCAGCCCTTTTTTTGATTTTTATTATTGAAGTTCTACAGTGTAAGTGTATGCCCTTGGAGAGCTTAGGTCGAGCGTTATCTTATACGTTCCCGCTGTTACTGCAATATTGGCACCGCCCTCGTTAAGAGAACTGTCTGCCTGGTCATCGCCATAGTTAAGGGTCCATGCATCATTAGCGCGGAATTTAATTTCACCCGCAGATAGTGCAGTAGTTAACGTCCATTTTTTTATAGTCTGGTCATACGTCATGTCTATGTCGTTACTCCAGCCATCGCCACCGGTAATAGCTGCTGTAGCAGATCCTATAACACCCCACGTTGTTTGTGTAAGCGAATAAGAAAGGGTTGTAGCAGCAGTATTTACTTTTATTTGGTAATATCCGGGCTGGCTAACGGCAATAGCCGGCCCACCGTCTGCAATAAGGTTAGCACCTGCGCCCATGCCATAAGTAATTCCGTCTCCCGTCGCATTAGACTGAAATTTAATGCCTTCACCAGAGCCGGTTTCAGCGGTAGCTATATATACATAGCCTTCAAAGTTAGTATTACCATATGACTGTGCTTTAAGCTGCGGTGCTGCTTCGCCACTCCAGTCGGTTCCATAGCCACTTGCAGTCTGGTAGGTACCGGTTACCCACAGGCGCGGTGTTTCTGTAGTGTAAGGTGTAATGATCATTTCTACGGCATTACTGTAAAGTATGTTTGTGCCAACATAGGCTTTTACCCTTACCTCAAAGTTTGCGGTAACAAAAGGTGATGCACCTAATGCGCGAACGGCGGTATTTAATACGTTTTGAGAAGCCGCCAGTTGCGTGGCACCATTTGCAGACGCTACAATTACAGGCGTATCAAAATTATCTCCTGCTTTGTCTATCTCGATGTTGTAGTTAGGAATAATGCCTTCGCCAAAATTTGCCGCAGACCATACAAACCTTTCGGCAAGAAGATCCATGGTTTCAGGGCTAAGTACATAGGTGTTACCTTCTTCAGGTGCAGTAAGCACCGGAGCGTCTTTGCCTTGTACTACAGGCCTGTTTTCTACATCATCTATATTACATGATACTGCAAATATTGCAAGTATCGCTATCATTGAATTTCTTAAAGTCTTCATATCTTAAGTTACAATTTTTTGTTTATTAATAGCCTGGGTTTTGTACCAGCAATGGGTTTGCAGCCAAAGCTCTTGTAGGTATTGGGAAAATATTTCTGAAGCTTGGTGTAGGGCTTCCGGTTGGTGTATTGCCTTTATACGGCCATAGGTAAGAACCTCCTGTTAATTTGCCAAAGCGCACAAGGTCTGTCCTGCGGTGGCCTTCCCAATGCAGTTCACGTGCCCTTTCATCAAGAATAAAGTTAAGGTTCATACTTGTTACGTCACCTGCGGTACTGCCATATGCCCTCTCCCTAACCTTGTTTACATATACTAAGCCGTTAGCTATATCCTGGCCGGTACGCAGGGCACACTCTGCATACATAAGGTAAGCATCTGCAAGGCGGAATATAGCGAAATCAGTGTCTACAAAATCTCCTGCGGCGTCAGATCCCTTAACCCCTGCAGAGGTTACGTTCTTAAATTTTTTTATAGCATAACCGTCACCAAAGTTACCTATGTCGGTAATTTCAAGAGATTGTCCTGATGTGTAGAAATTAGACCTGTCATCCATTGTGCTGTTGTTAAACTTTGCCACAAATGCAGATGTGGTCCTTACGCCACCCCAGCCGCCGTTTACACCAAACTCTGCTACTGGCATAGAACCACCCAGTGGCGCATGTACCAGGAAGGTAGTCCCTCCATAAGTTTTAGTGCGAAGGCCATCAAATGCGACAGCAAATATTGCTTCGTTCTGCGCACCGTTTTTATCGTTATCTGCCAAAAACAATTCATCATATTTGTCGTGTAACGCATAACCGCTGTTTATAACCTGGGTAAGTAGTGGCATGGCTTCGGCATATTTAGCTTTGCCGGTATATACCTGTGCGTTTAAGTACAGCTTGGCCCTAAGCATCCATGCAGCCGCTTTATCTACCCTTGGGTATTCGTTAGTGCGTGGTGCTTTAAGGTTTGTAACAAGGTCAGTAAGTTCAGTATCTATAAAATCGAACATTTCCTGTGCCGTAGCTTGTTTTGGCAAAAAGTATGTTGTAGGGTCATTTTCTGTTACGATACCTACACGACCCCCAAAGAGGTCAAGAAAATGCCAGTAGCTAACTGCCCTTAAAAAACGGGCTTCGGCACGATAGGCTGCAATTTCTGTACGCAGGTCTCCTGTTACGCCACGGGCATCCAGTTTTACATCTGTTGTTTGGCGCAGGTACTCATTACAGTTTTTGATCTCAAAGTCAAGACGGCTAAACGTTGCGTTTATAAAGTTGTCATTAGATGACCATGTCTGGTAATGAAAATCTTTAATTGTCTGGTCATTCCAGCCTATAACAGCCTCATCGGTAGTTAATTCCTGTAGTAACCAAAGTCCGCGTATATACTGGCTAAAGCCTTCGTCAATGCCGGAAATGTCTGGTGATCCTGATGGGCCATCCTGGCCTGTAGTAGAAAAGCCTGCATAAAGTTTTGCAAGAGTTTCTTTATAAGCTTCAGGCTTGCTGTAGAGTTCTTCAACCGTAGGTAAGCCTACGCTTGATGGGTCTGACTGGTCCAGGTCGTTAAGGCACGAGCTGAACGTAAATGCTGCGAGCATAAGACCGGCCGCTAGTTTTAAGTTGATATTTTTCATATTCAAAGTCAATTTTTAGAAGTTTACGTTTAGGCCCACTGTGTAGATACGTGGCCTTGGGTAAAAGTTGTTATCAATACCTCCCGAAATCTCAGGGTCTATACCATTATAGCCTGTAATTACAAATACGTTTTGTACAGCTCCTGTAAGCCTTAAGGTACTGCCTTCTGAGAAAATATTTTTAAACGTATATCCTGCTGTTATGTTGTCCATTCTCAGGAAAGATGCGTCTTGTACATAGTAGTCAGAATAGTACTGAGGATTTACAAACCCTGAGTTAAGGGCATCTGTATGTACGTTGTTAAGATAAGCACCGTTTGTAGGTAAGCCGGTATTAGCATTTCCGGTATTAGAGTATACGTTGTTGTAGTTATAGTTGCCAAAACTTCCGCGGAAACTCATAGACAGCCACCAGTTCTTGTAAGTAAAGTCGGTATTAAAGCCATAGAACATATCAGCCTGTGGCTTATGGAACCTGTAAAGATCCTGCTCATTAATAATACCGTCATTGTTACGGTCTACATATACGCCCTCAATAGGTTTATGGTTAGCATCATATGCCTGCTCATACACATAGAAGCTGCTAGGCCAGTAGCCAACCTGGTTGTTTTGTATAAAAGAACCTACACCTCCGCTTATGCCCCCTGTGGCATAACCCGGGAAGCTTGGAGCACTCTGGCTGGTAATTTTTGTGATTTTAGAGTTCTGCCATGTAAAGTTACCGCCGATTCTCCAGGTAATATCATCTGTGCGGATAGGATAGGTATCTATGCTAAGTTCAAAACCTTTGTTTTTCATGTTACCAATGTTATATTTATTCTCGTTAGAGAAGTTAACACCCTGTGGGTTGGTAGCATTTACAATAAGGTCTGTTGTTTTGCGCTCATAATATTCTGCGCTACCTGTAATACGGTCATTAAAGAAGCCAAAGTCTACACCAAAGTTAAGCGTAGCGGTCTCTTCCCATTTAAGGTTTGAATTGTATGCAAGTGGCACAAAGGTATTAAAGTAAATAGGCTTGCCGTTTTCGTCATAACCAAACTGGTACTGTGCAGTATTTGTAGACAACGAGTATAGCGGTACAGAAGGGTAAAGCACACCGGTATCCTGCTGGCCGGTTTTACCCCAGCTTGCACGCAGTTTAAGTTCGCTTAGCATCTTACTGTCTTTAAGAAAATCTTCGTTGTTTATTTTCCATGCCGCAGAAGCCGCCGGGAAATAGCCCCATCTGTTTTCTTCAGTAAAGCGCGATGAGCCATCTGCCCTGAATGATCCGTTAAGGATATATTTATCTGCTATGGTAAATGTAGCCCTTCCAAAAAACGATTGAAGGTTAAGGCGTGTATTTGATGGATTGTCAGGATTAAATACACCATTGGCAGCATCATAATTATAATTTGTGTTTTCGTATTTAAAATCCTGGTAGTTGTAACCACCTGTAACATCAAAATTAGTTTTTATGCTTTCTACATACTTGTTGTAGTTAAAATAAAGGTCCATTACCTGGATTTTTTTGTTCTGGGTAGTGTTATATGCACTTCCGGCTTCAGACGGAACGACGTAATCGCTGTCTACATTTCCATAAGTACGGCCCCTTGAATAGTCATAACCCAGGTTGGCTATAAGTTTAAGTTCTTCAAAGCCGTGAATTTTATATTCTACCTGTCCGTTACCTATGCTCCTGTAAGAGTTACCAAAGTTGTGCTTTTGCTCCAGCATTGCCACGGGGTTGCGGCTTGCATTTGGCTCATATTCTCCGTTTGCTTTAAGCCACTGGAAAAAAGTACCATCAGCCCTGCGTATTGGTTGTGTAGGGTCAAAAGCTACTGCTGCGCCAATGGCACCTTTGTCTGCATAAATGTTGTGCATTACAGACGATTTGTTTGTAAGCTCTACCTTAAGGTGATTGTCAAAAAAGTTACCGGTAACATTAGCATTAACCGTTGTTCTTTCAAAGTTGTCTGTTTTAAGAAGGCCATTCATGTTTGTATAACCGGTTGAGGCACGGTATACAATGTTGTCTGAGCCACCCTGCACAGAAAAGTTGTGGTCTGTACCCATTGCAGTACGGTAAATTTCTTTTTGCCAGTCGGTATTTGCAGTTCCAAGTAACGGTTTAAACGGGTTAGTGCCGTTAGACCTTACTCCGGCCGTATTTACAAAATCCCTGTACTGCCCGGCTGTCATGTTGCTTACGGTTTTGCCTACCTGGTAAACCTGGTAGTTGCCATTGTAGCTTACCTGCATTTCTCCACTCTTACCTTTTTTTGTGGTAATTATTATTACACCGTTAGATGCACGCGAACCATAAATGGCCGTAGCTGCAGCATCTTTTAGTATAGACATGCTTGCAATATCATTCTGGTTAATGCTTGCAAGCGGATTACGGCCGCCTATTGCACCACCACCACCTACTTCTACAGGTACACCGTCTATTACATAAAGTGGGTCGCTGTTAGCATTTAGCGATGCACCACTCCTGATGCGCACTAACGATCCGCTGCCCGGCTCACCACCTCCTGTAGTTACCTGTACACCAGATACACGTCCTTGTATAAGCTGCTCAGCGCCTATAATAGGACCCTTTTGAAATTGCTCAGCCGTAACACTTGTTATGGCTCCTGTCGAGTTTTTCTTGGTAGTAGTACCGTAGCCTATTACCACTACCTCTTTTAATTGGGTAGCATCTTCAGAAAGTACGACGTCTATAGCTGTTTGTCCTGTAAAGCTTACATTTTTTGTAGCAAAACCAATAAAGCTAAATACAAGATTTTTCCCTACAGGTACGTTTGGAAGGGTAAAGTTACCATCCATATCTGTAGACGTGCCATTTTGCGTGCCCTCTACAATTACATTTACTCCGGGTATGGGCTGCCCGGTGGTATTATCGCGTACGGTACCCGCAGCTGTCTTTGTTTGCGCAAAGACTGCAAAAGGTAACACAAGCAATAGGAGTAAAAACTTTTTCATACAAGTCGTTTAGGTTAAATTTGCGTTTTTAAATGCTTATAAAATCACTTCAGGGGTTAAAATTATTTAAATGAACGTTATAAAAAAACGTTTTCGCTGGCGACACGTTACTACAACGTTGTCGTGTTGAAAACTTTTGATTAACAGCGGGGTAAAGCTGTCGTAATATTGCCATAAATAAAAATAATAAGTATCTTTATTCTTAATTCAATAATTTACGAGCAAATCGCTCAAATAGTTCTTACTACCGATGAAAAGACAGGTTACCCTTAAACAAATTGCCAGAGAACTTGATGTATCTATAAGTACCGTTTCTAAGTCGTTAAGAAACAGTCCTGAAATAGGCGAAGATACCCGTCTTAAGGTGCAGGCCTTTGCCAAGCTCTATAACTACAAGCCTAATAACATTGCCTTAAGCCTTAAGAATAAAAAGACCAAGACCATAGGTATTATTATTCCTGAAATTGTACACCACTTTTTTGCCACGGTAATTAGCGGTATAGAGCAGGTGGCTAATGAAATGGGGTATAACGTAATTGTGTGTCTTAGCAATGAGAGCTTCGATAAAGAGGTAATAAACATGGAGATGCTTGCCACCGGCAGTACCGATGGTTTTATTATGGCACTTAGTAAAGAAACCCAGCAAAAAAAAGACTTTCACCACATACAGGAGGTTATTAACCAGGGTATGCCGGTAGTAATGTTTGACCGTGTTACTAACGATGTACTGTGCGATAAGGTTATTATAGACGACCAGCTTGCGGCTTATGAAGCTGTTGATTACCTGGTAGGAAAGGGGTTTAAAAACATAGGGCTTATAACTACGGTAGATTATGTAAGTGTGGGCCGCCTGCGTACCGATGGTTATATAAACGCACTAAGCGACCACGATATGGCTATTGACGATGAACTTATTGTAAAAATTGAAGATATAGATGGCTGTGCCAGTAAAATAGAAATGCTGCTGCGCGATAAAAAGCCCGATGCCATATTTGCCGTTAATGAGCTGTTTGCGGTAACAGCCCTTAAGCTGGCAGCAAAAATGGGTATCCGTGTGCCGGAAGAGATGCAGGTAATAGGCTTTACAGATGGTATTATATCGCAATATAGCAGCCCAAGCATAAGTACCGTAAGCCAGAACGGCGTAGTTATGGGAGGCCGTGCCGCCAAGCTGCTTATAGAACGCCTGGAAAAAGAAGAAGAGCCGGAAACAGAGCAATACCGTACAGAACTGGTAGAAACGCACCTTGTTTTAAGGGAGAGCACGTTAGGTTTATAGTTTGTTGTTCTGGGTGGTTTGTTGTTCCATTCCGAACGCAGCGCAGCGGAGTTGAGGAATCTCTAACTATAAATCCCGATTACTAATGAGATGTTTCCGCTACGCTGCGCTTCGGTTAACATAGAAGAATCAATGATTATCACATAGACAAATCATCAAATCCATGCATTATAAACAATTCTACGACAACCTTGTAGTTTTTGTAAACAATTAAAATATAGTGGTTTAAAAAATAGATTCCGGTCGTGTTGCCGGAATTTTTTTTACACCAAAAATATTTTTGTATTAAAAAACATATATCTTTGTTCTGATTATCAAAGCTTATAAAGTCACTTCAAACTTTTTTATAAGATTTTGATAAGCCATACGCGCTTATCGTTAATAATTTAAATTACGATAATGGAAAAGCGTAAATTAGGTTTCTGGGAGATCTGGAACATGAGTTTCGGGTTCCTGGGAATACAAATGGGCTTTGCGCTCCAAAATGCTAACGTTAGCCGGATATTCCAGACGTTAGGCGCTGAGATAGACGATATCCCGGCACTTTGGGTAGCAGCCCCGCTCACCGGGCTCATAGTACAGCCCATCATCGGATACTTTAGCGACAGGACCTGGACAAAACTTGGCCGACGCAAACCGTATTTTTTAGCAGGTGCCTTACTGGCATCGCTGGCGTTGTTTATTATGCCAAACTCGCCGCACCTGTGGTTTGCTGCCGGTATATTATGGATGCTTGATGCGTCTATCAATATTACCATGGAGCCTTTTCGGGCTTTTGTGGGCGATGTGCTAAATGAAAAACAGCGTACCACCGGGTTTGCCATGCAAAGTTTTTTTATAGGGCTGGGTGCTTATGTGGCTTCAAAGCTGCCTAACATCCTTACCTATTTTGACGTGGCTAACACGGCTCCCGCAGGGCAGATACCGGATTCGGTTAAGTACTCGTTTTACATTGGCGGAGCAGCCTTTATCATTACCGTACTGGTTACCATCTTTACAACAAAAGAATATTCGCCCGACGAACTTGCTGCTTTTGAAAAGGCTGAAGCCGAACAATATCGCGAGGAAGAAAGGCCGGTATCCTGGTTTACGGCAAATGGCAGCAGGCACCTTACCATAGGTACCATTGCTTTGCTTATAGGATTAGTGTTTTCTTATGTGGTATATGCCTATGGGCTTAAAAAAGATTTGTATGTACTTTCACTTGGCCTTATTGGCCTGGGCGGAGCAGCGCTTATTGTTTCGGGGCTTTTCCAGAAACAGGGTAACTATCGCAACGGTTTTGTAACCATCATGAACGATTTTCAGTTTATGCCAAAGGTTATGAAACAGCTTGCCGTAGTACAGTTCTTTACATGGTTCGCATTATTTTCAATGTGGATATATACTACGGGTGCAGTAACAGAACACATTTTTAAAACTACAGATACAACTTCGGTTGCCTATAATACAGGTGCTAATGTGGTTAACGAAATGTTTGCCAATTATAACCTTGTGGGCGCTATAGCAGCTTTTTTGCTGCCGCTTATAGCAAAGCGCACCAGCCGTAAGTTTACACACTTCCTGGCATTGGTAGCTGGTGGCCTTGGGCTGGCATCTATTTACTACCTGGGTAATGCCGGTACGTTTAATGATGTCATTTTCAGGATAGGATCTCCGGATACATATTTCAACTTTACATTTTATATGTATGACCTTAGTATGATAGGCGTGGGCATTGCCTGGGCCAGCATACTTTCTATCCCGTTTGCCATGCTTAGCGGTGCTTTGCCGGCATCTAAAATGGGGTATTATATGGGTGTATTTAACTTCTTTGTAGTTATACCGCAACTACTTGCAGCCTCTATTTTAGGCTTTTTGGTTTCGTACTTTTTTAGTAATGAGCCCATTTATGCGCTGTTAATCGGCGGTGCATCTATGGTAGTGGCAGGCGTTATGGCACTGCTGGTAAACGACAAGGCAATCATCAATATCAATCAAAAATAATCAATGAAACAAAAAGCATTTATTTTCGACCTCGATGGGGTCATCGTAGACACGGCCAAGTACCACTACCTGGCGTGGCAAAAAATTGCAAACCGCCTGGGTATCGACTTTACGCATGAGCATAATGAATTACTAAAAGGCGTAAGCCGTGGCCGTTCGCTGGATATCATCCTTGGTATTGGAAACGTAGAAGCCAGCCAGGAAGATAAAGATGCCTGGCTTATCGAAAAGAACGAAGACTACATGAACTCGGTAGCTAATATGGCTGCCGATGAAATATTAGATGGTGTAATGCCGGTGCTGGAATGGCTTAAGGCTAACAACCAGGGTATAGCATTAGGATCGGCAAGTAAAAACGCAAGGCCTATACTGGAGCGTGTGGGCATTATACATTATTTCGATGCCATTGTAGACGGTAATGATGTAACCAATGCAAAGCCGGATCCTGAAGTATTTATACAGGCAGCACAATTATTGGGTAAACCTGCATCTGACGCAATAGTGTTTGAAGACTCTATTGCGGGGATAAAGGCGGCAAATATTGCCGGAATGACGAGCGTGGGCATAGGCGATGCCAACACCCTGCACGAGGCACAGCACAACTTTAGCAGCTTTGCCGGGATAAACATACATTTTTTAGAAACGTTAGTTAACAGTTAATAGACACACATGAACCAGGATTATATAGTACCGGACAATTGGTCGGTTATAGAAGAAGGATTTGATGCAGAAAGGGTGCGTTCATCAGAAAGCCTTTTTAGCATTGGCAACGGTGCCATGGGGCAGCGTGCTAATTTTGAAGAGCAGTATAGCGGGCATACCTTTCAGGGAAGTTATATAGCAGGCGTGTACTATCCGGACAAAACTAAAGTGGGCTGGTGGAAAAACGGCTACCCTGAGTATTTTGCCAAGGTGCTTAATGCGCCAAACTGGATAGGCATAGACATTGAAGTGAACGGTGAGGTACTCGACCTTGCCAAATGCAGCGTGGTAAACAATTTTCGTCGCGAGCTTAATATGCAGGAGGGTGTATACAACCGCTCTTTTGAAGCTGTACTGCAAAATGGTACTGAGATAAAAGTAAACGTTAAGCGTTTCCTGTCGTTAGTGGCAGATGAGCTTGGCGCCATAAAATATGAAATTACCCCGCTTAACCGTGCGGCACAGATAACCTATAAGCCGTATGTAGATGCGGGTGTTAAGAACATGGATGCCAACTGGGAAGAAACCTTTTGGGAGCCTGTAGATGCGCAGTATTCGGTTAACGAAGGTTTTGTAGTGGCACGCACGTTCAAGACAGGCTTTGGCGCAGCGGCTTTTATGCACAACAGTATTTTACTAAATGGCAACGATACACAAACACTACCTGTAAGTGCCCAGGCATCTGACAGGAAAGTACAGTTTAGCTATACCATAGAGGCCAACCCTAACGACACGGCTGCCATTGTAAAATTTGGCGGTTATACCGTAACGTTAAACCATGCAGAAGCGGAACTTATAAATGCAGCAAAGGCGGTTATTACTTCGGCGAAAGCCAAAGGTTTTGATGCCCTTTTAGAAGAACAGAAACAGGCATGGGCTAGTATTTGGGAAATGGCAGATATTACTATTGATGGCGACGTAAAAGCACAGCAGGGTATCCGTTTTAATATCTTCCAGCTTAACCAGACGTATTTGGGCAAAGACCCAAGGCTAAACATAGGCCCTAAAGGTTTTACCGGAGAAAAATATGGTGGCTCTACCTATTGGGATACCGAAGCTTACTGCATACCATTTTATATGGCTACTAAAGACCAGCAGGTTGCCCGAAATTTATTAACTTACAGGCACGTACAGCTTGCTAGGGCCATAGAAAATGGAGAAAAGCTTGGTTTTAAAAACGGCGCGGCACTATACCCTATGGTTACCATGAATGGTGAAGAATGCCATAACGAGTGGGAAATTACCTTTGAGGAAATTCACCGTAACGGCGCCATTGCCTTTGCTATTTATAACTATTACCGTTTTACCAATGATTACAGCTACATTCCTGAAAAAGGATTGGAGGTACTGATAGGCATAGCGCGTTTCTGGCACCAGAGGGCAACCTATTCGTCACACAAAAACAAGTACATGATACTTGGAGTTACGGGCCCTAACGAGTACGAGAACAACATAAACAACAATTTTTATACCAACTATATTGCCAAGTGGTGCATAGATTATACGGTAGAGCAAATTGCTCGTGTTCGCGATGAGTTCAATGCAGACCATACCCGTATTATGGATCTTGTAAAACTTGATGCCGAAGAAATAAAGGCGTGGCAGGAAGTGGCAGATAATATGTATTTCCCATACTCAGAAGAGTTTGGCGTATACCTGCAACAGGACGGTTTCCTTGATAAGGAGCTTGTGCCGGTAAGCCAGCTGGATAAGTCGCAAAGGCCTATCAACCAGAAATGGAGTTGGGACAGGATACTGCGTTCGCCTTACATAAAACAGGCAGATGTACTACAGGGCTTCTACTTTTTTGAAGACCATTTTAGTAAGGCACAGCTGGAAAAGCACTTTGACTTTTATGAGCCGCTAACGGTACATGAGAGTAGCCTCTCGCCATGTGTGCATAGCATACAGGCAGCCAGCCTTGACAGGATGGAACAAGCTTATACATTCTATCTACGCACATCGCGCCTGGATCTCGACGATTATAACAAAGAGGTGGAGGAAGGACTGCACATTACCAGTATGGCCGGCACCTGGATGAGTATTGTAGAAGGCTTTGGCGGCATGCGCGTTAAAAATAATATGCTGTATTTTGAACCAAAGATACCTGCACAGTGGAAAGGTTTTTCATTCAAGATCAACTTCCGTGGGCAGGTGCTTAAGGTATCGGTACAGCCGGGCGAAACACATTTTGCCCTTGAGGGCGACCATGATATGGATGTGGTGGTTAACGGTAATGCCGTTACCGTAAAGCCTAATCAGCTGGTTGCTGTTTAAGATTTCACAACCTGTAAGGTCTTCAAGGCCTTGAAAGTTTATTTATACCCACCCCGGCTTTCAGCCACCCCTCCGAAGGAGGGGAATGCTCGCTCTGTTGAGTAGATCGCTACGATTCCCCTCCTTCGGAGGGGTGCCCGCAGGGCGGGGTGGACTATATCTGAAGTATCAAACTTCAAACTATCAATAGCTACAAGATTTTAAAAACTTGCAGCAGTCCCATACTACATCAAAAATTAGTGAAATTGGTGTAATTCGTGGCAAAACAAATAGCAAAACAACACAATGAAAAAATTACTTTACATCTTACTATTCACCGGCATTACCGCCTTCGCACAGGTAGAGCGCGCCGAACCGCCATTTTGGTGGAGTGGCATGAACAACCCTGAGCTTCAGGTAATGTTCTACGGAAAAAATATTGCACAATACACGCCCTCAGTTTCAGACGGGGTAGTGATAAACAATGTGGTAAAAACCGAGAACCCTAACTATGTTTTTGTTACTATCGACACAAAGAACGTTTCGGCAAAGTCGCTAACCTTTTCGTTTAAAAACGTTAAGGACAAAGTAGCCTTTACCCAAAAATATGAACTAAAGCAGCGCAGGACAGGCTCGGCAGACCGCGAGAGTTATACCTCGGCAGATATGATGTATCTGCTAATGCCCGACCGTTTTGCTAATGGTAACCCGGATAACGATAGTACTAAAGATACTAATGAAAAGGTAAAAAGGGATAACCCTAATGGCCGCCACGGTGGCGATATTGAGGGCATCATTAAAAACCTGGACTATATAAAAGAGTTAGGTGCAACGGCTGTTTGGGCCACTCCATTGTGTGAGGATAACGATCCGCGTGGTTCCTACCACGGTTACGGCCAGAGCGATGTGTATAAAATAGACCCACGCTATGGTACAAACGAAGATTACCTGCGCCTTTCGGCTGAGGTAAAAAAGAAAGGCATGAAGCTGGTGCTTGATTATGTTACTAACCACTGGGGCGCACAACACTGGATGTATAAAGACCTGCCTACGTATGAATGGGTACACCAGTTTCCCGGATATTCGCAGAGCAACTACCGCATGGCTACCCAGTTTGATGTCAATGCGTCTAAAAGTGATAAACGCCAGTGTGTAGACGGTTGGTTCGTGCCGAGCATGCCCGACCTTAACCAAAGTAATCCGTTAGTGCTGAACTACCTTACGCAAAACGCAATCTGGTGGATAGAATATGCCGATCTTGATGGTTTCCGTGTAGATACCTACAGCTACAACGATAAGGAGGGTATCAGTAAATGGACAAAAGCCATTACAGATGAGTACCCTAAATTTAATATTGTGGGTGAGGTATGGATGAACGACCAGGCGCAAATGGCATACTGGCAAAAGGATAGTAAAGTTGGTGCCATACAGAGCTACAATTCGCACCTGCCTAGTGTTATGGATTTTACAGGTATGGATGCGTTGGCGCAGGCCTTTAGCGAAGATGATGCCGGTTGGGATCGTGGTATGTACAAAATGTACAACAACCTGGCTAACGACTTTTTGTACCCTAACATCAACAGCATCCTGACCTTTGCAGAGAACCACGACACCGGCCGCTTTAACGAGATCTACAAAAACGACTTTAAAAAATACCAGATGGCTATGGCTATTCTTGCTACAGAGCGCGGTATTCCGCAATTGTACTATGGCTCAGAGATAGGTATGGCAGGCGATAAAGGCAAAGGTGATGGTGATATTCGCCATGATTTTCCGGGTGGCTGGAAAGGCGATGATCATAATGCTTTTACTACAGCAGGCCGTACCGAACAGGAAAAGCAGTATTTCGATTTCACATCGAAATTATTTACATGGAGGAAAAGTAAAGCCGTAATCCATTCGGGTAAAACGACGCAGTATCTGCCATATGATAATGTGTATGTGTACTTCCGTTACAACGAAAAAGAGACGGTAATGGTGGTGGTAAATAACAGCGCTACAACCAAGACCTTTAAAACCGACCGTTTTTCAGAAAACATAAAAGCTTACAAATCCGGTACCGATGTAATTACGGGTAAATCGGTTAACGTTACCGGTGAGATTACGATGGAGCCGAAAAGTGTAATGGTGCTGGAACTGAAATAGGTAAAGATTAGAACTGTATGAGAAGTTTTGGACAAGCATTTTTGTCATTCCGACGATAGGAGGAATCTCACATTAGTTTTTTTGAGATTCTTCATTACGCTGCGCTGCATTCAGAATGACATTACGGAGCAGCACGATCTGCTTAATCAGCAAAAGCCAAATTAGAATTAGTGATAACCAAACTTCATTTTAAATGAAAAAAATACTAATAACCGTCTTAACTCTTACCCTGCTTTTGGGGTGTAAAGAAGAAAAAAAGGCAGAAGGTGAACCGGCAACAGCTTCAGCAGAAAGCCTGCCTCCGGTAAGCGATGCCACTATGGAAAACGCTGTTATCTATGAGGCAAACATCCGTAATTACTCAAAAGAGGGTACGTTCAATGCCTTTACAAAAGATATCCCTAAGCTAAAGCAATTGGGTGTAAAGATACTTTGGGTTATGCCCATTTACCCAATATCAATGACGCGACGTAAGGCTACTGCCGATAAGTCGATTGAGGATATTACTGACCCAACTGAAAAGAAAAAATATCTGGGCAGCTGGTATGCTATCTCTGATTATACTGCAGTGAATCCTGACCTTGGTACGCTGGAAGATTTCCAAAAACTGGTTAAAACCGCGCATGATAATGGTATGTATGTTATACTGGACTGGGTAGCAAACCACACGGGCTGGGATCATAAATGGATAAAAGAACATCCGGAATATTACCAGCACAATGCTAAAGGCGAGGTGACTGATCCGCTAAATCCTGAAACGGGCGAGCCGTGGGGCTGGACAGATGTTGCACACCTGGAGTACACCAACAAAAAAGTGTATGAGCCCATGCTTAATGAAATGATGTATTGGGTAAAAAACCAGGGCATCGATGGTTTCCGTTGTGATGTGGCCGATAATGTGCCTACTGATTTCTGGAATTTTGCAATACCGAAACTTAAAGAGGTTAAGCCGCTATTCATGCTTATGGAAAGCGAGAAAGAATATCTGCTTAAGGGGCAGTTTGATATGGGGTATGGCTTTGAGGCACACCATGTGATGAACGACATTGCGCAGGGCAAAAAGACGGTAGCCGACTGGGATGCCACGATGAAACACCTTTCTGAAAAATTTGAAAAGGATGACATTATGATGAACCTTACCAGCAGCCATGACGAGAATGCCTGGAGCGGTAGTGAATATGAGCGTATGGGTGATGCCGCTGAAGCTTTTGCAGCACTTACTTATACCATGCCGGGTATGCCGCTTATTTATACCGGTCAGGAATATGATAACAACCGCAGGCTTAAATTCTTTGAGCAGGATACTATAGAAAAGAAGACCGGTAAAATGTTTGCCATTTATGAAAAACTTGGTAAACTAAAAAATACCGATGTTGCCCTTAATGGTGGTAAAAAGCCGGCATCGTACATTAGGCTTAAAACATCTGATGATAAAAAAATACTGGCTTTTGAGAGAGAGAAAGAGGGTAAAAAAGTGTACTATATAGCCAACCTTACTAAGGAGATACTCCAGTTTAAAGTAGCTGTTGATGGTACATTTACCAATGCACTTACAGGCGAAAAACTAACCTTAAAAAAGGATCAGGTAATAGATGCTGCGCCGTGGCAATATTGGATACTGTCTAATTAAGTATTTAAAAGCTTTGTATAGCATAAAAGAATAAATAAATCTTATTTTTCGATGCAACAAAAACACTACAGTAATTGTGTAACTAATTGTTTTTGTTATTGTTGCATCGTTTAATTTTTGATTTTTTTCTATCATAAATCAGTCGTCGTTTAAGATGACTATTTTTTTCTATATTTACTATAACGTTTTCTTAATTTTAAAAATTTCTATTTTATGATCAAAAAATTACTTATGCTTTGCACAGTGTTCATGGCGGGCACGGCAATGATGTTTGCACAATTTCCAAGTATCGGGATTATAGGCGGCGCTACTTCTGTGGGTTGGGATGGCCCGGATATTGATATGGCAACTACCGATGGGGTAACTTACACTTTAGAAAATGTTACCCTTACAGGAGGTGGCCTTAAATTCAGGCAGGATAATGCGTGGAATGGCCTTAACTGGGGTAATAATGCGGCATGGCCAAGTGGGGTAGGCTTACAGGACCAGAATGGCCAGGATATACAGTGCCAGCCGGGAAAATATGATATTACTTTTAACCTTACTACTAAAGCATATAACTTTGAAGATGTAGGCGGGTTTGAACACATATCATTAATAGGAGGGGGTACGAATATTAACCTTGTCACTACTGACGGTGTAAATTATTTTTATAATAATGCAGTTTTTACAGCTCAGACAAATGTCGCATTTACTAATGGTAATGCAAACTGGGGTGCTGTAGGTTTTCCTACCGGAACAGCTGCAGAAGGTGTTGAAATACCGGTGCCGGCTAATAGCTACAATGTTACTTTTAACCTTACTACACACGAGTACCATTTTAATTTTGTAACGATTAGTATTACCGGTAGCGGCGTTGGCGGCTGGGGTACAGATTCTGATATGACAACTACAGATGGTGTAAACTACAGCTATGCATCAAGAGTATTTGCCGTTGATGGTGAAGGATTGTCTGAAATGAAATTTCGCCTAAACCACGAATGGACTGTTACCTGGGGTGGAGCACAATATCCTTCTGGTACAATGACACAGGGAGGTGGTAACGTTACGGTGCCGGTAGGTACATATGCTGTTACTTTTAACAGAACTACAGGTGCTTTTGATTTCTCTGCTCCGGCAGCGGTTACAACCTATACTAAAGGCAGTGTGGTGGCTTATCCTAACCCTGCTAACGCATCATGGACGTTTAGCACTGCAAATGGTACACTTACTAACATCCAGATTGTAGACCTTACCGGTAAAATTGTAGCAAGCCAGGTAGCTAACGCGCAGCAGGCTACAGTAAACGCATCAGCTCTTGCTAATGGTGTATACTTTGCCAAAGTAAACTCGGCAGAAGGTACATCGGTAATTAAAGTGGTAAAAAACTAAATCGGAGTTGTTTATTTTATTGATAGGGCCCGGGCAGCAATGTCCGGGCTTTTTGCGTTTTTATTTTAACGCTGTTGTATTTCATTTATGATTTGTTAGATAATGCACTACTATTCATTAAAATCGCTCAGGTATTTTTCAAAGAAGTCGGCTTTATAAATTTCTCCCAGCGGAATTTCAAAATCGGATATGTACAGGTTGTGCGTATCAAAAGATTCTACCGCGTTGAGGTTTACAATATACGATTTGCTTACCCTTAAAAAATTATCTCCGTTTAGTTTCTGGTGTATGGTTTTCAGGTTCATTGCCGTAACCAGTTTCTGGCCGGTAGTATAGATTACTACATAGTCTTTTAATCCCTCTATAAACCTTATGTCTTTGAGGCTTATTTTATGAAAACGCCTTTCGGCCTTTATAAGCAGGAAATTATTGTTTGCCTGCTCAATGGTATTTTTTGCAGTATCGTCAGATAGTAATTGTTTATACAGTATTGCTTTGCTAATTGCCTTTTCGAGCCTTACTTTTTCTATGGGCTTAAGCAGGTAGTCAATAGCATCGAGCTCATAGCTTTTAAGTGCATATTGAGAATAAGCCGTTGTAAATATCAAAAGGCTCTTTACAGGTAGCTGCGCTGCAAACTCAAGTCCCGTTACCTTGGGCATCTGTATATCCAGGAATATTAAATCGGGTGTGTTGTCTTTCAGGAATTCTAACGCTACAGGCGCATTAGAGAACCTGCCCAATACACGCAGTTCAGATACTTCTTCTATTAGAGCCTGCAATCCTTCGCGGGCCAGCGGTTCATCATCTACTATAATACAGGTCATACGGAATAGTTAAGTTAATGGTGTAAGTGCTTTGCAGGTCGGTACATTCAAGGGTATGGTTATCTCCATATAAAATTTCGAGCCTCCTTTTAATGTTAGCCAAACCCAGGCCACCACTCCCGGTATCCCTGAATTTTTCGTCAGGATTTTGAGAATTGATGCAGCTAAAGTGCAGCCGGTTGCCCTCAGTCTTTAAAGCAATGTTTACATAAGTAGTATTGTCGCCCAGGTCTACACTGTATTTTATGGCATTTTCTACAAAAGTGGTAAACAGGTTTGGGGGTATTAGTATGTTAGCAGTACTTTCGGGCGTTTGGTGGCTAATGCTAAAACTAAAATTATCCCTGCGAATTTTTTCAAGATTCAAAAAGTTGGTCAGGAATTGTTCTTCCGCCATTAACGATGTACTTTCTTCATTGTTTTCATACAGTTGATGCCTTAAAAATTCTGATAGCTTAATAATTACAGTAGATGCAGTATCGGGCCTGGTTTTTACCAGCACATTTACATTATTAAGCATGTTAAATAAAAAGTGCGGATTTATCTGGTTCTTTAGTGCAGCGAGCTCCATGTTTATGGTAAGTGTATTCAGCTCGTTAAGGCGCTCTGTATCCTGTATCCATTTTTGCATAAGGCGCATTGTGTTGCTTACTAATATTATGGGTGTTGTAAATATAGTGGCGCATATAAAAGTAACCACATCATCCAGGCCGTGGCGGCGGGGCCTTATAAGGTAAGGTTCAAAAAACGGATCAATAACATACCGTAGCGTAAGTAGTGCGCTAAGGCTAAGTGCCATTATTAGTATGATGTATAATAAGTATTGCCCCTTAAAAAACAGATTCATTAAAACGTATATGTTAATATATAATATTCCCATATAAAGAATAAAAGGTGCAAGGCTGTGATAGAACCCGGCGTTTCCGCTATAGTCATCGCCATCTTTTACAAAAAGGATGCGGGCACTGGCAAAAATCACGAAAAACACACTTATCATGCACACATGGCGTAGTATGCGAAAGCGATCTTCGGTAAGCAGCTTTATAACAGGATTTTTATGCAGGTTGCAAATGTTCTCTATGCTCATTTTATGCTGTTAAACTGCTGCAAATATACTAAGGGTTACAGGGTAGTGCTTTTAAAATTGTACCAAACGGGTGTTTTATTATACAAAATCGTAATAGTGGCGGTTTGGTAGAAATTATTTTCGGTTTTGTATAAATTAAAAATGCTGTAGTAAATGTAAAGCGTTCTTTGCCCAAAACTTTTGATATGAGCATGAATGAATTGTTGCAAAAAGGAGGCGATATGGAGGTACTGCTTGCTACTGAGCCTGAGTCTGAAGTTATGGCAGTAAGGCTGGCTGATATGATACGCTTTAAAGAATCGTACAGCGGCTACATTAAATATAAGTTGCCTGTGCAGGATACCGTAAGCTTTGCTGATACTGATGCCGGTAAGGCTGGGCTGGTGTTTTATGACAGCAGCCATCTTACGCAAAAAAGGTTGTTGCACCTGCCTGCGGAAAAAGAAGCAAATGCACTCTGGTTTGTATTTGTTATAGACAGAACTGTATTTTCTGCCGAAAGGCTAAACAACTTCATTGCGCAGCACCGTATACGGCACCGTTTTCAAAAACTTTTTCTGCTCGATTTTTTCAGGTCATCATTAAGCGCTATATAATTAAACAACTTACGCATGCTACATCCCGCTAAATTATCATTATTCGTGTTTGTACTTTCTGTTCCTTTTTACAAAACATTTGCCCAGGCTAAAGACAGCATTCCTAAAGAAGCTATAAAATTTGTTGCAGATAAATTTCCGTTTACCCGCATGATAAATACGGAGTTTCGGTATGATGCGCCTTATGATTTTTCTGCACGCATTCCCGGCGTTAGCCAGCCCGAAGGCAGGGTTACCCGGTTATACCAGCAACGTGTAAATGCAAATATCAATTTTATAAAGTCGCCAAAGTGGGTGTTTAGTACCGGTTTGTTTTATAACTATATTCATGCCGAAACCCAAGGTGCTAATTTACAGCAAACCGAAAGCAATGAACATTATTATGCAGCTACAGTAACGCTTACACGTTTTACTAAGCTTTTTGGTAAAATGGCTTTATTCACGGCTACTGCGCTGCCATCGGGCGGAGAAAATGGCTTTGAGCGCATAACCGGTATGGTATCGGGTACATTGGTACTTAAGGCTAATGCTAAAACAAAAATGACTATAGGTTTATTAGGTCTTATAGACCCCAGCTCGCAGGTGCCGGCGTTTGTTACCCTTTCTTACGAGCATAAGTTTGATAACGGATGGATTGCCGACATCATTTTGCCAAAGAGGCTGTTTATGAAAAAAGATGTGTTTAGTAATGGCAGGCTCTCTCTGGGTACAGAGCTTGATAATACAACCGTTTACTTAAAAGGGTTTAATAGAAATACATCAAAGACTTATATTTTCAGCCAGTTAGAAACCATGTCTGGTGCTACCTATGAGCATTGCATTTTTAAAGGCTTTATAGCTACCCTAAAAACAGGTTATAAATATACACCTACCAGCAGGATTGTAGCCGTTAATAAAAAGTTTACCGATTATGTTTTTAAGGCTACGCCTAACGGCAATTTCTATGTAAACTTGGGGCTATCTTACAACCCGTAGATTTTACAACTGTTTTGGGCATTGATTGCTGCAAATACTATCTTTGCCCAAAACATTCTATAATGCCCATACTCAATATAGGCCATCGTGGGGCCAAGGGACATGTAACCGAAAATACCCTGGCATCATTTGCCCGGGCTTTGACGCTTGGGGCTAAGGCTATAGAACTCGATGTGCACGCTTGTGCCACCGGAGAGCTTGTAGTAATTCACGACTTTACCGTAGACCGCGTTACTAACGGTACAGGCGAAGTGCATAAGCTTACTCTTGCCGAATTGAAAAGCCTTACCGTAACAGGAGGGCATAGCATACCTACGCTTGATGAGGTTTTTGAAACGGTGGGTAAAAACTGTTTTGTAAACATAGAAATGAAAGGCCGCCACACCGCACAGCCTGTAAGCAATTTTATAGAACGTTATGTGGCAGAGAAAGGCTATACTTACAAAGATTTTATAGTGTCGAGCTTTCAGCGGGAAGAGCTGGAAAATATGAGCCGCATTAACCCAAAAGTGCCGCTGGGCATACTTACACAGGCCAGCATTCACCAGGCGTGGGAATGGGCTGAGGCATTTAATGCGGTGGCACTGCACCCGCACTTTTCTTTACTTACAGAAAGTAGTGTGCTTAAAGCACAACAGG
The DNA here is from genome assembly GCF_003403075.1 of Flavobacterium psychrotrophum. Taxonomy (NCBI): domain Bacteria; kingdom Pseudomonadati; phylum Bacteroidota; class Flavobacteriia; order Flavobacteriales; family Flavobacteriaceae; genus Flavobacterium; species Flavobacterium psychrotrophum. The sequence continues at coordinate 3,625,933 of NZ_CP031557.1, read as the reverse complement.
CAGGCTATAAAGTGTATCCCTGGACTGTAAACGAACCCGAAGACATAGCCCGCGTAAAAGCGCTGGGCGTAGATGGCATAATAACTGATTACCCAGACCGTATATGAGCAAGAGTTTTGATGTAATAATTGCCGGTGGCGGGGCAGCAGGTTTTTTTACCGCAATAAACATAGCCGAACGCAACCCGGCACTTAAGATAGCCATACTGGAACGTGGCAAAGAAGTGCTTAGTAAAGTGCGTGTATCGGGTGGGGGCAGGTGCAATGTTACCCATGCTTGTTTTATCCCGGCAGATCTGGTAAAGTTTTACCCGCGTGGCGAAAAAGAGCTTCGCGGACCGTTTAATCGTTTTTGCAGTGGCGATACTATAGACTGGTTTGAACGACATGGTGTGGAACTTAAAGCGGAAGAAGACGGGCGTATGTTTCCGGTAACGGACAGCTCTCAAACCATAATAGACTGTTTTTTGGCTGCGGCCAAAAAATACAACATACAAATACTTACCGGGCAAAGCATACAATCTTTATACAATGCCGAAAGCCATTGGAAAATAGCAACCCAGACAGAAACCTATCTGGCAGCAAGCCTGGTTATGGCTACGGGCAGTAACCCTAAAATGTGGGATATGCTGGCAGAACTTGGCCACTCTATAATACCGCCGGTACCCTCGTTATTTACTTTTAATATTAAAGACCCGCGTATCAAAGATCTTATGGGGGTTTCTGCACTTGCATCAGTAAATGTAAAGGGCAGTAAGCTAGACGCATCGGGGCCGCTGCTTATTACCCATTGGGGTATGAGTGGGCCGGGTATACTGCGCCTTTCTGCATGGGGAGCCCGAGAACTTGCCGAGAAAGAGTATCGTTTTACGTTACAGGTTAACTGGCTTAATGATACAGATGCAGAAGATTGCGAGGAAATCCTGCGAGAACTGAAACTTGAAAACGCTAAGAAAACCATTGGCAAGAAGTCGCCGTTTGATTTTCCTAACCGCCTGTGGGAAAGCCTTGTCATAGCAGCCGGTATTAATACTGAAGCCCGATGGGCCGACCTTACAAAACAGCAGCTGCAAGACCTTACAACCCAACTTACAAATGGGCAATATGCAGTAAACGGTAAAAGTACCTTTAAAGAAGAGTTTGTTACCGCAGGTGGTATAGATCTTAAAGAAGTGAACTTTAAAACCATGCAGAGTAAGCTTTATAATAATCTTTATTTTGCGGGAGAGGTCATAAATATTGATGCCATTACGGGCGGTTTTAACTTTCAGAATGCCTGGACAGGTGGTTTTATAGCTGCAGAAAGTATTGCAGGACAGGAATAGCTAATTAAGAAATGTACTTAAAAAAATAAAACCCTTCCGGGGAAGCGGAAGGGAATCAATCCTACAGGTAACTTTTACCAAAACCTGATGTAAAATTATGAAGAGGTTTTCACCCGTTGTAAAAGTATTGTTGTACAGCAGGTTATTTGTTATGTAATTATACATTTATGGTTATAATATTTAACAAACCCTTAGTAAGGCAGGTTGTTACATTAATTTGAGTATATGGTTACCCGTAATTAACTTTATTTTAGTCAAAAAAAGTGTACATTTACGATACACGGTTGTAAAACCAAATCATAATCAATTATTAATTAAAATTTAGTACACTATGGCATCAAGCATAGCAGATGGTATCAACGCATGGAAGGCTGCGGTTAATGGTAAGCAAAATAGTAGGATTGTAGGCCTTTTTGATAAGGGCGATGCGTTTCGTTACGTCATTCCTGATTACGCACAAACGTGCCAGCAACTGCATGTGTACCTGGGGATTGTTGAAGATCCTGATCCAACAAAGGAAAGAATAAATTTTTATGTTATACCGGCTGAATATGATACCCCGGCGCATGCTGCTGATTATCAGTTGTACACAAAAGTATGTCCGTTAGAGAAGAACCTTGGTAGTAACCGTATTCCAAACAAAGAAGCCAAGCAGCGTATTGCAAACTGGGATAAAAACTACGGCACATTTATACCTGCCCAAAATGCAACTACAGATGGGCTTTTCCTGGCATTTGTAGTTGATAGGGAAGATTTTGAAACACTTGATACCTATGTAAATTTAGCATTAAAAAGCAATGGCCAGGCGGTGGTTGCATTTACTGCTGAACTGATTGTTACAAATCTTATAGATAGTAAAGATGTATATGATGATTTTTCTTTCCCTGTTCCTCCATATGGAGCTTCAGCAACAGCTTCAAGCTTTTATTTATTAAACTTATAGAGAGGGCCTGTGTCGATTATTGAATTCACATCTTATTTAAGTTATCTGGCTCCGGTACTTTTAACCCTTGCTCTTATAAGAGGTCTTTTTTCTTATAAAAATTTAGGGAAAGAAAGTAAGGCCATTGTGTGGTATGTTTTAATGCTGTTACTGGTAGATGTAATAAGCAGGCTGTTCTGGAAATTATTTGGTAATAACCATATTTTACTTTTAGTGTACAGCTTTTTAGAATTGCTATTTGCCGGATATTTTTATCTGGTAGTTTTATCAGACCTAAAGCATAAGCTATTAAAGGGACTGGTGGGTTTTGGCTTGCTGTATATTATATGTGAAATATTTGTTTCCCTTTACATTAAAACGGATGTGGGGCAGTTTCAGCCCTACTCTAAAGTGGTAGATGATTTTGTAGTCATATTGCTTTCATTGACGTTTTTTTATGAAAACATATCTAAAAAACTTGGTGGAGAATGGCGGATTTTTAATCTTAATATCGCGTTTCTTATCTATTTTACGGTTAATTTAATAGTGTTTTTGCCTTTTAATTTTTTAGTAAATGAAAACTCGGGCTTAAAGTTTTATGTATGGTTTTTAAACATGGTGGCTAACATTGTGTTCTATGCCTACATCATCTTTTTTATTTGGAACGATAAGCTTGTAAAAGGTAAAGATTTTAAAAAGATAGTTGAAAAATAATCTTAGGAAAAAAGATTTAACTTTAGAAACCCCTGATTTTTCGGGGGTTTTACTATTTTTGTACTGCATCCACTTCACTTTAAAACGTAGTAGCATCATTATGCAATGATGCTGTTTAATGATTGTGTAAAATATGGGTGTCAAAGAGTTTTCTATACTACTTACAGATTTAAGCCGTTATACAGATATTGCTGGGTTAATGATAGGTATCTACTTCTATAAAAAACTTTCTCCATTACACCGTGGCCTGCTACTTTACCTTTTCCTGATGTTTTTTACAGAGCGTCTTAGCGTTTATATATTAAAATTCATTCCAAGTAATCATGTGGTATTGCCCATATATGCCTTTTTAGAGTTAGCCTTTTTTACATGGTTTTACAATTTCAGGTTATTTTCAAAACCTAAAGTACCTTTGCTGTTATTGGGTGCTGCTGCAGGATTGTATATTAGTTGGGAGCTAATTTTTGATTTTATACTTAACGTGAGAGATATTCGCACGTTTCAGCCTTATTGTAAAGTGGTAGATAATTTTGCAATCATTATTTTCTCGTTAAGTTACCTGCACAAAAAAATGAGCCGTTATGACGAAACCCGCTTCAACAATTTTTGGCTAAATCTTACGGTACTCGTATTCTATACGTTTACGCTCGTCATCTTTTTACCCTTTAATTTCCTGGTTAATGCGTCGTCAGATGTTATTTTTTATTTCTGGGCATTTAATGTAGTACTCATAATATTGTTTTATAGCTTTATAAGTGTTCGCATTTTTATGTATGGCAGAAGCATAACACTGTTGCAACGCGAGGCTTTATCTACTGATGCCAGGGAGCGTCCGCTACTATTGCGCATTATAAATAACATTACGGCAGACAGTATGGGAATATTCAAAAAATAAATAATTCATTCAAAGTGCCTGTATTTGCTGGCTAATTGCTACTTTTGCAAAGCGATTTTATATTTTCGGCAGATGGAAAAATGGCAGGACCCAAAGGTTATAGCACTTTGGATAGCAATTGTTATCGTACTAATTTTTACCATATTACTTTTTGTGGTAAAAATTATGCACGCCGGTTATAAACGCATGACTGAAGCAAACCTGCGCCAGGCACGGCTTGAAATAGATCACCAGAAAAAACTACTTGAAACCGGGCTTCTCGCACAGGAAAAAGAACGTACCCGTATTGCGGCAGACCTTCATGATGGTCTTATAGGCAAGCTGAGCGTTATACGTATGAAAACTCAGATAGGGCAAAGCCCCGCCGATATAGAACAGGAACTGGGAGACAGTATAGCCGAAGCGCGCCGAATATCGCACGATTTGATGCCCCCAATGCTTGAGTTTTCATCTGTGCCGGAGCTTGTAACCCGCCTTATAGAACCATGGGAGAGTAAGTTAGACATCCGGCTTTTTGCTGATGTACGCACGGAAGCCGATGTTACCCCTGAATTTAAAATACAGCTGGTGCGCATAGTGCAGGAGCTTGTAACTAATATAATGAAGCATGCCAACGCTACAACTGTGCTTGTGCACCTGCGCCATACCAAAACATTACTTTCGATTTGTGTTACAGACAATGGTAAAGGGTTTGATACAACCATTAACAAACCCGGACTTGGGCTTGGTAGCCTTGAAATGAGAGCCCAGTACCTTAATGGCCAGTACCGCATAAAATCTAAACCCGGTAGTGGGGCAAGGGCACTTGTGGTTTGCAGGCTTTGATCATAATTAACTGACCTGCAAATGATACGTAAAGCCAATCTTAATTTCTGGATTCTCAATTCCGGAATTTAATTTCTGAAATGATTATATTTGTTTAAACCAATCTTGCGTCCATGGAAAACATCTCAATAGCCATAACCGATGACGATGCCCTTATTGTATCGCTTTTAGAAAATTACCTGCAAACCTGCCCAGATATAGATGTTGTGTTTACCGCTACCAGCGGAGAGCAATTACTGGAAAAGCTAAGTACTGCTGCCATAATGCCTCAAATTGTGTTGCTGGATTTGCGCATGAACGGTATGGATGGTATTGCGGTTGCAGAGCGGCTTAAAATAGATTATTCTTATGTGCGCATTATTGTAATATCATCGCATTATCAAAAAAGCTTTATGGGTTTTATGATAAAAACAGGTGTAGCGGCTTTTTTGCCAAAAGGCATATCGCCGTTAGAACTTGTAGAGATTATACGTGCAGTAAATAAACACGGATACTTTTTTAAAGATGACCAACTTGATGCCCTTCGCGCGCAAATAACCACTAAAGCGCCAAGGCCTGTATTACAGCAGGAAGAGTTACTTTCTGAACGCGAAACAGAAGTTTTGCGCCTTATATGCCTGCAAAAAACCGCTAAGGAAATAGGAGATGAGCTTTTTATAACCCAGCGCACTGCTGAGGGCCATAAAAATAACCTCTTTACTAAAACGGGAGCTAAAAATATTGCCGGGCTTGTTATATATGCTATACAAAACCAGATTATAAGGGTTGAAGACTTACCTGTAATTTAATTAACCAGGTTGCTGTAACCAGTAACCATAAGCTAAAACCAGTGTTGCGTAAAATTACCTGAATTTGTAAAACAGGTAATTTCTACCTGTGCCTTTTTATGGGTTATTTGCAATTTTGCTTCAGGATATAACCAAGGAGTGCAATTTTAATTTTGAAGAAAAATTAAAAAACCGGATTTCAATTTTTTAAAGTGGAGTTTAAAAACAACGGTTTGCTAACCATAATATTCTAAAAAGCCGGTACGGATGTAGGATTCATGTTTTAGCCCAAAAATAAATCGCTATTTTATTTAAACAGAATCTTTTTACAGGTCGAATCCTGCCGGCTTTTAAGCTGAATTATCCAACAACAGTAGTTTTATATTTAATTCCAAGGAAAGGCGGGGACAGGTAGTAAACCCCGCCTTTCTAATTTTTTACATTACGGCTTAGTAATTGCGCAACTTCTTAGTGCTAAAGGTGTCGTTACTGCCTGTAGGAGGGGTTGCAAAACCTTTAGTGTATATGGTATAAATACTGCCCGAATAAAAATCTTCAGCTTTAGCGGTGTATAATACAGCCCCAGTGCTGTTTTTAAAAGTAATATCATAAGTACCGCTTTTTACACTTACATAATTTGTTGCTTCTTTAAAATCTACACCGGTGGCAAATGTTTGGTTGAGTCCGCTAATGTCTACAGCGCCTGCATCCGGGCTTAAGTTAATAAAGCGCACAAGTGCTTGTCCTGCTTCGGGTTGCTGTAGGGTATCGTTGTAAGTAACCAGTTCTACGTTGTTGTAAGTATTAACGGCAAAGGCACTAAACACATCTCCGGCTTTCAGGTTTACCGTAGTACTGTCCAGTAAAGTACCCGTGGCATCCTTTAGAGACAGTACGCGTTTTCCTGTATAGAGCCTAAAATAACCTTCAGCAGTTCCATATACAGATGGAGTTGCGTTTATCCGGTTTGCATCGGCATAAAAATATAAATCGCCGCTGCTGGGGCTTGCATTAGCAATAATGCTAAAAGCAATGTTGTTATCGGGTGTGTAGTAAGTACTGTCATCATCTATGTTGCATGATAACATGGTAATTGCTGCGGCTGTGCCCAGCATCATTTTAGAGATAAAATTAAGTTTCATAGCAGTATTGCGTTTGTATAAACATTAGATGCAAGATACCTGTATAAGGTTGCGCAGTATTTTGTTAATTAACTATCGGTATGCCCTAAGATGCAATTTCATTAGTTAAAATTTTTGCCACGAATTACTCGAATTTCAAAAATTTACATACCGCTTTAAGCACCTTGAATATATCGAATTTAATGATTTTTGAAATTTGAGTAATCCGTGGCTTATTTTATGGCGCGTTTACCCTGTGCCCATTGGCTTTGTATTACTGACTTCCGACTTTTTTCCCTATTTTTGTTTTTATGAAGCTGCTAATTGTCGAAGACGAACCTAATTTGCTATCAGTAGTACGTAAAGGGCTGTCAGAAAAAAATCACGAAGTAAGTGCCGCACTCGATGGTACTACTGCGCTCCAAATGCTGGAGCAAAATACTTATGATGTTGTGGTGCTTGACGTAATGCTGCCCGATATTAATGGGATAGAAATATGCAGGCGTGTGCGTGCTGCCGGAAACTTTGTACCTATACTAATGCTTACGGCACTAGATAGCAGCGATAATATAGTAAGCGGGCTTAATAGTGGTGCAGACGATTATATGTCTAAACCGTTTAAGTTTACAGAGCTCGAAGCCCGTATTAATGCACTCGCACGCAGGGCAGGGCAGGACCATAAACCGGCTGAACTTATAACTATCGAAGACCTGGAAATAGACCGTCGTGCAAAGACCGTAAAACGGGGCGGTACACCACTAAACCTTACCGCAAAAGAGTTTCGCCTTTTGTATTACCTGGCGCGCAACAGCGGTATTATACTGAGCCGCGAAAAAATACTGGATAACGTTTGGAACATTAATTTTGACATGAACACTAATGTGGTAGATGTTTATATTAACTACCTGCGTAATAAAGTAGATAAGCCTTTTACTACTAAGTTAATACATACCATGAAGGGGCTTGGGTATGTGCTAAAGGCATAATAATGCAGATAAGAAAGAAAATTACCATTACTTATATTGCACTTTCCGGCATCAGTACCCTGATGTTGTGCGTGCTCGTATATTTTCTTTTCAAGTATAATAATGAATATTATTTTGTGAAACGCCTGGTAGACAGGGCAAAAATAGTATCGTCAATCCATTATCAGCACGATCCTGAAAAAGCGGCATATTACCGCCAGTTAAAGGCAAACGGACTCGAAGAGCTTATAGAGGAAACAGATTATGTGCTTAGGGTAAACGGCCCCGATTCTTTTGATTACAATACGCACTTACACCTGCCTCATGAGTTTTTTGAAGAGGTTCTTGCAAACGGATCCGGTTATGTGCATAAGTCTGGTTATTACCACTATGCACAGGTGTTTGATGAAGGTGGTGTAAAATATATAGTTATTGTGGGCGCGCGAGATAGCCGTGGTACTACTACTACCATTTACATAACACGTATACTGTTTTTTGGCGGAATGGGCTTTATATTACTGGCCTACCTGTTTGGGCGTTTTTTGGCCAGGCGTGTCATAAATCCGGTGGCTAAGATTAATAAAGAAGTAAAACGCATTAGCGCCAGTAACCTGCACAGCCGCCTGCCGATGCCTGAGGGTAACCAGGGAGATGAAATATATGACCTGGCACAAACTTTTAATGGTATGCTAGACAGGTTGCAGACGAGTTTTGATATTCAGGCTAATTTTATAAACAACGCATCGCACGAGCTTAAAACACCTATTGCAACCATTATTGCAGAGACCGAAATTACACTTTTAAAAGAGCGTGATTTGCCGGAGTATGAAGAGGTAATAAGAAACATAAATAAACAGGCTACACGCCTGGGCAATCTTACAGACAGCCTCCTGAAAATGACACAGGCAGGCTATGATACTAATAAACAGGTTAAAGACCCTGTGCGTATGGATGAACTATTAATGGATGTAAAAGCCGAGCTGGACAAACTATATCCCGGCAACCGTGTAAACATCAGTATGAATGACATGCCGGAAGACGATAAGTTTCTTACCATACCCAGTAACCGTCCGTTATTAGAGCTTGCCTTAAGCAATATCATTATCAATGGCGTTAAGTATAGTAATAATGATGAGGTTTTTGTAAGCCTTTCGGCAGATGAAAAAGCCATAACGGTAGAGATAAGCGATATTGGCATAGGTATACCTGACGAAGATATCCCATATCTTTATGAGCCATTTTTTAGAGGTAAAGAGGCATCACGTTATAGTGGCTATGGCCTTGGTTTACCACTTGCGTCACGCATTATAAAAATGCACAACGGAAATATAAACGTGATTAGCGAAAAAGGAAAAGGTACGTTGGTAACTTTAACCTTTGGGCATAAAAATAAATTGAAATAGCGTTAATCGGTCAATTATTTCTTTCTGTAAGATTAGAATGCTTAATCTTCATGCTTATAAAATTCTAATGTAAATCTAAACTTCCTTTAATCTGGATATGGTTGATTTGTAATTAACATTAAAGGTTTTTATATGATAGACTTAATGGTTTTAAGTCAGTCAGGTAGTATTGCTTAGTGTTATGATAATTGCCATATATAACTGCCCGGTACCACAGCATAAAGATTTATTTTTTATGATGTTGTTAAGGGGGCGTTTGGGAGTTATTTATAAGTCAAACAAAAAGATTCATAAAAAATATAATTATTGCACAGGGCTGCTCTCAAGGGTAAGTATCCCATCCTCCTCACGGGTGTCATTGCCTAACGCAGCAGCCTGAGCAATACTTTGTTTTTACGGTGTACAGCAGATATATTTTACAGGGGCATTTAATACTGTAATTCAGCTATGGAGGGTTTTAAAAAGAGGTAATCAAAATTATGGAGTATGTTAAGGCGGTATCTACAGCCTTTATATGATGTTTAAGATTTAAAACTGAATTATGCTGCTAAGAAAGAGAATACCATTAAGCTATGTGCTGGGCAAGATAAAAATAGAGCTTGTTCTGGTAATACTCTACACCATAAGTTTTGAAGTAATCCATCATTTTTACAATGCCGGTTCGGTTAATATCCCAATAGCTGTACCTGCAATTTTGGGAACTATCATATCACTGCTCCTGGCCTTTAAGAGTAACCAGGCATATGATCGCTGGTGGGAAGCCAGGATTATTTGGGGAGCCATTGTAAACGATTCCAGATCGCTGGTAAGGCAGGTCATTACTTTTTACAGCGACCCTGATTTTAGTAAAGAGGCGGTTGAGTTTAAAGAACGATTTGCTAAGAGGCAGGCTGCCTGGTGTTATGCCCTGGCACAATCGCTAAGGGGCAAAGATGCCGTTAAGCCCATAACAACTTTGCTTACCGAAGATGAACTCAGGTTTGTTAGTAATTTTAAACATGTGCCTAACGCATTGCTTATGTTGCATGGTAAAGATTTAAAGAAAGCTCTTGAGAACGGAAACATTAATGCCTATCAGCAGGTAGAGATGGACAGTATTCTTACAAAGCTTTGCGATAGTATGGGTAAGTGCGAGCGTATTAAAAATACAGTGTTTCCTACCACTTATAGTATGTACATACGTTTTACGCTATGCCTGTTTATTGTGCTGCTGCCATTTGGGCTGAAAGACTTTTTAGGCTGGCTGCAAATACCGGTGGTTGCCATGATAGGTGCGGCATGCTTTCTTATAGAGAAAATGGCAATTCAGTTGCAGGATCCTTTTGAAGACCGCCCTACAGATACGCCCATGGTTACCATATCTAACGGGATAGAAAAAAACCTGATGCAAATGGTTAACGAATATCATAATGAATTTGAAGATGAAAAACAGGATTTTGATGAAAGTCTCTATGATATACAGCCATATAAAGACCCGTATTTTATTTTATAGTTTTATAGTTTAGTTTTTAGTATCCGGTGTTTAGTGTTTAGGTCCGGTTATTATGTATTTTGGCGGCCCATCTCTGCATAAGCGGGGATGGGCTTTTTTCGTAACTGCGTTACGAAACGTTGGGCGGTGCCCAACGTTTTTAGGTGTGACCCTTACAGGGTCTTGATTTTGAGAGTAGCTATTCCCCTCCTTCGGAAGGGTGCCCATAGGGCGGGGAGGGGAATTCAGATAGTCAATAATACTCCAATCCTATTCATTGCACTATTGGATAAGTCAAAAGTATATAAAGAAATTTATCTGTTACACGTGCTGGCTGTTTAGAGATTGAGTGTAGCTATTCCCCTCCTTCGGAGGGGTGCCTGTAAGGCGGGGTGGGAATCAAGAGTAATTTGCAATAATAAAATTTTCAAGTTCGTTCATCACATTGTTAAGGTCATGCAATACTCTTAAATAAGAAATCCTTTATACGCTAAGTCCCAAAGATTCTAAGAACAGTGTGCGTTTTTCATCATAATCTTCCCTTTCATTATGTACTGTGCCGTCTATTTCGATAATCAACCCTAATGATTTTATATAGAAATCTACAATATAATTTCCAATGATACGCTGCCTGTCAAAATCAATATTGTAAAACTGATGCCTGTTAACCTGTTTCCAAAAAACTACTTCGGGGTAATTTCCTGCTTTTCGAAGTTTTTTAGCCCTATCCTTTAGCTGCGCATTTGCGGGTAAATTGCTTATGTGCTTACGATATATATAAGTGCCTTTTATGATGCTGAGAATTTCTTTTTCCATTTAATGTAGTTGGTCAATTGCAATATAGTTAATTTTTCCACCCCGCCCTGCGGGCACCCCTCCGAAAGAGGGGAATAACAACACCCATATCTTCGAATTTGATCACCCCAGCGTTATCCATACCGGTGTATGGTCGCTGGTCTTTTCCCAGCCGCGCACATGGCGGTCTACCGCAACCGATTTAAGCATGGCAGCAGCTTCGTCACTAAGTAAAAAATGATCGATCCTAAGGCCGGCATCGCGCCCGTAAGCATTGCGGAAGTAATCCCAAAACGTATAAATAGTTTCATCAGGATATAGTTTACGAATGGCATCTGTCCATCCCTGCGCTATAAGTTTTTGAAAAGCCTCGCGTGTTTCGGGACGGAAGAGTGCATCGTTAACCCAGCGTTCCGGTTTATAAGCATCAATTTCATTGGGTATCACATTAAAATCGCCTGCCAGTACAACAGGTGTTTTAGAATCAAGGAGTACCTTAGCCCGTGCCGAAAAACGCTCAAACCACTGTAGCTTATAATCAAATTTAGGTCCCGGCGCAGGATTACCGTTGGGCAGGTACAGGCATACGATCAGTACATTATTTACTAACGCTTCTATGTAGCGGCTTTGCTCATCTTCGGGGTCACCGGGCAGGTTGCGAGTCACTTCTTTAATCTCATGTCCACGGGCTAATATTGCTACACCATTCCAGCTTTTCTGGCCGTGCCAAATCGCGTTATAGCCAGCGGAATTAATGGCTTCTACAGGAAATTTTTCCTGTGGTGCTTTAAGTTCCTGTAAGCATACCACATCGGGTCTAGCCTCTTCAAGCCAGCGCAGCAATACAGGCAGGTGGCCGTTAACGCCGTTTACATTATAGGTGGCTATTTTCATAATCACATCTTTCTTATGAAGATACAAAATTCAGTGCAGATTACGATAAACAGAAAAAAACGTACTTTTGCGCCACAAACTAAAAGCAAAAAGAACAAAAGATATGAAAGCATACGTTTTTCCGGGTCAGGGAGCCCAGTTTACCGGCATGGGTAAAGACTTATATGAAAGTGCTGCGGAAGCGAAAGAATTGTTTGAAAAAGCTAATGAAATACTGGGTTTCCGTATTACCGATATCATGTTTGAAGGTACTGCAGACCAGCTGAAAGAAACCCGCGTTACACAGCCTGCCGTATTTTTACATTCAGTTATCAAAGCAAAAACGCTTGGTGACAGCTTTCAGCCTGAAATGGTTGCTGGCCACTCTCTGGGCGAATTCAGTGCGCTTGTTGCTGCCGGGGCCCTTACTTTTGAAGACGGACTAAAACTGGTAAGCCAGCGTGCTCTTGCCATGCAAAAGGCGTGCGAAATAACACCAAGCACTATGGCTGCCGTATTGGGTCTTGAAGATAAAATTGTAGAAGATGTATGCAAAAGCATCGACGGAGTGGTAGTTGCGGCCAACTATAACTGCCCGGGGCAGCTGGTTATAAGCGGAGAAACTACGGCCGTTGAAGCTGCGTGCGAAGCCCTTAAAGCTGCGGGTGCCAAGCGTGCGCTTATACTACCTGTAGGTGGTGCATTCCATAGCCCGATGATGGAACCTGCCCGAGAAGAGCTTGCTGCTGCCATAGAGGCTACTACTTTTGCTAACCCCGTTTGCCCGGTGTACCAAAATGTACCTGCTACTGCGGTTACCGATGCAGAGGAGATCAAGAAAAACCTGATCATACAACTTACTGCTCCGGTAAAATGGACGCAAAGCGTACAGAACATGATAGCTGATGGCGCTACCCTGTTTACAGAGGTTGGTCCGGGTAATGTACTACAAGGCCTTGTAAAGAAAATAAACAAAGAAGCAATAACAGCCCAGGGATAATCATTGTACGGAGTTGCTTAAAAATAAAAAATCCCGCCTTGGCGGGATTTTTCGTATATATAGAATATTGTAACTTATTCAGTAACGGCTGCTTTAATGCGCCTAAGTGCTTCTACAAGTGTTTCATCTGCCGTAGCATAAGAAAAACGGATACAGTCAGGGTTGCCAAAAGCATCTCCGGTAACGGTAGCCACAGTAGCGTGCTCTAACAGGAACATTGAGAAATCATCGGCATTTTTTATTTCCATGCCTTTTAGCGTTTTACCAAAGTAGTAAGAGATATCCGGGAATACATAGAATGCACCCTCAGGAACATTGATCTTAAAGCCCGGAATTTCTTTAATAAGGCCTACTACAAGATCACGACGGCGGTGGAATGCTGCTACCATGTCTTTCAGTACGCTTGGGTCTGCCTGAAGCGCAGTAATGGTAGCGCGTTGTGCTATACTGTTAGCACCGCTGGTTACCTGCCCCTGCATTTTAGTACATGCTTTGGCAATAAACTCTGGCCCGCCTATGTAGCCTATCCTCCAGCCGGTCATTGCAAATGCCTTAGCCACACCGTTTACGGTAATGGTACGGTCGTACATGCCCGGAATGGTAGCTATGCTGCAAAAGTTACCGCTAAAGTTAATGTGCTCATATATTTCGTCGGCAATAACGTAGATGTTCGGATATTTTTCCAGTACGGCAGCAAGTGCCGTAAGCTCTTCGCGGCTGTAAACAGATCCGCTTGGGTTACATGGCGAGCTAAACATTATTACCTTGGTCTTAGGGGTAATGGCGGCTTCCAGTTGCTCCGGTGTTATTTTAAAATCGCTTTCTACAGATGTAGGCACCTCTACAGGCGTAGCCTCAGCCATCTTTGCCATTTCGGCATAGCTTACCCAGTAAGGGGCAGGCAGTAAGCATTCATCGCCCGGGTTAAGCAATACCTGGCACAGGTTATAAAGCGACTGCTTTGCACCTGTAGAAACCACAATTTGCGATGGCTTGTAATCAAGGCCATTGTCACGCTTAAATTTCAGGGCTATAGCATCCTTAAGTTCGGCATAACCATCTACCGGCGGGTAAGCACTGTAGTTGTCGTTTATGGCCTGTATGGCTGCTTCTTTAATAAAATCGGGGGTGTTAAAATCGGGTTCGCCAAGGCTAAGGCTAATAACGTCTATACCCTGAGCTTTTAGTTCCCTTGCTTTTGCGGCCATAGCCAGCGTTTGCGATGTAGATAAGTTGTTGATCCTGTCTGAAAGCGCGTTCATTTCTTCTTTAATTGTGTTATGTGTTGTGTTTAATGTTAATGGTTAAGCTGCACTTACGCCATTTTAGGCTCCATTCCCAGTTCTTTAAGGTGCTTAAAGTGCGCTGCTATAGCGCCCCTCATGCTCTTAAACTCGTGGTAGGGCAGGTTGTGCTCTTTAGCTGTTTGCTTTACTATTTGCGATATCCTTTTATAATGCACATGGCTGATGTTCGGGAAAATGTGGTGCTCTATCTGGTGGTTAAGCCCACCCGTAAACCAGTTTACAAACCGGTTTTTTGGGGCAAAGTTAGCTGTGGTGTACAGCTGGTGTATGGCCCAGGTGTTTTCCATTTCGCCATTTTCGTTCGGGAGTGGGTTATCTGTTTCTTCTACAATATGAGCCAGCTGAAACACAATGCTCAGTATAAGGCCTGCCACATAGTGCATTACAAAAAAGCCCAGCAATACCTTCCACCAGTCAATGCCTATAATTATAGGTAAGGCTATCCACATGGATATGTATATTATCTTGGTTACCACTAAAATTGTCCATTGCTTAACAGGGCTCTGGAATTTTCCGTAAGCAAGCCCACGCTTTATGTAGCGGCGCATCTGCTTGATGTCGGTCGTAATCGCCCAGTTAAAAGTTAACAGTCCGTACAGGAAAACCGAGTAATAGTGCTGAAATTTATGGATCTTCATCCACTCTGCCGATTTCGAGAAACGGATAATACGACCCGCTTCAAGATCTTCATCATGCCCATGTATGTTTGTGTACGTATGGTGTAGTACATTGTGCTGTATCTGCCAGTTGTTTACATTGCCTGCCAGTAAGTACATACTACTGCCCATAATTTTATTGAGCCAGGTCTTGCTGCTGTAAGAGCCATGGTTGGCATCGTGCATAACATTCATGCCTATGCCGGCCATGCCCACACCCATAACTATGGTAAGCAACAGGTTTGCCCACCACGGGAGGTCGAGCGTAAGTATAACAAAGTAGGGAGCTAGGTAAAGCGAAAACATAATGGCTGTTTTAAGGTGCAGCTTCCAGTTTCCGGTTTTTTTTATATTGTTTTCTTTAAAATAGTCGTTAACACGCTTAGTAAGCGTCCTGAAGAACTTTACAGAGTCATGTTTTGAGAAAACGGGTTGGGTTACATTCATATATAACTGTAAGTTAATTTTCAAAGGTAATTATTAATCAAGTTGTAAACGCAAAAATTGAACGGAAATTTCATAACGGAAATGCTTACTTTTGTCAAAAAATTAAAAACAATGGAGGAAATCCTACACTACTTTCCTAACCTTACCGATACTCAAAAGCAGCAGTTTGCCAGCCTTAAAGATTTGTATACTGACTGGAATGCCAAGATAAACGTTATTTCCCGCAAGGATATAGACGAACTTTATACCCGCCATGTACTGCATTCGTTAGGTATTGCAAAAGTAATGCCGTTTGAGCCGGGAGCAAGCGTGCTTGATGTAGGTACCGGTGGCGGATTTCCGGGAATACCTCTTGCAATACTTTTTCCGGAGACTAATTTCTACCTGGTAGATGTTATTGCCAAGAAAATAAAAGTAGTGCAGGGCGTAGCTGAAGCGCTTGGCCTTAAAAATGTGCGTGCCGAACAAAAGCGTGCTGAAAATATTGAAGAGGATTTTGACTTTATTGTAAGCCGTGCGGTAACCAATATGCCCGATTTTGTTAAGTGGGTACGCGGAAAAGTTAAGAAGGACCAAAAGCACGCATTGCCTAACGGTATTCTTTACCTAAAGGGTGGCGACTTAACTGAGGAACTGGCAGTATTCCAAAAAGTTACGTTGTTTAATTTGCCGGATTATTTTAGTGATGAGTTTTTTGAAACTAAAAAAGTGGTGCACCTTGCCATGAAGTATAGAGCGCTGAGGGACGATTATTAATAATGAAGAATATAACAGTTTTTTGTGCGTCGAGTTTTGGTACTGATGCTATTTTTGAGCAGGAGGCGTTTCAGCTTGGGGCTACATTGGCTAAAAATAATATAGGTTTGGTTTATGGCGGTGCGCAGGTAGGGCTTATGGGGGCTGTAGCAAATGGTGCGTTGAGCGCAGGCGGCACCGTTACCGGTGTATTGCCACACTTTTTGCAAACCAAAGAAATAGCCCATGCCGGACTTACTGAGTTGATACTTACCGAAACCATGCACGAGCGTAAGACAAAAATGAATGACCTGAGCGATGGCGTAATTGCCCTGCCAGGTGGTTTTGGTACGCTCGAAGAATTGTTTGAAATACTTACCTGGGCACAGCTCGGCCTGCATAAAAAGCCTGTGGCATTGCTAAATGTAAACGGATTTTATGATGAGCTTATCGCCTTTATAGATACTATGGTTGGCAAAGGGCTTTTAAAGGCAGTAAACCGCGATATGTTGCTGGTAGATACTAATGCCGATGCCCTGCTTGATAAAATGCGTAGCTATAAAGCCCCTGAGGTGGGTAAATGGATTAGTAAAGAAACTACATAATAGCATTACCGGAAGTTGCAGATGATATCTCCTTAAATAAATTTTCGTTATTTTTGGTCTGTCAGTAAAAATGATCGTTAGCGTTTCATGAAAAAAATAAGTCTTTTATTGCTTTTTTCTCTCCTTGGGGTTTCCTGTCAATATTTTGATAAGCAGGTGCCCGATGAGGATGCCCTGTTGCAGGAACGCCTGAAAGAAATTAACTGGAAAGAAGTAAGTAGTTACCCCTCGCTGGCAGAGTGTGATGTAATAACCGATAAAGCCCTTAAAAAAGAATGCTTTTTCTCGGCCATGGCACGCCTGGTGCAGGAAAAGCTTGGGGCTGATACCATTGCACTCTTATACCCGCAACTGGATACCATACAGGTTAAGGTTACGGTTTTTGCCGACGCCCGCCTGCAGTTTGATCCCCAGTTCCCAAAAGATAGCGTGCAATATGATACGGTTAAAATAGATAGTATCATTAAAGCCCGCCTGGTCGATTTCCCTAAAGTAGAGCCTGCACAAAAAGAGGGCGTGCCCGTTACCAGCCAGTTTGTACTTCCCGTGATTTTAGATGTGAAGAAATAGGCCTTTTGTTTTGCCGCGAATTACACGAATCTTCACAAATAAAAGAAAACCGGATGGCGCGGATCTTTGATCCGTGATTTACTTTCGGTTGCTATTATTACGCACGGATTACAAATCCGCGCGATCAACTTCTTCTGAACAGCTTTGTGTCCCTTTGTGGAACTTAGCGAAATTTCATATAAAGTGTTACAAAGATTTCTTTATAACTTCCGCTTAAACGTCAATACAAAATAACTTCCCGCTACTACCGGTAGTACTACATTTAATAACCATTGCAGTGTAGCAGCCAAGACAACGATCCATTCGTTTACGCCAATAATTTCAAAGAAATAGACCGCAACGCTGCCACGTACTGCAAAATCGATAAACGTAAAGTTAGGCAATGCTGAGCCTAAAAAGTAAATTCCCGCAATCGCAGCCATCATTACCGGATAGGGTATGCTTACGCCAAAGAGTAAAAACAACAGGTAATGCTGGTTTACAATACTCAGGTAGCGGAATAAGGCCAGTGCCATATTTTTTTGGTGTACACTTTTTGGCAGGGCATTTATCTTCTCAAAAAGCTTTTGTAACGAATAGCCTTTAACCGTAATATTTCGCGACGCGAAAACAATAAGTGCTACTATGCCTATCCCGGCAATAATTGCAAGCAGTAGCGAGTTTGGAATTACACTGTATATAAAATTAAAAGCTACCAGTCCGGTAAGTCCCGCCAGGGTTGCAATAATCATCTGTACACCGTTGCACACAAGGTTCAGGAACACAATCTCTTTCGCGTCCTGTTTTTTATAGTAGAGTGCTTTGGCGGCATATTCGCCCAGTCCGTTTGGTGTAAAAATAGCGGCGGTAACCGCAGCAAGTACCTGTGCGGCACTCTGCCCCAGCGATACCGGTTGTAGGGTGTTGGCCAGTGCCTTCC
The DNA here is from genome assembly GCF_003403075.1 of Flavobacterium psychrotrophum. Taxonomy (NCBI): domain Bacteria; kingdom Pseudomonadati; phylum Bacteroidota; class Flavobacteriia; order Flavobacteriales; family Flavobacteriaceae; genus Flavobacterium; species Flavobacterium psychrotrophum. The sequence continues at coordinate 3,607,619 of NZ_CP031557.1, read as the reverse complement.
ATTTCAGGATCTCTAAAAAACGATTTAAAAAAGTAAGCATGATAATGGCTGCAACAATAAACCATGCATTAGGTTTTGCTAAAGCCGTGCTGAAACGGTGGGGGTCAAACTGCTCGCCATTAGCCAGGCGGTTATAGATATAATAAAAAGCGCCGCTTACAACTAAAAGTTTAGCGATAAAAACAAACAATTGCTTAGTTTTGTGGGGCAGGGCTTTCATCCGGCAAAAGTAACTAAAATAGCTTTGGCAAACGAACGTATTATATTAGGCATTGACCCCGGAACGACCATTATGGGCTTTGGCCTTATAAGGGTGGTTAACAAATCGATGCAATTTATCCAGCTGAATGAATTGCAGCTTAGTAAATATGACGACCATTACCTAAAGCTAAAACTCATCTTTGAACGTACAATAGAACTTATTGATACCCATAACCCGGATGAGATAGCCATTGAGGCGCCATTTTTTGGTAAGAATGTACAGAGTATGCTCAAGCTGGGAAGGGCTCAGGGCGTTGCTATGGCGGCAGGGCTTTCGCGCGACATCCCGGTTACAGAGTATGAACCAAAAAAGATAAAAATGGCCATAACCGGCAACGGTAATGCCAGTAAAGAACAGGTGGCTAAAATGCTGCAACAGCTTTTAGGTTTAAAAGAACTGCCTAAAAACCTGGATAGCACCGATGGCCTTGCAGCAGCCGTATGCCATCATTTTAATACGGGTAAACCTACCGTGGCGGGTAAAAGCTACACCGGTTGGGATGCCTTTATAAAACAAAACCCCGATAAGGTGAAGTAGGGCTTTACAGCCTATTATTTTCTGCCTGAAAAGATTGTACCTTTGCGCCCATGGCGGGCATTTACATCCACATTCCGTTTTGCAGGCAGGCATGCCATTATTGCGATTTCCATTTTTCTACTTCCATGAAAAACCGGGACGATATGGTTTTGGCTTTAGCCAAAGAAATTGCCCTGCGCAAAGACGAATTAGGCGGTGAAGTTATCGAAACCATTTACTTTGGCGGTGGTACACCCTCGGTACTTAGCAATGAACAAACACGGTTTTTATTAGATGCCGTATACCAAAACCATACGGTTATTGCTAATCCTGAAGTGACCCTCGAAGCCAATCCGGATGATTTATCGCCCTCCCGAATTACCGAATTAGCAAATTCACAAATTAACAGGTTAAGCATTGGTGTGCAGTCCTTTTTTGAGGAAGACCTTAAAATGATGAACCGTGCGCACAATGCCACGCAGGCAGAGCAATGTCTTACAGAAGCTGTAAAGTATTTTGATAACATTACACTCGACCTTATTTATGGTATTCCCGGTATGGATAACCACCGATGGATGCAGAATGTAGAAAAGGCGCTGTCGTTTGGCATTCCGCACATATCAAGTTATGCCCTTACGGTAGAGCCTAAAACGGCATTGCATACGCTGGTTAAAAAAGGTATTATTTCTGCACCAAGTGATGAAGCAGCGCATGAGCAGTTTTTGTTATTGGCTGATAGGCTGGAGCAGGAAGGCTTTGTGCATTATGAGCTGTCAAACTTTGGTAAGCCTGAATATTTTTCAAAGAATAATACAGCCTACTGGCTGGGTAAAAAGTACCTGGGTATAGGCCCATCGGCGCATAGTTACAACGGTACCCACCGCAGCTGGAATGTAGCTAATAATAACCTGTATCTCCGGAAAGTACAAGAAGGTGTTTTGCCTCTTGAATCAGAAGAGCTTTCTGTAACAGATCGTTATAATGAATATGTAATGACGGGGCTGCGTACCATTTGGGGTGTAGATGTCTTGAAAGTACAAGAAAATTTTGGAAATGCCTTCTCAGATTATTTGCTTAAAGAGGCGACGCCTTTTGTACACCAGCAACTGCTTTCTTTTGAAAATAACATCCTTAAAACCACCCGTGCCGGAAAGTTCCTGGCCGATGGCATAGCCAGCGATTTGTTTTTTGTAAATTTGGAGTAGGATGTAACAGATGAACACCGAGATTTAATCAGTGTGGTGTCGTTGATTTATTCTCCGTGAATCTCTGTGAAACCTCTGTGTAACTCTGTGAAATAGTCTTTAAAAATATTATGCTTGCTACTATAGACCATAAAGAGAAAAGTTATAAAGTAGACTTTTCTAAACCCATTGATATTTCGATACCACTAACCGGCGATAGCCAAAACCCAATTGCCTGGTATTTAGAACACCCTATTATACGCCCCGTAGCTATAGATAACTGGGTGGGCAAGGTAAGCGAGGGTGCATCAACAAATTTTAATAACATAGCCTTTAATCCGCACGCGCACGGTACACACACCGAATGCCTGGGGCATATTACCAACGATTTTTACAGCATCAACAAAACGCTGGTCAAGTTCTTCTTTATGGCAGAGCTGATATCGGTTACGCCTGAAGTGCAGGGCGATGACAATGTTATAACTAAAGCGCAGATAGAGAATAAGCTAAACGGTAAAACCCCTGAGGCACTTGTAATCCGAACGCTACCTAATAAAGCCGACAAGCAACATAAAAATTACAGCCATACCAATCCGCCTTATCTTGAAGCCGCTGCGGCAGATTATATCCGTGAATGCGGTATTGATCACCTGCTTATCGACCTGCCTAGTGTAGACCGCGAGGAAGATGAAGGCAGGCTGGGGGCACACAAAGCTTTCTGGAATATTACCGATGTTCAGGGATTAAACGCAGATGCCCGCCGTCATGCCACGATTACTGAAATGATCTTTGTGCCCGATGCTGTTCTTGACGGTACGTATCTGTTAAATATTCAGATTGCTTCTTTTGAAAATGATGCCAGCCCGAGTAAGCCTGTTCTTTATAGATTATTTTAAATGATGAATTTTAAATTTTGAATGGCATGAAACAGCTTATTCAGTTAGAGGAAGCAGCATTATTTGCATTAGGTATTTATGGGTTTAGCCTGTTGCCGTTTGCGTGGTGGTGGTTTTCTGTGCTTATACTGGTGCCTGATTTTTCCATGCTTGGTTACCTTGCAGGAAATCGTGTAGGGGCATGGGCATACAATCTGTTCCATCATAGGGCGGTTGCTGTAGTAGTTTATATTTTGGGTATTTATACAGGGAATGCATTAATCCAACTTGCAGGTGTTATCCTATTTGCGCATTCGAGTATGGACAGGATGTTTGGCTACGGCCTTAAATATGAACGTGGATTTAAATTTACCCATTTGGGTGAGATAGGGAAGAAGACATAGATTCTTTAGAAGATGCAATAAGATAATAGATGAAAGACAGAGCGGCTCAGATACTTTGCAACTCTGTAACTTTGCTACTTTAAAAACTTTAAGACTTTCAACTTTATGACCATAACCGACTTTTACGATTTTTGCCTTGCCAAAAAAGGTGTTACAGAACATTTTCCGTTTGATGAGGATACGCTTGTGTTTAAGGTGGGCGGTAAGATGTTTGCACTCTCGTCACTTTCTGAATGGGAGAAAGGCAGTCCGTCTATGAACCTTAAGTGCGACCCGGAACGGGCTTTAGAACTCCGTGCCGAATATGATGGTATTAATCCCGGTTTCCATATGAGCAAGGTACACTGGAATACTATTACAGTAAACAGCGATGTGCCTGTTAAGCTGCTGCGCGAACTTATTACGCATTCTTACGAGCTTATATTTAACAGCCTGACCAAAAAACTACAGGCAGAAATTTTGCAAAAAGATAACTAAGAAATTCAGGCTACTTTGGTAACTTTGAATTTCAATCAATTAACCTTTCAAGATGAAAGAGCAGTTTAAAAAGTTTCTTAACGAAGAGCAGGACCCTAAAGCCATCGAAAAAATATCAGCCAAACTCAGCGATCTCCTTATGAGAAATGAAGAGGTGGGCTACATAGGTGTACAGAAAAAACCGGCCATTACTGTTTTTCCTGACAGTATAGTGCTTACCAACAGGCGTATTATCATCTGCAAGCCAAAAAACCTGGGGCTGAGCATGGATTTTACCGATTATCCGTGGACAAACATCGCGGGTGTTTTTGTAAAAGAGAACATACTGGGCTCTGAATTTTCGTTCAATACCAATACAGATCTTACTATTTCTATAGATTACCTGCCCAAGATACAGGCACGCAAAATATACACTTTTGCCAAAGAACAGCTTGAAGAACTTAAGCAGGCTGCGAAACCTACTGAGGTTAAAGCTGAAGATAAGGTTGAGGAAAAAGAAATTCCATCTGACCCGCCGGGGCACATCAATGATGCTTATATTAACGAGCAGATAGAAGAAATAGAGGCTGAAGAGGTAAACGATTTTTCATCTCTTATGAACAGTGCTTTTAAGAATGAAAGTGATGGCTACAAAGAAGAAACTAAAGCTGCCGAGCCTGTACCGGTTATTTCAGATAAAGAAGATAAGCTTGTAGCCAAAGAAAAAGCAGGGCTTGAAAGCCTGACTAAAGAGGCACTTTTTGATAAGCTGCAAAGCTATAAAAGGCTGCTTGATAACGGACTGATATTACAGGGTGAATACGATGCCCTTAAAAAAGAAATACTCGCCCATTTATAATTATGGAAGCATTTGTAACTTCAGAAATTGCGGGAGGTGTAGGTACCGTTACGTTTTTTCATCCGCAGGGCAATTCTATGCCCGGTGTACAACTGGCGCGCCTGGCTGCCGAGATTAAGAGCCTTGGTGACAATCCTGATGTTCGTGTAATTGTGCTTAAAAGCGGGGGCGAAAAAGCCTTTTGTGCCGGGGCATCGTTTAGCGAACTGCTAAGTATTACCAATGAGGCTGATGGTAAGGCGTTTTTTTCCGGGTTTGCCAATGTTATCAATGCTATGCGAAAGGCGCCCAAACTGGTTATTGCCCGTATACAGGGCAGGGCAGTGGGTGGTGGTGTAGGCCTTGCCGCTGCGGCTGATTACACACTTGCGACAGAAGCCGCTGCTGTAAAACTGAGCGAACTGACCATAGGCATAGGGCCGTTTGTAATTAGCCCTGCCGTAGAGCGTAAAATAGGTACGTCTGCATTTATGCGCATGAGTATTAATGCAACCCAATTTTACAGTGCAGCATGGGCACACGAGAAAAACCTGTATGCAGAGGTATTCGACACAATCGAGGCACTTGACGGAGCTGTTGCTGCACTTGCGGGTAAATTGTCAGCTTACAATCCTGAAGCTATGAAGCTATTAAAGCAGGTAGCCTGGGAGGGAACCGAAAACTGGGATGCACTGCTTGCCGAACGTGCGGAAATGAGTGGTAAGTTGGTGTTGTCTGACTTTACAAAACAGGCGCTGAATGCGCTAAAAGGTTCGTAGTTGTATGTTCAGGATTTATAGTTGCAAACTTTATGACTTTGTAAGTTTACAACTATAAAGTCTTTTGTTATCTTTGGGGTGTAAATGAAAATCACCGAGCAAATAAAACAGCCCATCTCGGCCGAAATGGAACTTTTTGAAAAAAAGTTCCACGAGTCGATGTCTTCAAAAGTGGCGTTGCTCAACCGCATTACCTACTACATAGTAAATCGTAAGGGCAAGCAAATGCGCCCTATGTTTGTGTTTCTTACAGCCAAGATGGTAAGTGGTGGGCTGGTTAACGAGCGCACTTATCGTGGTGCTTCGGTAATAGAGCTTATCCATACCGCAACGCTGGTGCATGATGATGTGGTAGACGACTCTAACCGCCGCCGTGGCTTCTTTTCGCTTAATGCCCTGTGGAAGAATAAGATTGCGGTGCTGGTGGGCGACTACCTGCTGTCTAAAGGTTTGCTGCTTAGTATAGATCATGGCGATTTCGATTTGCTGCGTATTATATCTGTTGCGGTGCGCGAAATGAGTGAGGGCGAACTTTTACAAATTGAAAAAGCGCGCAGGCTCGATATTACTGAGGATATTTATTATGAAATTATCCGCCAAAAGACCGCTACGCTTATTGCGGCCTGTTGTTCCCTGGGTGCTACATCTGTAAACCCTGATAGTGAAGATACCGAGAAGATGCGCAAATTTGGCGAACTTATAGGTATGGCGTTCCAGATAAAAGATGACCTTTTTGATTATACTGATGATGCCATTGGTAAACCAACAGGTATTGACATTAAAGAGCAAAAGATGACGCTTCCGCTAATTTATGCCCTTAACAACTGCTCTAAAGCAGAAAAAAAATGGGTAATAAATTCGGTTAAAAACCACAACAAAGATAAAAAGCGGGTTAAGGAGGTTATCGATTTTGTAACAAACAAAGGCGGGCTTTCTTACGCCGAACAAAAAATGGCGCAGTACCAGGAAGAGGCTTTGCAGTTGCTATCAGGCTATCCATCTTCTCCTTATAAAGATGCACTCGTACTTATGGTAAATTACGTTATTGAGCGTAAGATATAAGGTTATTTTTGCTGCCTGTTTTCGATGTAAATTTTCCAGAGCTTACCAATGAATAACGTGTTTATAGCCATGAGTAAATATACGGCTATAAATGCGGGCTTAAAGTCATAGTGCCTAAACAAATCTGTCTGCACCGCCATAAGACACAATACCCCAAAAGACCATACGATAGTTAATGCAGTTAACCTGTTTTTAGTAGCAAGCGGCTTAAGGTTTTCAAAGCGTGGTGTGGTTTTTCCCATGTCAGAAAAGTTTGTGCTAAAGTATGTGTTTAAAACAAAAATCCCAAACATTGCGTTTGGGATTTTGTTATTATACGGTTGTTTTTTATACTGAAAACTAATCGCTACTTACCGTCTCCGCGTACTTTCTTCTCCCATTTCCAGGCAGAGGCAAGCGCTTCGTCTAAAGAAAGTTCGGCGTTCCAGCCTAATACTTCATTGGCTTTAGTAGTGTCGGCATACGCTTCGGTAACGTCGCCTTCGCGGCGCGGCACTATTTTATAGTTCAGCTTTTCGCCGGTAGCAGCCTCAAAAGCATTAATTACTTCAAGTACTGAGTTGCCTTTGCCGGTGCCAAGGTTAAATACCTCCACTTTTTCGGTATTGTTCTTTTCAACCAGGCGTTTCAGCGCAATAACGTGTGCCTTTGCAAGGTCTACCACATGTATGTAATCGCGTACGCAGGTGCCATCCGGCGTTGGGTAATCATTTCCAAAAACCGATAGTTCCTGGCGAAGCCCCATGGCGGTTTGTGTAATAAACGGCACAAGGTTTTGCGGTACACCAAGCGGAAGCTCGCCAATATTAGCCGACGGATGTGCTCCAACCGGGTTAAAGTAGCGTAGTAATATTGCAGTGATGTTGCTTACTTTAGCAACATCATGTATTATCTCTTCGCCTATTTTTTTTGTATTGCCGTAAGGACTCATGGCAGGCTGTACTGGCGTACTTTCAGATATTGGCATCTTTTCTGCCTGGCCATAAACGGTACACGATGAACTAAAGATAAAATTAGCGGCATCCTTTTTCTGTAACTCCTGAAGAATATATACTAAGGCGCCAAGGTTGTTTTCGTAATAAAGTAGCGGGTTTTGCACACTTTCGCCTACAGCCTTACTTGCAGCAAAATGTATGGCGCCTCTTACATCGCTGTATTTTTTAAAGAAGTTCTGTACGGCCGCCTTGTCGCGCAGGTCGATCTGTTCAAATTCAGGCTTTTTTCCGGTAATAGCCTCAATGCCTTCAAGGACTTCTATAGAAGCGTTAGAAAGGTCGTCGATAACCACTACATCAAAACCTGTGTTCTGAAGTTCTACAACAGTGTGCGATCCTATAAAGCCCAGGCCGCCGGTTACAAGTATTTTCATTCTTTATTGTTTTGTTGGTTTAATAGTATAGTCTACCACAAAGGCGCCTTTTTTATCATAGTAGCAGTATTTGAGGGAAATATTCTTCTCCCTGAATTCTGCCATCTGGGGCGATTTGTCCAGGTTTTCCTGTGTCCCTTTTTTAAGTTGCGCCACTACGTCGTTTAAATTTTCGGTAAAGGCTTCTTTTTCAAGGGTTACAATGGTATAGTAATAGTTAAGGGTAAGCGGCTCCTTTTGTACATTAGTGCTATCAAGCCTTGTGTCGTTATCAACCTTCATGGGAAATGACTTATTCATCTTTTCTGAGGTTTTTAAAAGTACAGTCATCACCTTTCCCTGTAAAGTAAGATACCGCAAAATACGAAATTATAAAAGCTATTGCAAAACCTGCAATGCCTCCTGCGGTTATCTTTTTGCGTTTTCCCTCTTCCATTATTTCAGGAATTCAAGTACTGCACCGGTTATAAAAGCTATTTGCTCATCGTCAAGCTCCGTGTGCATTGGCAGGGCAATAACTTCTTTTACCAGCTGGTTTGTTACCGGAAAATCTGCCTCGTTATAGCGGGCATCTGCATATGCTTTCTGGCTGTGTAGCGGTATTGGGTAGTAAATAGCGCATGGTATGCCTTTGTCCAGCAGGTGCTGTAGCAGGGCATCGCGGTCTGTATTTAGTACACGCATTACATACTGGTGAAAAACGTGGCTGTCTTCATCTCCTGTTATTACAGGAGTAACAATATTTGTATGGCCGGCAAATGCAGCACTATATTTAGCAGCAGCTTCGCTACGGGCTTTGTTGTAACTGTCAAGGTTAGGTAGCTTTGCATTAAGCACTGCCGCCTGTATGCTGTCTAAACGGGAGTTTACACCCACAACATCGTGGTGGTAGCGCACATACATACCGTGGTTTACAATCCCGCGCAGGGTATGTGCCAGTTCATCATCATTTGTAAAAATAGCACCGCCATCGCCATAGCACCCCAGGTTTTTAGATGGGAAGAATGATGTAGAAGCTACATCGCCTATAACCCCGGCTTTCTTTTTAGAACCATCGGCATACTTATAATTCGCGCCTATGGCCTGAGCGTTATCTTCAATAACATACAGGTTGTGTTCTTTGGCTATCGCCAGAATGGCTTCCATATTAGCTGCCTGCCCAAAAAGGTGCACCGGAACGATGGCTTTGGTTTTTGGTGTAATGGCTTTTTTAATAGCTTCGATAGAAATGTTGTAAGTGTCAGCATCTACATCTACCAGTACCGGAGTAAGTTGCAGCAGGGCTATAACTTCTACGGTTGCAGCAAAGGTAAAGTCGGCAGTTATAACCTCGTCGCCGGGTTTCAGGCCAAGGCCCATCATGGCTATTTGTAGTGCATCTGTACCGTTAGCACACGGTATAACGTGCTTAGCACCAAGGTAGTCTTCCAGGTCTTTCTGAAATTTATGCACTTGTGGGCCGTTGATGTAAGAGGTGGTGTCAAGCACTTCCTGAATAGAAGCGTTTACGGTATCTTTAATCTGGTCGTACTGGCTTTTCAGGTCGACCATTTGTATTTTTTTCATTGTAGTGAAATTATTAAAGTCACGCAAAACTACTAATTTAATGCCGCCCTGCCAATGAAAAATACGTAATTTAGCACCCCAATATTCAGCCTATGCTTTTCGTATACAGCCTGCTTACCCACATTGCCGGATACCTCCTTAAAATAGTGGCGCTTTTTAACCACAAAATGAAACTTTTTGTAACCGGCAGGAAAGACGTTTTTACTACACTGGCACAAAAAATAAACGCTACTGATAAAGTGATCTGGTTTCATGCTGCATCGCTTGGAGAGTATGAACAGGGTTTGCCTATCATGGAAAAGATGCGCGAACTATACCCGGCACATAAAATACTGCTTACTTTTTTTTCGCCGTCGGGCTATGAGATCCGAAAGAATACCAAGGCTGCCGATGTGGTAGTATACCTGCCGCTTGATACATTGAGCAATGCCAAAAAGTTTATACAGCTCGCACACCCTGATATGGCCTTTTTTATAAAATATGAATTTTGGCCAAATTACCTTAACGAGCTCAAGAAATACAATACAAAAACCTATCTCATTTCAGGCCTTTTTCGGCCAAATCAGGCGTTCTTTAAATGGTATGGCAGTACTTATCGCAATGCTTTTAAGGTGTTTAAACACTTTTTTGTGCAGTATGAGAGTTCTAAAACACTGCTCGCTACCATTGGCTTTACTAATGTAACGGTGAGTGGCGATACACGATACGACCGCGTGAGCCGTATTTTAGAACAGGATAATAAACTGCCGTTTATAGAAGAATTTATTGATGGCAAAACAACAGTTGTTTTTGGGAGTTCCTGGCCAAAGGATGAGAGTATGTTTACCGATTTTATAAACAGTGCTGTTAATACCAAATTCATTATTGCACCGCATACCTTTGGCGAAAGCCATATGGCTGACCTGCAAAAGAACATAAAACGCAACGTGATTTTCTATACCGAAAAGGATGGGGAAAACCTGGCTGAATACGATGTACTTATCGTAAATACCATTGGGCTTTTAGGTAAAATATACAGCTATGCCGATGTGGCTTATGTAGGTGGTGGCTTTGGTTCATCTGGTCTGCACAATATACTGGAGCCTGCTGCTTTTGGTGTGCCTATTATTATTGGGCCTAATCATACTAAATTTCCCGAGGCTATTGCACTGGTTGAAGATGGTGGCGTTATTGCTGTAAGTGATAAGCCTGAAATGGAGGAGGCTCTTAGTAACTTAGTATATAATGATGCCTACAGGCAGGAAAAAGGCCTGATAGCCGGTGCTTTTGTGCGAAATAACCGTGGTGCTATAAATATTATAATTAACCATATTCAGAATGATACAGCCCGTATTTAAACCTTTTGAAGCTGCCGATGCCCCGGCAGTTGTCAGCATGATGGAGCAGTTTTATGCTATAGATGGGTATCCTATGGATGCTGTGGTTAGTAAAGGACTTTTTTTCGAATTTATAGAGAACGAAAGTTTGGGTAAAGGCTGGGTAATTATTGCCGATGGAAACCCTGTTGGTTATATAATATTGACCTTTGTGTTCAGTTTTGAATATGCCGGACGCATTGCATTTCTGGACGAACTTTTTGTGTCTGAAACTATGCGTGGGCAGGGTATTGCAAAGCAGGCGCTCAATTTTATTGCTGAAGCTGCCAAAGCGCTCTCAATAAAAGTTGTTTACCTGGAAATAGAACCGCACAATGAAGGAGCTAAAAAACTATACCTGTCTAAGAATTTTAAAGAGCACAAACGCGGGCTGATGAAGCTAATTCCGTAATTAGGTTTTGAGGTCTAATTATCTGCAATAAAATGGTCGTCGGCGCCATCGGCAAGTACAATGTAAATACGCTCCCAGCGTTCGCCTTCAATAAGCTCCCAGGTGTGGCCTTCGCCCTCAGTATCTTCTGCAATAAGCAAAATGCCCGGTTTTATAATAAAGGCATCGCCATTGCTTACTTTAAAACGTAGTGTACCGCTAAGCGTTACCACATATTGCCGGCGTGGGGCAGGGTGTGCTACCTTTTGATATTCTTCTATATAGGTTTGGGCAAAAAATCCTTTAGCTTCTATAAATACGGTATTGGCCATGCTGCCGTATTCAAAAGTACATTTCCCATCGGGGGTATTTATAAGCCTTACGGCTTTTATAAGCGTTGTGTCTGTCAAAATCTTTGTATTAAACTATCGCATCATAGCGAAGTGTCCCCTTATTTCAGGGGTTTCATTATCTATTTTAATTACATACCAATAATCGCTTGCCGGCAACGGATTGCCGTTAAAAGTACCGTCCCACTCGCGTTTATAGCGGTTAAGTACCGTAAGCAATTTGCCGTAGCGGTCAAATATCTTAACGGTAGCCTGAGGCAATGCGCTCATCCCTGCAAGGGTAAAAAAGTCGTTAGTATTGTCGCCATTTGGTGTAAAGTATTTAGGGATAAGGTAGATTACCACCACAAACGGATACTCACCACATCCGTTTATTGACTGCGCCATAATAAGGTGCCTGCCGCTAATTAAGTTGTCAAACACAGGAGATGTCTGGTAAGGGCCGCCGTCTATAGAGAACTCGTAATTTTCGGGGTCGTTGTTTTTCATCACTACCGTTGCCCTGTCTGTATCTACCAGTACGTCGTTAATTACGGGGGAGTCCTTCATGGTAACCTCAAAAGTACGGGTGGCACTACAGGTTGCAGGGTTAGTAACGTCTACGGTATAGGTACCTCCGGTAACTACTTTAATACTTGCTGTTGTCTCGCCGGTAGACCAAAGGTAGGTTACATTTGCCATTGTGGCATCAAGTGTGGCATCAGTACCTTCGCAAAAATTTATTGTGGTAGTAGTCTCCGGTAATATCGGATTTTCATAATGGTTTACGGTAACAGCCTCCCGCGTGGCAGATGGGCAACCGTTGAAAAGGGCTTCGGCATAAAAAGTAGTTGTGCCTGTTACAGCAGGAGCAGTAAAGGGGCTTCCTGAACCTATTGGCGTTGCTGCCGTGGCGCTGGTGTACCAGTTTATGGTGCCGTTGCTGGCTGTTGCTTCTAGTACAGGTGTTTCGCTGCCACAGGCATTAACAGTGGCATTTGTTACCGTAACTGTGGGTAATGCGGTTACATTTGCTACAATAGGTGTACGCGTTGCTGTGGTACAGGTTGCATCGTAAGCAGAAGCATAGTATGTAGTAGGCTGCGAAATTACAGGTGTAGTGTAGCTGTTGCCTGTTGCTAATAGGTTGCCTCCTGTTGCGGCATCATACCAATAAACCGCCGTTCCGTCAGATTGTGCGCTGAGTGTAGCGGTTCCGGTACCACAAACCGCTGTAGGTGTGGTTATAGAGGTTATTTTGTTGATTGATATTTTGGTGCTGGCAGAAATGTTTAAAACAGGATCGCCGGGCATACCGCCATATTCTACAATATAGCCCTTAGGAACAAAATCTCCCGTACTTCCTACGTTTGGTAAATCGTTCCATGAACCTAAAATGCCCACCCCCGGAGCGGTAATATGTGCGTAATCTTCATTGTTAGAGTTGTTAGGTTCGCCGGTATTCCAAAATGCAAAATTTGGAGTACTGCCATTAGCCCCACCGTTCCAGAATACTGTGCCTGCTTCGGGTCCGGTAGCCCATTTCCATACGCCTTCAACATCTTCGTCTGTGCCGCCTATCCAGCCTGTGCCTGTGGCCTGTTCGCCACAAAGTTGTGCTTCTTCGGCACTGGTTAAGGTTGCCAGGTAGCCGGTAAGGCCGTAGTAAGTATCGGCTGCGGCTGCTGCTTTTGCTGCCTGCCAGCTTATGTTTAATGAAGATACAAACCTGTAATAATGCTGGGTGCTGGGCAGGTAGTTTGCCTCGCCTATGGTTATCGAAAAGGTACGTGTTCCTGTTGGTGTTGCATTACTACTGTTGTATACTACATTTTGTACTGCGGCTTCGAGTGTATTGTAAGGCACATCAAGCCCGTTAGTGCTATTTATGGTAAGTTTTCCTGATGTGGCGTTCCACGCAGATGTTATGTTTGGTATGGTGCCGTTTAAAGTAAGGCGATCCTGGCCGTTTACATACCCTGAAGAAATTTGTATGTATACCGCCTGTGCCCCGGTAGGCCCTCCTGCCGGTGGTGTTATGCCAAATGCTGTAACGATGTTAATGGGAGTGCCGGGGCAATATACCTGGTTTCCGGTGGCAGCGAGTGTGGGTGCGGCTGTAGACTGAGCATATATAGGGAGTGCAGACAATACAAAAATTATGTATGCCTGCAGGTAAAACGATATAGGTTTCTTCATTTCGTAAAAATATAAAAATATATTTACGAGATTATTAATTTTTATGGTAATGTAGCTTCTGGAAAATGTCCCATACTACTATGCCGGCGCTAACCGAAATGTTGAGGGAATGTTTAGTTCCCAGTTGGGGTATTTCTATAACGCCATTGCAAAGATTTATGGCTTCCTGTGAAACGCCTTTCACTTCATTTCCAAATACTAAGGCGTATTTTTTACCGTTCTGAGGGGTAAAGTCCTGTAGGAAAACAGCGCCTTCTGCCTGTTCTGCAGCATATACTTCTATGCCTTGCTGTTGTAAGGCAGTAATTACATCTGTTGTGTTTTTGTAATGTTCCCACGCTACAGTTTCGGTGGCTCCGAGGGCAGTTTTGTGAATTTCCTTGTTAGGCGGAGTGGCAGTTATACCGCAGAGGTATATTTTTTCGAGCAAAAAAGAATCTGCCGTACGAAATACCGAGCCTATGTTGTGCAGGCTTCTTATGTCATCTAATATAAGTATAAGAGGGGTTTTTTCGGCGTCTTTAAATTCTTCCGTATTCTTCCGTCCCAGTTCGCTGTTTTCCAGTTTTCTCATTGTGTCGCTTTTTGCAAAGGTAAAGCGAAAAAAATATCCGTGCTAACATGAGTAAAAGCAGTGGCTATTTTGATGTGTGGAATTAAAAAAAGCCGCCAAAAAACATTTTTCGGCGGCTTTTTATATTATAAAATACTGTAAGATTAGTTTGTAGGCTTAAGTACTTTTTTATCTGTTTCATTTATTTGTGGGCCATCTTCTTTTAATGCGCCTGCACTTGCGGGTAAACGCCTTTGTGGTTTTGTAGAGGCTTCCCATTTAGTAAACTGATCTGGGGTAAGTATCTCTTTCATTTTTGATTTAAGCAAAGTACCCTGTTCTTTCATTTCGTTGCGCAATGCTGCCTTAGCTGCTAAATCGGTACCGGCTGCTTTAGTTCTTTCCTTAATGTCTTCTCTTGTTTTTTCCTGATCAGTTAAAAGCGTTGTAACTTTAAGTTGCTGCTTTTGGTCAAGTTTTAATTCATCGGTAAGTTTTTTTACCCTGGTTTCTACTGTTACTTTTTCTTTCCTTGGTTGGTCAATACCAGCTTTGGTAAGTTGCTGTGCAAAAGTGCTTATTCCTGTCATAAGCAGGGCAGCTAACAAAAGTTTTTTCATATTCTTAATTTTTTATGATTAAGCCAAAAATACAAAAAGAATGCCAATGTTAACAAAAGGTGTGTGAAAAGATTGCGAATGTCTTCATTGTGTTTTGGTAGTGATATATTTAAATCAAAATAAGCAATTTCTTTAAATAGATATGTGATTAATTCTGGATAATTTTTAATGTCCCATTCTCAAAATATAAGTATGTATCCCAGTTATACACCCATTGTTCAGTCGTCCTTCCGGTAGATTGTATCGTGTTAACATCAATCGGGTTACCCCAGGCATATATGCACATGTCTTTCGTCATGCCCAGAGCCACATTGCCCTCATTAACCAGTGTGCCCATTTTAACCCCAAACTTTTTAATGCATTCGTTTTTAAAAGCAAGTTGTTCCTGTGCGTGTCTCTTTTCTTCTTCCAGCTTTTCCTTTTTACGTTGCTCATCAAGCTTCTTTTTTTCAGCTTCACGCTTTAAAAAGATTTCTTCAGTAATAAATGCTTCATTTTCAAAAGATCCCAAAACAAAACATATCTCGTTGCCTTTGTCATTTTTAAGGAAATACATGGGCGCGAGATATTTTGATTTTTCGATATCTGCAAAGCTAATATCGGTACAAGTATATATGTCTCCGTTTTTTATGGTTACTGGCTGCGCAGTGTTTACATCAATAACAGGTGTGCTAAAATTTTTTGTGGCTACAAGTTTTTTGTCCAGGTACAATTGTTTTTGCTTGGAAAAATAGGGTACAATCATAAAAGGATAGTTTGCTATATTTCGTGCCTGGTCTATCTGCCAGTAAAGAGTGTCTTTAGTCTGGTCATTTTTTAAAACAACCTGCAACGATGCCCTCCAGTCTAAATCTTCAAGCGATTCTAATTTAGAGTATTGTTTCTCGCCATATTTCTGGGCTTGTATATCTAAAATTGTGAAATACTTACCAGATACCGTTTTAGGGTCTGTACCTATTTTACCCTTAATCTTACCAGTTGCCTTATCTATGCTTTCATTTATGAAATATGGGCTGTATGCATTCGTGGTTTCTTTATCAACAGCTGCGTCATATTTGTCTTTCTCTCTTTGATATTGCTCTTTGTGTGCTTTTTTTACTTTTGGGTCTTTGTAAACAGCACTAAGGTATATGTCGTCAAAGGGTATTTTTCCGGGCTTTATTAAAACAGTTTCCTTTTTATTGAAAAGAAAATTTATAAGCGTATCTGTATATTTTTGCTGGCTTTTGTATTTTTTAGAATTCGGGATGAAATACAATTTATACCCAATGTATTGTTTGTAGCTTATTAAATCTTTTTGTTGGGTAAAATTAGAAAGGCTGTCAAAAGTTTTAGGTTTGTAAACCGCTTTCTCCTGAATGCTGGTTTCTCTTACGGTTATTTGTGCAAAGGTTTTATAATGGTAAAATAATGACATTATAATAAATGCGGCCATTACGGTCTTTTTCATACAAATTGGTTGGTGTTATTGGTTAAATAAATGCGGGGTTAAATGTACAATTATATTTTATAAAGCAGTGGTATTTGTAGTTGTTCACTATGGGGTGTTTGTATTAAGGTTGTGAGTGAAATCTTTCAAGAGCATTGTAGCCAGATGTTTTTAGCAGACGGAATAACTTTTATTCTCTCTGTTAGTCTAAAAGTAATGTGAGTTGTTGATAATCTTTTATATTATCACGCTTGCCATAAACGGGCGTTTGGGCTTTTTTTGATAAATTCGCCCACTACATAAATAAACAGTTTAGCCTTGGCAGCCACAAAAGAAAAAATACAGAAAGAAACCCCGTTAATGAAGCAGTACAATGCCATCAAGGCGAAATATCCTGATGCCTGCCTGCTGTTTCGCGTTGGCGATTTTTATGAAACTTTTGGAGAGGATGCCATTCGCGCTGCCGGAATTTTAGGCATTGTGCTTACCAAACGCGGAGCAGGCAGCGAAACAGAAACGGCACTTGCCGGGTTTCCGCACCATTCGCTTAATACCTATTTGCCTAAACTGGTTAAGGCCGGGCTACGCGTAGCGATATGCGACCAGCTGGAAGACCCCAAGATGACCAAGACCATTGTAAAGCGTGGCGTTACAGAGCTGGTAACGCCGGGTGTGTCTATGAATGATGAGGTGTTGCACAGTAAGAGCAACAACTTTTTAGCTTCAGTATACTTTGGTCGTAAGACAATAGGTGTGTCGTTTCTTGATGTGTCTACAGGCGAATTTCTTACCGCGCAGGGCAATGAAGAGTATATCGATAAACTGTTGCAAAACTTTAGCCCGAGCGAAGTGCTTGTTGCAAAGAATGAAAAAAATACCTTTAAACAAGCCTTTGGCGAAAACCATCACACCTTCTATCTGGAGGACTGGGTGTATAAAGAAGATTATGCCTTTGATAGCCTTACAGGGCATTTTGGTACAAACTCACTAAAAGGTTTTGGTATAGAAGAACTGGCCGAAGGTGTAATAGCCAGCGGTGCGGTACTGTATTATCTTGGCGAAACCCAGCATAACAAAGTACAACACATAACCAGCATTCAGCGTATTGCAGAAGATGCCTATGTGTGGATGGACCGTTTTACCATCCGTAACCTGGAGCTATACCACAGCACTAACCCAAATGCGGTTACATTGCTCGATGTTATAGACCGCACACTTAGCCCTATGGGGAGCCGCTTGCTAAAAAGATGGCTTGCACTGCCGCTTAAAGATGCAAATAAGGTGCGTGCCCGCCATGAGGTAGTGGCTTATCTTAAGAACAATAAGAGCATACTAAGCCGCATACAAACACAGATAAAACAAATAAGCGACCTTGAAAGGTTAATCTCTAAAATAGCTACAGGTAAGGTAAGCCCCCGTGAGGTAATTTACCTTAAAGATTCGCTTGATGCCATAGTGCCTATAAAGCAGCTGGCACTGGAGAGTGATAATGATGCGCTGAAAGCCATTGGCGATAGCCTGCACGCCTGCGACCTGCTGCGTGAAAAAATTAAAACTACACTACATCCTGAAGCGCCTGTTGCCATTAATAAGGGTAACGCCATAGCTCACGGTATTCATCCGGAGCTGGATGAGCTGCGTGCCATAGCTTACAGTGGTAAGGAGTATCTTGAAGGGATAGAAAGGCGTGAGAGTGAGGCTACAGGTATATCATCGCTTAAAATATCGTTTAATAACGTGTTTGGGTATTATATAGAGGTACGCAACACGCATAAAGATAAGGTGCCGGCAGAATGGATACGCAAGCAAACGCTTGTAAATGCCGAGCGCTACATTACCGAAGAGCTTAAAGAATATGAAACCAAAATATTAGGTGCCGAGGAAAAGATACATGCTTTAGAATCGCAGCTTTTCGAACAGCTTGTAGTTTGGATATCTACCTATATAAAACCGGTGCAGCTTAATGCCGGGCTTGTGGCGCAAATGGACTGCCTTACCGGTTTTGCGCAGTTAGCCATCGAAAATAAATATGTGCAGCCCGAAATAGATGACAGCTTTGAGCTGGAAATTAAAGAAGGCCGCCACCCCGTTATTGAGAAACAACTACCCGTGGGTACACCCTACATTACCAATGATGTGTTCCTCGACAGAAGTGCTCAGCAGATAATAATGATAACAGGGCCCAACATGAGTGGTAAGAGTGCTATCCTTCGCCAGACGGCGCTTATAGTGCTGCTTGCGCAGATGGGGAGCTTTGTGCCTGCCGAAAGTGTGCGTATGGGCATTGTAGATAAAATTTTTACCAGGGTAGGGGCGAGTGATAACATCAGTATGGGGGAGTCTACGTTTATGGTTGAGATGAACGAAACGGCCAGTATTCTTAACAACCTGAGCGACCGCAGCCTGATATTGCTTGACGAGATAGGGCGAGGTACCAGTACTTATGATGGTATTTCTATTGCCTGGGCCATAGCCGAATTTTTGCACGAGCACCCCGCACAGCCAAAAACGCTGTTTGCTACCCACTACCACGAGCTGAATGAAATGCAGGATATTTTTGACCGTATCCAGAATTTTAATGTAAGTGTAAAAGAATTAAAAGACAATGTGCTTTTTATCCGCAAGCTGGTTAAGGGTGGCAGTGCGCATAGTTTTGGTATACACGTAGCCAAGATGGCGGGTATGCCGCAAACGGTGATACAAAAAGCGCAAAAGCTATTAAAGAAGCTGGAAAAAGACCACAGCGGCGAAGCTTTGTCAAATATTAAAGCACAGGCAAAAGACGAATTGCAGCTCAGCTTTTTTAACCTTGATGACCCGTTGCTCGAAGAAATAAAACAGGAGATAATAAACCTCGACATCAACACGCTAACTCCTGTAGAAGCCCTGATGAAGCTAAACGAAATAAAAAGGATGCTGGGTCGTTGATTTCTTGATCGGCGATTTTTTGTTCTGTCATTCCTATTTTACTAGGAAGCATCTTATAGATCCTTCGACTATGCTGGGCTGCGCTCAGATGAAGGCGCGTATGTCATTCCGACGATAGGAGGAATCTCAATGCTGTTATGGTCCGGAATGATTCGTAGAGGTAACTTTGTTAAAAACTCTATTTTCAAAGTAAACGTTATCAATAGATTATGTTTTAATGGATTTTTTTATGCTGTAAACCCTTGCAGGTATCAAAAACCTGTGTATATTTGCAACCGAATTACTGGCAATGACAGTAGTGGTTTTTTGAAATAATGCGAAAATAGCTCAGTTGGTAGAGCGCCACCTTGCCAAGGTGGAGGTCGCGGGTTCGAATCCCGTTTTTCGCTCGGTTACTACCTGTTATGCTTGAGTGGTGGAATTGGTAGACACGCTGGACTTAAAATCCAGTGGGCAGTAATGCCCGTGCGGGTTCAAGTCCCGCCTTGAGTACAAAAAATAAAACCTTGCCGAAAGGAAAGGTTTTTTACTGCGAAAATAGCTCAGTTGGTAGAGCGCCACCTTGCCAAGGTGGAGGTCGCGGGTTCGAATCCCGTTTTTCGCTCAGAAATTGAAAGCCTTAACGAAAGTTGAGGCTTTTTTGTTTTTATACTTCTTGCAAATTTTATCAGGCAATTTCTATAAGTCCCGGTTAAGCCATAAATTTGTACTTCATCAGTTAAATAATCATCATGAGTTTTACTATACAGCCTGTTTTAGAAAACGACAGCGTAATCCTTAAACCCTTAGAAGAATCAGATTTTGAGGCGCTTTACAGGGTGGCTTCAGATCCTGCAATATGGGAGCAGCATCCTAACAAAGACCGTTGGAAGAGAGATGTATTTGAGGTTTTCTTTCAGGGCGCGATAGAGAGTAAAGGTGCCTTTAAAATTATAGATAAACAAACGGATGAGGTTATAGGCAGCACACGTTTTTATAATCATGATGTAGCTGATAGCAGTATCATGATAGGCTATACCTTTTATGACACAAAATGCTGGGGTAGTGGTATTAATCCGTCAGTTAAGCGGCTCATGCTTGATTATGCCTTTACATTTGTTGCAACGGTATATTTTCAGGTAGGTGCGGTAAATGTACGTTCGCAAATGGCTATTGAAAGACTGGGTGCTATAAAAACCGGTGAAGAAACGGTAACTTATTTTGGCGAAGCGCCAAAACTGAATTTTATTTACGCCATTAAGAAAGTAGATTACATAAAAGGTATGGATAGTATAGAAATTGTAAAGGCTACTTTAGCAGATGTTGATGCCGTAAGGCAAATTGGCAGGGAAACCTTTTCTGAAACTTTTTCAGAACGGAATGATGAAGCAGAAATGAATGCCTATCTGGAGCGGAGCTTTGGCAAAGAGAAAATTACTGCTGAGTTAAGCAATCCTGAGTCGTTCTTTTTTATAGCCCGTGAAGGTAATGTTATGGTTGGCTATTTAAAACTGAATTTTGGTAGCGCGCAGACCGAACTTCAGGAAAGTACTTCGGTAGAAATTGAGCGTATTTATGTTAAGAGTGCATACCACGGTAAAAAAGTAGGGCAGTTGTTGTATAACAAAGCCCTGGAAGTAGCGCTGGCTGGTAATAAAACATCGTTATGGCTGGGCGTGTGGGAAGAGAACATCAGGGCTATAAAGTTCTATCAAAAAAATGGTTTTGTGGCTTTTGATACGCATATTTTTAAAGTAGGCAATGATGAGCAAACCGACCTGATGATGCGTAAAAAGTTATAACTGTTTTTAACTTTACGTTAATACTTTATTCCCCTTTGTTATAATACTTTTGCTGCTCTGGGGAAACAAACAATTAAGGGGTGAGGACTAATGTTCTGCTCCTTTTTTTATTTAATGGATTTCGGGTTTTTTGTTACGCGTTTATTTATGTGTCGAAAGTAATATTCTAAATGCGTATTTAATTACGCAGTTGCTAAGACGTAGCAGTTGTTTAATAATTGAGCAAAGAAAAAAGCACGAACCATAAAATGATCCGTGCTTCTGTTATTTATACTTGTAAATGGTTACCCTAAGAAAGGATACCTATAATCTACAGGTGGTACAAACGTTTCTTTGATAGTACGCGGCGATACCCAACGGTAAAGGTTAAGTACAGATCCTGCCTTGTCATTAGTGCCCGAAGCACGCGCGCCACCAAATGGCTGCTGGCCTACAACGGCACCGGTAGGCTTGTCGTTAATGTAGAAGTTGCCCGCTGCGTTTTCAAGTGCTTTAGTAGCTTCTTCTACCGCATAGCGATCCTGGCTGAATATAGCGCCTGTAAGGGCGTATGGTGATGTTTCGTCTACAAGCTTAAGCGTTTCTGCCCACTGGGCATCTTCATAAACATATATAGTTAGTACCGGGCCGAAAAGCTCGGTAGTAAGGGTTTCGTATTTAGGGTTTGTTGTTACAATAACGGTAGGCTCTATAAACCAGCCAACAGATTTATCGTAACCACCACCGGCAATAATTTCGGCATCGGCAGATGCTTTAGCTGTATCAATGTATTTCGCAAGCTTGTCAAAAGAGCCCTCATGTATTACTGCCGAAACAAAGTTGGTAGTATCTTCCGGCGAACCCATTTTAAACGATGCGATATCTTTAACTAAAAGTTCTTTAACCTGTGGCCAGATGCTTTGCGGGATATAAGCACGAGATGCAGCTGAACATTTTTGCCCCTGGTACTCAAAAGCGCCACGGCTTAGTGCTGTAGCTACCTCTGCAGGAATACTGCTTGGGTGTGCAACCACAAAGTCTTTACCGCCGGTTTCGCCCACTATGCGTGGATATGTTTTATATTTAGGTACGTTTTGCCCTATTTTAGACCAAAGATCATTAAATACGTGCGTAGAACCTGTGTAGTGTATACCGGCAAAGTCAGGGCTTGATACAAGGGTGTCAGTAATCATTACCGGGTCGCCATGTACCATGTTTATTACACCTGCAGGCAGTCCCGCAAGTTTAAACACTTCCATGATTACCTGTGCGCTGTATACCTGGCTTGCGCTTGGTTTCCATACCACAACGTTGCCCATAAGGGCAGGTGCGGCAGGCAGGTTGCCGGAAATTGCTGTAAAGTTAAAAGGGGTAATGGCATATACAAAACCTTCCAGCGGGCGGTACTCCAGGCGATTCCATATCCCTTCAGAAGATATAGGCTGCTCACCATATATCTGTTGCATAAACTGCACATTAAACCTCAGGAAATCGATGAACTCACATGCTGCGTCAATCTCTGCCTGGTGCACAGTTTTTGCCTGGGCTATCATGGTTGCTGCATTTATTTTGGCACGGAAAGGCCCTGCAAGCAATTCGGCAGCTTTAAGGAATATCCCTGCGCGGTGCTCCCAGCCCAGCGCTGCCCATTTTTTACGGGCCTCAAGTGCTGTGGCTATCGCCTGCTCTATTTGTTGTTTTTCTGCTTCGTGGTAAATACCCACGGTTTTTTTATGGTCGAAAGGAGGGTTGATGGTTTTGGTCTTACCGGTGCGTATTTCTTCTGCACCAATGTATAAAGGCACGTCAACAGAAGTACTGTACAATTCTTTAAACGCAGTAAGCACCTGTTCGCGTTCTTTGCTGCCGGGTGCGTAGCTTTTTACCGGTTCATTTACGGCCACAGGCACGTTGTAAATTCCTTTAGGCATGTTGTTTTAGTTTTTCGTTCTCACTTGTTTGAATGGCAAAAATAATTTGCAGCACAAAGGTACAAAGAAATTTGAACAAGCTGTTGCAGAATACTATTTCGCAAAGTTTCGCCAAGAAGGACAAAGGTTCACAAAGTTTAC
Source organism: Flavobacterium psychrotrophum (assembly GCF_003403075.1). NCBI lineage: Bacteria > Pseudomonadati > Bacteroidota > Flavobacteriia > Flavobacteriales > Flavobacteriaceae > Flavobacterium > Flavobacterium psychrotrophum. Next base: position 3,584,672 of record NZ_CP031557.1, on the reverse strand, counting down.
ATAATATACAGGCTTGACTGCTTAAGGTTCTAAGCATATTTTATTTGTATACTGAATCAGGAAAAACCTTTTAGAGACCTGGTGTCTTCTTTGTATGACTTTGCAAAAAAAATTAATTGAGTGCAAAAGGAGCACTCAGCCTAAAGGTAGGTACTATAACCTTAAACGCACGTGTTGTGGTAAAGTTTACCATGCTAAAATGACCTCTCATGGCCCCAAAGGGAGATGATAACAGGCAGCCTGAACTATAGGTGTGTTTTTCGCCGGGCTTAAGCACAGGTTTTTTACCTATTACACCTTCGCCATCTACAATTTCAAGGTCGTTAAGGGAGTCGTAAATTTCCCAGTGGCGGGAATTTAACTGTACCGAATCTTTGCTTTGGTTCTCTATGGTAATCTCATAGCTAAAAGCAAATTGTATCCTGTAGTTTTTAAAGTACGTGCCTTCAAAACTGGTAGATACAGATATTTTTATGCCTCTTGTTATTTGTGATACCATATACAAAATATAAGGTGTTGTGTTGTAAAAATACAAATTTAAGCAATTGAGGTTTACAACCGTAGCATTAAATTAAATCAAACTAAATTTTAACTCTTCGTTTCCTAGTTTATAATATTTTGCGAATTTGCCGATCCACGGCCTATAACGCGGTCGTAGCGCTCATTGTTTTGGCGGTAGTACACAAAAATATCATACTGGTCTTCTGTCTGGTAAAAGTTACCGTCTACGGCATTCTTCCCGTCTACAGATCCGTCCTTGGTTGTAGTGATGTACATATAGTTTGTAAAACCCTGCTTTATCATTATAGCTTTTTCGTAGGTATTTGTTTTCTCTACATAATCCAGCTTATACTCGTCGGTCTTTACATAGTTATTAAACATACCGCCCACATATATTGGTTTCTTATCAAAAAGTGCCGGTGCGCTCAGTTTAAAAAACACCCAGCTGTAGTCAGATTCCAAAGTCTGGTCACTTACGCTGTTGTTAATGTTCTTTGTTACAAAGTTACCATTAACGTCGGGGTAGTAAGTGTAAGGCTTGTTAGCGCGTGCATCATTGGTATACAGTATAGAGTTGTAAATTTCTCCTGCGGTAACGCGGGCTACATTGTTTACAGCATTTCTTATATCTTTATTTTCAAAATACCAGTATTCGTTACCCGCATAAAACTGGGTTTCCTTATTGTATTTATAAATCAGGTCGTTGCCTATGGTGTACTGTGCTTTAATGTTGTAAATAGCATTGTCAAAACGTCCGTTCTGGAATAATGCCACCTTTACGTTTTGCAACGGACTCTGGAACAATATTGATTCGCTTTTAATAGAAAAATCAAGGTTGTGTTTTTCCTGTATGTTCTCAACATCGCGGGCGCGTTTTACCTGAACCGGCACACCTACCTGCTCCTGGTAAATAATCATCCTACGGCTAAAAACCACTTCGCGATCATCATTAAGTATGTTTAAAATGTAGTTTCCGGATAGTAGTATGCGGGTAAACTGATTAGGGAAACTCAGCGTATAGCGGCTGTATATTTGTAGCGTGTTGAATGAGTTGTTATAGGTTTGTATGCGTTGGTTATCAAAACCCTGCACATAGTCGTTCACGCTAAGCTGGGTGCTGGGTGTCCAGTCATAATTACAATGTTGCAGTGAGTAGTAATAGTTGGCCTCGTTACCAAACAGGTCGTCAAATGCCAGCGTAAAGGTATCGCCCAGCCTAAAGTAGGGGAATACATTTTCGTTGTTCTGAATAAAAGAAACAGTTTTAATATTATAAGGCGGAGCCACTTCCTGCTGCACTTGTGCATTGGTAAAAAGCGGAAGCAGTAAGGCAAGGGCAACGAGCCGGTAAAGGGGCTGCATCATTATATGTTTGTTTTTTTAATCGTCAAGTGTAAAGATACTAAAAATACTGTAATGCAATAGTAATGCCAATAATACAGGTAATGATATTTAATTATTTAACAGTAAAATAAAACTTAAAATTTGTAGTTTTACTATCAACCAATTTCTAATTTCAATCAATCATGAAACATTTTTCCTTATGGATGTTCCTGGTTGCCGCGCCTATTTATGTCACGGCTCAGGACCTGAACAGTCCCATCCCTTTCGATCCTAATGTTAAGACAGGTAAACTTAAAAACGGCCTTACGTATTACATTCGTAAGAACAGCAAGCCCGAAAACAAAGTCGACCTTCGCCTTGTGGTAAACGCCGGTTCGGTACTCGAAGATGACGACCAGCAGGGCCTTGCCCACTTTATGGAGCACATGAACTTTAATGGCACCAAACGTTTTCCTAAGAACAAGCTGGTAGATTACCTGCAAAGCATTGGGGTAAAATTTGGGCAACACCTTAACGCATATACCAGTTTTGACGAAACGGTATATTTCCTGCCTATCCCGTCTGATAATCCTGAAAAACTGGAGAAAGGTTTCCAGATTATTGAAGATTGGGCTTTTAATGCGGTGCTAACGCCGGAAGAGGTTGATAAAGAGCGTGGTGTAGTGCTTGAAGAATACCGCTTGGGGCTTGGCGCCAGCGACCGTATGGAAAAACGCTACATGCCTAAGATGCTGTACAAATCACACTATGCCGACAGGATGCCGATAGGTAAGAAGAATATCCTTGAAAACTTTAAGTACGATGTGCTTACCCGATTTTATAAAGACTGGTACAGGCCAGACCTTATGGCAGTTATTGTAGTAGGCGACATTGATGTAGCTGCTATGGAAAAAAAGATCAAAGATCATTTTGAATCGTACAAGAATCCTAAGAAAGAACGTCCGCGCGGTAGTTTTGACCTGCCTAACCACGCTGAGACTTTTGTAGCTATCGAAACAGATAAAGAAGCCTCATCATCAGACGTGCAATTGATGTATAAAGATAAAGGGCTGCCGAAACCAAACGTTACCCTGGGCGACTTTAGGCATTATCTTAGCGAAGGGCTTTTTAGTACCATGCTAAACAACAGGCTCGAAGAGCTTACACATACACCCACACCACCATACACCTTTGGCTATAGCTACCACGGCCGCAGCTGGGTGCGCCCTAAAGAGGCCTACCAGTCATATGCCATGACACAGGACAGTAAACAGCTTGATGCCCTTAAGACATTGGTTGAGGAAAACCTAAGGGTTAAAAAATTCGGGTTTACGCAAAGTGAGCTTGATCGTGCCAAAACCCAGTTTCTGGCGCAGATAGAAAGCCAATACAATGACCGCGACAAAACAGAGTCTGAAAATTTTGTATATGGCTATCAGCAACATTTCCTTACTAAAGAGGCTTCGCCGGGTATTGCATGGGAATATGAAAGGCTGCAAAAAGAATTACCGGGTATAAGCCTTACAGATGTAAATGGCCTTATAAAAGAGTATATAAGGGATGACAGCCGTGTGGTTATTCTTACAGGCCCTGAAAAAGACGGTCTTAAAAAGCCTACAGAGCAAGAGGTGCTTGCCATACTAAACAGTACCGGGGATGATCTTACTGCATATAACGATGCTGCGGTTATTAGTGGCCTGCTTCGCAACGAGGTAAAACCCGGCAGTGTGGTTAAAAAAGAAACCAATGCTAAGCTGGGTACTACTACGCTTACATTAAGTAATGGTGCTAAAGTAACCTATAAGAAAACTGATTTTAAGAACGACGAAATTCTTATGGAGGCTGTAAGTCATGGAGGCAGTAATATGTATAGTAATGACGACTACAAAAAAACGCAGTGGGCTAATGGAGCAGTATATGAAGCAGGCTTTAGCGGTGCCAAGATAAACGACATCAATAAATTCATGACCGGCAAACTGGCTAACGTAAATCCTTATGTATACAGTATTTCTGAAGGACTTAGGGGTAGCGCTACGCCAAAAGATATGGAGTATATGTTCCAGATGGCGTATGCTTATTTTACCGACCTTAATTATGATACGGATGCTTACACGGCTTACAAACAAAAGCAGTCTGCATTTTATGACAACCTGATGAGCGAGCCTAACTATTATTTTATGCAGGAGTTTTCGGCGTTTCTTAACAAAGAGAATCCACGCTTTAATGGTTTGGTGCCTACTAAAGAAAGCTGGGATAAAACAGATTACCAGCTTGCTTTTAATAAGTATAAAGAGCGTTTTGCTAATGCCGCCGACTTTGATTTCTACTTTGTAGGGAATATTGACGACAAGAAAATGGAGGAGTATGCAGCCAAATATATTGCATCACTTCCAGCATCTGACAAAAGAGAAAAGATTGTAGATACCGGCTACCGCATACCAAAAGGCGACTTTAAAAAAGTAGTGAATAAAGGTACAGAGCCTAAAAGCTCTGTACGTATTATGTACTATGGCGAAACACCGTATAGCGAGAAAGAGGCTTCTGCCCTTAGTGCTCTTGGCGAAATACTAAGTATTAAGCTTGTTGAGGAGCTTCGCGAAAACGAAAGTGGTGTGTACGGTATTGGTGCATACGGTTCTATGAGCAAAGTGCCTTATCCTGCATATAACTTTAATGTGTCTTTTCCGTGCGGGCCTGAAAATGCTGAAAAGCTAACGGCATCTGCATTGCGCGAAATTCAGAAGATCGTAGACAATGGCCCTACTGCAACCGACCTTTCTAAATTTAAGGAAGCGGAGCTATTGGAATATAAAAAGAACATCCGCGAAAATAACTTCTGGATGGATAACTTTACCCAGGCTTACAACAACGGTGCTAACGTAGAAAATATCCTGGCGGTAGAGCAAAAGGTAAATGCGCTTACTGCAAAAGACATACAGGAGGTAGCCAAAAAATATCTTACTAAAGATAAGGTTATCGGTATGCTGATGCCTGAAGAAACCAAGTAATTGTATCCACTTTAAATAGAGAAAGCCCCGACAGTAATCTGCCGGGGCTTTTTAGTTTATGACTTTTTGTATTTTTTAGTCTTTAAAACAAACCGGAATAATCTCTCCTTTTGCTAAGCAATAGCGTTCTACATCGGCAGCGTTTATCTTTTTGGTATAATCTTCTTCCACAACGCGGAAGCCTATGCTGCGCAGCTTATCAAAATAATCACGGCCATAAACACGTACGTGGTCGTACTGTCCAAAAATGCGGGCGCGCTCTTTAGGATCGGTTATCGTGTTGTCTTCAAAAGTAGTGGCGCGGTTCAGGTCCTGTGGTATTTGCAGTATAGCCATACCGCCCGGTTTTAGTACGCGGTACAGTTCCTGCATGGCTTTAGTATCGTCTGGTATGTGTTCTAATACGTGGTTACACAATATCAGGTCGTACTCATTGTCTTTAAATGGCAGGTTACATATATCAGCCTTTACATCTGCCAGGGGAGAGTAAAGGTCGGTTGTAGTGTAATCAAGGTTTTTCATCCCACGGAATAGCTTGTAAAAAGCCTGTTCAGGAGCAAAGTGCAATACCTTTTTAGGAGCCGTAAAAAAGTTGGTTTCATTCTTAAGGTACAGCCATAGCAGCCTGTGCCTTTCCAGCGAAAGCGTACTGGGCGAAAGCACATTGTTGCGCTGATGCCCGTAGCCATACGGCAAAAAGTTCTTAAAACTGCGCCCGTCTATCGGGTCAGTATACGTGTTGCCCTTAAGGGCAAAAGCCAGCACTGGGCGCGCCACATAACTCAAACGGATGAGTAGTGGGCGGGGTATGGTGTTGAGTATGAATTTAAATAGCTTCTTCATTGAGGGTTATTACACAAAGTATCGCAAAGCAGGCGCAAAGTTCCGCAAAGGATTAGATTTAGATATTTGTTGCTTTTTGATTGATAAACCGTTTGATGCCGTCTTTAAGGCTTTTTGTATGAAAATTTATTAGTAGACCAAGAGGATAATTCCCCAGTCTTAAATAAGTTAGTATCTGTGCAAAATGTACATCAGTAAAACATTCTACTGTCTTGAGTTCTAAAACGAGTCTGTCTTCTACGAGTAGGTCAAGTCTGTAGCCATGTTCAAGTTTTATTTCTTTATAAACAATCGGTAGTGGTTTTTGAACCTCTACTTTGTATCCATGGTTATATAGCTCGTATGCCAGACATTCACAATATGCAGATTCAAGTAAGCCGGGGCCTAATTGAGTGTGCACTTCTAAAGCAAGTCCAATTACTCTATTCGATAAAGTATTAACATCCATAAAAACTTTGTGCTACTTTGCGCCTGCTTTGCGATACTTTGTGAAATAAAAAACTTAAACCACTAACGGCACTTTCCTAAACTCATCCTCCTCATCGCTCACAATACCCAATGCCTTGTAAATATATGCAAAGGTGCTCAGTAGTTCCGGCTTTCCGTCTACTAAGGCTACATCATGTTCAAAGTGAGCACTTGGCTTACCATCGCGGGTGGCAATGGTCCAGTTATCTTTAAGGGTGCGTACATTTTTAGTACCCATGTTAATCATGGGTTCAATGGCTACAACCATACCTTCAACAAACATCTTGCCGCGGCCGCGTTTGCCGTAGTTAGGCATATTAGGCTCTTCGTGCATTTTTTTGCCAAGGCCATGGCCTACAAGCTCACGCACTACGCCATAACCCTGTGCTTCGGTATAGCGCTGAATGGCGCTGCCCACATCTTCTACACGGTTACCGGCTTTAAACTCGCGGATACCTATATAAAGAGACTCTTTAGTAATCTGCAAAAGTTTTTTGGTGTCAGGTGCCACGTCGCCTATTTCAAACGTATAGGCATGGTCGCCATAATATTCGTTTTTAAGCGCACCACAGTCTACCGATACAATATCGCCCTCTTCAATGGGGCGGTGTGTAGGCAGGCCGTGTACCACCTGCTCGTTTACACTGGTAAGCAGCGTACTCGGGCAGCCGTAAAGACCTTTAAACCCGGGAAGGGCGCCGTGGTCGCGAATAAATTCTTCAGCTAATTTATCAAGGTGCAGGGTAGTAACACCCGGCTTTATTTCGGTGGCAATCATGCCAAGGGTTTTAGAAACAATAAGGGCGCTTTCGCGCATAAGTTCTATTTCCTCACGTGTTTTAGGGATAATCATCTCATGAAATTTTCAGCCCACAAAAGTAACTAATTTATATGACTTTAGTCTGGGTTTGCCAGTATTTTGAAAAGGTCGGCCTTGCTGAAGAAATAGCGGTTCTCAAGGCTTATTTGCTGAAGCTTTGCGCTGATAAGATTATTCTCCCGGGTGTTGATAAGGAAGAATGAGCTTTCGCCAAACGAAAACAACCTTTCTTCGCTCTTTAGCATGGTTGAATAATCGCCCACAAGGGCCGTAATAATTTCCCGTTGCTCCTTAACCGAATTGATCTCAGCACGCTGCCCGTCTATTTTGTTTTTTAGTTGCAGGCGTTCCTGGTCCAGCTGAAAACGGCTGTCCTGTATCTTAATCTTGGCAAGCTTTAACGCACCACGCTCTTTTCTCAGGAAGATGGGAAGGGAGAAGTTTACACCTATCTTGTAATCTTCAAACCGGTAATTGTCTATGTAAGACGGCTCGCTAAGGTAGTGGTAGCCTACATTTAGCTTAGGTAATAACATATTAGCCTTTAGTTTTCGCTCTACATCCAATATAGAAAGCTTACCTTCAAGCGATTGTATTTTTGGGTGCGATGCCAGCAAGCTATCTGTTTCTGTAAGCATATTTGTTTGCAGCGAATTATCTATCGTACCCGATAATGCAGCTTCAGGCTTTAGCCCCTCGGCAGGCTCTACCGGTACATTGTCTATCCACATATAGTTACTCAACTCCAGGCGGGCTTTGGTTAGCTTAAGGCGTGCATCTACAACGCTCAGCTTTCTGCTTTTTATGGTAATACCAGATTCTACACTGTCTATTGCCGGTTTGTCGCCCTGCTCTATTAGTTTCAATATCCCTTTATATCGCGTTTCTGCATAATTAAGATAGTTTGTGTACATCTCTGCTTCCTGGTAACTCTTTAGCCAGTTAAAGTAAGCTGCCGAAGCATCATACAGCACAGCAATGGCTTTTAGCCTCCTGTCTGCTGCGCTTATTTGCTGTTGTAGTTTTGCAGTGCGTATGTCGGCCATGCGCTGGTTAATAAAAAGCCCCTGCCCTAAAGGCACGGTAATACCCAATGAAGTTAAACCCGAATTTGGTGTAGTGTTTTGCGGGTTAAGATAATACCCTTCGCTATTATCAAAAGCTGCTTTTATTTCAATGCCATACCAGGTAGGTATTTTAAAGCTGCTGTTAAGTACAGAATAATATTCTGTGCCCTTAAACTGCTTCTCATCATAATCTACCTCAATTTTAGGGTCGAAAGCCCCACGTGCCTGTAAGAGCAATGCCTGTGCACGGCTCAGTTCCATATTGGCTTGTTTTACCAGCGGGTGGTATTTTTTTACATACCCCAGATATTCATCAAAAGTGAGCACCTCTTTGTCAAAATCCTGGGCATGGGCAAACAGCCCTGTAAAAATCAGGGCAAGTGTGCTCATTAATATCCTTAGTTTTGCCATCTTGTCTCTCTTATTTTTTGTCTTTAGCTTTATCTTTTGCGCCGTCAGCGCCTTTTGGCTGGTAATAATTAGGAGGGAAACCATTTAGCGTACGCCATATTTCATACCATACCGGTACTGTATTTAGTAATGCTACGGTTTGTGCACCTGCACCTATACTCAGTTGCTTTGGCCATTCCTGTTCGTCTTTATCCGGGGCTACCAGTATGCGGTATTTGCCGTTAGGGCTTATAAAGTTTTCAATGGCTACCACACGTCCGCCAAAGGTACCGTAGCTAATGCCGGGCCATCCGCTAAACACTATGGTAGGCCATCCGTCAAACCATACCCTTATTTTTTCGCCACGGTGTATAAGCGGCAGGTCTACCGGCTCCACATACGTTTCTACCGCAATCTCATAGCCGGACGGCATAATGCTTACAATGGGTGTGCCTTCTTTAATGGTTTCACCAAGTCCTGCCTGTATGGCTTTATTTACGTAGCCGCTTTGCGGAGCTTTTATGTAATACAATCCGTTTCTTATGCTGTAGTTTACATACTGGTTTTGCAGTTTGTTTACCTGCGCTTCGGTATCATACTGGCTGCTAAGGGCGGTATATTTATCACTATTTGCCTTTGATATCTTTTCGGCATATTCTGCAGAAAGCCTGTTTATCTCAACCTTTGCATTTAAAAGGTCGTTTTTTGCAGCCAGGAGCTTGTTTTCCTGAGTAATTATTTTTGCTTCAGATTCCTGTAGTTTCAGGCGCTTCTCTTCTACATCCGTTAGTGGCTTAAGGCCTTCTTTGTTCAGGTTTACGGCACGGTTAAACTGCGTTTCTGCTATGCGAAGCTGTGTGCGCACCGCAGCAAGATCCATACTGTCGCTTTTTACTTTAAGAACAGCCTGCTTTATTTTATTTTCGGCCTGTTCCCGCTTTAAACCCTGCTCTTTTTGAAGGGAGCCTATTTGTGTTTCGAGCGCGCCTACCTTACCATCGTAAGATTCCAGAGCCATACGCTTGGCATTTACCTGTTGTCCGGTATTTTCTACAAGGTTAGGGTCAAGGTAATCTTCTTTTATTTCAGATATAAAGAGGATGGTATCGCCTTTGTTTACAAAGTCGCCTTCTTTTACATACCATTTTTCTATACGACCACCTATAACACTGTGTATGGTTTGCGGACGCTGGTCTGGCTTAAGCGTGGTTACATTACCGCCGCCTTTAATGTTTTGTGTCCACGGCAGGAACAATACTAAAACCATGACAATACAAAAAAGGATAATTATCTTTTTTAGTGTTTTATAATGTGGCCTGTTATCAAGCTCACGCATGGTGCTGAACTTTTTGCCATCGAGTGCTATGTTATTTTTTTCTGTTATGTTTAGCATGGCTTATATTTTTGTATCGGTTACAATAGTTCCTTTTTCCATTTCAATCAACCTGTCGCAGCGTTGTTTCCAGTAGTCGTTAACAGAGGATACTATTACAGTCCAGTTATGTTTTGGATCAAATAAAAAGTCGATTATCTCGCGGGCACTTTCGTTATCCATGCTTTCGGTAGGGTCTTCCAGGAACAATACCTTCGGCCTGCCTGCTATGGCGCGGGCAAGTAATATTTTTCGGCATACTGATGCGGTAAGCTGCCTGCCATCAGGATTAACTGATGTGTCAAGCCCCTTAGGAAGATCTTTTACAAAACCGGAAAGCCCCATCTTATCAATGGCCCATCTTACATCGGCATCGGTAATCGAAGCATCTTTAAATTTGATGTTTTCGTAAAGCGAACCGTGAAAAGGCGTTTCGCCCTGAAGCACTATACCGGCTAATGAGCGGTACTGGTCGCTATCGGTCTTGTTGTAATTGTTTTCGTTAACATAGAAAATACCCGAAGTAGGGTGCATGTAGCCACTAAGTATGCGTAGTAACGATGTTTTGCCGGATCCGTTGCGTCCGCTTACAAATACTTTTTCGCCCGGATTTATTTTTACGCTAACGTTTCGGAGAGCATCTTTCTCTGCATCAGGATATCTAAAAGTAACCTCTTCTGTTTCCAGTATTACGCCATGCGTGCTGTCTATAGGTTGCAGGCTTTTTTGCTCATCAATTTCAAGGTCGCTTACCTGGCCTATTTTTTCTACAGCAGTAAGTACGTCATACAGTGTTTCAAGGCCGGTAATGGTTTTTTCTACTGAGTTTAAAACCAATAGAATGATGATCTCTGCGGCTACAAACTGCCCAATGTTCATTTGCTGACTTAGTACCAGGTAACCACCTACCGATAATAACCCTGCTGTAATTAGTACTTTGAATACAATAAGTTGGGTAAACTGTCTTTTTATAACGCTAAAGTGTTTCTCTCTAAAGCCTACATAATCGCCCACCAGGTGGTCATTTTTGTCAAGGGCATACTCCATGCCGTCTTTTCGTTTAAAGCTGTTGCGGTTACGGGCTATTTCCTGTAGCCAATATGCCTGCTTGTATTTGTATTTAGATTCTTTCATGCTGGTTTCTACACCCTCATTATAAGAAAGCTTTAATATGGCATACAACAATCCTAAAAGAAGTAGGCCGAAAATGATAAATACCGTATGGTATAATGACAGTAATATAATGCCCAGTATGATTTGCAATAAGGCTGTCGAAAAATCAAGCAATAGTTTTGATGTGCCTTTTTGTATGGTAAGTGTGTCAAAAAAACGGTTAGCCAGTTCGGGGGCATAATGGTTATGCATGCCCTTAAAGCTTATCTTAGGCATGCGGTATGCAAATTCAAAAGAGGAGCGTACAAATATTTTTTGCTGAAGGTTCTCGGTTATTCGCAGCTGCATGAGTGATAGTATACCTACAAATGCTACGCCTATTGTAACCATTATAATAAGCACGATCCAGCTTACGCTGATTTGCCCGCCTTGTATAAAGTTGATTATGGCTTGTATGCCCAGTGGAAGCGAAAGGCTTATAAGCCCTGCAAAGGCCGCGTAAAATATAATTTGGTAAACATCTTTCTTGTCCAGCTTCAGGAGGTTATAATATCTTTTTAGGGGAGTCATAATTGTATGGGGTTAAGTACGGTGTTAATAAGGTTCAGGTAAAAATCTGTAGCGGTTACTTTCTCATTACAATTAGTAATGCTGCAAATGTGGTCTTTAAGAAAATGCTGGTGCAGTGCACCTTCTATAATGGTGCTTACAAGGCTCTCGGCATACGGATACTCAGGGTTTACTTCTTTTACAATGGCAGCCACACGCTGTATGATGCGAATGTATATCTGGAAAAATCCGCTGCGGTTCTCTTCATCTACCTCTTTAGTAAGAAAGGTTTTTGTAAAGTTGCCTATGATAATCTGTTTCAGTATGGCTTCATTGATGTGCTCTGTGTCAGACTGGTCAATGGTTTCTTCAGTAATAATGGTTATGGCACGCGCCAGCCTGTCTTCAGGAACAACAAGGTTTGCAATGCCAAAAACAAGGCGGTACTCTATCCAGCTCCAGTACCATGAAGAAAGATAAAGCAGTAATTTGTGCTTACTCTCAAAGTAGCGGTACACAGAACTTTCATTGCTGCCTATGCGTTCGCCCAGTTTTTTGAATGTAAAGGCTTCAAAGCCTATCTCATCAATGAGCAGGATGCTTTGCTGCAATATTTTCTTGCCAAGCTCAGAGGTTTCGGGATCTTTTAGATAAATCCCGGGTTTATATGGAGCTTTAAATTTGAAAGTACAAATCTCATTATTGATACTATTTTTTGCAAAACCGATAGTATTACTATCATGTGTAAAAACAAGTTTCCATAAAATACAGTGCTTACCTAGCATTTGTATCAGGATGTACTAATGTGTTTACAGGCTAATTTTTACAAAGATTATTCCAACAACCTGAATTTTGTATTAGAATTACATTAGAATTGCATTAGAATTATCATTAGCGCTTTTATAATGAAGCATAAGGGCATAAAAAAACCGCCACACAAACGTGCAGCGGTAATGATATTTTGAGGAATAGTCTAACTATCCAAAAATCTAATAATCTAATTATATCAGCGAATGCCTTGTCATGGCTTCCGGCTGTGCAATACCCATCATCTTAAGGATAGTAGGGGCAATGTCGCCCAGTACGCCATCGTTGACTGCCTTAATGTCTTTATCTACCACAATAATAGGCACCGGGTTAGTGGTGTGTGCTGTGTTAGGGCTGCCATCTGGGTTTATCATGGTTTCGCAGTTACCGTGGTCAGCAATCACTATAGTGGTATAGCCGTTTTCAAGGGCTGTTTCTATTACTTCTTTAGCGCAGGCATCTACCGCTTCGCAAGCCTTAACAGCTGCATCAAACACACCGGTGTGGCCTACCATGTCGCCATTGGCAAAGTTAAGGCATACAAAGTCTACCTCGCCTTTTTTAAGTTCTGGCACTAAAGCATCTTTAAGGTCAAAAGCGCTCATTTCAGGCTGAAGGTCGTATGTTGCCACCTTTGGCGATGGGCAAAGTAAACGCTTCTCACCTTCAAAAGGTTCTTCACGGCCTCCTGAAAAGAAGAACGTTACGTGTGGGTATTTTTCTGTCTCAGCAATGCGTATCTGCTTTTTACCTGCCTTGCTTACTACCTCGCCAAGTGTTTCGGTCAGGTTGTCCTTATCATATACTACATGGATGTCTTTAAAAGTATCATCATAGTTAGTAAGGGTAACAAAGTACAGCTTTAGCTTGTGCATGTTTTGCTCATGAATGTCAAACTGGCTCAGCACCTCTGTAAGTTCCCTGCCACGGTCTGTACGGAAGTTAAAGAAGATAACTACGTCATCCGGTTCTATAACCGCTAGTGGTGTAGTGCCATCTGCGCTTAATGCAAGCGGCTGTATAAATTCGTCGGTAACATTTTCAGCATAACTTTTCTGGATACTTTCTACAGCGTTTGTAGTAATGGTGCCATGACCGTTTACTAAAAGGTCATACGCCAGTTTTACACGCTCCCAGCGCTTATCGCGGTCCATGGCATAATAACGGCCTATAATACTTGCCAGTTTTGCGGGAGTGTCTTTAAGGAACAGTTCAAGGTCAGACACAAAGTTAATGCCCGATTTTGGGTCTACGTCGCGCCCGTCTGTAAAGGCGTGTATAAACACGTTTTCAAGCCCGGCATCTTTAGTAGCGCTAACCAGACCTTTAAGGTGGTTAATGTGTGAGTGTACACCGCCATCTGAAAGCAGTCCTAAAAGGTGTACTTTTTTATTGTTTTGTTTCGCGTAAGCAAATGCATCTACAAGCGCCTGCTCTTTTTCGATAGATTTGTCTTCTACTGCAAGGTTAATGCGTACAAGATCCTGATATACAATGCGGCCGGCACCCAGGTTCATGTGTCCTACCTCGCTGTTGCCCATTTGCCCTTCAGGCAGTCCTACATTAAGGCCGTCTGTGCGCAATGATGCGTTAGGGTAGTTTTGGTACAGGCTGTTGATGAATGGGATATTGGCATTGTCTACTGCCGATACTTTAGGATCTGGTGATTTTCCCCAGCCATCAAGTATCATAAGGATAACTTTTTTGTTCATTTTCAATCTATTATGTGTGTCTTGGCATGGTTTTGGTTTGTATATACCAAAACGTGCTAAAGTTACTATTTTTTACGAAACCATAGTGTTTTAAAAAGGTTAACTTTAAACGCAGATACGAAAAAATCAGGATTGATTTCAGGCTTTAAGCAATATTCGGTTTAAAGCTTCCGTTATAGAGATTAATGAAGTGAGAACGGCACAGGAGAGGTTTCCTTGCTAAATGAAAATGTTAAATTATTGATTTTAACACAGTTGCTACTTGGATATTAAGATTTTCTTAACTTATTTAGCGCCAGGTTAAAAACACACAACAAAAGTTTATAATGGTATACAATTTTTTTACGTCGGTTTTATTTTTGTTCTTTTCTTACACCAATGCACCAAAAACAAACACAGCAATTTCAGCTCCTGTTGAGAAAACTGCGGTTACCGAAACAGAATCGTTGTACAATGCGCTAAGTGCCCACAATGCAGTTATGCCTACAATGCAGTGCTTTGAAAAAGCCGTTAAAGGGTATAATCTTTTAAAAACACAGGGCAAGATACAAAGACACCTGCTTACCGTTATCGATTTTAGTAGGTCATCAAACACTAAAAGGTTATGGATTATTGATATGGATATGCAAAGTGTGGTTTACAACACGCTTGTAGCCCACGGACGTAATAGTGGCGATGAGTTTGCACAAAGCTTTAGCAATACTAACAGCTCTAATATGAGTAGTCTTGGTTTTTATGCTACCGGCGAACTTTATAATGGCAAGCACGGACAAAGCCTTAAGCTGGATGGTTTAGAAAATGGACTTAACAGCAATGCACGCAGCAGGGGAGTGGTAATGCACGCTGCTGATTATGTAAGTGAGACATTTATAAAACTACACCACAGGCTGGGCCGCAGCCAGGGATGCCCTGCACTGCCAAGCGCTATTACTAAAGAAGTTATCAACCTGATAAAAGGCAAATCATGCCTGTTTATCTACCACCCGGAATATAACCGCGAATCAAAGATCCTGTCTTAATTTATTATACAATATTTTATCGAGGCTGTAAATATCATCACGAAACTGCAGCCCGCCTTTGTCCATCCAGGCCGTCCAGTAAAGCTGGTGCACCCGGATGGATTTTTGTATATACACGTTTTTAGTTGCTTCGGCATCTGTGATTTCCTGTATTTTTTTATCGTTCCAGTCTGGGTTGTCTTTTTCTAAAAGATACGATGCGAGCTTAAACGGATCTTGTACCCTTACACACCCGCTGCTTAGTGCGCGGTAACCTTTGCTAAAAAGTTCGCGGTGGTTAGTGTCGTGCAGGTATACACTAAAGGTATTGTAAAAGTTGAACTTTATCCTGCCTAAAGAGTTGTGATTGCCCGGCCCCTGTACATATTTATATTTGTCAAACTCTTCGGGTTTCCATTGTTCAGGTTGTATTTCATCATCGCCACGATAAATCTTCATGTTGTGGCTGGCAAAATAAGTGCGGTCTTTTGTGGCTGCCGGTGTAAGGTCTTCTTTAATAATGGTAGGAGGCACCGTCCAGGTAGGGTTAATTACCAGGTTAGTAATTTTCGAATCAAGTATTGGGCTTTTGCGTTCAGGTTTACCCACAACCACTTTGTAGGTCTGTACAGTATCTTTCCCGTTTTCTAATACCGCCAAACGGTAGGTGGGAATGTTTATCAGCAATGCCCTCTCGCCAAAGTCATACGGAAACCACCTCCATCTTTCGAGGTTTGCAATTACCTGCTCACGGCGTTCGTTACGGCTTATGTTTAAAAGATTAGCTACCTGTTTGCCTACGGTACCATCAGCATGCAGGCCGTGGCGCTCCTGAAAGTTTTTAACAGCTATTACTGTTGCTTCATCATAAATAGTGGTAATGGTATCAGCTTTAAGGTCGCCCCAGTAGGCAAGACGTTGCTTAATGGCGGCTACCGTGGCAGACGAATCTTTAAACGTCAGGCTTTTTTCAATGATTATTTTGGGTAAGGTGCTGTCGTCAGCAAGGCTGTTTAGTACAGCCAGGCTGTGGCGCAGGCTGCTGTAAATTTCATGGCGCGGACGGCAACGGTTTATGGCATCAGCTATATCATGATTTTTTAAGGCATCACTTAAAAGTTTATCTGCTTCAAAAGGTTTACTGCTTAGTGCCCAGTCGCTATACACGCCCGATGGTTTAAGGCGTCCTTTAAACAGGTGTGTAGCCAGGTTACGAAATGCTTCTGTCATCATCAGGTCATACCGCAGGGCTTCATCCTCGGTTATGGTGTTAAGCGCTTCAAACTCTTTTAAAAAGTTAAGGTTGTACTCTTTTGATAACAGGCCGTCGGCTTCTGCGCCCGCTATGGTTTCCTGTAGCGCAATGCGGTCTGCCTTGGTTGTCCACACGGTTACATTGCCGTGATCGTGATAAAAGTCGCGCACCTCGGCTGATGTGGCTTTTAAGATATCCTGCGTAAAGCAAAGAGAAGAATCTTTGAGATGTGCTGTTTTTGCCTGGCTTTCGGCCGTTTTTAGGTTGCTCCCGGCGGTATTGCGGCAAGAGGGTAGTGTAAGTAACAACAGTAGCGATACTATGTAAGCAGCCTTTTGCATAATGTTTTTTTTAAGATTGGTTTAAAAAACGAAATGCTGATGGCTTGCCGCAGTTACCCGGTTTGTATTATTTTGTATTATATAGTGCTCCGCGAGCAGGATTTTGTGTTTGCCGGGTATTGAGGCTGGACCACAAAAATTTCAGATTAAAGGTACATAATCTGTTTTGTGAAATGTTAAAAACAAGACATAATATTTTGTTATATTCTTAACTGTCAGCTATTTTTTTATGCATTACATAATGTGAGCCAATATCTCCTATCGGGAAAGCATCGCCAATAATGGCATACCCCATTCGTTCATAAAAACCTACAGCTGCTTCGCGGGCATTAAACCATATCCTTTCGCCTTTTAGGCTGCTAATGTGTTTCTCGGCATGACGCACTAATTTGTCGCCCAGTCCGCGTTTCTGAAAATTGTCTAACACCGCCATACCGCGAATCTGGTATTGGGTATTTTCGGTAAAGAAATCGTGATCGGCCTTAAAAACAGAAATGATGCCGGCAAGGGTGCTGCCTTCAAAAATACCAAAGTGTATGGTGGTGGGCAGGTCATCGCCATCAAAAACGCAGGATTCGACAGGTTTTTCGGGGCGAAGTACAGGTTGCCTCACGGCAAATGTGTCCTGAGATGTAATTTGTTTTAGTGTATACATAAGGGTAACAAATTTAGGCTAAACATCTTATATTGCTGAAGCTTTTAATGCTGTAATTTTTTTGAAAAAAAGTTTGCGCATGCAATAAATTATTACTTATATTTGCACTCACAAAAGCGGAAGTAGCTCAGTTGGTAGAGCTCCAGCCTTCCAAGCTGGTTGTCGCGAGTTCGAGCCTCGTCTTCCGCTCTGCTAAAACCCGAATCATTATTGATTCGGGTTTTTTATTGTTCTTACCCCAGCCCTCCAAAAACGGGAGTGAGCAGCTTTACTAATGTCCGATTAACTTTAAGGTTATGTTTGTGGTTGAAGTTCAGTGATCTTTGTATATTGGTCGAAATTATCTCAAACCTAAATTGCTTCATGAAACTTGCTGATGTCAAATTTATACTGATCCTTATTTTAATCTGTATGGTTGCAGGCTGGATTGTTAACCTTATTTTTCACGTTATATTTTATGTACCGCTTTTAGTGGGTGGGGTGGCAGGCTATTATGTAGGGTACTACAGGGGAAAGAGAAGTTAGCTATTAATAAAGGTCAGTATTCAGTATTACTGCTTAAACTCATTTTCTACACTTTCGCGTAGGTCATAGAGTAGCCATTCTTTGTTTAGTACCTTTTCTTTTTCAGACTGTAATAGTTTGATAAAATCGTTAACCCCTACAGGTTCATTGCCATTGCCGTGTATGAGTACTATACTGCCTGAGTTTGCCTGCTGCCCTTTAGCCAGCCAGGCATCACTGCCTATGGGTATAAGTCCGTAAGCGGTTACTTTTTGTACTACGGCATTATCTGATACCAGTCCGGGGAAACGGAAAAATACAGACGGTATCAATCCGTGTTGCAGGAGTGCTATCTCGGTACCTAAAATCTCGAAGTCAACATCAGTGCCCGGTTCCAGTAAGAAATTGTCGGGAAGTGGTGCTTTTGGGTTGTAATGGTGGTTGTAGGTATGGTTTATCCAGGTAATGTCAATTTTGTTTTGTTTTTCAAGGTTTTTAAGCCATTGTATATCGTCAGCATGGGTAAGCATAAACCTTCCCGTGATAGAGAGTGCTACAGGTACATGTGTTTCAGTTTTTGCAAATGCCGAAATAAGCGAGGTGAAAATTATGCGGTCCAGCGGCTTGTGCGATGGGCATAGGTCTATGGTAAGTGTAATGCCCTGCTCTTTTGGGTAACCGTGTATAAGGCCGGCATCCTGTAAAGTAAACGACTGGGCTTCTGATGCGGCTAATGCCCTGAAATAAGGTGCTCCTTTAAATAAAGCGGTTAACTGCGCTAACGAAGTTTGCGCGGCATGTATCTCTTTTGCTATGACTGTACCGGTAATAAGCGTGGCCGGATTCGTATATAGATAGCTGGCCTTGCCGCCCTGTTCAAATTTCCGGAGAATAATAATTTCCGCCCCATTATACTTTGCCGTGGCAAAATAAGGTTTGTAATTACTAATGCTGCTTTGTGCCGTAGTAATAAGAGTGCTCAGCAGGAGTAAACACCATACCGTAAATTTAAAGCAGGATAATAAGCGCGCCATTATGTTTTATTTTAAGGAATAAAGTTACAAAGATGGCACACAAAAGACGTTAAGAAATTTCTTATCGCTTTTTTTAGATTTCCTCCTGTTTCTTGTAAGCCATGATATTTGTTTTAGGTTGCTCACTGAAATAAATGGCAGCGTTGAAGCTTATTATTCTTAGTGAGTATGATGAACTCTTACATAATTAGTAATATCTCGTAATTGTTTTTATTTTACATTGTAAGCCTTCAAAACTATTTTCGTTATTTTTAGTATGAGAATCAATGTTAACCTTATATTCAGATATAGGCCCTATATAATATAAGCGATGCGTGCTTCCTATTACTCTGGGCAGATAAAGGCCGCACTCGTAACATGGAAGCTCTGAAGTGCGTACAAGGTTAATTAGAAATCGTGACGTTTTAAGCTTGTATGCTGATACGTCTATGATGTTTTTTAGCTCGCTCTTCCGGCTTTTTTTTAAAATGATGGGGATAGGCTGGCTGTTTATTTTTTTTCCGGCAGTGCCATTTTCGCTAATATCATATAGTGTCATTTCATACCGTGTTTCTTCTATTTTAGAAACGGCATTATAGTTTTTTACCAGGTAAAAGAAATATAATGTAATTTCCTGTACTTCGCCATAGGGCAGGTTTTCTACAAGGTAGGTTGCTTCAGGAGTTTCATATTGGTAGGTGATTAAAAAGGTATTGCCTTTATTTAAATTAACAGTTTTTAATTTTGGCTCCTTAGCTTTAATATTTAAATTTTGTAATTGTATAGTGTCATTTTTGAGATCTTGAGCATAGTTGCTTACTGAAGTGATAAGCATCAACGCTATTAAAGCTTTTAACTTAAACATTGTAATTGATTTGCTGGTTGGTTAAGGATTTAAACGGCAGCAGAATTAATTTATTATTGTGTGTTGGCTAAGTGGTAGAATTGGCAAACAAAAAAAAGGCGATAAGAAAATTTCTTATTGCCTTTTTATATAGGGAGTTAAACCGATGGGTTTAACAATATGTCTTAAGCTTCAAACGGAACTATAGATACATAAGATTTGTTGTCTCTCTTCTTTTGGAATTTAACAACACCATCAACTTTAGCATGTAAAGTATGGTCTTTACCCATGTAAACATTTTCACCCGGATTGTGCTTAGAACCTCTCTGTCTGATAATGATATTACCAGCACCAGCGGCCTGGCCGCCAAAAATCTTAACACCTAGACGTTTCGATTCTGATTCCCTACCGTTCTTAGAACTACCGACACCTTTCTTGTGAGCCATGATGTTTTGGTTTTAAATTGTTAGTAATTATTCTGCGCTAGCAGCTGCTTCTTTTTTGGTTGCTTTCTTTTTACCTGCACCTGTAATGCCTGTAATCTGAATTTGAGTAAGCGACTGGCGGTGGCCATTCTTTACTTTGTAACCTTTTCTTCTTTTCTTTTTGAAAACAATTACCTTGTCTCCTTTTAGGTGTTGAAGAACTTTGGCTTCTACTGAAGCACCTTCTATAGCCGGGGCGCCTAGAGTAATGCTACCGTTATCATCAAGTAAAAGAACTTTTGCGAAATTAACCGCATCTCCTTCTTTACCTTCTAAACGGTGAACAAATACCTTTTGGTCTTTGCTAACTTTAAATTGTTGCCCTGCTATCTCTACGATTGCGTACATAACAATATGGTTTAAAATAAATTTTTAAGGTTGCAAATATACAACTTATTATTTATCAGGCAACAGGTATGTTTAAAAATGTGGTTTTTGCATAATTTTAATTGGTTAGCAATCTTTTCCGCAGAAAAATTTTAGCATAATTGTAACAATTTACCGAAATTGCACACCAATTATCTGAATTAAAAAATAATCAACACTTTTTTATGAAAAAATCCATAATGGCTTTAGGTTCGCTTTTAGTGCTGGGGGCTGCGGCTCACGCACAAAAGGTGGAGTTTGAAGAGTACAACTTAGACAATGGGCTTCATGTTATCCTGCAACAGGATAAGAGCGCCCCGGTTACCGTTACATCTGTAATGTACCACGTGGGCTCTAAAGATGAACAAACAGACCGTACCGGTTTCGCACACTTTTTTGAACACCTTTTATTTGAAGGTACTGATAACATTAAAAGAGGCGAATGGTTTAAAATTGTAACTGCTAATGGTGGTAACAATAATGCCAACACTACAGATGACCGTACTTACTATTATGAGGTTTTTCCTTCTAACAACGTAGAACTTGGTCTTTGGATGGAAGCTGAGCGTATGTGGCACCCGGTTATTAACCAGATAGGTGTAGATACACAAAATGAGGTTGTAAAAGAGGAGAAAAGGATGCGTTATGACAACAGTCCTTATGGTCAGCTTATGCAGGAAATTAAAAAAGGCCTGTTTAAAACACACCCATACCGCTGGACAACTATCGGATCTATGGATCACCTGGATGCTGCTACCCTTGCAGAGTTCCAGGCATTCAACAAAAAATTCTATGTGCCTAACAATGCAGTGCTAACTGTAGCCGGAGACTTTGATAAGGCTCAGGTTAAAAAATGGGTAGAACAGTATTATGGCCACATACCTAAAGGTGCTGCTGTAACTCGTACTAAAATAGAGGAGGCTCCTATAACGCAAACAATACACGCTACGTTTGAGGATCCAAACATTCAGTTACCAATGATCGTTGCTGCTTACCGCACACCGGCCATGAGTACAAGAGATGCCCGCGTTCTTGATCTTATTTCATCAGTACTTAGCGGTGGTAAGAGTTCAAGGATGTACAAGAAAATTGTAGACGAAGACAAAAAAGCAATGCAGATAGGTGCAGGCAGCTACAGCGAAGAAGACTACGGTACTTACTTTGTTTATGGTATACCAATGCCGGGCCACACGCCTCAGGAAATCCTTGCTGATGCGGATGCTGAAGTTGTAAAAATACAAACAGAGCTTATTTCTGAAAGGGAATTCCAAAAGCTTAAAAACGAGGTAGAAAACCAGTATGTAAACAGCAACGCCAGCGTAGAAGGTGTAGCTAGTAACCTGTCTACATTCTACCTTTTATATGGTGATACTAACCTTATTAATACTGAGGTAGAAATTTACCGCACTATTACAAGAGAAGAGATAAGGGATGTGGCTAAGAAATATCTTAACCCTAACCAGCGACTTATTTTAGATTATGTACCTGCTAAAGACAAAGCACAAAACTAAGAATACCAAGAAGATCATGAAAAAAACAATATATCTGTTAGCCGGTTTGGTTTTAACTGCTACTGCTACACAAGCACAGCAGAGCCAGATGCCTAAGCCGGGTCCTGCGCCTACTGTAAACGTAGGTAAGCCTGAAACATTTACCCTAAAAAATGGCCTTAAGGTGCTTGTGGTAGAAAACCATAAGCTACCAAGGGTTTCTTATAGCCTTACACTAGATAATGCACCATATGCAGAAGGTGCTAAAAAAGGTGTTAGCGATATGGAAAGTGCACTTATAGGTGAGGGTACAAAAAAAATAAGCAAAGAAAAGTTTAACGAAGAAATCGACTTCCTTGGTGCCAGCATCAACTTCTGGGAGAGCGGTGCTTCTGCAAGCGGACTTTCTAAATATTCTTCAAGGATGCTTGAGCTTATGGCTGATGGCGCTCTTAACCCTATATTTACTCAGGAAGAGTTTGATAAGCAAAAGGCTAAGATGATCGAAAATCTTAAGTCTGAAGAGAAAAATGTAGAAGCTGTTGCCGGTAGGGTAAATGGTGTTCTTGTATACGGTAAAAATCACCCTAATGGTGAGTACCTTAGCGAAGAAACGCTAAACAATGTAACTCTTGCCGATGTAGAGAAAAACTACAACACATACTTTGTGCCGGGTAATGGTTACCTTATCGTAGTAGGTGATGTTAAGTTTAAAGATGTAAAAAAACAGGTTACTAAGCTTTTTGGTTCATGGAAACCGGGTATCGCTCCTTCGGTATCTTACTCAGATCCTAAAGACGTACAGTACACTCAGGTTAACTTTGTAGATATGCCAAATGCGGTACAGAGTGAAATATCTGTTGCAAATATTGTAAACCTTAAATTGACAGACAAAGAGTACTTTGCTACAATTCTTGCTAACCAGATTCTTGGTGGTGGTGGCGAAGGCAGGCTGTTTAACAACCTTCGTGAGGCGCATGCCTGGACGTATGGTGCTTATTCTTCTGTTGGAGGTAATAAATATGTAGGCGATTTTAGCGCTTCTACACAAGTGCGTAACGCAGTTACAGATAGTGCTGTTGTGGAAATTCTTAACGAGATCAAGAAAATAAGGACAGACCTTGTTGCTGAAGAAGAGCTTAAAAATGCAAAAGCAAAATATATAGGTAACTTCGTGATGCAGGTTGAAAAGCCGGCTACAGTGGCCCGATATGCGCTACTTACAGAAACACAAAAACTTCCTGCAGATTTTTACCAAAATTATATTAAGAATATCAATGCTGTAACTGCTGAAGATGTTCGTAATGCGGCTAAGAAATTTTTCTCTGCAGATAATTCAAGAATTATAATTGTAGGTAAGGCTGCCGATGTGCTTCCTGCTCTTGAAAAAAGCAAAATCCCGGTTAACTACTTTGATAAGTGGGGTGCGCCAACAGCTAAGCCTGTTGTAAACAAGCCGGTGCCTGCGGGTACTACTGCTAAAACGGTACTTGATGGTTATATTAAAGCTATTGGTGGCGAAAAAGCGGTTAAGGCTGTTAAAACGCTTTCTATGAAGGCAGAGGGTACTATACAAGGTACACCGCTTGAAATGATCAAGAAAGTAAGTGCAGACCGCAAAGAAGTTCAGGAAATAAAAGCTGGCGGTATGAGCATCATGAAGAAAGTAGTTACAGATAAAGGCGGTTACCAGGCTGGCCAGGGTGGTAAAGAAGACATCACAGGTGATGATCTTAAAAAAGCCCAGGCTTCTGCTGTTCCGTTTGAAGAGCTTTCTCTAGTAGCAAACAAAGACCTTAAATTAAAAGGTATTGAATCTATCAATGGTGCAGATGCTTATGCGTTGCAGTTAGATGATACAACATATTATTTTGATGCTGCTACAGGTCTTAAAGTTGCTGAGGCTACTGAGCTTGAAGGTAACGGTCAGAAAATGACACAAACTACATATTACTCTGATTACAAAGCTGTAAGTGGTGTTAAGCTGCCTTACAAGATAGTAATCAATATGGGTATGGATATTGAGTTTAAAGTTGTTGATGCTAAAATAAATGCGGGTGTTACACCTGCTGATTTTCAGTAATCAATAACATTTTGTTTATAATAAAAACGGCTGCCAATGGCAGCCGTTTTTTTTGTATTTACAATTCAGTAAACGCTAAATAGCTATAGGTTTCTGATTTGTTTTTTAACTTTATTTGTTTGGCTTTACTATGAGGGCATAAGGAAATTTTTTACGAATCTCGGTAAGATTCCTCTCGGCTTCAATTCTCGATTTATAGCTGCCAACCCATACTTTATAAGTAGGGCTTTCAAAAATTATAGTGCCATCAGTGGTTTTAAATTCACGTTTAAAGTCCTGCAATGTTTTGCGGGCTTTCTCGTTATCACCATAAAAAATTTGCACTTTATAGCGGTCGTTTACGGTAATGGCGCTGTTTATCTTTCTTTTTTCAGCAAGTAATTGTTCAAAGCGTTCGTCTTGCTGTACATTCCCTGCGGTTTGCGCCTGTACGTCAATATTGGCTGAGAGGGCAAAAAATAGCGCAGGAAGTGTGTGTTTAAAACTTAAAAATCTCATAATGAAGTGTCTTTAATGCAAAAATACGATTATTCTTTTTATCAGTGATGGCGCGATTTATTTAGAATAGTTATAAATTATGGATTAAGATTTATTTAAGGTTTGAGAATAACTCTTAAGTCGTATTTTTGTGGGAGTTTTTAAAAAAGTATAGTTTTTTACAGATTATACTCATTAAAAATCGTACCAAAATAGTCGATAATCATTATTAATATGAAAAAAGTGGGTAACCATACTTCAATTTCAAGGATCTTATTGTTCTTTCTGGCGCTCTCGCTAACTTTTTCCGTTTCTGTATTTGCGCAAGATGCCGCTGCCGCCGCTCCGGCTGCTGAAGCTCCTGCCGCAGGTGCTGGTGATCCGGTAAAAGGGAAAGAGTTGTTTAATGCTAACTGTGCTGCGTGTCATAAGCTTGATGACAAGTCGACAGGCCCTGCGCTTAGGGGTATTGTAGAAAAACATGATAAAGCGTGGCTTTATAAGTGGATCCACAACAGTAGTGAGATGATCAAATCTGGTGATGCTGCTGCTGTAAAACTTTTCAATGAAAACAACAAAGTTACAATGACGGCTTTCCCGCAACTTGCGGAAGCTGATATTGATAACATCCTGGCGTATACATCGCAGCCTAAAGAGGTTGCTGCTGCCGGTGCTGCTCCTGCTGCTCTTAATCAGGATGGCGGTAGCGGAGATGGTGTTTCTCAGGTTATTATATTAAGTGCGCTTATACTTGTACTTGCGGTGCTTATTATTATGCTTGTGCTTGTAAACAGGACGCTTAGAAGGGTTGCTGCTAACAACGGTGTTGTGGTAGAAAAAGAACCTTCTGTTTCTGTTTGGGCGGCTTATGTAAAGAATCAGTTCCTTGTGCTTGTAACGGTTATTCTTTTGATACTTTCTTCTTCATACTTCCTTTATGGGTGGTTGATGCAGGTAGGTGTTGATAAAGACTATGCTCCGGTGCAGCCTATACACTTCTCTCACAAAATACACGCCGGAGATAACGGTATTGATTGTAAATACTGTCACTCTTCTGCAAGGGTAAGTAAAACTTCGGGTATACCTGCGCTTAACGTTTGTATGAACTGTCATAAAAACATAAGTTCTTTTGAGGGTGATAAAGATTCTATCTACGATCGTTCTAAAGAATTCTATACAGGAGAAATTGCTAAGCTTTATGATGCTGTAGGTTGGGATAAAACTGCTAATGCTTATACGGGCAAACAAAAACCTGTTAAGTGGGTAAGGATACATAATCTTCCTGATTTTGTTTACTTCAACCACTCTCAGCACGTTTCTGTTGCAGGTGTAGAGTGTCAGACATGTCACGGCCAGGTGCAAACATTTGAGATCATGAAGCAAAACGCTCCTTTAACAATGGGCTGGTGTATTAATTGTCACCGCGAAACTGATGTTAAGGTTGAAGGCAATGACTACTACAAAAAAATCCACGATGAACTTGCCAAGAAATATGGTGTTCAAAAACTTACGGCTGCTAACATGGGTGGTACTGAGTGTGGTAAATGTCACTATTAATAAATTTCTAAGAAGCTAATATCTATATATAACATGGCATCAAACAAAAAATACTGGCAAAGTGTTGAAGAGCTAAATCCTAATAGCTCTATTGTTGAGACGCTAAGAAACAATGAGTTTGTTGAGGAGATTCCTACAGATGAATTTCTTGGCGACAAGGAAGCTTTGTCATCTTCATCTACAAGCCGTCGTGACTTTCTAAAATACGTTGGGTTTACTACAGCAGCTGCATCACTTGCTGCGTGTGAGGGCCCGGTTATTAAATCAATACCTTATGTTGTGCAGCCGGAAGAGATCATTCCTGGTGTTGCAGACTACTATGCTACTACAATTGCAGACGGTTTTGATTTTGCGAATATACTTATCAAGACTCGTGAGGGTCGTCCTATAAAAGTTGAAAAGAATGCTCTTGCAGGTGCTAAACTATCTGCAAACGCAAGGGTTCATGCTTCTGTGCTTTCTCTTTATGACAGCTCAAGGCTTAAGCAGCCAAAGGTTAAGGGTAAAGATGCTACATGGGCAGAGGTTGATGCTACAGTTAAAGCGGGCTTAAGCCAGGCTGCGGCTGCTGGTGGTCAGGTTGTGGTGCTTTCTGCTACTACTGCCAGCCCTTCAACAGATAAGATCATTGCTGAATTTGGTGCTAAATATGCCGGATTTAAGCATGTTGTTTATGATGCTGTTTCTTCATCAGAGGCGTTGGATGCTTTCCAGGCGGTTTATGGTGAAAGGGCTCTTGCTGATTATGACTTTGCTAAGGCAGATGTTATAGTAGGTGTAGGTGCTGACTTCCTTGGCGACTGGCAAGGTGGTGGGTATGATTCAGGCTACGCAATTGGCCGTATCCCTACTAAAAAAGGTTTAATGTCTAAGCACATCCAGATAGAAGCTAATATGTCTATCACAGGTGCTAATGCAGATAAGCGTATCCCGCTTTCTGTTACTCAACAAAAATATGCCCTTGTGGCTTTATATAATGCTGTAACCGGTGCTAATGTAAGTGTTGCTTTAGACAAGACTTATGCTGCTGCTGTTAACAATGCTGCCCAGCAACTTAAAGCTGCCGGATCTAAAGGTGTTGTTGTTACAGGTCTTGATGATGTTAATGCGCAACTTCTTGTAATTGCTATTAACAATGCGTTGCAATCTCAGGCGTTTAACCCTGCCGGTGCCCGTTACGTTCGTAAAGGTGATGCTAAAGCGGTTGCTCAGCTTGTAAACGATATCAAGGCAGGTGCTGTAAGTGTACTTATCATGAATAATGTTAATCCGGTTTACACACTTCCTAACGGAGATGAGTTTGCTGAGGCGCTTAAAAAAGTAAAACTTTCTGTTTCTTTCACCCTTAGGGAAGATGAAACAGCTTCAATAACTACAGTAGCTGCTGCTGCTCCACATTACCTTGAATCTTGGGGTGATGTAAGTGTGGCAAAAGGTTACTATGCTATTACACAGCCTACGATCCGTCCGCTGTTTACTACAAAACAATTCCAGGAGGCATTGCTTTCATGGAGTGGTAACCCAACTGCTTACTACGATTATATTAAAGCTACTGCACCTTCTTATGCTCCCGGTAAAACCTGGAACCAGCTTGTGCATGATGGTGTAACTGTTTCTGAAGTTGCTGCTACAGTTACTGCCGGTGCTGCTAACTTTAGTGGTGCTGCTGCAAGCCTTGCTGCTGCTAAACCAGCCGGTGGCCTTGAGCTTGTTCTTTATACAAAAACAGGTCTTGGAGATGGCCAGCAGGCTAACAACCCTTGGTTACAGGAACTTCCTGATCCAATTACCCGTACATCGTGGGATAACTACGTAACTATTTCTAAAGCAGATGCAGATGCACTTGGCCTTGAGAACTGGAACGTGGCAAACGGTGGCCTTAACGGTAGTCTTGCTACACTAGAGGTAAACGGTAAGAAAATTGAAGTACCTGTGCTTGTACAGCCGGGCCAGGCAAAAGGTACAATAGGCCTTGCGCTGGGTTACGGACGTAAAGCAGGTATGAAGAATGAAATGGTAGTGGGTGTTAACGCTTATGCGGTTTACAACAACCTTAATTCTTTACAAACTGCCAAGCTTACAAAAATAGGTGGTGAACATGAATTTGCGTGTGTGCAGCTTCAGAAAACCCTTATGGGCCGTGGCGACATCGTAAAAGAAACTACCCTTAAAGATTATACAACAAAAGATGCTGCTGAGTGGAATGAAATGGCTCAGGTATCTTATGACCATAAAGAGGTTCCTGCAACTTCAATCGACCTTTGGGAGTCGTTTGACAGGAGTACAGGCCACCACTTTAACCTTTCAATAGACCTTAATGCGTGTACCGGTTGTGGTGCGTGTGTTATTGCCTGTCATGCTGAGAACAACGTTCCGGTAGTAGGTAAGTCAGAAATACGCAGAAGCCGTGATATGCACTGGCTGCGTATTGACAGGTATTACTCTTCTGAAGATACGTTTGCGGGAGATGTTGAGAAAAAAGAAAAAGCTTCAGGCCTTTTCAATTCTATCGACACCTTTACATCAATGGAAGACCCTGCGGATAATCCTCAGGTAGTATTCCAGCCGGTAATGTGCCAGCACTGTAACCATGCTCCTTGTGAGACTGTTTGTCCGGTTGCTGCTACATCTCACGGTCGCCAGGGACAAAACCACATGGCTTACAATCGTTGTGTGGGTACTCGTTACTGTGCAAACAACTGTCCTTATAAAGTGCGTCGTTTCAACTGGTTCCTTTATAACAAGAACAGCGACTTTGATTATAACATGAACGACGATTTAGGTCGTATGGTACTTAACCCTGATGTTGTAGTACGTTCTCGTGGTGTAATGGAAAAATGTTCATTCTGTATACAGGCTACTCAGTCGGTAATCCTTCAGGCTAAGCGCGAAGGCAGGGTAGTAGGGGCAAATGAATTTAACGATGCTTGTGCTTGTTCTGCGGCTTGTTCAAGTGGTGCAATGACTTTTGGTGATGTTAACAACACCGAAGATCCTATAGCAAGGCTTAAAGAAGACGAAAGGGCATACCACCTACTGGGCCACATAGGCACCAAGCCAAATGTATTCTACCACGTTAAAGTAAGGAATACATAGTTTAAATAGTTTATTAATAGAAACAAACATAAAGGAATATGTCGTCTCATTACGAAGCACCCATTAGAAAACCTTTAATTATAGGTGACAAAAATTATCACGATGTAACAGTAGATGTTGCAAGGCCGGTAGAGGGCAGGGCTAACAAGCAATGGTGGATAGCGTTTTCTATCGCCACAGCAGCCTTCCTTTGGGGCGTAGCGTGTGTTGCCTATACGGTAGGTACTGGTATCGGTACATGGGGATCAAATAAAACTGTAGGCTGGGCCTGGGATATTACCAACTTCGTTTGGTGGGTAGGTATCGGTCACGCCGGAACACTTATCTCGGCTGTACTGCTATTGTTCCGTCAAAAGTGGCGTATGGCAATTAACCGTTCGGCAGAAGCGATGACAATCTTCTCGGTAATACAGGCAGCAATGTTCCCTGTATTCCACATGGGCCGTCCGTGGTTAGCATACTGGGTAATGCCTATACCAAACCAGTTTGGTTCACTATGGGTTAACTTTAACTCACCACTACTTTGGGACGTATTTGCGATTTCTACCTATCTTTCAGTATCTCTTGTATTTTGGTGGACAGGTTTACTTCCTGACTTTGCGATGCTTCGCGACAGGGCGATTACTCCTTTTACGAAAAGAGTTTATTCAATACTAAGCTTCGGATGGAGCGGACGTGCAAAAGACTGGCAGCGTTTTGAAGAAGTTTCATTGGTACTTGCAGGTCTTGCAACGCCACTGGTACTTTCTGTACACACTATTGTATCTTTTGACTTTGCTACATCGGTAATACCGGGCTGGCACACTACCATCCTTCCTCCGTATTTCGTGGCGGGTGCTATCTTCTCCGGATTTGCAATGGTTAACACCCTGCTTATCATCATGAGGAAAGTATCAAATCTTGAAGCTTATATTACAGTACAGCATATCGAGCTAATGAACATTGTAGTTATGATTACAGGTTCTATCGTAGGTGTTGCTTATATTACAGAGTTATTCGTAGCCTGGTACTCAGGTGTAGAATACGAGCAGTATGCGTTCCTTAACAGGGCAACTGGTCCTTACTGGTGGTCATACTGGTTGATGATGACATGTAATGTTATCTCTCCACAGGTAATGTGGTTCAAAAAAATCAGAACCAGTATTACAGTTTCTTTCATCATTTCGATTGTTGTAAACGTAGGTATGTGGTTTGAGCGTTTTGTAATTATCGTTACATCACTTCACAGAGATTACCTTCCGTCTTCATGGACCATGTTCCAGCCTACATTTGTAGATGCCGGTTTCTATATTGGTACAATAGGTTTCTTCTTCGTGTTATTCCTACTTTATTCAAGGAGTTTCCCTGTAATTGCACAGGCCGAAGTAAAATCTATCATGAAAACATCCAGCGAAAAATACAAGAAGCTGCATGAAGCCCACGATAATCATTCACATTCAGAAAATAATCATCACTAAGAACCATGAGCAATAAAGTTTTACATATATTGTACAATGATGATGATATCCTTATGGATGCAGTAAAGAAAACCCGCGCTGCACATCATCATATTGAAGAAGTTTTTACACCATTCCCGGTACACGGTCTTGATAAGGCTCTTGGTCTTGCACCAACAAGGCTTGCAATATGCGCATTCCTGTATGGTTTAGTGGGATTATCTGTTGCTACAGCAATGATGTATTATATCATGATTGTTGACTGGCCTCAGGATATTGGTGGTAAACCAAGTTTTACTTACATACAAAACATGCCGGCTTTTGTACCGGTTATGTTTGAGATGACAGTATTCTTTGGTGCTCACTTAATGGTGATAACATTTTATATGAGGAGTAAATTATGGCCTTTTAAACAGGCTGAAAATCCTGATGTAAGGACTACAGACGACCACTTTTTAATGGAGGTGCCTGTACATGGCGACGAAGATAAACTGGTTGCGTTTTTTCAGGAAACCGGAGCTGTTGAAGTAAAAGTAATTGAAAAGCATTAACAAGAAGTATGAAAGCATTATATAAAATAGCATTTGTGGTTTCTGCCTCGGCGGCGCTTACCTCATGCTTCAATAAATCAGAACCTAACTACCAGTACATGCCAAACATGTACGAGTCTGTAGGGTATGAGACATATTCAGAGTCAGGCGCTTTTAAAAATGGTAAAGAAGGTCAGCTTCCTGCTGCAGGTTCTATACCAAGGGGATTCACTCCTTATGAATATCCAAATACAGAAGAAGGTTACAACGCTGCAAAAGCTGGCCTTGTTTCTCCTTTAGCTGCGGCTGAAGTAGACGAAGCTAAGGGCAAAGAGCTTTTCACGATATACTGTGCTATTTGCCACGGCGATAAAGGTGATGGTAAAGGAAACCTTGCAAAAAGGGAAAAATTTGCCGGTGTTCCTAACTATAAAGACAGGGATATTAATGAAGGTAGTGTTTTCCATGTGGAAACATACGGTCGTAACATGATGGGCTCTCATGCTAACCAGCTTAGCCAGAAAGAACGCTGGCAGGTGGCTCACTATGTTATGAAACTTAAGAGCGAATTATAATTGTAGAACACTGAAAGCATAAAATATGTATACATTTTCTAGTAAATTAAAAACGTTGGCTTTTGTACTGATGGTGGTTGGCGCCCTTGGTATTGGCTACAGTTTTTTTACTGCGCCAAAATCAGCTGAAGAAGTTGAGGCAATAATAAATGCTGAGCACGCTCACGGTGGGCACGGTGAAGCTGCACATGAGGAAGCTCATGATGCTGTAGAAGTACATGCGGTTCATGATGAGCATGCTGCACATGCAGAAGCTGCTCACGAAGGTCATGATACGGCTGCTGTTGCAGAAACAGAAGCTACTGCTGATACTGTTACTGCTGTTGCGGAAGTTGCAACAGAACACGCATCAACAACTGGCCACGAAGAAAGCCATGCTGAAGCTGCGGTTGCTCACGAAGGCCACGATGCTGATGCTCATGCTGAACATGAAGCTCACAAAGAGCACGTAGAGCATGTGTACCACCAGCTTCAAAACAAGCCTTGGGCTGCTGTATATGTAGCTGCATTGTTCTTTATGCTTATAGCTCTTGGGGCACTTGCTTTTTATGCAATACAAAATGCTGCACAGGCCGGTTGGTCTCCTGTATTGTTCAGGGTAATGGAGGGTATCTCTGCATACCTTATACCAGGTGCAATTATTGTTCTTATATTGTTAGTTCTTGGTGTTGCGCAAGTACACCACTTATTTATATGGATGGATCCTGAGGTAGTTGCAAAAGATCACCTTATACAGGGTAAGACAGGTTTCCTTAATGGACCGTTCTTCCTTTTCCGTGCAGTAGTGTTTATGGGTGGATGGATATTATACCGTCAGATAGCCGTTAAAAACTCTCTTGCCCAGGATAATGCTACAGACAACTCATTCTACAAGAAAAACTTTAAAGCTTCTGCTGCATTCCTTGTGTTCTTTATCGTTACAGAGTCTATCTCTTCATGGGACTGGATCATGTCGGTAGATCCACACTGGTACAGCACACTTTTTGGATGGTATGTGTTTGCAAGTTTCTTTGTAAGCGGTATCACCGTTATAGCTATGGTTACGCTTTACCTTAAATCAAGAGGTTACCTTGAGTATGTTAATACAAGCCACATCCATGACCTTGCTAAATTTATGTTTGGTATCAGTGTATTCTGGACGTATCTTTGGTTCTCTCAGTTCATGCTTATGTGGTATGCTGATATACCGGAAGAGGTTGTATACTTTAAAATGAGAATTGAGAACTATAACCTTCCATTCTTTGGTATGGTTGCAATGAACTTTGTTTTCCCGGTTCTTATACTTGTTAATACAGATTTCAAACGCCTTTCATGGATCGTTGTTATGGCTGGTATCGTAATACTTACGGGTCACTACATTGACTTCTTTAACATGATTATGCCGGCTACCGTGGGAGACCAGTGGTTTATCGGTGCAGGTGAGATAGGTGCGGTATTGTTCTTCCTTGGGTTGTTTATACTAGTAATATTCTCTGCTCTTACTAAAGCACCGTTACTGGCTAAACGTAACCCGCTTATCGAAGAAAGTAAGCATTTCCATTATTAATATTTAAAGAAATAAACAGATGACGAGTTTATTGATATTTATAGTTGTAGTTCTATTAGGTGTTGCCATATGGCAATTAACCAAGATATTCCATCTTACGCAGGTGGGTGCGGCTGCTCAAGCCGAAGATACCGGTGTGGCTACAGAAAGGGATAATACCGTAAACGGTTACCTTATGTTTGCTTTTGTTGGGTTTATCTATGTATTTACAATTTTTTCATTATGGAAATGGGGGCACCTTGTATTAGGTACTCCGGCTTCAGAACACGGCCCACAGTATGACAACCTTATGTCGATATCTATGTGGCTTATCTTTGTAGTACAGTTCATAACGCAGTTTTTGCTTCACTACTTTTCATTTAAGTACAGGGGCGAAAAAGGTAAAGTGGCTTTTTACTATGCAGATAACGATAAACTTGAATTTATCTGGACTATAATACCTGTTATTGTTCTTGCAGGCCTTATCCTTTACGGACTTTATGCTTGGACTAACATCATGTTTATTGAAGAAGAAGCTAAAGAAGATGCTGTATATGTAGAAGTATATGCAAAACAATTTAGCTGGGAAGTGCGTTATGCAGGTAAAGACGGTAAGCTTGGAAAAGCAAACGTGCGTTACATAAAAGGCATAAACACACTGGGTGTAGATGAATCAGATCCTAATGCTCAGGATGATATCCAGGCATCAGAACTACACTTACCAAAAGGTAAACAAATTATCTTTAAATTCCGTTCTCAGGATGTGCTACACTCGGCTTATATGCCACACTTTAGGGCACAGATGAACGTAGTGCCGGGTATGGTTACACAGTTTGGCTTTATACCTACCATCACTACAGATGAGATGCGTCAAGATCCTAAGATTATGCAAAAGGTTAACCACATCAACGAGATCCGTTCTAAAAAGAGTGCTGAGCTTGTTGCAGATGGTAAATCAGCATTAGATCCTTATACTTTTGATTACTTATTGCTTTGTAACAAGATTTGTGGTGCTTCTCACTACAACATGCAAATGAAAATTGTTGTTGAAGACGAAGCAGACTTTAATAAATGGCTTGGTGCTAAAGAAACATTTGGCACAGCTATAAAGAAAGAAAAAGAAGGTGCAGCAGCTCCGGCTCCTGCTGAAGGTGCAGCTCCGGCTGCGGGAGAGTCTACAGCAACTAAAGTAGATTCTACCGCAACGACTGCAAAAGATACCACAGCAACGGTAGCAGCAGCACACTAATTAAAAAATAATTCTTTTACAATACATCAAATTAAAGAAATATGTCAGCAGCAGGACACGATATGCACGATCACGAAGAACATGGACACCACGATGCCCACGATCATCACCACGACCATAAGCAGACGTTTATAGAAAAATATATTTTTAGCCTTGATCACAAGATGATTGCCAAGCAGTACCTGCTTACAGGTACTATAATGGGTATCATTGGTATTGTGATGTCGCTATTATTCCGTATGCAGATTGCATGGCCGGAAGAATCATTTACAATATTCAAAGTACTTCTTGGAGATAAATATGCTCCGGGTGGTGTAATGAGAAATGATATTTACCTTGCCCTGGTTACCATTCACGGTACTATCATGGTATTCTTTGTACTAACAGCCGGTTTGAGTGGTACATTTAGTAACCTTCTTATTCCGTTGCAAATTGGTGCACGGGATATGGCATCCGGTTTCATGAACATGGTTTCTTACTGGTTGTTCTTCCTTTCTGCAGTTATCATGATCCTTTCTCTGTTTGTAGAGTCAGGTCCTGCATCTGCCGGATGGACGATTTATCCACCACTTAGTGCCCTGCCTCAGGCTATTCCTGGTTCAGGTACAGGTATGACGCTTTGGCTTGTTTCTATGGCTATCTTCATCGCGTCTTCACTAATGGGTTCGCTTAACTATGTTGTTACAGTTATTAACCTAAGGACAAAAGGTATGTCAATGACAAGGCTTCCACTTACAATATGGGCGCTTTTCATTACTGCTGTTATTGGTATCGTATCATTCCCGGTACTACTTTCTGCGGCATTGCTACTTATCATGGATAGGAGTTTTGGTACTTCATTCTTCCTTTCAGATATTTATATTGCAGGAGATGTACTACACTACCAGGGAGGTTCTCCGGTATTGTTTGAGCACTTATTCTGGTTCCTTGGTCACCCTGAGGTTTACATTGTAATCCTTCCTGCGATGGGCCTTGTATCTGAAATTATGACATCAAATGCGCGTAAGCCAATCTTTGGTTACCGTGCGATGATTGCCTCTATACTTGCTATTGCATTCCTTTCAACTATCGTTTGGGGTCACCACATGTTCATCTCTGGTATGAACCCGTTCCTTGGATCGGTATTTACCTTTACAACATTACTTATCGCGATTCCTTCTGCTGTAAAAGCATTCAACTGGATCACGACACTTTGGAGGGGTAACCTTCAGATGAACCCTGCAATGTTGTTCTCTATTGGTTTTGTTTCTACTTTCATCACAGGTGGTCTTACAGGTATCATCCTTGGAGATAGTACACTGGATATTAACGTTCACGATACATATTTCGTTGTTGCTCACTTCCACCTTGTAATGGGTATATCTGCCCTTTACGGTATGTTTGCAGGTATCTACCACTGGTTCCCTAAAATGTTTGGTAGGATGATGAACAAAACGCTTGGTTACATCCACTTCTGGGTAACTGCGGTATGTGCTTACGGTGTATTCTTCCCGATGCACTTTGTAGGTATGGCAGGTCTTCCAAGACGTTATTATACTAACTCTAACTTCCCGCTGTTTGATGACCTTGCAGATGTTAACGTTATCATCACAATGTTTGCTCTTATAGGTGCTGCATTCCAGTTGGTGTTCCTTTGGAACTTCTTCTACAGCATATTTAAAGGCAAACGTGCGGTTCAAAACCCATGGAGGGCTAACACCCTTGAGTGGACTACTCCTGTAGAACACATCCACGGTAACTGGCCGGGCGAAATACCTGAAGTTTACAGGTGGCCGTATGACTACAGTAAGCCGGGTTATGAAGAAGATTTCGTTCCGCAAACCGTTCCGTTCAGGGAAGGTGAGGAGCAACTTCACCACTAAGATTTTTAGATTTAAATATAAGATGGGACATCCGAAAGGGTGTCCCATTTCTTTTTTATGATATTTCGTTAAAAAAGCTATCTTTAAGGCATTAACCAAACACAAGGATGGAACAACAACACGAAGACAAACACCTTAAGCGCGAGCTTGGCCTGCTGGATGGTACGATGCTGGTAGTAGGCTCTATGATTGGCTCAGGTATATTTATTGTAAGTGCCGGTATGGTAAAGAACATTGGCAGTGCCGGTTGGCTTACGCTAATATGGGTTATTTCCGGTCTTATGACCATGATTGCTGCCATTAGTTATGGCGAACTCAGTGCTATGTTTCCTAAAGCGGGTGGTCAATATGTATATCTTAAAGAAGCCTATAACAAGCTTATTGGGTTTTTATATGGGTGGAGTTTCTTTGCGGTTATCCAAACCGGAACCATTGCCGCAGTGGGTGTGGCGTTTGGTAAGTTTGCGGCTTATATTGTTCCGTCACTTGGCGACCAGAATATACTTTATGAATTGGGTTCTTTTAAACTCAATGCGGCACAGCTGGTATCGATAGCTACTATCATTTTGCTGACGTACATAAACAGCCGTGGTGTGAAAAATGCAAAATACATACAAACTGTTTTTACGGTGGCTAAGATAGCTTCACTTTTTGGGTTGGTTATTTTTGGCCTTATGCTTGCCGCGAAAGCAGAAATATGGAATGCCAACTGGGCCGATGCCTGGATGGCAAAGTCATATAGTGAAGAGTCCGGTCAATGGACTACCATAGGTGGTACAGTATTGCTTTCAGCCATTGCTGCCAGTATGGTGGGGTCGCTTTTTAGTAGCGATGCGTGGAATGGCGTTACCTTTATTTCCGGTGAAATTAAAAATCCGCAACGTAATGTGGGCCTGAGCTTGTTCTTCGGTACGCTTATCGTGACGGTTATTTATATACTGGCTAACATTATGTATGTAGCCGTGATGCCTATGGAAACTATCGCCTTTGCACCATCAGAACGTGTAGCGGTAGAAGCATCACAGTACATTTTTGGAACCACTGGGACATACATCATCGCTGTTATGATAATGGTTTCTACCTTTGGTTGTAATAATGGCCTTATCCTTGCAGGTGCGCGCGTATATTATACCATGGCTAATGATGGGCTTTTCTTTAAAAAGGCAGGCGGTCTTAACAAGGCCAGTGTACCGGGTTGGGGGTTATGGCTGCAGTGTATTTGGGCATCGGCATTGTGCCTTACGGGTAAGTATGGCGACCTGCTTGATTATGTTATGATAATCGTAGTTATATTCTATATCCTTACCATTTTCGGGATTTTTATTTTGCGTAAAAAAATGCCCGATGCGCCACGCCCTTACAAGGCTTTTGGATATCCGGTTTTACCATTTATATATATACTTTTGGCGAGTGCTTTTTGTATTGCACTGCTTATTGATAAACCCGAAACCTGCGGCTGGGGTGTACTTATTATGTTGGCAGGTGTCCCGGTGTATTACCTTACCCGACCTAAGCAGGCGGCCTAATCTTATAAATATTACGTACCTTTAATAAAAAGCAGGTTATGATACTTTCAAATTTCAGGATAAACGAAACCGAAAGCCAGTTTGAAATGGAAGCCGATGGCAATACCGCGTTCCTTGAATACTACAGGGAGGGTAACAAAGTCTATTTAAACCATACCGAAGTGCCTCATGAAATGCGAGGCAAAGGTGTAGCGGCGCACCTTGTGCAGGATACCCTGAAGTATGCACGCGAAAATGGCCTTACCATAGTGCCGTCCTGCTCTTATGTGGCTTATTATGTAAATAACCACCCGGAGTGGAACGATGTGCTTTCAGAAGGTTATCAAATGTAAGCTATCGCTATTTGCGCTATATTTGCCGGATGAATGCTAATTTAGACCCTACCGCTAATAATTTTAACCCCGAAGAGCTCGACCTTGAAAAGAAGTTGCGCCCCCTCTCGTTCGATGACTTTACCGGACAGGAGCAGGTGCTCGATAACCTAAAGGTTTTTGTACAGGCGGCTAACCTGCGTGGTGAAGCCCTTGACCATACGCTTTTTCACGGCCCTCCGGGACTGGGTAAAACCACACTTGCCAATATACTGGCTAGCGAACTTGGCGTAGGTATAAAAATTACATCAGGCCCCGTGCTGGATAAACCTGGCGACCTTGCCGGACTACT
Organism: Flavobacterium psychrotrophum; assembly: GCF_003403075.1. Lineage (NCBI taxonomy): Bacteria > Pseudomonadati > Bacteroidota > Flavobacteriia > Flavobacteriales > Flavobacteriaceae > Flavobacterium > Flavobacterium psychrotrophum. Next base: position 3,546,169 of record NZ_CP031557.1, on the reverse strand, counting down.
CACTGGCCTTGATGAACGCGACATCCTTTTTATAGACGAGATACACCGCCTTAGCCCCGTAGTGGAAGAATACCTGTATTCTGCTATGGAAGACTTCAAAATCGATATTATGATAGAGAGCGGGCCTAATGCGCGCTCGGTACAGATAGGACTTAGTCCGTTTACATTAGTTGGTGCTACCACACGATCAGGGCTTCTTACAGCGCCTATGCGTGCCCGTTTTGGTATCCAGAGCAGGTTGCAGTACTATACAAAAGAATTACTTACTACCATTGTAGAGCGTAGTTCGGGTATACTAAAAATGCCCATTACCATGGAAGCCGCTATCGAAATTGCCGGCCGCAGCCGTGGTACGCCGCGTATTGCCAACGCACTTTTGCGTCGTGTGCGCGACTTTGCCCAGATCAAAGGCAATGGCAAGATTGATATTGAAATAGCTCGTTACTCATTAAAGGCGCTGCACGTTGATGCACACGGCCTTGATGAGATGGATAACAAAATCCTGACAACCATTATCGATAAATTTAAAGGTGGTCCGGTTGGTTTGTCTACACTTGCAACGGCAGTATCTGAAAGTGGCGAAACCATAGAGGAAGTGTATGAGCCATTCCTGATTCAGGAAGGGTTTATCATTCGTACCCCTCGCGGCCGTGAAGTGACTGATAAAGCGTATAAACACTTGGGCAGGGTACAGCCGGGTGTGCAGGGTGGTCTTTTTTGATTTACGGTTTTAAGGGCCTCACCCCAGCCCTCTCCAAAGGAGAGGGAGCAGCTTCACTCTCCCGCTCTGTCATTGCGAGGAACGAAGCAATCTTATTGTTACAGAGTTAATTTGTAGTCTTATTTATTAGATTGCTTCGTTCCTCGCAATGACAGCCGCCTCATAAAATCTGAAGAGGCTGATGTTGTATGATTGATAATAAAATAAAATATTCCCAATTTATAAAGGACGAATCCAAAAGACTCGGCTTTATGTCATGCGGTATTTCTAAAGCCGGTTTCCTTGAAGAAGAAGCGCCACGCCTTGAAGCCTGGCTCAATCAAAACCGCCATGGTCAGATGCAGTACATGGAGAATCATTTTGACAAGCGGCTTGACCCGACTTTACTGGTGGAAGGTTCTAAAAGCGTGATATCCTTACTACTGAATTATTATCCCGAAGAAAAACAAACCGAAGGCACTTTCAAAATTTCTAAATATGCTTATGGGCAGGATTACCATTTTGTAATCAAGGAGAAATTAAAAGAGTTGCTACATTCGATTAACGAAAATATAGGCGAAGTAGGGGGAAGGGCTTTTGTAGATAGTGCTCCCGTATTAGATAAGTCCTGGGCAGCTAAAAGTGGCCTGGGCTGGATAGGCAAGAACAGTAACCTGCTGAGTAAAAAAACAGGCTCGTTCTTTTTTATTGCCGAGCTTATTGTAGACATCGAACTGGAATATGACCATGCCGTAACCGACCATTGCGGCTCTTGTACCGCATGCCTTGACGCCTGCCCTACCGAGGCCATTATAGCGCCTTATGTGGTAGATGGCAGCAAGTGCATATCATACTTTACTATTGAACTTAAAGAGAATATTCCCGAAAGCATGAAAGGCAGCTTTGGCGACTGGGCTTTTGGTTGTGATGTGTGCCAGGATGTGTGCCCGTGGAACCGCTTCTCTAAACCTCACCGAGAACCGTTATTCAACCCACACCCTGATCTTTTAAGCATGACTAAAAAAGACTGGGAGGAGATTACCGAAGATACCTTTAGGGCAGTATTTAAAAACTCTGCGGTTAAGCGCACAAAATATGAAGGGCTTAAGAGGAATATCAATTTCCTTAAGCCCCTGCTATAACTACTCAAAAAAGTTCATCTCAAACAAGATGTAATGCTTTATGCCAAATTCCTTGCCCCAGGTTTCAATGTCTTTTCCGCTGCTTTCTACGGCGCACCAGTATTTGGCACCCTCTTTATCTTCATAAGGTAGTATATAAGCAAAGGCATAAAACGGTTTGTTAGGCAAGATGGGCAGGGCGGTGCCAAAGTCTCTTAGACTGTAGTCGTTTGTTTTAAGGCCTTTAAATGTGTGCTCGGTTTCGAAACGGTCAAATATAAATTTTATCCTGATGTCCTTGCCTGCGGTGCTGCTTATTACCCTTAAGGGTATAGAATCGGCTTTGTTTACGCCAATGTATTCAAAAATGCTTTTGTTTAGTATAGTGTCTGTTTTGGTAAGTTTACCTTTCCAGAATTCCTTTGAGGTAATGGTGAATTTTTTGTTTACAAGACTGTCACCTTTAAACAGGGTTTTGAAATAATTGATGTTTTCAAACCGCATCAAATCCATGATTTCATTATTATCAGAATATACTTTAGCAGTCATAACAATAGGGCCTTGGGCTTTTTGTTGCGCGTTGCAAAACAATATTTGTAGTAATGCAAAACCGGTAAGGATAATAGATTTCATTAAATAGGTGTATTAAGTTTTAGCAAACGTAGTATATGTAAAGCCGTGCTTTAGTTAACCAAAACACATTAAGGTTAATTAGTGTTAATAAATCGGCTTCCAAAAATTTTAAAATTTTACTTTTGGGCATGGCTGTAAAAAGAAACATACTCTTTGTGTTTATACTTATGCTTATTAGCGTAAGCGGTATTACTGCACTTCAGTTTTACTATAGCTATACTAATTATAAAGTAGAAAGTGCTACTTTTCAGAAAGAGATAGACGAGGCATTTGCAGAAGCCGTTGATAGTGCTTTTTCTAAGCATCAGCAGGAGGCTGTAAACCTTTTCAGGACATGGATAAACGATACCACGTACATAAAAATTACATCGCGTTGGGATGCTGTAAATAAAGCTACTGTTTTTGATCTTAAAGAAATGCAGCGCGCAAAAGGTAATAACCAGGTAAGCCTGAGTATTGATACCTATAAAAAGCAAACCGACAGCATTACGGCAGCAGCCAGAAGTACTATTATAAACCATCTTGTAGGTAATGTTGAGAAAGACCTGAAGAAAGGCGTGGTTTGGTACTTTACCCAAGGCCTGGGCGACCGGCTTGATACAGCTTATTTTGGGCGACCTATACCCCGTAAAGTTTTTACAGAAGAATATAAAAAGGCTTTGGGTCGGAAATTTATTACTACCCAATTCAAGATACTTGAGGCAGATAAATATACTAGTAAAGGAGAATATGTTACCGTAACTATAGATGTGGGGTTAAAACACGGTATGGGGCCTAAACTGTTGGCGCAGTTTAGTAATGGAGATGCATTCCTCCTCGGCAGGCTGCGCTGGGTTATAGCAGGCTCAGTAATGTTACTGATCATAACACTGGGCTGTTTTTTGTACACGGCACGGGTGTTACTTAGCCAGCAAAAACTTAATGCCCTTAAAGATGACTTTATTAGCAACATGACGCACGAAATACACACACCGCTAACATCTATAACCATTACCGCGCAGGCACTAAAACAGTTTAACCACGACAAGGCAGCACAGGATAATTACCTGGATATCATTTTATACCAAAGCGATAAACTATCATTATTAGCTGATGAAATACTGGCGGGGGCGAAATTAGATGTGGATGCTGCCATAACCGACACCATTGATGTGAACCGAATTTTAAGTGAAGTTGCCCAAAGTCATTTTGCTGAAAGCGTAACATTGAATGTTGAACCCCTAAGTAACGACATAGCAATAAGGGGAAACAAACTAAATCTGTTAAGGGCTTTAAACAATCTCATTGATAATGCCATTAAATACAACACTAATGTAAATCCGTGCGTAACCATAGGAGCAGGCACAGCCAATAAAAAACTTGTGATAACCATATCAGACAACGGCCCTGGTATTCATGATGAACTTAAAGAAATAGTTTTTGAGCCTTTTTACCGTATACCATCGGGCAATGTGCACGACGTAAAAGGATATGGCTTAGGTCTTAGCTATGTCAAAAAAGTTGTTACTGCGCACAAAGGTTGTATAAGCATTAAAGATAATGTACCCACAGGTAGTTGCTTTATAATTACATTACCGCTATGAGTACCTATAAAATACTATTAACCGAAGACGAACCCTTTTTAGGGAAAGTTATAAAAGAGAGCCTGGAGAAAAAAGGCTATGCCGTTACACTTGTGCCAGATGGAAGGCAGGCGTGGCAGGAGTTTGTTTCGGGAAGTTTTTCGCTGTGTATTTTAGATGTCATGATGCCCTATAAAGATGGCTTTACCCTTGCAGCACAAATACGGCAGGCAAACAAAACCATACCATTAATGTTTCTTACGGCAAAGGCCGATATTAAAGATGTTACAACGGGCTATGCCAGTGGTGGTAACGATTACCTGCGTAAACCCTTTAGCCTTGATGAACTCTTTCTTCGCGTTGCAGAGCTTATAAAGCGCGCCAGCCCTGAAACTGAAAAAGCCGACGAACTGGTAATAGGTTCTTATCAGTTTTTGCCCAAACGGCAGGAACTTAAGATGGGAGAAACTTTGATAAAGCTATCGCATAAAGAAGCACTGCTTTTGGCACTGCTGCTTCAGCATAAAAACCAGGTGCTGAATAAAAAGGAAACCCTGCTCGAATTGTGGGGAGATGATACCTTTTTTAACAGCCGTACAATGGATGTATACATAACCAAGCTACGCAAAAAATTGCAAAATGACCTACAGATAGAAATACTAAATGTAAGAGGTTTTGGGTATAAGCTTATCTGTTAAACAACAAAGCCCCGCTTTTTTTTGCGGGGCTTTGTTGTTCTTATTTCTTTCTTTCTATCCAGCGGTTTATTTTACTCTCTAAAACACTTAGCGGCAGGCAACCTGCATTGAGCACCTGGTCGTGAAATTCTTTAATGTCAAATTTGCTGCCTAATTCTTTTTCTGCCCTGGTGCGCAGTTCGCGTATTTTTAACTGGCCTATTTTATAAGATAGCGCCTGTCCCGGTATTGCCATATAGCGTTCTATTTCGGCTACAATGCTTTCTTCGGGTTCGGCCTCGTTATCCAGCGAATATTGTATGGCTTTCTCACGCGTCCAGCCTTTGGTGTGTATGCCGGTATCTACCACAAGACGAATGGCGCGGTGCATTTCGGCACTCAGCATCCCAAAGTATTGGTAAGGGTCGGTATATAGGCCAAGTTCTTTTCCAAGCGATTCGGTATATAATGCCCAGCCTTCACCATAGGCATTAAACCATGTTGTTTTACGAAATTCCGGCAGATCTTTGTTTTCATGTTGCAGCGATATCTGGTAGTGGTGTCCCGGTATTGCCTCGTGTAGAAACAAGTCTTCGTCGGCAAAAACGTTATACTTTTTTACATCCGGTATAGGAACATAAAATATCCCCGGGCGTGTACCATCAAGACTGCCCTGGTTGTACTCAGCGCTTGCACTGGCCTCGCGGAAAGCCTCTGTGCGTTTTACCTCAAAAGGCGTTTTTGGTTTTTTGCCAAAAAGTTTGTCAAGGTTGGGTTTCATCTTTTCGTGTATGGCATTAAAATGGTCGATAACCTGCTGCGGATCGGTATACGGCATCAGCTCTTTTTTGCTTCGCACATAATCAAAAAATGATATCAGGTCGCCGGTGTAGCCAACCTCTTTCTTTACCTTTTCCATTTCTATTTTTATGCGTGCCACTTCCTTAAGCCCCAGCTCGTGTATCTCATCAGCGGTCATATCGGTAGTAGTATAACCTTTTATCAGGGTTTTATAATACTTGTCGCCATCGGTAATGGCAGATATGCCACTGGTTGCCCTGCTTGCTGCAAGATAATCAGTACTCAGGTATTTGTACAAAGCCTGAAAGGATGGAATAAGTTTTTCGGCCAGCATCTTTGTGTACTTTTCATCCAGTTCTTTCTTCTCCGCAGCTGTAAACGAAATGGGGAAAAGGTTTATGGGGCTGTAAAACAAGTGCTTTTTTGGGTCGGCTGTAGTCATGGCTTCCATCTGCGGCAGTACTTTAACGGTAAGCGCTTTAGGTAATACATATCCTTTTGCCACACCCTCTTTTAATTTTGGTACTGCCATTTGCAGCCAGATATTAAAGCCCTCAAGGCGTTCCAGCCAGTTGTTATAATCTTTTACGGTTTTAAAAGGCTGCGCACTGGTGCCACTTGCCAGCTGTGCTACGGCAAGCGGTGTGCTGTAAAACTGGCTTATTGGCATCAGGTCTTCCCTAAAATTAAGCTGCTCAAGGCTTTTGTTGCATTCAAATTCCAGTACCTGTTTACTTATAAGGTCGTTTTCATTAAGGTCATCATCCTTGTATTTGGATAGTTCTTCTTTGTATTTGTTGAAAAAATCTTTCACTTTCTGGATGTACTTGTCATCAAGCGTGTTCGGAAAAATGTTATTATACCTGTCATCGCCGGCCATAGTAGCCTCAAAAGGAAAAAGTTTTAGTATTTCTTCCTGATAGTTTTCAAAAACTTTAGCAAGTTCTTTATTTGGTGTGGTAACAGTGGCTTTCTTTTGACAGGATTGTAAGCCTATAAACAGACTCAAAACCAGTAAAATGCGTGTTTTCATGTTGTTAGTTTGGTTAAATTTATCAAATATAGATAAATTTAACAGCAGTTGCCCTTATAAAAGAAAACGGGTTAAATATTTCTCAGTTAAAACCATAGGCTTACCTTTGTAACCTTGTTTTAAATAACGTTATAGCATGAACCAATACAGCAAAAGGCGTGAAGCCTTACTATATCACGCCAAGCCGCACCCCGGAAAAATACAGGTAGTACCTACTAAACCATATGCCACACAACGCGATCTTTCGCTGGCATATTCGCCCGGTGTTGCAGAGCCTTGCCTTGAAATTGCAAAAGATGTAAACAAAGTATATAAATATACCGCAAAAGGAAACCTTGTAGCTGTTATATCTAATGGTACAGCAGTACTTGGCCTGGGCGACATAGGTCCTGAAGCCAGTAAGCCGGTGATGGAAGGGAAAGGCCTTTTGTTTAAAATATTTGCCGATATTGATGTTTTTGATATTGAAGTTGACACTAAAGATATTGAAGCATTTATACAAACGGTAAAAAATATTGCACCAACTTTTGGTGGTATTAACCTTGAAGATATTAAAGCTCCGGAGTCGTTTGAAATAGAGCGCCGCCTGGTAGAAGAACTTAATATTCCGGTAATGCACGACGACCAGCACGGTACCGCCATTATATCATCATCGGCACTTATTAATGCAGCCGAGCTTGCAGGTAAAAAGCTGGAAGAGATGAAGATCGTAGTGTCTGGTGCAGGTTCTGCGGCACTGGCCTGTTCTAACCTGTATGTGCTTCTTGGTGTAAAGCCTGAGAATATTACCATGTTTGATGTAAACGGTATGCTGGTGCAAAGCCGTACCGATTTGCTCGACCTGCAAATGAGGTATGCGCAGCCTGGCGAACCTAAAACCCTTGCGGAAGCAGTTGTGGGTGCAGATATGTTCCTGGGCCTTTCGGTAGGTAATGTGTTATCGCCGGAAATGCTGCTTACCATGGCAAACGATCCTATTGTGTTTGCAATGGCAAACCCGGTTCCTGAAATTGCTTATGATGTAGCCGTTGCCACGCGTGAGGATGTTATTATGGCAACCGGACGCAGCGATAACCCTAACCAGGTTAATAACGTACTTGGTTTTCCGTATATATTCCGTGGCGCGCTCGATGTAAGGGCGACAAAAATAAACGAAGCCATGAAAATGGCTGCTGTTCATGCGCTTGCTGAGCTTGCAAAAGCATCGGTGCCAGAGCAGGTAAATATTGCTTATGGCGAAACCAAGCTGCTTTTTGGCCGCGATTATATTATACCAAAACCTTTTGACCCAAGGCTTATTGCTGTTGTAGCCCCTGCTGTAGCCCGTGCGGCTATGGAAAGCGGTGTGGCACAACAGCCCATAACCGATTGGGATAAATATAATGAAGAGTTACTGGAACGCCTGGGTAACGATAATAAAATGGCACGCCTGCTTACTAACCGTGCCAAGACGGCTCCTAAGCGTGTAGTATTTGCTGAGGCAGACCAGCTTGATGTACTTAAGGCAGCCCAGATCGTAAAAGAAGAAGGTATAGGAGAACCGATACTTTTAGGTAACCGCCAAACAATAGAAGAACTTAAAGAAGGTATAGGCTTTGATGCCGATGTGCTTATTGTAGACCCGCGCAGTGAAAGCGAGCAGGACAGGCTTTACCGCTATTCTGATGCGTTCTGGAAAGCACGTCGCCGTCGCGGTATCAACCAGCTGGATTCAGAGAAGATGATGACGCAGCGTAACTACTTTGCAGCCATGATGGTAAACCAGGGCGATGCCGATGCTATGATTACAGGCTATTCGCGTAATTACCCGGCTTCTGTTAAACCTATTTTACAGCTTATACCAAGGGCGCAAAATATTAGCCGTATTGCTACCACTAACATGATGCTTACAAAGCGTGGCCCTATATTTTTATCTGATACGGCCATAAACCCTGATCCTACTGCAGATGATCTTGCTAAAATAGCACTGCTTACTGCCAGTACGGCAAGGCTTTTTGGTATGGAACCGGTTATTGCCATGGTATCTTATTCTAACTTTGGTTCATCGCAGGAGGCCGGCGCGGTAAAAGTGCGCGAGGCCGTTTCTATACTGCATAAAAACTACCCGGACCTTATTGTAGACGGCGAGGTGCAGGCAGATTTTGCCCTGAATTCAGACATGCACCAGGACAAATTTCCGTTCTCTAAACTTGCAGGTAAAAAGGTAAATGTTATGATATTCCCTAACCTGGAGTCGGCTAACATTACCTATAAATTGTTGAAGGAACTGGATAAAGTAATATCTATAGGCCCAATAATGATGGGTATGGATAAGCCGGTGCACATAGTACAGTTTGGTGCCAGTGTAGACGAAATGGTAAATATGGCAGCCGTTGCTGTTGTAGATGCACAGGAAAAAGAAAAACGCCTTAAAATGCCTAAAAACGTGTAGTTAGCTACAGGTTAAATAATTTTGGCTATTTTTGGGCATAGCTAAAAAACATTTATGATAGCACATCTTGAAGGGAGAATGGTGGAGAAGTCGCCTACCGAAGTAGTTATAGACTGCAACGGTGTGGGCTACCAGGTTAATATATCGCTGCATACGTTTTCTTTGCTGCCGGATTCTGAAAAAATAAAACTATATACTTTTTTGCAGATAAAAGAAGATGCGCACACGCTTTTTGGCTTTGCCGAAAAAGCAGAACGCGAACTTTTTAAACTGCTTATCTCGGTTTCGGGGGTGGGGGCAGGTACGGCACGTACAATGTTATCATCGCTGGAGCCACGACAAATAATAGGCTATATTGCATCCGGTAATGTAGGTGCCATACAGGCTATTAAAGGAATTGGCATTAAAACAGCACAGCGCGTATTGCTCGACCTAAAGGATAAAGTGTTAAAACTGTACGATCTGGAAGAAGTTTCTGCCCCGGGTTACAATACAAACCGGGATGAGGCGTTATCTGCCTTGGAGGTATTGGGCTTTAATAAAAAGCTGGCCGAAAAGGCTATCGAAAAAGTGTTGAGGGAAACCCCCGGTGCCACTGTAGAAGCAATTATAAAACAAGCATTAAAAAATTTATAAGTCCTTGAAAACAGAGTACTCTAAAGACTTTTATAAAAACTTAAAATATTCCCTCTCGATACTTTTCCTTGTTATAGGCCTTTGCGCTCAGGCACAGGTAACAGAAGAGGAGGAAGAAAGTGAGGCATCCCGCGATACCATAAAGGGCTACAATTCAGGTAAGGTTGAACTTAAAAATCCTACCAGTATTGTAGAGGCATATACCTACGACCCGGTAACCAATACTTATATTTATACCAATAAGTTTGAGGGGTTTAATATTACCTATCCGGTTGTAATGACGCCGGAGCAGTACCAGGAGCTGGTATTGCGCGAGTCGATGCGTGATTACTACAGGCAAAAAAATAAGGCAATGGATGCTAAAGCAACGCCGGAGCAGCAGCGCGATCTTTTGCCCAGGTATTATGTGAATTCAGGTCTTTTTGAAACTCTTTTTGGAGGCAATACCATTGATATTAAACCACAAGGATCTGTTGAAATGGATCTTGGTGTGCGTTTTACCAAGCAGGATAATCCATCACTATCGCCGCGAAACAGGCGTACTTTTACCTTTGATTTTGATCAGCGTATTAGTATGAGCCTTCAGGGTAAAGTGGGTACAAGGCTAAACGTAAATGCCAACTATGATACACAAAGTACCTTTGCTTTCCAAAATCTTATAAAGCTGGATTATACCCCTACCGAAGATGATATCATCCAGAAGATAGAAGTGGGTAACGTAAGTTTCCCGCTTTCAAACTCGCTGATAAGGGGTGCACAAAGCCTTTTTGGTGTTAAGGCACAGTTTCAGTTTGGTAAAACAACCATTACCGGTGTATACTCTGAGCAGAAATCGCAAACCAAGACCGTGCAGGCGCAGGGTAGTGGTGTTGTTCAGGATTTCTCGCTTTTTGCATTGGAGTATGATGCAGACAAGCACTACTTTCTTTCGCAGTATTTCCGCAGCCGTTATGACGATGCCTTAAAAAGATATCCTCTTATATCGCAGCAAATAAAAATTACCCGTATTGAAGTTTGGGTTACCAATAAGCAAAACAGGATTAATGCTGCTGAAAACAACTCCCGAAATGTTATTGCAATCCAGGATTTAGGTGAAGGGCGCCTTACCAGCGAGCCTACTGTTCCGGGTATTGCATCTGTAGATATTACAGCACAGACTGTTGGTTTTGCATCAGAGGGAGAACCTGCAAATTTCTTTATCAAAGGTGGTGCAGATAACTTTCCTGATAACGGTAATAACAACCTTGACCCAACAAAAGTGGGTGGGGCAGGTAGCTTACTTGCGCCAAGCATACGCGAAATTGTTACTACCACAAACGCCAGCTTTGTGTCTCCGCTTGCTGCGGCAGAGGGGCGTGACTATGCCAAGCTTGAAAATGCACGCAAGCTTACAACAAGCGAATATACACTGCATGACCAATTAGGTTATATATCCCTTAACCAAAAACTTAGTAATGATGAGGTCCTTGCGGTAGCTTACCAGTATACTGTGGGCGGACAGGTATATCAGGTAGGTGAATTTGGTACAGATGGTGTAGAAGCTACTACTGCTACTACGGATACAAATACGGGGCAGGTTACTAATGTTTCTACACAGAGCCTCATACTAAAACTTTTAAAGAGCAGCCTGGTAAATGTTGAAGAGCCTACGTGGAACCTGATGATGAAAAACATCTACCAGATACCAAGCGGTTACCAGCTAAGCCAGGAAGATTTTACATTTAACATACTTTATACAGATCCTTCTCCTATAAATTATATAAGGCCGGTGCCGGGTGTGGGTTTTCCTACCCCAACAGGGCCGGATGCAGAAGATTATACCGTGTCTGACACGCCGTTGTTACGGGTGTTTAATCTGGACAGGCTGAGTTATGCGGGTGACCCGCAAGCTGGTGGAGACGGATTTTTTGACTGGCAAGAAGGTATAACAATTGACTCGCAGAATGGGCGCATCATATTTACAACCGTAGAGCCTTTTGGTAATTTCCTGTTTGATAAACTAAAGAATACCGGAGATGCCAGTGATTATAGTAATAACGTTACTTATAATGGTAACCAGTCCAGGTATGTGTACAAAACATTGTATAACACTACACAGGCAGAGGCATCGCAGCAAAGTAATAAAAACAAGTTCCAGCTAAAGGGCCGCTTTAAAAGTAGTGGCGGTGGCGATATTTCGCTTGGCGCGTTTAACGTTCCGCAAGGTTCAGTAGTGGTAACAACAGGTGGGCGTACTCTTGTAGAGGGGGTAGACTATACTGTAAACTATCAGGCAGGTACTGTGCAGATACTTGATACATCATTACAAAATGCCAATATAGAAGTATCAGTAGAAAACAATAATACTTTTGGGCAGCAAACACGACGTTTCTTTGGTGTTAATGTTGAGCATAAGTTCAATGATAAATTTTTGGTAGGGGCTACATTGCTTAGAATGTCAGAGCGCCCTTTTACCAGTAAGACCAACTACGGCCAGGAATCTGTAAATAATACTATTGTGGGTATGAATACCAACTTTAGTACAGAGGTGCCGCTCTTTACAAGGCTAGTAAATAAATTACCATTTGTAGATACCGATGTGCCATCAAACCTGTCATTTAGGGGAGAAATTGCATATCTTAAACCGGGAGCCAGTAAAGCAGACCAGTTTAATGGTGAGGCTACTACTTATGTAGAAGATTTTGAAGGCTCGCAAACCACTATAGATATGCGCGGCGCTACGGGCTGGTCGTTATCTAGTGCGCCTGTAGGGTTTGGTGGAGAACTTGATGGTATTAATTCTGGTTTCCGCAGAAGTAAGCTTGCATGGTACAGCATCGACCCTATATTTTATGCTTCGGCTTCGAGGCCGGATGGTATTAATGCGGGCTCTATATCAACTAACAAAACACGTCGTATTTATTATGCAGAGCTTTATCCGGATACTGATGTAGTACCGGGACAGAGCCGTGTTGTAAGTACGCTGGATCTTTCTTACTTTCCGCAGGAACGTGGTCCGTACAACTATAGCCCTGATGGTGCTGCCGGATTTACAGAGGCACGCGCATCGCAAAACTGGGGTGGTATTATGCGCTCTATAACATCTACAAACTTTGAACAGACTAACGTAGAATATATACAGTTTTGGTTACTCGATCCTTATATTGGCAATAGCGGAGATGCAGCAGATGCTGATAACACCGGTATGCTGGAGGTACATTTGGGCGAAATGTCTGAAGATATATTAAAAGATAACAGGAAGCAGTATGAGAACGGACTACCGGGAGCTAACAGCACATCTCCTGTATTTACAACTGCCTGGGGTAAAGTTCCGGTTTCGCAATCCCTTATTTACGCTTTTGATACTGAAGGCGGCAACCGTGCGCTACAGGACGTGGGTCTTGATGGCTTGAGCGATGCTGAAGAAGCTGCAATGTTTCCCGGATTTACAGGAGATGACCCGGCAGCAGATAACTACCAGTTTTATTTAAGTGCAAGGGGCAGTATTGTAGACCGCTATAAAAATTATAATGGTACACAGGGTAACTCGCCAATAGATGTAGGCGATACAAACCGTGGTTCTACCACATTGCCGGATGTTGAAGATATCAATAAGGATAATACCATGAATACCATTGATGCGTATTTTAAGTATCAAATTCCTATTGGGCCTAACGCCGTTCCGGGTACAGGTTATGTTGTAGATGCACGTTACAATGAGAGAGAGCAAATGGAAGAGGGTACTACACCACGCCGCTGGCTGCTTTATAAAATTCCGGTTAAAAATGCTACTGACAGTGTAGGTGGTATTAACAGTATACGATCAATACGTTTCATGAGGATGGTTGTGGCAGGTTTCCGCCGCGACGTTACACTTCGTTTTGGAGCTTTAGATCTTGTAAGAAGCGAATGGAGACGTTATGAAAATGCGCTTGATTCTGAGGCGGACATTGAGAATGATGAGTCTACCTCGTTTACAGGTTTTGATGTTACGTCATTAAACATACAGGAAAACGCGCAGCGCAGCCCTATTAATTATGTGTCGCCACCGGGCGTACAGCGTGAGCAGTTATACAGTAACAATGCGGTGATTAACCAAAATGAGCAGGCACTGTCTTTAAGGGTATATGCTACTAATGCTTCTACCTCTAACGACGCGGGGCTTGAACCGGGCGATTCGCGCGCGGTGTTCAAGAATGTAAACGTAGATATGAGGCAGTTTAAAAAACTGAGGATGTTTTTACATGCCGAAGCATTGCCGAGTACAACAGGAACAGGGCCTCAAAGCGGAGCATTACAGGATTATGAAATGAGTGGTTTCCTTCGTTTTGGTACCGACTTTACAGATAACTTTTACCAGGTAGAAAAACCACTAAGGGTAACGCCATATTCAAGCAATGCAACAGTAAATGCTGACGATGTATGGATGGAGGATAATGAGATCGTAGTAACATTAGGTGCCATTACCAAGCTTAAGCTGATGGCGCTTGGAGGGCAAATTCAACCGGGAACAGATAATATTTACCGTATGGATGCTAACCTTCTGGACTCTTCATTGCCGGCCGGTATGGTTATAGGGGTAAAGGGTAACCCTAACTTTGGTTATGTGCGTACCCTTATGGTAGGTGTAAGAAACAATACACAAAGCCTTCATGATACAGATAATACTGTAGCGGTAAGGCATGTGCGTGGAGAAGTTTGGTTTAATGAGCTTCGTCTTAGCGATATGGATAACAAAGGTGGTATGGCAGCTGTAGCCAGCCTTGATACTAACTTTGCAGACCTGGCTACGCTTTCTGCTACGGGTAATATGAGTACTATAGGCTTTGGAACCATAGAGCAGGGGCCAAATGAGCGTAGCAGGGAAGATTCTTATCAGTATGCGCTTGTAACAAATATTAATGCCGGTAAGCTAATGCCAAAAAAATGGCATATGAACATACCGTTTAACTACAGTGTGGGAGAGACGAGTATTACGCCAAAATATGACCCGTATTATCAGGATATAACTGTAGATCAGGCATTATCTGTAGCATCATCTGAAGATCAAAAGGATGTGATACGCAATCGTGCTATAGATTATACAAAAACAAAGAGCATAAACTTTATAGGAGTCAAAAAGGAGCGTGGAGCAGAACAAAAACCACACGTTTATGACCCTGAAAACATAACGCTGTCGTATTCTTATAATCAGACAAACCATCATGATTTCCAGATTGAGGATATGCTGGACCAGCAGGTAAGGGCAACTGCAGATTATAACTTTGCTTTTCAGAACAAGCCGGTAGAGCCGTTTAAAAACTCGGCCTTTATGAAAAAGAGCCAGTACTGGAAAATGCTGAGCGACTTTAACTTTAACTACCTGCCAAGCAACTTATCATTTAGCACAAATATCATAAGGCAATATAACAGGCAGCAGTACCGCGATGTAGAAGTTGAAGGTATAGCTATAAGCCCGTTGTACAGGAGAAACTATTTCTTTAATTACCAGTATGGTTTTAATTACAACATTACTAAGTCGCTTAAGTTTAACTATGCGGTGGCCACAAGTAATATAGTAAGGAATTATCTGGATGAAGACCAGCGTCCTATCGAAGATTATACTGTGTTTCAGGGCTTTTGGGATACAGGTGAGGCAAATACCCATACGCAGCAGTTTGTTGTAAACTACGAACTGCCGATAAACAAATTGCCATTCCTGAGTTTTGTAAAAAGTACCTATAGTTATAATGGTACTTATAGCTGGACACGTAGTACAGACGCATTGCGATATGTAATTCCGGATGATGGAGGAGATAGAATAGACCTTGGTAACACCATTCAGAATTCAAGCTCGCACAAACTGAACACTACCCTTAGTATGGACCTGTTCTATAAATACCTGGGGCTGGGTCAAAAAAAGAAGGCTGTTGCTAAAAATGCACCTGCAAAAGTTGCCCCGAAACCGGGTGAGAAGATTACAGCTGCACCTAAAACCACACAGGACGGCAACGTGTTTTTAGACAGGCTGGTAGGTGTGCTTACCAGTGTAAAAACCATGCAGATAAATTATACCGAAACAGATGGTATTGTGCTTCCCGGTTTTGTGCCGGGCATAGGATTCCTCGGGTCTACAAAGCCTTCATTAGGATTTATATTGGGTAGCCAGGATAGCGATGTGCGTTACGAGGCCGCTAAACTGGGTTATCTTACAAAATACGACCAGTTTAACCAAAGTTACCAACAGTCGGCTACTAAAAATCTTGAGCTTACAGCAAGGGTAGACTTGTTCCCGGATCTTACTATCGACCTTAGGGGAGAAAGGCTAAGTACCATGAATTACTCTGAGCAGTACAATGCTTATGATCCTTATGACCGCGACCGCGATGGTTTGATAAATGATTATACAGGGCTTTCGCCAAATACATTTGGTAATTTCCAGATATCTACAATACTAATTAAAACAGCATTTAGTACCAGTGATGTTAATGGTAGTGCCGCGTTTGACCAATTTAGGGAGAACAGGATGGTAATAGCCAACAGGCTTGCTGCACAGTATTATGGTACTACAGAATTTCCGAGGTATGCGGCAGGAGGTGGCGATTTCGCTACAGCAAATGCGGGCTATCCGGTAGGTTTTGGCCGTAATAACCAGTCGGTAATGCTGCCAGCTTTTCTTGCAGCTTATCAGGGCAAGGATGCCAATGATGCTAAGACAGGTATGTTCCGCGACACGCCGCTGCCTAGCTGGGTAGTTAAATACACCGGGCTTATGCGTTATAAATTCTTTAAAGACAGGTTTAAGCGTTTCTCGTTACAAAGTGGCTACAGGGCATCATATAACATAAATTCTTATACAACAAATTATAACTATACAAGCCCTGAAAGAAATGAAGACAATCGTGCATTAGTAATGCAGGATAACGGTGGGGTGGGTAACTTCTATAATAAATATGTAATAAGCAATGTTAACCTTACTGAGCAGTTTAATCCGCTTATACGCTTTGACGTAGAGATGAAAAACTCGATGAAAGTAGTTGCAGAGGTGAAAAAAGACCGTACGCTTAACCTTAGTTTTGACAATAACCTGCTTACTGAGGTTAAAGGTAATGACTACACTTTAGGACTTGGCTACCGTATAAAGGATGTGATTATTAATTCGCGCCTGGCAGATAATCCTACAAATACTATTAAGAGTGATATAAACCTTAAAGCAGATATTACGCTAAGGAAAAACATTACAATAGTGCGTTACCTGGATTATGACAATAACCAGCTGGGCGGCGGACAGGATATCTGGACGCTAAAACTGACGGGAGATTATTCGTTTAGTAAAAACCTGACAGCTATTTTCTATTATGACCACTCATTTAGTAAGGCGGTTATATCTACATCATATCCGCTAACTACCATTCGTACAGGCTTTACGCTAAGGTATAATTTTGGTAACTAACGTTAAAAAAAACATTTTTACAGTTGACCTGTAAAACATATATTTGCTAAAAAACAAACAACATGAACATTCCTGCTGAATTAAAGTACACCAAAGACCACGAGTGGGTTAAAATAGATGGCGATATCGCCACTGTAGGTATTACTGATTTTGCCCAGAAAGAACTGGGAGATATTGTATATGTAGAGGTTGAGACGCTTGACCAGACTCTTGCTAAAGATGAAGTTTTTGGTACGGTAGAAGCGGTTAAGACCGTATCTGACCTTTTTCTTCCGCTTTCAGGCGAGATCATCGAATTTAATGATGCGTTAGAAACTACTCCGGAAAGTGTAAATGCTGATGCTTATGGCGCAGGATGGATGGTTAAGGTTAAAATATCTGACGCTTCTGAAGTATCTGAACTTTTAAGCAGCGAACAATATAAAGAACTTATAGGTGCGTAAATTATACTTTTGGGCAGCAATATCATTAACTGTATTTATTACTGTGGCCTGCCTTGTAAGTATGCGCAATTTTGATGACCTTGAAGTTGTAGAAGATACAGACAAATATGTGCATCTTGCATTTTATTTTGTTTTTACTTTTACATGGTACCAGTATCTGGTAAGAAAGTTTCTTGATACACCCAAATTTAAAATTCGCCTTTATACTTTTTTATGGGCGTTTTTATATGGAGTGTTTATCGAAATTTGCCAGGGGGCTTTTACAAAAGACCGTAGTGCCGACTTTAATGACATTATAGCAAACAGTTCGGGGGCATTACTCGCAACTGTAGTGCTATGGTTATTGTCAAAATTAAAAAAATCATAAAGAGTCCCGGATTATTCCGGGATTTCTTATTTTTATAGCATGGACGATATCAGGCAATATTTAGATTCTACGTATTTAAAAACCGCAGCGCAGGCAAACCTTACTGATGAGGCAAATCGCGAGGTGGTGCGCAGTGTAATAAATGAGGCTATTACCGAGGGTTTTAAGCTGGTTATGGTGCGCCCTGATATGGTAAATATGGCATGCCAGATGATTACAGCGGCACAATCTTCTGTAGATGTGGGTACTGTAATTGATTTTCCTGATGGCGACGGTGGCCTTGATGCTAAACTTGCTGAAGCTGAAGAGGCGATTAAAAATGGTGCCGATGATCTTGACTTTGTTGCAGATTATAAAGCTTTTATAGATGGAGATCTTATTGCTGTAGAAGCTGAAATATTGCAGTGTACACGCCTTGGGCTTCGTTATGGGCGTGTCGTAAAATGGATTATTGAAGTGGCTGCCCTCACTCCGGAACAAATTAAAGGTATTTGTGCTCTGATTAAAGGGGTGGTTACTGCTAATGCCGATGTTACAGATTATAACAGTGTTTTTATAAAATCGTCTACAGGTTTTTATAAAACAGCCGATGGCCTGCCTAATGGTGCTACGCCCGAAACCATAAAGATAATGATGGAGTGCGCTCCTCCGCTTGCGGTAAAGGCTGCGGGTGGTGTGCGCAACTACCAGGAGGCTATAGCAATGATTAATATGGGTGTAAAGCGCATAGGTACATCATCTGCAAAGGCTATTGCCGATGGTGGTCCGGCCGTATCTGAAGGCTATTAAACCAAAAAACCTTCTCCCGGTTAAGAGAGAAGGCTTCTTTTTCATAGCAATTCAATCGATAGTTTTCTTTTTCATAGCAATAGAAAAGGCCGTTTACCGATTTATTCTATTACATAGATGCTGTAAATGTAAAAGGGTTGCGTAGGGTTGCAGAAAAAAATAAAAATATTTAGGCAACAGGTTTTAAGACAATTGTTTTTTTGGGGTAGATATTTTGGCATATCTTTGCGCCAGTTTTTAAATACCATGAAAATTACTTTGAACGCTTCAGATAACAGCATTTCCATAACTTCACTTTTTGCAGATTTTAAAGCACTTACAAAGTCTGGTTTGGCTATCAGCGTAGTGTTTTCTTCTGTTGCCGGCTATTTGCTTGGTGTTTCAGATGATAATCCTTTCCGTTGGATAACCCTGGTAATGCTATCTATAGGAGGGTACTGTATGGTAGGTGCCTCTAACGTTTTTAACCAAATCATAGAAAAAGACCTTGATGTATTGATGGACAGGACAAAGAACCGTCCGGTGCCGGCTGGTAAGGTTTCTGTTAGAAATGCCTTTATTCTTGGGGTGGTGCTAACTGTGGCGGGTATTGCTATATTATACAGCATCAATCCTAAAACAGCAATGTTTGGCGCTATCAGTATTTTTTTATATACAAGCATATACACGCCGCTAAAAACCATTACGCCACTTTCGGTGTTTGTAGGGGCTTTTCCCGGTGCTATACCTTATATGCTAGGATGGGTTGCGGCGACTAATAATTTTGGTATCGAGGCAGGAACACTGTTTCTTATTCAATTCTTTTGGCAATTCCCTCACTTCTGGTCTATAGGCTGGTTCCTGTTTGATGATTATAAAAAAGGCGGTTTTTTTATGCTGCCTACAGGCAAGAAAGATAAAAAAACAGCCCTTCAAATTATACTATATACGGTGTGGCTTACGGTAGCTTCTGTATTGCCGGTTACGGGACTTACAGGTGAATTGAGGTTGAGCTACATTTCTGCCGGACTGGTGCTGTTGCTGGGTGTGTGGATGCTGGTATATGCCGTTAAGCTATATAACAAAATGGATGCCCCTGCTGCTAAAAGACTGATGCTTGTAAGTGTGTCTTATATATCGCTGCTGCAGGTAATTTACATATTAGATAAATTTATACGATAAATAGTAAATGGAAAAGTTAACAATGTCGGCAGGAGAATATGCCGAAAGGAGTGCGAGGTCTAAAAAAATGTTGATGTGGTTTGCTATGGTAAGCATATTCATGACGTTTGCCGGGCTTACCAGTGCTTATGTGGTTAGTGCATCGCGCCCTGACTGGCTCAAAGATTTTAAAATACCTGATGCTTTTTTAATCAGTACCATATTGATTGTTCTAAGCAGCTTTACCTTTCATTTTGCTAAGAATGCAGTAAAAAAAGGCAACCACAATGGTGCTACCGGGCTGTTACTTACTACACTTGCTCTTGGTGTGGGTTTTGTAGGTTTTCAGTTTTACGGTTTCGGCCAGGTTATAGATGCAGGCTTTTACCTTACAGGGGCAGGAAGCTCTGTAACAGCCCAGTTTATCTATGTAATTGTTATGGCGCACCTTGCCCACCTTTTTGCAGGGCTTATTGTGCTTTTAGTTGTAATTTATAATCATTTTAAACATAAGTATACCCCTACACAAACCCTTGGTATAGAGTTAGGTGCAATGTTCTGGCATTTCCTCGATATTCTGTGGGTTTATTTGTTTTTGTTTTTCTATTTTTATTAAAATAAAAAAATGTAAATTTGGGGACTTTTTAAACCTAATAACGTTTTATGGCAGCTACAGTTACTACTACAGCCACTACTGGCAAAACATGGGACGGCGGAAATGAGCCAATGGGAGCAAGCTATGGCAAAATGATGATGTGGTTCTTCATCGTTTCTGATGCTCTTACTTTTTCAGGATTTCTTGCCGCTTATGGCTTCTCAAGGTTCAAATTCATCGGCACATGGCCTATTGCAGACGAGGTGTTTACTCACTTTCCGTTTATGCATGGTAAAGAGGCTCCTATGTACTACGTAGCGTTGATGACGTTTATCCTTATCTTCTCTTCTGTAACTATGGTACTTGCCGTAGACGCAGGGCACAAACTTCAAAAAACTAAAGTTGCTGTATATATGCTGCTTACCATTGTAGGTGGTTTTATCTTCCTTGGCTCTCAGGCCTGGGAATGGAAAAACTTTATCAAAGGTGAGTTTGGTGCTGTAGAAAGCAAAGGTGGGTCTGTATTTCAGTTTGTAGATGCTACAACCGGTAAGAGGGTGGCGCTTGCAGATTTTGCGGCTCATATACATACAGACAGGGTTGAGAAAAGAAAAAGCAATGGTATCTGGTTTGAAAAAGCTGATGCACTTCCTACATACTCTGTAGCTGAAGTAGCTGAAGGTCTTAAAACACATGAAAATGTTGTGATAAGGACAGAGACTATAGGGGCTGATAAAAAGAAAACGGTTCTTAACAGAGAAGAGTCGCTTAAAAAAATCGAAGATTTTGCATTAGTTGTAGAGGGTGCAAACCTTCAGCACAATGAATATGGCCACAAGCTGTTTGCTGATTTCTTTTTCTTCATTACAGGTTTCCACGGTTTCCACGTGTTCTCTGGTGTAATGATCAATATCCTTATTTTCCTTAACGTGCTTGCGGGGACTTATGAAAAAAGAAGGAGCTATGAGATGGTTGAAAAAGTGGGTCTTTACTGGCACTTTGTAGACCTTGTGTGGGTATTTGTATTTACCTTCTTCTACCTTGTTTAATCATCAATTAAAAAATATATAGAGTCATGGCACATACGCACGAATCTAATACGAAAAGGATATGGTTTGTTTTCGGACTTCTGTCTGTTGTAACCATAGTTGAGGTGTTCTTAGGAATTGTAAAGCCTGATGCGCTTTTTCTACACGACCTTTTCCGTTTAAATTATCTTAACTGGATATTTATCATCCTTACTATATTTAAGGCATATTATATTATGTGGGCATTTATGCACCTTGAAGGCGAAAAAAGCAGTTTCAGGTGGTCTATAGTAGCTCCGTTAGTGTTCTTAATTATCTACTTAGTGTTCATCTTGCTTGTAGAAGGAAACTATGTTTTTGATGTATTTCATCAAAGCCAATATAAGTGGATCTTCTAAGGCATATTAATTCATAAAAAAGGCGGTTTATTAAACCGCCTTTTTTAATTTTGCAAAGCATTTGCATCTTCTTATTATGAAACGTAAAATAGTATTGCTTGGCCTTCTTGTACTTCCGTTAGTGCTGTACATTTACTTCTCTATGGTTAAGCACAATTCGCTTTTTCTCCCTGTACTTACTAAAAATCTTAATGAACTTCCGGTTGGTACCACGCTAGATGGTAAGCCCCTGACGCTTGACGGAAAAATATCTATTGTAGGTTTTTTTGGTGATGACATCAATAAACGTAAAGAGGCTATTTTTAACCTCAATCAAAAAATCAACGCAAAATATAAGGAGTTTGACGATTTCCAGATGGTTATGCTTGTGCCAAACGGCGACCAGGAAGCAGTTACTAAACTTCAGGAAAGCCTTAAGCGCATGGGCGATATTAGCAACTGGCGTTTTTTGTTTGCCAGTCCGGCTGATATTAAAACATTCTATAGCTCATTTAAAGTAAAAGAACAACTGGATAGCCATGCCGGTAACGATTATGTTTTTATTGTAGATAAAAACCGTAGCCTGCGTGGGCGTAAGGGAAAGGATCTTAAAGGAGAACATGAGTTTAAGGATGGGTATAATACCTTTATAGTATCTGAACTGCATAATGAGCTTACAGACGACGTAAAGATTGTATTGCGTGAGTATCGCCTTGAGCTTAAAAGAAACTTGCCTAAGGGCGTTAAAAGAGAAATATAAATGAAGAATAAAGCATACATAGGGATATCATTTATTGTACTGATATTCGGTATATGGGCAGTGCCAAAAATTGTTGGCCGTTTCCAGAAGTCTGACTTAGTAGAAATAGGCCCGGCGCCATCTTTTGAACTTACAGACCAAAACGGGAAGCAAATTTCTAACGATGATTATAAGGGGAAGGTATATGTGCTGGAATTCTTTTTTAGTACGTGTCCTACAATTTGCCCTAAGATGAATGCCAATATGCTTAAGCTTCAGGATGCTTATTATGGCAAGCCAAATTTTGGGCTGGCTTCTATTACCATAGACCCTGTGCACGATACGCCACAGGTGCTAAAAGCACACGCCGACCTGCTGGGTGTAAAGCATTATAACTGGCACTTTCTTACCGGTGATAAAGATTACATCTACAACCTTGCGAAAGAATTTAAGCTGTATGCGGGTGTAAATCCGGGTGCGGCAGGTGGTTTTGAACATTCCGGAATGTTTGCGCTTATAGATAAAGATGGAAACATCCGTAGCCGTAAAGATACGTTTGGCAACCCAATACTATATTATGACGGACTGGATGAGGCGGGCCTTAACGCAATAGAAGAAGATATTAAAAAACTGATAGAAGAGTAAAATAATGGAACATTCGCTTGACGCAGAAAAAAAATATAATAAATGGATTGTAGCACTTTCGGTTGTTATACCGCTGGCTGTGGCAGCACTATTTGGTGTAAATTTAAGGAAACTGGGTTTTGATGTACAGCCTCTTTCATTCCTGCCGCCAATATATGCCGCCATTAACGGTGTAACTGCCGTATTACTCGTGGTAGCAGTACAAGCCATAAAATATGGTAACCGCATATTGCACGAACGTATTATAAAAACAGCCATTGCCTGCTCGGTTTCTTTCCTGGTAATGTATGTAGCCTATCACATGACGTCTGATTCTACACCTTATGGAGGCGAAGGGTTTTTAAGATACCTGTATTTCTTTATTCTCATTACGCACATCGCTTTGTCTGTTATTATCATACCTTTTGTATTAGTAACATATGTAAGAGGTATAACGGGTAGTTATGAGCGTCACCGCAAAATAGCCCGTATAACATATCCTATGTGGCTTTATGTAGCTGTAACAGGTGTTGTTGTATATGTTATGATTTCTCCTTATTACAAATACTAATGAAAAAGTTATTTCTAAAACAAATAGTTATTGTGTTGGTGCTGTTATCTTCAATTGGAGCTAACGCCCAGTGTGCCATGTGCCGCGCTGCGTTGGCAAGCAATGAAGAAGGTGTAAAGCCTGAAGCCGTAAACGACGGTATTGTATATCTTATGATCTTTCCGTATCTTCTAATCGGCCTTGTAGGCTTTGCGGTCTACAGGTTAAGAAAGAAAGCCATACAAAACAAAGAAGCGCAGTAATTACTGCGCTTCTTTGTTTATGGTAGGATAGTTTATGCAGTCCAAAATTCTGGCTGTCTAACTATCCACAATCTAAAGAAAAACTATTTCATGCCATCCACCTTCAGGTTGATTTTACCTGAGCCTTTAATAAATGCTATTATTGCGTTATTGGTAAGTTCTATTTTATCAAATTCAAAATCATCCAGCGTACCATTTAGGTAAACACCAGCCATTGGCGAGTAGTTGTTAAGATAAGGCTGCATATTCTTTTTGCCTTCCTCAAGGTTTTCTTTAATAGAATAGCGGCAGTTTTCCTGTATTTTTTTCAGGATGATGCCACTTGCCATCCAGTTTGCGGTACGCATAAGCGCGCTTTTTGTATCCAGGATATAATCCATCTGGTCAAAAAAGATCTCTTTTGTAACGGCATTGTAATTCGGTATGCCGGTCAGGTAAATTGTTCCGTTAATGCTGCCTGTCATTTCAAGAGCTACGATCATCTTATTGTCTTTGCTCCATAGGTCAACTTTTTGTACGACAACTTTGCGCTTGCCATCGCCAAATTCCTGCCCCTGGAAGTTTTTGGTTATCATGGCAGATGCGCTTGAATAAGTAGATACTGCCGCAACAACAGCGTTTACTTTTTCCGGCATTGCAGAAACGGCTTTCAGTACAATAGACTCTTTTTTGAAAGCGCCTTTTGGTGGCTGGCCTACTGTGGTTTCCATAGTGCACTTAAGTCCCATGTTCATTGTTATCTGCTTTTTAGACAGCTTGGCGTCGGTAACATAAAGCTCTGTTGGCATCATCTGGAACCATGTTTCATACTGCTCATTAACCTTAAAAGGCTTGCTCATGGTTTGCAGTGCATCAAGCACCTGCGGCTTTAGGTTTACAGATTCTTTAATAGCATTGTCAAGCTCATTTTCAATACGGGTTTTGAATAGCTTAATCGTTGGGTTTATCAGGTATGTAACCGGGATTTTCTTTCCTGCCACCGTAACAGATGGGCTTTCGGTCCATTCCAGGTTTTCCAGCTTGGTGTCGCTGGTCATCTGCCAGTTCTTAAGGCCTATGCTGCTGTTGAATGTAATGTTTGCAGCCAGGTCAAACTCGCGGGTGTCGTGCATGTCTATTCCCATAGCAGTGGTGCCATAGCGTACCTGCCCGTTAACCTTTACAGGAATAACAATTTGCAGGCGGCCGTTCTTTTCTGTAAATTTTATCGGTGCGGTTTTCCATACCTTAAGCATTACATCATCATCTTTAATATTGTTGTCTTCATATACCAATCCATTCACAAATTTATTGGTTTGTGTTTCAAGGTCGGCAACAGCAACGGTAACAGGCAGGCTGATAAACGAAGTGCTTTTTTGGTAGACTACATCGGTAGTATTGCCGGGTTCTGGTTTCAGGGCATTAATGCGCTTTGATGTAGAGCAGCTTGTGAGTAGCAAGCCTGAGCCCAAAAGGCTAATTAGTAGGGTTTTCATAAGGTATAAACTCAAATTTTGCGGCAAATGTAGTACTAAATTGTAACAAAAAACAAAGTTGGTTGTCTTATAGCAGGATATTCCTGCTATAAGGTGGGAATTTTTTTAATAAATTTGTTTTTGAAACCAACACAGTTTTATGAAAAAACTAACAAGCATATTTTTTGTTTCGGGTTTTGCCCTGCTTTCTTTGCCCAGTTTTGGGCAGCAGAAAAAATGGAGCCTGAGAGAATGTGTAGAGTATGCGCTAAAAAACAACATATCTATAAAGCTTACCACTCTGGATGTGCAAACGGCAGATGTTGCCCGAAGCGATGCGCGTATGGCTTTTTTACCCACGGTAAACGGGCAGGGGTCACATTCGTGGAATATTGGTCTTAACCAAAACATTACCACGGGTTTGCTGCAAAACCAGACTACCCAGTTTACATCAATAGGGGGTACGGTAGGCGTTGATATTTACAAAGGCCTTCAAAACCAAAACAGGTTTAGCCGTGCCCGCCTGGCTATGGTTGCGGCACAGTACCAGCTTACAAAAATGCAGGAAGATGTAGCGCTAAATATTGCCAACTCTTACCTTCAGATTTTGTTTAACAAAGAAAACCTTAAGGTACAGCAGCAGCAACTCGCAATAGATACAAAGCAAATGGAGCGCACACAGCAGCTTGTAGATGCAGGGGTGGTTCCACAAGGTGATCTGCTTGATGTAAAGGCTACAGTAGCTACTGACAACCAAAATCGGATAACGGCAGAAAATGCCCTGCTTATCTCTAAGCTAAGCCTTGCACAGTTGATGCAGCTGGAAAATTTCCAGGATTTTGATACTGATGATAAAGATTATCCAACCGATGATACGGGTGTATTGTTACGCTCTGCTGCCGAAATTTATAACAAGGCAAGAGAAGAGCGAACTGTGGTTAAAATAGCGCGTGCAGATGTAGAGGTTGCCGAAAAAGATGTGAAAATAGCTAAGGGTGTCTATCAGCCTACAATACAGGGTTTTTACAGTTTTACAACGCGTGCTGCCTATGCAGACAGAGTTGTGGGGTATGGGCCTAACCTAACTACGCCAACATCGGTGATAGGGTATATAGACGGTACTAACCAGGCTGTGGTACAAAATAACTTTGTGCCTATACTGGGGAAAAGAGAAGCGATACTCGACCAGTTCGACCAAAATAAAGGTCACTCGTTTGGTATATCGTTAAATGTGCCTATTTTTAATGGCTTTGCTGCCCGTAACGGGGTAGAGCGTGCCAAAATAGCTTTAGAGCGTTCGCGCATTACATTGCAACAGCAGGAACTGGATCTGGAGCAAACGGTGTATAAGGCATATACTGATGCACAGGGCGCGCTTAATACATATGAGGCTGCTAAAACTACACTCGCGGCACGTGAAGGCTCTATGAACTATGCCCGGGAGCGCTATGAGGTGGGTCTTATAAATGTGTTTGATTATAACCAAAGCCAAACACTTTATGTAAATGCTCAAAGCGAAGTACTGCGAACCAAATACGATTTTATATTTAAGGTAAAAATACTGGAGTTCTACTTTGGTGTACCAATTTCTCAAATTACTGAAAAAGAATAACCATGTCAAAAAAAGCCATTTACTATTTACTGGGTGCGATTATTGTATTGATCGTGCTGCTTGTTGTGCTTAAGAAAAACGGTACATTAGGAAATAACGATAAAGGTAAGGAGGTAGAAATTACTACTGCCAAAGCTGTAACACTTACCGAAACTGTTTCGGCTACCGGTAAGGTACAACCGGAAGTAGAAGTAAAAATATCATCTGAAGTATCAGGGGAGATTATACAATTGCCTATTAAAGAGGGGCAGGCTATTAAAAAAGGTGACCTGCTTGTGCGCATTAACCCCGATCTTTATGAGTCGGGTGTGAGCCGTAGTTCAGCAGCAATGTCTACCGCGCGTGCGGGGCTTAGCCAGTCTGAAGCACAGCTTAAGGAAGCCAAGGCTAACTACAACCGTAATAAAACGCTTTTTGATAAAGGTGTAATATCTAAGTCAGAATGGGATAAGATCGTTTCTGCTTACGAAGTGGCACAGGCGGCTAAACAATCAGCTTTCTATCAGGTAGAGAGTGCCGGTGCGAGCGTTACCGAAGCTAAAGATAACCTTAACCGTACTGCCATTTACTCTCCGGTAGACGGTACCATCTCTAAGCTTGACACAGAGCTTGGTGAAAGGGTAGTGGGTACACAGCAAATGACGGGTACCGAAATTTTAAGGGTGGCTAACCTGAACAATATGGAGGTTGAAGTTGATGTTAACGAGAATGATATTGTAAAGATAGACATAGGCGATGAAGCTAACATAGAAGTTGATGCTTACCTGAAGCGTGTATTTAAAGGTGTTGTTACCAGCATATCTAATTCTGCAAGTAGCGATATTACCGCAGACCAGGTTACAAACTTTAAAGTTAAGGTACGTATACTTAAAGAGTCTTACGAAGAGATGACAAAAGGTAAACCGGCTAACTATTCGCCATTCAGGCCGGGTATGACCGCTACTGTAGATATTATTACAGAAAAAAGGGTAGACATACTTGCAGTGCCTATCAGCGCAGTAGTCATAAAATCTGACACCCTGTCGGCAAGCCATGATGCGGTAAAAGAACTCAAGGAAAAAGAGCAGGAGAAAGCAAGTGGAAAAGCCGGACAAAAGTTTGAGTGCGTGTTTGTAAAATCTGGCGACAAGGCAGTATTACGCGTAATAAAAACCGGTATACAGGATGATACTAATATAGAGATATTATCGGGTCTTAAAAAGGGAGATGAAATTATTACCGGGCCTTATGCAACAGTTACTAAGGACCTGAACCCCGGAGATAAAATAACGGTTAAGGCAAAAGGATAAATTTATGGCTTTTATTTTGAATATTGAAACCGCTACAAAAAACTGCTCAGTTGCTGTAGCGGAAGATGGTATTAACCGTGCGGTAATAGAATATGCGGGCGAAGGCTATGCCCATGCCGAAAAGCTGCATGTTTTTATAGAAGAGGTGCTTAAAGAAACCGGAATTGCTTTTGCCGATCTTACTGCTATAGCCGTAAGCAAAGGGCCGGGTTCTTATACCGGGTTACGCATAGGTGTATCTGCGGCTAAGGGTCTTTGTTACGCGCTCAATATTCCGCTTATTGCTGTAGACACACTGGAGCTTCTTGCCCGAAAGATAAAAATTACAGAAGGTATTATCGTGCCAATGATAGATGCACGCCGTATGGAGGCTTACACAGCTGTGTATAGTCATGACTATACTAAAGTGCGTGAAACAAAAGCAGAGATAATTACAGAAGATTTTTTTGCCGGCCAGCCGGGAGTTGTACATTTAATAGGCGATGGTGCAGCTAAATGCGCTACTATTCTTACAGATGCTAAATTTGTTTATCATCAGGAAGTGTTGTACCCATCTTCGATAGAAATGTGCGCGTTGTCTTTTGATGCCTACAAAAAAAGCGACACCGTAGATGTCGCTTATTTTGAACCTTTTTATTTGAAAGATTTTATTGCCGGTAAATAGCTTATAGTATAGAAGCTGTGTAATCTGCAAGCTTTTGCAGGCTGGTAGCCTCATCAAGATCTATGCTGTTTTTCTTAATATAGTCAAGAATTTCTTTGCTCTTTCCTGGTACAAGTTTAGCATAATCTTTTTTGCCCGAAAAATATTTAGCTTCTTCTTCGCCTATCTGCACATAAAATTCATCCTTTGCCTTGCGGTAAGTAGGAGCTTTAGAAGACTGGTAGCTGTTAGTTGCTACAGAGCCCGGCTGAAGATATATGCGCTCTCTTTTATATATTTTTACCTTTGGGGTGCTGCTTATAATATTAAGGTAGCCGTTGTGCTGGTCGCCTTCATCTGTAACATAAGGTACAAGTGTATAGGCTTCGCCGCTATTGCTAAAGGTAACTATAACCCCATTTTGTTTTGGTAATATTTTTAATTGCTGCTCCTGTGGATTGCTGATTTCAAAGTAGTCAGCATAAGCATTATAACGCAGTAATTGTACAATATCGCTGTTAGAAACTTTTGCAGGCAGGTGCTTGTCAATTATGTACATTGTTCCTGTTGTCGCTAATCCCTTCTCCCTACCGGCTGTAATTTGCCCTGCCTGAACAGGAGTCTGGTTAATTTGTGCGCTGGCCGTAAAAGTGGTAATTGCAAAGGTGCCGGCAAAAAGTAAGCTAAGCTTTTTCATTTTTTTAAATTTAATGTAATAGTGTGTATTAATAGACGGCAAAGATAAAATTATTAATGCTTCTTAAAGAATTACATCTTTCTTTTTTAAATATTTAACAAAAACAATGCCACCCTATAAACGCAACTGCTTAATTTTTTATTGTATCTTATATCCTTTGCTCTCCGGGTATATTAGTTTAACATCCTGGTGCGGATACGGAATTTCGATACCTGCCGATTCAAAAGCCATTTTTATATTTTCATAAAAATCAGATACCATGGCACCATAATTTCCGCGTTCTGCCCACATAAATACTACCAGGTCTACAGAACTGTCTGCAAGTGCTTTTACTTCAATGCCCGGTTTTGGTTCTGTTAGTATGTTTGAATCAGATTTTAGTACATTAAAAATAACTTCTTTTACTTTTTTAAGGTCGCTGCTGTAATCTACAGAGAGTATTATTTCGGCACGGCGTAGTGGCTCCTGCGAAAAGTTTTTTATGGTGTTGTTAGACAGTGCTCCGTTTGGCATATATATTACCTGGTTGTTCGGGGTTATTATGCGGGTGCTGAATATCTGTATGCTGTTTACTGTACCGGCCTGCCCTTGTGCTTCGATATAGTCGCCTATGCGGAAAGGTTTAAATAAGATGATAAGCAAACCGCCGGCAAAATTACTAAGCGACCCTTGTAATGATAAACCAATTGCCAAACCTGCGGCTGCAATGGCTGCTGCAAAAGATGTTGTTTTTACACCAAGCTGCTCTATAACCTGAACAAAAAGTAATATTCTTAATATCCATGTAAGAACATCGAGTAAGAATTTCAAAACGGTTGGGTCATGATCAGGACGCTTGGTAAGTATACCGGTCAGTATTTTACGTAAAATCTTTATAAGTATAATACCACCAATTAGTACTAAGAGTGCCCCAAATATACTTGGAACATAACCTACAAGTTTATTTGTAAAATACTCTAAATAGCTGTCAAATTGAGTTTCAGTCTCCATCTAATATTAAAATTTCAAATCGTTAATCGCGGTTTCTACATTGTCGGTTGGCAAATTACAAGCCTTGTTTTGACAAACATAAAACATTAAACTATTTTTAACAAAGCGGTTTTGTAAAAAAGGTATTACAGAATCTTTCACGGTTCCTGCCACTAACACATGGGGCATATACTGTGCGTTGATCTCTTTAATTGTCTCAGCAGCATTTTCTCCGCATACGGCGAGTTCTTTGTTTTGTGCCGAAAGATCCAGCCACAGGTTAAGCCAGTTGCTAAACGCCGAAGGATAATCCATGGCGGGTATCATCTGGTAAAGCATTTGCAGTGCTACTTTTTCGTAATGAGCATTGTCAAACAAAATGCTCAGTTTATACAGCACGTTGGCAATAACCGAATTTGATGCCGGTATTACATTGTCTTCCGTTTCATAATGCGGAGCCACTAATTGATTATCTGCTATTTCGGTAAAAGAAAAAAACTGTTTTTTACTGTCGTAAAAATGCTCAAGGCTATAATCTGTAAGCTGTTTTGCATACAGCAGCCATTTTTCATCAAGCGTACACTGGTATAAGGATATAAAGGCATCTGCAGTATGGGCATAATCTTCAAGAAAGCCTTTAATTTTTGCAATACCATTTTTGTAGGTGCGCCAAAGGTGGCCTACGCTGTCCCAAAGTTTATCGCATATAAAATGGGCGTTACCAAGTGCGGCTTTAAGATATACTTCATCTGTAGTGGCTTTGTAAGCATCGGCATAGCCTTTAAGCATTATGGCATTCCAGGAAGTAAGTACTTTATCATCAAGGCCTGGTTTGTGGCGTTTTTCTCTTTCGGTATAAAGCATCTTTTCCCATTGTGCTTTCTTCTCTTGCAAAACTTCGGTAGTGATCCCAAATTCTTTAGCCAGTTCTTCTGTAGCATTGGTTTGGATTAAAACGTATTGACCATTTTCCCAAAAACCAAATTCATTAATATTAAAGACTACAGCAAATTGTTCAAAGTCACTGCCCAGTAAATCTTTTAAATCCTGTTTTTCCCAGGTATAAAAAGCGCCTTCTTCTTTATGCCCGGTAAGGGTAAAACTGTCAGCATCCCACGCGCTGTAAAAGGCGCCATCGGGAGACGTGAGCTCTGTAGCAATAAAAAAATGCGTTTTTTCTATCACTTCTTTATAGAGCGTATCACCGGTAGCTTTGTAAGCTTCGGCATACAAACTCATCAGTTGGCCGTTGTCATACAGCATCTTTTCAAAGTGGGGTACGTGCCAGTGCATATCTACCGAGTAACGTGAAAATCCCCCACCTATGGTATCAAACAAGCCACCCCACGCCATTCGGGTAAGGGTAAGATTGGTAAAATCAAGCAACTCCTGTGTGCCGGTTTGGTAACCGTAACGTTGCAGGAACTGGTAGTTGTTAGGCATCATAAACTTAGGTGCACGGG
This sequence comes from Flavobacterium psychrotrophum, assembly GCF_003403075.1. Classification (NCBI taxonomy): domain Bacteria; kingdom Pseudomonadati; phylum Bacteroidota; class Flavobacteriia; order Flavobacteriales; family Flavobacteriaceae; genus Flavobacterium; species Flavobacterium psychrotrophum. The sequence goes on along the minus strand of NZ_CP031557.1, from coordinate 3,514,122 downwards.
CATACCCGCCAAAATCCCAGTCAAAACTTTTAGCCCATTTTTCTACCAGTGGCTTTATGGCTGAAGGATCTTTTAAAGTCTCTTCCTCATTAGGCGGAAGCAACGACAGCTGGTTTATGCCTTCTAAAAGTTTCACGGCATAGTCTTCCATCTTGTCACGGCCTGTAATAAACAGGTCCTGCAATTGCTGTAGTGTTTCTATCCATTGTGCTTTGCGAAAGTAGGTGCCACCCCAAACCGGCCTGCCGTCGGGTAACAGTACTACATTCATGGGCCACCCGCCCTGGCTGGTCATTAGCTGTACGGCTTTCATATAAGTAGCATCTACATCCGGGCGTTCTTCGCGGTCTACTTTTATCGAAATGTAATGCGCGTTCATTACGGCTGCCACCTCGTTATCCTCAAAACTTTCGTGCTCCATAACATGGCACCAGTGGCAGGCACTGTAACCCACGCTGACTATTATAAGTTTGTCCTGATTTACGGCTTCGGCCAATACTTCCGGCTTCCAGGCTTTCCAGTAGATAGGGTTGTTAGCGTGTTGCAGCAGGTAAGGACTGGTTTCGGCGGCGAGTTCATTCATAGTGTTTTATTTGGAGAATAAAAGTACTAAAACCATACCTTGCAGCAAAGATGCGCTACTGTTAAAGTAACCGATGCAAAAACGTTATACATAAAAAAAGCCTGTGGCGCAGAAGCTGCCACAGGCGGGTATAAATAATCAACATTTATTTTTTTATTATTGCGCGAAAAATAATTTTGCAATATTAGTTGATGCTGTAGCATCTAATGGTTCATCAAATGAGGCAGAATCTGCGGCATCTCCAAAGGCCGGGTTACCTTGTGTAGGTGTAAATGTAGCCACATTTATAGTAGCATGTGTAGTATTACCTTCACCCGCATAAACTGCATCTGCCGCGGCAGGGTGCATACCGTCAACGCCTGGTATCCAGCCCCTGTTTCCCCTAAGCCTGCGCACTACAGATGCGTGTCTTGCTTCTACGCTGTGTATTTGCAAGGCAGCAGTTAGTGTTGCTTTATCTCCCATAAGATTTACAGCCTGGCCTTTGTAGGCACGAACACCGGTATCTTCAAACGCCTGAGAAAGAGCAAGAAACTGCTGATAGTCATTAAACGGGTCGAAAACAAGTGTGCCGGTACCGCCTTTACGTCCAGTAAAGTCAAATGTAGGCTTATCAGGTGCATTATTGCCTAATGCTTTTTTTAAGAACTCAACGTGTGCAGCTTCATGCTGGCTTATTTGTGCAAAAATGGTGCGATCTGTGGTAGGTATTAATCCTGATTTGTCCAGTGCCATAGCATAAAATTCATCTTCAAGATATTCCAGTGTCAGGGCAAGCTGTAGTGCAGCTGTTGCACTGTTGTCTGCTGCTGCTGTATAAGCACTACTGGCTGCATTAGCTTTTTGTGAAAACATTGATATGAATGGTACAGCTGCCAGGGCTGCGGTAGCGCCTGCCTTACCAAACTGGTTTAGGCTGTCGCGGCGTGATCCTTTTGTATGTAGGCTTTGTATAATGCCTTCATTAGTAAACGATTCTATAAATTTGATGATATTCATGATTTCGTGTTTTTAAATGTTAGCATTATGGTAAATACTTCGCGGTAAAAGCTGTTTGTATAAAGTTAAGGGCTGCAACATCCGGTATTACTTTGCTTGGCTTATCAGCAAGGTCAAGACCATTGGTATCTACCACATCGTTACCTGCAAAGCTTGCACTTTTAGGGCTTATAAGATCGCGTATGGCGGCAGCATGGCGTGCCTCTACCGATACTATTTTGCCGGCAACAACAAGGTAATCAGGAGTGGTAATAAACTGTCCGGCCCCGTTGTATGCCCTTACTCCGGTATCTTCAAGTGCTTTTGCAGTACCCAGTACGCTGTCGCGGTTGCTAAAATTTACACTGGCATAAGCAAACTGAAGATCCGGCAGTAATTCTCCACTGGTATTGTTTAGTGCAGCTGTTAATGCCCTCTTAAAGAATTCACGGTGTATTACCTCGTGAGAATAGAGGTCTACAAGTACATTTTGTTCTTCGGTGCTAAATACCGAACGAAAACTGCTGCCATTTACCACACGTGTATAAAAATCAGCTTCAAGTTGTTCTAGCGCATAGGCATAAGTGAGTATGCCCGCATCGCCGCCGCCAAGGTCAAATTTACCGTCTCTTACGCCCGGTAGTTTGTCGTCATTAGTACTACCGCTGTCGTCGTCATCGCTACAGCCGGCAATTAGCAGTCCGGTTCCTGCAAGGGCAAGGCCGCTAAGCTTAAGGAAACTCCTACGGCTGGCTAAGCCTGCGGTCTGAGTCCCTATCTCTGATACCGTTACTTTGTCATTTTTCATAATGTAACATTTAAGTGGTTAATAGTGTACAGGTGTGGTAAGCATATTTGTTATCACCCAAATTTCTACTTTATATACGCCAACTAAATGTTAATGGTTTTGCGTGAAATTGAGATTTTTTTAATAATTAACAAAAAATTATTAATTATACCCAATGGTTTATTAAGCTAAGTTGGTGTGTGTACTGGTTAAAATTAGATTCGGGATATATTTTTTTGCTGAAATTTAACAGGAATAAAAAAATGTAAATTACGTTTACTTTAACGATTTCTTAGGTGCCTAAAAACGTTTTCGTAAGATAATTCTACGGTTGCTTTGTAATCAAATTGTAAGTAGAATGTGGATTTTTGTAAAAAAAATACGATTTCGTAAATCTAACGATAAGAATTTCGTGAAATTTTCGTTACTTTACCATATAAAACATCTTCCCGGATATGAGACCAAAAGCAACTTTAAAACAAATCGCAAAAGAACTAAATGTATCTGTTTCTACCGTATCGAAGGCGCTGAGCAACAGCCCGGAGATTAGCGAGCCTACAAAAATAAAAGTACAGGAATTTGCAAAGCTTAAAAATTATAAGCCTAACAATATTGCTGTAAATCTTAAGAGTAAACGCTCTAAAACCATAGGTGTTATTATACCTAATATCCTTAACCCGTTTTTTGCAAAAGTATTTAGCGGTATAGAAAAAGGCGCTAACGCACGTGGTTATAATGTAATTACATGTATTAGTAACGAGTCGCTTAAAAAAGAGATTGATACTATGGATATGCTTAGCAACGGTACTATAGACGGTTTTATACTTTCTACTGCCGATGAAACGCAAAAGGAGCACGAATTTAAGCACTTTAAAGAGGCGATGGCCGATGATATTCCTATTGTAATGTTCGACAGGATATCTGATGAGGTTAGTTGTGATAAAGTTATTGTAGATGATTATGATTCTGCAGTACATGCTGTAAACCACCTTATAAAAACAGGCTGTAAAAATATTGCATTGCTTAGTAACATAGATAATATGAATATAGGTAGCCTGCGTGCCGAAGGGTATATGGAGGCGCTTAGGCAAAACAATATTCCTATTAATGAAAACCTTATCCTTAGATGCGAGAGCACTGAGGAGCTTGAAGAAAAGTTTGCAGCATTTTTTGATATTAAAGGGAAAAAGATTGACGGCGTTTTTGCGCTTGAAGAGTCTGCATCTGTAGCGGCACACAAAGCGGTATTAAAAGGCGGTTTCCGTATACCGGAAGACGTACAGCTTATTGGCTTTGCCGATGGTGTATGGTCGCGCAGGCTTACGCCAAGCCTTAGTACAGTAAGCCAGCACGGCCCCGAGATTGGTGAGGCTGCTGCCGATTTGCTTATCGACAGGCTTGAAAATAAAGATGAGGTAGCACCTGAGTTTACTACACGCATTATAAAAACCGAATTACGCCAAAGAGAATCTACTAAGAAACTTTAAGGCATTGTCCTTACTTTGGTCAATATATTAAATACAATAACAACATTATACCCGCTAAGCCAGGATGAGCTTAGCGGGCTTGTTGCTTTATTCAGTAGGGTAGAATTATCGCGCGGCGAGATAATAATTCGCGAAGGTTATGTAGAAGACCATTTGTTTTTTATAGAACAGGGTATTGCACGTGCTTATAGCGATGCTACCGATAAGCAGGTTACCTTCTGGTTCGGGATGCCCGGAGATTATATTATATCAGCACATAGTTTTGCAAATAACCGCCCCGGATATGAGAGTATTGAGGTGCTTGAAGACAGTATTATGTACAAAGTAAAGTCAAAAGACCTTATTGCCCTTTTTGAAAAAAATGTTGCCCTGGCCAACTGGGGCAGGAAACTCGCCGAGCGCGAATTGCTAAAGCTGGAAGAAATGTTTATTAAGCGCCAGTTTAAAACCGCATCACAGCTTTATATAGAATTACTGGAGCGTATACCGTCTTTGCCTAATCGGGTGCCTCTTAAATACATTGCCTCTTATCTTGGTATAAGCCAGGTTTCCCTTAGCCGCATAAGGGCTAATGTTGCTAAAGGAACTATTTAACAAATGTAAAATTTGTTGCCGTTTACTACCTGTACATTTGCCTTAATTTAAATGTAAGACAAATGAACTGGATCTATCTTATCCTTGCCGGCCTTTTAGAAATAGGCTTTACATCATCAATGAAACTTTCTAAAAACTTTACCGATTATAAATGGGTTGCAGCCTTTATAGCGTGTATATTACTGAGCTTTTATTTTGTAAATAAAGCTACGCAAACCCTGCCGTTAGGAACGGCCTATGCAGTATGGACAGGTATTGGCGCTTTTGGTACTGTAGTTATGGGCATCATCTTTTTTAATGAACCGGCTACTTTCTGGAGGTTGTTTTTTATAACTACGCTGGTATTGTCTATACTTGGGCTAGTTCTTTGGCGGAGAAGGCGCGTCTGTATAGCTGTTTTTAATAACAAAAAGCCCGGAAAGTATTATGCTTTCCGGGCTTTTTGTTGTTAGAATAAGATTATCTACTGCTTTTTAAAAAAGGTACTGGTGCCATTTTGTTCCAGTGTAAAACCGGTAGGGCTAAATGTCATCTTTACGCCCGATGCGTCGTGTATAAACTCTGTTTCGCTAACCGGCGCTATATAAAAAGTACCCTGCTCATCAGCGTGAACACGTAGCTGTCCTTTTACAAGCGTAACGTTTATGGTAAAAGGTAAATCTTTAGTAGTATAGTTACCCTCATATTTTTTCAGGATGGCATCATCAAGCGTTATCGCATTGAATGACGGAAAACGATAGGGCAGTTTATAGTAGCTGCTCAGTACACCCATCATTATCTCGTTAAAATCAAAATCAAGGCCGTTAGTAATCATTGCCACCGCAAAATTCTCTTTAGGATAGTAACCTACTGTTGAGGTAAAGCCCTCAATACCGCCATTGTGCCCAAAAAACTTGCGCTCTCCAAACGGAAAGTTAACCAGCCCCTTACCATAGCCATTATCTAAAAGGCTCATTAATGCTAATGATTCCGCCGAAACAATCTTGTTGTTAAATAATGCGGTAATAAACTGGGTAAGGTCTTCGGGTGTGCTTTCTAATGCCCCTGCGGCCCCTGCTATACTTTCATGCCATTCAGGCACGCGCTCCCATGCTCCGGTTTCGTAAGAATAGGAATAGGCTTCTTTTTTCTTGGGGTTTATTTTGCCATAGTAGTAGGTGTTTTTTAACCCCACTTTTTTTATGACACGTGTGGTAACATTTTCTTTATAGGATTTGTGTGTAACATCCTGTATAATGTAGCCTAGGAGTATATAGTTACTGTTGCTGTATTCGGCTTTAGTGCCCGGTTCAAAGGCGGCGTTATAGCTGTAAAGACGTTCCAGCATATCGCGGCGGAACATTTGCGAAGTAAATACAAATGTGCTGTCAGTCGTATAGTTGTAAATACCGCTGCTATGGCCCAGCATCTGTGCAATGGTAATCTTGTCAGCATTTTTAATCTTCGGGAAAAACTCTGAAAGCTTGCTCTCCAGTTTTAACTTCTTTTCCTCTACCAGCTGGAAGATTACACACGCAGTAAAAGTCTTGGTAATACTGCCAATTTTATATTTTGTTTGTGGTGTGGCTTTGGTTTCGTGCTCCACATCGCTATATCCGTAGGCTTTACTAAATACTACTTTGTCTTTTTCGCGCAGTGCAATGCTGCCCATAAACTTACCGTTTGCATACAGATAGTTCATAAGGCTGTCAATCTTGGCAAAGCGGCCTTTTTCTGTTTCCTGCCCAAAAGAGAAAACAGTAGCTAAAAGTAAAAGTAGTACAAGTGGTTTTTTCATATAAAAGCGATGTTGCATTAAGCGAATATAATTATTGAGATCCTTCGACTCCGCTGCGCTGCGCTCAGGATGACAAACAAATCTGAGTCATTGCAAGCTAAGGATAATGTTAGGCTTTGTCATTCCGATTGCCGCGGTCGTACCTCCCTCGCAATGACAAGACCTGCGAATCACCGCATTCACAAACTACCCAATTAATGCGCTACAAGCCAGTTTACACCTTCGCCCATGTCAACCTCTAAAGGCACATCAAGCGTAAAGGCATTTTCCATTTCGTGCTTTATCATGGGTTTAATGCGCTCCAGTTCTTCTTTATAAACGTCAAAAACAAGTTCATCGTGTACCTGTAGCAACATTTTGCTTTTCCAGCCTTCATCAACCAGTCGTTTCTGGATGTTTATCATCGCTATTTTAATGATGTCAGCAGCGCTACCCTGTATAGGTGCGTTTACGGCATTACGCTCTGCGGCGCCACGTACTACGGCATTAGCCGAATTAATATCCTTAAGATACCTCCTGCGGCCGGTTATGGTTTTTACGTAGCCATTTTCGCGCGCTATTTCTACCTGCTCACCAATAAATTCTTTCAGGCGGGGGTAGGTTTTATAGTAGGCGTCAATAAGGTCTTTAGACTCTGAACGGGTAAGCGATGTCTGGTTGCTTAGCCCAAATGCCGAAACACCGTACACAATACCAAAGTTTACGGTCTTGGCGTGGCTGCGTTGCTCGCGCGATACTTCTTCCAGTGCCACATTAAATACCTTGGCTGCCGTACTGGCGTGAATGTCTTCCCCGTTCTGGAATGAGCGAATCATCTCAGGGTCGCCACTAAGCGCAGCAATAATACGCAGTTCTATTTGCGAGTAGTCAGCACTTAGTATAGTGTAGTTTTCATCACGGGCTATAAAAGCCTGGCGTATTTTACGGCCACGCTCTGTGCGCACCGGTATGTTTTGTAAGTTAGGATTGTTACTGCTCAGGCGGCCTGTAGCGGCTACAGTTTGCATATAATCGGTATGCACACGATTGGTTACCGGTTTTACCTGTAGCGGAAGCGCATCTACATAAGTGTTCTGCAATTTTACTACCTGGCGCCACTCTAATATATCCTGAACAATAGGGTTGTCTACAGCCAGGTAAGAAAGCACCTCTTCACCGGTGGCATATTGCCCGGTCTTGGTTTTCTTTTGTTTAGTGCCGCCTATCTGTAACTTGTCGAATAATATTTCTCCAAGCTGTTTTGGCGAACCAAGGTTGAACGATTGTCCTGCAGTTTCGTATATGCGCTGCTCTAAAACTTTACTCTCTGCGGCAAGCTCTGCCGAAAGTTCTTTAAGGTAAGGCACATCTAGATTAATACCTTCAGTTTCCATGGCGGCAAGTACCGGCATTAACGGAATTTCTATATTATCAAACAATTCGCGCGTGCCGCTGCTGTCCAGCATCGGGGCAAAAATTTCCATAAGCTGTAGTGTAACATCAGCATCTTCAGCCGCATACTCTTTTACTATTTCTACATCTACATCGCGCATGGTTTTCTGGCCTTTGCCTTTCTTGCCAATAAGCGCCTCAATAGGCATTGGCGAATATTTAAGGTAAGTTTCGGCAAGAATATCCATGCCGTGGCGCATATCCGGATTGATGAGGTAGTGGGCAATCATAGTATCAAAAAACTTGCCTTTTACTACAATACCATAATTAGCCAGTATTTCGAGGTCATACTTAAGGTTTTGCCCCACCTTTTCTATATGCTCAGCCTCAAAGAAGGGCCGGAATTTATCAACCAGTTCCTGTGCTTCGGTTCTGTCAGCCGGAACGGGAACGTAAAATCCTTTGCCTTTTTCCCAAGAGAATGACAATCCTACCAGCTCTGCTGTAAGTGCATCTACACCTGTAGTTTCGGTGTCAAAACTTACTGTGGTTTGTTTTAACAGGTTGCTTATTAAAAATTTTACTGCCATGCCTTCTGCCAGCTGGTAGTGGTGGTCGGTATTTTCGAGAGTGTTGTAAAACGAGTTATGTTCTGTAGCAGGTGTGTCATCGGACTCAAATCCAAAAAGGTTTGTCTGGTTTTCATCCTTTTTGCTGCTTTTTTTAGCTAATGCAGTTGGTGTATCTCCATCATTAAAACCTGGTTCAATAAATGTATTGCCACCATCAAAAAGCTTGTGGTACTGCTCTGCCATGCGGCGAAACTCAAGTTCATTGAATAATTCCTCTACTTTTGGGGTGTCAGGTTTTGTTAGCTCATAATCGTGCTCGTCAAAAGTAACGTTGCAGTCTATAATTATAGTCGCCAGTTTTTTAGAGAGTATCCCAAGTTCTTTATTAGCTTCAATATTTTCGCGCATTTTACCTTTCAGCTCGTGCGTGCTTTCCAGCAGTTTTTCCATGCTGCCATAGTCTTTCAGGAATTTTTTAGCGGTTTTTTCGCCCACACCAGGCAGTCCCGGAATGTTATCTACGGCATCGCCCATCATTCCTAAAAAGTCTATTACCTGCTCAGGACGCTCTATCTCAAAACGGGCTAAAACTTCAGGTACTCCCCAAATTTCGATACCGTTACCCAAACGCGCAGGGCGGTACATAAATATATTTTCAGATACTAATTGTGCAAAATCTTTATCGGGCGTTACCATAAAAACCTGGTATCCCTGTTTCTCTGCCTGTTTGGCTATAGTGCCTATAAGGTCATCCGCTTCGCAGCCTGCTTGCTCAATTACCGGAATGTGCATCGCCTTAAGTATGGCCTGTATATAGGGTACTGCTATCTTAATGGCTTCGGGTGTCTCATCGCGGTTGGCTTTATATTGCACATACATTTCGGTACGCACGGCACTGCCTTCTTTATCAAATGCTACGGCAAGGTGGTCTGGCTTTTCACGCTTTATAACATCAAGCAGCGAATTCATAAACCCAAAAATGGCGCTGGTATCCATGCCTTTTGAGTTGATGCGCGGATTTTTTATAAATGCATAATAGCCGCGAAAGATAAGCGCATAGGCATCAAGCAGGAAAAGTCGTTTTTGCTGAGACATGATCGTTTTTTGTTTGGATGTAAAAATAAACAAACCCACCCACATTAAAAAACGGCTACAGGTTAAATCAAAAAAAGGCAGCGCCCCGCTGCTATAAAAGCCTCAGGGCGCTGTATATATGGAGTTAATAGTTTTTGTTTGGTACATTACAAAACTACGTGTTGTTTAGTGAATAAAAGCTTAAGGAAATTATAGGGATGTGCTAAAGTTTGAGAATCCCCAACGGCCTCACCCCCAACCCCTCTCCGAAGGAGAGGGGTTGGGGGTGAGGCCGGGTTCAGTACCGAAAACAATTGGCGAAATCGTAGTTAATAGCAATCAAGAACATCTGAGTGCAGCTATTCCCCTCTCTTTTGGAGAGGGGCTAGGGGTGAGGCCCGTACTGACACAAAACCTGACACACTATAATATGGCACGTTTTGTGATGCTTCCTGAAGCGTGTGTTTTTATTACACACACCATCACACACACATTAAAATTATGCGTCCTAATTTTCCGCTCATTCTCATTATAACGGCTATTGTAGTTGTACTGGCCGAGTTTTATACCTTTATAGCAGTTAAAGAGGCCACAAAAACCAGATGGATACACTGGGTTTACCTTGCCCTTTCAATAATTATCATTGCTTACATCATTTATTCCTTTACGCAATTTGACCGCCGCAATGGTCAAACACGCCAAAGCCTTTTTACCATTGGGTTGCTTCTTATTACCGTAGTGCCTAAACTTATCATAGCCCTTATTATGCTGGGTGAAGATATTATCAGGTTTATAGGCGGGTGTATCCGTGCATTTGCAGGACAGAGTGGGCAGCCATTTCTGCCGGAGCGCCGCCGGTTTGTAAGCCTTACCGCACTGGGTATTGCCGCAATACCATTCTTGTCGCTATTGTATGGTATGACTAAGGGTAAATACAACTTTAAAGTGCGTAAAACAACCATTACTTTCCCTGACCTGCCGGATGCCTTTGACGGCTTTACGCTTACGCAAATAAGCGACGTGCATAGCGGTAGTTTTGATGATCCTGAAAAAATTTCTTATGCGATAGATCTTATCAATGAGCAAAGCAGCGACCTGATTCTTTTTACCGGAGATATTGTAAATACTCATGCCAAGGAGATGTACCCGTGGCTGGAAACCTTTAACCGTATAGAAAGTGCACCGCTGGGTAAATATGCAGTACTGGGTAACCATGACTATGGCGAATATATAGAGTGGCCTACGCAAAAAGACAAAGACGATAATTTTGAAGCCATAAAAAACCTGTATGGTGATATAGGCTTTAAACTTTTACTTAATGAACACGTAAAGTTGCGCAGGGGCGATGACGAGATTGCTCTTGTAGGTGTTGAGAACTGGGGGCATAATTTTAAAAAAGCGGGCGACCTTAAAAAGGCTGATGCCGGCCTGAAGCCTGAAGATTTTAAAATATTGATGAGCCACGACCCAAGCCATTGGGACCTAGAGGTAAAGGACAGTCCTACAAACATGAATCTTACCCTAAGCGGGCATACACACGGTTTTCAGTTTGGGATAGAAATACCCGGATTTTTAAAATGGAGCCCTGTGCAATATGTTTATAAACAATGGGCCGGGCTGTATGAACACATGGGGCGTTACATTTATGTAAACCGTGGGTTTGGCTTTCATGCCTTTCCCGGGCGTGTGGGCATCTGGCCAGAAATTACTGTTATAACACTAAAAAAAGGTTAATTAGCACCACCGTGTTCTAAAAATATTATATTTGTATGAAAATTTACCAATAAATAGGTTTTTAGAGTACACCAAATACTGCCAAATATGTCAAAATTCGGAGAACTTATTAACTCGACTGTTCCGGTGCTTATTGATTTCTACACAGAGTGGAATGAGCCATCGGTTTCTATGCACCCTGTTATCAGGGATGTAGCGGCTGCACTTGGCGACAGGGCTAAGGTTATTAAAATTGACGTTGATAAAAACCAGGAACTTGCCGATGCACTGCGCATTAAAGGCCTGCCTACACTAATGATCTATAAAGACGGACAGATGGTTTGGCGCCAAAGCGGCGAACTGGATGCCAATACTATTATAGGCCTGGTACGCGAGCAGGTTTAATAGGGCAGCAGCCCAAACCGGTAACCTTCCTTCTTTAAATATTCTATAGCGCGCGGTAATGCATACTGCATATTTTTCTGTGCCTTAAGGCTGTCGTGAAAAATAATGATGCTGCCTGTTGTGGTATTGTCTATAACATTTTTCAGGCACTTTTCAGGCGAAATCGTTTGGTCGAAATCAGCGCTTAAAACATCCCACATTATAAGCTTAAATCCTTTATGCCTTAAGGCAGAAGCCTGCCTGCCTGATATCTTGCCGTAGGGTGGGCGAAACAGGCATGTGCCATTACCTTTGTACTTTTTAATAGCTTCCTGGCACAGGTCAGTATTGGCTAAATAAATAGTGTCGTCTGCGCTCCAGCCGTTAAGGTGGTTGTAGGTATGATTGCCTACGGCATGTCCCGCTTCCAGTATTTGTTTAAAGGTTTCGGGGTTTTTGTCTATGTTATCACCTATGCAAAAAAATGTGGCTTTAATGTCATGTTTTTTAAGGATATCCAGCACCCATGGGGTGACTTCAGGTATGGGGCCATCGTCAAAAGTAAGATACACAGTTTTTTCGCGGCGTGCCACATTCCAGATGAAGCCGCCGAAAAACTTCTTAATAAACCAACGTGTTTTTACCCAGTAAAATGTCATAATACTTCTAAAAAAAGATGCAGCCCGTAAGCTGCATCCCAAATATACTTAATAATATTTTATCTATTCGTTTTCGCGTTTGTAACGGGCAAACTTCTGGTTAAGGTTGTTAAACTCTTTACGCGCGTTGTTGTAATAAGCGTCATCACCATTTTCTTTAGCGATAAGCAGCAGGCTGCGGTAACGCTCTATGTCAGTAACAATATCTATCCTTATGTACTGCTGGTCAGACTGCGAAACACCGCTGTAGAACTTGAGGTTTTCCTGATATTTTGTTATCAGCTGATCTAAAAGTTTGTGTGCATTTGCTTTGTCATTAAGCTCATAATAGCCTGTAATAAATGGCTCCAGTAGTGTGTAGTACCCAAAGTACTGTACCGGCATTTTATCCATAGCCAGGTCTATAATTTTCTTGGCGCGCACTTTATCACCTTCGTCTATTAGCGCCTGCATAAGCCTTGCCATGTTTGTACGGTAGGTAATACTGTTTTTGCGCGTTTCAGGGTCATGGTAAATGTCCGGGCTGTTGCTGTTGCCCCATTCCCAACCCATCACGATGTCGTACATCTTGTTGGTGTCAATATGGCCCATATCAAGTGGGCTGCCGTCTTCAGGTATTGCTGTTCTTACCGGTACAAGTTTGTACACAAGGCCATCCAGCTGAAGGTAATCTTTCATCCACAGGTAATCGTCGTCGCCAAAGCTGCCGCCTGTAAAATAGATAGGGCGTTTCCAGTTGTTGTTGTAAACGATATCTAGCATCATAAGGCGGTTTTTGTACAATGCATCACCTTTAATATCAATGTCAATATATGGAACAATACTATCATTAAGCGCAGGCGAAACCACCTTGTTCTTAATTATTTCATTTTTGTCTATCGTAAGCCTTACTTTATTAGTAGGGTAGAAGTTTACAAAATGGCCGTTGTTAAGCTCGCGCTTAAGTCTCTGGTCATCACTACCCAGAAAGTTAAGGAAATCTTTCATTTCCCAACGCTTCTCGGTGTTAGGAATGTGCAGCATATAATCGCGCGTACCCTGCTTGTACTGGTCGTGTTTAAAGCTTATAGGCATTGGCTCACTTTCATAAGCTTTGCGTTTCATCTGGTCAATATACCAGTCGGTCATAAACAGGCTGGTGTTTACAATACGCACGTCTGTACGGAAACCTTCTACCTCCTGCGCATACCATAGCGGGAAGGTGTCATTATCTCCGATGGTAAATAGTATTGCATTTTGATCGCAGGACGAAAGATACGCCTTGGCCATAGCAAGGGCAGTATAGCGGCCAGAACGGTTGTGGTCGTCCCAGTTTTGACTCGCCAGTAGTATTGGTGCCGCTAAAAGGCACACCGCAGTAACCACCGGTGTAGCTATTTTAGCCGACATGAATTGTTTTATCCAGTCGTAAATGGCATATACGCCAAACCCAAGCCACATAGCAAAAATGTAGAATGATCCTACCAGTGCATAATCCCTTTCACGTGGTTCAAATGGCCTTTCGTTCAGGTATATTTTAAGGGCAATACCTGTAAACAGGAATAATATAAGCAATACATAAAAGCTTTTAGAATCTCGGCTTGCATGCCATCCTAAGCCGATACAGGCAAGGATAAAAGGAATCAGGTAATAAGTATTGCGCCCTTTGTTATCTGCCTGGTCAGACGGCAGGTTGTCCTGGCTGCCCAGCCTGATTTCGTCAAGCGGCTTAATGCCCGATATCCAGTTGCCGTCAAGGTCATCATAACGCCCCTGTATGTCATTTTGCCTACCGGCGAAGTTCCACATCAGGTAACGACCATACATATAGCCAAACTGGTACTCAAACATAAACTTCATGTTATCTGTAAACGATGGCTTTTCGATGATAAGGTAACGGCTGTAGCTGTTCAGGAATTTGTTATAATCATCATAATCCATCTGCCCACTGTGGAAAGAAGCCCTGAATTCGTTTATAACACCTTCAATATTTCCACGGGCTTCGGCAATTGCACCGCCCAGTTCTTCTTCGCTCAGCTTATCCAGCGGAAGCCCCATGCGGTACAGGTCTTCAGAGAAATCGTAATTAGGGTCTATCCTGAACGATGGCGGGCCTGTAAAACTCATGTAGTTAGCAGCATTGTCAGGGTTCCACATACGTGGCATAAAGCCTTTGTGGTTATCGTCAGTATTTTGCTTGGCGTTTTTATAATCGTTTACAATTATATATTTGCCTGTAGCATAATCCCTTTGGTAGTTAGGTTTTTCATCTTCATACGGGTGCTCTGCATCAAGGCCACTGTAAGTATCTGTATACATAGCGCCAAAAAACAGCTTTTGCTCGCCATACTGCTCACGGTTATAGTAAGCAAGTACTTCAGCAGCATCACTTGGTTTATTTTCGTTAATAACCACATCTGCATTAGCGCGGATGGGCAGCATAAGCCAGGTGCTGAAACCGATGAATATAAACAGGATGCAAAGAATCAGGGTGTTGTAAAGCCCGTAGCCTTTCTTTTTTGTGAAGCTAAGGCCAAAGTAAAACAGCGCTATTATGGCAACAAAAACAAATATGGTACCCGAGTTAAATGGCAGGCCAAGTGAGTTAACCATAAAGATTTCTGTCTTACCAAAAAGGGCAAGCGTGTAAGGTAAAAGGAGCTTGAATACAAACAGCAGTATTGCAATAATTACAATGTTTGCAATGATAAAGCTCTTAACCGTAACGGTTTTGTAATTTTTAAAGAAGTAAACAAAACCTATGCTTGGTATGGCAAGTATTGCCATAAAGTGTACACCAAAAGAAAGGCCTATTACCAGCGATATTACCAGCAGCCATTTATTGCCGCGTGGTGTACCCATATCTTCGCCCCAGCGCAGGCCAAGCCATAACAATAGTGCTATGAATAGCGATGCCATAGCATATACCTCTGCCTCGGTGGCATTGAACCAAAAACTATCGGTAAAGGTAAAGGCTAATGACCCTACGGCTGATGCGCAAAGGATGGCGATATAGTTGTCTTTGTTTAATTCAGAGAATTTTGCAACTACATTTTTCAGGACAATGGTACTTGACCAGTACATGAAAAGTATGGTAAATGCACTCGAAAATACCGAAACCATGTTAACCATTAATGCTATTTTTTCTTTAGAAAAAGCAAACATAGCAAATACGGCACCCAGCATCTGGAACAGTGGTGCTCCCGGCGGGTGGCCTACTTCAAGTTTTTCTGCTGTGGGAATGTACTCACCGCAATCCCAAAAACTAAGGGTAGGCTCTACGGTAAGCGAATAAACAAGTAGCGCAATGGCAAAAACAGACCACCCAAGGATGGTATTCCATTTTTTGAAATCGAATTGTGTCATGTATGGTGAATTATCCTGGATATAAATTCTAACTGCAAAGAAACTATTTTTTTACCAATGAGAAAGTGTATTGCTGTATTTTATATAAAAAACGGCGGCATTAAGTGCCGCCGTCATAATCTGTTTATATCTCGTTTTCCCGCCCAAAACGTGCAAACCATCTGTTGCGGTCGTTAAACTCTTTTTTGGCAACGTTATAAAATGCGGTGTCGCCATTTTCTTTCATAACCCAGAGCAGGCTGCGGTAGCGCTCTATCTCGGTTACAATACTTCGGGCTTCGTCGTTTTGCATTGCCATTGGCAGCGATTTGTAATAATTAAGACTGTCGTGGTATTTTGTAGTAAGCTTAGCAAGCAGCGCACGGGCTTTTTCTTTTTCGCCCACGCGATAATAGCCATCGGCAAATGGTTCTGCTAGTGTATAAAAGCCAAAATCATCTACCGGCATTTTTTCCATCGCAAGCTCAATAATCTCTTTTGCCTTTAATGTTTTATTCTCGGTAATCAGCGTATCCATAAGGCGTGCCATTGTACTGCGGAAGGCTATGCCGTTGTGGCGCGTTTCTGGGTCGTGATAAATTTTAGGGCTGCCGCTGTTACCCCAGTCCCATTTCTTAACGCTGTCGTAGCTTTTTTCGCTGTCTACATAGCCCATGTCCATCATGCTGCCGTCTTCCGGCAGTGGTGTTTTTACAGGAACCAGCTTATAAGCCATGCCCTGCACCTGCAGGTAATCTTTCATCCATGCAAAATCAGCATCATCAGCGGTACGGCCTGCAAAGTAAACAGGACGGTCCCAGTTGTTGTTGCGGATAATATCAAGCATTACCATGCCGCTTTTGTAAATGGCACTTTGAGGCAGGTCTACATCTATAGTGTTTACAATAGAGTCATATTTTTCGGGCCCTACAACATGGTTTTTAATAATCTTATCGCGGTTAACCGGGAAGCTAATTTTATTAGTAGGGTAAATGTGTGCCCATTGCCCGCTTTGCATTTGTGCCATGGCGCGCTCATCATCCAGGTGGGCAAACTTCATAAAATCATTAACGTCTATGCGCTTGTCGGTGCGTGGGTCGTAGATCATATAATCGCGGGTACCTGCCCTGTATTGTTCATGTGTAAACGATATGGGCATGGGTGCCGATTTGTAGGCACGCTGCTTCATCATGTCGATATACCAGTCTGCATGGAGCAGCGTAGTGCACACAATGCGCACATCGGTACGGTAACCTTCAATTTCCTGTGCATACCATAGCGGGAAAGTGTCGTTATCGCCTATGGTAAACAGTATGGCATTTTCATCGCAACTGTCTAGGTAGGCTTTAGCCATGGCTACGGCAGTGTAGCGGTCAGACCTGTCGTGGTCGTCCCAGTTTTGTGTGGCCATAAGTACAGGTACAGCAAATACCGTAGTGATTAAAACCATAGGCAGGGCAATTGCGGGTTTTGCATATTTTTGGGCAGCACGGTACAATGCGTAAGCGCCAAAAGCAATCCAGATGGCAAACACATAGAACGACCCTACAAGGGCATAATCGCGTTCGCGCACTTCAAACGGCTTTTCGTTAAGGAATATCTTAAGTGCTATCCCTGTAAACAGGAACAATACCAGTAGCACATAAAAACTCTTGGCGTTTTTTCGGGCGTGGTACACCAGACCGATAATGCCAAGTATCAGCGGAAGCATATAGTAAATATTACGCCCCTTGTTTTTAAGCATATCCTGGGTAATGTTGGTTTGTGGGCCAAGCCTTGCTTCGTCTATAAAATCGATACCGCTCATCCAGTTCCCGTTCATGCGGTCATAAAGTCCCTGCTCATCGCCCTGGCGGCCAGAGAAATTCCACATAAGGTAACGCAGGTACATATAGCCAAACTGGTAATCGAACATAAAGGCCATGTTTTGCGCAAACGTAGGCTTGTCTACAACAAGGTAGCGGCTATAGCTGCGCAAAAACTTGTCGTACTCTTTATTGCCTATGTCGCCTTTAGCGTAAGCAGCTTTAAATTCGGTAATGATGTTTTCCAGTTGCGTACGTGCCTGTGCTAAAGCAATACCTGCTTGCTCATCGGTAAGTTTGTTAATGTCGATACCACCTTCTGCAAGGTCGCGGCTAAAATCGTAGTCAAGGTTGATCTTAAACGTAGGAGCTCCTGCAAATGCCATATAATTCGCCGCCGATTTTTCATTTGCCATGCGGGGCAAAAAGCCTTTTTGGGCGTCATCAAAATTTTGGCGTGCGTTTTTGTAATTGTTTACAATCTCATATTTGCCGGTAGTGTAGTTGCGCTCGTAGTTAGGCTTATCGTCTGCATACGGCTGGTTTTTGTCAAGGTCAGCATATACCTCAGTATATAAGGGGCCGTATAATGTTTTTTGCTCCGGGTACTGCTCGCGGTTGTAGTAGGCAAGAAGCTCGGCAGCGTTGTAGGGGTTGTCTTCGTTAAGTACCACGTGGGCATTGGCACGTATAGGCAGCATAAGCCATGTAGATGCGCCAATAAGTATAAACAGCACGCACAGTAATGCGGTGTTGTAAAGTGGTAGCTGTCTTTTGCGCGTAAAGCGTAGCCCAAAGTAAAATGCCGCTATAAGTGCTGCAAAAACAAAGATGGTGCCTGAGTTAAAAGGCAGGCCAAGGCTGTTTACTATAAAAATTTCGGTTTTGCCAAACAATGCCATGGTGTATGGCATAAGGAACGCAAAAACAAAGAACAGCAAGGCTACTATAGCAATGTTAGCAATGATGAAATTCTTTATCGTGATTTTTTGATAGTTCTTAAAGTAATAGATAAGCCCTAAAGAGGGGATGGTAAGCAGTGCCATAAAGTGCACGCCAAAAGATAAGCCTACAAGCAATGCTATTAAAAGTAGCCAGCGGTTACCGTTAGGTGTGTGCATTTCTTTACCCCAGCGCAGACCTGCCCATAATATAAGGGCTATAAAAAGCGATGCCATGGCATAAACCTCTGCCTCGGTAGCGCTAAACCAAAAGCTGTCTGAAAATAAAAAAGCAAGGCTGCCCACGGCAGCTGCCCCCAGTATCATAAAATCATTTCGTTTGTCTACAGACGTATCGTTTACGGTAAGCTCACTTAGTACAATTGTAAGTGACCAAAACAGGAACAACACAGTAAAGGCGCTCGAAAGCACCGAAACCATATTAACGGTAAAGGCTATTTGTGACGGCGATGATGCAAAAGTTGCAAAAACGGCACCCAGCATCTGGAAGAGGGGAGCACCCGGTGGATGGCCTACCTGCAGTTTGGCGCTAGTAGAAATATATTCGCCGCAATCCCAAAAACTGAGCGATGGCTCTACGGTAAGGCTATAAACCAGTAGTGCAGTAAAAAAAATACACCATCCGGCAATGTTATTCCATCTTTTAAAGTCGAAATGTTTCATGTTGGTAAGCAATTGATTAAGGTAAAAATAGCCATTATTAGCGGGCTTTGCAGTAGTATAACGCAAAATTTTTTTAAATATTTTTT
Source organism: Flavobacterium psychrotrophum (assembly GCF_003403075.1). Taxonomy (NCBI): domain Bacteria; kingdom Pseudomonadati; phylum Bacteroidota; class Flavobacteriia; order Flavobacteriales; family Flavobacteriaceae; genus Flavobacterium; species Flavobacterium psychrotrophum. The sequence continues at coordinate 3,495,303 of NZ_CP031557.1, read as the reverse complement.
GTTTAAGGATTTGGAAAACTAAAAATATGTGTTACATTTGCACCCGCAATGAGCAAGTGACTTGGTCTATGGTGTAATGGTAACACAGCTGATTTTGGTTCAGTCGTTCTAGGTTCGAGTCCTAGTAGACCAACGAAAAACCTCCCAATTTGGGAGGTTTTTTTGTTTTAAGATGGTTTTGATAGTAAACGTTTGTAACAGGCATATTGTGTATAGACTCATGTCTGTAAACTTTGTAACTTTGTGGCTTAGCAACTTTGCAACTATTATAAGATTTGATCTCTAAAAACACCATTGATACCGTTTTTGAAACCGCCCGTGTAGAGGAGGTAATCGGCGATTTTGTTGTCCTGAAACGTTCGGGTACCAACATGAAAGGCCTGAGCCCGTTTAGTAACGAGCGCTCGCCATCATTCATGGTATCTCCTGTAAAACAGATATGGAAAGATTTTAGCTCGGGCAAGGGAGGCAATGCCGTGGCCTTTTTAATGGAGCACGAGCATTTTAGCTACCCCGAAGCCATACGTTACCTCGCCCGAAAATATAATATTGAGATAGAGGAGACGGAGCAAAGCGACGAGCAAAAGGAGCAGGCCAACGAACGGGAAAGTATGTACCTGGTGTCTGAATTTGCGCAGCAATATTTTCAGGATGTAATGCATAATACCGATGAGGGACGTTCTATAGGCTACAGCTATTTTAAAGAGCGTGGCTTTACAAGCGATACCATCAAAAAATGGGGTCTGGGTTATTCTCCTGAAGAATGGGATGCCTTTAGTAAACACGCCATAGGTAAAGCATATAAACTGGAGTACCTTGAAAAAACCGGTTTTACCATAGTGCGTGAAGATGGCCGCCTGGCCGACAGGTTTCGCGGGCGTGTAATGTTTCCCATACAAAGCATGAGTGGCAGGGTGCTGGGCTTTGGCGGACGTATACTGGGCAATGATAAAAAGGTTGCCAAGTACCTAAACTCCCCAGAAAGCGATATTTACCACAAGAGTAAGGTGTTGTATGGTATCTTTCATGCCAAGCAGGCCATTGCCAAAAAAGACAATTGCTACCTTGTTGAAGGTTATACCGATGTAATACAGCTGCACCAGGCCGGTATAGAAAACGTAGTGGCATCGAGCGGTACGGCGTTAACACCAGATCAAATCCGTTTAATAAGCCGCCTTACAAAAAACATTACAGTACTTTTTGATGGCGATGCAGCGGGACTTCGAGCTTCCGTGCGGGGTATTGACCTGATACTTGAAGAAGGTATGAATGTAAAGGTTTGTACTTTTCCTGACGGCGATGACCCTGATAGCTTTGCAAAGCGCACGCCGCATGATGAGCTTGTGGCCTATCTTGATAATAATGCGAAAGACTTTATACAGTTTAAGGCTTCCCTTTTAATGGATGAATCTAAAGCCGACCCTGTAAAGAAAGCCGGACTGATACGCGATATGGTGGGCAGTATTGCCAAGATACCAGACCGTATTCAGCGTGAGGTGTACATACAGGAGGTTTCACGTATTATGGACATTGGCGAGCAGGTACTGGTAAGTACGCTTGCACAGCTGGTATCTAAAGATGTAGCCGATGCTGACAAAAAGCATAAAGAAGAACGCTGGGAACAAACCATGAAGCCCGTGCAGGATGAAGAAACCCCTGCGCAGGCGCGTATTAATATACTAGACCGCTTAGAACGAAAGATCGTTGAGATCTTACTGCTTTACGGAGGTACTGAGCAGGATTTTGAAGATGTCTATATTAAGTATGATGAGTTTGGTAAAGAATTTGAGTTTACCGAAAAGAAAACCTATAAGGTATACGAACGTATTTTCCTGAACCTTCAGGAAGATGAAATCCTTTTTACAAACCCTGTCTTTAGGGATCTTTATAAGGCTATAATCGATTTTTATGTGGCCAAACAGGCTATGGTTGTAGATGAGTTCCTGAATATATTACCACAGGAGTTGCAATATGAAGCTACCGATGTTTTTATGCAGGATGAAAAATACCACCTGCATGAGTGGGAAGAAAAGCAGCAAATACCCGTTAAGAGCAAAAGCCAGTCGGTTAGTGCTTATACTACAGAACATATTATTGACTTAAGGTGGCTGCTTTTGGGACGCCTTATACAGGATCTTAAAATGCAGGTAAGCCCCGATGCAGATAATATGGAAATACTAATGAGTGTAAACGATTACAATACACTGGTTAATTACCTGTCAAGAAAAATAAACAGGCTAAGGAGTGGTTTTTATTAGGATTGCTGTGACTGTTGTTTTTTTCGAGCTGTAATTGTGAGTATAGCGCGGTATCTCATAATTTAGTTCGCTTGATTAGATTGCTTGGTCGTTCCTCCTCGCAAAGACGGTGCGTGAAGAAAGAGATCACCAATCGGGTTTGTCATTACGAGCGCAACGCAGTGAAGCGTGGTAATCTTATATTTAAGTTTGCTCATAAGGCTGGCTTCATTGTTCTTTCCTGCGATGACGATGCCTGAAGAAGGCGAATATACGATGAAATTCCTGAAGCCCCCATAAAATCAAAAACGCCCGGTGAGTAGCGGGCGTTTTGTGTCTTGTAAGGCAAACCGGAGGGCCGGTATGTAAAACGGTGTTTAGTGTAGTGTTGTACTGCGTGTAAGTAGTTTTTGTTTATACAATGTCCAGTGTTTTTGCCTTATTTACCAAGTCTACAAGGTTAGTAACATGCAGTTTGGTAAGCAGGCGGAGTTTGTAAGTACTGATGGTTTTCTCGTTGAGGTCCAGCAGCCGTGCAATTTCCTTGTTTTTCTTTCCTTCGCTAAGATAGCGCAATACTTCAATTTCCCTCGACGAAAGCTTGCGGTACAAGCGTTCGCTTTTCTTTCCTTTGTTAAGCAATGCAAGGTTCTTCTTTACCGCTTCACTAAACACTACGTCGCCTTCATTAACTTTTTTAATGGCGCTCTCCAGCTCTTCCATCTTGGCGCTTTTGTGCACATAGGCCGAAACGCCGGCTTTAAGTGCATTTGGGGCATAAATCTGTTCGGCGAGATTGGTAAATATCACGATCCTGGTTTCCGGAAATTCCTTTATCAGGTTCTTTACGCTGCTAATGCTGGTAAGTCCCTCTAATTCAAGGTCGATCACGGCTACATCCACCGTTTTTTTACTCAATACATCCAGGAGGCTCTCCAGGTTATTTACCACACCCACAAAACTAATCTGCGGATTATCGCTAAAATACGACTTCATCCCATAATGCACCACAGGATGATTATCCGCAAGGCATAATTTGATCATAATTGCGTTTTTACGGGTTTATATAGTAGTAAAGTTAGCCATTAGTTTCTTAAAGTATTGTGAATGAAAGAATTTTATTTCAATTTTAAGGGAATTTTACAAATTGGAATGGGTAGCATTTTGTGCTGGTTATTTGTATTAAATCGTTTATAGATGTCAAATACTTCTTTTTCGCGTCCGCTAAATTCAGTACTCTGTTTCCCAAAGGCATCCTGCTGCATAGCCCACTCCAGTTCTTCATAAGATGCGCCTATCTGGTCTTCATCGCTACGGTCATCGCCAAAAAGCCCATCGGTAGGTTTTGCTACTAAAATAGAGTTTGTAACGCCCAGGTGCCTGGCAAGTATGCGCACTTCGGTTTTGGTAAGGTCGGCAATAGGGCTCACATCTACGCCGCCGTCGCCATATTTAGTATAAAAGCCTACGCCAAAATCTTCCACCTTGTTTCCGGTGCCGGCTACTATAGCATTGTGTATGCCTGCAAAATAATATAGGGTTATCATGCGTATACGAGATCTGGTATTAGCCAGAGCATGGTCTGTAATGGCTTGTGTGGCGCCTTCAGGAACCTGTTCTTTAAAATGCGTAAAGGTGCTGGTAAGGTCTACATCTGCGCCAGATACGTTACTGTATTTTTCGCTAAGCCATTTAATGTGCTCCTTAGCGCGGGTTACATGGCTTTCTGCCTGGTGTATGGGCATTTCTACACATAGTGTAGGCAGGCCGGTTTGTGCGCAAAGTGTAGAGGTAAGGGCAGAGTCTATACCGCCGGAAATGCCTACAACAAATCCTTTTGATTTTGCGTTAGCTGCATATTCGCCCAGCCAGTTAACAATATGGTCGTTTATGGCCTGTGCTTCAAATTTAGGATGTATATCCATGTCTATATAAATATAAATTAATGGTTGTGCTATATTTGCCATAAAATTAGAGAATCCTGTTTAAAGAAATAAGTAATAAAACTTAAAATGAAAAAATATATACTGCTCCCGCTGCTTGCCCTGGTACTGTTTTCGTGCAAGGATGAAAACGTGGTGGAAGATAAAGTAGCTGAGGTAAAAGTGGGTACAATAAAGGTTTCGCGTTTTGATGACTTGTTCTATAATTCAAAACCCGAAGATTTGCCTGCGTTAAAAAAACAGTTCCCATACCTTTTCCCGAGGGAATACCAGGATACTACATGGATCAATAAAATTAAGACACCGCTTTTGCAGGAGTTACACGCTGAGGTAGATAAGGTATATCCTCCAAATGACAAGAAACTGGCGGGCGATATCGAAGAGCTCGTAAAGCATATAAAATATTACTACCCTAAAGCATCTGTACCACATGTGGTAACACTTATTAGTGAAATGGACTATGAGTCGAGGGCAATTTATGCGGATACGCTTGTACTGGTTTCTTTAGATCTTTACTTGGGCAATAAGCATAAGTTTTATGTGGATTTCCCGTCGTATCAGAAGCAGAATTTTGAACCCAACCAGATATTGCCTGATCTTGTTTCGGCATTTTCGCACTCTAAAATTGGCGCGTCTAAAGATTATACGTTGCTGTCATCTATGATTTATTTTGGTAAGCAGTTGTACTTAAAAGATAAGCTGATACCCGGGGTGGCAGATAATGAAAAAATAGGTTATACAAAAGAGCAGCTGAAATGGGTAAAAGAAAATGAAGCCGAAATGTGGCGCTTTTTTGTTGAGAGTAAAGCATTTTTTGATACCGACCCTAAGTTGCTGAATCGCTTTATAAACCCTGCGCCTTTCAGTAAATTTTACTTAGGTTTTGATAATGAGACACCGGGGCGCGTGGGGCAGTGGGTAGGCTGGCAAATTGTAAGGGCATACATGGAAAACAATAAAAATGTAACTTTGCAGGAGTTAATGGCGATAGATGCCAAAACTATTTTTGATAATTCTAAATACAAACCCGCAAAGTAATGGCTAAGGATACTTTAAAATCTGAAATAAAAATAATAGTAGAACTTGATGAAAACCGCGTGCCGGAAAACCTGATGTGGACTGCTCCTGATGGTGGTGTGAAAGATGAAGCCAGTAAAGCAATAATGCTTAGTGTGTGGGATAGCCCTAAACAGGAGAGTATGCGTATTGACCTTTGGACAAAAGATATGCCGGTAGACGAAATGAAGGTGTTTTTTCACCAAACGCTGGTAAGCATGAGCGAAACCTTTGAGCGTGCTACAGGCGATACCCAGATGAGTGAAACTATGAAAGACTTTTGCGACTACTTCGCAGAAAAGCTTGAGATAAAGCAAAAATAAATAGAGCGGCATTTGCCGCTCTATTTATTTTATGTGTATTCTGACGGATTAAACAAATCCCTGGTTTTTAAATATACCGTCGTTTACCTCGTCTATAAAAGCCAGTACATCTTCGCGGCCAGTTGCGGCTTCAGATGAGGTTACAAAATGCTGCGGCATTTCTTCCCATCCGTTTTCTATTACCTTTTTCTTGTAAGCAGCTACATGCTGTTGCACTTTGCTTTTGCTTATCTTGTCTGCTTTGGTAAAGATAATACAGAAAGGCACCTCTGCTTCGCCAAGGTAGTTAATAAATTCAAGGTCTATCTTTTGTGCTTCGTGGCGAATGTCAACCAGTACAAAAGCACACATTAACTGCTCTCGCCTTTCAAAATAATCGGTTATAAATTTCTGGAACGTTTCCTTGGCTGATTTAGATACGCGGGCATAACCATAGCCGGGTAAATCTACCAGGAACCAGTTCTCGTTTATCTTAAAATGGTTTATAAGTTGCGTCTTTCCGGGGCGGCCAGATGTTTTAGCAAGGCTGTTGCGCCCGGTTAGCATATTTATAAGCGATGACTTGCCTACGTTACTGCGTCCTATAAAGGCATATTCCGGTAAGGGCTCCTTGGGGCATTTACTTACGTCAGAATTGCTGACTACGAACTCGGCGGTATTTATTTTCATAGCTTATATATTAAAGTGCAAAGGTAGGTATTTTAAATTTGGCTTTAAATACCAAAAGAAAAGCCACGAATTACACAAATCTCACAATTAAATTAGTGATGATGGGTGTAATTCGTGGCTCATGTGTTTTATGCTCCACTTTTTACCACAATGGGTAAATTCTTGTGTTTAGCTTCTAGTTCTGACTTCTATTTAGCCAGTCCGGTTTTTCTTAACCACTCGTGCATAAGGCGGTTAAACTCGTCCGGATGCTCCATCATGGCAGCGTGTCCGCACTTGTCTATCCAGTACAGGCTGCTGTTTGGCAGCAGGCTGTGAAACTCTTCGGCTACATCGGGTGGTGTAACACTATCCTGTTTGCCCCAGATAATTCCGGTAGGCACGTGCATCTTTGGTAAATCCTTAGCCATGTTGTGGCGAATGGCGCTTTTGGCTATGGTAAGGGTTTTTATCAGTTTTATGCGGTCGTTGGCAACGGCATATACATCGTCTACAATTTCATCAGTAGCTATAGCGGGGTCATAAAAAACATCACCGGCTTTCTTTTTAATGTATTCGCGGTCGCCGCGGCGCGGGTAGCTGTCACCCATTGCGCTTTCATACAGGCCACTGCTACCGGTAATAACAAGGCCAAGCATTTTTTCGGGATACATTTTTGTATGGTACAGTGCTATATGGCCGCCCAGCGAGTTGCCCAGCAGTATAACGCGGTCGTACCCCTTGTAGGTTATAAAATCCTTTACCCAGCGGGCAAAAGCTTTTACATTAGTTTTTAGCAGGCTTTGTGTGTATATGGGTAACTGTGGTATTACTATTTTAAATCCGTGTTGCGGAAAATAATTAGCAACTCCGTCAAAGTTGCTTAGCCCTCCCATAAGGCCGTGTAGTATTATTATCGGGGTTCCTTCACCAGCTTCGTAGTAGTGATATTTTCCCTCGTCATGATTGCTATCCATCTGTGGCTTTAAAATCGGTTCAAACAACGCAAATATATGATATAATACCTAACAACACGTTTTGCCCTGTAATATTTGGCTTAAATTTCATATTGGCATTTCCTGCCCCGATTTTTTCTCCCACCGCCGTTTTGTTAAAATTCACACAAAATTATACTCTGATGCTAATTTTTCTTTCTTGAAAGATTGCAAATCATTTACTGAAAGTGTTGCATTATTTAAACCAAACGCATTGTAATGCTTGTGGAATATGAATTTTTAATAAGGCTCTAAGAAAATTTTAAGAGTGGTAGAAAATGGGGTGGTGGGAAGAGTGGGTTAAAACTTATCAACAAAGTGGTAGATGGTGGGAGAATATGGTAAAAATTATTTTATATTTGCTTTTGAATGACCTGAAATCTAACTGCTTGAATACCATTATAGGAACATACGAATGTAAGGCTGATAACAAGGGAAGGCTAATGCTGCCTGCTCCTTTGAAGAAGCAATTGCACGAAGGTTTGGGCGAAGGATTCGTGCTGAAGAGGTCGGTTTTTCAACAATGCCTGGAGCTTTATCCTATGGCGGAGTGGAATAAAATGATGCAAAAGATTAACAAGCTGAACCGCTTTGTTAAAAAAAATAATGATTTTATCCGTGCATTTACAGCAGGGGTAAGGGTGATAGAAATGGATGCTGCCGGAAGGCTGCTTGTGCCAAAAGACCTTGCGCTTTTTGCAGGTATTGGTAGTGAGGTAGTGCTTTCGTCTGCGGTAACAATCGTAGAGATATGGGATAAGGAGCGTTACGAAGCTTCGATCAATGTGTCTGACGAAGATTTTGCGAGCCTTGCTGAAGATGTAATGGGTAATATAATGGACGACGAAGATGGAATATCATAATCCCGTATTGTTAAAAGAAACAGTTGATGGGTTAAATATAAAGCCTGATGGGGTGTATGTAGATGTAACCTTTGGTGGTGGTGGCCACTCCCGCGAGATCATGAAGCGTTTGGGGCCAAACGGAAAGCTTTTTGCTTTTGACCAGGATGAGGATGCTCAGGCTAATGTAATAGATGACCCTCGTTTTATGCTGATACCTGAGAATTTTGGATTCATAAAAAGGTATCTGAGGTTTCATGGCGTAAAGGCGGTTGATGGCATACTTGCAGACCTTGGGGTGTCGTCACACCAGTTTGATGTTGCAGAGCGTGGTTTTAGTACCCGTTTTGATGCGGCACTCGATATGAGGATGAGTCAGAAAAATGAGCTTGATGCTTTTAAGGTGGTGAATGAATATGAAGAGAAAGACCTTAAAAGAATGTTCTTTGAATATGGTGATCTTAGAAATGCTGGTGCGCTTGCTGCCAGGATTGCAGAGGCCAGAAAAGATACCCCGATAAAAAACACAGGCGAGTTAAAAGAAGTGCTATCAAGATTTTTACCGGCTCATAAGAGTAATAAGATACTGGCGCAAATCTATCAGGCTATACGTATAGAGGTAAACCGTGAGATGGATGTGCTTAAAGATTTCCTTGAGCAGTCGCTGGAGGTGTTAAAGCCTGAAGGCAGGCTGAGTGTAATAAGTTATCATTCGCTGGAAGACAGGCTTGTAAAACGCTATATGCGAAACGGTATGTTTGAAGGGGAGCCGGAGCGTGATATGTTTGGCAGGTTTGAGGTTCCTTTTAAAAGTATCGAAAAGCTGATTATCCCAACGGATGAAGAAATAAAACAAAACAACAGGGCCCGTAGTGCTAAGCTAAGGGTGGCAGAGAAAATATAGTGATGAAAGGCGGAGTATACAGTTTATTAAAGGCAAAATATCTTGTAGACGACGGGTCTATGAAGAACTGGCGCTTTATAGTATTCCTTATACTGGTTGCGATGGTAATGATTGCCAATTCTCACAATTATGAGCAAAAGCTGTACAGGATCACGGCGCTGGAGAGTGAGATAAAATCGCTTCGTGCAGAGTTTGTAGATAGACGCAGCGAACTGATGGAATTGAAAATGGAGAGTACGGTGTCGGCAAAGATGGAGCCGAGAGGGATTTTCCCTTCGCCGGTACCGCCGAAAAAAATAGTGGTTGCAAAAGCCAAAGAGAAAAATTTTTGGGAAAAGTTATGGGAGTAGGAGCAGAAGATAAAAAGATTTCGTTCAGGATCTATATCGTGGCCTTCGCAATTTTTGTGATGGCTCTTCTTGTTTCTATAAAGCTTGCTAACATACAATGGGTAGAGGGCGATTTTTATCGCAACCTGGCCCGTCAGCGCACGGTAAAGAATGTTACCATACCTGCAAACAGGGGTAATGTGTATAGTAGCGATGGCAGTCTTTTAGCAACATCTATACCTAACTATACCATAAGGTTTGATGCTGTAGCGCCAAAGGCCGAAGATTTTAAAGAGTTTACTGAAGGGTTGTGCGACTCGCTTGAAGTAATGTTTGGTAAACCGTCTGAAGATTATTACCAACTCTTCAAAAAGGCACGTAGCCATAAAAACCGCTACATGCTGGTGGCTAAAGGGCTTACTTATACAGAGCTGCTGCGTATTAAAAGTTTCCCGCTATTTAAGCTGGGTGCTTATAAAGGAGGCATCATCACTGAGCAGAGTATAGTGCGTGAACACCCGATAGGTAAAATTGCCGAGCGTACCGTGGGGTATGAGCGTGTAGACCATGATGGCGAAATGTTATATGTAGGTATAGAGGGTGCGTATGCAGATTACCTTAAGGGTAAAGATGGCCGCCACATGATGCAGAAGATAGCAAAAAACCAGTGGAAGCCTATAAGCGATATTAATGAGCTTGATCCTGTAGACGGGCTTGATGTGGTAAGTACCATAGATGTTTACATTCAGGATATTGCGCACCACGCGTTGCTTAAGCAACTGGAGTATTATGAGGCAGACCACGGTTGTGTAGTAGTTTTAGAAACTAAAACCGGTTATGTAAAAGCCATAAGCAACCTGGGGCGTGCTACAGATGGATCTTATTATGAGACGATAAACTATGCGGTGGGCGAAAGCCAGGAGCCGGGCTCTACCTTTAAGCTTGCAGGCCTTGTGGCACTGCTTGAAGACGGTAAGGTAGATACCAGTAATGTGTATGACAGCCACGGTGGCGATATAACTATTCACGGCAAGCATGTGCGCGACTCGCACAAGGGTGGCTATGGCAAGGTATCGCTGGCAAGGGGTTTTGAGCTTTCGAGTAATACGGTACTGGTGCAGGCGGTGTATGAAAATTATAAAGATAATCCTAAGCAGTTTGTAAAGCACCTTAATGATTTTGGGCTTAACCATAGGCTGGGTGTTACCCTAAAAGGTGAAGGTGTGCCACGCATACCGCAACCGGAAGATAAATCATGGTCGCGCGTATCGTTACCATGGATGGGGTTTGGCTACGGCCTTAAGCTTACGCCGCTGCAAACATTGGCATTCTATAATGGTGTTGCTAATAATGGCGAGTTAGTGCGTCCGTTGTTTGTACAGGAAATTAAGGCTTGGGACAAAACGATAAAGAAGTTTGATAAAGAAGTTATAAATCCTAAGCTGTGCTCTCAGGAAACCATAAATAAGGTTAAGGCCGTGATGGAGAATGTGGTTAAAAAGGGTACGGGTAAAAAGCTATACTCACCTAATTTTAGCATGGCAGGTAAAACAGGTACAGCACAGGTTAATTACGGAGGTGGCAAGACAAATGGTGATATGTACTACTCGTCATCTTTTGTGGGGTATTTTCCGGCAGATGAGCCACAGTACAGTTGTATTGTAGTTATACACAAGCCGCACGTTGCAAAAGGATATTTTGGTGCAGACGTTTCGGGCCCGGTATTTCGCAGGATAGCGCAAAAGATCTTTACCGATGTGCCTTCTACCAATAAGGTAAAGCAACTGGATAAGAACATTAAAAAACAGGAACAGCTATATGCTGCTTATGACGCAAAAATAAATACAGTAAATAAAATAGTGCCTAATATAGTGGGTATGTCCGGTATGGATGCCGTGGCCCTTTTAGGTAACATGGGCTTTAAAGTACAGGTAAACGGTATGGGCAAGGTTAAAAAGCAATCGTTAAGCCCGGGACAAGCCTTTAAGAAAAACCAAATAATAACACTCGAATTATCATAATGCTGCTGCGCGATATATTATATAAAGTTTCTATAGAACAGGTTAAAGGGCCTACCGATATCGCTGTGTCTAAAATTGAGTTTGATTCGCGTGCTGTAGCAGCTGCCGATGCTTTTGTAGCCATTAAGGGTACACTAAGTGATGGACATACTTATATAGAAAAAGCAATAAGCCTTGGTGCAACAACTATAGTGTGTGAACAAATGCCGGAGGCAACAGTTGAGGGCGTAACATGTATAGTAGTAAAAAACAGCCATGCGGCACTGGCCTTTATGGCGGCTAATTATTACGGTAATCCGTCTGAAAGCTTAAAACTTGTAGGGGTAACCGGTACTAATGGTAAGACTACTATTGCTACATTATTGTACCAGTTGTTTAAAAATGCAGGTTTTAAAACCGGTTTGCTTAGTACAGTTAAGGTAATGGTAGATGAAACGGAGTATAAAGCTACGCACACCACACCAGATTCTTTGACAATAAATAAATACCTGCGCGAAATGGCCGATGCCGGTTGCGATTACTGCTTTATGGAAGTAAGCTCGCACGGCATACACCAGCACAGGACAAGCGGTTTGCTGTTTGCAGGCGGGATATTTACCAACCTGTCTCACGATCACCTTGATTACCATGCTACGTTTGCAGAGTACAGGGATGTAAAGAAATCGTTCTTTGACCATTTGCCAAAATCAGCCTTTGCATTAGTAAATGTAGATGATAAAAATGGCCTTGTAATGCTGCAGAATACGGTAGCTAAAAAGCTTACCTACGCACTTAAGACCTATGCAGATTACAGGGCGCAGATACTGGAAAACCAGCTTAGCGGCTTACTGCTTAAGATAAATGGGGAAGAAGTATGGGTAAAGCTTATAGGTTCATTTAATGCCTACAACCTGCTGGCAATTTTTGCAACGGCAGTTAACCTTGGACTTGAAGAGCGTGAAGTACTACGCCTGCTTAGCGAGCTTGAGAGCGTTAGTGGCAGGTTCCAGTTTATAGTATCGCCGGGTGGTATTACCGCTATTGTAGATTATGCACATACGCCCGATGCGCTGGAAAATGTACTGAGTACTATAGAAAACATTCGCACGCGCAATGAGCAGCTTATAACGGTAGTGGGTTGCGGCGGCGACAGGGATAAGACCAAACGCCCGGTAATGGCACACATAGCAAGCAGCATGAGCAACCGCGCCATTTTTACCAGCGATAATCCGCGCAGCGAAGTGCCTGAGGATATCTTAGAAGATATGGAGAAAGGTGTTGAGCCCCAAAACTATAAAAAAACGGTGGCAATGGTAGACCGTAAACAAGCAATAAAGCTTGCCTGCCAGCTTGCCCGCCCTAATGATATTATACTCATTGCCGGAAAAGGGCATGAAACATACCAGGAGATAAAGGGAGTGAAGCATGATTTTGATGATATGGAGATAGTGAAAGAAATTTTAAGCCAATTAAACAAATAGCGGAAATATGCTGTATTACTTATTTCAGTTTTTAGACAGACAATGGGATGTGCCGGGTACAGGAGTTTTCCAGTACATCACGTTTCGCTCGGGGTTGGCAGTAATACTGTCACTGTTGTTATCTACCATTTTTGGTAAGAGAATCATCAACTTCCTGCGCCGCCAGCAAATAGGCGAAACAGTGCGTGACCTTGGCCTTGAGGGGCAAACCCAAAAAGCAGGTACGCCTACTATGGGTGGGCTTATCATCATCTTCAGTACGCTTGTACCGGTGCTCTTGCTTGCCAAGCTTGATAATATTTACATCATGCTGCTTGTAGTTACCACCCTTTGGATGGGCACTATAGGTTTTATAGATGATTATTTAAAAATACATAAAAAAGATAAAGAGGGCCTTAAAGGTAAATTTAAGGTTGTAGGCCAGGTAGGCCTGGGTATAATAGTAGGTTATGTACTGTACTTTCACCCGGGTGTTACCATCAGGACAGATACCTCAAGGGTAGACATCTTTCAGGAAGGGCGCAACGTGATAACACAGACGCCTGCCGAAGAAAAGTCGACAGCGACTACCATTCCGTTCTTTAAAAATAATGAATTTGACTATGCTGAGGCGCTTTCCTTTATGGGAGACGGTTATGAGAAATGGGCATGGCTGATATTTATCCCTGTAGTAATATTTATCATTACGGCGGTAAGTAACGGTGCTAACCTTACCGATGGTATAGACGGCCTCGCGGCGGGTACAAGTGCCATTGCGGTGCTCACCCTCGGAATATTTGCCTTTGTATCGGGTAACATCATCTTCAGTAATTACCTGAACATAATGTACATCCCTAACTCCGGCGAAATGACGGTATATATCGCAGCTTTTGTTGGGGCACTCATTGGCTTTCTGTGGTACAATACTTATCCGGCATCGGTCTTTATGGGCGATACGGGCAGCCTTACCATAGGTGGTATTATTGCGGTACTTGCCTTGGCAGTTAGAAAAGAATTGCTGGTTCCTGTACTGTGTGGAATCTTCCTTGCAGAAAACCTTTCGGTAGTGGCACAGGTTGGTTTCTTTAAATACACCAAGAAAAAATTTGGCGAAGGCCGCAGGATATTCCTTATGGCGCCGCTGCACCACCACTACCAGAAAAAAGGCTATCACGAAAGTAAGATCGTAGCCCGCTTCTGGATCATAGGGATACTTTTAGCAATATTCTCATTAGTATCATTAAAACTGCGATAGTTATGAGGTTAGTAGTATTGGGTGGAGGAGAAAGCGGTGTAGGTACTGCTATCCTGGCAAAGAAAAAAGGGTACGATGTTTTCGTATCTGATTTCGGGAAAATAAAAAATAATTACAAAGAAGTTCTTGCACTTAATAAACTTGACTGGGAAGAAGAGCAGCACACCGAGGAAAAAATACTCAATGCTGATCTTGTAATGAAAAGCCCGGGAATACCCGATAAGTCGCCCATTGTAAAAAAGATCAGGGAAAAAGGCATTCCGGTAATATCTGAAATAGAATTTGCCAATCCTTTTAACGAGGTCGAAACCATAGGTATTACCGGTAGTAATGGCAAGACCACTACCACAATGCTTGTACACCACCTGCTAAAACAGGGCGGAATGAACGTAGGGCTTGCCGGTAACATAGGTAAAAGCTTTGCCTGGCAGGTTGCAGAAAATAAGGTTGAAGGTTATGTCTTAGAGCTGAGCAGTTTTCAGCTGGATGGCATAGTAGATTATCGCCCGCACATAGCCGTGATAACAAACATAAGCCAGGACCACCTGGACAGGTACGAATACAAGTATGAATTGTATATAGCGGCCAAGTTCAGGATCACGATGAACCAGACTAAGGAGGATTACCTGGTGTATGATGCCGACGATGAAATGATAAATGACTGGCTCAGCAAAAATAAAACCAAAGCGAAACTTATCCCTTTTTCGCTTTCAGGAAATAATAAAGAAGGGATATATGTAGAAGACGACACTATTATTAGTAATATAAAGAAACACGAATTTACCATGCCTATAAACGAACTATCTCTTGACGGGAAACACAATGTTAAAAATGCAATGGCTGCCATAGCGGTAGCACAGCTAAAAAACATAAGGAAAAATACCATCAGGGAGAGTATGTCTAACTTTCAGGGTGTGGAGCACAGGCTGGAGAAAGTGCTTAAAATACAGGGAGTGGAGTATATTAACGATAGCAAGGCTACCAATACAAACTCTACCTACTATGCACTAGATAGCATGAGCGCACCAACCGTATGGATTGTGGGCGGTGTAGATAAAGGCAACGATTATAACGAGCTTATGGGGCTGGTTAACGAAAAAGTAAAAGCCATTGTTTGTCTTGGTGTAGACAACCATAAAATTATAAGCGCCTTTGGTAATGTGGTAGATGTGCTGGTTGAAGCAACCAGTATGACAGAAGCTGTTATAGCGGCATCTAAACTGGCAGAAAAAGGCGACACGGTGTTGCTTTCGCCATGTTGTGCAAGTTTTGACCTTTTTGAAAGCTACGAAGACCGAGGCAAGCAGTTTAAGGCTGCTGTACAAAATTTATAGAATAGTCTTAAAGTCGAAAGTCATAAAGACAAAAGAATAGAAAATGAAAGAATTAATCACAAACCTGAAAGGAGACAAAGGCATCTGGTCATTCGTGATGCTGCTTGCCCTTATATCGTTTATGCCGGTTTTTAGCGCAAGCTCTAACCTGGTGTATGTTATTGGCAAGGGGTCTACTATAGGGTATTTGGTTAAGCACCTCGTTCATATCTTTATTGGTTTTGGGCTTATATACATGGTGCATAAGGTGCCATACCACTACTACCGCGGGCTTTCGCAGCTGCTGTTACCGGTGGTTGCGCTGCTTCTTGTGTATACCTTTTTTCAGGGTACGGTTATCGATGGGGCTAATGCCAGCCGCTGGATAAAGGTGCCGTTTATAGGCGTTACCTTCCAGACTTCGGCACTGGCCATGATTGTACTTATGGTATATGTAGCGCGCTACCTTGCAAAAAACGAAGGTAAGGAGTGGGATTTTAAAGCTTCGGTTATAGAGCTATGGGGGCCGGTATTTATTATACTGGCACTTATATTACCGGCTAACTTTAGTACAGCGGCGCTTATCTTTAGTATGGTAAGCATGCTGGTTTTTGTAGGCGGTTATCCTATGCGTTACTTGGGTGTTATTGTTGGTGTGGGTATAACCATGCTGGTATTGTTTGTATCGTTTGCTATGGCGTTCCCTAAAGCGATGCCGAACAGGGTACACACCTGGATGAACCGTATAGAACGTTTTACATCTGATGAGCCTAACGAGGACGATTACCAGATAGAAAAAGCCAAAATAGCTATTGCAACAGGTCAGGTTTATGGCCTTGGTCCGGGCAAAAGCGTTCAGAAGAACTTCCTGCCGCAATCGTCGTCAGATTTTATCTTCGCGATCATTGTAGAAGAGTATGGTTTACTGGGAGGGCTTGTAGTGCTGTTTATGTACCTCATGTTGTTTTTCAGGTTTCTGGTTTCGGCACATAAAGCAAAGTCCATGTTTGGTAAGCTGCTTATTGTGGGGCTCGGTTTCCCGATAATATTTCAGGCGCTTATCAATATGGGGGTAGCTACAGAGTTGCTTCCGGTAACGGGACAAACCTTGCCACTTATAAGTAGTGGTGGTAGTAGTATCTGGATGACGTGTATATCTATAGGCATCATCATTAGTGTTACTAAAAAAGAAGAAGAAGTAGCGCAGGAGCTTCAGGAGAAAGAAGACCGTGAAGCCGCCCTGCAACAATTGATAGATGAACACATCCTTCGCGAAAAACAACGCGAGGAAGCAGAAGCTCTGGGCATAGCAGAACCGGCAGCTTATTCTATAGAAGACGCAGCTAACCCTATGCGGGCGGTAATGGGAAAATAGATTTTTTGATAAAACAGTTAGAAAAAAGATAATAGATAATAGACCTGTGTAGCTAAACTTTGAAAATTTGCTGCTCAGTTACTTTGCAAATCATGGGAAACAAAAAATTCATATTAAGCGGTGGTGGTACAGGCGGGCATATTTACCCGGCGGTGGCTATTGCTAATGAGCTTAAAGTTCGTTTTCCTGATAGTGAGATACTATTTGTAGGGGCCAGCGATAAAATGGAGATGCAAAAGGTGCCGCAGGCCGGTTACAAGATAGAGGGTTTGTGGATAGCGGGCATACAACGCAGAATTACATTAGATAATGCCATGTTTCCGCTTAAGCTGGTAAGCAGCCTTATAAAATCGAGAAAGATTGTAAAAGCATTTAAACCCGATGTGGTTATAGGCACAGGCGGTTTTGCCAGCGGTCCGTTACTAAGGGCAGCAGCAGGCATGGGAGTGCCAACAGTTATACAGGAGCAAAACTCGTATCCGGGCATTACCAACAAGTGGCTGTCTAAATTCGCAAAGAAAATATGCGTTGCTTATGATAACCTTGAACGTTTTTTTCCGGCATCAAAACTCGTTTTTACGGGTAACCCTGTAAGGCAGGATTTGATGGATACTGAGGGTAAAAGAGAAGAAGGTATAGCACGTTTTGGGCTCGACCCGAATAAAAAAACACTACTGGTACTGGGTGGCAGCCTTGGCTCGCGCCGCATTAACCAGCTTATTGCAAAAGAGCTTACATGGCTACAGGCGCAGGATGTACAAATCATCTGGCAGTGTGGTAAGTTCTATTTTGAAGAATACCGTCACCACGGCGATAAAGATGGAATCCAGGTGTTGTCTTTTATAGACCGGATGGATCTGGTATATGCCGCGGCAGACATCGTGATTTCAAGGGCAGGCGCGTCATCGGTTTCAGAATTGTGCATTGTGGGTAAGCCAACACTGTTTATCCCGTCGCCCAATGTAGCCGAAGACCACCAGACAAAAAATGCAGATGCCATTGTAAACAAAGGCGGGGCATTAATGCTTAAGGAGTCGCAACTGGATACGCAGTTCCAGCCGCTTTTTGGCGATTTGATCGCTAACGAAGAAAAGCAGCAAAAACTGGGAGAGAATATGAAAAAGCTGGCAAAGGTAAATGCCACAAATGATATAGTTGAAGAGATTGTAAAGCTGCTGAAAAAGTAGCAAAGTCTCAAAGTCTCAAAGTATGGAACTAGAAAAAATACATAACGTCTATTTTATTGGTATCGGTGGCATCGGCATGAGTGCCCTGGCACGCTATTTTACCTTCATTGGTAAAAATGTAGCCGGGTATGATAAAACACCCACCCATCTTACCGATGAGTTAAAGGCAGAAGGTATCAGTATCCATTTTGACGATAAGGTAGAGCTTATAGGGCTTCCATTCCTTGATAAAGAAAATACGCTGGTTGTTGTAACCCCGGCCGTACCTAAAAACCACCTGCAATGGAACTATTTCCTGCAAAATGGCTTTGAGGTTAAAAAGCGTGCAGAAGTGCTTGGTATCATTACAAAAGGTACTTTTTGCTTTGCGGTAGCTGGCACACACGGTAAGACTACCACAAGCAGCATACTGGGGCATATACTACACCAAAGCGGCGTAGATGTTACAGCGTTTTTAGGTGGTATTGTAGAAGGTTATAATACAAACCTTATAGGTAGCGGCAAGACGGTGACCGTAGCAGAGGCTGATGAATTTGACCGTTCGTTTTTGCACCTGCACCCGGATATTGCCTGCATCACATCAATGGATGCAGACCATTTAGATATTTATGGCGATACAGCTTCGATAGAGGCATCGTTCAGGGAATTTGCAGATAAGGTAGAAGATAAAAAACAGTTGTTTGTAGTAGATGGCCTTCCGTTAAATGGTGTAACTGTTGGCGTGGGTAAAGGGCAATTCTCAGCACAAAACATCCGTATAGATAATGGATGGTATGTGTTTGATGTAGCCACTCCGGATGATACAATAACTGATATAAGGTTTGGGCTTCCGGGCCACCATAACCTTACTAATGCCACACTGGCGTTAGCTATGGCTAAGACCTACGGTCTTGAAGGCGATGCTATAAAAGCGGCGCTGGAAAGCTTTCAGGGAGTAAGGCGCAGGTTTAGTTACCAGATCAAAGAAAAAGAGCTGGTGTATATAGATGACTATGCACACCATCCTACAGAGATAGACGCGGTGTACCAGGCGGTAAGCGAGTTGTACCCTGATGAAAAGGTGCTGGCGGTTTTTCAGCCGCATTTGTTTAGCCGCACCCGCGATTTTGCCGAAGGTTTTGCAAAGAGCCTGGGTAAGTTTGAAAATATAGTGTTGCTGGATATTTATCCGGCAAGGGAGCAGCCCATTGAGGGCATTACCAGCCAGTGGCTGCTGGATATGATAGAGAACCCGAGCAAAAAACTGGTAAGTAAAGAGCATTTGCTGCCACTTTTAAAAGGTAGCGATGCTACGGTATTTATAACCATAGGGGCGGGCGATATAGGAGAGATGGTTCCTGAAATTAAAGCGGTATTAAATGAAAAATTTTAACTGGACAAACATTCGCCTTTTCCTGATTGTAGGAGTAGCAGTTTTCCTGTACTCTTTTTCGGGCATACGCAATGAGGGAAGAAAGATAAAACAGGCAGAGGTTGTGTTTGTAGATAATGAGAATTTTATTACAAAGAAGGACGTTAATAAGTTGTTGAAACAAAATTTTGACACAGTTACGGGCATAAAGAAAGTTCAGCTAGATTTGAATAAGGTGGAAAAAAGTATCGACACAAATCCTATGGTCGACAAGGCAGAGGTTTACGCTACAATCGACGGTAAACTTACAGCCATTGTTGTCCAGAAAAAGCCTGTAGCCAGAATTTTCAGCGGTTCTAAATCGTACTATCTAGATTATAAAGGGAATGAAATGCCTCTTAGCGAAAGCGAAACGGCACGGGTTCCGCTTGTGTCCGGTAGCATCGACAGAACGGATAAAAAAAGACTGAGCGAGTTGCTGAATTATATTTATGATGACGATTTTTTAAAGAAGAATATCACCGGCCTGGCCGTTATGCCTTGGGGAGACATAATGATGGATATACGGGGTTATGACTTTGAGGTTGTCTTTGGAAAACCGATAAATATCGACAGGAAGTTTAAAAATTACAAGGCGTTTTTGCAGGACGCGATTAAGGATACGTTGACAGAAAATTACAAAACAATTAACCTGAAGTTTACGCAACAGGTGGTGGGCACCAAAAAATGAAGCATATGGAAAGAGAGAGCATTGCAGTAGGACTGGATATCGGAACGACAAAGATTGTTGTGATGATAGGCAAGAAAAATGAGTACGGCAAGCTGGAGATCCTTGGTATAGGGAAATCTAAAAGCCTGGGTGTGGCCAGGGGTGTGGTAAATAACATTACCCAAACCATACAAAGCATACAGCAGGCCATACAGGAGGCAGAAACAAACAGCGGTTACCGTATTAATGATGTGGTGGTGGGTATAGCCGGCCAGCACATACGCAGTATACAGCACAGCGATTACATAAGCAGGAACAATCCTGAAGAGGTAATTGGCGATGCTGATATTGATATGCTTATAAACCAGGTGCACAAACTTGCAATGCTGCCGGGTGAAGAAATTATACATGTACTCCCGCAGGAGTTTAAAATAGACGGACAAAACGAAATTAAAGAACCAATAGGCATGTATGGCGGCAGGCTTGAGAGCAGCTTCCACGTAGTAGTGGGGCAGGCTTCATCCATCCGTAACGTGGGCCGTTGCATCAAAAGTTCAGGCTTAGACCTTTCTGGCCTTACGCTGGAGCCATTGGCATCTGCCGATGCTGTACTTAGCCAGGAAGAAAAAGAGGCTGGTGTAGCGCTTATCGACATAGGTGGTGGTACTACAGACCTTGCTATTTTTAAAGATGGCATCATTCGCCATACAGCAGTAATTCCTTTTGGTGGTAATGTAATTACCGAAGATATTAAAGAGGGCTGCTCTATTATTGAAAAGCAGGCTGAACTTTTAAAAGTAAAATTTGGTTCTGCATGGCCAGGTGAAAACAAAGACAACGAAATTGTTTCAATTCCGGGTCTTCGCGGTCGCGAGCCAAAAGAGATATCGCTTAAAAACCTTTCTAAGATCATCCATGCACGCGTGGTAGAGATCATAGAGCAGGTATTTGCTGAAATTAAAGCATACGGGCATGAAGACCCGCGCAAAAAACTTATAGCAGGTATTGTACTTACAGGTGGTGGTGCAGAGCTTAAGCACATAAAGCAACTTGTAGAATACATTACCGGTATGGATACCCGTATAGGTTATCCTAACGAGCACCTTGCGGGCGCATCGGGCGAAGAAATTTCAAGCCCGTTATTTGCTACGGCAGTAGGTCTTGTAATGAACAGCCTGCGCAACAATACCCTTAGCGCTACGCCAATGGTAGAATTGCAAAAACCGGTTTACCAGGCACCTGTAAGGCAGCAGCCTCAGCCTGTAGTTAATGCGGTTGTGGCTGAGCCGGTGGCCCCGGTAGCTGAACCTGAACTTGAAACTGTAGCGGTGGCAAGGGAAACAGAAAGGGCATCTGAATCTACTGAAAAGAAGGTAAAGAGGTCGTTTTTTGACAAGTATATAGATAAGATTAAAGATTTTTTAGATAACGCAGAATAAAACCCGTTGATTATGATGAACGCAGAATTTGGAAGTATTTCGTTTGACCTGCCTAAGAACCAGTCAAACGTGATCAAAGTTATTGGTGTAGGCGGTGGCGGTAGCAACGCGATAAACCACATGTTTAAGCAGGGAATTAAAGGCGTAGATTTTGTTATATGCAATACAGACAGCCAGGCGCTGCAAAACAGCCCGGTTCCAAATAAAATTCAATTGGGGGTTAACCTTACAGAAGGCCTTGGCGCAGGTGCCAATCCTGAAGTAGGGCAACAATCTGCACTTGAAAGTATAGACGATATAGAGAAAATGCTTGATACCAATACCAAGATGTTATTTATAACAGCAGGTATGGGTGGTGGTACCGGTACCGGTGCCGCACCGGTAATTGCACAGCTGGCCAGGGAGCGCGATATCCTTACAGTGGGCATTGTAACTATTCCTTTCCAGTTTGAGGGCAAGGTACGTGGCGAGCAGGCATTGCTGGGTGTAGAACGCCTACGCAAGCAGGTAGACTCTCTTATTGTTATCAATAATAACAAGCTTAGGGAAGTGTATGGTAACCTTGGCTTTAAAGCCGGTTTCTCTAAAGCAGATGAAGTGTTGGCAACGGCCTCTCGTGGTATTGCAGAGGTTATTACACACCACTACACACAAAACATCGACTTAAAAGATGCCAAGACCGTACTAAGCAACAGTGGTACTGCTATAATGGGTAGTGCACTGTCTAACGGAGAAAGCCGTGCTAAAGATGCTATTGTATCTGCACTGGACAGCCCGTTGCTTAACGATAATAAAATTACAGGTGCTAAAAACGTACTATTGCTTATCGTATCTGGTACTACAGAGATCACTATTGACGAGATAGGCGAGATCAACGACCATATACAAAGCGAAGCAGGCCACAACGCAAACATCATTATGGGTGTTGGCGAAGATGAAAGCCTTGGCGATGCCGTAGCGGTAACCATTATTGCTACAGGCTTTAACGTAGAGCAGCAAAACGAAATAGTTAATACTGAACCTAAAAAGATCGTTCACGCCCTGGAGGAAGACCAGAAAATGGTGCGCGACCTTACACAAAGGCCAATAGTTCCGTCTTTTGATTTTTCAGCTCCGTCAGAGCCGAAAACAGAAGTGAGGGTGGAGCCGGTTGTTGAAGAAAAAATCGTGTTTTCGCTTGAGGAGGAGGTTGAGGAAAAAAAGCCGGTAGCTGAAGTTGAGGTTCTGCCCACTTCAGACTACATTAACAACCTTGACGTGTTTTTTGAGATCGTAGCCCCGGTAATAGAAACGCTTGCCCCTGTTACTTATGTTGCCCCTGTGGTAAAAGATATAAGGGATATCGTAGTTATAGATCCTGAGTTTGTAATTGTAGAGAAAAAAGAGGAGCAGTTTGCATTTTCTTTTGACCTTTCGGCAGATAATGCACGCAGCGAAGAGAAATTGCTGTTTACGCTTAATGACGAAATGCGCGACATTACAGTTAAAGAGCCTGTACAGGTAGTACCGGTTACAGAGCTTAATGAAACAGGCGTTATACGTTACTCTCTTGAAGATTACCTTGAAAAAGAGAATGAACTGCTTAACTCTAAGCCTGCGGCTAAAATGCCTGAGCCTATAGAAGAAGCGCTTAACTTTACCTTTAGGGATACTCTTGCACCGGCAACGCCTGCTGCACCGGTTACACCTAAGGCAGAGGAGCCTGTAGTACAGCAGCCACGTATGGAGCAGCCACAAGCAGTACCGCAACCGGCAAGGTTTACACCTATGGTAGATGAGGCTTCTCCGGTAGAGCTTACCATTGAGGAAACGCTAAGGATGAGGGCTGAAGAGCGTAGAAGGAAAATGAAGGAGTTTAACTATAAATTCCACAACAATTCAGCAAAAATTGATGAGTATGAAAAGGAGCCTGCCTACAAAAGGATGGGGATAGACCTGCATGACTCACGTACTGATAACAGTAAATCGCGCCTTTCATTAGGGACGGATAGCAATAACGACCTGCAATTAAGGTCGAACAATTCTTTCCTGCATGATAACGTAGATTAACTAATCCAAATGTGAACCTTAACCCGAAAATATCATGATATTTTCGGGTTATTTTTTTTATCTTCGTGCCACATTTTAAATCACTGCTTATGAGTTTGCAAACACAGATCATGGATGCTATGAAAACAGCCATGAAAGAAAAAGATACCGTTGCCCTGGAGTCATTAAGGGCTATTAAATCAGCAATACTACTGGCACAGACAGAAAGTGGAGCGAAAGAAGAAATATCTGAGGAAGAAGAAATAAAACTGCTTCAAAGGCTTGTAAAACAGCGTAAAGACAGTGCTGCTATATACATACAACAAAACAGGCAGGACCTGGCTGACCCGGAAATTGCACAGGCTGCCGTGATAGAAAAGTTCCTTCCGGCACAGCTTTCTGAAGAGGAAGTTGAGGCGGTTATCAGGAAAATCATTGCTGAGAATAACTTTAGCGGCATGGCCGATATGGGTAAAGTTATGGGCATAGCCAGCAAAGAACTTGCAGGCAGCGCCGATGGTAAAACCATATCTACACTTGTTAAGAAGAGTCTGGCTTAGTTTAAAGTTTCAGGTTTAAAGTTTTTGAAAGTTCGAGATTTGTATCGTACAGTTTTTCGATTGAGTAAGTAACTTTAAACCTGAAACCTGAAACAAAAATTGGCTTCATAGTTCAATGG
This sequence comes from Flavobacterium psychrotrophum, assembly GCF_003403075.1. Lineage (NCBI taxonomy): Bacteria > Pseudomonadati > Bacteroidota > Flavobacteriia > Flavobacteriales > Flavobacteriaceae > Flavobacterium > Flavobacterium psychrotrophum. Next base: position 3,471,230 of record NZ_CP031557.1, on the reverse strand, counting down.
ATAGAATTTCAGATTCCGGTTCTGAAGATTTGGGTTCGAATCCCGATGAAGTCACAGGGGCTTATTTTACGGTGGAAGCACCAGTAAAATAGGCCTTTTGCATTTTAATGGCACTTTTGTGGCACTTTTGAAATTGACATGTTGAAAAAGCCAGGATTTACAAGGCTTTTATAGGGAAGTTCGACCCCGATGGGGTCACCAGAAGCTCTATTTAGAGCATCTTACTTCCTTAAAAAAGGTGTAAATCCTGAGAAACGGCTGTTTTTCAGGATTTTTTGTTTGGCTTTGCTATGGCAAAATTTGTAAAAGATGGCATTTATACCATGGCAAAAGTGTGGCACTTTACTTTTCTTAAAAAAAGTGCCACAGAAATTGATGTAACAATTTGATTTTCAACATGTAAAGCTGCTTAACGACTTGATTTGAAAACATTATAATTCGACCTTTATGTTTAATTAAAAAGTTGAATTATGTTAGAGAACAGTTTTAGATTGACTTTCTTTCTAAAGAAGCCAAAAAATGAATCCTTACAAAGGATTATCCAGCTAAGGATTACCGTAGATGGAATTGCAAAGGAAACATCCACTAAGCAGAAGTGGGATGTAAGGAGATGGGACCAGGAAGCCTGTAGGGCAATTGGTAATAAGGAAGATGCAAGGACGTTAAATTTCTACCTTGATACGTTAACCAATAAGATTTTACAGTTTAAAGCAGAGGTTATATTAAGTGGCCAATTCATCACTGCGCAGCGGCTGGTTGATTATATCTTAGGTAATGTGTAGGCTTCCCTTTTTTAGTACGATTTAAAAGTATAAAAAATACTGTTATTTCCAATCTTATGTTTCTAACAGTTGATGGGCTGAGTGTAGTGAAGGCGTAGCCGTAGCGGAACGAAGCCCATCAACTGTATTGTTTTTTATTCTATAGGCGCTCGGGCTGATTCCCCCCAGGGCATCATGAGGCCGGTGGTTGTTATAGTCCTCCACCCATTGGTGGCTGATATCCCTTACCTCATCGATACTCTCAAAAAGATGTGCATCCAGCACATGCTCCCTGTAGGTTTTATTGAAGCGTTCTATAAGGGCGTTCTGTGTAGGTTTCCCAGGCTGGGTATACTTAAACTCAATATCCATTATAGCACTCCATTCCTGAGCCAATTTAGCAACAAATTCCGGCCCGTTGTCCATTCGTATCCGTTTTGGCTTGCCATGCCGGTTTGTGAGGTGTTTTAAAACCCATATTATGCGGCTGCTCTTCAAAGAATAATCTGTCTCAATAAACAAAACTTCCCTGTTATAGTCATCAATTACATTAAAGCTGCGGAACTTCCTGCCGCCCATCAGGCTGTCGCTCATAAAGTCGATGCTCCAGGTGTGGGTAAAGCTCTCAGGTATAACTATAGCTTCCTTAACCCTTGCAGGCAGGCGTTTCTTTACCTTCCTGCGTAACGGAAGCCCAAGTTGCTTATACACCCTGTGCAGGCGTTTATGGTTTACCTTATCACCACCATTGCGCAGGCGGTAATAGCACTTCCAAAAGCCTTCGCGGGGATGGTCTTTTGCAAAGCCTTCAAGGCGTTCAATAAGACCTGTATCATTTTTTACCGAGAGGTACGATAAACTGCTCCGGCTGGTCTGTAAGAGACGGCAAGCCTTGCTTTTGCCGTTAGGGTAAACACAAGCCAGGTCGGTTACAATGGTTCTTTTATGGCAAGGCTTTAAAGCTTTTTTTCGATGATATATTTTGCCATGTCCAGTTCAAGGGCAAGGTCGGCATACATACGCTTAAGCTTGGCATTTTCCTCTTCAAGGGCTTTTAACCGCTTAAGTTCGCTGGCTTCCATACCGCCATAACGCTGCCGCCATTTATAAAAAGTAGCTTTGCTGACTCCATGCTCACGGCTTATGGTATCAACATCTTTGCCCGATTCAAACTCTTTGAGGATCTTGGCGATCTGGGTGGGATTAAATTTACTAGTCTTCATAATTACAGTTTAAAGTTAATAAAAATTCTACTTTTAAACTGTACTATTTTTGGGGGAGCTTACAGCAGCTCAAGGCGTTAAAGGATTCGTCTACTTTTAGTTTTAGTCCCTTAATATCAAGTGTAGTTTGATAATGTAGTTCAGAGAATGGTACTAACAATTCGTCCCAGTGTGTTGAAATTATAATACACCTGATTTCACTATCCCTGGCGTGATAATTCTGTTTGAGTAAGGCAATGTATTTTAGAAGCTCCTGAATTGCCTGCCTTGAAGACTGCTGGCTGCGTTTAATCTCAATTACAACATAATTATTAAGGAGGTCTTTTGCCAGTATATCTATATAGCCGTTTGCTCCGGAAACATTCCGGAGATAATGTTCTTTTTCAAGGAGGGTTAGCCCAAATTCGATTATGTTTAGTTGCGCGGCGAGATAATCCCGTAATGCTGCCTCTGTAAAATTGCCCATGGTAATGAGGAGGAATTTAACTTTAAATATTGCAAAAAATAATGGCAGTAGGAATTTTACTATTAGGAGTTAACTGCAAGTATCTGTACGCTGTAAAATTTTGAATGCTATTTCAAAAATAGTGATAAAACTTACGCAAAGTAAAGATAAGCTAAAGTGTAGTTTCGGGATAACATACTAATTAAAAGGGTGACACTACATATTTCAGAACAGGACTTTGTTTACATTTGTTAAAATGATCATTCAATGAACCCATTAATACGAGAAAAAAGGAAGGTTGTCTTCAGTTTTAAAAGGATAACAAACACAACTATTACTGCGCTGTCGGAGGTAATTGACTTGGAGGTACAGGCATCGTCAGCCCGTGATATTTCTTATTACCTCATGTATAGTGTTGATGCCAGCGGTGACACTTCTTTTGAAAGTGCATCGAGCGTAATTTTCAAGGATACTGAGGTTGTCGGCAACCATAATATCCACAAGGTAGCAATGCGGTTTTATACCTTGGACAATTCCAGGAGTATTGAAATACAGATTGTACATTCCGTTAAGAATGAAAATTCGGAAAATTTTATTATGGTCAGCGGTGAAGATTCGACATGGGTTAATGGGATTTTAAGCCGTTTGACTGCCCTTGTTAAAGGGTCGGAAAGCCAGCTCAAAGTCAACAGTTATTACAAAGGATTCTTCATTTTGTCCCTGTTGGTTGCTTTTAATATTGAATACTTCAGGCTTGGGTCTAAAACATTTTTTCATGTGGGCAATCAGTGGCTCGGGGAGATGCTTGTTTTCTTGGGACCAGCTACTTCCTTCGTTTTAGCTTTTAAGCTTAGCAGCTATATTGATTCTTTATGGCCTGCCGTGGAACTACAGACAGGGCCACACCATTTCAGCACAACTATAAAAAAAAGAAACGCCATGAAATGGGTACTGGCGAGCATTATCGTTCCCATAGTACTGTCGGTATTGTATGATGTATTTAAAGGCTTATAGTGTTTTTCTGTTGAGGTAACAGTATTCTTTAATATCCTCAACTTTAATTATAAATTCAACTATGGTATTGACAACTATCTGTGTGTCATGGTTCTCAAGAAAATTAATAGTTACTGAGCGCAATTCCTTTTTTGAAGTCGCCCAAATGGTATTGTAACCTTGTGTTGCTGGTTGCAGTTCAACGCTAAAGATATCGGTGCCGAGCGTATTTTTTATGGTATTCGCATACTCGAATTCCTTTCCCGACACGATGCCGCAAATACGCAGGATATTTCGCCTGTTGTTATTCCATACAAATATTTCGTACGTATTTGAAGATGTTTTTACCTGAATTACCCCTTCATTTTCGTAAATCCTTACCCTTGAAAACCGGGAGGCAAGCTGTGTATTGAGAAGTTCGCGCCAGTCAGTGTAAAAATCATTTGATAGTGGGCTATCCTGTTTTTTAAGGTAGGTTGCATAAAAGTCGGTAATTTCGTTGTACTCTTTGTGGCTTTCGGTTAAGTAGCCGATGTCTATTGAATTTATTTCTGAACTTAAAAGTAGGTTCATGGAAGTAACAATGGCTTTATTTTCATTAAAATAAAGCTTGGCGTGCAGGTTTGCGACCGTTATGGGCGTAATGCCCAGTTCCATAACCTGGTCGTATGCTTCCTTTTCGTTATCGCGGATGTAGAATTCGACTTCGATATTACGTTCGCGGAGCTTTTTAATCTTTGCTACGAGCTTAAACCATTTGTCAAATTTACAGTAAGGGGAAACAATGACTACCTTTTCCTTAGCTTCGTCAAAGAGGTTCATAATCTCGCCCGAAATATTGTTTGGTTTTAAAAACTGCATAGTGCTATATTAGTTACTTACTGGGCTTAAAGATACTATTATAGATGATTATTTGCCAAAGGTCATGTTTTTATGAAAAGGCTTTATATCCCTGTGGTCTAAATACACTGCCACCTGATAGGTAGTGTGGTCATACTTGTAACGGTTGCGTCCTGAAATCCGCTATGTTCAGGAAAAAGCCACGGTAGGGGGTCATGCCTTCCCTGAAGAGATTCCATAAAAGGCTGCATCCGAGTTGTGCAAGGGCAGCATTGATGTACAAGTCCTGTTTCAGCAGGGCTTCTGCAAGGGAGCAGCTTGGTGTGTCGTCATTTGTTTCTGATTGCTGTAAAACATCACGGAATTCATCGGTCACAAAAGGGAGGTAACGAACCGGCTCGTGTTTTTTTGAGTCAGGCTGCTGTAGTTTTCCTATTGTGGAGAGTATGACCTGCCCTGTTTTATGGCTGTTCCCGAAATCCATCCAGTATAGCGGCTGATTGTAGCTGCGTGCCGTATTTCCTTTAAGTATCGCTGCAATTTCAAAACGTGCTGCCACACTGTCCACGCACGAGAGGTATAACGTGGCATCCGTATTTTCAGGGAGCCTTTGGTTTTTGTCCCGTTCAAATTTCACGGTTTCGGCTTTCCACGCTGTGCCTGCAAACCGGTTGATACGGTTGATGAGTGCTACGGATTTAAACATCCCGACCTCGCAGGCGGCAAAACGTTGCCGCCCAAGGTTGGCTTCGGATATGATATCATCGTCCCACAGCCGCACCTGCAAACCCGGATGCCCAAGAGCGATAAGGCTGTGGTTCATTTCAAGGAGTGCGGTAAGCACTTTTGAGCCTGTACCCCCTGCACCGATGAGGTTCACGCTAACGGGGTTGTAGGGATTGATAAGGCTTTGGTGGGTAAAATGTACCCTTGTTTTTTCCGCTTTCATGGCAATAGGTTTTTAAGTGTCATTTTGTTTCGTACCAGTTCTGATTTCGGGAAAGCATCCCCTGATTGTATAAGCCTTTTCCACAGGCTTACACAGTTTCCTTTTACAGGATTGTAGCTGTCCAAAAGGTGGCTGAAATAGCTGTTAAAAAAACAGTTTTCCCACGCTTCGATGAACTCTTCAAGCGAAGCTGAGGATTTTATGGCCACATCTACTGTACCCATACACACCCTGCCACCTTTATAAATATTGAAAAATGGGGCGTGGTAGAGAGGTGTATTTATGTTTGGCACTCTGTCGGAAGACAGCCCGTATAGTGCTACCCCTTCACGGCTTGCCTTCCAAAGCAGGGCAGGGGTGTGTGCTTTGCCGTTGGGGATGCCGAGTTTGGGGATAAAAAACATCGGGCGTATCCGGGCTTTTGTGTACCACATCACACTTCCCCCACTGGGGTCAATGTGCAGGACATTTTGGGACAATAGCCCATCGGGCTTTAAAAATGCCTGTTTGGCGCGGGCTTGCGTTTCGAGGCAGGCGTGAAGCCTTTCCGTTTCCAAAACCGAAAGGGGGTGTGCGTTACGGGGTTGCCCCGTAGCGTCCATATCGTAGTATTCTACATAACACTGTTTTTCCTCGGTGTCGGTTTCGTAGAAAACAAGCGCACATTTTGGCAAATAGTGCTGTGTAAAGTTTCCGGTAATATCGGTTAGGGTTTCCATAGTCATTGCATTTTATAGTTGTAGAGTATATCGCAAAGCCTGTCCATAAGGTTAAATACCCTGCGTTCAAAATCGAACGAACCTGTTGTGGGAGTACCGTTGAAGCACTTTACTAAGGTTGGTTCTTCTATCTCGCCACATTCGTTAAACTCATTGTTTACGGTGTCGGCAACGGTGTCAAAAAGCCATCCTTTGGTATCGGCAGAGAAGCTTATGTATTTGTCCATGCTAATCGTTTCATTGTCATAATAATCATCTTCTGATTCTTCCCTGAAAGGCGTATTGCGGAAGATGCTTTCGTTGGGGTATTGGGAAAACAGGGCATGCGCCTGGGTGGCGACAACAAAACATTCCTGGTCTACATCGTCCATTGCCCTGAAACTATTTAGCCGGCAGGTAAATTGTTCAAGGTTGGCAGCATTGCTCAACTTCTTTTCTATATGGTCGCCAATCGTTATTGCGGTGTATAAGTCCTGTTTTTCTCCCCCTTCATATTCATTATCGGTATCCTGCTCCACCCAGTCTTTAATCATATCATACTGGTAATAGAGATAGGCGTTTTCCTGCCTGTAATAGGGTACGTCCACAATGCGGTAAAGCCATGAGCATACCGATAGGAGTAATATCCCTGCCTTTTTATGTCTTTTGCTTCGCAGCATTTTATAAATCGGTACTACAGGGATATAGTAGAGCGACTGTCCGGTGCTGTGCCGTTCTTCACTTACAAGGAAAGCGATAGGTTTGGCCTGTACCAAACGCAGGCTGTAAAAATCCTTAACTTCCCCTTTAAGGGTTTCCTGTAAGAGGGGCAGGAGTGTCGTAATGGTTTCAGGGTAATGGAATGGTTCGGATAAGGGCAGGGCAATCCCATAATGGGCTGTAAGCTGCGCAAGTGATGTACAGAACCCTTTGCCAATACGGGCTATTTCCCTGCTGTCCCGCATCGTTTTATTTTCTTTCAGGGTAGCAGGAAACACCGCCCTTAGAAAACCATCGGCAGCTGCGCTACCGGGACAGGTTGGAGGGTATCCCGCAGTTGTTGCTGCGCATCTTTGGGACGTTTCATAAAAACCAAAAACTCCCCGAGGTTCTTGTGCAGGGCTGCCTGCTGTTTTTCTTCGGGCGTGGCTGCCTTTGTTATAATGTGCGATTGCATAGTCCATAGTATTATCTGTTATCGTTATCCTTTTGTACCCATGACGCTTTCAAAACGATACTGTACCGTATCATCTTTAATTTCGGGTGCGGTTATCTTTGCCGTGGTCAGTATGGGGTAGGTCGCTGAATAGAAATTCAGGACACGCTCTGCTGCCCATGCCGGTTCAGGGTCAGGGAGGAGAATGTCCTGCCCGTTTTCTTTGAGTATGAATACCCGTTCTAATGGTGTTGCCAGTAACATAGTGATGCGTTTTTAAGTTATGTGTTCTCCGTTTTGCCGCTATCGAATAGGCCGCCCTCGTCAAAACGTGCTGAAAGGGCAGACCTTCGTTCTTTGATTTCCAAAGCATGTTCAGGGTAGTCCTGCGGGTTAGGTACTTTAGAATAGGCATCACGGAACTTACCTTCGCCTTCAAGGGTTTGCGACCTTTCGATGGCTTCCCTGTATTTCTTTTCCTTCGTATCGGCTTCCTTTTTTTCTTTGTCGCCTTTTTCCTTTTCCATTGCCGACTGTTTTTTCACAGTGTCAAGATGCTGCATATAACCCTGCATTTCGACCATCAGCGTTGAAGCGGCTTCAAGGGGTGCGGCAATATATTCAAAGAATTTTTCGTCAATATCCTCCGCTGTACCCCGCAGGTTCATGGGGCGTATAAGATTTTTTGCGCTGTCGCTGCATCCCTCATTCCGTACCAGTACCGATACAATTAGGCTGCCCTGAATACCGTGGGCAATGGTTATCTGTACACTGCCTGCAAAGTCAATTCCCGCAAGCTGCTTAAAAAAATTAGCTTCCATAGCTGTATGTTTTATGCCCCTGCCAAAAGGCAGGGGGTAGTTATTATCCCCTGTCAAAGAGCAGGCGTACCGCTTGGGTAAATTTCACGTTTTGCACGGCAAATTTGTATTTGTCAATGCAGTCAATTGTAAAGAGCGCATTGTATCCATCAAAGAGTTCATCGGCAAAAAGGCGTGGGCTTTTCGCCAGTTTTTTGCCATTTGTATCAATAGCCCTGCCTACATCAGCAGCAAGCCGTAGCCAAAAGTTCGGCTTAAAGAAGCCGTTGTCCCATTGCTCCCGTACTTCTGTTTCATGGGTTGCCAAATACTGCTGCGTCCCTTTTATGGTATCCACGAGTTCAGGCAATAGTTCAGGGAACCACCCTGCGAGCAGCCTGCCTTTTTCTACATTGTTTAATTTTTCCAGTGCTTTCATCACGATGCGTTTTGCGTTTGTAGCTTTCGTTGTAATAAGATTTCCAAAATCTCATAGTCACTTTCGTAGGTTTCGCCCTCGAAATAATACACCCCTTCATCCTCATGGTATTCATAGCGGTCAAAATCTGCCCAGTCGAGGTCGGTTTCGGTTTCCTGTCCATTTCGGTACTCGGTTACCCCATAAATGCAATTACCTGCTTCCTCATACTCATGGCGCACGCCAAGCCCGTAGCGGTCTGCAATAAGCCTGATTACTTCGGTATTGGGCGACCAACGTGTTTCGTATTCAAAAATCCCTACATCGCCTTCGTTGTAGTACAGGTTAAAGAAGTACCTGTTCTCGGTGTCAATAAAATCAGGAAGTTGACCATTCCCTGTCGTTTCTTCCCTTTCCTGCATGGACAGGAATAATTTGTGTAGTTGCTGTAGGGCATTACCGTTCCCGGTAAAGGCTACCCTGTTGCTGCACCAGTTTGCCATAGTATTTTTTTTATGGCAGTTGCCCGTAGGCAACCGCCCTTTTATTTAATTGAATTTAAAAATATCAGCCCCGACCTGTGCAAATTCCCCGCACAGGTTAAAGGCTGCCTGTGCCTTGCCCTGTGCTGTACCTCCCAGTATGAGGGATTGCAATTTGGCTTCCCCATCTTTGTAGCTTCGTACATTTTGGTAGTAACCCGTTACGGCATTATACGCCCCGAACAACGTACCTTTGGTAGTTGCTGTTTGTTGGGTGTCGCTCATCATGGCATAGGAAAACGCACTGTCCACCGTGTTTTTAAAAAGGGTAGAGAGTTCGTCCTGCGCCCCTTTTTTGAGCAGGTCAAAAGTTTCCTTGTTCGGGCATAATGCCAGTTCGATGAGTTTGCGTACTTGCGCATCGCTTACCTTAATATTCGCCCAGTTGTTGAATATCCCTTCCAGTTGTGTGCTGAGGCTATCGGCAAGCCCCATTACTTTGTGGGCATCCTCCAATCGCTGCTTTGCCCCTGCGGTATGTTTGATGCGCACCACATTAGCCATGCCTTTGAGTGCTGCGTTCAGGGTGTTTTGGCACACTACACGTATGGGGGTAAAGGCAGCGGTTATGCTCCCCGAGCCATCGTGTGCCGTGGTCAGGAAAATGTACTTTTCGGTAATATCGTCCCCACTGCCCACACGGATATAGCCGGGCAGTTTCGCGGTTATAAAGATGCGTTCCCCTTGCCCGAGTGCCCCTGCGGTTTCATACAGGACAGCATCCCCGCCGCCTACAATGGCATCAAAAAAGGCGAATGCCTCACGGTTCTGTACGATATGGTAGTCCTTGCCCACAGCAACCCCGAGTACCGCCTCGTTATCGGTACGGTAGGTAAAGAAGCTGCTTTTGGACTGGATGCTGTTGCCGCTCGGCAAATTGTGGGTGTTGGGGGCTTTGGCGATTTCGTAATCAAGCCCTGCAAATGCAATCGCTTCTGCGCTTGTGGGGTAGTCGCTTACGATTTGCCCAAGCCCGTGCCATGCCTTTTGCTGCACGCTGAAGAATGAGTATTCCCCTGTCTGCACGTTGAAATTAAGATTATGTCCCATGATTTCAGTTTTTTAATAGTTTATAATGTCAGATAAGTACCACCGCCTGTGGTGGGCAGCCTTCGGCTGCTGCAATAATTGCTACCGCCTGCCCCGGGTTTTGGGCTACCGTTTTTATTTTTACTTTGCCCTTATCGTGGCACAGCAGGGCGGTATAGGTTTTAAATGGTGTTTCCATAGCTTAGTTGTATTAAAAAGGCAGGTCATCGTGTTCTTCGCCTTGTGTTATCACTTCCGCTTCGTTTACGGTTATGCCTGCTGTATCCTGCTGCCCACGTGGCTGCCCACTACCGTGGAAAATGATACGGTCTGTCCGTAAATCCAATGATGTTTTGGGTTGCCCATCACTGGTTGTATAGGCACGACCCTTCAGCCATCCCGATACCTGCACCACACTGCCTTTGGTAAGGAATTGCGCTACCTTCGGGCTTATCCAATAGGAACAGTTAAAGTATTCCGTGTCGGTTTTTCGTTCCCCGCTTTTATCCCGGTAGGTATTGTTTACCGCTACCGAGAAATTTACCACCTCCTTTTCGCCAACCGCCCGCACTGTTGCGTCGCGTGTCAGCCTTCCAGTAATTTCCATACGCTTGTATTTAAGTTGTACAATCCAATACGATTTCTTCACAAATCCCACCCATAAACATTTTCCAAAAGAAAAAAGGGGAAAAAAGAAAGCAAGTGGCCAGCAGGATTTTTCACTCGGGGGGGTATAAGTCCCCCCTTGTGGGGGTGGCGCAGCCATTAAGGGCCACCCGAGTGAAAAATCCTGATAACTTAGCTGCCCTTTTTGCCCCTTTTCTTACAGGGAAATGTCCTTTTAATGCACCGCGGTTCCTCAATCACTACACTGCCAGGGAGTGTAGCGGCATCCTGCCTACAGGCAGATACAGCGGAAAGCCCGGCGCTTGCGGGCAGCCATGTTGATATTTAAAAGATTATCCGGTAGTGTACTACCATAAAAAATACCTACTAATGGGTATTTTTTAAATTGTTAAAAATTGTTAATTTGACACGCCCTTTACATTAAGACTACAGGCGATTATTTACGCAGACATCTCGCGATATGACTAAAAAACACCTACCTTACAACAGAATAATCAATTGCCATACTCATGTATTTACAGGAGACCATGTGCCGCCATATATTGCAAAGACATTCCTGCCATGGCCTTTTTATTATCTGGTATCTGTGAATCTGATTGTCAGTGCTTTCAGGTTCTACTACGGGCAGCTTAAGAGTTACCGGTTTGGAACTTTGGGTAAACTGGCTGCAAAAAGGCTCTACATTTTCAAGATGTTCATTGCCCGTAGTAAAATACTTTCCATTTTAGTATTCATGATAGGTTTGTTTTTAAGCCTGCAGGTCTTTTTCATTATAGCAGGCTGGCTGTCGGTGGTTGAATCGCCTTCGGGCAGCCTTTCTGTTTTTTTGAAGGAAATAGAAAATTGGCTGATAGACCGGCACCTTTTATACAGTGGTGCTACACCTGCCGTTGCTGTTGTATTTGTATTCCTGTTTTTACTTTTCTACAAAGCCGGCCGTAACCTGGTCTTCTTTGTCCTTAAGAGGATATGGTCTTTCTTGGGGATATTGCCCGGTAAGAAAACTAAGGAATTAGCCAGTAGGTACATTAATATTGGCCGTTTCGCTGCCTATCAGGGGCAGAGTGGTATTTTTACAAAATTACAGGACCAGTACCCCGTCGGCACCGGATTTGTTGTACTGCCTATGGATATGGGGTATATGGATGCAGGAAAAAGCAAGGAGGACTATGCTACACAAATGGCAAAGCTTTCAAAAATTAAAGAAAGTAAGCCTGATGCCGTTTTTCCATTTGTTTTTGCGGATCCCAGGCGTATGGTTGAAGAAGGTGCAAAACAATTTGATTATAAGGTGGTCGCTAACCAAGTAGTACTAGAACCATGTTTTATAAAAGATTATATTGAAGGGGAGCAGTTTAGTGGTTTCAAAATTTATCCGGCACTCGGTTACTACCCCTTCGATGAAGTACTATTGCCCTTGTGGAAATTTGCTGCCGATAAGGGTTTACCTATTATGACACACTGTATACGCGGTACAATATTTTACCGTGGTACAAAGAAAAAAGAGTGGGACTACCACCCGGTATTTACGCAGGCAGACGAGAAAACCCCTTTGATGCTTGGCCAGATCAAGAACAGTGAGTTCATAAATAATTTTACGCACCCGTTGAATTTCCTGTGCCTCCTTGATGAGTTCTTCCTGGCGAAGCTTGTTGGAAGAGCAAAAGACAAGCGCATCCGTGATCTTTTTGGTTACGATGAGAAGGCAAAAACAATACAGCATAACCTGAGCCACCTGAAAGTGTGTTTTGGGCATTTTGGCGGTGACGATGAGTGGACAAAGTTCCTTGAATCGGACCGGGACCAGTACTGTAACGCCCTTGTCAAGTACCCCAATATTGGCATACGTTTCAGAACCAACACAAAAGGACTTCCAAAGCCAGGTAAAATAGAGCAGCTTTGGAAGTATACCGATTGGTATTCTATAATATGCAGTATGATGCTACAGTATGATAATGTCTACGCCGACCTGAGCTACATCATCCACAACAATGCAATCCAACCCTTGCTCCGGCAAACATTGCTCAATCCGTTATTACGGGAAAAAGTGCTCTTTGGGACTGATTTTTATGTGGTACGTAACCACAAGTCGGAAAAGAATATGTTGGCAGAATCCCTTGAACACCTGTGTGATGCCGACTTTAAACAAATAGCGGTTTGTAACCCGGCTCACTTCCTATACCATACTTAAAGTTTAATACAATATCAAGGCGCTGTTTTTATAATTAGATTGATGACATTTATAATGCTTAATCGCGCTGTACGAAATTATGAAGCAACCTCTAAAAAATTTACAAAAAAAATAAAATATTCGCTATCAAGAAGTTTCAATCGTTAATTTTGAAACACCAAGCCAGACAATAATTAATGAGAAACCGCGAATCAATTATAAAGAGCATTACCAGCCACTTTGCTGTTTTAAAAACAGAGGTTGAATTAAGAAGTAAATTAAATCTTCAGGATATAAATGTACATGCAGAGCAATTTTATAAAATTTTGCTTAATAAAATCTTTAGTTACGACTTGGTTAATGTAAATATCACAGAACCAAATGCGGCTGTAATAGACCTTGCCGATGCTGGGAGAAAGATTGCCTTTCAGGTCACCTCTAATAATTCTAAAAGCAAAATTTTAGAAACAGTCAATTCTTTTAATGAAAAGAAACTTTTTGAAAAGTATAATACCCTCAAAATCTTAATAATCAAAAGCAGAATTAAGAGAAACGATATCATTACACATGCAGATTTTTCGTTTGATATGGATAAAGACGTAATGGACGTGAAGTACATTATAAGTATAATTTCAAGTATAGATGACCTCGGGCAATTAGAGGATATCGAAAAATGGCTTAGTAACGAATTGATTCAAAAATATTATGGTAGTAAATTAACTTCCAAGCCTAACGAGATAAATACGATAATGTGCTTAATCGACATCTTAAGCAATGAAGATAATCACAAAGCGTATGAAGCAGAAGCCGAACCAGACCCGGAATATAAAATTGAACAAAGATTTAAGGACTATGCGCCCTTTTTAAAGAATCTTTATTCCGAACTTTACATCGAATACGCATACGCATTGGAGGTCATACAAGAAAGTCCGGAAATTTCCTCCGTAAAAATCCGAAAAATTGGCACCTATCTTAAAGATATTAGCAGAAAGTACCTGAAAAGCAGCAATGATAACCCCGAAGAGGCACTGGAAAACCTATGTGACTTTTTTAAAAAATTGTGTTCTGATGATGGACTTGACTTTGATGAGATGGCAATTAAGTTTTACCTGTTGCATCAATTGATCAGGTGTAATGTATTTCCAAATTAATACGCTATGGGTATAATTTCAAAAGATGAGCATATCAGGCACTCAATAGTCTATATCGGATACCTAATACTTAAGGAAATAAGTATGAGAAAGGAGCGTAAAATTTCTATCTACGATATTGCTGGCATTTTGAAGAGAGAAAATTTGCTGAATGGCGAACAACTGCATTACTCCCTAATGTTTTTATATGCTGCTGGTATAGTCGATTTTGAAGAGCCTTACATTTACATAAATGATTAAATTAAAAAAATTATATACCTATCCTGAGAATACCAAGCCAATCTATTTTGATACGGGCTTAAATTTCATTTTGGGTGAACGCGACGGCTCTTCAAATAAGACAAATGGTGTAGGTAAGTCGATGTCGATTGAGTTTATTAATTTTTGTTTGTTACGTAAAAAAGACGGAAGTAGGGTTTTAAAAATCCCAAGAAATGTTCTATCGCCTGATACCCTTATCTGTTTGGATATGTCCATCCATGGTAAAGAGTTAACCATTTTAAGATCTATTAAAAATGCGGACCGCCCTGAAATAATCGTAAATGGAAATAGAACTACCTTTGATACTTTAGACAATGCATTGTATTATTTGAATGATTTATACTACACTGACGAATCCAATATAAATTTAAATCCGTCTTTTAGGGAACTAATGAACCCATCTATCCGCGACGAACGTTCTGAGTTCAAGGATATCGTTAGCTATTTTGACACTAAGAGCAGAATACCACCCGATTTTGCGCCAACCTTGTATTTACTCGATTTTGATATCGCTGCCTATCGTCTCGCTAAGATAACCATCAGGGAAATTGAGCGTTTGGCATCTATAATAAGCCAACTGAGAAGTAGTCTTACACATAATGGACTTAGAAACCTGAGCGATGTTCGTGCACAAGTTAACTCGATGGACGGTGAGCTTAAAAAACTGGAGGATGAGTTAGAAGAATTGAAGACTTTTGAATCATTTGACGCAATCGAAAATCAACTTGTAGATATTGATACCGCACTGGACAGTTTGCGAGCAGAGCACACATTTCTTAAACTCAGTATAAAAAAAATACGCTCCTTGCCAGTAGTCGAAAAAATAGATGAGGAAGACGTTTTATTTATATATGAGCAGTTCAAAGATGGATTGGGTAAACAATTAAAAAAATCGTTCGATGAAGTAAACGAGTTTAAAACAAAAATAGAAAATTTTCAGAATCATATAATTGATGAAAAGCTTAAAAGCCTTATTTCTAAACATAAACAAGTAAATAGTGATATCCGAGCCTTGGACGACGAAAGGGCGGGAATATTAAATGTTTTCGATAAAAAGGGGGTTTTCAAAAATTTAAAGCAAAGTTTGGCTATTTACCATCAGCGAAGCGAAGAGTCAAGCCTAATCAGGACACAGCTTAAAAACTATGATGCTAACAACCTTGACAAGAACAGACAAAAAGCCAACAAGTCTAAGTTAGTTACTAAAATAGATGAATGTATTGTTGAAAATGAAGATAAAGTCAAAAGTTTTAACTTGACTATATCTGATATTCATGAATACATAATGGGCAATCGAGGTTGTTCTTTTGATATTGTGACCGTTAACAAAGATACTTATAAGGATATTGTCAGGTTCAACATGACTATTGATTATGGTGGCAGTCACAGCGTTGAAAGGGTAAAAGTCTTTATCTACGATCTGGCACTTTTATTGAATGAAAATACTAAACTAAAACATCCTAATCTTCTTATTCACGACAATATTTTCGACGTTGATCAAGATACATTATTACGAAGTCTTAATTATCTATACTCTCAAGATACAAGCAAATTTCAATATATACTTACTTTAAACAGCGATAAGTTCGACAGTGAATCGCTGGAGCTATTGGACTTCGACCTTCATGATTATGCTAAAGCTGTCTTTACAAAATCTAACCGCTTCATTCTTGGCGACAAGTATTCCGAGATTTAATATTACCAATACAAGCACTTCTATTATTTTTAAACTATTAGCCAACCTATAAACATGAGTGCCACAGCAGGAAATACTGATAAAAAACAAAAATTCATCAGGTTTTGCGAATTCTTTGAAGCCGATTTAACGGTGAAGCTAGAAAATTATCTGGCAATGCAAACATTTATAGAATCCAACATTGAGGAGAAACAAGCTCATTTTAATACAATCTACGATAGCATCGACGAAATAGAGGATATTGAACAGTACAATATTGAGTTCCGAAAATTCGACGAGGCACATGGCACTGACCTTTTTTATTACGACAGCGAATTTCCTAATCGCATACGTTATTACCTGATAATCCAGACACAGGTTGTTTTAGAAAAGCATATGAAAGGGCTTTGTAAAAGATTGCAATTATTTTTTGAATCACCGTTTGATATTGACGATTTAAAAGGCAATAGCGATTTGGAGCGGGGTAAAATATATATTAGCAAACTATGTAATATAAATTTTCGGGATCTAGAACCTTTTTGGAGTTTTTTAAATGACATGAGAAAGTTACGCAACCAAATTGTTCATTATAACGGTCACTATACATTGAAAGACAAAGAAATGCTACGACTGATTGAAACAATACCGGAAATCAATCGTTTATTTGACAATGTACATGAACCTATGCAAGAAAATGAAGAGTATGAAATTGAGATTTCATCAAAAACACTTAACGACCGCTACGCTCAAAACGTCATCAAGTTTTTTCAGAAGCTAACCAAATTAATACAGGATAAAATTTGATATAAACTTCAATTTTTGCAGGTACTCACGATGTTTAAAATAATTTTAATTCCCTTATTTTGGACTTTCCGGGCTTTCTTCTCCTACAATCCTCCGATAGAAAAATGCATACGACATGTATAACGAACCTAAGAACGTAAACTTACTTGTCTTACAAAACCACCTGTATGCAAATAAATCAATCATCATTTAGCCCCAGATTTTTAAGATACGGTTAGTTACCTTTTTGATGATCGCTGGAAAAAGGGTTGGGATTTATTAGCATTTCTGGCGGGCTTGCAGGGCAAACGCATCATTTATATCGCACTTTAATACATGTAAAAGCTTGACATATATTTGTTTGTGATTTTATTTTTTCGTATATTATATTGATTTTCAATGTGATATACGATTTTTTTATGACAAACAAGTTATTCAGTATTTTTAAGCAGATAGAAGACAATAGGCGTGATTTAAGCAAACTTCATGACTTGAATGACATCCTTGTTATGGCAATTATTGCGGTGATTTGTGGGGCGGATACCTGGAATAATATCGAAGAATATTGCGAGGCAAAGTCTGATTGGCTCTCTAAATTCCTGAACCTGAAGAATGGGATTCCCTCTCATGATACTTTTAACAGGGTAATCAGTGCTATTGACAGCAATTGTTTTGAACGTTGTTTCACCGAGTGGGTTAGCGAACTAATAAAAGTTACCGATGTAAAGGAAATTGTAAACATTGATGGTAAAACCATACGCGGTGCGAAAGTCCAAGGCAAAAAATCGCCCATTCATATGGTAAGTGCATGGGCCAGCCATAACAATTTAGTATTGGGCCAGGTAAAGGTTAATGAAAAGAGTAATGAAATTACAGCCATCCCAGAGTTACTGGAAGCTTTAAGTTTACAAAACAGTATTGTTACCATTGATGCGATGGGCTGCCAAAAGACTATTGCTGAAATGATTATAGAAAAAGAAGCCGATTATGTCCTGGCTGTAAAAAAGAATAAAGAAAAACTGTTTGAAAATATTGAAGATGAGTTTAGATTTTCAAAGGCAATGGAAGTTATTGAAGATACAGATTTGGGGCATGGTCGTATAGAAACCCGAAAATGCAGTGTCATAAATGATTTTCAACACATTGAAGACCAAACACATTGGGCTAAACTAAAATCGATAATCAAAATAGAAAGCACACGTGAATTTAAAAACAGTGATAAACCTATAGAAAAAGCCATCCGGTATTACATTTCAAGCCTGGCTGTGGCGGCAATAGAATTTCAATATATTATTCGCTCACACTGGAACATTGAAAACAAGTTGCATTGGAGCCTGGATGTAGCGTTTATGGAAGATCAAAGTAGAAAGAGGCAAGACAATGCCGCGCAAAACTTATCAATATTAACCAAAATAGCCCTTAACTTACTGAAAAATGAAAAAACAGCCAAAGTAGGTTTAAAAGGAAAACGCCTTAAAGCAGGATGGGATAACAATTATCTCGAAAAACTAATCAAAGAATGATGCGTTTGCCCTGGGCGGGCTTGGGGCTGGAGCTGCCTTTCGCTTTTGCATCGCTGGCAGGATCTGAATAATCAGTTTTTATATTGCAATTACTATTAGTTGGTTTTCGAATTGATTTCAATTACAAAATCAATAACTCATTGGATGGCGGAAATTTCCCCTTCATAATTGCGGCTTTTTTTTGTCCGGGAAGCTGTACGATGACATTCGTTGTAACCCCATCCGCCGGATAACTGATATCCGCAGCCAGGCTGCCGTCCGGTTTTTGTGTCATCTGAACGAAATGTTCTCCGTGCTGGTATACATACCGGTTTGTCAACGCGACCGTTTCCGATTTTCCATCCGGGTAATTAGCAACATATATAAGGTCGGTCGACTTGTTACTAACCTTACCGATAGGTATCTGGAATGTAAACCTGCTTTGGGGCTGGTATGTATTGCGATGGTAAAAACTTACGCAATGGGTGATGTCCGAAGAGTTATTAGCGAGGTCGGTAGCCACTACAGGTTGATAAAGTATAACCATGCTGATTGGTTTTGTAGGGTACGTTGCAAAATAATTATCAAGCCACTCGGTGCACTTGGCAAGGGAAACCGTTTCGGGCAGCCTTAGAAAAAGGCTGTTCCGAGTTTGGGCATCCTCCGTTACAGCGTGTCTGGTGAGATTGATACAGGCATCCTCAAGCTTGCTGAAAAGGTTTTTTTCTTCATTGGCATGATATGCCCCAGATATCATTACCGTATAGCTGGTATAATGTGGATGAAATGGTTGAGCCGGATGTTTTATTGGGTAGATAAATATCAGGAATAAGGTACGGATATTCCCAGGGCCTTGTGGAAGTGCCGGGTCTATGGCTTCAACAAATGCCGAGAAAGGTTCTTTCGAGGTCCTTTGGCTTTTGAATATACGATCCATATTATCTTCTAATAATTTCCAGTGCTTTTTTTCGGGATATTCGTCAGGGAAATCTAAAATGATGTGCGACGGTGGGTAATTGTATTTTTTCAGCAGGATTTTCATCATGCTTTCCATGGTCTTGGCCTGGGTTTGAAACTGCTTCTGAAAAGTTGACTTACCATAGTTTTTGATAGACACACGATAGTTTTCATGGCTTCCCTGCAGTATCCCATCGTAACCTGCCTGATTCCGCACTGCCGGTTTTACAGGATGTAATTCACTGTGGAGGATGTTAAGGCAATTCAACTCAAAGAGTGCCCCGCGGTAATTATTGGCGTCTTTACCCTTAACATGCTTAACCTGTCCCTTCACCCAATTTGCATCAATTTGATTTAAATTCTGTATCGCCGTAGCCAGAGTGATTAATTCATTGCTGGCAAGGTTGTCTGTCCTCTGCCAGAGATTTTGCACAGGGTTGCCGTTGTTTTGCTTTAACCAGGTAAGGGAAAAAGTGTCTTCCAAAACTTTGATAAGCCCGTCAAATTCAGCATCGTCTATTTGTGACCCTTTGTTTCGTTTTGGTGCCGGTTCCATTTACAGTTACTTATTAATGTTTATATTTTACTGCCGGATATTAATTTTACATCTTTTTCCAGCTCTCTGTCGGTAATATTGCTACTATAGGTTTTTATGCATCTGCGCCAACTTGTGCGCCATCATGTCGCGGATTATTATCTGTAATTACTATTTTTAATATATCTGCGACATCATTTCCCAGTTCATGTCGCAGTTCCTTTTTTTATTGATATGTTACCTCTATCGGATTTACTATCAGGTAAATTGATGGTATCTGGAATTTAAAGTATAGTATAATCTTATGCAGCACCATGTCGCGGATGGTTATCAGGACATGCTATTGGTACTCTACCTGCGCTTTTATGTCCTGGTACATGTCGCAGTTCGTTTGTTGGTGTTGTTTTATTTCTATAATAATCTACTGAATTATAATTGCCTGAAATTCAAAAATCTTAATCATTTTGTGTGTTATCATGTCGCAGATTATCGGCACTTACAGCATTAGCACAAATCTGCATCATCTTTCTCAAGATCGTGTCGCAAATGCATCTTGTTTGCGGAAAATAAATTACTTATATAACAGCGATATATTTAAGGTTCTTAGAGTTATTGCTATCGCCATTAGTCGTCACAAGGCCTCTTTCTATAAAGGAACTCAAGTGCCTATTGGCGGTACGCTGGCTGTAACCCATGTGCTCTGCGTATTGGCTGGCTGAAATTTCATCCTGTGTTCGGAGCCATTCAAAACCCTTTAATTCCGAAGCAGTTAGTTCATCAAGGCCACGGTTGGGGATGGCTTTACGCAGTGCCTCCGTATTCCTTGGGAACGTCATGACCATGTACGGTGCATTGTAGGTAACAACCGGTAAAGGAAGGTTATGCCGCAAGGGTAATTCTTTTATGGAGCGAAAACCCAAGCCACGTTGTTCCACTAATCCGAGTTGGTCAAAGATATACATGATCTTAGGATTTCGGCTTAATGATGGGGCTGTAAAGTCCTGAATCTGATCTAATTTTAGAGGGGTACTGGTTCTCCGGGGCTTTTAATTGTAATAGCATCATCGCTAATTTCAAAAAAAATCGGTGCACCTGCCAAATCGTAATCCCGATGCACTACAGCATTACTTAATGCTTCACGGATAACAATTCCAGGATAATCAAGAACCATTTGCCTTTGGGCATTATTGCGATTTACCTGATGGCCGATTACCCTTTCAAACCACTCCATAGCCTGGCTTGTCTGGCTCACAAGAGGGCCATTGAAATTCTCTATTTGCTCTTTTCCTCCCGTAGTTTTATAGGTAGCACGTATTGTGGCATTTTGATAAAGTAGCTGCGGATGCTTTCCAAAAAGCAATATGCCCAAACCTGTCGGGATATAGGTACCGTCATGCTGATCTACCAATCCTAATTGCTGAAATACTTTGAAGAAGGAGGGAGTGCCATATTGGACATCAATCCTTGCCTGGTTGATAAAATTGTTGATTTCATTTTCATTTAGGTCATCAAGATCGGCATTAACTTCAGCCCTTTCTTTTTCTGAAAGGAGTACTGGCTGATAGGGCTCCTTAACTTTTTTGGCCCGTTCTTCGGCTTCAGTTATAAACTGTTTGTTTTCCTGCCTAATTTGCTCTTGAAAAGCCAGATCAAACATTTCCACTTCGACACCGTGATCCTGAAGATATTTTATGCCTTTTCTATCCACCGTAGGGTCCGGATCTTCAATACCTACATAGACTTTTTTAATTCTTGCATTCACAATCCGTTCTGCACAGCATAACTTTGGATGTTTACGCGCTCCCGGAGCACAAGGTTCAAGTGTTGCATATAGTATTGCCCCATCAAGATTGGTGCTCCGGTTCTTTCGCTCAAGAAGCGTAAATTCTGCGTGGTCGCCATGGCGGAGTTCACCGCGTGATGCTGTTTCAACCATACCATCGGTTTTGATCAGTACCGCGCCAACTTTTGGGCTAACTTTATCAGACCTTGGCTCCTGTATAGATTTATTCATTACAGCAATCGCTAATTCCATATATTCCTGAGGGGTACTTTCTGAAGACTGTTTTTTTGCCATGTTGGTTTATCTATAAGTATCACAAATATAAATTAATATCATTTTAAAAATCATCCATCAATTTACTTTTTCACGATCATCCAGCTTAAACTCGGATTATTCATTAACCTGTGTATTTCGCTGTCGATCACCTCGCGGATATCCTGCTTCACCTGCAGGTAACTTTGTTGTACCTGTTCTACTGTAATCTTCCTGACCGGCTCAATATCACGATAGGATTGTTCCTCTTTCTTAAGGGCTTCGTGATCGTTTTGTATTTCGGCATGAAATCCTTTGAGGTCAATTGGGCGATCCGGTTCGTCTGCAACGATACCCACAAATTCACCGGAGCTCAGCTTGGCGATCTTTGACGGCGGTATGGCACTATCAAGCTGGCGGGAGTTACTAACCGAAACATCATTACTATTAATAGAAAGACTCTGCCGTTTTTGCATAATTTTCCCGAAGCGTTCCGAGAGCTGCTTTGCCGAATCCCCGTTAACCTGTCCTGATATAATATTTCCTGTTATGTTTACGATTACATCGGCCTGTTCCCTCCCATAATCTTTCCTTAGCTGGCTAAAGTCCTGAATGCCCAAGCATGTGGCAACCTTATTGGAACGCGCTGTGGCTATAAGGCTGTCCATGTTATTAAGATACAGTGTTGGGAATTCATCAAATATCAGGCTGCTTTTAAGCTGGCCTTTTTTGTTGACCTGTTTTACCAAACGCGACACATAAAGGGATAGTACGGCACCGTATATTTGTATTTTCTGCGGGTTGTTACCCATGCACACCACCTTAGGGGCCTCGGGATTGTTGATGTCAAGGGTAAAATCGTTGCCGGAAAGCACATAATAAAGCTGTGGAGACGATAACCGCGCCATTGCAATTTTAGCAGAAGCAATTTGTCCCTCCAGCTGCTCCATAGCATTATTCACGTACGCGTTGATAAAAGGGTTGATGAGCACTTCAATTTCTTTGTCACTGCGTAGCAGGGTAAAGAGATCGTTATATTCTGCCTGCATCAATTCAATGACATGCGGTAAAGTGCAGAACTCGCCACCATTGTATTTCTTCAGGTACCAGATAATTGCAGTAACGAAGTTAATTGGTGATTCCACAAAAAAGTCCCCTTGTTTTTTTATCCATTCACGGTTGAGCCCCAGTAAGATTGTCCGGGCTGATTCTGCCGCATCTGTTATGTCGGTCATTCCTGAAGGCTCTAAAGGGTTACATCGGTGTGAGCGGGCAAGATCATCAAAATTGATGAGATAAAAGCTGCATTCCTTAGGATAGTGGTGCCGGTTTTGTAGCCATGCATTGTAGGCAATGCGCGAAAGGTCATCAAACTTGAAATCGTATACGAACATGGTAAAGCCCTTGCGGAGGTGCTGGGTAATTACATGTCGTATGACAAAGTAGCTTTTACCTGCACCGGGTGTGCCCAAAACTATTAATCCACGGAAGGGATTAATAATGTTGATCCAGGACTTCTTTTTTTTCTTTTGCAGCTTATAGATAGCCGGTAGGTTGATGGAATATTCATTTTCCAAAAGGCGCTCTTCCTGTGGGAATGTTTCATTATCGCTGTTGAACACATCGCCGTCGTCAAGTCGGTCCTTAAGGATGCGGCTTAGCCATACCGAACCTGTGAGGATAAAGATATAGCCGAAAATGGTTAATGCCATGTAGGTAATAGCAAGCGCATTTGGTGTAGCAATTACATAGTTCATTAACACACTTCCAAAGAAGCAAGGTAGGCCGATGGCTATATACTTCAAGGGACGCTTGTAGTCCATCTTTTCATCTTTCCTGCCTTTGGTACCCAGTAGTGAGATCACAAGGAATAGTAATGCAGCTATTTTTGCAGTGCTATAATGTTTAAACAGTCCCGTTTGGCTAATGTGGTTCAGTATGCTATTGGTAATCCCAGCATACCAACCCATTTGGTGAAAAAACACATAACATCCATGATAAAAATGCAAGAGTAAAAATGTGATGCTTATAATCCTTGAAAGGTCTGCGATCTTACGCAGTGCCTGTTCGTTTTCTCCTGTTCCCATTGTATAAATATTTTTTGTTTCGGGCATTTTTAACGCCTTTTTTTCCTTTTCTTCTGCTTTTTAAATTCCCCTGATGTGTACTCTTGAATGCTTTCAGGATTTAGTAACTGGTTTACGATGTTTGGAGTAGTACCTTCACTAGGCCTACTATGCGATGAGTGTGTCTGCAACGAGGCCTCCCCGCCAGCGGGATGCTTCGTGCCTATCGCGGCCGAGGGTTGCTGCCCCAGGGCAGAGTCCCGCAGGTTTTCGTTGCATCGGTCTGAAAGGCTTTTAGCGCTGTATTTTCTGCCCAGGGTGCTCCCATTGAAAATGCAGTAGTTCGTATGGTCTACGAATGTAACGCCGTACACCTGGCCGGTGGTTGCTACCCGAAGTACAAGGTCAATTCCGGCAGGCCTTAGCAGTTCCATTAAAGCGGAAAGGTTTTTGGGCCGGTCCCGAAGGTACACTGCGTCAACAGCAGCCCTTGTATGCATCTGTCCTTTCATAGCGTGAGCCTCTGAATTTTTAAACAATTGTTCTAGTTTACCCAGCGTAGGCGCGAAATGAAATGTACTGGCTTTCTGCGGTACACCCAAAGGCTCGCCTGAAGGGCCTAGCGCACGGTACATTAAGCCACCGGAAACGTACGTTCGGGAGGTGGCTTTACCACGGTCGGCCTTTACATTATATAACCCAAGAACTGCATTTAGTTCTGCAAGGGAGGTAAATCGGTATTTCTGCAAGACAAACTGAAGTACATTACCAATGGCCTGCTTGGTAGGCCGCTGCCCATAATGAAGCCTGCCAGCACTGACAGGATCTGGCCTGTACGAATGCAATTGACCTTGATTTTCAGCGGGAGTGAGGCCATAGGTGTTTTCGATTGCTTTGCGCGCGGTTTCGGATTGGTTGCGCCCAATATTCTGCATGTCGATTCGGCTGCCGTCAGGGCGTACTTTCAGTGATACCAAGTGCAGATGCGGATGGCCCGCGTCTAAATGGCGATAGGCAAGCCAAGGCTGGTTGCCAAAGCCGATCCGTTCCATGTATTCTGCGGCAATTTCCAATAACTTTATGTCTGAAAGCTTTTCCTCGTTTTGCGCAAAATTTAGTGAAATGTGTACACTTTTGCGTGTCACGCGGCTATTGAGGGCGGCCATGCGTTCCATGAAGTTAAGTTTGGTCATCAGCCCCACTGCACCTCCCTGGAACGGGCAATTTTTTTCACCTAATAACCTTGCGGCACCGCTACTCAATTTGTCTTCATTATAGCGAAGAATACGGGAAAGCGAAACGCCAGTCTTAATTACAGCAACCATGTCTGGGCGAGTGTATTCAGACTGGTAAGCAATTCCTCAATCTTGAAATCCAACGACTGCCGCTGCACAGTGAAGGACGCCTGCCAATTAGAATCTGTGGCGAGCAGTGGGTTGGCATTGACCTTGTGTGTGACCTGGTTGAGGTTTTGGCCAATTGCCCTAAGTTCCTCACGCAACGCCGTCAGTTCCTGTAGCCCGGTATCTAAAGAAGCATTGCGCTGTAGTATTGTTATCGGTTTTTCAAAAAGGCAATTTCTTACAAATTCACTTACTTTCCGGCACGTAGTAGAGTGGTATTTTTGCATTAGTTTCTCGTGTTCTTCAGGTCGCAGGCGCAGGTGTATCCAGCGGCTTCGCGTGATGGTGTTTTTCTCTTTCATAATATATCTTTTTCATTTCGTAAACATCATTATCTACATCATTTAGTCCACTGCCCACGAGTTCCGAGTAAAGGGCAGCAAGATTCACGGTTGTATCACAACCGGACATCTTGCCGATTGCGAAAAAAAACTGCAATCCCAAAAAAAGCCCTCCTGAGCGCCGTTCCGGTTTCAGGCAACATACGTGCAGTAAAAACCTCAAAGAAGGTATCCTCAGAAACCTCCATCGCCCTTTAAAAACAACGCATTCGAAACAGTAGCAGGTAGTGCATTTAAATCCCGTCGGCAATGCCTAGTGGTACTTTGTTCATTTCTTACAATCCCCAAGAATTCGTGACAACAATAACAAAGTTACGGCGGAGGCTTTCGGATTTCCAATCCCCGCTGAATTTCATCGGGGATCGTTTGGTAAAGGTTTAGTAACTTTGTAATGAAGATATTAACTAAAACATGATCGTTATGAATGCAGAAGAAAGAGCGCGTGTGTACGATACACTTTTAAGCGCACCGGGAATGGAAGATGCGGTTCGAATTGACATGAAAATCCCCAGGAAACAACTCCTGGTACTCAACCACATTTTAAGCCTGCCGGATTTATCCAAGGCCTCGGAACTACTCAAACACATTGATGGGGATTTATTCAGGGGGCTTAAAGAACTTGGCGGGGCGTTCCTGGAGAAATCGTCGCTGGTTGAGTTTAATGCCAAATTCATCAATGTAAACCAGTCGGGTTAAAAATCCCGAATTACCCTTAATTACTCCTGAATTACACTTTCTTCGAACCACCTTATTGTTACCCTTGCGGATTGTAATCGATGCAGCACGTAAAGACAGCCTATGGCTTAAAAAACAGGTTTGAATTAAGTGGAATTGCCACAAGTCGCTTCTGCCTTTTGAAAGCCTGCTGTTAGCGTACTGCGCAAATAGAAGCAGTATGGAAGCGGAAAATATAACATCAGGAAATACCCTGCTACGGTTTCTTATTGAGTTGGCACTCGGGCAGTGGAATGCACGGTTGGCAGTTACGGCAGGCGGTGCGTCAGCCATTGAAGGCGATCAGTTTGCCCGCCCGGAATCCGAAAGCCTATTAGCGGCACTACTTGGCGAGGAGCTGCGTAGCCTTGTGCTTCATAAGGCCTTTGTAAATCCCCATAAGAAGTATGGCTTTGTCCAAAACGGCCTTTTCCTTCTTGATGGGGATTTTTTAATCCGTGGCCTTACCAGTGGAGCAGCATTATTTCTCGGATGCTCGGAAGTGTCCCTTTACAGGAATGATTTTGTCGCTCTGCTGGACAAAACCTCGCAGCAGGAGTTTAATAAGGCAGTATCGGTGCTGGATGAGAAAACGGATTCTCCGGGCGAGCTTTTAGTGTTAAGGTTTAAAAGTAATAGGGGGGTAGCCTTGCAGGCGGATTGTTTTTTAACCCCGGTACATTACGGTAAGCAGCGGTTTGCGGTAAACCTCTTCGGCCTTAAGCCCTTACATCTATTTAGCAACAAGTTAAAAGAAAAAGACCGCCCAAAGCAGCATGATACAGTGCAAAAGGTCTACGATTTGATCCTGGCCCACCGCGATGGCCCTTTCCCTACGACACAGGCATTGGCCCGGCAATTTGGGACTAATGAATTCGAGCTCAAAAGGGATTTCAAAAAACGGATGGGTACCAGTATTTACCAATGCTATATTCAGGAACGCCTAAAGCGCGCCTATGTGCTTGTTATCGGAAGCGACCTGGCACTTTTAGAGGTTGCGCGCCAAAGTGGCTTTGATGATTATTCCACCTTTGCAAGGGCATTTCGAAAACAGTTTGGCAGCAACCCTGCTATAATACGGGAAACCGGTAAATAATTCCCGTATTTACTTTTTTAATTCCTGAATTGCAATAGGTTGAGTTTATTAAAGAAGGAAATTAGCAAAAAACTTAACCATGAACCTTCAATATAATAACAGGTCCATAGTATTTACTACATCCATCTTTTACATTGTCCTATTTGTATATGCGGCTGTGAGCAAGTTATTGGACTTCGAAAATTTCCAAGTCCAACTTGGGCAGTCACCAATACTTGGCAGTTTTGCAGGTGTGATTTCTTACGTGGTGCCGTTGGCCGAGTTGCTGCTTGCAGTTGTACTATTGATACCTAAATTTAGAAGATTTGGTCTTTACGCTTCGTTATCGCTTATGGTGATGTTCTCGGCCTATATCTACATTGTCCTGAAGTACGCTGCTTTTGTTCCGTGTTCTTGTGGCGGTATCCTGGAGAAGTTAAGCTGGCAGCAACATATAATTTTTAATCTCTGCTATGTAGCAGTGGCAATTATCGGGATTGTGTTTGCGGAGCTGCCCGAGGCCAAAAAAGTACTTCTTGTTACAAAACTAATTTTGTTAAGTGCATTATCGGTGTCTTTTATCGTTGCGCTGTATCTGTACTCAGAAAACCTCAGTCATTATCATAACAACTTTGTGAGACGCTTCCCTTATGATGCGCGGAAGGTTTCCGACACTGATTTGTCGTTTAATTCGTATTACTGGGTAGGCGCTGACAGTTCCTTTATTTATCTTGGAAATAACACGAACCCTTTGTTAGTGACACAGCTGAACTATAATCTAAAACCGACGAAACGTTTCTTACTCAAACTGGATGATTACTCGTTGCCTTTACAGGCATTGCACCTCAAATTCCGTGACTCCACATTTTACGCTGTCGACGGGAGTGTTCCGGCTGTATACAGGGGTAAGCTTGGTAACCCAACCCTTGCGTTGCGTTGGCGTGGGAAGCGCCCTTTTTCATATTTCGAATTTATTGATTCGCTTAGCCTTGTAACCAAAACCATTAATGAGGCGGACGGCCAGGGTGCCATAGGAAAGGTATTGCTGGGAGACGCCGGCAGAGAGGCGTTATTTACAAATTTACTTGAGAAACAGGTAGATGGTAATTTCGATGTCGATGGCACCTTTGCTTTTGACCCTGCTTCCGGCACGTTTGCCTATGTCTACAGATATAGGAATGGCATAATTTTAACCGGTCCCGAGCTTACTTCGCCCAGGCGCTTTACTACAATTGATACCTTTAAGATTGCCAACATAAAGTTAACCTATGTAAAGAGCCGAAATGAGCGGAAATTCGCATTACCCCCGGCTGTGGTAAACAAATCCTGTACACTCTCGGGCAACCACCTCTTTGTAAATTCTGACGTAAGGGGTCGTTTTGAGCCTGGAGAAATGTGGCGTCAGGCGAGTGTCATCGATGTGTATGACCTTCGCAATGGCGCCTACTTACAAAGCTTTTACATCTATGATATTGATGGTAAAAAGCTTACTGGTTTTCACATACACCAAGGAGTATTTTACGGTTTTATAGGAACCCATATCGTAAAATACCTTTTGCCAAAGGGCATTCATGAAACCCAACAGCAATTAATTAAAAAGAAATGAAGACATACTGCGCGGTATCAGGGGGAAGGCTGAAAACCTGCTAAGAGAGTAAGCCATAATT
Source organism: Flavobacterium psychrotrophum (assembly GCF_003403075.1). Lineage (NCBI taxonomy): Bacteria > Pseudomonadati > Bacteroidota > Flavobacteriia > Flavobacteriales > Flavobacteriaceae > Flavobacterium > Flavobacterium psychrotrophum. The sequence goes on along the minus strand of NZ_CP031557.1, from coordinate 3,442,414 downwards.
TAAATCGTTATATTATGAAATTATCTATTAAAAATCTGGTTCCGATTGCTGCTATGGCTATCGCTACCATCGGGGCGTATGCAACACAACATAAAGCAGAAAGCCCGAAAGCCTTTATTACCGTTCAGCCCGGTTTTGTGAAAGGTAATGACCTGGGCACTGTCTGTAACAACCAGACCGATTGTATGGTGGAAGCAGGACCAATCTGTACGGTTAGCGCAAGTGGCCCTTATTTTGGGCAACAACTTTGGGGCAAGACGGCCGCCGGCCGATGCACCGTTGAGCTGCATAAAATCCCTTAAAGGATTAAAAACAAAGCAGCTTCCCTATAGGAGCTGCTTTGCCATTATTTAAGTTTATCTGCTTTACACCATGAAGGCTCGGCTTCCCCTTTAAGATAATGGGCGAGCCAGGATTCGGTGCGCCACGTGAGGTCTTCCTGATGCTCTTTTTGCATCAGCACATGCCGCTCGTGTGGGTACAATAGCATAATGTTTCTCTTCCCCAGCCGCCTTAGCGCCATATGAAGCTGGATAGTCTGGTTGACATCCACCTGCTTGTCCTGCTTTCCCGCCCAGGAAAGTAAAGGCGTGGTAATTTTGTCCGCACTGGAGAGGGGCGAATTCTTTATATACAATTCAGGATTATCATAATACCCAGTTCCTAGGCGTACCTGATCCGACTCGGATTGATAATAATTAGGTATATAATTATTCCATGCCACCGTGAAGTAATTCGACCTGAGGTCTGTGATGGCAGCCCCTGCCACAGCGGTTTTAAACATCACGGTTTTTGAAATAATATAGTTGGTTTGGTAACCTCCCCACGAGTGGCCTACAAGCCCAACCCTGTTGGGCTCAACAGGCACAGTTTCAAATGTTTTTTGGACTGCTGCTCGTGTACAATCTAAGGCGCTATATCCCGGATCTCCTATTTGATAGGTAATGTCCGGTAGCAATACAAAATACCCTTGCGCCACGAGGTTTGTTATGTTAAAACCAGTGTGGTTGTAAAGCGATGGATTGATATAATCAAAAAAGCCATGGGATTGTGTTTCATAAATGTGGACGACCATCGGATATTTCCGGCTCGGGTTGTAACCTGCAGGATAATAAAGGATACCCTTTAGTTTGTTTCCTGAAGAATCTTCATAACCAATTAGTTCTGCACGGCCCCACGCGAAATGCTCCTGTTGGGTATTACTGCTATAAACGGTTTTTGGGGTATGTTTACCCGTTAACCGCACTGTTGGGGCTACCTGATAATTGTGAAAAACATACATCCAGCTTTTATTTGTTTTGCACGGAATTACATTCGCGATTTCTCCGGCTTCGGTTACTATCTTCGTGAGCCCTTTCTTCTGTTGCCATGTGTAGAATGAGGTATAGGCGTGTGCGTATTCTTTGACCGCTATGGGCCCACCGGTATCAATAACCTGAGGTGCATAACCATCCATGTTAACCTTTCCCTCGGGTTTTGAGGCAAACCTGAAGATGGAGGCCCCGTTACTTTTTGTTAAACGGATGGCGCTGCTGCCATCTGTGTCCAGCTTCCAAATGTTGAGAGGACTGTATACAAAGACAGCCGTATCGTCACTGCTCCAGCCCGCGAACCCTAACGCAGGTGTACCTGCGCGCTGGTGACCCGAGCCTGGTCCGGAATCCGCTACAGCTAACGTCAGGTTGCGGTGCGTGTCTTTGGTAATATCGTATACCCACCAATGGTTTCCTTTCTGATACAATATACATCTGCCCATGGGCGACACCTGCAAATAAGGAGGACTGTAGGCCCATTTCTCCAAGATTTTTTTCTGCTCTCCCGTTTCCAGAAATGTGAGTGTAATATCCACGGGCCCCCTGAAATTATTTTGGGGTTCGTATTGCCCCGGGTCAAAGCTCAACACAGCCTTTTGGTCACCGGTCAGTATAGTTGCAGGATCGTTGTGGACCGGGGTATAAAACCGGCCGGTCGCGGGCCACCACACGGCTACTTTTGCTACAGCATCCCAGTTCCGGATTTCTTCTTTCGCCGGATGTATGAATTTATCCGCTGTATTCCAGATATCAACGATTGGGTTACCCTCTTCAATTGTATCGGCTACGATGCCAAAGAACACTTTCGAGCCGTCATCGGAAATCGATAACGGCTTTAGAAATGTGCATGAGATTATTTTATCCTTTGGAAAATCCGGATGCCGTGCCGCATCAAATTCAAAAAATGCTTTGCCTTTGAGGTGGTAAAAACCTATTGTACCTTTAGTTCCGCTACCTCTCACATTGAGTGGATGTCGTTCAAATGCGATCTCCCCACCACGTTTGGACCACACCAGGTTGGCAAATACATGCCCGGTGCTTTCGGCAGCAATTATGGGGTTAGTAGACCCCTTTGGCGAGAGATGTAACACTCCTACCTGGTTTTGATTAGAGAGACCTACCGTATATGCCAGAGCATCGGCCGTAGTATTATAGGTGTATGCCGTTACGCCCGGTATTACCCTTTTGATGTTGGTAGTTAACCGTATAACCGACAAGGTATCGTTTTGCAGCATAAAAAGGTGGGAAGAATCCGCGTTTAGCCCATATGATTTTACATTTTTGAAGGCTTGCTGGGAACCGCTATCCAGGTGCTTCAGGTATAACGTTGCCAGCGCATCACGCACAAGGGCAAGCCCGCCAGCGGCAAAAAGCACGGATGCCCCTTGCGGATAATGGTACCTCTTACCGGTTTGGGTCTGCTGTAGGGTGAGGGTATCCTTCCCGTTTTCAAAGCGCGTGTGGTACGCAGCCCATCGGGCATCGTCCGATGCGCCGTAAAGTTGGGTCGTCCCCCAGAGGGAATAATCATCCTGGGTCAGACATGGTTTCTCCTGAGCAGGTACTGTGCCTATGCCCAATAGCATTACACAACTAAAAATCATGCCCTGCAAGGGCCTTGTTATGAACTTTTTCATTTTAATATCCCGGATTCTGTGGTGCTAAGTGCGTGTTGAGTAGTAATTCGTTTTGCGGCAGTGGTAGTAAGGCATCGGTAGTATCCCATCCCGGCTTTACCCCGGTTAGCGCCGTGTCAATTATTCCGTAACGTTTCAAATCAAAAAAGCGGTGGCCGTATTCGGTAAAGAGCTCAACCCTGCGTTCCTGCTGTATCGCAGCAAGGAGCTGTCCCTGCGACTGCGCCGCTGTAGGGGCAAGCCCTGCTTTTTGCCGTATAACGTCAAGGTCCTGCCTTGCCTGGGAGATGTTACCCAACATCAGGTTCGCCTCTGCCCGAATCAGGTACTGTTCTGAAAGACGTAAAACGATCTGGTATTCCAGGGAAACGGATGTGAGCCCGCGCTGTTTGTATTTGCTGGCATAGTACCAAAGGTTACCCGTTTCCCCCATTTCTGCGATCCAATGTTGCTTTCGCAGATCGCCTGGCTCGAAAGCTGCAACCAATCCAGGGGTAAGGGCTACGGTTGGGGGAGGGGTTGTTGTAAAAATGTAATGTGCACCGTCTTCTGTATTCTGCCCCTCACCGGCAGGTGTGAGCTGCCATATCGTACCGGTACTTTCTTTAAGGAACGCTGTATCGAGGTCATCCGGGATTGAGAAAGCGGAAGGGTCTGCTATTACAAGCGATGCCGTATCGGCTGCTGCCTCCCAATTTTGGCTAAAGAGGTAGACCCGGGCGAGTAATGCCCGGGCCACGGCCTTGTTTGCGCGTGTCTTTTCCGGGTTTGTGTATATTTCCGGTAAATTTTGCACGGATTCGATAAGGTCTGCCTCCAGGCGTTCATATATTTCCTGCTGGTGCATACGGGTGGCCTGCATGTTGATGCGATAGTCTGTGGTGGTGATATATGGAATCTCACCATATAGGTTTACCAGGTAAAAATGTAATAAGGCCCGTATAAAAAGCGCCTCTGCGCTTAATACCTGCTTGTCCTGCTGTGAAAGTGCCTGGGAGGCATCTGTACCTTCGATTATAGCATTTACACTGTAGATGATCTGGTAGGCATCAGCCCACCAACCGGTAATGTCAGAGTTTGTCGGCAGTATGCTGTTGGTGTAGAAGGTGCTGGTGTTGTCGGTGGCTCCCGCGTAAAAGTCGAGCTCGTCCGTATAGCACCCCATTCTGCTGCCGATACCGTTAGTGCCCCCGCGTAGGAAGCCCGTATCCCGAATTTTCGCATACACAGCTGCAAGGGCGGCATTCGCTGTCGCACGGTCCTGGAAAACGACTGTTGCGGTGAGCTGGTTGGACGGGAGGTCTACTTCGGTAAAACTTTCACAACCGGTGTGTATCGGGCATAACGCTAAAAGCAATGCTGTGCGGCTCAGGTAGTTTCGTATCTTAATCTTTTTCATGGTTTGAATGTTTAAAAAGTAAATTGAAGCCCGCCGGTTATGGTGCGCAGTGGCGGTAAATAACCTATAATGGCAAATTCGGGATCGGCACCTTTGTATGGGGTAATTGTTAAGAGGTTTTGGGCCCTAAGGGTCGCGGTGCATTGCAGACCGCTGAGCCATTTTTCGGGTATCTTGTAGGAAACTGAAATATTCTTAAGGCGTATAAACGAGGCATCGGTAATGGCCCCGTCGCTGATCATGTAATTACTGTAGGCCGTAGCAGCCGGGCCACTGTATCCTGCAGTGAAAAGCTGGTACGGGGCGGTATCGCCGGGCGATTGCCAACTTCTGGCCATGGCGGCAGGTTGGTTGGAAAAGCTACCGGGTGCACCTAACTGGGTTTCAGCCTTATACGCGTCCTTTTTTACAAACTGTAAAAGAAAATCCAACTGCCAGTTGTGATAGGTAAGCTGGTTTTGCAGCCCACCGAAAAAACGGGGATTCAGGTTGCGGATGGTTTGCCGGTCCTCGGTCGGTGTAATAGCCCCGTCACCGTTTACATCTTCAACGGTATACAACCCTGTAGTGGGATCTATACCTGTGTATTTGTATAACCGGACAATATTAAGGGGTTGCCCAATGACGTATTGACTGGCGTAAGTAGATGCCTCAAGGCCAGAGAACTCAATAAGCTTATTGTTTGCCGCAGTGAGGTTTATGCTGCTGACCCATCGCAGGGAAGCGGTGTCGATATTAACGGCGCGGAGGGTGAGCTCAAGACCGCTGTTCTCTACGGTTGCATCCAGATTGGCCTGCAGGGCGCTAAAGCCTGTTGTGGCGGGAAGCGGTATGCCCACCAGTTGGCTGGATGAGCGGTTGCGAAACCAGCTTGCGGTAGCAAAAATCCGGTGATTTAAGAAACCCAGCTCCAAGGCGGCTTCAAATTTTGTGTTTTTTTCCCAGCCAAAATCCGGATTGTATAACCTTGTAGGGTTCAGCCCGACAACACCGGAGTAGTTGCTGCTGCCAATCCCGTAGGTATTCAGATACTGGTAGTCCCCAATCTGGTCGTTACCACTGCTTCCGTAGCTTGCGCGCAATTTCCCAAAACTTAGGAAATGCACATTATCCATTAGCAGTGCCTCCTGGCTGAAGATCCATGCCGCACCGATAGCGCCAAAATTTGCAGTACGCCTTTCTGGTCCGAAACGGCTTGAGGCATCCCTGCGCCCGGTAAGGTTGATAAAGTACTTCTCTTTCCAGTTATAATTCACCCGTGCGAATCCTGCGTTGTACTTGTATACCGTCTCAGTATCGCGCAAGGCAAAAAGCAATGTTGCCGCCGAGAGGTTATAGATCAAGGCGTTGGATGTAAAACCTTCCGCCATGTGTACGAGTTGACTGTCGGCCTGCTTTTGGGAAGTACTTCCCAAAAGCACGTTTAAGGTTCCCGAGCCAAGGGATTGCGTCCAGTTGAGTTGCGGTTCTATAATCCATGAACTCCTGCGTGCATTGTTAAGGTATAATGTAGAAAACTCACTAGTAGCCTCCCACGCCGGGTCGTACATAGTAGAGGGCAGTGTTTTGGTTTCCCTCGTGCGCGTGTCGCTGAAGCCAAAACTGGTTTTTAGGGAAAGCCCCTGCACGATATTATAACTCAGGGTCATGTTGGATATGAGGTCCTGCGTAGTAGCGATATATTTACTTTCGAGGTTGCTCAATGGATTGGTCCAGGTACTGCCCTCCCAGTTAAGGGTCCCGTCAGGATTGTACAATGCCGGGGCATTGGGTGCCAAAAGCAGGGAAGTCCTTGTAAAGTCGGTACCGGGCTGGTTGTTTTGCTGCGCTGTGTATCCCGCGCTAAAGCCAAGGGTGAACTTCTGGTCCTGCGAGGTATGGTTCACCGAAGCCCTGAAATTGCCTTTCCGGTATTTAAAATCGCCGGGAAAAACGGTTGTTTCATTATGGTAGGAGGCCGAGGCAAGGAACTGTGTTTGCCCGCTTCCACCGGAGGCTGAGGCTGTGAGGTCGTTATAGGTGGCCGTGCCACCAATGAGCTCTTTTTGCCAGTCGGTGTAGCGCTCCTGATCCCAGATGCCGTTGATGTCGTAGGCGGCAGCCGGATAGGGGGTGACCCCATCGTTGGCGAATGCTGCGGCGCGCATGGCGAGGTATTGCGATGTGTCCATCATGTCAATGAAGTGCGAAACGCCTGCAAAACCGCTGCTGACCCCAAGGTTGAATTCGGTCTTGCCGGCGTGTCCTTTTTTGGTAGTGATCAGGACAACGCCGTTGGCCCCCCGTGAGCCATAGATGGCCGTGGCATCGGCATCTTTGAGCACTTCTATGCTGGCAATGTCCGAAGGGTTTATACTGTTAAGGGGGCTAAGCGAGCCCTGGATGATATTTGAGGTATTGCTATCACCCATGCTTTGGGAGGCGTATGGTACCCCGTCAATAATGTAGAGTGGGGCATTGCCTTCCGGGCGCAGGCTGTTTACCCCGCGTATTTGTATGTTAAACCCCCCACCGGCCACCCCGGTATTCTGCACGATATCTACCCCGGCCATACGCCCCTGCAGGGCGCCCAGGACATTTGTTACAGGCTGCTTTTCTATCTCTTTGGCTGTAACACGGGATATGCTGCCGGTACTTTGTTTTTGGGAGACGCTGTAATACCCGGCATTTACAACAACTTCCTCAAGGCTTGTGGCCTCCGGTTCCAGCACAATGGTGCCTAGGTCGTACCCGGTTATCGTTATTTCGATCCGGCCATATCCCAAAAGCTGCACCAGAAGCACATCGCCGGGGGCGGCATGGATTGCAAAACGGCCTTCTGTATTGGTGAGGGCTGTGGTGGTTGTCCCTTTAATGGAGACCGATACACCCGGTAGCGGCCCTGTGGCGTCGGTGATGATGCCTTGGGTTTCCTGTTGCACTACTGCAAACAAAAGAGGATGTGTTGTTATATGGGCATTTACTGTAGCGGGGAGAAAGATTATTAAAAAATAAAAAATACACTCCCTGCCTTTGCCCAATATGTAAATTTTCATAATATTGGTAAAGGTTAATAAAACAATTGTTTTGTTAGTCGCATACGGCCTTCTGTGATCGACCGCCAAGTAGAAATCAGAAGGCTTTTCTTGTTAAATAGTATAGTAAGTCTGTAGATTTTCCTTCCCCATACGCAATTCAGGTATTTATTCAACAATCGGTTTAATTTAAAACATCCTGCACCTTTCCCTCCAAGGTTACTAACCCAATGTGAATTCAGACGGATTGGGCGCAGGACTATCTTAGGACCATTATGGCAAAAAATCAAATGAATTGCGAAACCAAGAAACGGTTTGCTTAGAATCAGCGAGTGTAGTTCCTAAAAAGGAGGCGTGGGTTTAAACTCAACATATTCGTTTCCGCGGTACTGCTAAGAACCAACACACGAATAAGTGAGCCCACGCCGTATGGCGTGAGCATTTACACTTAGTCATCTCGCGTGTCTTTAAATTAGCAGTTTTCGGAAACGAGACTCCAAGCGAACGCTTCATATATATTATAAGAAGTTTCGCAAAAATAAACTTTTTCTCCTACTTATTTAAGTGGATTTTCAAATATATAATAATTAATCGGTACGCCAAAGCGTACCGATTAATTATTTCTAAAATAGTTACTTGCAGTCGTGGAAAAGCAACTTGAAGAACATATCAAGATTAAAATTGCCGTAACCCTTCAATATCTTTTAGAAAAAAAGAAGAAAATTGAAAAGGTAGACGGTAAACACGATGATGATGTTAGCAGTTACAACAAGATTGCTAACATTGCTGATATCAGAAAAGCGACTGTTTCCAACATATTTAATGCTAAAACAACTCCAGCAAGTTCTACTTTGGTATCAATTATAGAAGCTATGGGATTCAAACTCTCTGATTTTGCTAAAATCTTTGATTCACTGCAAGAGGGCGATCTTAAAATTTAATTTTAATAAATTGCTTCCTCTGAAATTTAAAGAAGTTAGCTTTTGTATTTGCACTTCCTTTTAATTTGATAATTTAGTATCTTAATCTTTAGTGAAATCACCATTTATCTCATTTTGGTTATTTTTTACTTACTATCTAATTAACATTTGTCATGACAGCAAACATTTTTATAAGTCAAATTATATTCAAAACAGGTCTTACAATTCAGTTAAAGAAAGATTCGGTAGTTCTTTTTGTCGGGCCCAATAATAGTGGAAAAAGTTTAGCTCTTAAAGAAATTGAAAAAACTTCCAATGGTAGCAACCAGTCCTCCAAGATCATCGAAAATATTGTAATCAAAGCAGAGGGAAGTGCAGAGGATTTTCTTAAAAGAATTGAGCATAGACTAAAAGATGGTGGTTATAAGTATTATCATGATTATAATTCAGGGATGGATGCAACGACTTTAAAGAGTTATTGGTCAAGCTTAATTGGCGGAAATAATAAGGTTGGAGCACCAGCTGTTGCTAATTTTTTTCTAAAAAAGCATGACACAATTGGTAGATTAAACCTTGTAGCACCTGCGGGCAATATTGATATTATGACTGAACTAAAAACTCATCCTATACATGACTTAAAACAAGATCAAGAAAAAGAAAGAACTTTTTCACAATTTTTCAGAGCCGCTTTTGGAGAAGATATCATTGTTAATCATGGCTATGGTGCTTCTGTACCACTTCATGTCGGTACTCCACCAACTAGTTCTACAGAAAATGACAGAGTTTCTAAGCAATATCAGATGGAATTGCGAAAATTACCGTTTCTTCACGAGCAAGGGGATGGAATGAAAAGTTTCGCGGGAGTATTTCTGAGTCTTTTTATCGAGAATTTTTCTATTAACCTTGTTGATGAGCCTGAAGCATTTTTACATCCTCCACAGAGTTTTCTTCTCGGTCAGATGATAGCACAGACCACGAATTCTCGTAAACAACTATTAGCGGCGACCCATAGCGAACATTTTCTTAAAGGGCTTTTGGACAGTGCCTCTGAACGCTTAATAATTGTTCGTATACAACGTATGGGAAATACAAATGATATTCATGTCTTAGAAAATTCAGAAATAGTGAAGGTCTGGAACGACACTTTGCTTCGACATTCTAATATACTTGATGGATTATTTCACAAAAGAGTTGTTCTAGTAGAAAGTGATTCAGATTGCCGTTTCTATAGTGCTTTAACTGGTGCTATTACGGATGATTATAAATTGTCATCTCCTGATATATTATTTGTACCAGCTGGCGGTAAAGAGAGATTTCCGGTAATTATTAAGGCTTTAAAAGCATTAAATGTTCCTCTCACTATAATTGGAGATTTTGATCTCTACCAGAATGAAAATCCATTACGCAAGATGTATGAAGAATTGGGAGGTAATTTTGATGAAATTAAAGAAGATGTAAAGAAAGTTAAGAAAGGGATTGATGAAAAAATAGTCAGCTTAAAGACCGAGGAGTTCAAGAAGAAATTGGAAACTATTTTATCTAAAATGACGGAAAGGGATGTTCCGCAAGATACAATTAAAGAATTGCAAAGTTTAATAAAACAGCCGTCTGCGTGGAAACAGGCAAAATCCTCTGGCAGATTTTATCTCCCGGCAGGTGAAATTACATCAGCATTTAATCGCGTACAGTCTCAACTTGAGAAGCTTGGTATTTTAATACTGGAAATAGGTGAAATTGAAGCTTTTAATAAAAATGTTGGAGGGCATGGTCCCAAATGGGTTAATGAAGTTTTACAACAAGGTATCTTAAATTCTCGAGATATGGAAATAGCGAGGTCTTTTGTAAAAGACAAGATTCTGAAATTGTAAATTTAAATTTTTTAGTAAAAATTGATTTCAAATGGTCGAATAAGCAAGCATAAACCGAATGAATTCAAGCGGTAAAAATATTAATCCTAATTGTCAATATTTTAATAGAGTAAACAAATTATTATGATCGTAAATAACCTGACTTCGAAAAATCATCATTTTCATATTGTAGAGTTATTCAAGGACGCCGTAGAAGTTACAGTTATCAGCCCTTTTATAACACAATTTTCCGACCTGATGCCATTTGAGACTTTCAGAAATCTTAAGCATATAACTTTTGTTACAACTATGATGGGTTACGACAGGTTTCAATACTCAAAAGTCCGGTATTTAAAGAGTTTGTATGATAAGCTCCGTCATTCAGGTGTTACAATTACTATCTTAATAGAAAATTCACTACACGGCAAAATCTATATTGCAGATTATACCGACGGTAGCCTCAAGGCGATTGTCACATCTGCTAATTTTACGAGGCTTGGGCTAATGAAGAATAATGAATGGGGAAACGCGCTGTCTAACAAAGACGATATACTTAAAATTAAGGAAGGCATATCAAATAAAGTGCTGCACGAACCTGTAGGTGAGAGTTTTATTGATGAATGCCTACTCAAGATAAAGGAGAATCCCATGCCTGACCAGCCATACTGTGGCATCGAATTAAATCTTGAATCTCTTTTAAAACTAAAGCGACAGCCGATTGGGGTATCAGAAAGTGCAACATTTTGGCTGAAGCCTATTGGCGTGTCAAGCAACCCGATACCTACCGACTGGAATTATGACCGGACAGAAGATAAAATGCATTTTGCACGAAATCCGGCAGGAGTCAAAAAAAATGACATCTTAATTTGCTATGCAGTCGGTCACCTTAACCTTTTAGCAGCTTATCGTGTGTCGTCTGAAAGTGATAATACTAAGTTGCCAGATGATCGATGGCCCTATTTTGTCTTTGCGGAAAATCTTACACCTGTTTATGGCGGTAACTGGGCAGCTGCAAACCTAACTATATCCCAACAGCGCCTAAATGTGCTCAATAAAAAACTTTTCGACATCACTCCAAGCGGTAAAATACGTTCGGCAGCTTAATGCAGGGAGCAGATAAAATACGCCTGACAAGGGAGTTCGGAACCTATCTCTTGGCACAGCTACAGTTAGCCGAGCGCCAGATTACTGAGGCCAGTGAAATAGGTTTGTCGGTTCGAGAATAGGCAGGTCAGCAAAGAAAGATTCAACAAATTTGTCTGTAATAAAAGGAAGGAAATTGCTTATCCATATATAGTCTTCAATAATGATTTCGGGTCTACTTATTATGAGAGTTTCCAAATCTTTACCCGTTACGATCTTTCGTAGCTTTACGATGAATTGTTCAAGTACGAGTTTATTGTTTTCATTGAGGTCATCGGTAATAAAATCATATAGATAGGGCTGATCGCGATAAAAATAAAAAATAATTTTCGTCTCTGACAATTGTCCATTCCTGAAGTTGATTTTTTTAATAGGGTAAGTGAATTCCTGGTTCCCCAAATCAATTTTGAATTTTATTCTTTCGTTAAACAGCATGACTTGATTATCGTAGACTAGTATTTCAATACGCAACGCAGGCCTTTGCGGCTTTACCTCTATTAGTTTGTCTTTTATACGGCTGTTGGTAAACCATGCCACGGCTATATAGACAGATTCTCTGGCGGCATCGATCTGGTCAAAGATTACTTTTTCGATTCCCGCGGTATATGGTGTAATTGTGTATTGCATCAATATCATGTCTTATTATAAAAGTACTATTTTTCTTTAAAAACAGCGATAGGATGCCAATATTGTAAATCATTAAACCTAAATAATTTCCGATATTGCACCCGATAACTGAGTTCCAGCGGGCATTGCAATTTTAATATCTTTGTTATTCTTTTGAATTGCAGGCGCTCTCTCAGGATCAGGATATTGCCTTAACGTTATCAGCAATTCTTACAATAGAACTGTGCTTTATGAGATACTATAATTTACTTACATCGGTTAAGTCCCGCCTGTTTCGTTTACTTAGTGAGCTGAAATATCCCCTATTATTTTCCTTAGCTGCTCTATTGTTTATTGATGCACTCACGAGGATATATCTTGATTATATTGCTAATCCGATATTAAGTAAATTTACAAGCTCGGTATTTGCTGATGGACTTTTTTTTGGAATTGCCATTTATGTGATTGTTTCTTTAATCACTAAATTTAGGAAAGGCTATTATGTGAAGGGAAGCCATGTTGTCATGTGTACCATTGGTTTGTTTTTCTACGTTTATTTCCGTTTCTGTACCCTTACCAACCTTTTCAGACCGTTTTATAGCATCGATTCTTTAAAGTATACCGATGTATTTTTATTTTTGCTTGCCCATCCAATTTTACTGAAGCTTTTTTCTTTTTTTAAGAGCAAAGCATCAGTGCCTTTAGCGGGCTCCGCTGGATCTTTTTCAGCAGTTAACCCAATCAAGAGCAAAAGCGAAGATGTTTTAGGCAGGGCATCACGCGCGCAGAGACTGTCTGTGGAGATTAGAAACTACAAAGCTTCTGAATCGTTAGCCGTGGGTGTCGTAGGCGAATGGGGAAGTGGTAAAACCTCTTTTTTTTATATGGTTAAGGAATCGATTGTGGAGGGTAATGATAGAAATATAATAATCGATTTCAACCCCTGGTTAAACATATCGATAGATTCCATTGTAGAAGATTTTTTCAAGACCCTTGAAAAGTCGCTTGAGGGATACAGCCTTAACATCGCCAGAACAGTAAGGGAATATGCGCATAATGTAGTAGGTCTTCATAAGAACAATTTTGCTGATGCGCTACTCAAGGGTAGTGATTTGATCTTGGATTTAAGTCTTATTGAACGGTTTAACCTGCTTAATAATTTACTTAAAAAACTAAACAGGCGGGTATATATCTTTATAGATGATTTTGATCGGCTCCAGCCCAATGAAATCTTTGAGACTCTTAAACTTATACGCAATACTGCCGGATTTGACTCATTTACGTATGTTGTTGCTTATGACAGAGACTATCTTGTTGAATCATTGGAACGGTATGGCATTCCAAAGGCAAACACATTTTCGGATAAAATATTCCAAATCGAAGTTGAAATATTGCCTGCCACTACTGAACAGATACACGGTCATGTCATTAAGATACTAACCGGGGCATTTCCCAGTAGTGAAAGAGAAATAAGCGCTTTTTTCATTGAACGGTATAAATTGCTCGCCAAGTTGGGAACTCTCAGAAACGTAACTGCCTCACTTCGGAATATCCGCGATGTTGAGCGGTTTATGAACAGTTTTATTCCTGATTACAATGCAGTTGTAAACGAGGTCCTATTCCAAGATTATTTTATCCTTAAACTATTGAAATTTAAGTATTACACAGCTTATAGCTTTTTATTTAGCTACAAGGAAGACCTCCTGACACTTGAAGATTTAAATAGAGCGCAGGGTAAAACCCCAAAATATATTTTAAAACGGGCAGATAGCAATGAGAAAAGTAAAAACAAGAACCATTATGATATCTTTACAGGTTCTCTTTTAGAATTTTTTTTAAAATCAGGGAGGTCCTATACTGAATCGGAGCTCAATGATGTGCGAGCCCTGATAAATAATCTTTTATTCGACGAGCAAAAGGGCACGCTATCCATAGTATACGAAGCTAATTATAGTTAAGCAGGAGCTCTATTTGCGCTATAATAATATCCTGTGTGGTGCGGTCTATGTGGGTGTACTCTTCCCTTATTTTTTCAAATATATCAGCTATGTAGCGCTCTTCTTTTTCCGAAAGATGCAAGGCCTCATTAACTTCATAAGAAAAAAAACCATAGTGCTTTATGTTCTCGGCAATCGGATAGGTGAATAACAAATCCGGATGGATGACCAATGTGTAGCCATTTCCGGCGATATTGCCCAATATTTCGGCATGAGGGATAGCTACCGACTGTACTTGTTTTGGCGCAATAAAGGTCATAACACCTTTGTCATAATCATAGTACTGCCCACCATAACGCACTTTACTGTCAACCCCTTTTTTAAGCGATATACAATAAAAGTTCAGGTTAAACTGTTTCCATATCCTCGTGTCTTCAACCTGTATTTCAGATACGTTAAAAACACTTATAAGCGGGTGCAGCGGGTCGGGCAAACCCACCAAACGGTGAAATTCCGTTACAGAATTAATGGTAACCATACGTCTGTTATGCTTTATAGCCGGGTAGCAACACTATGCTTCCCTGAAAAATATTTTAATTCCCTAAAATCTGCTCCCTTATCTCTTTCCTAAAGGCTTCATTGCCTATCTCAAGGCGCCTTTTATACATAGCATTAGCATCCTGGCCTGCTATATAGCGTATCTGGTCTTTACCATCGGTAGCAGCTTCATAAATCACTGTTGCTATATCTTCGGGTTTTGCGGCAGCGTCCATCATTGCATTCACAATGGTAAAGAGTTTGTCTTCCAAATCTTTGTATCCGGAATGCGAAGCTGTATCGAGCGAACGCCCTAAAAAATCAGTTGCTATCCCGCCCGGAGCTATGGTCTTAATGCGAATGTTGTGCAGCCCTAATTCAAATGACATACCTTCAGACCAGCCCTCAATACCAAATTTAGCTGCATGATACAGGCTGTGCAATGGAAAAGTCAGGAAGCCACCCATGGAGGTTGTACTTATAAACAGGCCGCTTTTCTTTTCCCTAAAATACGGAATAAATGCCTTGGTTACCCGTATTACCCCTAATAGGTTGGTGTTGATTTGCCTTAGCACCTGTTCATCCGTTAATGCTTCAAGTGAACCCATTAATCCATACCCCGCATTGTTAAACACAACATCAACGTTATGCTCTTTTACAGTCTTGTTTACGGTTTCTGTAATCTGTTCAGGATTAGTGACGTCCAGCGGCAGCAGCGTTATATCTTCCAAGCTATTAAGTTCTGTTTCCTGATTTGGGTTGCGCATGGTCGCAATTACATGCCATCCTTTATCATGAAACAGCTTTGCGGTGGCTTTGCCAAGTCCGGAAGATGCTCCGGTAATAAAAATTGTCTTTTTCATTTTTGTCGTATTAATTATGGTACAAATTTCGGATTG
The DNA here is from genome assembly GCF_003403075.1 of Flavobacterium psychrotrophum. Taxonomy (NCBI): domain Bacteria; kingdom Pseudomonadati; phylum Bacteroidota; class Flavobacteriia; order Flavobacteriales; family Flavobacteriaceae; genus Flavobacterium; species Flavobacterium psychrotrophum. The sequence continues at coordinate 3,427,162 of NZ_CP031557.1, read as the reverse complement.
ACAATGAGATAAAATGTATCCGTAACGGATAAGGTTGTATCCATATTGAAACATGAAAAAAAATATATCTGTTTCAAAGCGACTGAAGAACTTCATAATAGGAAAGACAGCCGTTTTGCAGCGGAGCGACACAGGAGCGTAACTATAAATTGGCAATAGCGATTCTTTTACTTTACAAATACTATTCCAGATATTGAGGATTTATTTGACGGTAAGCCGCACTGTCTGATGCTTTTCTGAGGATTGGCCCGCCATAATCGTAAAATCTCCCGGCTCTACTATTTCCTTAAAATCAGAAGTAAAAAAGGACAATTTATCAGGACTAATTGTAAAAGTAACGGTCTTGATTTCACCGGGAGATAAGCTAATTCTGGTATAGTCTTTAAGTTCCTTAAGGGGCCTGGTCACAGAACTTACCTCGTCCCTGATGTAAAGTTGCACTATTTCATCACCATTACGGTCTCCTGTATTCTTGACATCAAAGGAAACGGTTACATTTTCCCCTCGTTTTATTGAATTTGCCGATAGTTTCGGCTTGGTGTATTCAAATGTAGTATAGCTCAGTCCATGTCCAAATGGATACAGCGGTTTTGGATTTGAAAGATTATATCCCCTGACCCTTGAAGAGGGTTTTTGGTAATAATATACGGGCAGATGGCCTGCTGAGCGGGGTATTGTAATGGTCAATTTGCCTGAGGGATTATTATCGCCAAAAAGCGTTTCTGCCACCGCATAGCCCGTTTCCTGGCCCAGGTACCAGCACTGTACGATCGCCGGGACGGACTCATCGAGATTTTCAAATGCAATAGGGGGGCCGCTAAATACAAAAGCCGCTGTGGGTTTATTTAATGCTTTTAACGCGTTGATCAGATTATTTTGGCCTCCAAGAAGGTCTAAATTGGTAAGGTCCCCTCCAATGCCGGTTGCTACTGCCTCGCGCGATATTTTATCGTTACCTCCAAGCATTAGCACTATGGCATCAGCCCCTTTGGCTACTTCAACTGCTTCAGCAGTCAATTTCGCATTTTCTTCGTTTGTAGGAAGTTTTACCGCGGCATATATCGATTTGGATTTTTGAACACCCAGCCTGCATCCTAGCGCGTAGACAATCTCTACATCATTACCATATTTTTCCTTTATCGCTTGTAATGGGGTAACCTGTACTACCGGTGCTTTTGAGTATCCACCTAATATACACTGATCTGCATTTGGACCGATGATGGCAATCTTTTTATATTTTTTACGGTTGAAGGGCAGCACATTATTTTCATTTTTTAAAAGCACCATGGATTCCCTGGCTGCTTTAAGGGCAGTTTCACGGTGTTTATCACTCCCTACTATATCGGAAGTGCTAAAGTCAATGTAGGGGTGTTCAAAGATTCCTAAAGAAAATTTAAGCTCCAGGACCTGCTGGACAGCCTTATCCACTTCAGCAATAGCGATTTTCCCCTGCTTGATTGCTTTTGGCAACTGCCTGTAGGTTACATTATCCGTTAGTTCCATATCCACACCGGCACGTATTGCCTTAACTGCTGCTTCTAAGGTATCGGCGGCTATATGGTGCATGTCGAAAATTTCCTGGGTTGCATTATAATCTGAGATCACCAGCCCTTTGAACCCCATCTCTTTGCGGAGAACTACAGTGAGTAGCCAAGGGTCTGCATGTGCAGGTATCCCATTAATTTCGTTATAATTTGGCATAATCCCCATTGCATGGCCCTCTTTTATGGCAGCGGCAAAGGGTTTGAAATTCACTTCCCTAAGCTGCCGCTCTGATATTATTATAGGACTGGTATTTCCACCACCCTCTCCATCTCCATGGGCACCAAAGTGCTTTAATACTGATGCTACATGGCTACTGTCCGGTAAGGCCGCGTTACCCTGTAGTGCTTTTACTTTTACGACTCCCATGCGCGCCGTGAGGTAGGGGTCTTCTCCCATGGTCTCCTCAGTACGCCCCCAACGTGGATCGAGGCCCAGGTCGATAACCGGGCCTAACACTGTGTGAGCCCCAACAGCCCTTGCTTCCGCTGCAATAGTTGCAAATACCTCGCTTGTCAGATCCTCATCCCATGAGCTCGACATCCCTAACGAGGACGGGAATAGTGTGCCATTTCTCATCATCATGCCATGGAGGCCTTCCTCGACAAAAACAACGGGAATCCCTAAACGCGTCTGATTAATAAAAAAACGTTGCGTTTGGTTGGTTAGCATTGCCAGTTCTTTGGGTTTCGGATCTTTATCGGGTGTATCGATAGATCCCCCATCACTGGCTCTTAGAATTCCGCCCAGCCCATTCGCATAGCGTAATTTAGCCTGATCCTGGTCAAAAGTGTTATTTGGGAAGATCTTGGTTTTTTTATTAAATGTACATTGAAGCTGCGCAATCTTTTCCTCAAGTGTCATTTTGGAGAGAAGATCTTTTGCTCTTTTTGAAACAGGTTTTCTAAAATCTTCGTAGGCATCCAACTTACCATTTTTATTAAAATCCCGAAACTTAATTTTATCGGATATTATAAAACGCTCTGTAGTGTCATTAACCTGCACTTGCAACACCGTATTCTGCAAGGGCGCATCTCCCTGCCCGGCGTTACAATCTATCTTGCCCGGCCATATATTTTTAAAAAATACGTGCTGTGCATTTAGGCTATATAGTATAGCTAGAAAACCGACAGCAAATAGGCCCCTGCTTTTTAAAGAAGACATTTTTGTCATAGCATAATTGAATTAGAAGTTCGAAGCCCATGCCAAAATTCCTGTGGTAGGCTTATGGTGATATGTTTGTTCCTGAATAAATTTAATTGACTGTAATAGATATTTTTGATTCTTTAATATCTTTACCGCTTGCATGCAATATTATCTTTCCCTTTTTTTCAAAAGGCCTTATAATTGCAAGGCACTTACCCTGAAATGTTGTGCATTTAAAGGATTTAAAACTCCTTACACCCCTGGGGTTCCCATTTGCGACTGCGACAATTTCACCACCACCTTCAATAGAGAATTCGACATCTACCGCAGCTTCAGGGATTACATTGCCCTCATGATCCAGAATTTCCAAAGTTACGTATGAAAGGTCATTACGATTGGCATATATTTTACTGCGGTCAGCATTCAGGCGCAGGTGATGAGGCGCGCCTGTACTCTTTAGTATAATTTCAGCGGTCTCACGGCCATTTTCTACATTTACGGCCTTTAGCACACCTGCTTTGTATGGAACAGTAAATGTGGCAGTGATACTATCCTGTTCGCGCATGATATGTTCCCCAACTACCTCCCCGTTGAGCAGTAGTTTTACAAGCGGGGCCCTGGAAAAGACCCTTACCTCGAAGGGGTTGCCTTCGTGCCCGGCCCAGCTCCAGCTTGGTATTTCGTCAGGCCATCCCCATCGGCTTATGTTTTCAACCTTACCTTCAGGGATTGGTCTGTGCACCTGAATCGCGATGGGCTTGTTTCGCCATACGACATCGCGGTAGTACGATTGTGGCTTTTTTTGTCCTGTGATATCGAGGTCGCCACATCCGGAGGTATAAAATGGCCATCCTAATACGGGCCTTTTTCTTTTTTTTGAGTCGTAGATGGTATTGCCTACAGAGGCTTCACCAATGTATTCAAAAGCAGTCCAGACAAAGTCACCTATTACGTATGGAAACTTTTCGGCCATAGTATAGTTAGCCAGAGCGGCACTTGGCAGTGTTTCTGCACCAACAATTATGCGTTCTGGAAATTTCTTATGGTCAGCTTCATATTTCTGCCATAGGTAATTGTACCCAGCAATGTCCAGCAGTTCGAAGGCCGGAGCCGTAAGGCTCCAATCTTTTCCTTTATTTGCCGGCTCCCAATATTCGCAAAGTGCTTCCGTTACAAAGCGTGTGGGATCAAGCCGCCTAGTTTCTTGTGCAAGTTCTTTTGTAATTCTAAGACCTAAAGTATCCACACGCTCGGTAATCTCATTGCCTATGCTCCACATTATGATACTGGGATGGTTTCTGTCCCTGTAAATCATGGATCTCAAATCGCTTTTCCACCATTCCTTAAAATTCAAATGGTAATCATCTTTCGATTTTGGTATTTCCCACTGATCAAATGCTTCGTTAATTACAAGCATGCCCAAGCGGTCGCAGGCATCAAGAATGATTTTTGAAGGGGGGTTATGGCTCATACGCACCGCATTATAGCCATTTTGTTTCAGCAGTTCTATTTTCCGCTCCTCAGCCCTGTCTATCGCAGCGGCACCTAAAGGACCATTATCATGATGAATACATCCTCCTTTTAAAATAACTTTCTTGCCATTAAGCAGAAAACCGGTTTTGGCATTAGCAGAAATACTGCGGATACCAAAAGGTGTTTCTACTTTGTCGATAACCTTTTTTCCAACCCTTAGTTCTGTAACTGCTTTGTAGAGATATGGCCTGTCAACTGACCATAATTCAGGCCTGTCAACGGTGCAGACGAAGCTGGTATTTCCGGTTCCATTTCCTGTAATCGCGAGGCTTTTAACTTTTTCTGAAACTTTGTTCCCTCCCGTATCGAGTATAGTACAATGAATTGTAATATCTGCCGGAGCACCCCCATAATTATTTACTACAGTTGTCATAGCAATATCGCTACTATTGTTACTTACCCTTGGCGTTGTTATAGCGATTCCCCACGGAGCTACATGCACATAATCCGTTCTGATTAGCGAGACATGCCTGTATAATCCTGAGCCACTATACCAACGGGAATTACTGCCTTCGTTCCTGACACATACAGCCAAGACATTATCCTGACCTTGTGGATTTAAATAGGGCGTGATATCGTAATAAAAAGCGGTGTATCCGTGAGGGTGCCTGCCCAAGTGTTGACCATTGATATATATATCAGAATTATTATAAACACCGTCAAAATAGATGCTGACAATTTTACCCTTATCTAGTTCAGAGGTTTTAAAATGTTTTCTGTACCAACCTGTCCCACCAATTGTGTAACCCGTTGTGAGAGAGTTTGTAGTCCGTTTAAATGGACCAACGACAGAGTCATTTTTCTGTTCGGGAAGGTCTTCTATCGTCCAGTCATGGGGTAACTCAACCTTTTTCCAACTTTTGTCCTGATACGATATTGTTTGAGCATCACTAACTGTTCCTTTGAAAAATAGCCAGTCTTTATCAAAAGTATATTCGCGTATTAGTGTTTTAGATGCTTTCTGTTGCGCATAGCCACACTGGAGGCTGATTGCGGCAAAAATGAACAGTAATTTTTTAATCATCGTTTAGGATATTATTTTGAACTATTTCTTCCAGACAAATTCTGCTTTTTCACACGACTGCGAATTGCCCCCTATATAGACTAGGAAAGTTCCACTTTCCCAATCCCAATTTAAATCGCTATTGAAAAATTTCAATTCTTCCGTAGTGATCGTGAAGTTAACTTTCTTACTTTCTCCGGGCTGCAAAAACACTTTCTGGAAACCTTTCAATTCCTTTACTGCCCTTGATACTGAGGCCACCGGATCAGCTATGTACAACTGCACCGTTTCCTCACCTGCATAACTGCCGCTGTTGGTGATAGTAATACTAGCTGTGAGGTTAGCATTATTTCCTTTGAGCACTGAAGCGTTGAGTGTAATGGCACCGTAAATAAATTTAGTATAACTTAAGCCGTATCCAAAAGGATAGAGGGGGGTGTTGGACTGGTCGATATAGCTTGAAAAAAAGCCTTCAGTCCCTTCGGTGTATGGCCTTCCGGTGTTTTTAGTATTGTAATAAATGGGGATCTGGCCTACGCTGCGTGGAAAGGTCATGGTCAATTTCCCTGTGGGGTTGTACGCCCCGAATAAAATATCTGCAACTGCACTGCCTGCTTCTGTACCTGGGCGCCAAATATCCAGTACCGCATCTGCATACGGTAAATCATCTGCTAATGTCATGGGCCTTCCGTTTACAAGCAGCAGGACAACGGGTTTCCCAATACTTTTTAAGCGCTTTAAGAGTTCACTCTGGCAATTCGGCAACGAGAGATCGGTCCGGCTGCGTGCCTCTCCTGACATGGCACTTGATTCTCCCAGAACAACCACGATCACATCAGCTTGTTTGGCTACATTCATTGCTGCTGCAACTAATTCTTCTTGCAGGGCAGCATCAAATGGTTCTCCTTTTAGTTTTAACCCAGGGTCACCGCTGACCTGTGTACCCTGTACATAGGTAATATCCGGATTTTGTTTTTTAAGTCCTTCATAAATTGTAACGACACTTGGAACATCACCTTTTAAAGTCCAGGAACTAAACATTTCGTTCTGGTTATTTGCGAATGGGCCTATCAGTGCGATTTTCGCGTTTTTTTTCAGGGGGAGGGTAGCCTTATCATTTTTGAGAAGTACGATAGACCTTAAGGTTGCATCTTTTGCGACTTTTCGGTTCTCTTCTGTAAGCGATACAAGATCGGCTTTTGCGGGGTCGTAATTCCTGTAAGGATTAGTGAAGAGGCCTAGCTTATATTTAGCCTCCAAAACCCTTCTACATGCGGCATTAATTTGATCCATGCTCACATGGCCATCCTTTACAGATTGCTTTAGCGAGGCTATTAGCGCCTCACTGACCATATCCATATCTACACCAGCTGTAAGGGATAATTCTGCTGCTTCTTTAAGGTCTGCCGCTACCCCGTGATTCATTAGCTCCTGAATGCCGTTAAAATCACTTACAACAAAACCCTTAAAGCCCCATTCCTTTCGCAATAGGTCGGTTAGCAGCCACTTATTGGAGGTTGCAGGGATGCCTTCAATATCGTTGAACGACACCATGATGCTTCCTGCGCCGGCATCAACCGCTGCCTTGTAAGGGGGCAGGTAATATTGATACATTGTTAGCCTGCTCATGTCCGCTGTATTATAGTCCCGGCCTGCTTCCGGCGCGCCGTAAAGTGCGAAATGTTTTACACACGCAATAAGTGAAGTATCATCGTTTAAGTCACTGCCCTGGTAGCCTTTCACCATAGCCCTGGCAATTAGCGAACCAAGGTAAGGATCCTCACCTGAGCCTTCCATAACCCTTCCCCAGCGTGGGTCCCTGGTAATGTCAACCATGGGCGAAAATGTCCAGTTGTATCCTAATGCAGAGGCTTCCACCGCAGCAATTCTTGCTGTTTTCTCGATGAGTGCAGGATCCCAGGAACATGATAATCCTAATGGTATAGGAAATACTGTTTTAAATCCATGAACAATATCCAAACCTGATAATAGCGGGATTTTCAATCTAGAATTTTCACTGAGGGCGAGCCGCATGTGGATGCTGGAAGGACTCCCATGCAGACCAAAAATATTGCCTGCGGATCCGTCCTTCATTTTATCAGATGCATTCTTAGTAGCAAAAGGCCCGGTCCTGGCGATAGGTGTAACTAAGTTTAGTTGCCCAAGTTTTTCTTCAAGGGTCATATTTTTCAATAACGAGGATACATATGTATCCATTTGTTTCTGAGCATCTTTCTTTAGCTGCCCCTGCATATGAATGGAAAATAGCAACGCTACGACACATGTTAAACGTAGTAGTTTATATTTCATAAAAATCTTTAGAAATAGTGGTTTATATTAAACAGCAATATGGATCGATAAAAAGAGTTGACTATGAAAAAACGCACTCAGCGATGAATATAAATAATGATGATAGCACGAATTATATGCGTTTTATGCTATGGCTATGTCAATACAACGTTATAAAAAACGGGCTGCAAGAGCGGCCCGTTTATTTTTATTCTTTTATCCTGTCAGCTGTCGCATCAAACATATCCATCATGCTGCCACTTGCCTTGTGCTCATTTTCCTTTTCCAGGAATAAGTAGACTTCGTAACCCTGCGATGTAAAATATACTGAAACCGTATCCCCTTTTAGTTCAACCTTATTAAGCTTGCTGACTTCTTTTTTGGTGGCGGGGTCGAGTATGTACCCGCTTGGTTTCCCGTCTTTATCTTCGAAGACAAGAATCATCTTTGCATCACCCTGAGGAGTTCCTTCAACCAAAACATTCCATTTACCGGTAAAAAAATTCTTCGACTGTGCCGAAGCGCTTAGTGAAAGCATAAACATAAAAATGCAGCCAATAAATAATGAAAATCTTTTCATAGTACTAAATCTTAGTTATTAATAGTTAAAATAAAATCGCATAAAAGCTATTCGTTAATATAACGTAAAGATACATTGTTTTTATTAATTTCAAAAATTTTAGTTTAGATTGTCAAAATATCTATACATTTTTACAATAATTTCAATTAAATATGAATATTTAGCCTTGAATTTGATTAAATGTAATTATACATTGTAAAAAATTTAAATATTTCACTAAAACGATAGAGTGTTCAATATTCATGATGTATGCCGTATTTACTTTACAATTATATATCGTACTGCACGTACTATTTTTTTGGCAATAAATTTATTATATAGGAGTATGTATATTCTTCACTATCAAGTCTATATTCTGCGTGGGGCTGTGCACCCCAACTATTGTCACCTCCGAGGCCGCGCTGTGCGGAGTCGATATGTAAAAAGACCTTATTTTCTGGATGGATATCACTGATGTGTTTTAACCTGCCATCTTTGTTCACATCCAAATTTTCGGTTGAAACATTAAGGGCACTAAAGCTAATAGGCTGTGCACCGATAATTTTTAGGCCATTTCCTGATTTATCCATTAGGGAAATATACCTGGCATCCGTCTTATAACCGCACTCCTGTGGACGCACATAATTCCAGTTGAACTGATTGGCCACTGTATCATTATATGCACCAATAAAGGCAGCAGTATTTCTGTCGGAATAGTTTTCAAAAGGACCACGCCCATAATACGATAGATTGCTATAGTCTCCGGATAATTCCATTCGCATGCCAAATCGGGGAAGTTCAGGAAGGTTCATACCTTTTGTATTTATATGTGCGGTTATTTTAATTCCTCCATCAGTCTTTAAGAGATATGTAAGTCGGTAGGGTACGGCAGAATCTGATAATAAATAGTTAACAGTAATTGATAAACCGTCATTGTTCTGCTGATCTACGGAAACACTAACAACCTTGGGGTCTTTATGTGCAAATTTCCAGACTCCCAAATGTTTGTCTGAGTAACTTCCTAAATCATTATCGGTGGGTGCCCTCCAGAAATAAGGGATTGGAAAACTTGTTATTGGTTGTACCTTATCGTTTTTATACTTATAACTTTGGAGAATCCCGCTTTGAAGGTTAAATTCTCCAGTTATTTCGTCCGTTTCAAAAGTTAAGGAACTCTTATCCTGCTTATACCTAAAGCGTCCCTCAACTGACTTTGAAATGTTTTGAGTTTTAAAATAGTTTCCTTTGATAAAAAATTGCTCTTTTGCTACCACATGGTTCAGTGGTACCATATCTGTAGCATTTGCTGTGGTAGCATAAATATTTACAAAGTATTCCCCGATGTTATCCAAATCTTCAAAGGGGAGTATGTTACTTTGAATATTCCTGGGAGCTGCTGTACCTTTAAAATTTCCCTGTTGAATTTTTTCACCATCTTTTATCAGCTCCCATTTAAAATTAAATGCTTCTAGGGAGGTGTCAAAATAACGGTTTTTTGTTGTTAGTACCTTACCGTCCTGCAATTCAAACCTGATATCCTGATACACTTTTTTAACTTCCTCAAGGGCCGGTTCAGGAATCCTGTCGGCGCTAACTAATCCATCGGCACAGCCATTAAGGTCATTTTGAAGGTCGGCTCCACCTAAGTCCCCACCATATGCCCAATAATCACGCCCATTTTCATCCTTTGCTTTGATGCCTTGGTCAGCCCAGTCCCATATACATCCTCCCTGCATATGTGGGCTTGAGTCTACAATGTCAAAGTATTCCTTGAAATTACCTGTGCTGTTTCCCATCGAGTGTGCAAATTCACACATTATGTAAGGCCTGTCAACGGTTGCATTGGCATACTTTATCATCCTTTTGATTGTGGGGTACATTGGCGCGACAATATCAGTATTTTCCTTTTCCCCGGCCTGTTCAAACATCACAACCCTTCCCGGATCCCTTTGGTGCAGCCATTTATAATTATCATAGAACACGGGTCCGTTACCGCATTCATTCCCCATTGACCAGACAATTACTGAGGGATGGTTTTTATTACTCTCTACCATTCTTTTAATGCGGTCTGTCTGGGACGCAAACCATTCTGGGAGGTATGCCGGATGTTTGCTTTTATCAAAGCTGACTTGCAATTCCGCACCCATGCCATGCGTTTCAAGATTTGCTTCATCGATTACATATAAACCGTATTGGTCACACAACTCGTATAAATAAGGGTCGTGCGGATAGTGGCTCATGCGGATTGTATTAATATTGTGTTGCTTCATTAATGCAACATCTTTTAGCATTAATTCCCTATTGGGTACATGCCCATGGACTGGATCATGTTCATGCACATTAACACCGTGCACAATGATAGCATTGCCATTAACCAATAGTTGCGCGTTTTTAATCTCAACACTTCTGAATCCCGTGCGCCCACTAATCGACGCGAAAACTCCTTTACGCGTTTCCCATTTAATTTTATACGTATAAAGTTGAGGGTTTTCCGCACTCCATTTCTGAACATCTTTTAGCGATAGACTAAAATTCATTTCAGTTTCTCCGGCTTTCAATTCTTGCGATATTGTTTTAACAAGTTTGCCCTGCGGATCAGTAAGCTCAAAATCTACTTTACTTAAACGCATAGTGTTTTTTTTAAAGTCTTTAAAATTTACTTTTGCGGTAAGTTTTCCGTTTTGATAACTGTCTGTAAGACCAGCAATCACCTCGTAATCCCAAATACTATGATGCGGTAATGCAATCAGTTGGACATCACGTTCAATACCGCTTAAACGCCAAAAATCCTGATCCTCCAAATAACTTCCATCATGCCAGCGGAATACCTGTACCGCCAGCAGATTTTCTCCATCTTTTAAAAATGGTGTGATATTAAATTCCGCAACGGTTTTTGAGGCCTTGGTCATCCCGGCTTCTTTACCATTGATAAATATAGTAGCGTATCCACTAATTGATCCAAAATGGAGTATGATTTCCTTTTCACTCCAATTGGCAGGGACCTTAAATTTTGTCCTGTAGCTGCCAACCGGATTGTAGCCATTATCTACAAATGGAGGGTTTGCAGGAAATGGGTATTTATAGTTTGTATATATCGGGACGTCATAACCGTGCAGCTCCCAATTTGAAGGCACAGGTATAGTGGCCCATTTAGAATCGTCAAATAATTTCGTATAAAAATCAGCAGGGCGCTTTGCCGGAGTTTTAACCAGGCTAAATTTCCAATCTCCATTAAGACTAATTTGATTTATAAGATTCGAGTCAGTACCGTTACTTTCCTTAATTATAAAACCAGTACGTGCGGTCTCTTTATTTCTTTCAAAAACCTGAGGGTTTTCCCATTCGTTGGACATGGTTTGGGCACTAAGTTGCAAAGTACCCAATAGCAACGAACAAAACATAACTTTCATTAACGGAGTATAATTTCTCATTTACAAATAAAATAGTTGATACGTGAATTGATATAACAAAAAAGTGAACCGGCAAAAAATGGCATCACTTCTCCTTATAGTAAAGAAAATTTAAAAATTTAAGCAGGAAAAACCTTTTAGTTATAATGACGTAAAGATATTTTATTTTCTTGATTTGTCTACTCAAATAGCAATTAAATTAATTAATGGATCAAACTTTACTTTATCCTGACAAAGCATAGTGCGAAACAAGATATTTATAGATTGATCAGGAGCGGGATTTTCAATACTGGTAAATGCCCAGTTCGTTATTTTGACTAAAAAGTCATAAATTTGTTTTATGATCAATAAATCCCACAAGCTTTACCATGTTTATGAGTTTTTTACTCAAAGCAATAAAGATTATTTAAGTAACCTGGCTGTCGATAATGTTATTTTCGGGTATCACGAAAAAGAGCTAAAAGTGCTTCTTATCCGCAATCCCTATATCGAACCGTGGATGCTTCCAGGAGGCTACATCAAAAAAACGGAAAATGTTGAATCAGCTGCAATGCGGGTAGCGGTTCAGCGTACTGGTATTAGTAGTAATCTGTTCCTGAAACAGTTTAAAATATTTAGCGAGCCCGGTCGGAATATTGATCCTCATATCACCCCTGAGGCATTAACTGCCCTTACGGGAATCAAATTTGACCATACACACTGGCTTTTTGATCAAATTGCAACTGTTGGATTTTATACACTTACTGAGTTTTCTAAAGTAGTAATCAATGGCAACACCCAGGATGAGGAAACCTGTTGGTGGGATGTGAATAACCTGCCAGCTCTACTCTATGACCATTCACAGATAATTGCTGAAGCATTGGAAGCATTGCGAAACAATATTTATCACTTTCCAATTGGTTTAGAATTGCTTCCCGAAAAATTTACGTTGCCTGAAATCAGGGTGCTTTACCAGACTATTTTAGGCAAAGAAATGGACGACCGTAACTTTGCAAGAAAATTACTGTCCCAGGATATCATTGTGAAATTAGACGAGGTCAGGTATACCCCTGGCCACAGATCGCCCTACCTGTACGCGTTTAACAAAGCGGCATACAAATCTGCATTAAGTGAAGGTATTTTTATTACCTGATCAACCGGTTTGGACTTTTTAAATGATGAGTCATTTGAAAGAGTCCAAACCAATTTAATCATAAGTATTACTTTAAAAGTTCAAATTTGATTTTCTGGTCGTCAACATGAACGTAAAAAATACCTGGTTCTAAAATTTTATGTCCTTCTTCGTCATAATAGGCAAGATCGCGATTTGGATCAATCTCAAAAGTGTACACAACTTCATTACCTGCCGGGATTTCTTTCTTCTCAAAAAATTTAAGTTCTTTCAAAGGTCTTGATATTGAAGACACCGGATCTGAAATGTACCACAAGACGCTCTCTTTACCTGAAACATCCCCGGTATTGGTAACTTTGACCTGCACTGTAAGTTTTTCTGATGGCTTAATGCGAGGAGATGATAGCGTGGCTTCGCTGTATTTATATGTAGTATAACTTAAACCATGCCCAAACCAGTATAATGGTTCTGTAGGCTTATCTTGATAAGCTCCCAATTTAGCTTCCCTTGCACTTGGACGCATGTTGTAGTAAGTTGGTATTTGTCCAGTTACCAGTGGAAAAGTAATTGCTAGCTTAGCGGATGGGTTAATTCTCCCAGATACAATGCCGGCTACAGGAGTTCCTCCAGCTACACCTGGCTGCCATATTTCCAGTATCGCATCTGAAAATTTCTCCAGTCTTTCCAACTCTATAGGGCGCCCATTAGATAAAATAAGCACAATTGGTTTTCCTGTTTTTTTTAACTCTTCGACCAATTTTTCTTGTATTATCGGCAACGATAACGTAGATCTTGAAGCGTTTTCTCCTGACCAAACTCTTCTTTCACCCAAACATACAACAATGATGTCCGACTGATTTGCTACTTTAATCGCTTCTTCAAACCCCGACTCATCATCGCCGTCAAAATCACAGCCCTTTGCATAGTTTAGCTGTGCTTTATTACTAAACTCTTTTTCCATTCCACTAAATATAGTCTCAACATCAGCTGACTTTGCATATCCACTCCATGATCCCATTAGGTTTTGCTTGTCTTTAGCCATTGGGCCTACAAGTGCAATTTTTTTTAACAGTGGAGAAATAGGTAAAATATTATTCTCATTTTTTAGCAATACTATAGATTCTTCTGCAAGCTTGGCAGCGTTTTTAATACTTTCTGGTTGCAAATAGCGTTTTTCTTTTTCTATTATAGTTGTATATGGGTTTTCAAAAAGTCCTAATCTGAACTTTACTCTTAAGATGCGCGTAACTGCTTCGTCAATTGACTGTATCGATATTTTTTTCTCTGCCAGCAATTCCTTAAAATGTTCTAAATATATGTTATCGATCATATCCATTTCAACACCCGCCAAAAAAGCCTTCATTCCTGCCTCTTTCTTGTCCTGAGCTACGCCCTGATTTATAAGTTGTTCAATTGCATTCCAGTCTGAGACTACAAATCCGTCGTGCTTCCATCGTTTCTTTAATATTTCTGTCAGCGTGTAGTAATTGCTTGTCGCGGGAATTCCACTAATATCATTAAATGAACTCATAACGGTTGCAGCACCAGCATTGATCCCTGCTTCAAATGATGGAAGATAAGTTTCCCATAGCGACTGCTTTGATATATTAGAGTATCGGTAATCACGTCCTCCTTCAGACATTCCATAACCCACATAATGTTTAAGGCATGCAGCTACAGAATAGGGATCGGAAAGGCTTGTCCCCTGATATCCTTGAATTGTTGCTACACCAAAGACAGCGTTCACATAGGGATCTTCACCATATCCTTCTGCCACACGTCCCCATCGAGGATCCCTAGAAACGTCAATCATGGGCGAAAATACCCAGTCAACACCACTAAGCACCGTCTCTTTAGCAGACATGCTACTGTTTGTTTTTACCAAATCTAGGTTCCATGAACATGCCTGTGCCAATGGAATAGGATATAATGTACGGCAACCGTGTATGATATCATATCCAAAAAGTATCGGGATACCTAAACGTGACTCCTCGACTGCCTTTTTTTGTATTTGATTCCTGAATTCAGGGTCACCACCAAAGTATATTAATGAACCGATGCCAGCAGGGATTTCATTACTGGCGGCTCCAATATTATTTATATTTGTGTTAGCCCCTAACTTATACTGGTTTAACTGCAAAATTTTTTCTTCCACGGTCATCCGCTTTAGAAGATCTTTAATGCGTTTCTCTATGGGGATTTCAGCTTGTTTATATAAGGGCTGTTGGGGATAAGCTAATTGAAAACAGCAAAAAGCTAAAAGCGTTAAAAATTTTACCATGGTTATGCTTAGTTGTATTTTTTAAATTAATTAATAATCCTGTAGCAAATTAATATGAATAACAATTCCTCCCGAGTTACTTCAGAAGGAATCGTTAATTCATCTTTATGTAAGATAATGAAATTTTATAGTTGCCTAGAATTTGATATTAACTGTAAATTCTAATGTACGTGGACGAATTGCACCTGCTGCCACTTTCCTGTTTACAAATGGCGTAGCATCTGTAATTTGATCAGCACCCTGTATTGCACCTTTTACACCCTCTTGGTTCAAAAAGTTGGTTACTTGTAATTTGAAATCAATGTTTCTGCTTACACGATAATCAATTCCTCCAAAATTTTCAACCCAACCCTTGTAGAAAAACGCATTGGTCTGGTTAGCATACTGCTTACCAAAATAGCGAAAACTTATCCATGCGCGTAGCTTGTTATCCATAAAAGTATAACTAGGGTCAAATTCCATTAGTACTTTTGAAAGTTCCGGTATAATGTTGTTACTGATGTTATAATTAACACCAAACGCACTATAAGAATAATTTTTATATTTTGGATTTTGCAGGGTTAGGAGATAATGAACATTAAAACCTTTAAAAGGGTTTGCAACGATATCTGTAGTCCATCCAATTGTTTCAATATCATAGAATAGAGGGTTAAATTTTGCCCGCTCTGCAGGATTGGCAGGATTGGTTATATCTGCCGTAGTAGTGTTATTGCTCTTTGATATTTTAGTGACTTTAGAAACAATACTCAAAGCATTGCCATAATTAAAATAAATGCCCCCACCATAATTTATAACTTTTATTGAGCCTTTTAACGCTAAATCGTTGAGAGGGAGAGCGCCCTCTGCCGAACCAGGCTCCGCAATTGGATTACCATTGGCATCTTTGTATCTGTAATCCCAGTAACGGTTATAAAACTCGTTATATGTTATATCACCTAAAAAACCAAATTTATTAGTTGCCTTGATGACTGTACTTGCAATGAAAACTTTGTTCCAATTATTATTAAAATCCTGTTTTATCAGCGGTCTGTCGTTAATGAACTGATTGATATATTGATTATGCTCTTCCTTATCATTTTGCAGTTCAATCCTTGCGCCAAGGCCAAGATCCCACCATTTATTAATAGAGAAATCGTCTGAACCGTAAATGGCGTATTTTTGTACTTTGGTGTGTACATAATCCCCGATACCCGCAGACGGAAGTAAGCCAAAAGCGTTGGTAACCTGATAATTTGTACCGGGCGCTACATTAACGTAGAAGTCTAGTAATCTAGGGTTTGGTTCTACAGTTTGATAATAAACGCCGTTATTAAATTGTATAGGCAAATCGTTGTACTGCTGCGTAAAACCTAAACGCGCTGCGTGTTTACCAAGCTGTTTTGTAAATTCTAGCCTTGTTGTAATTGTTGTAATATCAGATTGTGGTACGAATGTATTGGAAACAAGTTGTACAGATCCGTCATACACCGTATTGCTATTATGAATCTGGAAAATTGAACCGTTTGCCGCCTGTTGGTCTGGGTCCTGGATCTGTAGGCTTATAGGGAACTGTATGGTAAATGGTGCTTTTGCATCCATATACATTGAAGAGTAGGTCATATTTAAACCATTATTGAACTTATGGTTTCCTGTAAGATAAAAAGTATTTGCAATATATTTACTTGCTATATCGCTGTCCATGTTTATCATTCCGGGAGCCCCTGTGTTTGCATCGTAGTAAGGCACATTTCCGTCACCTATTAGGTAACTGTCTTGTCCAAGTTGAAAATTTGGAAGTGGTTCCGTTTTTCCATTACCTTTATATGTTAATGGGTAATATGTACTAAATATTGGCTTGGACACAGAATGTTTCCAAAGCACCCGGATATTTCCGTTTTTATATTTTTTAGAAATACCAGCCTTAAATATCGAAGTACGGTCACCCCATTGCGTGTACATGTAGTTTGTGCCATTGTAGTGGTCATAGTTTTGAAACATACTTACTGTGTAGCCCCAGCCTTTCTCGCCAATGGGACCGGTAAGTGTTGCGTCATATCGGTACGACCCCCAACTATTGGTATAGAAGGAAGCATAGCCGCGAAATTTCTTTCCGGCCTCACGGTCGTAGCTGTTAACAGCATAACCAACTTTACCATAAATCAAAGCACCCTCTGCAAATGATAATAATCCCATTTTACCGAGACTGTTGTCATATCTCCAGACAGTAGTAGGAATTTGTGGCTGGAATGTATATACTACAGGTAGGTCATTTTCCAATATGATTATGTCCCCCTGAAACGGGAGGCCGATATTCACATTCCTGGGGCCGTTGTTGCTATCTGCATTGAGCATCACATTCCTGTTTTTTTCTTCTTTATTTTTTATCAAGGAATCTGACTGCACAACGGTCGTCAGGGAATCCTTGACGGTCTGAGCTACGACAATATTGTTTAGAAACAGTAGACAACCTAAAAACAGAGGAATTTTAAGAGTAATTTTTGTCATTTTTTTTTAATTAGAGAGTTAAGGTTACAGCTAAAAAGCATTGCGTTCTATAGACGTAAAGGTATGAGTATTGTATGGTTTTAAAAATTATTTTGATATAAAAAAGTATTATATCAAAATTTTTATTTAAAAATCATAATAATATATAAAAACAATTAAAATCATTACGTCAATATGACTAATAGGTGTTTTTTGTGAAGAATTTATACTATAACGTTATAGTGTGATTTATACACTTAATTGTCTCATTCTAATAATACTGAAAATATCAGTTACTGCTCAATTGTAAATTCTGAATATTCACTTAGTAGGCACTCTGTATGAAGTGGAATTGATGTCGAAGCTTTATTTGTAAGGGAAGTGTTTTCATTTTTTCTTAAACTGAACATATTTATCAAGGTCCGTGACTTCCTGCTATCGATAAGTCTCCTGCAATCAAACCTGAAGTTAATTATTGCAGGATGAATACAGTACTTATATAGTTACAACCTAAAATTTAAATTTTATAAGAGTTTTAGAATAAAACAGGCTTAGAACAACAAATTTGCAGTCCAGTTTAGATATATTTAATGTCCACCACTTTTAACTTTATTATAAATGATTCCCTGATCTTTCAGTATCTTCTTTACCACAAAGGCATATATCACTAAATATGCAAAACATAATACTCCCATAATATAACTTAGTTGGATACCAACAATTCCTGCAACATACCCCTGTAATAAGCTAATTATACCGCCACCCATAATCATCATAATGAGTAACGTGCTTCCTTGGGTTGTTCGCTTCCCAAGACCAGCCACAGCAAGTGTAAAAATACACGGCCATAATGTACTGCAAAATAGCCCTACACTTGTATATGCATATACACTTATCATGCCGTTACTGACCATTCCTATAATCGTTACAATTATACCTAGTATTGAAAAGATTCCAAGCATTACTGCCGGATTACCCTTACTGATAAAGTCGGCAACAATTAATACTACAATTATATAAGCATATACGTAAAATGGTGCGATGTCATAACCCATGAGTGCATTGGCAGCAAGAAAAATTCCGAAAGCAAGGTACGGCGCAACTATTTTAAAAATATATTGTAACACTGCGTTTGTTGTAAAAGCTCCGACAGCACCTCCCCAACGGCCTATCATCATGCTGGCCCAATATAATGATATATAAGGGCTGACAGCGCTCTCATCAAAATTTAATTTTTCTATCAGATATGACGGCAGGTTACTCGCTGTAGAAACTTCTACCCCAACATATAAAAATACAGCTACCATACCCATGATTAACTGTGGGTAGTGTAAAGCCGTCTTTTTATCGCCGGGGTATTTATCGTTTACCTCTACAGCAGAAACGTCGGGATGCGTTGGCAATGAGGAGAACTTAAGTAAAACGGCTATGGTTAAGAAAGCTACCCCTAAGATTAAATAAGGTAACTTTACGGTATTAATGTCTATTCCGGAGCTTGCCGATGACACCTTTCCAAAGATTGCGTAACTTATTGCGAGGGGGCCAATAGTAGTTCCAAAATTATTAATCCCCCCTGCCAGTGTTAATCTTTGAGAACCTGTACTCGTAGGGCCAAGTGCAATTGCTAGAGGGTTTGCGACAGTTTGCTGCAGAGAAAAACCAAGTCCGACGATAAAAAGGCCTGATAGCAAAATCACAAATGAACCCTGTTCCGCAGCCGGATAAAACAAAATGGTACCTATGGCAGAAACAGCTAGCCCCAGTGCCAGAGAATTTTTATACCCCAGCCGTTCAATAACATCTTTGCCGCTAAAGATTGAAACAACTATGTAAATAATCGATCCGATAGTGTAGGCAACATAGAAGGCGAATGATACCAATTGACTTTGCCATGGTAGCAGGTTAAATGCCTTTTGAAATACGGGAATAAGGATGTCGTTACTGGCGGCAACGAATCCCCAGAAAAAAAATACAGATGCCAATGGGATAAATTGATTCCATTTTGTTTGCTTGGTATTATTCATGGGTTGGCGTTAGAGGATTTAATAAAATTTACTATCTCCAATTAGTGCACTAATCAGAATTGACTTTTAAATACTTTGTAAAATGATATCACTTTACTTATGATGGTTATTAATAGTTACAGTTTTTTTAGAGAAACGGTTTCGCAGTCCGTCTATGATTAGGTACATTGATGGAACTACAAAAAGCGTAAGGATCATAGAGCTTGTAAGCCCTCCTATAATGACCCACGCCATGCCGTTTTTGACCTCTGAGCCAGATCCGCTTGCCAGGGCTATAGGCAACATACCCAATATCATTGCCAAGGTTGTCATAAGTATAGGCCTTAACCTTTCTTTACCCGCTTCTACCAATGCTTCTCTAACACCATACCCTTCAGATTTTAGCTGGTTTGTAAAGTCAACGATTAGAATAGCATTTTTTGAAACCAAGCCTAAGAGCATGATTATACCGATGATAGAGAATATATTCAGCGTCTCGTAGGAGAGTGCCAAGGCAAGCAATGCACCAATTAAGGCTACAGGAATTGAAAACAATACGACAAAAGGGTAAATAGCATTTTCGTACAGCGCTACCATAATAAGGTATACCAGGACTATTGCGGTAAGTAACGCAAGGCCAAGACTTCCAAATGCATCACCTTGATTTTTAGCATCTCCCAAATGTTCGACACTGATTCCCTGCGGTAGCTTTATAGACTTAATTTTTTCCCTGATATCTGCTGTTACACTTCCTGATGGCCTTCCTGCGATTGCAGACTCAACTGTGATGCTGTTAAGGCGGTCTATTCGTTGAAGCGTAGTTTCACCTAGCCCTTGGCGTACCTCTGCAAACTGGCCCAGCACGAATGACTGCCCGTCATTATTAGCGAAGGGAAGGTTACGTACATTATCAATATTGGTTTTACTATATTCGTCAAAGCCAATTAAGATATCATATTCATTCCCGGATTCCTTATACTGGCTTTCATCATTACCACTAAATGCATTTTGTAGGGCAGCACCTACCTGGCTGGCATTGAGACCTAATAGCGCCATTTTTTCCCTGTCTAAATTTACCTGAACCTCGGGTTTCCTGTCTTTCACCGATAGTTTCACAAAACGTGTCCCAGGGACGGTTGCAATCGCTTTCTGATATTGTTCTGCGACCGAGCGCACGTCTTTTAGGTTTACGCCTTTAATTGCAACCTGTATCGGAGCCTGGTTACCGCCACCTGCAATAGACGTGGGTGCAGCACTGATTTTAACCCCGGGTATTTCCTCACTCAGTTTGCGCTGTAGTTCAATACCGAATTCTTCGGCAGAAATTGGACGGTCACCCTTATCAACTAATGTTACTAAAATTTCGGCAAGGTTAGCTGTACCCGTTGCTCCGGCCACACCGCCGGATACAAAACCTATATTCGAAAATACGTTTTTAACCAGGCTGTCTTTCATTATTATTTTTTCTGCACGCTGGGTAATCATATTTGTGCGGTATATTGCCGCTGATGGCTCAAGCTCAAGGCTGATCATTATTTCTCCCTGATCGGACTGCGGTATAAAAGCTGCACCGACAAATCCTGTTGCTACTAGGGCTATAGAACCAATAATCATTAAAATTGTACCTGAAAGCAGCCACCTTTTTCGTCGCAATGCCTTTTCCAGTAACCAGGCATAGTCATCCTTTAAAACATCTATAAAATGCTCAAATTTAAGATTGATTCGTCCCCAGAGTGTATCCTTGGACAAAACTTCAATTTTACCAAAGCGGCTGGCCAGCAAGGGTGTGATGGTAAAAGAAACAAATAAGCTCATTAAGGTTGAGATTACAACCACTAGAGAAAATTCCTGCAATAGGGCGCCTATAATACCTCCTGATAATGCCAAGGGAAGGAAAACAACAACGTCTACAAGTGTAATAGCCAGAGCAGTAAATCCAATTTCGTTACGCCCATCCAGTGCAGCAGTGCGTTTATCGGAACCCATTTCAAGATGGCGGTATATATTTTCGAGCACAACAATTGAGTCATCTACAAGGATGCCCACCACTAATGACATGGCCATTAATGTCATTAAGTTCAGGGAGAACCCAAAGAGGTTCATGGCAATAAATGTTGGTATTATTGACGAAGGCAATGCAATAAGTACGAACATCGAACTCCTGAAGCTGTGCAGGAAAGCCATCATAACAATTCCCACAATTAGCACTGCCAAGAAGAGATCTTCCATGACAGCATCAGCCGAATGCAGGGTGTATTCACTTTGATCGGAAGCAATATTAAATTTGAATTTTTTCGACTTGTACTGTTCCTCGATTGACTCAAAGGTCTTTTTGACCTGTTCGCTTACTTCCACCGCATTGGCATCCGTCTGCTTTATGATTTGGATTCCAATTGATGGTATGCCGTTGATATGATTGATAGCGGTAGTTTTTGCTGTAGCATCTACTACCTCGGCGATATCCTTTAAATATATGTTACCCTGGCCGGGTATCTGGCTGATAATAATGGTACGCAACTGATCGACAGAGGTAACGTTTGCATCAAACCGTATTGATAATTGCTGGCTTTTGGTTTCAAGGTTTCCCGCAGGAAAAGACAGGTTGGCACTGTTCACAGCCTGGCTGACCCGAGTTATAGACAGGCCATATCCCTTCAGCTTATCCTGGAATATATTTATTTTTACGGTTCTCTCATCACCACCAATGATATTAACGGCACCTACACCACTAACATTTTGCAACAGGGGCCTGAGATTTTTATCCACCATATCGTACAGTTGGCGTGGCGGCAGTTCTGCGGTGACGCCGGCGCTTATTACAGGGGTTTCTTCTAAGTTAACCTTATTTACCTGAGGGCGCTCAGAATTTTCAGGGAGGTCATTCAATGCCTGGTCTGCCTTTCTTTGTACATCACGCTCGGCCTGGTCAATGTTGGTACCACTTTTAAGCTGTATGGTAATTTGGGACAAGCTTTCCTGTGATGTAGAGTTGATTTTATCAAGCCCTTCAACAGATGAAAATGCGTCTTCTAGCTTTTTGGTCACTGAGGTTTCAACTTCTCCCGCTGATGCACCCGGGTATATTGTACTTACAGATATTGTGGGAATTTCTATGGTGGGTAATAGTTTATAATTTAATGACAGGTACGATTGTATACCGAAAAGAATTAAGATGGTAAAAATTACCACAATCAGTAACGGTCTTTTTACTGCAATTTCAGTTATTGACATAGTGTTTACTTTGATATATTTATTTTCGCCCCGTCCTTTAAATTGATCTGTCCGGAGGTTATTACCTGCTCTCCGGGCTCTAGTCCTGTCAATACCTCAATTCCGTTTCCGAAGTCTGCGCCTGTAGTAATTGTACGCAATACAGCCTTACCATCTTTAGTAACATATACGCTACCGTCCTTTGTACTCTCGATAAGTGCCTCACGGGGTATAACTATAATATCCTTTGATGTTTTGCGGGAGAAATCAGCATATACAAATGTTCCCGGGCGCAATTGTACTCCCCCCGTATTTGCGGCTATAATTTCAACCTGATAATTGTGGGTCTGGTCTGCCCGAGGACTTATGTAAGATATAGTACCCTCAAAAATCCTGTCCGGAAAAATATCAGTAGTAATCTTTATTTTCTGTCCTTCCACTACTTGGTATACCTCCCTTTCGGTAAGGTTCACCTGAACTTTCACCTGTGAAAGGTTAACGATAGTAGTAATCTCTGCGCCAGAGGTTACATATACACCCTCTTCAATTTTTTTAGTCGCAATTACCCCTGTGGTCGATGCTTTAATACTGGCATCACTAATTTGCCTTTTTAGCTGTTGTGACTGGTTTAAGGCATCTTGGTAGGTTTGCCTTATTTCATTGACCTTCTCCTTTGTTGCTGCTCCACCTTTCAAAAGCTCACTGTAGGTTTCGTAATCCTGTAGTTGTTTTATTACGTTACTCTCTGACTTTTGCAGGTCCAATTGAAGTACCTTAGTATCAATTACTGCGAGTAACTGTCCCTTTTTTACCTGGTCCCCTAAAGCAAATGACAACTTAAGGATGTTTCCATTGGCAGGGGCTAATACCGTTGCCTCTTTAAAAGGGGCCAGCGAACCTGTTTTAATTATTTTAATATCCTGCCTTTGCAATTTCACCTGCGCAACAGTTACCGGAATACTGATATCACCAACCGCAACGGGCTTGTTTTTCTCGTTGATCTTACTTTTGTTATTCGCAAGCTGAAATATGATCAGTCCAACAATTGCTACTATTATAATTATGATAATCGTTTTCTTTTTCATTTAAGTTATAGTGAGTTATAAAATTCAGTAAGTGTGCCGGCAGCTTTCTCAAGGTCCAGTGTAGCAAGGTAAAAGTTGTATAGTGAGTTTAGGTAGCTATTTTGGGCTGTCCTTAAAGAACTCTGGGTATTGAGCCAGTCTGTAAGATTTGTTACCCCTTTTTGAAATTGAAGGTCGGTTGTCTGCAGTACCGATTCGGCCAGGGTCACATTCCGGCGGTCGTTTTCCACATTAGTCTGCGCTTCAACAATCTTGGTCTGTGCGTTTTGGTAATCTACCTTATATCTTCCTTCATCAATCTTCAACTGTTCCTGGGCATTGTCCCGCTCAATTTCCGCCTGGTCATGTTGGGCACCCCGGCGGTAGAAATCAAGTATAGGTATATTAAGCTTCAGGCCAATTGCTGAAAACATCGAGAGTTCCCGATAGGTCTCTCCCACTGTATCGCCAAAACCTAAAGCACCATACCTCGCATAGGCAGATAATTTGGGAAGGGCTTCATGCCTAATTCGTTTAGCCTCTATTTCAAGAAGCCTGATTTTATTTTCAGACAATTGAAATTCAGTTTTTTTAGAAGGTGAAAAGGCATTATCAGTTAATTTACTGGTTATTTGGGGAACTTTTTCACTGTCAATGGTATCTACTATTAATGTATTTTCGATAGGGTAACCCATTTCAAATTTTAACTCATTTTCCGCAAGCTTTAAATTACTTTCTGCTACACGTATCTGAGAAGAATTATTATTATAATCTACGGTAACCTTATCCAGGTCCTTTTGCAGGGTGACTCCTTTATCTACCTGCAGCTGGAATATTTCCATCTGCCTGCGGTAGATTTCCTTATTTGCGATTAATAGTTCGAGTTGTTCCCTATACACACTAATTTGAAAATAGGCACTGCTTATATTATAGATGATTGACTCCTGGGTCTGTTTCAAATTCAGTTGCGCCTGCTCCTTATTGTACTTATTTGCTTTTAAACCGGTTAATAAGGACTGGTCGTAAATTACCTGGTCCAGTTGGGCAGTATTATTGGCCTGGAACTTCTTGGTAAATGCAACCCTAATGTCCTGATCACTGAAGATGCCTGCCGGGATAATAGTCTCCTGTACCCTTAAATTGTCGTCTAATGTACTTGTCAAGGCAATCTTTGGCAAGTATTCAGCGAGTGCTTCTTTAGCCCTTGCATCAGCAGCTTTTTTCTGATTCGCGTATATTGTATTATTCCTGTTATTTTTTAACCCGTATTCGATGCATTGTTTCAATGTCCAATGTTCCTGTGCACTCAGAGTGAAAGAGATCAGGGTAATAAACATAAAGATCCGATATTTGCCCATATAATTTATTTCTATTTTGTTTACTACTGTATTTTATTTATCTGGTTAATTTTAGTTTAGGTATTAAGAAACCACCTGACATACACGTTACAGGAAAAAATGCTTTATATTAAAAGGGGTTGTATGAAAACCCTACATTGAAATAATATTGTGGATCCTGTTTATAGTCAATGACATACTCGCTTGTCTTCTCGCCCCGCTTTGTGACCCTTGAATTGACAACGTTTAGCATTCCGCACCTAAAACTTCCTACAAGACATTTATACAGACTATACTCGTATGTTACTCCGGAACGCAATTCAAACTGATTGAGTTCATAAGTGCCCTGTAAAGCGTTGTTGTTAAAATTGATATAGTAGTTTTCACTATTCAATTCAGTTCCAAGAGAAATCCTGCCATTGCGTAGGAAAGGCCTTTTTATAAAGAAGCGCTGAGGTAAAATGACATCAACATTCCACTCCGAATTACGAAATTGATGCTCAAAAGAAAACAACGGTGCAATAGGTACAAGTGTTGATAGGTCAAGTATTACAACCATACCAGCCGTTATAGTGGTCGAGGCCGTTTTTTTAAGCACTACCGCCGCTGATACAAGGCCTTTAACACGCTGCACATCCTTATCATTACCATCGACCGTTAAGGTGGCGTTATATATAATTTGTTTTTTAAAAATGGTTTTAAAATACGTTGCACTTATTGCGCCGGCAATATAATGGAACTCCTGATTATCCCTGTCCGAAACCGTCTGCGATGAATGGGCATAGACATTACCCAATGAATAAGATTCTTGCTTATAATTCATGGTACCCGTAATAAAGAACAGATGATTTTTTGATTTATAAACGGGAAGATTAGCTGTCATTTTGAATCGGGTATGGGACTTTACTCTAGACCTTTCATAATCGTTTCGAAATAATTCGGTCTTATAATCTGACGGGCCCAAAAAATCATATTGTAAATAAAAGGTGCGGGTTGCCGGAAATTTTTCGGTAATAGCTTTAGCAGCAGTATTTGCTATGGAATCTTGGGCATTTGCATTTGAAGAGGCTATTAAAATCAATGTTAGACAAAGACAAAACTTGGTCATGGATAATTTTTAATGAGATACGTGTGTACGAGTGATGAAACTGTTCAAAAGTAATGATGTCAAAGCGATGTGATGGTGGTTTTTATTTAAACGCCGAAAAAATTACACGAATGGCGTTTGTGTAATTTAAATTGACAAACAATATATTAGCTTATTTTTGACACATGAAACTCATTACCTTATACCGCAATATATACATCAGGAATTTTGGAGTACTTGTCATTTTTAGTCTGATCATATTTATAAGTTTATATAACGACCTTTATAATAATAATTTCAACAGTTACGGTACCCAGGTTGATAAAAACCCAGTTGTTATTTATTTAAATGTTATAAAGTCAATGGCATTTATATTTTTACTAATTATAGGCAGCAATCTTATTCTTCTACAAAAACTGTTTTTTGAAAAAAAATATTTGTTCTTCTGTATATGCTTTTTAATGTATTGGATATTTTGCCATTACGTACTTGATCTTTATTTCATTACAATTAACAAAAGTAAACTTGCAGTTGTAACAACGGTAACCATTGCTGTAGGGGGTACCGGTATTTATTTTTTGCATCTATGGATCATGAAGAACATTTTGCAGGAGCAACAGGACTTAATCAGCGCGGAATCAGAATTGACGTTTTTAAAACAACAGTTGAATCCGCATTTTTTGCTTAATGTTATGAACAATCTGTACGGTGAATCTCTGGCGGAGCCAGATAAAGTACCGTCCAGAATATTAAATTTATCAGATATGCTTCGCTACCAAATTGAAGCTACAAAAAGACATACAGTTTCTCTAAATGAAGAAATTAGTTTTATGAAGAGATATATTGACTATTATACCTTTAGTAATGAACGTCTTCTGGTTAAGCAGGAGTATGAAGGGGATTTTGCCCATTTCTTACTTCCGCCATTAATATTCTTGCCTCTAGTGGAAAATGCCATTAAGTTTTCTGCGGAAACAGGTATTCCAAGAATTTATATGCGCTTCATAATAGAAAATGGCAATCTCACTTTCGCTATTGAAAATACGTATTTATCTACAGGTTCACGACTGAATAGCACAGGCATAGGCATTGAAAATTTAAAAAGGCGACTGGAGGTTTGCGGTCTTAAACATGAACTTATCCATAATTCTGACAAAGATATCTTTATAACAAAACTAACATTATGGGAACTACCTACCGTTGCCTGATAATTGATGATGAAACTCCGGCTCACAAAGCCCTCTCATCACATATTTCAAAGTATGCAGACCTTGAACACACAGCAAGTGCCTACAGTGGGAAAGAGGCATTGAGGCTACTTAGCGAAAGGCAGTTTGATATTATTTTTCTAGATATTAACATGCCTGTAATATCAGGAGTAGAATTGATGGAGCTTCAGCCTGTCCGCCCCTTAACTATAGTTACGACGGCATATTCTGATTATGCGATGAGGGCATTTGAACTGGATGTGGTAGACTATCTGTTGAAACCTATTGCTCTTGAAAAATTTGAAAAGGCTGTAGATAAAGCTAAAGCTTTTTATAAGTATAGTATAGAAAAGCAGCATAGTAAAAACGGCCGCCAGCAGCTTAAATGTAAACACAATGGCGAAAATATAAACATCTCTTTTGATGAGATTATTTATATAGAAAGTCTTGGTAATTACATAAAGGTCCACTGTAAAAACAGCGTTCCTGCACTGGTGTTACACGGAACATTGTCTGGTGTGTTGAAAGAGCTTGACAGCCACTACTTTTTACGCATACATAGAGCATACATAGTTAATAAATCATACATTACATTATTTCAAAATCGTTTTGTAGAAATTAATAACATAGTTAAATTACCTGTAGGTAGAAAGTACCAGCTGTCTTTAGAAAATCTTGAGTAAAATCTAATAATCGTATAATGTAAGGACTGATCAACTTATTGGATATACCAATTAAATTGACCCCCTCTCGCCAGAGCAAATTGACCCCTTAGAGTTGTTGACAAAAAAGAGTAAAAGTTGTAGTTCGTTTCAGGCTTTAAAAACGGTAGTTTTTAGTCCTGGTTATTCACTAATATTTTTACAAAAATACATTATCTGATTTAGATTTTCTTCTCCTTAAAGATTCACCATAGAGTTCCAGCCTTAAAGAGTGATGAACAATACGGTCAAGTACTGCGTCAGCTATGGTTTTCTCACCGATTATATCATACCATTGCTTTACCGGTATTTGGGAAGTAAGCATCGTAGAGCGTTTCTGGTGGCGGTCTTCTATAATATCAAGCAGTATAAGCCTTGACTGGGGGTCGAAGGGTTGCAGTCCAAAGTCGTCGAGTATCAGCAGGTCTACACGTTCTATACGCTTAAGTTCAGCCAGTAAGGTGCCTTTTGCCTTGGCTAGTTTAAGCTGCCCCATAAATTTAGCGGTGTTGACGTACATTACTTTAAAGCTGTTTTGGCAAGCCTGGTAGCCCAGTGCTGTTGCGAGGTAGCTTTTGCCTGTACCGGTAGATCCGATAATAAATATATCCTTATGTTCTTTTATAAAGTCAAGGCCTGCAAGCCTGTGGAACTGGTTTTTATCCAGACCCCGGTCAATAGCATAATCTACCTCTTCCAACGAAGCTTTGTAACGGAAGCCCGCTGCCTTAATGGCCCGTTCTATATTTCGGTTACGTCGGTCATCCCATTCGCTGGCTATTAAAAAAGCTATGAACTGGTCTGGTGTAAGCGATTCTTTTAGGGAAGTTTCCAGATTGGTTTTAAAGGCATCATACATGCCATATAAGCGCAACTGGCGCATCTTGTCTAACGTTTCATTATTCATGGTCTTTATTATTTTAATAGTAATGATTATTGGTAATATTCTCTTCCACGGATGTTATTGTGCGGGGGTATTTCTGTTAACTCTTCTTCAGCCTGAAGCTGGTCAAGGCGCTTGCGCAGTATCTCCGTAATTGTACTGGCTAAGGTTCATTGCCCAACGGCAGGCATTGGTAAGCCTTTCGGCGCCTACACGTCTTGAAAAGCTTAAGATACCCGAACAGGATTTATAAGCCTGCTCGGGATAGGGTTTAAGTTCCAGTACTTTGCTTATATAAAGAGCTACATCCTCGTGTATGGCCTGTGCCTGCTGTATAAACTTCTCGGGGCTCCATTCGGTAAGGAAGCGGTGTTGTGAGGCAAGGTGGTCTTCATTGGTTGTGTAGTGGTATTTGCTCCTTATTCGCTCATGGCAGGCAATCATGGTATACTGATAATAAACCTTTACCAATGCCGTTGTGTAAAGTATCTTTACCTTTTTGCCGATGTAGGTATAAGGTACGCTGTAGTAATGTATGTCTTCCCCCAGACGTATGTAGCCGTTTTTCATAACGGTAACCATTACCTGCTTGTGAACCTGATAATCAATAGGGTTTAAAGCAGATAAGGCTTCGCGCTCTATCTCCTCGAACTGTTCCCTACGGGAGTAGCTGCGCCCGGAGAAAGGCTTGTTATTATGCATTTCAAGTGCTGGGAGTATTGATTCGTTAAGGGATACAAGAGTATCGAAGCTATGACCTTCCAGACGGGTGTAAATGCTGCGGTAGATTAGTTTTACTGCACCTTCTACTAAAGACTTGTCACGGGGTTTATAAACACGTGCAGGCACTATAGTAACGCCGTAGTGTTCAGCAAAAGCAGCAAATTCATCATTAAGCACTGCTTCATATTTGCTGCCCCGTGTTACTGCCGAACGAAGGTTGTCCGGCACGATGGCCTTTGGCACACCACCAAAGTAACGCAACGCATTTTGGCAGGCAAGGATCAGGTCTTCTTTACGCTGGCTATCCACGGCTTCCACGTAGGTAAGCTGGCTACAGCCCAGTATGGCAACAAAAACCTCTACATCGCGTGCAGCCTCACCCTGGCCAACCTTCAGCTTGCTGCCAGCAAAATCAATATACATCTTATCGCCCGCCTTGTGCTCCACATGCATGACTGGCCGGGCGAGTTGCAGGTAAGTATGGATGGCATTATTAAAACTGGAACGGCTATAACCATCTGGATATCTCTCAAGGTATTCCTTATAGAGCAGTTCCCTGGTCATACCTTTCTTTTTAAGCCTTTTACATAGCTCAGGCAGTAATGGCTCTAACTCCTGCATACGTGGGCTGCTATGGATTTTGGCAACAGGAGTAGTAAAAATGATAGAGAGTTCGCTGTCGCTTTTGGCGCTAAAGGCCTCAAAATCTATATCCAGACCGTTCCAGATGCGGACATATTTCTTGATTGTGTTGCGGGAGGTGCCCACCATCCCGTGGATTGTTTTGATCCCCGTCCCCTGGCAATACAGGCGGATGATCTGTCTTAATTTATTCATTTTTATCGGCTTATTGGACATTCTTACGCAGGTTTAGGTTTATCAAAACGCTAAACTAAACCTTGTTCCAAAGCCGACAACGGGCTACTTTTTTAAACTCTTTTGAGGGGGCATTTTCAATTGGCCACAGGGGTCAATTTGCTCTGGCGGAAAGGGGTCATTTTCAGCCGGCGAAAGGGGTCTTTTTGAATCGGTCAAGAGGGGTCAGTTTACACTGGTTTGTCCACCGATACCCCTTTACATATAGATTTCGACTACCAAATTACCCATGAATTTTCTGACGACCTGAAATTAAATATATATCGAATTATTCAGGAGCAGTTGCACAATGTCCGTAAGCATGCTGATGCGAAAAATATAAAGATAGATTTAGCAGTGAAGGAAAACTGTATTTGTATTACGGTAGAAGACAACGGAAAAGGATTTGATGTAAATATAAAGAAAGCAGGGCTTGGAATATCAAATATGATGCACAGGGCAGAGGCACTTATTGGCAGTATTGCAATACAAAGCAGTCCAGGTAAAGGATGCAAAACGGAAGTTATGATACCCTTAGAATTAACTGGCTGCACTGAAGCCTCACACTGAGCGTAAAAGGATTTTGAAAGTTAAAATTAAAGTTGTACACCTAAAAATCAAAACCTAACGGAT
Organism: Flavobacterium psychrotrophum; assembly: GCF_003403075.1. NCBI lineage: Bacteria > Pseudomonadati > Bacteroidota > Flavobacteriia > Flavobacteriales > Flavobacteriaceae > Flavobacterium > Flavobacterium psychrotrophum. Next base: position 3,396,121 of record NZ_CP031557.1, on the reverse strand, counting down.
CCAATTCAGACCCGGCCATTAATTTCGGCGTGTACGTCAGGTTTTCATTTTTAATCGAGATAAGACAATTTCATGCGCCTGCAGTATGGTACCTCTTGGGATTTTACTATCTGTTGCAACGTAATAACTGTTTGTGGCTATTATAAGCGCGCTTTCTAATGTTTCACAATGAATTAACAGACAGTATTTTACAATGCAAGCATAACAATTTATCGATACATTTAGTATTTAAACCGATAAATTACCACTTTAACATTAACGACTATTTGAGTATATATATTTGTATTGAAAACAAAATTGTAGCCCACAAAAGTTCTCTTTGCAACATCGTACTTCACACACCTTACTAGCTGATTACTAATAGTTACGTTCAGTAAAAAAAGCTTTTATGTATGTTTTACCCCAAAAATTATTGTTATGCAAACAAGACTACTATTTTTTTTAAAGGATGGCCTGTGTGTGCGGAATTCCTTTTTTGCCGTTACAATTACGGCATCCTTTAATGGATATTTACCCCATATTTTTTTACGATTGTTAGGTAACAGGTCAGATACCCTGATTATATGCTATAAAAAAGCATTGCATCGGTTCAGGTTTACAAGTACCACTGGCAGTAACTGAGGCCTGCCTCCCTAAAGAACATATCTATAATTTAGATATTTATCGGTAAATCAAATTTATATGAAGATAACAATAGTACGGCTTAACAGCATTACGCTACATTTCATCTACAGAAACTGTCCATCGGCCTATTAATAAATCGGCTGTATAAGCCCTGTTTTACCTTTGATGCTCAGGATAATTGCAAATTTCAATATAATATACATAATTCACAATTAATTACTCACATGCTACTAAAATTACTTAAACACAACAAGTTGTTTCTGTTGTTAGTCGGCTTACTGTCACTCGTAGCGGGTGCCCAGCAAACTACCGTCTTTACACAGGATTTCACAACATCCGCGGGTACTTCCTACAGTACCGTAAACGGTGCCATAGGAAGCAGCAGCACATGGTCTATGCTGCGTAGCGGTACCGATATGGGTGCCCGCATAAACTCGGGTTATCTCGATTTAACAAATGATGCCACCGGTGCTTCTAACAGCGCAGGTTGGGTTTTGGCATACAGGCTTGCGGCTACCGCTACCCCATACAATGCTACATTAGGATCAAACCCCGGCACTGTTACCTGGACATTCAACATGCGCCAGTACCGCACTAACCCCAGCGGTGTGGCAAGTAACAATTATGGAAACGCAGTTGTGTTAGCAGGCACATCTAACACTACCGCCACCACGGGTACAGGCTATGCAGTGATACTGGGTAACAGCGGAAATACCGACCCTGTAAGGCTCGTGCGTTACAGCGCGGGTTTGCGCACTTCTACCGATATGATATCCTCTAACACAAGTGGCGTAAACGACTTTGGGCGCCATTACATAAGTGTAAAGGTAACCTATTCGCCCTCTACAAATACATGGGAGCTGTTTGCAAGAAAAGATGGCAGTTCTGCATTCGCTAACCCGGCCACAGGTTATTATTCTACGCAAGGCACCCTGGTTAATAATACGTATACGGCCACATCGCTGCCGCTACTGGGCGCGTTCTGGAATGCCGGCACAAAGTCTAAACAAACTGCTTATTTTGACAATTACTCTATATCAGTAGCCACACCTGTACTGGCATCTATATCCCCCACCTCTAAGGTAGCGGGCTCTGCGGCGTTTCCACTTACAGTAACAGGCTCTAATTTTACAAGTGCCTCTGTAATCCAGTGGAATGGTGTTGCACTTACTACCACCTATGTATCGGCCACACAACTTACAGCCAGTATACCTGCGGCTAATGTAGCCACTACGGGCACAGCAGCCATAACCGTTGCTACTGGGGCTGCAGTAAGCGGCTCACAAACGTTTTATATAGACGCGGTTAATACCCCCTCTATATCTACCTCTACGAGCGCGCTAACTAATTTTACTACTATTACAGGTACGCCATCGGCCGCGCAAAGCTTTACTTCTACAGGTACATCGTTGGGCTCTGGCAACAATATTACCATAACAGCTCCCACAAACTTTGAGGTTTCTAACTCAGCAGCAGGCCCATACTCAGCGAGTATACCGGTTACTGCAGCCACTACAACTACCTATGTAAGGGTAAGCGCGAGCGCTCCCTCAGGATTATACTCTAACGTGGTATTACTGGCAGCATCGGGTGCCACTACCCGCCATATAGCGCTTACGGCTACGGTACTAAGTACTGAGCCTACCACCGCGGCTACATCGCTTACGTTTACAAACACAAACTCTATACAAACCACTATTAACTGGACTGGCGGCAATGGAAGTAACCACCTTGTTGTGGTACGCCAGGCGTCGGCTGTAGCTGCCACACTCGCTGACGGCGCCACTTACTTTGCGTCAACAACATTTGGATCAGGTGCTGATGTAGGTACTACAAGCTACGTGGTTTACGCAGGCAGCGCTAACTCGGTAACTGTTATGGGCCTTAACCCGGCCACTACTTATTATGCCACAGTATATGAGTATAACGGAAGCGGCGGTACCGAAAATTACCGCACCACCGGCATATCAGGAAGTACAACTACCCTTAACGCCCCTCTCGGGCTTCAGCTAAAAGCGGTAAACACCGTATATTCCATAGACTTTGACAATACGGTAGAGGGTGTAAACAACAGTACCTATGCCGGTGCCGGCCTCGCCGATTTTCCGGATGTGGGCGACCTTAATACCAATTCCTTTGTGCTTTCTCCTATAACCACCACGGGTGTAACCTTTGGCGGCGATATCTTAGATGATGACCCTGCTTATGGAAATGGCCTTTCGGACGGTGGTGTAACAGACGGTGGATTTTATGCATTTCAGGTAGCCACGGGCAATTATGCGCTTGGCATACAACCTGATGCTACATATCCGTCCGGCAGTACTACATTGCGTTTCCAGAACCAGACCGGTACAGCTATAACATCAGTAAACATTGGTTATAAAATTTACGTACGAAACGATGAGGCTGGTGCAAACTCTTACAACTTTTTTTATTCGCCTACAAACGCTAATAACGTAAACTATCTTGCGGCTACCGTACTTAACCAGACTACTACCGCTGCTGCAGATGCAGTGTCCGGATGGAAAATGTATTATAAGGTAGTAACCCTTACCGGCCTTAATATTTCGGCTAACAGCTATTATTATATCCGCTGGAGCGGCGATGTGGCCTCGGGCACTGCGTATGATGAAATAGCACTTGATGATATTACTATAGTAGCAAACCCTACCAGTAATTATGCACCACTTGCAGGAACGGTACAAACAGCCGTCCTGGCAGGTAACTCTAACCTGAGTGGCGCTACAACGGTTAACGGTGATATTACTTTTAATGGTGGTAAACAATATTTAGGGGCAAACACACTTACCCTTAACGGCACTGTTACTAATACCACTACAGCAGGGCTTAGCGGAAGCGCTTCGTCAAACCTGGTTGTTTCGGGCGCGGTAAGCCCTACACTTAGCTTTGACCAGACTACCGTGGGCACTACAAACTTGCTAAACAATCTTACCGTAACCCCATCGGGCACTAATACGGTAACACTGGGCAATAATGTGGTTGTTAACGGTGCGCTTACCGTAGACGAAAGCCAAACGTTTGCCCTGGGCACTAATACATTAACAGGCACACTGGCTACCATTACTAATAATGGTACCGTAACCACCACTAATACTACCACTACGCCGTTTGCATCGGGCAAAACATGGGGCGGTACTGGCTGGCTTGCCTTTAACGCGGCTACAGCGGCACAATACCTGCCGGCGGGAACATATAATAAAGTAACTATAAATACTACCGGCGGTGGTAACGCTACAGGTGATATTACCCTTAACGGCGACCTTAACCTGCCTAACGCAAACGTAAGCGCAACAAAAGGTGCGTTTGATACTGCTGCATACAGTATTATAATGGGAGCTAACTCATTTAATACCGGTGCGGGCGATGTAAGCGGAATTGTAACCCGTAATAGCCCAATAGTAAACAATGTGGCTTATACCTTTGGCCATTCAAGAACCACTATTTTTTATCCTACTACCGGTACCTTACCTACATCTATGAGTATTAAAATTGTATTAGGATCTGCACCAGCCGGTAAAACCGACGCAATACTACGTACATACGATTTTATACAAACCGGGGGTACAGGAACAAAAGCTACCATTTCTGCCCACTATCTTGACAGCGAGCTAAACAGCAATACCGAAAACAACCTCGTAGACTGGGTAGTAGTAGTGCCAAGTACACTGGTAGAGCAGGGCCGTACTAATTATGGTACTATTGATAATTTTGTAGAGCTAAGTAATGTAAATGTGGCATTCTTTTCGTCAACATTTGGCTCAAAACTACTTACGCTTGCTAATTCGCAGGTGGCTACTGTAACCTGGAATGGATCGGTAAGTACCTCATGGACAACAGCAGCAAACTGGTCGCCAAATGCAACGCCATCTGACGCTACCAATGTAATAATTCCGGATGCGGCTACCACGCCAAACGACCCTATACTAAACAGCAGTGTAACCATTGGTACACTAAACATACAAACCGGCGGTATATTAAATACCCCTACCGGCGGGCAGCTAAACATTACTAAAGCAAGTGGCGCCTGGATAAACCAGGGAACCTATAATCCATCAAACGGAACGGTTGCCTTTACTGTGCCATTAGCCAGCGGAGACGCTACCATAGCGGGCAGTACAACATTTTATAACCTAACAATACCTGCGGGTACTAACCTAAGGCCGGTAACAGATAATGTAATGGATATAGGCGGTACTTTTACAAAAGACGGTAACCTGTATGCAGGTTCTGTTACAAACACCATTATATATAGTGGCACTAACCAAACCGTAATTACACCAAATGGTGCGCTGGGAGCGTATGACAATTTAACCATAAATGGCACCGGTGCTATTATTCCCGCGTCTATAAATATTGCCGGTAACTTAATTACAAACCAGGCAGTAAACTTTGCAGGCACTACCGTAAATATGATAGGTACTGAGGCAGCCGGCCAACGCATAGGCGGCACGGTAAGCCCGTCTTTTAACAACCTTACTGTAAACAAGCCTTCGGGTTCAGGTACACTTATACTGCAAAACAATATTGCGGTAACCGGTACCCTTACTTTAAATTCAGGGCTGCTTGATATTGCAAGCTATAACCTTACACTGGGTGCTAATGCCGTGGCAGGTACTTTTTCGACCACCAGCATGATTGATGCCGATGGTACCGGACGTGTAATACGCCCGTACACAGGGGTGGGTTCATATACCTTCCCTATAGGTGAAACTACAAGTAACACCAGCTATTCGCCGCTTACCATTAATGTTACCGCAGGCACATTTAATAATGCCTCAATAGCCGTAAACCTTACCGATGCAACACACCCTAACAACTATGGTACAACCAGCTACTTTACCCGCTACTGGAGCGTAACCGAAACCGGTATTACCGGCGCGGTAGTAACTATAACCGGAAACTATACCCTGGGCGATGCTGTAGGCGGCGAAAGCGTGCTTAGTGCCGCGCAGCTAAACGGTACCTTTAACGCGATAACAAACCCGTGGGTAAAATTTGGCACCCTGGGCAACACTACATTTAGTGCCACTAATGCTACCTTAACCTCAGGGCAAACATCTTATTTCTCAGGTATTACTTTATCGCCCGTTAGCGTTACTGTAGACGGTGGAGGTACTTTTTGCCAAAATACTACTGTGCAGCTTAGCTCAGCAGTATCGGGCGGGGTGGGTAACTATACCTACAGCTGGTCTAACGGACTGGGCTCTGGCTCCACTGCGGTACCGCCTACAAATACCGTAGGCAGCGTTACATATACCTTAACTGTAAGGGATGCAAACGGCATTGTGGGCACGGCTAACGCGGTTGTAACTGTTACTGCGGCTCCTAATGCGGGTACGCTCTCATCAAACCAGTCTATTTGTGCCAATAGCACACCTGCTGCAATTACACTTACCGGATATGTAGGTACCATTGTACGCTGGGAACGCTCTACGTCTACTTCATTCCCTAACCCTACCTTTATAGCCAGTACAAATGCCACCCTTACCGGCGCCGAAATAGGTACAACGCTAACTGCCACCCGTTACCTAAGGGCTGTGGTACAAAATGGGTCTTGTGATGTGGTGTACTCTAACTATGTTGAGGTTAAAATTAATACCACCACATGGGATGGAACTGCCTGGGATAATGGCGCACCTACAGCTACAGACGCTGTAATATTTAATGGAGACTATACAGCAGGCGCAAGCTTTGCAGCGTGTACAATAGTAGTTAATAACGGTGCCGATGTACTCGTTCCCTCAAATTTTACAGCAACGGTAAACGGAGCGGTAACTGTTAATGAAGGCGGTAGCCTAACGTTTAGCAATAATGCAGCACTGGTACAGCTTACTAATGCTGTAAATGCGGGCAACATTATATTCCATAAAACCAGCAACCCGCTTTTCAGGCTTGATTATACTTTGTGGGCTGCACCTGTTACAGGACAGCAGTTGCGCGCATTCTCAATGGGCACATCTAACAACCGTTTTTATGTCTACAAATATGATACTGCTGATAACGGAATTACCTATGATGAGGCCTACTGGCCTGTAGACCCGCTAAACACCTATTTTGAGGCTGCTAAAGGCTACCTTATCCGTATGCCTAATGTGATTACTGCAAATGTAACCGGTACTACAAATGGGGGCACAACTACACCTGCCCAATATATTGCGGGTACGGGCGATTATATTTTTGATGGCGCCTTTACCGGCGTGCCAAACAACGGTAGCTTTAACCCGGCGCTAAGCCAACTTGGTAACCGCTACACTGCAGTGGGTAACCCTTATCCGTCGCCCATAAGCGTGGCCGACTTCTTATCGGCCAATAGCACCAAGCTGGTTACCGATACCGGTGTATGGTTTTGGAGAAAACGTAATAACCAGAACGTAGAGTCGTATGTAACGCTTAACCTGTTTGGCTATACGGCAAACCCAAGCGATAGCACTACAAATAGCACCGGTTTGGGTAGTTTTTACCAGGGCAGCAGCAACACATGGCTTATAGCACCGGGGCAGGGCTTTTTTGTACAGGCAAAACCAAGCCTGGCAGAACCTACGGTAAGTTTTACTAACAGCATGCGTCGCAGCTCACCCGGCACACAGGCTTTCTTCAGGTCTGCGGCAGATACCGCATCGCGCTACTGGATTAATGTTACTGCCCAGGATGGCCGCTCCAGTCAGATGATGGTAGGCTATACCGAAGGTGCTACACTGGATATTGACTATGGTTACGACAGTAAAAAACTTGGCGAAGGCAGTACCATTTCACTATACTCTATAGCACAAGGCAGCAAGCTTGCCATACAGGCCAGGCCAGCCTTTGCGGTAAATGATGTGGTGCCTATGGGCTTTACAGCGCCTGTAGCAGGTCTATATACCATAAGCCTTGACCATTTTGATGGAATATTTGCAGATGGGCAAACCGTTTACCTGCGCGACAACACAGAAGGCATAGTGCGCAACCTGAACCTTAACAATTATACATTTACAAGCGAAGCAGGAACATTTGAAGGCCGTTTTGATGTGATTTATACCACAAGTGCGCTGGGCACAGATAATCCTGTACCGGATGCTAACAGTGTTATCGTGTTTAAGGATAATAACACGATACAAGTTAACAGCGAAAGCGTATTAATAAACAGTATAACCATTTATGATACACGAGGTCGCAAACTGTATACGCAAAGTGGTATAAATGCTACCGATGCAAAAATAACAGGGCTTGCCATAGCACAGCAGGTGCTTATTGTAGAGGTAGACACCGTAAAAGGAAAAATAAGCACGCGTATTGTTTACTAAACGATGTTATAATTTTAATGATTATATGTGGGGAAACTGGTAGACTTGCCATCTTGAGGAGGTGGTGCCGCAAGGCGTATGGTTCCGAATTCCATCGTATCTAACATAAGGATTATCGACTTCGTATTTATTAAGACTTGTTACCCCCAGTGTTACCCCTGCTGTTTTTTGTAGGATTAAAACTCCCGAAAACACTGGCCATTCAAATATACGTTCTGACCCCGATGAGGTCACGTATAAATAAAAAGAGGATAAAAAATACCGAGCTTGCTCGAAGTATTTTTTATTCTCTTTTTATTTTCAAAGCGGAGCTTTGCGGGATGCCGCGCAGCGGACTCCTGATTCGTGAAACATAAATGGAAAAAATACCGAGCTTGCCCGAAGTGTTTTTTATCCTCTTTTATTTTCAAAGCGGAGCTTTACGCTAAATCATATGTAGATATAAAAGCAGTAAAGCCTCTAAAATTAGTCATTTAGAGGCTTTACTTATTGTCATTAAATTATTTAAGCGCATAGTTAAGGTAACCACCATCGGCTACAATCTCTGTGCCTGTAATAAAGCTTGCGGCGTCTGAAGCCAGGAACAAAACCGTTTTTGCAATTTCATCGGCATGACCTAATCGTTGCAAGGCTGTAACAGAAGCCAGGTACCCTTTTGCCTCTGCAGGTACGGCATTTTCTAATCCCGGTGTTTGTACTGGGCCCGGGCTCACGATGTTTACACGAATTTTGCGTTCTGCGAGTTCATTTGCAGCAATCTGGGCAATTTTGTTTAAAGCACCCTTGGTTGCAGCATAAATACTGCTTCCTGAATTTGAGGCTGTTGCTACTGTAGAGGAAGTAAATATTACCGATGCTCCATCTGCTAAATGCGGAAGCAGGCTCTGTAATGTAAAGAAATGCCCTTTAACATTCGTATTAAACTGCGCATCAAATTCTTCTTCAGTTGCCTGTTCTATTGGTTTAAAAGTTGCTATACCGGCATTAAGAAAAAGTACATCCAGTTTGTTTCCTCTTTCTGCAAATGCTTTTTCCAGAATAGCAATGTCTGCAAGTTTTGAAGTGTCTGAAACTACCGTTTTTAATTTCGGGCTTTTAATCTCATCTGCTGCTTTTTGCAGGTTATCAGCATTTCTGCCCGTTATCCATACGTTTGCTCCGGCGTTAATAAATGCTTTTGCGGTTGCTAATCCTATTCCGGTAGTTCCGCCTGATATAATTACGTTTTTGTTTGAAAAATCCATTGGTAAATTATTATTATTACACTGCAAACTTATAGTACTTTAATTTATTTTCGTTACTTTGTAACAAAAAGTAACAGTAACATTTGGGTAACAAAGTAACTTATGGCAGAATATGTATGTGTGCCGGGGCACAAAAAAGAAATTATGGCGGTTCATGATGCTATGGACGTACTGAACGGAAAATGGAAAATATCGATTATATCTTCAATTTGCTATTATAACCAAAGAAGGTTTTCTGATATACTGAATGATGTAAACGGCATATCTAACAAAATGCTCAGTAAAGAGTTGAAAGATCTGGAGATGAACAAGCTCATTAAGCGTACGGTTTTAGATACGCAGCCCGTAACGGTTCATTACAATCTTACCGAATATGGAATGACATTGCAGTCTATAATTGATAATCTTGCTGACTGGGGCATGAAACACAGACAGGCAATTATAGAAGATATGTAAATTTATTGCTGTATAACCAGCAATGGAATAACGGGAAAATATAAAACGCGAATGTCAAAAATGCCGTTCGCGTTTTATTTACAAAATTTACATTTTTATTTACAATCTAAAGCCTTGAAAACTAAAGATGTCGGGGTAGATTCGCTGAATCAATTAGATGAGATATGAAAAGTAAAAAAAATGTTTTGTACGTCCTGATTATCATAATAACAGGCGTAACTAATTTTGTAGTACAGACCCAACAGAAAAATGTTGCTCAGAGTACTGTTGAAAACAAAGATGATACCTCCCCGGCACCCAATAGCATTGTCCGTACAATTAAGCAGGATAAAAAGGGCAACATCTGGATTACCTCATGGGAGGGTGTTTTTAAATATGACGGAAAGTCTTTTACCAATGTTACCAGTAAAGCCAGTTCGGCGCGTTTCTTTTCTGTTTTAGAAGATCGAAAAGGTAATTTATGGTTCGCTTCTGTTGGTTCGGGAGTTTATTACTACGACGGAAAATCGTTTCGAAACTTCACAACTAGAGATGGGCTTGCTAACGACCGGGTTACGCATATTTATGAAGATAAAACCGGAATTATTTGGTTTGGCACAGAAAGCGGAGTAAGCCGCTATGATGGAAAGTCATTTCGTAATTTAAAAATGAGCGAAGCTCCGTCCGCTATGCAGACTGATTCGGTTTATATTGGGCCGGAACCTGTACATACCCAGGTTGACTCTGTACCTGTTTCATCGTACAAAAACCTGCTTCCTAAAGGGGACTGTATTCATAATGATGTTAATGCCATTATTGAAGACAAGACAGGTAAATTCTGGCTTGGCACAAGAGGCTATGCTTTTGTTTACGACGGAAAGGTATTTACCACTATAACTAATAAAGACAAACCTTTTACAAACGTTCGTTCGATAATTAAAGATAAAAACGGCTATATCTGGCTTGGTGGCGCTGATGGGCTTTGGCGCTATGATGGCAGTACATTTATTAATTTTACCCAAAACTTTGTGGGGTATATCTACGAAGACAGCAAAGGAAATATCTGGACGAGTTCGGAAGAAAATGATAGCCGGGGCTGGGTGCTTTCGCGTTATGAAGAGAAGTCGTTAACCGATAAAAAGCCTACGGTAACAAAAATAGCAAATAACCCAATGATATTTGGGATTTTAGAAGATGATAAAGCAAATATTTGGTTTGGTACTTTAGATGGCGTGTATCGTTATGATGGGAAAACGATTACTGACTTTAAACGTAAAGAGGAGCAGAAGTAGTGTGACTTAATCGTGGGTTCATCGGTCAGGTAACCAAGCTTCAGGAAAATACAATGCAAACAGTATCAATATGAATTGTTTGAGCCGGTTTTAAAAATTATATTTGCAGGCCTGGTAGTTAAGCCGGGACAGAAACTGTTTTTTATGATGATGGAGGATGAAACACCGGTTACCAATGCTATAAGCCCGGAAGAAATAGACAGGTGCATTGCTTTGCTAACGCAGCTAAATACAGATACGAATAAGATATTTGATATCCCGAAAGAGCAGCGAACCGCTTTGATTAAAGCAGCGGGTCAGTTTTCCAGGCCAGATCGCGATGAACTTTCACGAAGGAAAAAGGATGGGAAGCTGGTAGCTAAAAGAAAACAGGAAAAGAAAGATAAAACAGCACGTAAGGCTACCGGAATACGCGAAGCCAGGGAAGCTACAATATTTGTTGCTCCTAAGCTATTAGCACTTAACGACCTGGCTAATAAAGAATCTTTAGAATTAGAAATAGCCAGAAATTGCTATGTGTGTAAAACATCGTTTACTAAAATGCACCATTTTTATGACACGATGTGTACAGACTGTGGCGATTTTAATTATGCGAAACGTTTTCAGACAGCCAATGTAAAGGGGCAGATAGCCGTTATTACAGGCTCGCGTTTAAAAATAGGGTATCATATTACACTAATGCTGCTGCGTGGCGGCGCAACGGTTATTGCAACTACCCGTTTTCCTGTAGATTCTGCACTACGTTTTGCAAAAGAAGAAGATTTTGAGGAGTGGGGGCATCGCCTTAAAATTTACGGACTTGATTTGAGGCACATACCGAGTGTTGAGATTTTCTGCAATTTTATAGAGCAAAAGTACGGGCGACTGGATATCCTTATCAATAATGCCGCGCAAACTGTGCGAAGGCCGGCAGGGTTTTATACGCATTTAATGGAGAATGAAGAAAGGCCGGTTACTACATTACCAAAACAGGTACAGGATTTACTCTCAGACCATGTTAATTGTTTAGAAGAACTAAAAGTATTAACCGCAGGTGCTTCGTCTAATAACAACATGCCGGTAGCCTGGCACGGGCCTGAACCCGGTATTGGTATAAGGGCTTCTGCAAAGCTATCTCAAATACCTTATTCTTTTGATAATACACTTGTAACCCAGGAAGTTTTTCCGGAAGGTGAACTGGATGCCGATTTGCAACAGGTAGATCTGCGAAAAACCAACAGTTGGCGTTTAAAACTTGGGCAAATAGAAACTACTGAGATGATCGAGGTTCAGCTGGTTAATTCGGTGGCGCCCTTTGTGCTGTGCAACCGCCTTGCCGAAGTAATGAAAAAAGATACCACCGGGCAAAAGCACATTATAAATGTTTCTGCTATGGAAGGTAAGTTTTATTACGGCTATAAAGACGACAGGCATCCGCATACTAATATGGCTAAAGCGGCATTGAATATGCTTACGCATACAGCTGCGGGTTCTTTAGCAAAACAGGGTATTTATATGAATGCCGTAGATACAGGCTGGGTTACAGACGAAGACCCTGCTGAATTAGCAAAAAGAAAGCAGGAGGAGGAAGATTTTCAGCCGCCGTTAGATATTGTTGATGGTGCGGCGAGGGTTATGGACCCTTTGTTTGATGGTATAAATACAGGTAAGCACTGGTGTGGTAAATTTCTTAAAGACTATGTGCCCATATCATGGTAATCAGTAATGGCTGCCCATAAGTACTATTAAATGCAGGATTATAGCATATCAAGTCTTTTAATTTTTACAAATGTTAAAATTGGCAAGGTTTATGATGTGTTAAAATTAATGTAATACTTTTGGGAAACCAATAAAAAGGGATGAGACTAAGTAAATGGTATATCGGTCACCGGGTTTTGTGGATGCTTATGGCACTCCACATACTCAACTTTAGTATCGATAACCCGCATACCCTTTTTGAACATAACGTTGTAGACAGCGATTTTGATGAGATTGACTCCATTGCAGAGCTTGTGCTTGAAGATGTTATGCATATTGAAGATGCAATACCCGAAAATCATAGTAAAACGCCTATAAACAATAAGTTTTCGGGCAAAAAAATGATATGGGTTTTTGAAGAATACCAAAAACTTATTCCCCAAAAACCTTTACCCGAAGTTAACTTTAAACTGGTATTAGAAGCTACTTTTTACAAAACGCCATCATACACTTCCCCTAAGTTGGCGTTGTTTTCTCCACCACCGGAGGTTTAAATATTTTTTTAACGCATTTACCTTTCTGCAATATTGCAGTTGGTCGATACATTCTTTCTATTTAGCAATTAGTTATGATTTTTAATGTAACTAGCTGTATAGTAGTGTTAAATTAGTATTTAAAAAACATCAATGGCAAGATATAAATTTTTGACTTGCATGGCTGTATTGCTATGCTGGGCAGGTGTATATGCACAGCAACCCCAAACGCTGGACATAACCATTAAACAGGCAGAAGAACTTTTCTTCAAGAACAACTTTTTATTGCTGGCGCAGCAATATAATATAGACAAGGCAGATGCCGCTATTATTCAGAGTAAGGTGTACCCTAACCCTGAAGTATCAGCAGATGTAATTGCTTACGAAGGGCAAAACAATGTTTACTTTCCGCAGGGCCGTGGTAATAACCTTGCTGTAGGCTTAGAGCAACTCATAATTATTGGCGGCAAGCGCAAGGCCCAGATAGAACTGGTTAAGCTAGATAAGCAGGTGGCACAGGAAGAACTTACAGACCTTACCCGCAACCTTCAGTTACAAATATGGCAGTCGTTCTATACGCTGCACAACCAGCAAAAAATTATAGAGAAATATAATAAACTGCTGGATAAGCTGTCTACGCTTATAAGCAGTTATGAGGTGCAGGTGGCAAAAAATAACATTGCCCTTAAAGACCTTGTACGCCTTAAGTCGGTTTACGTAAAGATCAATAACGATAAGTCTGAAGAAAGTAAGACGCTTATTGAAGAGCAGCAAAAACTCAACATCCTTTTAGGTACTACGGCTACCATTACTACAGAGTACAGCCCGGCAGATGCTAACGGCTATGCAGGTAAAGGCTTTTTGTATGAAGATATACTAAGCAAATCTTTAGAAAACAGGCCAGACCTTAATCAGGCAAAGTTATTTACAGAGTCGGCTAAAGTTAATCTTTCATTACAAAGAAGGCTTGCCATACCCGATGTAACCATTCGTGGTGGTTATAACCAGCAGGGAGATGCCTTTAACAACCAGTACAATGTAGGGCTTAGCATACCGCTGCCGGTATTTGACCGAAACCGTGGCAACATCCGTTCGGCCAAGGTACAGCAGCTGGAAAGCCAGAAGAATGTAGAGTATAAGCAACTGGAAGTACAAAACGAAGTTCTTGCCGCTTACCAGAATTTTACCCGTAGTGTAGATGAGTACACACGCATCAATAGCCTTGTTAATAAAGATTTTGATGATGTGTTTAATGGTGTAAACACAAACTTTCAGAAAGGTAACGTATCGATGATAGAGTTTGCCGACTTTTTTGAAGCCTACAACGAGGCACAAACTGAAATAGAAAGGGTAAAACAACAGCTGGCCATAGCCGCAGCTCAAATTAATTACGTAACCGGCACTAACAATTTTTAAGCAATGAAAACATCAAATAATATCCTATATATATCTGTAAGCGCACTAATGCTGCTTACTGCCTGTGGCAAAAAAGAAGCTGAGGCTCCAAAAGAAGACGAGAAGCAACAGTTTGTATTGAGCGATAAAATGTACGACCAGTGCAGTCTTACTAATGCAACCCAGGAGTATGCCCAGAATGAGATACGCCTTTTTGGTAAGGTAAGTGCAGAGAACAACAACATAAGCCAGGTGTTTCCGGCAGTAGGTGGTAGTGTAATAAAAATTAATGCTGAACTGGGCGACTATGTGCAGCAGGGGCAATTGCTTGCAAGCATCCGCAGTACAGAGATTGCAGGTTACCAGAGCGAAACCAGCGATGCCGAAGCTAACGTGAGCATAGCAGAACGTAATTACCAAAGTGTAAAAGATATGTATGAAGGCAAGCTGGCCAGCGAAAAAGAACTGGTTATGGCGCAAAAAGAGCTGGATAAAGCCAAAGCCGAACGTAACAGGATGGGAGAAGTAAACCAGATATACAAGCTAAAAAGCGGATCTGTTTACAATATGTATGCACCAATAAGTGGCTACATAGTTAGTAAAGACATTAGCCCTAATGAAATGCTAAGCGCTAACCGCGACGAAGCGGTGTTTACCGTAGCAAAACTGGATAATGTATGGATACTGGCAAACGTAAACGAAAGCGACCTGAGCAGGATTAAAGTGGGGCAGGAAGCAAGCATACATACTATAGCATACCCCGACAGGGATATTAAAGGTAAGATTGACAAGATTTTTAATGTTATCGATCCTGATACCCGCGCTGCTAAGGCGCTTATAAAAGTGCCAAATACAGATGTATCGCTAAAGCCGGAGATGAATGCTACTGTAAAAATTCATTATGCAGATGATAAGCAGTATGTAGCAGTGCCCAGTGCATCGGTGGTTTTTGAAAACAACAAGAACTTTGTCATGGTATTTAATGCCAAAAATAATATAGAAACAAGAGAAGTAGGCATATACCGTGCGCTTGATGATAAAACCTATATCTCATCTGGCCTTAAGGCCGGAGAAAAAGTGATTGTAAAAGGCAATCTGTTGATATATGATGCCATTAACGATTAATAACAGCTGCCATGATAAAGTTGATAAAAAACATAATAGGGTTTTCCCTACGCAATAAGCTATTCACATTTTTTTGGGTAGGCTTAGTGGTTGTAGCCGGTGTTATTAGTTATAAAAACATTCCGGTAGAAGCATTTCCTGACGTTACCAATACACAAATTGTTATAGTAACACAGTGGCCCGGCCGTAGTGCTGAAGAGGTAGAGCGTTTTGTAACCTCGCCTATAGAAATTTCAATGAACTCATTGCAAAAAAAGTCAAACGTGCGCAGTATAACCATGTTTGGCCTCTCTGTAATCAAAATTATTTTTGATGATGATGTAGACGATTTCTTCGCACGGCAACAGGTAAACAACCTGCTGCGCGGGGTAGAGCTTCCGGATGAGGTAGACCCTGAAGTGCAGCCGCCTTATGGGCCAACGGGAGAAATTTTCCGTTATACGCTGGAGAGCCCGGACAAAGACACCCGAGAACTGCTAACACTTCAAAATTGGGTTATAGACCGTCAGCTGCGTGCTGTACCGGGTGTTGCAGATGTAGCTGTTTTTGGCGGACGCGAAAAAACATACGAAGTTGAGGTAGACCCTACATTGCTTCAAAAATATGAACTTACATCACCACAGGTGTTTGAAGCGGTAAACAAAGCCAACTTGAACGTAGGTGGCGACGTTATAGAAAAAAATGGCCAAGCATATGTAGTGCGTGGCGTGGGCTTGCTTGATAATATTGCTGATATTGAGAATACTATTGTTGCCCAGTACAATGGCAACCCTATACTTATAAAAGACATTGCCAAAGTAGAAGAAAGCAATGTGCCGCGAGTGGGGCAGGCAGGCCTTAATGATAAGAATGATGTGGTAGAGGGTATTGTGATAATGCGTAAAGGCGAAAACCCATCTATAGTGCTTAAGGCGCTTAAAGAAAAAATTGCCGATGTACAGGAAAACGTCCTTCCTAAAGATGTTAAGATGGTTACCTTCTATGACCGTGATAACCTTATGGAGTTTTGTACCCATACTGTAACGCACAACCTTGTAGAGGGTATCATACTGGTTACGGTTATTGTGTTCCTGTTCATGGCAGACTGGCGTACTACGGTTATTGTATCAATCATTATTCCGCTTGCGCTGCTGTTTGCATTTCTTTGCTTAAGGCTTAAGGGCATGAGTGCTAACCTGCTTTCGCTGGGTGCGGTAGACTTTGGTATTATTATAGACGGAGCCGTCGTAATGGTCGAAGGACTCTTTGTGGCACTCGACCACCTGCGGCAAAAGGAAGGTGATGAGCGTTTTAACAAGCTGGCTAAAATGGGCCTTATCCGTAAAACCGGTTCTAAACTGGGTGTAGCCATCTTCTTTAGTAAGCTTATCATTATATCTGCATTGCTGCCAATATTCTCTTTTGAGAAGGTAGAAGGTAAAATGTTCTCGCCACTGGCCTGGACACTTGGTTTTGCCCTGCTTGGCGCATTGATATTTACACTAACGTTAGTGCCGGTACTGTGTTCTATACTGCTTAACAAAAATGTGCGCGAAAAGCACAACCCATTTGTAGAGTTCTTTAACAGGATTGTTTCTAAAGGGGTAAATGTTAGCTTCCGCCATAAAAAAGTTTCGATCATTATATCACTTGTGGCACTTGCGCTTACGCTGTTCTCTACACGTTTTCTGGGTACTGAGTTCCTGCCGCCGCTTAATGAAGGTGCCCTTTGGGTAACGGCTGAGCTGCCTATTAGTAACTCGCTTACCGAGAGTGTAAAAATGGCAACGATAATCCGCAAAGAGCTGAAATCTTTTGAAGAGGTTGATGATGTACTGTCTCAAACAGGGCGTAGCAATGATGGTACCGACCCTAATGGTTTTGGCTTCCTGCAATTTCAGGTAGACCTTAAACCAAAGGATGAGTGGAAACACAAGATAACCATGGACGAACTGGTAGAGCAAATGAACAAAAAACTGAGCGTGTACCAGGGTATTACCTGGAATTACTCACAGCCGGTTATTGATAACGTTGCCGAGGCCGTTGCCGGGTTTAAAGCCAGTAATGCCGTAAAAATTTATGGCGATGACCTGCAGGTGCTGGATAAGCTTGCCGATGAGGTAATGGCTAAAATTAAACATATAGACGGTGTTAAAGACGTGGGCGTACTGCGCAACCTGGGCCAGCCTGCAATGAGCGTTAAGTTTGACGAGCAAAAAATGGCACTCTATGGTGTGCAAAAAAGCGATGCGCAAAGCATTATAGAAATGGCCATAGGGGGTAAAACCGCTACAGAGAAATATGAAGGCGAAAAGAAATTCGACATTCGTATACGCTACCAAAAGGACTACCGTAAGGATGAAGAAGATATTATGAACCTTATGGTGCCTACACTTCGCGGTGGTAAAGTGCCGCTAAAAGAAATTGCATCGCTTACTACGGAGGCAGGGCCGTCTTTTGTGTACCGCGATAATGCTAAGCGTTTTATAGGTGTAAAATTCTCAGTGCGCGATCGCGACCTGGGTGGTACCATTGCTGAGGCGCAGGCTAAAGTAAAACAAATAAAACTGCCAACAGGTTATAGCGTGGGCTGGACAGGTGAATATGAAAACCAGATACGTGCCAGTGCCAAGCTTACACAGGTAGTGCCTATATCGCTGGTATTGATATTTGTGTTGCTGTTTATTATGTTTGGTAATATAAAAGATTCACTGCTTGTGTTGGTCAATGTACCATTTGCCATAATAGGAGGTATCTTGGCACTGCACATTACCGGGGTTAACTTTGGTATCTCGGCTGGGGTGGGCTTTATAGCACTGCTGGGTATCTGTATACAAAACGGGGTAATACTCGTCTCAGAGTTCCATACAAACCTCAAGCTCAAGATGTCGCTGGCAGATAGTATTATAGAGGGTGTAAAATCGCGTACCAGGCCGGTGGTAATGACTGCGCTTATGGCGGCCATAGGGCTTATGCCGGCTGCGCTTTCTACCGGTATTGGTTCAGAGTCGCAAAAACCGCTTGCCATTTCTATCATTGGCGGGTTGGTAACAGCTACCGTATTTACACTATTGGTGTTCCCTAACTTCTTTTATTGGGCTATGAGGAACAAGCACCAGAAAATGGATTAATGATTTTAGGTTAGTCATTTATTTCTCCTGAAACCGCGCGGTTGCCATTGCCGCGCGGTTTCTTTTGTTATGGGCTGCATGATAAATATCATTTTTTTAGTTCGTGTGGCACAGTAGTTTTGCTTAGGAAAAAATGACGCCATGAAAAATATGCTGTTGCAAAAATATAATGTTCCAGGCCCACGGTACACCAGTTATCCAACGGTACCTTACTGGAATGAAAATATGTTTGAAGTTGCTGACTGGAAGGCTACCTGTGTGAGGGCATTTAATGAAACCAACACCACAGAAGGTATTAGTCTTTATATTCATTTGCCCTTTTGCGAAAGTATGTGCACCTTTTGCGGCTGCAATAAACGCATTACCAAGAGGCATGATGTAGAGCAGCCATACATAGCAGCCGTTTTAAAAGAATGGGATATGTACTGCGCCATGTTTGAGCAGCGGCCATTGATAAAAGAACTGCATCTGGGTGGTGGTACGCCTACATTTTTTAGTCCGGAAAGCTTACAGCAACTTATTGAAGGCATTTTTGAAAAAGCCGACAGGATGCCTGGTTATGAATACAGCTTTGAAGGCCACCCTAACAATACTACCCGTGCTCACCTGCAAACGTTGTTTAATCTTGGTTTTAGGCGGGTAAGCTTTGGCGTACAGGATTATAACGAAACTGTGCAGCAGGCCATACACCGCATACAGCCTTTTCATAACGTGGCTAAGGTTACGTTTTGGGCGCGCGAAATAGGCTATACCTCCATAAGCCACGACCTGGTTTTTGGGTTGCCGTTCCAAACGGTACGTACATGTATCGATACCGTAGAGAAAACAAAATCGCTAAACCCGGATCGTATTGCCTTTTACAGCTATGCGCATGTGCCCTGGATCAAGGGTAATGGGCAGCGCGGTTTTGAAGATTGTAACCTGCCGCGTGATGAAGATAAACGCAAGCTGTATGAAGCAGGTAAACATTTACTTGCCAAAAAAGGTTTTCGTGAAATAGGTATGGATCATTTTGCCCTGGAGACCGATAGTATGTATAAAGCATTTAAGAAGGGCGAATTGCACCGTAACTTTATGGGCTACAGCTCTGGCAAGACCCGCTTAATGGTAGGCTTAGGAGTGTCATCAATCAGTGATAGCTGGTATAGTTTTGCCCAAAACGAAAAAACGCTGGAAGATTACTACCAAAGGATTTCCTTTAATGAACTTCCGGTTTTTAAGGGACATTTATTAACGGACGAAGATCTGGTAATTCGCCAACACATTCTCAACCTGATGTGTCGTTTTGAAACTTCCTGGAATGCTGCTGACGGTTATTTTGATGAATTGGCTGAGGTATTGGACAGCCTTACCGAAATGGAGCAGGATGGGCTTATAAGCTTTGGACTTAATAAAATAACAGTTACTGAAGCGGGCAAACCTTATGTGAGAAACATTTGTATGGCTTTTGACCTGCGCCTGAAACGCAGGGCACCACAAACCCAGCTTTTTAGTATGGTGGTGTAATAAGGTTACCGTTTATGATAAATAAACAAAAAGAGCATAAAGCCGAAAGCTTTATGCTCTTTTTGTTTTGTAGTCAGCTTTTGGTTGAAAGAATATTATTTACAATCGGCCATTGTACCGCCAAACAAACTCACGTTAGACGGAGATAAGTAGGGAATACCCAATGCCAGGCCGCGTACAATAAACAGCATACCAATTAATACGGCTGCATAGGGTACTACTTTAGCAAACTGTGCCCGCAACGGATTTTTAAACATACCCGATGCATAAACAACCGTGCTCATAAGCGGGATTGTTCCTGCGCCATACAACAGCATATAAGCTGCGCTGTAAACCGTGTTTTGCATGGCGAGTGCACCAAAGAGTGCTGCATAAACCAATCCGCAGGGTAATAATCCGTTTAAGAACCCAATCGTAAAAAGGGCGTTGTAGCTTTTTTTCCTGAACTGGTTTCCCAGGGAAGTTTTAATGTTTGAAATGAGTTTGTAAGCAGGTTTTGAAAAATTGTACTTAGAAAGTTTTTTTTCAGGAACCATTGCTATGAGTATCATAACCGTACCGGCAACAATAAAGAGTTGTTGCTGTAAACCTGCCAGATAAAAACCTTTGCCAATACAACCAAATACAAGCCCCAATGTTCCATAAGCGATTAAGCGCCCTGCATGGTAGGTAAGTATCTGGGTTGCTTTTTTAGCCGGGTTTTTATGGTCTACGGGCAGCATCATGGCTATTGGCCCACACATACCTATGCAGTGCATGCTTGATATGAGTCCTAATATAAGTGCTGAGTAAAGCATTTTTTTAGTTGTTGGTTGTTAGTTGCCGGTTGATGGACGTTTTGTTCTGACAACCATCAACCGGTAACCATCAACTATAGGTTAAGCATCTCTTTGTTTATATATGCTGTACCGTTATACTGCCATTTTACAGTAATGTCCCAGCGGCCGCCTGCCAGGTCGTTTTTAGGTATGAGCATGTATGGATTGGATAATGATATAGGAACATCAAAATCCAGCCCCTGGTCAGACGGCCTGTACAAGGACACTTTTCCTTTTATATTATGTATGTCAAACCCTTGCGGGAATATTATCTTTATGGCATCGCCATCTGTAGTAATGGCTACCTTACTTGTAAGTGCAGCAGCATTTTCTTCTCCGGCTATTGTGGCCTCCAGTTTGCGTTCCTGCTTGTAGTACTCTTCAACTACCAGCTGGTTATCATATTTATTATCGCTTTGTACCTTAAATACAAAGAACAGTATGAAGCTCATAAACGTGCCAAACGCCACTACTACGGCTGTTCCCCAATTTATTTTCATGATTTCTTTCCTTTTTAGTTAAAACTCCTTGGCGCTAAGAAATTGGTCGATTCTGTATCTATGCGCTTATCTCCCTCATATACACCCAGCACAATTTTTGTTTTATCCTTTTCAAGAAATGCGGGGTTTATCTCTATAAATAACGTACCCTGTGCAAGGCCAGCTTTTTTTATGGCAAAGCTTTGTTTGCCCACAATTTTAACGGTACCCTTAATGTTCTCAAGTTTAAAATGTACATCGCTAAAATCCCTCTCGGTCTTGTTAAGCACTTTAAAGGTGAATATGTTGCTAATGTTTTCGCCTTTGTGCTCAAACAGTTGTCCGGGTAGTCGCAGTACTGTTGCCTCTACATCGTTACGGAGAAACAGCATCCCGGTAAACACACCGGTAAGAATGATAAGCACGGCGGCATAACCTTTCATACGGGCAGAGAAAACAAACTTCTCCTTTTTGGTAATTTCGTCTTCGCTGGCATAGCGTATCAGCCCTTTCGGGAGGCCTACCTTATCCATTACGGTATTGCATTCGTCTATACAGGCAGTACAGTTAATGCATTCCAGCTGGGTTCCGTTCCTGATGTCAATACCCGTAGGGCAAACTGCCACACACAGCTTACAATCAATACAGTCGCCTTTGCCTAAGGTAGCACGGTCTTCGTTTTTAACCATACGGCCACGCCCGGCTTCGCGTTCGCCACGCTTATGGTCGTATGCTACAACCACACTTTTATTATCCAGCAGCGCACCCTGCAATCTTCCGTAAGGGCAGGCAATAATGCATACCTGCTCTCTAAACCACGCATATATATAATAGAATACTGCGGTAAATATCAGCAATGCTATCAGCGTACCCAGGTTATTGGCAGGGCCTTCGGTTATCATTTCTATCAGCTTGTCGCTGCCGCTAACATACGCCAGGAACACATTGGCAATAAAAAATGAAATGACAAAGAATACAAACCACTTCAATCCTTTCTTACGGATCTTTTCTTTATCCCAGGGTTGCTTATCAAGTTTTATCTGTGCATTACGGTCGCCCTCTATCCAATATTCTATGCGGCGAAACACCATTTCCATAAATATGGTTTGCGGGCATATCCATCCGCAAAAAATGCGGCCAAAGGCTACAGTAAAAAGGGCTACAAATACAACCCCTATTATCATGCTGATAACAAAGAGGTGAAAATCCTGTGGCCAGAACGGAAAACCAAAAATGTTGAATTTCCGTTCTACCACATTAAACATCAGGAACTGGTTGCCGCGTATTTTTATAAATGGCGCGGCAAATAAAAAGGCCAGTAGTATCCAGCTTACCGTTTTGCGGTGCTTATACCATTTACCCGAAGGTTTCTTAGGATATATCCATTGTCTTTTACCTTCGGTTGTTATTGTTGCTATATGGTCTCTAAATTCCTCATCATTATGCTTTTGCTCATACCTATTGACTGACATAATGTTTTATTTAGAGGGTTCGGCCACGGCTGCATCATCTTTCCAGATGTCGCCCTGCGGCTCCTTAGGGTCTTTAGGGTTGCTACCCTTAAGCGATAACACATAGCTGGCTACAAGCTGTATTTCAGATGGTTTTAGCGAAGCTTTCCAGGCTACCATGCCTTTTCCGTCGCGTCCACCCTCAGTAATTGTGTGAAACACATTTTTGATACCACCACCCAGTAGCCAGTACTCATCAGTAAGGTTAGGGCCTATGGCACCACCTGCATCGGGCCTGTGGCATGCTATACAGTTTGCCTGAAAAATTTCTTTTCCTTTAGCAAGGTCACCCGCATCGGTTAGCAGGGTAACGCTGTTGGCATCAATAAGGTCTTTTGCTGTTTTCTTATATTCTTCAACCGCAAGTTTAGCGTCAGCCATTTCGGTTTCAAATTCGGCTATCTGGTCTTTGTCGCCCACTATATGGTAACGCACCAGGTAAATAACTGCGAATATAATACAGGCGTAGAACAGGTTTACCCACCACGGTGGCAACACATTATCAAGCTCTTTAATACCATCATAATCATGGTGTAGTAATATATCGGCTTCTTCTTCTACCGGTTTGGTTCTTCCAAAGAAAGTGCGGAATTTTTTATACCAGGCGCTGTCCCTGTAGTCCAGGGCATCGGCGGCAGCCAGTTTTTCTTTTTGCTCATCAGTAAGCATGGCATAGGTAACACGGTCTATGGCAAGCACCACCAGCTCTATAGCTACCTGAATAAACAGGAATACCAGCAGGAACAGCGATACCAAAGGGTACTTTAAAAATGCCGGGCGGTCGCCGGAGTCGATAAAAAACTCCAGCGCCATAAATACCAGTGCAAATAGTACAGGAACCCTTACATATACGGGAATGAATTTTTTCATGATCCTTTATTAGTTAATGTTCAACAATTAGTTGGTTTCATTTTGCTCCCCGTCGCTAAAGGGAAGGTTGCTCAGTTCGTTTATCTTTTCTTTTTTATACGTATACGTCCAGGTGTAGAGTGCTATAAAAAACAGGAAAAAGATAAGCAGTGATATGATGGGGAATATTTCTACTCCCGCTATGGTTTCAAGGTTATGTTTTACAAACTTTAGCATGGCTTTTTATTTTATTTGTCTGCAACAGTATTTTTAATCTTAATATCAGTACCCAGGCGTTGCAGGTAAGCAATAAGTGCTATGATTTCGCGGTCGCGCATAGGTACAAATACCTCACCTTTTGCAAGGGCAGCTTTTTTGCTGGCTTCATAGCTTTTTACAAAGTCAGGGTCGGCATGCAGGCTTTTCTCTATTTTTTCTGCCTGGGCAGCTACGGTAGCATCTACGGCGGCAATGTCTTCTTTAGTGTACGGTACACCAAGTTGTGCCATTACCTCCATTTTCTTACCGGTTTCAGAATAGTCTGCTTTTTGGTTGTCAAACAGCCATTTATAAGCCGGCATTATAGAACCTTCAGATACACTCTGCGGATCCCACATGTGGTTAAAGTGCCAGTTATCGCTGTACTTGCCACCTACCCTGAACAGGTCTGGCCCGGTACGTTTAGAACCCCAAAGGAACGGATGGTCATATACATATTCTCCCGATTTAGAGTATTCGCCATAGCGCTCTACCTCACTGCGGAAAGGGCGTATCATTTGGGTATGGCAGCCTACACAACCTTCGCGTATGTAAAGGTCGCGGCCTTCAAGCTCCAGTGGTGTGTAAGGCTTAACCGTTGATATGGTAGGGATGTTACTCTTAACCATAATGGTAGGCACAATTTGTATAAGCCCGCCTATTGCCACCGCTACAGTTGCTAATAATGTAAGCTGTATAGGCCTGCGCTCCAGCCATGGGTGAAATTTTTCACCTTTGATCCTTTTTGTGCTGATGCGTTGCAGTGCCGGAGCCTCAGCATACTCATCTTCTATAGTTTGTCCCTGGCGGATGGTTTTTATAATGTTATATACTAATACCAGTAATCCTATTACGAATAGTGTACCGCCGATGGCCCTCATCCAGTACATAGGCATAATTTGTTTTACGGTTTCAAGAAAGTTACCGTACTTAAGTGTGCCATCGGGGTTAAACTCTTTCCACATACTTGCCTGTGTAAATCCGGCAACGTAAAGCGGAAGTGTGTACATAATGATACCCAGTGTACCAATCCAGAAATGGAAGTTAGCCAGTTTGTTGCTGTACAGCGTGGTTTTAGCCATGCGCGGTACCAGCCAATAGATCATACCGAAGGTAAGGAAGCCGTTCCAGGCCAGTGCGCCTACGTGTACGTGTGCCACGATCCAGTCGGTAAAGTGTGCAATGGCGTTTACATTTTTAAGCGAAAGCATTGGCCCTTCAAACGTTGCCATACCATAACCGGTAATAGCTACCACAAAGAATTTCAGTACAGGCTCTGTGCGCACTTTATCCCATGCGCCACGCAATGTAAGAAGCCCGTTTATCATACCACCCCACGATGGTGCTATAAGCATTATAGAGAATACCACCCCGAGGTTTTGTGCCCAGTCGGGCAATGCAGTATATAGTAAGTGGTGTGGTCCTGCCCAGATATAAATAAATATAAGCGACCAGAAGTGAATTATAGACAGCCTGTAAGAATATACCGGCCTGTTAGCAGCCTTTGGCATAAAGTAGTACATAAGCCCCAGGAACGGTGTGGTTAAAAAGAAAGCTACCGCATTGTGGCCGTACCACCATTGTACCAGTGCATCCTGCACACCTGCATAAGCAGAGTAACTTTTAAGAAAGTTTACCGGTAATGCAAGGCTGTTAAAAATGTGCAGTATGGCTACCGTAATAAATGTAGCGATATAAAACCAGATGGCTACATACAGGTGGCGTTCCCTTCTTTTAATAATGGTACCTATAAGGTTGATACCAAAGGTTACCCATATTACTGCTATGGCAATGTCTATAGGCCATTCCAGCTCGGCATATTCTTTAGAGGATGTATAGCCCAGTGGCAGCGATATGGCGGCGGCTACAATAATAAGCTGCCAGCCCCAAAAGTTGATGTTACTAAGCACATCACTGTACATACGGGTTTTTAGCAGGCGCTGTAGCGAGTAATAAATACCGGCAAAGGTAGCATTACCCACAAAGGCAAAAATTACAGCATTAGTGTGCAGCGGCCTAAGCCTGCCGTAGCTAAGCCACGAAATTCCGTCGGTCATGCCTGGGAAGAGGTACATAGAGGCAATAATAAGGCCTACAAGCATACCTACTACGCCAAACAGGATACAGGCATACAGGAATTTTTTAACGATCTTATTGTCGTAATAAAATTGTTCAAGTTCCATAATCAGTCTTTATTGGGTTCGTTTTCAGGTTTTTTCTTTAGTTCATCGTCAAAAAGCATCCTGACCGATGGTGTGTAGGCATCGTCAAACTGCCCGCTCTTTACGGCTCTTACAAACACGTATAAGAAAACCAGGGCAACAACAATGCTGATGGAGATTAATAAATAAATGACGCTCATACTTCTTAATTTTATGTTAACAAAGTTAGTTTCAGGGTATGGGATAAAACATGATATTTGTCATGCAGGAGTTTATTTTTCGGGCTTTTTATACCTGACAGGTTTTTAAAACCTGTCAGGTATAAAAGCTACCGCCGGCGTGCATAATAATTACTCATCAGTGTTACAAAACTCACAATGGTAACTGTGCTAAGTGGCATTATTATGGCAGCAAACAACGGACTTAAATGGCCCGTTACCGCAAAAGATAATCCTACTACATTGTACAACAGCGATAGTGTAAAACTCATGCGGATGGTTTTACCCGTGTTTTTTGCCAACCTTAAAAAATAACCAATGTTCTTAAACTGTGACGCATCGAGTATGCCGTCGCAGGCAGGGGAGAAGACGTTTACATTTTCTGATACCGATATACCAACGTTGCTTTGCGCAAGTGCCCCGGCATCGTTAAGGCCGTCGCCTACCATAATTACATTCCTGCCTTGTTTTTGCAATGCTTCTATAAAGGCAAGTTTCTGTTCTGGTTTTTGGTTAAATACCAGTTCGGTTCCTTTAGGAAGCAGGGCTTCAAGATGTGTACGTTCGCCTTCGTTGTCTCCGGAAAGTATTTTAAGATTGTAATTTTTAGACAGCTCTTCAAACAATGCTGACAGGCCTTCGCGGTATTGGTTTTCAAATATAAATTTGCCCATCCAGTTACGGTTAAAAGAAATATGCACCGCAGTTTGCAGGTTGGCATCGGTATCTGCACCACAAAAAGCCGCTGAGCCTATCCGGATATGGAAACCATCTACAATACCCTGGATTCCTTTAGATGTTATTTCCTCAAAATTATCTACAGGCAATAGTTGTGCTTGTGGCAGGTGATCATATAATCTCCTGCTCAGTGGATGGTTACTGCCACGCAGCAGGCTCTTAATGAAGGCCAATTCTTTAGCATCAATATAATCGCCGGTGTATTTTATTTCCGATTTTTTGTTGGTAGTTATGGTACCCGTTTTGTCGAATACTATAGTATCGGCCTGTGCCATTTTTTCTATAACTGTAGCATTTTTAAGGTATAATTTTCGGTTGCCCATAATGCGGAGCACGTTACCAAGCGTAAAGGGTGCGCTTAGTGCCAGCGCGCAGGGGCAGGCCACAATAAGTATGGCAGTAAATACATTAAAGGCGGTGGGTACATCTATAAAAAGCCAGATGATAAGACAAACTACCGCCAAAGCGAGTAGCAGCGGAGTAAAGTACCGGCTTATTTTATCGGTCAGGGTTTTATAGTCTTTACCATCGCGTTTAGCAAATACATCATTGCTCCACAGCTGTGTAAGGTAGCTTTGCGATACCGAACTAAGCACCTCCATTTCGGTAACAGCACCCATTTGCCTGCCCCCGGCAAATATCTTATCGCCCGATTTTTTGGTTATCGGTTCTGCCTCTCCGGTTACAAAGCTGTAATCAATTTGGGTAGCCGCGCTTATTAGTATGCCGTCTACAGGTATTAATTCGCTGTTGCGTATCAGTAGCCTATCGCCGGGTGCTATGTCATAAACAGGTACCGATGTTTCTTGACGCTCTTTACTAATTTTTGTAACCGCTATAGGGAAGTACGATTTAAAGTCGCGCTCGAATGAAAGGAAGTTATACGTTTTTTGCTGAAAGAGCCTGCCCAGCAACATAAAGAATACTAACCCGCAAAGGCTGTCAAAAAAGCCTGAGCCACGATCCAGCAGAATATCCGCAGTACTGCGGATAAACATTACAATTAGTCCCAGCGCTATGGGTACATCAATGCTGAGTATGCCTGCCCTGAAGTTTTTCCAGGCAGAAACATAATATCCGCTTGCCGAATACAGGAAAGATGGCATGGCCAGCGCGAATATCAGCCAACGGAAAAAGCTGCGGTAGTTATTAAGCCAGTATTCTTCTACCTCAAAATACTCGGGGAATGAAAGCAGCATTACATTACCAAAACAAAAAAAAGCTACGCCCAGTTTGTAATACAGTTCACGGTCGGCACGTTTTTTAGGGGCATCATAATTTTCAAGGCTGATGTATGGCTCATAAGCGATAGAACATAGCAGTACCACAATATCTTTAAGCGAAACGACTTTGGGGTTAAAGATGATACGCACCTTTTTTTCATGGAAATTTACCTGCGAGCTGCTAATACCGCTGTTTAACCTGTTGAGGTTTTCGAGTATCCAGATGCACGAACTGCAGTGAATATCAGGAATGTACAAGGATACTATGTGTGTTTCCTGCTCTTTAAACTCAAGCAGCCTGTCGGCAATGTCCTGATTGTACAAGAAATCATATTTTCCGGCAATGTCTTTAGGGGTAGTACCGGGGGCTTTTTCAAACGTGTAATATTCTGTAAGCCCGTTTTGGTTAAAGATCTCATAAACGGTTTTGCAGCCTGTGCAGCAAAAGGTTTTACTGTCAAAAAGCAGTTCTTCGTTCTTTACGATCCCTAACCCACAGTGATAACAATTCGGGGTTTCCATAATGCTCAATTTTACCTGCTACAAAATTCTTACGGCATTAAAAAATAAAACATGATATTTGTCATACAATCAGTAAATTTGCTTAACTAAATTTGCAGCGGTATGAGTAAATGTGAGCAATGTATAGTACGCGAATTCAGTTCGCTAAAAGCCCTTAATAAAGAGGAGCTTTTGCACCTTGCCGACTGTAAGTCATCGTACATTATCCGTAAGGGTGAGGCGGTATTTACAGAGGGCGAAAATGTAAATGGTATTTTTTGTGTAAAAGACGGTGTGTGTAAACTCACCAAGTTAAGTTCTAACGGTAACGACCAGATCGTAAAGCTTATACACAAAGGCGAACTCCTGGGGCAGCGCAGCATGATTAGCGAAGAGCCCGTAAACCTTAGCGCCGTGGCGCTTGAGGATATGGAGGTATGCTTTATACCAAAGGCTGAGGTGTTGAACTTTTTTAATAACAACAACAAGTTTTCGTTTAACGTAATGAAAACCATTTGTGGCGACCTTAAAGAGGCAGATGACCACCTTGTGGCAATGGCACAAAAATCGGTTAAGCAGCGCCTGGCCGAAACGTTACTGTACCTTCAGGATACTTTTGGCATTAACGAAGATAAAAGCCTTAAGCTAAAATTATCCCGCGAAGAACTTGCCGGTATGATAGGCACAGCTACAGAAAGCTGTATAAGATTGCTGAGCGAATTTAATAAAGGTGGCCTTATATCATTATCGGGCAAGAAAATTACCATACTGGATATTGCCGCACTAAAGAAAATATAAGTTTAAAACAGATAATATATAATACAAAAAATCCCCGAATGGGGATTTTTGATTTTTTGTTGTTAGCATAGGTTATTTTATGCTTTATGGTCTTCTGCCTGTGGCGAGCCTGTATAATATACCAATAATGGCAAGTACAAGCAGTATGTGTATAAGTGAGCCCACTGCTGCTGAAAATGCAAAATATCCTACAGCCCATCCTATTAAAAGGATTACAATGATAAGCCAGATTAAATCTCTCATGATGTTATATTTTAAAAGTTAGTAGTATAAAATTACGGCTAACAGGCGTGATGTGTTAATTCATTAAGAATCCTTTAATACCCAAAGTTTTCTTAATTAAATAGTTACAAATAATGCAACAAAAAAAAGCGTTGACGTAATTAATTAGTATTTTTGTAATCTTATAGAATATTTGTTTTCATGCAAACTCCAATAAAAATTGCCATTGTAGGCTCAGGACTTGTAGGGTCGCTACTGGCAATATACCTTAAAAGGGCAGGACATACCGTACACGTGTATGACCGCAGCCAGGATATCAGGACCGTACAGTTTTCAGGCCGCTCTATTAACCTTGCCATGTCGCACCGCGGCTGGCGTGCGTTAGACCACCTTGGGCTGGGCGATGATATCAGAAAGATAGCCACCCCCATGGATAAAAGGGCAATACACCTGGTGGGGCAGGACCTAAACTACCAGTACTATGGTAAGGAGGGCGAAAGCATTTACTCTATAAGCCGTGGCGAACTTAACCGCAGGATGGTATCGCTGGCAGAAGCAGAAGGTGTGGAGTTCTTTTTTGAAACCCGCATTTGGGATGTAGATCTTGCTACTGCTACACTGCACACCGGAGAAACCGAGCGTGGCAACTGGACCGACATTAAATACGACAAGGTGTTTGGTGCCGATGGGGCTTTTTCGCGCATTCGCCACCGTATGCAGCGCCAAAACCGTTTTGACTACAGCCAGCAGTTTTTGAATGTAGGCTACAAAGAGCTTAACATTCCGGCAAATGAATACGGCACGCACAAGCTCGATAAAAATTCATTTCATATATGGCCAAGGCAGGAGTTTATGCTTATTGCCATGCCAAACATAGGCGGCAGCTTTACCTGTACGCTGTTTATGCCTTTTGAAGGCGAAAAATCTTTTGACAGCCTTAAGGATAAAGAGATGCTCGAAGCATTTTTTGCAACACATTTCCCTTCTACAAAAGATGTAATTCCTAACCTGGTAGAAGATTTCTTTAAAAACCCAACGAGTACACTGGTTACCATGAAGTGCTACCCGTGGACGTTTGAAGATAAAGTAGCCCTCATAGGCGATGCGTGCCATGCTATTGTTCCGTTTTACGGACATGGTATGAACGCCGGTTTTGAAGATATTACCATACTGAACGAAATGATCGAAAAGTATGGCGATGACTGGCTGACTATTTTTAAGGAATATGAAAAAAGCCGCAAGCCAAATGCCGATGCCATTGCAGAGTTGTCGTACCGCAACTTTTTAGAGATGAGCTCTAAAACAGCCGATGCTAACTTCCATCTGCAAAAAAAGATCGAAAAGCATTTTAGCCAGAAGTATCCGGATAAATGGTTGCCGCTTTACAGCCGCGTAACCTTTAGTCACCGCCCCTACAGTGAGGCGCTGGCACTGGGCGACAGGCAAAAAGCTATTATGGACGAGGTAATGAAACTGGATGGTATTAATGATAAATGGAACAGCCCCGAGGTAGAGGAGCATATTATAGCGCTGCTTGCCGAAAAGGCGGAATAATATAAGTGGAACAGTTTTTAAAAAATTTGCCCAAGCTTGCTAAGGACAAGCATAACGAAAACAAGAAGTATTTTGATAAGCTGAAAAAAAAGCCGCCAAAAAATCTTGATTACGTTATGCAGGATTTGCACGACCGCGAATTTAAAAAAACAGACTGCCTTACCTGCGCCAACTGCTGCAAGACTACCGGCCCTTTATTTACCCTGGCCGATATAGAGCGTATTGCAAAACACCTGCGCCAAAAGCCACAGCAGTTTATAGACAAGTACCTGCGCATAGATGAGGATAAAGACTATGTACTGCAAAGTGTACCCTGTACTTTTCTGGATAATGAGAATTACTGTATGATATATGAGGTGCGCCCCAAGGCCTGCCGTGAATTTCCGCATACCGACAGAAAGAAGTTTCAGCAAATAACCAACCTTACACTTAATAATGTTGCCATTTGCCCCGCTGCCTATAATATTGTAGAGGAAATGAAAAAGAAACTGCCGTTGTAGGGTTATTTTTTTGCCGTCCTGCTTAACAATTCAAATTTTTTTATAGTTTTATTGCTATAAAAACTTAACCATGCCAAACTTCAACGCGCTTACCCCAATGTTCTGGACCAGAGAAGTTAAAGAAACCGTGGCTTTTTATACCGAAGTGCTGGGTTTTGAATGCGCAGTGCAGGAAGACTACTGGGCTGTACTGGTACGGGATGAAATAGAGGTAATGCTATCATTGCCTAACCCAAACCTGCCGTTTGAAGAGCCTACATTTACCGGTTCGTTTTATATTAATACAACAGAGGTAGACAAGCTTTGGGATCAGGTTAAAGACAAGTGCAATATTTGCTATGAGATAGATAATTTTGAATATGGCATGCGCGAGTTTGCCATTTATGATAACAACAACTATATATTACAATTTGGCCAGCCAATAACCGAATAACCATGAAATTTTTAAAGACCATATTTTTACTTTTCCTTCTTGCAGTAGTATTTTCAGGAATTGTGTACAACCTTACATCGGGTACTATTACAGCAACCTGGGCAGATATTATTGGCGAAGTAGCTGTGGTGGCTGTGCCTATTTTTGTTTTCTTTCTTTTTATATACCTTGTTGCAAAGGCAGTGGGTAAAAACCTAAGAAAAAATATCAATAAAGATTCCATTAAATAAAAGCAGCCCCTATTTGGGGGCTGCTTTTATTTAATGTTATAAATTGGATTTCAAAGACTGCTTTGGCCAATGCAGGAATTTTCGTGTTGAAAATACAATCAATGAAATAATTACGGTTACAAATGACTGTAGTAAAAAAATACTCTCTTTAAAGTAATATATTAATATTGTAGAGGACAGGACTATAATAGTCTTTGGAAATAATCTTTCCTGTTGTATAATCTTTAGAAAATTTAATATAGATAGTATGACACAACTTACAAATAACATTTGACCTATACTGTTTTTCTCAAAGTTATAGTTTAGATTATCATTAAAGCCTTTATTGAATAACATATAGCCTGCATATATTGAACCGGCTATACACATTATTAATACAATTACTGATTTTAAATCTTTTTTTTTCATAGTTTTGAATTTAGCAGCCCGCAGCTTCAAGACAGTCAACTAATGACCAGCCCGCATTTGCAAAACCTCCCACAGCACCACCCCAAGCTCCAATGAAACCGCCAGTGATTCCTCCAATCAAGCCGTAAAAGATAGTGTTTTCAATAATCCTAGGCTTCCACTTTTTTACGTAGGCGTTGCAAGCAACAAGGTCTCTTTTTTTGCTTGAATTAATTTTTTCACATGCAATTTTAATCACATCCGCTACATAGTCTCCGTTTGCTCCATCAAATTTAAGTTCTGGATGTTTTTCATAAACTTTATAAAGATGAACATTTAGATTTGACATTGTCTCTAATACTTAACTATTAGTGTAACCGGACATCTGAAGAAAATATTGTTCGCCTTCTTTTTCAAAATCAGCTTGTTTGAAATTTTTTTGAAAATAATCTCTCTTAGGCATGTTTTCAAAAAAATCAACCAGTAAATCTCCATATTCAACAAAATTTGAATCTACTGACAAAGCTTTTGCCAATTCTTCTTCGGGTATTGTTCCTTTTGACGCAAATTTTGTGTTAGAAAAATTTTCTTGTGAAGAAGATTGTTGCTTACTAAATCCTGTATCTTCAGACGAGCATGAACAGATTAAAAATAAGAAAACAAAAATTAATTTTGGAATTAAATTTTTCATAAAAGATTGGTTTTAAAGTTTAAAACTAAATTAAGGAGAAACGTTTAAAACGTGTTTTTTTATGTTAAGTTTAACATAATGTAACTCTAAGCATTTTAAAACCTGTGCGTTATTGTCTTGGCACTAAATGTGTATAATAGCTTCTGTTTAATTTGGAATGCTCTTCATGACGCAGAAATTATTAAATCGGTAAAAAAGGGCAATAAAAAAAGCCTTCCCGGTCAGGAAGGCCCTCAGTAGCTTATGCAGCTTCTATTTCGTGGTGCTTCAGGTCTTCTATTGCACTGCTAAATCCGGCAAGCTTTTCTTCAATGTATTCAAGAAAGCCTTCAATACGGTCGCGTAGTGCACTAAAAAATTCGATAATATCTTCTACGTATCCTTTTATCTTTTCAATAAACTTTAGTACGTACTCCAGTACGCTTTCTAATTTTTCCTGTATATTGTTCATGGCTGTCTTATTTTAGATTTATATCCTTAAAATTAGCAAACCCATTTACCATACCAAAGCACTTTGTGTTAAGATTAAGATTTATGCACTATTCAGCATAGATGAGATATTTTTTCCGCATCTTTTTAAAAGTCTCAAGCCCTGGTTGCCAACTTTTCCTGATTTCAGTTTCACTTAGCCCGGCTACAATCTGTTCCTGTAGTTTTTTGGTGCCGGCCAGTTTTGTAAAAAATGGAATAAAGAATTTCGATTTGTCTTTGGTGTCTGTGTATGCTTTTATCAGCCATTTTAATTCCAGTTGCTTTACTTTTGGCGCTTTACTCAGGTCTTCACCATAGCATACAATGCCTTTAAGAGGTGGTTCTTTAGCGCCTTCGTTTGGCATTGGCGTAAAGCTAAAGCCGGTGTGGGTCAGGTCGGGCGAGCCATACACCTGAAACTGCTTGTCGGTACCGCGTCCCAGGCTTACGTTTGTTCCCTCAAAAAAGCAAAGGCTGGCATACAGGTTTATGGCCTGGTCATTTGGCAGGTTAGGCGATGGCTTTATAGGTAAGTGGTAAAAAGCATCACGATTGTAATTAGTGCATGGAATAACGGTTAGTTCGCATTGGGCACCGGCCTTCAGCCACTTTTCCCCATTTATCATTTTCGCATATTCGCCTATCGTCATGCCGTGCATTACCGGTATTTCGTGCATCCCTATAAAGCTGGTGTTTTCTTTCTCAAGCGTAGGCCCGTCGATAATGCCGCCATTTGGGTTTGGGCGATCCAGTACAATCAGCGAAATGTTTTGTTCTGCGCAGGCCTCCATTATATAATGCAGCGATGATATATAGGTATAAAAACGTGCACCCACATCCTGCAGGTCAAACACCAATACTTCAATTCCTGTCAGTTGTTCCGGCTTAGGCTTTTTATTATTGCCATAAAGCGAAATAATAGGAAGCCCTGTTTTCACGTCTTTACCATCTTTTACATGCTCGCCCGCGTCGGCAGTACCACGAAAGCCATGTTCAGGTGCGAAGATTTTTTGTAAGCCCACGTTCTTTTCCAGTAAAAAATCAACCAGGCTCACATCTTTTCCGTTTATAGTAACAATACCTGTCTGGTTTGTAACCACTCCCACTTTTTTATCCTTTAATAAAGGAAGGTATTTGGCATAATTATCAGCCCCGGTTTTTATGTCTTTATCTTCTGTATTATTTATTGTCTGATGTCTATCATCTGTTTTCTCTCCTCTATGGCTTTCAACTTTAGTCACCACAGAATTTCCGCAGGCGGCTATCGTAATAAATGAGAATAAAAATGTATTTTTGAGCAACGAATATGATACCATATACCTCTTGAATTTAGAATATTTTATAGCCCGCAGGCTGTTTACTGCAAAACACCATAAAAGTAGTATATCTGCCCCAATAATAAAAATTGCCATTATTGCCATTGCTACCGGTATAGTAATGATGATGGTGGCTATCGCTACAGGATTTGGACTTCAGGATAAGATACGCGAAAAGGTATCGGCCTTTAATGGTAACATACTAATTTCTAATTATGACGATAACCAGAGTGAGGTTAGTGTGGCGCCTATTTCTATAAAACAGCCTTTTTATCCTAAGTTTAAAGATGTTCAGGGTATAAGCCATGTGCAGGCAGTAGCCAGTAAGGCGGGTATTATTAGAACCGAAACTACTTTTGAAGGGGTGATTTTTAAAGGTGTGGGTAAAGATTATAAGTGGGATGCTATAAAAGAATATATTACTAAAGGGCGTGTGCCCGCTTTATTGGGTAAACTTAATGAAGAGGT
Organism: Flavobacterium psychrotrophum; assembly: GCF_003403075.1. NCBI lineage: Bacteria > Pseudomonadati > Bacteroidota > Flavobacteriia > Flavobacteriales > Flavobacteriaceae > Flavobacterium > Flavobacterium psychrotrophum. The sequence goes on along the minus strand of NZ_CP031557.1, from coordinate 3,360,049 downwards.
TGTAATTTCAGAATACCTTGCAAACAAGCTTGAGCTTAAAGTAGGAGATAAGTTCAATACCTTTTTTATGAAAGAAGGGGGTAACGGTATGCCAAACCTCAGGATATTTGAACTTGTGGGGGTTTATAACTCCGGTTTCCAGGAATTTGATGCTACTTATGTGTTGGGAGATATCCGCCATGTGCAGCGCATTAATAAATGGAATGCAGAACAAGTGGGGTCTTTTGAAGTATTTATTGATGATTTTACCCAGTTACAGCAAAAGGGGGAAGAGGTGTACAAGTCGATACCCAGCACGCTAAACAGTGTTACCATAAAAGAAAAGTATGTAAACATATTCGACTGGCTCGACCTGTTTGATGTAAATATTATAGTAATCATTGTTATTATGATTATTGTCGCCACTATTAATATGGTTGTTGCGTTGCTTGTGCTCATACTGGAGCGTACTCAAATGGTGGGAATGCTAAAAGCGTTAGGGGCTAACAACTGGAGTGTACGCAAAATATTTCTATACAATGCCGCTTATCTTATCTTGAAAGGATTATTGTGGGGTAATGCTATTAGTTTTATATTACTACTTGGGCAAAAATATTTTGGTGTAGTAAAGCTGCGTCCGGAAAATTATTATGTAAGCGTTGCACCTGTAACTATAGATGTACCGGCAATATTAATAATAAATGCGGGTACAATTTTGGTGTGCCTGCTGCTATTGCTTATACCATCTTATATAATTACCAGGATATCTCCGGTAAAAGCCATCCGATTCGAATAAATTATTCGATAAACTTTCATCTATATATTAAGGAGCGATCGCTTCTTAATAGTTTTATGGTAGCTCAATACATATGGTAATGATATAAAGCATAAAGCACCATATTGCATATATTCCTTTACAAACTCCACAAAATCGTTTCTCAAAACCCTGTTATTTTTGAACAAACACGATCAAAAGAGCCTTTTTAGTTATAAATCATTCAAAAGATAAAAAAACTTCCCCTCCCAACGCCCACGTTAATAGAACGTTAAGATAAAGTTTCAAAAAAGGGGTTTAAAAGGCTTGTAAAAGATAAAAAGAGTTGTAGATTTGCACCCGCATCACAGCAGACGTTCTTTACCACGATGACACTAATAAGGCAGAAGGTTTTTAACCGGAAACCACTTTCAAAAAAAAGTAAAAAAAAGATTAGAAGATAACGAAAAGTTTACTACTTTTGCACCCGCAACTACGGCAAACGATCTTAGCTTCTAAACTTCAGGAAAACCCAGTAAATACTGGTTATCCGCTTCGAAATAAATTTGAAAAAAGTTAGAAAAACATTAGGAGAAGAGAAAAAGTTTACTACTTTTGCACCCGCAACTACGGCGACGTACTTTGAGAGACTGAAACACGAGACGGATTTGAAAAGAAATCATTTACTCATATATATGAGTTATGAAAAGCCTTTAAAAAAAGCATCGAAAAAAAAGTTTAAAAAAAGCTTGGAATTGAAAAGGAAAAGATAGTATCTTTGCCCTCCCAAACCGCGAGAAGCGGGATAGCTTGAAAAGCGAAACAGACTTTAAAACGAAGTTAAAATAAAGAAAATAAATTTTCAAAAAAAAGCTTGTGAGTTTAAAAAGAAGTTGTAGTTTTGCAGCCGCTTAGAGAATGAGAAGATAAAGAAACAATATTTGAATCTTTAAATTTTAAATCTTTAAATGACAAACAGAAAGACACGTTCATAGACATATTGGATTGACAGCATAAGAGAGAGTAAGACTACTAGCTTTTATTGAATTAAAGAATACCTAGCAACAAAGGTCGTAAAAATATAAAAATATACGATGAAGAGTTTGATCCTGGCTCAGGATGAACGCTAGCGGCAGGCCTAACACATGCAAGTCGAGGGGTAGAAGTCTTCGGACTTTGAGACCGGCGCACGGGTGCGTAACGCGTATGCAATCTACCTTGTACAGGGGGATAGCCCAGAGAAATTTGGATTAATACCCCATAGTATATTTGAGTGGCATCACTTGATTATTAAAGTTCCAACGGTACAAGATGAGCATGCGTCCCATTAGTTAGTTGGTGTGGTAACGGCACACCAAGACAATGATGGGTAGGGGTCCTGAGAGGGAGATCCCCCACACTGGTACTGAGACACGGACCAGACTCCTACGGGAGGCAGCAGTGAGGAATATTGGTCAATGGGCGAGAGCCTGAACCAGCCATGCCGCGTGCAGGATGACGCATCTATGGTGTGTAAACTGCTTTTGTACGGGAAGAAACACTGCTACGTGTAGCAGCTTGACGGTACCGTAAGAATAAGGATCGGCTAACTCCGTGCCAGCAGCCGCGGTAATACGGAGGATCCAAGCGTTATCCGGAATCATTGGGTTTAAAGGGTCCGTAGGCGGTTTTATAAGTCAGTGGTGAAATCCGGCAGCTCAACTGTCGAACTGCCATTGATACTGTAGAACTTGAATTATTGTGAAGTAACTAGAATATGTAGTGTAGCGGTGAAATGCTTAGATATTACATGGAATACCAATTGCGAAGGCAGGTTACTAACAATGGATTGACGCTGATGGACGAAAGCGTGGGGAGCGAACAGGATTAGATACCCTGGTAGTCCACGCCGTAAACGATGGATACTAGCTGTTTGGTCGTAAGACTGAGTGGCTAAGCGAAAGTGATAAGTATCCCACCTGGGGAGTACGGGCGCAAGCCTGAAACTCAAAGGAATTGACGGGGGCCCGCACAAGCGGTGGAGCATGTGGTTTAATTCGATGATACGCGAGGAACCTTACCAGGGCTTAAATGTAGAGTGACAGGACTGGAAACAGTTTTTTCTTCGGACACTTTACAAGGTGCTGCATGGTTGTCGTCAGCTCGTGCCGTGAGGTGTCAGGTTAAGTCCTATAACGAGCGCAACCCCTGTCGTTAGTTGCCAGCGAGTCATGTCGGGAACTCTAACGAGACTGCCGGTGCAAACCGTGAGGAAGGTGGGGATGACGTCAAATCATCACGGCCCTTACGTCCTGGGCTACACACGTGCTACAATGGCAGGTACAGAGAGCAGCCACTTCGCAAGGAGGAGCGAATCTATAAAGCCTGTCTCAGTTCGGATTGGAGTCTGCAACCCGACTCCATGAAGCTGGAATCGCTAGTAATCGGATATCAGCCATGATCCGGTGAATACGTTCCCGGGCCTTGTACACACCGCCCGTCAAGCCATGGAAGCTGGGGGTACCTGAAGTCGGTGACCGCAAGGAGCTGCCTAGGGTAAAACTGGTAACTGGGGCTAAGTCGTAACAAGGTAGCCGTACCGGAAGGTGCGGCTGGAACACCTCCTTTCTAGAGACACGACCGTTAGGTAAAATTAAAGAAGTAAAGATGGATACATCTTACTCTCGCTGTTAGTTCAAATAATATAATAAGGAGTAAAAGAGGATACTATATAGTCTCGTAGCTCAGCTGGTTAGAGTACTACACTGATAATGTAGGGGTCGGCAGTTCGAGTCTGCCCGGGACTACTAATTTTACACTTATTAAAGGAAATTCTGGAGGTTGAGTGCCTTATTAATTGAAATTTGGGATTTGATACTTAGAATTTCAATACAAATAATGGGGGATTAGCTCAGCTGGCTAGAGCGCCTGCCTTGCACGCAGGAGGTCATCGGTTCGACTCCGATATTCTCCACAAATCGATTAGTCGATTTGAAGATTAGATAATTTGAAGATTTATTTTCAAATGGTTGAATTTTCAAATTTTCAAATTGAAAAAAGTTCATTGACATATTGAGATAAGAAAAACAAGAAAAATATAGAAAGCATGTAAAGTGTTGAAATGTTTTAAGAGTTGAAAGTTTAAAAGTTGCAAAACTTTATAACGTTCAACATTATAACTTCAACCGTAAGTACAATAAGCAAAATAAGGGCGTATGGGGGATGCCTGTGGCTCTCAGAGGCGAAGAAGGACGTGATAAGCTGCGAAAAGCTGCGGGGATTGGCACATACGAATTGATCCGCAGATATCCGAATGGGGCAACCCAGTATGTTGAAGACATACTACTCCGATAGGAGGGCAAACCCGCTGAACTGAAACATCTAAGTAGGCGGAGGAGAAGAAAACAAAAGTGATTCCGTAAGTAGTGGCGAGCGAACGCGGAATAGCCCAAACCAAAGTTGTTACGGCAATTTTGGGGTTGTAGGACCACGACATTTGTTGCAAATTGAATTAGAACCATCTGGAAAGTTGGGCCATAGACGGTGATAGCCCGGTATAAGTAAGAGATGTAAATGATAGTGGTATCCTGAGTAGGGCGGGGCACGTGAAACCCTGTCTGAATCTGGCGGGACCATCCGCTAAGGCTAAATACTCCTGAGAGACCGATAGTGAACCAGTACCGTGAGGGAAAGGTGAAAAGAACCGTGAATAACGGAGTGAAATAGATCCTGAAACCATACGCCTACAAGCGGTCGGAGCACCTTTGTGGTGTGACGGCGTGCCTTTTGCATAATGAGCCTACGAGTTACCGTTGCTGGCAAGGATAAGTACTTCAGGTATGGATCCGTAGCGAAAGCGAGTCTTAATAGGGCGCTTTAGTCAGTAATGGTAGACGCGAAACCGTGTGATCTACCCATGGGCAGGATGAAGCTGTGGTAACACACAGTGGAGGTCCGAACCGGTTGACGTTGAAAAGTCTTCGGATGACCTGTGGGTAGGGGTGAAAGGCCAATCAAACTCGGAAATAGCTCGTACTCCCCGAAATGCATTTAGGTGCAGCGCTGGCTTAGTTTATTAGAGGTAGAGCTACTGATTGGATGCGGGGGCTTCACCGCCTACCAATTCCTGACAAACTCCGAATGCTAATAAATGATTACCAGTAGTGAGGGCATGGGTGCTAAGGTCCATGTCCGAGAGGGAAAGAACCCAGACCATCAGCTAAGGTCCCCAAATCTATACTAAGTTGAAAAAACGAGGTTTGTCTGCCCAGACAGCTAGGATGTTGGCTTGGAAGCAGCCATTCATTTAAAGAGTGCGTAACAGCTCACTAGTCGAGCGGACGAGCATGGATAATAATCGGGCATAAGTATAGTACCGAAGCTATGGATTTGTATTATATACAAGTGGTAGGGGAGCATTCTAACAGCGTCGAAGGTGTAATGTGAGTTATGCTGGAGCGGTTAGAAAAGAAAATGTAGGCATAAGTAACGATAAGGGGTGCGAGAAACACCCCCGCCGTAAGACTAAGGTTTCCTCAGCTATGCTAATCAGCTGAGGGTTAGTCGGGACCTAAGGCGAATCCGAAAGGAACAGTCGATGGCCAACGGGTTAATATTCCCGTACTTCTTATAATTGTGATGGGGCGACGGAGTGATGAAAGCACCGCGAACTGACGGAATAGTTCGTTGAAGTACCTAACTATAGGATTTGTAGTCAAATGCGCAGATCCTGGTGAAATACGATAGTACACGGAGCCTTCGGGCAAAGTGATAGTGTGCCTAAGGGCTTCCAAGAAAAACCTCTAAACTTAGATTATAAGAACCCGTACCGTAAACCGACACAGGTAGTCGAGGAGAGTATCCTAAGGCGCTCGAGAGATTCATGGCTAAGGAATTAGGCAAAATAGACCTGTAACTTCGGGAGAAAGGTCGCCAGCAGCAATGCTGGCCGCAGTGAAAAGGTCCAGGCGACTGTTTATCAAAAACACAGGGCTCTGCAAAATCGTAAGATGAAGTATAGGGCCTGACACCTGCCCGGTGCTGGAAGGTTAAGAGGAGATGTTATTTTCGGAGAAGCATTGAATTGAAGCCCCAGTAAACGGCGGCCGTAACTATAACGGTCCTAAGGTAGCGAAATTCCTTGTCGGGTAAGTTCCGACCTGCACGAATGGTGTAACGATCTGGACACTGTCTCAGCCATGAGCTCGGTGAAATTGTAGTATCGGTGAAGATGCCGATTACCCGCAGTGGGACGAAAAGACCCTGTGCACCTTTACTATAGCTTAGTATTGACCTTGGATAATTGATGTGTAGGATAGGTGGGAGACTATGAAGTGGCGTCGCTAGGCGTTGTGGAGTCATTGTTGAAATACCACCCTTTGGTTATCTGAGGCCTAACCCCATATTGTGGGGGACATTGCTTGGTGGGTAGTTTGACTGGGGTGGTCGCCTCCAAAAGAGTAACGGAGGCTTCTAAAGGTTCCCTCAGCACGCTTGGTAACCGTGCGTAGAGTGCAATGGCATAAGGGAGCTTGACTGAGAGACATACAGGTCGATCAGGTACGAAAGTAGAGCATAGTGATCCGGTGGTTCCGCATGGAAGGGCCATCGCTCAAAGGATAAAAGGTACGCCGGGGATAACAGGCTGATCTCCCCCAAGAGCTCATATCGACGGGGGGGTTTGGCACCTCGATGTCGGCTCGTCACATCCTGGGGCTGGAGAAGGTCCCAAGGGTTGGGCTGTTCGCCCATTAAAGTGGCACGCGAGCTGGGTTCAGAACGTCGTGAGACAGTTCGGTCTCTATCTACTGCGGGCGTTAGAAATTTGAGTGGATCTGATTCTAGTACGAGAGGACCGAGTTGGACTGACCTCTAGTGTATCTGTTGTTCCGCCAGGAGCACCGCAGAGTAGCTACGTCGGGAAGGGATAAGCGCTGAAAGCATATAAGCGCGAAACCCACCACAAGATGAGATTTCTTTTAAGGGTCGTGGAAGATGACCACGTTGATAGGCTATAGATGTAAAGGCAGTAATGTCATAGTCGAGTAGTACTAATAACCCGTTAGCTTATGTACGTCTTTCCTGCCCCGCAAGGGGCAGGGAGAACTTTCTAAAAAATAGTACTTGAATTTTTATCTCAGTATGTTAAGATATTGGTTTATGGTTGTGTGTTGTTATACTACAGCATCATCAATAAACGCATTGCCCAAAGCAATGAACCTTTTAAGGTGATTATTGCGGCGGGGCTCACCTCTTCCCATCCCGAACAGAGAAGTTAAGCCCGCCTGCGCAGATGGTACTGCATTTTGTGGGAGAGTATGTCATCGCCTTTTTTTAGAAAGCCCTTTACAAGTGTAAAGGGTTTTTTTGTTTTGGAAATATCTTATCCTTATCACTACTTTTGCAGCATGAAAGACTTTATAATTGTAGGCGGAAACCTGGCAGGTATTGCCTTTGCTGAAACGGCTATCCAAAATGGTAAATCGGTATTTGTAATTTCAGATCAATCGCAAAATTCCAGCCTCGCTGCTGCAGGTATTTACAATCCGGTAGTGTTAAAGCGTATGAAGCCTACACAAGATGCCTATGAGCAGCTTATGTATATGAAACCTTTTTATACGGCATTAGAGAAAAAATTAAATATAAAGTTTGATTATCCTATTCCATTATATCGCAAATTTGCTTCTGTCGAAGAACAAAATATGTGGTTTGAGGCTATAGATAATCCTAAGCTTACTCCATTTCTTCATCCTGAAATACAACACAAAAAGTTTTATGGTATTGATTCTCCATTTGGCTATGGCAAAGTTTTGCATACAGGTTATCTTGATACATATGCTTTGATAGCGGGCTATAGAAATTTTCTTATATCCCAGGGAGATTTTCTGCAAGAAACATTCGATCATAGCTCCCTTATTGTGGAAGATGATTGCGTAATATATAAAGGCTACAAAGCTAAACATATCATCTATGCAGAGGGATTTGGGATGCTTAAAAACCCTTACTTCGAAAACTTGCCACTAAATGGAACTAAAGGAGAATTACTTTTGATCAAAGCCCCTGAATTAAATTTGAGTGTTTGTATAAAATCGAGCCTGTTTGTTCTGCCGGTTGGCAATGATCTTTATAAAGTGGGTGCAACATATGAATGGGAAGACAAAACATCAACCCCCACGGAAGCTGCCAAATTAGAATTGGTTGAAAAGCTTAATGAAATTATTGGTTGTCCTTATGAGATTATAGAGCAATATGCGGGTGTAAGGCCAACTACTAAAGACAGGAAACCCTTAATAGGCACCCACCCTGAGCACAAAAACATCCATCTTTTAAATGGATTAGGAACACGTGGTGTTATGTTAGCACCTTATATGGCAAAAGAGTTGTATGAATCAATACAAAATGGGGAGCCAATGAAAAGGGAAATCAATCTTAACCGTTTTATTTCTTAAGCTCTCTCCAGTCTTTCCTGTAGCTTACAAAAAAGTTAATCCATATATTACGGGCCCATCGCATCTGGAAAGGCATCAATACAACCAACGCAACAACTATAGCAATAAAAGCGGTTTTAATAGTTGTTTCTAATAATACAAAAGATACAATAAATGCGGCAATACCGAAACCGACACCTAAGCCATAGCTTACATACATAGCACCATAAAAAAATGATGGTTCTATTTTATAATGCAGGCCACAATGACTACAGTTGTCGTGCATTTTGTATATATTCGCCAAATTCAGAGGGTTTTGGTCTTTATACATACTTTCCTGATGGCATCGCGGACAGGTTCCTGTTAAAATGCTATATAATCTGGATCCTTTTTTTAACATTTGCACAAAATTTGTAATACAGCAAATTTACGATTTTAATATAAGACATTTATAATGCTTAACATACATAATTTATCGGTTTCGTTTGGAGGTACATATCTTTTTGAAGAAGTAACCTTTCGACTTGGAGCCGGAGACAGGGTAGGCCTTGTGGGTAAGAATGGTGCCGGAAAATCTACCATGTTAAAAATACTTTCAGGAGATATTGCACCGGATTCGGGTGTTATCGCTACCGAGAAAGAAGTTCGTATGGGCTTCCTTCGTCAGGACATCGACTTTATACCCGGGCGTACTGTGCTTGATGAAGCTTATCAGGCTTTTGTCGAAATAAAAAAGGCAGAAGAAAAGATAGATGAGATCAACCACCAGCTGGTTACCCGAACTGATTATGAGAGCGATGGTTATTCTAAGCTTATAGAAGACCTGAGTGATTATACACACCGCTACGAAATTCTGGGCGGTTATAACTATCAGGGTGATACCGAAAGGATATTGCTGGGACTTGGTTTTAAACGTGATGATTTTGATAAGCTGACCGATACTTTTTCGGGAGGATGGCGTATGCGTATCGAACTTGCCAAGCTGCTGCTACAATCTAATGATGTGTTGCTGCTCGATGAGCCAACCAACCACTTGGATATCGAAAGTATTATCTGGCTGGAATCATTCCTTAGAACGTATCCGGGCGTTGTGGTAATTGTATCGCACGATAAAATGTTCCTTGATAACGTAACTAACCGTACCATAGAGATATCGCTGGGTAAAGCATACGATTTTGCCAAGCCTTATTCTGAATACCTTATTTTGCGTGAAGAAATTCGCGAAAAACAACTGGCTACCCAAAAGAACCAGCAAAAAAGTATTGAGCATACTGAGAAGCTTATTGAGAAGTTTCGTGCCAAAGCCAGTAAGGCATCTATGGCGCAGTCAATGATTAAGAAGCTGGAAAAGGTAGAGCGTATAGAAGTTGATGAAGATGACAACTCTGTAATGAATATCTCTTTTCCTGTGTCGCAAACACCAGGTCGTGTAGTGGTGGAAGCCGAACACGTAACAAAAAAGTATGGCGATAAACTGATACTTGAAGACCTTAACCTGCTTGTAGAACGTGGCAGCAAAATTGCTTTTGTGGGGCAAAACGGCCAGGGAAAGTCTACGTTTATTAAAGCTATAGTGGAGGAAATTCCTTACACCGGTACTATAAAGTTAGGCCATAATGTACAGCTGGGCTATTTTGCCCAAAACCAGGCAGAACACTTAGATGGTGAAATAACGTTGTTACGCACCATGGAAGATGCAGCTACCGATACTAACCGTAGTAAGGTGCGCGATATGCTGGGTTCATTCCTTTTCCGTGGCGATGATGTAGAGAAGAAGGTAAAGGTATTGAGTGGTGGGGAGCGTAACCGTCTTGCATTATGTAAACTGTTACTCCAGCCCATCAATGTGCTGGTAATGGATGAGCCTACCAACCACCTTGACATTAAATCGAAGAACGTACTTAAGGCAGCACTTCAAAAATATGAGGGGACGCTGTTGCTTGTTAGCCACGACAGGGATTTCCTGCAGGGTATGAGTAATATTGTATATGAGTTTAAAGACCATAAAATACGCGAGTACCTGGGCGATATAAATTACTACCTGGAGCAACGTAATATGCAGAACATGCGCGAGGTTGAAAAGCGTGATGTAAAGCCACAGGCTGTTAAAGAGGTAAAAGCCCCTGTAAGCTTTGACGATCAAAAGAAAGGCAAGGCATTACAAAATAAGCTAAGTAAAATTGAAAGCCAGATACAGCAGCTTGAGGGCGATATCCAGAAGGATGACCGCGCACTGGCAGACCATCCGGAAAAACTGATGGGCGATGCTTCTTTTTTTGCGGCGTATGAAAAGAAGAAAAAGGACCTAGACGGACTAATGGTCGAATGGGAAAGCGTTCAGGAAGAAATAGAGAATGCTAAATAAAACAAAGCCCCGCAAGTAATTGCAGGGCTTTTTGGTTATTGTTTTTTTTCAATAGTAACCTCTTTCTTGGTTACAGTAACATTATTTTTGTCGGTGCCGTTTTTGCTTTTAATGCTTACCCCGCCATTGCCTATGCTTACTGATGTACCATCCGGGTCTTCAGGTGTAGCGGTTGTTGTTGTGGTAGTAGTAGTTGTAGAACTGCTTTCTGTTTGTGGGCGTGGTGCCGGTGGTGGTGCCGGATTCTCAACAGGTGGCGGAGGCGGTGGCACTACTTCTTTGTCTTTGCAGGATGCCATAAGTACTAAGGCAAGCCCTGAAAATATTAATACTTTTTTCATGATCTTAATTTTTGTATGGTTATTTCTTACATAAAGTTACATCATTATAAAATATACCGTACTTAAATTAAACTTAAAGTTTACAGTATCAGTCCTATGCGTTTACTGTGTTCAATAGCTTCGCTGCTGTCTTTAAAATAACATACGGCTATGCCCATATCTTCCATGTTTTTTATAGCTGCCAAAGGTTTTTCTTTTTTACTGTGCCCGGTTTGCCGAATGTAGACTGCTTTTACCGTTAAAGGGAAAATTTTGCAAACATCTTCATACAAATAGGGGTCATGCTGAGAGTCATCTCCCAGTAAGGTATATTGAAGGTGCGGGTAAAATTCCAGTATGTGTTTTATCTTATCGAATTTGTGGTTGTGGTTACCACGCCCGGTTACAAAAAAGTCCATCAGGCTGGTCTTAATATCTTTTAGCAATAGTACGGCGCGGGGCAGTTCGTGCTTTTCGGTAAACTTTACAATAAAGTTATAAAGATTCCATTCGCTACTCGATACATAAAAAAAAGCATTCATCTCATTTTTCTTATTTCGGCCTGCCGTACTTAGTGCCTGGTAGTGGGGTACCACATCGTTAAATATCTTACGGCTGTTAATGTTCCTAAATAACAGTATATAGATTTTCTTAAAGAACTTCCGCGTATGCGAAACCAGGAAGGTGTCGTCAATATCAGATATAAAACCCAGGTTACCCTCATACGGTCTTATATAGGTGCCCTTTTCGCGTATCTCTTCCCCTTCGTGGTAAATGCTTACATAATAATCTGCCCAGCCGTGGGCAATCTCTTCAGTAAGCGGGATGCAGAATTTAAAGTAGCCATCGGCTAATGTTTTAGAGCGTATTTTTTTACCATCGTGTTCCAGCCATACTTCATAGTTAGGAATGGTTTTAACCGTAAACATCCGCAATACGGAACGTGCATTTTTAAAGCGTTTTTTTTCAAACTCATAGCTATTTGCCGTGTTAGGTTTAAACACGTGGCCAAAGACCACAAATTCCTGGTCGTTGGCATATCCGCGGTACAGTTTTAAAATTGGCTTCATTAAAATTTATATATTTAATAAGAATCGTTGTGACTGATTATCTTTAAATTTATTCAAAAAAAAGGAGAAATGGGTAGCCCAAATAAATTTTTGCTTATAATTAACCCTATTGCAGGTGGTATTGATAAAACTGAACTGGTAACAGCCGTAAGGGATTTTGCTTCGGCAGAACGTATTGAACTTATAGAATATGAAACTACAGGCGACGACGACCAAGTAGCGATAAAAGGTCTGTATGAAGAGCATGAACCTGCACGGATACTTGTAGCAGGGGGCGATGGTACAATTAAAATTGTGGCCGAAGCTGTAGAGCATCATGATGTTATAATAGGCATACTACCCGCAGGAAGTGCTAACGGATTATCTGTTGACCTTGAATTACCCGACGATTTACAGGAAAATCTTAAAGTAGCCTTTAAAGGACATGCCATGGAAATGGATATGGTTTGCATTAATGGCAAAAAAAGCCTGCACCTGAGCGACCTGGGAGCCAACGCAGAGCTGGTTAAAAACTATGAGGGCTCTAATATAAGGGGTAAGCTGGGTTATGCCCTACAGGCAATTAATACATTAAAGGGGCTGGGCGAACCTTTTATTGTGACTGTAGAAGCCAACGGGAAAAGTACAGAGACAGAAGCCCGTATGGTAGTAATTGCCAACACGCAGCGCTATGGCACGGGTGTAACCATTAACCCTGTGGGCAAAATGAATGATGGCAAGTTTGAAATCGTGATACTTAAAAATCTTGATATTATACTTATAGGTAAAATACTGGCCGGTAATATGCCGCTGGATGACAAGGAACACGTAGAGATAATTTCGGCTAAACAAGCTACAGTAACTACTAATGTACCGGTAAGTTTCCAGATCGATGGGGAATTTTGCGGAGAGGAAAGCAAACTGGATATAAAGATACTGCACAAACAACTGCGTGTAGCAATACCCTAAACTTTAAAAGGGCTGCGCTCCTTCCAGTTTACAACCGGGTCAAAATAGGTAAACAGCTTTGCCATAAAAAAGTTGATAAACGGGTTGGTATGCTTTATCAGCCCGTAAACATTTTCGGCACGTGCACCTATAGAGCTTTTTATTTCCATGGCGCTGCGGCCAAAAATAATATGGCTAAATTGCTTTTTTATGCCATAGCCCGCCATATCATACAACATATTAAGGTACAGCATTTTTTCTTTTTGCAGTGCGGCATCATAGCCCAGAAAATAGGTATCCATGTCGGCGCCGTTCTTTATAAGGGTATTAAAGCCAATAAGAGTGCTGTCTAAAAAATATCCGTAAAATAAAAAGTCGTTACCCAGTAGCTGCTTAAATTTAAGGAAATGGTCTTCGGGTAAATGAAAGGTATTGAAAGATGCGTTGCCGGCTACAGTAAGGTACAGGCGCTGTATGCATGCGTTGTGTTCTCTTATCTCAGCTTCGGTAAGTTTGCGCTTTTCTATGCCTTCGGCCTTTTTACGGGCACGGTTATACTGGGTGCGGTACTTGGTACTTAGATCGGTAAGATAGTCATCCATGCTTAGCCAGTGAGGCCTGATGTCAAAAACCATATTGGGTTGTGTGCAAAACTGGTAATACCCTTCAAACCCTGCAGCTTTAAAGTCGGGCAATTCACTTTCGTTAAAATCTTTTATCGAAAGTATATTGATGTAAATACACTTTTTGCGGTATTTCTTTTTCAGCTTTAGCAGCGCTTTTTCTAACTGCCTTAAGGCATCGGCTCCGTTTATGTTTTTGCTAAAAATATAAGCATTTTGGCCGGTCAGCATATTGTTACCAATAACCAAAACTTTAGATGAAAATTTCTGGAATATATAATCTTTTATGCTAAAAGCCCTTTTCTGGACAAAGGTATCTACTTTGCTCAGGTCGATATACTGCGCCAGTGCAATGCCACAAAGTTCATCGTCTTTAAACAGGCCTATAAAATGCGCTTGTAAATTAGCAGGTGCTGATTGTTCCAGTAGCGAAAGATAGACGCGCGAAAGAAATACATTTTCACGGGCAAGTATATCCCAGGCAAGGGGCAGGTCTGCCACGTGTTTGTAGAGCTTGTAATGCAGAGGTGTTGCCAATGGATGGGTATAAAGTCTTTTTTTAAGACGTTGTAAAGTTATGGAAAATTAAATCTTCAAATAGTTAAAGAATTTCCAGAAATACCTGCTTCTTAGATATCCCATATTCTTTTCATTGGCATATGCTTCACGTTCAAAGCTAATATTGCGATAGGCAGTTTTCTGGTCTTTATATTTAAGATAGCGAATGCCATATTCAATAATATACCACATATAGAAAGGCAGCACCAGCAATTCTGCCTGTTGCCGCAGGTGGATGCGCTCATGGTTAAGCAGTACCGGATGCGATGCCAATGCCGCATCCCTTACAAAGACAAATGGAAATAATGCTATGGCGGTATAACCCTTTGGGACTAAATATTTAGAGGTAACAACTATCATTTGAACTCATTTAAGCTTTTTTGATTGAAGCGAAAAATAGAAATTTTTGTGCTATATTTTGACTTTTTTGCACTGCATAGCAGCGCTACGGAGTAATAAAACAGGTGAAATATAGCACAAAAAGAGCATTTTGCAGCCAATTGAAAAAAGTTTAAATGAGTTCTGTTTAAAGTTCATAAATTTGCGTATATGAGCAGCGGAAATTTTGGAAATATATTAATAGAAGGCGAAGATTATTACCTCTCGCCCGAAGGCTATAAGGTATTTACCGAAGCCTGGCATTTAAAACGCGGCTATTGCTGCAAGAGTGGCTGCCGTCATTGCCCGTATGGGTTTGACAAACGAACAGGAGAATTTAAAAAATAGTGTTTAGTAATCAGTACTCAGTTGGCAGATAGTTGCACTGAATACTGATCACTTAACACCGAACACTAATAAAACATGACATTCGAACAGCAAATATTAGAAGGCATACCGGCCATATTACCGGAGCTAAAACCATACGATACAGCTATTAACCACGCGCCAAAGCGTAAAGACATTCTTTCGCCGGAAGAACGCAAGCTGGCATTGCGCAATGCACTGCGTTATTTTGAGGCAGAGCACCATGCTGTTCTGGTTAAGGAATTTGCAGAAGAGCTGGATACTTACGGGCGCATTTATATGTACCGCCTGCGTCCTGATTACAAAATGTATGCCCGACCGATTGATGAATACCCGGGCAAGTCAGTACAGGCAAAAGCCATTATGCTGATGATACAAAACAACCTCGACTATGCAGTGGCACAGCACCCGCATGAGCTTATTACCTATGGTGGTAACGGCGCGGTGTTCCAGAACTGGGCACAGTACCGCCTTACCATGAAATACCTTGCCGAAATGACCGATGAGCAAACATTGGCTATGTATAGCGGGCATCCTATGGGATTGTTTCCGTCGCATAAAGAAGCGCCAAGGGTGGTGGTTACAAACGGTATGGTAATACCTAATTACAGCAAGCCGAATGACTGGGAGAAATTCAACGCACTGGGCGTATCGCAATATGGGCAAATGACGGCAGGCAGCTATATGTACATTGGCCCGCAGGGTATTGTGCATGGTACTACCATTACAGTACTTAACGGCGGACGTAAAATTGCAAAAGACGGCGAAGGATTAGCAGGTAAACTGTTTGTAACTTCCGGGCTTGGGGGTATGAGCGGTGCTCAGCCTAAAGCCGGAAATATTGCAGGCTGCATTACTGTATGTGCAGAGGTTAACCCTAAAGCCGTAACGACACGCCACAGCCAGGGCTGGGTAGATGAAGTAATAACAGATCTTGATGCGCTGGTAGCACGCGTAGCATTGGCGAAAGCCAATAAAGAAATCGTTTCTATAGCCTACCAGGGCAACATAGTAGACGTATGGGAAAAATTTGACCGCGAAAATATATATATCGACCTGGGTAGCGACCAAACCTCGCTGCACAACCCGTGGGCAGGTGGCTATTATCCTGTTGGTTTATCATTAGAAGAATCGAACGAGCTGATGGCAAACAACCCGGAAGCCTTTAAGGCCGAAGTGCACGAATCGTTACGCAGGCAAACCAATGCCATTAACAAGCATACCGAAAAAGGGACTTACTTTTTTGACTACGGTAACGCATTTTTGTTAGAGGCATCGCGCGCCGGTGCTGATATTATGGCGCCAAACGGCATCGACTTTAAATACCCAAGCTATGTGCAGGATATTATGGGGCCTATGTGTTTTGACTTTGGTTTTGGGCCATTCCGCTGGGTTTGTACTTCGGGTAAGCCCGAAGATTTACAGGCTACAGATGCTATAGCTGCATCGGTGCTGGAAGAAATGGCTAAAGATGCACCGGCAGAAATTCGCCAGCAGATGGAAGATAACATTCGCTGGATAAAAGGTGCACAACAAAATAAACTGGTAGTAGGCTCTCAGGCACGCATATTATATGCCGATGCTGAAGGGCGTACCAACATAGCGCGTGCCTTTAATGAGGCTATTGCAGCCGGTAAAATAGGGTCTGTGGTTTTAGGCCGCGACCATCATGATGTAAGCGGTACCGATTCGCCTTACAGGGAAACCAGCAATATATACGACGGTTCGCGCTTTACAGCCGATATGGCCATACAAAACGTTATTGGCGACAGCTTCCGCGGGGCTACGTGGGTAAGCATCCACAACGGCGGCGGCGTAGGCTGGGGTGAGGTAATTAACGGTGGCTTCGGCATGGTTCTTGATGGTACACCAGATGCGTCAAGGCGCTTAGAATCAATGCTTTTTTGGGATGTTAACAACGGTATTGCAAGGCGCAGTTGGGCCAGGAACGAAGGTGCAGTTTTTGCCATAAAACGTGCTATGGAGAACGAGCCGCTGCTTAAGGTAACGTTGCCAAACACGGTAAGCGATAACCTGCTTAACCTGTAATATTCCGGATACATTGTTACCAGATGCTGAGGCGTAAATTGCTATTGAAATAAAATTAACCTTTATTCTTCGTCCTATGAAAACGATAAAATTGCTCTCGCTCTTTGTGCTTACTACTTTTGCGGTAAGCTGTGCATCTGTTAACGTAAATACGGATTATGATGACAATACTGATTTTACAACCTTTAAAACGTACGGCTTTTTAAAAGACGGGGTTGACAAGGCTGAAATTAGCGACCTTGATAAAAAGCGGATCATGAAAGCGCTCGATACAGAACTTACAGCCAAAGGCCTGACTAAAAGTGATAAGCCCGATGTGTTTATTAACTTTTTTACCAAAGCCAGTAAAGATGTCAACGTAAATAACTTTGGCGGCTACGGCGGTTGGGGTTATGGCGGCTGGGGCTGGGGAGGTTACGGCTGGGGAGGTCCATGGGGCTGGGGAGGTAATTACACCTCTGTAAGTACCCAGACCGAAGGCACACTTTACATTGATGTTATTGATGCTAAAAAGAAAGAACTGGTTTGGCAGGGCATAGGCAATGGTGTGCTTACTCAAAACCGCGATAAAAAAACAACCCGTATTAACGAGTTTGTAAATAAGATTATTGCACAGTTTCCTCCAAAAAAAGATAAATAAAGGTCATGATAATTTGACTTTTGAAAAGCCTGATTTTTTAGTCAGGCTTTTTTGTTTACCTCAATAAATATGTGCTTTACCTCATTAATTAAAACCTAAAGTGGGTAGGAACTATATTTGGATATTACATTAAAGATACAACGTGCGGTGAGGTGAGTAAAGCCAGCATGTGTAGTAGTTTTATGTTATCTTAAATTTCATTATTACTTTGTCCTGAAAGTCGCAGTTTCATCAACCGCGGCTTTCGCTTTTTTGTGATATCTGTAATAAATAGATTGTTGCTGTAGCGAATAAGTTATAATACTGTCGTTTTTGTAAATATTGATAATAAATTCTTAATTTTACAAAAGCTATATATAATTATAAAACGCATGAGCGCACCATTTGAAAGCAATCCGCTTCTGGAAAGGCTTCCCAATCATTTAAGGCAGTTTATAAAACCGCAGGATTATGCTGAGTACACACCTATAAACCAGGCGGTGTGGCGCTATGTTATGCGAAAAAATGTAGACTATCTTAGCCGTGTAGCACATGAGTCGTACCTTGAAGGGCTTAAAAAAACGGGTATAGAAACAGAGAATATTCCCAGTATGTATGGCATGAACCGCATATTGCAGGAAATAGGCTGGGCTGCCGTAGCGGTAGACGGGTTTATTCCGCCGAATGCATTTATGGAGTTTCAGGCCTATAACGTGCTTGTTATTGCATCAGACATTCGCCAGCTCGAAAACATAGAATACACGCCCGCGCCCGATATTATTCACGAGGGTGCCGGGCACGCTCCCATAATTGCAAATCCTGAATATGCCGAATACCTGCGCCGCTTTGGCGAAATAGGCTGTAAGGCCATATCATCGGCACGTGATTACGAAATTTATGAAGCCATACGCCTGCTTTCGATACTTAAGGAAGCCGAGGGTACACCGCAGGATGAAATTGATGCCATAGAACTTCGTGTAGACCAGTTACAAAATGAACCTGCCGAGCCCAGTGAGATGGCGCTTATACGCAACCTGCACTGGTGGACGGTAGAGTACGGCCTTATTGGTACGCCTGAAGATCCTAAGATATACGGTGCCGGACTGTTGTCGTCTATTGGTGAGAGCGCCTGGTGCATGACCGATAATGTAGCAAAATTGCCGTACGATATTAATGCAGCCTATCGGGGATTTGATATTACAAAACTACAGCCACAACTTTTTGTAACGCCGGATTTTGCACACCTTAGCCTGGTACTGGAGGAGTTTGCTAATAAAATGGCACTACGCACCGGAGGCCTCAGCGGACTTGAAAAACTGATAAAGAGTAAGGCACTTGGCACGGTAGAATTAAGTACCGGCATACAAATATCGGGTGTGTTTACTAATGTCATTGAAAACGAGGGCAAACCCGTTTATATACAAACTACGGGTAAAACAGCATTGTCTTACCGAGAAAAAGAACTGGTAGGTCATGATACTTCATACCACGCCGAAGGCTTTGGCAGCCCGGTGGGGAGGCTTAAGGGCATCAACCTGGCTATTGAAGACATGAGCCCGCGTGACCTGATGGCCTATAACATTTATGAGGGCCTTACCGTAACGTTGGAGTTTGAAGGCGATATTACCGTTACCGGAGATATTATTACAGGCACGCGAAACCTTCAGGGTAAAATTATCCTGATAAGCTTTAAGAACTGTACGGTTACCCATAATGATACTGTGCTGTTCCAGCCGGAGTGGGGTATTTATGATATGGCCGTGGGCAAAAAAGTAATATCTGCTTTTAGTGGCCCTGCCGATGTTAAGAGTTTTGATATGGTTAGCCATGTACCATCAAGCAAAACCATCAAGGCAAAGAAATCTGCTGAGAGGGAAGAGCTTGAAAAACTGTACCAGGCCATTCGTAACATTCGCGAAGGTAAAGAAGCAGCATTTAGCATAGATGAGGTGTTTGCCAAGCTTACAGAAAGTCATTCCTCTGACTGGTTATTATCTGTAGAGATTGCAGAGCTGCTGCACAAACAAAATGATACAGTATTGTTACAGGATGTGCTAAAACATCTTGATGAAGTAAAAGAAAAACGTCCTAAGGTAGCCCATCTTATTACCGGCGGACTGGAACTTATATTTGAAAAAGAAAGTGTACTTTAAACCCCAAAAAAGCGTCCCGATACAGGACGCTTTTTTTATAGCAGGGTGTTCATGTTTTCGTTCTGCACCGGCTGTCCGTTATATTGCAGCGTCCAGCCCATAGTGTTTGTAAGTATCAGTATTTTGCTCAGTTCGCTTAGCAGGCGGTTCTGTGCATTGGTCTTAAGCGAACTCTTTTCTATTTTTTTGCGCAGGCTGGCCTTTACCTGTGTGCTGATCTTGTTATAATCGGCACCCGTAAATTCATTAAAGGTACTTTGCTGCACATCATAAAATTTAATGTCGGGGCTTATTTTTATCTCTTCCTTCGGTATGTTCTTTATCGTTATGGTTTTGGTCGTTTCATTAATGTCATACTGAATCTGCCTTAGGTCATAACTTACTGTGGCATCTGCATTAACCACTACCATAGCCTTTTTGTCAAAAGATACCATATCCATCATATAGCTCTGTTTGTTTTTATACGTCAGTACTTCGCTGTAATGACCTTCGGTAACTACCAGCTTACCCACATTTTTAAGTTGCTGCTGTATAAGCGCGGTTTCTTCAATGGTGGTTTTGTCGCTGTCGTCATCTTTAAATTCGCAGTATTTAAATGCAAGTACTATAAGAATAATCGCCGCTGCGGCAACAAGGATTTTTTTAAGCATTTTTATTTTAAATGTAAGAATAGTATTAAGAACACTGTGTTATAGCATCCTTAAAACTTTATATGCGGATGCTTTTTGCTTAAGGATGCAATCTTTGTGCCAAGGTTATCCAGGAACTTTTTGTGGCTGTCAGATTCAGGATTAAACGATCGGTGCTGTAATCCCTTTTGTATGCCATCGGCCAGCTTCATAGTCTGCTGTGCTTCTTCAGATACATAGGTATTGGTAAAACGTTCCCAGATGTAGTCAATAGCCATTTGGTTGGGGTGAATCATGTCTTCGGCATAAAAGCGGTAATCACGCAGTTCATCCATCATGATTTCGTAAGAAGGGAAGTAGCCAGTGTTCAGTATTCGGTGTTCAGTATTCAATGTCTGGTGTAGTGCTGAGATGAGGTTTGCCTTGCTCCACTGATTTTCTATAAAGCCATCTTTTATATGGCGTACGGGCGATACCGTAAAAATAAGATGCGCTGACGGATTTACATTGGCTATTGCCGAAACGATACCGCGTAATCCTGTGCTGATATGCTCAACAGAGAGTAGTTCTTTCGTAAATTCTTTTTGCGGTACTTTATGGCAATTGGCTACAAGCGATTCCGTTTCTATAAGGCGGTACACCCATGCGGTACCCAGGGTTATAATAATGTGGCTTGCCTGCATTATTTCGTTGCGCAGTTGTAGTGCAGCACCGTTAAGTGACTGTACTAGTTGTGAACTGTCAGTATGGCTCAGGTCGCTGTGCGCATCATAGCAATGCCAACGTTCGTTATGGTAAAAGATATCAGTCTCCGTAAAAATTTTATCTTCAATGGCATACCTGATAACCTTTTCAAGGGCCAGTGGGTGGAACAATATACCAAAAGGGTTGGTTGTATTCCTGAACTTAAAATAGTCAAGCTTTTGCCCTATGTTTACCGCAAAGCAAGACCCTAACGACACAATATGGGAATTGTAGTCAATTTTTATATTGCTTTCAGCGATAGGGATGTGGGTTGTAAACTGCATGGGTCTTATAAATTATGGACGATTCTTGTTATTCCGTTTTTTATCAAAGCTTCATTGAAATTTACTAATAAGCCAAGTTTAAGACCGGTTATGCGTAAATATGTTAGCATCTGCTTTTGATGAACGGGCATTATTTTTTCTATAGATTTTAGCTCAATAATAACTTTATTTTGCACAATCAGATCTGCCCTAAAACCAATGTCCATTATTAATCCGTCCCAAAAAACAGGTAAGCCTTTCTGCCTTTCTATCGTGAGTCCTGCATTTGTAAGTTCATAGCTCAGAATATGTTCATAAACGGATTCTAAAAGTCCGGGGCCAAGCTTTGTGTGGATTTTATAGCAAGTGTCTACAATTATTTTTGATAGTTCATTCTCAGTCATCAGGTGGGTTTGGTATGTTAAGCGAATATAGCAAAAGCATTTCGCGAAATCAATACAAGTTTCACTGAAGAAATTATTAGGATTAAAAATCTCGCAAAGACGCTAAGGCGCAAAGCTTAAATGCTCCGCATTTATTTAATCATCATAAGCTTGCGCCTTGACATCTTCTCAAATTAGAGAATAGTTTTCTGGATTAGAAATATATTATAGCCCATTAAATAAAAATCTCGCAAAGACGCAAAGGCGCAAAGTTTAAATGCTCTGCATTCATTTAATCGTCATAAGCTTTGCGCCTTTGCGTCTTTGCGAGAAAAAAAAACATAGGGATTAATTGTAGGTATACAGCGTAGTATGCACACTGCCATCGGGTTCGGTATGCGTTTCGCTCGCCGGGTAATCATCGGTGTTATAAGTATATGTGCTGTAGCTGTTACTAACAGTATTGTTTTGGGTTGACTGCACTGTAGTTATATTATGAGCACCACCCTCTAATGCCGCAAGTGTTCTTACAAGATATGCTGTAGATGAACTAAGCGGAGCTTTTTTTGCATCGAAGTTGTAGGTCGTGGTCATTTTAGAACCGGCTGCTTTTAAAATATCGCCACTACTGTTTAGTGTAAGTGCTAAGGTATCTACAACCTGGTTTTGATTTTGCGGCCCGCCGGTGTAGCGTGTAACGGTTACATTGTTGCCATTGTAAGAATAAGTCGATTTAAAGGCACTTTTGTTGGCATCTGTAGCGGTATAGTCGTATGAGGTAAATTCGCCGAAAACACCCGAAGTTGTGTATTTGTATACATCTTTTTTAACCAGGCTGCCATTAGTGTAAAAGTTGACCTCTGTTAAAAAATCGCCGGCATAAGAGTAGACTTCGTTTGTGCCATTGCTGTGTGTAACTTCAAGTAGTTGATCATCACTATACCTGTATTGCGAGGTAAACGTAGTGCCGTTTGGTGCTGTTTCTACTGTAGTGCGCAGCATCGGTGTTGAGGTGCCGCCGCCACCCAAATAGCCACTGTCATCAGAGCATGATGTCAGCGATGTGGCAAGCATAAATAATAAGATATTTTTCATTTTTTTCTTTTGTTAAGCATTTTACAGCAAATATATAAACAATAGCTATTACGTTATAGGGCTTGCTTTAAATAGCATTAAAAAATAAAGGGCAGCCAACCGGCTGCCCTTGCATATGTATTAAAAGTAAATTACTTTATAAAATTCTCAGCAGCGCTTAAAGCCTCCGGTACACCGGCAGCATTTTTACCACCTGCTGTAGCAAAGAATGGCTGTCCGCCGCCGCCGCCCTGAATGTATTTACCCAGTTCGCGCACTACCTGCCCGGCGTTAAGGCCTTTCTCAGTAGCAAGCTCTTTAGAGATATAGCAGGTAAGCATTGGTTTGTCTTCTGTAACAGTAGCTAATACAAGGAACAGGTTCGTGCCCAGGTTACCAAGCTCATAGGCTAAATCTTTAGCGCCGTTAGCATCAAGGTCAACCTGTTTGGCCAGGAATTTCACCCCGTTTATTTCCTGTAGCTCGCCTGCAAGTTCGCCTTTAAGGTTTTTGGCCTTATCGCGTAGTAGCTGCTCCAGTTGTTTTTTTAGTTTAGCATTTTCATCCTGTAATGATACCACAGCTTTAAGCGTATC
The DNA here is from genome assembly GCF_003403075.1 of Flavobacterium psychrotrophum. Lineage (NCBI taxonomy): Bacteria > Pseudomonadati > Bacteroidota > Flavobacteriia > Flavobacteriales > Flavobacteriaceae > Flavobacterium > Flavobacterium psychrotrophum. The sequence continues at coordinate 3,336,793 of NZ_CP031557.1, read as the reverse complement.
CTGCGGATTTTTTAGTGTAGCCTTAATTTCAGCCAGGGTTTTTTCCTGCGATGCAAAGAAATCTTTTACCGCGTTGCCTGTTATGGCTTCAATACGGCGTATACCTGCTGCAACGGCACCTTCGCTTACTATTTTAAACGACCAGATATCGGCAGTGTTCTTAACGTGTGTACCACCGCAAAGCTCCATGCTGTCGCCAAATTTAATAGCGCGTACATTATCGCCATATTTTTCGCCAAAGAGCGCCATAGCACCTTCTTCTACCGCTTGTTTAAACGGAATGCTCCTGCGCTCTACAAGCGGCAGGTGCTCGAATATACGGGCATTTACAAAGTCTTCTACTTTTTGCTGCTCCTCTTCGGTAACTTTTGCAAAATGCGAAAAGTCAAACCTCAGGTAGCCCGGACTTACTAACGATCCTTTTTGCTCTACGTGCGTACCCAGTATATGGCGCAGTGCCTGGTGCAGTAAGTGTGTAGCAGTATGGTTGCTCTCACTCTCATGCCTTAGCAGCGGATTTACCATAGCGGTAAAGGCCGCCTTTACATTTTCTGGCAGCTCTTTAGTAATGTGCAGTATAAGGTTGTTCTCTTTTTTAGTGTCCAGTACTTCAATGGTTTCGTTAGCCGATTTAAGTACACCACGGTCGCCTACCTGACCGCCGCCTTCCGGGTAGAAAGGAGTCGCACTAAGAACGATTTGATACAGCAATCCGTCTTTTTTAGAATCTACCTTGCGGTAACGGGTAATGTGTACTTCGTTTTCCAGCTGGTCGTAGCCTACAAAACTTTCGGTATTACCATCAACAAGTATAACCCAGTCGTCTTTAGCAACTTCAGATGCAGCACGGCTGCGTGTTTTTTGTTTTAACAGCTCGGCATCAAAACCTTCTTTGTCGTAGCTAAAGCCTTTTTCTTTAAGGATAAGCGCTGTAAGGTCTTCCGGGAAACCGAAAGTATCATATAGTTCAAATGCTTTTTCGCCACTAACTTCAGTACCTTTAGTTTCACTAATAACATTATCCAGTAGCTGAAGCCCCTGGTCAAGCGTGCGTAAGAATGAATTTTCTTCCTCACGGATAACATTTGTTACCAACGACTGCTGTTGGCGTATCTCCGGGAAGAAATCGCCCATCTGGTCTGCCAGTACAGCAACAAGTTCGTAGATGAATGTCTCTTTTTTGTTAAGGAAGGTAAACGCATAACGAATAGCCCTTCTTAATATCCTGCGGATAACATAGCCCGCACCACCGTTAGATGGTAGCTGCCCATCTGCAATAGCAAAGGCTACTGCACGCACGTGGTCTGCCACTACGCGTATTGCTATGTTTACTTTTTCTTCTTCGGGCGTAGCGTTTTTAGCTACATATTTAGTACCGGTTACGGCTTCTATTTTAGTAATAAGCGGGGTAAATACATCAGTATCATAGTTACTCTGTACACCTTGCAGCACCATGCACAGGCGCTCAAAGCCCATACCGGTATCTACGTGCTGTGCAGGCAGTTTCTCCAGGCTTTTATCTGCCTTACGGTTAAACTCCATAAATACGTTGTTCCATATCTCCACCACGTGTGGGTGGTCGTTGTTAACCAGGCTCTTGCCAGATACCAGTGCTTTCTCCTCAGCAGAGCGAATGTCTACGTGAATTTCAGAACATGGCCCGCACGGTCCCTGGTCGCCCATTTCCCAAAAGTTGTCTTTCTTGTTGCCAAGAATAATGCGGTCTTCATCTATCAGGCCTTTCCATATGTCGTATGCCTCCTGGTCAAAAGGTACACCTTCTTCGGGGCTGCCTTCAAACACAGATACATACAGTATGTCTTTCGGTATTTTATATACTTCGGTAAGCAGTTCCCATGCCCAGTTAATGGCTTCTTTTTTAAAGTAGTCGCCAAAGCTCCAGTTACCCAGCATCTCAAACATGGTGTGGTGGTAGGTGTCAAAGCCTACATCTTCCAGGTCGTTGTGCTTTCCGCTTACGCGAAGGCATTTTTGGGTGTCGGCAATACGCTTACTTTTCGGCGTGCCGTTGCCAAGAAAAAACTCCTTAAACTGTGCCATACCGCTGTTGTTAAACATAAGGGTAGGGTCGTCTTTAGTAACTATGGGTGCAGACGGGACAATTAAGTGGCCCCTGTCTTCAAAAAATTGCAGGAATTGTTTCCTGATATCCTGGGATTTCATGCTCGTATGAAAGTTTGTTTAATGAGTTCAATATTACAATTAAAATACCTTTGGCAGCCTAAAATTAGCGGTAAAACCGTAACATTTATTACATTTGTCCGTTATGGATGCAGGCGCCCGGCACGGTTTTTACCGTTAAGGTGCAAAAATAGAATAATTTAACCACATGGCGAAGGCAAAATATTATTACGATCCTGAAAAGCTGGCCTTTCATAAAATAAAGACCAAAAAGGGTAAAAAGATAGGCGTGGCGCTGCTGTTTATAGTGGCAGCTGCACTGTTTGGGTTTTTGTGTTTTGTGGTACTGCTAAATACGCCGTTTTTTGAAACCCCTAAAGACAGGCTGCTTACCCGCGAAATTGAGAGTATGAAATTGCAGTATGAGATACTGAACCGCAAAAGTGCCCTGATGGAAGAGGCACTGAATAGTGTAGAAGACCGTGATAATAATGTTTACCGCACTTATTTTAACGCCACACCTATTCCTGAAGAGCAGCGCACGGCAGGCTTTGGCGGGGTTAACCGTTATAAATCTATAGAAGGATACAACAACAGCGACCTGGTAAAGAATACTACAAAACGATTAGATGTACTGGCTAAGGAAATTGTGATACAAAGCCAGAGCCTTGATGAAATAGCCAAACTGGCAAAAGATAAAGCAAAACTGCTTACTGCCATACCGGCCATACAACCGGTAAAAAACGAAGACCTGCGCCAGATGGCATCGGGCTTTGGGTACAGGAGCGACCCGTTTACAAAGGTGCGTAAGTTTCATGCAGGCATGGATTTTAGTGCACGTACCGGTACGGTTATCTATGCCACCGGAGATGGCGTGGTTTATGCAGCAGATAATAAAATGTCTGGCTACGGTAACCGTGTGGTTATAAACCATGGCTATGGCTACCAGACACTGTATGGGCACATGAGCAAATTTGCCGTAAGGGCAGGGCAGCGTGTAAAACGTGGCGACATTATAGGCTATGTAGGTAGCACAGGCCGCAGCGAGGCACCCCATCTGCATTATGAAGTGCACAAAAACGGTACTGTGGTAAACCCGCTTAACTTTTATTATGGAAATATTTCTGCAAAAGAATATGTTTTAATTGCTAAATTAGCTAACCAGGAAAATCAATCGCTCGACTAAATGCACTTAGACCTGCCCGAAAAAAGATATTACAGTATTGGCGAACTTGCCAAAGCCTTTGATGTTAACGCGTCGCTTATCCGCTTTTGGGATAAGGAATTTGACGTGCTTAAGCCAAAAAAGAATGCCAAAGGCAACCGTATGTTTACGCCCGAAGACGTAAAGAACCTGCAACTTATTTACCATTTGGTAAAAGAGCGCGGCTTTACACTTGATGGTGCAAAGGTGCACCTTAAGGGTGGACAGAAGAAAACTATGGATACCTTTGAAATTATCCGTAAATTAGAGGCTATAAAAACACAATTGATCAATATTAAAAAAGAACTTTAAAAACATCCAACAAATGAAAAAGTGGTTACTACCCGTAATAATTATTGTAGCAGTAATAGCAATTGGCTTTTTTTGGAGCATGGGCATCAAGAACGGAGCTATAGATAAAAGCCAGGCCGTTAGTAAAGAATGGGGTAATGTAGAAACTGCATACCAGCGCCGTAACGACCTTATAGGTAATCTTGTGGAGACTGTAAAAGGTGCTGCTAATTTTGAAAAGAGTACACTTGTAGAGGTTATTGAGGCCAGGAGCAAAGCCACATCAGTACAGGTAGACCCGTCTAATGCCACGCCAGAGCAGCTTGCAGCTTTTAGTACTGCGCAGGCTAACCTTATGGGGTCGGTTAATAAATTGATAGGTAACGTTACGGTAGAGAAATATCCGGAATTAAAATCAAACCAAAATTTCCTGAAACTGCAGGATGAACTGGCGTCGACAGAAAATACCATACAAACACAACGTACACGCTATAATGAGGTGGTACAGGAGTATAACAACTATGTGCTGAAATTTCCTAACTCTATGTTCTTAGGCGAATATAAAGAGAAACCATATTTTAAAGCGGTAGAAGGTGCAGACAAACCGGTAGAGGTTAAATTTTAAAAATAAAAATATTATGCCCGAAGCTAATGATTTTCTTACTGCTGCTGATGAAGGGGCTATTGTTGAAGCTATTCAGCAAGCCGAAAAAAACACCAGTGGTGAGATTCGTGTACATATAGAAAATACATCTCAAAAACCTCCGCTCGAAAGGGCACAGGAGGTTTTTTCTGTTTTAGGCATGGAGGCTACTACTGCCCGTAACGGAGTGTTGTTTTATGTGGGTGTAAAAGACCGTGCCTTTGCTATTATAGGCGATGAAGGGATAGATAAGGCTGTAGAAAATGATTTTTGGGATTGTACCAAAGATGTTGTTATAGGCCACTTTAAAGAAAACCGCTTTAAGCAGGGGCTTGTAGAAGGCATACTGCGTGCAGGCGAAAGGCTTAAAACCTATTTTCCGTATGCGGATGATGATAAAAATGAACTTCCTGATACCATATCTAAAGGATGAAAAAAATACTACTGCTTTGCCTGCTCTATACAGGTATACTATTATTGCCGCAACATAGTTTTGCGCAATTTGACATTCCGCCAAAGCCTGATTTTCAGACTAGTGTATATGATTATGCCAACCTGCTTTCTGCATCAGATAAAAAGCAGCTGGAACAAAAGCTTATTAATTATGCCGATACCACTACAACCCAAATAGTAATTGCCATTATACCATCGCTTAAAGGCGAGAACATAGGGCTGCTTACCCCTAAGTGGGGCCATGAGTGGGGTGTGGGCGGTACTGCAAAAGACGATAACGGCGTTTTTATAGTATTAGCCGAGAAAGAGCACCAAATTTGGATTTCTCCGGGGTACGGTGCTGAAGACCGTATGACAGCCGGGGAAGTGGGGGAGATGACCCGTGAGGTTATTATTCCGGAGTTTAAGGCAGGCGATTATTATGCCGGTCTTGACAAAGGTACTGATGCCATTTTCCAGATGCTTAATGGTAAATATAAAGGCACCCGCCAGGGGGGGGACGGTAAAGAAAGTAATGATGGCTCGGGTATATTAGGGATATTCATCTTTATCATAATAATTATCATCTTCATCATTTCCCGTTTTAGGGGCGGCGGCGGTGGCCGAAATGGCGGCAGGCGTAGTGGTGGCCTTGATCTGGCCGATATTCTTATACTGGGAAGCCTTGGGCGCAGTTCTGGCGGCTGGGGTGGCGGTAGCCGTTCTGGTGGCGGTTTCGGCGGAGGCGGAGGCTTTGGTGGTGGATTCGGTGGCGGCGGCTTTAGCGGCGGCGGTGCCGGTGGCAGCTGGTAGGGTTATTCGCTTACTACTGCATTTGTATATACATTAACCATTTCGTTTACAAAGAAAGAAGGATACAGCCCGGTACGTGCGTAAAATGCTTTTGAGAAATGCTGGGCATTTGCAAAACCAGCCTCTTCGGCAAGGGCCTTAATTGTAAAATTGCGATAGCGTGGCTGGTTGCGCAAAAGTTCAATTATAAAATCTACCCGCAGGTCATTAAGATAATTACTAAAGCTTTTTTCTTTATAATAATTAATTATTTTAGACAGGTAGTTGGCATTAGTGTTTAATACTGCTGCCAGATCATTTAATGTAAGTTCCTTTTTAAGGAACTTATTTTTTGCTTCAAACTTTTCCAGTTGGGCGAGCACACTTTTTACAACTTCGGGGTTAATGTCCGGAGCCTGACGTGTTTCTGCTGTGGTTTCGGCAATGGCCTCAGGCTTTACAGCTATACCATCGGCAATATTGACGGCTTTTTTTTGCTGGTGTTCCAGGCGGGCCATCAGTTCTTCAAAACGTTCCTTATACTTTTTCTGGTGCTTAAAATAACGATACATAAGCAGTAGCATGGCAGTAACTAATAAGCCAACAGCGCTGTACAGTAAAACCATAAGCGCTTTGCGGTTAGTCAGTTCATCTTCTATCGATTTTTTTTCTGCAATAAGGGCTTTGGTGTCATATTCCTTATATACTTTACCAGAAAGGTATTTGTAGTTTGCATTTAGTACACTGTCTACCTCCATAAGGCGGTCTACATAATACAACTGCATTTGTATATTGCCGGTTTTCTTGGCTTCGTTTATCAGTATCTCATAATTTTCCCTTAAGTCCGGGCGGGTGTATTTTTTTGTTCGAAAAGCCTCATCGGTCTTTTTAAAATACGCCATAGCTTTTTCGTTATTGCCTAACGCGCGGTAGCTTTTACCCAGGTAGAATGCCGCTACGGTTTCATTCGCAAAATCATCATTGGCATTTACTTCAGGAAGTCCTGCATTAATTTTTTTAATGGCTTCGGCATAGTTTTTTTTACCGTATTCATTAATTCCTTCATAAAAGCTTATATAAGCAATAGATGATTTGTCATTAGTTTTTATGGCACGTTCCAGAGCTTTGTTGTTTGCTACTGTACACAGGTCATATTTTCCCATTTTGTTATAACAAAGTGCTATGGAGTTCATCGAATTGATGTAGCCTCTGTTTGCTGTTTTGTCAAAAAATGCAGCACATTGTTCAAATAGTACCAAGGCTTCCTTATAAAATCCAAGATAGAATTTTATGTTGGCAATGTCATATTTAATTTGATGCTTAAGAGACTCGTCGGTGGTTTTTGAAGCATACTCATTAGCTGCCAAAAAATTATCCATTGCCTCTTTATAATTCTTTTGGGTATAATATACTGTTGCTTTATGCTCATAGGCTTTACCTAATTTTTCGTTGGTGCCTATTTTTTTTGCGATGCTTATAAGGCTGTCTGCATAGGGCAACATTAACTGAGCTGCAGAACTGTATATGTAGTTTTGATAGGCCCGGTATATTTTTTCAGGGTCGTTGTCCTTTTTAGCTTTTTGTATATATCCATTTAAGTACGGCTTTAGGTATATGGTATCGTAACTGTTGTCGATAACCTGCTGTAGTTCTTCATATGACTTTTTTTTTGCCGTATCAGGGCTTTCCTGAGAAAGTACTTTATGGCAAAATAAAAGAAAAACAAAAAGCAATACTGTGCCGCCTTGCCTCATAAAGGATATTTTTAATTATTGTGGAGCACTGCAAATTATTAAAAAAAGCGCGTTATAGCACTAAAATACCTGCATTTTATGCTTTTGGTTTTGGACGTCTTGCCTGTAAGGTGTTTTTTGTTCTTGTTTTGATTTAATGTTTTGGTTTTAAGTGTTTTGTGTTTGTTTTTTTTAGGTGTGAATTCATGAATTCGTGGTGTTGTATTCATGAATCCTGCCTTATATGCTTTGCATAGCGCCGGCACAGCCTGTAGTTTTGTCCTCGTTAGCTGCTCAGCAATCGGCTAACAACTCAGCAAAAAAAAGTTCTGCTACCCGGGATGCACAAGAACTTATAGGAACACATTATTCAACCATTACATCTTGATTAACCATGAAAAGATACTATGTCCTATTTGTCTTTTGTACACTCGTGCTTAATTCCTGCATCACAGATGACAACACTATAGAAGCGGAAGCTTCGCAAAACACAGGTTCATTACAGTTAGCACACAAAGATGCCGTAATTGTAAAAAATACATCTAACCCTTATGACGCAGCCGGAGATTTATATGTAAAGGTAAGAGATATCGCACCTTATGTAGTTCCCGGAACATCTGTTACGCAAATTACAGTTGATGTTAATGATGCAGCCGCTAAAGTGCTTACAGCTACTTATCCGGGATATTCGGGGGTAGGTTTAAATGATGTAACCTGGGTTGTAAATAACTATACCGATACTGCCATTATAAATGCCACGGCGGCATCGGCTGACGGAAAAACAAAAATAGCAGAATTGCTTGTGCTGGCACAATCGTTAACAAACAAGTCATTTAGTAGTGTATATGCGCAGCTAACAAGCTTTGAAAATGCCGTTTTGAGCGATAATAAGCTTAATGACCTCGACAGGAAAATTGTGCTTACGGCTGCTGCTGTAGCGCGCTACCAAAGCTGCGATAACGGCGACGAAGATAAATACTGGATAAAGAAAAGACCTGCCATACTTGGTGCCATTAACGGCGCGGGTACAGGCGTAGCGCAGGCAGTAACCATGGCAATGGCTACAGAAATGTCTCATTAATACCGGACTTAATAAACCAACATAGTCACAATCACCAATCTTGCAGTACATGGAAGGCCTGAGGTTTGTCTTTCAGGTACTTAAAAATTACTTAAACCTTACTCTGCCCCCAGAGCCGCCGCCGGAAGGTAACCATTGCTATTTGTATGGTTGTTGGAAAGCGGTGGTGTGCGGGTAGAAAATTTGTAAAATTGGCCTTGATCAGGTCGTGAATAAAGGGGCAAAACCCCCGATTAGTAAAGAGTAAAAGGCTATGTGCCTACCCATATAGGTTAATCTGACTAAACTTATTGTACCATGAAAATGAAGTCGCTTTACATCGCTTGCATTATACTACTGGTAGTTAATTGCCTGGAACTTTACCTTATTATAGAGCTTTCGGGCTATGCAGAACTCGTGTCTTATGGCACAAATGGAGAGCTGCTTACCGAAAGTCCTTATAAAATGGTTATAGTATGTATGGTAACGGGGGTTTCTAACCTTTTGTTTATCGCCGCGATATTTATGCGTAGCATTATATTTTCTGACGTATCAAAGGTTTAGTCTGGTTAATTTAATGGTTGGGGGGGCTGCTTGCTGAGGCAGCCTCCTTTTTTTATATCTTAACCCATATAAAGCTAACCTTACTATAAATAATATAGAAGGGAGTTTTAAGTCTTATGTTTCAAAAAGAAGGCTTTAGCTACTTATTATTGTAGCCAAATCTGCGTAGCTGAAAGTTATTGCTGCGCCAGTCTTTATTAACCTTTACAAACATTTGCAGGTGTATTTGCTTGCCAAAGAATTTTTCGAGGTCGGCACGTGCAGCTATGCCCACTCTTTTAAGGGCAGCGCCTTTATGGCCTATAATGATGCCTTTTTGGGTATCGCGCTCTACCATGATTACCGCACGGATGCGGATGATGTCATCATCTTCAATAAATTCTTCGGTCTCTATTTCTACCGCATACGGAATTTCTTTGTCGTAGTTAAGTAGTATTTTTTCCCTAATGGTTTCGTTTACAAAAAAGCGTTCGGGCTTGTCGGTAAGTGCATCTTTAGGGTAATAAGGAGGCGACTCCGGCAGTATCTCTAAAATGCGGGTAAATACATTTTGAACATTAAAGTTTTGTAATGCGCTTATAGGGTATATTTCGGCATTGGGTACTTTTTCTTTCCAGTGCTGTACCTGCTCTTCCAGCTGCTCCTGGGTAGACTTATCTATCTTATTAAGCAGTAAAAGTACAGGGATTTTAGTGTGTACGATCTTGTTGAAAAATGCTTCGTCTTTAAGTTCTTTTTCGCCTATCTCTACCATATAAATAAGCACATCGGCATCTTCAAAGGCTGTTTTTACAAAATCCATCATAGAACTTTGTAACTCATAAGCAGGCTTAATGATACCCGGCGTATCTGACAGTACTACCTGAAAATCTTCGCCATTTACAATGCCCAGTATGCGGTGGCGCGTGGTTTGTGCCTTACTGGTAATGATAGAAAGGCGCTCGCCCACAAATGCGTTCATCAGTGTGCTTTTGCCCACGTTTGGGTTGCCTATTATGTTTACAAAACCTGCCTTATGTGCCATAGTGATATCCTTTAATAAAAAAAGCCATCAATATAATGGCTTATGGATTTTATGGTACAAAGGTATTATTAATTATCGGCACATACAACAGTGGGTTTACACCCCAAACAGCGCGTTATTGTCAGTAACTTAGTGACTGTTATTTAAGATATTTATTCATTGCCTTGTGAACAATCGCTCTTGATTTGTAAACTTGCTTTTCAAAAGAGTCAGTTTCAAATGTTGCTGCACAACGTTTGAGATAAGAATGATAATTAGACTGTTTCTTATTATTTACTGGTCTGTGTTTAAATTCATAAAACCCTCTATCATTTAAGACCAAGTTATATCTCTTCCTTTTCATTTTCTTATCTTCGGTTCCATCACCATCTAAGTATTTAAGAGGTAAGTTGTAAATCTTTTTTACTTGACTCTTAAAGATGGCACGTTTAGCATTTGGATTTTGCTCACTCGATTTTATTGCACGTTTAGCTTTTCTTTTAACCACACTTATCAGTTTACGATAGTACTTCCCTAAATTAGAAGATTTAATTCCTACATTGTGCCCTCTAAATTCAAAACCTAAATATGAAAGAGCTGCAGTTTTTTCATTACCCAAACTATCTAGAGAAAAGCAGGTTAGTTTCTGAGAAGCTTTATTTTTGGGATGAGCAACATTTTTAAAAACATAACGCTCCGTTTTTTCTTTACTAATCTTGATTTTATATTCCTCGATTAAATCATAAGTGAACTTCTCTATTTCGCTCATTTGTTCAGCTTTGCAAACTATCAAAATATCATCTGAGTATCTCCTGTAAAATCCACCTAATTTATAATGAACGAATTCCAATATCTTTCTATCAAATTCAAGAAGATATATATTAGCTAATAAAGCGCTAATTGGTAACCCTTGGGGAATGCCAATATTTATTTTTCGAGTTTCAAATTTCGATTTATCTTTATTGTCAACTTCTCTATAAAAAGGATTTGAATAAACAGGAAGCAAACCTTCCTTAATTGCATTTCGAAAATCCTCGTTGGTTTCAAAAAAACATCTATATCCTTTATTTCTTCTTATACTTGCTAATTTACTTTCATCAAAAGGTTTTTTTCTTCCATTTTTAGATTTGTTGCCAATTCGCAAATCATCCCTCAAAACATACCTAAATTTAGTACATGATCTAAAAACATTGTAATGATCAGGAGGAAGTTCGTCTTTGCCCAATAATTTAGCCCATTGTTGTTTTATGTAAGAATGATCTAAAGAAGAAAAAAAACTTTTTAGGTCAATTGCTAATACACCTATTTCTTCATTCTCACTACGAGTCTTTATCTCATCGAAACATTCTTTTGCGAAATGCATATTTGCTCTGCCTTTGCCTGAACCCTCAAAAGTTTCAATTTTTCGATAGGCTATGATTGCCTTGTTTAATTCGTCATCAATAGCCAATTCTTTTTCGTAAGGAACCCGAAGTTTTTCAGCATAACAGCCGTAAACAAGTGCATCGAAATGGCTTGCATAATGCAAAGGCCGCAACTTAGCATTCCTGACTGGCTTTAGAGATCCAATCTCATAATGGGTATGTCGGCGGATATGGGTGGTATGTTTTTCAGCATTGCCCTTTTTATATTTACGGTCAGAAATAAAAGTATGCAATAAGGGATAAAATGCATATTTCGCTACAAAAGATGGACTTTCAATTTTCTTTACAATTAATGATTTATCATCCCTTAATTGAAGTGAGGGGGATAAATGTATGTAACCTTTTTCTTTTAGCCATTCTGGTGGTTTACCCATATTCCTAAAAAATAAATCCTGGAGATATCAATAACGTTTTAAAACAACATACACTCTCTCGAGTTGGATTAGTACCCAGTTACTGAGTCATTGGTAATTCGAGTAAATATATAATAAACACTATGAAAGCGATTAAACTATTTGTACCTTTACTGACAAGCCTGATAGCAGGTGATGCATTAGGAACTATGTTCAATGTATTAAATATGATTTCTGCGACTGTTTTAACGTTAAAACAGAAGCAGAAGAATAAATCTTCAGCCCTTGAAAATCTATCTATTTTCAAGTGATCATGCAAGTATACTTGTGCGATCTATAATCCACCAGATGTTATTTCACTTTACTCCAGGATTGGTTCAAATATAATGTTAAAATTTATATATTTGAATAACCAATTCAACAAAATTTATGATAACATTTCAATCGGGTGGGTTAGCAGCCTACAATTCACATCCATATTACAAAAATGAAACATCTTATAAAATAACAGCATACGCTGACTACACACCGCCAATTTTAATTATAATTGAATCTAAAATTAGCAAATATGATGCGGATACAGGACTATCATTAGGACAGTCAGTATATTGTGCTTATTACAATTCAAATAATGGAAAATTAGAATCTAAATGGATAAATGGCAATCTCCTAAATCCCCTAATTGCTAAACCGAGCATTTTTATTGAAGATATAAAATTTAAAGATAATATCACTCAGAAGGAAGTTGAAATTGTCATCAAAACTATATATCTCAATAAAAAAGTAGCACTAAAATCTTTAGATTTAGAGCTTAAAAAAGTTAAAGCACATAGGTCTTTCGAAAAAGATAAATTCATAGAAACAAATCACTTAGAGTTTCTTCCTCCAATTATGACAATCATTGGGCATAGATTTCCTGATGAGAAGAAAAAATTTTGTGAAGATACCGGCAGATTAAAAATTGATTTTAAATGCAAGTGGTATAATTCAGCTTCAAAATCTTTTTCGGAAGAATTTCTCCCATATCAGGTTTTACAATTAGTGAAAGAAACTTCAGAACTTTTTGGGCCAGATATCCTTTCAGATCTTAAAATAGTAATCGAATCAAATAAATTAATAAAAATAAACGTTAAAGATAAAGATGTCTTTCGTTTAGAAGGAAGAGATCCATTGATAGAAATTGCTAGTACAATTTTGGAACCTACGGACATTTATTTTAAACATTATCACTACATTTTTCAATCATTCAATTACGTTTCCCAAAATAAACAAATAACAAAACTCAATAGAGTCTTTGAAACTAAAGAACAAGGAGATGTTTTCGGAGCGTCATATCCTAGTTACAATAATGGATCTAGAAAAAGAGTTATAGATTGTCATTTTAATGAAGGTCAATACTATTTAATACAATATAAAGATCAATTTGACAGAATAACCAAACGTATTATTAAGGTCATAGACTTGTTAATTTACATTAAGAATTCTGATGAATTTAAAATTAAATATAAAATAGATGAAAGTGTAAATTCTGAGGGCGTTGAATTTGCCAATTTCTACTATGAAGAAGCGGATGGTTCAATAAGCAGTAGAGTCCGTATAATGTTAAATGACAAGCCAACACAGTCATTTAAATTAAGAGAAGTCGTCGAAGATATTAATCTTGATTGTTTTATAGTTGCAAACTGTCTCCTTCGAAAAGGGAAATTCAGAAATTTTAAACTTAACAATATTTTAAGTGCTACAGAAATTATTGATGGGAACTTACTTTTTGAAAGGTAAGTTCCCATCAATAATTATTACTTGGAACAGATATCTATTTCTATTATTCGTTCCAATATTTACACCCCAAACAGCGCGTTATTCTCCATCGCCGTTACCAGTGCAGTGGTGTCTTTTAGCAGTACGGGATTTTTAAACGATTCTGTATGGCGTTCGTGGTGCGCATCAGACCCTGCAAAATCGATCATACCTTCGTTAAGCAGTTTTTGGGCTATTTCAAAAACCGGTTTGCCATAGTACCCCGTAACCGAAAGCAGGTTGATCTGGAATTTGCATCCAGCCTGTTTTAGTTTCTTATATTCTTCCTGTTTAAAGTGATAAAACAGGTAACGTTCCGGGTGGGCAAGTATAGGCTGGTAGCCTTCCATCTGGAGGTCAAAAATTATATCATATAATTGCGCCGGTGCGTTGAGGTACGACATTTCTACCAGGACATTATTGTCTTTTAGGGTAAGTAATGGCTCTGTCTTTATTTTCTTTAAAAAAACATCATCCATAAGGTACTCTGCGGCTGCCTTAAACGGGTGTGTAATGCCTTGCCCTTTAAGGTAATCTTTATGGGCGGCCTCTACGCCTTGTATACCCTCGCGGGTATTGTTCCATACACCCGTAAGCACGTGTGGTGTGGTTATAAATTGCGTAAACCCATAGTCGCGAAGGCTGTTTATAAGCGTAAGCGAATGGTTTTGATCCTTGGCGCCATCATCTATACCCGGCAGCAGGTGCGAGTGTATGTCTACATAACCGTTAGGTATAAGGCTGTCCAGGCGGACTTTTGGCTTTTTAAAGAAAAACAAGGTGATGAGGTTTAATAAGGTTATAGCACAAAAATAGCGAAACGTTTTTATTTTAAAACTTTTGCAGCAGCTTATTTGCCGCGCCTCCAGCTGCTTTTTTTAATTACAGGAATAGCTTCCCTAAAGAGCATTACTGCAATAAGCGCTACAAGCGGCAGTACTATAAACAAGTGTGGCTTGTTAAGCATAAAGATTATGTATATAAAAACTAAAGCCAGTAGTACTATAGCTATTATTTGTGTTGCTCTTTTGTTTTTAGCAAAGCTAAAGTACAAGAGTACCAGCATAAGCGGGTTTACCAGGAGTACATTATAGTTTTGCGATATTTCTGTATGAAAAGAATAAAGGCCTACTACAGAAAAGAAAATGCCTAACAAACCAAAAATGGCATACAATGACCTTCTTATTACAATGTTATTAGAAATTGCCATAAGTATAAGGCAGGCGGCAATAAAGGTGTAAAAGTTATTCCATATTGATGTTTCTGGTTCGGCGGTGCTTTTGTGAATAGTTTGTACCGGGCCAGAAAGGGGACTGCCATCGGCAAGTTTTGTGTTTTCTATGCCTTGCAGTAACTGTATGGGCAGGAAAAGGTTATGCAGGGTAGAGTCTGTCCTGTAACCAAATATCAGGCTGATGCCCAGGTTTTCGTAAAAGCTGTTGTGCAGCCTTTCTACTACTATCTTGCGGTACGTTTTACCTTCATCTTCATTTTTTGAAGAAATTTTTACAGGCAGGTGCGCATTTATAATATCTGCCACCATGGTCGTACAGTTGCGCTCAAAGTATTTGTAAGTGTAATATTTACTGTCAGAAACAATATCTGTAGCCAGCTTATCGGCAATTTGTTGTTTCTGTTGCCGGGTAAAGTTTAGTTTTTGCTCCAGTACGTCGCGGTTGTAGTACTGATAGGTGTACACAAAATCGGCATAGCTGTTTACCGCGGCATAATATTGCAGGTCGCCTTTTACAAATTTTGTGTAAAAGTTAGGGGTGTCAAAATTAAACATCCCATAATTGTATACTACATCCATGCCTGTGGCAGGATCTGCAACGCGAATGCCGGTGTGCCCAAAAACCGAATAAAGTTCATTACCCGGTCCGCAGGTAATCAACGAGATAAACGACCTGTCTGATAAAGTGGTTTGAGATTGCACGTAGTTTGACATTGCCAGTAATAAAAATACCAGCAATAGCCGTAGCCGCGAAATGGTCTGCATTTTGTTTTTGGATATAAAGTTTTAGCGCCTAAAGATACCCAAATCTACCTTAAGAGAAAATATATTTGAATATAAAGCAACGCTTTGGTCACCAATGTCGGTAAGGGCATAATCTACCTGTACGCCGCGGTATTTAAAACCCACGCCAATGTTTGGCTGAAAGGTCATTTTCTGCCTGTTGTCTATCTGCATTTCATTCTGGAAGTTACCCACCCCCGCACGAAGAAATACCATGTCGATATAACCAAACTCAAACCCCACAGCAGGGTCTATACTTACAAAGTCAAGGTTTACAAGGTCGTTTGTTTTAGCAAACTGCATATTAAGGTTTACGGCCGCCATAAGGCTGTAATCGTTATGAAACATAAATTTTTTAGAGACACCAAGTTGTGCCTTTGGTAGTGTTATCTCGGTAGTTTCGGGCAGTTCCTGGTTTTGTCCCGGTATGGCGTCGCTTATGGTTTTAAACTCCTCTTCGTCTATCGCCCATACATTATAAGTAGTGGTAATGTCACGCAGCATAAAGCCAAGCTTCCACTCATTCTTAGTTTCATATTGCATCCCGAAGTCAAACCCAAAACCCCATGAGTTGGCAAATTTGCCAATAATGCGGCGTATTACTTTAGCGTTAAAGCCATAGGTAAAACCATCCAGCGGTGCCTTGCGGGCATAGCTAAGGGTAAAGCCATAATCGGCAGTAGAAAAAAGGCTGATGCGGTTGTAGTCAATATTGCCCTGGTCGTCTATAAGCTGCGTGGTGTTAAGAATGTCGTCTACCCCAAAACGTATTATAGATACCCCAATGGCGCTACGGTCATCCAGCGGCATGGCAAATGCGCCGTAGTCATACTGGGCAATGTTAGCAAAGTAACTGGCGTGCATAAGGGCAAGCTGTTTGTCTTTTACCTGCATAAGGCCTGCGGGGTTCCAGTAGCCCGAATTTACATCGGCAGTACTGGCCGTTACAGCATTGCTCATGCCCAGCGCAGCAGCATCTACCCCTATGCTCATAAATTCGTTAGAATATTTACGGGTAGTTTGTGCGCCTGCAGTAATAGCGGCAAATAAAAGTATGACAGAAAGTAGTTTTCCCAACACGGTAAATTTGTGCAAATATGATATAAAAATCTCAATTACTAAACTCCGTTTCTATTAACTTTATTGTATTACCTTTGTGTTTAAAAATTAACCTTTATGCCGTTTAAAAGACATATCCCTAATTTAATTACCCTCTTAAACCTTGCTTCGGGGCTTATTGCCTTAATTTTCGCGTTTAATACCAACTGGCAAATGGCCTTCTTTTGGGTTAGCATGGGGATATTCTTTGATTTTTGGGATGGCTTCTTTGCCCGTACCCTTAAGGTATCGAGCCCTATAGGCTTGCAGCTAGACTCGCTTGCAGATATGGTAACAAGTGGGGTAGTACCCGGGCTTGCCATATTTCAGATGCTTGCCGGTATTGCAGATATGCAGGAAGAGCTAAACCTGCAAAGTGATAATTTTTATATGGGCTTACTGCCTTATGCAGGGTTTATCATAACCCTTGCATCAGCATACAGGCTTGCTAAATTTAATGTAGACACCCGTCAGACAAATTCGTTCATAGGCCTGCCTACACCGGCAAATGCCCTGTTTATAATGAGCCTTCCGGTAATACAGATATACAGCGACGGCGATGGTATTATATTCGATTTGCTAAGTAACCCTTATGTGCTTGTGGGCATCAGCCTGCTTAGTGCCTATATGCTTAATGCTAATATTCCGCTGTTTTCGCTTAAAATAAAATACTTTAACTGGGAGACTAATAAAGTGCAGTTTACTTTTCTGATTATCTCGGTATTGCTGCTGTTCTTTTTGGCTTACCTTGCCATACCACTTATTATATTGCTGTATGTTTTACTCTCAGTAATCAATAATACGTTTTGGCAGGCCAAATAAAACCTTCAGGAAATAACGGAAGAAAACGCACTGCGGCTGCCCGAAACCCAATGGATGCCGTAAGGACTACGCGCACCGTGCGCAAACCGGCTACCCGCAAAAAAAAGACTTCTGCTAAAGGTACACTTACGCCTTTAAAGATACTAAAGTACGCTTTTATAACGCTGCTGGTGTCATTTGTAATTGCTGCCGGTTACCGCTACCGTCATGGCTTTTTATATTACCTGGGCTTTAAGACAGATAAGCGCATCAATGTACTTACTAAAGAAGAACGTAAGATTGCCGACCTGCGTATTTATGAGATTGTAAGCCGCCACAAAGACCGTGTTTTTGGTATGGATGTGTCGCACTACCAGGGCAAAATACAGTGGGATAGTATAGAGCGAAGCAAAGGCGACTTTCCGCTCGATTTTGTTTTTATACGTGCTACTGCGGGTAAGAATGCTACAGATACGGAATTTTTACGCAATTGGAAGAACTCAAAAAATGCAGGATTCATTCGTGGGGCATATCATTATTACCGCCCCGACGAAAACTCGGTGCTACAGGCCGATAATTTTATAAAAACGGTTACCCTGCACAAGGGCGACCTTCCCCCGGTTATTGACATCGAAAAAGTACCCAGCGGGCAAAGTCTGGACAGCCTGAAAAGCGGCCTGAAACGATACCTTGCTAAAGTAGAAAAACACTATGGCGTAAAGCCTATTATATATAGTGGCGAAAGTTTTTATACCGATTTTTTAAAAGAAGAGTTTACAGGCTACAACCTCTGGATAGCCAATTACAGTTTTTTTGAAGACGAGATACGTAAAGAGTGGCTCTTTTGGCAATTTACAGATAAAGGTGCTGTTAAGGGTATCGACGGTACTATAGATGTAAACATTTATAACGGCGGCCTGCAAGACTTAAAGCAGTTGCAAATTCCGTAATGTTTTATTTTTTTGCCACTAATCCCACGAATTTACACCAATAGCTTAGGCATAAAAAAATGTGACAATTTGTGAAACTCTTGGCTAAATGCAACAATTAAGCAGGTTTAAAAACTTTACAAGTTGATAACTTTCGACTTTTCAACTTAAAAACGTACTTTTGCAAAAAATTAAAACAAGCTGATGAATAATATCGTAGCCATAGTGGGAAGGCCTAATGTAGGGAAGTCTACCTTTTTTAACCGCCTCATTCAGCGCAGAGAAGCTATTGTAGACTCTGTAAGCGGCGTTACGCGCGACCGTAATTACGGAAAAAGCGAGTGGAACGGAAAAGAGTTTTCGGTAATTGATACCGGAGGTTATATAAAAGGTAGTGATGACGTTTTTGAGGCCGAAATACGCCGCCAGGTAGAACTTGCCATTGATGAAGCCGATGTTATTGTGTTTCTTGTTGATGTTGAAGAAGGTATTACACCTATGGATGCCGAAGTAGCAAAACTGCTTCGCAAAGTTACCAAGCCGGTGGTTTTGGCAATAAATAAGGTAGATAACTCAATGCGCGAAAAAGATGCGGTAGAGTTTTATAACCTTGGCCTTGGCGAATACTATACTATAGCGGGTATGAGTGGCAGCGGTACAGGCGAATTGCTTGATGCCATTGTAGACTTATTGCCGGAAGCTGTAGCACCCGATGAAAATGCCGAGGTGTTGCCGCGCTTTGCAGTAGTAGGCCGCCCTAATGCAGGTAAATCATCATTTATCAACGCGCTTATTGGCGAAGACCGTTTTGTGGTTACTGATATTGCAGGTACTACCCGCGATGCCATTGATACTACTTACAACCGTTTTGGGTTTAAATTTAACCTTGTAGATACAGCGGGTATCCGCCGTAAGGCAAAGGTTAAGGAAGACCTTGAGTTTTATAGTGTAATGCGATCTGTGCGTGCCATAGAGCATTCAGATATATGTATACTTGTTATAGACGCTACCCGTGGTTTTGAAGGGCAGGACCAGAGCATCTTCTGGCTGGCAGAAAAAAACCGTAAGGGTGTAGTGATCCTGGTTAACAAATGGGACCTTGTAGAAAAAGACACCATGAGTACCCGCGATTACGAACTTAAAATACGCGAAGAGCTGCAACCGTGGACGGATGTGCCTATCCTGTTTGTATCTGCACTTACAAAGCAACGTTTGCTTAAGGCGCTTGAAACGGCTGTAGAGGTGTTTGAAAACCGCAAGCAGCGTATTGCTACCAGCAAGCTAAACGAAACCATGCTGCCAATAATAGAAAACAACCCGCCGCCGGCACTAAAAGGTAAGTATGTAAAGATTAAATTCTGTATGCAGCTGCCTACGCCTACGCCGCAGTTTGTATTCTTCTGTAACCTGCCGCAGTATGTAAAAGATCCATACAAGCGTTACCTTGAAAATAAAATGCGCGAAATATATAATTTAGAAGGTGTGCCTATCGATATTTATTTCCGCCAGAAATAATAAAACAAAAAACCGCAGTGAGAACTGCGGTTTTTTTATTGACCTATCTTTTACTGCTTTACAAACTCAAGGTTTTTGGCCCGTTCATGGTTATACATAAAACCGGTTACCGTGCCTGAAGCATCCTTCTTAAAACTGATTTCACCGTATTTTGTGCCAAAATCTTCTCCTTCGGTGTGTATTATCCAGTCTGTTTTATTGTTGGCAAGCTTAATGTAAAGCAAGCCTTGTTTAGTGAAAAATTTAATATCCTGTTTTAGGCCTGCACAATGATAAGAGCCTTCATACACCTTATAGGCAGGATTTTCAGGCATTTTCTCAACACGGCTAAAATCGGTTATTTCTTCGCCTTCAATACTTTTTATCTTTTGGGCTTTACCATCTTTTATATCGCTGAACACCATGGCTATTGATGTGCCTTCAATCATAAAACGATGTGGGTCTGCGGTAGGATTCAGGGTGGCATTTATGGCTTCGGCAAGATATGTAAGTACAAGCCTTCCGTGGTTTTCCTCTATTAGCACATATTCATTTTCACCAAGTATATAATTGCCTGAATAAAGCATAAAATCTGGTATTAGAACCGGTGCTGTTTCGGTGGTTTTAGAAGGATAGCGGTACTGAAAGCCAAGAAGGTTGTCTACCGATGCTATTATGGCATCATTACGTTTAAAATTGTCGTCGTTAGTAAGTATAATTGCGCCTACTTTATCTTCCGGAAAATAACCTAAAAAGGGGTGGTATCCTTCAACATCGCCACCGTGCTGTATCATGGTCTTAGAACGGTATGGCGAAATGAATAATCCTTTAGTATAGGTTACTTCTTCACTTTTGTAAGCATCGTCTTCGGTCATGGCTTTCCAAAAGGCATCGCCAAAAAGGTGGTGCTTTTGCATTTCTACAAGCCATTTTTCTAAATCGCCCAGCGTGCTGTATACACCGGCACCACCCACGGCGCTCTCGTCAGGGGCGGTAGGAGCGTAAGTGTTATTTTTTTTAGCATAACCGGTCGCCTTATTTTTAATGCCGTTTGCGGGCCTCAGGTAGTAGGCTGTATTCTTCATGCCAAGAGGTTTGAAAATATTTTTACGGGCAAATTCGCCAATGCTCTTACCCGAAACTTTTTCTACAATTTGCGCAAGGCACCAGTAGCCGGTGTTGCTGTAGTTCCATTTTTCGCCGGGGGCAAAGTCAGGTTGTAGTGAAACCATCATTTCTTTAATCTGGGCGTTGGTGTACTCTTCTGACTCATCACCCTGAATCGTGGCAAGTATCAGGAAATCTTTTAATCCGCTGGTGTGGGTAAGCAGGTGCAGCAACGTTATTTTCTCAGCATACGCAGGAAACTCAGGTATGTATTTGCGCAGGTTGCCATTAAGGTTTAGCTTGCCCTGTTGTTGCAGTAAAACAATGCACGCGGCCGTAAACTGCTTGGATGTAGAGCCAAGGTTAAATACACTCTCGTCAGTAATTTTGGTGTTTTTCTCCAGGTTGGCATAACCTGCATGGTTGTTGTAAACGGTTTTACCATCTTTAAGGATACGTACAGAAAGCCCGGGGCCATTTTTGCTTTCATAGGTTTTTACAATAGAGTCGATGGGTTTAAAATTGTCTTGCGCATGGGCAATAAAAGTACCTGCAAACAGTGTTGCAAGAAGTAGCGATTTGTTCATTGATTGATTTTTGACTGAACCGCAAATATAAGTACTGGTTGTGGTTCTGCCAAGAAATTGGGAGCTTTGGACTGTTAAAATAGCTTTGTGTTCTTAGTGCAAAACCCGGTGCGCATTGCGGTAAAAAAGTATTGAAAAAATTAGCGGTTAATTCCGATGATTAAAACACTATCCTACACATTTCAGTGCACACTTCTCGCCATCAATAGCAGCAGAGATAATGCCGCCGGCATAACCTGCACCTTCGCCACACGGGTAGAGGCCTTTTATCTGCAAATGTTCTAAGGTTTCGTTGTCGCGCGGAATACGAACCGGCGATGAGGTGCGCGATTCGGGCGCGTGCAATATGGCATCGTTAGTAAGGTAGCCACGCATTGACTTGCCAAACTCCTTAAAGCCTTCACGAAGTGTTTGTGTAAGAAAACCCGGAAATACCTGTCCCAGTTCTACAGGCGTAGTACCCGGAACATATGATGTTTTAGGTATATCTGCCGAAATTTTACTTTGTGTAAAATCTACCATACGCTGTGCAGGCACACGTTGGGTTTCTCCAGCAACACGCCATGCCTGTTGCTCAATAGATTTTTGAAATTCCATGCCCGCCAAAGCGCCAAATTTAGCAAAGGGAGCAAAGTCTTCGAGCTTAAGCTCAATTACAATACCTGAGTTTGCGGTTTCCTGGTCGCGCTTGCTGGGACTCCAGCCGTTAGTAACCACCTCGCCGGGGCTGGTAGCACACGGTGCTATAACCCCACCGGGACACATGCAAAAAGAGTACATTCCCCTGCCGGCAACCTGCTTTACAATGGCGTAAGGTGCCGGTGGCAGGAACTCGCCACGGCCAGTATTAAAATCGCAGCTGTACTGTATGCTGTCTATTAACGATTGCGGATGTTCAGCACGCACGCCAAGTGCAAATGGCTTGGCCTCGATAAATATTTTTTTACGGTCGAGCAGTTCAAAAATATCGCGCGCAGAGTGGCCTGTGGCCAGTATTATTTTATCGGCATTTATGGTGTCGCCTTTTTGGGTAGTAACGCCCGTTACAGCGCCACTCTTTATAAGAATATCGGTAACGCGGGTTTCAAAAAGTACCTGCCCGCCAAACTCGATTATCTTTTCGCGCATAGCCTTGATAATCTTTGGCAGCTTATTAGTGCCTATATGCGGATGGGCTTCTACCAATATTTCGGGTGAAGCACCAAAGGCTACGAACAGTTGTAGAATGCGATCTACGTCGCCGCGCTTTTTAGAACGGGTGTAAAGCTTACCGTCGCTATAAGTACCTGCCCCACCTTCGCCATAGCAGTAGTTAGAATCTTCGTCTACAATATGGTCGCGGTTTATGGCCTTCAGGTCGCGGCGGCGTTCCTGCACATCGCGTCCACGTTCTAAAACAATTGGCTTTAAGCCAAGCTCTATCAGTTGCAGTGCGCCAAATAATCCGGCTGGTCCTGCGCCAATGATTATTACCTCCTTAGCATTGCTCACATCTTTGTATTCCGGTAGCGGAATGGTAGTTTCGTGGTATTCTTCGTTAAGGTACACGTTAAGCTTAAGGTTTATCTTAATGCTTTTTTGGCGTGCATCTATACTGCGTTTAATAATAGCAATGTGGGTAATGTCAGCAGGGCTAACACTAAGTAGTTTAGCTACGTGATTAGTAAGCAGCGGCATTTGTGCTGCTACCTCTGGGGCTACCTGCAATGAAAGTTCTTTTGGCATGGGGCAAAAATAAGAATTTTTTACTTGTCATTGCGAGGTACAAAGCAATCTCATAAGGATGTACGGTTTATCAGTTTTTATCAGATGCTGCACTCGGGTGTGTGCGAAAAGCCTCCTGGGGTTATTGTCGATACTTAAATGTTGAAAAAATTGCGCAGCGCAGTAATTAATTCGTCCGACGTAACACCACTTACTGATTTGTATGTTTGTCCTGGATTTTTGTCATAATCCAACTCAAGATTATAATCGTATTTCTGCGTTTCATCTTCTGCGTAATTATATCCGGATATATATATAAGTCTGGATTCTGTTTTTAATCCAAAGCTGCATAGGTCGGCATCCCAATAGTCTGCAAATTGTAACTGACTGAAATTCTCAAGTGATTTTAATTTTTCGACAAGATCCAGTATGATTTTATCTTTTTCCATGCTCTTGTTATAATTGATATTATTGCTGATTCTCTTTCTCTTCAAAAGCATGCAATGCAAAACTCGCAAGCCAGTGCTCGCCTTCATAATTGCCATCTACCACGGCAGGAAGCGAGTAGTTAAGATGCTTGTCGGCAAGGGTATTCAGGTGGCTCAGCTGTTTCGGGAACTGTTTTGCCAGGTGGTAAAAGTTCCAGGCGCGGCTAAAGTTGAGTCCGTCCAGATGTACCAGCAGGCCATCGGTACGGTCAGATACTTTGCCGGGTTCCCAGTTATAGTTTTTGTCAAACAGCTTTGGCGCAAAATCCTTCAGCCATTTCAGGAACTCTTTTTCAGGCATAATGCGTTGCATGATCCCAATCTCTTCCATACAGGGCGAAAGAAAATCAGTACCGCTGGGTTCCCATTCAAACGGCCCGTTTTTATCGTTCTTAAAAAGGCGCAGGGCATTTTCGCGAATGCTGTTTTGTAGGGGAATGTTTTTTGTCTGCACGGCATAATCCCATGCGAATGATAATCCGAAAGCCGTGTTAGGGTGTGTACCCACGCGAAGTGCATAATTTAATTTCGGCAAAAATTCGATATAACGTTCAGAAACCAGTTTGGTAAGCGGCAATAAATTTTGCGAAAGTTTTTTTGCGAACGGCTCATTATAGGCGTCAAGTTCCTGTTGCAGTTTTAACAACCATGCCCAGCCGTAGGTGCGCTCAAAAGATTTTTCGTGTTTTTTAGATATGTACGCCACTTCCTGTGCAATGTTCTCTTTGCTAAGGTTGGTATTGAGCTTGCTTATTATTTCTTCACGATTTTCAAGGTTAGGAAAGTGCTTAAGCAAATATACCAGGCTCCAGTGCCCATGTACTGATGAATGCCAGTCAAAGCAGCCATAAAAAGCGGGGTGAAGCTGCCTGGGTGTACCAAGTTCTGAAGCATCGGCAAGTAGCTGTCCTAATTTATTGGGATATTCCTGTTGCAGGCACTTAATGGGCAGTTTTGCCAGGCCGTTAGCACGCTCTGTGGTAAGTTGTTGTGCGAAAGACAGGGTAGTAGCAAACAGTAATACTGTGGTAAGAATCTTCATGTAATCGGCTTTTTTCAAAAGTAAGAAAAGTTTACAGCCTTTGCGAATCTTTGCGTCTGCTTTGTGAAACTTTGCGAAATGCCTTTATAGAACGCTTGGAAGTTTGATTTTTGTATCTTTGAGTCATGGCAGAATTTATAGGGTTAAGCAAACTTTATGGGCATGTAGCTGGCCTGCATCCGGATGAGAATAATACCGGAACGGGGCATTTTAATATACTCAATGTTGAAGACCTGATTATTAACGGTAAGCCGAAAAGTAGCAGCTACAGCAGGCGCAGCTTTTATAAGGTAAGCCTGATAGAGGGAAAATGCATTGTGCATTATGCCGACAGGAGTATAGCGGTAGATGGTTGTGCGCTGGTGTTTACTAATCCGTCTGTGCCTTACAAATGGGAAGTTATTGGCGAACGGCAATTTGGTAATGTATGTGTATTTACTGAAAGCTTTCTGGATAAGCCTGGTATCCTTATGGGGTTTTCAGTGTTTCAGTCGGCAGATAATGCTGTTGTATTACTCACGCAGGAGCAGTACATTTTCTTTAAACGCTTATTCGAAAAAATGCGCGAAGAGCTACACGGAGATTATGTGCTTAAATATGATTACCTGCGCCACAAACTGCTGGAAGTAATTCATGAAGCGCAAAAGTTACAGCCTGAAAAAGGAGAGGCTTTGCCAGTATCTAACGGCGCGGCGCGTATTGCACTTTTATTTAATGATTTGCTCGAAAGGCAGTTTACAATTGAAGATCCCGGTGATGTTGTGTTGCTAAAAACCCCATCTGATTTTGCTGCAAAGCTTAATGTCCATGTAAACCATCTTAATAAATCGCTACGGGAAATATTAGGACTCTCTACCTCACAACTTATCCGTAACCGTGTTTTGCAGGAAGCCCGTGTGTTGCTTAAAACTACATCATGGACTGTTGCTGAAATATCGGGCTGCCTGGGTTTTGAAGAGTCCAATCATTTTAGTACTTTCTTTAAAAAGACAACTAACCTTTCTCCGTTGCAATTCAGGAAAGGCGATTGATTGTTTTTTGTACTTTTTGGTTTGCTGATCGTATTACTAAAGCTGTTTAAATACCCGAACTTTGTACCACATTTAAATATAATACCATGTGGACAAAAGATAATATTCCTGACCAAAAAGGAAAAACTGTAATAGTTACCGGTGCAAACGCCGGTATAGGATATGAAACCGCACTTGTACTTTACCAAAAAGGTGCCCATGTAGTACTGGCCTGCCGTAACCTTGATAAGGCAAATGCCGCTGCCGAAGCAATACAGAAAACAGATTCCGCTGGTAGTGTAGAAATACTTCAATTAGATCTTTCTGATCTTGATTCGGTTAAGGCTGCGGCCGATACTTTTAAAAGCAAGCATCAAAAACTCGGCCTGCTTATAAACAATGCCGGTGTTATGGTGCCGCCCGCATCTAAAACGGCACAGGGTTTTGAACTTCAGTTTGGCACTAATGTATTGGGGCATTATGCGTTTACCGGCTATTTATATCCGCTGCTTAAGGCTACGCCAGATTCGCGCATTGTTACCGTTAGTAGCTTGGTGTACCGCTTAGGTGCTATTGATTATGCTAATCTTAAATCTGAAAAAGATTACGACCCTAACCGCGAGTATGCACAGAGTAAACTCGCTAACCTGTTATTTACATTAGAGCTGCAAAAGCTTATTGCAAATTCGGGAGATAGCGTACTTTCTGTAGCGTCGCATCCGGGCATTACCGGTACCGAGCTAGCACGGTATATTTCTAAGGAGCAATTTGATGATATGATAAAAGTATATGGTAAGCTAATGCCGGCCTGGCAGGGAACTTTACCATCATTATATGCCGCGGTAAGTGATAAGGTTGCCGGAGGCGATTTTATTGGTCCTGATCAGGATGGCGGCCTTCGCGGTTACCCCACAAAAGCTGAGATTTTACCTGTCGCGCTTGATGAATATGAGGCTAAAAAGCTTTGGCAATATGCAGAGGAGGCTACGGGAGTTGAGTTTTTATAGTTTCAGAGTGGCAAAGTTTCAAAGTTTCAAAGTTTCAAAGTGTAAGTAAGTATATGCTGTTTTATCAGGTATGGCTGAAACTTTGCTGCTTTGTAACTCTGTTACTTCTTTCCAAACTTTGTAACTTTGCCACTCTGAAACTTTGTTACTTAAAAATGCGAAAAATAAAACTGGTATGGGATTTCCGTGGGCCTGCCGCAGCGCGCACCGCAGAACACCACGAAATACATTTAAAAGAATTTATTGCCATAGAAAAACTACCGTTAAACATTACGGGTTTTGATGTTGTAAACGATATGTACGCCATTGCATGGATGGTAGTAACTGATGAACATATGATACCTGTAAGGGATGCGTTGAAGCCGCATAGGGGAGAGCTGTATGAGGAGTAGTTGCCGGTTGTCAGTTGTTGGTAGCTTCACTCGGATATTTCCAGCGCTGTTGATAGTTTAGTGTTTAGTTATTACCAGCATAAAAAAACCTCGGCAGAACATTATTCTGCCGAGGTTTTCATTTTATATTTTTTGCTGAGCAAGAGTGTAGTTGCCAACAACTGACAACCGGCAACTAACAACTAATTTGCCACTTCGCTGATAAACTTAATGCGCATCAGGCGTAGTTCTTCGGTATCATAATCGCCTTCAAATTCTTTCAGGGCATCTTTAATACTGTCAGATTCAGAGTCCATATAGTAATCATGGATTTCCTCCTGCTGTTCGTCGTCCAGTATTTCGTCTACCCAGTATTTGATATTTAGCTTAGTGCCGCTGTACACAATCTGCTCCATTTCTTTGAGTAGTGTGTCCATGTCAAGGCCCTTGGCTTTAGCAATATCGTTTAAAGGTAGTTTACGGTCTATGTTTTGTATAATATAAAGCTTTAGCGCAGAGTTGGCTCCTGTAGTTTTAACCACAAGGTCGTCCGGACGTATAATGTCATTGTCTTCTACGTAGCGTGCTATAAGATCTACAAACTCTTTACCGTATTTTTTGGCTTTACCTTCGCCCACACCGTGTACGCCACCCAATTCCTCAATGTTTACAGGGTACTTAAGCGCCATATCTTCCAGCGACGGATCTTGGAATACCACAAACGGCGGTACGCCCAGTTTTTTAGCCACTTTTTTGCGCAGGTCTTTCAGCATATTTGTCAGCACCTCGTCTGCCACGGTAACAGATTTTGCTGTGGTAACTGTGGTCTCATCGTCACTGTCTCCGCTAAAATCATGATCCTCGGTCATCATAAACGACACAGGATTGTTTATAAAAGCCTCGCCTTTTGGTGTAAGCTTTAGTATACCATATGTTTCAATGTCTTTGTCAAGATAACCTTCTACCAGTACCTGGCGAATAAGTGCCATCCAGTGTTTTTCTTCAAAATCTTTTCCAATGCCAAAATAAGGCTGGGCATCAGTACGATGTGCTTTTATAACGGCGTTTACTTTTCCCGTAAGGGTAAAGATGATTTCTTTAGATTTATAAAGCTGCTTGGTATCGCGCACTACCTTAAGCAGGGTAACAACCTGTTCCTGTGCTTCGGTTTTCTTTTTCGGATTGCGCACGTTGTCATCCATATCGGCGCCTTCTCCGGTTTCGTCGTCAAACTCTTCTCCAAAATAGTGGAGTAAAAATTTACGGCGGCTCATAGAAGTCTCAGCATAGGCCACCACTTCCTGAAGCAATGCAAACCCTATTTCCTGTTCGGCTACGGGCTTGCCACTCATAAATTTTTCAAGCTTTTCAATATCCTTGTAGCTGTAGTAGGAAAGGCAATGGCCTTCGCCACCATCGCGGCCGGCACGCCCGGTTTCCTGGTAATAACTTTCGAGCGATTTAGGAATGTCGTGGTGAATTACAAAACGTACATCCGGCTTATCGATACCCATACCAAAGGCTATAGTTGCAACCACAACGTCTACGTCTTCCATCAGGAACATATCCTGGTGTTTGGCGCGCGTTTTGGCATCAAGACCCGCGTGATAGGGTACGGCGCTAATGCCGTTTACCTGTAGTACCTGTGCAATCTCTTCTACTTTTTTACGGCTAAGGCAGTAAATAACCCCGCTTTTACCCTTATGCTGGCGAATAAAGCGAATAATGTCGCTTTCTACCGTTTTTTGCTTCGGGCGTATTTCGTAGTAAAGGTTTGGCCTGTTAAACGATGCCTTAAATGTATTGGCATCGGGCATATCTAGGTTTTTCAGTATATCCTCCTGCACCTTAGGGGTAGCCGTGGCGGTAAGGCCAATAATGGGTATATCGCCCAGGTTGCGGATAATATTGCGCAGGTTGCGGTATTCCGGACGGAAGTCATGCCCCCATTCTGAAATACAGTGGGCTTCGTCTATAGCTACAAAAGAAAGCGGTACTGATTGTAAGAACAACGTGTACTCTTCTTTAGTAAGCGATTCGGGCGCCACATATAGTAGTTTTGTAAGGCCAGAGCTAATATCTTTTTTTACCTGGTTTATCTCAGTCTTGGTAAGGGAGCTGTTAAGTACGTGCGCAATGCCAAACTCAGAAGACAGGCTGCGAATGGCATCGACCTGGTTCTTCATAAGAGCGATGAGTGGAGACACCACAATGGCAACGCCGTCTAAAACAAGTGCCGGCAGCTGGTAGCAGAGCGATTTTCCGCCGCCTGTAGGCATAATCACAAAAGTGTTATTGCCAGATATTATGCTGCGCACCACTTCTTCCTGAAGGCCCTTGAATTTGTTAAAACCAAAATACTTTTTTAACTCTTTATGTAAGTCAATTTCGGTCGATTTCATTATATCAATAATAGTAATTTACATAAATTTGCAGAACATAAAGATACAAAAATCTTTTACATTAACAACTTTTTAAATATTTAGCGCGATTGATAGATACTGAAGCAATACTGGCCGCCGCCAGAAAAACTATACTTTCTGAAAGTGAGAGCATTGCTGCACTGGCGCAATATATTGACAACGATTTTACCCAAAGCGTAGAACATATATACAACTGCACAGGCCGTACCGTTATTACAGGTATTGGTAAGAGTGCTCTTATAGCGGCTAAGATCGTGGCTACCCTAAACAGTACCGGAACCCCATCACTTTTTTTGCATGCTGCCGAAGCCATACATGGCGACCTGGGCATGGTGCAGCCCGGCGATGTGGTTATTTGTATCTCTAAAAGCGGTAACAGTCCCGAAATTAAAGCCCTTGTTCCATTACTTAAACGTGGGGGCAATATACTTATTGGCATGACAGCCAATAAAAATTCATACCTTGGCAAAGAATCTGATTTGGTACTTCATGCGTATGTAGAACAGGAGGCCTGTCCGCTAAACCTGGCACCTACAAACAGCACTACGGCGCAGCTGGTACTGGGCGATGCCCTTGCCGTTTGCCTTATGGAGATGCGCAACTTTACTGCCGAAGATTTTGCTAAGTACCACCCGGGTGGTGCGCTGGGCAAAAAGTTGCTGCTGCGTGTTGCCGATATGCTCGATGCGTCGCGTATGCCGCAGGTTAGCCCCGATGACAGTGTTAAAGTTGCCATACACGAAATATCTGAAAAGCGCCTGGGTGTAACCGCAGTGGTTGAAAATGGCACTGTAACCGGTGTAATAACCGATGGTGATATAAGGCGCATGCTTAACGACCGCGACAACATTGCAGGCGTTACCGCTAAAGATGTAATGACTAAGAACCCAAAAACAATAACATCATTTGATATGGTGGCCGATGCCTTTAATATTATGGAAAACCATGCCATTACCCAGCTTGTGGTAGTAGACGGCGGCGAGTACAAAGGCATACTGCACCTGCACGATATCTTAAAAGAAGGAATAGTATAACTTATGGCAAAAAACAAAAATACAGGTGGCGAAATGTCGTTCCTGGACCATCTTGAAGAGCTTCGATGGATATTAGTGCGCAGCTGCGCCGCAATTCTTATAGGGGCTGTTGTGGCTTTTGTTTTTAGCCGTGAAATATTTGATGACATCATCTTTGCGCCTAAGCGTGCTGACTTTATTACCTACCGCATTTTTTGCGACCTGGCTAATAAGTATGACCTCGATAAAAGCTTTTGTGTTACAGAGCTTCCGTTTGCAGTTATAAGCCGTACTATGGATGGGCAGTTTAGTACCGATATCTGGACAGCCATTACCGCCGGCCTTATCCTTGCATTTCCGTTCATACTATGGCAGGTATGGAAGTTTATAGCACCTGCCCTGTATGATAATGAGCGTAAAAACGCGGTTTCTTTCATCGTGTTTACATCATTGTTGTTTTTTCTGGGCGTGCTTTTTGGGTACTACCTCATAATGCCGCTGTCTATTAACTTCCTTGCTAATTATACCATTAGTAAAGAGGTAATAAACAATGTAGACCTTGATTCTTACCTTAGCCTTATAAAAACTACTGTAATATCGTGCGGGCTCGTGTTTGAGATGCCCATAATTATTTACTTCCTGGCTAAACTGGGGCTGGTAACGGCATCATTTTTGCGCAAGTACCGCCGTTATGCACTGGTAATAATATTAATTGTGGCTGCGGTTGTTACCCCGCCCGATGTGGTAAGCCAGATGACGGTAACCATACCGCTGGTTATACTGTATGAAGCAAGTATACTGATAGCTGCACGAATGAACAAAACCCCTAAAACTACCGAATAGCCATGGCCGATTTAGTACAGGAATTTAACGACTACCGCCAGAAGATGAACGAAAGGCTTCTGGCTGATGATAATAAAGTGATCAAGCGTATTTTTAACCTTGATACCAATGCTTATATGCCGGGTGCACTTGATGTTAAAACCAAGGAGTTACTGGGCCTTGTGGCAAGCGCCGTGCTGCGTTGCGACGACTGTGTAAAATACCATCTTGAAACCAGCCATAAAGAGGGCCTTACTAAAGCTGAGGTTATGGAAGCCCTGAGTATAGCCACACTGGTGGGGGGGACTATTGTTGTACCGCACCTGCGCCGTGCCTACGAATTTTGGGAAGCGCTGGAAGCAAACGCCGCCGGCGAATAAACTAATTTACAGACTATGAAGCTAAGGGCAGATAACCTTATAAAAACATACAAAGGCCGCAGTGTTGTAAAAGGCATTTCGGTAGAGGTAAACCAGGGCGAAATCGTGGGGTTGCTGGGGCCTAACGGTGCCGGTAAAACTACATCGTTCTACATGATCGTGGGGCTGGTAAAGCCTAACAGCGGCAAGATTTACCTGGACCAGATGGAAATTACCGATTTCCCGATGTACAAGCGCGCGCAAAACGGCATTGGCTACCTGGCACAGGAAGCGTCGGTTTTTCGTAAACTGAGCATTGAAGATAATATACTGAGCGTACTACAGCTTACCAACCTTTCTAAAAAAGAGCAGGTAGCTAAGATGGAATCGCTTATAGAGGAGTTTAGCCTGGAACACATTCGTACCAACAGGGGCGACCTTTTGAGTGGGGGCGAACGCCGCCGTACCGAGATAGCACGTGCACTGGCTACCGACCCTAAGTTTATCTTGCTGGATGAGCCTTTTGCAGGGGTAGACCCTGTGGCGGTAGAAGACATTCAGCGTATTGTGGCGCAGCTAAAAGATAAGAATATTGGTATCCTGATAACTGACCACAACGTGCAGGAAACCCTTGCCATTACAGATAAGACCTACCTGATGTTTGAGGGTGGTATATTAAAAGCGGGCATACCCGAAGACCTTGCCAGCGACGAAATGGTGCGTAAGGTATACCTGGGGCAAAACTTTGAACTTCGTAAAAAGAAAATCGACTTCCATAAGCCTAAACCGGGTAAAGAAGAAACGGTTACAACAGATAAAGAAAATACAGCTACCGAATAATTGAGATGGCTCAACTACAAAAAAACTCCCGCAGCCTTAACAAGGTGCGGGAGTTTTTTTGTATGCGTAAAACGGCGGTGGTCTACCTACTGCTAAACAGGTTTCAGGTTGGTTTTATTTGTTAGAAATTATGGTATCCTGCCGCCGTTATATTAACTGTTTTTAGTTTATTTAATTCGCGAGGGCGCTGCACCGCGCGGTTTGCTACCGGAAAAATTCTTTATTTTCCAGGTTAAAGAAAATATCATGTAGCGGTTTAATACTGTGTTTTGGCTATCGGTAACGCCGGTTGCAGTAATGCTTCGGCTGGTGCCTATGTTTTGGTTAAGCAGGTCGTATACGGTAACTTTAAACAGTAATTTGTCTTTAAAGAAATTATACCCCAGGCTGCTGTTCCATAAAAATGAATCTTTTCTGTAGCCCGCACTCAGTTGCGAGTTGTAGTTATAGCTCATGTTGTTTTCCATAACTATATGTTTTGGCCAGTAATTTACAATACCCAAACCCGCCCTGTGGCTAAATGTAGAGGCAGAACCCCGTGCATAATTTGTATAATCTGCATTTGTTATGGAGTAATTGTAAGACGGGTTTATAGATAAAACTTCGCCGATATCATAATTTACATTGATGTTAGAGCTCAGCATCAGTCGTTCTGCGCTGTAGCGTTTAGTATTTGTAAAGCCCAGATCGTGCGAAAAATTACCGGTAAGCGACAAACTGTAACGGATGTTATTACCGGAGGGCATTTTTACATTCTTGTTGTAATTAGATGATAATGATGCGCTATACCCACCCGCCATGTTGCGGTAAGTAATATTTGTTTTTCCTGAAGATGTGAGTTCGGTATAGTTTACAATCTGGCGTTCATTTATGCTGGCTGTTCCAAAAATAAACAAGCCGGACTGGGAGGTGAAGTTAAAACGATGAAAGTTAACAGACATCCGGTGTGACTTGCCGGGGTCGAGGTTTTTATTTCCTGTAGTAGTAATTAAAGGATCGGTTACATCTACTACCGGTAGAAGTTGCGATGAAGAGGGCAGGTTTGTGCTAAAGTTATAATTTACCGTAAGCGATTTTCCCTTCGAAATTTCATATCTCAATGTTGAGGTTAGTGTAGGTAAGGCATACCTTGTGGTAAGGGCAAAGTCATTACCAAGATAAGAGCCGTAGTTGTTAAAAGTGTAAAAGTTAGTGCCAAGCGTGGTGCGAAAATTAAGCTTGTTTTTGTTTAGTGTAATTTCTGTAAAGGGGTTAATGCGTGTAGTGGTATTGCCGGTATATTTTGTTATAGAATCGGCTACGGTAGTAAAGGCACCATTGGTTTCATTATAATAAAAACCCCTGCTGTTATCAGACTCGCTGTTATGCTCAAAGGCCAGGCCCACACCGGCCTGAAGCGAGTCGTTAATTGGTTCTGTAAACGATATTTCAGCGTTATACTCGTCTGCACTACTGCTGTTTTTTTGTAACTGGTTACGCCGTACATTATTAATTACGGGTATGCCGTTTTCATCCGTATCTTCATAAAAGGTAGTAAGGCTGTTTGCATAATTATTGGCTGATGTTATACTATTCAGGTTACTGAATGAAGCACTTATAAAGCGGCCTTTTTTATGTTTAAACGCCTTGTTAAAGTTTATGGTATTGCTAATAACGCTCCTGTCGCTATCGTTAAGGCTTTTGTTGCTGCTTTCGTTAAGCAGATTGCCATCCTGGTCTGTAACGGTTTGTGCGGTGTTACCCGTACTCTTGTTATTGCTCCTGTTAAAGCTGGGTTTTATATACATACGTGCCGTGCTGTCTATTTTTATATCAAAGCTGCCGTTTATGTTTTGAGAATCGCTAACGGAACGGGAACTTGATGTTGAATTATTAATCTGGCTATTTTCGGTGGCTGTACCATCTTCATTGATAAGAAAAGTTTCTGTACGGCTCTTGTTGTCGTTACGACTTTCGGAGCCACTGTAGTTATAGCTTATGTTAGGGCTAAAATCTTTAAACCACTCATCGCTATAATTTACCCCTAAAGAATTTGTAACCGTCCTGCCGGAACTGCCCGAACCAATGCCTCCTAAGCTGAACATGGAGCCGGTACGCATTCCCATGCCCAAACTACTTATGGCATTTATATTGTTTGATGACCCTACAACACTTATCCTGCGCTGGTTGTTAAAGTAATTAAGCATTGCGTTTGCCTGATAGCGGTCGTTAGTGCCATAGCCTGCACTGGCATTACCAAAAAAACCTTTGTTCTTGTTTTTGTCTATCGTAAGGTTTATGGTAGTCATGTTGCCGGAAGCTTTTTGTCCGGAAAGTTCTTCTTTTTTTGTTTTATAGTCAGATACCTGAATTTTACTAATGAGTTCTGCGGGCAGGTTTTCCAGCGCCATGGTGCCATTCTCATCAAAAAAAGGCTTGCCGTTAACCAGTATTTGGGGTACGTCTTTGCCGTTTACGGTAAGTTTTCCGGTTGAAGGATCTATGTCAAATCCGGGTAGTTTTTTAAGCAGCTCTTTTACATTTGCATCCGGGCGTGTTTTAAAAGAGCCTGCATTAAACTCCAGGGTGTCTTTTTTAATACGTATGGGCGGAGTTTCAGATTCTATGATAACCTCATTTAGCTCGGTAGCTGCTTCTTTAAGTTTTATGATTCCAAAATCAATATCCCTTTTTATTGAGTCAAGCGGTTTCTGGTAGGTTTCAAATCCCATATACGAAACCTTAAGATATGCGGGTTGGCTGGCATTGCGTGTTTTTATCTGCCATTCGCCTTTTTGGTCGCTTATGGCATATCCCAGCATTACTGAGTCTTTAACGGTTCGCAGGTACACCGTTGTATTTTCCAGCGGCGTGCCATCCGGATCCTGTACTGTGCCTTTTAGCGTAATACTTTGGCTATAGGCCGGTGCGCAAAAAATAAGGAAGAATACCACGAAAAATTTGTACATACATAACCCGTGTTTGCTGTTTGTCCTCTTTTTAGAAAATGCAGTGCCAGCTTCAGGTGCTTATCCTTATGGACACCTGAAGATTAAAGATCGTTAAGCAATATTATTACCCGCTATCTTCCCATGCGTATTATGCGCCTGCCACCACGTGCACCGCCGGGCCCGCCTTTACCTTTATCGCCAAAGTTGTTGATCTTGTAGGTAAGCGAAAACATCATGTAGCGTTTAAGTACATTGTTTTGCACATCATAAATACCTGTAGGGGTTATGGTACGGCTGGTGCCAAGGTTTTGGTTTAGTAAATCATACACCTTTACTTTAAACAGCATACTGTCTTTAAGAAAGTTGTAGCCTATGCTGGTATTCCATAAAAAGAAATCTTTTTTAAAGCCCGATGCTATTTGCGAATTATAGGTATAGCTAAGGTCATTACCCATTACAAAATGCTTGGGCCAGTAATTAGTAACCATAATGGTTGCTTTATGTATAAAGTTGCTGGCCGTATTACTTTGCAGGTTTTCATACTTTACATCATTAAATGTGTAGGAGTATGATGGGTTAATGGTAAGCAGTTCGCCCAGGTCATAGCTAAAGTTTACACTTGGGGTTAAACCCAGTGTCTTCGCACTGTTTTGCACACCATTAGTAAAAGCCCTGTCAAGGCTGTAATTTGCATTAAGGCTAAAGGTATAACGGTAGGTGTTGCCTTTTTCGGTTTTAACCGATTTGTTGTAATTAGCACCTATGTATGCACCATAGCCGCCGTTAATGTTGGTATAAGTAGTATATCTTTTTGCATCGCTTGCAATCGAATCTTTATTTACGATCTGGGTTTCGTTAATACTCACGCCGCTCCACATATAGTAGCCAGATCGGTTAGCCCAGTCATAGTTATTAAAGTTTAGATTGAGGCGGTGTGTTTTGCCTGGGTTCAGGTCCGGATTACCCGTAACACTTCGTAATGCACTTGTGGCATCTGTTATGGGCAATAACTGCGAAGCAGATGGCAGGTTAATGTCATAATTATAACTCGTGTATAACGTTTTGCCTTTATCAATACGGTAGCGCAGGCTTGCCCGTGCCGAAGGGAGTATATAGTCTTTGTTTACCCTATAGGTATCGCCCAGGTACTCGCCATAGTTGTTAAAGTTATAAATGTTTGTGCCAAGGCTGGCTCTTGCATCGATCTTTTTCTTTTTAAGGTGTAAAACGGCATAAGGGTTTACGCGCTGCGTGCTGCTGCGGGTGTAGTTTGTAATAGAATCGCGCAGGTTTACATAGTCGTCTACAGTATAATCGTAATCATAACCACGGTTGTTTTCTACATTGTTATCCCACTCATAAATACTTCCTATTTGTACTTCAAGCGAATCTGTAACAGGTTCTGTAAAGGTTATATCTGCGGTGTAGCTATCGCTTGTACGCCTTGATTTCTGGAGCTGGTTACGATCATCCTTGCGGGTTTCATCATTTATACCGTCATTATTAGTATCTCTGTAAAAATTGGCACGGGTGTCGTTAATGTTTCCGTTCTCATTAAGGCTATTGGCAGTGCTCAACTCTACAGATAAAGACCTGCCGCGGCTGTTGAACATTTTATTATAATTCAGCTCTGTACTTACATTGTTTTCGTCGCTTTCACTCAGGGTAAAACCTTCGCTGTCATTTAGCAATAAGTCATCCTGGTTTGTGGTGTTTTGTGTAGAACGGCTCGTACTCTTGTTGTTTGAACGTATAAACTTAGGTGCAAAAAATATGGTAGATGTACTGTCTATTTTATATTCAAACTGGGTACTAATATTGTTGCTAAAGCTAAGCGCATTTCTTTTTGCAACGCTGTTAGTTATCAGCTTGTTTGTGCTGGTTACGCCATTTTCATCAGGCAGAAACGTTTCGGTACGGCTGCGGCTGTCGTTCTTTGTATCGGTACTGGTGTAAAAATAACTTAACGACGGGTCAAAGTTTTTACCCCATTGGTCTGCAAAGTTAAGGCCTACTATGTTTGTAGTGGTTATACCGCCACCGCCTATGCGGTTACCATTAATGTAAGCGGTACCATCGTTACTGGTCCACATACTAATGTTGTTGCGCCCGCCACCCATGCTGTCAAAAACTTCGTCGTTACTAAAGCCGGTAGCGTTAATGTTGTTGCTGGATGCCAGGAGGCTTATCTTTTGCTTGCCTTTAAAATAGTTTATAAGGGCATTGGCTTCATAACGGTCGTCTGTGCCGTAGCCTGCGGTTACCTTCCCGAAAACACCTTTATTGTTTTTCTCGTCTATGGTAAGGTTAATGCTGGCATTATCGCCACTGGCTTTTTGCTTGGCAAGCTCTTCTTTTTTAGTTTTGGTATCTGTTACCTGCACCTTTTTTATAAGTTCTGCCGGAAGGCTTTGCAGTGCTATCTTACCGTCTTTATCAAAAAAAGGTTTACCGTTAACCAGTATCTGGTTTACTTCCTTTCCGTTTACTTTTATTTTTCCGTTCTCATCTATGTCTACACCGGGCAGCTGTTTTAAAAGAGCCTGCACGTTAGCATCCGGGCGTACTTTAAACGATGCCGCGTCAAACTCCAGCGTATCCTGCTTTATGCGTATGGGAGGTACTTCGCCCTCTATTACAAGTTCTTTTAGGTCGGTGCCTTTATCTTCAAGTTTTATAATACCAAAATCAGTATCCTGTGTAAGCTTGTCATATGCTTTTTGATAGTTAGCAAAGCCAACGAATGATACCTTAAGAAATAGCGGACTGTTTATAGCGTGGGTTTTAAGTTCCCAGTTGCCTTTGTTATCAGTAATGGTGTACTCTATGAGTGTAGAGTCTTTAGCATTGCTAAGGTAAACCGTTGCGGCTTCGAGCGGAAGGCCGGCAGGGTCTTTAATGTTGCCTTTAAGCTTAATGTTCTGGCTGTAGCCAATGGCAGTACATACCAATAGCAGTAGAGTAAGGATTTTGTGCATATAAAAGGTTCTTGTTGGTACAGTATAATAACAGCGCTGCAAACGTTTTTATTATGTGCTGCTCTTAAAAATGTGCAAAATAGCACTATTTAGGCTGCTAAACCGCAGGAGTTATGTTAAAAGGATGCTAAGAGCGGGCTTTTAAAATTAAATATCCGCCGAACCACATTTTTATAAGCTATGCTTGTGTGGTTAAGCGGATAATTATAGAAAATATATCTTCTAAAAAGTTATGATGCCACTGCCGGCGGCAGCTTCTTCTTTTTTGGCGCCAAATTTATTAAGCTTAAGCGATAGCGAAAACATTACGTAGCGTTTTAATACGATGTTTTCCTGGTCGCTTATGGTTGTAGCGTTAATGCTGCGGCTGGTACCCAGGTTTTGGTTCAGCACGTCATATACCTTAACTTTAAACAACAATTGGTCTTTCCAGAAGTTGTAGCCAAGGCTGGTGTTCCACAAATAAAAATCGCGCTTAAATGATGATGATAGTTGCGAGTTGTATGTATAGTTAATGTCATTACCAAAAACAAAATGCTTAGGCCAGTAGCTGGTGGTTGAAAAACCAACCCTATGTGTAAAATATGATGTTTCGCTTAAAGTATAGTTGCTGTAATTAGTCTGCACATAAGAGAAAGAGTAGTTAGGGTTTATGGTAAGCAATTCGCCATATTTATAGGTAAAGTTAACGCGTGGCCCTACATCTACCTGTTTGCTTTTATACAGCTGCTCGTTCATAAAGCCTTTATCTACTTTATATTCGCCATGAAGGCCAAGGTTTACTTTGAAATCATGTGCCTCTTTTTTAAACGATTTGCCCCAGTTTGCCCCAAACCATACATAGTAAGTATCGTTAGCATTGCGGTACGAGTTAAAGCTGGTAGCATCTTCATTTATTATGTTATAGCCTACAATGGCCTGTTCGTTATATTCGCCCCCTGCATAGTAGCTGTAGCCCGTGCGGGTAGGGTAGTCATAATCATACAGGTTAATGTTAAAGTTATGGTACTTGCGCGGGCGCAGGCCTGCAAAACCCGTAGTGGTAGAGAGTGGATTCAGCACATCCTGTACAGGCAGTATTTGCGCAGCAGATGGCAACTCTACATCATAAGAGTAGCTTGTCCATAACGATTTTGTTTTAGACATCTGGTAATTCATCTGCACATCGCCCGATGGCAGGCTGTAATTCCTGTTTACGGTGTAACGGTCGGCCTGGTAAGCGCCGTGATTGCTAAAGTTTATAAAGCGTGGGCCTGCCTGTATATTAAACCAGAATTTGTTTTTTGTAACCGTATAGCCTAGTACCGGCCTAAAGCGTTCGGTTTCAGATTCAAGGTAGCCGCTTAATGCCGCATTTGCTGTACTATACCTGTTTGTACTGCTGTCAAAGTCATATCCCTGGCGGTTTTCTACCCCACCTTTGTGACCAAAGGCAAAAGCAAAGTTTACCTGTGCAGAATCGCTTACCGGCTCGTTATATTGCAGGCTTGCGGTGTAGTTGTCACTGGTCTGCCTGTTTTTGCGTAATTGATTACGGGCTTCGGCGGTTATAACAGGATTGCCCGTTGTATAATCATAACTATTAGTTACTGTATTATTCAGGTTATAACCATCGCTGGTATTATTTTCGTTTTGAACCGTAAAACTCATTACACGCCCTTTTTTGCCTTTGAGTGATTTACTTAGGGTAAGATAGTTACTAAAACCATTGTTATCGGTCTGGTTTGTATAAGTACCCCTGTTGTCGTTTAATGCCCGTCCGTCGCTTAATCTTGCCGAGTTTTGTGTAATGTTATTATCGCTGCGGTTGTGGCCTTTTACAAATTTAGGCTCAAAATATAGGGTAGCAGTAGAGTCTATCTTTACCGTAAACTGTGTGTTAAAGTTGTGTGCATAGCGCTCCTGGTTGTTTTTAGATTCGCTGGTGCGCACATAGCTGTCGTCTATGGTGTTTCCTGTAGCAGGGTCTATGCGGGTAGGCACAAAATTAGTTTCGCGTGTGCGGTTGAGGTTGTCAGAGTTTGCTGCGGTGTAGAAATAATTTAACGCGCCGTCAAAAGATTTTGCCCACTTATCAGCATAGTTAATGCCTATAATGTCAGACTTTGTAATACCCTTGCCGCCGCCAAACTGCATACCGTTTATGTTATAGCTTTCGCCGTCGCTCCATATAGATGTGTTACGGCCGCCACTCATATTATCGAATATCTCATCCATAGAGAAACCAGTGGCGTTGATGTTATTGGTACTGGCAAGCACGCTTATTTTGCGTTCGCCCTTAAAGTAGTTTACCAGCCCGCTGTGGTCATACCGCCCGCTACTGCCAAAACCGCCAATTATCCGCATCATAAAACCCTTGTTCTTTTCTTCGTCTATGGTAATGTTTATACTGGCCTCATTGCCTTTGGCATTTTGACCGGTAAGCTCTTCTTCTTTGGTTTTTTTAGAGGTAACCTGTATTTTATTGATAATTTCTGCCGGAAGGTTTTGCAGGGCTATCTTACCATCTTTGTCAAAAAAAGGCTTGCCGTTTACCAGTATCTGGCTTACTTCTTTGCCGTTTACGGTT
Organism: Flavobacterium psychrotrophum; assembly: GCF_003403075.1. Taxonomy (NCBI): domain Bacteria; kingdom Pseudomonadati; phylum Bacteroidota; class Flavobacteriia; order Flavobacteriales; family Flavobacteriaceae; genus Flavobacterium; species Flavobacterium psychrotrophum. The sequence goes on along the minus strand of NZ_CP031557.1, from coordinate 3,295,766 downwards.
ATTTTTCCTTCAGCATCTATTTCTACACCGGGTAGCTGCTTAAGGAGTTCCTGCACATTAGCATCGGGGCGTACTGCAAAAGAAGCCGCGTCAAATTCTAAAGTGTCTTTTTTTATACGGATTGGGGGTACTTCGCCTTGTATAACTACTTCACCCAGTTCTGTACCTTTATCTTCTAGCGCTATGGTGCCGAGATCCATATCCGCATTTACAGTTTCCAGTACTTTTCTGTATCCCGCCAGTCCCACAAATGAAACTTTTAATAATACAGCAGTTTTTGAGGGGCGTGTTTTGATTTCCCATTTCCCGCTTTTATTGGTAATGGTGTAGTCTATTAGTGTAGAGTCTTTTGCAGTACTCAGGTACACTGTTGCGGCTTCCAGTGGAGTACCGTCAGGGTCCTGTACTGTGCCGCGTAATGTTACGGTTTGGCTGTAAGAAATGCCTGTAAAGGCCATCAAAAACAGCAGTAAATAGTTTCGCATTGTGTTATTTGCCGATTGGTTGTAAATATAAACTGCGAAAATACAGGTTTTAGTATAAAATATGCAGCACGAATGGATTTTTTGAAAAATAAAAATGTCCTTTTAACAAATTTTCTACCATAATATCTGAAGGATAATTATGGTAGTTAAAATGTTACGGCAATTAGTTATTGCTTCTCTATCCAGTTTAGTAAATCGCTAAACATCTGTGCATTTATCTGATGCACGGCACCGGCATATTCATGATATTCCGGCTCAAGCTTAAGCGATTGCAGGTATGTTTTTGCAGTGCGCGCATACTCTACAGTTAGTACCTGGTCTGCCGTGCCGTGGCTTATAAAAATATTGAGCCCTTTTAGTTTATCGGCTGCCGGTACAAGAGGTTTTATTTCGGGCAGTAGCCTGCTGCTCATTATTGCAATGCCTTTTACCAGGCCGGGGTGGGTAAGGGCTATGCTGTAGTTCATGATGCCGCCCTGGCTAAACCCGCACAGTAGTGCCTTTTTAGGGTCAAAATTAAATTTTTCCTGCATCTGGCCTATAAAAGCGGCTAGTAATTTCCGGCTGTGTGCCTCTTCCTCAAAGTTTGGCTTGGGGCCATCCGGGGTAAAATCTACGTGAAACCAGCCGTAGCGTCCCGGGCCTATTGTAACCGGCCCGCGGGCTGAGATGATGAGGTAATTATCCGGTAGTTTATCAGCAAAACTAAAAAGGTCTTTTTCATTACTACCCACGCCGTGTAATAGAAAAATAACAGGAGGATGTGCCGATTTGATTTTTGGTTCGCGAACCAGGTATGTAAGTGTTTCGTTTTGTGCCTGCATGGTAAGTGTAAATAAAAGTAGTAGTAAAATGCGCATAGTATTATCCTATTTTAACCGAGGTCATGGTAAGCGAGCCTGCCACGGGTTTGTCATTAAAAATGGTTACTTTCTCATTAGCACCCTTAAGTGCCATAGTGTATAAAAGCGGCAGGTAATGCTCTGGAGACGGTATGGCAAGATCCCAGGATTTGCCCTGCGATTTAAAGTTGATAAGTGGCTTATGATCGCCTGATTTTATGTAGCCCATCATTTTATTGTTGGCCTCCAGCGCCCAGTCAAAACCATACGTGTCGTGTATGTATTTCCAGTCCATTTTACCCAGGTTGTGTACCATATTGCCACTGCCAATAATCAGGATACCTTTTTTGCGCAATGCGGCAAGTTCTTTACCCAGGTCATAATGGTATTGCCCGCCTTTGGTATAATCGATACTGAATTGTATAATGGGTACATCGGCCTTTGGGTACAGGTGCTTAATTACAGACCATGCGCCATGATCAAGACCCCAGTGCTCATCAAGCCCTATATTGACCGATTTTATAAGCTCTTTGGTTTGCTGCGCAAGTTCAGGGCTGCCCGGTGCCGGGTATTGTACATCAAAAAGGGGCTTAGGGAAACCACCAAAATCGTGTATGGTGGGCGGATTTTTCATGGCGGTAACAAACGTGCCGCGTGTTTCCCAGTGTGCAGAAATGCACAGTATGGCATTGGGTTTGGGAATTTCTTTTGCGACCTTCCTGAAGTTGGCTACAAATTCATTTTCTTCAATAGCATTCATCGGGCTGCCGTGGCCTAAAAACAGCACGGGCATGGGTGCGGTGTTTTCCAGTGGTTCCGCAAGTTTGCCTAATATGCCCACTTTAGCGGCGGCACCGGTCAGGGGTAATGCTGCCAGGGTTTGTAAAAATTGTTTCCGGTTCATGATAAAACGGTTTTATGAGGGTACAAAGATTTGGCTTTGCAATTCAAAAAACATTGAACCAGGACAAGAAATAACGATAAGTAGAAACTTTTAAAGCCGGAAGTTTTTAAAGTTTTGCGGTGGTCTATTTAATAAACAACCGTTCATCAAAATCAAAAGGTTCTATGCTTATTACAGTTACCGTTTTAAAATCAGGGTGAGAAGGGTTTAATAAGTAATTGTATTCGCCGGGTACTACAACAGAGGGTACTTTAAGGGCGACAAATTTATGTGCGGCAATAAAGGCATCGCCTATAAGCTGGGTAGCATGGGCGTGTGGCAGGGCTTTCCAGTCGGCAGGGAGATTCGATTTCTCTAAAATGTCTATACTAAGGGTATCAGGTAGTTCGATGGTAATGAGCATATAATCCAGCGGAATATTTCCAAGTGGGGTATGTACGGCAATTTCTGTAGTGCAAAGTGCGCGCGTTTCGCCACCGTACAGCATGGCAGTGCCTTTGCTGTTCCACCGGCCACCGGCTTTTTCGGCACCACGGCCACTAAGGTCATTGGCATATACTGCCTTGCTAAGCCTGTATATCCTCATGCCAGTATGCCATATTCTATGCGCACAAGTTCATCTTTTAGGAGCGATAGCCCAAAAGAGCTGTCCATAAGGCTTTTTGGTAATATCCTGCCCAGGGCAAGGTTTGGGCTGTCTACCCAAAGGTTAAACTTATCGGCATTACCAAAAACTTCAATACCTTTATTATACAGCAATGCTATTTCCAGTATTTTTTCTGACTGCTGTGCATCAAAAGTGCGCGCCTCTTTTTTGTAGCGTTGCATGGTACGTTCGCTCAGATGTAAAAAAATGCTCCAGTCATTAAGGTCAAATGGGCTTTTTTCTACAAAACCTGCAAAGGTGGCAAAGCTTATCCCTTCGCGTGCTGTGCGGATGAGCGATAGCATACCACGGTCATCGGCATTAGCGTAATTGATGTTTAAAAGTTCGGCAGTGCTCATGCTGAAATAGTTTAGAAAACAAAGTTAACGAAAAATGTCGTAAATATTATGACAAATGTCGTTAAAGTTTCAAAGTTTCAAAGTTTCAAAGTTTTTTGGGTATCGTACCCTTTCTTTATTGTAATTGCTGAAAAACAATGTTGTACAATTTATTTTAAGAACTTAGGCGTCGGGAATATATTTTTTGATGACAGCTCTGCCCAAAGATTAGGTTATATCTTGCCTTCCCATTTTATGGATTAATTTTTTTTGTTTTGAATACACTATCTTATGTAAGCGGAGGTTCTGAACTTCCGCTGCTGGGGCAGCCCATAGGGTTTAACCTTAAATCTACTGCCGAAAAATTTCCTGATAACGATGCGCTTGTTTGTGTACAGCAGGGCTACCGTGCTACTTACAGCCAGTTTTATGCCCACACCACAACTGTAGCAAAAGCCTTAGTAGCCGCGGGAATTATTAAAGGCGACAGGGTGGGTATATGGTCGCCCAATCGTGCCGAATGGGTATTGCTGCAGTATGCCACTGCACGCATAGGTGCTATACTGGTAAACATTAACCCGGCATACCGCAGCAGCGAACTGGAGTTTGTACTAAACCAAAGTGGGATTAAATTACTGGTTTCGGCTTTGATATTCAAGACCAGCGACTATAAAAAAATGGTGGAAGAAGTAGCCGCTAATTGCCCCGGACTACAGCAAGCCGTTTACCTGGACCGTGACTGGGATGCTTTTCTGGCTACTGCCAATAACGTTGCTGATGAAGCTGTGGCTACCATAGAAAACACATTACAGTTTGACGAACCTATAAACATTCAATACACTTCGGGTACTACGGGTTTTCCTAAAGGGGTAACGCTTAGCCACCATAACCTGCTTAATAACGGCTACTTTATTGGGGTACGCCTAAAATATACCAGTGCAGACAGGGTGTGCATACCTGTGCCATTTTACCATTGTTTTGGTATGGTAATAGGTAACCTGTGCTGTACCAGCCATGGTGCTACGATGGTTATTCCTGCCGAAAGTTTTGACCCGGTACTTACGCTCGAAGCCGTAGAAAAGGAACGTTGTACTTCGCTCTACGGGGTGCCTACCATGTTTATTGCAGAACTTGCCCTGCCGGACTTTGACCGTTTTAACCTTACCACATTGCGCACAGGTGTTATGGCAGGTTCTCCCTGCCCGGTAGAGATCATGAAACAGGTGCAGACAAAAATGTACATGCGCGAGGTTTCTATTTGTTATGGCATGACCGAAACATCTCCGGTGTCTACACAAACCATTATAGGCGCACCTTTAGAAAAACAGGTGAGTACTGTGGGAACGGTGCAAAACCACCTGGAAATAAAAATTGTTGACCCTAAAACCGGGGCCATTGTTGCACGTAATGTAGCGGGAGAATTATGTACCCGTGGCTATAGTGTAATGCTTAAATACTGGAACAATCCGGAGGCGACACGCTCAGTAATAGATGAAGCACGCTGGATGCACAGCGGTGATATGGCTGTGATGGACGATGAAGGGTACATCAACATTTCGGGGCGTATTAAAGATGTGATCATTAGGGGAGGGGAGAATATATCGCCCAGGGAAATAGAAGAGTTTTTATATACCCACCCGGATGTAGAAGACGTACAGGTTATAGGCGTGCCCGATGCAAAATTTGGCGAAGTAGTAATGGCATGGGTAAAAGTTAAGCCACACCATACGCTTACTGAAGATGGCTTAAAAGCCTTTTGCAAAGATACCATTGCACATTATAAAATACCGCGTTACTGGAAGTTTACCGATCGTTTTCCTATTACCATAACGGGCAAAGTGCGCAAGGTAGAAATGCGTGAAATAGCGATTAAGGAACTGGGTCTGGAGGCGCTGCTGGATATTAAAACATCTTGATTATTAATAAGTAATCATAAGGCAATTATGCGGTTTACATTCCTATTGATATAGTTAAGTAAACCTTATTGTTGGACTTGTCTTAAATAAAAATGCCCCGATAGAAAACGTGTCTGTCGGGGCATTTTAAAACCAATCAAAACCAATTATGAAAAATCTTTATATCTTTTCTTTTACAATATTCAGGGGGCATCCTGTTTTGTTGATACAAAGATAGGACGGCTTAAAAGGTTTCTGCTTGGTTTTTAGACGGATGCCTGTTTTGTTTCGATGAATGGTAGTTGCGTTTCGATATGGTGTGTAATGACGTTTCTTAACTTCACTTCAAAATCTCAATTACCGCATCTTCCTTAACCGAAGCAAACAATTCATCAATCTCGGCATTGGTAACGGCAATGCAGCCGTGTGTCCAGTCTTTCCATTGGTGGAATTTGCCTATATAGCCACGTCCGTTGCGTAACCCATGTATCTTTATGTCGCCCCCGGGGCTTTTACCCTGTGTCTCGGCATAGGTACGGTCTGCGGCGTTAGGGTAGCTTACACCAAGGTTTTTATGGTAGGCACTCTTAGCGTTGCGTGCATTTATGGTATAGGTACCTTCGGGTGTACGTCCATCGCCTTCAAACTGCTTATGCCCGTTTGGACTAAAGCCTAATGCTATGGTATAGGTTTTAACCAGGCTACCGTTTGCATAGGCCTCCATTTTATGTTTCGATTTGTAAACTACCAGTTTGTCGATAATGGTTCCGACGGGAAGTTTTTTACCGGGATAAAAGTACCAGGTCGCCAAAAGTGCGAGGGCAATGACAAAAATATAAACCATAATTTTTTTCATAATTTACTTTACGAAACTTCGCGCCTTCTTTTTGATGCTTTGTGAAACAGCTGCCAAAATACAAAAATAATGAACTGGTTATATTACTGTACTGAAGTCAGTGTTTCAGTAAACTGTAAAGTATATACATATTAGCTTTTCGGATTTTTAGTCTTTCAAAAATATAATTAGCTTGTAATCAGGGTGTCGATTTTCTGAATTACGGTAACTCTGTGAAAAAACGCGAAATAAAATTACAGAATGTGGAAAATTGAGAACCTGCTAATTTATTATATAAGAAAACTCTTTCTTTAGCAAACCAAAGAAGGAGTTTAAATTAAATTCCAAAAGACAAATTTTAAATCTCAAAAAGTAAATTTTCAGTTCGAAATACTAAATGAATTTTACCACAAGGGCCACTAAGATTTCACAAAGTCCACTACGGAAAACTGCCTTTACGGAAGAACACAAAGCTTTGTGTTCTTTCATGATTTAAAGCAATTCGTTAAGCTTAGTGATCCTTGTGAAATCTTAGTGCCCCTTGTGGTAAATCATTAAAGCCAGGTCTAACTTCTGACTTCTAATTTACCATTTGATAATGGCACTACCCCATGTAAAGCCCGACCCAAATGCGGCCAATACTACTGTATCGCCTTCTTTGATCTTGCCAAGTTCCCAGGCTTCGGTAAGCGCTATGGGTACCGATGCTGCTGTGGTATTACCATACTTCATGATGTTGTTATATATCTTATCGTCAGGCAACTGAAACTTTTGCTGTATGTACTGCGCTATCCTCAGGTTGGCTTGGTGCGGTATCAGCATATCAATATCGGCTACCTCTAAATTGTTGGCTTTCAATCCTTCATCTACTACTTCTGCAAGGCGCTGTACGGCATTTTTAAATACAAACTGGCCGTTCATGTATGGGTAGTAGCTTACGTCTTCGGGGTCGTTATCAGCAATAATGTCTGTAACCCAACGGCGACCCATGCCCGGAGCGGTAAGGCTCAGTTCTTCAGCAAATTGTCCCTCGCTGTGCAGGTGTGTAGAGAGAATCCCTTTGGTTAAGTCTTCCTCGCGGCTCAGTACCGCGGCTCCTGCACCATCGCCAAAGATTACCGATACATTTCGACCCCTCGTGGTCATGTCTAAGCCCGTACTATGTAGCTCAGAACCAATAACAAGAATGTTCTTATACATTCCCGTTTTAATGAACTGGTCTGCCACCGAAACGGCATATAAAAACCCTGAACACTGGTTACGCACATCAAGCGCGCCAACGGTACGTGTCATGCCTAAGTCTCTTTGTACCAATACTCCCGGCCCCGGAAAGTAATAGTCTGGGCTAAGGGTGGCAAATACTATAAAGTCGATATCGTCGTTGCTTAAGCCGGCGCGTTCTATAGCCACTTTGGCGGCCTTAACGCCCATAGTGGTTGTGGTGTCGCCATCGCCTTTAATTACATGCCTGCGCTCTTTAATGCCGGTACGTTCCTGTATCCAGGCATCGTTTGTGTCTATTAGTTTAGATAGGTCATCGTTGGTTACTACATTCTCCGGTACGTAGTAGCCCAGGCCTGATATTTTTGAATGATACATCAATTTCTGTATTTTTTAAAATTGCACTGCAAAATTATAATAATCCTTAAAGATAGGATGTTATGAGCATCGTTTTTTAAAAATTAGGTCAAATTTCACTCTTTTTAATTTTTTATGTAACTAAATATGTAACAAAAATAAGTCAGTTGAGTCTTATGCAGTATCATCAATCATTATTTGCCTGTAGGCAGGGCCTGACCTCCCTGTTTGCAATTGCTAATTAAAAAACGAACAATGAAGTTACACATGCTGTGGGTGCTCCTTATGGGAAGCATCATGACAATTACTGCCCAGACAACGGGCAACATTTCCGGAAAAATTACAGACAAAACCTCTGGCCAGTCACTACCCTTTGTAAGTGTGGTAGTTAAAGATGGTGCCACTACCGTAGCCAGTGATGTGGCTACAGATAACGGCGACTTTAACCTAAAAAACCTGCCGTTAAAAAGCTACACCGTTGAGGTGCAGTTTATGGGGTATAAAACCTATGTGGTTAATGCTGCGCTTACTGCTGCTAAACCATCACTAAACCTGGGCACCATAGCCCTTACCGAAGAAGCTACTACGCTTGATACGGTAGAGATTGTAAAGGAAACCAGTACCATAGAGCAAAAAATAGACCGTAAGGTTATTACCGTAGGGCGCGACCTTACCACTGCCGGGGCTACTGCCAGCGAGATTATGAACAACATACCATCGGTAAACGTAGACCAGGACGGTAATATATCGCTTCGTGGTAATGCCAATGTACGTGTGCTTATAGATGGACGCCCCACTACCATTGATGCTGCTACATTGCTAAAGCAGATACCAAGTACATCTATTAAAAAGATAGAGCTTATTACCAGCCCAAGTGCCAAGTATAACCCTGAGGGTATGAGTGGTATCATAAACATTATATTGAACAAAAACGCTAACGACGGCTTTAATGGCAGCTTTAACGCAGGGCTTACCTTTGGCGAAACGCCTAAGTACAACAACTCGTTAGATATGAACTACCGCACCGGTAAGGTTAACTTTTTTGCGAATGGTGGCACTAACGGCGGTAAGTACTTTAATGGTGGGGTTTCTAAACGTTTAGATACCGGTGCTAATACCCTTATAGACGTGACGAATGATAATACCGGATTCCTGGCTAAGGTGGGAATGGACTATTATATCAATGATTTTAATACACTTTCGGTGTATACCAATCAAAACCAGGGAAGTGGTAAGGCAGCCATAGGCAGCGATGTTATGTATCCGGAAGGCAGCCCCTTCGAAAATATATTGCAGCACAGTAAGCTGGATGGCGACAACCATAATAACACCTACAACCTTGCCTTTAAACACAAGTTTGAAAAAGAGGGGCATACCCTTGATTTTGAGGCAAATTATAATACTGTTAAAAGTACGCAGGATGCCGATTATGAAACCACTACAGGTGCGGCCAGCCCTGTGTTTTATAACGATGACGTGCTGGATAAACGCAAGAACATAACGGCAAACCTTGATTATGTAAACCCGCTTAACGACAAAACCACGCTGGAACTTGGTGCTGAGGCACGTATTATCCGTACAGATAATGAGTACCAGACTACCCGTGTGCTGGAGAACCCATCATTACAAAATTCGGTGTATAGTTATGATAATGATATTTATTCTGCCTACGCCACCTTTGGCCAGAAGTTTGATAAATTTAGTTACCAGTTAGGCCTGCGTGCCGAGCATTTTACTGCTGATGCCGATTTTAATAAAGGTGCCACAACGTTTGAAAACAAGTATTTTACAGTATATCCATCGGCTTTTGCATCCTATGCCATTAACGATAAGAACACAGTGCAAATTAGCTACAGCCGCAGGGTAGACCGCCCAAGCCTGGAGCAGACCAAGCCGATAAGGGAATTTAGTACGCCTCAGTTTACATCGTTAGGTAACCAAAGGCTTGAACCACAGTTTACAAACTCTGTTGAGGCTAACTATACCAGGATGCTTGAAAAAGGATCATCTATAACAGGAGGTATATTTTACAGGTTGATCGATAACGAAATTAACCGTGTTATTTACCCTGATGAAACTACGCCAAACACTCAGGACCAGATTATGAGCTATGCTAACTTTGGTCATAACAGTTCGTATGGCTTTGAGTTGTCTGCTAATTATAAGATTACTAAATGGTGGGATGTACAGCCGGCTATCGACTTTAACAGCATATCGCAGCAGGGTACTGTAGCAGAACTAAAAGATGGCTCTGATACCGATTTTGAATTTGTAAGCAGAAAGATTAAGGCAGATGCTTTTAATGCCCGCCTTAACAGTAACTTTAGGGTAAACCAGCGCTTAAGCTTCCTGCTTTTTGGTTTTTACCGCAGTGGTGTAAATGGTGTGCAAAGCAACAGCCGCGATATGTATAAGATAGATAGTGGCGCACGTTATACACTACTGGATAACAAAATGTCGCTTAGCCTTCGCTTTAGCGATATGTTCAAGACCATGCGCTATGCCTTTGACAGCCGCAATCCTTTCCCGCAAACCGGCGAGTTTCGCTGGGAGAGCCGCACCGTATACTTTGGGCTAAACTATATGTTTGGTGCAGGTAAAAACCGTGCAATGCAGCGCAAAGCACGCGAAGATAATACCACGCAGGGTAGCGGCGGGATGTTTTAATCCTGTACCGTACTGCGCTTAGCTACGGCATTATTAATGCAATTTTTCATATCAGATTTTAGGTTGGTAATGCCCTCGCGAAAGCGGGGGCTTACTGTTTTATGGGAAATAATGAATGTTCTACAGGAATTGATATAAAGACTATATGCATACCGTCCCTCTGGGACTTAACTGCTTACTTATATAGCCATATATATATATTGAAATTAATACTTATTTATTTCTTTTATATGGTATTAGTTGCCGGTTTGTAAGGTGTTTAGAACATCGAATCGTTGTGCTCTTCACGCGCCGTCTTTGCGAGCGGAGGAACGAAGCGTGGCAATCTTATAATTTTAATTCCGACAAAATGTCTCTGTTAAGAATTCCTCTCAGCATAATCCAGTAAGCGCAGTGTAAGGTCAATGTCAGAAACTACTTTATTATCATCCCTTTCAGATTCTTTAAGGGCATTAAGAAAGTAGTAAAAATTAAAGAGGTTGTAAAATGCTGATCCGTTATAGCTGTACTGGGGTTTACCGCCTGTTTCATCCGTTTTAAAAAATTCCAGCTTACTGTTTAACCCAAATGGCTTTGGCATGTAAATTTCAACAGACTCAGCATCGCCATCAAGCCTTTGCATTTTACAAAAGCTTTCGTAAGTGCCGTCTTCCTCTCTAAAGTAATTAATCAGCTCGGGGAATGTCATATGGTATTGGTTTTCAAATAATGCTTATCGCTCAATCCAGTTCTCAAGTTTGATTGCTTTAATTCTTTCAAATTCAGAAATATTTTCCGTCACCATAATTAGGTCAGAGGTAATTGATGTAGTTCCAATAAGTAAATCGAAATCACTGATCATAGTTCCGGTTTTTCTTAAGCGTGACTTTTCCTTGCCGTAAAGATAGATACAGTTTATGATTGGTAATATTGTAATTTCTGCGGAAAACGATTCAATAAGGTTAAAGTTTTTTTGAGGGTTTGAGCTATGTTCAGCACCATAAACTAATTCTGCGAGTGTTATCTCTGATATTGCGCAGGAGTTTAAACCAATTTCCTGAAATTTAGTTGCAAGGTTAAATTTCCCACGAAAAAAATGTACACAGATATTAGTATCTAAAAGATATTTCATTTTAAAAAGTCTCTATATCCGGGTTGCTTGTGCGCGCTGCTTTAATATCACCTATAATTTCGTCAGCATCACGATCATCTTCCCATGCGCCAAAAAATGAAGCTATTTTATTAGTTTTTTCTTCCTCCGGTTCTGATATGTTTTTGTTGAGCCCATCAATAAGTTTTTTTCTGGAAGGAAGATCAAAACTCCTGAAAAGGTCAAGATACTTTTTTAAAGATGAGTTGTTTAAGGTTATAGTAGCCATAGCAGTATTTTTATCAAAGATAGCAAAAATATATCAGGGGATAAAATTAGCGTATTTCGGGTTCAAATCTATTTTCTCTTTACCAGTGGATGATTCAGTCCGCCTACCTCATTTTTGATAATAACATAATTTGGCAGGCTTTCAAAAAGCTTGGTCAGGTTTTTAAACCCAAAAGCCCGCGAGTCAAAGCTGGGGTCTATTTTGCGCAGGTTGCTCCCCACATTGGCAATATAGGCTTCCTCCTCTTCGTTAACCGATATTTCAAACGCCTTGTTTAGCAGCTTGATGTTTACTTTAGGAAATTTTACTTTCGGCTTGACCGCAGCACCCGGTTCTTTTTTGTCTTCACCCGCCGGTTCAATAGCTTGCTGTATGTTCTCAACATAGGTAAATATTTCGCAGGATTGTACAAAGGCTACGGGCGTTTTTTGCATGCCGATACCCATTACAAAAATGCCCTCTTCACGTATGCGCTTTGCCAGGCCGGTATAGTCACTGTCGCTCGATACGATACAAAAACCATCTACGCTTTTACTGTGCAGTATATCCATAGCATCAATGATCATAGAGCTGTCGGTCGAGTTTTTGCCCGATGTGTAAGCAAACTTCTGGATGGGATTAAAAGAGAAATTGTTAACGGGTTCTTTCCAGCTGTTCATTTGCGGGGTAGTCCAGTCGCCATAAATGCGCCTTATAGTAGCCTTGCCATATTTAGAGACTTCTTCCAGAATAGACTGTAGTAGCTTGGCCTGTGCATTATCGCCATCAATAAGTACCGCGATGTTAAAACTCTTTTCCCTCATGATGCCCAACGTAAATTTCTTTAAAGGTAACGAAAAAAATTATTGGTTATCGGTTGACCATTGTCGGGTATCGAAAGCTACTGTCAACCGAACACTACCAACTGAGCACTGCACACTCTCTTAAACTCTACCCAATTAGCACATTGCTAACAGCTGTCTAATTGTAATCGGCTTAACTTTAGGTAACAAACAAATAATATTTACGATTATGGACTCGATAAACAAACAACAGCCCGAGGATAATTTTAAAAACCTTGTGGGCGAACAGGCCATCGAAAAGATAAAAGACCTGGCAAAGAAAGCCGGAGGAAGCTTCTTCTGTACCAAAATACGCACGGGCGAACACTTCAATACGCGCCCTATGGCTGCCGAACTGATAGATGACAACGGTACATTCTGGTTTTTGAGTGCCAGCGATTCGCATAAGAATGCAGATATACAGGCCGATCCATCGGTACAGATGCTGTTTCAGGGGTCGTCATACTCTGATTTTCTTACGCTTTATGGTAAGGCAACTATAAGTGTTGACAGGCAAAAGATTGATGAGCTGTGGGATGCTACCATGAAAATCTGGTTTACCGAGGGTAAAGATGACCCGCGCATTACTGTAATTAAGTTTGTGCCTACAGATGGTTATTACTGGGACACCAAACATAATATGCTGGTAGCGCTGGCAAAACGTACCTATGGTGCCATAGTAGGCGAAACCTTTGATGATAGTGTAGAGGGTAAAATACTTCCTTAATACAAATAAACGATACTATTAAAGCCACGAATTACTCGAATTTCACTAACCTGATTTGTGAAATCCGAGTAATTCGTGGCTTTGTTTTTACTGATGCTCTTTGTATCTGTGTAATGAGTATTATCCGAATGCATTCTTGTCTACTGCCAGTGTCACTTCGCTATTTACAGCCAGTTCTTTTTGGTTCTCAAAAAAGATAACCTGCCTGCCCAGCGCACCTTTTACCAGGTAACGGTTGCCTTTAAAATAGCATTGCTTTACCACCACATTTAGCGGGCCACCATCGGCTACCATTAGCTGGTGGGGGTAAATAAGTACAGTTTCGTCAGGGTTTTGGGTAAGTGTAAGCAGCTCTAGTTTTATTTCGTTTACCTCTCCAAAAAGCGATGCGGTATATTTATCGCCGGGGTTAAAGTATATTTTTTTGCTGGGTGCTTTATCCAGCATGTTGCCATTTTTAATAACAATGGTTTCATCTGCAAAAGAAAGCGCATCAGTACTATCGTGCGTGGCTACAATTACTGTTACATTCTTGCCTTTAAGATACGCAAACAAGTTGCGGCGCAGGGCATTTTTCCTGAAGTTATCTATATGGCTAAAAGGTTCATCTAGTAATAATACTTCAGGTTCCAGTGCCAGTACCTTTGCCAGAGCTATGCGCTGTTGCTGCCCACCGCTTAAAAATTTCACCTTGGTGTCTGCAAAGGCTTCCATTTCTACAATTTGTAATAGTTCGGCTATGCGTTGTTGTTTTTGCTCCATATAAATGTTGCTCAAAAAACTACCCACATTTTCGGCAGCGGTAGTGTAGGGCATAAGGTCAAAATCCTGGGCAAGGTATTTCATGTAAGGCATTCCGGGCACCAGGTTATGCTTAGGGCCGGTTACGGTTTCGCCTTTGTAAGTTATTTCACCGCCGTCAAGGTCATAAAGGCCGTAGATAACTTTAAGCAGTGTGCTTTTGCCACAGCCGCTTTCGCCAATAACGGCAATGTTTTGTCCCGTTTTTACGGTAAAGTTTATATTGTGTAGTATGGTGGTTTCGGTATAACCGAAAGATATGTTTTTAACTGCAAGCATCCTCTGGAAAAATTGTTTTGCAAAAGTATTCAATTACTTACAATACAAAGGTGGCAGTTAACAAAATAATAAGGGCGGCCACTAAAAATGCTCGCCCTTAAAAAAAACCTAACCAATAAAATAAAACACACTTTGCGAACCCTCTCATTTTCTTTCTCATAAGGGTGTTTTCAGTTATACTTACGTAATAATTTGTACGATGGATTTAAAAAAAGAGGGGGAAATGCATTTTTAAGTGTTAAAGTTATAGGCCAAACTTTAAGAAGGCATTAACCATAATGCTAAAATAAAAGATTGATTAATTCCGTTTTTAAAAATACACTAATTTCATGGTGCTGAAATTCTGAATATGATAAAAAAGTCTAAAATACTGATTGCTTTAATGTTGGGCTTAACGGGTGCTGGTTTTGCGCAAAACCATTTCAATCAATATTCTATTGAAGGTGGTTATGGCTTTAATTATGCCCGTAACCCAGAGCTGAACGGCTTTAACCATTTTGACCTTGGGTTTAGGTATATGGCAAATGAATACTGGGGTGCTAAGGCAGACTACGGTTATGATATGTTTAAATCTAAAGACGGGCTTGATAATAATACGACGCTAAACAGGGTATCGGTGCAGGCGGTTTATAATATAGGCCGGCTGCTGAGTTTTAATGACATTGCATCGCGTACTTTTAATGTGCTATTACACGGCGGGGCAGGTATAACCATTTTAAAAACGGAGCCCGGCGAAACCGATAAGCTGGGGAACTTTATCATTGGTGGTACGGCACAGTTTTATGTTAGTCCGCAGTTTGCCCTTACGGGTGATGTTTCCGGTATTATAAACTTCAAGCAGAATTATGGCTTTAATGGTGTAAAAACCCCTGACGAATTCACGGGTAAAATGCTAACGGTGTCTGCAGGTATTACCTATTACTTTGGGCGTAATAAATCTACGTCGGACTGGAGGTAAATGTATTTGTCCTGAATATGAAATAAATAAGCGGCTGCCCAAAAAGGCAGCCGCTTGTGTTTTTTAGCAGGATGATTCACGGAGTATATAATAAGGATGCAACTATATTTACGTAAAATAAGTTGTTTTGGTTTAGAGAATAATTGTTTTCTCTCCTTGATCTTCTCTTCGGGCCATCGTGCGGATATATCTTTTATTCTCCCCCTCAGGCCTCCTTATCGGCAGGATGACAAAGCGCACCGCAAATTCGCGAAGATCTGCGATTGCGCAGCATCTGCGTCATCTGCGTTCCCTTTAAATCCATCACACCGTTTTCTGATCAATATGGCAAGGTACGTTTTGTCATGCTGACGATAGGAAGCATCTCAATGATTGATTTATGGTAAAGGTAAAAAGTAAGATCCTTCAACTCCGCTGCGCTGCGTTCAGGATGACAAAATGCACGGCTGGTGGGAGAGGAACCCGCATATCCATAAACCAGAAACCAAAGACAAATCTCTGGATACAAAAAAGAGAGGCTGCTTATACAACAACCTCTCTTTAGATATAAAAATAGAATACGAGAATAACCTATTGTTTTCCGGCTTCTTTTTGGGCATCCTGCACCATTTTTTCGTTTGCAGTAATAGCAAACTCTACACGCCTGTTTTTAGCCCTTCCTTCGGGGGTGTCGTTAGTAGCAATTGGATCTGCTTCGCCTTTACCTGCGGTTACAAACCTGCCGGAAGTAAGGCCTTTAGTGCTTAAGTACTGTTGTACAGATGCAGCCCTTTGCTCGCTCAGTTTCAGGTTGTATTCGTCAGAACCGCTACTGTCTGTATAACCAAATATCTGGATGTTAGTGTCAGGATATTCGTTGAATACAGATACCAGTTTATCAAGGTTTGCTTTAGCCTTTGCAGTAAGTGATGCCTTGTTAAGGTCAAAATTTACCGAGTTTTCGCCCAATGTAAGTTTGATACCTTCGCCCACCCTTTCAACTTCAGCACCCGGAAGCGCCGTTTCAATTTTCTGGGCCTGCTTATCCATCCTGTTACCAATAACGCCACCTACAGTACCACCCACGGCACCGCCAATGATAGCACCCAGTGCAGTATTACCGCCTTTGCCCAGGTTATTGCCCAGGATACCGCCTATAACGGCACCACCCACAGCACCTGCGGCTGCGCCACGCTGTGTGTTATTAGTATTCTTAACAGCCTCACACGACGTGAAGCCTATACTGCCCACAAATGCAATTGCAAGGGCAAAAATCCTGATATTTTTCATGATGCTTATTTTTAGTGTTTTATTGATTCTTAGATTTTTGTAAAGTTGTAAGTAACAGCTACGGTTTTGCCGCCCACAGTTACGTTATCTACTAACTGGAAAGAATTTTCCGTTTGGTTTTGTATGGTAAGAATATATCCTTCTGTTACCCTTTTTGCTTTTTGGCCTTCAGTAATCTTCAGGTTAAAAGTACCTGCTTTAGTTACCGTCCATACAATAGGGCTGCTAAAAGACGGGCATCCGCCTACGGTACTGTTAAGCGTCATGGTACCTTTATTGTTGTTAGAGATAAAATTCCAGGAGCTGCCTTCAAAGCATTTAGAGTCGGCTACATCAAAAGATGTTACTTTAATATATTCGCTACCCGGGTAGGTTACGCTGTTAATAGCCCAGTTACCTTTTAGCGCCACCTGGCCTTTTTGGTCAAGCGACCCGCATGAGGCAAATAATACAAGCATCATGCATAATGACAATAGTTTTTTCATAATAAATAATTTCTGTTTAGGTTATGTGCTTTAAACGCTTTTTCTAAGTATAAAGATACAGCGATTGCCGTGAGATTTACAAGGATTATGCTAAATATTTAACAGGAATAACTTTATGTTTAAATAAATTTTCCTGCATCGGAAGTTGTTGAAATAACTGATTTTAAAGAAATTTCAGCCAGGTCAGTAATATTTATAAAAGGCGTATTAATCTTTTCTTAAATCTATATTACGTTAACAAACGTGCACAGTCTTGTCGGGTAAAATGCCAATTTGTCACAGCAGGCAGTTTGGTACTTAATTTGACTTATAAGAGCAAAACGAACAATAAAAACCGTAATACTATGACAACAGGAAAAATTAATGTTTCGGTAGAAAACATATTTCCCTTAATCAAGAAATTTTTATACAGCGACCACGAAATCTTTTTACGCGAACTGGTAAGTAATGCCACAGATGCTACACTTAAGCTAAAGCACCTTACTAATATAGGTGAGGCCAGTGTAGAATATGGCAACCCGGTTATTGAGGTTAAGATTGATAAAGAAGGTAAGAAACTTCACATTATCGACCAGGGTCTTGGTATGACGGGCGAAGAAGTAGAGAAATACATCAACCAGGTAGCATTTTCAGGAGCTGAAGAGTTTCTTGAAAAATATAAGGATTCTGCCAAAGATTCAGGTATCATCGGTCATTTCGGCCTTGGTTTCTACTCTGCGTTTATGGTGGCAGAAAAAGTTGAGATCATTACCAAGTCGTATAAAGACGAACCTGCGGTACATTGGATTTGCGACGGTAGCCCGGAGTTTACCCTGGAGCCTGCAGACAAAACTACACGCGGTACAGAGATCATCCTGAATATTGCCGAAGATTCGCTTGACTTTTTAGAGGAATCTAAAATTCGCGAACTGCTTAAAAAGTATAACAAGTTTATGCCGGTGCCTATTAAATTTGGTACCCATACAGAAACCCTTCCTACACCTGAGGATGCAGGGGCTGATTACCAGCCTGAGGAAGTTGAGGTTGATACCATCATCAACAACCCTAACCCGGCCTGGACGAAACAGCCTGCTGACCTTACTGAGGAAGACTATAAAAACTTTTACCACGAACTATATCCAACACAGTTTGAGGAACCGTTGTTTAACATTCACCTTAATGTAGACTATCCGTTTAACCTTACCGGTATTTTGTACTTCCCTAAATTATCGTCTGACCTGCAGGTGCAGAAAGACAAGATACAGCTGTATCAGAACCAGGTATTTGTTACCGATAATGTGGAAGGTATTGTACCGGAATTCCTTACCATGCTGCGCGGTGTTATCGACAGCCCGGACATTCCGCTAAACGTATCGCGTTCATACCTGCAGGCAGACGGCGCGGTTAAAAAAATATCAAACTACATTACCCGTAAGGTAGCTGATAAATTAAAATCGCTGTTCTCTGAAAACCGTGAGGATTTTGAGCAAAAATGGAACGACATCAAGATCGTATTAGAATATGGCATGCTAAGCGAGCCTAAATTCTATGAAAAATCGGGCGCATTCGTATTATACCCTACAGTAGATGGTAAATTCTTTACCCTTGAAGAGCTTAAAGAGCAGCTTGCCGCTAACCAGACGGATAAAGATGGTAAGCTTGTATTGCTGTATGCTTCTAATAAAGATGTGCAGCATAGCTATATCGCCGAAGCAAGGGATAAGGGGTATGAAGTACTGCTTCTTGATTCGCCAATTGTGTCGCACCTTATCCAGAAACTGGAGGCCGATAACGACAAGGTTACCTTTGTGCGCGTTGACTCTGATACGGTAGACAAGCTTATCGCAAAAGACGAAGAGCAGATTAGCAAACTGAGCGACGAGGAAAAAGACAAACTAAAATCGCAGCTTGAGGCCGTGGTTCCTGGCCAAAGCTATACAGTGCAGCTTGAAGCTATGGATAGTAACGCAGCACCATTCCGCATTACACAGCCGGAGTTTATGCGCCGTATGAAGGAGATGAGCCAAAGCGGCGGTGGCGGTATGTTTGGTATGGGTAATTTCCCTGAAATGTATAACCTTGTGGTAAATACAAACAGCGAACTTGCCGGTAACATACTTAATGCCGATGATAGCAACCGTGAGGCTATTGTTAAGCAGGCGCTAGACCTTGCTAAACTAAGTCAGAATCTGCTGAAAGGCGAAGAGCTTACCGCTTTTGTAAAAAGAAGCTTTGAACTGATAAAGTAATTGATATTTAGATTATAGATGTCAGATAATTGATATAAACCCGTAGCTGAAAGGCTGCGGGTTTTTTTATGTGCATTTTTGTCATCCTGAACGTAGCGCAGCGAAGGATCTCATTATAAGTAAAGCTTTCTTTTTGTTTTCCTCTACGAAGGAGAGGGAGCAGCTTCACTCAGATGTCTTGTTAGTGACTTAAGCTCATTTTCTCAATGATTATTACGAACTGTACCCGTCCGTTGGCTCCCCTCTCCTTTGGAGAGGGGCTGGGGGTGAGGTCTAATGGGTTTCAATTTTAACACCCTTCCTTCCTCAGCATGACAAACCGATATTGTCATCCTGAACGCAGCGCAGCGTAGTGAAGGATCTCAATTATAAGTATCCATACTGTACCCGTCCGTTGGCTCCCCTCTCCTTTGGAGAGGGGCTGGGGGTGAGGTCTAATGGGTTTCAATTTTAACACCCTTCCTTCCTCAGCATGACAAACCGATATTGTCATCCTGAACGCAGCGCAGCGTAGTGAAGGATCTCAATTATAAGTATCCATACTGTACCCGTCCGTTGGCTCCCCTCTCCTTCGGAGAGGGGTTGGGGGTGAGGCCTATTCGACATACTTCCTCCCTCAGCATGAAAAACCGTGTGCCGTCATCCTAAATCTGCGTAAATCTGCCTCATCCGCGTTATCCGCGTGCCATCTATCTCTTTTAACAAAACATTTAAAACCACTCTTTTCAACACCTACCCAAAATATACTTATCTTTGCACGCTTAAAAAAAATTATAACCCATGGCTTTATCCCATATCATTACCAACCACATACAAAATGCGGTTAAGGAACTGTTTGACATCACACTTGAAAAAGTAGAGCTTCAGGCTACCCGAAGGGATTTTGAGGGCGATATTACGGTGGTTATTTTTCCGTTGCTAAAGCTGCTTAAGGGCAACCCGGTAGAACTTGGTAACAAAATAGGGCAGTACCTGGTAGGGCATGCAGGTATTGTAAACAAGTTTAATGTAGTAGCGGGTTTTCTTAACCTTGTTATTGCAGACAGCTACTATGTTGATTTTTTTAACGGCATAAAAGCCGACGAGAACTTTGGCTTTGCCCCGGTTAAAGAAGATGGTAAAGCGGTAATGGTAGAGTATGCTTCGCCAAATACCAACAAACCCCTGCACCTTGGCCACGTGCGTAATGTACTGTTAGGCTATTCGGTTGCACAGGTACTAAAAGCATCGGGTACTAAGGTGTATAAAACGCAGGTGGTAAACGACCGTGGTATACATATTTGTAAAAGTATGCTGGTTTACCAAAAATGGCATGCGAACGAAACGCCGGAAAGTGAAAATTTGAAAGGAGATAAGCTTGTAGGTAAATACTATGTAGAATTTGAAAAGGAATTACAAAATCAAGTTAAGCCAATTATAGAGAAATTTAATAATTCTGATTTTTCTGAATTTCCTGAACTTGGAGAGAAAGTGTCACCGATTGTATTAGAAATAGCTAAGCTTAAAAATATACTTGAACAAAACAAGGGTAAATTCCAATTACCGGATAGCTTGAAAAAAGATGCTATTGCTGAAATTTTTGAAACAGAATCATCATTTTCGGAACTTAATAAAAATATCCGAAATGATAAGTCGCAAGATATTACTGAAAAAGATAAATCAGAGATTGAAAAGCTAATCAAGCCGTTAGTAACTCTTGAGACTAAAATCGGCGATAAAATTTCAGAACTTAAAGAGATTGCAAAAAAACAGACTGCTATTCTAAAAGAAGCCCAACAAATGCTTCTTGACTGGGAAGCCGGTAAGCCTGAAGTAATCCAATTATGGGAAACCATGAACAGCTGGGTATATGCCGGTTTTGATGCAACCTTTGCTGAAATAGGTGTAGACTTTGATAAAAATTATTACGAGAGCAATACCTACCTTTTAGGTAAAGATGTTGTAGAAGAAGGCCTTGCAAAAGGTGTTTTCGAAAAAGACCCTGACGGTTCGGTATGGATCGACCTTACATCAGACGGGCTTGACCGTAAGATCGTGTTGCGTTCAGATGGTACATCGGTATACATCACTCAGGATATTGGTACCGCTATTCAGCGTGTTAAAGATTTTCCTGATGTGGGCGGTATGGTATATACTGTGGGTAACGAGCAGGATTATCACTTTAAAGTGCTGTTTCTTATCCTTAAAAAACTTGGTTTCGACTGGGCAGAGCACCTGTACCACCTGTCTTACGGCATGGTAGATTTACCTTCGGGTAAAATGAAAAGCCGTGAAGGTACCGTGGTAGATGCTGACGACCTGATGGCTGAAATGATAGAAACGGCACAAAATATCTCAGAAGAGTTAGGTAAACTGGAAGGCTACTCTGTTGAAGAAAAAGCAGGTCTGTATAAAATCATTGGCCTTGGTGCGCTTAAATATCAGATGCTAAAGGTAGATCCTAAAAAGAGGATATTGTTTGACCCTAAAGATTCCATTGACTTTAATGGAGATTCTGGGCCATTTATACAAATGTCTTATGTAAGGACAAGGTCTATTTTGCGTAAAGCTGATTCTTTATCACTGGTAGATACCGTTACAGATGTTCAGCTTCATCCAAAAGAAAAAGAATTATTGAAACAGCTTGAGATGTATCCGCTTGTAATAAGTAATGCTGCATCGTCATACAGCCCTGCGCTAATTGCTAACTATGCTTATGATCTTGCAAAGGAATTTAGTTCATTCTACCAAAGTGTTCCCGTATTGGGCACAGAGGTGCAGAACGAAAAAATATTTCGTGTGCAGCTAAGCAAAAAAGTAGGCGAAACCATTAAATCGGCATTTGGGCTATTGGGCATTGGCGTGCCTGAGCGCATGTAATTCCACATCCATAACCTACAAAAAACGTGAGCGAGAACAAGCCCTACTTTTTTAAGTCGTATGCCATAGTGGTTATCTCGGTAATCGCCATGCTGTTTTTTAAGAGCATACTCCCTGAAAAAATACTTACCGAAACCACCGGCAACACTAAAAATGTGGCGGTAGACAGCCTTATGCTCGAAGCCGTGCAGGAGGCGGGCGATACCGTAGCCGAAAAAGATACACTAAGCAATACAAAGATTACCTTTGAGGAAACCTATGGTGTAAAGTTTCCGCCGGAAAGCTTTGAGAATTATAAAGGTTACCAGCACTTGATACGCTTTTATGAAAAGTTGATGCAACTCGAAAAAACAGGCCAGGGTAATGTGCGCATTGCCTACTTTGGCGACTCGATGACCGATGGCGACATGATCGTGAAAGACCTGCGTACCAGCCTTCAGGCGCGTTTTGGGGGTGAGGGTGTAGGCTTTGTAAGCATCGCATCAGAGTCGGCGCCATCGCGCAATACCATTACACACCAGTTTGCATCCAACTGGAAAACCCAGAGCTACCTTAATGTAAAAAGCCCTACAAAGCCTTTTGGTGTTAACGGTCGCGTGTTCTTTGCAAAACACGACAGCCTTAACCCCGCATGGGTAAAATACAAAGCAGTTAACTTTGGGCACATAAGTTCGTTGCCATCGCCTACACTTTTCTACGGGCGTAGTGGTAATACACAGGCAACCATAAGGGTATATGCGGGTAACGATACCATTACCAAAAAGCTTAACCCATCTGGTACGTTAAACACGCTGAAACTCGGTGACAACTATAAAAGCTTTAAAGCCGATTTTATAAAGTCTGACAGCATACCATTCTATGGCTTTAGCTTTGATGATGGGCGTGGCGTACACGTTGATAACTTTAGTACCCGTGGTAACTCCGGCATACCAAACGGCAGTTTTAATACTGCGCTCATGAAGGCGTTTAATGATAAGCTGGGGTACGATCTTATTGTACTGCAATATGGTACAAACATACTGAACAACGGTTCGCTTAAATATACCTGGTATGAAAAGCGTATGGAAAAGGTAGTAGCCCACCTGCGCGAATGTTTCCCCGGTGTTACAATACTGGTAATTTCTACCGCAGATAAGTCGACAAAATACGGTACAGAGATGAAAACCGATTCTGCCGTAGTGCCTGTAGCGCTCGCCCAAAAACGCTATGCCGTTAAGAGCGAAGCATCTTATATTAACCTGTATAGCCTTATGGGCGGCGATGGCTCTATGGTTAAGTGGGTAGAGCAGGATCCTGCTTTGGCCAATAAAGATTATACGCATTTTAACTTCCGCGGAAGCAAGAAAGTGTCCGACCTTATTTACGGACAGCTTAATGAAGGTTACGAAAAATATAAAAAACTGCGCGGTGGCAAAACCCTGCCGCCAGATCCTGAACCTGTAGCGCCTTTGCCTGCACCGGTTACAACAAAACCTGCCGCAGATTCGTTTAAGACAGTAGCACCGGTAAGTCCGCCGGTAAAAACAACGTCGCAGTTTCCTGCTGCTACACCTATAAAACAGCTTCCGGCAAAAACGCCGCAGCCGGTAACAAAACCTGCGCAAGCTACAAGGCAAACACCTGTGGGTACGGCAAAACCGGCAGAGAAAAAACCTGAGGTAACGCCGCAAACAATAACTACTAAAGCAGATACCACGAGTGCGCAGTAATCTTATAGCCATATTACTATTGCTTTTCACTTTTACTGTGAAAGCGCAGGTTGATACCACAGAGGTGGTTATCGACAGTGTGGCTGTAGATACACTTGACTTTGATGATGAGGTAGAAATGGTGGGCGATAACGTTATTACCAATACATCATCGCTTAAACTGTTTTTTGAAAAGCTGTCTCTTATGGAGCAACAAAAGGCCGGTAAGGTAAATATTGTGCACATTGGCGATAGCCATATCCAGGCCGACCTGATGACCAACTACATCCGTAAGCGTTTACAGGAAATGTATGGCAATGGCGGCGGCGGCTTTACGTTTCCGCACCAGCTGGCAAAGACAAATGGCAGCTATAACACCCGTTTTACGAGTAATGCCTCTTGGCAGGTGCGCAGGGTTATTTATCCTGTAGAGGCGGGTATGGAAGTAGGCCTTAGTGGCATTGTCCTGAAAACCCGTGAGGATTTTGCCGTAGAGCTAAACGTGCGCGATTCGGCTTACGATTTTAATACCATAAAAATTATCACGCCGGGTAATGAGCCCGACTTTGATGTGGCTACAAGCAGTAAAACCATAGTGCTTGAAAGTACTGTGCCTAAAAAAGTTACCCACCGCATTAAAAGCGGGGAGGTACTGGGCAGCATTGCAGATAAATACAATGTAAGCGTAACCCAACTTAAAAAGATGAACGGCCTTAAGACAGACCGTATCCGTGCGGGTAAAACGCTAAAGATACCTACCGGCGAAATGCAAAAGCGGGAGGTGCGGCGTTCTGAGTTTATTCCGCTTGCGTTGCAGTCCGATTCGCTTTCGCATTATTACCACAGTAGTACTGCGCTTGATAAAATTTACCTGTTGCCAAACAAAGGGCAAAAAGAATATTCACTTAGCGGGCTGGTGCTCGAAAATGATGCGCCCGGCCTGTTGTACCATGCTATTGGTGTAAATGGTGCTAAGGCTTCAGATTATAATAAGTACCCGCTGTTCTTTAAGCAACTGCCGGCATTACAGCCCGACCTGGTTGTGATATCATTAGGTACTAACGAATCTTTTGACAAGACCGGTGCAGAAGGGTTTCTAATACAGCTTAACCAGTTCATAAGCAGCGTTAAGGCGGAATGTCCTGATGCCTGCATACTGGTAATGACCCCGCCGCCATCGCTCTTCCGCAGGAAGTACCCTAATACCATAGCGGCGGCTTATGCGAAAAGCATTGCCGAACAGGAAGCCGAAAAAAACTATGCTACCTGGGATATGTACACCGAAATGGGTGGGCTGTATGGTGTACCCCGCAACGCAAAGCGTGGCATAATAGGGGGAGACCGCGTGCACTATACTAAAGACGGATATGAAAAACAGGGCCGTCTTTTTAGCGAAGCCTTTGTAAAAGCATATGATAATTTTAAAACCAACAGGGATAAATAATGCAGCTTAACGATTTTTTGCCGCAAATAACCGCCGAAAACCTGCATAGCTGGTTTTTATATGATGCTAAGGAGCCAATGTTGTTTAATACAACTAAGTTCCTGAGGCTGTTTCTTATATTCTACTTTATCTACGCACTTATAAGGGATAATTTCCGGACAAGGATTGTTTTTACGGCAGCTTTCTCCATCTACTTTTATTACCTGTGTAGTGAGCGCTATTTTTTGCTGCTCATACTCTCCAGCGTGGTTGATTATACGCTGAGCTACTTTTTGTACCGTGAAGAACGCGATGTGCAGCGAAAGGTATACCTGTGGTTTAGTGTTATTGTAAACCTTACCTTTTTGGGATACTTTAAATACAGTAACTTTATTATAGATACCGTAAATACTGCTGCCGGTACGCACTATAGTTTCCTTAAAGTAATACTGCCGGTAGGTATATCGTTCTATACATTCCAGTCCATCAGTTACATTATCGAGATTTACCGTAAAGAAATTACCCCGGCTAAGAATTACCTTGATTACCTGTTCTTTGTGTCGTTCTTTCCGCAACTGGTTGCAGGGCCTATAGTACGAGCCAAAGATTTTATTCCGCAGATATACGCTAAGCTAAACCTAACCCGCGAAGATGTAAACCGTGCGTTGTTCCTTATCATTGGGGGGCTTATCAAAAAAACGGTAATATCAGATTATATCTCCATCAACTTTGTAGACCGGGTGTTTGATATGCCTAATGCCTACACCGCTTTTGAAAACCTTATGGCGGCTTACGGTTACACTATACAGATATATTGCGATTTCTCAGGCTATAGTGATATGGCCATAGGTATAGCATTGCTATTAGGCTTCAGGCTGCCTACCAACTTCCTTACGCCTTATAAATCTGCCAGCATTACAGAGTTTTGGCGCAGGTGGCACATCTCGCTTTCTACGTGGCTAAAAGATTTTCTTTATATATCAGTAGGGGGTAACAGGCATGGCTCATTTGCGGGGTTTTTATTCCCGGCGTTGTTTTTCTTCGGGCTTGTAGTGTTTGGTATCAACTTTTCGCGTACCAGTAACATACCGCTTATATTGGCAGTAGCGGGAGTGGTAGCATTTACCATGACGTTTATGCTATCCAGGCAAAGAGAAAAAACCATGTATACCAATGTAAACCTTATGACTACCATGCTCCTTGGCGGTTTATGGCACGGCGCAAGCCTGAGGTTTATTATTTGGGGTGGCCTGCATGGCATTGCCCTTGCGGTACATAAAATATGGATAGAATTTTTCCCTCCTAAAAATGATAATAAGAAAACCCTGGGAAGTGCTGTATGGAAAGTTATTGCCGTATTGCTTACATTTCATTTCGTAGCTTTCTGCTGGATATTTTTCCGTGCTAAAGACTTTGGCATAGCGTTAGATCTTATCAGTAATATAGGTAAGGTAACCTTTGAGCCCGATCATTGGAAAACCATTGCCCTGGGTTATAAAAATGTGTTTATCCTGATGGCTATAGGCTATGTGTGGCATTTCCTGCCGCAAAGCTTTACAGATTTTATGGAGCGTACCTTTGGCGCATTGGCATGGCCACTAAAAGGCATAATCTTAGGCCTTGTTTTCTGGCTTGTATATGCAGCCGCAGCCGCAGGGCCACAGCCATTTATATATTTTCAGTTTTAAATATAACATTCTGGTAAAAAATAGTTGGTTTTCCTAATTTGGGTGTATTATTCGTAATTAAAGGGAATGTTAATTAAATAAAATGATTACATTTCGCACTTTAAAAATACCCACATGAGAAAAACTTTACTACTGCTTACTTTATGCGCTTCGTTTTTTGGGCTGGATGCCCATTCACAGGAGCCATATACGTTACAGGTTTATGAAGATGCCGTTTTTTACGGTATGTATGAAGGCACTGTGTCTACCCCGGTACCGGAAGGTGCCATACGCAACAACAATACCTCTTATGGTAAAAAACTGACTGCTGAGCAAATTGCACAGATAGGTAATAAACTTACCATTAATGTATCTGCATCTGCGCTGTGTGACGATTATGACCGTATAGGTGGTGTAAACCTTGCATTTGTGCCTAAAGGTGCTACATCTTATGAATACAGGGGCGTGCGCCGTATAGAGGTTGGCAGGTTCATAACACCATTTATGAATAACATCACAAGGACTCCAACATCTGTTCCTTATACTTTTGACGTTGACAATTTAACCTACATACTTCATGATGAAGTTTTAGCTGCGGAATATGATTTTTGGCTGGAACTGGAGATTTATGGATACCAGGGAGCGCCAAATGCTAATACCGGTGGTGCCCAGTGGGACTTTTTAGCATCAGGGCTTTGTAATAATCGTAACGATGTTTATAAAGGTTCTCTTGAACTTGTTTCAAGCACCGATACGTCAGTTCCTGCAAGGGGCGATCTTTATTTCAAAGACATGGCTTTTAAATTTGAGCTAAAAAACTATGTACAGGCTACAGAAACTAACTATTTTGGACAAGGTACTGATGAGTTGAATACAACGGTAAGGTCTATAACCTTTACCCTTGATAAGCCAATTAAAGATGCCGAATTTAGCCTTATTACATCTAACCACGGTTCTAATAGTGGTGGTGAAGAGTATATCAGAAGATGGCATTACGCATACCTTGATGGCGTAGAAAAACTTCGTTACAGGCCGGGCGAAAACTGTGAGCCTTACAGGCAATATAATACTATGCCAAACGGTATATATGGCCCTACGATACTTACTGCTGCCCAGTGGGCGCAGTTTAGCAACTGGTGTCCGGGTGCAAGAATTGTTACCCGTGTTATTCCGCTTGGAGACCTTGCAGCAGGAGAGCATACATTTAAGATTACAGTACCTGCAGCTACCTTTACCGGTGGACAGGGATATTTCCCTATGTCATTATATGTACAGGGTAATGAGGCTATAGCTGCCAATGTAGATGGTTTTGCAAAAAACAGCTTTAGTGTATACCCGAACCCGGTAACTGATATTGCTACTATTGCCAGTACAGGCGAACCTGTAAAATCGTTCTCTGTTGTAAATACTCTTGGACAAGTGGTTCTTAAAGGAAACGGTGCTGCTATAAACATGGCACAACTTCAAAATGGGGTTTACATAGTTAATGCAGAATTTGATGGTGGCCAGGTGCTGACACAGAAGATAGTTAAGAAATAATTTTGTTTTTAGTTTATCATTGATAGGCCCGTTCGCTTTTAGCGGACGGGCTTTTTATATTTACAAGATATCCCTTTTAGATTTTATGAAGAAAATAGGTATTGGGCTTTTGCTGCTTTTGTTTTTGGCTTGTGGTATACGGCATAATGATGGGACAACTTATTTAGGCAAGGAGAACCAGTGTGCTCAGCTTTATGCCTCAAAAGAATATTTTGGAAAGACGTTTTATTACGGTGTTAATAATAAAGATACCATGGTGTTTATTTCAGGTGATAACATTAAAATTGATGACGGTAAGAAGAGTTTTGTTAATATACAAGGGCTTAAAAAAGTTAACCATATTACGTCAGGTAATGATACGCTGCACTTTTATTATAGTACAAAATCAGTTAATGGCGACTTGAAAATTCTGACCGGAAATGGTGCTCCGGGTCTTTATAAAAATATGATGTATACTTATAGTTGTTTTCCTTTTCTACTAAAAAGGGCTGAAGTGTTTTTTAAAGAATAAAATCTAAACAGATTGTAAATAGATTAAAAAGTAACCTTTGCCATAACGTTTGGGGTACGCATTAGCCCAAAAGTATTTACCCGGTCTATGTCGTTACCTGTGCTGCTAACCCTGTAATAGCGGTTAAGTGTATTTGTCCTGTTAAGCAGGTTAAGTATTGAAATTCCGGTTTGTAGATTCGAATTTTTAGAAAGCCTTACTGAATAGCCAATAGAAAAATTCATTTGAAAATAACTCTTAAGCCTGTGCCCGTTAGGGTAATCATATATAATGGCAGCGCTGCCATCATCGGCTACTGGCAGGTTTATGAAAGGTGGAGTATAGGGGCGGCCACTAAAAAATTTAGAGCCTAACGATATTTTCAGGTTTTTCCACTCATATGTAACGGCATTGTTTACCGTATGAGGTAGCTCAAAGTTGCTTGAAAAAACAGAGGGTTCCAGCTTAGTAAAATGATAGTTATTGTGGTTATAAGCATAGCTTAGCCATACATAAAAATGCTTAAACTGCTTTTGTACTAAAAACTCAGAGCCCAGTACCTCATAATATCCTGTGGCGTCAATAAGTTCATACTGGTTTTGGAAAGCCTGCCCGCCTGTGGTAATGCCGCTTACTTTTTTATAAAAATTATCAAGCGATATCAATAGTCCATTTCGTTTGTAAGTAAGTCCTACAGATGCCTGGCTGCTGCGTTGTACCGGTATGTCATTATTATTAGCCAGTACCCAACGACGTTTTTCTATACCCAGAAAATCTTCCTGCAATTGTACAACCTGGCTTGTAGTCTGGCTTTTGCGTTCGCCCTGCAGGCTTACCTGCCAGTCCTGCCCCAGTTTATAGGTAAGGCTTAAGCGCGGTTCTGCATACAACAATCCAAAAGGTTCTATATAATTAAACCGTATGCCTCCCAGTATATACAATGGTTTTTCTGTGGTACCATATTCGGCCTGGGCAATGGCAGCATGTGTTTTTACAGATCCTCTCAGGTCGCGTTCATATTCCGGAAAGTCAATAAAGTCGCGATTTTTAATGGTTATCTGGTTATATTGGTAGCCACCTTTTAGTTTAAGTCCGTTGTTGAAATTATAAGTGTGCGCAGCCTGAAAACCGGCATCGTTTATAATATTTTGTTGCAGGGTATTACGCCCCCCATCCTGAAAACTGGAGTTGAGGGCATCTACGTTGTAATATGAGGCATAAAAAGAAGCTTCTGTAGTATTATGCAAATCCCACGTGCCATGCCAGGCAGCCGTTCCGCCAAGTGTTAGCTGGCTAAGGCTGCTGTTTTTTATAATAAGACCAAAGGGCATAAAGGTACTTTGTGTAAAGGTCAGGCTGTTTTTTATACCAATGGCATCAACATAGATATGATGCTTTTTGCCTATTTTTTTATGCACCTGTGCTGTAAAATCGTAAAAGTAAAATTCCTTGTCGCTCCTGTAATAGAGGTCATCGTTGGTATTAAGGCCTGTAACTACTGTGTTCTGAAAAATACGCTGCGAATATTTTGTGTAAGTAGGAAAATCAATAACATCGGTGTATGACCTGCGGGCAGAGAGCTCAATATTAGTAGTGGGCGATGTTTTTATACGGGTATAGGCATCAATACTAATCATATTAGCGCCTACGCTGCCCGATGTTCTTTCTATATCTTCGGGATGTGACGATATGTTTACCGTACTGGATACGCTTTCGCCAAAAAAAGCAGAAGTGCCATTTTTTGATATTTCTATATTATGTGCCAGGTTAGGGTTAAAGGCAGATATAAGCCCAAAGAAATGACCCGTTTGAAAAAGACGGATACCGTTCCATGTAAAAAGGTTCTGGTCGTGTGTACCACCGCGTACATTGATGTTGCTTACGGTTTCGTCTATACTGTTTATACCGGGCAGCTGCTGCATGGCCTGTAGTACATCGGCTTCTATAAGCCCGGGAAGGATACCAAATTTAGAAGGCTTAATGTTGTAGCTGCCGTTTTTAAGCTTGGCAATACCCGTAGCCAGATAACGCTCTGTTACTATTTCCTGAAGTTCATGCGGGGCAGGTATCATTTTTATTTCTGCACAGTCGCCATAGGTTTCTGCTACGGCATAGGTTTTTGTAGCATAGGCAACGTGCTCTATAAATACCTGGTTTACAGATTTAGGGAAAGTAAAATAGCCATCTTTACCGGTAAGCAATGTAGTGGTGCCATATTGTACTACCGCATCTTCAAGCGGGTTGCCATTTTCATCCGTAATAAAAGCACAGTGCGTGCGCACCTCTGTTTTACGGGTAGCACTTATAGATATGTAAATGCCAATTTGCTTAAAATTTAGTAGTGTGCGGTTGCTTATAAAAATAAGCTTAGCTTTAAGCGGAAGGCGCGCTTCGGGCGGAAATATAGCATGCCCTGCTACGTCTTCTTCAAGATAATTGAATTTTACGTGGTGCTGTTTTGTAATCGCTTCGAGTATTGTTTTTAATTCTACACTTTTATTTTCATCCTGCCCATACACACGGGGGACGAAAAAAAAAAAGGAAAGTATTAATATAACATACCCGGTTTCACGCGTCATTCAGCAGATAGGATGATTTTATTGCCCTGTTTTTTATAGTTCAGGTTATAAGGGCCCATAACTATATCAAGAGCAGTGTTCAGGTCTTTTGTAGGTATGGTACCGTTGTAGCTTTTTGTAGAAACAGTTCCTGCAAGCTCTATGGTAACCCCAAACTGACGTTCCAGTTCAGCTACTACATTTTTAATATTTTCAGTTACAAATACCGCTTCATGGCGCACCCATCCCGGTTCAGATGCTTTTACATCCGGCAGGTTCAGGTTAGTGCCGTTTTCAAAAGCTACGGTTTTTCCCGGTGTAAGCAGTATGGTTTCATTAGGTGTGGTAACTTTTACCTTACCCTCATAGCAGGTAACGTCCAGTCGGCTGCCACGGGCTTTTACGTTAAACTGCGTTCCTACTACAGTTACAGTACCCAGAGGTGTAACGACATCAAAGGTTTTACCCTTCGCTGCTTTAAAGTAAGCCTCGCCGTTTAGTTCAAGCACACGGTTGTTAGACCAGTTAAATTCTTTATAATTAGCCTCGGTGCCGGCATTAAGCGTTACCTGAGAATCGTCTGGCAGGCTAAATGTGTCTATTGCAGCAACACCCGCATGTTGTTTTGTAGTATGTGCAGCATATAAAAAGAAGCTAAGCCCCATGGCAATAAACAGTACAGCCGCTACGCGGGGCATCCATACGTTTAGCTTTCGCACCTTAGGCTGCGGGTGGTTTTTATTTGCGTTTATCCTTGCATATAGTGCAGGCATATCTGCTACAGGAGCTGTAAGCTCTGCTGAGTATTTTTTTATCTTGCTGTAAGTGGCATATTCCGGCAACGACTCAAACTCCTTAAGTTCCTGTGCGTCCATCTCATCATTAAGCCACTTTGCTAACTTAATATCGTCCATTGCTCTTGTCTTTTTTTTAAAAACAGGCGGGTGGCAAAAAACCCTACCTAAAGTTATCAATTTGTTTGCGTAATTCCAGCAATGCGCCGCTAATTCTTTTTTCAACGGCCTTGATGCTTATCTCCAGTATTTCAGCAATTTCATGGTACTTTTTTCCTTCAATGCGATTCAGTAAAAAGGCCGTGCGTTGTGCCTCGCTCAGGCTTTCTATAGCCCTTTGCAATTTAGCCTTAAACTGGTCTTCTTCCAGCAGGAATTCGGGGCTCTGCGAGTCGGTATTTGTAATGTTACTTTTCTTTGCATATTCCAGGACCACTTTTTGGTGGGCTATCTGGTTTAGCGTGGTGTTATTTGCCACGGTATATATAAATGCTTTGGCTTTTTCCGGAGGTACATTTGCACAGTTTTCCCATAGTTTTATAAAAGCCTCCTGGGTTATATCTTCTGCCTGGTCCTGGTTGCCAAATTTATAGAACAGATAATTACGCAGCGTCCTGGCATGTGTTGCAAAAAAGTTAGAAAAGGTAAGTTCCTCACATATTCCCCTTTGTCTTTCATCATTCATAAGCGGCTGTAAATGGGTGTTAAGGTAACAAATTTATGGTTATGGACGGTGTTAAATATAGGCTTGTAGCCAAATACTGTAAATAACAGTTGGCAAATGTTTTTCCCTACTTTAGTTTTAAGATGATGCGTATTGCCAAAGAGAGACAAACAATGCTGAATTGCCAAGATTGCCTATTTGTTAACCACATTATATATTCTAAAACCCTGAAATGTTTACTAATAATCTTACATTCTTAAATTGATGAATTATAATTTATTTTTTTTAATAATTTATTTTGTTTTATTTTAAAAATTAACTAAATTTAGAAAACATTTGAGTTAGTGTAAAACTGACAAGTAAACCTTAGTTGATAGTTTTTATTAAGGAGCCTGCTACAACTATGTAGCAGGTTTTTTTATTTATTTTTTTAGTCAGAAAAGTAGGGTGTTTTAGAACATGGCTGTTATAGTACAACATATTAAGAATTAAAAATTATCATTGAAAAAGAAACATTTAATTTAATTTTTCTCCTGCCGGTGCCTTAGGGTGCCGGTTTTTTTTTGATGTTAAGCCAGGTTTAAATAGCTGATTGTTTGTTTAATGCGAATTCTCGGTCAAATAGTGTAAATTCTCGACGGGCCTTTGTGGTCTTGCTAAAACGCTGTAGTTTTATAATAGCATTGTAAAAGGTGTAATCTTTAAACAGATTTAGGTGGAAATGCCGGCTCCCCCAGAGCCGGCTTCTTTATATTCTGTAAGCGTTAACCATGCCATAAAAATATATGGTTGCTGTATTAAGTGTCTTTTTCTTACATTGATTTATGCGCAAAGGCTAAAACTTTTAAATAATGGCTGTTAATTGTCCATTTTTTATTTTATAACTCCTTACTTCAAAATCAAATCCTTAAATTTGCGCTTCTTTAAATGAAACCACATTATGTTTGATAATTTAAGCGATAAATTAGATAAGGCATTCCATATACTGAAAGGCCACGGAAAGATTACCGATGTAAACGTAGCCGACACCCTTAAAGAGGTGCGCCGTGCATTACTTGATGCCGACGTTAACTTTAAGATAGCCAAAGACTTTACAACCCGCGTGCGCGATAAGGCACTGGGCGAAAACGTACTTACAACGCTACAGCCGGGTCAGCTTATGGTTAAGATTGTTAAAGACGAACTTACCGAGCTTATGGGGGGAGAAACTGCCGGGGTTAACCTTAGCGGAAACCCTACAGTTATACTTATGTCGGGCTTACAGGGTAGTGGTAAAACTACCTTCTCTGGTA
This sequence comes from Flavobacterium psychrotrophum, assembly GCF_003403075.1. Classification (NCBI taxonomy): domain Bacteria; kingdom Pseudomonadati; phylum Bacteroidota; class Flavobacteriia; order Flavobacteriales; family Flavobacteriaceae; genus Flavobacterium; species Flavobacterium psychrotrophum. Next base: position 3,261,676 of record NZ_CP031557.1, on the reverse strand, counting down.
AGCTGGCTAATTACCTTAAAACAAAAAAGAACAAAAAACCGCTTCTTGTAGCGTGTGATATTTACCGCCCTGCGGCCATCAACCAGCTTCATGTTGTAGGAGGTCAGATAGGAGTAGAGGTGTATAGCGAAGAAGGCAACCGCAACCCTGTAGAAATTGCCCAGAACGCTATTAAGCACGCTAAGGCTAACGGCTTTAACGTGGTTATTGTAGATACCGCCGGCCGCCTTGCCGTAGACGAGGAGATGATGAACGAGATTGCTAACGTTCATAAAGCTATAGAGCCGCACGAAACCCTGTTTGTGGTAGATGCCATGACGGGCCAGGATGCTGTAAACACTGCAAAAGCCTTTAACGACAGGCTTAACTTTGATGGTGTTATCCTTACCAAGCTTGATGGCGATACACGCGGTGGTGCTGCCATCACCATTAAATCGGTAGTAGATAAGCCTATCAAGTTCATCGGTACCGGAGAGAAGATGGAGGCTATAGACGTGTTTTACCCTGCACGTATGGCTGAGCGTATTCTTGGTATGGGCGACGTGGTGTCGCTTGTAGAGCGTGCGCAGGAGCAGTATGACGAAGAAGAGGCACGCAAACTACAAAAGAAAATCGCGAAGAACGAATTTGGTTTTGACGATTTCCTTTCGCAGATACAGCAGGTTAAAAAAATGGGTAACATGAAAGACCTTGTTGGGATGATTCCCGGTGCAGGCAAAGCCCTTAAAGATGTAGAGATAGAAGATGATGCCTTTAAGCACATCGAAGCCATAATACACAGTATGACCCCGGGCGAGCGTAGCAAACCTGCAACTATAGATGTTAAGCGTAAAAACCGTATTGCTAAAGGTTCTGGTACCAGCGTACAGCAGGTAAACCAATTGCTAAAGCAGTTTGACCAGATGAGCAAAATGATGAAGATGATGCAGGGCGGTGCCGGCAAAAACCTTATGCGCATGATGGGTGGCATGAAAGGAATGCAGGGGTAGCAGCAGCTTTGCTGCTACAGTTTATGGTTGCCAATCAGAACGTTGAACGCATAACCCTAAACTACAAACAATAAACAACAACAACTACAAACATAAAGAATGCAACTACTCGACGGAAAAAAAGTCTCTGAAGACATTAAGAATGAAATAGCTGCCGAGGTAGCAAAAATGAAAGCCAATGGCGAAAAGGTGCCGCACCTTGCTGCTGTGCTTGTAGGTAACGACGGAGCCAGCCTTACTTATGTAGGTAGCAAAGTAAAATCGTGCGAAAAGATAGGTTTTGAAAGTACCCTGATAAAACTACCTGCTACCATTAGCGAGCTTGAACTTTTAAAGAAAATTGAAGAGCTTAACCAGAATGACGATATTGATGGTTTTATAGTACAGTTACCGCTGCCTAAGCAAATAGACGAGCAAAAAGTACTTATGGCTATCGACCCAAGTAAAGACGTGGATGGTTTCCACCCTGAAAACTTTGGTAAAATGGCGCTTGATATGACAACGTTCATTCCGGCTACACCGTTTGGTATCCTTGAATTGCTTGAGCGTTATAACGTAGAAACTGCGGGTAAACATACCGTGGTTATAGGCCGCAGCCACATTGTGGGCCGCCCTATGAGCATACTAATGGGCCGCAAGGGCTTTCCGGGTAACAGTACCGTAACTCTTACGCACAGCCATACTAAGAATATTAGCCAGATCACCACACAGGCAGATATTATCATTACAGCACTGGGTGTACCTAACTACCTGAAAGCCGAAATGGTTAAAGACGATGTAGTGGTTATAGACGTGGGCATTACCCGCGTACCGGATGAAACTAACGAGAAAGGTTATAAAATTACCGGCGACGTAGACTTTGAAAATGTTAGCAAAAAGGCCAGCTTTATTACCCCGGTTCCGGGTGGTGTAGGGCCTATGACAATTGCAATGCTTCTTAAGAACACGCTATTGGCAAGGGAATTGCGAAAAGTGAAAAAATAAGATTTTAGAAATATATGAGAATCCCGTTTGCAATAAGCAGACGGGATTTTTTGTTTTTAGCAGGTTCGGGAATAAGTAGTACTAAGTGAAAATATGTGTTAGCTTGAATATTTTTCTCGCAAAGCCGCGAAGCTTTGCGATTCATTAGTAGCATGTTAATTAAATCAGTTGTACCGCTTTGCGACTTCGCGGCTTTGCGAGAAATTTTTAAAATTGTTAGACTAATTTATATGCTCAGAATGATATAATACACCATCATAGCTGAATATTTTAATTCCCTAAAACAGTATAGCACAGATTTTGCTATATTTAAGCAAACCAATCTTTATGAAATACATTTTACTCCTGCTCCTGTTTCCTCTATTTGCAATTGCCCAGACACCGGCCGAAAAACAATCTTTTAAAAACCGCGATAAATATCTTTTTGCAGCCCGCCCGGTACAGAAGAAATTTCTTAGCACAATTCCGTTTGATGGTAAAGACGACCAAATTGTCGTGCCGGTTATCATTGCCGGAGAAACCTACCACTTTTTATTTGATACCGGGGCAGCTACTGTTATATCTGAAGAAATTGCAGCCAGGCTTGCCCTAAAGCCATTGTTTAAAAATAATATAGTTGATGGTTCAGGAACAGTACAGGAAGAACCATTTTACAGTATGCCAAACGTACAATTTGGTGGTGTAGAATTTAAGAATATGGTGGCTATTGTATCTGATATGAAGAAGTTTGAAACACTATATTGCGTTAAGATCGATGGTTTACTGGGTACTAATTTAATGCGTACCTGCCACTGGAAAATCGATTATAAAAACGAGGTTATTACCATGTCTGACAAAGCCATTAAGCCCGGAGATAATTTTTATGCCGTTGATTTTAATGAGGGTTTTTCGGGTTCGCCCATGCTTGAGCTTTTTATGGGAGATTATAGCGTAAATATGCTGATGGATACTGGTTTTAACGGAGGCTATTCGATACCCGACAGCCTTTATTTTAAAAGCCGTAAAAATCATGAAAAGCCCTTTAAAAAAGGTTATGGCACTACCACGATCACGCTCTTTGAAAATGATTATAAAGAAAGATATATGGGCATTGTAGATAGTGTTTATATAGCGAACAAAAGGCATTTGGTTTTAAACGGTGTTGCAGATATAGATCATGCTGATACCTTTCTGATGGGGAATGATATTTTTAAAGGATTTGGCGAAGTGATACTCGACTGGAAAAAACGCCGCATTTACCTTCCTGAAAAAGTTGTAGATGTAAATGGAGAGTACAATACCTTTGGTTTTGCTCCTGTTTATAAAGATGGTAATGTAACCGTTTCTATAGTCTGGGAGGGTAGCAATGCGTTTAAACACGGCATAGAATCAGGCGATGCTGTGACCGCTATAAATGGCCAAAATACGGTAGATATTGATTCCGGGATATGGTGCGGAATCTTAGAACAGATACGGGGAAAAATGGCTTCTGAGGTTAGTGTGTCGCTACTAAAAAAGGATGGAAGTACTATAATGTGTACACTTAAGCGTACTAATATCCTGCAATAAATTATACCTTTTTTTATATATTTAGTCCAAAGTTTTAAATGTCACACAGAGATGTCGTGTCGCAAAGCTTTGCGACTTATAAGTCGATTGTGTGTTAACTTAAGTAAGGATACATCTTTGCGCCTCTGCGCCTTTGCGAGAAAAAATATTTGAACTATATTATGTTTACTTTTAGTATTAGATGGAGCAGATTTAAAACAGGCTTCTGATTCCAAATCCTCAAATGCCCGTTTTTACCTACCTTTCCGTTTCCAAAACACATCACATGAAGAAATTACTTTTTACCGCCCTCCTGGTAGGGTTTGTAGCCTATGCGCAACAGCCATTGCCCACTATAGGCAGTATTGAAACCTACGACCCTGAATTTACAAAACTCCTGTTGCCCGATGCTAAGATAGAAGTACTTGCTACCGGTTTTGTATGGAGCGAAGGCCCTGTTTGGGTTAAAGACGGCGGTTACCTGCTGTTTAGCGATGCACCGCAAAATACCATTTTTCGCTGGGACGAAAAGGATGGGCTAAAGACATTCCTTAAGCCGTCCGGCTATACGGGCTTAGGGAAATACAGCGATGAACCCGGCAGTAACGGCCTGCTAATTAATACCAACGGCGAACTCGTAGCCTGCGAGCATGGCGACCGCCGCATAAGTAAAATGAACCTTACACTGGGTGGCAAGGTTACCTTGGCCGATAAATGGGAGGGTAAGCGCTTTAGTAGCCCTAATGATATTTGCCAGCACAGTAACGGTACCTATTATTTTACCGATCCGCCGTATGGATTGCCGGGCAGGGAAGGAGATACCGCAAACCGTGAGCAAAAAGCAGAAGGGGTTTACAGTATTACACCTGATAGCACGGTGCGTCAGGTAGTGTCTAACCTTGCCAGGCCAAATGGTGTGGCGCTTTCGCCGGATGAAAAGACGTTATATGTTAGCCAGAGTAATGGGCAAACACCATACATCATGGCGTATCCGGTTAAGAAAGATGGCCAGCTAGGCGAGGGAAAAGTATTTTTCGATTTTAGTAAACAGCGCAGCGACATAAGCCGTGCCGCAGCAGATGGTATAAAAATAGATGCCGGTGGCTATATGTTTGCTGGTGCAGCAAATGGCGTTGTGGTGATATCGCCTAAGGGTAAGTTAATAGGCAGGATATTTACAGGAGTGCCCACAAGTAACTGTGCCTTTGGTGGAGATTACCTTTACATTACCGCACACCATTACCTGTGCCGTATTAAACTGGCCTGGTACTAAAAAAAATAAGGCTTCCCAAACCCCGGGGGAAGCCTTGCTCAAAAAAAATCTTTGTGGAAAATTGGTTGCCACCGTCTTGAAATGAGGTTGGTTTGCAATACGGCTAAAAGCTTTTGCACAACAAAATGCTGTTGTTAAATTAATACTATTTGCTAAATATTATCTCCTGAACCAAAAATAGGAGGTTAGGTTCAAAAAAAAAATACCTATAAGTAGGTATTTTTTAAGGTTCTGTTAACAAATTTTGATTGAAAAAAGGAATTAGAAATTAGTAGCAGAACTTACGCTTCTCCATGTTTCAATTTCATTTTTAATCAGTTCCAGTTTCTTTTCGGCCATGTCTACAGCGTCAGTACCTAAAAAGAGGTATAAAGGTGCAGCATCGCCTTCGGCAATTTTTATCATTTCAGCTACGCCTTTTGCAGGGTCGCCGGGCTGATTGCCGTTTATTTCAATCTCGTGCATTCTTTGAGATTCCCTTACACTTGAATAAGCATCCAGTGCATTTTTAGGTGTAGCCAGTGATGACGACTCTAAAAAGTTTGTCCTGAAGTAGCCCGGCAGTACCAGCGTGGTTTTTATGCCAAATGGCTTAGCTTCTTCGGCAAGGGCTTCGGTAAAGCCTGCCATCGCAAATTTAGTTGCACAGTAAATACCAAACCCGGGGAATCCGCCAAAAAAGCCTCCTATAGATGATATGTTAAAAATGTGCCCGCTGCCCTGTTCCCTAAGGTAAGGTAGTGCCTGGCGGATAACGTTAAGCGATCCGTATACGTTTACCTCAAAGTTCTGGCGGGTTTCTGCATCGCTAAGTTCTTCAACAGCGCCAAGCAGGCCATAACCGGCGTTGTTTACTACTACGTCTATACGGCCAAATTTGGCAATAGTAGCATCAACGGCTGTTTTTACACTCTGCTCATCTGTAAGGTTAACCTCCAGCCCAAGCAGGTTAGGGTGTGTGCCTGCTGCTTTTTCAAGCGATGCAAGGCTGCGCGATGTAGCGGCTACGTTATCACCTTTTTGTAATAATTGTTCAATAAAAATCAACCCAAAGCCCTGGCTGGCTCCGGTAATAAACCATGTTTTAGTTGCCATAATGTTTTATGTAAAGTGTTTAGAAATTAAAAATCGGTAGAAAAGCTGGTGTTTTTAAATGTTTCGATCTCTCCGGCCACGGTTTCGATCTTGGCGGTTGCCCTGTTGTAGGCATCGCTGCCTAAAAACAGGCGTTGTGGTGGGTTAGCATCAAAACCCAGGGCTATCATGGCGGCAGCGGCTTTTTCGGGGTCGCCTGCCTGCTGGCCGTTATAGCTCAATAGTTTTGTATGCGCAGCCCTTACATCTTCATATTCTGCTATCGGGGTTTTTGGCAGTGCAATAGAATCATCGGTTAAAAATTGCGTGCGAAATCCTCCGGGTGCTACTACAGTTGCCTTAATGCCAAACGCTTTTACATCTTCTGCCAGCACTTCGGTAAGGCCAAAGATGGCGAATTTAGTACCTGCGTAAGCTGACCAGCCCGTAGCGGCAGCATAACCTGCAATAGATGAAATGTTGATGATGTGCCCGCTGCGTTGCTGCCTCATATAAGGTAACGTATGGCGAATGGTATTGATGGTGCCAAAAACATTGACATCAAAAGCGGCGCGAATTTCGGTATCGGTAAGTTCTTCAAGGCTGCCGCCAATGCCGTAGCCTGCATTGTTTATCAATACATCAAGGCTGCCAAAGTGGGTATGCGCCTGTTGTATTGCGTTTTTTACAGAAGTGTCGTCGGCCAGGTTTACTTCCAGTGCAAGAAAGTTGTTGCTGTTGCTGCCCACAGCATCTTTAAGCTGTTGCAGGTTTCTTGATGTTGCCGCTACGTTTTGCCCGGCAGCCAGCAGTTGGTTTACAAGGGCGAGCCCAAGCCCTTTAGAAGCCCCGGTTACTAACCAGGTTTTTACAGTCTGATTTTGCATGATGTGTACTTAATTTTGATAGGACAAAGTTAAGGCAGCCATGCAGGCAGGTGTTTACGCTAATCAAACCAATGATTGCAAAATTCAAACAATCCTGAAATTAGTAGGGGTTTGGGAGGTTTGCTTCTTGAAAAAGTTGTTAAAATGGCTGGCTTCCTCAAAGCCAAGGCTGTTGCTTATCTCGGCAATGTTCCAGTCAGTATGCTTAAGCAGCGCTTTGGCTTCAGCCACCAGGCGTTCTCCTATAAGGGTAGTGGTGGTTTTTCCGGTTGTGGTTTTAATGGCGCGGTTAAGGTGGTTAACGTGTACAGATAGCGATTCGGCAAAATCGGCAGCAGAGCGCATGGTAAAGCGTTGTGCCGGCGTTTCTATAGGAAACTGCCTTTCGAGCAACTCGTTAAATACAGCAGTAATGCGGGTGCTGGCGTTGGGGTGGTCGTACAGGCTTACCGATGCTTCATTTTTTAATGCCAGGTGTATAAGTTCCAGTAAATAGCTGTGCAGTAGGTCGTACTTAAAGGTGTAGTCAGAGTTTATCTCTGTAAGCATTTTTTCAAAAATTTCCGACATAGCATCATCCTGCGGTTCGTTCAGCACGTAAGATGGCTTACCACCAATAGCAAACATGGGCAGGTCTGCCAATGCAGTACGCGATTTTTCGGTGAAAAAATCAGGTGTAAAAATGCAGAAAAAACCGGTCATGTTACCATCCAGCGACTCCCATGTGTACGGTACCTGCGGGTTAAAGAATATGAGCGATACGCCATTTACCTCTATGCTCTTATCTGCATAATGGTAGCGGTTGTTGCCACGTATAAGTGTAATCTTGTAATAATCCCGGCGGGCATAGTTTATGGGGCTGCCGTGGTGGCAGTCTTCCAGCCGGAAAACATTAAAGTGGCCCGCGCCCTTATTAAAGTTAGCCGGTATTTGCTGGCGCTTGTGCTCATAAAATTCCTGAAGGCTTTCTGTTTCCATAATTATACATCATTACAAAATTCAAACAAATATACATATTTTGTTTTATATGTTCATTTGCCCTTTTTTTATAGGTAGGGTAAACGCACCATAAAAAAAAGCCACGAATTTTCACAAATTTTAAGAACCATTAAATTCGTTATATTTAAAGTGGAATGAAAATTTGTGAAAATTCGAGGAATTCGTGGCAAAAAAATTAAGCAAATAAAGTGATGGCTTGTCCTTGTTTTGCAGGTTTTACCGTTCGGCATTTAAAAAGAACCGTTCGTCATAATTATAATTGTATGTTAAGAATATATACTACTTTTGAAATAACAAAAACCAAATACCAAACTAAAACAGAACAATTATGATTACAGTTGTAGTACACGTTATTAAAGTAGCCATACATTTTGTGGTGTCTTTATTCTAAAAAATATCTTTTAAATCATCAATCAAAGAACAGGCAGTAGTGCGGGCCTAATCAATCCGTGTGCGCTATTGCAACCATTAATTTCGTGTTAGTTAAACGAAACGGGCAGTGTACATCGCTGCCTTTTTTTATATAGATGCAAAAAACTTTTTTACATAAGCCAAAATACCATATCTACAGTTTAGTAGGGTTTATACTATATGTGGTATGTACCCTTACTATAGATAAGATATACTATAATGTATCGATGATACATGATGCAGATAAAATAGACCTTGCCATAAAATACTACCTTTTAGAAGGGCTTATTTGCGGTACGCTTGCCTACCTGCTTTCTATACCGCTTATGTGGGCCATAGAACATAATTCTGATTTTAGTCATTTCCGTAAAACTATGGGTTGGCGTGTGCTGTTTGCATTTGTAGGTGTACAGGTGGCTTATACACTGGCATTATGGCCCATACTCAGCTGGGTGTATATGAGCATGAGGGGTAAACCGATACACGTTACTGCGGTAATGAAGGTTACCAACATGCCTTATTTTGCCGCAATGTACCTTATATGGATCTTTGTAATTATTACCATAAAGCTGGTGGCTTATCTAAACGAGGTAAAAATTAGCCGCCTGCAACTGGAGAGCAGCCTTAAGGAGTCGCAGCTCAATACACTTAAAGGGCAGATAAACCCGCACTTTATGTTTAACAGCCTTAATAACATACGCGGTCTGATACTGGAAGATACCACCCGTGCCCGCGATATGATAACCCGCCTTAGCGAAATGCTGCGCTACAGCCTTACTAAAAACGGCGTTACCACCATATCTCTTAAAGAAGAATTACAAACAGTAGATAATTACATCGAAATAAGCAAAATACAATTTGAAGAACGCCTGCAGTTTTCTCCTCAGGTAAATCCTGAAGCTCTAAGCATCGCCATACCACCCATGATTATTCAGATGCTGGTGGAGAATGCGGTAAAGCACGGGATAGGGAAGCTTACGCACGGTGGAGAAATTCTACTTGTTGTAGATGTTAAAGAAGATAAGCTTTATATAGAAGTGCGAAATTCAGGAACGCTTTCGATGGAAGAAGGTTCTACCCGTCTGGGTCTTGAAAATATCAAAAAGCGGCTTTTCATTATCTTTGGAGACAAGGCTACCTTTACGCTACGTGAAAAAGATAATTTTGTAGAAGCCTGCATTACAATACCAATGGCATGAGCAGTATAAAAACCATAATAGTAGAAGATTCGCGGCTGGCGCGCAACGAACTTAAGGAGCTTATTAAGCAGCACCAGGATATTGAGGTAATAGCCGAAGCTGAAAACGTTGATGAAGCGTACCGCAAGATAAACGAATTGCAGCCACAGCTTATTTTCCTGGATATTAATATGCCGGGCAAGGATGGTTTTGAACTTTTAGAAATGCTTGATGATGTGCCTTTAGTCGTGTTTACTACGGCTTTTGATGAGTATGCCATAAAATCTTTTGAATACAATGCCCTTGATTACCTGCTGAAACCCATTAACGAAAAGCGCTTTGCCGATGCGGTAGATAAAGTAAAGCAAAAGCTTGAGGCTACTGTTGCTAAAGCAAATGCGAATAACGGGCTGTTAAATGAAAACGGCCAGATTTTTATAAAGGAGGGAGAAAAGTGCTGGCTTGTAAAAGTAGGCGAAATTCAGCTGTGTGAAATTGTGGGTAACTATACCCGTGTGTACTTTAACGGTAACAGGCCGTTAATATATAAATCGCTGAACCAGGTAGAGGAGCGCCTGCCACAGCAGCTGTTTTTCAGGGCAAACCGCCAGCAAATAATCAACCTGCAATACATAAAAACGGTAGATAATGGCTTTAGCGGTAAGCTTATCGCTACGTTAACTACGGGTGCTGAGGTAGAAATATCGCGCAGGCAATCAGCATTGTTTAAGGATATGCTGAGTCTTTAAATTTAGTCGAAAGCTTCTTAAGGCAAGATTTTGTAAAGCCTGGTATTCAGTGTCTGTAAATGAGATATATTATCCTGAGCGCAGCGGATTCGAAGAATCTTGATTTAGTCTTTGAACCATTTTTGTAGTCTTTCTTTTGCCTTGTCGCTTGAAAAAATATTCTGTGCATCACTTTGTGCAATACCTTCTTTAATCTTTTCTACAAGTTTTTCGGTATACGGATTATGGGTTATATCACTCATTGTTCTTCTTCCTGAAATTCCCTTTATTACCTTCTCCTGACTGCCCGCCATTGCCTTTGTTATCACGGTTAAATGGTCTTTTGCTGCCATTACTACTTGTACGGTTTTGTTTATTGCCATTGCTAAGCGGCTTATTTTCGCGTGGCTTGTAAGCAGGCTTTTGGGTAGTATCCCTTTGTTGTGCAGGTTTAGGCAAACTGGCTTCTTCAGTCTTGCTGCTTGGCTCTATAAGGGTATTCAGTTCTGTAATCTCTGCCGGGGTTAGGTCGCGGTAACGTCCCACAGGTACATCAAGCGATATGTTGATAATGCGGATGCGTTTAAGGGCTGTTACCTCATAGTCCAGGTACTCGCACATGCGGCGTATCTGGCGGTTTAGCCCCTGGGTAAGCACAATCCTAAATACGTATTTGCTTACCTGCTCTACCTTGCATTTACGGGTTATGGTATCCAGTATTGGTACACCATTGCCCATACGCTGTATAAAACGATCGGTAATGGGTTTGCTTACGGTAACAATATATTCTTTTTCGTGGTTGTTGCGTGCGCGGAGTATCTTGTTTACAATATCGCCATCGTCGGTCATAAAAATTAATCCCTCACTGGCTTTATCCAGCCTGCCTATCGGGAATATGCGTTTAGGGTAGTTAATGTATTCTACAATATTGTCCCGCACGTCAGGATTGGTTGTGCACTCAATGCCTACCGGTTTATGAAAGGCCAGGTATACATTAGTACCGCGCTTTTCGGTAATCAGTTTGCCATCAATGCGTATTTCGTCAGCAGGGCTTACCTTAGTGCCCATTTCCGGCACTGCGCCGTTTAGTGTTACACGACCTTCTTCTATAAGCTTGTCTGCCTCGCGGCGTGAGCAATACCCGGTTTCTGATATAAATTTATTGAGGCGTTTAAGTTCCGTTTCCATACTGCAAAAGTAAAATATTTTATTGAGAGCAGGTAGCAGTTGCTTAATCTTATTATATTTACCGCGTTAACGCCATTAACTATTTTTTGCTTTACCACATGAAGAAAACTACCCTTCTGGCTGTGCTGCTTTTTGCGCCGCTTACATTTTTTGCACAAAACCGAAAAGGAAACCTGCACCTACAACCCAATAGCCAACATGAGTTATATGTTGCCTTTAATAGCAGTGATATGCCTAAGGGTTATGATGGCCTTGTTAAAACGTATGGCATAGCTGCCGAGCCCGGCATAGACATCAGTGCTGAAAAGCTGGATGCTATGGAAGCCCTTGCGCTTAAAAATACGGGTAATGGCGCATCGGTCAACAGGCTGCGTAATATTTACAAATTATCGATTACTGATCCAACTAATGAAAGGCTGCTTAGCCTGGGGCGTGAGCTGGAAAAACTGGACGGAGTAGCTTACTGCTCTCTTGCGTCGTTAACTCCTGTAAAGCCACCTTTAGACATAGAGCCGGTAACGCCGCTGTATGAAAACCAACAAACTTATATAGGTACTGCCGGAGTTAAGATGGACTATGCCTGGAACCTTGGCCTTAACGGGCAGGGTATTAATATAAGGGATGTAGAATACGGATTTAATCCTAACCATGAAGACCTGAACGAAGTAAGTGTAGGATTTGCACAGGGTATGGTCGTTTCTAATGATGCTTCTACAAATTACACAGAACATGGTACAGCCGTACTGGGTGTGCTTGTAGGAGATAAAGGGAACTATGGTATATCAGGTATGGCATATGGTGCTAATGAGGCAGTGTTGTTCCCGGAATGGACAACGGTCTCTTATAATCGAACCCGTGCTATCTCAAGAAGTATAGCTGCATCGGCTCCCGGCGATGTAATTTTATTTGAGCTACAGGTAGGGGGCACTGAAACCGATCCTGAATATCCTGATAATTATGTGGCAGGAGAGTATGATAATGTAGTGTGGGACCTTACCCGCGCTGCTACCGATACAGGTATTATTATTGTAGCTGCTGCCGGTAACGGAGGGCAAAACCTTGATGCCCCTGATTATGCTGAGTATATGGACAGGGGGAATAGTGGTGCCATTATGGTAGGTGCAGGAAATAGTACCGGTACCCGTCGCAGGCTAAACTTTAGTACTTATGGCGCGCGCGTAGATGTGCAGGGCTGGGGTCAGGGTGTGCTTACATCGGGTTATGGCGATTATGTTACAATAGATAATGATTTTAACCAGCAATATACCATGTTTAGTGGTACAAGTTCTGCTACGCCTATCGTGGCATCGTGTGTTGTAGTGCTGCAATCGTACTACCACAGCCTTACCGACACCTATTTTAGCCCTGCTGAAATGCGCGACCTACTTATTAGTACGGGCCAGGCGCAGGGATCTGCATCTACAGGGCATATAGGGCCATTGCCAAATATGCAGGCTGCGATCGTAGCCATACAAAACCTGCTTGGGGTATCGGGCAATACTAAGGCTTTGTTTACAGCATATCCTAACCCGGTACAAGATAAGCTTACGCTAAACGCTGAAGTAGTTTCGGCTAAACTTACGGCTGAGGTATACACCACAATGGGGCAAAAAGTATATAGCAGTACCTTAAACGGAATGTCTCAAATAGATTTTAGCGCTTTTGCTGCCGGTGTGTATATCGTGAAAGTTACCGATGGCGATAAAGTTACTACCCGAAGAATTGTAAAGAATTAAGAATTTTCAATCATAATACGGCTATCACTATTTAAAGTGTTGTGCTTAAATATAAAAGGATTAAGAACTTAGGTTTTTAATCCTTTTTTTTCTTTTAAAGAAGAGGTAAGTAGTGGGAATAATTTATTGTCATAATAACTCTGAGATTTCTCCACTTCGCTGCGCCTGCCTCTGCCGGCAGGCAAGCTGCGGTCGAAATGGAACACAAAGATTTTCCATTTCGACGAAGGGAAAGTCTCTAATATGCAAAATATGACATTTTTTTATTCCTATTACTTACTATGCTATTTCTTCATTAGAAACAACCTGTTTTTCATTAAACAGATAATCGTAAATGCGGTTATACAGCCCGTCGTCGTGCAGGCGGTGCCCCATGCCGTTTGTAATTAAAAACGTAGCGTTAGGATAAGCATCTGCTATGCGCTTGCCTTCTTTAAAGGCTACGGTTTCATCGGCACGGTCGTGTACCAGTAATCCGGGAATGTCAATTTTTTTGGCAAATGCCGCACCCGAAAAATCCTTCAGGTCCATACCATAGCATTCTATACAAAAGGCGTTCAGCTTGTTAAATACGCGATTGCTTAGCCCTAAAAGTTTGCGGTAATTTTGCAGGATGGAGTTAAACTCGCTGGGAGCGCCCAGTACAACCATTTTCTCAATAAACGGGTTAGGGTAGTGCGCCTGGAAGTAAAGTGCCGTAGCGCCGCCCAGGCTATGCCCTATAAGGTATTGTGGCTGGTATTTATTAACCAGCACATTTACAAATTCGGCATAATGCGGAATTGTAAACTCATCTCCGGATGAGAGCCCGTGCGCAGGAGCATCAAGCGCAATAATGGTACAGCCCGATTTTTTAAGGTAGCTTATAAGCAGTTTCCAGCGGCTGGCATTGCTTTCCCAACCGTGTACCAATAAAACTTTTGTTTCGTTGCCCGGCCATACATAGGCCTCAAATACAGCATTGTTGTAGGTTATGGTTTCCTGTTGTGCCTCGCGGAGTATAATAGGGAGCCTGTCTTTTTTTAACCGTCCGCGCAGGGGCTTGCTAAAATACATATAGGCAATTCTGTTGGCAGCCGTGGGTGCCAGGTAACTAAGAATATTTATGTACAGGCCTATAAGCTTTGCGGCCAGGTTTGTTAAAAAATATGGCATGGCGTGTAAAAGAAAAAGCCTCCGCGGGCGGAGGCTTTACTGTAATTATATTTTAGCAAATAATTGCTCCATTTTCTCTCTCTCTTCATCAGCAAGTGCGCTGTCTACAAGTATACGGCCACTGTGCTCGTCAGTAAGTATTTTTTTGCGGGCTGCAATTTCCATTTGCGTTTGTGGCGGAATGGTAAAGAATGAACCTGCCGAAGCACCTCTTTCTATAGATACTACTGCAAGGCCATTACGCACGCTGCTACGTATCCTGTCATAAGCGGCAAGAAGCCTGTCTTCGATCTGGCTACGGTACTCGCCTGACTTTTCTTTCAGGAAGTTTTCTTCTTTTTCAGTCTCAGCCATAATAGCGTCAAGCTCTGATTTTTTGTGCCCAAGGTGGTTAGACTTAGCATCCAGTTTTTCCTGGCTTTGTCCTAAAGTTTCCTTTTTGTGCTCTATAGAAGCCTTCATTTCTTTAATGTGCTTTTCTGCAAGCTGTATTTCAAGCTCCTGAAATTCTACTTCTTTAGTAAGAGAGTTGAACTCACGGTTATTGCGCACATTTTTTTGCTGCTCAGTGTATTTTTTTATGGCTACCTTGTGGTCGTCAATAGCATTTTTCTTTTCTTTGATCTGCTCCTCAATGCTTTCAAGGTCATTTTTTAGTTTTTCAAGCCTTGTGCTTAGCCCTGCCACTTCATCTTCCAGGTCTTCTACTTCCAGTGGAAGTTCGCCCCTTACATTCGTGATCTCGTCAATGCGTGAGTCGATCAACTGTAAATCATAAAGTGCCCTTAACTTTTCTTCAACACTTAGTTCCTTGATATTCGCCATATGTATAAGTACTTAAACTTGATTTGTTATTCTCCTGATAAAATGAATGCAAAATTATGCATTTTTTTTGGACTGTAAAGAAGATTTTTTTATTTTATCCTCCCGTGCCCAAAACTAAACATATTTTACAGGATTAGTGTCGATGCCAGAAACCCTGATTGCAATGTCTTTTATATTTTCAGACAAGTACTTTGCTATATAATCAGCAGTATAACGCTCACTCTCATAGTGGCCTACGTCTGCTAATAATAGCTTGCCCTCGGCTTCATAAAACTGGTGGTATTTAAGGTCGGCCGTAAGGTAGGCGTCAGCTCCCGCTGCTATTGCATTTTTAATAGCAAAGCTGCCTGAGCCACCCAGCAGGGCAACTTTTTTAATCGGCTTTCCGGTAAAAGCGCTGTGGCGTATGCCTCCAGCTTTTATCTTTTGCTTTGCAAATTCAAGAAATGTATGTTCATCAAGAGGTTCTGCCAGTTCGCCTATAATTCCAAGACCTATATTCTGGTGGCGGTTTTGAAGGGTGTAAATTTCATAGGCAACTTCCTCATACACATGGTTTGCAAAAAGTGCTTTCAGTATTTTGGCTTCAAGGTGTTTTTCAAAAGTAACCTCAATTTTTATTTCATTGGCCTCAGTAAATTCGCCACGCTGGCCCACTTCGGGGTTGCTAAATTCATTACCCTGGTAAGTGCCCAGCCCGGTGCTGTTAAAACTACAATTTTGATAATTGCCTATGCTGCCTGCCCCTGCGTTAAACAGGGCATTGCGCAATTGTATGTGATTTTCGGCAATGGTATACGTTACAAGCTTACGAATAAAGCCTTCTTTAGGTACCAGTATCTTAGTATTGATAAGCCCAAGTGCATCTGCAAATATTTTGTTCACACCCTGGCTATGGTTGTCTAATGCGGTATGTACGGCATAAATGGCAATGTCGTTTTTTATGGCTTTAATAACGGCACGCTCTACATAGTTTTTGCCGGTTATCTTTTTTAACCCGCTAAACAATATCGGGTGAAAGCACACAACAAGGTTGCAGCTTGCTGCTATGGCCTCGTCTATAACCTGCTCAAGTGCATCATGGCACACCAGTATACCGGTAGCATCTGTAGCTGCGCTGCCGGTAAGCAGGCCCACGTTATCAAAGTCTTCGGCATACCCCAGTGGAGCCATTATCTCAAGTATATCTAAAATCTCCGCTATTTTCATATATGGTTTCTTCTTTCCCAAAGGTACAAAAACAAAAAACTGCCCATAAGGGCAGTTCTGTATTTTTTATTTATCAGTTATTTACTGGCAGGTAGTAACAACATTTAGCGCAGCAATGTAGTTTGCATAAGGCATCCCTTTGTCTATATTATCTACAAAAGCATTTCCATTTGTACCCTGGCAAACTGTTTGTGCCGGAAATTGTGTGCCTGTAGTTACATCATTAAATGCAAGGCAGGTAACACAGTTTTCGTTTCCGGTGCCACCACCACCGCCTTCACCTTCACCTTCACCTGGTTCAGGGTTAGTAACTTCGCCGTAGGCATTGTCGCAAAATAATTCAAAATAACGCTCCGGCGCTATTCCTGTAGACCTTCCGTTAACATATACTACTTCCTGTTGTGCTGTACTGTCACCTACCGTGGCAGATTCCAGTGCTACACATATCTCATAATCCTCAGGAACAAAGTCAGGAGCAACGCCCGATACTTCGCAGGTTGTACAACCTGTGTAAGCTATCTTTGGCAGGCTTTCTTCATCAGAACATGCTGCCAGAGTAAAAAGGCTTACTATAGCCAGGGAAAATAATATCTTTTTCATTTTGTAGTGCACGTTAATTTTGTGAACAGCAAAAAAAGAAAAAACGCGGTTTATATCCAAATCTTTCCGTTAAAACTTTGTTATTTTTATCGTTTTAGTATATGTGCCTGATAAATATCGTGCCGAAATGTATATTCTGTTTGCACAGCGGTTAAAAAAATATTGCTTTATAAAAAAAGTGTTACTTTTTTGTAAAATCCCAAAACCGCTAAGTGCAATTATACAAGCTCATAAAAATATTACCTGCAAGAATATCCTGTTTCCTGTGCCAGGTCAATATAATCGCTGTATGCTGTATTAGAGTTTGTGCCATTTACATAAGCCATGCCATCTACATTACACACTTCTTCGCTATCAGTAATGCCTCCGGAGTTAAACCTGCAGGTTACACAGTTTTCGTTGCTGCTATCGTCTTTTTCGCAGGCTACAAAGGTAATGGTGCCCATTATCGCAATGCACAGGATAAGTCTTTTCATTTTGGTGTAATTTTAAATTGGTTTGTATTGTTACAAAACAATTGCAAAATACCCATAAAACCAAATTTTTTTGATGGCATGGCAACGTTTAAAAACTTTATCTTTGTGTAGCAGCAGAGAACGCTGCCTTAAAACCACATGAAAACACTCAGGCTGTTATTACTCCCTTTTTCGCTGCTGTATGGCCTGGTTACCGGTATTCGTAATTTATTATACAATAGTGGTGGGTTTAAATCAGTAACTTTTAATGTGCCTGTAATAGCTGTAGGTAACCTGAGTACGGGTGGTACCGGTAAAACCCCACAGACCGAATACCTTATACGCCTGCTGTCGCAACAGTATAATGTTGCGGTACTAAGCCGTGGCTACGGACGCAAAACCCATGGCTATATTCTTGCCGATGCTGCCGCAACTGCACAAATCATTGGCGACGAGCCTTACCAGTTTTTTTCAAAATTAAAAAATATCAGGGTAGCGGTAGATGCTAACCGTGTAAATGGTATTACAAACCTGCTCTCGCTTACGCCAAAACCGCAGCTTATTATATTAGACGATGCCTACCAACACCGCCGTGTAAAGGCTGGATTTTATATACTGCTCACGGCCTATGGCGATTTGTATGCAGACGATTTTATTCTCCCTGCCGGAAACCTGCGGGAAGGCCGCGCCGGTGCAAAAAGAGCCGGTGTGATTGTAGTTACTAAATGCCCGCCTGATATATCTGTTGCTGAACAGCAAAAAATTATTGCTAAACTGAAGCCTGCTGCAACGCAATGTGTATATTTTACGAGCATTGCTTATGATGCCGCGGTTTATAATGAAAGCACCCGGATTAGTGTAGCCGAACTTGCCGCACAGCCTAAAGTGCTGGTGGCAGGCATTGCAAAGCCAAAGCCGTTTTTTGATTATTTAAGATCAGATGGTGATGTGCTTAAAGAATATCCTGACCACCATGATTTTACCGATAGTGAAATCAGTGAGTTAGAAAGATTATCCCAAAACCAATATATTGTTGCTACCGAGAAAGATTATGTACGCCTTAAAGGGCGACTGCCGCAAAACAGGCTCTATTACCTGCCTATTAAAAGCCGGTTTATAAACGATGGCGACGATTTTAATAAAACCATTTTAGATTATGTGGAACAAAGTACAGGAAACCGTTAAATACATTCAGGAAACTACAAAGTTTACGCCACGCTACGGCGTTATATTAGGCTCTGGCCTTGGGGGCTTTGCAGATGATATTGAGATACTGCATTCTATACCGTATTCAGATTTGCCAAACTTTCCTACATCTACCGTAGAGGGGCATGAAGGCAGGCTGATATTTGGTAAAATAGGGCAAAACAACGTGGTAGCCATGCAGGGGCGTTTTCATTATTATGAAGGCTACACCATGCAGGAGGTTACCTTTCCGGTAAGGGTAATGAAATACCTTGGTGTAGAAAAGCTTATTGTAAGCAATGCATCGGGCGGGGTAAACCCTTTTTATAAAGTGGGCGATGTGGTGCTTATATACGACCATATTAATATGATGCCGGAACATCCGCTGCGCGGGCATAACGACGAACGCTTTGGACCACGCTTTGTAAATATGAGCGAGCCGTACAGCCGTAATATGATAAGCAAAGCAAAAGAAATTGCCGTTAGCCTTAGCATTGATGTTAAAGATGGTATTTACCTGGGCTTACAGGGGCCAACGTTTGAAACTCTGTCTGAATACCGAATGGTTAAGATACTGGGTGCCGATTGTGTGGGCATGAGCACGGTGCCGGAGGTTATTGTAGCACGCCATATGAACATAGAATGTTTCGGCATATCTGTAATTACCGATATGGGAGATACCCAGGAAGGCGTAGGAAATGTAAGCCACGACGAGGTGCTACAGGCCGCTAAAGCCGCTGAACCAAAAGTGCGTACACTTATAAAAGAGCTTATAGTAAAGTATTAAAGTTGATTTTGCCATAAGGAGCAGAGCATTTACGCAGTAGTCATAAAACTATGTTCTAACATACAGCTTTGTGAACTTCCACTGAAAGTGGTTTACGTTGTGATCTTTGTGAAAAGCTTTGTGGTCTTTGTGGTAAAAAAATCTTATAAAGTTGTCAGTCTTTATTGTATTTCTCTGCCATAAATCTGGCTATCGAATCTAGTTCTTTGCTGTTGTAATATTCAAGGCAGGCTTTCATTATAAACTTCTTATTTTCAAAATCGGGATATTCTTCAGGCTTTATTGAGTTTGCCACTTTTGTGGCTAAACTGTCAATTTTTTCTTGAATTGATGAATGAGCAATCCCATCATATCCGCCTAATAAATCTTCTTTTCCAATCTTTTCAAAAATTTCTTTGTCCTGATAGCTTTTTTCTAAAGCATCACAAAAAACCTGTATTTTAAAAAAATGTGCAAACCCTTCTCTTTGATTATATAAAAGCTGCTTCTCAGGAGATAAACGCTCCGGTGTTTTTTTACTGGTAGAGCATCCAATAACACATATTAAAACAAATCCGAATATTTTTTTCATAATATTGATGAAATTTTAGACTTACCGTGTGCTCAAAAGTATATTTTCATGCGTCTTTTGGTCTTAAATAAATGTTAAATAATTGACTTTCAGGGTCGACTTGTGATAAAATCTCCAACTTTATTAATTCCTCCTCTACCGCTTTTATATACCCAAATTATACCGCATTCCTAAAAATACTCTCCTGCCTTGTAGCGAAGCATAATTATAAGCTGTATCAAACGTATAACCGTTGGGGTTGCTAACAGGGTTGTCTGCATCTTTATTAAACGGGTCAAACGGGCGCATTAGCGAATAACGTGGTACAAAGTCAAAGATATTTTTAAAGCCGCAATAAATTTCCAGTCCATAATCCATCTTCTTGGTAAACTGAATGTTTGCGGTACAATACCAGGGCGAATATTCAGGCCTGTAATCATTAGGCTGTATGGGCAGGCGCATGGGCCCATACCAGTTACCGGTAACATCTACACTGTAATTGTTAGGCAGGCTATAGGTAGCTATAAAATTACCACTCCATTTAGGTGCATGCAGCTGCTGTATGCGCTGGCTTTCGCCCAATGTGTTTTCTATCCTGAACACATCAATATATGATATACCTGCCATAAGCTTTAGCGGAAAATTAAACTGCAGGTCAGTATTTACAGAAATGCCCTGAGATATGGCGTGACCGTTAAGATTGGCATAAATAATTTTTGTAGGGTCGGTGTCAAAATCACCCACTATCTTATTGGTAAAATATGAATAGAAAGCTGTTACGTCCAGGTTAAGGATAAAAGGCTTTGCCGGAAATTTCCACACATAGTTAAGGTTACCGTTATATGAGCGTTCCGGTTTCAGGCTTTCGGTTATTACCACCTGTCGCGCGCCGGTAAGGGCGGCATGGTCTTCGGTAAATAAATTTACGACCCTGAATCCTGTACCGAAGCTTGCCCTGAACGTATTTTGCACATCCGGCGAAAATTTATAAGCCACCCGTGGCGAATGCACCCCACCGTGGTTTCTATCATAATCAAAGCGGTAGCCGCCCAGTAGTTTGTGCTTATCGTTTAGCGTCCATTCATCCTGTACAAAAATGCCGGGTAGTGGGGTGTTCTGAGGGCGATTTTCAGTACCGTCTGCACTGGCCGTTGCAGGCGTGTTGTCATCATAACGGGTATAGCGCAGTGCAGCACCAAGCAGGAATGTGTGGTTCTCGCCAAATTGCTTATCCCAGTAGGTTTGCAAAAAGCCTACCTGTTGTGTAGCCATATAAGGTGTGGTGCCGTACCAGGAATTCTGGTTGTGCCAGTTGTAAGAAAATTGTGTAAATATCTTTTCGGTAAAAGGCAGCTGGTAAAGGCCAATAAGCTCAGCACGTTTTGTGTAAATGCTTTCGCCATAAATACTGTCGCTACCACGAAACTGCTTTGTCCATTGCATTTCGCCACCCCAGCGGTCTTCATACACGTATCGGGCTGCAATGCTGGCCAGACGGTTTTCTTTCCGTTCAAAACTCCATTTGTTGAATATTGAGATGCGGTTTTGCTGGGTAACATCGGTAAAGTTGTCGTTGTTTTTATCGGCCTTTACGTTATAGTTAAAGTAATTGATCCCTAAAAGCGAACTGGCCTTGCCTGCGTTAATCTTTACTGCGGCATCGGCACTAAGTTCTCCCCAGCTCGTAAAAAAGTAATCGGCGCTTACTGTTGGTGCTTTAGATGGCGATTTGGTAATTACATTAATTAGCCCACCCATAGCCTCACTACCATATAGTGATGATGCCGGGCCCTTAACAACCTCTATACGCTCTACAATACTATTAGGTATGCCGCTTAATCCGTATACCGTACTCAGGGCGCTTACTATGGGCATGCCGTCTATAAGTATCATGGTATAGGGGCCTTCCATACCATTAATATGGATGTCGCCGGTATTACAAACGTTACAATTAAGTTGTGGCATTACACCATTAATCATCCCCACGGCTTCAAACAGGCTGGCGGTAGGATTTTTCCTGAAAAGTTTTGGTGTTATTATTTCTACCGGAATGGGGCTGTCGGATCGGCTTACCTCTTTCATCGTTCCTGTAATTACTACTTCTTCTAATGCCTTATCGTCTTCTTTTAATGTTGTAATAACAGTAAGCTCTTTGCCGGGTGTAACGCTAAGTTGCTTTGTAACCGTTTTAAAACCGATGTAGCTTATGGTCAGGGTGTGGTTACCTGCCGGTACATCTTCTAATAAATATGCACCATCACCATCGGTTGCGGTTATGTAGTTAGGTATTTCAAGAGAAACTGTAGCTCCGGCGACGGGTTGATAGCCATCTGTTACTATGCCTTTAATATTGCTTTGCCCATATGATATGCAGGCAACAAAAATTGTGAGTATAAAATATAATTGTTTCATCTAAACTTAAAATTTATACTGCAAAAATATAAATTTAGTTTAGACTAAAAATTAATTTAATGAATTTTAATAAAAAAATAAAGCCTCCTGAAATCAGAAAGCTTTGTGATTGTGTATTAGAAAAGTGACTATTCTAAAGTGCTGTAAGTTTTTTAAGGTCGGCAACTGTTGCAACAGGATCTGCTGCCCTAAAAATATAATTACCGGCTACAAGAACATCTGCACCGGCTTCTACAAGCTGTACGGCATTCTTGTCGCTCACGCCGCCGTCTATTTCTATAAGGGTAGACGCGCCATTGCGGGTAATGATCTCTTTAAGCTGCTTTATCTTATCATATGTGCGCTCTATAAAACTCTGTCCGCCAAAACCGGGGTTTACACTCATAATGCAAACCAGGTCAATATCATTAATAATGTCTTCAAGAAGGCTAACATTTGTATGTGGGTTTAGTGCTACACCAGCTTTCATACCTTCGGCTTTTATGGCTTGTAGTGTGCGGTGCAGGTGAGTGCAGGCTTCAAAATGTACGGTAAGGTTGTTGGCGCCAAGCTGGGCAAACGTCTTTATGTATGGGTCTGGGTTTACAATCATCAGGTGCACATCGATGGTTTTATTTGCATGGCGCGCTATGGCCTCCAACACCGGCATCCCAAAAGAAATATTTGGTACAAAAACACCATCCATAATGTCTACGTGAAACCAGTCGGCCTCACTGCTGTTTATCATTTCTACGTCGCGTTGCAGGTTTGCAAAGTCTGCCGAAAGTACCGATGGTGCAATTAATGTATTTTTCATTTGTGGTGTGCTGTTGTTTTTTGATGTAAAGATAAGATTTCAGAAGGCGTGTACAAGTTCTAGGTGTCCATTATAAATGAAGTGATTTTTTATGGTGTTGGTTAATAGTGGTGTTAGCTCTAAAACTTGGTGTGACTTTGTGTATGCTTTGCGAAACTTAGCGCAATATTTCACAAAGTCACACTAAGTAGTCACAAAGTCAAGCAAAGATAAAGTCATAAAATTTACCCTTGCCAATTAAACCTTTACCACTAATTACAGTCTACCATATTAATGATGTATTAAATTCGTCATTTTTAAATGCTAAAATGTAAATTAGCAACACTGTTTATTTTAGATTTGCTAAATATTACTTTTCCTAAATCGATATAATGAAAATAAAGCATATAGTTTATGCCATCCTGATACTTGGGGTAGGTGCGCTTGTGTACTACAGGATAGTCGAAAACAAGAAAGCCAAAGCAGAAAACTCTGGCGGTGGCAGCGGTAAAAAGGGGCCTATGGCTGTAAATGGCATTGTAGTAAGCCCTGAAGATTTTAGTAATACCCTGGCGCTCTCCGGCTCTATAGAGGCTAATGAACAGGTGCAGATCACAACCGAGGTTGCCGGTATTGCAGAGAAGATATCATTTCAGGAAGGTGCAAAAGTTACGCAGGGGCAGGTATTGGTAAAAATAAACGACATTGAACTGCGCGCGCAGGCAAACCAGTACCAGACACGACAGAACCTTGCCGCCGAAAACGAACGCAGGGCAAAACTATTGCTGAAAAAAGAAGCCATTAGCCAGGAAGAGTATGATATAGCCAGCGCCGACTTTAAAACTGCACAGGCACAAACCCAGCTTATCAACGCGCAAATAGCAAAAACATCTATCCGTGCGCCGTTTAGCGGAACCATAGGCTTACGTAATATATCTCCGGGTACCTACGTAACCCCACAAACACTTATTACTACCCTGGTAAACAGCGTTAAGGTAAAGATTACCTTTAACGTTCCCGAAAAATATGCTTCGCAAATGAAGCTGAATACTAAAGTTAGTTTCAGCGTGCCCGGAAGTGGTAAAAAATATGCTGCAACCGTATATGCACTGGAACCTGCTGTTGAGGTGTCTACACGCACATTACGCATCAGGGCACTTGCCGATAATACAGATGGCGCTTTAATTCCCGGTACTTTTGCCGACGTTATTTTGCCGCTTGATAAAACTGCCAATGCCTTTATGGTACCTACCGAAGCTATAGTGCCGGTGCAGGGTGGTAAAAAACTTTATGTATCTAAAAATGGTAAGGCTGCTGAGGTAATGGTAACCACCGGTACCCGTACCGATGCCGATATTGTGGTGCTGGAAGGCCTGAAGCCCGGCGATACCGTAATTACCACAGGCGTGCTTACCCTTAAAGCAGATGCGCCTGTTAAGGTAAAAGTAACTCCTAAAACCAAGTAGCATGAGCCTTAGTACACTCAGTATAAAACGGCCCGTGCTTACCATAGTAATGAATGTGGCCATCATCATCTTCGGGTTTATTGGCTACACATTTCTTGGTGTGCGTGAGTTTCCGAGTATCGACCCGGCGCAAATATCTGTACGTACCAGTTATACGGGGGCCAATGCCGATATTATTGAATCGCAAATTACAGAACCGTTAGAAAAGGCCATCAACTCTATTGATGGTATCCGTAACATATCCTCAAGCAGTAACCAGGGGTCAAGTAACATAACTATAGAGTTTGAACTTGAAAAAAACCTGGAGGAAGCTGCTAACGACGTGCGCGATAAGGTATCTCAGGCTGTGCGCAGCCTTCCGCAGGATATTGATGCGCCGCCGGTAGTAAGCAAGGCTGATGCCGATAGTGAACCTATTATTACCATGACCGTGCAAAGTGCTACCCGCGACCCGCTGGAACTTAGCGACTATGCCGAGAATGTTATTGCAGAGCGCCTGCAAACCATACCCGGTGTAAGCAGCGTGCAGATATGGGGGCAGAAGCGTTATGCCATGCGCCTGTGGGTAGACCCTGTAAAACTTACGTCGTATGGTGTTACCGTTAGCGATGTGCGTAGTGCATTGGCTGCCCAAAACGTAGAGCTGCCTACGGGTAAGCTAACCGGTGCCAATACAGAACTTACGGTTAAGACACTGGGCAATTTGGCGAAAGCCGAACAATTTGACAACATTATCATAAAATCGGAAGGGGAGAAGATCGTAAAATTCAGCGATGTGGGCCGTGCCGAACTGGGGCCGGAAAACCTGGAAACAAAAATGACCAACAATGGGCAGCAACTTGTGGGGCTTGCCATCATTCCGCAGCCGGGTACAAATTACATTGACATTGCCGATGCGTTTTACAAACAATACGACCAGCTTAAGAAAGAGCTTCCGGGCGACCTTACACTAAATATTGCGCTTGATAATACGGTGTTCATTAAAAAATCAGTACTCGAAGTTGCCGAAACACTGGCAATATCTATTATACTGGTAACGCTTATTATTTACCTTTTCTTTAGGGACTGGGCCATAGCACTACGTCCGCTACTTGATATTCCTGTTTCGCTTATCGCTACGTTTTTTATCATGTACATTTTTGGTTTTTCGATCAATGTACTTACGCTGCTCGCCATTGTACTGGCAACCGGCCTTGTGGTAGATGATGGTATCGTGGTAACCGAGAATATCTTTAAAAAGGTAGAAGAGGGCATGACCCCTATAGAGGCAGCTTTAAAAGGCGCGAACGAAATTTTCTTTGCGGTAATTTCCATCTCTGTTACGCTTGCGGCAGTATTTCTTCCGGTAATTTTTCTTGAAGGATTTGTGGGCAGGCTCTTCCGCGAATTTGGGGTCGTAATCGCCGCGGCAGTGCTGGTTTCGGCATTTGTTTCGCTTACGCTTACCCCAATGCTTAACGCTTATCTGATTAAGGGAGTACACAAAAAATCAAAATTCTATGACCTTACAGAGCCTTATTTCGAGAAAATGAATAAAGGCTATGCTGCCATGCTTACAGATTATATGAAGCGAAAATGGCTAAGCTTCCCCATTCTTGCTATTTGTATAGGTCTTATTGCACTGTTTTTTAGTACGCTGCAAAAAGAAACTGCACCGTATGATGATCGTAGCTATGTAGGGATGAGCATTACAGGCCCCGAAGGTGCATCGTATGATTATATGGACCGCTTTATGAAGGAGATGGAAAAGCTGATAAAAGATTCGATTCCGGAGACGGCGACAAGCCTGGTTATTACATCTCCCGGTTTTGGGTCATCATCAGTAAACAGCGGGCGCATCAGGATTTCGTTAAAAAATAGCGAAGATCGTACCCGAAGCCAGAAAGAAATAGCCCAGGATCTGGGTAAATGGACCAAGCGCTATGCCGAAGCCCGTGTGGCAGTGCAGGAACAGCCTACCATTGCCGTAAACCGCAGGGGAGGCTTCCCTATACAGTATATAATCCAGGCACCTAACTTTGAAAAACTCCGCGAAAAAATTCCTGAGTTCATGGATGCTGTAAATGCAGACCCTACTTTTTCTGCAACAGATGTCAACCTTAAATTCAATAAGCCTGAAATAAACGTAACCATAAACCGTGAAAAGGCACAGAGCCTTGGCGTTTCGCTTATGGATGTGGCGCAAACACTGCAATTATCGTTAAGCGGACAGCGTTTTGGCTACTTCATGATGAACGGTAAGCAGTACCAGGTAATAGGCCAGTTTGAAGATACTGACCGTGAAACACCTCTCGACCTTACTTCTATTTATGTAAAAAGCAATACCGGGCAACTTATCCAGCTCGATAACCTTGTGACGGTAGATGAGGAGAGTAGCCCACCACAGCTGTACCACAACAACCGTTATATGAGTGCTACCGTTTCGGCAGGGCTTGCTCCCGGCATGAGTATAAGCGATGGCATAGCGGCCATGGATCGTGCTAAAGTAAAAGTACTTGATGATACCTTTACAACCGACCTTGGTGGTGAATCGCGCGACTTTGTAGAGAGTAGCTCTAATACGCTGTTTGCATTTGGGCTTGCGTTATTACTTATCTATCTTATCCTGGCAGGTCAGTTTGAGAGTTTTATAGATCCGTTTATCATTATACTTACCGTGCCTATGGCAGTTGCCGGGGCGTTGTTTTCGCTATGGCTTTTTGGGCAAACCTGGAATATCTTTAGCCAGATAGGTACCATTATGCTTATTGGGCTTGTAACTAAAAACGGTATATTAATTGTAGAATTTGCAAACCAGTTACGCGAAGAAGGTAAAGATAAATATGAGGCCATTATGGAAAGTGCCGAAAGCCGCCTGCGCCCTATATTAATGACCAGTCTTGCCATAGCACTGGGGGCATTGCCTATTGCAATGTCGCTTGGTGCTGCTGCTACCAGCCGTATAGGTATGGGGGTTGTAATTGTGGGGGGAACTGTGTTTTCATTATTACTTACCCTGTTTGTAATACCTGCCATTTATTATATGTGGTCGCGCCCTAAAAAGCACCGTCCTGAATTTGATAACATTAAAGACCTTTAGCATGAGGTATTGTTTATACATTTTATTCTGTTTTCTTGGCGCTGCATCTTATGCGCAGGAAACTACTGCACAGCAGTTTCCTGCATTTTTGTCGGTTGAAGATGCCGTATCGCAGGCACTCAAAAATAATTTTGACATAAAGATCGCAGATAATAACCTAAAGATCGATCAGCAGAATGTAAGCCTTGCCAATGCAGGTTTATTGCCCAATCTTTACGGAAGCGTTAACCAGAACAACAGCATACAAAACAGTAAGCAGGAGCGTACCGATGGTACTGTGCAGGAACTGAACAATGCCAAAAATAATAGCCTTAGTTATGGCGTAAACCTTGGGTGGACTATTTTTGACGGTTTTGCCATGTTTGCCCGATACGATCAGTTAAAGGAACTGCAAAAGCAGGGTGAGGCTGAGCTAAAGTATACCGTGCTTACCCGTGTGGGCGATGTTATGGAAACTTATTTTACACTTGTGCAGCAACAGCAAATGCTACAGGCGCTTGATACGGCCATAGTAATAAGCAAGCAGCGTGTTAACACCGCCCAAAACCGTTTTACCATAGGTAAGGCTGCAAAGCTAGAGGTGCTGAATGCCGAGGTAGACCTAAATACGGATCAAACCAATTTTTTGAAGCAAAAGCAGGAGTATGAAAATACCAAGACGTTGCTAAACCAGCTTATGGCGCGTGAACTGACGGAGAATTTTAAAGTGGCAGATGTTGTTGCTACAGATGATAAGCTAAAGCTGGTAGATTTACTTTCGCTTGCGGCTACGCAAAACCCGCAGATACAAATTTCGCTCATTAATAAGCGGGTTGCAGAACTAAATCTTAAACAGGTAAAAGGCGCGCGATTGCCTAATGTAGCCGTTACCACAGGTTATGTTTTTACCGATAGCGAGTCGAGCCTTGGCTTTGCCCGTACAAATACCGGGCGCGGATTGAGTTATGGACTTACAGCAAGGGTAAATATCTTTAACGGCTTTTTACAAAAGCGTAATGAGAACATAGCAAAGCTACAGATAGATAATAGCAACGTAGTTATAAACCAGCAAACTCAGGCCATAAACGCACAGCTAATCTCGGCATACCAAACCTATCTTACCAACCTCGACCTTGTAAAGCTTGAAGGCAAAAATGTACAGATAGCAGAGCAAAATCTGGATATTACCATGGAGAAATACCGCATAGGTACCATTACTACGCTTGAAGTACGCACGGCGCAGCTTAACTATGTAAATGCCCTTGCACGTAACAGTACTGCACAATTTAACGCTAAATTATCTGAAGTTAATTTAAAGGAACTGGCAGGAAATTTGTCGCTTTAGTTGGGGAAGCTTTAAAGTTCAGTTACGTATTACACGAGCGTCAGTCATTGCGAGGTACGAAGCAATCTCATTGTTATGAGCTTCTTAAATTAGTATCCTAATAAGATTGCTTCGTACCTCGCAATGCCGGCACGTAAAGAAATTACCCTAATTCATTAGCAGACTCTTACATCCGATAGCGCGGATCTGCGATCCGTGCTTATTTATTACCATATTTGGCACGGATTACAAATCCGCGCTATAGAAACGCGGGCTTATATGCCGGCACGTAAAGAAATCAGACTCTTACACCTGACAGGTTTTCAAAAACCTGTCAGGTGTAAGAGTTTATTGCTAAATACGATTACTACACAATATTTGTAAGAAACAATCGTTACTATTTTTAATCGGTAATTTCTATAAAAAGAAAAACTCCGGTAATCAGCCGGAGTTCAATCATCAATCAAAAAACGAACAGTTATTGAACTGTTGGTGTCTTCTATATTTTAAAAAGGTATATATCGCAATTGGAACCGCCAAAATACAAATTTTATTTAAAATATGAAATTCCGGCGGTGCTTTTTTGCTTATACGGTATTAACCAAGGTATGTTTTAAGGATCTTGCTGCGAGAGGTGTGTTTTAACCTCCTGATAGCCTTTTCTTTAATTTGGCGTACACGCTCGCGGGTAAGGTCAAAAGTTTCACCTATTTCCTCAAGTGTCATTGGGTGCTGGTCGCCTAAACCGAAGTAAAGCCTTACAACATCAGCCTCACGCGGAGTAAGGGTTTCAAGGGCGCGCTCTATTTCAGTACGAAGCGACTCATGAATAAGCTCCCTGTCCGGGTTTGGAGACTCACCAGAACGTAATACGTCATACAGGTTAGAGTCTTCACCTTCTACAAGCGGCGCATCCATAGATAGGTGGCGGCCACTGTTTTTCATACTCTCTTTAACATCGTTAACGGTCATGTCAAGCTCTTTGGCAATTTCTTCTGCCGAAGGCGCACGCTCGTTACTTTGCTCAAGCAGGGCATACATTTTATTGATCTTGTTGATCGAGCCAATTTTGTTAAGCGGAAGCCTTACAATACGAGACTGCTCAGCAAGCGCCTGAAGGATCGACTGGCGAATCCACCATACGGCGTAAGAAATAAATTTAAAACCACGTGTTTCGTCAAAACGTTGTGCGGCTTTTATAAGACCCAGGTTACCTTCGTTAATAAGGTCGGGCAGGGTAAGGCCCTGGTTTTGGTATTGTTTAGCAACCGATACCACAAAACGCAGGTTAGCTTTCGTCAGTTTTTCTAGTGCACGCTGGTCACCCGCTTTAATGCGCTGTGCCAGTTCTACCTCCTCATCCGCCGTAATAAGGTCTACTTTACCAATCTCCTGGAGGTATTTGTCTAATGAAGCAGTTTCCCTGTTGGTTACCTGCTTTGTAATTTTTAACTGTCTCATGTAAAAATTCCTGAGTTAATTTAAATATTCAGTAGTTATACGTAAGGAGCATCAAAAAAGTTACACGGTTGGATGAAAAAATATTTATTTAACACATAATGGTTGTTTGTAGATACGTGGATATTGTAATTCGTTGTTTGGCTTTTGCTATTTGTAATTTGAAGTTTAGCTTTTTGGTTTTATTTATATTGGTTACTTTTAGCCTTTCTAAAATTTAAACACACCATGAATATAAAAAATGCACAGCTTGTAGTAGACAACTGGATAAAAGAGCACGGTGTGCGCTATTTTAATGAGCTTACCAATATGGCACAGCTTACCGAAGAGGTGGGAGAGGTGGCCCGTATTATTGCGCGCCGCTATGGTGAGCAGAGCGAAAAAGAAAGCGATAAAAATAAAGATCTGGGCGAAGAACTGGCCGATGTGGTTTTTGTAGTGCTTTGCCTGGCTAATCAAACGGGTACTGATTTGCAGGCGGCTTTTGATAAAAAAATGGATATTAAAACCAAGCGCGACCACGACCGTCACCACAATAACGAGAAGCTGAAATAACTGCACATGAAAATTAAGTTTGTAAATATTGCGACGGCATTGGTCATTAACTTTGGTATAGCCTGCCTTATAGAATACATAACCAGTTCTCATGGTATGCGCTGGTGGTTTATTATACTATGGGCAGTAATTATAACCCTGGCGCAGGTTTTTTTTCTGAAAAAGAAAAAGCCGCAGGATAAAAAGGCATAGAGTAATATGAACATAAAAATAAGTACGGCAGGCACTATAAAGTCTGGCGAAAGCATAAAGATAACGGGCAGCAAAAGCGAAACAAACAGGCTATTGTTACTACAGGCGCTGTATCCGGGTATTAGCATAGAAAACATATCAGAGTCAGACGATAGTATTGCCATGCAAAGTGCGCTGGCAAGTACAAATGCCGTAGTAGACATTCATCATGCGGGTACCGCTATGCGTTTTCTTACCGCCTACTTTGCACAAAAAGAGGGTAGAAGCGTGGTGCTTACAGGTAGCCAGCGTATGAAGGAGCGCCCTATAGGCGTACTCGTAGATGCCCTTCGTAGCCTTGGGGCAGACATAGCTTATACTGAAAATGAAGGATATCCACCGCTGAAAATAAACGGAAAGAAACTGGCAGGGGGTAAAACCGCTATTAAGGCAGATGTAAGCAGCCAGTATATAACGGCACTTTTGCTCATTGCATCAAAACTTGAAAACGGCATTGAACTAACCCTTGAGGGAGAGCTGACTTCTATACCTTATATAAATATGACCCTCGGCCTGCTTACAGAGCTGGGGATACAAAATAGTTTTGAAGGAAATGTGATTAAAGTGAAATCACAAATTTCAAATCACAAATTTCAAACAGAGAGGGAATCTGACAACCGGGACAGCACGAGTGAAGCTCAATCCGAAATCTTCAATCTGAAATCTTCAATCACAGTCGAAAGCGACTGGAGTTCGGCATCATATTTTTACAGCATTGTAGCTTTGAGCCCTGTTGGTACCGCCGTTACAATATCATTTTATAAAGAAAACAGCCTGCAGGGAGATAGTGCTTTGGTAAGTATTTATAAGGCGTTTGGAGTTGATACTACATTTTGCGACAGTGAAATTACGCTTACGAAGCTCAACATGAAACCTGAAACTTTAAACTTTGAACTAAACAATACGCCCGACATTGCACAGACCATAGCGGTAACGTGTTTTGGATTAGGTATTGGATGTCATTTAACGGGACTGCATACGTTAAAGATAAAAGAAACCGACAGGCTGGAAGCCCTTAAAGCAGAGCTTTCTAAATTTGGGGCCGATATTACGGTTACTAACGATAGCCTTACGCTGGAACCGCATAATTTATTTAATCTTACCCCCGCCGTCACCAAAGCAGAAGTGTTAGAAGTAGCCACTTACAACGACCACCGTATGGCTATGGCCTTTGCACCACTCGCTGTAAAAACGGCCTTTACCATTAATAATGCTGAAGTGGTAAGCAAATCTTTTCCTACGTTTTGGGATGACATGCAACAGTTAGGCTTTGTTGTAAATGAGTTGTAGTGGTTTGATTGTCAGTAGTAATTGTAAATAAATGGCAAAACACTTGACAACGCCTATCTGACGATAGTATATTTGCAGTCAATTTAAAAAATAGAAATGAAATTATCCAACTTCAATTTCAACCTGCCTAAGGAGCTCCTGGCAGAGTTTCCGGCAGAAAACAGGGATGAGTCTAAGCTTATGGTTGTTAACCGCAAAACACAAACTATAGAGCATCGCCTGTTTAAGGATATCATAGAATATTTTGATGAAGGCGACGTAATGGTGCTTAACAACACTAAGGTTTTTCCGGCGCGCCTTTATGGTAATAAAGAAAAAACAGGTGCACGTATAGAGGTTTTCCTTTTAAGGGAACTTAACAGCGAGCAGCGCCTGTGGGATGTTCTTGTAGACCCGGCACGTAAAATACGTATTGGTAACAAGCTTTATTTTGGTGATGATGACAGCCTTGTAGCTGAGGTTATAGACAACACAACATCGCGCGGACGTACCCTTCGTTTCCTTTATGATGGTTCTTATGAAGAGTTTCGCAGCAAGCTTACTGAGCTGGGCGAAACCCCGATACCTAAATACATAAACCGCGAAGTAGTACCTGAAGATGCTGAGCGCTACCAGACTATTTATGCAAAAGAAGAAGGAGCCGTTGCAGCACCTACAGCCGGACTTCACTTTTCTAAGCACTTGCTTAAGAGGCTGGAGATAAAAGGTATCGACTTTGCAGAAATAACCCTGCACGTAGGCCTTGGTACTTTTAATCCTGTAGAGGTTGAAGATCTTAGTAAGCATAAGATGGACTCTGAAGAGCTTATCATTACTCAGGAGGCCTGTGATGTTGTAAATAAGGCTAAAGCCAAGAAGCATAAAATATGTGCTATAGGTACTACATCTATGCGTGCTATGGAAAGTTCTGTTTCATCAGCAAGGACACTTAACCCTTATGTAGGCTGGACAAACAAGTTTATCTTCCCTCCGTATGATTTTAGCGTGGCAGACTGTATGGTTACTAACTTCCATACACCTAAGTCTACACTGTTAATGATGATCTCTGCCTTTATGGGCCACGACCTTATGCGCAAAGCGTATGACGAGGCTATTAAAGAAGGGTACCGTTTTTATACTTATGGTGATGCCATGCTGATACTATAATTTACGATATATCGTAAAAAAAACATATAAGCAGCCCTTTAAGAGGGCTGCTTTTTTTATTGCCATAACCTAAGTAGATCTTGCTGCTTGTTGTAGACTTTAACTCCCATTTTTTTACGATATATCGTAAAAACAGATTGCTTTATTTTGTGACTGGTCGTTATTTAAACTTCAGACGCCATACTTCTAACATTTTAAATCTATTTCTGTATTTTTGCTTAGTACACAAACACAACAAATGGACTTTAAAAATACACGAGAATTTGCACAACAGCTTGATGCCAAAGACAAGCTGGCCAAATACAGGGATGAATTTCATTTCCCGCACGTTAATGGCAAACAGGTTATTTACTTTACAGGAAATTCACTTGGCTTGCAGCCTAAGCGCACTAAAGCCTATGTAGATGAGGTTATGGACGACTGGGCTAAACTTGCTGTAGAAGGCCACTTCTATGCCGATAAGCCATGGTGGGATTACCAGGAGCGCTTTGCAGCTCCGTTAAGTAAAATTGTAGGTGCACTACCTAAAGAAGTTACGGTAATGAACACTCTTACAGTAAACCTGCATTTGCTTATGGTTACTTTTTACCAGCCTACAGCAAAGCGTTTTAAAATAATTTGCGAAGAAAAAGCATTTCCCAGCGACCAGTACATGATACAAAGCCAGGTTAAGTTTCATGGCTACGACCCAAAAGATACTATTGTTGAGATAAAGCGCCGTGAGGGCGAACACAACATCCGCCTGGAAGATGTGCTGGCTAAGATAGCCGAAGTGGGCGACGAGCTTGCACTTGTGCTTATGGGCGGTGTTAACTACTACACAGGCCAGGTGTTTGATATGAAAACCATTACTAAAGCAGGCCAGGATGCCGGTGCCTATGTAGGCTGGGATCTTGCCCATGCTGCCGGTAACATAGCGCTGGAACTACACAACTGGAATGTAGACTTTGCTGCCTGGTGCAGTTATAAATACATGAACAGCGGCCCGGGCAACGCATCTGGTGCTTTTGTGCACGAAATGCACCATAACGACTTCGACCTGCCACGTTTTTCCGGATGGTGGGGCCACAATAAAGAACGCCGCTTTTTAATGGAGCCGCAGTTTGACCCCGTGCGTGGGGCAGAGGGCTGGCAAATAAGTAACCTGCCTATACTATCACTGGCGCCTTACCTGGCATCGGTAGAAATGTTTGATGAGGTGGGTATGCCGGCACTGATTCAAAAGCGCGATCACATTACGTCATACCTTGAATTTATACTGCATGAAATAAACCGCGAGGTTAACGGGCATTTTGAGATACTTACGCCATCTGAACCTGCCGAACGTGCCAGTCAGTTGTCAGTATTCCTGCATGGTGAAGGCCGCTCGTTGTTTGAATACCTTATGAAAGCCGGGGTAATAACCGACTGGCGTGAGCCAAATGTTATACGCCTTGCTCCTGTGCCTTTGTACTGTTCTTATGAAGATATGTATGAGTTTGGGCAGGTATTAAAAGCGGGTATCTTATCGCATAAAAAATAAGTTGTCCTTTAGATTTATTAAGCCGGAAGCAGTTTTGTTTCCGGCTTAATTTTTTTATCGCGTTGGTTCGTTGCGTGCTAAAAATTAGTATTTTTCAGCATCAAAACCAACCACTTATGAAAAAGCTTTACTTACTGCTCGTCTTTACGCTTGTTGTACCTTTTGCTAATGCTCAAAATCCTGCTGATTTTATAATGACTTATGAAGTTGGCGGTGAAAACCTGGATATTAGTGTGCCGGTAGTTTATTCTCCATCAAATAATTATACTGTAAATTTTGGAGATGGTAGTGTCTTAACCAACCAGAGTGGTGAGTCTTACCATACTTATGCTGCCCCGGGTATTTATACTGTAACATTATCAGGAAACTATAGCAGGATTTCATTTTTTGGAAATGTATACCCCGAGAAATTAAAAACAATAGAACAATGGGGTACTGCACACTGGAGCACTATGGAAGAGGCTTTTTTAGGTTGTACTAACTTAACCGTTAATGCAACTGATACGCCTGACTTAAGTGCAGTTACAAGTATGAAAAACATGTTTAAAGGGGCGGCGATGTTTAATCAACCCATTAATAATTGGGATGTTTCTAATGTAACAGATATGGAGGGGCTTTTTAATATGGCAACTGTATTTAACCAGCCGCTGAATGATTGGGACGTGTCTAATGTAAACAACATGAAAAACATGTTTTATGCCGCACAGGCATTTAATCAGGACTTAATTAGCTGGGATGTTTCTATGGTGGTCAATATGGAAGGATTATTCATGGCAACACCCTATAACTTTCCACTCAATAACTGGAATGTTTCTGCAGCGATTAATATGAAAAGTATGTTTAGTAATGCAGAAGCTTTTAACCAGCCGTTAGATAACTGGAATGTGTCTGGAGTTACTAATATGCAGGAAATGTTTAGTAACACCTATGATTTTAATCAGCAGCTTAACAACTGGAATGTTTCTGGTGTTGTAAATATGCAGCAAATGTTTGATGCATCTGCATTTAATCAGCCATTAAATAACTGGGATGTTTCATCTGTAGAGAATCTGCAGGGAATGTTTAAAAATTCACATTTTAACCATCCTTTAAATAACTGGAACGTATCTCATGTTACAACGATGCAGGAAATGTTTGCAGAAAACGGGGCGTATGATCAGCCTCTTGACAACTGGAATGTCTCTGCTGTAACAAATATGCAAAGTATGTTTAGAAATACAGTGTTTAACCAGTCATTAAACAACTGGAATGTTTCAAACGTACTTAGTATGTTTGAGATGTTTTGCCAAACTTCACTTTTTAATCAGCCTTTAAGTAATTGGAATGTATCGTCTGTTACCAGTATGCAACGCATGTTTACTGGTGCGGCAATGTTTAACCAGCCTATAGAAAGTTGGGATGTGTCTCACGTTGTAGATATGAGTAGTATGTTTAATAGTGCTTTAGCATTTAACCAGCCGTTAAACAACTGGAATGTTTCTGCGGTAACTACAATGGAGAGTATGTTTAGTCCCTTATTTAATCAGCCCCTTAATAACTGGGATGTGTCTAATGTTTTAAATATGAGGGGAATGTTCGGTTCATCATTTAATCAGGATATTTCTTCATGGAACTTTAACCCCGGGGTTTCTTTTGCGGCGCCAATATTTCCGGGACCCATGTATTTTGTAGGAAGAACAGCAATGGATACTAACAACTATGACCTATTACTTGGCCGATTTGCAGAATTAAGGCTGGAGAATAAAGTATTGCGGTCAAATAATCTGCATTATTGCGACTATGGAGTAAGGCAGTATTTAATAAGCCAGCTTGGTTGGGTTATTTCCGGGGATAGCCTTGATGAAAGTTGCATGGGCAACACTATTTCAGGCAACATCCGTTTTGATGAAAATGCTAATGGATGTGATAATGCAGATATCAATGCTACAAATATTATGGTTAGTGCAAACAATGGGCAGTTTAGCTACAGAGTTTTTTCTGATGCACAAGCGCAATATAATTTAGAACTGCCTGAAGGAAGCTACACATTGAATCTGGTTAACGTGCCATCTTATTACACCGTTACACCTGCAATTTCAAGTTTTAGCTTTACAGGTACAGGTGCCACGCAACCGCTCGATTTTTGCCTTACAGCTAACCAGTCTGTACAGGATTTAAGGGTTACGATACTCCCTCTTACACAGGCACGTCCAGGTTTTGAAGCACAGTATCGCCTGGTGGTGCAAAACGTAGGTACAACAACAGTAACTAATGCTACAGCTAATTTTGGTTACGATACGCTTAAGCAGGTATACGTAACGGCCAGCCAGGTACCGGTTGCTATACAGCCTAACCCAGCCTTGCTTAAATTTGATATAGCTTCTATCCAGCCCTTTGAGACTAAAACGATAGACATTACGCTACGCACCGCGATGCCTCCATTAGTTGGTACACCATTTTTAGAACTGGGGGCTACAATAGTAACAACAGTAGATGACAACACGCCAGATGATAACCGTTTTAGTTTTGACCAGGAAGTAGTAAATTCTTTTGACCCTAATGATAAGCAGGTTTTACAAGGGGAAATTATTACAACTTCTCAAATAAACAATTACCTTGACTATATGGTTCGTTTTCAAAACACAGGTACTGCAAATGCAATAACCGTGCGTATAGAAGATGTGCTTGATGAGAAATTAGACTGGAATACACTGCTGCCTGTTGCCGCCAGCCATAGCTATCGTACCAGAGTAGCAAACGGTAATCATGTCGAATTTATATTTGATAATATTAACCTGCCTTATGAAGCGGAAGATGAACCGGGTAGCCACGGTTTTATAGCCTTTAAAATTAAGCCAAAACAGGATATTGCTTTAGGTGATGTTATTGTGGGTAGTGCGGGAATTTATTTTGATTATAACGAACCAGTTATTACAAATTCAGTTACTACCCTGTTGCAGGAAGCTGTAGCTGTAACGGACAAGGTAAGCCAGAATGTGACATTTTATCCAAACCCTGTTACGGATGTATTGCATATAACACCAGTGGCTAATATTTCTATTGAAAGTGTTACTATCTTTAACCTACAAGGGAGAAAATTACTTTTAGTAGCTCAGGATGTTAACACTATAAACCTGAAAGATTTTAGCGCCGGAATTTATTTAGTGCAGGTTAAAACAAATTCAGGTATAACAAACCACCAGGTTATAAAAAAATGATAAAACTGTGCTTACCTGTAGCTAATATTATGTTGCTATTTCAGATGCCAAAAGTTAAGCTCTGTTCTGAATGTATTTCTGGGCATATTTGATAGCAGCAAGCAATTGCCATCGCTATTTGCTATTTTCCTCTAATATTTGCTTAAGGTTGTTTAGGCTCAAATCTATATCTTTAGCAAGCCCGCCTTTTAAAAGGGCTGTCATAAGGTTTAGCGGATAGGGCATTTTTCCCGATAATCCCCAGGTTACTTTTGTACTGCTTTGGTTATGGGTTTCAGTCGCCATATAGCTGTGGCCTGTGTTTTTAAACGGACGGGTAAAGCGCAGTTCGGTAGTAATGCGCTCGCCGTCAATAAGGCCTGTGATTTCCTGTTCGCCTGCACCGGCTTTTTTGGCACTGTCCCATGCGTTTATAAACCCTACTGTACCATCTGTTCCTGTAGTTGTTATCTTTTGGTCCGGGTCTGCCATAGCCCATTTGCTATATTGCTCCTGGTTTCTTACATATTTAATGTAATCAAACACTTTGTGCTTGGGTGCATTTATAATGGCAATGCGTTCCAGGTTGTATTCTTTAGGTATAAATAAAGCTATTACAAGGGGTAATGCTATTACTGCGATTATAATAATGATTGTTATTGCCATATTTTTATTATGAAGATAATAATTTTTTCAACATGATATGCAAGTATACTTAACTCTATGTATATCTGATTACTGAAACGTATTGTTGTAAAATTTAGCTGTTTTGATGAGTATAAAACAAACTTATTTACTGCGCAGCATACTTAAAAACACAGGAGTAATACCTAAATAAGAAGCAATATGTTTTTGGGCAATGCGGCTTTCAAGTCCCGGATATTGCTTTGAAAAAAGCCTGTAGCGCTCTTCGGCGGTTTTAGAAAGGTTGGCCATAAGGCGATTTTGAAACAGGTAAAAGCCATTTTGTGTCAGTATCCTGAAAAAGCGTTCCAGTTTAGGCACGTCAATGTATAGCTGTTCAAGGTCGGTATGGCTAAGGTACATTACTTCAGAATCTTCTAATGCGCTGATAGAATACTGCCCGGGCTTTTGCAATGAAAAGCCTGCCATATCCGATGTCCACCAGTTTTCGGGGCAAAAAAGTACATTGTGTTCCTGTCCGTTTTTATCGGGGTTAAAAACGCGAAGACAACCACTATTGGTAAAGTAAATATTGCGGCACACCTCACCGGCATGCAATAAAAAAGTATTCTTTTTTACGGCCTTATATTGCAGCCTGCTTACAACAGTTTGTGTTTCGGCTTCATTAAGCTGTATATGCATGGCAAAGTTTAAAAGTATGCGTGCGTACATTTACCTGTTTTTTACAAAAGTAAGTATACGCAAGCAATACACGGATTAATGTGTTCTAAAAAAACGTAATGATGCGGGTTATAAGCCCTGCCTCGTTAAACTCTAAAATATCCTGACCTTCAACCGTGCCTGTAGGTATGCCTACACCTTGCCAGGTATAGCGCGTTACATTGTGGTGGTGTTCAGGCTCTGTAACTAACCTGAA
The DNA here is from genome assembly GCF_003403075.1 of Flavobacterium psychrotrophum. Classification (NCBI taxonomy): domain Bacteria; kingdom Pseudomonadati; phylum Bacteroidota; class Flavobacteriia; order Flavobacteriales; family Flavobacteriaceae; genus Flavobacterium; species Flavobacterium psychrotrophum. The sequence continues at coordinate 3,221,962 of NZ_CP031557.1, read as the reverse complement.
TGTCCTGCCGGGAGCTTTTTCTAATGATTCCTGCGCCAGTGCCGCTACGCCATCCGGGCCATTTGCCTCAATGTTTGGGTCGGTGTACCTTGCTTCGGGCGCAAGGCATTTTGCAAATTCGGTTTTAAAGGTTTCAATGCCTTCATTATTCCAGGCATTTACATACTGCAGTACAATTTCTTTAACTGATGGTTTCATAGAGTGTAAAATTTATTTACAGCAAAATAACGCCCAACAGTTTTGGGAAAAATTAAAGTAGTTTAATTTTTTTAGACTAAAAATTATATCTGGTTTCTGAAACAGATATTTTACCTGCTTATATAACCTATCAAATCAATAATCCTTGAAGAATACCCTATCTCATTATCATACCAGCCCACCACTTTTACCATTTTACCTATTACAGATGTTAGTTGTGCATCAAACAGGCATGAGTTGCGGTTACCCAAAACATCTACCGATACTATGGGGTCTTCGGTATATGCCAAAATCCCCTTAAGCGAACCTTCAGCTGCGGTTTTAAAAGCTGTGTTTATTTCTTCTATACTGGCTTCTGTGCGCACATAGCATGTAATATCGGTTAGCGAACCATCAGGCACCGGAACCCGAATACCACCGCCGCCAATTTTGCCCACAAATTCAGGAAAAATCTTGGTAAGCGCCTTTGCAGCACCTGTAGTAGTGGGTACAATACTTTGCGATGCGGCACGGGCACGGCGCAGGTCTTTATGGGGCTGGTCGTGCAGGCTTTGGTCGGTGGTGTATGAGTGTACGGTTGTAATATATGCCTGTTCTATGCCGCACAGGTCGTTAATAATCTGCATCATTGGGGCGGCATTATTTGTAGTACAGCTGGCATTGCTAATAATGGTTTCTGTACCATCCAGTATGTGCTCATTCACACCCAGCACTACCGTTTTAATACGGTCATCTTCGGGCGGGGCAGAAAGTATTACACGCTTTGCACCAGAGTCAATATGCTGCTGTGCATCTTCAAGGGTTTTAAACCTTCCGGTAGATTCAATAGCAATATCTACATCATAAGTTGCCCAGTTAATATCGGCTACATTCTTTTGTCGGATGAAAGGGTAGGGGGTGCCGTTGATAATGATACTTTCTTCTGTGTGAGATACTTCAAAGGGCAGCACACCATGAATACTATCATATTTTATGAGATGCGCCATGGTGCGGGCATCAGCAATATCATTTACAGCAACCACTTCTATTAAAGGGTGGTTAAGCAGGAGCCTGAAAAGGTTACGGCCTATGCGACCAAAACCGTTAATGGCTATTTTTGTTTTTTTCATTTTTGAAAAGATAGTCAAGCAAATTTACAAAGTATATTCATGTTTTAAAAGCGAAAACATAAGTGAGTCTTCCATAACGCCATCAACAAGATAGTGTTCACGTAGTACACCTTCCTGAATAAACCCGAATTTTGTCAGTGTCTTATTGCTGGCAATGTTATACGTAGCCGTCATGGCTTCAATACGATGTAGTTTCATTTCATTAAACCCATATGGGATGATGGTATTGAGTGCTTCGGTTATAATGCCCTGTTGTTTGTATGCATCATTATGAAGTCCGTAAAAAATTTCAGCACGATTATGGTCTGTATACCAGGTGTGGTAGCCGCAGTAGCCTATAACCTTGCCGGTGTTTTTATCTGTCAGTGTAAAGTATAAAATTGTTTTGTTGAATGTACACAGCCCGTTTGTATGCTTATAGCGTTCCTGTTCCAAAGCTTCTGAGGCAAGTCCAAAAAACTCCATAAGCTGGGCATCAGTATACTGCGCATAAACGTAATCCAGTACTTTCTGGGTTACTAATGTTAGTACAAGCCTTGTGGTGTGGAGTTTAGTGAATTGCAAGGTTTATTCTAATTTAATGCGTTAGAAATAAGATAAGATTGCTACGATCCGCTCCTGCGCTAGCAATGACAGGGCGTACTTGTACCGTGATTACAATAAGATTATCTGTCTTGTAAGTGAGATTCTTCAACTCCGCTGCGCTCAGAATGACAGAGCGCTCCTCACAATTTTCAAAAAAACTTTAAACTTTAAAACTTAAACAAACTTAAAGTATATGCTTCTGCGCTTTGTAAGATGAACGTACTAACGCACCACTCTCTACATGGCGGAAGCCCATCTCCAGGCCTATCGTCTCATATTTTTTGAACTGGTCAGGAGTTATAAACTCTTTTACAGGAAGGTGCCTTTTGCTCGGTTGCAGGTACTGCCCTATGGTAAGTACGTCAAGATTTACATTGCGCAGGTCTTCCATGGTTTGAAGTACTTCGGCCTCGGTTTCGCCAAGTCCAAGCATAATGCCCGATTTTGTACGGTTAATACCGCTGGCTTTCAGGTAGCGTAAAACCTCAAGGCTACGCTCGTATTTTGCCTGTATACGCACTTCGCGGGTAAGGCGCTTTACGGTTTCCATGTTGTGCGAAACCACCTCTGGATGTACGTCTACAATACGGTCTATATTACGTGTCATACCCTGAAAATCGGGTATAAGGGTTTCAAGCGTAGTGGTAGGGTTCATCCTGCGGATGGCCTTTACGGTTTCTCCCCAAATAATAGATCCACCATCTTTAAGATCGTCACGGTCTACACTGGTAATAACAGCATGCTTAATGTTCATTATCTTAATAGAACGCGCTACTTTTTCAGGCTCATCCCATTCTACGGTTTCAGGCCTTCCGGTTTTTACACCACAAAAGCCGCATGAACGCGTACAGGTATTGCCCAGTATCATAAAGGTAGCAGTCCCTTCGCCCCAGCATTCGCCCATATTAGGGCAGCTGCCGGATGTACATATAGTATTAAGCTTGTATTTGTCTACAAGCCCACGGAGTTCGGTATATTTTTGGCCCGTAGGGAGTTTTACCCTAAGCCATTTTGGTTTTTGTGTCAAAAGGCCGTTTTGAGCAACAGGCCTGGCAGTATCTAATACAGTTTCCATATAATAAACAGCAAAACTTTAGGCTACAAAGATACGGTTAAATATAATACGGCTACATAAACGGTAATGGCATTTATGGTTGTTACAATTAACGTCTACTTATATAAAACATTTATAATATGTATTATTATGTGCAAATTTTCTTGATTATTTAATTTTTCAGAATTAAAATGTTTAATGTGATATATGTGTCTTAAAGGATTGTTATTGTGTGTATTATAAAGGAGTTTTGTGTGCTAAATTTAATATATATAATTTAAAATACTGATTGCTATGTCAAGATTTACTATTTTTACAATGTTAGCGCTTATACTGTTTTCATGCAATAATGACGATAGTCAGGCTGATCAATTACCCGTGAACCCGCCTCTTAAAGAAGTGGATTTAATTAACGTCTCTGGTACCGGAAATCCTTCTTCAGCATTTGTTTTTCCTCTGTCCAGTGTAGACGATGTGACGATTGATTTTGAGGGTAATCCTCAAATCGAATATGTAATAGAAGGTAGCAATAACCTTAAAGATTGGGAGACGCTCTATGTTTTAGAGCCCAATAGCAACAATACTACCTCTGTGGGCTCTACTGTTACGAGGTCATATGCGATAGATGAAATGTCGATGAAGTTTTGCCGTGTAAGACAAATTCCTCAAATTGATGCTGCAGGTGAAACAATTATCGTGCATATAAAATATCATGATAATTTAAAAATTGTAAAATTTAACGGAGATAGTCTTACAGTAGGAGGTGAACTAACAAATACGGGATCAGTACCTAACCTTTTTCAGGCAGATTTTTCAAACTACATTGTAGTTAACGATGCCATAAACGGGCAGGGCAGCAGTGGCATCCTGTCGAGGTCAGGAGCTATACCTGTAACGATTTCTGTAGAAGGAAACGCTTTTAGTGGTACTACGCTTAAAAGAGCTACAAGCAGTCAAAATTTGCTTTTTACACCTGCAGATTCTGACAATAGGAGTATTAGCGGAATGGTAAATAATAAACCTGCTATATTGTCTTATACTGGTGGAGACTATTTTTTGCAGTCATCAAATGTTTCTGTTACAGATGCTATAAACCCAGGCAGTTTATTTATACCATTTGCCGCAACAAATTATAAAGAAGCTGTAAATATTTACTGGATTGGCAGAAATGATACTGACTATGAGTTGTTGCTTTCAAGATATGATCAGGCATTGAGTATGCCGGAAAGCCCTAAGCGTTTTATTGTTATAGGTATATTACTGGGTCTTAATGAGCCGGGTACTGATAGATTTAGCGCAATCAAGGTTTTTAACAACAGCTTGAAAAGCCATTTTCCGGATAACTATGTGGATGCCACACCGCCCACTACCGCCGAAATGGCAGCAATAGGTTATAAGCCCACACAAGCCGATCTTGAAGATATATCTCAAGGTGTATTTCCTGAAGGTATGCGGTCAGATGTCATACATCTCAATAACTATGGATATGAAATTATAGAAAATAGGCTTGAGAAGAAGTTTATAGCTTTGGGTTATTAATTAACGTGAGTTCGAGTTAAGGTGTTATTTTTCTTTTCAAAACCAAACCTACAAGACCTACAAGGTTAAAAAAGCCTTGCAGGTTAGCACAGATTGGATTATTTATGGTTCCTGCAAGGTCTTCAGGACTTAGATGTTAGGACAACTAGTTTTGCCGGTTAGATAGCGGAGGAGCGGCATATTTTTGTAATTGTGTTACGTTTCTCCGGAACTCCTACCATACCCTATCCATTTTCTATAGATATGCCGCTTCTCCGAAGCTGAATAGTATTATTTGGATAGTCAGCCAACTCTTTAAACTCTTTCGAACACCTGTGCCTTCAAGACCTTGTAGGTATAAAATTTAGAGGTTAAATATCTTATGATTCGCATAAATCGAACTCACGTTAATTAAAAAGCCCCATTAAGGCACATGGCTTATGGGGCTTTGTTTTATTTTATATTTACAATAATGGGCAGTGTATAAGCTGTTCTTACATCCTGGCCTTTTTTCTTGCCGGGAGTCCATTTCGTCTTCATGCTCTCAAGTACCCTTAACGCTTCTTTGCCAAGACCAAGCCCCGGTATAGGATCGCGCAGTACTTGTACATGGGTCATGGTACCGTCTTTTTCTATAATAAAGGAAACATATACTTTAGCAGTCATTTCCCTGTCGGTTTCAGGTATACGGTATTTGCGGCCTACCTGCTCATAAAATTTAGACATACCTCCCGGAAATAATGGCATTACATCTACACTGGCAGTTGTTTCCGGCCCAGTTTCAGTTGCAGTATTGTCGTGTCCTGTTCCGGCGGATACGCCAGTGCCCGCTGTGCTCATTGGGTCGCCACCGGGGTTGCCTGCTGCTGTTTGCTGGCCGGGATCTGCATTGTCAAAATCTGAGGTATGCGGAGGGTCGGGCACAGGCTCGCTGGTTGCTGCCAGGTCGTTGCGGTATTGTACGGTGTTATTTAGTGACGGAGCAGGGGCAGAGGGTTGTGCTGCTGCTACTTCGGGTTCAGGTTTTGGTAATTCAGTTATTGGCTGTTCAAATACTTTGTCCGGCTTTATCTCTACTATTGTTGGCATATCGGGAGATTCTGTAACTATGGCCTGCTCTCCTGTAGAGAAATGGTTTATTGCGGCAGGAATGCCTGCTGCTAAGCCCATAAGGGCAATGCCGCTAAAAAGAGCTATAGCTGTTGTACGGTTATCCTGACGACGCAGTTGGTATGCGCCATACTTTTGGTTGCGGCCTTCAAAAACAAGGTCAATCCAGTCTTGGTTAAAAACATCTACTTTTGACATAAATAATGGTGATTTTAGGTTTGTAAATCATTTATATCAACTATAACGATGTAGAATGCGTGCATAGTATGCATAAAGGCATATATTTTAGATGTGCAAAGTGCTGAAAATTATTGTGTTTGGTCTAATTTTTACAGAAATTAACGTGTTGCGACAAAAATCTATCACAATGTTCAAAGAAGGTAATTTTAGAGGTGATAAACCTGACAAAAATGCACGATTATTTTTTCTTTAAAATTTCAAGTAAAAGCTTTTTAGCGCGTAAAATTTTGACCTTTACATTGTTTAAAGGCTCGCCAAGTTCATCGGCTATTTCCTGATAAGTCATTTCCTGAAAATAGCGCAATTGTATTACTTCCTGATATTGTGGTTTCAGGTGTTTAATACAGTCGAGCAGGCGCGAGAGGTTTTGCTCTTTAATAATTTTATCTTCGGCAGTGGGAGAGCTGTCTGCTACGTTTTGCGCCAGGCGGTCATCCTCATCCGTAATTTCTACAAAAAAAGAGGATTTCTTTTTACGCAAAAGGTCGATATGTACATTCTTGGCAATAGCAATAAGCCAGGTATTAAAGCCATACTCAGGATTGTAACGGGCAATACGGTCAAAAGCTTTTGAGAAGGTTTCAATTACAATATCTTCGGTATCCGTTTCGTTTTGGGTACGTTTCAGCATAAAGCCGTACACTTCATTCCAGTAAAAATCGAGCAAAAACGTAAAGGCCACCTGGTCGCCCGTTTTTGCTTTTTCGATATTTTCCTGTATGCGTTCTGAATTTATTGCCAATATTCCTTGCGTGAAAAGAGGTTAACTGCAAATACATACAGCTGTGTGAAGATAAGCATTAATTCCATAAAAGGAAACCAGTATACGGTATCTTTTTCGTTAAGCTTTGCGGCGCTTTGGGCTAAAAGTACCCAACACGCCAGGTAGCGGAATACAATAACCGGTACCAGTATCATCCAGTTAAACTGTACTGCTATTAATACTCCCATGATTATAAAGAACAGCGCCTGTAGCCATACAAATATCTTAAGCTTGGCCTGGTCTGCCGATTTAAAGAACGACATGGTGTAAGCTGCTTTACGTTTCTCTAATACCCAGCTTTTAAAAGTAGCAGGAGCCTGTCCTTCGGTAAAACTTTCGGGAGTAAAACAAATGGCTGTGTTCTTTCCGTCGGCCACTTCATTTATAAAAAGGGCATCTTCGCCGGTGCGGATGTTCATGTGGTTAATGTAACCGTTTCGTTTAAAGAACTCTTCTTTTTTGTAGGCAAGGTTGCGCCCATCACCGCTAAAAGGAAAACCGGCCTTAGCCCATGCAAAACGCTGTGTAGCGTTAATAAGCGCATCAAAACGAATAAGCTTGTTTAGTACTGAGTTCTTAACAAGGCTGTATTTGCTGTAGCCCAGTATTATAGTTTTGCTCATGGTAAACTGCGATGCCATGTGCATGATCCAGTCGGCAGAGGCAGGGGTAAAATCGGCATCGGTAAAAAGCAGGTACTCTTTGCGTGCTGCTTTAATGCCCAGTGTAAGCGCATATTTTTTATTGCCCCAAAAAGCTTCGTTATTTTCTACCTTAACCAGTTTTATGTTAGGGTATTGTAGTTCAAATTGTTCCAGTATGTCCAATGTGTCATCGCTTGAAGCGTTGTCGATGAGCACCAGTTCAAAGTCAGGATAATTTTGCGATACGAGTAGCGGAATCAGCTTTTTTACCTGTTCCTCATTGTTTTTTATAAGTACTATAACCGAAACCGGCAGCTTTTTTTGGACTACCTGTTGTGGCCCGGCAAAAATAAATTTACCGAAAATGCCCAGATAATAAGCAAGTTGCACTATTATGATCCCGATAAAAATATAAAAAATAATGGTTGGCATACAGGTGCTTTAATTTTTGCGCAAAATTAGTTAAAAGTGTTCAGTATTTAGTGTTTAGTTTTCAGATTTATTTAATGACCACTGACCACTAATTAAACCACATTAACCTCTGCTTCTATGGCAATACCAAATTTTTCGAAAACCGTGTCCTGTATTTTTTTAGAAAGGTCTAATAGCTCCTGCCCGGTGGCGTTGCCATAATTTACCAGTACTAAAGCCTGACGGGCATGCACACCGGCATCGCCATAGCGGCTGCCTTTAAATCCACTTTGTTCTATAAGCCAGCCCGCGGGCACTTTTACATAGGTGTCGTCAAGCGTATAATGTGGCATGGTAGGGTGTAATATGTAAAGCTTTTCAAACTGCTCAATAGTGATGATGGGGTTTTTAAAGAAGCTTCCGCTGTTGCCCAGTTCTTTAGGATCGGGCAATTTACTCTGGCGGATAGCGGTTACTGCTTCACCCGCATCTTTAATGGTAGGGGTAACAATGCCTTTTTTAGTCAGCTCTGCCGCAATATCGCCATATGATGTGTTTATCTTATGGTTTACTTTTGTAAGCCCAAAAGTGACCGATGTGATAATATATTGTCCTTTTAGCAATCCTTTAAATATGCTTTCGCGATAACCAAATTCGCATTCAGCATTTGTAAAAGTCCTGATTTGTTGCGTGGTTATTTGCATAGCTTCGCAGCTTATCATGGTGTCTTTTATCTCGGTACCATAAGCGCCGATGTTTTGTATGGGAGTAGTGCCTACATTGCCTGGTATGAGCGAGAGGTTTTCTATACCGCCATAATTAAGGCCTGTGCAGTGCTGTACAAACTCATGCCAGTTTTCTCCTGCCATGGCTTTAACGTGTGCCGTTTCATCATCCTGCCAAACCACATCAATACCCTTAAGGTTAACGTGTATTACCAGTGCGTCTATATCCTGCGTAAGCAGCATATTGCTGCCGCCGCCCAGTATAAAAAGCTTTTTGCCTGTGTTTTCTTTTAAAACTTCGGCTAACTCTTCAACGCTGTTAACCGATACAAATTCTTTTGCATTAGCGGCAATGCCAAAGGTGTTAAGGCTTTTTAACGGGTAGTTTGTCTGGATTTCCATGGAGGGATACGTGTTTATTGCAGTTGCAAAAATAGGGTTTTAACCTTCGGTAGTAAGGGCACGGTTAAAAAATTCTACAAGAGGCTTAAGTACAATAAGTTTTTCGGCAGTGTCCTGCACAAAGTTTTTGCTTAGCAATTCTTTCTGCGAAATTTTTGTAGTTGCCAGGTATGACTTGAATTTAAGCAGCTCAATGGCAGGATGGGTTTTGTCAAAATCCTTTGGTGCCGATTTTAAAACGTTGTTTTCACCTTTTTCAAGGCTACCGTATAGTTTTACAAATTCAGGATTGTTCAGTATGTCTTCCAGTTCATCATAAAAACCGTCTATTTCGCGACGTGCCTTTTTAAGGTCGGCAGCATCAGGAAAGTAAAGCCCGCCACCGGCAAAGGCGCTTCCGTTTTCTATATGCACATAATAGCCGGCAAGGTTAGTGTTTTTTTTGCCCTCGCACATCCATATGCCCATGTGGGTTTTATAAGGTGTTTTGTCTTTACTAAAGCGTATGTCGCGGTTTATGCGGTAAGAACAATCTTTAAACTCCAGTTGCTCCAGTGTGTCATCCAGCGGCTTCATTACCTCCAGGAATTCATCTACTGTATTGCGGTAATCAGTTTTATATAATTCATAGCGATCCTGGTTTGCCTGAAACCAGTCGCGGTAATTGTTGTTTTTTAAATCTTCAAGAAACTGAAGGGTGTCTTTTGTTATCATACCTTAAAGGTAAATATTAATTTTAAATTACGAATTTCAAATTATCGCGTCTATATAAAGATAGCTGTTTTGGAATACCCATAAAGTTTTGTATGAAAGTAGAATAATCTAAAATTACATATTAAAAATACTGTAACTCTGGTGTGTTTGTTTCACAATGGCTTCAGTGCGTTCAGGATGGGTGTCGCTTATAAATATCTGTCCAAAAACTTTATCATCTATCATCTGCACAATTTTAGCCACACGGGTTTCATCGAGCTTGTCAAAAATATCGTCAAATAAAAGTATGGGCAGTACGCCGCCCTGCTTTTTCATAAATTCAAACTGTGCCAGTTTCAGGGCTATGAGGTAACTCTTTTGCTGCCCCTGCGATCCGAATTTTTTTATAGGATGCCCGTCTATCTCAAACAACAGGTCGTCTTTATGTATGCCCACGCTGGTATATTGCAGTACGCGGTCGCGTTGCAGGTTTTCTTCCAGCAGGGTAAACAGGTTGTTTTTATGCAGGTGGCTGTCGTAAACCAGGCTTACGGTTTCGCTATTACTGGTTATAGCCTGGTGGTGTTTATTGAATATAGGGATAAAATCTTCCAGAAATTTTTTGCGCTTTTCAAAAATATGCTGTGCCATGCCGCTTAGCTGTTCATTGTATATATATAAGGTGTCGCGGTCAAAAGTATGGTTCAGTGCAAAGTATTTTAGCAGGGCATTGCGCTGCGAAAGTACTTTTTGGTAATTAATGAGTTCCTGCAAATATTCCGGGTCAAGCTGCGAAATAACACTATCCAGAAATTTGCGGCGTGTTTCGCTGCCTTCAGTAATCAGGTCGCTGTCATAAGGGGTAATAATTACAAGAGGAATAAACCCTACATGTTCGCTAAACTTATCATAAGCCTTACCATTTCGTTTTAATACCTTTTTCATGCCTTTTTTAAGGCTGCATACTACTTGTTCGCGCCTGTCGTCTTTTTCAAAAGCGCCGGCTATTACAAAAAACTCTTCGCCATGCTTAATGTTTTGTACTGCCAGCGGGTTAAAATAGCTTTTGCCATAGGCTAAATGATAAATGGCATCAAGCACATTTGTTTTTCCTACACCGTTCTTTCCGGTTAAGCAATTTATCTTGGGGTCAAACTCATAATTGGCCTCGTCGATGTTTTTATAATTAAGGAGCGATAAACTTTGTAAATGCATTTTTTGAGAGGGCTGAATATGAAAACTTTCTGCCTGAAAGCGTGTTTTTTTGAGCAAGCTGCAAATTATTCAAAAATATCGACAAAAAGATATTTTGTATTTGAATAAAAATTTTATTTTTGCGCTCACTAAAATAAAATAAATGGCAACATACAATAAAAGAGGATACAAAGCTCCTAAGCCTGAAGTTGAAGAAAACGAGGTAGAATTGCAACAGCCGGTTGAAGAAACCTTTGAAGGGCACAGTACTACTGCAGATGTATTTAACACGCTTGATCAGGGTGCCTCTAAGACAGAAGAGTGGGTAGCTAAGAACCAAAAAATTATTTTTGGAGGATTAGCAGCTGTTGCTCTTGTAGTAATAGGCTATTTAGCATACAGCAAGTTTTATGAAGCGCCTCAGGAAGAAGAAGCTGCCAGCGAAATGTTTCAGGCAGAGTCTTACCTTACACAGGCTGTAAATGCACAACAATCTCAGGATTCTCTATACAACCTTGCCCTTAACGGTGGTGAAGGTAAATATGGTTTTCTTGCTATTATAGATAAATACAGCGGTACTAAATCTGGCAACCTTGCACATTATTTTGCTGCAACGGCTTACCTTAATACCGGTAAATACAAAGAGGCTGTACAGCACTTTGAAGATTTTAAAACAGATGATGAAGTACTTAAAGCTTCGGCTCTTGGTGCTACAGGCGATGCGTTTGTACAGTTAGGCAAACTTGAAGATGGTCTTAAGTTTTATGTAGATGCTGCAAGGGTAAGCGATAACGATGTGTTTACACCACGTTTCCTTTTTAAAGCAGGCCAGCTTGCCGCAAGCCTTAAAAAGAAAGAGGATGCTCTTAAGTATTACAACGAAATCAAAGAAAAATACAGTACTTCGCAAGAGGGCAACACTATTGATGCCTATATAGCAGAAGCAGAATAATTCTATGGCAACAGAAAATAAAAATTTATCACATTACGATAAAAACACAATCCCAAACACGAATGGACTTCGGTTTGGGATTGTTGTTTCAGAATGGAACGAAAACATTACAGGAGGGCTTTATAAAGGCGCTATCGAAGGTTTAACAGATAACGGTGTGGCTGAGGCTAACATTGTAACCTGGAATGTGCCAGGCAGCTTTGAGCTGATCTACGGTTCCAAGAAAATGATCCAGACCCAGGAGGTAGATGCAGTAATAGCTATTGGCAGTGTTATACAGGGCGAAACCAAACATTTTGACTTTGTATGCGAAGCAGTGGCGCAGGGCATAAAAGACCTTAATGTAATAACAGATGTGCCGGTGGTGTTTTGTGTACTGACAGATAATAATCTGCAACAGGCAATAGACCGCAGCGGTGGTAAACATGGTAATAAAGGTACAGAAGCAGCAATTGTAGCCATTAGGATGGCAGCGCTTAAAAACCAGTTTTAAGCTTTTATGCAGGCCATGTCAAGAATGGCATGTAGTAAAAAGTACTAAATTAAATATCGTATTATAAAGTAAGCAGGCTTTGTTATTATTACAAAGCCTGCTTTTTATTTTTATTTTGTTTGTAAACATATCTTTTTGAGGTTTTTACGTGTAGTTCTTTCTTTTTCAGCATATTTTCAATTTGATTTAAAATAACAATTTTATGTTAAATTGTTATTTTAACATATGCTAAATACTCGTAAATTGAATTTTGATGTTTTTCAGCATGGTGTAATTTGTAATATCATAAAAATCAACTAGTTTGTTAAATTAGTATTAATTATATCTAATTTTAATACAAATAATCAAAATTAGTTAACGAATGAAAAAAAATTACACGAAATCTTCGGTAAATCGTTATGCCTTGTTGCGAACGGGTTACACAAAAGACTGGTCGGCATTAAACAAAGCCGGAACATCTTGCTTGTTGTTGATATTTTTCTTTTTAGCAAATATCAATGGGTACGCACAGATTGCTTATACGCAGGCATTTGATACAAATGCAGGAAGCTGGGCTGTTGTAGGAGGCTATCAACCGGGACGATCTGCATCAGCAAGCCTTTCCTGTTCTGGGGGAGCGTTAAAAACTAATTTGTATAACCAGGCGCCACAGGCAACATTTACTTCCCCATCTGTGGGCAATTCAAATGGAGGTGATGTTACATTTAGTTATAGCTACAGAATATTAGATTATGGTACTACCACCGGAACCCCTGCAAACTTTGGGAGTTTTGCCGTGCAGTATGCAAATGCCGTTGCCGGTCCATGGACAACCGTACAAACAGTAGGGGGTACGGGTATTGCACACGTACCGGCTACTGCCTGTGCTACAAAAACGGTTACTTTTGCAGCACCTCCCGGTGTCACTTATGTGCGTTTTTTAGTTGGATGGTCAGCCGGTGATTATAATATAGTCTTTGATAATATTGCTTTAAGTCAGGGTCCTCCACCAAGTTGTTCTGTACCTACCGGATTAGCGGCAAGTGCAATCGCCTCTTCTATAACAACTGTTAATATAAGCTGGACAGCCGCTGGTGGAACTCCGTTAAGTTACGAATATGCACTAACAAATTCGGCTACACCTCCGGCAACCGGAACATCTACAACTGCAACTTCAGTTAGCGGAGTGCCGCTACCACAGTTTAATGCTACAAATTATTTGCATGTTAGAAGTGTATGCGATGGGTCTAACAGTACGTGGGCTACCCGCGAGGTATTTTTAGGTTACTGCCGCCCTACAACAACATACGGTTGTACAGATGGCGATGTGATAGCACGGGTGGTGCTTAATACGCTCGATAATAATTCGGGTACAGGATGTCCTTCCGGTACGTCAGGTTATTCAAATTATACAACAAATACAGCACTTACAACAACATTACAGGCAGGAGCTTCTTATGGCTGTACGGTTTATGCCGGACAGTATAATGAGGGATATGCTGCGTGGATTGACTATAATGACGATGGCGTTTTTGATAATGCTACTGAGCGAATAGGATATTCAAATGGGCGTGTAAACGGTAGTGGGGCTGTAGGAGTACTGGGTAGTTCTGCTACTTTTCCTATAGTTCTTTCCTGTAATCCTGCCATAGGTCCGCATGCACTTAGGGTTAGGGCTATGTTTGATACAGATGGTGTAAATGTTACACCGTGTGCTAATAACCTGTACGGAGAAATAGAAGATTATGTTATTACTATATCTGCGGCAGATGCCTGCCCGGCTCCGGCTTTACTTACTGCTACAGGGGTTACCTACCAGGCTGCCCAGCTTTCCTGGCAAACCGGTTGCGCCGAAACAAATTGGGAAATCGTGTTTCAGGCAGCCGGTACAGGTGCGCCTGTTGGGGCGGGTACACCGCTTACGGCTCATAGTTATAGTGTTACAGATTTAACACCTCAAACAGCTTATGAGTATTATGTGCGTGCGGCCTGTACACCGGGCACCGTGTACAGTAACTGGTCAGGTCCATATACTTTTACTACTACAATAATTCCGCCGGATTGTTCGCCTGCGCCAATATTCCCGTTAGATCAGGAAGGTGCGGTAGCGGTAGAAGGGGGTATTATCAACCTTCAGTGGCAGGCTCCCTCTACAGGTACAGCACCTACATCATATAATGTGTATGCAGGCACCACGAGTGGAGCGCTTGGCCTTATTTCTAATGTTACCACAACAAATATCCAGCTTACAGGTTTTCTGTACGATACATTGTATTACTGGCGTATAGTGCCTGTTGCATCGGGTATAACGGCTACAGGTTGTACAGAATGGCTGTTTAAAACCCAGTTAATACCGGCTAATGACATATGCTCTGGAGCAACATCTTTAGATGGGCTTACTTCGCCTATATCATCTACAACTGCCGGCCTTTCAAATAATTATACACCATCATGTAGTGGTGGCACGGCGCCTGATTCTTTTTATATGATTACGGTAGAACCAGGGTATACGCTAACCATTGGGCAAACAGTAAATTATTACGATTCTGTTATGTCAGTTTTTTACGGAAATTGCGATACACAGACTGCGATTACGTGTTTTGACGAACCGGATATCCGCAATGTAGTCTGGCAAAACAATACAGGTAGTGTACAAAGCGTATATTGGGTACAGGATGGCTATAATGGTACTTCGGGACAGTTTACATTGGCCTGGACGCTTACCCCGCCGCCGCCTTGCCCGGCCCCTATTAGCCTTACTATTACACCCACTTCTTTAACAGAAGCTAACCTTAGCTGGGGAGTATCTACAGGTACACCAATATCTTTTGAGTATGCCTTTACAACTACGGCTACACCGCCTGCTTCAGGAACATCGGTTACCGCAACATCTATTAGTAATGTTGCAGGTACTACAGATACTACAAACTATCTGCACGTAAGGGCATTTTGCGGAGAAGATACCTATAGTGCCTGGGCAACAACATCAGCTTCTTTAGGATATTGCAGGCCTGTTACTACTTATGGTTGTAATGATGGCGATGTTATAGCGCGCGTTGTGCTTAATACCCTTGATAATAATTCTGGTACAGGTTGTCCTTCCGGTACAGCGGGTTATTCAAATTATACTACAAACCCTGCGCTTACAACCACATTACAGGCTGGGTCGTCATATTCATGTACGGTTTATGCCGGACAGTATAGCGAGGGTTATGCGGCCTGGATTGATTATAACGATGATGGTATTTTTGATAATGCTACAGAGCGTATAGGTTATTCTAACGGCTTGGTATTGGGTAGTAATCAGGTTGGCGTTGTGGGATCATCGGCTTCTTTTCCTATAGTACTTTCCTGTAATCCGTCACTTGGGCAGCACAGGCTTCGTGTAAGGGCAATGTTTGATACCGCCGGATCGTTAGTTACGCCATGTGGTAGCAACAGTTATGGTGAAACAGAAGATTATGTAATAACAATTACCGCTGCAGATCCTTGCCCGGCTCCACATACGCTTACTGCAAATACAGTTACTGAAACTGCGGCAAACCTTACCTGGACACAGGGATGTGCTGAATCTTCGTGGGAAATAGTAGTACAGCCAGTGGGTACAGGTGCTCCTTCAGGTTCTGGCACTGTGGTTACAAGTACTACCTATGCAGCGACCACTACAGCAGGTATTTCTTATGAATATTATGTAAGAGGTATTTGTGAGGAGGGAGTGTTGTACAGCCCTTGGGTGGGGCCATATAGCTTCTCGCTTCCACAATGTCCTGCAATTGTATATCCGCTGGATACAGATCCTGCAGTAACCATTGTCAACGGTATTGTAACCCTTGATTGGGATGTACCTGCCACAGGGGGAACTCCTACATCTTATGGCGTGTACATAGGTGTAGATCCGGGCGATCTTGATTTGATTGCAACGGTTACAGGTACTTCAATAGAAATTGTTGGTTTTGATTATAACAGTACATATTACTGGCAGGTTATGTCAATAAGTAATAGTGGTACTACTACAGGTTGTGCAGAATATAGTTTTACTACAGCTGGCCTTCCGGCGAATGATGTGTGTGATGGAGCGACATCTCTTGATGCACTTACGTCTCCGCTTTATAGTACAACGATAGGTCTTAACGACGATTATACACCTGCCTGCGATGACGCTTTTGATGGTTCGCCAGATGCGTTTTATACCATAACGGTACCTGCGGGATATACACTTACAATAGGACAGACCGCTAATGATTACGACTCTGTATATGCCGTTTTCTACGGAAGTTGTGATGCACCGGTAAGTATTGACTGTGCAGATGAGCCTGATGTGGCAAATGTGGTTTGGACGAATACAACCGGATCATCTCAGGTTGTATACTGGGTGCAGGACGGTTATGAAGGAGATTACGGACAATTTATACTGGCATGGTCCCTGGCTGCTCCGGCTTGCTTTAACTGGGTAGGTATAGACAGCTCATGGACAAACACAGCCAACTGGTGTGGAGGTGTAGTACCAACAGCTACCAGCGATGTGGTAATACCTTCAACAGCCAATAACCCTGTAATTACTGGTACTGCTCTTGCCCATAACCTTACTGTAGGTGCAGGTGCAACGCTAACCGTAGCTACAGGCGCAACACTAAGTGTAGACAACATACTTTCTGTTAACCCGGCTGGTACCCTTACCATAGCTAACAACGGTGCACTTCTACAAGGTGCCGCTACAGCTACTAACGACAATGCGGGTAAAATTACCATCCACAAAAGCAGTAACCCGCTATACAGGCTAGATTACACCATGTGGTCATCTCCTGTGGCAGCACAAAACCTGCTTACCTTCTCTCCTGCAACGTCGGCAACGCGTTTCTATGAGTACAAGTATGCCAGCAATGGTACTGCCATGATAGAAGGTTACTGGTCAGTAACACCGGGCGACCACAGCTTTGAGGCTGCAAAAGGATACCTTATCCGTATGCCAAATGCAGATACCCATACAGGATTTAATGAAGGCACCACTTCTTTTGCCTTTGACGGTACCTTTACAGGTACGCCAAACAATGGTAATGTAAGCATCGCGCTTTCTACAGATAACAACCGCTTTACCGCTGTGGGTAACCCTTACCCATCGCCAATAAGCGTAGCCGACTTCTTTACCGCGAACAGCGGAAAACTGCACACGTCTACAGGCCTTTACCTGTGGAGGAAACGCAACAGCGCAGCATCTTCATCATATGCTACCCTTACACAGGCAGGTTATACTGCTAACCCAGGCGATGCTACAACGGTAAGCCTTGGTAACTTCTACCAGGGTGCAAATGCCACCGCAGGCAACTGGGTTATTAGCCAGGGGCAGGGCTTTATTGTAAAAACAGCTACAGGACAAACTAACCCGCAGCTTAACTTTACAAACAGCATGAGGCGTGCAGCACCGGGAGCCACACAAGGCTTCTTCAGGACAGCGCAAAGCACAGCTTCTAAACTGTGGCTGAATATGAAGGCACAAAACGGTACGGCAAGCCAGGCACTTATCGCATACATGGAAGAAGGTACTACCGGCCTTGACTATGGTTATGACGGCCTTAAGCTTACTGATGCTAATACGGTATCGCTATACTCGCTGGCAGAAAACGCACAGCTTGCAATCCAGGCAAGGCCGGAGTTTGATGCTACAGATGTTGTACCAATGGGCTTTACAGTACCGGCGGCAGGAGAATTTACCGTAGGCCTTGACCATACCGAAGGTGTGTTTGAACAAGGTCAGGTAATTTACCTTAAAGACAATGCTGAAGGTATTATCCGTAATATCTCAGACCGCGATTATACCTTTACATCAGAAGCAGGTACTTTTGAGGGCCGTTTCGAAGTAGTATACCGTACATCGGCACTGGGCACAGACAACCCAACAGTTGACCCTGATACAGTGATCGTTTACAAGCAGGGCAATACCATAAGCATCAATACAGGCAGTACCCTTATAAACGGTGTTACCATATTTGATATTCGTGGGAGGCAGCTTTACAGCGCAAATGGTATCAACGATACCAAAGCAGCGGTAAACAACCTTAACATTGCACAGCAGGTAATTATCGTAGAGGTAAATACTGTAAAAGGTAAAGTATCTAAGAGGGTTGTCTTTTAAACGGTTGCAAATAATTTAAATACCCAAAAAACAGATCCCTCCATTGCATTTAAGCAGTGGGGGATTTTTTGTGTTAAAAAAATGTTGTAAAAAGTATTATGTGATATTTAATTAATTTTCAGGATTTAGGTGGGGTATAATAGCAATTAATTGTTTTGAGAACGTTATCAGTTTGTTTATTCACATGAATTAACATAATTTTAGAGCCTTAATTTGCCAATTGAATGAAAAAGATTACCTTATTGTTTGCTTTGATTGCACTTTCGCAGTGCTTTACGGTATTTGCTAAAAATCCGCCAGCCAAAGCATCTGCTTACGCACCGGTTAATGATAATTGTAGTGGTGCTATAAATTTACCGGTTAATAATTCAGCGGCCTGTAATAATACTACTTCAGTATCTTTTAGTACAGCTACGGCTTCTACCGTTGCGGCATGTACAGGAATTAACGGACCCGACGTATGGTATAAATTTACCGCAACAGCTGATCATCATACTGTTTCTTTGTCAGGATTTGCTCCTCAGGGTTGGTATGGTTGTCCTACATGTACTCTTGCTCAAAATGTAGTTATTACTTTATATAGCGGTACTTGTGGTAGTTTAGGTACACCGCTGTATTGTAGCGTAAATAACATTATAACCGGTCAGGGTCTTACGGTAGGTAATGAATATTATGTGAGGCTAACATTAAACAATGCTAATCCAAACCTTAATACATCATTTTCAATTTGTGTAAATACACCAGTGCAACCATCTGGGTGTGTAATGAATACAATAAATTCAGGTTTTGAAAGTCCTAATCTAAATCTTGGAGGACGTAATAATACAACTCTTTCTCAGTATGTTGTGCAGGGTTGGAAAACAACCGCTGGAGATAACCTTATTGAATTATGGCCTACCGGAGGTAATGAAGGGAATTCTGCCGAAGGAAACTGGTTTGCAGAATTAAATGCTGAAAGCTTTTCTACACTTTATCAGGAATTTAATACTCCTCAGCCGGTTACATTCCGATGTTCATTTGCTCACCGCGGCAGGAGTGGGGTTGATAAATGCGTACTTAAGGCAGGTCCGCCAGAAGGGCCTTTTGTAATCATTGCGACTGCTCAGACAGGAAATGTAAACTGGATAAGGTATGGAGAAGCAGGCGAAATTGTTTATACAGTACCGGCAAACCAGCCGATAACAAGGTTTTTGTTTGAGGCGGTTTCTACGGCTAATAATAATCCTACTGTAGGTAACTTTCTTGATGACGTAAAATTCACGGCAACAAACAGGATTGTTAGTTCAGATGTTTATCTAAACTGCGGACAGTCTATAGCTACTATAGCAGCAGACGGATTTGGTTCATGGACAGCACATTCTACTAATCCCGGCCCTGTAACTATTGCAAATGCCAGTGCACAGCGTACTACAGTATCTGGCTTTACAGTTCAGGGTACATATTATTTTGATTGGGGTACCCCTGGGTGTTCAGATACTACGGAGATTTACTATACAGGAGAAGAACCTGCTTCGCCTGTAGCGCCAAACGTTTCCTATTGCCAGCACCAGACGGCTGTTCCTTTGACGGCTAGTGTAGACACTGGTAATACACTGGTTTGGTATGATGGAGGAGGCAACAGTTATCCAAGTATTACTCCGGATACGAGTTTGGCAGGCATATTTACATATTATGTGGCACAGATAAATGCAGCAGGCTGTGAGGGTGTACCGACCGCTCTTACTGTCACCGTGGGTACAGGCCAGGCACCTGTTACGAGTTTCACATTGCCATCTAATGCGTGTGTTTCGGCCACTGCAGATGTGTTACCAACACCTGCTACGGGCTTTACAACAGGCGGAACCTTCACGGCAGGCACAGGCCTTACGATTAATGCCACAACAGGCGCGATTACCCCGTCAACAAGCACGCCGGGCAGCTATACGGTAACCTATACGATAGCCCCTGACCCTGGTAACTGTATTATAGGAGGTACAGATTCGGCAACGATCACCATCGATGCAGCCCCTGTATTAACAGCACCAACAGCACAAACGCTTTGCGATGACGATTATGATGGCATTGCGGTCTTCAATTTAACCACGGCAGCTACCCAGGCACTAAACGGTCAGACAGGCTATACGGTAAGCTACCACAGCAGCCTTAACGGCGCACAAACCAATACCGATGTAATTACGCCATCAGCCCCGGGAGCCTACCCATCGGCCACCCAGACGGTTTACATCCGTGTTATAGACGCGGCGAACAGTACCAACTGCTACGGGGTAACGCAGGTACAGCTAACGGTAAACCCAAGGCCTGCGATCCCTGTCGTACAAAACTATATATTGTGCGATGACCCGGCAACAACGGGCAATGTAGCCACGTTTGACCTGACCACGAAAGACGCGGAAGCCACGGCAGGTGTAAGCGGGCTCACGGTAAGCTACTACGCGAGCCAACCGGATGCTGAAGCCGGCACCACACCACTTGTGGGTACTGCTACCTATAACAATACAAGTTCACCACAGATAGTATGGGTGCGCGTGCAAAATGCACAAGGCTGCTACAGTACAGGCTCTTTCAGCCTTATCGTCAACCCGCTTCCGGTGGTCAACCCGGCGATTACGCCGTATTCATTATGTGATGACGGCACGGGTAAGGCTACCTTTACGCTATCTGTAAAAAACAACGAGATAACCAATAATAATACAGGCTACACAGTACGCTACTACGCCACGCAACTGCTTGCAGAGGGCGGAGCTACAGGTACCGAGCTTTCCAACAGCTACTATAGCGCTACCACAACAATCTATGCCCGTGTGCAGGATGCTACCACAAACTGTTATGTTGTAACACCATTACAATTGCAGGCACTGTCAAGCCCAACGCTAAGCCCCGTTGCAGGCCTAGATGTCTGCGAAGACGGCAGGACAGGCTCCGGCACGTTCAACCTTATTCCTGCGGGTGCCGCGGTTGTCAACAACCAGGCAGGCTATACAGCTACCTTTTACACTAGCCAGGCCTTCGCCGATGCAGGCGGTACAGCAGGCCAGATCAGCAGCCCGGGTACCTACAGCAGCACAGGTGGCACGGTGTACATCAGGGTAGTAGCCACAGGAGTGACAGGCAACTGTTATTCGGTAGGGCAGGTAATCCTGACGGTAAACCCACGCCCGGTGATCAACCCAATCCAGGATATAGTACTTTGCGACGACACTGCCCCTGCATTAGACGGCAAGGAAGTGTTTGACCTTACGAGCCGTAATACGCAGGCTACGAGCGACCCTACGGACGTTGTAACCTACTACAGGAGCAACAGCGATGCGCAGCTTGACCAGAATGCGATCATCTCACCTGCGAGCTACCAGAATGAAACCCGTGACAGGCAACAGGTATGGGTTAGAGTAGAAACAATACACGGCTGTTATGATGTAGGGAGTTTTACCCTGATCGTTAACCCGCTACCATTAGCGGATTTAAGCAGCCCAATTTTCTACGCGTGTGAAGAAACCCCGGGTGAAGGCTTGTTCTATTTTGACAGGTTAGACCCTGTAATGATGGGCGGGCAGGCCGGTTATACGGCACTGTACTATGAAAACCAGGCCGATGCGGTACCTGGCAATGCGAACTTCATTACGGTCAACCCGTACCTTTCGGTAAACAAAACGATCTATGCCTTGGTAACCAATACGGCTACGGGCTGTAGCGTTGTTGCACCGGCCCAACTGGAAGTACAACCGGCGCCTATCGCACCAAACCCAACCGACCTTGAAGAATGTGACTTCAACAACGATAATGTAACTACGTTCAACCTTCAGGATGCACTGGATGAGATCCAGGCGGCAATGGGAGGTACGGTAACCCTTACGATCCATGAGACGTCAGCGGATGCAAACTACCAGAACGGGACCAACCCGATCACTACGCACCTGAATGACTATACAAACATCGAGGCACAGACCACGGGAGGCATCCAGACGCTTTACATCCGTGTAAACTCAGCCACTACCTCATGTTTTGACGTAGTACCGCTACGCCTTGTGGTGCACCCCGTACCGGAAGCGACAGACCCACTTGAGGACTATGCGCTTTGCGACAACGGTGCCAGCGATACCGACGGGCAGGCGATCTTTGACCTTACCAGCTACCAGGCTATCGTGCTGAACACGATGAACCCTGCCCAGTTTACAGTAACGTACCATACCGGCCTTAGCAGCGCACAGCTAGGCACGCCTGCTATCGCTACCCCGGGCACACATACGTCAGCCACAGCTACAGTATACATCAGGGTAACGAACAACGCTACGGGCTGTTACGACATTGTACCACTAAACCTTGTAGTAAACCCACTACCGGTAGTAACGAACCCAACACCGCTGGTACTTTGTGACGAGCATAACTCCGGCGATGAGGTCGAGGAATTTGACCTTACCGCTAAGACAGACGAGATCACAGGAGGCGTAAACGGTTTAACCACCACGTTCCACACGAACCTTGCGGATGCAGAATCAGGTACCGGAGCAATCCCTAACCCTGAGACGTATGAAAATACCGGCTCCCCTGCGGTACAGCCCATCTTTGTAAGGGTAACCGATAATGTAACGGGCTGCTACCGTATCGTACTA
This sequence comes from Flavobacterium psychrotrophum, assembly GCF_003403075.1. Taxonomy (NCBI): domain Bacteria; kingdom Pseudomonadati; phylum Bacteroidota; class Flavobacteriia; order Flavobacteriales; family Flavobacteriaceae; genus Flavobacterium; species Flavobacterium psychrotrophum. The sequence continues at coordinate 3,199,155 of NZ_CP031557.1, read as the reverse complement.
TTGGACATCCGTGTAGAGCCACTTCCGGTACTGGTAAGCCCAACGCTGGATGAACTGACCATATGCGATACCAACGGCTCAGGCTATGGTAATATTGACCTGGACGCGCTTGTAGCGAACATGGTCAACAATGGTGTAGGCTTAACAGTAGCCTTCTACCGCACACAGGATGATGCAGAAAGGGGCAACAACCCTATATTGAACACATCCGACTATGAGAACGTAACACCGGGCAGCCAGGTACTTTATGTGGTTGCTACCAATACGGTAACAGGATGCCGCTCTATAGTCTACCCGATCACGATCATCATTACCCGTGCGCCGATAGCAGTAACGCTAACCGACCTGACGGACTGTGATGATGAAGACAGCGACAATACCGACCACAGGAGGGTATTTGACCTGACTCAAAAAGATGCTGAAGTATACACCCAGACCGGAGTTGCCCCGGGCAGCTACACGATCGAGTATTTTACCAGTGAGGTGAATGCCCAGGCCGGAGCACCACGCATCACCACACCACAGAGCTACCGCGGCACCGACGGCGAGCAGGTATGGGTAAGGGTAAGTGTACCGGGCACGGACTGCTACCAGGTAAGCAGCTTTGAGCTGCATGTCAATGCGCCACAAGAGCTTGCCACCCCAACGGTGCTGATGCTGTGTGACGAGGCCCTTCCAAACGACGGCAAGACCGCCTTTGACCTTACGGCAATGAACGACTACATCCTGACGCCAACCGGCATCGGGGAAAGTAACATCGTAGAATACTTTGAAGACAGTGCCTATACCAGCCTGATCAGCCCTGCAAGCGCTTATACCAATACCTCAAACCCGCAAACGGTGTTTGTACGTGTTACCACGCCACAGGGTTGTGAGAGCTACAGCAGCGTAACGCTAAGGGTAGTGCCAAGGCCAACGCCAAACATAGCGCCAACACCACTGGAGCTTTGCGATACGAATGATGCCAACCTTGGCGACGGTATCGAGGTGTTTAACCTTGACCTTGCCAAACGCAACATACTGGGCGGGGATACCCAGAGCCAGGTGGCCTACTATACCACAGAAGCCGCCGCCGAAGCAGGCGACATTACCGCTGCAGAATACATCGGTACCCCAACAGCGTATACGAGTGTAACCCCATGGAACGATACGGTATATGTACGTGTAACGCGTACCGATACCCAGCCGGGCGCACCGGGCTGTGCAGAAGTTGTAGCCTTACCGCTTATCGTAAACCCACTGCCACCGGTATATGACAGCACCGGCGTAGTACCATTGTATGCGATCTGTAACGACCCGACGACCGGCTTTGAGACGTTCAACCTAATCGGTCATATAACCGACCTGCTAACCACTGCAGGTGTAAACCCTACCGATTATGCAATCAGGTTCTATAAAGACATGGCTGCCTATACGGCAGGTACGGCATTGCCGCACAACTATACCAACGTAACGGCAGGGCACCAGCAGATCCTGGTACATGTAACAGACAACACAACCCGTTGTGAGATACTGACAACACTTGAGCTTTATGCAGAGCAGGCAGCTGTAGCCAACCCTGTTACAAGCCCGGCTAACAGCCCAATGGTGGAATGTGACTATGACGGTACAAACGACGGCTTTACGGCCTTTGACCTTACCCCAGCAGGAGCAGAAGTACTGGGCACCCAGAACCCTGCACAATATACACTGGGCTACTACACCAGCCAGGCAGCAGCCGAGGCAGGCGATATCACGGCAGCGGAGTATATAGCAACGCCTGCAGCGTTTACCAATACGGTATACCTTGGGCAGACGATCTGGGTAAGGGTAACCAACACCAGCACGTTCTCACCATGCTATGCAGTAACAAGCTTTAACATCAGGGTAAGCTTGCTGCCAACACCAAACATTACCAGTGAAGACAACGATGATACCTTGTGTGTGGAATACAGCAGTGGCAACGTAAACAAACCGGTGTACCTGCATGCAGGCGACACCACGGCAGGCAACACCTACCAGTGGTACCTTAACGGTACGGCAGTAACCACGAACGGCACCTCAGAAAGGTACACAGCAACCGAAGAAGGCCTTTACACGGTAGAAGTATGGAATGCAGACAGCTGTATCTCAGATGCAGTGGCACCGTTTGAAGTATTCCTTTCAGGGCCGGCGGAAATCATTAATACAGGTTATGTGGTAAGCAACGCCTTTGGGGACAACCAGACGGTAACGGTACTTGTACAGGGCTATGGCGACTACCAGTACAGCCTTGCCCCTGAAGATGCAGACGGCAATGCCACGCCACTGGGCCCATGGCAGAACTCGAATGTATTTACTAATGTACCGCTGGGCTTCTTTACGGTATACGTTCGTGATGCGAACACCCTTGAGATCAACCCATGTGACATGCTAAGGATCCCGGGTGTAAGCGTAGTGGACTACCCTAAATACTTCACACCAAACGGCGATGGCATCAACGACTACTGGAACATCATCGGTCTTCAGGGCACGGGTGCAAGGATCTTTATCTTTGACCGTTACGGCAAGCTGATCAAACAGCTGAGCCCTGACAGCAGGACCGACAAAGGCCAGGGGTGGGACGGTACCTACAACGGTAACCCGTTACCGTCAGACGACTACTGGTTTACGGTTGAGTTCAACGAGAACGGCCATGCAAGGACCTTTAAGGCGCACTTTGCGATGAAGCGATAAACAACAATTAGCGCAGTGTTCAGTAGCAGTAAGCAGTAGCTTCACTAAACTGAATACAAACCACAAAAAGAAAACCCGGGCAGCCATATGGCTGCCCGGGTTGTTTTTATAGGTAAGTTTCTATTAGAACAACTGGACACTATTGCTAAAAGCTGCTGCGGTGCGCTTAGATTGTTCTTAGCCCTGACAGCGCCGGTATCCTTGTAGCGTAGCGGAAAGATAAAGGCAATGGCGGGAACATGGACGCATGCAATGCGCTAACGATGGGCTGTAAATTAAAATCTGAAGTATATGTTTTTTGGGTTCATCATAATTTAGGGCATAAAAAAACCACGCCGAAACGTGGTTTATAATGTATATGTGGTAAGCAATTAAAACTGCTCGCGTCCTGAAAAATGGAAAGCGCCTTCGATAGCTGCATTCTCATCGCTGTCTGAACCGTGAACGGCATTTTCGCCCATTGATGTAGCATATTTTTTACGGATAGTACCTTCGGCAGCATCAGCAGGGTTTGTAGCGCCAATAAGCGTACGGAAATCAGCCACAGCATTTTCTTTTTCAAGAATGGCTGCAACGATAGGGCCGCGAGACATAAAGCTTACAAGTTCGCCGTAGAAAGGCCTTTCGCTGTGTACAGCATAAAACGCCTGTGCATCTGCTACAGTAAGTTGTGTAAGTTTAAGAGAAACGATTTTGAAACCAGCTTCGGTTATCATGTTAAGGATACCACCGATGTGCCCTTTTTCAACGGCGTCCGGCTTAATCATGGTAAAGGTTCTGTTTGTTGCCATAGTGTTTTTAAATTTTACGCAAAAGTAGCGGTTTTCTATTTATTATTTTTGATTTTATATCGATGATTTTAAGACTAATCAGAGAATAATTACATTAAACTCCTGCTCAAGTGGCTTTAGTTGCCTGAATAGTTCGTCGACAAGCCTCCCGTCGTAAGCAAGATAAAATTCTGAGAAGTTATTGCGGCGTTCCTGCAGGCTGTGGTGCGGAAACAGTTCGTTCTGCACGGCAGCTATACGTTCCAGTGCATCATGATGTTGGCGCTTTTCTGCACGAAGTAGTTTTTTTTCTAAATTTTCAAGGCCCTTGATTTGTTTTAGCTCCTGTGCTTTTACGGCACCTGTAAAGGTAATGTCCGTTTTTTGGGCTATGGCAGAAAGCTTTTCAAATTGTTGCTTCAGGAATTCCTTCTGTTCGGTAAAATCAAGTTGGAATTTAGAGAAGCCCTGCACTTTTTTATTGAGCAGGTCGTGTTGTTTACTAAAGGCATCTGCCCAGGTAAGTTGCAGCCTGTCGAGTTTATCGGCTTGTTTCTGAGTAGCAATCAAGGCTGAGTTACGCAACAGCAGCATAGGGAATGTAACGTTTTGCGACTCGAAGAAGCTTTTTAGTTCCAGCCAATACGCCAGTTCGCCACCACCACCTATATAGCAAAGGTTGGGCAATATTACCTCCTCATAAAGCGGACGCATGATAACGTTAGGGCTAAACTTTTCGGGATGGTTTTCAAGTTCAGATAATATTTCGCTTTCGCTAAAGGTAATATCTGTATTGTTTACAAAGTAGGTTTTATCTTGTAGGATAATACGTTCACGTAAGTTGTCTTCAATATAAAACAGGTTGATTTCGCGTGGGTTTACCTGCACGTTATAGTCAGAAAGCAGGGGAGTAGTCTCTGCCACTTTATGATGGCTGGTTTGCTTTAGCAGCTCTTCTTTAACATAGGGTTTGAAAAGGCTTTTTAGTTCCGCATCATCACCATCTACAATTACGAGGCCGTGTTTACCAAAGAACCTATTGGCTAAAAATCGGGTAGCAGATGTAAGGTTGTCGTGTTTAAGATAAGCATCTTCAAAAAGGGATGTAAGCCATTTTGCATTATCGCCGGGGCCGAGTTCTACAGCAAAGGCTTTTAGTACGGCATCAAGTCCATCGGTAGATAGCCTGCCTACGGGACCGGTGCTCTCACGGTTCCACTTTATTTTTTTGTCACGGAAGTTAAAGTAATTAATCTCATCAAAATCGTGGTCTTCGGTTGCCATCCAGTAGATGGGTACAAAGTTATAGTCCGGATACGTTTCTTTAAGCTGCTTTGCCAGGTTAATGGCCGATACTATTTTATAGAGGAAATATAGCGGGCCTGTAAACAGGTTGAGCTGGTGGCCTGTGGTTACGGTAAAGGTATTGTTTTGCCGTAACAGGTTTATGTTATGCTCTGTGCTTATGTAAAACTTTTCAACGTTCTTGTACTGCGCAACTAAGGCATCAGCGAGTATTGCACGCGACTGTTCAGGATAGTTTTGCTGTTTCTCTGCTATCTGATTTTTAAAATTCTCAAGGGTAGGGAAGCGGTTATACAGCGGTTTCAGGGTGTCCTTTTGGTTAAGGTAATCGACCATTAACGGTGTGAAATATCCTGAGTTTTGGTAACTGATGCAGTCTGACGGCATTGTTTATTTGTTTTGTGCAAAGGTAGGGAAAATTGATGTATTGATGGTTTTCTATGGAAAGAAGTGCAGTTGTTATATATCTAAAGTTAAGATGTATTATACCTTGGTTGTGAATATTTACCGTTTGATGAAGCTAAATAGGGCTTAATAATAAGTTATTATTCTCCGCCTAATAAATATTTTACCATTTATAATTTTTTCTTGTTCTACCCAATTATTATAATGGTCAAATTTATAAAGAAAAGTGACCTTGTGTTTTTTTCCATTATCGTTAGAGATTAGTCTTGATAAATGGTCGTTCTCATAAAAATACTCAGTTCTTTCGGTGATTTGACCTTGTGCTTTATGGACAGATAAAATAAGTTGATTTGACTTGTTGTAGGCATATTCTCTTTCAAAGTTCATCCCGCCAACAGCGTGACTGTTTGTAAGATTATTCCTTTCATCATATTTTAGCAGCGTACTAAATGAAAGTGTTGTAAGCTCCCCCAAAAATAGTACAGTTTAAAAGTAGAATTTTTATTAACTTTAAACTGTAATTATGAAGACTAGTAAATTTAATCCCACCCAGATCGCCAAGATCCTCAAAGAGTTTGAATCGGGCAAAGATGTTGATACCATAAGCCGTGAGCATGGAGTCAGCAAAGCTACTTTTTATAAATGGCGGCAGCGTTATGGCGGTATGGAAGCCAGCGAACTTAAGCGGTTAAAAGCCCTTGAAGAGGAAAATGCCAAGCTTAAGCGTATGTATGCCGACCTTGCCCTTGAACTGGACATGGCAAAATATATCATCGAAAAAAAGCTTTAAAGCCTTGCCATAAAAGAACCATTGTAACCGACCTGGCTTGTGTTTACCCTAACGGCAAAAGCAAGGCTTGCCGTCTCTTACAGACCAGCCGGAGCAGTTTATCGTACCTCTCGGTAAAAAATGATACAGGTCTTATTGAACGCCTTGAAGGCTTTGCAAAAGACCATCCCCGCGAAGGCTTTTGGAAGTGCTATTACCGCCTGCGCAATGGTGGTGATAAGGTAAACCATAAACGCCTGCACAGGGTGTATAAGCAACTTGGGCTTCCGTTACGCAGGAAGGTAAAGAAACGCCTGCCTGCAAGGGTTAAGGAAGCTATAGTTATACCTGAGAGCTTTACCCACACCTGGAGCATCGACTTTATGAGCGACAGCCTGATGGGCGGCAGGAAGTTCCGCAGCTTTAATGTAATTGATGACTATAACAGGGAAGTTTTGTTTATTGAGACAGATTATTCTTTGAAGAGCAGCCGCATAATATGGGTTTTAAAACACCTCACAAACCGGCATGGCAAGCCAAAACGGATACGAATGGACAACGGGCCGGAATTTGTTGCTAAATTGGCTCAGGAATGGAGTGCTATAATGGATATTGAGTTTAAGTATACCCAGCCTGGGAAACCTACACAGAACGCCCTTATAGAACGCTTCAATAAACCTACAGGGAGCATGTGCTGGATGCACATCTTTTTGAGAGTATCGATGAGGTAAGGGATATCAGCCACCAATGGGTGGAGGACTATAACAACCACCGGCCTCATGATGCCCTGGGGGGAATCAGCCCGAGCGCCTATAGAATAAAAAACAATACAGTTGATGGGCTTCGTTCCGCTACGGCTACGCCTTCACTACACTCAGCCCATCAACTGTTAGAAACATAAGATTGGAAATAACAGTATTTTTTATACTTTTAAATCGTACTAAAAAAGGGAAGCCTACACAAAAGTTCTTGTGTTTGTTGGGTAGAATAGTCAAAAAAATCTATAATTTCAATCTTATTTCCATTCAAATCATATTTATATACGTAACGCAACTTTGGACTGTATCTGTTTTGGTTTTGAATTAAATCATCAGTGCAATAATAGCTGGATATTCGTTTTTTGTTTTTATAATCATGTGTAAGCACTGATTTTCTTCCATCATCTGTCAAATGAGTTTCCTCTATAAGATTGTCATTATCATCATATCGAAATCCTTCATTTTTAAAACCACTGTAATCACCTATGTGTAAATTTGTTTTAGAGATAAGGCGATTTTTGTTGTCATATGTCCATATTTTAATGCCTTTTAAATTATGTTCAGAGTCTTTTTCTCTTTGTTCGATAAGATGATTCGAATTGTCATATTTAAGTTCATAATCTGTTGCAATATTGCCATCTTTATAGTACCAGGTTTCATGTGTAACCCTTTTTAAGGTGTCATACTCCTGATAAAAATTTACATACGAAGCAAAACGTGTTTCGTTCCAATCCTTGCTCTTTAAGCGGAGTGTAATCTACCTACCCATAAATCCAAATTCGCCATAATCATCATAGTATATATCATCAGGATTTTTAGGGGCAGTATCTGTAATTATCATTTTTTCATACACCGTTTTAACCGGGCCATAAATAGTATCTTTAATTGGTTTTTGAGCAAAACAACTTATTGTTGTAAATAGAAATAGCGAGAATAAATGTTTCATAATTGTTGGTTTCCCCAAATATACCAAAAACCCTCTCACAACATTAATACCCACAATTTCTAAATTATAACTACTTTTGCACCCTTAAACCCCTATAGTTTTGAGTACCAAAGCCCTCTTGATAATGCCACCTTTTACCCAGCTGAATACACCCTATCCGGCAACGGCTTATATTAAAGGTTTTTTGAATACTAAAGGCATCACATCTGTACAGGCTGACCTTGGTATTGAAGTGATATTGAGGCTGTTTTCTAAACAGGGGCTAACCGAAATGTTTACCCATATTGAGGCAACCGGCAACCGGCAACTGTCAACTAATTGCCAGCGTATTCTTGCCCTTAAATCTGATTACCTTAAAACCATCGACCCTGTTATCCTGTTCCTACAGGGTAAAAACCCTACGCTAAGCCACCTGATATGTAGTGAAGATTTCCTTCCCGAGGCTTCGCGATTTGCACAGCTTGAAGAACTGGACTGGGCATTCGGCACCATGGGTACGCAGGATAAAGCGAAGCATTTGGCAACTCTATATTTGGAAGATATATCAGATCTTATCGTGGAGTGTATTGACCCGCACTTTGGCTTTAGCCGCTATGCAGAAAGGCTTGGGCGTTCGGCAAACTCATTTGATGAATTGTACGATGCACTGCAGCAGCCTTACACGTATATTGATAAGATATTAATAGAACTGCTGCACGAGCGCGTTTGGGAAACCAATCCGCAACTTGCAGGCTTTTCGGTGCCCTTTCCTGGTAATTTGTATGCAGCGTTTCGTAGTGCGCAGTACATCAAGAAAAATTTTCCTGAGATTAAAACGGCTATGGGTGGGGGCTTCCCGAACACCGAACTACGCTCGCTTAGCGATGTACGGGTAATGGAGTTTTTTGATTACATTATGCTTGATGATGGTGAAGCGCCATTAGAGTGCATTATTGAACATATTGATGGTATTCGAGATATTCGGCAGCTTAAGCGCACTTTTGTATTGTTAGACGATAAGGTGCAGTACATAAATACTGCCACCTGCCGTGATTATAAACAAAGTGAAGTAGGTACGCCCGATTATGGTGGACTATTGCTCGATAAATATATTTCGGTTATAGAAGTTGTAAACCCAATGCACCGTATGTGGAGCGATGGGCGCTGGAATAAGCTTACCATGGCACATGGTTGCTACTGGGGTAAATGTACGTTTTGCGATATATCACTCGATTATATTAAGGTATATGAACCTGTGGCTGCAAAAATGCTGGTAGACCGTATGGAAGACCTTATTTTGCAAACAGGCCAAAATGGTTTCCACTTTGTAGATGAAGCTGCCCCACCTGCGCTTATGCGCGAAGTGGCTCTCGAAATTTTGCGTCGCAACCTGGCTGTAACCTGGTGGACGAACATCAGGTTTGAAAAGAGCTTTACGGCAGATCTTTGCCGCCTGTTTAAACTTTCGGGTTGTATTGCTGTTTCAGGCGGGCTGGAAGTGGCGAGCGACAGGCTTTTAGACCTGATCCAGAAAGGTGTTACAGTAGCACAGGTAGCTCGGGTAACACGTAACTTTACCCAGGCGGGTATTATGGTGCACGCATACCTGATGTATGGTTTCCCGACACAAACAGCTCAGGAAACAATTGACTCTCTCGAAATGGTGCGCCAGATGTTTGAAACCGGGATACTGCAAAGCGGTTTTTGGCACCAGTTTGCCATGACGGCGCACAGCCCCGTGGGTATTGAACCCGAAAAATTTAGCGTAGTTAAGGATAGTGATATTGTAGGCAGCTTTGCCAATAACGATATTATGTTTACCGATAAAACCGGAACCAACCATGATAAATTTAGCTTTGGCTTAAAAAAGTCGCTGTTTAATTTTATGCATGGTGTTTGCTTTGATTTTCAGTTACAGGACTGGTTTGAGTTTAAAGTGCCAAGGACTAAGATTCCGCACGACTATATTTCTAACGTATTGCACGAAGATGAAAGCTTTAATGTAAAGCCTACCGCTAAGATTGTATGGACGGGAAGTGTGCCAATAGCTGAATATTTTACCAAAAGTAAAAAGGGACGCACGTTTGAAACGGCTTCGCTTACTTTTCATGATAAAAAAGAAAGCTTTAGCATACAAACATCAAAAGAGCAGGGGGAGTGGCTTGCCGGTTTACTGGTTAAAATTGCGGCTTCTGAAAAGCCAATGACTTTTGCGCAGGTAAAGCAGGATTATGAAAGTGCAGAAAATCTTGAAGATTTTGAGTTGCTCTGGTATAGTAAACCCGTAAACACGTTACGCGAATACGGGCTTTTAGTATTGTGATATAGAAACTTACTGTTTGCGTTTTTCTATAAACTTCTTGTATTTTTCTAACTGATCAGGGTTAAGCATCGGCATGATCTTGTTGTCTATGCGTGTTGTTATTTCAACTGCTTTCTCGCGTTTCTCATCAGTAGTAATATCCTGAGAATATCTTAGCATATCAAGATTACTGCGTTCTGCTTCAAGTACCTGTTTTACTGCAGCGGCCTGAAAATCATCAAGTGTAAATTCTGTTACATAGAATTCTGTTGTCTGGTCTATATAGTCGATTTTTTTACCTTTTTCAACTTTTGCTTTTGCTGTGGTGCGCCTGTATTGACCCGGTGCTACACTACGGTTTACCTGAGCAAAGGCAGATGCTGTAAATAAGAAAGCAAAAAGTATAAGTATATAACTGGTCTTCGTTTTCATAAATCTTTAAATCTTATTCAAACATAATAAAAAAAGCTAAAACAAGGCGCTTTAGCTTTCGGTATTTTTAGTTTAGTCCTGTAGTGGCCGGTATGCCATAAAGGTCAAATTCAGTAGCATCGGTAATAGTAATGTTTACAAACTCACCTGTTTTAAGGTAAGCAATGCTGGCATCAATAAGTACCTCGTTATCTACATCAGGGCTATCAAATTCGGTACGGCCTATAAAGTGGGCACCTTCTTTACGGTCGATAATGCAACGGAATGTCTTGCCTATCTTTTCCTGGTTTTGCTCCCACGATATTTGCGACTGTATTTCCATGATCTCGTTAGCGCGTTGTTGTTTTACATCGGCAGGTACGTCGTCTTCAAGCAGGTAAGCATGGGTGTTTTCTTCATGACTATAGGTAAAACAGCCAAGGCGCTCAAAACGCATTTCTTTAACCCAGTCTTTCAGTATCTGGAAATCCTCTTCTGTTTCGCCCGGATAGCCCACGATAAGCGTGGTGCGTATGGTCATGTCCGGTACTGCCTTGCGGAATTCGTTAAGCAAACGTGTCGTTTTTTCCTGTGTGGTACCACGACGCATAGATTTCAGTACGCTGTCAGAAATGTGCTGTAGAGGTATATCAAGGTAATTACAAATTTTAGGCTCACGGTTCATAAGTTCAAGCACATCCATAGGAAAGCCTGAAGGGAATGCGTAGTGCAGGCGTATCCATTCTATACCTTCTACCTTTACAAGGTTTTCAAGCAGTTCTGCCAGGTTACGTTTTTTATAAAGATCCAGGCCGTAATATGTAAGATCCTGGGCAATAAGTATTAGTTCTTTAACGCCGTTTTTAGCAAGGCCTTCCGTTTCTTTAACCAGTTTTTCTATAGGCTGGCTTACGTGTTTGCCACGCATTAGCGGAATGGCACAGAAGCTGCACGGGCGGTCGCAGCCCTCGGCTATTTTAAGGTAAGCGTAGTTTTTTGGGGTAGTAGTAATACGCTCACCAAGCAGTTCGTGCTTATAATCAGCACCTAGTGCCTTAAGCAGTTGTGGCAGCTCTGTTGTACCAAAGTACTGGTCTACATCAGGAATTTCTTTTTGAAGATCCGGTTTGTAGCGCTCGCTAAGGCAGCCTGTTACAAACACCTTGTCTACAAGGCCCTGTTCTTTTTTGTCTACATAATTAATGATCATGTTAACCGATTCCTCTTTGGCATTGTCTATAAAGCCACAGGTGTTTATCACGATAATGTTGCCTTCTTCGTGCGCCGGCGCTTCGTGGGCAACGTCTTTACCGCTGGCACGCAGCTGACCCATAAGCACTTCGCTGTCGTACACGTTCTTAGAACATCCCAGCGTTATTACATTTATCTTGTTCTTTTTTATAGACCTCGTTCTCATATATCACTTAAAAAAATAGGGTGCAAAAGTACGCTTTTTATTGGTTCTCAAAGAAGTGTGGGAGTTAAAAATTTTGATGAGGCTGCTGGTATGGATTAAAAAAAGCCATCTGAGTAATTACAGATGGCTTTTTCACTAAATAAAAATATAGCAAGATGAAATTAAAGGTCGATAGTGTAAGATAATACTACGTTGTTGTAAGTGGTTTTTACCCTTGCAGCATCGGTAAAGCCCGGTGTAAAGGTAGAAACATCACTTTTGCGTTGTGCCCAGGAGTAGGTTAGGTCAATTCTTGATCCGCCAAAGCTGTAGCCAAGGCCGCCGTTAATGTTGCTAAGGTCGCCCACGGTAGTGCCGTTTTTGTACGGACTCTGTTGAAAGCGGTATCCTGCACGCAGGCTTAGTTGTTTTACGCGCCACTCAGTACCCACGCGTAGTTCGCCTGCCCAGTCTAGGGTTTGGCTCAACTGGTCGTTAAGTACACTGTAGCGGTTACCTGTGTATTTTGTGTTGGCATAATTACGCATGGCATAATCTACGCTGATAAGTCCTTTTTTGCCAATAATAAAAGCCGCGCTTCCGGTATATTTTGCAGGTGTTTTTATAGTGTAATCATCACCAACCATGGTAACGCCAGGGTTGGTATAGTACCTAACCCCGCTACTAACACCTGTAATGTTTTGGTTTATTTCATCCTGAAGCCTCATCCAGGTAGGCGATTCATATGCTGCTCCTAACCTGAACGATTCGGTGATTTTTGCAATGGCACCTACGTTTAGAGAAAAACCTCCACCATAGGTATAACGCCTTGTGTTGAATTGTAGTTCCTGTAGACCTGCATTTGTGCCGTTATTTGTGTCTTCATAAAAACTGGTGTTATTAATATAATCGCTGAAATGAACATTTAGGTTAGCGCCAAGATAAAATCTTTTAGCAAGCTGCGCTGCAAAGTTAAGTGCCACTTTACCGTTAAAACCGGTAGTAGCTATGTAGCTGTCCTGGTAGCGGTTGCCATTATCAGGGTCGTTAGTGGTGTAGGCTGTATTGCCGGCGTTGTTGTTTACAGGGTTAATGGCATAAGCATTGTAGCCCAGATAGGCCTGCTGCTCTGCAAAACTCAGGTTCTCAAAATATTCATTTTGCAGCGTGCCAAGTGTAACACCGCTGTTGTTAGCGTAGTTAAGAAAGTAATCAACTATACTACCGGTAGGGTTTACACCAGATATGCCTACGATATTTTCAAACGTCTGGGTATTTTCGTAATTGAAACCTAAAGTAAATTTATTCATAAAGGCATCTTCTTTGGCATTGTTAAAAACAAAAAATCCGCCTATCTGGTTCAGGTCAAAAGTATTGTCGTTTTGTTTGCGGTTGGTGCCAAAGTAATTAGCCTGGTTGTTCATATTGTAGCTGCTTAGAGTAGCAGTACCGGTATTGTACATAAATATTGCAGATCCGGCCGGGTTAACGTTAATGGCAGAAGGGTCGCCACCTACAGCGCCAAATGCGCCACCCATGGCTCTAAACCGTGCGGTGCCCGTAAGGTTGTCTAAGGAGTATCGCACGGCATCTGCGGCTGTATTAAGATCCTGCTGTGCATAGCTTGTCACTGCGGCCATGATCATGGCTGCTGAAAATAATATTTTTTTCATGCTGATGTTTAATGATGTGGTAAAAAGAAGCCCCGCGTTTTTTCTCTTTCAAAAAACACGGGGCCGTATATTGTGTTAACCTCTTCGGCCACCGCCACCACCGCCACCGCCGCGAGAGCCACCTCCACCACCGCCACCGCGGGATCCGCCGCCAAAGCCGCCACCTCCACCACTGCTGCGTGATGGTGCGCTATAGCTTGGGCTTGAACTGCTGCGTGAAGGTACTGATGAAGGGGTGTAACTTCTTGATGGAGCAGAAGGTGAGTAGCTTCTTGATGGTGCTGTTGCGTTGTTATAGCCTCTGCTACTGCCGTTATTGTAACTGTTACTGCGAGATTGTGTGCCGTTTGTATTGTTGTAGTAGCCGCCCCTGGTGCTGTAAACATTAGAGTTGCTCCTGCCGTTGCTAAAGTTTGTTGTGCCTCGGCCACCGTTTGTGCTATAAGCGTTGCGCCTGCTATTGCCTTGTGCGTATCTGCCGTTGTTGTTATAGTATGCGCTACGACCTGGCCCCGGGTTGGTATAGTTGCTTCTCCTGCCGTACTGGTTATAGTTGTTGTAATGGTGGTAATTGCCGTAGTAGCCTCCGCCATAATAACCTCCATATCCTCCGTAACCACCATAACCCCAGCCTCCGCCGTAGCCCCAGCCAAATCCGAGGCCTAAGCCCCAACCGCTACCCCAGCCCCAGCCAGAGTAGTAAGGCGAGTAAAAACCGCCCCAGCCGCCGTAGTAAGGGTAGCCCCAGCCACCCCAGCCGCCATAACCACCTCCGTAGTATGGGTAGCCGCCCCAGCCATAACCGCCATAGCCACCGCCACCATAAATATTTACATTTACGTTATCGGTGCTTTCGCCCCAGCCGCTGTAGCCGGTGGCATAGGTGCGCTGTACATTAGGGTTTTGTATGGTGTCGTAAGAAGTGTAGTTATCTGCATCAGTTACGGGCACATATTCATCCTGTAGTGAGTTGAAATAAGTAGAATACCCGTTAGCATTTTGTCCGCTAACCTCGCCGTTTCTGTAATTGCTTACATTGCCGTCGTTATATTTATAAACCGGCTGATTGTTCTCGTCGCGGGGAACCGAGCCATAAATACCGTCTGAGTCATAACTCGAGGTATTTTGGTAAGAGCTGCATGAGGATACAGCCCAGCCCAGGAAACCCACTAAGGCAAAGAGGGAAATCCGGTGCATATTAAAGTATTCACTTTTCATATCTGTGCATTTTTTTCATTGTTGAACTTACAAAAATAGTTAGTTTTGCTAAACTATTTTTATCATATAAAGTTAAACAATATTTGTGCCAAATTAAATACGATGAGTAAGAATTTAACAAAGCGGTCAGAAGATTATTCCAAATGGTATAATGAACTGGTTGTAAAAGCTGACCTGGCTGAAAATTCGGCGGTTAGAGGGTGTATGGTTATCAAGCCATACGGCTATGCAATATGGGAAAAGATGCAGGCAGAATTAGACAGGATGTTTAAAGAAACCGGCCACCAAAATGCGTACTTCCCGCTGTTTATACCCAAGTCTTACTTTAGTAAAGAGGCCAGCCACGTAGACGGGTTTGCAAAAGAGTGTGCTGTAGTAACCCACTACAGGCTTAGAACCGGAGAAGACGGAAAAATAGAGGTAGACCCTGATGCTAAGCTCGAAGAAGAGCTTATTGTAAGGCCAACCTCTGAAACCATTATATGGGATACCTACCGCGGCTGGATACAAAGCTACCGCGACCTGCCTATACTGGTAAACCAGTGGGCTAACGTAGTGCGCTGGGAAATGCGTACACGCCTGTTCTTAAGGACTGCTGAGTTTTTATGGCAGGAAGGGCATACCGCCCACGCCACACAAGCTGAGGCTGTAACAGAAGCAGAACAGATGATGAATGTGTATGCTGATTTTGCCCAAAACTTTATGGCTATACCGGTTGTAAGGGGCACAAAGACAGCAAACGAGCGTTTTGCGGGTGCTATAGAGACTTATTGTATAGAAGCGCTTATGCAGGATGGTAAAGCGCTGCAGGCAGGTACATCGCACTTTTTAGGCCAGAACTTTGCTAAGGCATTTGATGTGAAATTTACGAGCAAAGAAGGTAAGCAGGAGCACGTTTGGGCTACATCATGGGGTGTAAGTACACGCCTTATGGGTGCGCTGGTAATGACGCATAGTGATGATAACGGCCTTGTGCTGCCGCCAAACCTGGCGCCAATACAGGTGGTTATTGTGCCAATATATAAAGGCGATGAACAGTTTGAGGCTATTAGTGCAGAGGCAAAACAGCTTATGGCGCGCCTGCGCAAGCTGGGCATATCTGTTAAGTATGATGACAGGGATACGCACAAGCCGGGCTTTAAATTTGCAGAGTACGAACTTAAAGGTGTGCCGCTTCGTGTGGCTATAGGTCCTAATGATCTTGCTAACGGTACCTTTGAGGTAGCAAGGCGCGATACGCTTACTAAAGAAACAGTAATAAGTGCTGATATTGTTAGCTACATAAGCGATATGCTTGAGGAGATACAGAAGAACCTTTTTGATAAAGCTTTTGAGTTCAGGAATACGCATATTACTGAGGTTAACTCTTTTGAAGAGTTTAAAGACGTGCTTCAAAATAAGACCGGCTTTATATCTGCACATTGGGATGGTACCTCTGAGACCGAAGAAAAGATAAAAGAGCTTACAAAAGCTACCATACGCTGTATTCCGCTTGATAGGGTAGAAGAGGCAGGCGTTTGTGTGCTTACAGGTGCCCCAAGTATAGGCAGGGTGCTTTTTGCTAAGGCATATTAATGAAATTTTTTTCAATTTTTTTTGTTCCACTATTGCAGAAGTCAAAATTAGTTGTACTTTTGCATCCGCATTAGAGGAACAAAATTAATGGCCCGTTCGTCTATCGGTTAGGACGCTAGATTTTCATTCTAGTAAGGGGGGTTCGATTCCCCCACGGGCTACAAATAAAACGGCTCGCCGGTTTATAGCTTCTAATGCATTTAATGGCCCGTTCGTCTATCGGTTAGGACGCTAGATTTTCATTCTAGTAAGGGGGGTTCGATTCCCCCACGGGCTACAAAATTGAAACGGTTCCGGATTTAAAGAGAGCATCTTAAAAAACGGTTCGTTCGTTTAGGGGTTAGTATATCAGGTTTTACTGGTAGCAGGGGTTCCCTCCCCTACGGACAACAATTAAAATATTAAGGATTTTTAAGAAAGAATTACAATGGCAAATCATAAGTCAGCTTTAAAGAGAATTAGAACTAACGAAAAGAAAAGGGTGTTGAACAGGTATCAGCACAAAACTACACGTAACGCTATTAAAGCTATACGTTTAGCTACTGTGAAGAGTGAAGCTGCAGAAAAACTTGCTGGTGTTATCTCTATGATCGACAAACTTGCTAAGAAAAACATCATCCACAACAATAAGGCTTCAAACCTTAAATCTAAACTAACAAGGCACGTAGCTGCTCTTAACTAGTCTTAGATACGTTACCGGATTATAAGAATACAAAAAGCTCCCATTATTGGGGGCTTTTTTGTTTTATATTTGGGTTGTGTAGTATAGCTATAAGTACAACGGCAAGGAACTGCAAGACGAGTTGGGGCTTGGGGTTTACGACTACGGCGCACGTAATTATGACCCTGCACTGGGGAGGTGGATGAATATTGACCCGAAAGCTGAGGTTAGTAGACGATGGTCGCCTTATAGTTATTGTTACAATAATCCTTTAAGGTTTGTTGACCCTGACGGAATGAAAGCAGATGACATAGTAGCTTCTTTTCAAACAGATAATAAAGGTAATGATGTTGGGAAGGCCGAGTATACAAATATTATTAATAGTGGATTGGCGGGACAATTTGAAGCAAAATTTGAACAGACAGCAAATGGCAAATATTTAGTTACACTCGGCGCGACTGAAGGTGGAGGTGATTTATCAAAACTATCTGCTGAACAAAAAAGTTTTTATGATAGTTTCAATGATATTGCTAATGACCATAGTAGTATAGTTGCTCAGGATGTAGTATTAAATGATGATACAGTTGATTGGGGTTCTTATGCTAGCAATAAAATAGATGTAGGAGATATGAGCAAGTTTAATAGTATTAGTGATAAAGGCCACACTGGTTCTACAGCACAAGGACTTCTAGCGCATGAAACAGATGAACAACATCAATTCACTAAAGTGGAGGGCTATCAGTCCATGAACAAAATACAAAAAATGAATACATGGGATACCTCGCATGAACACGCGATAGGTGTGGAAAATGCGGTAAATGGAAACGAAAGGTTAAAAGGGAGAGATATTAATAGTGGTAATTCGTATACAAAATTCTTTAAAGAAGCTAATGGTTCGGTTACAAGTGAAACAGCGACATCATTTACAAAAAATATGCAAGTAACTAAAATGACTATAAACTAATGAAAAAAATAGTTTTGATTCTATTGTTCTTAAGTTCATGCAGAGCAGAGAAATGTGCAAGTATTAATAACGAATTAGTGAATGAGTTCAATGATAATTTAAAAATAGTTGAAGCTTTTCAACAAGGCAAACCTATTATATCAGATTCTTATCGTCATGCACTTTTATATCTTGTAAATAAAACTAACATTATGACTCATGCAGACTATAGTTCAACACTGGGTTATAAAAACAGAAAAGATTATAAAGAAGATATGGCATTATGGAAAAAATGGTTAGAAAAAAACAAATGCAAGTAAGTTAACTCAATTACTCGCTGTGAACATTTTATTCTGGTAATAACCGACAATGTCCCCGGCACGGGGACATTGTTGGTTTATAAACTTATGGTTTTATCATAGCTTTTAAAGCTGCTATATGCTCAGGAGTGATTGCAACATTTTCATAATCGTTATACTGTTATTGCTTTATTTGACCTCCGATATATTTCACCACTTATCTCAATATGGCTTCTGATTTTTTATCCCTTGAATATGTTTACAATCATTATATAATAAGCCTGTTATCGCTTTTTTACAACTATCTGTGTCTTTTTTACAAGATGAGCTGTTTGTTTGTCCGTAATTTTATAGTTCAATAAAAACTATTATCATGAAAAAAATAAATCTTGGACAGACCGACCTGCAAATCGCACCACTTAATTTTGGCGGAAATGTATTTGGATGGACACTCAGTGAAAAAGAATCTTTTGATATACTCGATGCTTTTGCGGGCGAAGGCTTTAATTTTATAGATACGGCTGATACCTACAGCTGGTGGGTGCCGGGTCATAAAGGTGGCGAGAGCGAAGCTATCATTGGCAAATGGCTTAAAGCGCGTAGTAACCGTGCAGATATAGTTGTTGCAACAAAAGTGGGTTCGCAAACCAATGAGCATAAGGAAGACATAAGCCGGGCACATATACTAAAGTCAGTTGATGAGTCGCTGCAACGCCTGGGTACAGACCATATCGACCTGTACTATACCCATTTTGACGATAATAAAACCCCGATAGAAGAAACATTGCGTGCTTACGAAGATATTGTAAAGGCAGGTAAGGTGCGCTACATAGGCGCCAGTAACGTATCGCCGGAACGCTTAACCGAATCTTTAGAATTTTCTGAAGCTAACGGTATTCCTGCATACAAAGTGCTGCAGCCACATTACAACCTGGTAGAGCGTACTACATTTGAGAACGACTATGCTCCAATTGCCGATAAATATGGCTTGGCTGTGTTGCCGTACTGGTCGCTTGCAGCGGGTTTTCTTACCGGTAAATACCGTACCGATGCCGACCTGAGCAAGAGTGTACGCGGTGGCGGTGTAAAACAGTACCTTAATGATAAAGGTCTTGGTGTGCTTAATGCATTAGATACTGTTGCACAAAAACACAATACAAAGCCGGCAACAGTATCGCTTGCGTGGCTACTGGCCCAGCCGCTTGTTGCTGCACCTATAGTAAGTGCTACCAGTCAGAGTCAGCTTGATACGCTGTTTGCTGCCCCGAAATTGCAACTTGATGCTGAGGACCTGCAATTGCTGGACGAAGTAAGTAAATAAGTTTGTTTTAATTATAGACAAAAGCAGGAACGGAAGTTCCTGCTTTTGTGTTTTTTAGATTACAGAAAACTTTGCGGCTTCGCGACTTTGCGAGAGATACTTACTGTAGAAGATTTGTCTTAGCGGGAGTACTAAAAGATTTGTTTACCTTTAAGACAAAGATTTCATATAAATGAAAGAAGCCAAAAAAGATGTAAAGATTGCCTTTAGAAAACCCGCCTATCCGGTAACGCCAGAGCTTATGGGCTATCTGGAGCAATACAACCGTACTACACGATCGCCGTTGCTGTATGATGACCTGCTTCGGTTTTCGGGTAGTATTTCGGTTTTTGACAAGCAGGGTACTGATACGCTTTGGCTTCGTGTGTTTTACAGCGAATGGGAACAAACAGAGATAGAAGCAAGTTTGTGCAAGATCTATACGCTATTACATTCTGATGGCGATGAGGCTACGTTGCTATATCTGGCAGTAGATTCTATTGAGTTTTGCACCTTTGGTAATTCACGCCCTTTCCGTATTAGGGTACGTAATATCCTGAACGACAACTATACCAACTTCTATATTAAAACAGCCGATGCCTCGCGTATCTACGGGCTGGAAATGGAGGACCTCCTGTCTCCCAATCGTGTAAATTACCTGGTGTATAAGGATACCCTTATCGAAGAACACATACTGGGTATACCCGGCGATGTGTTTATAAAGCAGCACCTTGATACATGTTCTGAACCCGAAAAAGCACAAATAGCTAAAGAGTTTGTAAAGTTTAATGAGCGTTGTCTTGTAGGTTTGCTGGGCGATATGCGTTCTTATAACTATGTGGTTATACCCGTACACGATTATGACCAGGTGGTGTACCGTATCCGTGCAATCGACTTTGACCAGCAGTGTTATGAAGGCAATATTAAAATTTACCTGCCGCAATATTTTAAAGAGAACTACCGCATGGTGCAGCTGGTAATCGATAAGCTGCAAATCAGTTCTGTGGAGCAGTACCGCAAAGAGGTACGCTCTGTTATGGTAAAGCGCGTGCTCAACAGCCACGAGCGCTATCTTGATTTGGTAACAATATTAAAATCTGATAAAATTGCCCCTAAATCTCATGTAGAATCGTTGCGCACAGCGTTGCAAAAGCTTACTTATAACTCCCGTTTCAGGTATTGCGAAACCATGGGCGAGATTGTAGAAGAAGGAGTGAATTTTGTAGTGAAGAATTATCGCAGGCCTGTTTAATATTTGCCATTAATTTCACAAATTTTCACGAATCTTATTATTCTGAATTTTCAAAGCGTGTACCTTCTTAGCCAAAATGCAGCTAATGGTCAGTGCTTTTTAGAAACCCTTTTACATTATTTACCCAGGTATCATGGTCGGTATCTACATATTGTCCGTGTCCGGTATCCGGAAATGTTTGTAGGGTTTTATGCCCGGCAAGGTTGGTGTAAATCGCATCAATTTCTGCACGGCTTACACGATTGTCCTTTTCGCCATAAAGCAAAAGGGTAGGGCAGGTTATTGATTTTGCATACTCCTGCGGGTTGTGGCTAAACGCCCAAAAGCCGTTTTCTATACCACCCCAAAACGTAAGCATGCCTGCCAGTGGAAAGCTTGGTACACCAAGTATCTCAAAACGCCTGCAAACGGTTGCATACATTGTGCCAAACGGGCAGCCTATAATAATCGCCTTTGGGCTTATTTTATATTCGTCAATGGCTTTCATCACTGCCGCAGATCCCATGCTGCTGCCATAAAGTACAATATTTTTCTCCCTTTTATTCTTTATAAATTCAAAACAGTCTTTAACCTCTGTACCTTCAATAGCACCTATGGTAGTGCTGTTACCTTCGCTGCCGCCCGATCCCATAAAATCGGCAAGTAGGGTGTTGTAGCCCATTTTCAAAAATTCATCTGATGCCTGGATAAGTACCGATTTATTTCCCTGATAACCGTGAAACAGCAATACCGTTCCTTTTGGATTAGCTACTTTAATATACCATGCTTCCAGCTTTACATTGCTTTGAATGGTAACGGTTTCATAAGGTTGGGCAGGTAAATCTGTGTTTTTAGGGCGTGGGAGCGAAGTGCCGAACAACAGCATCTTTGTTTTTTGCAAAGCATTTAGCTTATCAGCATTTACGCGTTCGCCTACGGTAGTATCAAAATGTGTAAACTTATAGCCGTGAAAAATGGCAATGATGTTCATAAGGATGAATATAAAGGCACCTATCCATAATATACGTTTCAGGAACCGGCGGTTTGTAGTATGTTTCATTACTGTAATTTTTAATTGTAAGTATAAAGGGGCTGGGTCTTGATTCTGAAGGACGTTGCCGGAAATTAAGCGCGCCCGTTTTTATCTTTCAGTTTTTCTTCTGTATAAATATCCATTGATATCTGTATCAGCGCAATAATCAAAAATATAGTAGCAATAATAGGTTCTTTAGTAAACAGCATATAAAAACAGGCACCGGTAGCAAGGGTGTATATTGTAGCAAGAGTGCGCTTTATTACACGTAATCTAAGTCGGGTAGCATGGGGCAAGCGTAAGTACATTCGCATGGCAATTTTTTCAATATAATTTCGTAGCAGGTATAAAGCCCCGAGTAAAATAAGTAGGCCTGCAATTGTACCTATTGTAAAAGCTGTTTGAAGAGTTTCCTCTAAAAAGGTCTTGCTGTCATAATCGCGTATTATAACAATGTAAAATATAGCAACCATGGCGATAACTATTAAGGCCCTAAAAATACGCGCCCATAATTGCTTTAAAAAATCTTTTCGTTCCATTTTTATGATAATAAGGCTGGCTTGCAAGTTTACAATTTTAGTTAATCATGACAGATAAAATTTTAACGAAAATTAATCTTATCATGTTTCGGGTGCATTTGTTTATGTAGTAATTTTATGGGTATGGAAACAAGCAGAAGAAAAGGGTTTGTATTTAAAACATACGAAGCCCCTAATGTGTCGCCGTTTGATAAGCTTTTTGAGATATTTACTGAGCTTATAACCCACACTTCCGGCGATTTTGACGAAGCCATCGACTGGCTGCGCCAACTGGATAAAGAGTACGAACTTACCACTCCTGAATATAGCATAGACGATTTTATCGAAGACCTTAAAAAGAAAGGCTACATCCGGGAGGAAATAAAACCCGATGGTTCCGGCAATGGCGTTACGCTTAGTTCTAAACTGGAGCAGAACATCCGTCAGCAGGCGCTTAAGCAAATTTTTGGCAACCTTAAAAAAAGCGGCTCGGGTAATCACAGGAGCAAACATTCCGGCCTTGGCGATGAGCATACGGGGGAGTACCGTGAATATCGTTTTGGCGACGGACTGGAAAAGATATCGCTTACCGAAAGCCTGAAAAATGCACAGGTTAATAATGGTGTAGACACTTTTAGCCTTACCGAGAACGACCTGGTGGTAGAAGATAGCCATTTTAAGGCACAAATGAGCACGGTGTTAATGATAGACATCAGCCACAGCATGATACTTTATGGCGAAGACCGCATTACACCTGCTAAAAAGGTCGCCATGGCACTGGCAGAACTTATTACTACGCGCTATCCTAAAGATACGCTGGATATACTGGTGTTTGGCAACGATGCCTGGCCTATCGAGATTAAAGACCTGCCGTATCTTCAGGTAGGGCCCTACCATACCAATACAGTTGCGGGCCTGCAGCTGGCTATGGATTTACTGCGCCGCAAGCGTAATACCAACAAGCAGATCTTTATGATTACTGATGGTAAGCCAAGCTGCATTCGCGAAAACGATGGTTCCTATTATATGAACAGCAACGGCCTGGATGATTATATTACTGAGAAATGCTATACTATGGCGGCACAGGCACGCAAGCTACATATACCCATAACTACTTTTATGATAGCGCAGGATAGTTATCTGCAACGTTTTGTAAAAGAATTTACTGAGGCTAACCAGGGCAAGGCTTTCTATACCGGTTTGAGAGGGCTGGGTGAAATGATTTTTGAGGATTATGAAACGAACAGGAAGAAGAGGGTGAAATAGATTATTGAATTTTTGGATTGTTCGACTTAAGATGAGAGATAATAGACGTGACCTTTCTTCCATTTCGACTGGAGCGCAGCGGAATGGAGAAATCTCGATTGATAAAAATTAAATATAACGTAGATTGAGATTTCTCGACTTCGTTTCACTGCGCTCGAAATGGAAACGCCTAAGTAGCTTCCGACCTTGTACTTTATAAACATTAAGACTTTAAAAACTTTATGACAAATAATATAAAAACATTTGGCGAATTAAAAGCCTCGGGCTATGTAAGCCAGGGAATAAAAGATGAACTGCGCAAAAACCTGCGTAAAAAAATAGCCAAAGGGCAAAACGTTTTTGAAGGTGTCTGGGGGTTTGAAAATACCGTAATACCAGAACTTGAAAGGGCGATACTTAGCCGCCACAATATTAACCTGCTTGGGCTTCGCGGACAGGCCAAGACACGTCTTGCACGCCTTATGGTAAACCTGCTGGATGAGTGGATACCCGTAGTGGAAGGGTCTGAAATTAATGACGACCCTTTTAACCCGATTTCGCGCTATGCAAAAGAGTTACTTGCCGAAAAGGGTGATGACACGCCAATTAGCTGGTTGCACCGCGACGAACGTTTTTACGAAAAACTGGCTACGCCCGATGTTACCGTGGCTGACCTGATAGGCGATATCGACCCGATAAAGGCCGCAAATCTTAAACTGTCTTATGCCGATGACCGCGTTATACACTTCGGGATGATTCCGCGTGCTAACCGCTGTATCTTTGTAATTAATGAGTTGCCCGATTTACAGGCACGCATACAGGTAGCACTGTTTAATATATTGCAGGAAGGCGACATACAGATACGTGGCTTTAAAGTGCGTATGAATCTTGATCTTCAGTTTGTGTTTACCGCAAACCCCGAAGACTATACCAACCGTGGCAGCATTGTTACGCCGCTAAAAGACAGGATAGGCAGCCAGATCCTTACGCACTATCCGGAAACTATAAAAATAGCCCGTACCATTACAGAGCAGGAAGCACGCCTTGACGGCCGCCAAAGCGAGGAGATACATGTACCATCGTTAGCAAAAGACCTGTTAGAACAAATAGGATTTGAAGCCCGCGATAGCGAGTTTATTGATTACAAGAGTGGTGTGAGTGCACGTATGAGTATCACAGCTTTCGAGAATCTACTGAGTACTGCAGAGCGTAGGGCGCTTAAGGCGGGTCAGGAAAAAACAACAGTTCGCCTGAGTGATTTTATGGGGATTATCCCGGCAATTACCGGTAAGGTAGAGCTTGTATATGAAGGCGAGCAGGAAGGTGCTGCTGCTGTAGCTGAGATATTATTAGGCAGCGCAGTAAAAACATTGTTTGGAGAATACTTTCCTAAGATCGAAAAACTGGAGAAAAATAAAGAACAAGGACCGTTTCAGGAAATTGTTGACTGGTTCTTTAACGAAAGTGGACTCGAACTAACGGATGATGCTACCGACAGGGTATATCAGAAAGAACTGGATAAGATTATTCCGTTAAAGCAGCTGATACAAAAATACCAACCTGATACGCCTAAAGAAGACCTGTTTTTTATGAAAGAATTCATTCTTTGGGGGTTATCAGAATATAAAAAGCTGAGTAAAGACCGCTTTAGCGAGGGCTATCAGTTTAAAGATCCTTTTGGTAGCTACATCAGTAAGCTATAAATATTGATTAACTAATGCAATATTTGGTTTTTATTAGAATGTAAAAATTAAATATCGAATAATTGAGAGTATAAATACCTGTTTTACAAATTCAGGTAATTATACTCTTTTTTTTTGCATCTGTTTAGATAACATTTGTAAGAAGCAATCAATTAAAAATGTAAGATTATGAATACGCAGGTTCAAACAGCATCAGATGTTGAGATATTAATCATGATTGATACTGAATATGTTAAAGAGATGTATCCGCAACCCAGTAAAGATCCTGTTGCGCCCACGGGTATAGGTCACAACAGCCAGTTCATGATTTGTACAGGATACCATGCCGGGATATCAAACGGGCTTATTCCCACTTTAAATTTTTCGGGTAATGCCGGCAATCGTATATCTTTAAAAGCCGGTACTGTTTATGGTAATGCAAATGAGGATGTTGTTATTTATGGCGTTTCTTATTTAGATGAGGGTAACTTACATAATAATTTCCTGCCGGGAGTTATACCGGGCAATATGGGCGCTATACCGGGAACTCCCGATTATGCTAATGCGGCATCAAGAAACAGGCTTATAAATTTTACAAGCTGTAATGCTGTAGAGCGTCAAAAAGGACTTGAAAAGTTTTTAGTCTATTTTGCACTATATCGTTGGGATAGCAAACATCTTAACCAGGAACTTGTAGGTTATTATTATTGGGATCCTGCTTTAGATGTAGCCTAAAGTCTAATAATCAATCATATCTGTTTATACTGTTTGTTAGTGCATAACAGTCTGTTCATAAAGCTTTTTCGCTGCATTTACCATAAAGTTTTGTGTTCTTTAAGGCGAAGCGTCCTTTGTGGCCTTTGTGTATTTTTACTTTGTGTGCCCCGTGGTAAAATTCATCATAACTATATAATTACAATTACATATCTAATAGCAAAACCCGCCATTTACAGCGGGTTTCGATTTATATGTATTTATAGCGTTTATGCTTTACCTTCGGTAATCCTTTTCAGGGTAGCCCACTGCTTAAGTGTGGTACGTGCTTCCAGCGCCGGATAGCCAAGGTAGGTTTTACCTGCGGGTACATCTCCTATAACGCCAGACCCCGCACCTATAACAGCACCTGAACCTATTGTAGAGTGATCTTTTATAGAAGCGCTTCCGCCAATGATAACGCCATCGCCAAGGGTAACAGAACCTGCAAGTCCGCTGCTGCCTGCCATAATGCAGAATTTACCCAGTACACTGTTGTGGCCTATTTGTACAAGGTTATCAATTTTACAGCCATCGCCCAGTATGGTAGAGCTAAATTTACCACGGTCTACACAAGAGCCGGCACCTATTTCTACGCCATTACCCAGGATAACATTACCTATCTGCGGAATTTTTACCAGTCCCTTTTGCGGGCATGGCCTGAAACCAAAACCATCGGCACCTATTGTAGCATTTGGGTGAATGATGCAGTATGCACCAAGATGGCAGTTTTCGCGTATTACAGCACCTGACCAAATGGTACTGAATTTGCCTATGGTAACTTTATCCAGTACCGTGGCATTTGCATATAATGTAACGTTATTTTCTAGTTTTACATGTGCGCCTACATAGCAGCCCGCACCTATGCGCACATCTTCGCCTAATACAGCGGTAGGGTGTACAACGGCAGTAGGATGTATAGCCTCATCAAACTGAGGGCCCGGTTCTGCAAATAGTTCCAGGACTAATGCCATGGCAAGGTCAGCGTTATTAACTTTTATAAAAGCCCTGTTATCTCCGGGTTCTATAGATATGTCGCTATTCACTACAGCTACAGCTGCTTTAGAATCGGCCCAGAGTTTTTCATATTTCTTGTTGCCAATAAATGTGATCTGATTATCGTTGGCGCGTTCTATTTGTTCGGGCGAGTTTATCTCATGGCTCGTGGTGCCAAGTAACTCACCCTGAAGATGGTCGCAGATTTGTTGTGCTGAAAATGTTTTCATAATAATTTTAGATGATACAGGCCACCTCACGGATTGCTGCGATTGTTTATGTTTGCAAATGTTAATAAAACGATAAAGAAAAAAAAATATTCTCTAATAACTAATCTTTTAAGGTTAATTTTTTCTTTAGTAAGTAAATACATTAGTTCTGGTCTAAATTTTTTAGCAATATTTTATGGTCATAAATCTTGTTGATATTTGTATAGACAAAATAAATTAAAAATAATACCATTCGTTATATTTATAAGATTACATTTGTCTTGTAAATAATACCAATCGTTATAATTTATTTTTAAAATATGAAAACTACAGGAAACACAGTTTTAATAAGCGGCGGTACAGCAGGTATTGGCCTTGAAATAGCTAAGCTGTTAATTGCAAAGGGCAACCATGTAATAATTACAGGCCGTAATAAACAAAGACTGGATAAAGCAGTAGCCCAACTGGGTAATGCTACAGGCATTGTAAACGACTTTAGTACAAAAGAAGGAGCTGAAGCGCTTGCAAAACAAGTGGCTACAGATTTTCCTGACCTTAATGTGTTGATCAATAATGGTGCGAATGCTGTACTACACGATTATGTAAACGGTAAAAATGGCTACGAAGCAGCAGAGGCCGAAATTGTTACTAACTATCTTTCGGTAATAAGATTGAGTGAGTTGCTGTTACCGCAACTTCAAAAACAGGCAGATGCTGCAATAGTAAATGTAACATCGGTAGTGGCATATGTACCGGGCAGCCTGGTAGGATATTCGGCAAGTAAGGCTGCATTACATTCTTATACACAGTCTTTCCGCCATGCGCTGGCACAATCAGGCAGTGGCGTTAAAGTTTTTGAATTAATGCCGCCACTGGTAGATACCGAGTTTTCTGCACCCATAGGCGGGTCTAACGGTATCCCTCCGGCACAGGTAGCCCAGGAGTTTGTAACCGGTTTTGAGAATAATGATTACGAAATTCGTGTGGGTAACACCCAGTATATTTACGACTTGTATCGCAAATCCCCGGATGAAGCTTTTTCAGTGCTTAATCCTGCATAATATTATCGACTTATCTTAAAATTTATTAGCCACGAATTATACTAATATCCATGAAATTAGATTTCTGAAAATTTGTGTAATTCGTGGCAATACTATTTTAAAGAATTGACATCTTGTGTATAACAGGTGCCTGTTGCAATTTTTCGTCTATGATGGCAACAAATGCTTTTAAATAAGGTTGCTCATTATGGTGTGCAAGTTCGGCTTCGCTATTCCATATTTCATAAAAAACAAAAGTGTTTTCATCATCGTTATCACGATGCAGGTCATATTGCAGGCAAGCCGGTTCTTTGCGGCTGTTAATGACCATGTTTTGCAATAAGGCTAAAACTTCTTCGGTATATTCCGGCTTACTTTTTATAAGCGCTGTTAAATAAATCTTCATAGCTTAAATGTTTACAGGTTCAGTTTCAAAAATGCTTTCCAGGTGTTTCTTATAACGGCCCATTTCAAACTCCATATCCGGATTTTTCATCACATCATGAAAGTGAAAACCGTTAATTTTGTTAAGACCGACAAAGGCATTCATACGGTGAAAGCCAAACAGCACACCATCATCTACACTTGTTTCTTCAAAAAATTCTCCGGGAAGGGTAAAGGCAGTAGCAGGTGCGTTCCAGGTTGTGGTAACCATATAGTGTTTACCATGCATGGTGCCACCGGTGCCGTAACCTACTTCGGGAGTAGCAGCATGGCGCCCATCACTATTATAAATGCCCTTGCGATGGCCGGCGGTAAATACCTCGTCTAGATATTTTTTAAGCCCGAATGGTACCTGAAACCACCAGATGGGTGTATGGTAAACAATTACATCGGCCTGGGTAAATTTTATTACTTCATTATCAGGGTCATATCCTTCTTCAATGTTTGTTACCTGTACGTTATATTCGGCATGGTTTGCGAAAAATTCTTTAGTTACAGTAGCTACCGTATTGTTGTAGGCACCACCAGAGTGTCCAAAATTTTGCGCTCCGTTTATTACAAATATGTTCTTCATAAATTTTTTGTTTTAAATACATTACAAAATTATGGAAGGATATTGTATTATTAAAATAACATAAATCATACCTTTGTATAATAATTATAATAGTGAAAGTTATGGTTAATTTAGAATGGTACCGCACTTTTAAGGCGATATATAGTACAGGTACCTTAACAGGAGCCGCTAATACCTTATTCATATCTCAACCCGGGGTAAGCCTGCACCTTAGCTCACTGGAAAGCTATGTAGGCTACAAGCTATTTGAGCGTACCGGCCGAAAAATGCAGCCTACAGAGCGTGCAAAAGCGTTGTTTAATGCCATTGCTGCACCTATAGCTAAGCTGGAAGAGGCAGAAAAAACCTTCCAGAAAAGTACAGAGAAGCATACACCTACGATCAGTATCGGGATGTGTTTTGAAACCTTCCAGACCACACTGGAAAAATACATTCATACACTCCCATTTAATGTAATATTATGTTTTGGCGAATATCCTGAAATGCTTGATAACCTTGACAAGGGCTTGTTGGATCTTATTGTAACACCCCATAAAGGTGTTTCTGCAGGTGTAGTGCACGAGGCTTTTTCTTCTGAAACACTTATAATGGTGGGGGGAAATGAGGTTGATAGTTCAGCTTTTGCTAAAGTGCTCAAAGGAAAAGATAATGTAGAGATAGAAGCCTGGCTAAAGGGACAAAAATGGTATGGCACTACGGGAGATATGGAGCACCTGTTCCGGTTTTGGGAACTCAATTTTAACAAGCGTCCTGATTTCAGGCCAAATTACATAGTACCAAACATCAACTCTATAGTGCGTTGCCTTTCGGGCGGGGTAGGGCTGGCAGTGGTACCCAATTTTTTATGTAGCAGGGAGATAGAAGAAGGGCTGATAAAAAAAGTATGGGAAGGGCATAAAAAATTAAAGAACACCTTATACTTTGGTTGCCGTAAAAACACAATTTACAGCGCTGAGATAGAACATCTTAAAGGGCTGTTTAGAGAGGTAATGCCTGCTGCTTAATTTGGTAATGTTATAGTAATCTGAGGTTTACAGTTTGGTAATAATGCCGGATGTATCTTTGTTAAAAGTGATTACCATGAAATTCTTCAGATTCAAATATTTGGTTACCATCAAAGAGTGGCTTTTTTTAAGAGCCATGCAATCGTTCTTCATTCATTAATATACAGAGAGGTTAAGTACTGAATGGAGCAATTAGACGATGCAGTTTTGCACAGATCCCGCTTTGGGACAGATTTCTTGTGGGGTGTATCAACGGCGGCTTTCCAGATTGAAGGGGCGCATGATACCGATGATAAAGGACTTTCTATATGGGATGTTTTTACCACACAAAAAGGAGCAATTAAAGGTGGCCACCATGCACAAATGGCTACCAATTTTTACCACGGTTATAAAGATGATATTGCCCTTATAGGAGAACTCAATATACCCAATTTCCGATTTTCGCTGAGCTGGTCGCGCATCATGCCGCAAGGGCAGGGAGAAGTATCTCAAAAGGGAATTGATTACTACAACAATCTTATCGATCATTTGCTGGAAAGCGGCATAGAGCCCTGGGTAACTTTATACCATTGGGATTTACCCTACGCGCTTGAAAAACAAGGCGGCTGGACAAACCGCGAAAGCATAAAGTGGTTTGCAGATTATGCTGAGGTTTGCGCACGCCACTTTGGCGACCGTGTAAAGAACTGGATGGTTGTAAATGAGCCATCGGTATTTACAGGCGCGGGCTACTTTTTGGGTATTCACGCACCGGGTAGGCGCGGTATCAAGAATTATCTAAAGGCGGTACACCACGTTACACTTGCTACATCCGAAGGCGCACGCAGGGTAAGGGCTATATTGCCGGATGCAAATTTAGGCACTACATTTTCGTGTACGCTGGTAGAGCCGGCATCTGATAAAGAAAAAGATGTGGCTGCTGCTAAACGTGTAGATACACTGCTAAACCGTGCTTTTATAGAGCCCATTTTAGGGCTGGGATATCCTGAAAAAGATCTTCCGGTTATAAAGAAAATGACAGGTTACATACAGCCTGGCGATGAAGAGCGCGCAGCTTTTGACTTTGATTTTATAGGGATACAGTGTTATACACGTGAGGTTGTAAAATCATCAAGGCTTACACCTTATGTTGGCGCATCTCTGGTTAAGGCCAGCAAGAGGCAGGTAGTTACTACCGAAATGGGCTGGGAGGTATATCCACCATCAATTTATCAGCTGATAAAAAAGTTTGATGCCTATCCACAAATAAAAAAGCTTATTATAACAGAGAATGGTGCTGCCTTTCCTGATACCGTAATATTTGATGAGGTGCGCGATGGCCGCCGTACAAAATATATTAAAGACCACCTGCAACAGGTGCTTAAGGCTAAAGAAGAAGGTGCGAACATACACGGTTATTTTGTGTGGAGCCTTACCGATAATTTTGAGTGGGCAGAAGGATACCATGCCCGCTTTGGTTTGATCCACGTAGATTTTGAAACCCAAAAGCGCACCATAAAACAATCGGGCCGCTGGTTTGCACAGTTTTTAAAAGATGCCTAAATTGGTACAAACCTGCTGATATGGATACTCCTCAAAAAAAACTAAAAATACTCTATGCCGTTCAGGGTACCGGTAATGGCCACCTAAGCCGTGCTATGGATGTTATACCCTGCCTGCAAAAGCACGGCGACGTAGATATACTGGTAAGCGGTATCCAGGGCGATTTGCAACTACCATTTAAGGTTAAATACAAGCTGAAAGGGCTTAGTTTTATTTTTGGAAAAAAAGGAGGTGTAGACCTTGTAAAAACGGTTTTAAAGGCTAACCTGCCACGTCTTATAAAAAGCATACGCAAATTGCCGGTAGAAGATTATGACCTTGTGGTAAACGATTTTGAGCCGGTAAGCGCCTGGGCGTGCTACTTTAGGCACAAGACCTGTGTAGCCGTAAGCCACCAGTCGGCAGTGTTAGATAAGGCATTTCCGCTGCCGGAAGAACCGGACCGTAAAGGCCGCCTTATCCTTAAAAATTATGCCCCGGCAGATTATAGCTATGGTTTTCATTTTTACCCCGTTGGCGAAAATATCTTTACTCCGGTTATACGCAACCAGGTTCGTGAACGCGAAATTACCAATAAAGGGCACTACACGGCGTATCTACCTTCTTACGACGATAAAACGCTGGTGAAAAGACTATCTGAATATCCTGATGCTGTGTGGGATGTGTTTAGTAAGCATTGCAAAAAGCAAAAGCAATATGGCAACATTACCATACGGCCTATAAATAACGAACAGTTTACAGCAAGCATGGCTTCATCTGCCGGAATATTTTGCGGTGCCGGATTTGAAACCCCTGCTGAAGCATTGTTTTTAGGTAAAAAGCTACTGGTTATACCGATGAAAAACCAGTATGAGCAGCAGCTTAATGCCGCAGCCCTGCAACATATTGGCGTACCGGTTATTAAAAGCCTGAGCCCTAAATATGCTGAGGTTATTAACGACTGGCTTACTAATGGTAAAGTTATTCCTGTAAATTATCCTGATACTACCCAGGCCATTATAGACCGTGTTATAGAGAGGCACAGGCCGGCTTAAACTTTTGCCAGTTTTTTAATATCGCTTATTTCCAGTACCTGTTTATCATAGCCTTTTGTAATTGCATTTATCATGGCTTTGCCCAGTTCGCTAAGGGTTATTACACTTTTTGCAGAAAAGAACTGAATCACTTTTGTAATGCTGTAGTAAAGTGGCTTGCCGTTTTTTTGCCCTTTAGCTGTAAGCATTACACCCGGGCGAAAATTATACTCAGCAGTAAAAGAAAGTTGTGCAAGCGCATTTTCGGTACGGCCTTTTACACGTGCCCACATAACACTGCCTTTCTCAGTACCATCGGTCTGAGAACCGGATACAAAGCAAAATACTAAAGATGGATTTACCTTAAGCACGCTGTTGGCAAATGCCCGTGTAGTATCATATGTTATGTGTGTATACTTTTCTTCGTTCATACCTACAGAACTTATTCCGGCGCAAAACAAGCAGGCATCGTACCCCGAGATCTGATTGGCATAACTATCCAGCGTAAAGAAATCGGGTACTGTGAGTTCTTTTACTTTTGGGTGTTGAAGGCCATAGGCGCGACGACCAATAATAAGTATTTCGCTTACATCAGGGTTTTCAAGGCATTCAAACAAAACACCTTCACCTACCATTCCGGTGGCTCCGGTTATTATTACTTTTATAGACATGGCTTTATTTTGTATTCAAATTTACTGAGAAAATTATAGTAGTGCTTTGTTGTGCCATCCAAATTCTGTTTGTTAGAAGGGCCATCTGTTTCCGTTTGAAATAAAATTAACTATAACGATGTAGTTGTTGCGAATTTTATTTGTATATTTGAGTATAAAATACTTACTATCATGGATCCAGTAATTAATATACTCGTTATTTCCGGTGTCTTATTTGTTGCGGTACTTTTTATAATAGCTTCAAATATAAATGTTGTTCCTAAGCAGGATAAAACTAAAAAAGAAGCGGAGGGCACTATCTAGAATTTACCATTTTTTATCTGATTTAATAGTTAATGAACGTTTGCCGGAATTCCAACGGCGATACGTTCATTTTTTTTTTGAATAGCTTATTGAATGACTGTGGGTATTCAAAACCTAGCTGGTAAGCTATTTCTGCAACCGAAAGTTTTGTGGTGCTTAGGTATTCTTTCGCTTTTTCTATAAGTTTTTCATGTATATGCTGCTGTGCGCTCTGCCCGGTTAGCGTGCGTAGCATATCGCTAAGGTAGTGTGCAGAAATGTTGAGGTTAGATGCCAGAAACTCTACTGTAGGTATTCCGTTTACGAGTGTATCTTTATTATCAAAAAAATTGTTTAGCAGTTGTTCCATCTTTGTGAGTACATCATGGTTTATCGCCTTTCGGGTAATAAACTGCCTTTCATAAAAACGGTTGCTGTAGTTAAGCAACAAGTCGACCTGAGATAGGATGATATCCTGTGTGTGCTTATCAATGTGCTGGTATTCATCGCTTATTTTTTGAAAGATATCTGCAATGTTTTTCTCTTCCCTTTCAGAAAGATGCAGCGCCTCATTTACCGCATACGAAAAAAAGCCATAGTTTTTTATTGTAGCCGCAAGCGGATGGCTATACAGAAATTCCGGATGAATGAGCAACGCATAACCATTACCGGCTTCAGGGCCAAGGATGTCGTCGTGCGGTGCGTCAAGCGATTGTATTTGTTTAGGAGCAGTAAAAGTCATTGCGCCTTTATTGTAGTCATAGTACTGGCGGCCATATTTTACTTTTCCTGTAACGTCTTTTTTTAAGGATATACAGTAAAAGTTCAGCGAAAAATGTTCCCATACAGTATTGTCTGCAAAGCGCATATCCTGTACGCTTACTACACTTATAAGCGGATGCAGCGGCTCCGGCAGTGTTACCAGCCTATGAAATTCTGATATGGAGTTTATTGTATTCATTCGTTAAAATTCTTTATAAATGTAATACAGGCAGTTGTAAAAGTGCAACTGCCTGCATTAATATTATCCTAAAATTTGTTCTCTTATTTCTTTCCGTGCTTCTTCACTACCTATTTCAAGGCGGCGTGCATACATAGCCTTTGCATCTTCGCCGGCTACATAGCGCACCTGGTCTTTATCATCAGTAGCTGCCTCAAATACAATTTCGGCTATTTGTGCGGCTGTTGCGGCATTATCCATCATGTTATCCATCATTGGAAACAGCTTATCTTCTATCTCGGAGTATTCACTGTTTAAAGTCCTGTCCAGCGACCTGCTTAAAAAATCGGTAACAATACCACCGGGAGCCACAGTCTTTATTTTTATGTTGTGTAGCCCCAGCTCAAAAGACATACTCTCTGACCAGCCCTCAATGGCAAACTTAGTAGCATGATAAATAGAGTGCAGCGGAAATGCCAGCAAGCCACCCATAGAGGTAGTGCTGATAAAAACCCCGTTTTTCTTTTCGCGAAAGTGTGGAATAAATGCCTGTGTTACCCTTAATACACCGAGGAGATTCGTGTTTACCTGTTTTACTATTTGTACATCGGTAAGGGCTTCCAGTGCGCCCATTAATCCGTAACCGGCGTTGTTAAACACTACATCTATACTGTGTAGCGACACGGCCTTAGCTACGGTGGCTTTTATTTGTTCAGTATCGGTAACATCTAACGGAAGTAATGTAACGTTAGGTAAAAGGGTAAGTTCTGTTTCTTTTTCTGGGTTGCGCATAGTGGCTATTACATTCCAGCCTTTTGACTGAAATAAAATTGCTGTAGCTTTTCCTAACCCTGATGACGCGCCTGTAATAAAAATTGTCTTCTGCATTTTTTGATGATTAAATTTTATACAGCAAAGTTGGTACATACGCATGGAGTGCGTGTATCCTGAACGGATGTTGTTGTGTCCTGATTGTGGGTTAAGTAAATAAAACAAAAAAGCAAAATACAACTGTACTTTGCTTTTGAGATACTATTATGATATAGTTTGTTAAATAGCCCATTCGGTAGGTGCTTTGCCAAACTTCTTTTTAAAAGAAGATGAAAAATGAGAAAGGCTTTCAAAACCTAAGTCCAGATAAATGGCAGATGGTTTTTGGTGCTTCTTTTCGATGAGGTGCATAGCCTCAGTAAGTCTTTTTTCCTGAAGCCACTGCCGGGGTGCCATACCAAATGTTTTCTGGAAGTCGCGCTTAAACCCTGCCAGGCTGCGGCCGGTAAGGTGTGCAAATTTTTCGACAGGCACATTATAATGGTAATTATTTACCATAAACTTTTCCAGGTCTATTTTGTGTGGTTCAGAAAAGTCGAACAAAAATTCTTTTAACTCCGGCATTATATGAATTAGTAGCTGTACGGCCTCTTTTATTTTAAGTTCGCCAAGTGCCTCGGTAATTTTTTCGGACTGATGTACATAGGGTATGACCGACTGGAAAAACCCCTTCAGGAAATCATTTTCAGGAATAAGCACATTAGGAGCTCCCATGTATTTTGCAACCTTATCTAAATGCTGTTCCAATGCCATCTTTCGCAGCATATCTTCTTTAAGTATAATTACAATGGTTTGGTAATCCTCTCCGTTTAGCGGTACCTTGGTAATTTCGCCTAACTGGTTTTTGCGTATCAGCAGCATATTACCGGTACTCATAGATACCTTTTCATCAGACGTTTCCAGTGTAAAAAGCCCCGATACCTGCAGCACCAGGGTATTGTGTTCAAAAAAGCCCACTTTATCCTTCCGCATTTTAGCGAGGTAAGAATAAAAAAGTACACCCGGTATAATTTCTGATGGATTTGTCATTGCGTAAAGATATCAATTTCGGGCTTATCGTTGCAGGTAGGTACCGCCCAGTATAGCACCCGGTGCAAAATGCGTGTTAAGCGCTTCTTGTTCTTGAGGTGTAAAGGTAATGTTCATGGCTTCTATATTTTCCGGCAACCTTGATCTGCGGCTCATGCTTACCAGCGGCATAATGTGGCTGTCCTGTGCATTTACCCATGCAATAGCCAGTTGGGTAGGAGTATAGCCCTTTTCATTTGCTATTGTTTTCAAGACTTCTACTTTTTCAAGGTTTTTTATAAGGTTTTCTCCCTGAAAGCGCGAAAAATGATTGTGGTAATCGTTAGCGGCCAGCGGTGCTTTCATTTCTCCTGTAAGCAGGCCTTCGGCAGTATTGGCAAATGCTACTACGCCTATGCCCAATTCTTTTGCTGTAGGCAGCAGGTCGGTTTCAATTTGGCGGTCAGCTAAAGAATAGCCTATTTCTAAAGCCGTTACCGGATGGATGCTATTGGCCAGTCGTAACTGGTCAGCCGTAATTTCGCTTACGCCCAGGTGGCGCACCTTACCTTCTTTAATAAGATCTGCAACGGTACCTATAACATCTTCTGTAGGAACGCTGTTATCTAACCTGCACGGCTGGTACAGGTCGATGGTATCGATACCCAAACGTACCAGTGAATAATTGATGAAATTTTTGATGGATGCAGGGCGGAGGTCAAGCCCTATCCACTGCCCGTTATAAAAAATGGCACCAAACTTTACGCTTATAAAAGCATCGTCCCTACGGTCTTTAATGGCTTTGCCTACTAAAAGTTCGTTGTGGCCTGCACCATAAAAGTCGCCTGTATTCAGGAAATTTATACCACTGTCCAGCGCCTGATGAATGGTTGCAATGCTTTCATTTTCATCATTTGTCTGGCCTCCCCATACTGAAGACATACGCATACAGCCTAATCCAAGTTTAGAAACAAGTGGCCCGTTTGTGCCTAAAGAAATCTTTGTTATTGTTGACATCGTTATTTTTATTTGTTGATTAACAATACAAAGGTCTGCCATTATGCGCCATCAGGTTATCACTTACGGCTCAATTTACTTGTCTGTATGGCTCAGGTATTTTGCACGGAGTGTAACTTTAATAAAAGCGAGATTATACTATTTTTTTTGTTTAGACTGCTGCCCGTCCAGTATTCTTTTCTTTATCCGGCTTAGCGACTGGTTTTTTATGCCAAGGTAAGACGCTATGTGCAGGGCAGCAATGCGCTGTACAATATTAGGGTGCTGTTGCAGTAAATTAAGGTACCGCTGCTCGTGGGTAAAAAAGAACAGCTCTTCTGACCGGCCCTGCGACTGGTGAAAAAAATGCTCTGCCAAAATTCTCCCGAAGCGTTCCCAAGGCTTATGGCTGGTATACAGGATTTGTAAATCCGGGTAGGGTACATACAATACCTCTGCATCTTCTAAGGCTTCTATAAAATATACGCAGGGGTACTGGTACAGAAAGCTGCGAAAGGAAACAATGAACTGCCCCTCAGAAAAGAAGAACATATTTTTTTCGTCATTTGTTTTGCTGTCGTAGTAATATACCCTGAAGATGCCTTTTACTACAATACCCAGATCTGCACACACTACATTTTGGCGGTTGTAAAAACTACCTTTCGGAATTTCGCGCCTACGCCAAAATGCAGCGCTGACAGAAATATCATTTTCTGCCAACCCTGCAAATTGAGAGAGTATATCCTGTAAAAACTTTGCTGTACCTGTTTCCATTTCAGGAATAAAAATAAATAATAATTTCTTTACCGGATGCTTATCTGTTGAGGTATATTACAACAATTGCCCGTTATTTATTTTTCGCTGCTTTATAAACTGAAAAACTGACCCGGCTATAAATAGAATAAAAAACACCAGCAACGTTGTTTTTATAGCAGGATCACTAGGGTCTTTAGCCACAGGATGGCCTATGGGTACGCGGGTAAGTGTTTCATTAACGGTAGGTACCAACGATAAAAAGAAGCTAAGCGAAAGTTGCAGGTTCTCAAAATATCGTGCTTTTATATTGCCTTTTTTTTGATAGGATAGTATAAAAGCTATTACAACAAGTGCGGCTATAAATAAAGAAAATATATGCCCGGGGTTAAAGCGCCCGTGTTTTGTAAACCCCAGTGCAGTAAGCGATGTAACGATCGTTCCGTAAAAATATACCTTACCGGATAACCTGGCTAAATCAATTTTACCAAATTTAATAAATGATGCCAATCCGGCTATTATGGCAATAATGCCTACAATAGTGTGAAAAATACCTAAGTTTGAAAGTCCCATGATTTTTTTCTGCAAATTTTCGCCGGAATAACATTTGAAAAATTCACTTAAGTTAATTCACAGCAACTTTTTTTAGTTAACCATGACTGTTCAGGGCAAAAAAATCAAGCATAAATTTAATATTGTTTTCAGAGAGCATATTTTCTACCTGCTCCATAGCCTCATCAGTTATGGCCGATGCCCTGCTTAGCATTTCCTTTTCGTAAAATGCAATTGCCTCCTGTACAGTATTAAAATTACTGTTACAAAGTGCCTCGCAAAGTAGCACTGCATCTAGCATAGCCTGGTTTACACCATCACCCGATGGTGGTGTTTGGTGTGCTGCATCGCCAAGTACGGTCAGGTTGGTCAGGCTCTCCCAGGTTTGGTCTTGCGGAAAATAGTATTGCGGACGGGCAACAAAATAAGAATCGTCAGTTACAAATATTTCATACCAGGCAGTACCCCAGTCGCTAAAACGCTGTTTAAACCAGGTAAAAACACTTTCTTTATTGGTAAAATCAATGCCTGAATCAGTAACCCAGTTGTCTGCTTCGCGGGTAATGGTGTAGAATGAAAGCGAACCCTCACCCTTTGCACTTAGTACTATAGCTTTACCATTCCAGTGAGCATATACTTTTCCGCCATTGGTAAGTTTCCATAAGTGCGGTGCATTTTTTTCGGCATTATAAATATTGCCTTCTATAATGGTAAAGCCTGAATAAATGCGCTCAATATCGGTAATGTATTTCCTTGCTTTAGAGTTAGCACCGTCTGCGGCAATAACCAGGTCTGCATAAGCGCTGGTTCCATTGTCAAAAAGTATGTTCCAGCCACTACCATTTTTGTTTAGCGCTGCAAATTTTGAATCCCATACCATTGTGCCGTCCTGCAATGATGCTATGAGCAGGTCGCGCAAGGGGCCACGGTCTATTTCCGGGCGGGCGTGGGCGTCATCCAGATCTGTAAGCGGGTTGTTCTCAAACTCTGTATAGTGCACTACTGCATTGTTATCTGTAATGGTTACCCTCTCAGCACCGGGCCTGTAATTTTCTCTAAAGGCCTCTATAAGCCCACCTTCCCTTAGTGCCCTTAATCCTGTTTCATGATGCAAATCGAGCGTAGCACCCTGTTGGCGCACATACTGGTCGGTATCGCGTTCATATACTTTTACATTCGCACCTTTTTGCTGTAATAGCCTTGCAAGTATCAACCCTCCGGGGCCACCACCTATAATGGCCACCTGTTTATTGTCTAATAACATATCTTTCTTAGTTTTATGTTTACAAATTTATGACTACTTTTATAGGTAAAATAACCGTTTGTAATAACAAAATAGTCGTAAATGAAAATATCTGTTACAGATAAAGGCCGCACAGGTATTATGCTTGAGTTTTCTAAAGCCATTGGCGCTACCATAGAAGGACGGTATTATCATATTCCTAAAGACAGGGGAGAGGGGTTTATAACCGGATTTTCATGGGAAGATAATGAACTGCGGATGATGGTGCGCAATTATTACCTTAATGAGGAAGTTCTGCTTGAGCGCAATAATGAGATAGCAGAAGGAGAGGAGGATGTAATTTTTCTTTTAAGCGGAATTTTTCCATCTCCTGTTCAGGTAGAAAAGCAGCCATTACCGGAGCAGGCCAGCGTGCTTATTTGTATACAGGCCGTATCTTCGGCAGTTGCCATGCCTTCAAATACATTTTTCAGGAGTATTGGTATCGCAGTTTCCAGGCAGTACCTTAAAAAGCTTTTTGGTAATGTGGTCCATCCTGTAGTTGTCAGTATTTTAGAAGCTAAAGAATACTTTGCGTTTGAAACGGCAATCTCGGCTGAAATGATAAAAACCGCCGGAGAAATCCTGCATCCGCCTGTACCGGAAGGTGTAGAGAGCTACTACTGTAAACTAAAATGCGAAGAGCTGCTGTGCCATGTTTTCAGCCTGCTCATGCAACGTGAGGCAACACCAACCAAAGGTATGCACATACATGATATTAAGGCTATTTACGCAATTAAAGACTACTTATTGTCGCATATTAATGTGCCGCCCAATATTGCTACCCTTGCTAATCAAGCTTCCATGAGCGAACCCAAATTACGAAAGCTTTTTAAGCAAACGTTTGGCAAAGGGGTGTTTGAATATTACCAGTCAGCACGCATGCAGGAAGCGGCACTGCTGCTCAAAGAAAAACGACTTTCGGTATCTGAGGTGGGCTACCGGCTGGGCTTTACAAACCTGAGTCATTTTTCAAGGGTTTTTGCGCAGCACATCGGTATGAAGCCTAAACAATATTCTGTAAATTAAGTTCTCATCTGTTACGTCATATAATGTAGACACGTAATTACGGCTACTCCTTTTACCATTTCGGTTAATTTTTAATCCGGATAACGGCTGAATTTTGCATCATACAAAACAACAATACTATGCAAAAGACAATTTTTATTACAGGGGCTTCT
The DNA here is from genome assembly GCF_003403075.1 of Flavobacterium psychrotrophum. Classification (NCBI taxonomy): domain Bacteria; kingdom Pseudomonadati; phylum Bacteroidota; class Flavobacteriia; order Flavobacteriales; family Flavobacteriaceae; genus Flavobacterium; species Flavobacterium psychrotrophum. Next base: position 3,157,971 of record NZ_CP031557.1, on the reverse strand, counting down.
GCCGGATTAGGAAAAGTAACGGCAAAGCTATTTCAGCAACGGGGCTGGAATGTAATAGCCACTATGCGCAACCCCGAAAGAGAAACAGAGCTTAATGATTTAAAAAATGTAACAGTGCTGCGCCTGGATGTTACCAATCCTGAACAGATTAGCGAAACCGTGGCAGGTGTATTAACCAATCATGAAGTTGATGTAGTACTTAATAATGCGGGCTATGGCCTGATTGGGCCACTGGAGTCTTTTACCGATGAACAGATCAGTACGCAAATCCATACAAATCTATTTGGGGTAATAAATGTTTCCAGGGCATTTCTGCCTTATTTCAGGGAAAGAAAAGCCGGTACGTTTATTAATGTAACCTCATCTTTTGGCTTGTTGAGTTATCCAACCTGTTCTGTTTACAGTGCCACTAAATTTGCTGTCGATGGCTTTTCAGAAGGCTTGTCGCACGAGCTGGCACAGTTTGGCATTATGGTGAAGGTAGTGGCTCCGGGCGGTATGCAAACCGATTTTGCAGGACGATCTTTGCAGGGAGGCATGCATACTGCTTATACAAAACTGGTAGAAAAGGTAAGCGAAGGATATAGCGCAGAACAAATTGCGAACTATACTAAGCCGCAAGAAGTGGCACAGGTTATTTTTGATGCAGCTACGGATGGGTCAAACCAGCTGCGGTACATCGCAGGTAAAGATGCAATAGCTTTATATACTGAACGTTTGAAAAACGGACCTGAAGCACAGGTACAAAACGTAAGGGCACAGTTTTTATTTGACTAAATTTGTTTCTGATGAAAAAGCAACCTGTAGTATTTAATTCGCTATCCCAGCTTCATAAAGCAATGGGACAACCCGCGCCTGCGCATCCGTTAATAAGTATTATGAATTATGGTGAGGCCAGCTTTGATCCTAAAGATTTTGAGCAGGGAATTATTCTTAATTTTTATAAGGTGTCTTTTAAAACCACTTTTTCAGGAAAGCTACGGTACGGGCAGGGTTATTATGATTTTGAGGAAGGCGGAATGTCATTCATTGCGCCGGGGCAGTTATTGCGAATGCAGGATGAGGAAGCTGATTATGATGGCATGACCCTGCACATTCATCCGGACTTTTTAAGGGGATACTCTTTAAATACAGCTATAAAACAATTTGGTTTTTTTACGTACTCAGCTGCTGAAGCACTTTATCTTTCAGAAAAAGAAAAGGCAACCATATTGAGCGTTTACCAGCTTATAAAAGATGAGCTTGATGAGCGTATCGATAAATTTAGCCAGGATGTTATCATCTCTCAAATTGAACTGTTGCTAAATTATGCCAGCCGCTTTTATGACCGTCAATTTATAACCCGCAAGGTAATTAATAACGATGTACTGGGTAAATTAGAAACCATATTAGACGATTATTTTAGTAATGAAGATGCTATGGCTAATGGCCTGCCCTCTGTAAGTTTTTTAGCCGGGCAATTAAAACTCACGCCCCGTTACTTGAGCGATTTGCTTCGTAGCCTTACAGGTCAAAACACACAGCAGTTTATCCATGAAAAATTGATGGAAAAGGCGAAAGATTATTTAGTGAAACAGCAGTTAACTATTGCAGAGGTTGCCTACCATTTAGGGTTTGGGCATCCGCAGTCATTAAATAAATTGTTTAAAAGTAAAACCGGCCTTACACCGCTACAGTTTAGGGAAGCTGTTTTAAAAAATTAATAAAACAGCGCAATTTTACAAATAGAGATTATGAACGTACACATATTTATAAATGAGTGGATTGCCGCAGGCAATGCATTTGATACAGAAAAGTATTTGAGCCACTATTTGCCGGATGCCGTTTTAGATGATTCATCTGTAAGGCGAAAATTTATAGGGCAGGAGGGAATAAGGAACTATTTTGAGAGCTATTTTATAGGATATAATACAAATACTGAGTTGGTACACCTGGAGGTTGCAAATGCTCAAAGTGTGCATGTTGAAGTTAAATTCACCGGAGATTTTCCGGAAGGAGAAATAGGAGGGACATTTGATATTGCCTTTAAACAGGATAAAATATCTTTTATTAAAGCAGACTTAATATAACAAACAGAAAATATGAGCAAAGATAATTTTGATGAGGTTGTAAACCGTTCTTTAGAACTACGAAAAAAATACCACAAGCTTGAATTACTGCATCATGGCAGCGAATGGACTGTAGAAGAAGATGCGCTGGCTTACCTTACCGATGCCGGGCTTGTAGGCAGGAACATCATGTCGCAACAGCAACGATGGCCTAAGGCCGATTCTCAAAACGAGCTGGAGCACAAGCTTGGAGAAAACATATGGTGGCTTATAGTATTAGCAAACCGGTCTGGTATTGATATTAAAGATGCGGTAGACAAATTTCTTGGTAAGATAGAACAATTATTTGGCGAATAAGTTTTCCGGTTAATTCCAATTTGTATTGCTATGCAGCCTGGAACCTGTAAAGTCAACGATTTTACAGGTTTGATTTTTTATTATGGTTTTGATGCTATTACAAAAGCTGTTAATTCAGCCATTTTACCTTCGCGAAATTTCCAGACATCGCAATACATATAATTAATCATTTTACCTGCTTCATCTTTCATGCTGATTTTTCCTAATGCCGTAACAAAATTACCCTCAGCAATAAGGTTTTCAACCATAAATTTTGGTGGCTCTGAATATGCTTTAGCCATATACAGTCGTACCGCTTCCTTCCCTTCAAGTTTTTGGTCGCCTATAAAAGTCCATTGTGTATCATCAGTACAAAAAGCCAAAAAACCTTCATAGTCACCCGCAGTGATAGCTATATTTGCTGTTTCAAGAATAGTCTTATTGTCCATGTCAATATTTTTAAATTTTATGCTTCGTTAGATGATATCAATGTAAAGCTTTATTTTATCCTGTCGACTTTTTTACCAATAGTTTGTGAGAATCAGTGTTTAAGATTTTGAATATTAATTCCTTGTTATAAGCTGTTTTTCTTAACGCAGCTTCCTCTGGGTGTGTCGCCCTCCCGAAGTACAACCTCTGAATGCAGAAACTGCGCTGCAGCGGCAGAATCTTTAACTTTAACAGCACTGCGTTCTAACATTTCAGCTTCAAAGGCATTTAGTACGCTTTCCCTTATTCCGGTTTTTCTCCATTCGCCAGATCTGCATCCCCGTGTAATTTCGCATGCCAGCGTCATCGCATCCAGCAATGCCTGGTTTGCACCCTGTCCTTTAAATGGACTCATAGGGTGGGCAGCATCTCCAAGCAGTGTTGCAGCGGCAGCATTTTGCAATAGTTCAGGTCTAAGTAATTCCCGGTCATAAACCGGATATCCTGAAACCTGAGCAGCTGGGGTTGCGGCTAAAATTTGTGGAATTGGATCGTGCCATTGGGTTCTTCGGCAGGCTTCCGCTTTAAGTGCTACAGCCCCCTGTGCGCTCAGTGCTTTGGCCTCATCTTCCGGCATCGGGAAGCTAAGTTGCCACATTACCGAATCTGATGTGTAAGGCATCATGTAAATCCGTTCATTCCCGTTAGCGGTTTGAAATACGGTTGCAACGTCAAGTAATGGGCTACTGTGTTCTTCGAGCGCGCTTAGCGGGCAAATACCAAGAATAACAATACAATCCAGGTAGCGTAAGGGAGTATTGTTTTCACCAATCAATAACCTGCGCACGGTACTGCGAATGCCATCAGCTCCCACTATAAGATCGGCTTTAGCTGTTGAGGTCACACCGTTAGCTTCAAAGTGTAATATAATTTCGTCGTTAACTTCAGATTTCTTAAAATCGATCAACTGGTGTCCCCACTTTACGTTATGTCCGCCCAGTTGTTCCAGTAACGCCATACGCAATGACTGCCGGGCAATATGCATATTAGAACGTTTTGATGGTATTGCTGCATCAGGAGACAGCCACTTTCTAAGCCCCCATTCGCCTATAACATTCCCATCTGTAGTATGTACTACATGTCTTGTAGAAATTACCTTGTCTTTTAAAGTAGTAATGCCTAATGCTTCAATGGCTTTTCCGGCTTGCTGTAGCGTGAGTCCGTATCCCTGCGCGCGGGAGCTAAAGTTATCATCCCGTTCATAGAGTGTAAACGGTATGCCGCGGTGCAAGCAAGCTACAGCCAGGGCCACGCCTCCTATACCGCCGCCTATAATAGCAACGTGCGGGTAATTGGTAACGTCTGGTAAAGGAAAACTTTCTGCTTTGATTATGCCCAATCCTGCACAGGCCACGCAAGTGTATAAATGCGCTTTTGGGCGAACCGGTGCAATACCTTCGATTTTTGATTTTTCAAATTGATTAAGCGCTGCCTGATACTGGAGTCTCGCCTTTTTGCTTAATCCCCGGCTTTTCTTGCCTTGTCCCCGGCATTCGGGGCAAAAAGTCCAGACTATATTATTTATATTCACCTTCGGCTTTCATTTTAATCTATTCCTGATACTTCTCAATGTGAAATATATAGGATTAAATGTTGGTACGAAATTACAAAATTTACCGTATCGATTAGCTTTATAGTTATGAGTGAATAACTGGTGTATTGTTTTGTCGTAATGTATTAAAGTTAGTACGATATTGATTTAATTCTCGAAATTGTAATTGGCTTGTTGCTTATAATAGTTTAATTTCAAAATCAGCTGGTACAACTACAATGAACAGTTTTAATCATCAATGCCAAATATTTGTACGTTTCTAAAAAAATAGTGTAATTAAAAATGCTTTTAGCAATTGTTGCAGTGTATGGAAGACCACATCAAATTTATATTTGTCTTAAATTTACCTATACAAAGCCTATACAAATAACTGACTACAACGTTTGTTTTCAATTGTCATAATATTCATTAACGCCTTTAAAATAAAGGGTTTTAAATCTACATAACATCAAACACAAAATGTAAATAAGCTGTATAGTTTGTATATCTGATTATTTATTACATCGTTTTCGTGATTTGTATACTTTTACAATACGAACCTTAATATAAATTTTATGAAATTTGAAAAACTACTTAACAATAAGCTTGTTAAAAGAGCTTCATTATTTGGCCTTGCTTTGGCCGGGCTTACATCATATTCACAAACTAATGTTAGTGTAGATGCAAGTGCAAACTGGATTGGGTCTATGAATGTTTATGATCTTGCCAATGCCTACCAGTGGTCTAGCGGTTGGGGATTTGCAGAATTAAAAGCAGAGACTAATGCAACGGCAAATACTATTACATTATATCCTAATTACAACCTTTATAACGCTACTGATGCTTACTGGGTTGTTAACGGACAAGGTATTAAAGTTGCAGAAGCGTTGCCACATGTTGATGCAAATAACCTTTTAGGCCAAAATGTTGTATTCAGCGGAAATGTAAGCAGCTATACAATATCCAGCGCTTATGTTGTAAAGGCATATATAAAAGTGGCCTATGTTCAGGACGTAGAACCATATTATACACCTGTAGGTGAGGCAGAAATACCAATAACTTCTACCGGAAACTTTACTCTAACATATGATACAGCACCTCTTGCAGCTAATGCAAATCACCTGGAATACGGCTTTATTGTAAAAGGAGTAATTGCTAATCCTGAGAACATGAGCACATTAGGTAATGTTGTTATTACCGCAGATGAACCCGTAATCGTAGAGCCTACAGAAACTGAAGTACAGGTAGATACTGCTTCTACGCTAATAGCTTATGCAAACTTCTTCCAGCTTGATGGTACAACCTACATTGGGGGTAAAGAGTATGGTGTAAGCGATCTTAAAACAGTTTTAAACACAGGAGACAATACTATAGACCTGCACCCTAACTTTTATGAATATGCTAATGAGGTAGCTACAAACCCTACCGGAACTGTTTGGCACAATGGCGAAGTGGGCACACGCGTTTTTGAAGGTAACACTTATGTACAGGACGATAATCTTGCCGGTACAGCTTTTACATACAAAGGCCATACTATTAGCAATACACTTGCAGCCGGTTATACAGGTATTGCATTCATCAAAATTTTTGATGCAAACTTTGGTAACCTTCAAATGACAACTGCTCCACTTGTTGCCGGCGAAGATTTTAGCATTAGCGCTACACCGGCAGCAGGATCTCATGTACAATATGGCTACTCTGTAACAGGAAGAAATGCCAACCCTAACCAGGAAGCAGCACTTGGTTTTGCACGCGTAGGCCGTGCAACAGCTTCTGTTGCACCTGTTGTTAAAAAGGCAATAGCAGTTTATCCTAACCCTGCAAGCAATGTGCTAAACATAACTGCAGAGGATGTGGTTACTAAAGTTCAGGTATATAATATGCTTGGCCAGCAGGTAATTAATATTACTCCAAATAACACAACGGCTACACTTAGTATAAGCGATCTTAAAAGCGGAGTTTACATGGTAAATACCACTGCAAATGGCAAAACAGGTACTACACGCTTTATTAAACAATAATTTCGGGCAAAAGCTTTTTTAAATTTTTATGTTGATAGTTTGAAACCGCACCGCCTTAAGCGGTGCGGTTTTTTATTATACATTTTCTTGTATATTCGTAACACCAAATCACAATAAAAAAATATATTTTGAAAAAAATTACACTTATTTTCATCATATTTTCATTTCTAACAAGTTTTAGCCAGGATTTGCCTCCTATTCTTAAGTACACTGCAGGTAACTACGCGGCAGGTAACCAAAACTGGATGATAAGCCAGGATAATAACGGCTACTTGTACTTTGCAAATAACGAGGGGCTGTTAGAATATAATGGTACATCATGGTCATTATACCCTACTCCAAATGAAACCATTATGCGATCGGTAAAAGTTATAGGCAACCGTATTTATTGTGGCTTTTATATGGATTTTGGTTACTGGTCCCGAAAAACTGACGGCACGCTTGCTTATACATCTCTTACCAAAAAGATACGGAATAAAATAATTGATGACGAACAGTTTTGGAACATTGCCCAGTATGACCGATGGATAATATTTCAATCGCTCTCGCGGATATTTATATATGATACTAAAACTTCAAATTTTAATATCATACATTCAGATACCGGGATGAATAAGGTGTTTACAGCTAATAATACCATACTGTATCAAGCTATAGGTTCCGGACTGTTTGAAATAGAAAATGGCCAAAGCCGCCTTGTAAGCGATGCCCCAATATTGTCTAAAAGTAAAATAGTAAATATTTACGGGCGTGATGACAGCTATCTTATTATTACGCAGTATGATGGTTTCTATGAACTTAAGAATGGTGTTCTTACCCGCTGGAACATTGCAGCCGACGCAGATCTTAATACTTCCAGTATATACAGTAGCCAATTGCTCAGCGATGGAAGTTTTGCCCTGGGCACTGTAAGTAATGGTATATTTATAATTACGCAGCAAGGCAATGTAAAATATCATATAACACAAAATAAGGGTCTAAGCAATAACACAGCCCTCTCTATGTATGAAGATGAGGATAATAATTTATGGCTGGGACTTGATAATGGTATTAACTGCATCAATATGCAAAGTGTTGTGCACAACTATGCAGATGATACCGGATTTTTAGGAACGGTATACACCTCTTTATTACACAATGAATTACTTTATATAGGTACTAATCAAGGACTTTTTTGTAAGCCATATAACTCCTCTGCCGATTTTAAGTTTATTCCCGGTACTAAAGGGCAGGTGTGGTCTTTATTTTTATATGATGACACACTGTTTTGTGGGCATGATTACGGCACATATGTTGTAAAAGGCACTTTGGCACTGCCTATTTTTACAGGTATTGGTACCTGGAAGTTTGAGCCACATCCTACTAACAAAAACCTTATCATACAGGGTAATTACCAAGGCTTATCAATACTGGAAAAAACAGCAACAGGTTGGAAATATCGCAATAAGATAGCCGGATTTGATAACTCAAGCCGATTTTTTGCAGTAAGAAGAACAAACGAAATTTACGTAAGTCATGAATACAAAGGTATTTACCGCGTGGTTATAGACCCCGGTTTTACGACTACAAAAAAAGTGATTACGTATAAAGAACCGTCAAAAGGTAAAAACGTTAGCCTCGTTACTTTTAACAACAAAGTTTATTATGCCTCAAAAGAAGGCATCTTTATGCTTAATGACAAAACCAAACAGTTTGAAATGCAGGGGCAGTTGTCAAAGATATTTAATAATGATGAATATACTTCTGGCAAGCTTATTCCTGACAGTGCTAACCGTTTGTGGTTCTTTACTAAGAATTATATCAATTACCTATCCAGTGGCAAGCTTAATACAGATTTAAAACACAATATCATCCCCATACCTTCATCCCTCACTAATTCTATGCTTGGGTATGAAAACATTACCCAAATATCGCCAAGTGTTTATTTAATAGGTACTACAGATGGTTATTATACTATTAACCTACACGATATATCATTTAAAAAATATCGTGTTTTTATTACCAATATAACAGCAAACGCCCAAAATAAGAATCCATTTAACGTTACTGTCTCAGGTGAAGGCAGCCTTGACTATTCAGATAATAACCTCACGTTTAATTACACCTTACCGGAATACAATAAGTATGTAAATTCAGAATTTCAATACCTTCTTGAGGGTGTGCAGGACGATTGGAGTGAATGGAGCGGACGGTCAACAGTAAGTTTTAAGAACCTGCCCGCCGGCGAATATACCTTTAAAGTACGTGCAAAAGCGGGTAACTCATTATCTACAAATACGGCTAATTATACATTTACCATATTAAAACCATGGTATGCCACAAATCTTGCAATTACTATATACCTCATACTGGCTATCATCGCGGCGTTTCTTATTAACCGGGCTTATAAAAATTATTATCAGCAGCAGCACGAAAAACTTATTGAAGAAAACAACCGCTTGCTGGAGATTAAAGAACTCGAAAACGAACAGGAACTAATGCGCGTTAAGAACGACCAGTTACAGCAGGAATTTGAGAATAAGAACCGTGAACTTGCCGTTAGTACGATGAACCTCATCAAGAAAAATGAGTTACTCTCTACTATCAAAGACGACCTTAAAAAAACGACAGAAGGCGATAAAAGCTTTAAGTCGGTAATCACGACCATCAATAAAAATATTAATGAAGATGATACGTGGGATATGTTTAAAGAAGCCTTTAACAACGCCGATAAAGACTTTTTGAAGAAGATAAAAAAGGCGCATCCGGCACTTACTCCAAACGATTTACGCCTATGTGCTTATTTAAGATTAAACCTTTCTTCTAAAGAAATAGCACCTCTTTTAAATATCTCAGTACGAAGCGTAGAGATAAAGCGATATCGTTTGAGAAAAAAAATGGACTTGTTGCATGAATTAAGCCTTGTTGAGTACATATTATCAATATAAATCAACTCAACAAAAACAATATTTACCACAACATTACCTATACAAAGCTGCAATTACAAGGTTTTCGTTAGCTATTATTAAAATCATTAAAAACGCCTAAAAGCCTGTTAACGCTATGTTAACAGGCTTTCTGCTTTTACAGAACAATGTTTTTTCGATATGTATATTTTTTGTAGAGGTTCTTTTTAATGTATTTAATAAATACCCCTTTAATTTTATAATATCACAAAAAACACTTTTAACCCTATGAAGTCAAAACTATTCTTGATTGCTTTCATGCTTTTCTCGGCCATATCCTTTGCACAGGATATTGAGGTAAGCGGGAAAGTAACAGAAGCGGCTACCGGTTTGCCTATGCCCGGTGTAAGTATCGCTTTAAAAAACACTACGGTGAGCACGGCCACAGACCTTGATGGTAATTATGCCCTCAAAGTACCAAAAGGATCTACACTTATTTTTAGCTTTATTGGTTTTCAAACCATAGAGCAGGTAGCAAACACATTATCAATATCACTCGCCCTAAAGGAAGATGCCAAAACCCTTGAGGAGGTAGTTGTTATTGGTTATGGTACCCAAAAAAGGAAAGAAGTTACAGGTGCTGTAGGCTATGTGGGCGCAGAAACTATTGAAAAATTAAAACCTGTAAAAATTGAACAGGCACTACAAGGTACTGTAGCTGGCGTAAATGTAACTACTACATCTGGTGCGCCAGGAGCACCTCTTACTGTGCGTATAAGAGGTATTGGTTCTAACGGTAACGCAGATCCTTATGTACTTATAGACGGCTATGTGGGCGACATAAATACCTTAAACCCTGGAGATATCGAAAGCATTTCAGTACTTAAAGACGCGCAGGCTGCGATCTACGGCGTTTTAGGTGCTAATGGTGTTGTATTAATCACTACTAAAAAAGGCCGTAAAAACCAAAAACCGCAATTAGTATATAATGTATACAGCGGTTTTCAGGAAACATCACGCAAACTCCCTACTCTTAACGCTACTGAATATGCAGCGCTCTTAAACGAGAGTTACGCAAATGGCGGGCAGGCATTGCCTTTCCCTAATTTAAGCGGACTTGGCAAAGGTACTGACTGGCAGAAAGAAGTTTTTGGTAAAGCCGTTCCTATGGCAAGCCATGATCTTACATTAAGTGGAGGGTCAGAAACCATAACATATTCGGTAGGTGGCTCGCACATAGACCAAAAAGGTATTGTGGGCGATGGTAAGTCTCAGTTCGAAAGAAACACAGGCCGTATTGCCCTGGGTATAGACATTACACCAAAATTAAAACTGAATACTAACATTATTTATACTCAATTGTACAGAAATTCATTGAGTGAAGGTGCTTTAGGTTCAGTGTTATTTAATGCGATCAACGTTCCTGCTACACTTAAACCTTATGATGAAAATGGCGAATATACATTAGTGCCAAGCACAACAGGTTTTGGTACAGAGATCATCAATCCGCTGGCGCAGGTGGCCAATACTTATAACGACTACAATCTGCGCAAGCTTAACGGTACTATTAATGCAGATTATGAAGTATTAGACGGGCTTAAGTTTACAGCAAGGTTTGGTTTCAACACCGGCAACAACCGCAGCCGCACATTTCACAAGCAGATAAGCTATGGTGGTAAAATTTATGATGTACAGCGCAGTAGTGTAGACCAGAATGCCATAAACGACAACGATTTTACATTTGACCTTTATGGTACTTATGAAAAAGTATTTGCAGAAACGCATCACTTTACATTTACAGCGGGTACAACCTTATATAAAACCTATGGTGAAGCCCTTTATGCTACTGGCTATGATATACCTTACAACAGTTGGGAATTTGCAGATATAAGTTTAGCAAATGGTTTGTCTGATGCCAAGAGCAACAGCTCATATGTATATGATGTGCGCAGGGTTTCTCATTTTGCAAGGCTACAATATGATTATAAAGGCCGTTACCTGGTTTCATTTATGGGCCGCCGAGATCTTTCTACCCGTTTTGCTCCAGAAAACAAAGTTGCTTATTTTCCATCGGCTACAGCAGGCTGGGCACTTTCAGAAGAGCCTTTCTTTAATAAAGACGGCCTTGTAAGCTTTGCAAAATTAAGGGCAAGTTATGGTATACTGGGTAGCGACGGTAACCTTGGGTCTGCCATATATTTTCCGGGTCTTAGTGGCGAGGCAATGTATGTATTTAACAATACGCTTACAAGCGGTGTTGCAAATGGTGTAGTTCCTAACCGTCTTGCGCGTTGGGAAGAATCACGCAAGTTTGACGTGGGTGCAGACATTAACCTTTTCAAAAATAAGGTTACACTTACTGCAGATTATTTTAGCGATACCCGTAAAGACCTTTTGGTGCCAAACATACCTACCTCAAGCATTATAGGTATAGGTGCTCCGGGAGCAAGTGCTCCTACGGTTAACGCCGGAACGGTAAAAAATTCAGGTTTTGAATTTGCAATTGGTTATAAAGATAATATTACCGATAATTTCAAGATGGATGTAAACTACAATGTTTCTTTCATTAATAATAAAGTTACCGAGGTAAATAACGGTACAGGTTTTTACCCGGGCGGTACTTTTGGCCTGAGCGACCAGCCATCGCGCATGGAAATTGGTAAGCCTATGGGATATTTCTATGGCTATAAAATGGAAGGTATTTTCCAGAACCAGGCAGAAATAGACAATGCACCATCTCAGGCAGGCCTTGGCTCTACGTCAACATCTCCGGGAGATATCAGGTTTAAGGATGTTAACGGTGATGGTATTATTACTGCTGCCGACAGGACAGACCTTGGTAACCCAATTCCTAATGCTACAATGGGCTTTAACATTACCCTTCACTATAAAGGTTTTGACTTTACAGCTTATGCATTTGCATCTTTAGGTAATGATATGATAAGAGCTTATGAAAGGGATGTGCCTAATGGTAACCGCCTTAATTACGTTCTTAACCGCTGGACGGGCGAAGGTACAAGCAACAGTATACCACGTGTAACTACAGGAGCTACTAATAATAAGGTTTTCTCATCATATTATGTTGAAGATGCTTCGTATTGCAGGATACAAAATGTGCAGCTTGGTTATACCCTTAACCCGGAATGGACTAAAGGCGCCCTTAGTAAGGTAAGGATTTATGCAGGTGTAAACAACCTATACACCTTTACCAAATATATGGGATATGATCCGGGAGCTTCTAATGGATCGCCAATTGGCGGTGGTATAGATTACGGTTTTTACCCCGTGCCAAGAACATATTTGATAGGCGCCAACATTAATTTTTAATTCTCACACAACATGAAAAAGAAGATATTAACAGCTATAGTAGCTTTTACAATATTAGGCTTCTCAACAACATCGTGCGATGATTTTGTAGATACCACGCCAAAATACCAGTTAGACTCTGATGCTTATTTTAATTCTGAAGAAGATTATAACAAAGCACTTATAGGTGTATATGATATACTGCAATCTACTTATGTAAATGTATTACTGGGCGAAATAGCCTCAGATAATACACTTGCCGGCGGAGAGAGTGCTACAGATACACCGGGTTTTCATCAGGTAGACCAAATGAACCATAATCCGGTAAACCCTAATCTTAAAAACGTTTGGGACTGGATGTTTGCCGGTGTAAGCCGTGCTAACTACATTATGGAATACCAGGATAAGACCGACTTTGAAGGTAAAGAAAAAGTAATAGCGCAAACACGCTTTTTAAGGGCATACTTTCATTTTGAACTGGTAAAATGGTTTGGAGGTATTCCGCTTAAAGGAGATACCAGGTTTGTTGTAGGCGACGAAACGTCTATACCGCGTGCCACAGCTGCCGAGGTATATGCAACTATAGAAGAAGACCTGTTATATGCCATAGAAAATATGGAAACCGGCGCTCAGGAAAAAGGGCGTATAACTAAAGGCGCTGCGCAGGCATTGCTTGGTAAGGTTTATCTGTATCAGAGTAAATACCAGCAGGCGGCAGATGTGCTGGAAACGCTTATCCAGACTAATGCCTACACACTGGTGGCAGATTACAATACCATCTTTGAAAACGATGGAGAAAACGGTACCGAATCGGTTTTTGAGGTACAGTATTCAGATCAGGAAGGTGCCGGTTTTGGTTGTCTTCAATGTAGTGAAGGTAACGTAGCTGTAGGTTTTAACGGTCCAAGGAATTTTACCGGTCCGCTGTACGATTCGGGCTATAGTTTTAACATTCCTACCCAAGAAGCCTATGATATTTATGAGCCGGGCGATAACCGTCGTGATGTGGCTATACTAAATATTGCAGATTTTGTAACTGCAAATCCCGGTACCACTTATGGTATAGGTTATGAGCATACAGGTTTTTTCAACAAAAAGTACATACCAAGGCAGGGCGACCTTAACCTGGGCGATAGTAAGCTTACTAACCCTAACAACTATAGGGCAATACGTTATGCAGATGTATTGCTTATGGCAGCAGAGGCTTTCAATAAAATAGGTAACGACGATAAAGCCCGTACTTATGTAAACCTTGTAAGGGCACGTGCCTTTGGCGATAATAACCACAACTTTGTAGCTAGTGGCAGTGGTCTGGGCGACCAGATATTTGATGAACGCCGCAGAGAGCTAATGGGCGAGGGGCACCGCTTTTTTGACCTTGTGCGCACAGGACGCGGCAAGTTGATACCAAACTTTACAAAAGACAAAAACGAACTGTTTCCTATTCCTTACGAAGAAATACAGTTCTCTAACGGTAACTGGAAGCAAAACCCAGGCTACAACTAAAATATGAGCTAATGAAAAATCTTAAATATATAATAAGCATATTGTTTGTAGCCATAATATTTGGTTGCAGCGACGACAGCAATGGCGATACATCTTTTGCAGATAATGCAGAAGCGCCAAAGAACATTACAGCGCTTTTTACCATAGCTTCAGATAATTCAGGCAGGGTTACTATTGCCCCACATGGCGAAGGTGTAACAGCCTTTGAAATATTGTATGGAGATGGTACTACAGAGCCTGCTAGTTTGCAGGCTGGCGAGAAGGCACAGCATGTGTATCCTGAAGGTACCTTTACAGTAAAAGTTACTGGTATAGGCATCAACGGTAAAAGGACAGAAGCTGAGTTTCCGCTTACCGTGTCTTTCGTAGCGCCAGAGAACCTGGCTGTAACTATTACAAACGTAGTAGGCAGTCCGCTAAAAATAACAGTAAGCGCTACAGCTGACCTTGAAACTTACTTTAAGGTATGGTTTGGTGAAAATGCCGCTGCAGAACCCATAGAGTTTAACGAGGGCGATACCATACCTTACACCTATGCTGGTATTGGTACATACACAGTTACAGTTATAGCCTATAGTGGTGGTGCGGCAAACGCTACATACACACAGGAGGTTACCATTTCAAATCCGCTTAACCTGCCTATAGATTTTGAAAGCGCTAACCTTAGTTACAACTTTACCACCTTTGGCGGTGCAGTAGCAAGTGTGGTAAATAACCCTGCGGCAGGAGGCATAAACAGCAGTGCAAGAGTAGGCAGCATGATACCGGCGGCAGGACAAACCTGGACAGGCGGTTACCTAACCCTTGATGCTCCTATTGATATGGCACAGCATTTCTTCAGGATAAAAGTATGGTCGCCGGCGGCAGGTGTTCCTGTATTATTAAAGCTTGAAAACCTTACAGACCCTAATACCAGTGCAGAGCATATTGTAAATACTACCGTAGCAAACCAGTGGGAAGAATTAGTTTACGACTTTACAGGCGCTACTGCCAGCTATTCTAAAATGGTGCTATTCTTTAATGCAGCTAATGCAGGTACGGGAGATACGTACTATTTTGATGACATCGTACAGGCATCATCAGGTGTTGCCATAGGTATGCCACTTACCTTTGAGCAAACTCTAAATCTTACCTGGAATAACTTTGGGGGAGCAATAGGATCTAAAGTTGCAAACCCTAATGCTACTGGTATTAATACATCATCTCAGGTAGGTAAGTTTGTTAAAAATGCCAATTCTGAAACGTGGGCAGGTATAGCTATACCGTTTGATGCACCTATAGACTTTACTGTAATGAAAAAGGTAAAAATGAAAGTTTGGTCTCCTGCGGCGGGTATTACTGTGCTTATGAAGTTCGAAAACATGAACCCGCACGTAGCAGGTGATGATATTGAAAAAAGAACTACAACAACTGTTGCTAACCAATGGGAGGAAATAACTTTTGATTTTACCGGAATAGATTCGTCTAAAAATTATCAGCAAATGGTACTGTTCTTTAACTTCGATATAAGAGGAACAGGTGAAAGCTACTACTTTGATGATGTAAAACAAGCAAACTAAAAAATGAAAGAGAAAATTAAGAATTTAGGAACACTATTGGTGGCATTTATGCTGCTGCTGGTAGCGGGGTGCCAGGACGATGATAACAGTTTTGGGTCTTTAACAGCACCTACTAATTTAGAGCTGGGCTATACCATTGCCGGTAAAACAGCAGACAATCCTAACGGCGATGGCACAGGAAACGTGGCGCTTACAGCCCATGCAGACAACGCTATAACCTATAAATTTATATATCCTGACGGTACAAGCACTACTTCACCTACCGGATCATATACCAAGCGCTTTACAACTACCGGCATCAACTCGTATGATGTTACTGTAATTGCTTACGGAAGGGGTGGTGTTTCTACGACAGGGATGATTACTGTAGTAGACGTGTTAAGTCTTTTTGAAGATCCTGTAACTGTAGCTAAGCTTACGGGCGGCACTAGTAAAGTATGGTACTGGTCAGCAGCAGAAAAGGGACACCTTGGTGTAGGCCCTAATACCGAAACCGGAAATAACTATTATGCTGACTGGTATATGGCTGCTCCGTTTGAAAAAGCAGGATCAGAATCTAGTAGCTGTCTTTACAACAACAAACTTACGTTTACTAAAGATGGTAACCTGCTTAAGTTAAGTCTTGATAATGGCGGTTCTACTTTCTTTAATGGTGGCTACACTAGTGTAGGTGGCGGTACACAAACAGATGATACCTGTTTGCCTTACAATACAGCAGGTCAAAAAACAGTGCTTCTTGAGCCTGCACAGTCTTATGTGCCTGATGCGTTTTCAACAGGTACGCAACTAAACATTACGGGCAATGGTTTTATGGGCTATTACATAGGTACGAGTACGTATGAGATACTTGAACTTACAGATAATCGCATGGTAGTGCGTGCCGTTCAGGGTAATAACCCAGGGCTTGCATGGTACCATATTTTAACAACCGAAGATCCTAACGGTACGCCAGATCCTGTGTATACTAACCTTATGTGGGCAGATGAGTTTGATACTCCGGGTGCTCCTGATACTACAAAATGGAGTATGGAAAGCGGTAATAATAACGGCTGGGGTAATAACGAGCTTGAATACTACCGTGCAGAAAATGCTGTAGTATCTGACGGGACATTAAAAATTACAGCTAAAAAAGAAACATACCAAGGGTACCAGTACACTTCTTCGCGTATGAATACTCATAATAAGTACGACTTTAAGTATGGTCGTGTATCTATAAAAGCCAAGCTGCCTACAGGTGGTGGCACATGGCCGGCACTTTGGATGCTGGGCAGTAATTACCAGACTAATTCATGGCCTGCCTGTGGCGAAATAGATATTATGGAACATGTAGGTAATCAACAGGATTTAGTACACAGTACATTGCATTACCCTGGCCACTCCGGAGGGCAGGCAGATACAAGTTCTAAAACAATAGCTGGCGTATCTGACGGTTTTAAAATATATGAACTTGTTTGGAGCGATTCTGTAATGAAATTCTATGTAAAAGATACTGAGACTTCTGCTCCTGTACTTATAAAACAATTTGCAAATTCTGCAGCGCACCCTTATTTTAACTGGAACTTCTTCCTGATATTTAACGTAGCTGTAGGTGGCAATATGGGGGGTAATGTAGATCCTGCATTTACCCAAAGCAGCATGGAAGTAGATTACGTTCGTGTATATCAATAGCAGTTCTGCAAACATCTATCCAAAATTCAGATTACCCGGGTAGCATCGGAGGTTAGCATAGGCTAACCTCCGAATCTATCGGGCCATTTACAACACATCCGAAAAACTGATGAAATACAAATTTCCCCATTACCTTTTTATCGCACCGCTAGCCATAGCACTAAGCTGCGGCGGTACAAAAAACACAGGCATTTCCTCAGCCAAAGAAGAAAAATTACCCATAGATCGCAAAGTAGATTCTGTACTGGCACTAATGACCCTTGAGGAAAAAGCAGGCCAGATGAATCAGTATAATGGTTTTTGGGAAGTTACAGGCCCCGCCCCAAAAGATGGTGCGGCAGCCTTAAAATATGACCACCTTAAAAAAGGATGGGTAGGTTCTATGCTTAACGTTAAAGGCGTTAAAGATGTAAGGGCATTACAAAAAATTGCGGTAGAAGAAACACGTTTGCACATACCTCTTATTTTTGGGTTTGATGTAATACATGGTTACAAAACAATTAGCCCCATTCCGCTTGCCGAAGCCGCAAGCTGGGATTTAGAGGCGATGCAGCACTCTGCCGAGATAGCCGCTGCAGAAGCAGCCGCCAGTGGCCTTAACTGGACATTTGCCCCTATGGTAGATGTAAGCCGCGATGCCCGTTGGGGTCGTGTAATGGAAGGTGCAGGTGAAGATCCTTACCTTAACAGCCGCATTGCAGAAGCACGTGTAAAAGGATTTCAGGGCAACCTGGGCGAGTTTAGCGTTGCTGCATGCGTAAAACACTTTGCAGGCTACTCCTTTGCCGAAGCCGGCAGAGATTATAACACGGTAGATATAAGCGATAATACGCTTCACAATATAATATTACCCCCTTTTAAAGCTGCCTCAGAGGCAGGGGCGCTTACTTTTATGAATTCTTTTAACGAGCTTGAAGGTATTCCGGCAACGGGAAATGCTTACCTGCAGCGCGATATACTGAAAGATAAATGGAATTTTAAGGGCTTTGTAGTTTCAGACTGGGGAAGCATGGGCGAAATGATTTCGCACGGCTACGCTAAAGACATGAAAGAAGCAGCCATGAAAGCAGCCAATGCGGGTTCTGACATGGATATGGAATCTTATGGTTTTGTAACGCACCTGGCCGCTTTAGTGCGGGAAGGAAAAGTTAGCGAGGCAAATGTAAATGATGCAGTGCGTCGCATACTGCGCGTTAAATTTATGATGGGACTTTTTGATGATCCATATAAATATTGCAATGAAGCCCGCGAACAACAAACTATTGGAAAAAAAGAGTTTCATGATGGTGTACTCGATGTGGCTAAAAAGTCGATTGTATTACTCAAAAATGAAAAAAATCTTCTGCCTCTAAAAAAGGATGGGCAAAAAATAGCAGTTATTGGTGCTCTGGCAAATGACAAGACAAGTCCTTTAGGTAGTTGGCGTATAGCTGCTGCTGATGGTACTGCGGTGTCGGTACTCGAAGGTCTAAAAAAATATACCGGTAATACGCTGACATATGCTAAAGGGGCAGATGTTGCCGTGGGTACTATTGCCTTTGGCAGTGAGACCCATATTAATATGACCGATAAAAGTGGCTTTGCAGAGGCTGTTACAGCAGCTAAAAGTGCCGATGTTATAATAATGGTACTGGGAGAACACGGCCTGCAAACCGGCGAAGGCCGTAGCCGTGCTGACCTAAGCTTGCCGGGTGTACAGCAAGAACTACTGGAAACGGTTTATAAAGCGAACCCAAATATTGTTTTGGTTCTTAACAACGGGCGCCCGCTTACCATACCATGGGCTGCTAAAAATATACCTGCTATTCTAGAAGGCTGGCAACTGGGTACAGAGGCTGGTAATGCCATTGCACAAGTTTTGTATGGCGATTATAACCCAAGCGGAAAGTTGCCTATGAGTTTCCCGAAAAGCATAGGTCAGGTTCCGCTTTATTATAATCATAAAAGCACCGGACGTCCCGGTAATGGGCAGCCTACAGAAAGCGTGTTCTGGTCTCATTACATTGATATAGATAATGCTCCCCTATATCCTTTTGGCTATGGGCTTAGCTATTCTAAATTTGAATACAGCAACCTGAAAATGAGCAGTAATAGTTTCTCTAAAGATGGAAAGATAACAGTGTCTGTAGATGTAAAAAACATTAGTGGTGTAGAAGGTAAAGAAGTGGTTCAGTTATACCTGCAAGATCTTGTAGCTTCTGTAACCCGTCCTGTAAGAGAACTAAAAGGTTTTGAACTTACAGCCATTAGGGCAGGACAATCAAAAACCGTTACCTTTACAATAGATGAAAAGCTTATAGAATTTTATACTGCTAATAAAAAGTTTGAAGCTGAACCGGGTGACTTTAAACTCTGGATAGGAGGCGATTCTAACACCACTATGGAAGCATCATTTACATATACCAATTAATTTAAATTTATGAAAAAACTATCTGCAATACTTTTACTTACAGGCCTGGTATGCTCAGCACAGGTTAAAAAAGGGAAGCTTATATGGGAAGAGAATTTTAACGGTAAGGCTCTGGATGAAAAAGTGTGGAACTTTGAACTGGGCAATGGTTGTCCTGACAATTGCGGTTTTGGTAATGCCGAGAAACAAACGTATACCAAAAGCAACCACAAAGTAGAGAACGGATTTTTAACCATTACAGCTAAAAAAGAAGGCGATGGCTATACAAGTACCAGAATAACTACTAAAGGCAAGAAGGAGTTTAAATATGGCTATATGGAGGCACGTGTAAAGATTCCTGCCGGCAAAGGTATATGGCCTGCATTCTGGATGCTTGGCGGAAATATTGACAAGGTAGGATGGCCTCTGTCTGGAGAAATTGATATTATGGAATATGTGGGGCGCGAACCGCATATGGCTTATGCTACGCTACATACTAAAGAAACGCATGGTGAGCATGCTAACGGAAGAAAACAGGAATTTAAAGGCCTGGAGGAAGGTTTTCATACGTTTGCCACAAACTGGACTAAAGATAAGATTACGTTTTATGTAGATGAGGTTGAAATTCACAGTTTCGCATCTGACAGTAAATCGGCTGAAGTATGGCCGTTTAACCAACCGTTTTATTTTATTCTTAATTGTGCTGTAGGTGGCTATTTTGGAGGAATGGAGGTTGATAACAGCATCTTTCCGCAGGAATATGTGATAGATTATATCAGGGTATATGGCAATTAAATAATTTTATAGTTTTCTATTGTACATTAAGTTTAGTTAGGAAAATGAAGAACCGTCTCAGTTTTTGAGGCGGTTTTTTTGCATACAAAGCCTGGTGCTGATTTAGCAGGTTTTAAATATCTTACTGTATTGAAGTCCTATTACACTAAATTATTTTATGGCTTTCCTATATTCAGGTTCTGATCTGCCTGTTGTAAAAGCATAAACATCTACTACGGTCAATATTTTTTCAACTATCGCTAAATCAGCCGCTATTGCTAATTGTAATAAAATCAACCTTATTTTATGGCTTTATAAGGCTTAGAAGTAAAATACAAAAGATTCAGGAATGATATGAAAAACTATTGTAGGGAAATGATTGGGAGAATTAAATTTAAAAACCTTCTAAAACATTTGTAGTTAATGTTCTAGAAGGTTTTTATGTGACACGATGGGATTCGAACTTATCTCTAAAAACCCAGTAAAACCTGGCTATTTCAACCTCCATAATAAAAGTGCCACGAAAGGCGAGAGTCCGGCAAACTACTCTAGTAAGTGTTTTTAAAGTGCTGATTTTCAAGTGTTTTGTTTGGTGTTTTTTGATTTCTTGTAATCCAAGTACCATACCATAGCGAAACAGCCTTTATCTACCTTTTGCCAAGGCTTATTTAACGACTTATTACATACAATAATTCATTCCAAATATATGTATTTTTTGTCTGTAATGTTAATAATGATAATGAAAAAGCAGCGATCAAAATGATGAATTTGAATGAAAGTAAAATAATAAAGCATGATTTAATAGAAATACTACAACAGAATTTAATAAATTTGCTACAGCAGAATTTAATAGAAATACTACAACGGAATTTAATAGAAATATTACAGCAGAATATAATAGAGATGCTACAGTAGCATATAATAATGATAATTATATACGATGCTATGATAACTCTTGGTAATACATAAAACCAACAATGCTATGGCAATACGAAATGAAAAATTAGCAGAGGCATTGCAGTTCCTGCACAGCTTACAGCAAGAAGGTGCCGTAGGGATATATACTGATGAAATACCTAACAGGCGGTACAGGGAACTATTGCAAAAGCATGGATTTATAAAAGAAGTACTTAAAGGGTGGTATATTCCTTCAAATCCCGATGAAAAGAAAGGTGAAACTACTTCATGGTACACATCTTATTGGGATTTTATTGCTAAATTTTTAGGCCATCGTTACGGGGACAATTGGAGCCTGTCCCCTGATCATTCACTACTTTTGCATGCGGGTAACAACGCAGTACCTAAGCAGTTGATCATTCGTTCGCCCCAGGCAAATAATAATCCTACACAGTTGGTCCATGGTACATCTATTATTAATCTAAAGGGGAACCTTCCGGATCCCGAGCATATTATAGTAGAAAAAGGCATTCGTATTTATGATTTGCCTACAGCCCTTATTTATTGTTCATCGAGTTTTTATACGCATAATCCTATCGATGCGCGTACCGCACTTTCCATGATCCGTGATGCTTCGGAAGTATTGCCACTACTATTGGAAAATGGACATACTACTTATGCCGGACGGCTCGCTGCTGCCTTTAGGAACATCGAGCGCGATCGGATTGCAGATCAAGTTGTAGAGACCTTTAGGCAGGCCGATTTTATCATAAGGGAAGACGACCCCTTTGAAGTGAAATTGACGCTGAACCTTCCGCCAAGGGAAAGGTCTGCCTATGCCAACCGAATCCGATTAATGTGGCAGCAGATGCGTGATGTAATCCTTTTAAGATTTCCCGCACAGCCAGGCCTGCCCAAAGATGCAGACGCTTATCTTAATGATGTAGATGAGATATACGTAACTGATGCTTACCATTCACTATCCATTGAACGCTATACGGTAACACCGGAGCTTATTGCTAAAGTGAGTAGTGGTGAATGGGATTTTGAAAAAAACAAGGAAGACCGCCAGCAACGCGATGCCATGGCTGCGAGAGGATACTATCAGGCATTTTTAAGTGTCAAGGAAAGCATAATGGCAATAATGCAAGGTGCAAATCCTGGTGCTCAGGTAGATATGGACCATTCAAAATGGTACAGGGAGCTTTTTGACCCAAGCGTCGCGGTAGGGCTGCTAAAAGCTTCAGACCTCGCAGGTTACCGCAGGCATCAGGTATATATTGGCAATTCACAACATGTGCCATTAAGCGTGGACTCTATGCGTGATGCTATGCCGGTACTCTTTGAATTACTTGAACAGGAGCAGGAAGCTTCCGTCAGATCGGTTTTGGGGCATTTCATTTTTGTATTTATCCATCCCTACATGGATGGTAACGGCCGTATGGGCAGATTTATTATGAATGCAATGCTTGCCTCAGGCGGGTACCCTTGGACTGTAATACCTGTAGAACGTCGGGAAGAATATATGCAGGCGTTAGAGCATGCAAGCGTTGGGCAAAATATAGAGCCATTAACACTCTTCATTGCAAGTCTAGTCCAAGCCAGTATGGACGGTAAAGCTATCGCGAATTTACCTGCACAGTGAGGCATAATAAAAAAGCTATCCATTTATTTTTTTACGTAGATTGTGATTGTTAGATGGCACGAATACCTTTGTGCGAGCTACAGTCTGTCGTGTTATTGTAGGACTAAAATCTCTTCCTTTAAGGCCGGTAAAACTAAAGGGAGTTTTATCTTTTCTATATTGTTTTTTTTAGTTATTTACGTCTTTAAATTAGACTTAATCCTGTCGCAATCTTAGTACGTATTTGCGACAAAAAAATACGTTTTCCAGTTCTTCTGCTACTTGATTTTAATTAAAAAACGTAACTTAGGCTTAAGCGCGGCGGCGATTGAGAGTTAAGATACTACCTTCACTTGCACCTGCTTATGACCTGCTTAACGTCGCTATTGTAAACCCGGACACAATGAGGAACTCGCCCAAACGTTAAGTGCAAAAAAAGAAAATTTAGCAGGAAACATTTTGAGCAATTTGGTTTAGGCCTTGGATTAACCCCATCAGATTACAGGTTCTTTCCGAAGATTATTTAAAGACAAAGTAGCTGTTGATCATTGGCTAAGTGAGTCCTTTTTACCGCCGGTGCTGCAAGGCTTACCTGGATTTGGTCGACCAGCGATACACAAAGCTTGTATAGTGTACAAGTGAATGCAGAGACTAAAATTGCATGGGAAGAAATGTTTACAATAGCTTCTTCTTTATCGTTGGGAATCATCAATTCATTGAAATGAATGGTGGAAAAATAATCAGGTTTATTTCCAAACTGTGCTTTTTCCATGGCATTAGCCTATATTTATGTGTTGGTCTTTAAATTCCGTGTAGCCATATTTGCAGTAGAATGTTAATTGTCTTTTTCTTCGAATAGAAATTGCTTTTATTCAAGCACCAATTAATTACTAAGTAGAGATAATGTATTTGATTTCTTTTTCTAAAATTTAATTTTGAAAAATTTCAATCTTAGGGTGTATCCATTCAAAATACAATATAATAAGAATAATACGTTATCTTTGTATACTTCAACAAAGGAACACTTCCGAAAAAAATATTGGAACCCCAATACTATAGAATGCCCTCTCACCGTCCTGTCTTATCGATTGCATAGTGAATTTAAGGTTGTAGCTATGTCGTTATCATGACAAAACGTTTGAAATTTTCTCCCAGTTCTGCTTTTTTCACAGCAGTCAGGCAACGGGTAGATGCCCACTTTGCCGAAACAGGAAAGCATAAGCATGCTAATACTGCGATGTGGGTCAAAACCCTGATATTCCTGGGCGGCTTCTTTGGTTGTTATGCGCTTATTATATCCGGTATGTTACCAACTTTTGCCATGTTTGGCCTTGCAGTGCTTTTAGGCATGTTCAGTGCTTTTGTAGGCTTTAATATCTGCCATGATGCCATACATGGGGCGTTCTCATCCAATAAGTATGTCAACAAAGCGCTCGGTATGGTGTTCAACCTTCTTGGAGCCAGCCCTTACATCTGGAATATCTCACATAACGGCGTGCACCATACTTTTACCAATATACCCGGTCACGACGAAGACCTTGTTATTGCCCCGGGGCTGATACGTATTGAAGAAGATGACCCCAAAAGAAAAATTCAGCGCTTCCAGCATTGGTACGCATTTCCCCTTTATGGGTTAGCCAGCCTGTCATGGGTTTTTCGTAAGGATTTCATTAAAATCTTCCAAAAGAAGATAGGACAGGTTACCGTAAAGCATCCGGCAAAAGAGTATTTTAACCTGTTTGCCTCGAAAGGGCTTTATTACTTCCTGTTCATTATTGTGCCATTGCTTGTTTTAAATATTACATGGTGGCAGTTCATCATTGGTTTTATTGCTATGCACCTTACACAGGGGCTTACCATGGGGCTTGTATTTCAATTGGCACATGTTGTAGAAGAAACGGATTTCCCGGATGCAAACCCTACAGGCACTATGGAGGAAACATGGGCGGAACACCAGATGCATACTACCGCCAATTTTTCCTCTGATAGCCCCATGGCAGCATTCTTCCTTGTTGGACTGAACAGGCAGATAGAGCACCATTTATTTCCAAAGGTTTGCCATATACACTATGCCGAGATTGGTAAGATAATAAAGCAAACGGCACATGAGTACGGTTTACCTTATATTGAAAGTCCTACTTTCTTTTCCGCAATACGTTCACATTATCGCGTCCTGAAGAAGTTTGCCCGGGAAGCTGCACCTTCAAAAGTTACTTACAAGCCAGCTTAAACATAACCTATGGATTTTTTACAACTGATAACCCTCCTGGTGGTGATAAGCGCCGGTGTTTCCTACCTGAACCAGCGTTTTGTAAAGCTGCCTGGCACTATAGGTGTGGTTGCTATCTCAGTGGTTGTCTCTATTGTTATTGTAATCATCGGCAAAACCAATAATGAGTTTTCTACAAAAATAAGAGATGTCTCAGCCGGAATGGATTTTTCAAGGATATTGCTCGATGTAATGTTGGGTTTCCTGCTCTTTGCAAGTGCGCTCCATTTTGACTACCAGAAATTGCGAAAACAGCAGTGGCCTGTTTTTGCGCTAAGCACGTTGGGGGTATTCATGTCAACGGTCATTTTCGGGTTGTTGCTCTATTATCTGTGCAGCCTTTCCGGCATTGCACTTCCGCTTGTATATTGCTTTATATTCGGCGCATTGATATCGCCGACCGACCCTATAGCAGTAGGAGCAATACTGAAACATTCTAAAATATCGGAAAAGCTTTCGACTGTCGTTGCGGGTGAGTCGCTTTTCAACGACGCTATAGGCCTATTGCTTTTTGTACTGCTATTGGAATTTGTGCAACAACCCGAAGCTATGTTAAGCATCAGCACTGTTGGCAATTTACTTTTGCATGAGATCCTTGGCGGTATCCTAATCGGGCTGCTGGCCGGTTATATGGGTTATAAATTGATAAAATCTATACAGGATTTCCAGACCATACTCCTGTTGTCGGTAGCACTGGTGCTAGGCATATCGTTCCTCGCTAATTACTTCCATGCTTCAATACCGCTTGCCGCAGTTTCGGCAGGGCTTATCATCGGCAACAACAGCTTTCACACGGACAAAGTATCGGATAATTTCCTGCTAAAAATGTGGAAAATGATTGACGAAGTACTTAATACCATCCTCTTTGTTATGATCGGCCTGCAATTGGTCGCCATGCCTTTTTTAGAGGAATACTGGCTGCTCGGGCTTTTTTCAATAGTCATTATACTGATTGCAAGAATCATCAGCGTTTCGCTGCCTGCACTGTTCCTTTTAGGTAAGCTAAACTTCAACAATGTTTTCATCCTGGCATGGGCCGGGCTGCGTGGCGGTATCTCCATCGCAATGGCTTTGTCGCTCCCTGAATCACAATACAAAGAAGGTATACTTTCAGGCTGTTATTTTATAGTACTGTTTTCCACCATAGGGCAGGGCTTATCCCTAAATAGACTGATCGCTATATTAGACAAGAAAGACCTTAGACGTGGCATGGAATGATGCTTTAAAGTTTAATTTGTTGATTTTCAATTTTTTATTTTAAAAGTTTTTAAGATAAACTGGCATTGCTATTTATATTTGGCTTACCTTTGACCATATTGGTTCTCTGCCAATGCTCACTCTGATAAGCAAATTTGTCCCTTCTTACTCTTCAGTTCAGGCGTTCCAGTTGCCTTATTTAATTTAAACAAATTACATTATGAACATTTATGTAGCAAATCTGGGGTATAGTACCTCAGAAAATCAGGTGCGCGATGCTTTCGCTGCCCACGGAGAAGTAACTTCCGTAAAATTAATCATTGACCAGGTTAGTGGCCGTGCTAAAGGATTTGGTTTTGTAGAAATGCCAAAGACCTCAGAAGCGGAAAAAGCGATAGAAGAACTGAATAATTCAAGGTTGGACAGCCAGGTAATTGTGGTAAATGAAGCCCGTCCAAAACCGGCTAATTCAGGTTTCGGTTCTAACCGCGGAGGCGGTGGCTATTCAAGGTCTAACGACAGAAGATACTAAACTCATTTATATAGATAAGAATGGTTTAGGCCGTTCTTGTTTTTTTCTACCTTTTGAATTTTCTATTCCTATAATAGTGACAATTTTTGTTTATAAAATTCATCTGGTATTGAATGGACGTCGCCCGGATTCATTCTCTGCATCGGTACCATCCTGAGAATTTTCAGGCCTTAAATACCTCTTTGGTATTTAGGCTACTACTTTAAACAAAAGCCATTACGGCACACTTTATCATGACATTTGAAAATTTAAATATTTCAGCACCCATACTAAAAGCTTTGGGTCAGCAAAATTATACAACACCAACTCCCATACAAGAGCGAGCCATACCGGTAATCCTTTCGGGTAAAGACCTAATAGGTTGCGCCCAGACCGGCACGGGTAAAACCGCCGCTTTTGCAATCCCTATTTTACAACAACTGGCAGGCAGGCCAGCAAAAAAAACAAAAGCGATACGGTCGCTTATACTTACGCCCACCCGTGAACTGGCAATACAGATCAGCGATAACTTCACATCTTATGGGCAGCATCTTACCTTGAAACATATTGCCATTTACGGAGGAGTCTCGCAATTCCACCAGGTCAAGGCACTACGTAACGGCGTTGATATATTGATAGCCACGCCCGGCAGGTTGCTGGATTTAATACAACAACAATATATTGATCTTTCTAACCTTGAAATATTTGTACTGGATGAGGCAGACAGTATGCTCGACATGGGCTTTGTGCGTGATGTAAAAAAGATCATTACTAAACTTCCTGCACAAAGGCAAACGCTGTTTTTCTCTGCGACTATGCCCAACACCATACAGCAATTGGCTGACAGCCTGTTGCAAAACCCTGAATACGTGAGCGTAGCCCCAGTATCTTCCGCTGCAAAAACCGTAAGCCAGAGCGTTTACTTTGTAGATAAAAGGGATAAGGAAAAACTGCTGACGCATATTCTTAATGGTAATGGAATTTCGCGTTCGCTGGTATTTACCCGCACCAAGCGTGGCGCAGACCAGCTGGTAAAGCTTCTTGTAAAGGAAGGCATATTTGCAGCAGCTATCCATGGTAACAAGTCTCAAAATGCAAGGCAAAAAGCATTACAGGGTTTTAAAGTTAACCAGCTGCGTGTACTTGTGGCTACAGATATTGCAGCGCGTGGCATTGACATTGACGAGCTCCCACACGTGATTAACTTTGACCTCCCTGATGTACCGGAAACTTACGTACACCGAATTGGCCGTACGGGTCGTGGCGGTAATAGCGGCACGGCGGTATCATTTTGTGGAAATGAAGAAAAAGCAGACCTGAGGAGCATCGAAAAACTCATTGGTTTTAAGCTACCGGTTTCTGCTTTGTAATGCGTTCAGGCAACCAACAGGCAAGGTAATAGACAATAATACAGTATTTCACTTTTTAAATCATTCATATACGATGGCAGATTCTTTTTTTAAGAAAGAAAATAATAAAAAGAAAACTTTAATAAAGAAACAAAAAGCACAGAAGCGGGAGGACAGGAAAACCAATAACAATAAAGGTAAAGGTATTGAAAGCATGATCATATACGTGGATAATAATGGTCATTTTACTTCAGTTCCTCCTGAAAAACGTGAAGTAGAAAACGAAAAGGGAAGTAACACTGAAAAAACTTCACAGAGAATTGCACATTTTTCACAAAAGCAGATTGGAAAATAACACCAGGATAGTACCAAATCTTCTAATAATTTATGTGCATATGGAGCAATTCAGTGTTGATAATCTATTTGTACATCCGCCTAAGGTGCGTTTACTTTTAGATTATTTCGTGAACTATATTTTTAAAGTAAACTTAATTGTTCCAAATCCTTTAAAATGTTTCATATTCTGTACCTTCAGGTGCATAAAAAATCGAAAAATCCCTCAAAGTCATTGATTTTTAGGGCTTTTTCGATTCGATCAGTTGCTGTTATTAAAATAGATTTATTCCTGTGTTGTTTCTTATAAAAGTAACGGTTTGAGTGGGACAGCGTCAATTTTGGCGGTCCAAAACCAATAGCAAAAAGTACTTTCCACTTGAAATTCTTATTGATATCGCACGTTTTACTTTTAAAAACTTTTATTAGTCTGCCCAGCGCTGCAACACAACCATTCCTCAGAGCCACCTGTCCTGTGAAATCGTACTGCTTTCATTTCTTATTTAATTTTCATGACTACTTTTCCTTTAGCTCGGCCGCTTTCTACGTATGTTATGGCTTCTTTAATTTGGGAAAACGGAAAGACCTTATCCATTACAGGTTTTATGATACCTGCATCGATCAATGCTGTTATTTTCTTGAGTTGGCGGCCATCCGCTTTCATGAAAAGGAATGAAAATCCAACCCCCAGTTTTTTTGCTTTTCGACGTGTACCGGCACTCAGCATACGCATTAGCAGTTTCAGGTACCATGGCAATCCGGCCTCGTTGGCAAACTCCGGCGTAGGCGGGCCTGAAATAGAGATCAACTTCCCACCGGGCCTGAGTACCCTCAGCGACTTTTCAAGGGTTTTCGCATCCTGGCTGTGCAGTACCAGGTCATAGCCATTTAACAGCTTTTCAAAATCATCTTTCCTGTAATCAATTATTACATCTGCACCAAGATTTTTAACCAATGCTGCGTTGCCGGCACTTGTAGTAGTAGCTACGGTTGCGCCCAGATGTTTCGCTAACTGAATAGCTACGGTACCAACACCTCCCGAGCCCGCTTGAATAAATACTTTCTGGCCTTTTTTAAGCTGCCCTTTTTCGACCAGTGCCTGCCAGGCGGTTAATGCTACCAAGGGTATTGAAGCGGCTTCTTCCATAGAAAGTTCTTTTGGTTTTAACGCCAGGTCGGCTTCGGGTACTGCGATGAACTCCGCAAAAGTGCCAATATGATAATCGGAAGGCCGGGCATATACCTCGTCGCCCACCTTAAATCCCCGTACACCTGTTCCCACTTTGGTTACCACACCCGCAAGGTCATGGCCCAATATGAAAGGGGTTTTGTACGGTAACAGCATTTTAAACTCGCCTTGCCTGATCTTGGAGTCCAAGAGGTTAATACCGGCAGCATGCACTTCTACCAGTACCTCGCCAGCTTTGGGTGTGGGGGAGGGTACCTGGCTTATATGCCCTCCATCTTTTTGATATTTTTCTATGACAAATGCTTTCATTATCTATCTTTTATTTTTTTTTAAATACTGGAACTATAATATATTCTGGTTTGCTGAAGAATAGCCTTTTATCCGGTGATAATAATGTTATGACAAGAGCAGGAAAAAGGAGGGTATCAATGGGAAAAAACTTTTCGATATACCATCGATTGCCATATGTGCAATAGTCCCGGAAAGGAAAGTAATACCGAATCCGAAATATGCCCATTCTTTAATCCTTGCCGGTATTACAGGAATCAATAAGGCTATTGATCCGAGTACTTTCAGCACACCTAACTCTATCCTAAAATAGTCGGGTAATTCAAGGTGCTTAAACACGCCCACCATGAAAGGGCTGGTAAAATACATATATCCCGATGATGCCCCTGTGGCCATAGCCAATACTGTTGTTGTCCAATACAGAACCTTTATTTTTTTCATGACGTATGATTTATCTGCAGTGTTTGTGTTGAGCTGTTACCTAAGTGCATCGAATGCCTTTTTAGGGTTAATTATCCCATAGACAGTATTGGGCAACAGGCGGTTAAGCACAGATACGATTTTTGTATCACCCACACGGATTGTGAATTGGTCATTTTGCATGCCTTTAATAAGGGCATTGACTAATTTTTCCGGGCTGATCTTTTTATCCGGACGGTCTGCCACCATATCGGTGTCTACCAGCGGTGGAAGCAACTCATATACTCTGACAGTGCTGTTGAGAACTTTCAGGTGTGACCTTAATGTTTTAGTATAGGACGATAAAGCCGCCTTTGAGGCAGAGTAGGTAGCTTCCAACACCGAGGGTACAATGCTGAGAATGGAAGTAGTATTAATAATTGCTGCTTCAGGCCGCTTCTTTAACTGCTCCATAAAAAGGTTATTAAGTCGGATCACACCGATATAGTTTACCTCCATTTCATATAAAGCACCAGCTACATGGCTATGATGGGCGTTACCCAGGTTTAACGGTGGTACACCTACACCGGCGTTGTTGTACAGTATATCGATACCGCCGAGTGTTTTTACCTGATCAAATAGCGCCTGTGCATCTTCGGCTTTAGCGGCGTCACTCTGTATGGCAACTATTCCGGGCAGGAGTTGTTTGGCAGCATCCAGCTTCGCCTGATTGCGCCCTGTAATAATTACCTTATTACCCAGCCCATGAAATTGTCTTGCAGCTTCAAGCCCAATGCCCGATGCCCCGCCTGTAATCAATATTGTTTTGCCTTGTAAGTTCATAAGTACATTATTTTAGAACCTGATTAATGCCTAGCTTCAGCGACTATTTTTGCCATGGCTTCATTAACAGCCGCAGCATATATCTTTGTCTCGCCAACAGGAATATCGAATTGTGCGGCCTTTAATCCGGTCAGTAACTCATCTGCAACCTCCTGCGGTGGGATGCCATTCTTTCCACCGATATAGGAAGAGAACTCGGTATTGGTAAGCGGAGGGTAGACTTCATACACCTGCAGGTTTTTATTGTCCTGGTACGTGTCCCTTAACGCCACGGTATAGCTGTGTAAGGCCGCTTTAGTGGCGCAATACGTAGGTAGGAATTTATGGCTGCCATAAACTGCAAGGGAAGAGATGTTTACAATAGCCGCTTCTTCTTTTTGTAACAGGTGCGGCATCATTAATTCGTTAAAGTGAATAATAGCAAAATAATTCAGGTTCATTTCAACCTGTGCTTTTTCTACGGCATTCGTTTCTTCGCTCAGCAGATAACCAAAGGCGGCCCCTGCATTGTTGATAATGATATTTAGCTCGGGGAAGTTGTTTTTCAGCTCGGCTGCGATTCGGGCCCTTTCGGTATCCACGGCCCAGTCACCCTTAATGGCTATGGCACCATCTAATTCAGCTAATGCCTTTTGCAGGCGTTCTTCGCTACGGCCATTGATGATGACCTTATTGCCTTCTGCGTTTAGTTTTTTTGCGATAGCCAGGCCTATCCCGGCACTGCCTCCTGTAATGAATATGGTATTACCTGCTGTTTTCATGTTATATTTATTTTAGACTTTTTAGTATATTTTAGTTTTTAAAAAAAGACCATAACTTATGGTCTTATGACAGATTTATTGCGAATAAGACTCCAGTTCGGCCTTAAGGCTTTTGATCAATCCTGCCATAGGTTTGGCGCTTTTCAACACCTTACACATTATAACACCGCCTTCAACCGCTGACATGGCTTTAAAGGCATACACGGCAGGGTCAAGATTTTCATTGAACTCTCCTGCCTGTATGCCCTGTTTAAGGATACTGACGAACACTTCCTGCCCGTTCCTTATTATACCTGCTATCTTTTCGCTGATTTCAGGGAAATGGTCATCAGCTTCCACCGCTATATTAAAAATGGGGCATCCGCCTTTAAGATGGGTATTTAAAGGATCTTTGTAAAAATCCAAAAAAGCAAAAACTTTTGCTTTCGCCGTTTTGGCCTTACTAATTGCGAGCCCTATCTTTTCTCCATTGCTCGTGAGCATATGGTCAACTACCTGTAATGTAAGGTCTTCTTTGTTCTCAAAATGTCCATAAAGGCAGCCTTTAGTAAGCTTAGTAGCCTCAAGCACATCATCAATGTTAGCCCCTGAAATCCCTTTTTGGTTATAAATGGGGGCGGCGGTTTCTATAATAAACTGTTTCGTTCTTTCTGCCTTAGTTGCCATAACTAAATTATTACATTGCAAATATACTAAAAAGTCTAAAATAAAATACTTTTTAGTATATTTTTTCACATGCTACTTATAGGGTCAGATGCAGCAAGTACTTCATGAGGTATTAGGGATAGATTGTGCCGTTTGTAAGCGTCATGAAGTACGTGTTTTGGTAGTGATTAGCATGATCTAAATTTACCATATGTACATAAGGCCCTTTTTGGTTGGGCAAATCGTACTCTCTAATGAAGAGTTGAGCGCCAAAAACGATAAACCCTGTATGAAACTTGTCTGTTTCTACTGCAGAGGCCTCCCTGAAACGTTCAATATATTCCAATTCCTCACCTGTTGGTCGCTGTGAGAAACTTATGGTATCCCTATAGGCTCCTTTAAGCGGATGGTCAACCATCTTTTTTACCGTTTCAAAGTTCATAACTTCGCTTCTTTTACCCTTCAAAGGCCGAACTACCCGAACCGGCTTCGTAGGTTTTCTGGGAAACTTCGAAAGATGTAAGGGTTCACGCGATGTTATTTCAGCATCAGGGCGTTGGTTTCGCAATATATTTGCTGCAGCGAGCGCATCGGGAAGCCCGGTTTTCAGGTATTGTGAAAGTTCATATGCCATCACGATATCGTTACGCCCTTGCGTGCGTATTATTTGTGGGACTTTGCCATGAAGTCCCTCCAGCAGTAATTTAGTATATAAGCTTTGCCTACTGGTTACATCAGCCTCCGTAATCTCCACTTCAAGTGCAGGATCCCCTGGAGCCGTAGCATAAAACATATCTATGTCTGGTATGGTTTGCTGGCCGGTAGAATATGAAAATATTACGGATCCACGCATACCAAACTGTTCAGAAGTAGTGGCCTTTGAACGACAGGCATCCGATATAAATACAATGTGAGGGATGCCGCTGGACCTGGAGTAAAATTTTGAAGCCTGAAGGCAGGAAACAAATAGTATTATAAAAGGTTTCTTCAACCTTCAGCATGACAGTAGGCTCAATGTTTGGCATATTGCTTTGCTTTATGCCATATTATTGCTGGGCTGTGAACAGGGGAAAAAGAAAGCAATACGGGTCAGCAGGGCTAAAATTATGTCACTGTCTCATGTAAATACATTACCCACTTATCATAAATATTTTAAAGAGCTTCAGGAATTAGGTTATATCAGCTATAGGCCATCCTATCATCCTGATGTTCGAAGTGAAATTGATTTAAAGGCAATCTGATAAGCAGGTTGCCTTTTTTAATTAATATGAAAGAAGATAAAATTCTATGGAATCTCATGCCTACGTTTATACATTTGATATTCCTAGCATGGCTTTAGGAAATATTAATTCGAGGAGTAACGCCTTAGTCAAGATCAATATTCAATAAATCTTTAGGACTTATACCTATTCCTTTAGCAAGTTCGAGCAATGTTGTAAAACCGAAATTCTTACTGCCGTCCTCAATAGACTGTAGGTCTTTGGTACTTAATGAACAGTTTTTCGTAACGTCTTTAGATTCCAAGCCACGCTCTTTTCGTAGAGAAGCTATATACGTACCAAATTTGACTAATCTTTTATCTTTAAATTGTAACATACCCTTGACTTTTATGCGTGGAGTATCAAATTTAAATAATATTACCAGTAGTCTTGCGTGCACATGGCAATTCATACTTGGAATAAATATAAATTAGGCATCACATTTTCAGGTCGTGTAAGAAAATTATCAGGAAATACGGTACTTTTATTTGTCACTGATTACTTTAAAAGAGACAGTATACAGGACTGTTAAAAGGCGATGTGTTTTTAAGCAAAATAAAGTATATCTTTACTATAAAATTCAGGATTTGACAGATGAAAACGCAAACTGAGAACCATTTTATCAACCGAAGCGGCTGGCTTCGTGCCGCTGTCCTGGGGGCAAATGATGGCATATTGTCAACGACGAGTCTCGCCATTGGTATTGCTGCCGCCAGTGACGGTAGAGATCCAATTGTACTGGCTGCTTTGGCCGGAGTAGTTGCAGGAGCGCTCTCGATGGCCGCAGGCGAATATGTATCGGTAAGTTCGCAAAGCGATATTGAAACTTCTGACCTGGAAAGAGAAAAGAAAGAACTGGCAGAAATGCCGGAGTCTGAACTTGCAGAGCTTACCGGTATTTATGTTGCCAGGGGTCTGGCTCCCGATTTGGCCCATGAAGTCGCTTTGCAACTGACGGCCCATAATGCATTGGAAGCCCATGCAAGAGACGAGCTGGGTATTAACGAAATCACGCAGGCAAAACCGTTCCAAGCGGCAATGGCATCAGCGCTTGCTTTTATAGCCGGCGGGGTTTTGCCACTGTTGGTAGCGATTTTAGCGCCTGTTAGGTATATGGTAGTGCTGCAATATTGTTTTGCTATAGTCTTTCTTGCTATTTCTGGAGCCTTGGCCGCCGGTGCAGGTGGCTCCAATAAGGTGAAGTCCATATTGCGGATATGTTTATGGGGTACAATTGCCATGTGTGCTTCGGCTCTGGTGGGCTATCTCTTTAATGTTCAGACGACATGACCTTTCAAAATATAATCCATACTACCAGCTAGCTCTTTACGTTATCACATAAACACTTACTACTATGAAATTTTTAGCCCTACTATTACTGTTTGTGATTCCCACCCAGTGGGAACCCGATTTTGAGAACGCAAAAAAAATAGCCAAAGAGAAACATGAACTGATACTCCTTAACTTTTCAGGATCAGACTGGTGTGGCCCATGCATTATGCTCCGCAAAGATTATATTGACAGTGATACCTTTCAAAGCATGGCAAAGGAAAACCTAGTGCTGGTCAATGCCGATTTTCCGAGGAAAAAGAAAAACCAGCTTTCTGCTGAGCAGGTAAAACGTAATGAGACACTTGCGGAGAAATACAATAAAGAAGGTCAATTTCCTTTTACGCTGTTGCTTGACTCCGACGGGAAGGTTGTAAAGGCCTGGACGGGGAAACCGGAAGTTTCCGTTGAAAAGTGGACTGAAGAGATCCAAGCCATTTGTAAGGCACACAAATAAGTTATGGTGATGAAGCCTTTTTCTCAATCCCTGAAACTTATGGGCAACAACTTTACCATTACTGTGGTGGCCGAAGACAATGCTGCTGCCCAACACTTTATTGGAATAGCAGCGGAAGAGATAAGGAGGATTGAAAGATTGCTCACCACGTTTAGCAATGATAGCCAGACTAACCGCATCAACAACAATGCAGGTATTGCACCTGTTGTTGTGGATGAAGAAGTTTTTAGGCTCATTGAACGTAGTATTGCCATATCTAAAATCACACAGGGCGCCTTTGACATTACTTACGGCAGCATCGATAAAAGCCTGTGGAATTTTGACAGGGCTATGTCCAGCTTACCCTCTAAAGAAGAAGCTTTAAAAAGGGTGCATCTTATAAATTATAATAACATAATCCTTGATGCTTCCAATACTTCGGTATATCTGAAAGAAAAAGGTATGCGTATCGGTTTCGGGGGCATTGGCAAGGGCTATGCGGCAGAAATGTCAAAAGCACTACTGATGCGACAGGGCGTCTCAAGCGGTATCATCAATGCCAGTGGCGACCTTACCGCCTGGGGTATGCAGCCCGATGGCAGCCCGTGGCGCATTGGGATTTCAAATCCGGACCGACCACAGGACGTATTTTCTTATATGGATATCTCCGGCAAGGCAGTAGCAACATCAGGAAATTATGAGAAATATATAATGATAGGTGGAAAAAAATACTCACACACCATCGATCCCAAAACAGGGCTTCCTATATCGGGAATAAAAAGTGTAACAGTCATAAGTGCCAATGCAGAGTTTGCGGATGCTATGGCAACACCTATTGCCGTAATGGGTATTAAGGCAGGGCTGTACCTAATTGACCAGATACCTGATTTGTATTGTATCATTATAGACGACCACAACAACATTTATACCTCAAAAAATATTAACCTTAACTAAAACGACATGAAACTTTCCCGTTACCTGTGCTGTGCCGTATTTATCGGCATTGCATGCTGCTCCTGCACCTCGGTTAAGGAGTACCAAAAAAACAAGATTAATGATGCCGAAATGGCATTAAACAACCGTAAAGTTGAGAAAACTGAGTTGAGCTTCCAGACCTATCGGGAAGGTTCCTCGGGTGCTAATGCAGGAAAAAGTGGCGGTGGCTGTGGATGCAATTAACCCTAAAATAAAATAACCATGAAACGCATTTTTATTACAGGCTTTGCCCTGTTAGGGTTACTACGGGTAGCGGCGCAGGACAAAACACCGGCAGATTCAACTACCTACAAGGCCCAGAAACTAAAACTGGATGAGATCAACCTGGTGTCCAGCTATTATAAGCAGGATGGGAACAACTCGGCTGTCACAGGAGGTATCGGTACCGAAAAACTGACCGATATATCCAACAGCCTGGATGTGAAATTTGTGAAGATTGGCCAAACCGGGAAAAAGCACACCCTGGATGTTGAGGTGGGTGTCGATCACTATTCCTCCGCCTCATCAGACATGATTGACCTGAGTGCAAACACCTCGGCCTCGTATTCCGATATCAGGGTATATCCTTCCTTAAGCTATACCATGGAGAATGAGCAGACGGGCAATACCTTTGGCGCAGGGGTATCTTCTTCAACTGAATTTGATTATCAGTCTTTTGGAGGGAATATTAGTTATTCTAAAAAAACAAAAGACCGAAATGGGGAATTTACCGCCAAATTCCAAACCTACCTCGACCAGGTAAAGTTGATCAATCCCATTGAACTTAGGTCTGCCATTGGTAACGGAAGCACGGAAGGGCGGAATACTTTTGCCGGAACGCTGAGTTATTCGCAGGTGGTCAACCGGAATTTCCAAGTGCTCTTCCAAGCCGATATCGTATCACAACAGGGATATCTGAGCCTGCCCTTTCACAGGGTATATTTTAGTGATGGCAGTGTGCACCAGGAATACCTGCCCGACAGCAGGCTTAAGATTCCACTCGCAGTACGCGCGAGTTATTTCCTTGGGGATAATATTATTATAAGGGCCTATTACCGTTATTATACCGACGATTGGAAACTGACCTCGCATACGGCGGATCTTGAAGTGCCGGTAAAAATATCGCCTTTCTTTTCGATAAGCCCGTTCTACAGATATTATACACAGAGTGCTGTAAAATACTTTAAGCCGTATGCCGAACATACGGGATCAGAAGAATTTTATACAAGCAACTACGACCTGTCTAAATTTGACAGCAGTTTTTATGGTATGGGGATGAGGATAGCAACACCTAACGGCGTTTTTGGGATAAAACATTTTAATGCGCTTGAAATACGATATGGACATTACAGTCGTTCTACCAACCTTACATCGGATATTATAAGTATCAACATAAAATACAAGTAGTCTACAAAAATACAACTGCCACTGAAACAGTGGCAGTTGTATTTTTTGCAAATTTTAAATATTTCTTACTTATTACATATTGTCTAAAATTTGAGTGAATGCATATCAATCAAAATCATTTTTAGACATCAACTGATGTTTTAGATCTTCAATCTCTTTTCTTAATTCCAATACGATACCATCAGATTCAAGTGTAGGTTTGGAAAGTGATACATTAAATTTATTTGTCAAGGCGTCCATCTCCCTACTAATGGCAATCTGTTCGGTAATAGCATACTCTTCTGTCTGCTTAACGGACTGATGGCCTAGCATTTCCTTTACGACGTGTATAGGTACTCCATTTGCCAACGTGACAGTGCTTCCGAATGTTCTTCTTGCTTTGTGAGTATTAAGGCTGCAGGAGAGCCCGCAGAGTGCTGCAATTTCCTTTAGATATTCATTCATCTTTTGATTTGATGCTACCGGAAGGATTGTACCCTTTTTTAGACACGTAGCGTCATTTCTATAAAATTCCATAATTTTAATTGCTTGGGGTAGTAGTGGCACGTGAAATGGACTGTCTGTTTTTTGGCGCGTTTTAATAATCCATAGCTTGCCGTCAATTCCGTTTTTTATATCACAGTGCTTAAGATTAAAGACATCAACATAAGCGAGCCCTGTGTAACACTGAAATATGAAAACATCACGTATGACACTTAACCTGTGAGTTGAAAAATTGTAATTTTCCAAAGCTGTAAGTTCTTCCAGGCTTAAAGGGCTTTTAACCACCTTTGTCCTTTTTCCTTTAAAGCTGGCAAAGGGATCCTTTTGAAGAATATCTTTGTGTACAGCCCGCAATACCATCTTCCGAACATATGTAATATGCTTTAAAGCAGTGTTGTTGTTACAATGCTTTACAGTTTTTAGGAAAAATTCATAGTCCTTTATAAACTCATAATTAAGATCCCTAAATTCTATATCGGGGGCACGGTACTTAAATTCAATAAAATCCTTTACATGGCCCTTGGCAATAACAAAATGGGTATGAGTGCCAATGGCATACTCTCCCTTTGATACCAATGCCCTCATCTCATCGTTGTGAAGCGTAAATTCTTCTAATAGCTTGGCTCTTGAAACGTCCCTGCCTAATACAAAATCAACAATACGCTGTGCTGTTATGGTATGGGAATTTAATATAAGTTCGGCTTTGAATTGTACAATTTTGTTCGTTACCGAATCAAGGTAAAAGTTTATAGACTTAGCATCTTCTTTATTACCTGTAGCTCTACAGGCTTGTTGATCCCAACGTTTTACATCCCATTTCTGTTTGGTCGAAGTTTCTTTTGCAATACCATCAACGGTAATTCTCAAATAAATTAATCTTTGGCTTGTCACCTTCTTAGGTGACTTTAAAAAAAAGGTAAGCCTAAAACTGTTTTCTAACATAATTCAACATTTTAATTAATATAAAGGGCGAATTATAGTATCCTAAAATCAAGTCGTTAACCCGTTTAACATGTTAACCTATAATTGGTTAAGTTCCAATCTGTGGCACTTTTTTATCAAAAATACCGGTGCCACGAAAGCGCCACGATAATTATGATTATTATTATAAAATTTGAAATGTGCCTTAAACTAAAAAAGCCTGCAACTCTATTGATTTGCAGGCTTTTATGAGCTTTTGAAAATAAGTTCGCTGTTGTCTAAACAGCTAAAAGTGACCACGATGGGATTCGAACCCATACGCCTTGCGGCACCACCCCCTCAAGATGGCAAGTCTACCAGTTTCTCCACGTGGCCATATGTAA
Source organism: Flavobacterium psychrotrophum (assembly GCF_003403075.1). NCBI lineage: Bacteria > Pseudomonadati > Bacteroidota > Flavobacteriia > Flavobacteriales > Flavobacteriaceae > Flavobacterium > Flavobacterium psychrotrophum. Next base: position 3,117,961 of record NZ_CP031557.1, on the reverse strand, counting down.
GCAAAAAAAAAAGTTAAGCATTTCGGCTTAACTTTTTGTGACCCGGCTGGGATTCGAACCCAGGACCCCATCATTAAAAGTGATGTGCTCTACCAGCTGAGCTACCGAGTCGGTAGCATTCAAAAAAGACTTTATTTTGTGACCCGGCTGGGATTCGAACCCAGGACCCCATCATTAAAAGTGATGTGCTCTACCAGCTGAGCTACCGAGTCATTAGTCAATAAAAGTCATTCCCTGAATGCGGGTGCAAATATACGCATGTTTTATTCATTTTTCAAAGCCTTTTTATTATAAATTTGATTTTTTTTTAACCTTGTTCTTCAACCTCTTAATTTATAAGGGCTTATTAATATGAAAAAGATTATACTTTGTGGCTATATGGGGTCTGGTAAGACCACGACAGCCCGTTTACTGTCTAATGCCGCAGAAATTCCGTACATGGATCTTGATGAAATAATTGAAAAAGAAACCGGAAAAACCGTAGAAGAAATATTTGCGACGGATGGTGAGATTAAATTTCGCAAACTTGAGCACAATATACTTAAAGGTCTTTTAGACGTAAATGAAGATTTTATACTTGGCCTGGGAGGGGGAACGCCCTGCTATGCTAATAATCATTTATTGTTACAGCGGAATGATGTAGTATCTGTTTATCTTAAAACGGGCATTAAAGAGGTTGTAAAGCGCGTACAGGGGCAGGGTAGGACACGCCCGCTACTTGCAAACCTTGAAGGTGCCGCGCTCGAAGAGTTTATAGGGCAGCACCTTTTTGAACGCAGTTACTTTTACCATCATGCAAAGCATGTAGTACTAACCGACGGAAAATCTCCTGCACAGGTGGCAGATGAAATTATGAGCCTGCTTTAATTAAGCGCAGCATAGGGCTCATCGCCTTCCAGTTCTACCTGTATGTGCTCACGCATAGAAGTAGACAGGGAGAGGCCCTTAAAATCGGCTTTAACAGGGTATTGTTTGTGGTTGCGGTCTACCAGTACCGCTGTTTTGAATTTTTTTAGCGGAACATCAAGAAAATGCTTTACACCATAAATAAGCGTAGTGCCACTATTTAGTACATCGTCAATTAAAACAAGTGCCTTATTTGTGTATTCTGCTGTAGGTAACGATGTTTTTACAGGCTCAAGCGGTTGCTGCTTATTTATGGTTACTTCGCACAATATTGGCTTTATATCAGATATCTTTTCCAGTTCGGTTGCAAGAAGCTTGGCAAATACATAACCGTTACTTGCTATGCCTGCAAGTACTACTTCGGTTTCATCCGAAAAGGTTTCGTATATCTGGTAGGCAATGCGGCGTGTTTTATGTTGTATTTCCTGCTTGTTTAGGATGATGTTCATAGTAATAAGTGGTGTTGTTATTTTTTTTCAAAGATAAAAAACAGTTCCCTTTCTGCCCTGGGTTTAATAGAATTATAAGCCCTGTGCAGCATGGTTATTTTAAAGAGATTCCCAAACAGGGCAATGTATTCTTCTCTGCTGCCACCAAAGGGTGGACCCTGTTCTGTAAGTGGAAAGTCAAATAGCAATCCTGCAATTTTTCCGCCGGGAGCCAGCAGGCTGTGTGCTTTTGTCATGTATGCATCTCTTAGTTCGGGAGACAGTGCACAGAAAAAAGTTTGCTCAATAATAAGATCATACGTTGCGTTGTGTTCAAAAAAATCAGCATGTATTAATCGTGCAGCGTCAAGTTCCGGCAGTCGTTTTGCAACATTTGCCAATGGCTCCTTTGCTATGTCCAGCATTACAGCATTCTTAAAATCCTGTGTTACCAGGTATTCAAACTCATGCCCGTTGCCTGCGCCGGGCACTAAAATGCGTTTTGTTTTATCAGATAACTGGTCTATGTATTCTTTAATGGGTGGGGTAACGGTACCCGTATCCCATTGGGCTTGGTCGTTTTTATAACGCTCTTCCCAGTAGGCCTGGTTAAATGTCGGCATCGTCATCATCAGGAAAATCATCAGAATAATCATCAAGGTCACGACGGTCTTTCTTAGTAGGCCTTCCTGTACCCTTAGCACGGTAATGTTCTTTACTAAGGCGAAGCAGTGCCAGATGCTCAAAAGATTCGGGCGGGGTTTCGTCTTTCCTGTAAATGTCTACCAGTTTAGGTCCTACACGGTTTGCCGGTATATCCAGTATACTAAGGATGTAATTTATCTGATCGCGGCGTACCGTTATTTTATCACCTGCAAATACATCGCGAGATGCCTTTGCCTGCTGGCCATTTACGGTAACGTGCCCTTTTTGTATGGCTTGTGTGGCTATGCTGCGTGTTTTGTAGTACCGCACACACCACAAATATTTGTCAATTCTCATACTAATAACTAAAAATCGGTGTTATAACCAATACAAAAATACAGGAAAATTGTATCTTGCACCCCATTAAAAAAATTAATATGAACAGATTTTTAAAGGCTTTTGGCCTTATTGCCCTTATAACGTTTTTTGCCTCGTGTAAAAAAGACGATGATAACGTAGCACCTCCGCGAGATTTTGGAGTACAATACGCATCTGAACAGGACAGTATTGAGAAATACCTTAAAAACCACTATATATCGAATGCAGATATTGATAACATTAGGTTTGATTCAATAAAAAATCCGGCTACACAGGTTTCTATCTGGGATCAAACTCTTTATCCGTTACAATACAAAATGGTAAAGAGTACTAACGAGAAAAATACTGTTGAATATAAAGTTTACTATCTTAATTTCCGCCAGGGATCGGGCGACAGGCCTACAAGGGGAGATAATATCCTTATATCTTACAGGGGATGGATGCTTAATGACACGCAGTTTGATTACCAGCCATTTCCTAATACTCAACTATCGCTATACACCGATGTATATGTAGAGGGCTGGAAAAATATTATCCCGTTGTTTAATGCCGGTACTTATACCGATATACCTGATAATCCTAATCCGGCAAATTTTAATGATTATGGAGTGGGCGTTATGTTTATACCATCCGGGCTTGCATATTATAACAGTGGTAGCGGGTTGATAGGGGCATACAGGCCCATTGTATTTAGTTTCAGGCTTTATGCCGTTACTTATACAGATCTTGATGGTGATGGTATTTTAAATAAAGATGAGTTAGATTTGGTTAATTTTCCAAATGTCAGCGATATAGAATATGTAGATACTGATGCGGATGGGACTCCAAATTATCGTGATCAGGATGATGATGGCGATGGATATTCTACAAGGCTCGAGCTTAGGAAGCCGAAATCGGTAGGCGATACAAGTACCAATTACGAGTATTATGATGTAAATTCTCCTGAGATTATAACAGGCAGTGGACAAAAAGTTCACTTAGACCCAAATGTGCATTCAGTACAAAATCCATAAGTTAAAAAAAATCCCAATCCAGAAACGATTGGGATTTTTTTATCTTACAAAGACTTAAGTACTTTGAGTAATGCAATACCTACCGCATGGGCAGACTGTGGATTCTGGCCCGTTACAAGCCGTTCATCAGTTACGGCATATTCCTGCCATAAGCCTGCTTTTTCATATTTGGCACCATGTTCTTTAAGTTTGTCTTCCAGTAAAAATGGCACCACTTTTTCTAATTTTACAGCAGCTTCTTCTTCATTTGTAAAACCTGCTACTTTTTTGCCCTCTATTAAATATTTACTGTTGCTTAATTTGATATTCACAATACCTGCCGGGCCGTGGCATACCGCACTTACGGCGCCGTTATGCTCATAAATTTTAGAAGCTATGGCAGCAATTTCAGTATTGTCAGCTAAATCCCACATGGCGCCATGCCCGCCTGCATAGTGTATGGCTACATAATCGTTAACTTTTACTTCAGATGGTTTTAGCGTATGTTCTACCTTGTACCGATAGGTTTCATTATTCCAGAATTTTTTATTAACCGCATCTTCAAGATTAAAGCCATCTACAGGAGCCTTGCCGCCTTTTGGGCTTACAAAGTCAATTTCATAACCTGCATTGTGCAACACTTCCCAAGGATGGGAAACTTCTGATAAGTAATACCCTGTAGGCTCGCCGGTACTACCTTTTTTGTCGTGGCTGGTTACCACAAATAAAATTTTCTTTTTCATTGTTTTGCCTTTTTTTACCTGTGCCGTTGCATCGATACCCGTAAGTATTATGGTAAATGCCGCAAGTACCATTGCTGTTTTTTTAATTGTTAATCTCATAAAATGTGTTTATAAAAGTACTAGGCAAAAGTAGGCACGGTAAGGCAGCCTGCACAGGAAACAGGTCACACATTTTTTGTGATGTACATCACGCTTACTGCTGGGATAGGCGGCTCAGGGTTTCGCGCGATACGCCCAGATAGGCCGCAATAACTGTTTTTGGCACACGCTGAAAGAGGACAGGGTATCGCTCCAGGAGCTCTTTATAACGTGTTTTGGCATCATTATTAAGCAATGATAAAATGCGCTGTTGAAGGGCAATATAACCTGAATTTGACTTTTTACGGAAAAAGTGCTCTATCTTGTGCATATCGGCGGCGAGCTTCTCGCGGTTATAAAGAGATAGACAAAGAACCTCGGTATCTTCAATGCAATCGATATCAAGAGTGGCGGGTATCTGGTTAAAATAAGCCTGGTAATCGGTAATCCACCAGTCTTCCATCCCAAATTGTAATATATGTTGCTTACCATCTTCTGCAGTAAAGTAAGCTTTTACCAAACCGTTAACTACAAAATGATCATGATTGCAAGCTAATCCTGCCTGTATTAAAAATTGATGTTTTTTTAGTTTTCGGGACGTAAAGTGAGATAGTATATAGTCAAATTCAGCATCGGTTAGCGGAGTGATTTTTTCTATATGGGTGCGGAGGGGATGCATTTACTTATCTGGAATTATATTTTCAATTGATCACTGATAAAATTAGTGTAATTCAGCTCAGCTTCCAAAACAAAAAAAATCCCGAAGCTTTCACCCCGGGACCTTTACTTATCAGAAAACTCAAATTATTTTTTTCTTGCGATAACCTTTTCAGCAGCGGCAATAATAGCAGCGCTATTAAGGCTGTATTTATCCATAAGTTGAGCAGGAGTTCCGCTTTCGCCAAAACTGTCCTGTACAGCTACAAATTCCTGTGGGGCAGGATTGTTTAGAGATAGTACACGGGCCACGCTTTCGCCCAGTCCGCCCAGTATGTTGTGCTCTTCGGCAGTAACTACACAACCTGTTTTACCAACCGATTTAAGAATGGCTTCATCATCAAGTGGTTTAATAGTATGTATGTTAATCACCTCGGCACTAATGCCTTTAGCTTCCAGCGCTTCAGCGGCAACAAGTGCTTCCCAAACAAGGTGGCCTGTGGCTACTATAGTTACATCGTTACCTTCGTTTAAAAGTATTGCTTTACCAATTACAAACTCCTGTTCTCCTGTAAAGTTAGGTACTACAGGACGCCCAAAACGTAAATAAACAGGGCCGTGATGAGCGGCAATAGCTATCGTAGCCGCTTTAGTTTGTGCATAATCGCAGGTATTGATAACCGTCATGCCCGGAAGCATTTTCATTAACCCAATGTCCTCAAGAATCTGGTGGGTAGCACCATCTTCTCCCAGGGTAAGGCCTGCGTGCGATGCACATATCTTTACGTTCTTATCTGAATACGCTACACTCTGCCGAATCTGGTCGTACACCCTTCCTGTAGAGAAGTTAGCAAACGTACCGGTAAACGGAATCTTGCCGCCAAGAGTCATACCTGCCGCCATACCTATCATATTAGCCTCAGCAATACCTACCTGAAAGAAACGCTCTGGGTGGTTCTTCTTAAAATCATCCATTTTTAGTGAGCCAATAAGGTCGGCGCACAGGGCAACTACATTTTCATTAGTCTGTCCAAGTTCAGTAAGGCCGTCGCCAAAACCCGAACGGGTATCTTTACTTCCTGTATTTGTATATTTTGTCATGATCTTCAACTTAAAAATTTAATTATTGAAAGACTAAAAAATTTCATCGTTTTGTAAACGCTATAGAATCTTTCAATTTTAAATCTTCAATCTTTAATAAAATTAATAGTCGCCTAAAGTTACCGGGTTTTGTTCGAATGCAGCAGCAAGCTGGGCATCGTTAGGCGCTTTGCCATGCCATGCGTGCGTGTGCATCATAAAGTCTACACCATTGCCCATTTCTGTATGCAGCAGTACTACAACCGGTTTGCCCTGGCCAGATTTTGCTTTTGCTTCGGTCATGCCTGCAATAATTGCTTCGAGGTTATTACCGGCGGCTATTTCAACTACATCCCAGCCAAATGCAACAAACTTAGCGCTCAGGCTGCCCATAGGCAGTACCTCGTCAGTAGCGCCGTCTATCTGCTTGCCATTAAGATCTACGGTACTAATAAGGTTATCTACTTTGTAAGCCGCAGCATACATTATAGCTTCCCAGTTTTGGCCTTCCTGTAATTCGCCATCGCCATGCAGGGTATATACTATGTGGTTATCCTTGTTAAGTTTTTTTGTTTGTGCGGCACCAATGGCTACACTCATACCCTGGCCCAGCGAGCCTGAGGCAATGCGCACGCCCGGCAGTCCTTCATGCGTTGTAGGGTGGCCCTGAAGCCTTGAGTTAAGCAGGCGGAACGTAGCAAGCTCACTTACCGGAAAGTAGCCACTACGGGCAAGCACACTGTAAAATACCGGCGAAATGTGCCCGTTAGAAAGAAAGAACATATCTTCATCCCTGCCGTCCATGTCAAAGCCTTCTTTACGGTCCATAATTACCTGGTAAAGTGCTACCATAAATTCTGTACAGCCAAGAGATCCGCCCGGGTGGCCGCTGTTTACGGCATGCACCATACGCAGGATGTCGCGCCTTACCTGGGTAGTTAATTCGTTTAGTTGTTGTGTATTAGGTTTCATTTGTTTGAGTAAAATTAAACTACCCCAAAGGTAGCCCTATTTTTAACTTTGGCAAACAAAAATATTCTTTAACATGTTGAATTACCATTAGTTACAAGTGTGTTGGAAACACTTAAAACGCAAGCGTGTAGTTGTTTTTAAATGAGGTTTTTAGGGGGAGCTAAAAAAATACGGACTTAAAATAGTTTAGGGTTTGTTGGTATATTTGATAAAACCGAATACTTCAATTTGGTTTTGTTCTTCATTAATTCTGTAGATGATCACATAGCCTTTAAAACTATGGTCGCGTATGTTATCATCATTAAAGTAAATTGACTGTCTGTTTTTAAAAGGCATTACTGATAATGACTTTAATTCAAATAATAAATCAGTTCTAAACTTTTTAGCCGCTGAAGGTTTGTCTTCAGCAATAAATATTAGCTGTTTATTAAATTTTATTGTAAAAGATTCTAGAATTTTAACCTTCATATTTCTTCAGCAACTCATCTGTATCCTGTTCAAATTCTTCTAAAGTATACATTTTCATCTCTCCCGCATCAATCTTCCTGAGGTCTTCCTCAAGCTCTTCCTTATTTTTAAAAAAATCGTCCGAAACAATTTCAACATCTTTAGAGTCAAATTGCTTTAGCAACCACATTACGTGGTCATAGACTTTTGAGTTAACTTTTAGGTGTATGGTTTCCATAGAACTATTTTTATCAAAGATATTAAATATTTGATTTTGTTGTTAGCTGTTTAATATGGCTTTTACAAAACAAAAAAGCGCATCCTTTTAAGACACGCTTTCTGTTATTGTTGTATTACTATTTACTCATACGCCACTAGCTCGGCATCGGTAACGTTGATTGATAGTATGGTTTCGGTAAGTGTAAGCGATTCAGGATTTATATTTTCAGTCATAATTATGTATATAGAGATTAGGTTATTTTAAATTTTAGAATGGTACATCATCGTCATCCTGTACACCTCGGCTGCTGTTCATATTGCTGCCAAACGCATCATTAGCAGACGGCAGGTTTTTAGTGATGAAATCATTATTACTGTTCATGCTCGATGGCAGTTCGTCAAACGGCGAGCTAAAATCGTCCAGGTTATCAAACTTACCCAGGTTACCAATAAATTTAAGGCGGATGTTTTCAAGGCCACCGTTACGGTGTTTGGCTACGATAAATTCAGCCTGGCCTGCCGTAGGCGATTGCTCATCATCATCCCACTCTTCAATCTTATAATATTCGGGGCGGTAGATGAACGATACGATATCTGCATCCTGCTCGATCGCACCAGATTCCCTAAGGTCAGATAGTAGCGGGCGTTTGCTGCTACCACGGGTTTCAACAGCACGGGATAGCTGCGACAGCGCAATTACCGGAACGTTAAGTTCTTTTGCCAGTGCCTTAAGATTTCGGGAAATGGTTGAGATTTCCTGTTCACGGTTACCACCATTTTTACCATTACCACCGGCAGTCATTAGCTGCAGGTAGTCAATTATAATCATCCTGATGCCGTATTGCGAATGCAGCCTTCGTGCCTTCGCCCTAAGGTCAAATATAGATAGGGAAGGGGTGTCATCAATATATAGCGGTGCTTTTTCAAGATCTTTTACCTTGATGCTAAGCTGTTCCCACTCATGTTTTTCGAGTTTACCGGTACGCAGTTTTTCAGACGATAATCCGGTTTCGCTCGATATCAAACGGGTAATAAGCTGTACCGATGCCATCTCCAGAGAGAATACCGCTACACCATGCCCGTAAGTAATGGCTATGTTGCGCGCCATAGAAAGTACAAACGCCGTTTTACCCATACCCGGCCTTGCCGCTATAATAATAAGGTCGCTCGGTTGCCAGCCACTGGTAAGTTTATCAAGCTCGTGGAAACCTGTTGCCACACCAGAAAGGCCTTCTTTACCTGCAATCTCTTCAATACGTTTTTTAGCCTGCATTACAAGGCTCTGTGCCGTTTCAGAACTACGTTTTATGTTGCCCTGGGTAACTTCATATAGTTTACTTTCTGCTTTATCTAAAAGGTCAAAAACATCGGTAGTCTCATCATAAGCTTCTTCGGCAATTTCGGCAGAGATTCGTATAAGGCTGCGCTGTATAAACTTTTGCAGGATAATGCGCGAGTGAAACTCAATGTGTGCTGACGATGATATTTTTTGCGTAAGCTGTATCAGGTAAAAGTCGCCGCCGGCCTGTTCCAGCTTGGCAGTTTTTCTAAGCTGTGCAGAAACGGTTAAAAGGTCTATGGGCTGTGTATCATTAAATAGCTGTACAATGGCTTCATAGATGTAATTATGGCGCTGGTCATAAAAAGCATCGGGTTGTAAAATGTCAATTACTTCATCTACCCCTCTTTTATCAATCATCATAGCTCCTAATACAGCTTCTTCTAAATCAAGAGCCTGGGGCTGGATTTTTCCGGCCTCAAGGGTTATCAGTTTTGATTTATCAAATTTTTTGGAAGTGTATTCCTTAGCGTTTTCCATCTGCTAAAATTAGCTTTTTAAAAAGTTATAACTGAATGAAGTTGTTAGCAAAAAATGTTTATAAAATTTACATTTTGTTAACAACCAAAAAAAAGTCCGAAGCAGCAGGGCTCCGGACAGTATTGTGTGTTTTGGGTAATTTCAGGTCCTTAGTCCTTGAATTCGCCCATGTTACAGTATTTATCCATCCTTTGCGCTACTAAATCAGCTGTTGATAAGTCTTTCAGCTCATTGTATGCTTTAGTAATGTATTGCTCTACCGATTTAAATGTGGTTTCCCTGTCGTAGTGGGCACCGCCCAGAGGTTCAGGAATAATCTCATCTATAAGGTGATTTTTTTTCATGTCGTAGCTGGTAAGCTTCAGCGCATCGGCTGCCTGCTCTTTATATTCCCAGCTTCTCCATAAAATCGAAGAACACGATTCAGGCGATATTACAGAGTACCAGGTGTTTTCAAGCATGTATACTTTATCGCCTACACCTATGCCTAATGCACCTCCTGATGCGCCTTCTCCTACTATAACGGTAATAACAGGTGTTTTAAGGCGGCACATCTCAAAAATATTTCTTGCGATAGCCTCTCCCTGTCCGCGTTCCTCAGCTTCAAGCCCTGGGTATGCACCCGGAGTATCTACAAAGGTTACAACAGGTATGCCAAACTTCTCAGCCATTTTCATTAGCCTTAAAGCCTTGCGGTACCCCTCAGGGTTTGCCATACCAAAGTTGCGGTATTGCCTTGTTTTAGTATTAAAACCTTTTTGCTGGCCAATGATCATAAAGCTTTGCCCGTCGATTTTTGCTAGCCCGCCTACCATAGCTTTATCGTCTTTAAAAGAACGATCGCCAAAAAGCTCCAGCCAGGTATCGCCTGCCAGTGCCTTTATGTAATCCATTGTATAAGGACGGCTTGGGTGGCGCGATAACTGTACACGCTGCCATGCGGTAAGGTTCTTATATATTTTCTTCTTGGTTTCTTCGAGTTTTTTCTCGATCTGTTTGCAGGTATTAGAAACGTCTACATCGCTCTCCTGGCCTATGATCGTACATTTGTCCAACTGCTCTTCCAGCTCCTTTATAGGTAGCTCAAAATCTAAATATTCCATAGTAAAGGCAGATTTTTTATTTAAAGTTGAAGCTGCAAAGATAGGTATTTCTCTTTATTAATGGCAAAACCTAAGGCCAATTAGTTTGCTTTTGACAAGCGGTTTTTTAGCACCCCGTTGATTATCACTGTAATTAGTATAATCGCGGCGCCCACATAGAATGAGCTTGCCATACGTTCGCTTTCCTCAAAAACCACCAGTGCAAGAATTATCCCATAAATAGGCTCCAGGTTTATGGTAAGCATCATGGTGTAAGGGGTAATGGTTTGCATAACTTTTACAGCCGCTATTTGTGCATAAGCAGTACAAACAGAACCCAGGATAAACAGCCATAGCCAGTCTGATGCAGAGAGTGTAAAAAACTCAGGGGTAAATTCGCCGCTATATAAAAGGTAGAGCGAAAAGAAAAATATACCACCCAAAAGTTCATAAAATGAAATCGCAGTAGCGTTATGCTGTTTTGCAAATTTACCATTGATGATGGCAAATAGCGTAGACAGAAAAGCGCTTAGTAGTGCTGTAAGTATCCCGAAAAGGTAATTGCCTTCAAAGTGGAAAATGATGTAGAGCCCTGCAATTACAAACAGCCCGAAGATAACTTCATACGCTATTATTTTGCGTCCGTACAGTAAAGGTTCTAGCAGCGAGGCAAAAAAAGCACCCGTGCTAAGGCAGGCTAATGTAACCGATATATTACTGATTTTAATGGCATGAAAAAATGTAAACCAGTGCAGTGCTATAATAAGCCCTGCCAGCATAAACTGTATAAAAGCTTTTAAAGAAACTTTAAAAGGCACTTTCATTATAATACCGTAAATAGCCATTAACGCCACGGCTATACTCATCCTGAACCATACCAGCGGAAATGCGCCCAATGTAATGAGTTTGCCAAGCACGGCAGTAAACCCCCATACAAAAACAATGAGGTGCAGGTGCAGGTAGTTTTTTAGGTTATCGCCTTGCATTGCGTAGCAGGTATATGGCCAGGATACCAAAAGCTATATTGGGTATCCAGGTGGCTATAAGTGGAGAAAAGGTAGATTTTTCGGCAAGGGTGCCAAATACCTTGTCAAAAAACACATAAGTAAAGGCAAGCGATATGCCTATGGCAAGGTTAAGGCCCATACCACCGCGGCGTTTCATGCTCGACACCGATACTGCAATTATGGTAAGGATAAAGGCTGATACGGGTACACTATACTTTTTGTAGAGTACCACTAAATAAGCATTAAGATTGCCCGATCCGCGCATACGTTCTTTTTCGATAAAGTCGGTCAACTGGCCATAAGTCATCGTCTCTGCTGCATAAACAGCAGGGGTAAGGTCGTCAGGCTTAAAGTTGAACTTAAAATTTTTAGTAGGAGCGCTTGCCAGTATATCGCCTTCAGAACCTATTGTGCGGCTGGTGTAACCGCCAAGTGTATAAGTACTGTCTTTCTCATTCCATTTAATGCTGCTTGCACTTATTTTGCTGACAAGTTTATTGCCGCGAAAAGTTTCGAGGTTAAAGTTGTTGCCTGTTTTACTGGTGTAGCTAAAGCTGCTAACATAGATGTATTCATTATCACTTATCTGCTTGTATACATCGGTACTCTGGCGTACCTCCTTTCGGGACAGGTATTTGTATCTAAAGTCATTAAAGCCTTTACTTGCCGTGGGTACAAAGAAAAAGCCCATGAGTAGTGCCAGGAGCGAAATTAATGAAGCCCCAACTATATAAGGACGCAAAAAGCGCGTAAATGAGATGCCTGAACTTAGTATGGCAACAATCTCTGTATTGTTAGCCAGCTTACTGGTAAACCAAATAATGCTCAGGAACAGAAATATGGGAAAAAGCAGGTTTGCAAAATAGATGGTAAAATCGCCATAGTAAATTGCTATCTGTTTAAAGGGAACCTTATTTTCGAGCATGCGGTTTACCTTTTCAGATACGTCTATAACAATCCCTATGGGGATGAACATAAGGAGCATTACAAAAAATGTGGCAAGGTATCGTTTAAGGATGTACCAGTCTATTATTTTCATTTGTTGTTCTGTTATTGGTTGTCAGTTGTCGGCTGCCAGTAGCTTCCGTAAACGGGCAACAGTCAACTTTAAAACTATAATCTCTGGCTCATATTACGCACCATCATTTCTTTCCATTGCCTAAAGTCGCCTTCTATAATGTGTTTACGCGCTTCGCGCACCAGCCACATATAAAAACCAAGATTGTGTATGGTAGCAATTTGCTTACCCAAAAATTCATTAGCAGCAAAAAGGTGCCTTAAATAGGCTTTAGAATATTCGGTATCTACAAAAGTGATGCCCATCTCATCTATAGGGCTAAAATCATTCTCCCACTTTTTGTTCTTCATGTTTATGGTGCCGTTAGCGGTAAACAACATACCGTTACGTGCATTTCGGGTAGGCATAACACAGTCAAACATGTCTACACCCAGCGCAATGTTTTCTAATATATTTATAGGAGTACCCACACCCATAAGGTAACGTGGTTTATCTTCTGGTAGTATGCTGCACACCACATCGGTCATGGCATACATTTCTTCGGCAGGTTCACCTACAGATAATCCGCCAATGGCATTTCCTACGGCACCTGCGTTTGCAATATATTCTGCGCTCTCCTTACGTAAGTCTGTATAGGTGCTACCCTGTACGATAGGGAAGAATGCCTGTGTGTAATCGTATTTGTAAGGTGTTTTTTCAAGGTGCGTAATACACCTGTCTAACCAGCGGTGCGTCATGTGCATACTGCGCTTAGCATAGCGGTAGTCGCATGGGTACGGGGTACACTCATCAAACGCCATAATAATGTCGGCACCTATGGTGCGCTGTATCTCCATAACGCTTTCCGGCGAAAAGAAGTGGTAAGAACCATCTATGTGGCTCTTGAATTTTACACCCTCTTCTTTTATTTTTCGGTTAGCCGAAAGTGAGTATACCTGGTATCCGCCACTATCAGTAAGTATAGGGCGGTCCCAGTTCATGAATTTATGAAGGCCACCGGCCTGTTCCAGTACATCCAGCTTTGGGCGCAGGTACAGGTGGTAAGTGTTACCCAGTATAATATCGGGGTTAATATCGTTTTTCAGTTCGCGCTGGTGCACACCCTTTACAGTACCTGCCGTACCCACCGGCATAAATATTGGGGTTTGTATGGTACCGTGGTCGGTCGTTAATTCGCCGGCGCGGGCTTTGGTTTGTGGATCCTTAGTAATCAGGTCAAATTTCATGCTTCTCTTTTACAGGGTGCAAAGATACATTTTTTGTTTATAGTTTGTGGTGCATAGTTTATGGTTGTGGATGCACTACAGTAGTTGTATATTTCGTTATTTTTATCATAATCAAACTAAACCGCAATGAAGCCAGTTCATTTATTGCCTTTTCTACTTGGAAAACAATTTCAGAAACACAATGATAACTAATTACCATTATAGAGCAAGACTCAATGTTTATAAAAGGAGCAGGTATCTTCAGTGGTTACCATTGCTTATAATTCCTATGGTATTAGCTGGAAGTGTGTTTGGTATTTATATTTTTGTATCTGTCTTATTGCTAATTCTTATAATCGTAATTTATATATTAATAAAAATTGATGTTGATAAAAATGTGCTCCTTTTTGAAGATGAACACATCCGCTATTTAAAAAATGATAATGATTTGCCTTTGCTACTTGAGTATAGCGGCATAGAGTCTTATCATATTGAGCACCCACAAAGGGGTAACAGTTATACATTACTTGCGTTTAAAGATGGGCGAAAATTTTATGTTGATCTAGATAGGACAGGTGGGATGGATGCTTATCGTGATCATTTTTTTGTTTTTTTGTGGAAAAAGAACCCCGACATCTCAGTTACACATCAAGAAAGATTTTACAGGTACAAATATTTTTTGATAGGTAATGATACCGTAAGCCGCATAGAAATCTAAACTTTCCAATAAAAATGTAGGCTAAGTTTTGCGAAAATTGCTTTCATTAGGGCAAATTTACATAATTTTACTACCTTAGGCTTTCCAACCAAAAACATCCATGAAAGAAGATTTTCTGCACCATGTGTGGCAGTTTAAAAAATTTGACCTTACGAACCTTAAAACTACGCAGGGCGAATTCGTACAGGTAGTCAATGCAGGTCAGTATCTGCAACGGGCCGGGCCTGATTTTTTTAATGCGCAGCTTGTTATTGGCGGGCAGCGCTGGGCGGGCAATGTAGAGATACACCTTAAAAGTTCTGACTGGTACCACCACAGCCATGAAACCGATACGAATTATGATAACGTTGTACTTCATGTAGTGTGGGAGCATGATGCTGATGTTATGCGCCGCAATGGTGCTGAAATTCCTGTGCTGGAACTCCGCAATTATGTAGATGGCCTGCTGCTGGCTAACTATCAGCATCTGGCATCGGCAAAAACCTGGATAAACTGCGAAACCGAGCTGGAGCATATCAGTCCTTTTGTGATGGATAACTGGAAAGAGCGCCTGTTTTTTGAGCGCCTGGAACGTAAAGCACAGCCCATGCTGCAACTTGCAGCAGCAACTAATGGCGACTGGGAGGCAGTTCTTTTTGCTTTTTTATCGCGCAATTTTGGACTGAATACCAATGGAAACTCTTTTTTTGATATGGCAAAGTCGCTCCCCTTTAACGTAGTGAGAAGGGAGAGCTTTGAACTGGAAAATCTTGAAGCGATTTTATTTGGACGTTCAGGTATGCTGGGTGGTACTTATGAAGATGTGTATCCAAAAGATTTACAAACACGATATGAGTACATCGCACATAAGTATCAATTACCGGTTTTTATTCCCGCACCGGCAGACTACTTTAGGCACCGGCCGGATAATTTTCCTACAATACGCCTTGCACAGCTCGCTGCTGTATATAACACCCATCAAAACCTTTTTTCTAAGATAATGTCGGCAAATACATTGCCCGAACTTTATGAGTTGTTTAATGTGCAGGTGCAGTCTTACTGGTTAAAGCATTACCGTTTTGACAAAGAAAGCCCCAGCAAGCGCAAAACACTTTCGGCCTCATTTATCAATCTTTTAATTATTAATACGGTTGTTCCCGTTAAGTTTGCGTATTCTAAAAGTATAGGTAAAGATATTACAGAGTCTCTTATCGATATATTGCAGCAGTTGTCTCCTGAAAGTAATGCGATAATTGATAAATTTCGATATTATAAAATTCCGGTGCAGTCTGCTTACGACTCCCAGTCGTTACTGCAGCTTAAGAATGAGTATTGCAGTCATCACCGCTGTATGCACTGCGCCGTTGGGCTTCAGCTTTTAAAAAGATAATTTATTTATTGCTATCTTTGATTCGATAATAAGGTTTAGCAGCCAACTTCAAGCCTCAAACTTTAAACTAAAATGTCTTTGATAAATAACCTTCGCCACTTTTTTGAAAAACATGGTTTCGCAGTTGCCAGCCGCCTGGCAGACCGTATGGGGATGCGCGCCAGCAATGTGCGCTTGTTTTTTATCTATATAACGTTTGTAACTGTAGGTCTTTGGTTTGGCGTGTACCTTACGCTTGCGTTCTGGCTAAGGTTAAAAGATATGGTTTATACCAAGCGCAGTTCAGTTTTTGACCTTTAAATTTAAATTTCTGATTTTAAAAACTTCCTGATTTTTATGGATACAGGGCAGGTATACCGTTTTACGGCAGGGCAGCGCAAGGGGCTCATGGTGCTTTGTGGGTTAGTTGTATGCGTACAGGTGGGGTGGTTTTTTATATCCCGGCAGGATGTTTCAGATTCAGAAAAATCAGAAGAGGAAAAACAATGGCTTGCACTACAAACTAAAATAGATGCGCTTAAAGCAAAACACGCCACAAAAGATGGTTATAAGATATATCCGTTTAATCCTAATTACATAACTGATTATAAAGGGTATGCTTTAGGCATGACTGTAGAACAGATCGATAAGCTTAAAGCATTTAGAAAAGAAGGCAAGTGGGTTAATTCTGCCGCCGATTTTAAAACAGTAACCGGTGTTAGCGATAGTTTACTTGCGGTTGTATCCCCTTATTTTAAATTTCCGGACTGGGTTAAGAATAAAAAGCAGTTTACGGAAAAGACGGCTTATGTTTATACGGCGGGCAATAAAAATGCTGCATTTTCTAAAAAAGAAAATATAGCTGTTCCTGTAAAAGTGTTGGATATAAACACGGCTTTAGAAGAAGATCTTATTGCAGTGAGAGGTATAGGGCCTGCTTATGCTAAAAAGCTGCTCCGTCGCCGTTCAGACCTGGGGGCTTTTGTGAGCATGGATCAGATGGATGATTTTCCTGAATTTAGTCCCGAAGCCATTACCGGACTTAAAAAAGCTTTTAAAGCAGGAGATGGGCTTGCTGTAAATAAAATTAATGTAAACAGTGCATCATTACAGCAACTGAGCCGTTTTCCTTATTTTAACAGAGATATTGCAAAAAGCATTATCACGCAGCGCAGCATGAAAGGAAAGATTTATAGCTTTGATGAATTGTCAAAAATTAATGATATTTTTATATTAAAATCAAAAATAATTGCTTTATATTTGGAATACTAAAAATTAAGCTAATTATTTATGGTTTTTGAAACTACCGATACGCAGGCTATGATAGCATCTTCCATCAGGGAATTTGCGGCCTTTAATATTACTCCTTATTATATGGAATGGGATGAGACCCAGTATTTTCCAGTAGACCTGTTTAAAAAACTGGGTGAAATGGGCTACATGGGTGTGCTCGTGCCTGAAGAATATGGCGGTAGTGGCCTTGGTTATCATGAATATATTACCGTTATCGATGAATTATCTAAAGTTGATCCGTCAATAGGCCTTTCTGTAGCGGCGCATAATTCGCTTTGTACAAACCATATATTAATGTTTGGTAATGAAGAGCAAAAGCAACGTTGGTTGCCTAAGTTGGCTACAGCAGAATTTATTGGAGCCTGGGGTCTTACAGAGCATAATACCGGCAGCGATGCGGGTGGTATGAATACTACTGCCGTAAAAGAAGGTGATCATTGGGTAATTAACGGTGCTAAAAACTTTATAACCCACGGCAAAAGCGGCGATGTAGCTGTTGTTATAGTGCGTACCGGCGAGAAAGGCGACTCGCGTGGCATGACTGCTTTTGTAATAGAAAAAGGTACGCCGGGCTTTAGTTCGGGTAAAAAAGAAAACAAACTGGGTATGCGTGCCAGCGAAACAGCAGAACTTGTTTTTGATGACTGCCGTATTCCTGATGCAAATCGCCTGGGCGAAGTAGGTGAGGGCTTTATACAGGCCATGAAAATACTTGATGGCGGACGTATTTCTATCGGGGCGTTATCGCTGGGTATTGCTAAAGGTGCTTACGAGGCTTCGCTGAAATATAGCAAGGAACGCCATCAGTTTGGTCAGCCTATAAGCAGTTTCCAGGGTATTTCTTTTAAGCTTGCTGACATGGCTACCGAAATTGAAGCCAGTGAGTTATTGTTGCACAAAGCGGCGCATCTTAAAAATAATCATCAACCGGTAACAACAGCAGGAGCTATGGCAAAAATGTTTGCCAGTGAGGCTTGTGTGCGCATTGCTAACGAAGCAGTGCAGATACATGGTGGCTATGGTTACACCAAAGATTTTCCGGTAGAGAAGTATTACAGGGATGCCAAGCTATGTACAATAGGTGAAGGTACTACTGAGATACAAAAACTGGTAATTTCACGTAATATTTTGAAATAGCACTACTTATATATAACCAACAGTGTTGGGCTCCCTTTTAGGGAGCTTTTTTTGTAGTAGTATTTTAAGTGTTTTAAAGTAGAGGGTCGTTGTTTTTGTTAGTGTTAAATAATTGTAATTATTTATTTGGTAGATATAGATAAATTAGTATATATTTGCAGCAACAAACGAGAGGAGGTGTTATACTATGTTGATTATACCAATTAAAGACGGAGAAAATATTGATAGGGCGCTTAAGCGTTACAAGCGTAAATTCGATAAAACCGGAGTTGTTCGTCAACTAAGGTCTCGTTCCGCATTCATCAAACCTTCTGTTAGCAGAAGAATAGAAGTTCAAAAAGCAGCTTATATCCAAGGTCTTAGAGACGCAGCGGAGAACTAGTAATAATTTTTTGGGGCTTTAAATAGCAGCCGTTAGTAGTTAAAGTGTAACTTTGCTGCTAGCGGTTTTTCTATTTTATATGGTTGATGATAAAGATGCTTTTCGTGACTATCTCTTAAAGGAAAAAAATTATTCTCCTCTTACTGCGCGTGCTTATCTTGATGATGTTGTTGGTTTTGAGTTGTTTATACAGCGTGATGATTTTGGTGCAACACTTCGGGAGGTTAGTTATGGGCAAGTGCGTTCCTGGATTGTAAAGCTTGTTGAAGAAGAAAAGCTTTCTAATAAAACTGTAAACCGTAAAATTTCTTCCCTTAAATCGTTTTATAGATTTTTGCTTAAAATAAAACAGGTAGCTTTTTCTCCGCTTCAAAAACATAAATCATTAAAAACAGAAAAAAAAGTGCAGGTGCCTTTTAGCGAAGCTGAAATGCATGATGTGGTTTATCTTAATGATTATCCGGATGATTTTGAGGGTTTTCGTAATCGTTTAATTATCGAGTTGTTCTATACGACAGGCATACGCAGGGCTGAGTTGATTAATTTAAGGCTTGGTAGTTATGATGCGGATGCGCGTGTACTTAAAGTTTTGGGTAAGCGTAACAAAGAGCGTCTGGTTCCGGTGTTGCGTTGTACCTTAGATGTGTTGGAAGGCTATCTGGCAAAGAGAGCTGCGTTGTCTGTGCTTCAGGATTCTGATGTGTTAATTTTGAATGCTTCCGGTAAAAAAGTTAGTGAATCTTTTGTGTATAGGTTAATAAATTGTTACTTTAGTGTTGTCTCCGGAAAGGTGAAAAAGAGCCCGCACGTTCTTAGGCATACTTTTGCTACGCATCTTTTAAATAACGGAGCCGATTTAAATTCGGTAAAGGAATTGCTTGGGCATGCGAGTTTGTCGTCTACGCAAATATACACACACAGCAGTCTTGCTGAGCTTAAGGCGGTGTATAAAGGTGCGCATCCTCGCGATAAGGGTGGTTCCTGATTTTGTTTAACCTAATTGTTTTTATTATGAAAGTAAATGTTCACGCGGTTAACTTTACAGTTGACAGTAAATTGGTAGGCTATGTTCAGGGTAGGTTGGATAAGCTTGAAAAGTACTATGACAGGGTGGTTTGCTCTGATGTGTTCTTTAAAGTGGGTAATACGACGGATAAGGAAAATAAGATAGCTGAAATTAAAATTAGTGTGCCGGGTGATGAATTTGTTGTAAAAAAGCAATGTAAGTCTTTTGAGGAGGCTGTAGAGTTAGCTGCTGATTCTATGGAGCGTATGCTTGTAAAAAGAAAACATAAAGTCAGGGCAAGATCATAATTTTAAATTTTTTTATGAAAATGTTTTGATTAGAAAATAAATTTTCTACATTTGCAGTCCGTTAGAAATAGCGGACTTTTTTATGAAGTTGCCGGTGTAGCTCAGCTGGCTAGAGCAGCTGATTTGTAATCAGCAGGTCGTGGGTTCGAGTCCCTCTATCGGCTCAAAGAAACGTTCTTTTTGTAAGCAACTGAAAAAGTTAAGGTTAGGGGAGATACTCAAGCGGCCAACGAGGACGGACTGTAAATCCGTTGAGCAATCTTCGCAGGTTCGAATCCTGCTCTCCCCACAAAACATTGTCTTGGGTGATGGTTTTAAAGATTGAATGTGTTTAGTTCAGGATTTAGAATCTAAAATCAGGCAAAAGAGGCCGGTGTAGCTCAGGGGTAGAGTGCTTCCTTGGTAAGGAAGAGGTCACGGGTTCAATTCCCGTCATTGGCTCTAGGTTTAGAAGAATTTGAACACTAATTATAAACTAAGATTAAATTATTAAATCATGGCAAAGGAAACTTTTGATAGGTCGAAGCCACACCTTAATATAGGTACTATTGGGCACGTTGACCACGGTAAAACAACTTTAACTGCTGCTATTACTAAGGTTTTGGCTGATGCAGGTTATTCTGAGGCTAAGTCATTTGACCAAATTGATAATGCTCCTGAAGAGAAAGAAAGGGGTATTACTATTAATACTTCTCACGTAGAGTATGCTACAGCTAACCGTCACTACGCTCACGTTGACTGTCCAGGTCACGCGGATTACGTTAAGAACATGGTTACTGGTGCTGCTCAGATGGACGGTGCTATCCTTGTAGTTGCTGCTACAGATGGTCCAATGCCACAAACTCGTGAGCACATCCTTCTAGGTCGCCAGGTAGGTGTGCCAAGGATGGTAGTTTTCATGAACAAAGTTGACATGGTTGATGATGCTGAGCTTCTTGAGCTGGTTGAAATGGAAATCCGTGATCTACTTTCTTTCTATCAGTATGATGGAGATAATGGTCCTGTTGTTCAGGGTTCTGCTCTAGGTGCACTTAACGGTGAGCCAAAATGGGTTGATACTGTTCTTGAACTAATGGCTGCTGTTGATAACTGGATCGAGCTTCCTGCTCGTGATATTGAGAAGCCATTCCTTATGCCGGTTGAAGACGTATTTACGATCACTGGTCGTGGTACTGTTGCAACAGGTCGTATCGAAACAGGTATTGCTAATACAGGTGATCCGGTTGAGATCATTGGTATGGGTGCTGAAAAACTAACTTCTACTATAACAGGTATCGAAATGTTCCGTCAAATCCTTGATAGGGGTGAGGCTGGAGATAATGCTGGTATCCTTCTAAGGGGTATTGCTAAAGAAGATATCCGTCGTGGAATGGTTATCATTAAGCCAGGATCTGTTAAGCCACATGCTCACTTTAAAGCTGAGGTTTATATCCTTAAAAAAGAAGAAGGTGGTCGTCACACACCATTCCATAACAACTACCGTCCTCAGTTCTATGTTCGTACAACTGACGTAACAGGTACAATTTCTCTACCTGCAGGTGTTGAGATGGTTATGCCAGGTGATAACCTTACAATTGAAGTGCAACTACTTAGCCCAATCGCTCTTAGTGTAGGTCTTCGTTTCGCTATCCGTGAGGGTGGTCGTACAGTAGGTGCAGGTCAGGTTACTGAAATACTTAGCTAATTAAAATAGCTTAAAAATAAATAAAAACGGCCAATGTTAAGGCAGCGGCCGTTTTTTAATCAAACGGGTGTAGTTCAAGGGTAGAATAGCGGTCTCCAAAACCGTTGATGGGGGTTCGAATCCCTCCACCCGTGCTTAAGCATAAAAACAAGATATAAAATGAAAGTAACCAGTTATATATCAGAGGCATTTACTGAGCTTAAAGAAAATGTGACCTGGCCTGAGTGGGCAGAAGTGCAACGCCTTACCATAATAGTGGCAGTATTCTCTATGATATTCGCCCTGATTACTTTTGGTATAGACAGAGGCTTTGAGGTTGCTGTAGCTAAGTTGTATGCTTTCTTAAAAAACTAATTTTATTGCGATGACTGATAACAATGTCAAAAAATGGTATGTGGTTAGGGCGGTAAGCGGTCAGGAAAATAAAGTTAAAAACTACATAGATACTGAAATAAGCAAAGCCGGATTATCTGATTATGTGTCGCAGGTTCTTGTTCCTACTGAAAAAGTAGTGCAGGTGCGTGATGGTAAAAAGATAAGTAAGGATAGGGTTTATTTCCCTGGCTATGTAATGATCGAGGCCAGCCTTACTGGCGAAGTTCCTCATATTATCAAATCTATTACTGGTGTTATTGGCTTCCTTGGTGAAACTAAAGGGGGTGATGCTGTGCCTTTAAGGCTTACAGAGGTAAACAGGATGCTTGGTAAAGTTGATGAACTCTCTGTTAAAACAGATAATGCTTCTATACCTTATGCTGCAGGAGAAACTGTAAAAGTTATTGATGGGCCGTTTAACGGCTTTAATGGTACTGTAGAAAAGGTAAATGAAGAAAAGCGTAAGCTAGAAGTAATGGTGAAAATCTTTGGAAGGAAAACACCGCTTGAACTGAGCTTTATGCAAGTTGAAAAAGTATAATTTTTGTTACACTTATTATAAATCACATCCTCGCTTCCAATTGAAGATGTGCTAAATCTTTTAAAAGAAATGGCTAAAGAAATTAGTAAAGTAGTTAAACTACAAGTTAAGGGAGGTGCTGCGAACCCGTCGCCACCGGTTGGACCTGCTTTGGGAGCTGCTGGTGTTAACATCATGGAATTCTGTAAGCAATTTAATGCCAGAACCCAGGATAAACCAGGCAAAGTTTTACCTGTACAAATTACTGTGTACAAAGACAAATCTTTCGAATTTGTTGTAAAAACTCCACCAGCTGCAATACAGCTTTTGGATGCTGCCAAACTAAAGTCGGGTTCAGGTGAACCAAACCGTAAGAAAGTAGCAAGCGTTACCTGGGATCAGATCAGGGCTATTGCTGAAGACAAGATTGTTGACTTAAATGCTTTTACAATTGAAAAAGCAATGAGCATGATCGCTGGAACTGCAAGGTCTATGGGAATAACTGTATCAGGAGCAGCTCCTTTTTAATCGTTAACAAGACAAGAAATGGCAAAATTGACAAAAAAACAGAAAGAAGCTGCTTCAAAAATTGAAAAGAACAAACTGTACTCTTTGAAAGATGCATCTGCATTGATCAAAACGGTTGCTTCTGCAAAATTTGATGAATCAGTAGATATCTCAGTGCGCCTGGGTGTAGATCCAAGGAAAGCAAACCAGATGGTAAGGGGTGTTGTAACACTTCCTCATGGTACTGGTAAGGATGTAAGGGTTCTTGCCCTTGTTACTCCGGATAAAGAAGCTGAAGCTAAAGCTGCTGGTGCAGACCACGTAGGTTTAGATGATTATCTTCAAAAAATCAAAGATGGCTGGACGGATGTTGATGTTATCATCACTATGCCTGCTGTTATGGGTAAACTAGGTCCTTTAGGTAGAATATTAGGTCCTCGTGGCCTTATGCCAAACCCTAAAACCGGTACTGTAACTATGGATGTAGCTAAAGCTATCCAGGAAGTTAAGGCTGGTAAAATTGACTTTAAAGTTGATAAAACAGGTATCGTTCACGCTGGTATTGGCAGAATCTCTTTTGATGCTGATAAAATCGCTGAGAACGCTCACGAAATCATACAAACATTAATCAAAATGAAACCAGTTGCGGCTAAAGGTACATACATTAAAGGTATCCATATCTCTAGTACTATGAGCCCTGCTATTGCTTTAGACCCTAAGGCGGTATAATTGGTAGTTAAATAATTTTTATTATGACTAAAGAAGAAAAATCAAGAGTTATTGAAGAATTAACTGCTCAGTTAGCCGGATCAAACGTTGTTTACGTTGCTGATATCTCTGGTCTGAATGCAGAAACTACTTCAAACTTAAGAAGAGCTTGCTTTAAAGCAGGTATAAAGCTTGAGGTTGTTAAAAATACCCTGCTTGAAAAAGCAATGGAGGGTACTGATAACAACTACAGCGATCTACCATCTGTTCTTAAAGGAAATACTGCAATACTTATCGCAGAAGACGGTAACGCTCCTGCTAAAGTAATTAAAGAATTCCGCAAGAAATCTGATAAGCCGGTACTTAAGGGTGCTTACATCCACGAGGCTGTATTTATTGGAGACAACCAGCTGGATGCTCTTGTAGCGCTTAAATCTAAAGAAGAAGTTATTGGAGAGATCATTGGTCTTCTTCAGTCTCCTGCTAAAAATGTTATCTCTGCTCTTAAATCGGGCGGTAATACAATTGCAGGTCTTGTTAAAACACTATCTGAGCGATAGTACATTGGCGAAAACGCACTTAATAAATTATATATTACAAACTATTTAAAACGATAGAAAAAATGGCAGATTTGAAACAATTCGCAGAACAACTAGTTAACCTTACTGTTAAAGAAGTTAACGAACTTGCTACAATACTTAAAGATGAATATGGCATTGAGCCTGCTGCTGCTGCAGTAGCTTTCGCTGGCCCTGCTGCTGGTGGTGATGCTCCGGTTGCTGAAGAGCAAACTGAATTTACAGTAGTTCTTAAAGATGCTGGTGCTTCTAAACTTGCTGTTGTAAAAGCGGTTAAAGAACTTACAGGCCTAGGTCTTAAAGAAGCTAAAGATCTTGTAGACGGAGCTCCTGCTAACGTTAAAGAAGGCATCTCTAAAGATGAGGCTGAAGGTCTTAAAAAATCTCTAGAAGAAGCTGGTGCTGTAGTTGAGCTTAAATAAGCTTACATCGGTTTAAAACCTTAGGTTTAGGCCTTGAGAAAAACTCTCAAAGGCCTAAACCATTTTTCGTATAATAACATTTTATACGCTATATTATTTTTTATTTTAATCAAAATTTTGTCCATTGATGATAACAAATCAGACTGAAAGATTAAATTTTGCCTCAACAAAAAACATCCCTAACTATCCGGATTTCTTAGATATCCAGGTTAAGTCGTTCAGGGATTTTTTCCAGCTTGAAACAAAATCGGATGAAAGAGGCAACGAGGGTCTTTATAATACCTTCATGGAAAACTTTCCGATTACTGATACCAGAAATCAGTTTGTATTGGAGTTCCTTGATTACTTTGTTGATCCGCCACGTTATACAATTGAAGAGTGTATAGACAGGGGGCTTACTTACAGCGTGCCGCTTAAAGCGCGTTTAAAGCTGTATTGTACAGATCCTGAACATGAAGATTTTGAAACAATTGTACAGGATGTTTATTTAGGAACCATTCCTTACATGACGCCTAGTGGTACCTTTGTTATCAACGGGGCTGAGCGTGTAGTTGTATCGCAACTTCACAGGTCGCCCGGTGTATTCTTTGGCCAGTCGTTCCACGCAAACGGAACAAAACTTTACTCTGCAAGGGTAATTCCTTTTAAAGGTTCATGGATCGAATTTGCTACAGACATTAACAGTGTAATGTATGCTTATATCGACAGGAAGAAAAAGCTTCCTGTAACAACCCTGTTCCGTGCCATTGGCTTTGAAAGGGACAAGGATATCCTTGAGATATTTGACCTTGCTGAGGAAATTAAAGTATCTAAAAGCAGCCTGAAAAAATATATAGGCAGGAGGCTTGCAGCGCGTGTGCTAAATACATGGCATGAAGACTTTGTGGATGAGGATACAGGCGAGGTAGTTTCTATCGAGCGTAACGAGATCATCTTAGACCGTGATACCCTTATCGATAAAGATAACGTTGAGGAGATCATTGAGGCTAACGTGAAAACGATCCTGTTGCACAAAGAGGATAATAATCAGGCAGATTATGCTATTATCCACAACACGCTGCAAAAAGACCCTACAAACTCTGAAAAAGAAGCCGTAGAGCACATCTACCGTCAGTTGCGTAACGCAGAACCGCCTGATGAAGAGACTGCACGTGGCATTATAGATAAATTGTTCTTCTCTGACCAGCGTTACAACCTTGGTGATGTGGGCCGTTACAGGATGAACAAAAAACTTAATCTTGACATCCCTATGGATAAGCAGGTGCTTACCAAAGAGGATATCATTACGATAGTTAAATACCTTATAGAGCTTATAAACTCTAAAGCTGAGATTGATGATATTGACCACCTTTCTAACCGTAGGGTAAGAACAGTTGGCGAGCAGTTGTCGGCTCAGTTTGGTGTAGGTCTTGCTCGTATGGCCAGGACTATCCGTGAGCGTATGAACGTAAGGGATAACGAGGTATTTACCCCGATAGATCTTATCAATGCCAAAACCCTGTCTTCGGTTATCAACTCGTTCTTTGGTACTAATCAGCTTTCGCAGTTTATGGACCAGACAAATCCTCTTGCAGAGATTACCCACAAGCGCAGGCTGTCTGCCCTTGGACCAGGTGGTCTTAGCCGTGAGCGTGCAGGTTTTGAGGTGCGAGATGTTCACTACACGCACTACGGACGCCTTTGTCCTATCGAAACTCCGGAAGGTCCGAACATTGGTCTTATCTCTTCTCTTGGTGTATATGCTAAAGTCAATGGGATGGGCTTTATTGAAACGCCTTACCGTAAAGTTACAGAGGGTAAAGTAGACCTTGTTTCTGAACCAATCTATCTAAGTGCGGAGGAAGAAGAAGGTAAGCTTATAGCTCAGGCAAACATTGCAATGGATGCAGATGGTACTATTACCGCAGATAAGGTTATTGCACGTGAGGAAGGTGACTTCCCGGTTCTTGAGCCTACTGCTGTACACTATACTGACGTTGCACCAAACCAGATTGCTTCAATATCGGCTTCGCTTATTCCGTTCCTTGAACATGATGATGCGAACCGTGCGCTGATGGGCTCTAACATGATGCGCCAGGCCGTACCATTGTTACGTCCTGAATCGCCAATCGTGGGTACAGGCCTTGAGCGCCAGGTAGCTTCAGACTCTCGTGTGCTTATAAATGCTGAAGGGCATGGTACTATAGAGTATGTAGACGCTAACCAGGTTACTATAAAATATGACAGGACCGACCGCGAGCGTAGCGTAAGCTTTGATCCGGACGAGAAAACATACCAGCTTATTAAGTTCAGGAAAACCAACCAGAGCACAAGCATTAACCTTAAGCCTATTGTTCGCAAAGGCGACAGGGTAGCGCCGGGCCAGGTTCTTTGTGAAGGTTATGCTACACAAAATGGTGAACTTGCTTTGGGCCGTAACCTTCAGGTGGCGTTCATGCCATGGAAAGGTTACAACTTTGAGGATGCGATTGTAATATCTGAAAAAGTGGTGCGTGATGATATCTTCACCTCTATTCACGTAGACGATTATTCTCTTGAAGTAAGGGATACTAAACTGGGTAACGAAGAACTTACTAATGATATACCAAACGTATCTGAAGAGGCTACTAAAGACCTTGATGAGAACGGTATGATCAGGATTGGTGCAGAGGTTAAACCTGGCGACATCCTTATTGGTAAGATTACTCCTAAGGGAGAAAGTGATCCAACACCGGAAGAAAAACTACTTCGCGCCATCTTTGGCGATAAGGCAGGTGATGTTAAAGATGCTTCATTAAAAGCTTCTCCGTCACTTCATGGTGTGGTTCTTGATAAAAAACTTTTTGCGCGTGCCGTTAAAGATAAACGTAAGCGTACTAAGGATAAAGACGATTTGACAAAACTTGAGATGGATTTTGAAGTTAAGTTCATTGAACTTAAAGACAAGCTTATTGACAAGTTGTTTAATATCGTTAACGGAAAAACATCGCAGGGTGTGATGAATGACCTTGGTGAAGAAGTACTTCCAAAAGGTAAAAAATATACCCAAAAGATGCTTTATGCGGTAGAGGATTTTGCTCACCTTACTAAAGGGCAGTGGACTACGGATGACGAGACCAATGCTATGGTTAATGACCTTATACACAATTATAAGATCAAACTAAACGACCTTCAGGGTGCACTAAGAAGAGAGAAATTCACAATTACTGTGGGTGACGAACTTCCGTCTGGTATCCTTAAGCTTGCTAAAGTTTACATCGCTAAGAAACGTAAGCTTAAAGTGGGTGATAAAATGGCGGGTCGCCACGGTAACAAAGGTATTGTAGCTAAGATTGTACGTGCTGAAGATATGCCGTTCCTTGAGGATGGTACTCCTGTAGATATCGTACTTAACCCGCTGGGTGTACCTTCGCGTATGAACATTGGGCAAATCTATGAAACAGTACTAGGATGGGCAGGACTTAAGCTGGGACGTAAATATGCAACGCCAATTTTTGACGGTGCATCTCTGGACCAGATTAATGAACTTACAGATGAGGCAGGTATTCCGCGTTTTGGCCACACTTATCTTTATGATGGTGGTACAGGAGAGCGTTTTCACCAGCCGGCTACTGTAGGTGTTATCTATATGCTTAAACTGGGCCACATGGTTGATGATAAGATGCACGCCCGTTCTATCGGTCCGTATTCACTTATCACGCAGCAGCCACTTGGTGGTAAGGCACAGTTTGGTGGACAGCGTTTTGGTGAGATGGAGGTGTGGGCACTTGAGGCTTACGGCGCATCGAGCACACTACGTGAGATACTAACCGTTAAATCAGATGACGTAATAGGCAGGGCTAAAACTTACGAAGCTATCGTTAAGGGAGAAACCATGCCGGAACCAGGCTTGCCGGAATCATTCAATGTATTGATGCACGAGCTTAAAGGCCTTGGTCTTGACATCAGATTAGAAGAATAATTTTCATGGGAGTGGTGCCTTGGCGCCATTCCCTTTCTATACTTTTTTAATAAAATTGGTAGATTACATATCATGACAAGATTAAAAGATAAAAATACCGTAAAAAGGTTTAACCAGATATCGATAGGCCTTGCTTCGCCGGAGTCTATCCTGGCTGAATCAAGGGGTGAGGTTTTAAAGCCTGAAACCATTAACTATCGTACCCACAAACCGGAGAGGGACGGCCTTTTCTGCGAGCGTATTTTTGGCCCTGTAAAGGACTTTGAATGTGCTTGTGGCAAGTATAAAAGGATTCGATACAAAGGGATTGTTTGTGACCGATGCGGTGTTGAAGTTACTGAAAAGAAAGTACGTCGCGACAGGGTAGGCCACATTAACCTTGTGGTGCCAATTGCGCACATATGGTATTTCCGTTCGCTGCCAAACAAAATAGGTTATATACTTGGGCTTCCGTCTAAAAAGTTAGACATGATCATATACTATGAAAGGTATGTGGTTATACAGCCGGGTATTGCTAAAGGACCGGAAGGCGATACACTTAATGCTCTTGATTTCCTTACAGAGGAAGAGTTTATAAACATACAGGATAGCCTGCCGTTAGAAAACCAGTACCTTGACGATAATGACCCTAACAAGTTTATCGCTAAAATGGGTGCTGAGTGTATTATGGACCTGCTTGCAAGGATAGACCTTGATGCGCTGTCTTATAAGCTACGTCACAGTGCTAATACTGAAACGTCTAAACAACGTAAAACTGAAGCTTTAAAAAGGTTACAGGTTGTAGAATCTTTCCGTGAGAGTAACTACAATAGGGAGAATCGCCCTGAGTGGATGATACTTAAGGTTATACCTGTTATCCCGCCAGAGCTTCGCCCACTTGTGCCGCTTGATGGTGGACGTTTTGCAACGTCTGACCTTAATGATCTTTACAGGAGGGTTATAATACGTAACAACCGTCTTAAGAGGCTTATGGAGATTAAGGCGCCAGAGGTTATCCTTCGTAATGAAAAGCGTATGCTACAGGAATCTGTAGATTCACTTTTTGATAATACAAGGAAAGCTTCTGCTGTTAAGACAGAATCTAACAGGCCGCTTAAATCACTTTCAGATTCACTTAAAGGTAAGCAAGGACGTTTCCGTCAAAACCTACTTGGTAAGCGTGTTGACTATTCTGCACGTTCGGTAATCGTCGTTGGCCCTGAAATGAAACTGTTTGAGTGTGGTCTTCCTAAAGATATGGCTGCCGAACTTTACAAACCGTTTGTTATCCGTAAGCTTATAGAGCGCGGTATCGTAAAAACGGTTAAGTCAGCTAAAAAAATAATTGACAAAAAAGAACCTGTAGTTTGGGATATCCTTGAAAATGTAATCAAAGGTCACCCGGTACTATTAAACAGGGCTCCAACCCTTCACAGGCTTGGTATACAGGCGTTCCAGCCAAAACTTATCGAAGGTAAGGCTATTCAGCTTCACCCATTGGTATGTACGGCATTTAACGCTGACTTTGATGGTGACCAGATGGCGGTGCATTTACCACTTGGGCCAGAGGCTATACTTGAGGCACAGCTGTTAATGCTGGCTTCTCACAATATCCTTAACCCGGCTAACGGTGCTCCGGTTACTGTACCTTCTCAGGACATGGTACTTGGTCTGTACTACATGACCAAAGAACGCCTTTCTACAGAAGAAAAGAAAATATTAGGCCAGGGCCTTACTTTCTATTCTGCAGAGGAAGTTAACATTGCACTAAACGAAGGCAGGCTTGAACTTAATGCCCGCGTTAAAATACGTGCTAAAGATTTTAATGAAAAAGGTGAAATGGTTTACCAGATCATCCAGACTACTGCAGGACGTGTACTATTTAACGAAGTAGTTCCGGAAGCAGCAGGATATATAAATGAGGTACTTACTAAAAAATCTCTTAGGGATATTATTGGTAAGATCTTAAGTGTTACAGATGTACCTACAACGGCTGCGTTCCTTGATAACATGAAAGATATGGGTTACAAATTTGCCTTCCGTGGTGGTTTGTCATTCAGCTTAGGTGATATCATTATCCCGCCAAGGAAACAGGAACTTATTGCAGATGCTAACAGTAAGGTAGATGAGATCTCTGCTAGTTATAACATGGGTCTTATTACTAATAATGAGCGTTACAACCAGGTTATTGACGTGTGGACTTCTACTAATGCACTGCTTACAGAGCTTGCCATGAAAAACATCCGCGAAGACCAGCAGGGCTTCAACTCGGTGTACATGATGCTTGACTCTGGGGCGAGGGGTTCTAAAGAACAGATTCGTCAGCTTACAGGTATGCGTGGTTTGATGGCTAAGCCTAAAAAATCAACTGCCGGTGGTGGTGAAATTATTGAAAACCCAATTCTTTCTAACTTTAAGGAAGGCCTTTCGATCCTTGAGTACTTTATTTCTACTCACGGTGCACGTAAGGGTCTTGCGGATACCGCTCTTAAAACGGCAGATGCCGGTTATCTTACAAGGAGGCTTGTAGACGTTTCACAAGACGTTATTGTTAACTCTGTAGATTGTGGTACACTACGTGGTATAGAAGTTAGCGCTCTTAAAAATAACGAAGAGATAGTAGAAACTCTTGGCGAAAGAATACTGGGCCGTGTGGCGCTTCAGGATGTTATCAATCCACTTACTAACGAAGTGCTTGTTAAAGCCGGAGACCAGATTACTGAAGCTGAAGTTAAAATTATTAACGCTGCCCCTATTGATTCGGTAGAGGTACGTTCTCCTCTTACATGTGAGGCTACTAAAGGTATCTGTGCTAAGTGTTATGGTCGTAGCCTTGCTACAGGACAAATGACACAAAGGGGTGAGGCTGTAGGTGTAATTGCTGCACAGTCTATTGGTGAGCCGGGTACTCAGCTTACACTACGTACATTCCACGTTGGTGGTGTTGCGGGTGGTATGTCTGAAGAGTCGAGCATCGTTACCCGTTTTGCAGGCCGTTTAGAAATAGAAGACCTTAAAACAGTTAAAGGAGAAAACAGCGAAGGTGAAGAAATGGATATCGTGGTATCTCGTTCTACTGAACTTAAGCTTGTTGATAACAATACTGGTATTGTATTAAATACTCATAACATCCCTTACGGTTCAAGCATCTTTGTTAAAGATGGCGACGTAGTGGAGAAAGGTACTACCATCTGTAAGTGGGACCCTTATAACGGTGTTATTATTTCTGAGTTTACCGGTAAGGTAGCTTATGAAGATATCGAACAGGGCCAGTCATTTATCGTAGAGATTGACGAACAGACAGGTTTCCAGGAAAAAGTAATTTCTGAGGCAAGGAACAAAAAACTGATCCCTACCTTATTGATATATGGTAAAGATGGCGAGCTTATCCGTTCTTATAACCTTCCGGTGGGTGCCCACCTTATGGTAGATAACGGTGAAAAGATTAAAGCCGGTAAAATTCTTGTTAAGATACCTAGGCGTTCGTCTAAAGCGGGCGATATCACGGGAGGTCTTCCACGTATTACAGAACTTCTTGAAGCACGTAACCCATCTAACCCGGCTGTGGTTTCTGAAATCGACGGTGTAGTATCATTTGGTAAGATTAAGAGGGGTAACCGCGAGATTGTGATTGAGTCAAAATTCGGCGAAATCAAGAAATATCTTGTGAAACTTTCTAACCAGATCCTTGTTCAGGAGAATGACTTTATTAAGGCAGGTTTACCACTTTCTGACGGTGCAATTACCCCTGAGGATATC
The DNA here is from genome assembly GCF_003403075.1 of Flavobacterium psychrotrophum. Taxonomy (NCBI): domain Bacteria; kingdom Pseudomonadati; phylum Bacteroidota; class Flavobacteriia; order Flavobacteriales; family Flavobacteriaceae; genus Flavobacterium; species Flavobacterium psychrotrophum. The sequence goes on along the minus strand of NZ_CP031557.1, from coordinate 3,085,621 downwards.
CTTAGGATACAAGGCCCATCGGCAGTACAGCAGTATCTTGTTAATGAGATCCAGGAAGTATACCGTCTTCAGGGTGTAAAAATCAACGATAAGCACTTTGAAGTTGTTGTACGCCAGATGATGCGTAAAGTAAGAATTCAGGATCCGGGTGATACCCTGTTCCTTGAAGACCAAATGGCACACACATCTGACTTTATTGTAGAGAACGACAAGCTATACGGAATGAAAGTGGTTGAAGATGCAGGAGACTCAACAACGCTTAAGGCGGGGCAAATTGTTACGCCGCGTGAGCTAAGGGATGAGAACTCGCTTCTTAAACGTAACGACCAAAACCAGGTATCAGCACGTGATGTAGTTCCGGCAACGGCTACTCCGGTACTACAGGGTATTACAAGGGCGTCACTTCAAACTAAGTCGTTTATCTCGGCTGCATCGTTCCAGGAAACTACAAAAGTACTGAACGAAGCTGCTGTAGCAGGTAAAGTTGACGGACTTGAAGGACTTAAAGAGAATGTAATCGTAGGACACAGAATACCTGCAGGTACAGGTATGAGGGATTATGATAACACTATCGTAGGTTCTAAAGAAGAATATAATGAGCTATTAACTCCTAAAGAGGAATATAACTATTAATCAATGAGCGATCAGAAACCACAACAACAAGGACAGATAAGCATTGAGCTTGATGATAAAACAGCTGAGGGTACTTATAGTAACCTGGCTATCATTAACCACTCTGCGTCTGAGTTTATTGTAGATTTTATTACCATTATGCCGGGCGTGCCCAAGGCTAAAGTAAAATCGCGCATTGTGTTAACGCCCCAGCATGCCAAGCGCCTGCTGAAGGCTTTAGGCGAAAACATCCACCGCTTTGAGAGTGCCCACGGCATCATCAGCGATACGGAACAACCCGCCATTCCACTGAGTTTTGGTCCTGCGGGACAGGCTTAAATAAATACAAAACCCACTCGAAAGAGTGGGTTTTTTTATTTCTTGACTTAATCCTTTGAATATAATATTCCCCATTTTCCACGGTACATCTTTTTAGTAAAGTGTTCTCCTGTTTTATATTCACGCTGCACAGCAAGTGAAATAGTGTCATTAATTTCAGGATCAATGAATTTAATATCATGGGTAACTCTTCCGTTTTTTGTTGTCCCTTTTCTGTATGCAATTACCGGCTGATCTATGTTAAGTTTTATGCCGCCAGGCAAATATATATTAGACATAATTACAAGTGAGAATACTATCTGGCTGAAAAGTATGGTTAGTATAAATATGGCTAATATCATATTTACGATATCCTGCAATAAGCGCTTTATTCTTGATTGCGTAGGCTTGTTATACTTTCGTAACTTTTTGATATAAATAAAAATGTAAACAATTGTTGTCAGTATACAGATAGGAATAAAAAAGTACCTCAATATTATTATATAAATAGGTGTAATTTCAAAATATTTTATGGTGAAAAAAGGAAAGGCTATAATAACTGCGCAAATTAGTAAGCCAATTATAAATTTAAATGATCCGCTCATCTTATGCTTTTTTACTTGTCTAAGTATGTTTTTATATAGTGTATATTGTCTGGTTTCCGATACCGGAAGTTTTAAAGAGTTTCAGTTCAACTCCTTTTTTAAGATCGCGGCTCGCTGTTGCAGACGATATATCTTTAAATACATTCATATAATCTTTACGCGTAAAATCTTTTACACCGCTCTGTATAAAATAGTCCAGGCGTTCTATGTCAGTAAATACTCTATTATTATATTGTAATAATTCAGCAAGAGAATTATTTATTACACTAAGCATATATTCTATAAATACTGTTGACTTGCCTGATTTATCACTTACAGATAGTGCTTCATAGTACTGATCTTGCGTTTTACTGATAAGCGTTTCAAACGGTAGGTAACCAAAAACAGGATACTCATCCATTAAGATAATGGTTTGCCAAAGCCTGCCCATCCGTCCGTTACCATCCATAAAAGGGTGAATAAATTCCATCTCATAATGAAATACACAGCTTTTAATCAGGGTTAATTCCTGTTTATCTTTCAGATACACAAATAAGTTTTTCATCAGATAAATGACATTTTCAGCTGGTGGAGCTAGGTGTGCTATTTGAGAGCCTTTAACAATGCCAACGCCCTGCCTTCGATATTTCCCCGGATTTTCTACCAACCCTTCCATTAGTAATTTATGCGCTTTCAGGAAATCTTTTTCAGACGCTGCTTTCAAAGTGTCAAGTAAATCATATACTTTTATAGCATTCAGTACTTCTTTAATATCTTTTTCAGGCCCCAGCACACGCTTATTCTCTACTAATGCAGTTATCTGTGCTTCAGAAAGTGTATTACCTTCTATCTGTAATGATGAGTGTATGGTTTTGATCTGATTCTGCTTGCGAAGCTGTGGTGATTGCCGGTTTAGGTATGTGGCATTAACTTCTCCAATCTTTTGTGAGACAGTAGTTACAAGGTTTAAAATTGTAGGCGTTATATCATAGGGCGGCTTCATGATAGTATCATTTGATACTATCAAAGGTAGTGTTTTTTGATGCTATTGACAAATAAGATATTTTCAAATTATCTAATATTAAGGCTATTCAACTCACTCTCTAATTCATTTACACTTTTTTGCCATGATGCAAGTATAGCTTCCGCTTCAGAAATCTGTTCATGTCTTTCTGATGATGAGCGTAGTAACTTAAAAGCAGAGACATCATGCAAATTGATTTTTGCATTCTCAAGATTTCTGTAAGAAATCTTCAATTCAGTTTTTATCTCTCTTATCCTTGCTTCACGCACTTGTCGTTCCTGCTCCGCAATTCTTAATTCTAAGTTATGTTTTTCCTGTTGATTATTTTGATAAGCACTAAATGCTGTAATGCCAATAAATAATGCAATTGCTACAGCAACTATAGTTATAATCCGCCTGGTGCCGGAAGAGTTGTTGTGCTCAACAGGAGCTATATAGCTTTGTTTTGTATATGCAGGTTCTGGAGGCAATGGCGGTTTACTGACTGTACTTGCCGGAACAGGTGGTGGCACTAAAATAAATAAAGAATTCAATTCATCTATAGTTCCTGCTTTTGCCATTCCGCTAATCCTTCAAACCATACTAAAGTATCGCGATATAGATTTTTGCTTTTGAGTTGTTCGAAACTAAAAGGGCCGGCTTGTTCGCCGTTTAGGTATGTAAAATATTGTTTCATGGTGTTTTGTTGGTAAGGATAAAAGTACTAAAAAAACGTTAATTTTAACAGTTGACAAAAATATATTTCCATCTTATGTCTCTTCTTCAACCCCGCAAAAAATCCTTATCTTTGGTATCCCATTTATAAAAACGTTACCTATACAATGTCCAGTATCATTCAGCTTCTTCCAGACCACGTTGCCAACCAGATAGCCGCCGGAGAGGTGGTACAACGGCCGGCATCGGTAGTTAAGGAACTGCTTGAAAATGCTGTAGATGCAGGCAGCACAGAGATAAAACTGATTGTAAAAGATGCCGGTAAAACCCTTATCCAGGTTATAGACAACGGTAAGGGCATGAGTGTAACCGACGCACGACTGTGTTTTGAGCGCCATGCCACCAGTAAAATTCGTCATGCGGAGGATTTGTTCTCGCTGCATACAAAAGGCTTTAGGGGCGAGGCACTGGCTTCTATTGCGGCTATTGCCCATGTAGAGCTTAAAACCCGCCAGGATCAGGATGAACTAGGTACGCACTTGGTTATCGAAGGCAGTAAATTTACCAGTCAGGAAGTAGCGGTACTACCAAGGGGAACATCATTTTCGGTCAAAAATTTATTCTTCAATATACCTGCCCGTCGCAACTTTTTAAAGAGCGACACGGTAGAGTTTCGCCACGTTATTGATGAGTTTGAGCGTGTAGCCATGGCACATGCCAATATCAGTTTTATACTGTTCCATAACGGTAGCGAAATGTTTAACCTGCCATCGGGCAACCAGCGCCAGCGCATTGTAGGTATTTTCGGCGGACGTACGAATGAGAAGCTTGTACCTGTAAAGGAAAGCACAGAAATTGTTGAGATTACCGGGTTCGTAAGCAAGCCAGAGTTTGCCAAGAAGAGCAGGGGAGAACAGTTCTTTTTTGTAAACGATCGATTTATAAAAAGTGGCTACCTGCACCACGCAGTTATGGCAGCTTACGAAGGCCTCCTGAAAGACGGATGCCAGCCGGGGTATTACCTGTACCTCGATGTGCCACCGCATACCATAGATATCAACATACACCCAACTAAGACAGAGATAAAATTTGACGATGAGCATGCACTCTATGCCATACTGCGCAGTACCATAAAACACAGCCTGGGGCAATTTAATGTAGCTCCGGTACTGGATTTTGACCGAGATGCAAATCTTGATACCCCATACAGTTATGAGGCTAAGGAGGCGGTAATGCCCAGTGTTCAGGTAGACCGCAATTATAACCCGTTTGCCGAAGAGGCTCCGGTTAAGCATAGCAGTTCGTTTGCATCATCGGCAGGTGGCGGCTCGTTTAGGGGAGATAGCTTTAACCCGACGTTTAAAAAAGAACGCCAGCCTGCATGGGAGAGCCTGTACATTGGCACTAGTCCTGCAAATGAGGAAATTGCCGAAATCAATTTTGAATCAGAAGAGGTTACCGGTTCGTTGTTTAATGATAATGAAGTGGAGCAGGCGGTTTATAAGACCTACCAGATCCATAAAAAATATATTGTAAGCCCTATAAAATCGGGTATGGTAATAATCGACCAGAAAAGGGCACACCAGCGCATACTATATGAGCAATTTTTGCGTAATATAACTGTGCAGCAGGCAGCAAGCCAGCAATTGTTATTTCCGTTAGTGCTGCACTACAATCCGGGTGAACTGGCGCTGATTACTGAGATGAAAGAAGCGCTTGAAAATACCGGTTTTGTTTTTGCCGAGATCAACCGCGACCACCTTGTAGTTAGCGGGCTTCCGGTAAATGTGGCAGAGAGTGAAGTGTCAATATTACTGGAAGAGCTTATAAACGATCTGCAACAGGAAGTGCCCGACAGTAGTTTTAGCCAAAGTGACCGCATTGCTAAATCTATGGCACGAAGTTTGGCGGTAAGAACCGGTACACTGCTTACCGAAAAAGAGCAGGAAAATATGGTAAATGCCCTCTTTGCCTGCAAAGAGCCGGATGTTTCACCTTTTAATAAACCAACCTTTATCACCATGAGGGTAGAGGATATAGATAAACGTTTTGCAATATGATGCGAATAACCGAGACTGTTAAGCAGTTAATTATAATAAACATACTTTTTTTTATTGGGAGCCTTGTTATAGGCGATGCTGCTATTAATCTGTTAGCGCTTCATTACCCTGAGAATCCTGATTTTAAGATCTGGCAGATTTTTACGTATATGTTCATGCACGGAGGTGTATCGCATATACTTTTTAATATGCTTGGTTTATGGATGTTTGGTAGCCTGTTAGAACAAATGTGGGGTGCTAAAAAGTTTATCTTCTTTTATATATCCTGCGGATTGGGTGCAGCAGCCTTACACTTAGGGATTAACTATTTTTCAGTTCACAATGCTATTGATATTCTTGTTGATAATGGTTTTAAAGAATCAGATATATTAGCAACCCTTGCCCAAGGCAAGTACGATACCCGCTGGGCAGAGTTTTTGAGTCAGCTGCAAATGAGCAATTTTATGGGAGCCTATTTATCTCCAATGTTAGGCGCTTCGGGTGCGTTGTATGGCATTCAGGTAGCTTTTGCCTTTATGTTCCCAAATGTAGAGTTGATGATGATATTTCTGCCAATTCCTATTAAAGCTAAATATTTTGTGCCGGGACTATTAGCGCTCGATTTATTCCTTGGGCTTAAGGGTCAGTCTATATTTGGCGGAGGAGATGGAATTGCCCACTTTGCCCACCTGGGCGGGGCACTTATAGGTTTCCTGATGATGTGGTACTGGAAGAAAAACCAATATAATAACAGGCGCTGGAATTAATATGGGATTTATAGACCAACTTAAAACAGAATACAGGGTAGGCGGCATCGTGCAACGCCTTATCTTTTGGAATATAGGGCTGTTCATCATCCCTATGATTTTATTTAGTATCCTGAAATTGGGCAGTGTGGATATTGGCATTTTTGACTGGACAAATCCTTTTTCTGACGATTTTTTTAGCCTTTCTTCTAACCCTGTAGATTTGCTCTGGAAACCCTGGTCTGTTTTGGGTTATGCGTTCCTGCACTCCGGTTTTATGCATGTTTTGTTTAACATGCTAACGCTTTATTTTGCAGGCAGGCTCTTTCTTACATTCTTCACTCAGAAACAGCTTTTCGGGTTATATGTGCTTTCTGCAATATTTGCAGGGCTTGTATATATACTAGGCTACAACTTACTCCCTTTGCTGGTGGGGCAAACTGCTAAAATGACGGGGGCTTCGGCGGCTATTATGGCTATACTGGTAGCCACGGCTGTTTATGCTCCTTATTATGAGGTAAGACTTATGCTTATTGGTACTGTAAAGCTTTGGCATATTGCACTGGTGTTTATTGTACTCGATCTTATTTATGCCCCGCTGGATAATAGTGGCGGGCATATAGCACACCTCGCCGGAGATTTGTTTGGTTTTATTTATATTAAGCTGTTGCAAAGCGGGAGCGACCTTACTAAAGGCGTATCAGGTACTATAGACTTTTTTGCGAATTTATTTAAATCCCGAAAGTCTGCCCCGTTTAAAAAAGTGCATAGAAATACAACGCCGCCTGTGCGTAATAGCGCTGTAAAGCCCAAAGACGTTACCCAAAAACAAATCGACGAAATACTGGATAAAATAAGCCAAAGCGGCTATGACAGCCTTACCAAAGAAGAGAAAGATTTTTTATTTAAAGTAAGTAAATAATAGTAGCTTTGGTTACGCTATAAGCCCACACAGGAATGAAAAAACTTTCATTGTTTAATAAACTGATGTACTTTTCTAACATCGTGTTTACCGTACTTACGGTAATCTCGTATGTGCTTCCGTTTGTGGCGCCTAAGCTTTCGCCGCTGCTTTCGGTATTTACATTGGTCATGCCGCTGATGCTGGTGTTAAATGGCTTTTTCTTTTGTTACTGGCTTATACAGGTTAAAAAACAAATGCTGCTTTCGGGCATAATTTTACTGGTAGGGATAACTTTTATCAGCAAAACATTTAAGTTTAGCCAAAAAGTTCAGCCTGAAGATGCGCAGGATTTTACCATGATGAGCTATAATGTGCGTTTGTTTAATTTATACGAATGGCTGCCGGATCGTGGCGTGCCGTCTAAGATAATTTCTTTTATAAAAGAACAGAAGCCCGATATACTTTGCCTTCAGGAATACAGTAAGCAGGCAGTGGGTGATACGGCTTTTCGCCAATATAAGCACAAGTTTATCTTTTCTGAAAAGGGGCAGACAGAGCAGGCCATTTACTCTAAATTCCCTATTATAAACACGGGTGATATCCAGTTTCCGGGTTCTGCTAACAATGCGGTCTTTGCCGATATAAAGAAAGGGAAAGATACCCTGCGTGTATATACCATGCACTTACAATCTGTTAAGATTAGCCCTGATATACATGAATCTATTGATGAAGAGAAAGGGAAGATGATTCTTAAACGCATTAGTGCAGCTTTTGAAAAACAACAGCTACAGGCCGAAATGGTTGAAAAGCATAAGAGCGAATGTCCTTACCCCATGATTATTTGCGGCGACCTTAACAACAGTGCCTTTAGCTATGTATACCGTAGTGTAAAAGGAAAAATGAAAGACTCGTTTGAAGAGGCCGGTAAAGGCTTTGGCAAGTCGTATAACTTTAAATATTATCCTGCCCGTATTGATTATATTTTTACAGATAAATCAATAGACGTGCGCGAATACAAAACCTTTAGCAGTTTTGTCAACTCAGATCATTTTCCGGTAATGACACGACTGTGTTTTGAAAAAGAGGTAGATTAACTAACGGGTTAATTCCTGTTTTTTTAGATACTCCAGGGCATAACGCCCCTCATTAAACAGCAAATCGAGTATGCTAAGGTTGTTAATGTAGCCGTGTTTGTCGTTGAATACCTGTGTGTATTCTTCAAACTGGTTTAAGTCTTTCTTGCCGTTTGCAAGCGAGCGAAAATCATCATAGCCCGCAGCTTCATGAAAATATTCTTCAGTCTTTTTATATTCTAAAGGCATTCCCAGGCAATTGCATACAATTTCCATAACCTGAAAATTCAGGTCCATCATGTATTTATGCTTTTGCTCAAATACAGGGCGTATATCGTCTTCAAAATACTCAAAGAAGGGCGAAGTACGATAGGCGGCTTCAAGCGACTTAAAATGCTGTTTCTGCCAGTCAAAAGCCGTTTCAAGCTTCGTGTCTTTAAACTTCTGGTTGCCTGCTACAGGGCTATGCTTTACGGGAATGTTTAATAACTGTATTCCGTTAGGGCTGTAAATATACATCCTGTTACGGTTGGTTTGCTTCTGAAAGTTGTCTTCAACTTCAAAGGTTATGCTATCTGCCTTTACCATTGCCACAAAATGACTGATGGACGGGAAGTAAGTAGGGTGGAGTAGGAGGGTATTCATTTAATTTGAAAATTTAATAATTTGAAAATTTGAAGATTAAGGTCATGTGATATTAATCTTCAAATTTCCAAATCTTCAAATTAATTAATTTGCTTTGTTCTGTCTTTTTTTCTTAAGTACAAAGAAATCTAAGGCAAAGTATCCCACAAGTGCAATAAGGAAATATTTAAAGTACGATACCGGTTCGCCATCACCACCTACAGTGGTAAACATACGATCCCATCGGATTTTTTGTTTAATGTTGCCCCAAGGCACATTTTGGTTAAGGCTCATCCAGATAAATACCGGCTTACCTACAATGTGATCTTCGGGTACAAAACCCCAGTAGCGGCTGTCTTCAGAATTATGACGGTTATCACCCATCATAAAATAGTAGTTTTGCTTAAAAGTATATTTTGTAGCAACCTCACCATTTATACGAATTTCATTGCCAGTTACTTTCAGGTCGTTATGTTCGTATTCGCCAATGATCTTTTTATATAGAGGCAGATTTTCTGTAGTAAGTTCTACAGTTTTATCTACCTGAGGTATAGTAAAAGGTCCCATATTGTCCTGAGTCCAGTTATTATTGTCTTTTGGGAAGACTGTTGGTGTTAAAATAGGGCTGAATTTTGCTTGCTTTACAGATATTATTGAAGGGTCTCTTCTCAACTCTTCAGCTCTTTCTAAGGTCATATTAATAGCCAACCTGCTTTCTATTGGAGTCATTTGAAGTTCTTGAGCAAGCTGATCAGGAATAAAACCCCATACTTGTACGGTTGCACTATCTCTTGAAGACTCATTTACAAAAACTCCATATTGTTTGTTAAGGTCAGTAAAGTGTTGCTTGATGACATTATTGTCCCATTTACTGGCTGCAATATTGTAGAAGCGCCATGAACCGCCGTCAAATTTTCGGGTCATCAAAAAGCTTTGTCCTATAGGTTCTTTTGCCTGTACATCATAGTAATTTTGAACCTTGGCTCTATCAGAAAGTTTTAATTCCTTATTATCAATAAATACTAATCCGTCACGAAGTTCAAAAACGTCTCCAGGCGTACCAACACAACGTTTTACGTAGTTCGACTTTTTGTCTACTGGTTTACGGATGCCAAAACTGTTCCTGTCAAAGAATTTGGTAACGGTATCAGCCGGCCAGTTAAATACCACAATGTCATTTTTAGCTACCTTTTCAAAACCAGGGAGCCTCATGTATGGTAATTGTGGCCATTTGCGGTATGATGGCGTGTTAACAACCGGAATGGTATCATGTACCATTGGTGCTGCAATAGTAGTCATGGGTACGCGTGCACCATAGTTCAGTTTGCTCACAAACAGGAAATCCCCTATAAGCAGCGTCTTTTCTAACGAAGCAGATGGTATTGTAAATGGCTGTATAACATAAGTATGTACAATGGTAGCTACCACGATGGCAAAAAGCAATGAACTAAGTGTGCTTTCGGTTATTTCGGTGTTACCATTATAATCTCCTTTATTAGAATAATTAAGAGCGTATATGTATAGCCCTAATGTAAGTATGCCAATGATGTAGTCGCTTGTTTTATTCTTACCAAAGGCTTTTAGCAATTGTACCCATACAACAGGGAACATGATAAGGTTTACAATAGGTATAAAAAGCAAGATCGTCCACCACCAAGGGCGGTTGATGATTTTCATTAGTATTACGGCATTATAAACCGGAACGGCGGCCTGCCACGGTTTAAAGCCTGCTTTTTCATAAAGTTTCCATGTGCCTGCAAAGTGTACAACTTGTACAGCCAGGAAAAATATAAACCATTGTAATAGTGTCATGTTCTTGTAATATTTTTTATATATGTATATTTTTAGCTCATGTTGTTACAGGCCCAGCACATCTTTCATGCTGTATACACCTGTTTTTCCTGCAAGCCACTCGGCAGCAACTACCGCACCCAGGGCAAAACCCTCACGGTTATGGGCAGTATGTGATATCTGGATGGAGTCGATTTCTGAATCGTAATTTATTACATGCGTACCCGGAACACCCTCAATACGCTTAACGTCTATAAAAAGATCGTCTGCTTTTGGGGCGTCTATTGCCCATCCGGCATAATCAGTATGATTAATGATATCTTTAGCAAGAGATATTGCCGTACCGCTTGGAGCATCAAGCTTTTGGGTATGGTGAATTTCTTCCATCGTTACCTTGTACTGCTTCAGGTTGCCCATCATTTTAGCAAGGCAATTATTAAGTTCAAAGAAAATGTTTACGCCAAGGCTAAAGTTAGAGCCGTAAATAAACGCGCCGTTTTTCTCTTCGGTAAGCTGTGCTATGGTATGATACTGCTCCAGCCATCCGGTAGTACCAGATACAACCGGGATGTTGTTATTAAGGCAGGCGCTTATATTTTCTACAGCGGCATCGGGTATACTAAAGTCTATGGCAGCATCAGCATCAGTAAGGCCATCAAAGGTAGAAGTGCGTGTTTTTCGCAACACAATTTCGTGTCCGCGTTCCAGTGCAATGCGCTCTATCACCTTACCCATTTTGCCGTAGCCTAAAAGTGCAATTTTCATATTAAAATTTGTAACTCAGGGTAAGTCCCAGGTTGTATTTGTTGTCTATGGTATTTTGTTGTAGTGCAGGGCGTAGCGTAAGGTTATCGTCTACATTAAACTGCTTAAGGTGTGCGTCTACGTTTGCCTCTACAATATTTAGCAGATAAAGCCCTACGCTAACAAGAGCAGAAAGGTCGCGGTTACGCTGGTGAAATTTCTGCGCACGCCTAAGGCGGTCTTCGTCCAGGCCGGCAAGTTCACCGGTAAGTACTTTTCCGGCAAGCAGGTCTTTGTAGGCATTGCGGTATTCATTGTATTTGCCCTGGTTAAAACTGTAAGAGTAAATACCTATACCTATACCGCCCCATACAATAGGCGCCTTCCAGTAGCTCTTGTTGTATATCTGACCCAGGCCGGGTAATATGGCAGAATAAAATGCGGCCTTACTTGGGGCAAGGGCATTATATTTATAAGCTACTTTAGGTACAGTTACCGCAACTGTGTCTTTTTCTTCTTTTTGCTGCGCAAATGAAGATATAGAGGTAAGCAGTATTGCCGCAAGTATAAATAGTATGTTTTTCACTAACCTTGTATCAGTTTAATGATCCTGTTAAAATCTTCTTCAGAATGAAAAGGTATCGTTATTTTACCTTTTCCTTTAGCATCCACCTTAACATCAACTTTCGCGCCAAAGAAGTTTGTAAACGACTTGCGCTCCTCATCCTGTACCTCAAAAGACGTGTCGTTAGCAGCAGGCTTTCCTGTTGCAGGTTTAAGGCTTTCGTGGTAGCTTTTTACTAAAGCTTCTGTTTCGCGGACAGAAAGGTTACGGCTAACAATTTTTTGATAAATGTCTGCCTGTGCATCAAGGTCTTCAATGTTTATGATGGCGCGGCCATGACCCATACTAATAAAGCCATCGCGAATGCCGGTCTGGATAATAGGATCCAGTTTAAGCAAACGAAGATAGTTAGCAATGGTAGAACGTTTTTTACCCACACGGTCGCTCATTTGCTCTTGTGTAAGCTGTATTTCGTCTATAAGCCTCTGGTAAGAAAGGGCTATCTCTATAGGGTCAAGATCATGGCGCTGAATGTTTTCCACCAGGGCCATAACAAGACTGTCATTATCGTTAGCTATACGAATGTATGCCGGTATGTGTGTAAGCCCCGCAAGTTTGCTGGCACGAAGCCTGCGCTCTCCCGAAATAAGCTGGTACTTGTTGTAGTCCATTTTCCTTACGGTAATGGGTTGTATAACACCAAGTTCGCGTATGCTGGTGCTTAGTTCTTTAAGCGATTCTTCGTTAAAGTTTGTACGTGGCTGAAAAGGGTTTATTTCAATGGAGTCAATTTCAAGCTCTATAATATTACCCACAACCTTATCAGCACCTTTATCCTCAACCGATTTAATATCGTTTTCAGGATCTTTTAATAGTGCCGAAAGTCCTCTGCCCAGGGCTTGCTTTTTTATCGCTTTTGTCATAAACCTACTTTACTGTTTTTCTTTAATATCTCTTCTGCAAGATGCAGGTAGTTGGTAGCGCCTTTGCTGGTAGCATCATAGTTTATAATGCTTTCGCCAAAACTTGGTGCCTCGCTAAGTTTAATGTTTCGCTGTATGATGGTATCAAACACCATGTCGTTAAAATGTTTTTGCACCTCTTCAACCACCTGGTTGCTCAGCCTTAAGCGCGAATCATACATGGTAAGCAGCAGCCCTTCTATATCTAACTCAGCATTGTGTATTTTTTGTACACTTTTTATGGTATTTAACAGTTTACCAAGGCCTTCGAGTGCAAAATATTCGCATTGTATGGGTATTACAACGCTGTCTGCAGCGGTAAGGGCATTTAGTGTAAGCAGGCCAAGAGATGGTGCACAGTCTATCAGGATATAGTCATACTTATCCTTAACGCTTTCCAGCGCCTGTTTTAGCATATACTCGCGGTTCTCTTTGTCTACAAGTTCTATTTCAATAGCCACAAGGTCTATATGCGCCGGTATAACCCATACATTGGGCGCAGTACATTCCATAGTAGCCTCTTCGGGCGTACTGCTGTGTTCCAGTATCTGGTAGGTGCCTATTTCTACAGCCTCTACGTCTATACCTAATCCTGAGCTCGCATTTGCCTGCGGGTCAGCATCTATTAGTAGTACTTTCTTTTCCAGGACCCCCAGTGCGGCGGCAAGGTTTACTGTGGTGGTGGTTTTACCCACACCGCCCTTTTGGTTGGCAATAGCAATGATTTTACCCATTTGTTGTTTGAAATTTTGGAACCGTAAAAATACAATTAATTATGGTTCCTGAAAACGGAAATTGTTAACAACCCAAATAAAAAAGCCGCGCTTAAAAAGCGCGGCTTAAAAACTAAAAACGTATGGAAATTACTGTAGGATCAGTTTTTGAGTAGCAGCGGCGTTACCTGAAGTAAAACGTACTACATACATACCTGCAGAAAGGGCAGAAAGGTTAAGCTGTTGTGCAGCTCCTGATACTTTTGCCTCAAATACTTTAGCACCCGCAAGCGTATAGATGGCTACTGCGCCGTCTTGCTGTGTAGCGTTTGCTATAGTAATATTTTTATCTGATGATGGGTTAGGGTAAACCGCAAAGATAGATTTGTTGTTAGTGTCAACAGATGCTGTAGCCTGCCATTTTATGTTATCTAAGTAAGCAGTTTGGTGAATTCCTTGTGGAAGAAGGAATTTAAATGCAATATAAGCATTGTTAGCCAGGGTTGGAAACGCCCTTGTAAATGATGTTGATGCAGCAGGAATGGTAATTGCATCACCTACTGCTACAAATGTTGTAGCATCTGTAGGGTTTGTAAGGTAGCCTACCTGTATGGTTCCTGTAGATGCTGTTGCAGATCCGGCATCAAAGGTAAGCCTGTGGTTGGCATCAAAGCTGTTAACTTCTGGAGATACAAGGTAACCATATACAGTTGGGTTGACAAAATTGTAAAACTGGGCTACATTATTTCCTTCAACTACGTCAGGATATACAACTACACCTGTAGGTATACCTGCGGCAATAGCTGTCCAGCAAAATTGATTGATAACTGCTGCCTGACCTGTTGTGTAAGCGCTAAAATCTTCGCTAAATTCAGATACCGCTGGGCATGTAGGTGTTTCGTCCCATACAATGTTGTCTACCTGTGCTGTGTTATGCTGTCCTGCTCCAATAAATTTAAAAGCAATATAAGCATTACCGTTAACAGTAGGGAAGTCTACAGTTACCGGTGTTGTTGTAGCGGTAAGTGTTAATACCTGGCCAACAGCAACAAATGTTGTAGCATCTGTAGGGTTTATAAAGTAGCCGGCCTGTACAGTTACTCCTGTAGCCGATGTGGCATCAAAGGTAAGTGTGCGGTTACCATCAAAATTGTTGATTTCAGGAGAAACAAGGTAAGCAGGTACTCCAGGGCTCATAGCGCTGTAAAATTGTGCAAAGTTGTTTCCGGTAGTGGTATTTGTATCTGGGTAAACCATTGGTCCGTTAGCAATTGCTGACCAGCAGAATTGAGGGAAAGTTGCTGTACGTCCTGCTGTAAAATCTGTAAAATCTTCGTTTAGAGCAGATACTGCTACACATGGGGCAGCAGGAGTTTCAGCCCAAACAACGTTGTCTACCTGTGCTGTGCTGTGCTGTGTTGCGCCAATAAATTTAAAGGCAATATTTGCGTTGCCGGTGACTGCCGGGAAGTCTACGGTTAACGGCGTTGTTGTGGCTGTAAGTGCTAACACTTCGCTAACAGCAACAAATGTTGTACCATCTGTAGGGTTAGTAAGGTAACCTACCTGTACTGTAACTCCTGTTGCAGATGTAGCATCAAAAGTAAGTGTATGGTTGCCGTCAAAGTTGCTGATTATTGGAGATACAAGGTATCCTGCAACTCCAGGGCTCATAGCTGTATAGAACTGGGCAAAGTTGTTTCCGGTGGCTGCGGCTGTATCTGGGTAAACCATTGGTCCGTTAGCAATAGCTGTCCAGCAAAACTGAGGGAAAGTTGCTGTACGGCCTGCTGTAAAATCTGTAAAATCTTCATTTAATTCAGTTAAAGCCGGACAGTCTTGCGCCTGGGCTGCAAGCCCCGCCCACACAAGTGCTGCTGAAAGTAAAAATTTCTTCATGCTGTGTTTTATTTGGATTTATTAAAAATAGTTTTGAGCTGCAAATATAATTCTATTTGTAATAAGTCTAAATAAAAAACTTTAAATTTTTGTAAAGATTTTGAGTTTGCTCTTATCGGGTAATGTTCAGAAGTAGTAAGCAGAAGGCTCAATCAAAACATATTATGTGTTATTAACAGTAGTTAGTTTTAATTTGAAGCATTGATTGCCAGTCGTTAGTAATGGCTTGTTAAAAGAAAAAACCTCAATAGTATTTCTATCAAGGCTTTATGTTTAATAGTATGGCTTAGGTTATGTTAATAGCTGATGCCATAGCGGAGTACTGGTAACTGAAACTATTTGTTCTTTTTCGCCTTTATCATTGCTTCCAGCTGATCCCATAATTCTTCAGGTATGGCTTCGAGCAGGTTAAATTGTCCTGCACCTTTAAGCCATTCGCCGCCATCTATGGTTATAACTTCGCCGTTTACATAAGCAGAAAAGTCTGATACAAGGTAAGCTGCAAGATTTGCCAGTTCCTGGTGGTCGCCCACACGCTTTAGCGGTACTTTTTTGGCCAGGTCAAACTGGTCTTTCAAATCGCCGGGCAGCAGCCTGTCCCACGCACCCTTGGTAGGAAAGGGGCCGGGAGCAATGGCATTACTGCGTATGCCGTATTTTGCCCATTCTACCGCAAGGCTTCGGGTCATGGCCAGCACGCCCGCCTTTGCTGTAGCGCTTGGCACTACGTAAGCAGAACCTGTCCAGGCATAGGTTGTTACAATGTTTAATATAACAGAATTTTGTTGCTTACTGTCTATCCAGTGTTTACCAAAGGCAAGCGTACAGTTTTTGCTGCCTTTAAGCACAATATCTATAATGGTATCAAAAGCATGTGCAGATAAGCGCTCTGTGGGCGATATAAAGTTGCCGGCTGCATTATTTAGTAATACATCAGCTTTGCCATATACTTCTAAGACTTTGTTAAGCATGGCTTCAACCTCTTCATAATTACGCACGTCACACTGTACAGCAAGGCAATTGCCGCCGGTTTGTTCCTCAAGCTCTTTGGCTGTAGCCTCCAGTTTTTCGAGGTCGCGGCTGGTAATGGCTACTTTTGCACCAAGCTCTAAAAAGTATTTGGTCATGGCTTTGCCCAGGCCGCTGCCGCCACCTGTTACTACTATAACTTTGCCTGTAAGGGCATCATCGCGAAGCATTTTATCGGTATAATTCATTTTTTTATGAGGTTTGTCCTGTAAAGATAATAATATTATGCGTGCCTAATGTTTTGATTTTGATAAATCAATATTTTAAGAATCAATAAAAGCTGTGGTAATCAAGGAGAGGTATTATGTTTTCGGAATTACCTGCTTTGGGTCCTGGGTAACGGTAGTATCATTAAGAATGCTGTACAAAAGGTCTTTGGTTTTATCTGCATCCATTCCTGATGCTGAATTGTCTATTGTAAGCGTAAGTATTGAATTGCCCGATACCCTCGCAGCTTTAAATTTAGTTGGTTTGTCGTCATATACAAAAGTATCGTGCCAAAATACCATAGTATGACCCTTTTCAGATTTTTTGTATTCCATCTGTCGTGTATTTTGTTCTTCGTAGGTAACAGGCTGCTTTATATTTTTGGTAGTGTAGTTTATTAATATTTTAATGTCATCGGGCAGGTCAGGATAACCATCCATATTAATAAATTCTTTGATGTCATTTAGCTCAATGTTTACAGGCATTCCCTCAATAACCAGCTTTTCGCTACCATTTAAAAAGGTTCCCGGCGGAAAATTCATATTAATGGTTTCACCATCCCTTTTTATATTCCAGTGTACAGGTTGTTCGGCTTTTGGCGGTGCAGTTTGCGAAAATGCCGGAAGCGAGAGGCTAACGGCTATTGCCAGTATAATATGTTTCATTTCAGATTGGTTTAGTAACCCAAAGATAAGCAATCGGTTTAATGAAAAATGAATGTTTGCATGTTCATAATTGTGATTTACCATATTACGATGAAGAATTTTTGATTTGTTAGCGAATTATATTAATAAACAACCCGATTTTACTATATTCGTTGTCTTCTTACTAAGGAAAAGCATGCTTAAAAAATTTATCGACAAAGAGTCAGGAAAAGTTGTAGAACGCACGGTAATGAATGCCATTACTATAGACTGCGTTGTGTTTGGTTTTGATAACGGTAGCCTGGAAGTACTGCTTATACAGCACGGCGAGGGTATTCGTAAAGGCGAGTGGGGCTTACCCGGTGGCTGGATAAAAGAAAGCGAAAGCATTGATGCCGCGGCACAGCGCCTGCTGGCAGAGCTTACCGGCATGGAAAATATTTACCTGGAGCAGCTTAAGGCATTTGGCGATACAGAGCGTTTTCCGTTGGGCAGGGTTATAACCATTGGCTATTATGCGCTTGTAAAGCGCGAAGACTATAATGTAAAAGCAGGTTTTACGGCAGCTGATGCACAATGGTATAAAATTTCAGACATTCCTAAACTTATTTACGACCATAACGAGATATTAAATTACAGCCTGTCTAACCTGCGCAACCGTGTAAAGCAGGCTCCACTTGGTTTTAACCTGCTCCCGGAGAAGTTTACACTTTTTGAACTCATGCAGTTGTATGAAGAGATACTGGGTGTAACTATGGATAAATCAAACTTTAGGAGGAAATTTTTAAGGATGGGGCTCTTAGTGCCATTAGATGAAAAACAGAAAGATGTGGCACACCGTGCGGCGCAACTGTACCAGTTTGATCCGGCTATTTATGAGAAGCTTACCAAAAAAGGCTTCAACTTTGAATTTTAATTACACGCTCCGTTAATTAGTCAAGACATTTTTTTTAGAAATTCTAAGCTACACTATTCAATAATATTTGTGCGGCTCAATAGCTCGTGCTTATAATTTAACACCTGCCGTTATTGCTATAACGATTGATGCCATGGGAAATCCGTATATTGCAACTTGTTAGCCAAACCTTTTATGTTGTAGTGCAAGCTTGTTTTTTAGCAGGTGAATGGATGGTAAGTAATGTAAAAACAGTTTTTTGTGTTTTTGCATTGCCCTGAGGGTATATATTTAAAAGGATAGTTTTACTATTCGCTCATGCAGTATCCGGGCATGTTATGTTTAAAAATACAAATACCAAAAATGATAAAACATCTATCCACAATTACTTTAAGTGCGCTGGTGCTTACTGGCTGCGCAACAAAATCAACGCTAAACCTAAAAGCCGATGAAGCCTTAAAAGCTTCGGTAAAACAGTACGAATACCTTGCCACGCAGGTGTCGCCGGGGCAGTATCCTAAAACATTTGAGAATAACAAAATTGAAACCAGCAATTCGGGCTGGTGGTGCAGTGGCTTTTATCCCGGTACATTGCTCTATCTTGATGAAGCCCAAAATGCGCCCGAACTGAAAAATGAAGCACTGGCTTTCCTTGCTGACCTTAAAAGGGAACAATATAACAAATCTACCCACGACCTTGGTTTTATGATGTATTGCAGCTTTGGCAATGCTGAGCGGCTTTCACCTTCCAAAGAGTATGAAGATATACTGATGAACAGTGCCAAATCCCTGGCTACACGATATAATCCTATAGCAAAATGTATTAAATCCTGGAATCCTGCCCCGTGGAACCATGCTGCTGCAGATGAGATGCCTGTAATCATTGATAATATGATGAACCTGGAGTTGCTGTTTTGGGCAAGTAAATTCAGCGGAGATATTACGTACAGGGAAATTGCTATAAATCACGCCAATACTACCTTGAAAAATCATTTCAGGACAGATTACAGTTCGTTTCATGAGGTGGTATATAACATAAACACAGGCGCAGTAGTACGGCAGATAACCAACCAGGGCGCGGCAGATAGTTCATCGTGGGCGCGTGGACAGGCATGGGGCTTGTATGGTTATACCGTGATGTACCGCGAAACTAAGGACAAAAAATACCTGGAACATGCTAAGAAGATTGCAGGTTATATACTCAGTTATCCGGGCATGCCAAAAGATTTAATTCCATACTGGGATTATCAGGCGCCGGGCATTCCAGATGCGTTGCGCGATTCTTCGGCGGCAGCCATAACAGCATCTGCACTTATTGAGCTGGGCGGTTATGTAGATAAACCGTTAGCTAAAAAATATATCGCCGATGCTAAAACCATGCTTACCGCGCTAATGAGTCCTGAGTATTTTGCCGCGCCTCAAACTAATGGCGGATTTTTGCTAAAGCACGGTGTAGGTAATATGCCTAATAAGACTGAAGTAGACACGCCGCTGAGTTATGGCGACTATTACTTTGTCGAAGCCCTGATGCGTCTTAAAAAGCTATAATACTTATACATTCCATAAACATCTATACATTACTAAATCTATGAAGAATTTAATTTTATCTGCTATTGCAGTTTTAGGTAGCCTGTTTGGTGCAAACGCCCAGGATGACCTCATTGTAAATACTGACGCAAGAAAAACAGTATCCTTAAACGGAACCTGGCACTATATTGTAGACCCTTATGATACGGGTTTTTATGACTACCGATTTAAAGAACGCCCTGAAAAAGATGCCGGCGCATACTGGAATGACAGTACCCCAAAAGACCCAACGCAATGGACGGAGCACGGGTATAAAGACCCGTACAATATACAGGTGCCGGGCGACTGGAACAGCCAGGACAGGCAGTTTTTGTATTATGAGGGTACGGTATGGTACCAACGCGATTTTGACAAACCGGCTCTTACGTCGGGCGAAGATGTATACCTGTATTTTGGTGCGGTAAATTATGAAGCCCATATATACCTTAACGGTAAAAAGCTGGGGATGCACAAAGGTGGTTTTACGCCGTTTAATTTTAAGATACCTGCCGGATTACTAAAAGATAAAGGCAACTTTTTGGTAGTGCGGGTAGACAACCGCCGTCATGCCGATGAGGTGCCTACCGTAAATACCGACTGGTGGAACTATGGCGGTATTACCCGCGATATAAAACTGGTGGTTGTACCACAGGCTTTTATATCGCAATATAATTTGCAGTTAGATGCTAAACAGGACATTGCAGCTGCTAAAAAGAAAGGAACCTACAAATTTATAGGCTGGGCAAAAGTAAGCGGAAACCCAACCGGAAATGTGACTTTAGAAATTCCGGAACTTAAAGTTAAGCAGCAGTTTGCCGTAACGGGAGATAGCATTGCTTTTTCTTTAGATGCAAAGAAAGTGAGCCTTTGGTCTCCTGAAAACCCTAAGCTTTATACTGTGAAGTTTAGTATTGGAAAGGATGTGGTTTCTGAGAAAATTGGTTTCAGGAAAATAGAAGTTTCCGGTAAAAAGATTATACTGAATGGCAACCAGGTTTTTCTGCGGGGCATAAGCATACACGAAGAAATTCCGCAGCAGATAAGGCGTGCGCATAGTAATAAAGATGCCCTGCAATTACTGGGCTGGGCAAAAGAACTTAACTGCAATATGGTGCGCCTGGCGCATTACCCGCATAATGAGCACATGACAAAAGTTGCCGACTCGCTTGGGCTTATGGTATGGAGCGAAATACCCGTATACTGGACGATAGATTTTGGCAACAAGGAGGTTTTGGCGAAAGCCAAAAAACAGCTTACCGAAATGATAGCACGCGATCGTAACCGTACCAGCATTATCATTTGGTCGGTAGGGAATGAAACCCCGATTAGCCCTGTGCGCACAGAGTTTATGAGCACACTGGCTAAAATGGCGAAGAAGCTTGATGGCTCAAGGCTTATTTCTGCTGCGCTTGAGGTGGGCTATAACGAGGGTGTAAACCATGTAGATGATCCGTTAGGTCAGTTTACAGATATTGTAGCGTTGAATGAATACCTGGGCTGGTATCGTGGCACACCCGATGCCTGTCGTGAGGCCAAGTGGACAGTAGGCTATGATAAGCCTTTCTTTATAAGCGAAACAGGTGCAGAGGGTAACTTTGGCTTTCATGCAGATAAAACCGCGCGCTTTAGCGAAGAGTACCAGGCGTGGTATTATGAGGAGCAGATAAAAATGTTTAAAGAACGTTTCCCGGATAGCTTTAGCGGGTTGTCTCCCTGGATACTGGCGGATTTCCGTTCGCCTAAGCGAAACAATCCCAATTACCAGAATGGCTGGAATACAAAAGGGCTTATAAGCATGAATGGCGAAAAGAAAAAAGCGTTCTATGTATTGCAGGCCTATTATAATGAAATAGCTGCTAAAGAAAAGGCAGCAAATACTAAAAAGTAAAATATGAATTACTTAAGGCGGGTTTTATGTGCAGGTATCATTGCATTATCGGTTGGGGTTCAGGCTCAGGATGCAATTACCGTGACTGTAAAAAACACCCTCGATTTTGAGCGAAATGAAGTAATAGCAGTTCCTGTAAAAAGCCTGAAAACCTTTTTGAGAGGGAAAAAGGAAAAGGATATCCGTATAAAAAACAGCACAACAGGAAAACAGGAGCCTTTCCAATGGATAGATTATGATGGCGATAAAAAGAATGATGAAGTATTATTGCTTGCAAAAGTGCCGCCGCATGGTTTTACCAAATATGTTTTTGTAGTAGATGCTGCGCTGCCTGTAGCAGAAAGCGAACTAACCACCTATTCCCGTTTTGTACCTGAGCGTACAGACGATTATGCCTGGGAAAACGACCGTGTAGCCTTTAGGGTATACGGCCCTGATGCGCAAAAGCGTTTTGAGGAAAAGCGTGAGAATGGTACCTTAGGAAGTGGTATCGACCTGTGGCTGAAGCGTACAGATCAGCCTATAATCAACAGTTGGTATAAAGGTTATATTTCAGACCCTATGTACTATCATACTGACAGGGGAGAAGGGTATGACCCTTATCATGTGGGCGCGAGTCGCGGTACGGGTGGTACCGGGGTTTGGGATAATGAAAAGCTACTGGTTTCTAAAAATTTTGTATCATATAAAACCATCGCTACAGGGCCATTACGCACTATTTTTGAACTTACGTATGCGCCGTATAGTGATTTTAATATTAAAGAAACCAAACGTATATCTTTAGATCTTGCTACTAATTTTTCTAAGATAGAAGTAAGCTACAATGCTGAAAAGCCCTTGCCAAATTATACGGTGGGCATTACGTTGCACAAAAACGAAGGGACAACTTTTATTAAGCAGGAAGAAGGTGTTTTTGCCCATGAGGAAAAAATTGATGGGGCTTTTCTTGGCGAAGCACTTTTAATGGATCCTGATATAGTACAAAAAGCTTTTGCTCATAAAAGTAAGGAGGCAGACCAAAGCAACCTGCTTGTAGTAACTAAACCTGCAAAAAAACTAACCTATTACGCCGGATTTGCATGGGAAAAAAGCGGACAGGTTAAAGATGCCGCAGACTGGGAAGGGCAGCTAAAAAAACAAGCTGAAATAATTGCCAATCCGCTTCAGGTAAGTGTGAAATAATATTTTTTGGAGATAAAAGTAAACCGCGGCAGGATTTCCTGCCGCGGTTTTTTATTTTAATACGATTCGTTAATTGTACTTAACACTAAATGTGTCAAATACTGCTTCTTCATTTACATCTCCTTTAAAATGTAATCCGGCACGCGGGCTTCTGTCCCATTGCGGTAAAAAGTCTATTGAAGTAGAAGAGGACAATTCAATCCACTTATTTTCATCTTTATAGAATGCCTTACAGGTATGGTCAGGCGAAGTAATCAGCTTAAGCTGTGTCGGATTTTTTGTGTTTATAGATCCACTTTCTATTTCAGAATAGATATTATCTTTCACTTTCCAGAATGTAATGTTGTTTCCTGTAATGCCTACACCTATAGCGGCATTGGCATCGCCATAAAAAACCAGTCCTTTTAAAGCATTGTTGTAGTTTGTAACTGTAGCCTCCATTTCAAAAATGTCTGACTCAGGCCTTACCGTTAATGCAATGCCCGAAAGGTTGCCTTCTTTGCTACTGCCTGTGAGTGTTAATTTGCCATCTTTTTGTTTTATGATTGGTGTGGCATGCCTAAAATCATACTGCCAGTAAGGGTTAAGTTTTTTACTGCCGAAACTATCGCTAAATCCTTTATCAGGTGTATTCTTAAAAGGAGTAGCCGTTAGCACAGGCCAGCCCTCTTTTTCATTCCACGATAGTTTAGAAAGCAAGCCCTGCCTGCCGGTAAATACTATACTTTTCTTATTATACGCATGGTGCAGGTAGAACATTTGGCTGTTGTCATCTGTAGTAAAGGTGCCATGACCAGGACATTTCCATTGTTCACTTTCCTGTAGTAGTGGGCTGCCCTTATACTTTTCGAAAGGACCTGTAATATTTTCAGAGCGTGCCACCCGCACCTCATAGCTGCATCCACCACCGCAGCATCCGCCGGCAGCGTAAAAAAGATAATACACACCGTTATGCTTTAAAATGCTCTGTCCTTCCATGCCTATACGCTCATCATCTTTTAATAGCGAAAATATTTCGCCTTCCATCTTCAGTCCGTCACTGTTCAGTTTACTGCCTAATAGTTCTATTGGCCGGTTGTCAAGCCCGTAGGCTTTAAAGGTTATATATAGTTGTCCGTTATCATTATATACAAAACCGTCTATAGCTTCCTTACCATATGCCACCACAATACCACGGTCTGTAAATCCCCGGTAAGGATATTTTGAAGTAGCTACACCAATACATGAAACATTATCAGACTTTCTGCGTGCTGTATAATATATATAATAGGTATTATTGTGGTAAAAATATTCAGGTGCCCAAAACGAACTCGAAGCCCATTCGGGTAACGTATCAAAGGCGTAGCTTTTTAGCGTCCATTTCTTTAAATCGTTAGAAGTGTAGATAGGGAAGTAGGGCGCCCATTCTGATGAGGTGCCTACGGCGTAATATGCTTTTCCGGCATGGATAATAGAGGGGTCGGCAAAGTCTCCTGCAATCGCAGGTGCGGCAATATTGTCCTGGGCATAAAGTCCTGTTGAAAAAGTAAGCAACAAGACAGTTTTGGCGATAAATATTTTCATTTTAAAAATTTAGTTTAGCTAATTGTAAAAGTAATTATTTATGATTAAAATTTGCTAAAACGTTTTGTCATTTCGATATGTTGAAAATAATGTAAAAATTATTTCATTATTTGTTGCTAAATCGTTTTATTATTTTTTAATTTGCTAAACACTTATTGTGCTCACCCTACTAATTTTTTGAGATGAATATTAAGAGGCTTGGTATCTTTTTCCTGTTTGCAACTGCCCTGGTAAAACCATATAATGCAGTAGCACAACAAAAGGCATATTTTGTAGATGGTTTTCATGGGGGCATTTGGGGACATTACCCAGAGGGCTATACAAAATATATCATAGGCCAGATTAATGAACATCCGGGCTGGAGGGTAAACCTGGAAATAGAACCCCAAACCTGGGAGAGGGAAAAGAAACTTGATCCTGCTGCTTATGCAGAGTTACAGCGACTGCTTGCCGTAAAAGGCAGTAGTGCTAAAGTAGAGTATGTAAATCCTGCTTTTGGGCAGAGTTACTTTTTTAATACATCGGGAGAGAGTATCATCCGCCAGTTTTATTACGGCATAAAAATGCTCAGGCAGCATTTTCCGGAAGCTGAGTATAAGAGTTATTCTTCTGAGGAACCCTGCTATACCAGTGCGCTTCCGCAAATACTTAATTCTTTTGGTTTTAAATACGCGTCATTAAAAAACCCTAATACCTGCTGGGGTGGTTATACCCGCGCCCACGGGGGTGAATTGGTGTATTGGACAGGCCCTGATGGGTCGCGTATACTTACCGTGCCCCGTTATGAAATTGAAAGCCTTAAGCCCGGCAGTACATGGGAAACTATAGCCAGCGGCAATTCGCCGGAGTATATAAACAATGCTTTTGATTATGGCATTAAGCAGCCTGTGGGTATGTGCCTTCAGGATGCAGGCTGGGAGTGGGGCCCTTGGCTAAAGGGTAAACAATATAAGCCAAGTATTTACACTACATGGCGCAACTATTTTGAAAATATAACCGATACATCGGGTAACGTACCGGAATGGAAATTTACCCAGGAAGATGTGCAGGTAAGCCTTGTATGGGGTTCGCAGGTATTGCAGCAACTGGCTCAAAATGTACGTGTTGCAGAAAATAATATCGTTCAGGCAGAAAAAACAGCCGTGATTGATTTTATTGCAGGTGGAAAAACATACCCGAATGATAAAATTGATAATGCCTGGGAGCAGCTTTTACTGGCACAACACCATGACTGCTGGATAGTGCCTTACAATGGCAAACCCGGTAATACCTGGGCAGATATGGTTAAAGACTGGACAGGTGTTACTAATAAAGTAAGCGATGAAATAATTACAGGAGAAGCCACAGCTGATTCAAAATACATAGTAGTTTATAATACATCGGGCTACAGCCGTGCAGATTATGTTACGTTAGAAGTGCCGGAGGCGTTTAACTCTACTGGTATTTCATTGCTCGATAACAAGAAAAGCCTTGTAGCAGATGTAGTATCAGATAATGATAAAACGTATCTTAAGTTTAAGGCTGATGTACCTGCATTTGGCTATAAGGTTTTGAAGATAGATAATAAAGCTTCCGCAAAAAAAACGGCGATTACTTTTAAGCAGAAAAATGACATTACTGAGGTTGAAAGCAAACGCTACAAAATTACATTCGATGCTAAAAAGGGAGGTGCTATAACCAGCCTTATCGCCAAGGATCTTGATAAAAAAGAGTTTGTAGATGAAACTGCTGCCGGTCAGTTTAGTGGACTGCAGGGCAATTTCTATAATAATGGCGGCTCAAAGAACACCTATACTGCTCCTGCCCAGATAAGGGTTAAAGCACAGGGTGAGAATTTTATTGCTGTTGAGGTAATTACAGAAATCCTAAGCACTAAAGTAACCAAAACCATAACGCTTACCAATGATAACCCACGTATCGATTTTAACCTTAAGATCGATTGGAAAGACAATGTAGGCATTGGTGCTTTTGATCAATACAAAACTAAGGCAGAACCTGCCACGAAAGCATTCTATAATGATAAAGAAAAACTGGTTACCCTGTTTCCTTTAAATTTAAAAGGGCAGCGCATATTTAAGAACGCACCGTTTGATGTGCTGGAAAGCCAGCTTGATGATACATTTTTTGAAAGTTGGGACAGCATTAAAAACAACATCATTGTAAACTGGGTAGACGTGACTGATAATGATGGTAAATATGGCTGCGCACTCTTTACAGACCACACCACGACCTATACCCACGGTAAAGATTTTCCATTAGGGCTTAACGTACAATTTTCTGGAGCAGGGCTGTGGGGCAGGAACTATACCATTGATGGCCCTACCGAAATAAACTACGTACTGGTACCACACAAAGGGAACTGGAAAGATGCCGGCATCTGGACACAGAACCGTAATGCCGAAGAACCACTGCGCGCCAGGCTGGTAACTGAAAAGCCTGCTGTTAGTGAAAAATCATTGTTACAGCTTTCTAAAAAAGGATGGGAACTTGTATCGGCAGAAAAAAAGGAAGACGGATTATATATCAGGATATTTAATGCCGAGGGCGATGCCACTCCGGGCAAGGTAAGTTTCGGGTTTAATCCCGGTAATGCCGGCCTTGTAAAGTTAAACGGAGAGACCGAAGGCAGCCTTACTGTAAAAAAATCAGGTACTGTTTATGAAACAGAACTGGCCATACCGCAATTTGGCTTCAGGACAATAAAAGTATTACAACAATAACAAGATACACACATCACATAATATGAAAAGAATATTTTTAAGCGTTGCCATGCTTTGTGCATTGTGCGGCAGCGCACAAACAGCAGAGCCGTTTAAAGCGGGAGATAAAGTTGCATTTTTAGGAGACAGTATAACCGAAGCCGGTTTTTATGAATATTACATCTGGCTGTATTATATGACACACTTCCCGGATATGCGTGTGGAGCTGATGAATGTAGGTATTGGTGGTGATACTGCCGAAAAAATGAATGCCCGTTTTGAAGGAGACGTGCTGCGCCTTAACCCGAATAAGGTAGTACTTACCTTTGGCATGAACGATAGTGGCTATTTTGAATTTTATAAGGACGATGCTAAAGAAACTGCCAAGCAAAGGATAGCCAATTCTCTGAAAAACTTTAAGGAGATGCAGCAAAAGTTTAAGGCTAATCCGCAGATAACGCCTATTATTATGACGGGTTCTCCGTTTGACCATTCGGCTAAGCTGGAGTCAAATAATTTTGACGGTAAAAAAGAGGCGATGGAAGAGATCGTAGCTTTTCAGTTGGCAACAGCTAAAGAAAATAAATGGCAGTCTGTAGACCTCTATCACCCTATGCTGGAGCTTACTGAGCGTGAGCAGAAGAAAGACCCAAGCTATACCATTACAGGGTCTGACCGTATACACCCGGGTAAGCCCGGACACCTTGTTATGGCGGCTACGTTTCTTAAAGACCAGGGGCTTGCAGGCCAGCCGGTTGCTGATGTAGCCATAGATGCTGCCAAGAAAAAAGTAACCAAATCTGTCAATGCCACAACAAATATTGTCAGCACTTCAAAAACAGGTATTAAGCTGGAGTATGAGGCAAAGTCACTGCCGTTTCCTATAGATTCAATCTCTACTATGTGGGGTAACGACCATAAGCAGAGCGAAGCATTGGCGGTATATCCTTTCCTGAAAGAGTTTGACAGCGAGACGCTAAAAGTGCAAAACCTTAAAAAAGGAAAATACGAACTAAAAATAGATGGCGGAAAAATAGCAACCTTTACGGCAGAACAGCTTGCAACGGGTATTAATATGGCAGTACTGCCTACACCACAGTATAAAAAAGCCCGAGATATTATGTATCTTAACGACCTGCGTGCTGAAACTGAAAATAAGCTGAGGAATTATTACTGGATGCAGTTTAATTATTTCAAAGAAAAAGGCCTGCTGTTTGCCGATAGCCAGGAAGCATCAGACTTGGCGGCAAAAGAAAAAGAGGGCTGGATACCAAGTAAATCGCAGACTTATCATGCAATGAGGTTTAAGGAAGTAAGAAAAATGTATGAAGACGACATGAAGCGTATTACCGATATGATCTACACAATGAACAAACCTGTAAAACATACTATAGAACTGGTTTTAGCTGGCGAATAACATGAAAAAACTCCCGATACTTTTTATAGGCGCGTTACTTGCAGGTTGTGCCGGTAAAACAACAGTTGCAGAGCGTCCTTCGGTTTATGTAAACCCATTTATTGGTGCGAGTACCAGTGTGGGCGATGCCGGTATTTACCACGGCCTGGGTAAAACCTTTCCCGGGGCAGATACCCCTTATGGTATGGTGCAGGTTAGCCCTAACACCATAACAGGTGGAGACAATGGCTCAGGCTACAGCTCAGAGCATACCACCATAGAGGGGTTTGCCTTTACACAAATGAGCGGTGTGGGCTGGGGCGGCGACCTGGGCAACTTTTTAGTAATGCCCACAATTGGCCCTTTAAAAACCAGTGCCGGTACAGCTGAAAATCCGGAGGCGGGTTACAGGTCAGGTTACGATAAGAGTTCAGAAAAAGCTTCTGCAGGATATTATAAAGTAAAGCTTACCAAAAGTAACATTATAGCCGAAGCTACGGCAACACCGCACAGTGGAATGCTACGTTTTACCTTTCCTAAAAGCGAAGCATCGAGAGTGCAGATAGACCTTGCCCGCAGGGTAGGGGGTACATCAACATTACAATATGTAAAAGTTGTTGACGACCATACTATTGAAGGATGGATGAAATGCACGCCCGATGGCGGTGGCTGGGGCAATGGCGAAGGCAAAGGAGACTATACCGTGCATTTTTATGCGCAGTTTAGCAAGCCGTTTAAAAGCCACGGTCTTTGGTCTGCCGGGATACCGGATGGGCCAAGGAAACTTGAAAATGTTACGTCTAAAGAATACCAGGAGCGTATAGCCAATGCTAAGATCCTGCCGGGAGAAAATGAAAAAGAAGGTAAACACCTTGGGTTTTATGCCGAGTTTGCAACTAAGGAAGCAGAGCAGGTAGTAGTTAAATCGGGTATATCATTCATCAGTATTGAGAATGCGAAAGAAAACCTTGATGCCGAAATTAAAGGCTTTGATTTTGATGCCACCCACAATAAGGCAGCAGCTTTATGGGATGCATCATTAAATAAAATAAAAGTTACGGGTGGTACTGAGGAAGAAAAGAAGATATTCTATACAGCCCTATACCATACACAATTAGATCCGCGTGTGTTTGAAGACGTAAACGGCAGCTACATAGGCGGAGATTTTAAAACACATACATCTAAAGATTTCACCAAGCGTACCATTTTTAGCGGGTGGGATGTTTTCAGGAGCCAGATGCCGCTGCAAACCATTATAAACCGCGAACTGGTTAATGACCTTGTAAACTCGCTGGTAACACTGGCTGATGAAAAAGATAAAGATTACTTGGAGCGCTGGGAGTTTTTAAATTCCTATAGTGGCTGTATGCTGGGTAACCCTGCGGTATCGGTAATTGCAGATGCTTATAATAAAAACATCAGAGGATATGATGTAGAAAAAGCATACCAGCTGGCTAAAAACAGTGTCAATAAATTTGGCAACCAGGAAAAAGGTTATACTCCGGGCAACCTTGGTATTTCATATACATTAGAGTATGCTTATTTTGACTGGTGCGTATCGCAAATGGCTACTGCTTTAAATAAAAAAGCAGATGCAGCCGAGTACCTGAAACGCTCAAAATATTACAAAAATATTTTTGATGCTGAAAAGCAATGGTTCCGCCCGAAGGATGAAAACGGTAACTGGTTTCCGTGGCCTGCAAAAGGCAGGCTGGAGCAGTGGTACGGCAGTATGGAGAGTAATGCCTACCAGCAGGGATGGTTTGTTCCGCAGGATATAGAGGGCATGGTACAGCATATGGGCGGTACAGATAAGGTAATAGATGACCTTACAAGTTTTTTTGAAAACGCCCCCGATAATATGATGTGGAATGATTATTACAATCATGCCAACGAACCGGTACACCATGTGCCATTTTTGTTTAACCGTTTAGGCAAACCATGGCTTACCCAAAAATATACCCGTTTTATTTGCAGGCAGGCTTATAAAAACACAGTAGAAGGCCTTGTGGGCAATGAAGACGTAGGACAGATGTCGGCGTGGTATATACTTGCAGCATCGGGCATTCATCCTATAGCGCCGGGCGATACCCGATATGAAATTACAAGCCCTGTTTTTGAGGAGGTAACTTTAAATGCCGATGCAGATAATGCTTTTACCATAAGGGCAGTAAATAATAACGACAAAAATGTTTACATACAATCTGCTAGATTAAACGGCAAAGTATATGATCGTTGTTATATAGATTACAGCGAAATAATAAAGGGTGGCGAACTCATTTTAGAGATGGGGCCGCAGCCTAATAAAAGCTGGGGAATTTCAAAATAAAACAAATGCTTAATAAAATTATAACACGTTTTAGGGCGGGGGCAGTAGTACTGCTCCTGCTTTGTGGTTTTACTGTTTTTGCTGCAAAAGTAGACACAGTAGATACCTACAGTAACAGTATGCAAAAGCATATAAAGGCAGTAGTAATTACGCCGCAAAAGTATTCGCGAAAAATCAAATACCCCGTAGTATATCTACTGCACGGCTACAGTGGAAACTACGGTGACTGGGTTAAAAAAGTGCCTGCCATTAAAGACTATGCAGACCGTTATAACATGATTATTGTATGTGCAGATGGTAATTATAACAGCTGGTACATAGACAGCCCATTAAAGCAGGACTCAAAGTATGAAACCTACATAGCATCAGAACTGGTTAGTAGTATTGATGCCAAATATAGCACCATTGCTAAAAAAGAAGGCCGTGCCATTACAGGCCTTAGCATGGGTGGGCATGGCGCGCTGTATCTTGCGCTAAAGCACCAGGATGTATACGCATCTGTCGGCAGTATGAGTGGTGGGGTAGACCTTAAACCTTTTGAAAAGAACTGGGAGCTTAAGGAGTATGTAGGCGATGAACCTTCTTATATCACAGCCAGTTCAATGTATAGTGTTATAGATATGGTATCGCTATTTAATGCAGGCTCTCCAAAAATTATTTTTGAGTGTGGTACAGACGATTTTTTTTATAATGCCAATGTGCAGTTGCATGAAAAGCTTGCTGTCAGTAAGGTTCAGCATACTTTTATATCAAGCCCCGGGAGCCACACCTGGGAGTTTTGGGCGAATGCCATACAGTATCAGTTGCTTTTTTTTAACAATCAATTTCAGAAATAGGTAACTTTACCAAATTATTTTTGAATAAATATTAAGTAAAGCAGGACACAATCCATGCTTTAAATTTCAAGTTTATGAAAAACAAACGTGTATCAATTAAAGATATCGCAAAAGAACTAAGTGTTTCGGTAACAACCGTTTCTTTTGTACTTAACGGTAAAGCAAAAGAAAAACGCATATCTGATGAGGTTACCCAAAATATTTTAGACTACGTAAAAAAGGTACATTATAAGCCCAATCAGCTGGCACAAAGCCTGCGTACGGGTGAATCGAAAATCCTCGTTTTTATGGTCGAAGATATTTCTAACCCGTTCTTTTCTAAACTTGCGCGTATTTTTGAAGACTCTGCTTACAAGCACGGATACAAGGTTTTGTTTTGCAGCAACGAGAACCAGGATAATAAATCGCTTGAGCTTATCGACCTGTTTAACGACAGGCAGGTAGATGGTTTTGTAATTATTCCGTCTCCGGGTTTACAGTCGAAACTTAAAACACTTCAAACCCAAAATATTCCTATTGTACTATTAGACAGGTATTATGAGGGTATGGATGTAGATTATGTGGGTATCGATAATCAAAAGGCATCTGTCCAGGGGCTTGAACACCTTACTGCAAATGGCTTTACCAATCCGGCGTTTATGTCGATAGATGTTACACAAACCCAAATGCTGGGCCGCCTTAACGGTTACAAAGTATATGCAGATGAGAACGGGATGCAGCAAAACATACTACTGCTGCCTTTTGAACTGGACACGAGCGAAACAAGCAGGGAAAAAGTAAAAGACTTTTTTATTGAACATCCGAATCTGGATTCTATACTATTTGCAACAAATTATCTTACACAGTTGGGCATGGAGGTATTGCGTAAGCATTTTCCTGAGCGTATAGAAAAACTTGGTATCATTACCTTTGACGATAATGAGCTTTTTACTATTTGTAATCCATCCATAACCGCTATATGCCAGCCTCTTGAAAGTATGGCTAAAGAAACCATGAACCTTATGCTGAAATTACTGAAGAGTAAAGAAGAAAACGAGGGATATGAGTCTAAAATATTAAATACTACTCTTGAAACAAGAGAATCTACTTTGCCGCTAAACCAGCGAAAAAATTAAGATTTGATATTATAATGGCTTTAAAATTTGGAAGTTAAAATATTTTAACTAAATTAGCTAAAACGTTTTAGTGATTTTAATAAAATCACAGTCATTTCCCAATACAATTTTTTATTCTAGACAAAAACAACTGTGGGGAAAATTACAGCCTGATTACTAAAACGTTTTAGTGAAATTAATCGTTTAAATAAAAAATCAAATTTATGAAGCAGCGTTATCTTTTTGCCCTTGCTATTGCATTTGTTTTTGTATGTAGTGGCTATGCCCAGATTATTTCAAATGGTGGTTTTGAAAACGGAGTAACTTCCTCATGGAGTAATTCCTTTTCAAGCGGACAAGCCACTTTTAGTTCAGAAACAACCGAATTTAGGGAAGGTACTAAATCGCTAAAAGTTGTAGTTACCCAGGCGGGTAGCACACAGGAGGCTATAAAATCTACAAATACAACTTTTACAGATACCCCTAAAGACACATACCTAGTAAGATTTTGGGCGAAAGCCAGTGCCGATGCCGATTTGTATGTTTCGGTAGCCGGTAATGAAACCCAAAAAGTACACTATAAAATCAGACCGCACTGGAAGCTGTACCACCTGCCGTTTAAAACACTCTCTACAGCGCTTACCCTTAACTTTTTCTATCAAAATGCGGCAACCTATTATATTGATGGGGTAGAAATATTAGACCAGGATAGCGGCGTTATTGATGTAGAGCAAACCTTTAAATGGAATGCCTCTTATGCTGCCGGATGGGGCTGGACAGCAGGCGATAATGATATTTCGTTGCAACTACCTGACGGAAGGATAGCTTATTTTTTCAACGACTCGTTCTATGGCACAAATGATATTACAGACAATGAATTTCACAATTCCGGTGCAAAGTTCTTGCGAAATGCAATGGTTGTGGAAGAAGCTGACGGACTGCTTCACAGCAGGTATTCCGGTAGCCAGAGTACTACAACACGCTATTTCGAATCTATAGAGGCATCGCCCAGTCCCGGAGTTGACAACTTTTACTGGGTAGGCGACGCAATACTCGACCAGAATAAAATACTGGTTTACCTTGTAGAACTTTTAAATGAAAGCGCAGGAGCTGTTGCCACAAACAGAACATATGTAGCAACGCTTTCTTATCCGGGTCTTGTGCTGGAAGGTATTACCAAGCAACAAAGTTTTACAAATGGCTATGAGTCTTTTTTTAAAGACGGTAATTATATCTATTTGTATAAAACAATAAACGTGGGCACCTGGGACAGGTATACACACGTAGCCCGTTGTGCTAAAGGCGACCTGTTGGGTACTAAAGGTACCTGGCGTTTTTATAATGGCAGCACCTGGGTAACCGATGTAAGCCAGTCGCAATCTGTAAATCCTGTTGGAGCAGAAAGCTTTATCAAACTGCAAAAAGGCAATTATGCCCAGATATCTATGCCGGTACTAAGCAGGGATGTAAAGGTATCTTTTGCACAAAGCCCTCAGGGCCCATGGACTACAGCGCAAACAATTTACACCATACCGGACGATGAGCAATACTGGTGGTACCTGCCTAACATACACCACCAGTTACCTAACGGTAAATTCCAGATATCATACTCTGTAAACTCATGGGAGGGGTGGAGTGATGCCTGGAAAGATAAATTTTGGTATAGGCAGCGCTACATCCAGACTGACCTTCTGGGGCTCTCGCCATATACCAGCAATACCGGGGCAGATAACCTGGCGCTGAACAAAGCAGTAACGGTTTCGGGCACTTATGGTACTAATCAGGCCAGTTATGCGGTAGACGGCACTACAGCTACCCGCTGGGAGAGCCCATACAGCGACCCTCAGTGGCTATCTGTAGACCTGGGGGCATCATATGAAATAAACCAGATAAAAATTACCTGGGAAACTGCTAAAGCCTCAGCTTACCTTATCCAGGTTTCGCATGATGGTACTAACTGGCAGACCATCAAATCAATAAAAAATAATGCTGACGAAGTTAATAATCATGCCGCCTTGGCCGATATAGCACGCTATGTGCGCATTTATGGCACACAACGCCCTACAATATGGGGCTATTCTATTAAAGAACTGGAGGTGTATGGAACACCTGTAAGTAATGTTGATATTACTGATCTTGGCGGGACTATTACATCGCAGTATAATGATTCTCCTGCTGCCGAAGTAGTGAGCAAGATTATCGATAATAGCAGTGCCACAAAATATCTTACGTTTCATGCTTCGGCATATGTAACTTATGAGGGTATTACAAGCTACATACTAAACAGCTACAGCATTACATCGGGTAACGATGCGCCGGAAAGGGATCCGTTAAACTGGACACTGCAAGGCTCTAATGATAGCTCGGCATGGACAACGATTGATACACGTACTGGCGAAGATTTTGCTTCACGCACCCAAAAAAGGACGTTTACATTTACCAATAATAAAAGTTTTAAATACTTCAGGCTGAATATGACCAATAATTCCGGTACTACATTACAGGTAGCCGAAATAGAATTATTTGGCTATGCGGCACCTATTATTGCAACAGGTTCAGGAATGAGGATGGCAGCACCGGGTGCAAATGAAAGTATTGCAAGGGCAGGCGCAAAGCCCTATCCTGTACCGTTTACTAATGTTGTAAATATTCCGTTAGGAAATACAATTGGAGAGAAACTGGTAGCGCTTTATGATATTACAGGTAAACTCATGTTTTCTGATAAAACGACTAAGGAAGATTATTTCGAACTGAATACTTCAAATATTTCACAGCCGTTAAGCAGCGGTATTTATATGGTACATGTAATTTCTGATACGGTTAATATATATCGTGTTATCAAAAACTGATAATGAGTTTTTAGACCAAAATGGCTTAATAAGATTAAAGTTTCTCTGCTTTACTTGTTGTAAGGCAGGGAAATTTATCTGTTTATTATTTGGTGTATAATTTTAGGCAGAAATATTTTGTAAATTAATAATTATTTAATTCTTTTGCTAAATCGTTTTAGCGATTGAAGGCTAAAAAATGACCAATGAAAAAAAGACCTACTAATTTTATCCTGATATATTTTTTGCTTCGGCTGCTTTGTACGGCGGCCTTTGCACAATCGAATATGCTGAACCTTGATAGCAGTAATCCGCTAACAAACTGGAAGGTTTATCCGGCAGACCAGGTAACTAACACGGCGCCCGTTTTGCAGCCGGGTTATGATACTTCGGGGTGGGTAACAGCTACAGTGCCGGGTACTGTTTTTGCTGCTTATGTGGCACAGGGCTTTGAGGAAAATCCTGACTATGGCGATAACATCTATAGGGCTGACCGCACAAAGTATAACAAAAATTTTTGGTACCGCACAGAACTTGCAATCCCTGCCAGCCTTTCCGGAAATAGAAAATGGCTAAACCTTGAAGGGGTAAACCGCGATGCCGATGTGTACTTTAACGGCCATTTCCTGGGGAACATTAAAGGAATACTACAGCGCGGAAAATATGATATTACAAGCTTTATAAACACATTGGGCAGCAATGCGCTTGCCATACTGGTATACCTGCCGCAGGGCGCACTTAACTGCTCTGCAAGCCCCACTTATATACCCAGTGCAAGTTGGGACTGGATGCCTTATGTTCCCGGCCTTAATAGCGGTATAACTAATGATATCTACATCAGTACTTCTAACGAAGTTACCATAAACGACCCGTGGATCAGGACCAAAGTACTATCTGAGGCCGTTGCTAATTTAAAAATATCGGCAGAGCTAAAAAATAATTCTGGTAAGGCCATAACCGGTGTTTTGAGTGGTACAATTATGCCGGGCAACATACCCTTTTCTAAAACGGTTACCATTCCTGCAAATGGTACTGTAAATGCAGTAACTGAGCTTACGGTTAATAATCCGCAGCTGTGGTGGCCAAATGGCTACGGTGCGCAAAACCTGTACACCTGTAATTTCGAATTTAAGAAAGACGGTACCGTATCTGACCAGAAGAATGTAACGTTTGGCATCAGGGAGTATAGTTATGATACCACAGGAGATGTATTCCATTTATATATTAACGGAAAGAAGATTTTTCTCAAAGGGGGTAACTGGGGCATGTCTGAATATATGCTGCGTTGCAAAAAAGACGAATATGATACCAAGATACGGCTTCATAAAGAAATGAATTACAACGTGATTCGTAACTGGACAGGGGCTACTACAGATGAAGAATTTTATGAAGCCTGCGACAAGCACGGCATCATGGTGTGGGATGATTTCTGGCTGATTACAACTTATTTTAACTGGCCGGATTTTGAAGTTTTCAGGAATAATGTTGCCGAAAAGATAAAGCGTAACCGCAACTATGCCTCAATAGCATTGTGGTGTGGTGCTAACGAAATGACCCCGCCAGACGATTATGTAAGCATGTACAGGAGCGCAGTAAACCAGTACGACGGCGATGACCGTTGGTTTCAGCCCAACTCAAACCACGGCAGTATGAGTGGCAGCGGGCCGTGGCAAAACTTTCATCCGGCAGAGTATTTTAATACTGCCCCAAGAATGCCCGGCGCCATAGAAAGCTACGGCATGCGCAGCGAACTGGGTACGGCAGTATTTCCTAACTACGATAGTTTTCAGAAGTTTATGCCGGAGGCAAACCAGTGGCCACGCAATACCATGTGGGAGCAGCATTTTTTTGGCGATACCTACGCACCGGCGGCTAATGCCAATAAGTTTTTTGAAACTGTAAATAACTACTATGGCAATTGTAGCAGCATACAGGAGTTCTGTAAGAAATCGCAGTTGGTAAACATACAGGTTAACCAGGCCATGTATGAGGGCTGGCTGCACAACCTTAACAATGATGCCTCCGGACTCATCATCTGGATGAGCCAGTCGGCATATCCATCAATGCTTTGGCAAACTTATGATTACTATTATGACCTTAACGGTGCATACTGGGGAGTTAAGGCAGCCTGCGAACCGGTACATATTTTAAAAGTACCAACAACCGGTAAATTTGAAGTAGTTAATACATCAGGTGCAGCCCGTTCCTGGCTTAATGCCAGCCTGGAGATTGTAAACCTGCATGGGGAAACGCAGTATACTTTTCAGGCAAACCTGCCTGAATTGGCGGCAGATGCCAAGGTGGCAGACGTTTTTGGCAACCTGAATATTGATACGGCCAGGCTAACGCAGGTATATTTTGAAAGACTCAGGCTAACGGATGCTTCCGGCGCTGTGGTTTCAGAAAACTTTTACTGGCCTACGCTCAACGAAAACAATTATAACTACGTCAATACCCTCCACCCGGTAACACTTACTGTGGCACAACAGGTACAGGCCGGAGCAGATGAAACAGTAGTAACAGCTACAATAAGCAATCCCGTGCAGGAAACCGCTTTTGCAGTACGTGTGCAATTGGTTAACCCAGCGACAGGGCAAGCTATTTTGCCTGCTTTTATTGATAAGGGATACTTTACACTGTTCCCCGGAGAGAGCAAGCTGGTTACCATAAAAGTAAGATCGTCGCAATTACAGGGTATAACGCCGCAAGTAAAGGCTACACCGTATAATGACCCTGAAATGGGTCTGATCCAGAATCTGGCATTGTTTAAGCCTACTACGGTTTCATCAACATTTGGCACTATAAATACGGCAGGCAAAGCCACAGACGGCAGTTATGCTACACGTTGGGAAAGTAATTATTCTGACCCGCAATGGCTAATGACAGACTTGCTGGAACAATACCAGATAAACCGCATTAAGATAAAGTGGGAGGGAGCGCGTGCCTCTAAATACAGCATAGATACTTCTACTGATGGCATTAACTGGACAGTGTTGCAAATGGTAGATAACAATACAGAACTGGATAATGAATTTAACGGCTTATCTGTCAATGCCCGTTATGTAAGGGTAAGTGGCATACAGCGCGCATCGGTATGGGGATATTCTATCTACGAACTGGAAGTGTATGGGCAGGCGGTACTGGCATCAGATAAGCCGCAGCTTAACGATAAAACGGCACCATATCCTAATCCGTTTAAAAATAGTATTTCGATACCATTACCTTTAAACATGGGCAGTACTTTTGAGATAGAACTCAGGGATGCTTCGGGCAGGTTAGTAGCGCAGCACAAAGGAAAGAACTTATTAGCTAAAACAGTCTTTGACTGGGAACCCACAACTAAAGAAGGGGGAACCCTTGCATCGGGTGTATATTTTTTAGCTTTAAAATGCAATAGGAATACTACAACATATAAAATAATCAAGCAATGATAAACAGCAAGTATTTACTTTTTCTAATGGTTATATCAGGTATGCTGGGTTGCAACGCGCAGGTAAAAAGCGCGGGCAACCCGGTTATCAAAGGCTGGTATGCTGACCCCGAAGGAGCAATTTTTGAAGGCAAATAT
The DNA here is from genome assembly GCF_003403075.1 of Flavobacterium psychrotrophum. NCBI lineage: Bacteria > Pseudomonadati > Bacteroidota > Flavobacteriia > Flavobacteriales > Flavobacteriaceae > Flavobacterium > Flavobacterium psychrotrophum. The sequence goes on along the minus strand of NZ_CP031557.1, from coordinate 3,046,645 downwards.
TTTATCTATCCCACCTATTCTGATAAGTATGAGAAACAGGTTTTTATGGATGCTTTTTCTTCAAAAGACCTTGTAACCTGGCAAAAACATGAGCGCATTATAGATACAGCATCGGTAAAATGGGCTAAATATGCCATGTGGGCACCGTCTATAATAGAAAAGAAAGGTAAATACTTTTTGTTTTTTAGCGCAAACGATATACAAAAAGACAATCAGGGTGGGGGAATAGGCATTGCGGTAGCAAGCCACCCCGAAGGGCCGTTTAAAGATTACCTTGGCAAGCCGCTAATTGATAAGTTTTATAATGGCGCACAGCCCATAGACCAGTTTGTATTTAAAGATGGCGATAACTATTACCTTATTTATGGGGGATGGAGGCATTGTAACATGGCCTTGCTAAATGATGACTTTACAGGTTTTAAAACAATTGATGGCGAAACGTTTAAAGAAATTACACCCCAGGATTATGTAGAAGGGCCTTTTATGTTTAAGCGCAACGGCAAATATTACTTTATGTGGTCTGAAGGCGACTGGACCGGGCCGGATTATAAAGTGGCTTATGCGATTGCAGATTCGCCAATGGGGCCATTTAAAAGAATTGCGACCGTGCTGGAGCAGGATCCTGCTGTGGCGCGAGGGGCGGGGCACCATTCATTAATAAAAATTCCGGGTAAAGATGAGTGGTACATTGTTTACCATCGCAGGCCAATTGGCGATACTAATGGTAATCATCGTGCTACCTGTATCGAGAAGCTGGAATTTGATAAAGACGGTTTCATCAAAAAAGTACAGCTAACCGATAAAGGCGTATCAGCAAGGCCACTTAAAAAGAAATAAAAGTAATTGCTGCCGATAGGAAGTCAGCGACAAATAAAATTCCAAAAACAAATGATAACCAAAAAAGCACAACAATTTATTGCACTGTTTTTATGTGTATTACTACTATCAAACTGTTCTAAAAAATATACTGCCCATGCGGATAGCGTTTCGTTAGACAGTGGCTCGCCATTAGTAAACTGGCAGGTAAAACCACAAAACCTTGTAGGAGCAGACAGCCTTAAAATATTCGACAGTAATTTTCAGTCAACGGGCTGGGTAAGTGCTACAGTACCGGGCATTGTGTTTAACGATTATGTAAACGCAGGCGCTGAAAAAGAACCAAACTTTGGCGATAATATTTATAAGGTTGATAAAGATAAATATGACCGCAATTTTTGGTACAAAACAAGCCTTACCATTCCGGAGAATTATAAGTCAGGTAAGACATGGCTTAATTTTGAAGGTATCAACAGGAAAGCTGATGTTTTCTTAAACGGGAAAAAATTAGGCCACCTGGACGGATTTATGGACAGGGGGATGTTTGATATTACAGATGTTGCCGCTAAAGACGGTAATAATATACTGGCTGTATTGGTATATTATCCTGTAAAGCCAATACCTAACTTTGCAAGCCCTACTTATATATCCAGCGCCAGCTGGGACTGGATGCCTTATGTACCGGGACTTTTAATGGGCATTACTGATAATGTTTACCTTAGTAATTCGGGCAATGTAACCCTGCACGATACCTGGGTACGCACTGACCTGATCTCTAAAACAGAAGCCAACCTTAGTGTACAAGCGGAGCTTCAGAATCACACCGCTGAAAAAAAATCAGGAGTTTTAAAGGGCATGATAATGCCAGGGAATATAGCCTTTGAAATGCCGGTAACGTTTGATGCTAACGAAAGAAAAATAATCAATTTTGATAAGGAAGCTTACAAGCAACTGAATATTAAGAACCCTAAACTGTGGTGGCCTAACGGTTACGGAGCACAGGATCTATATACCTGTAACCTGCAATTTACAGAAGGCAAAACGGTAAGCGCCCAGGATAAAGAAGTTTTTGGTATTAGGGAATATAAGTATGAGACAATCAATGGTATGTTTCATGTATTTGTAAATGGCGAGCGCATCTTTTTAAAAGGTGGCAACTGGGGTATGTCAGAATATTTACTAAAATGCCGTGGCAACGAATATGATACGAAGGTAAGGCTTCATAAAGAAATGAATTTCAATGTTATCAGGAACTGGATAGGATCTGTAACCGATGAAGAGTTTTATGATGCCTGCGACAAATATGGCATGATGGTATGGGACGATTTTTGGCTTAATTCGCACAAAAACCTGCCACGCGATATAGAGACATTCAACAAGAATGCTATAGAGAAAATAAAGAGGTTAAGAAACCATGCGAGTATTGCGGTATGGTGTGGCGATAACGAAAGTTCTCCTGAGCCACCGCTTGACGATATGCTTAAAGAAGTCGTTCTTAAATATGATGGTGGCGACAGAAGGTACCAACCCAATTCAAGAAAAATAGGCGGGCTATCAGGCAGTGGGCCATGGGCAAATTTTAGTCCGCAAACATATTTTGCGGGGCTTGGCGGCTTTGAAGGAGATGAGGGAACGGTAAAAGGTTTCCGTAGCGAGGTAGGTACCGCGGTATTTACAACCTTTGAAAGTTTTAAAAAATTCATGCCAAAAGAGAACTGGTGGCCGCGTAACGATATGTGGGATAAGCATTTCTTTGGCCCGTCGGCAGCTAATGGCGGCCCTGACAAATACGAGAAAACTATAGACGAAAGTTATGGCAAAGCAAAGGGAATTAAAGATTTTACTCAAAAAGCACAGTTGCTGAACCTGGAAACAAATAAAGCCATGTATGAAGGCTGGCGCCATACCCAGTGGGATGATGCTACAGGTATCATGACGTGGATGAGCCAGTCGGCATATCCGTCTTTTGTATGGCAAACCTATGATTATTATTATGACCTTAATGGTGCTTACTGGGGTGTAAAAGCAGGATGCGAGCCGCTGCATATACAGTGGTCTGCGGCAGATAATACTATTAATGTAGTAAACGGTACACTAAACGATTATGCAAACCTTATAGCTGAGGCTGCTCTGTATGACATGACCGGGAAACCCCTTGAAAGTTTTGGTATGAAAGCAACGGTTACTGCTCCTGCTAATAAATCTACAAAAGCGTTAAAGTTAAATTTCAATATAAATAACCTGGCTAACGGTAAGGCTGTTGTGGCTTCGTCTTCTTCTAAAGATGCTAAAGACGCGGGCATTGTTACCGATGGTAGTGCGGGTACGCGCTGGAGCAGTAATTATAATGACAATGAGTGGATATATGTAGACCTTGGCGCGCCTACCGAGATCAATACCATAAGGTTGTTATGGGAAAGTGCTTATGGCAAGGCATATAAAGTTTTAGTATCTAACAACGGTAAAGACTGGAAAGAGCTTTATGATACTAAAACTGGCGATGGCGGTACCGATGAGATTACCTTTAAGCCAATGACTACCCGTTATATAAAAATACAGGGTGTAGAACGCGCTACAGACTGGGGCTATTCGCTATATGAAATTGAGGCATATAATATTAAGGCAGAAGAAAAAGGTAAAGATAAATTACCACCGATACACTTTATAAAGCTGAAGCTTAAAAATGCAGAGGGTACATTAGTATCTGAGAATTTTTACTGGAGAGGAGAGAAGTCACTGGACTATACTGCTCTTGATAAACTTGAGAAAGTTAATCTTGATGTTGCTAAAACAGTAACAGAAAAAGAGGGGAAATATTTTGTAACCGCTACAATTACAAACCCTGCATCATCTAAAATGATAGCCTTTGCTACAGATGTAAGGCTTGTAAACAGCAAAACGTTAGAGCAGTATCTGCCAACGTTTAAGACAGATAGTTACTTTTCGTTACTTCCGGGGGAATCTAAAGAGGTTACCCTTGAAATTATAAAAACGGCACTTAACGGCGATACGCCTGTGCTGGTGGTAGAACCATATAATAACATTAAAGAATAATGAGATTTTTTTTAAAAGCTATAAAACCAATGCTGGTGTGTGCAATGTGTTTTGTCTCCTTGATATCATTAGCACAAAAAGCAACCCTTAAATTTGCTGATCCGCTTACTGCTAATATGGTTGTGCAGCAAAACCAGCCATTTACGGTTTGGGGTACAGCAAAGCCCGGAGCAACGGTAAAAATTACCGCAGACTGGACTTCGCCTGTTACTGTGTTGGCCGATAATAAAGGAGCATTTAAAGGTATAATTCCTGTTATAAAGGTAAGTAAAGGCGATTATGCGAAACATACTGTATCAATATCGAGCGGTAAAGAAAAAGCAGAATTAACTAATGTGCTTATTGGCGAAGTATGGATTTGCAGTGGGCAGTCGAATATGCAGTTTGGCATGAAAGAAGTGCCCAATGCGGCGGCTGAGCTGGCACAAGCCAATAACCCAAACATCAGGCTGTTTAGCACTGGGCTTAATTTTAGCGATACACCCATAAATACGGTATCGGGTACATGGAAGGCATGCACACCAGAGACAGCTAAAGAATTCTCTGCCGTAGGATATTATTTTGGAGCTTTGCTGCAAAAGGAATTAGATGTTCCGGTGGGGTTATTGTTTACAGGAATAGGAGCTTCGGCGGCGCAGGCTTATGTGCCTAAAGATGTTTTAGCTAACAATCCGCTTTTAAATGAAGCCTATCTTCAGCCATATTTATCTTCAGAAAAATCTAAAGAAGTAATAAACGGAGGTTTTTCTTTCGAAAAAGTAACAAGGCCGTATTTGCTATATAATGCTCTTATACATCCGTTTACTAATCTATCTATAAAAGGAGTAGTTTGGTATCAGGGAGAAGCAAATCATACTGAAAGAGAAAACTATACCCAACTAATGTATGCCATGATAGGTGCATGGCGCGATGCTTTTAAACAGGGTAATTTTCCGTTCTATTATGTGCAGGTTGCTCCTTATTATCAGGATATTGAAGACCCCGCAGCTTATGGCGATGCTTTTTTCAGGGAGGCACAAGGTAAGATTTCAAACCTTAATAATACCGAAATGGTAGTAACTATGGATGTGGGCGAGGCTAAAGACCTGCATCCTAAAAATAAGAAGCCAATAGGCGTTCGCCTTGCTAAAACGGCGCTTAACCGTACGTACGTCAGACTTAACCAGGATTATAAAGGGCCAACATTTGATTATGTGGAGTTTAGAGGAGCAAAGGCTATCGTGAATTTTTACCCTGAAACAGTAAAATCCGGGTTGCAAACTAACGACGGAAAGGCGCCAAAATACTTTCAACTTGCAGGTGTTGACCAGCAATTTTATGATGCTGAAGCTGTCATCGACGGCGAAAAAGTGGTTTTGGCATCGCTAAAAGTAACGCAGCCAGTAGCTGTAAGGTATGCTTTTACCAACTATCCGGTAACAAATTTCGAAAATAAAGAGAAAATTCCGGCAGTTCCTTTTCGATCAGATAATTGGAAAGAGATTAAAAAATAAACGTTTTCGTTGATTTTCTTAACAAAAAATTAAGCGAATTGCGTAAACGTTATTTTTTTGATAATTTGTGTATTTAGCAACTTTTTACCCTAAAAAAAATTGATTATTAAATATTTGTTATATGTAATTTTTATTGTAATATTGCTAAAACGATTTACCTAAAATTTTTTGTTCATTTTGCTATAACGATTTAGTAACCCAGACAGCTATGAGAATATTTGTTAAAACCTTATTAATTATTTTAGTGCTACAGTCAATGGTTTCCTGTAGTAAAGATTTCCTTGACCAGACGGTTACCACCGACCTTGATGAGGCTACCGTATTTGCCGACAGTACTTATACTACTGCATTCTTATCTGATATTTATACGCAAATAGGCTTTGCAAGTGCACCGGACAGGTTCTCGGCAGGCTTTGTAAGGGCAGGAGGTTTGCAGACAGCAGGAGATGAGGCAGAACCTCTTGTATTGCCATCGGTAACCGCCGACCTGCAATTTGTAACAGGTACTGTAAATTCAGTAACTATAGATAACAGGGCATGGGCTGTACCCTATGCTTACATACGCAAAGTTAATGTGTTCCTTAAACATTTACCTACTACGCCTCTTTCTAATGCGCGTAAGCAAAGCTTTGGAGGCGAGGCACGTTTTTTAAGGGCATGGTATTATGCGGCACTATTGCAGCATTATGGGGGTGTGCCGCTTGTAGGCGATGCTATTTACAATGCTACAGAACGCATTCCGGCAGAACGCGCCACATATGAAGAAGTTGTTAATTACATAGTTTCTGAGTGTGATGCAGCGGCGGCAATGCTAACAATGAAACCATCGGGCAGGCAATATGGCCGTGCCGGAGCAGGGGCTTGTAAAGCATTAAAGGCAAGGGTGCTATTATATGCAGCCAGCCCATTATTTAACGGCAGCGATTTTGGCGAGCCATACAATAGCCTTTTAGGATACCCTACCGAGAATCAAGACCGCTGGAGGATTGCTATGGAAGCAGCCCAGGATGTTATAAATACTGGTGCATATCAAATGTATTTAGATAATACCCGTGAGCCGGGTTATGGCTGGTATGCTCAGTTTAACGCTAATGCAGGTGGTGTAGCAAGTAATGTTGCTGCAGCTACAGGAGGAACTATCCTGGAATTTCAGGCTGGTGGAGGTGCACAGTTAGAGCAACTATTTAATCCACCATCAAGGGGTTCTGTAGGCCCGGGTGGTTTCCCATATCAGCAAACTATCGATGCTTTCCAGATGGCTAATGGTAAAGATATTACAGACCCTACATCGGGCTACAATCCTGCTAACCCGTACCAAAACAGAGATCCTCGATTTAAGAACAGTATTATACACGACCAGGCACTACTACCTGCGGGTAATGCACTATCTACACCGGTAGATATTTATCTGGGTAGTTATGAGGGCCAGCCTGCCGGACAGGATGCAGTACACTCTGGTACTACTACAGGATACTATATTAATAAATTCCGTAACAGGGATATATCAGGTACAGATGGTATTACTACCAGCCAGGAACGCCCACTAATACGCTATTCTGAAATATTACTAAGTTTTGCTGAAGCCCGAAACGAGTTTATGGGGCCAGATACTGATGTGTATAATGCTATAGAATCGGTAAGGCAGGTAGCCGGACTGAACCCTTATAAACTTCCTACAGGGCTTAGTAAAGAGGCAATGCGCGAGGTTATAAGACACGAAAGGCAGGTAGAGCTTATGTTTGAAAGCCACCGTTTTTGGGATGTACGCCGCTGGATGATCGCCCCAACTACCGAAAGCCAACTGATGAAAGGCAAAGAGGTAAACAGGAACGGATCGTCTGTAAACTTTACCGATTTTAATGTGCGCCAGCACATATGGAGGGATGCCCAGTATTTCTGGCCTATACCTTATAGCGAGATATCTAAATCGCCTGAACTAATTCAAAACCCATCTTATTAACAATTATATAAACGTATAAAACGACTTACCTTATGAAAAACATTACCAAAATTTTTAAGAGTAAAAGGCTTTTAGCACTGGCTGCATTAGCATTATTAGTTACATCATGTGTTTATCTTGATGGTGTTGAAACGCCTAATGCCCTTGTTGCTGGCGAGACAGCAGAATTTACAATGAGCGTTCGTGTAGAACTTGCAGATGATATTGAAAACGAGAGGCTTATAATTGGTGTGCTTATGCCGGCCAGCTGGAATCCTGCTACAAATGTTACGGTAAACTATACCAGTACAAATGCAGGAGATGAAGGTGTACAGACCATGACGCTTATACCGGATAGTGTATTACCCGCACATGGCGGTACTAATACATGGCCACAGCACCTTGCTGCAAAATTTGGCGTTGGGCCTAATGCTGCAGGATCAAATATGCAGTGGGTGGCTTTCCAGAGTGATAAGGTATATAGCTTTACAGAAAACGCTACGATGACAGCTGCGGTAAAAATCAGGGCGCTTGTTGGAAACGAGAATCTTACAGCACAAATGGGCTTCTTTGTAAATAACTCAAGTGATGGACTTAGTGACGATGCTGACAGGTGGAAGGTGTCTTACAGCGACTGTATGCCTGTAACAGGTGGTACGGGTACTGTAAACAACTATTGCACACCTACAGCAGGTACAGATGGTTTTGAAAAGGCAGTAAAAATTGCTGCATATCCTAACCCTTTTACTGATAAGATTAGTTTTCCACTGGGTGTAAATGCCGGTACTGCTTATGAAGTAAGCATTTTTGATACCACAGGCAGAAAAGTAAAAGCATTTAAAGGTGCTGCTACAGATAATAACGAGGTATTCAATTTTGATAATAAGCTTGGAACCGGAGACCTTACCTCAGGCATATATATGGTTACTGTGAAGTCAGGTAAAGCTACCTCAAGCTTCAGGATCATTAAAAAGTAATTCAATCTCTATTTTATCCGGTGGGTAAGCCTGCCGGATAATTTTAAACCTTAAGAGCAATGAGAAAGATTTTTTCGTTAGCAGCTGTCACCATGCTTGTATTGTTTACGGCGTGTGCACCTTCTACAGATACGGGAGATTATAACGAACCAATAAAAGATATTGCCGGAAGCTGGCAGGTTATCAAAATAGAAAGGAACGGCGAAGATATTACCACTAAGGTTAACTTTAGCCAGTTCAGGGTCAACTTTCTGGAGGATGGGACCTATATTTTTGAAAACTATCTGCCATTTGTAGTGTCACGGCCGGGAACCTGGTCGCTGGATGATAAACAATATGCATTTAAAATCAATTTTCTGTCGGATTCGCAGGATGTCACCAGCCTTGAGTTTTCTTACCCAATAGTAGATGGTAAAAGGCAGATACAAATAAGCGGAAGCCCGGGCTGTAGCAGTAACACTTATACTTATACACTGCAAAGTGTGTCGCAATAAAACGATATTATGAAATATTTTAATAATAGAAGGTCTCTTATACTTAGTTTACTTTTAGTGGCGTTTGTGGCTGTTTCGTGTGTTTTTCTTGATGGTATAGATTATGAAGATACTCTTAATGCTAACGAGCAGGCAACATTTACTATGAAGGTAAGGGTAAAGCCTAATGAAGACTCAACAGGAGAAAAACTAATTATTTCTATACTGGTACCTAACAGCTGGGAAGCCGAAGCAAACACTACAGTTACTTACCTAAGTTCTATTGACGAAGGGGTGCAGTATATGAATATTGTTCCTAATAGCGTGGTACCTGCAAATGGAGGAGGGCTTACCTGGGCGCAGCATTTAAAAAACACATTTGGCGTAGGGCCAAACGTGCTTAATGATATGAAATGGGTTACGTTTCAGAGCGACAAAACCTATTCTGTAGCTAACAACGAGGAAGTAACTGCCGATGTAACAATAAAAACACTGGTAGGTGCTAAAAACCTTAAGGCTAAGATTGGTTTTTTTGTAAACAACTCCGGTGACGGACTTGGTACTGATGACAGGAGATGGAAAGTAATGTACTCTGACTGTATAGAAGTAGTTAACGGTACAGGTGCCACCATCGATTTTTGCGAACTGCACTATAATGTAGCACAGCCGCTAACCGCTACCAAAAACGATTTTGTGACCTTTAAATTTCAAGGGGATATACAGCCAAACCAACTAATAAATGCAAATGCAATTTATTTTTGCTCTACTGCATATACAAATAATGGCGGAGTCTACCAGATATGTGGTAGTGCTGCAACAAGTAATATGCAGCGGGAGTCAGAACTTAATAATATCTACTCTATAACGATATGGCCTGCCAATTATTACCAGATACCGGAAGGCGAGGAGATAGCTTACATAGATTATTCTTTCAGGAATGCTGACGGATCTGTAGAAATAAAAGAAAGCGACGGTTCTTTATTTAAGTACTTATTTGATTGTAATTAATTTCTGAGAATTTCATAAACCTAAATAAAAGCGTTGTCTTATGCACGATTCTTATATAAACAACAAGTTTAAATGCATTGCTGTGCTTATGCTGCTCTTGCTGTCCTGCAATATTTTTGCCCAGGAGAACTTAGACCAGCCGGCCGATGCAAACCAGATAAAAGGTAAAGTAATAGATGAGTATGGCAATACCGTTAATGGTGTTGTACTACAAACTATAGATAAAGATTCTATAACAACAACAATAAATGAAGGCGATTTTGCCTTTAGCTTTCAGGAGCATAAGGATGTCTACTTTTCTCATCCTAAATATTATGTAGAAAAAGTAAGCTTTACGCCGGATAATCTTTCGGCAGAGGTAAAGGTTACACTACGTGAAAAGTTTTTAAAACAAACAAACGAGCTTAGTGTGCTTTTTGACAAAGTACAAAAAGATCATTTCCTGGGCGCGGCGTCTACTATTTATACACCACAGCTAACCACTACGCTGCAGCAAACATATGCACACGCGTTACCGGGCAGGCTTGCAGGTTTATATACAGAGCAATACCGTGGTCTTAGGGATCCTCAAACAACAGCAAATACAGATTTTAACGTATATACCGGCGCGGGCATACCGCTACCGGGGCAACGTTCTATAACGTCAGATAATACACAGTTTAACCTTACACTGCGCGGGCAAAACCCGGTAGTGGTTATAGATGGTGTACAGCGCGACCTTTCCTCTATCGACCCGCAAAATATCGAATCTATTTCGGTACAAAAAGATGCCCTCTCATCAATACTTTTAGGTATGAGGAGTTCGAGGGGTATGCTTATTATTAATACTAAAGAGCCGGATAAACAAGGATTCAGGCTAAACTTTACTGCCGAAACAGGTTTTCAGCAGTCTATGAACCTGCCAAAACCATTACCGGCATACCAGTATGCTTACCTGCTTAACGAGGGACTGCAAAGAATAGGTGTTTCTCCGGTATATAGCGAAGCAGATTATCAAAAGTTTAAAGATGGCTCAAGCCCGTTTACGCATCCTGATGTAAACTGGTACAGCAAGGTGTTGAGAAACAATGCACCGCTTTCTATTTACAACCTAAATGTTAACGGAGGCGGTAAAACAGCACGCTATTTCTTAAGCCTGGGTTATTATACCCAGGACGGTTTCTTTAAAACGGCTGATAATAATGACTATGAAACTAACCAGACGCTTGACCGATACCTTGTAACTACAAAAGTAGACATAAATGTTACCGATGATTTTAAGGTAGGATTAAGCCTTTTTGGAAGGATAGAAGATGGTAACCAGCCGGGTGCAACAACAAACTCGGTATTGTCTACACTGTACACAACACCTAACAATGCTTATCCGGTATACAACCCTAATGGTACTTATGGCGGTAGCCGTGCATTTACAAGAAACGTTTGGGAAATGGCAACAAACTCTGGTTACCTACAGGATAACAAAAAAGATGTGCTTACTACCGTAAATCTTGATTACGATTTTAATAAGATATTAAAAGGATTAACCTTTAAAGGTATTACCAGTATTTCTGTACAAAACAGGACGGCAATATCCAGGGTAAAACAGAGCCAGGTATACGATTATACGCTAAATGACAGCGGTGCAGAAGGATACTCTGTATACGGTACGGTATCTCCGCAAACCAATAACTTTATATCGGTAGGTAACTCAAGATACTTCTTTGGGCAGGCAGCCTTAAATTATAAAAGAACCTTTGGTGTACACAATATAGAAGCTAAAGCGCTTGCAGATACTTATTCGGTAACCACTAACTACGACCTTCCTAACACTCCGGCAGATATAGCAGGAACAGTAAAATACAACATTAGCGAAAAATACTTTGCTGAGGCCGCTATAAACAGGAGTTTTTATAACGGTTACAGGCCGGGGCAGCAATGGGGTACATTCTATGCTTTTGGCTTAGGATATGATATAGCTAAAGAAGATTTTCTTAAAGATGTATCGTGGATAGACCAGCTTAAACTGCGCACCGTTTGTGGGCGTACCGGTAACGGTATAGATAATGCAGGCTATTATAACTGGAGGCAGACATTTAGTACTACCAATGCCTTTGACAATAATACATATCCATTAGGATATTCTGGTAGTACAGGTCTGGGTGTAGTAGAAAATGCGCCATTGTTCAACCCTAATGTTACCTGGGAAAAGGCTAATAAATTTGATGTGGGTGTAGACATCAGCCTCTTTAAAAATCACCTGAACATTACTGCAGATTACTACTATGACAAGTATTTTGACCTGTTGCAAACGCGTGGTAAAAGTATAGAGATCATTGGATTTACATACCCTGCCGAAAACATAGGCAAGAACCTTTATAAAGGTGGCGAAATATCAATAACATACCAAAACAATATTGGCGACTTTAACTACTATGTTACAGGAAACTGGTCGCAACAGGCATCAAAACGTGAGTTTTTTGACGAGCAGTTTAAGCCATATGGCTATAATAAGGTAACAGGCAATCCTGTAAACACTATTTATGGTTATGTTGCAGATGGTTTCTTCCAGAGCAGGGAAGAGATAGCTAACAGTGCTACTATTAATAATAATACCATTCAGCCGGGCGATATCAAATATAAAGATCTTAACGGCGATGGAGTAATAAACGACTTCGACGTTACAGCTATTGGTAATCTTAAGCCACTATCTTTCTATGGTATAGAGGCAGGTTTTAATTACAGAGGTTTTGATTTTAACGTACTCGTACAGGGCGTTTACAACAGGGATATCGTTTATAATAACGACGTAATGCAAACCGGTTTTATAAACATTAACCAGAGTTATGGCCAGGCTTACGAGCCGGTTATAGGCCGCTGGACACCTGAAAACCCTACGGGGGCTACAACACCGGGTATCCGCCCGGGAGTAGACGTGTTCTTTAATCCGTCTCCAAACTTTTCTAACAGTTCGTCATTTTTCGTACAGTCAGGAGATTATTTCAGGATAAAGAACTTTACGGTAGGTTACACGTTTCCTAAAGTGCTAACAGGTATGTCGCTAAGGATATTTGCCCAGGGGCTAAACCTGCTAACGGTTACTCCGTTTAAATATGGCGACCCGGAGGTGGCATCTTTTACAAGCTATCCTAACCAGCGGATATTTAGCGGTGGTGTAAACCTTAAATTTTAATTAAGCTATGAAAAAGATATTATATATAAGCCTGTTAGCTTTAGTATGCGGTATATTTTCGTGTACGAGCGACTATGAAACCGTGCCGGTAGAACAGTTTACAGAAGACCTTGTGTTTTCAAGGACCGACTCAATAGGTTCTAAGGCAAAAGAATTTCTTAATGCCATCTACTCTACTATGCCAAATGGTATAAACAGGGTAGGCGGAGATTATCTTGATGCAGCTACAGATGATGCCATATCATCATCACTTGGGCAGACAGATGTAGATAACCTGGCAGCGGGTAACTTTACCTCAATGACGCGCATAGCAACAGATATGACCTGGGGTACAAATTATAGTGCCATAAGGCGTGTAAACATTTTTATAAGGGGCATAGACCGTGTGCCGTTAAAGTTCACCTTTAACGATAACCAGCCCATGAACCGTGCCTGGAAAGCCGAGGCTAAATTTATAAGGGCGTTACATTATTTTGAACTTATAAAAAGATATGGTGGTGTGCCGGTAGTAGGCAATGAAGTTATGGATCTTGAAGATGATATTGAACTGCCAAGAAAAAGTTTTTCTGAATGTGTAGAGTACATTGTTGGAGAGCTTGATGCTATAAAAGACAGCCTAAGGGTAATACCTATACCTAACGCACAGGCCGATGCCCATGTTGTTACAAAAGGCGCTGCACTAGCTCTAAAAAGCAGGGTGTTGTTGTATGCTGCCAGCCCATTGTTTAATGGAGGTAACATTGCATCGGGCAATGAATTTACAGGTTATACAGATAATAGCCAGGACCGTTGGAAAAGGGCTGCCGATGCAGCGCGTGACTTTATTAGCACGCAAACCGGCTACAGCTTACAGCCAAATTTTGTAGATGCTTTTATTACTGATGGTAGCCCTGAGGTAATCTTCTTTAGGCAGGGTGGCAGGAACAAAGACCTTGAAAAGGCACATGCGCCTATAGGTTATGCCACACCAAACGATTCTCGTGGCAGGACAAGCCCTTCTCAAAATTTAGTAGAGGCGTTCCCAATGTTAGACGGTAAAGCTATAACTGATGCTACATCGGCGTATACATACAGCGTTGCTGACCAATATGCAAACAGGGACCCGAGGTTAAACTATACCGTTTTTCATGATGGATCAAGATGGCTTAATACTACGGTGCAAACCTATGTGGGAGGTAAGGACAACCCTAATGCTGCAATACAAAAGACCAAAACAAGCTATTATATGCGCAAGTTTATGGGGCGTTTTGAAGATACAGATGATTACCAGGATACAAGGCACAACTGGATCATGTTCAGGTATGCTGAAATACTGCTGAATTTTGCCGAAGCCGAAAATGAGTTTGGCGGTCCTACTAATGAGGTATATCAGGTGCTTACACAGCTGCGTGCACGTGCGGGTATACAAGCGGGTACTAACAATCTTTACGGCCTTACCGCTGGTATGAGCAAAGACCAGATGCGCGAAGCTATACATACCGAAAGGCGTATAGAAATGGCTTTTGAAGAACAGCGCTACTGGGATATCAGGAGGTGGAAAACTGCACAGGCAGTATATTCTCAGCCGGTAAGAGGCCTGCAAATCGTGCAGGTAGGGGGCACTAAAAACTACAATACTATAACAGTAAGATCCACAACTTTTAACGAAGCACGATACCTGTATCCTATACCTTATAGTGAGGTGGTTAAAAATGGCAACATGGTACAAAACCCGGGCTGGTAATTTTAAAAGTATGGTAAAAAGACTATTTATTATGAGAAATATATTAATGTTATTACTGCTTATCCCTGTACTTTCATTTGCCCAGCAGTCTGAAGTTAAAGGTAAGGTGCTGTCTTCTGACGGAGAGGCCCTCTTTGGGGTAAACGTTATTGTAAAGGGCAAAAATACAGGTACCATTACAGATGATAAGGGAGAGTTTAGGATAAGTGCCGGCTCTAAAGATGTTTTACAGTTTTCTTACATCGGTTTTATAACCCAGAATATAGAAGTAGGCAATAAAAAACACATCGACGTATCTATGACGGTAGATGTAGCCTCGCTAAACGAAGTTATTGTAGTAGGGTATGGTAAAACAAAAAGGATTACCAACACCGGATCTGTAAGTTCGATAAAAGCTGAGGAAATTAAGTATACACCTACATCATCGGTACAAAATGCCCTTGCGGGCAGGCTTCCGGGCTTCTTTAGCCAGCAGCGCTCAGGCCAGCCGGGACGCGATGCCGCAGATTTTTACATCCGTGGGGTAAGCTCGCTAAACAGCGATGGTAACAGGCCACTTATCATTGTAGATGATATTGAGTATTCTTACGATCAGCTACAGCAAATAAACATGAACGAGATAGAGAGTATCTCTATACTTAAAGATGCTTCTACAACAGCTATCTACGGTGTTAAAGGTGCTAACGGTGTACTTGTGGTAAAAACAAGGAGGGGAGCCGAAGGTAAGCCTCGTGTAAACTTCAGGATGGAATCGGGCCTTCAAAATCCTGTAAGGACACCTAAATTCCTTAGGTCGTACCAAACCGCTACACTCGTTAATGAAGCGTATAGAAACGATGGCCTTCAGGTGCCATTTAGCGAACGCGACCTTCAGTTGTTTAAAGATGGTACAGATCCTTACGGACACCCGGATGTAGACTGGTACAACAGGATATTTAAAGATGTGGCGTATCAGCAAAATGCTAACGTAGACATATCCGGAGGTTCTAAAAACCTTAAGTACTTTATTACCGGTGGTGCCTTTTCGCAAAACGGCCTTGTAAGAGATTTTGCAGGTAAAGATGATGATATCAACAACAACTATTTTTACAGGAGGTACAACTTCCGTTCTAACCTTGATTATAACGTAACCAAGACTTTATCATTCAGGTTAGACATGAGTTCGCGTTTTTCTAACATTAACCAGCCTCATAACCAAAATGTGGTAGGAGAGATATATGACTGGACTAAAATACACCCGTACTCTGCTCCATTCTTAAATCCTGATGGGTCGTATGCTTACGCCTATGATACTACAGGCAACCTGCCTACCATCAACGCACGATTGGCTAACGGCGGTTATGACCGCATTAACAGAACAGACTCTAATATTTTATTTGATGCCAAACAGGATTTTGGAGACTACATAAAAGGGCTTTCTGCTATTGTAAGGTTCTCTTATTCGAGTATTGATGAAACGCAGCGTAGTGTAATAAGGGATGCTTTCCCTACTTATCATTACAACCCTGTTAATGACAGCTACAATATAGACCCCCGTGGTAACTATGCTTACGGATCGTATTATGTAACCGGAGGTCAAAATACATCAAGCCACGGTCTTACACTTCAGGGTTTCTTAAACTACGAAAGAGATTTTAACGAAGACCATCATTTTAACAGCACCTTGTTGTACAACAGGCAGAGTACAGCAGCATTATCTGGCGTACCGGCAAACTTTAAAGGCTACACAGGTAAATTCCACTATGACTTTAAAGATAAATACATGGTAGATTTTAATGCTGCATATAATGGTACAGACAGGTTTCAGGCAAGTAAGCGTTTTGGCTTCTTTCCTGCACTGGGTGCCGGTTATGCCATATCTGAAGAAGATTTCTTTAAAAACAAATTCTCTTTTGTACAACTGTTAAAAATAAGAGGATCTTACGGGCTTGTAGGGTCAGATGCTACAAGCGGCAGCAGGTACCTGTACCAGCAGGTTTACCAGAGCGGTGGAGGTTATAACTTTGGTTACAGCGGCTACCCTACAGTATATGAAGGTGACCTGGGTAACAACAATGTAACCTGGGAAAAGGAGCGTAAGTTTGATCTTGGTTTAGATGTGAACCTTTTCAACAGCCTGTCTTTAACAGCAGAGTTTTTCCATAACGTAAGGTACGACCAGTTGGTAACCCGTCAGGATATACCGCTTATACTGGGTGTGGGTGTATCGCCAAGTAACGTGGCAAAAACACAAAATAAAGGTTATGAACTTCAGGTTACATATCATACAAAAGTAGCTAAGGATCTGGAGTTTAATTCTAACTTTACGTTCTCGTATGCTAAGAATAAGATATTGTATATGGCAGAAGCGCAAAAAACATATCCATATTTACAACAGACAGGCCACTCTATAGGACAGCCGTTTGGGTATACATATACAGGTTTTTACAGTGAGGCAGATATAGCTGCTAATAACGATAGTAACCCTAATAATAATGTACCAACACCAAATGTACCGGTACAGGCAGGCGACCTTAAGTATAAAGACCTTAATGGCGATGGCGTTATTAACGATTTTGATAAAGGAGCTATTGGTAAGCCAAACTTACCTACTACAACCTATGGTATTAATTTGGGGCTTACTTACAAAGGCTTTACTGCGAGGGTACTTTTTCAGGGATCGTATGATTACAGCTTTAGCGTAGTGGGTAAAGGTATAGAGCCGTTCCAGAGCCAGTTCCAGCCATTACATTTAGACCGCTGGACACCGGATAATGCAGCTTCAGCAGAGTTTCCAAGACTGACTACGAACCCTAACACGGTTAATAGCCCGTCAAACTATATGTCTAATTTCTGGCTTATCAATGCGTGGTACCTGCGTTTAAAAACACTCGAAGTGTCGTACCAGTTCCCTAACTCCTGGTTGCCAATGGGCGTTAACAGCGGCAGGTTCTATGCTAATGCTTATAACCTTGCTACCTGGACGAGCTATACAAAATACCAGCAAGACCCTGAGATCAGTTCTAACACTTCCGGAGATTCATACCTTAACCAGAGGGTAGTGAGCCTGGGTGTTCAAATAGGATTTTAAATTAGTGCATGAAAAAATTATATACTATATCCGTTTTCTTATTAGGCCTTTTTTATGGCAGTGCCCAAAACAAAGACCTGGTACAATATGTTAATACCCTGCAGGGTACATTTTCAACCCCGGACCTTAGTTATGGCAATACCTACCCAACGGTAGCCATGCCATTTCCGGTGCATGCTTTTTCGGCTCAGACCGGTAAAAGCGGCGACGGATGGAAATACCAGTACCAGGCCGATAAAATTCGTGGTTTTCAGCAGGTGCACCAGTGTAGCCCGTGGGTAAATGACTATGCTGTTTTTTCGCTGTTTCCAGTTAGCGGCAACCTTGTGGTAAACGAGGAAGAACGTGCTTCAAAATTCAGCCACAGTAACGAAACGGCTAAGCCTTACTACTACCAGGTAAAATTTGATAACGGCATCAATACCGAAATTTCTCCGGTAACCCGTGGCGGGCATATGAAGTTTAGCTTCCCGAAAGGGAAAAAATCATACCTCGTGTTAGATGGTTACATCAAGCAGAGTAGTGTGCAGATAAACGCCAAAGAAAAAAAGATAACAGGTTGGGTACATAATGGCCTGCTGATACCGGGCAATTTTAAGTGCTATTTCGAAATTACGTTTGATAAGCCTTTTAAAAGCTACGGTACCTGGGAGAACAAAACCAACACCATACAAAGCGGGCAGCAATCTGCCGAAGGTGATGGTAAGGGCGCCTATCTTGAATTTGAAGAAGGTGCTGTTGTACAGGTAAAGATTGCATCGTCTTACATAAGCGCAGAGCAGGCGGCTGTTACCATGAAAAAAGAACTTGGGCGCGACAAAAAGCTGGAGCAGACTACCAGGGCTGCTAAAGATGCCTGGAATGCACTTTTTAACAGGGTTGTGGTAGAAACAAAATCGGAAGAAGATAAGGCTACCTTTTATTCGTGTCTTTTCAGGGCTAACCTGTTTTCGCATTCTTTCTATGAAATTAGTAAAGAAGGCAAACCGTACTACTTTAGTCCTTATGATGGTAAAGTACACGATGGTTATATGTTTACCGATAATGGCTTTTGGGATACCTTCAGGGCGCAGTTTCCTTTGAGCAATATATTGCACCCTACAATGCAGGGGCGTTATATGCAATCGTTACTTGATGCCCAAGAACAAAGCGGCTGGCTGCCTACGTGGTCTTGCCCGGGTATGTCTGGCATTATGATAGGTAACCACGCTATATCTTTATTAACAGATGCATGGGTAAAAGGAGTTAAAGGCTTTGATGCCAATAAAGCGCTTGAGGCATACTATCATGAAGTGAGCAACAAAGGCCCGTGGGGTGGTTCTAACGGCAGGGAAGGCCATAAAGAATGGTTTGAACTGGGTTACATACCTATGGAATTGGCTGGTGAAAGCGCCGCCAAAACGCTGGAGTATGCTTATGATGACTGGTGCGGTTACCAACTGGCAAAAGCGGTAGGGAATGAGCATTATATGAAAGTTTTTGAAAGGCAGATGTACAATTATAAAAATATCTACGATCCTGAGGTTGGCTTTATGCGTGGCAAAAAGCAAAATGGTGAGTGGAGGGAAGATTTTAAACCACTGGCGTGGGGCAACCCTTTTACCGAAGGTAACTCATGGCAATACGGCTGGTCTGTATTTCATGATGTAAGTGGCCTTGTAACCCTTATGGGCGGGAAAGATAAATTTGCAAACAAACTGGATACCTTTTTTAGTATGGAACCCGTATATGACGTAGGAAGCTACGGTACGGTGATACATGAAATGAGGGAAATGGAACTTGCCAAAATGGGGCAGTATGCCCATGGCAACCAGCCGGTACAGCACGCAGCTTACCTATATAACTATGTGGCACAACCCTGGAAGTCGCAATACTGGTCAAGAAAAATTACCGGCCAGTTATACAACGCTACAGAAAAAGGATATCCCGGCGATGAAGACCAGGGAGGTATGTCATCATGGTATGTGCTAAGCTCACTGGGTATTTACAGTGTTTGCCCGGGAACCGACCAGTATGTACTGGGAAGCCCGGTGTTTGACAAAGCTTCTGTAAAAATGGAAAACGGTAAAACGTTTACCATAGTAGCAGACGGTAACAGTAAAGAAAATGTGTACATACAGTCGGCAACGTTAAACGGTAAAGAGTATACAAAAAACTATATTACGTATGGCGATATTAACAGTGGCGGTACGCTTGTACTTAAAATGGGAAACAAGCCTAACACGTCGCGCGGTATAGCACCTTCAGACAGTCCATATTCAGTATCTGCCAAACAATAAACATCCATCAATGAAATTATTTATAACGCATCATACACAATTTGCTAAAAGGTTTTATCATAAATCGTTAGGTAGTGCCGCACTGCTTGCAGGTGTACTTTTATTCTCGTCAGTTGCGTATGCCCAAAAGAATAAAAATGTAACCAAGCCGGCAGCCCAGGTAAAATATGCCGAACTGGTTAATACCGAAATTGGTAACAAAGGTAAAGGGCATGACGTAAGCGAACAGTACCTGGAAGCAGGATATACGTTTCCGGGAGCCATGTATCCCTTTGGTATGGCTCAGTTTACGCCTACATTTTTTGCACCTAATAAAGGCTTTGTAATAAACCAGTACAGCGGTGCAGGTTGCGAGCATATGGGCAACTGCCCAACATTAGCGTTGCCGGGTACTTTGCAAAAATCGCCGGATGATATGCTGCAACCGGGCACGGTTATCAAAACCCAAAAAGCAGTTGCAGGGTACTATAAGGCACTTATAGAAAACAGTGGCATAACAGGAGAGTTTACCGTAACACAAAGAACCGGTATGGCTAAATTCAGTTTTCCTGCTTCAGAAAGCAAGGGAACTGTTATAGTTGGTACGGGTATAAATGCCGGGGTAATAAAAAAAGCAAATGTAAAAGTAACGGGTAAAAGGTCGTTCGAAGGCTATGCCGATGGCGGATCATTCTGTGGTTACGATACACCTTACATGGTTTATTTTGCAGGTGAGTTTAGTGCAGATGCACTTGAAACAGGCGTTTGGGAAAAAGCATCACTTAAAAAAGCTGCCGAAGCCTCAGGGCAAAACTCAGGAACTTATTTTACGTTTGATGTTTCAGGGGGTAAAACCGTTACATACAAAATAGGTATTTCGTATGTATCTCTCGAAAATGCGAAAGAAAACCTGAAAGCAGAAAATGCCGGATGGGATTTTGAGAAGACAAAAAACAAAGCCATGCAAGCCTGGGATACACAGCTAAGCAAAGTAAAAGTAGAGGGTGCAGACAAAGGCCATATAACAGAATTTTATACCGGCCTGTACCATACATTTACCCATCCGGGTGTGTTTAACGATGTTAACGGCCAGTACATGGGCGCCGATTTTAAAGTGCACAAGGCAGAAGGCTTTAATTATTATACTGCTTTTAGTAACTGGGACACTTACCGTACACAAATACAACTTGTAGCCATGCTTGCCCCAAAAGAGGCTGGCGATATGGTAAAATCGCTTATTGCGTTTGCAGAACAGTCTGGTGGCGGATGGCCGCGCTGGGTACTGGCAAATATTGAAACCGGTATCATGCAGGGCGACCCTACATCGGTACTGGTAGCTAATGCCTATGCTTTTGGGGCGAAAGATTTTGACCTGAAAAAAGCGCTTGAAATTATGCGCCGTGGTGCAGAAGTACCCGGTACTAAATCGCAAAAAGAAGAAACACGTCCGTTTGTAGCGCAATACCTTGAAAAAGGATATGCCCCGGCTTCTATGAGCCTGGAATATAACTCGGCAGATTTTGCGATTGCCCAATTTGCAAAGCAGGCACTTAAAGATAATGCGTTGTATACCAAATATCTTAAGGAATCTCAAAAATGGAAAAACCTTTATAACCCTAAAACCAAATGGCTACAATCGCGTAATGCCGATGGCAGCTGGAAACCGCTTACCGATGATATGCGTGAGGCGAGTTATAAAAATTACTTCTGGATGGTGCCGCACAATCTTGGTAAGCTAATCGATACCATAGGTGGTAAACAGTTTGCAGAGCAGCGCCTTGACGAGTTCTTTACAAAACTAAATGCTGATTACAATGACGAATGGTTTGCGGCCGGTAACGAACCTGATTTTCAGGTGCCGTGGGTATATAACTGGACGAATACACCTTATAAAACACAAAGCCTTGTAAAAAGAATCATTGCAGAACAGTATTCTAACCGTGACAGCGGCCTGCCGGGTAATGATGACCTGGGTGCTATGGGTGCATTTTATGTATTTGCAAACGTAGGCCTGTTTCCGGTAGTTCCTGCTGTAGGCGGGTTTTCTATAACCAGCCCGTCTTTTACTAAAATAGAAATTGCCTTGCAGGGCGGTAAAACTCTTACCATTCTTGGTGGTAATGAGGGTGAGGCTAAGCCCTTTATCAATTCGCTTGAATGGAACGGTAAAAAGTATAACAACACCTGGATACCCCTTAGCGAACTGGCTAAAGGCGGTAAACTAAGGTTTGATCTTTCGGCTACGCCAAATAAGGCGTGGGGCAAAACGGCAACCCCACCATCTTTCGATTCAAAATAATGTAAAGACATGAAATTTAGAAATATATTATATACAGGCTTGGTATTTTCGTCGGTTGCTGCGCTATACAGCTGTAAACAAGCGGTACAGGAAAATACTGTTGCCCAAAATACGCTTGCGGTTGCTCCCGAAACAACTGTGCAAGCTGCCAAAAGCTGGGCTATTACAGGCTTTAAAAGGCCTGATGGTGTAAACCCGGTACTGGCTCCGTTGCAAAATACTACCTTTTATTCAGACCTTAATAAAAAAGACATCGCTTGGGAATCTAACGATGTCTTTAATCCTGCGGCAGCAGTACTGGGAGACAGCATTTATGTACTGTACCGTGCCGAAGATAAATCGGGTACCGGCATAGGCGAACGTACATCACGCATTGGCCTTGCAGCTACAGCCGATGGCTTTAGCATGAAAAGACGCTCAAGACCCGTTGTATTTCCGGGTAACGACAGCCAGAAAGAGTTTGAGTGGCCGGGAGGCTGCGAAGACCCACGTGTTGCCGTAACCGAAGATGGAACCTATGTAATGATGTATACACAATGGAATAAAAAAGTACCGCGCCTTGGCGTAGCTACTTCTAAAAACCTTGTAAACTGGACCAAACACGGCCCGGCATTTAGCAAAGCCTATAATGGCAAGTTTAAAGATGTATTCAGTAAGTCAGCTTCGGTAGTAACAAAAATTGTCAATGGCAAAATGGTTATTACAAAGATTAATGGCAAGTATTTAATGTATTGGGGAGAAAAAGGTGTAAACCTGGCAACTTCTACAGACCTAATAAACTGGGAGCCACAAACAGATAAAAATGGCGAACTGGTAGAACTGATGACACCGCGCAAAGGCTATTTTGACAGCCAGCTTACTGAGTGTGGCCCACCTGCGGTACTTACTAAAGACGGCATTGTACTTATGTATAACGGTAAAAACCTTGCGGGTGCCGATGGCGATAAAAACTATACAGAAAACAGTTACTGTGCAGGGCAGGCACTTTTTAGTAAAGACGACCCTACAAAACTTTTAGACCGTCTTGACCAGCCGTTTCTTGTACCGGAAGCTTCTTTCGAAAAAAGCGGACAATACCCCGCAGGCACGGTGTTTATAGAAGGGCTTGTATTGTTTAAAAACAAATGGTACCTGTACTATGGCTGTGCTGACTCAAGGGTGGCTGTTGTAGTAGCAGATAATAAAAAATAACCAACTTAAAAATATACCGGATATGAAAAAAATAGTTACACTATTCAGCGTGCTTTTAAGTATGCTTATATTGGTGGTTGCCTGCCAGGAAGATGATTATATAGCACCGCCAAATCCAGGCAGGATGATAAAAAGCTTTAAGCTGGAGCAGGGACAGGTGGGCACAGAGCTTATCAACGGAAATTCAGATCCGGGTAAGATCGTTGTAAAAGTAGAAGCCTCGGCTAACCTTACCGCTATAGTTCCTGTAATTGTATTATCTACCGATGCTACTATTTCTCCGGCTTCAGGCGAGCCTATTGATATTTCTGTTAACCGTACTGTAACTTATACGGTAACTGCAGCATCGGGAGAGCAAAAGCAATGGGAGGTAGAGTTTAACGTAGTAGATGCTAATCTTTCTGATTATGGCGCATACATTATTAAGAGTGTGGCATCACAAAAAAACCTGAGTATAGAGGGCGATACCCTGTATAATAATAAATACTGGGATGCTGCTAAAATCATACTGGAAACACCAAATTCAGACCATGTAGCAGGGCTTAAAAAATACCAGAAGTGGCATGTAATTTATCATGCTACTACAAATGATATTAAGTATTACAAAATAAGGAATATGTTTTCGGGAAAGTTTATAACTGCGCCTTCAGGAGATAACACTAACACGGCAGGTGCACAGATATTGCAGGTAGGTTACAACCCAACTCCGGTAAATGAAAACCTTGAATTGTGGAAAGCTGAGAAAGTAAACGGCAGCTATAAATTTATCAATAAAGCGAATGGTCTTGTACTTACTGATCTTCCGGCGACACAAATAGGGGCGGTGGCTAAAGCGATACAAACAGCCGAATCTACCGAGGATACTCAAAGCTGGACTTTAGTTCCCATACAAAATGAAGCGTATAAAGATGACGTTTTCAACAACTTCTTTGAGCGTAATGAAACCTACATGGGTTCTGTTGCTTTTGATCAGGGTAACAGCATCCCGCTTACATGGGGGCCTAATGCAGGAAAAGTACTTTGGGTTACAGAAGATTCTTATGATGGTGCTTCACTTAGAGATAATGCCATGTTTCCGTGCGGGCAGTTCTTTAGTTACAATAACTCTATCCTGATACAGCCAAGCGCTACAGACTGGGATCCTACGCATACCGTAAACATGACTAATACGCAGGCAACGGCGCATCCACGCCTTATGTTTGACGATACTCCGGGCAACGACTGGATATGGCCGGGAACGGGTGTAGAAATAGGCGATAAGGTGTATATGTACGCCGGCGAGGGGCAGGGACTAAGTAACAACCAGAGTGCTATGTATGTGCTTACCCAGAATAGCGGAACGGCATGGAATGTAGAAAGGCGCACTCCTGCCGGTGTTACCGGTGCATCTGGATGGGTAAAAGGAGGTGACGGTTATGTATATGCCTACCAGCCCGAAGGTTTTAACTTTGGTTATGAAAGTTATATGCACGTAGCAAGGTTTCCTGAAAATGACCCCAATACATGGTCGTTCTGGAATGGTAGCTCCTGGGTTGCACAGCAACCTACAGGTAGTACGGGATCTGTATTTACTGGCCTTGCCAATAACAGTGTAGAGAAAGTAAACGGTAAATATGTTCTAATGACGGTAAACCAAGGGTTCTTTTGCGACCAGGACAGGGGCAAGGTATACATATCTACAGCAAGTACCCCTACCGGGCCATGGACACCAAAAAAACTGGTATACCAGATAACAGATTACCTGAATGGTAAAGCAACAAAATATTATACAGTAATCATACATCCACATTCTGACAATAATCACAATGAGCTCTTACTAAGCTTTAGTGTAAATTATGAAGCTTGCGGACAGAGCAATTGCTCAGGTGCTTACCTTGATCCTTATTATTACAGGATTAAAGGTATAAGGGTACCGTATGACCTGATAGGGCTTTAGTTTTTTATTTTTTAATGGGGGGATGGTTTTGGGTTTCCTGAACCCCTTTATTTTTTTAATTTTTTGTTTATGAAATATATCAAAGTGTTCATTACCATAATGGTTACTGCTGCTTTTATAAATGTACAGGCACAGGAATCATATTTGGTTGAAAAAGATATTGCTGTTTTTTACCCGCCAAATTTTGATGCGGCGCAAACGTTGCCTTCTGTAGCTGTAATTCATCCTTTAGATAATAAAGGGACATTGCCAAAAAGCTGGAAGATGATACCGCAGTTTAAGCTGTCTGGTGGTAAAAGCATTATGGAAATGCGTTATGATGAAGGTACAGACCTTTATGGTACCGGTGAGGTAACCGGAAGCCTGAGGCGCAATGATAAAAATATAACACTTTGGAATACAGATAACGGGCTTTATCTCCAGCATAATGGAGACCGCTTATATCAATCACATCCCTGGATACTGGGCGTTCGTGCAGACGGCAGTGCCTTTGGCATACTTGCCGATAATACCTGGAAACAGGAAGTTAAACTAACCCAGCCAATAAGTATAGTTAGCGAAGGCCCGGCATTCAGGGTTATTGTGATCGAAAAGAAATCACCACAGGAAGTTGTAAAGGCGCTTGCCCAGCTTACCGGTACGCTGGAGTTACCTCCAATGTGGGCACTGGGCTACCAGCAGTCGCGCTTTTCATACTATCCACAAGGGCAGGTTCAGGAAATTGCAGATAATTTCAGGTCAAAGAAGATCCCGCTGGATGTTATCTGGATGGATATTAATTATATGGATAACTTCAAGATATTTACGTTTGATTCTAACGGCTATGCCGACCCTAAAGGGCTTAACAAGTACCTGCACAGTAAATCGGTTAAATCTGTTTATATGATAGATCCCGGGGTAAAAAAAGAAGCAGGATATAAAGTATATGACCAGGGACAGGCCGGTAACCATTGGGTAGCTGACAAGAACGGACAGCCTTTTGTAGGCAAAGTATGGCCTGAAGCCTGTGTATTCCCTGATTTTACAAATCCTAAAACCAGGACTTGGTGGTCTGGCTTATATAAAGATTTTATGGCGCTGGGCATAGACGGTGTGTGGAACGACATGAACGAACCATCTGTCTTTAACGGCCCGGACGGCTCTATGCCGGCAGATAATAAACATACAGGCGGCGATGGGCTTGCTGCAGGGCCTCACCTGCGTTACCACAATATTTTTGGGATGATGATGGTAAAGGCAACGCGTGAAGGTATACTGGCCGCAAATCCTGACAAGCGACCGTTTGTACTGTCGAGGTCAAACTTTATAGGAGGACAGCGCTACGCTGCAACCTGGACGGGTGATAATGCGTCAAAGTTTGATTATTTAAAAACGTCCATACCCATGTCGATTAATCTTGGGTTATCAGGGCAGCCATTTAGCGGCCCGGATATAGGTGGTTTTGATGGCGACTGCGATGCTAAACTTTTTAGCCAGTGGATTGCTGTGGGTGCTTACTATCCGTTTTGCAGGAACCATACCACAACTGGTTCAGCAGCGCAGGAGCCGTGGGCTTATGGTACTGAAGTAGAAAATATATCAAGAAACGCCATAAACAGGCGTTACCGCCTTTTACCTTACCTGTACACTTTATTCAGGGAGGCATCACAATCGGGCATGCCGGTAATGAGGCCGGTATTCTTTGCAGATACTAAAAACAAGGCTTTGCGCAGCGAAGACCAGGCATTCCTTTTAGGTGGCGACCTTTTGGTTATTCCGCGATGGGCAGAAAAGACACAGCTTCCGCAGGGCAACTGGGTAAACGTACCTTTTGAAGATACCGATGATGGACAGCAGGCTATTGTAAAGATAAGGCCGGGGGCTATAGTGCCACTTGGTAATGTGGTTCAGAGTACCGAAGAATATGCTCCAAAAGAAATTACACTGCTTTTAAACCCTGATGAAAAAGGGAATGTTTATGGCGAGTTTTACGATGATGCAAAAGACGGCTTTGGTTATAAAACCGGTGATTTTGTACTTATTAAATTCGAAGGAAAAGTAAAAGCAGGTAAGGTTAGTGTAAAAGTTAAACAGGCGGAAGGAAAGCGCAAAATAGCCCCACGCTACCGTATAGGACTGGTTACAAAAACCGGTATTAAATACAGCAGCTGGCAGGAAGGCGACACAGTGACTTTATAATGTAAAGGAACAAATGGATAATAAAAGGAGAGACTTTATTAAAAACTCAGCAATTGCCGGTGCCGGGCTGCTTGTAATGCCATCGGTGGTTTTTGCGGGTGAGTCATCTTTTATAGAAGATGCAATCGTTAAGGAGGATCTCTTTTTGCTTGACATGGTACACCATAATCCCGGCGAGACTAAAACAGAATCTA
Source organism: Flavobacterium psychrotrophum (assembly GCF_003403075.1). Taxonomy (NCBI): domain Bacteria; kingdom Pseudomonadati; phylum Bacteroidota; class Flavobacteriia; order Flavobacteriales; family Flavobacteriaceae; genus Flavobacterium; species Flavobacterium psychrotrophum. The sequence goes on along the minus strand of NZ_CP031557.1, from coordinate 3,018,867 downwards.
AATTTACAGATCCTGCTTTTTTAAAGTCCTATGGTTATGGAGCTAAAGTGTTTTTTCTTTTTGAAGCAGCGCAGTTTGGTATAGACTGGAACACATTAGACAGGGCTGTTTTTCCAACAGATTCTGATGGAGAAAAGTGGATTGCTGAAAAGAAAGCGATCCTTAACCGTGAATACAACAAAACAAAACAGGTCGGGCTAAGTGTGTATTGTATGCTGGATATGTTGGTTTTTCCAACTGCATTGGTTGAGAAGCACAAAACAGAAATGTGCAACAGTGCCGGTAAAATAGACATTACCAAACCCTTTACACAACAGGCCGTTAAAAGCTTACTGGAGCAAATGTTTGATACCTATCCGCAACTAGATGGGCTGGTAATCCGTACGGGAGAAACCTATTTGCAGGACGCCCCGCACCATACAGGAGGCAGTCCAGTAGTTAACGGGCTTGCTGATCATGTAGTGTTGCTAAACATTTTAAGGGAAGTGGTATGCGTGCAGCGAAACAAAAAACTGTTTTACCGCACGTGGGACATCAGCAGGTTTCACCCGTTGCCCAAACATTATTTAGAGGTTACGAATCAGGTGTCCGCACATGATAATTTATATTTTTCTATAAAGCACACCATTGTTGATTTTTGGCGCATGGGCGTGGACAGCAACAGGCCTGCCTGGGGTAGTTTTGATAGTTTTTGGATAGACGAGGCAAGCAAATATGGTGTGCCTTTTAACCCCTGCCTGGGTATTGGCAAACATAAGCAGATAGTAGAGGTACAGTGCCAGCGCGAATATGAAGGCAAGGCATCGCACCCTAATTATATTGCAAAAGGTGTAATAGACCGTTTTAAAGAGCTTGAAAATTTGCCATCACCCCAGTGCCTAAACGAGTTCAAAAAGTCGGGCTTGTTTGCAGGCGTATGGACGTGGTCTCGCGGTGGCGGATGGGGTGGGCCATATACCAAATATGAATTATGGCCGGAACTTAATGCGTATGTAATGGCACAATGGGCAAAGCATCCTGCAAAGACAGAGAAAGACATTTTTAAGGGCTTTTGCAAAATGAAGGGTGTGCCGGAGACTCAGGTAGATGATTTCCATAAGCTATGCCTGCTTTCGGCAGATGGTGTTTTTAAAGGTAATTACAGTGCCATGGGTAATGTATTTATAAACTGGACGCGCGATGATAAGGCTTTTGGGCTTCATTTTCTTGAAAGTAGTTTTAAGCATATCGTAGAGCAAAATAAGGTTGATGCTTATTTGGCTGAAAAAGAAGAAGCCGCATCAATATGGAATGAGATCAGGCTGCTGTCAGGTAAAATACTGTTTGCAAATGCTGAGGAGACAACGTTTTTAAAAGCTTCGTGCGAATATGGCTTCCTGAAATACAGCTTTTTTGCAGCTGCCTGGAACGTGTTGCTGCGCTATTATGAGCAAAACTACCGGGGTAAAACAGATTATGAACAATTACGGTCTTACATAAAAGACTATGACGATAAATGGAATAAGTGGAAAATTTTTACAGAGATAAACGCTTACAGCCCTACACTATACAGTCTGGAGGCAGACTTTTTTGGCAACAAAGTGGGGCTAAAAGATACAGTTGATAAAATCAGGGTTTTAGTTGAATAACCTAATAATTCGTACTGTAAAATTTATTTTTGTAAATATTTAGATTTGATAAAACGATTTAGCACTTTTTTTTCTAATATTGTGAACGAATTTTTTTGGATTAAAAGAAGATGGAAAGAATAGATGTATTTAATGATAAGAGGATAGTATTAACCCTTGATGCGGGAGGCACTAATTTTGTGTTTTCGGCATTACAAAAAGGGGAGGAGATTGTAAACCCCATTACACTCCCGTCTAATTGCGATGACCTTGAAAAATGCCTGAAAGTAATAATCGAAGGCTTTGAGCAGGTTAATGCTGCTATAGCACCACAGCGTGCAGAAGCCATTAGTTTTGCTTTCCCCGGCCCGTCTGACTATAAAAAAGGTATAATAGGCGACCTTATAAACCTTCCGTGTTTTCGCGGAGGTGTTGCCTTGGGACCGATGCTTGAAGAAATATTTGGCATTCCAACATATATAAATAATGACGGCGACCTGTTTACTTATGGCGAAGCTATTGCCGGTATGCTGCCAACACTTAACAGCGACCTGAAAGATAACGGTGCGGATAAAGAATACCGTAACCTTTTTGGCATTACACTGGGTACTGGCTATGGTGGCGGTATTGTAAGCAATCAGCGTTTGTTTGAAGGTGATAACTCTGCAGCAGCAGAAATATGGCTGATGCGTGATTTTAAAAACACCAACCTGCTTGTTGAAGAGAGTGTGAGTATACGCGCTGTACAACGGGTTTATAAAGATTTATCGGGCGATGCTGAAACACGCTCACCGCAGGAGATATATTTTATAGCAACAGGGCAGTCAAATGGCGATAAGCAGGCTGCAATAGCTGCGTTTGAAGAAATGGCGCACATGATAGGCGAATCTCTGGCGAATGCCATTACGCTAATCGACGGGGCTATTGTTGTAGGTGGTGGAATTTCAGGTGCTTCAGAACTTATAATTCCTACTATAGTAGAGCATCTTAACGGGCATATCGAAAACCTAAAGGGCGATAAAATACCGAGGCTGGTATCTAAAGTTTACAGCATGGAAGATGAGGCTTCTTATAACGACTTCCTTAACTGGGAAAGCCATGTGGTTAAAGTGCCCTTTAGCGATAAAGAAATATCTTACCATACAGAGAAGAAATTAATCGTGGGTCTTTCGCGTCTGGGTACCAGCAGGGCAGTATGCTTAGGGGCGTATGCCTATGCGCTTGCCATGCTTGATGATGCAAAAGAAGGTGTTGATAACACTAAGGTGCTGAAACTTAATAACACGCTTTAAGATGAATGCAAAGCTCCTCAAAATAGCACTTATTGCCTCACTTGGAGGGCTTTTGTTTGGTTTTGATACTGCCGTAATTTCCGGCGCTGAACAAACCATTAAACAAGTATACAACCTGGACGGATTCTGGCTGGGCTTTACAAACTCTATAGCTTTAATAGGTACAATTATCGGTACCATTATTTGCGGGCGTCCGGCAGATAAATATGGCCGTAAAAAAAGCCTTCAGTTTTTAGCAACACTTTATATCATATCGGCCTTGGGCAGTGCTTTTGCATCGTCATGGTACATGCTGCTGTTCTTTAGGTTTGTGGGTGGGCTTGGTGTAGGGGCTTCATCCGTTATAGGGCCTATGTATATATCAGAAATTGCCCCGGCTAAGCAACGTGGCAGGCTGGTAGCTATGTTTCAGTTTAATATAGTACTGGGCATATTACTGGCTTTCTTTTCAAATTATATCATCAACCTTTATATTACCAATGAGGCCTGGCGCTGGATGCTGGGTGTACAGGTAATACCGTCTGTACTGTTCTTTGTTTTGTTGTTCCTTATACCTGAGAGCCCAAGATGGCTTTTGCTAAAGCAGCAGGATGCCAAAGCGATACAGGTTATGAACGAAATTGGCTTTGCAGATGCAGCCACGGTAACAAGGGAGATCAGGGAAAATGCGGCCTCGCAGCACCATTCGGCTAATGAAAAGCTGTTTACTAAAAAATATCGTTTTGCTATATTATTAGCGGTTGTGTTCGCTACACTAAATCAGTTTTCGGGTATTAACGCCATTATGTATTATGCACCGCGTATTTTTGAAATGACCGGGCTTGAGAAAAATACGGCACTATTGCAGGTAGCCATGATAGGAGTTACCAATTTGGTCTTTACTGTAGTAGCCATGTTTTTTATCGACAGGTTTGGCCGAAAAACGTTGATGCTTATTGGTTCAATTGGCATGACGGTATCACTGGCACTAACAGCATTTTCATTTTATAAGCATGATTTCGAAGGATATTCATTACTCATTTACCTAGTAGGTTTTATTGCATTCTTTGCCTTTTCGCACGGTGCGGTAATATGGGTATTCCTGTCAGAGATATTCCCTACTGCAGTACGGGCTAAGGGACAGGCGCTGGGCAGCCTTACACACTGGTTTTGGGCAGCGGCATTAACATGGTCATTCCCTATGGTGGCAGAACTTAATGATGGCGGTTTTTATGCTTTCGCATTTTTTGCCGTAGCTATGGGATTACAGATATTCTTCGTATTAAAAGTGATGCCGGAAACAAAAGGCAAATCATTAGAAGAAATAGAAAAAACAATTTTGAGAGATTAAAATAGAAATTTGGTTTGGTATTTTAAATTGGCGGGCACTGGTACATTTTGTATCAGTGTCTTGCTTTTTTATATGGCTTTTTAAGGCAATATAAATGAAACTGAAAATTTATCGCTATACTTGTAGTCGTTTTTACAATAAGTAATTATTAAGATAGGTAAAATGGCAAATTGTTTTAAGATTGTAGTAGCGTTGACCTTTGCAGGTTCAATTTTGGTTAGTTGTAAAAGTGTAGTTCAGCAAAGCGAGAATGAACCTCGGGTAATTAAAACTGCTTTTAAAGATAAATTTTATATTGGTGTAGCAGTTAACAGGCAACAGGCCGTTGGAAAAGATGCAACAGGCCAAAACATCATAAAACAACATTTTAACAGCCTGAGCCCTGAGAACGACCTTAAGTGGGAAAAGATACACCCAAAGCCTGAGGTATATGATTTTACTGCTGCCGATGCCTACGTAAACTTTGGTACCCAAAATAATATGTTCACCATTGGGCATACTTTGGTATGGCATTCGCAAACGCCGGACTGGGTTTTTGAAGATTATAAAGGCAAACCGTTAACCCGCGAAGCGTTGCTTACAAGGCTTGAAGAACATATAAATACTGTTGTGGGCAGGTATAAGGGTAAAATTAAAGGTTGGGATGTAGTAAACGAGGCGTTGAATGAAGACGGCACTTTGCGAGATTCTAAGTGGCTGAAGATAATAGGCGAAGACTTTATAGCCAAAGCTTTTGAATTTGCTCAGAAGGCAGACCCTGAAGCTGAATTGTATTATAACGACTATAATTTATATAAGGCAGAAAAGCGTGCAGGTGCAGTCAGGATAATTAAAAGCCTGAAAGGTAAAGGTATTAAAATAACTGCCGTAGGGGAACAGGCACATTACAGCTTGGCCGAACCCGATATAGCAACCGTAGAAAAAACCATTATAGATTTTGCTGCTACAGGCGTAGCTGTAAATTTTACAGAGTTGGATATTAATGTATTGCCAGATGGCGGTGCCACAAATACCGCAGATGTTTCTAACACAGCCCAATATTCAGAAAAATATAACCCGTATGTCAAAGGATTGCCGGTTAATGTTATAGATAGCCTGGCATCGCGCTATGGCAGCCTTTTCAGGTTATTTGTAAAATATGATGCCAGTATTGACCGTATTACCTTTTGGGGACTAACAGATGGCGACTCATGGCTTAATGACTGGCCCATAAGGGGGCGCACTAATTACCCGCTATTGTATAACCGCGATTTTACAATAAAGCAACCCGTGAAGGATGCAATTTTAAAAAGCCTAAAATAGACAGAAGCCCGGAATTAACCGGGCTTCTATAATTTGTAAATCGATTTGTAAAATACTTTTTACTCAGAATCAATTTTATAAATATCTACAATATTCTTTATAACCGTTTCAAAATCAATTTTAAGGTCTACAAGGCTACCATTATGTATGTCGAATATCCATCCGTGTACCGTTAGCCCCCTTTCAGAAATTGCTTTTTGTACTTCAGCCGTCTTAATAACATTAATACACTGCTCCTGAACGTTTAGTTCTACAAGGCGGTTGTACCGTTCTGTATCGTCGGTCAGGTCATTAAGCTCTTTGCGGTGCAGGCGGTACACGTCTCTAATGTTGCGCAGCCATGGGTTTAGTATGCCCAGATCAGTCTGTTCCATAGCGGCTTTAACACCACCACAGTTATAATGGCCGCATACTACAACATGGTTTACCTTAAGGTGGCTAACAGCATAGTTGATGACCGACATTACATTAAGGTCTGTATTAGGTACCATGTTTGCAATGTTGCGGTGTACAAAAGCTTCCCCCGGAGATATGCCCATAAGCTCTTCGGCAGTTACCCGGCTGTCGCTGCAGCCTATGTATAAAATTTCGGGTGTTTGCCCTTTTGCAAGGTTTTCAAAATAAGCAGCATCGGTAGTCAGTTGCTTTTCTATCCAGGTGCGGTTGTTGTCAAAAACTTTTTTTATGTCCATAGTTAGTTAAATGTGTGGTATAAATTTACATAATAAAACGGATAATTAAAATTAAGTTTATTCAATTTTGGTAGCGGTTAGCTACCTTTAATTGCTATTTTTGCACAAAATAAAATAACATTTAATTACATGCTTGTTATAGGAATTGCCGGTGGTACCGGTAGCGGAAAAACTACTGTAGTACACCAGATTATGAACCAGCTGCCGCTTACAGAGGTAGGTGTGCTGTCGCAGGATCATTATTATCGCGAAACTACAAACCTTAGTTACGAAGACCGGGCAAAGATAAACTTTGACCACCCAAGGGCTATAGATTTTGAGTTACTGTTTTCGCACCTTAAGGCACTTAAGGAAGGCAAAGCTATAGAGCAGCCTGTGTATTCTTTTGTTACACATAACCGTACAGACGATACTATTCTTACACATCCGCGAAAAGTAATGATTGTAGAGGGTATCCTGATACTTTCTGACCCTAAACTGCGTGAATTGTTTGATATTAAGATATTTGTACACGCTGATCCTGATGAGCGCCTTATTCGCCGTATGAGGAGGGATATAGCAGAACGCGGCCGCGATATGGAGGAGGTTTTGAGTCGTTATCAAAGTACCCTTAAGCCCATGCACGAGCAGTTTATAGAACCTACAAAGGCGTATGCAGATATTATTATCCCCAATGATAAGTATAATACGGTGGCTATTGATGTGGTAAGGGCGGTAATTAATCAAAAAATCTTATAAAAAATCTAAGCATCAATTTCCAAATAACAAATGAGGGGATGGGAGCAAGAGTATATGATTTAGAACAAAGAACATTTATATTTGCACGCAATTGCAGGTTTTTTATAAGGCAATTACCAGGTTCCATTGCTGTTTATGAAGACGCAAAACAGTTAGTTCGCTCTTCAGGATCTGTGGGAGCTAATTATATTGAAGCTAATGAATCTCTTAGTAAGAAAGATTTTTATTATAGGTTAAAAGTTTGCAGGAAGGAAGCAAAAGAATCTATTTATTGGCTTTCTTTGCTCAGAGAAATGAATGTGGATTTTACATCCACCATAAATGCCTTAATAATGGAAGCTGATGAACTGAAGAAAATATTTTCTTCGATAATAGAGAAAGCTAAAGATGTTAACAGCTGATTTTAGTTGCCAATTTGATAGTTGATATTTGTTTTTTGTAATTTATAATTGAGTATGCCAATCTTCAAAAACTTGTTATCCCGTTATCCTTTCCTGAAAATTTTAGGAAGCAGGTATGTGCTGGTACTTATTTTTGTGGGTATATGGCTTATTTTTCTTGATAATTATTCGTATTTTGAGCAACAGGTGCTTAACAAAGAAATACAGGAGCTGGAAGATAACAAGCAGTATTATATTGATGAAATTAAAAAAGACAGCATCAGTATAAAACAACTTAAAAATACTGACCAGACCGAAAAATATGCACGCGAAAAATATTTTATGAAGCGTGAAGATGAAGATATTTATATAATCGACTTTGAGGAGGATGCTCCCAAAGAGGAAGATTCTACAGCGCTTTAAAAAACTAGACGTATGAGTGATAACCTTTTTGAAGAATTTGGCCCCGTTTCGTCAAAGCTCTGGAAACAACAGATACAGTATGAGCTTAAAGGTGCCGATTATAATGAAGCACTGGTTTGGGAAAGTCCGGAAGGTATAAAGGTTAAACCTTTTTATCATATTGATGAAGCTAAAGACGGTTTGGATATACAAACCCAGGCTGCTGCTTTTAAAATAGGCCAGGAAATTTATGTTAAAGATGTAGAAAAAAGCGCCCAGCGTGCCCAGGCAACACTACAGCGTGGTGCAGAGGCCATTAGGTTTACCATACCTTCTGCAGATACCGATATAAAAACATTGTTGCAAAATCTTGATGCAACTGTGCCGGCGTATTTTTATTTGCAATTCTATTCAATCGATTTCGTAAAACAGCTTGATGTTATTGCACAGCAAAATAGTGCTGTTTATTATGTGCTTACAGATCCTGTGGGCTACTTAGCTAAAGAGGGTAACTGGCATGACGGAGGCAATAATTTTGAGGTGATGAGTGCTATGGCAACCTCATGTAAAAATATTGGCTTTATAAGTATAAATGCAACCTTGTACCAAAATGCAGGGGGAAATATGGTACAGCAAATTGCCTACACCGTTAGCCATGCAATAGAATATTTCAGCCGTATGCAATTAGTACAGCCACTGGTACTTCAGGTAGCGGTAGGGGCTAATTATTTTTTTGAGATAGCAAAGCTCAGGGCACTGCGCCATATCTATAAACTTATTGCTACCGAATACGGTCATGGTTTAGACTGCCATATAATAGCAATGCCTTCTAAGCGCAATAAAACACTATACGATTATAATGTAAATATGCTGCGTACTACTACAGAGTGTATGAGTGCTGTACTTGGGGGAGCAGATACGGTTTTTAATCTTCCCTACGATGCACTGTATCATAAAAGTAATGAGTTTGCCGATCGTATTGCCCGAAACCAATTGCTGATATTAAAAAACGAAAGTTATTTTGATGCGGTTAACAATCCGGCAGATGGTGCTTACTATATTGAAGAACTAACACAGCAGCTTGCAGATAAAGCACTTATTTTATTAAAAGACCTTGAATCTAATGGCGGTTTTTTAAAGCAGCTTAAAGATGGAGTCATTCAACGCAAGATACAGGAAAGTGCCGCCAGAGAACAGGAACTTTTTGACAGTGGTAAAGAGGTACTGCTGGGTACTAATAAGTACCCTAATAAAAACGACCGCATGGCAGGCGACATAGAGCTGTATCCGTTTATAAAGATCAGTCCGCGAAAGACATTGGTTACGCCAATAATTGAAAAAAGGCTGGCTGAAAAGACAGAGCAGGAGCGATTAGAAGGTGAGAATGCAAATATACAGCAACCGTTATGAGAAAAAATATCCAGCATATAAAATTACAAGGTTTTGCCGGAGATGGTCTCACCAGCCAAAACCCTGAGCAGGAATTTTTAACCGCAGAGGGAATTGTTATTAAGCAAACCTATACCGAAGCAGATACCGAAAATCTGGAGCATCTTGATTTTGGGGCAGGATTTGCGCCAAACCTTCGTGGGCCATATGCTACTATGTATGTGCGCCGCCCCTGGACTATTAGGCAGTATGCTGGCTTTAGTACGGCAGAAGAGAGTAACGCCTTTTACCGCCGCAATCTTGCCGCGGGACAAAAAGGTTTATCAGTAGCGTTTGACCTGGCTACACACCGCGGTTATGACAGCGATCATGAGCGTGTAGTGGGCGATGTAGGCAAGGCAGGTGTAGCCATAGACAGCGTAGAGGATATGAAGGTGCTCTTTGACCAGATACCTCTTGATGAAATGTCGGTTTCTATGACTATGAACGGGGCTGTATTGCCTATCATGGCATTCTACATAGTCGCAGCAGAGGAACAGGGGGTAAGCTCAGAAAAACTTTCAGGTACCATCCAGAATGATATCCTTAAAGAGTTTATGGTGCGAAATACCTACATTTATCCGCCGGCACCTTCGATGAAAATTATTGCCGACATTTTTGACTACGCCAGTAAAAAGATGCCGAAGTTTAACTCTATAAGTATTTCGGGCTACCACATGCAGGAGGCGGGTGCTACGGCAGATATTGAACTGGCTTATACCCTTGCAGACGGGCTTGAATACATTCGTACCGGCCTTGCTGCGGGAATGAAGATTGACGAGTTTGCACCCAGGTTATCATTTTTCTGGGCCATTGGCATGAACCATTTTATGGAGATAGCCAAGATGCGTGCCGGGCGTATGCTTTGGGCAAAGCTTTTAAAGCAGTTTGACCCTAAAGATGAAAAATCGCTTGCACTGCGCACCCATTGCCAAACCAGTGGCTGGAGCCTTACAGAGCAGGATCCTTTTAACAATGTAGCGCGTACCTGTATAGAAGCTGCCGCTGCTGCCTTTGGCGGAACGCAGTCTTTACATACTAATGCGCTGGATGAGGCTATTGCACTGCCAACAGATTTTAGTGCACGTATAGCCCGCAATACCCAGATATATTTACAGGAAGAAACTAAAATAACCCAAACGGTAGACCCGTGGGCAGGCAGTTATTATGTTGAGAGTATAACCAGCGATCTTGCTAAAAAAGCCTGGACACTTATTGAAGAAGTAGAAGAGCTGGGAGGCATGACCAAGGCTATTGAGGCAGGTATACCTAAATTAAGAATAGAAGAAGCCGCTGCCCGAAAACAGGCACGTATAGACAGTGGGCAGGATATAATTGTAGGGGTTAACAAGTACCGCCTTAAAAAAGAAGACCCGCTACAAATACTTGAAGTAGATAATCAAACGGTGCGCCGCCAACAGGTAGAGCGCCTGGAGAATATTAAAGCCACGCGAAATAGTCAAAAGGTTGCTGAAAGTATTGACGCGCTTACTACAGCGGCTAAAAGTGGCGAAGGTAACTTGCTTGAACTGGCGATAGATGCTGCACGCCATAGGGCAACGCTGGGAGAGATTAGCGATGCGCTGGAAAGTGTTTACGGCAGGTATAAGGCACAAATAAAATCGTTTAGCGGTGTGTATAGTAAAGAGATAAAAAACGACGAAAGCTTTGCACAGGCCCGTAGGCTGGCAGACGAATTTTCGGCACTGGAAGGCCGCCGTCCGCGTATAATGATTGCCAAGATGGGGCAGGACGGGCACGACCGTGGCGCTAAAGTTGTGGCTACGGGTTATGCCGATGTAGGTTTTGATGTAGATATTGGCCCATTATTCCAAACCCCTGCTGAGGCAGCTAAGCAGGCTGTAGAAAATGACGTGCACATTCTAGGTGTATCATCTTTAGCCGCAGGGCATAAAACACTGGTGCCACAAGTTATAGAGGAGCTTAAAAAATATGGACGTGAAGATATTATGGTAATTGTAGGCGGGGTTATACCCGCGCAGGATTATCAGTATCTTTTTGATGCCGGAGCCGTAGCAGTATTTGGGCCAGGCACAAAAATTAGCGAGGCTGCAATTAAAATACTCGAAGTACTTATTAAAAGCTTTGAATAGGAATTCTGTTCAAAATGTTAATGATTTCCTAAAACGGCATAGTTTTGTGATTGATTTGTAGGGGTTTACGGACTTGTTGTTCTTGCTGAATATATTTAACAGGATTTTATGGCATAAAAATTGGTTTGTTGTTGATAAATAACAAGTTAATAAACCACCATGAAAAAAATTCTATTTTCAGTAAGTGCCTTATTGGCATTTGGCGTAATGAGCGCCCAGGAAGAATCGTCAACCCCTGGCTTTCATAAAGGCGATGCCTTTATTACAGGCTCTGTATCTTTTAACTCCCAAAAAACGGGCGAACAAAAAAACAATGGATTTACTATTGCTCCATCTGCAGCCTATTTTGTAAGCAATAATATTGCAATAGGAGCTACAATAAGGTACGCACATAATAAGTATGAGGTTGATGATGTAGCAGATTCTAAAAGTACTGCAAGCGGTATCACAGCAGGGCTTTTTGGACGTTATTATTTTACACCAGAAAACAGGCTGTCTTTCTTTGGGCATCTTGAAGCAAATTATACTTCGAGTAAAGTTGAAAACCTGGCAGGGACTGACAAGGCAAATGGTTTTGGGGTATTGCTGGGACCAGGTGTTAACTACTTTATATCAGACCATTTTGCACTCGAAACAACTTTTGGGGCAATTAGTTATGGTTCAAGAAAGCCTGATGGAGGCACAAAAACCGATAATTTTGCTGTAAACCTAAACCTTAGTAATATTTATCTGGGTGCGGTTTACAAATTTTAAATGTATGGCATGGGCTTAAAAATAAATCCTGCAATGCTTAAAGGCTTTGCAGGATTTATTGCTTAAATTTTTAGTAGGATGATTTTGGTATTTAAATATTGTGCAATGTTATTGCTGTAAGATAGGAAATCCTTTTATTCCATTCTTCAGTAAGGTTGAATTTATGGGATGGTATTCTCCATATCTTGGTTTCATAAATACATTTACCATATTTGGCAAGCTCTTTTGCCGTAGCAAAATCTTTGAGTTTTTCTGATCCACTCATAGCCACAATGGCAAATTCTACAGTAATGCTTATACTCAATAATGAATCGATTATGGTTGATATTTTTACCCGTTGTTGTGTTGGTGCGTTAGAAACCATAAGTACTCTTTTAGACCTTATAGTTACCAGATAGTTGCCATCGGCAAGATCGCCGGATGAATAGACCGTATGTAACGATACCTTTCCATTCTCAGAAAAATACAACCTGCAAATTTTTTCAGGTTTTAACCGTCTACATACCTCATTAACAGTAGACGCCTTCCCTGCGCTAGTGTTACCTTTTATCAATATGTATTTCATAATTTTTACAGTTTTTAACAATATGTTTGTTTAGGTTTTTGTCATCATGGGTAATTTTAAGGATTATTAAATTATTACTAAATATGGTTTATTTGTTTGTATATAATAAAGATATGGCTACTTATTTGAATATAATTACGGAAACCCGTATTGTATAATTAAAAAAAATGTTAATGATGAGATGCTTTGTTTTGTTTTTTAGGCATAGAGACTTTATCAGTATTATAACCGCTATACAAATGTGATTGTCCTGCTTAAAATTTTATATTATACCGTCATCTTTAGCTATGGCTATAAGATGTATTGTGTTTTGTGCTGCTAATAATATTTTTAACCTATTGATTCTTTTCTCTATACTGCTTACGCTGGATGTTACTCCCTTATTTTTTAGTATGGTGCTTATATCTGCCTGTGTGCTGCCTGAAGCCAGGAGTTCTAGCAGGGTAACATCATATTCTTCAATGTCGGTACTGTTGTATCGCTCCATTATGGGGTGCAATTGCTGGTTTAAGTATATATTATTACCCGCTTCAAAATGCTTTATTACCCTCGGAAACAAGTTTAAGCTGTCTCGGTCTTTAGCTATAAAACCATTTATAAGCTTCTTGTTTATAAGATTATTTATAAGATATGGCTTTCTGTCTGCAGAGTAAACAATGATTTTGCAATTAGGTAACAACTCTTTTACCTTTTCAATAAACACCTGTTCTTTTTTAGGCGAATTGCCTGGAATGTTTCTGCTAAATGAAAAATCAGCAATAACAAGATCAAACGGATTATGCGTTTCGACAGATTTTTTTATTGAGTAAAGTGCCTCATCGGCTGTTTTTGCTGTGGCCGCTGTACAGTATGGCATATCCTGTAATATGGTTTTAAGGCCAAGGATTATACTATCTACATCTTCAATAATTAAAACATGTCTTATTTTAAAAGGCATAGGAATTTTGTAATTAATAATTTGGTTGTTGGCAATGTGGTGGTTTAAGACAGTTGTAACTAAGTTGGTTGTGCCATTTTCATCAGCAAATTACATCATTAGGGATGAAATTCCTTACGGTTTTCCGTAATAGGTTATGTTTTAAGTGTGAAAACAAGAAAATTAAATGATGCCCAGGTCTTTAGCGTTGGCTATCAGTTGTATACTGCTGGAAGCATTCAGCATTTGTTTTAGACGTTTTAGTTTTTTTTCTACACTGGCTATATTTTGGTATGATTTATTTAGCTCTTGTAGTTTAATGCTCATATCTTTTTGGCTTATTCCCCGGGCTAGCCATTGTAGTAAGAGTATATCGTCGTCGCTAATATCTGTGTGATTTGTTTCTTCTACCCATTGCAGAAGATGCGGAGATATAAAAGTGGCTTCGCTCGTATAGAGCATGTTTAGTGCTTCAGCAAATTCGTCAATACTGTTTCTGCCCTTTGCTATAAAGGCATTTATTTCGAGGTTATGAAATACATTATAAATACGTTGCGGATTATCGTATATAGAATATACTATTATTTTAGACTTAGGTAATAGCTTTTTAATAAGTACTATGAGTTCTTCTCCGGTTTTTATAGTAGCAGGTAAATGATCTTCGGTAAAAGTAAGATCGCTTATAACAAGGTCAAAAGGGGCATTCTCGGCCACTGAGCGTTTTACTTTAAGTAAGGCTTCATCACAATATTTTGTACTCCGGATATCTGCATTTGGGTATTGAGATGCAAGCCATGTTTTAAGGCCCAGGCTAACACTGTCTATATCTTCTGCAATAAGTATTTTTTTAAACATAGGCTACTTTTTAAAACTAAATGAAATATGGAATCCTTTATTACGGTTTTTATCTATTGTTATGTCACCATCAATAGTTGCCAGCCGGTTTTTTATTCCCTGTATGTAGTTTATATGGATATCACTTTTACAGTCTATGCCTATACCATTGTCTGAGTAAGATATAGTTATGATGCCGGGAGTGTTTTTAAGATCTATAAACACTAGTGTGGCGTTACTGTGTTTTTTCATGTTTACCATCATTTCCTGCAATATCCTGAAAGTAGTTATCTTTTGTATTTCAGATAATTTGTCCCACGGTATATCATCAAAGCCTTTTACATTGATGCGTACGGTTTCTGAACTGTACATTTTAAGTAGCAGCCTTAATTGCACAGGATAGTGTAGCCCAGTATCAATCTCTATGTTTTGTCTGGAAATATCGCGGGTGCTTTTATATATACTGTCCAGTTGTTCTAAAAGCTGCTCTTTACCCTTGCCGGCTATAACGGTACTGTTACTAACCATTAAAATAGTGCCATAGAGTTCATTGGCTATTTCGTCGTGCAGTTTTCTTGCTATACGCTTTTCTGTAATATATGCTGCCAGTAGCTTTTCTTTCTTATGTTGTTCCCTTAGCAGGTAAACCACAATGGCAGAGAAAAGTATAGCCATTATAAGCGCGGTAAGCAATATGCGATTACTATCCTGAGACTGGTCTAACAGCCGCTGGTAACGGTGCTGTTGTGTGGGTTGATGGAATAGAAATGGAGTCGCCGTACATAAAATGTTTATGGGCAAAAAATCAGTTAGTAGTCCTGTAGTACATCCGTAAGCAATATTAAAAAAGCCCATCGTTTTGAGAATAATTAATTCAAATCAATACAACATAGCGGCACTTAAAGCGCTGAACGGGTAACAGGAATAATCTTGGCCATGCCGGCCGGCAACAATTAATTTAAGTGGATACTACCAAAGTTACTAAAATTCTGACGTAAAAAATAATTTTACACTCGGATATTTTGATTGTGTCATCTGGATCGAGAATTCTGAGTCAGCCAAAAATACTAACTGACCGAATTTATCTTTAGCCAAAAACTTTTGCTTAATCCTTTTAAATTCAGCAAATTCTTCGTTTTTAGGGTCTTCGGGTTGTATCCAGCAGGCTTTGTAAGCCGGGAAAAGTTCGTAAGAACATTTAGCGCCATATTCATGCTCCAGCCTGTACTGTATAACCTCATATTGTAGTGCACCTACGGTACCTATAACCTTACGGTTGTTCATTTCGAGGGTAAAGAGCTGTGCAACACCTTCGTCCATTAGCTGGTCAATACCTTTTTCAAGCTGCTTGGCCTTCATAGGGTCGGCGTTGTTTATGTAGCGGAAATGTTCCGGGCTAAAGCTTGGTATACCCTTAAAGCTCATATTTTCGCCTTCGGTAAGAGTATCGCCTATCTTAAAGTTTCCGGTATCGTGCAAGCCTACAATATCGCCGGGGTAGGAGATGTCTACAATTTCTTTCCTTTCGGCAAAGAATGCATTAGGGCTGCTAAACTTCAGGTTTTTATTGTGGCGTACGTGCAGGTAAGGCTTGTTACGCTCAAAGGTGCCGGATACGATCTTTATGAACGCCAGGCGGTCGCGGTGCTTAGGGTCCATGTTGGCATGGATCTTAAATACAAAACCGCTAAATTTATTTTCGTCAGGATTTACCAGACGGGTATCGCTTTCTTTTGGCCTTGGCGAAGGCGCAATCTCTATAAAGCAATCTAACAGTTCGCGTACACCAAAGTTGTTTAATGCCGAACCAAAGAATACCGGCTGTAGTTTGCCATCAAGATATTCCTGGCGGTCAAATTGTGGGTATACCTCGTCTATCAGTTCCAGCTCTTCACGCAGCCTTTGAGCAGGCTTTTCGCCAATAAGCTCATCCAGCTCAGGTGTGTTAACATCATTAAAGGCAATGGTTTCTTCAATGTTTTTGCGGCTGTCGCCACTAAACAGGTTGATGTTCTTTTCCCAGATGTTATAAATACCCTGAAAATCGTAACCCATACCTATAGGGAAGCTTAGCGGGGTAACCCTAAGGCCCAGCTTTTGCTCTACCTCGTCCATCAGGTCAAAGGCATCTTTACCCTCACGGTCCAGTTTATTGATGAAGACCAGCATGGGTATGTTTCGCATACGGCATACCGCTACCAGTTTTTCTGTCTGCTCTTCCACACCCTTTGCAACGTCAATTACCACAATAACACTATCTACAGCAGTAAGCGTACGAAAGGTATCTTCGGCAAAATCCTTGTGCCCCGGAGTATCGAGGATGTTGATTTTCTTGTCTTTATAATTAAACGCAAGTACCGATGTAGATACAGATATACCACGCTGGCGCTCAATTTCCATAAAATCGCTCGTAGCGCCTTTCTTGATCTTGTTGCTCTTAACCGCACCGGCCTCCTGTATAGCACCACCAAAAAGTAGTAACTTTTCTGTAAGTGTTGTTTTACCGGCATCGGGGTGCGATATAATACCAAACGTCCTTCTTCTTGCAATCTCGTCTTTAAAACTCATCGGTAGTTTAATTTTTCAGGCTGCAAAAGTAAGCAAAAGTCATAAGGTTTTAATGTCGAAAGTCTTAAAGTCGAAAGTTTGTGGAGCCATTAAGTTTTAAAGTTGCGGTATTGTAATGGAACGCGGATGAGAAGGATGCTCTGCAATTGTATATTTTCATAGATTTTGTTTTACTATGCAATGAGATTTTTCTTAAACTTTATGACTTTAAAAATTTTCAACTTTAAGACTTAACAAAAAAACACTATTTTTACAATCTTACAGCCAATTAGACAATTAAATGGGGAGCACTACACCGGTCTTAAAAAAATACTTCTCCTTATTACTGCTCATGGCAGGGCTTAGCGCCTTTGCCCAGCAGGAGCCTCAGTATACACAATATATGTACAATACCCTTACGGTAAACCCAGGTTATACGGGTTCGCCGGGTGTGTTGCAGGCTAACCTTTTACACCGCACCCAATGGGTGGGCATAAGCGGCGCTCCGCAAACGCAGGCGTTTAGCATACACAGCCCGTGGAGCGAATATTACGAGCACATTGGCGTAGGCCTTAGTGTGGTTAACGACCGCATTGGCCCTAGTGATGAGGTATTTGCCGATGGTAACTTTAGCTATGCTTTAAAGATGGGCGATGAGGGTAAACTTGCTTTTGGGCTTAAAGCCGGGGTGCGTGTACTAAGTATCGACTGGAGCCGTGGGCGCTACTACCAGGAGGGCGACCCGTTGCTTAATAAAAACATCAATAACAAAATAAATCCTAGCATAGGAGCAGGACTTTATTATTATACCGATACGTGGTATGCGGGTGTGTCTGTGCCTAATTTTATGCAAAACAATTATTATGATGATGTGCAGGAAACCGTAAGGGCAGACAGGTTGCATTATTATGTTATAGGTGGTTATGTATTTGACCTGTCTGAAAATGTAAAATTTAAGCCGGCTGTGCTGGGCAAAATTGTCACCGGTGCGCCCATAACCGCAGATTTTTCGGCTAACTTTTTATTGCAGGAAGTGCTAACGCTGGGTGCAGGCTATCGTTGGGACGATGCTGTTAGCGGGCTGCTCGGTATACAGGTGTCCCGCAACTTTTTTGTAGGCTATAGTTATGACTATAGTGTTACAGATCTTAATAAATATAATAACGGCTCGCACGAGTTTATGGTGCGCTTTGAAGTAGCTCCTAAAACCAAACGTATAAAATCGCCCCGCTTTTTTTAATGCTTATGAAAAAACATTTTTATATACTGATCCTGTTTTTTTACATCAGCACCATGATGGGGCAATTGGCTTTGCGTAAAGCAGAGATACATTTTCGCGACCTGGCATATACCGAAGCTGCAAAAGAATATGAAGAATATCTGTCTAAAGAAAAGAACCCCAAAGCTGAAATTTTACTTAATGCCGCTGAGGCTAATTACTACATAGGTAATACCGGGGCGGCAATGCGTTGGTACGAAAAAGCATTTGCAAAGCAATCGACACTTTTTAATGAGGAGCAGTTTAACCGCTACATACTTGCTGTTAGAGGAGAGGAGCGTTATAAAGAAGCCGATGCACTTTTATGGCAACATTTTGCAGGTAACGATGCTGTGTTAAAAACACTAACGCTACAAAAGCAGCACCTTGACAGCCTTAATAAACTACCCAAAAAATATAAGCTCGATAACCTGGCCATAAATACCGATAAGGCAGATTTTGGTGTGTCTTTCTACGGTAAAAAAGTAGTGTATGCCTCGGCTAAAGATACTGTGCGCGATGGTGCCAAAACCTACAGTTGGAATGCTCAGCCTTACCTGTCGCTCTATGTGGCAGAGCGTAATGCCGATGGTTCTTTTGGTAAAGAAAAAGAGTTCTTGAAAAATGCACAGACTGATTACCATAATGCCGCTGCTGCTTTTTCGCCCGATCTTAAAAGATTATTTGTAAGTGTAAATAACGTGAGCAAAAGCAAACGCCTGCAAAATGATAAAGCGGGTACTAATAACGTGCAAATAGTTTATGGTACAGTAGCAGGCGAGCAGCTTACTAAAAAAGCACTGGCATCATTTAACAGCCCTGACTATTCTACCGGGCAGCCGGCGGTAAGTGCCGATGGTAACTGGCTGTTTTTTGTTAGCGATATGCCGGGCGGCTTTGGCGGAACCGATATTTATGTAGCACCGCTTTATAGCGATGGTAAAATAGGTAAGCCCCTTAACCTGGGTAATATCATAAATACTAAAGGTAACGAGATGTTTCCGTTTGCTACGGCTACGGCACTATATTTTAGTAGCGATGGTCATTATGGCCTGGGGGGGTTAGATGTGTTTGTAAGTAAGATGAATGGTGATGCCTTTACGAGTCCGCAAAACAGCACGGGAGAAATATTTGGCCTGCCAAAAAATTTAGGTAAGCCTATCAATAGCAACCGAGATGATTTTGCTTATGTAACCAGTACCGACGGTAAGTATACTTACCTGAGCAGTAACCGTGCCGGGGGCAAAGGCGATGATGATATTTACATGGTTGTTCCGAATGATGAAGCGCCATGTATAAAAACTATTAAAGGAACGGTAGCTAACAGTAATGGTAATAGCCCTATATCAGCAGCTTTGATTACCGCTACAGATGCTGATGGAGCAACAATAAAAACAGTGCAGTCTGGTGCAGATGGTCTTTATGAAATTACACTGCCTTGTGATGGACTTGCAGTTATTACTGTAACCAAACCTGACTTTACCACCGAGAAAAAGCCTGTAGATAATAATCCGCTAAAGCTTGACTTCCAGCTTAAGGCATTTACAGATTTTGTGGTAAAGGATAAGGAAAATGTTGAAATGATAGACATCAACCCCATATATTTTGATTTTGACCAATATTACATAACCCCACGGGCAGCTAAAGAACTGGATAAGGTGGTGTATGTAATGGAACATTTCCCTAATGTGGTTATCAAAATAGAATCGCATACCGACAGCCGCGGCAAAGACGACTACAACCTGCGCCTGAGCGATGACCGTGCCAAAAGTACCTACAGTTATATCATAAGCAAAGGTATAGACCCTAAGCGCATAGAAAGTGTAAAGGGTTATGGCGAAACACAGTTGCTAAACAAATGTGGTAATGGTGCTGATTGTACCGAAGAAGAACACCAGCTTAACCGAAGGAGCAATTTTATTATTGTAAAGAAGTAAAGGAAGTAAGTTGTACAATACCCATAAAGGTATCCCATTTGTTTTTAATAGTTTGCGCTGTTTAATTCCGTATATCAAATGCGGAGTTCCTATACAATTTGCCAGTCCTAAAACAGTAATCTTGCTGTAAAATTATTTCATTTAAAGGAGTATGAAAGGAATGCCCTGCTATTAAATTTCAACTCGCTATCTTTGTCGCTTAACCGAAAGAGATATTATGTCGAGAGACGAACAACTGAAAGAACGCTGGGAACAGCTTGTAAATATATTAAGCAACCGTTTTGCAGACGGTGATATGCTTGACCTTGATGCTATTATTTACCTCATAGGGGTACAGGAACTGGGGCAGTTTAACCGAAAATTTAAAAAAGATCAAAAGGTAGACCTTATGCACATAGCCATTTGCCGTTTGCTTGAGCCCTTTGGTTACTATGAATTTGAACGTTTTGACGAAGAAGGCTGGCCACATTACACAGTAAAAGAAGAACTTCCTGCATTAAAAGCAGGAGAGCAAAGCATACTGATGAAAGGCGCTATTGTAGATTACTTTTTAGAAAAAGGCCTTATAAAATAAAAAACCGCACCAATTGGTGCGGATCTTATTTTGGGGTTTTGCTTTTATTTATGACTGTGTAGTATTTACTGTAGTAACAGATCCTGATACAGTAAATGTAGCCTGTAATGCACCACCTACGTAGCTGATAAAGTCGTATAGCCCATCGAGTACATCGCCGGTAACGGTGCCGCCGGTATATAGCTGAAAGCTGCCGTTATCGCTTATGCTGGCCGATGATACTAAAAGTGTTTTAAAGCTTTTAGAAGGGCGGAAAGTAGTAATGTTTGCACCCAGTGTTGTTTGCAGGTGAACAAGTGTGTTAGCACTTTGTGTAGCGTCAAACTTAACAAGTACGCTGTTTTGTGCAGAACTGTTGCTTGGTGCATCTATATTGCTACTGCCATTTACAGCTATAAAGTAGCCACCGTTGATGTTGAAGTTTGAAGAATAGCTAACGGCAACATTATCATTAGATGTTGGTCCGTCAATAATTACGGTACCATCCTCAATAGTTATAGAGCCATCTGCATCAAAACCGTTTCCGCCTGCATTTATGTACAGGTAACCATCTCTTACAATAAGCTCAGTTGAAGCGTTAGTGTGTTCTCCATCTACGCTTATACCATCCTCTTTTGCTACAATCCTGATGTTACCATCTAAAATGTTTACGGCACTGGCATCAAAGCCATCTTCACTTTGTGTAATGTTTATGGTACCGTTATTAATAGTAATGTCTTCTTCGGCATTAAAACCGTCGCCATCGGCATCTATATTAAGGCTACCACTGTATACAATAATGTTATGGTCAGTTTTAACTGCATCTTCATTAGCAGTAAAGTTAAAGGTGCTTTCTTTCAGTATAATACCACCCTGGCTGCTTATCGCCGCATTGTCGTTACCGTTTACATTTAGCGTACCTGTGCCAAAAATGCTCAGTTTTGTACGGCTAAAAATGGCGCTGTCCTGGTTGTTGCCATTACGGTCTGCAATAGTATTAGTAGTACCCGCTTTTACATTGATAACTACTTTATCTGCATTTTTAATGTCAATTGCTGCACTTCCGCTACTGGCAATAGATACATTGTCTAAAATAATTTGTACACGGTCTTCCTGGTCTGCATCTACTACAAGCTGTCCATCTGTAAGGTTACCGCTTACATGGTAGGTGCCTGCCTGTGTAATGGTAATTTTAGAGCCTTCGTTAGTGGTAACGGTAGTATCATCAGATGTGGCTGATGTACCATTAAGCTGAATTTGTTTTGCGTTACTGCTAAAGTTGTAGTCTCCGGCCTCTTCAATGTTTGCTTCGGCAGTTACCTGCCCTGGTTGGTTGCCATTGTTTGCACTGTTGCTGTCGTCGTCGCTACAAGATGCCATTGACATAATTGCAAAGGCGGCTAAGGGTAAAATCTGAACTTTTTTCATGATACAATTTTAATTAATGGTTTCGTATTTGTTGCAGCAAAGTAAAGTGTAAGGTGTGTTAATAGCGGGTTAAGGTGGGGTTAAAACAAGAGGGCAGGGTTTTAACATTGGGTGCTTTTTAAGAGATTATAGAACACCGGATTTTTATTTTATAATAATTTTAAGAAAATAATACCGGCTAATAGGGTGGCACGGCAATTATAAAATGCCTAAATTTGCACACCTTTGTTAGTAAGAAATGATAGATAAGATTAAAGACTACATAACCGAAGCCGAAGCCTTCAGGGCACAGACCAAAGAAGAGCTTGAGGCATTCAGGATTAAATTTTTAGGTAAAAAAGGACTGCTTAACGACTTTTTTGCCGAGTTTAAGAACGTAGCAGTTGACCAGAAAAAAGAATTTGGACAGGTAATAAACAACCTTAAAAAAGCCGCTGAAGGCAAAGTTGCCGAAATTCAGCAGCACTTTGAGAGCAAGGAAGAAGCTAAAGGGCTGTATGGCGACCTTTCGCGTCCCGGCGAACCTTTTACTGTGGGATCACGCCACCCAATATCTATTGTTAAGAACCAGGTTATTGATATATTTAGTAACATAGGCTTTAACGTAAGTGAAGGTCCTGAGATTGAAGACGACTGGCACAACTTTACCGCGCTTAACCTGCCGGAGTACCACCCGGCACGCGATATGCAGGATACCTTTTTTATCCAGACTAACCCTGATGTGCTTTTGCGTACGCATACATCATCAGTACAGGTTCGTTATATGGAAGAGAACAAGCCACCTATACGTACCATTTCTCCGGGAAGGGTATTCAGGAACGAGGCCATTTCATCGCGATCGCACTGTATCTTTCACCAGGTAGAAGGGCTCTATATTGATAAAGACGTTTCTTTTGCAGACCTTAAACAAACGCTTTTATATTTTACGAAAGAAATGTTTGGCAAAAGCAAGATACGCCTTCGCCCAAGCTATTTCCCTTTTACAGAGCCAAGTGCTGAGGTAGATATTTATTGGGGCCTTAAGACAGAGACCGATTACCGTATTACTAAAGGTACCGGCTGGTTAGAAATTATGGGCTGTGGTATGGTAGACCCTAACGTACTTAAAAATTGTAATATAGATCCTGCCAAGTATAATGGTTTTGCCTTTGGTATGGGTATAGAACGTATGGCCATGCTGCTTTACCAAATAAGCGATATACGTATGTTCTATGAAAACGATGTTCGCTTCTTAGAACAGTTTAAATCTAGCATCTAAACAAACACAAATAGTTGTAAGCCCGGTAGCCAAAATGGTTTCCGGGCTTATTTTTTTGTAGACATTTCTTACGCCTTTCTTAACAGGTGTCATGTGGCAAATAATGTAACTTTACAAAAAATAAACACGCTTAAAATGAAAAACAGAATTGTAATTATGGCTATGGCAATTGCGCTTGGCATGGCTTCATGCACTGACAAAAAATCTACAGAAACTACAGTAGAAGAAAATGCAACTGTAGAAACTGATGCTACAGCAACCCCGGCAGATACTACAGCTGCCGTACCTGCTGATACTACTGCTACTGAAGCATTGGTAGAAGAAGGCAAAACCATATCGGTTAAAGGAGAGGTAACAGAAATTACCCGTGGTAAAGATGGCTATATGGCTAAAATAAAGGATAAAGATGGTAAGAGTTATACTGTTACAGTTAGCATTGTAAATCTTAAAGATCCTAAACAATTTAAGCAGGTCGAAAAAGGCCAGATTATAGAAGCTACCGGAGAAACATTTTCATTGGGTACTGATACCGGGGTAAAAGCAACTGCGTTTAAAGTAGAATAAATAAAAAATGCTCCCCAAAAATACATTTGGGGAGCATTATCACAAAAAAACAGGTGTGTTAATACACTTTAAACTGGTATACAGGAGATGATGTGCTGTTTCCTGCACGATCTGATGTTACTATTTTCCAGTAATACGTACTCCCTGTAATAATACCTACACCCGGAAGCTGCTGTGTGGTAACGGTGCCTGCAAGGGTAGTTGGGTTGCTGTTTGTATCAAGATAAATTTTATAATCCTTTATATCATTGTCTACATCGGCACCAGCCCATTGTAATGTAACGGTAGGACCATTTATAGTGCTACTCATTAGCGGTGCAACAAGGTCTGCAGGAAATGGTGCATGGCTTGTAGTACCTGTACCCGCGTTATAAAACTTGAATGTTTCGCTTTTTACGG
Source organism: Flavobacterium psychrotrophum (assembly GCF_003403075.1). Lineage (NCBI taxonomy): Bacteria > Pseudomonadati > Bacteroidota > Flavobacteriia > Flavobacteriales > Flavobacteriaceae > Flavobacterium > Flavobacterium psychrotrophum. Next base: position 2,994,570 of record NZ_CP031557.1, on the reverse strand, counting down.
TACTGTTTGCTTTATTAGCACTTACATACCAGGAGTAAGGTGTACCCTTGGCCAATGTAGCTTCATAAGACGTTGCCGTACCCGCGCTAAACTGAAGTGTTGCCTGTGTAGAAAGATTTTTTAGGTACACAAAATAGCTTTGCGCGCCATTAGCGGCAGACCATGTAAGTGTTACTTTACTCTCAGTATTTGATATGCTTGTACCGGTAATACATTCTGTGTTATTAGCAGGAGATGCAAGTACAGCCGCATCCTGATCGCCACCGCCGTTACCATCGCCATCGCCATCACTTTTACTACAGCCAAATGCCATCGCTGAGATTGTTATTGCAAGAATTAGCTTTTTCATTGTTTTACAATTTTTGAGTTAGTGGTGTTTTTACCAGATACTACTTTTATCATATATACACCAGCCTGAAGGCCTGATACATCTGCTGCAATATCTTCAGTCTGCGGTTTATGAACAGCATTATACACTCTGTTTCCTATAAGGTTAAATATCTCTATAGAAACATTGCTTTCAGCATCATAAGGGGCAGCTACAAATATTGTATTGCCATTTACCGGGTTAGGGTAAATAACAGCCGTGGCATCAAGTAGTATTTTCTCGCGGTACACTCCCTGGCATTCTTTGTCTGCTTTTATTTCCAGATTATTTTCTCCGGGTTTAAGCGACAAGTTAAGTGTACTTTGTGTCGTAGTAAAGCTTTGTCCATTAAGGTTAACAATGTACTGTTCGCCACCATAAAGGCTCACTTCAACAGTACGTTGCGGTGCGCTTACGCGCGATAGTACTGCAAGATCTACCGGTTGTGTTATCTCTACGTCATAGCATACTTTATAAGACGGTGCTTCCGGCAGGGTAATACAAACTTGGTAATTACCACTCTCAAGACCCTCAAAAGATGCTGAGGTTGTAAAGTTTTTGGTCTGAGCCGATGCGCTTCCTGTAAGTGTAGCTACATAATTATGGTTTGCAGTTGCAGTAATACTTATGCTTCCGTTATTAGAGGTACGGCAGCTTTCGCCGGTTATCGTTACTGCAAAGTTATTTTGCGGTAGTGAAAATAATGGGCACCCGGTAAAATCTACAACAGTGCCTGCCGGAGTATTAGGGCAAAGGTCTGCACTGTTAGGAATGCCATCATTATCATCGTCAACTTCAACTGCTGTAAAGCGTACCCAGTTAAGGTTAAACTCCGGTGCGGCTACATACAGGCGCAGGTAATACCTTCCCGCAGGCAGGGTAGCATTTGTTTGCTTGGTTTGCCATGTTTGCCAGCCGCCTGTAGAAGGTAGCGAAACGGTTTCTATAGTTTGTGTATCAGCATTTATAAGCTGTAAAGATAATTGTCCTGTAGTGCTGCTACCTGCGTAACGGTACTCGATCTTATAATTTGTAGTCTGCGATATATTCACTAAATAATCAAGATAGTCGCCTGTATTAGTATAGCCAATGTTTTGACCTCCACCGGTATCAGTAGTGGTTTCAAGAGACAGGCCATTGTTTACATAAAAGCTTTCTGCCTGTATGGTGCCGGGAACCTGCTGTATGTTGCCCACACGATTAGCTACAGGCTTATCTGTAAATACTGCCTGTGTGGTGGCATCTGTAGCTATCAGGTTAGTTCCTGCATAAGTCAGGGTAACTACGTCTCCTGTGCTTATTGCAGTAGCGGTGTTAAATGTAAAAGAGCTGGCAGACGTAGCTTCAAAACCAGATATGGCAGCTGTAGTTCCGTTTACTTTAAGCGTAAGGCTGCTTTCAGCAAAGTTAATACCTGCTGTAAGGTCTTTATTAAAAGTAACGGTTACTTTATCGCCCAGCACATTAGTACCTGCATCAATAGCATTTAAAGCTACCTGCGCTGCCGGTACTGCATTTTTAAACTCTAAGTAATTAAGGTTAGAACCACCGGCATCAATGTACAGTTTTACTTTATTCTCGCCCTGCTTTAGTAATACCGTGCCAAGGCTAAAGGTAGACCAGGTTGTATAGCCCCCTGTAGCAGGTAGTGTAACGGTTTCAGATATTCTTCCGGTAGCATCTTCTAGGTGAATTTTGCCTCCGGTTCCTGCATAGCGAACATCTACAGTGTAGCCTTTAGCTGCAGTAGTGTTAAGGGTGTATAGGAGCCATTCTCCGGTTGCTGTAAAGTTTACATCAAAGCCATTTGTAACAGCATCATTACAAACTTCAATATCTACACCATCATTTCGCATTGCCCAGCCCTTATTCCAGGCAGTGTAGCTTCCGCCGTCGCTGTGGTAAGTCGCATAATCAGTATCGTTATAAGCAAATCCAAGACGCCCCAAATCGTATTCAGAAGCAAAAACTTTTCCGGGTAGGGGATGGTTTTTGTATTTTTTTGTCTCATCTGTTTGTACCTGGCGGAACATAGCATCAATAACATCTGGCTTAACCGTTACATTTTCCATCTTGTAATTTTCAGTAAGCTGGTTTAATGTAGCTATAGCTGCGCTTTGCGAAGGTGCGGTTCCTGTACCTTTCCAATAATCAAGTAACTGCTGATAGCCGGCCGGCATAGTTACATTACACGGACCTGCAATACTTTCTATCTTTTTAAGAGGCCACCATGACCAGCCAATGTTAAGGCCCTCTACAAGTTTAATAGCGTCGCGAAACCATACATTACTGTTCTCGCCGGTCTCGCCCAGCCATAACGGAACGTTATATTGTGTGCGAAGGTTTAAAAGCCCTTGTATAGATCCCTGTTCATTATTGTTCCAGTATTTATGAAAACTCAATGTCATGTTATTATCCCAAAGCGGAAATATGCCATTATAATTATTACCCCAGCAGTTACCCTCAATAATAATCATGTGGTTTGTATCTACCTCACGTATTGCCTGGGTAATGGCAACCATCAGGCTGCGCAGTGGAGCATTATTTTGTTCGTCGCAACCATTCTTGTTGGTTCCGGTAAAGGCCCAGTTAGGCTCATTGATAAGGTCATAAGCACCAATCCATTGGCTGTCTTTATACCTTTCTGCCAGTTTACGCCAAAGTGCGATCATTTTGGTTTTGTTAGCTTCACTTTCCCATAGCGATGGTTTAGAAGGGTCATAGTCAGAAATATTAGCATCTTTACCCTGGCCGCCCGGAGCTGCGTGCATATCAAGTATCAGGTACATTTGGTTTGCTGCACACCATTGCAGCAGTTTATCTGTCCTGTCAAAACCTTCAGTAAGCCATGTTTGCTGTCCTGGTGTTGCTTCCTGTTCTATAGGAAGTGTGTACAAATTGTAGTGCATAGGAAGGCGTACTGAGTTAAAACCCCATGCTTTAAGCGAGTCAATATCACGTTTTGTAACACCATTGTCGCGGTATCTTTGATAAAACGCCTCAGTTTCAGTTTCGCCAATTATTCCTTGTATCTTAGCCCTTATTTCGCGCTGTGTGCCTGCAAATTCTGATGTTTGCATCATATAGCCTTCCTGTATCATCCAGCCACCAAGGCCCATGCCACGCAGCAATACATTATTGCCGTTTCCGTCTACGATATTTTGTCCCTGCTGATGCAAAAATCCCTGGCTAAAAGCCGGAATTGAAAGCATGAGTAGTAACGAACAGATTATTTTTTTCATAATTGTGTTTTGTTGGTTAAATTAATATACCATGGTTTGTATGCCGTGTGCAGGTATAGTAAGGCTAACTTTATCTGTACCTATAAACAGGCCATAAGCAACCTCTTTATCGCTGTTGTTCATAACAACAGTAGCAATCTTACCATCTTTATTTATAAAAGAGGCGCTTTGCAGCATACTACGGCTTACGGCAGAGCTTATGCGTTTTGCTTCAGGCTGTACAAATTTTGAAAAATGGCCTATGTAGTAGTATGAAGGTGTATATATAAGTTCGCCTGTTTTAGTATCTGCATGTACCGGGGCAAAACAAAAGTTACCTACGTGGTTAGGGCCACCTTTTTCATCCAGTAAAATGTTCCAGTCTGTAAATCCTGTAAGGCCACTGTTAAAGTCATTTATCATTTGCTCGCCATAGCGCTCTCCGTTTGCCCAAAACTGATATTTAGCAGCGTCAAATTTTTCTACACAGCCTTCTGTAAATAACAGGTGTTTATCCGGGTAAGCATCATGTACTTTTTGCGTATTCTGAAACATTGGAGCAAATCCCGTCCATGTCTCATACCAGTGAATGCCCATTCCCCAGGCATATTTAGAAGCTTCCGGGTCAGAGAATATCACATCAGCCCTTTGATTCATCAGGTCTCGGTTATGATCCCAAACTACAATCTTTTTGTCTTTAAAGTTTTTGGTAATTGTTGGTCCAAGAAAGTTTTTTAAGAAATCGCGTTCCTCTTCGGCGGTATAAAGGCAAGACTCCCACGTTTGTGTAGCCATAGGCTCATTCTGTACTGTAATACCCCATATTTTGATGCCCTCTTTTTCGTAAGCATTTATAAACTTAACGTAATAGTCTGCCCAGGTCTGGTAATATTCAGGTAGTAACTTACCACCTTTAAGCATATTTTTAGTGTCTTTCATAAAAGCCGGAGGGCTCCACGGGCTTGCATATACTGTAACGCTATTTGAAGCAGCTTTAAGCGCTTGTTTAATAAGCGGAAGCCTATACTTCCTATCGTGGTCTATGCTAAACGATTTAAGGCTTTTATCACCCTCTTTTATGTATGTATAACTACCGCTGCTAAAATCGCAGCTGTGTATGTTGGTACGTATTATAGAATAGCCTATGCCTTTGTCTGTGCTATAATAGGCATCAAGAAATTCTTTTTGCTTAGCAGGAGATAGCTTAGCATATACTTCTGCGCTTGCATCAGTAATGGCACCGCCTATACCCATAATATCCTGAAAGGTAACATCGGGCTGCACAAAAACAGAAATTTCTGTTTCAAGCGGCTGTTTTGCCGGTGCAAATGTTGCGTCGGCTGTTTTTGACAGCTTTAAATTTGTATTTTCTGCCGTGGTGTAAACAGTAACGTTTTTTCCTTTGGCATTGTAATGCTTTTCTGAGATTTTGGCCTGTTGGGCAAACGTAGTGCCGGAAAGCAGCATAAAGAAGGCCATTATTGTATTCTTTCTCATAGTAGAATTTTTAGGTACGGGCGTACCTGTTTAAATTTTAAAAAAATAGCCTGTACTCAAAAAATGACTACAGGCTATTTAAAAAACTAACCCAAATATTATTAATCTATAGTGTGGAATGTAACATTCTTAACAGCAATAGAGTTGATGTTTCCATCGCCGCTACCACATTTAATAAGAAAATATACAGTACCGCTTTGTGCAAAAGTTACTATGTTACCAGATACATCGGCTTCGCCGCACTGTTCATCAGAAAGCAGTCCGTCAAAGGCAGATGTTGCACAGCCTGCCCATGTGTTTAGCTGCATCCTTTTACCATCGGCATTATAATCTGAACCTTCAGTAGGAGCAGTACGCGACACATAAACTTCAAACCATGTATTTGTAGATCCTGGACCTGATACATTCATGTCGAATTCATACTGTCTGCCGGCTTCTACAGTTACTGCCTGGTAAATTGCCTGATGCCCGCTTGTACCGGATATAGTTGCGGCACCGTTAGAAAAAGCCCATGATGCACCACTAGAGTTAATGTGCAGCACAGTCCAGTCTGAAGGGGTTTCAAAGTTAGGGCTCTTAATAAGGTTAGGGCCATCTACAACAGCAGTTGGCGGAATAACCACATTAAAAGTTTGCTCTGATATAAAATTAGTGCCGCCTACGCGGCCCACCACACGGTGCTCTATTTTATAAGTACCAGACTCTGTAAAAGTAAATTTTTGTGTAATACCTCCTTTAACTGTGGATGATTGTCCTAAATAGGTGCCTGTTTTGTCAGATGCTCTCCATAAATGGTACTGAATCCTTGAATCGTCAGATGCAGCTTTAAACACAAAGTTTTGTGCATTCTTAAAGTTAATAACAGTATCTTTAGTAGTTACTGTACTATATCCTGCATCAATATCGGCTTCTGTTAATGGATTACCGCCAGTTACCTCATCCGGCGTACAGCCCGCAATAAGAACCAGTGTGGCAACCGCTATACCTAATAGGCTTTTTTTATAGTTAAAATTTAATTTCATACTTTAATAATTAATTGTAAGCAGGATTTTGTTTAATCATAGTGTTCTCAGTTTCCTTTAAAGGTACAGGGAAATGTTCATGTTTACCTTTAATAAAGCCGCGTGATCCAAGCTTCGCTGCAGCCATGTCATTACGCACAAGATCCCAAAAGCGATGTCCTTCACCGGCAAGTTCCATTCTTCGCTCATTCATAACACTTTCTTTAGAAACGGGTACTGATGGTAGCCCAACGCGCCTCCTTACAGCATCAAGCAATGCCTGAGCCCTTGCACCTGTAAAGTTTAGAGCTTCTGCTTCCATAAGATAAGTATCTGCAAGACGTACTATGTATGTGTTTTGCCTGTAGTTAAGATCGGCCACACCACCACCATCTGTAACGTCATCAGCTGTTGGCATGAATTTTTTAAGGAAAAGACCTGTATCCATGTTTGCAGGTGTGTAGTTTGCAAGCCCTTGTTCTTTCAAAGCCCCAATGTTTGCAATTGTTGCATCTCTCCTTGGGTCATTAAGCATTGCAGCATAAAGATCGGGTGTTACAGTATTAAAACTCCATCCTGTTTTGTATTGAGGAGCATTTGGACCCGGAGCATAACCCCTTGGCCCTATCATTAGATTAAAGGTATTACCTTCATCTGAGTCGCTCGCATAGTTATCCCATGTAGAGTTACCCATTTTTGAATGTGCACAAACAAATATAGATTCAGAATGAAACTTATTATCTACAACCCAAAGGTCATTAAAGCTTGGAAGCAGACGATAACCATAGGCACTTGTTTCGCCCGGTGTACCATTAACCTCTGCAAACTGCGCAGCTGCTTCGGCATTTTTACCTTCAAATAAGTATACTTTGCCTAAAATTGCTTTTGCAGCTCCTTTAGTAAAACGTGCAGACTCTGTTGCAGCATCAAGTGTTACTGGCAGTATTTCAATAGCTTCCAATAAATCTTTTTCGATTTGCTCATACACAACTGAAGGCGCTGATTTTTCGATCGTATAAAACTGTTCTGTACTAAGATTTGTTGTATAAAAAGGTATTTCGCCAAACATTGTTACTAACTGAAAATAGTAATAAGCTCGTAATGCTTTTGCTTCAGCAGCAAAGCGAACCTTTTTATCTTCTGGCATTGGTACATTTGGAAGTTTCTGCAAAAGTACATTTGCCCTGAACACTCCTTTGTAGTAATCACTCCAAAAACTACCCGGCATAAAATTAGGGGTAATTGTAAAGTTTGAGAAAGATTGTATACCGGCACCATCAGTTGAGCTACCGCCTCCTGCATAAAAATCATCAGACCCTGCATTTAGCATAGCCATCATGTTTTCAAATCCGCCAGATTGTTTTCTTAAAACATCATATGTAGCCACAAGGCCAGTATAAGCCTGTTGCTCATTTTTATAGTAATTGTCCTCAAGAAAGGTACCCTTAGGGTCAACCTCAAGAAAATCATCGCTGCATGCTCCTAATGTAAGAGCCAGGGCAAGCATTGCAAGTCCGTTTTTAATGATTCTATTTTTCATTTTTCAATTCTTTTTATTAAAACGCTAAATTAACACCCAACATAAAAGATCTTGCCTGTGGATAGTATCCGCGGTCAATACCAGATACATTACCACCTATTTCAGGATCAAAACCTGTATATTTTGTAAAGGTGAATAGGTTTTCGCCTGTAACGTATACTCTGGTTTTTGCTATACCTGCTTTGCCTATAAGATCTGAAGGTAAAGAGTAACCTAACTGAACAATTTTTATCCTGAAATAGTCGCCTTTCTGAAGATAGAAATTAGACATATTTGTGAAGTTTTTGTTGTTGTCACTGGTGGAAATCCTTGGATATGAGTTAGATGTTCCTTCTCCTGTCCAACGATTAAGTGCTGCGGTTTGCCAGTTTGCAGTACCCAGGTCAAGCCTGCGAAGACCCTGGAATATTTTGTTGCCTCCTGCACCCTGACCAAATAATGTAAGGTCAAAATTCTTGTAAGCTAAATTTACAGTAAGGCCATAGGTATATTTTGGTAGCGGGCTGCCCAAATATTTTCTGTCTTCATCTGTAATTTTACCATCACCATTTAGGTCTGTCCATCTAAAATCACCTGGTTGTGCCCCCGGTTGTATTACTGTACCATCAGCACTTTTGTAATTATCTATATCAGCCTGGTTTTGGAAAATACCATTAGTCTGGTATCCATAAAATTCATTCCACGAAGATCCAACTTCATACCTTGTGATTGAGCCAAGAGACTGGAAGCCTTCTCCACTATTAAATTTCCTGTCTTCACCTACACTTGTAACTTTGTTTTTTAGTGTAGAAATGTTACCATTTACAGAAAGGTTAAAATCACCAAGTTGTTTTTTGTAAGTAAGAGAAACGTCTATACCTGTGTTTTGCATATCGGCAACGTTACCAAATGGAGTTCCGTTTGCACCAACATATCCAGGAAGTTGTACCCATTGTAGGATATCTGTAGTTTTCTTTTTATAATAGTCAAATTCAAGTGAGAAATCATTAAAGATACTAGCTTCAAAACCTATGTTTGCCTGTGTAGTTTCTTCCCATTTAAGATCTGGGTTACTTGGTGCATCCGGGCTGTAACCCACGGTTACATTGTAATCTCCCTGACCTATGGTATAATTACGACCAGAGGCTACAAGTGCAAGATATTTAAAATCTCCAAAACTATCACTACCTACAACGCCATAACCACCTCGTATTTTAAGATTGCTTACAGTGTTATTCTCTTTCCAAAACTCTTCTTTATTTAATGCCCATCCAAGAGAGAATGAAGGGAAAGTACCGTATTTGTTGTTAGAACCAAAACGTGATGAACCGTCTCGACGTATAACACCTGTAAATAGATATCTTTCTTTGTAATCGTAATTTACCCTTGCAAACAAAGAGGTTACAACGTGTTTAATACCATCGCTGGCCCAAGATACTTTATCACTCGCAGGAATGCTAAAGTTAAATGAGGCATCGTTATAATTGTTTACAGGAAGATTATAATGTGTTAAACCCTGACCGTAAGAATCATTATCAACATAAGCAGCCTGGCCACCAAGTACTGTAAAGTTATGACCGTCAATGTTTTTTGTGTAAGATACAGTGTTTTCTATATTCCATCCAAATCCTTTTTGCATTTCTCGGTATAAAGAGTTTTGCTTTTGGTTATCCTGATTTGTGTTTAAATAGCTGTAAGGTGAAAAACTTCTGCTTCCCCAATAAGAAAGTTTTGCCCCTAATGTACTCCTAAATTTAAGACCTTCAATAGGTGCTACTTCTACATAAGCATTTCCTACAAAGTTATCTGCCCAGCCATGATTGCCTTCGCGCACCTTAGCATAAGCTAAAGGGTTAGACATTTCGTTAGCAACTGTAGGAGAAATTCCATAATAATTACCTTTGCCATCTCTTACAGCATACTGCTGAGCATATTCGTTTTTATTAGGTGCTAATAGAGCCTGCTCTGGAGTAAGGGTTGCAGGCGTAATAGGGTCAAGGTTGATTGCAGACGCAAGCGGCCCACCAAACTCATTGTTTGTATTACCTATTCCTATAGTTTTTTCGTGAGAGTAACCCAGGTTTTGGCCAACAGTAATGTATTTGCTCAATTTGTGGGTTGAATTAAGGCGTAAGTTTTTACGGGTGTAATTTGAAATAGAAGGCATTACTATACCCTCCTGGTCTGTAATACCTGCAGAAAGATAAAATGTAGATTTATCATTACCACCACTTATACTTAGTTCGTGCTGCGTTCTTTTTGCGCCATCATTAAAAATTACATCTTGCCAATCAGTACCTTTTCCTAAAGTAGCAGCATTTGGATAAGGTAGCTGGAAAGGCAACTGAGCGTTGTAACCATTAGCATAAGCTTCATTACGCAATGTGGCATACTGTGTTGCATTTAAAAGGTCAATTTTTCTTGCAGGACCAGAAATACCTGTAAAGCCATTATAATTAACGCTAAGTTTTCCTGACTTTCCTTTTTTAGTAGTAATCAAAATTACACCAGCCGCAGCCCTGGCACCATAAATGGCCTGAGAAGCAGCGTCTTTTAATACTTCCATCGACTCAATGTCTGATTGATTCAGGAAATTAATACCACCATTGTCTACAATTACACCATCAACAACCCAAAGTGGATCATTGTTATTAAAAGACGTTACACCCCTAACACGTATTGTAGCACCTGATCCCGGCTGTCCGGCATTTTGAGCTACATACACACCAGATGTGCGGCCTTGTAAAGATTGGCCTACAGTTGTAAGCGGCATGTTTTCAAGGTCTTTGGCTTTAACACTTGAAATGGCACCGGTAACAACACTTTTCTTTTGTGTACCGTAACCTACAACAACAACTTCTTCCAGTACTTCAGAAGAAGGGGCAAGCTGTACATTGATTGATGTACGGCCGCCAACAATAGCTTCCTGAGATGCGTATCCCACAAAACTTATTACCAAAGTGGCATTTGGGCCTGCCGAAATTTGGTAGTTACCGTCGATGTCAGACGACGTGCCATTTTGGGTACCTTTTACAAAGATAGAGGCCCCCGGAACCGGCAATCCGGTCTCATCTGTTATCTGTCCTTTTATGACAGAATCCTGCGCCCACATGTTAAGCGCACAGAGCAGACAAATTACATGAAAAAATCGTAATTTTACTAATTTCATACTCGTTAAAATTTGGGTTGATTATTTATTAATAATAAGCAATAGTACATAATTTTTTTCATTTTTATTACTTCAAAACCTTTACAAAAACACATCAATTCGATTTTTAAAGCTATATAAAAACACATCAAATAATTTTTAATTAATTGTTTATCAATATTTTGATTGTATAAAATTATGTTGTTAATTTGTTAACGAAAAATGAAATACCCTTACAAATGGCTTGTTTTTAAATATAACGTTGTAGCTAATTAGCTTTCAATGTGTTAAGATTGCGTTTATTGTGTTTTTTAAGGGTTTTAATTAGTTTTTTTGCGTTGTTTTTTGACATATTTTTTACTGTTTTTCGCTGTGTTTTTAACGTTTTTTGGCTCTGTTACTACAACGTTATACCTTGATTATTCTTATTGACTACTTTTGTGTAGTATTTTTTTAATATTTGCTCATATGAGGTGTAAAACCATACTCGCTTTTTTAATAGTTGTTACCTGTTGTTTTGTTCCTGGTTTTGCCCAGGTTAAAAGCATTGGATTGCCAAAAATTATTAATTATAAAAAATCTGATTATAATGGAGGGTCTCAAAACTGGGATATTGCCCAGGATAAAAACGGTAACCTGTTTTTTGCGAACACAGCAGGGCTTTTACAGTTTAATGGTACATCATGGAATCGCTATAACATTCCTAACGGTACTGTACGTTCTCTTAAAATTGATAAGAATGACCGTATATATGTAGGGGGGTATGATGAGTTTGGTTTTTTTGAAGCAAACTCTAAAGGAAAGTTGGTGTATCACTCTATCTCTAAGATGGCGACGCCAAATTCAAAAAAAATAATAGATTTTGTATGGAAGGTGCATATCGTTAATGATGAAGTTTTTTTTCAGACTTTTTTTAGAACCTATGTATATAAAAAAGGAAAGCTAACGATACTAGAGCCACCTAACCGCTTTCAGTTTTCATTCCTTTCTGATGGTAAACTTTATTTTCAGGATATTACGGGTGGTATACTTGAGTACAGGAATGGCATACTGGTGTCTTTGCCGGGTACAGAAGTGTTTAATAATACTGAGATATGGGGACTTTTGCCTTTTGGCAACAACAGGATGCTTGTTGTAACTATGGACAAAGGGCTATTTGTGTATGATTATAATAAAGTGGTACCATGGGAATGCGAGGCAAACAATTTTATACAAAAAAATAATGCTTTGGGCGGTCGTATCTTAAATGGAAGATACATTGTATTAAATTCGGTTTTAGATGGAGTCATCATTTGCGACATTTCCGGCAGGATTGTGCAGCACATTAACGATGATAAAGGCCTGCTTAATAACACATCTCTTACTTCTTATATAGATGTAATGGGCAATTTATGGCTCGGCTTAGATAATGGTATTTCTTTTGTAAACATCAATTCGCCTTTTACATATTTATCTACAAGTTTTGATCTTAGTTCTGTATATTCATCTGCCATATTTCAGGGAAGTTTATATGTAGCCACAAATCAGGGAGTATTTAATCATGCCTGGCAGCAGCCCTTTAAAGAAAGTACTTTTAAGTTTATAGAAGGTACTACAGGCCAGGGTTGGGGGCTTGAGGTTTTTGATGGCGAAATGTTTTGCCTTCACAACCGTGGGCTTTTTACGATCAATGGAGGCAAGGCCACACGATGGCTTGATGATAAAAAAGGTTATTTAGGGCTTAAAAGGTTACCTGGCCGGCCAGATTGCCTTATAGCCAGTAACTATCATGGTTTTGCAATTATCCAGAAAACCGCAGCAGGATGGCAGTTTAAAAATCAGGTGCAGGGCTTTGATGTGAGCGACAGCAAGTTTGTAACAGATGGCAGAAACGTGTGGCTCAGAAAAAATAAAATACTTTATAAACTAAAGCTGAGTAATGATCTTACACGTTTTACAGTAACTGCTACTTATGAGGCGCTGAGTAAAAGTGTGCGCAGTATAACAAGTGTACAGGAAATTAATGGCAAGATCTACTTGCAGGGACAAAACCGTTTTTTTACCTATAATCAGGCTAATGACAGGTTTATAGAGGATAAAGTCATGAGTGCTGTATTTAAGTCTTTACCACAAATACGGTATTGTTTTGAAGATAATAAAGGTAACATTTGTTACTTCTATGGAGAGTCGGCTATGGGGATGCTGATGAAGGAAACCGACGGGACCTATAAAAATGTACAATCGCCTTTTTCGTCGGTTACGGGTAATTTAGTTTATTTCTTTGAGTCGGTTAATACAGTAGATGACCGCAATATATTTATAGGCCTTACTGAGGGGCTTGCACACTACGATGCTAAGCTACAATTTGGAGAGTCTTTAAAGCCCAAGGCCTACATAAAAAGCTTTTCTTTTGCACAAGATACCTTATATACCGGTAACCATAATACTATTAAAGATATAGCCATTCCGTTTAAAGATAATAGTGTAAAGTTTAATTTCTCATCGCCTACATATGATAGCCCAGAGAATTTAAGGTTTAGCTATAAGCTTGACGGTTTTGATGATACCTGGAGCAACTGGACCACCGTGCCCGTTAAAGAATATACAAACCTGCATGAGGGGAGCTACCGTATGAAGGTTAAGGTAATAAACAGCAGTGGGGTAGAAAGTGAAAATGCCTCTGTATCATTCATTATAAATCCACCATTTTACAGGCACTGGTTTGCCTACTTATTATATGTTGTTATTATAGGGCTTGGAATTTATCTGGTGCGCAGGCGCCTACGTTCTAAAATTCGCCAAAACCGTTATTATGAAACCCTGGAGCAGCGCAGGCTGTACCTGGAACGTGAAACAAAAATAAAGCAGGAGCAGTATGAACTGGAGAAAGAGATTGAACGTTTAAAGAGCGAACAGCTTAAGGTGAAAATACTTACTAAAGATAAAGAGTTGGTTAATAACTCACTACAGGTAGTAAAGAAAAACAAGATGCTTAATGGTATTATAAATAAGCTTAAGGATATTGACCCGGAGGCTATGGATGATACTACCCGACAGCAGTTTAGCAAGCTCAACAAAACTATAAATAAAGAGCTTAATACCGATAAGAGCTGGAACAACCTGGAAAAACATATACGCAATGTGCATTTTGATTTCCTTAAGCGTCTTAAAGAAAAGTATCCGGCAATTACACCACGAGAAATGGATCTTGCAACTTACCTGCTTATGAATATGAGTACTAAAGAAATTGCAGACATTATGAATATTAGCGACGGTGGGGTAGAGCTTGCACGATACAGGCTGCGTAAAAAACTCGACCTGCCGAGAAAGGAAAACCTCACGGGATTTTTAATGAATATATAATTATTACAATACCTGAAGTTAATTTCTAAAGTTGTTTTTTAGTTTCATTATTGATGTTTAGCAAGCTTGGAAACAGGATGATTACAAAAGCTATGTGCATAATACTGTAAAGTTTTGGTACAATGGATGGGGAGTATTTTTGGCTGTCAAAATTCTGTGAAAAGCTTAAGATAGTTTTAGGGATGGCATAAATAAGCGGGTAGATACTAAGGTGGTTTTCATAGTTTGATACTTCGGCATAACAGATTGGTACAGATTTATACTCGCCTGAAATGCTTATTACAGGGAAGAACAAAACTAAAAACAATACAAGGAATTTTTCTTCTTTACGGAGATAGAAGAACTTAGGTATTAGAAAAGTGAGGAGGGTAAAGTATATTGAGAGGTAGGTCAACAGGTTGATAAAATGTGTGTCACTAAATGCCCATTGGCTGATATGGTTTTCTGTGTTTAAAAAAAGTATAGTGATTATTGAAATTCCCACTAATGGACCCAACGCATATATTTTACTGTAAAATGCTTCAAAATAATATTTGAAGTTAGCCATAACAGACTTCCATGCGTATTTTCGTAAAAAATAATACATAAAGAATATAAAAAAGAGCGAGTAGATTTCGATTAGAAAAAGAGTGTCAAAATACCAACCATTGATATCGCTAAAACCCATACCATGATGATGACCGGTTAACTCTGCGATAACGTCGATACATGATATCATCAAATTTGCTACTGCCACTTTTTGTGTTGAATATGTTGATCTGTCTGAACAAAAACTATTTGTGACTAATATTGTGGGGGATAAAAAGAATAAGAAAAACAATAAGCCATATCTTTTTCGGATCAGGAATATCACAACTATAAGTGTGATTACAAAGAGTATAAAGAATAATGATATGAACATGGATTTTATTATTGTTTATTAAAAAATGAGCCACGAGTTATACTAGCTGTACAAATATTATTTTGCAAAATTTGTGCAACTCGTGGCTTTTTTTACACCCGGTTATTATTGATTAGCTGATGCAGTGTTCTCCCAGTCTATCTTACGTGAAAAATACATCACGGCACCCAGTATGGCAAAAAGGCCAAGGCTGCCTGCCAGTAAAGCGTAATCTTCGAGCTGAATAATTACATAAATAAAAGTATACAAGGCGGTTAATGCTGTTGTAATAAAGATGGGGAACTTTTTATTTCTTAAGATGGAAACAGAATATAGCCCTATCATTATTATAACTGCTGAACCTGAGAGCAGGTAAGCAAGAGTAAAGCTGCTGTGCTCTGTAATGGCAATAAGCAGCGTGTAAAACATTATCAGAGCAAGTCCTACCATACCGTATTGAAAAATATGTATGCTTATTTTGCTCATCATTTGTATCAGGAAGAAAACCAGGAAGGTTAATCCTATAACCAGGAAGCCATATTTTGCTGCACGTTCATTTTGTTGATATTCATCGTTTAAAATTATAAAATTTGTATCAAATGTAAATTGGCCCAAATCTGGCAAGCTACCAAAATACTGCTGTACAAAGGCACGGTTAAGGTGCGATACCTTCCAAGATGCAGCAAAGCTATCGTCAGTTATCGTTTTGGTATATGGTAAAAAATTACCATCAAATTTTGGGTCAGCCCAGTTAGACTTTATTGTTGCTTCTGTAATTTTACCAATTGGCACAATGCTAATCTTTTCTGAGCCATCATAATTTATATCCATTTTGTAAGAAGTTGGCTTGCCTGTTAGCCCGGCCAGATTTACAGGGCTTGTTTCCAACCATGATGTTGAATTACCATTTTGGTTAGATTCTTTAATAACAGGTTCAAAATCGTATGTCTTTCCGTTAAATGTAATGTTTACTGCACCTTTTATACTTTTTAGGCTACCGGCGTTCATAATTATTCGTGCTTCATCCCAAAGTATGTTTTCAGTCGGGATTTTTGCCTTGCTGAAATCAGGAGTAGGATAATTACCAGATAGTTTCATCTTACTGCTAAAAACCGTAGTTTCATAATTATTACGCTTTTTAGTTTCAGTAGTCACATTAGCATCTACATTTAGCGCATCCGGAAAAAAGTAGGCATAGGTTATGCTCGCTTGTTTGCTTATGGTTACTACTTTAGTAGCCTTGTCAATAGTTTCCGTTTCGGTAATTATTTGATAAGGAACTTTTAGTATTGGCCCATACACAAATACATTACCACCCCATTGGCCAGCTATCTCGGCAGATACGTTTTGTTGTAATTCCTGTCGTTCCCAAATCAGGCTTTTTACATATTGTAAAGGGAGCAGCAGCACAAGCGTTAGCACCCCCACCATAATAACCCGAACGGTGGTACTTTGCATAAAACTATTGTTGTTTTGATGCTCGGGATAATGTGCTGGCTGCGGTTGTTTATTAAATGTTTCCATGATATAATTGTTTTTTGTTATGAAAATTAATGGACTACTATATTGAAGTATAGAAAAGCTATGGGGATGTTGATTGTTAAGAGTAAGGCTCTGCCCAAAAGAGCTCCTGCCTGCGGGTAGTTTACCGCTGCCATTATCATAAGTATCAAAAATGCTAAAGCATTTACCGTAACCGCTGCTATAACATACCATATACCGGCGATTACCAAAAAGTCGCTGTTTGTTAGGAGGTAGAGCAGCAAAATTGCAGAGCCACTGATAAATGAAATGAGGAAAAGTTTTACAGGCCAAAGCACGTGTTGTTTTATACTGTCAGGGTAATTGTCAGGATGCCGGCGGCTGCCGGGTTTTAGGGAGAATAAATCTTTCATGTTTATTATTAGTAATCAGTTTTAAGTGTTTTCATTTTAGCGTATTAAAAAAGTCTCTTTAACGCGTGTCACAGGAAGGTGTAGCAGCCCCATGTGGTCTATATCATAAAAGCGCAGGGCAGCTTTCCCTTTTTTGTACATGTCATAAAAATGTGATGCCTTGTGCGGAAACAGTACCAGCCCAGCAGCCATGGCGCTTAGCCTGCGTAAACCAAAGCTGCCGTTGCCTAAAAGATAGAACTGTACGGCGATATCATCGGTAAAGGTGTTACTGCCGGATATAAGCAGTTGCAGTACATCATCATGGCTGGCATATACATTTTGACCATAATTATTTTTTAGCAGGAACCTGCCCAGTTGCTGCCCTAATGATCCTTCGGGATATTTTATAAGCTGAAGGGCTGTAAGCTGTTGTGTTTTTTTGTCGAATTCGCGGCGCACGGCCTCAATTTTTTCTTTCATGGTGCTCATAACAGTTGTGTGTATTTCACTTTGAATTTCAAAGTAGATTGGTAAATTTTTTTATTGAGTGACTGTCACAAAGACACACAAAGACATACAAAGAAGGCACAAGGTTTCGCGAAATTTTTTAGTGTGCGATAGTATTTTAAGCTTTGTGTTCCTTGGTGTCTTCTCTGCGAAACTTTGCGTAAGAAATTCAAGATCATCTTTTCATCGAACTATATAAATCAAATAGCAGGTACTGTAATAAACCAAATCCTATGGTTATGCCCCATGCCGGTTTCCAGGTATCTTCACTAAATAGGCTCTGTATAATATCAGTAATGAGGGATATTGGCTTATGGAGTATATCCCAACTGTTGTAGCGCATAAACCTACCTAAATAGATACCAAAAGCACTGAGAATGCTGACTATAAGCAGTGTGAGGTTTGCATACCCACTCCCGAATTTTATAGCCAATAACCGGTAGATATTTTGCATAGAAGCCAGCCCAAAGAGCAACCCTGTTAGTGTAAACGATGCAAGTATTAATACATCAAACCATACGGGTACAGGTGTGGCGGCTCTAAGATGTATAAAATCTGTAATCAGGTAGGGAGCGTTGGGCAGTAACAACAGCCAGCAAAACAGGATAGGGTAGGAGTAATACCAGTTATAGCGAAGTATTTTGTACCTGATAATTACTGAACTTACCGCCAATGGCGTATAAGCAAGAAACAAATTCCAGATCAGGAAAAAGAAGTAGATGCTCTGGGTCATTTTTGCACGTATCAGTAACAATCCCACGCTAAAGGCAGCTAGGGCAAACAACTGAAAGTGCTGCCTTATTTCGCGGGACAGGTTGGTTTTTAAAATAGTGTTCATGAAATTATGTTTTTAAAGTACTTTGAATTTCAAAGTGTAAGTGTAAAAAAATAGTCCTAACTTTTAGAGATCAATTTTTCAAGGGCATCAATATGGTCTTTAAACGCCTTGCGGCCTTCTTTAGTTGCCATATAGCGCGTATTTGGTTTTTTACCTATAAATTGTTTCTCTACCATTATATATTGCTCTGCTTCAAGGGCCTTTGCATGGCTGGCCAGGTTACCATCTGTTACGCCAAGCAACTCTTTAAGGGTTGTAAAATCGGCATACTCATTAACCATCAGGATACTCATTATACCTAACCGTATGCGATGGTCAAACGCTTTATTTATATGCTGTAATATGTTTTTCAAAACTATTGCTTACGGTCGTACTTAAAATACATTATGGTTCCGTATAAAATGTGGCATACGCCAAAGCCCAGTGCCCAGAACTCCAGTCCGTAGCCCATGGCTGCCGTTGCTATAAGGCCTATTATTATTACCGTGATGCCAAGGTAGCGCACATCGCGTAGTGTGTACTTACTGGCGTTAACACAGGCTAAGCCATAGAATATCAGGGTTACGGGGGCTATAAGCCCGTAGTGGTGTGCCTGTATCAAAAGTAAGGCAAAAATACCGCCGGTTACTAAGGGTATGAGGAAATTTGCAGCAAGTCTGCGGCTGGTACTGTTCCATAGTGATTCGCCATATTTTTTTGCTTTGGTTGCCGACATGATGAAGGCAGTACCTACCGAAAGTAGCAATACAGATAGCAGGATAACAAAGCTTAATTTAAATTCCCTGCTTTCCAGTGTTACGCTCCTGTAATTTTCGCGGGTTATCATTTTCATGACAAAAGCTCCCGCAAGGGCATAGATGCCTGCCAAAATACCCGACAGCCCGCTAAGCGAAATAAACTGCGATGAGCGGTCCATCATTTTTTTTATGTCCTGGATATCCTTTAAGTAATTTTCCATATTTAAAGTACTTTGAATTGCAAAGTAAAATAATATTTTTCAAATGACAATGCGAGGTGAGGAATTTTTTATTGAAAATAAAAAATGTAACAATTGATTAATTTATTTAATGTATCAATTAAGTTGGTACGCTAAAAAATTAATCAATTGTTACATTGACTCATTGTTAATTAAACCATTGCTATATTGGAAGTAGCCTGTAAATAGCACCCGCAGGTTTTTCTACAGATACATAAATATAACCGTCCGGCCCTTGGCGCACATCGCGCACACGGCCTATGTTTTTAAGCAGTTTTTCTTCTTTAACCACTTTATTACCGTCAAGGTAGCACAGGTTTAGATACTTAAAACGTAGCGAGCCTACCAGGAGTGCGCCTTTCCACGGTTTATAAATATCGCTGGTTACAAATGCCATACCCGATGGGGCTATAGACGGTATCCAGTACAATAACGGATCTGTAATGCCCGGAGCCTGTGTCTTATCTGTAATGGTTTCTCCGTTATAGTTAATACCGTAAGAGGTAAGTGGCCAGCCATAATTGTTAGCCGGTTTTATGATATTTATCTCATCGCCACCTCGTGGCCCGTGTTCGGTTTCCCACAGCTCATTCGTCCAGGGGTTAAATGCAAGGCTTTGCGGATTACGGTTACCATAGCAGTACAGTGTCGTTGGTTTTCCCGCTTTGTCCTTAAACGGGTTATCTACAGGTATAGAGCCATCCTCATTTATACGGTGTATTTTGCCAAGCTGGTTATTTTCTATAGTTTGGGGATTTTGATTTTCGTTACCGCGCTCTCCTACAGAAATGTACAAATGCCCTTTGCCATCAAAAACTAACCTGCTGCCATAATGGTGGCGGGTAGGGGCGTAGGGCAGGGCTTCAAAAATAATCTTTTGGTTCTTAAGTGCATTGCCTTCAAGTGTGGCGCACATAACGGCTGTGGTAGCCAGTGTTTTGCTGCCCTCTTTTTTAGGTTTTGAGTAAGAGAAATAAACCAGTTTATTGGTCTTAAAACTCGGGCTTATCGCAACATCAAGCAGGCCACCCTGTCCTTCGGCCAGTACCTCAGGAACTCCGGTTATTTCCTGTTTCTTTTTATTTTTTATGCGATATAGTTTTCCTCCGCGTTCGGTTGCAAGCAGGTCGCCCTCCGGTAAAAATCCCATACCCCATACAATGTCAAAACCTGTGGCAATAGTGTCGAGTTTTACAGTAAGTTTCTCACTTGTAAACGTGCTGCTTACCGGTTCGCTGTCAAAGTTATAGGCTTGCGTTTTTTTAATACCCGTAAGTATATATTGCGCCAGGTCTTTTATCTCGTCGTCTTTAAATGTTTTTTCAAAAGCAGGCATGCCTTCATCTGCCCAGCCCTTTTTGATACTTACCATAAGGTCGTTTAAGTTGTTGCCGTGTTTCCAGTCCCTGTCTGTAAAAGCGTCCATTTTTTCGCCATGGCAGCCAGAACAGTATTTGGCATAGTTTTCGGCCGGGCCGGCAATGGTGTGCAGTACTAATGGAGTTGAGACGGTGTAAATGGGAGAGGGTTTAAATCCGTAACTTATAGCAATAGCTACCGATGCAAACAGAGGTAGTAAGAAAAGTTTTTTCATGGTTGTGTGTCGTAATGTTTTTGGTGTGTGACCAAAGCTATTAAAATTTAACCAATTGCAAAGCGATAACGATTTATTTTACCATACGATTACCATGTATTTTTAGTTATATTTGGCGCACTAATAACCATATACCTTGAAGAAATTTTTTATTAAACTATTATTTGCCGCTACGTTTGCGGTGCCTGCTGTCAGTCTGGCGCAAACAGATTGTACCTATGTAATTGAGGATACCACAGCAGGGCAGGAGTTAAGCACCACTAATGATTACCTTATGTATGAAAAGGTGTTTGGTGGTAACTCTCAGTTTTTATTCTTTTCATTATCTAATAGTCAGGGTTTACCTGTGTTAAATTTTCAGTTACTGGGTAAGGGTAATGATTTTTTAAAAGTCTCATGTTTTGAAAAGGCCTCTAAGATTTACATTCAGCTTATAAATGGAAAAATCATTACCCTACTTAGTGCTTCAGAAGACCAATGTAGCAACCTGTTGTATGATGATAACCAAAAGACCAATATAAGTGTACTTACCGGTACGTTTTTATTTACAAAAGGTTCATTTGAGGAGCTTGAAAAATCGCCGATAAGTTTTATTAGGGTAAAGTATGCTACCGAAACGGTAGATTATCCTGTAGGTAGATTACTAAAGAGTGAAACGATGGGGAAGCCATATAACCCGGAAAATTATTTCATTAACTATTTAAAATGTGTAAAATAATAGAGTGCTTGTAAATGCAGCAGCCTGATAGTGAAAGGTTTTGCGATTTAAGTAAAAAAAAAGTAAAAAAACCTTTAAAAATACTTGCAAATAAGTGAATAAATACGCTACATTTGCAACCGCAATGAGGATATAACTATCCGCTTTTGCAAAAGCAGGAGAGGTGCCGGAGTGGTAACGGAGCAGATTGCTAATCTGTCATCGAGTAATCGATGCCAGGGTTCGAATCCCTGTCTCTCCGCTTATTTTCGGGGTGTAGCGTAGCCCGGTCATCGCGCCTCGTTTGGGACGAGGAGGTCGCAGGTTCGAATCCTGCCACCCCGACTGAAAAGCCTTCAATGGCAGTCAAAAACCCGCAAATTATCAGTATTTGCGGGTTTTTCGTTTTTATTTCATACCAGTAAATACCAAAGAATATCAATCTGAATGTGAGCAATTGCGTGAGCGAATTTGAAGTTATAAATTTACTCACCTAATAGCAGGCAAATAAGTGTAATACAATTGATTGTACCAGTCATTTTAATGCTTTTTGTTACGGTTTGATACCTTTTTTATCCGCTTTCTGTGAGCACTTTTGAGCAGGTTCGGGCAAAATGTATCAGTTTAACCCAAAATGTATTTGGTATGAAAAGCAAAAACACATTTGGTATCCAGTTTGTTATCAGGATGCCCAAGCAGCAAAAGAATGAAAAAGCGACCGTGTATGCCCGCATAACGGTAAATGGAAGAAGGTCTGAAATCTCCCTTAAACAAAAGATTCAGCCTAAAGACTGGGATGATGTAAAGGGGCGTGCAAAGGGCAAGCGTGAGGAAATTGTAAAACTTAATAGCCATATTGAGCGCGTGCGCACCATAATAGCCGATGGCTATAACGATTTGGTACAACAACGCAAAACTGTAACTGTAGATGCAGTAAAATCTTTGTTTGTCGGTGGTGATGAAGAAGCCATGACACTTGGTAAACTCATAGCCTACCACAATCAGGAGGCAGCCCATAAACTTGCGTCCGGCACGATGAAGAATTATATTACTACCCAAAGGTATATTGAAAAGTTCCTGAAGGATAAGTACAAGAGGAATGATATTGCCCTTGCAGAACTCAATTACCGCTTTGTAATGGACTTTGAGAGCTATCTTGCTAACTATGTACCCCAAGACCACCAAAAGCCCCTTAACAACAATGGTATTATGAAGCATATTGAAAGGCTGCGCAAAATGGTAAACCTTGCCATCACTTTAGACTGGCTTCCTAAAGACCCTTTTGCCAGTTTTAAAAAGCACTTTGATAAAGTGGAACGCCAGTGCCTGAATACGGAAGAACTCGCAAGCCTTGCGAACAAGGAATTTAAAATTGACCGTTTGGAGCACGTTCGTGATATGTTTCTGTTTAGTTGCTATACCGGACTTGCGTACATCGACATGACACAACTCACCAAAGAAAATATCATCAAAGGCATTGATGGCGGGCTTTGGTTGTCAACCAGCAGGGTTAAAACAGACACAAGTGTCCGTGTACCGCTGTTACCACAGGCAAAAGTATTAGTCGACAAATACAAAGATGACCCACGGGCACAATACAGCAGTAC
This sequence comes from Flavobacterium psychrotrophum, assembly GCF_003403075.1. Lineage (NCBI taxonomy): Bacteria > Pseudomonadati > Bacteroidota > Flavobacteriia > Flavobacteriales > Flavobacteriaceae > Flavobacterium > Flavobacterium psychrotrophum. The sequence continues at coordinate 2,971,499 of NZ_CP031557.1, read as the reverse complement.
TGTATTCCCTGTTATTTCTAACCAGCGTATGAATGGTTACCTAAAAGAGATTGCAGATGTATGTGGTATAACTAAAACGCTAACGTTCCATATCGCCCGCCATACATTTGCAACAACCGTTACCCTGAGTAATGGTGTTCCGATTGAAAGTGTTTCCAAGATGCTTGGCCATACCAGTATCCGAACTACCCAGATTTATGCCAAGGTTGTTGAAAGTAAATTGAGTGAAGATATGGGAAGGCTACAGGAACGGCTGAACGTCGCTTTAGGATAGGAAACCACATAATTGAAAAGCGCAGACACTGTCTGCGCTTTTCAAAAGGTCAGACACCGTCTGCCCAATTCATAGGAAAATAATTTCGTATCTTTGTTAGAGGCAGTCTTTTATGGCTGCCTCTTTGCATTAGTGTAATTTGTAAAAAATACTGCTATGAAAGATACCTATTTTAAAATACGCCGTCCATTTACAAGAAGACAACACCGATACGATATTGGCAGCCCCGTAGGCTTTTGGAATTTATATGATGACAACCATTTTTTAGCAAGGTTGTATCAGATAGGCAATGATGAACAGGAAGCGTTTTATGAATACCATCTACAATATGCTACAGGCAACGGTAAATGCACCGAATCAGAATTTTACGCCCATGTACGTGAAATTGTTGCTGACCATATTGAAGCCCTCAGAAAAGAATCCCCGTTTTCAAAGAATCATGGACGGAACCGGGCTAACCTCAAAATGCTGCGTATATTCCGGGATTATCTTATATCCATAAATACCTATAGATACCTTGACCCGATAGACATTACCATTACCCGATACAATTCCGAAATTAATGAACTTAAAAAGCAGGTTGCTCAAAAGGAGCAGCTTCTGAAAGAAATGAAGGCCTTTGAGACTGACCAAAAAATCCGTATTACAAAAGGCTACCTCTATACCGTTGTAGACCTCATTCAGCAGTTGCCCGACCTGCGTATCCCGGATGGAAAGGATATGCGCCTAGTGCGCTCGTCCAATGAAATGGTATGGGTGAAGATGATAAGCCGTTATTTCCAGCACGGGGACGAGGACATCAGCCAGCAAACCCTGCGAAGCTACTTTCCGGCAGATAAGAAAAATCCGGGGACAAAGTACCGTCCGGTTCAGGACAAGCATAAAATTTACCACATTGTTGCCAAACAATAGTCTTAGGAATTATCGGACACCTCAGTTATTTTGCTGATATCTCCAGCGCAGGTTAGGTTTCTCATAGTTTACTTTATTATATTTTTAAATAGTATTTAAACACCATTTAAACCTTATTGCATAACAACTTTTTGAAAAGTTTTCTCTAACTTTACCCTCGGTGTATTTGCTTTTAATAAAAAGCCTAACAATAATATAATCAATGACTTATGTAGAGTTTTTTTCTAATTTAGGTTTTGACTTCAACGTTGATTTGAAGCCAAAATCTATTGATATTGAGAAAGAAGCTACTTTATCTCAAAAACTTGAAAATTCGGTTTTTTTTTATAAAAGTCCGAATAATACCAATACCTCTTTTTATATTGTTACTTCTTGGTTAGAAACAACAGAACTTGAACAGTTTAGAAAATATGTTTGGAATAAGAACGATGCAGATATAATTTTCTATTTTCCTAATGAAGCTGCGGAGGTAGTAATGTTCTACGCAAAATACTCGCCTAAATTTTCAAATAAAGAAAGTGTTTTAGAGGTTTTTTCAACTACAAAAAAGGATTTAGACACCATAGATAAAATAAAACACTGGCAGTTTGATAGCGGAGTGTTTTGGTTAAATTATCGTTCTTTTATCAATAAGGCGAAATATAAAGGAATTGATAAAGAATTAGTTTCTACATTAAAAGCTTTAAAGGAGCAATTAAATCAGTTATTATTACAATCCATATCTGATGAAAATATTAGGAATGAAGTAGTTCAAGCTCTGATTGACAGAACGTTATATATAAAGTATTTAGAGGATAACCATATTATCAACTCATATTTTTTTAGTCACTATTTTAATGATACTACTCTTAACTATGAGAAATTATTAGAAAATAACGCTAAAAAAGACATCAATGATTTGTATAGTATTATACACGAAATATTCAACAATTCACTTTTTGATACTCCAAAAATTGACGAAAAGTATCTAACAAGTGAAGTCTGTAACATTATCGCCAAGTCTTTTAACCACAATGTAAGCACGGGGCAGTTAAGACTATTTGATTTCAGATTTGACGTTTTACCGGTTGAATTTATAAGTTATATCTATGAGGTCTTTTTGTCTGAAAAGCAGAAAGAAAATGGCATTTATTATACTCCAAAAAAACTAGCTCAGCTAATTGTAGATGATGTAATAAACGATGATAAAATAGGTTCAATTTTAGACCCTTCAAGTGGGTCAGGAATGTTTTTGATTACAGGGTATCAAAGACTTTTAGAAATTGCACAAAAGCTAAAATTAGAACCACAAGACAGTATTGAAAAGATAAAATACCGGACACAGCTTTTGTCTGAAAATATATTTGGAATAGAAAAAGAATTAACGGCACAACGATTTACGTTATTTTCTCTTTCCTTACAGATTTTTATTGGGATTAATCCGGAAGAAATAAAAGAGTTTATTGCTAAAGAATTAAAGGACAATAAGAAGATTAACCTATTTTCAGAGTATTCCTTTTTTCAGAATATTAAACACGCTAACACCCTTAATTCTTCAGAAATACCTTTTGAAGAAAAGGTATTCTCGTACATAGTCGGAAATCCGCCATTCTTTGAAATCCCGAATACTTCTGAGTTTAAAAATGAAATATCATTTTTAAATTCTTACCAAGTTTCATTGTCAGATGGCAACAAAACTCTTGCGAAGAATATTGTAAGTGATGCACAAATTTCACAATGTTTCTTTTTAAAAATTAAAGACTGGAGCAATCAAAATACTAGGTTTGGTTTTGTTTCAAACAGTTCTAATTTTTATTATTCTGAACCTTTCCAAAATTATTTTTATGCTAATTACGGGATTGAAAAAGTTTATGAACTCTCAAGAGTTAAAAAGATTTTATTTGAAAAAGCAAAAGAAAGCGTCATAGCAGTGATTTTTACAAATAGTAATCAAGATGAAAACATCGATTACCATCCTGTAGATTTAGGTCTGTTCTCTGAAAAACCTTTTGAATTACTAATAATCCAAGAGGATAAAATAATTGAAATAAACCAAAAAGAATTAGTTGACAATAAAGTTCGATTAAGAGATTACTTAGTGGGAAATCAATTTGATTTGGAACTAATAAACTCAGTCGATGAAAGCAGTACCGCTATTGTTAATTTCATAAAAAAGCGTGAAAACAATACACTATTCATTCATACTGGTTTGCAGTTAGCTGGTGTAGATGTAATTATTAAAGAATTTGGGATAACAAGAGAAACTTACAATTCTAATAAAAAGCAATATCTTGAAAATTATTGTAACAAGTATAGTCAACCTTTAAAAAGCGAAGATTTTCCGACACCCCTCATAACTTCAAAAAATATTGATAATTTTGTTATAGAAGGGATTAATTCTTACGCTAATGATATTTCAAATTTTAGACGTAAAGGATATAACGAAGATATTTATCAGGGAGACCGAATTTTATGGGGCAGAATTGGTCAGAATTTGAAGGCAGTATATACAAATGAAAAAATATATTTCAACTTTGATGTTCACGTTATTAAGTTAACTAACCCAGACCTTTATTATTTATTTACGGCAATATTAAACTCACGAGTTGTAAACTATTATATAAATCTTGTTCTAAGAAAGAGGATATTTGACTTTCATTCAAAAATTGATAAATCTGATTTTTGTAACATACCTATTCCAAGGTTATTAAACGAAGAAAAAGTTTCTCGAATATCAGCTATAAGTCAAGAGTTGTTAAATGGCACTTATCATTATGCTGAAAAAGAACAAGAATTAAATGAGCTGATATACGGTTTGTATGAATTATCTTATTGGGACAAGCAGAGAGTTAACGATTATTTTCTTCCAAAATCAAGAATTGGAAGAAAGAGAAATGCTTTAGATGGATATAAGAATACTTTAAAAGAATTAGTAGGATTTTATTTTGAAAGTTTAATAACCATCGAAGAAACCACTACAGATTTCAATTTAATAGTTGTAAAAATATCCTTTAATAATAACCCCAACAGTCCTATTGCTACTAAAGCAAAGAAATATTTGCTTAATGAAATTTTTGAGGAAAACCCAAATGCAAACTTTTTAGCAAGTCAGGAAAAGATTTTCGGGAAAGATTGTGTCTTCATTATTAAAGAAGATATAAACAAAAACTGGACAGAAACGAAAGCCTTTGAAGATGGGCAGGATATTTTAAAACGATTAATACCTAATGTGAATGGAGAGGGAATACATTAGGATTAAGAAGCCAGCACCATTACCATTCGATACTCGCCAACTAAAGACCTTAGATGATGAGTTTTGGAAAAAATGGGTGTTTTATTATTTGCTTGATTTCTATAACAACTATGATAGTGTTGAATTAAAGTCTAAAATAGAAGAAGAAAAGAAAAAGCAATATCCAAGAACTGAAAGGGAAATAGCAAAATTTGTACGCCTGAAATTGAAAGCAAACAGAGAGTTTGGTTTTAATTTTTCTGTAAAGGGAGAAGAAACAAATGATGAGGATGTAGAAGGTAATTATGATATTACCATTCATAATACATATTGGAAAAATCAAGATTTCTATTTTGAATGCAAAAATTTAGATGGTAGTAAAGATTTGGTAGATAAGTATGTTTATTACAATACCTATAAGAAAGACGCTAATGATGAAAATATCTTTGATGGTGGAGTTTTACGCTATTTCAATGGGAAGTATGCTCAAAATCTAACCTTTGGCGGAATGATTGGCTTTATTATAGATGGCGACGGCTATAACATAAAAACTGCAATTCTGAAAAAGTTAAGTGATAAATTTTTGATTTCTCCCGAGGGCGATTTAATTAGTACGAAGGATAATTCAATAGAAGAAAATCCATTTACTTTTGACAGCCTACACTTACGTCTAAGCACAGAATTTAAAATACACCATATGCTTTTTGATTTTACTTTTCAAAAATAGTTGATGTTGATACTTCTTGTGGGGAGTGGTCGGAGAATCCATATAATCAATATTTTTTTAGTTACAGGACTTTCAACTTACGCCCTTTAAGGAAGACATTCGATTCCTCTGTCCCCTCTTCTTTTCAACTTCTGTTACAAATTAGTGGTTTCCTTGATTATAGATAAGATCAAGAATGAGCACAATTTAGTTATCAAATATCATTTTGCTAAACTATTTTATAGCAAATCTTGGTACGGCCGGAAAAAAGGCAAGACTTCAAATCGCTCCAAAACCAATTGAAACCTGACCAAACTCTCACAATGGTCATCTTTTTATAGTGTTCCCTCCTTTACTTTGTAATCAAAACGGCTGTAAACTTATCATTTGTTTTACGGCCTGCAAAAGGTTTTGTTTAATGTAAAAATGAAGGAAGATGAATGTAGAGCTAATTACAAGGGACGACCTTGAACGATTCAAAAAAGATTTATTGGAAGAAATCCGCAAATTTCAGGCATTCCCACGCAAGCGTGGCGAAGAACAACGCAACTGGCTTAAAAGCTTTGAAGTACGAAAGCTGTTAGGCATCTCAGCAGGTACATTGCAAAATTTACGTATCAATGGCACATTGCCGTTTAGCAAAATTGGTGGCTTACTGTACTACCGTTATGAGGATATACTGAAGCTAATGGACGGCACTGGCGAATAAGTTAAAGTTAATCTTATAAGCTATGGATAAGCTAACCTGTGCCACAGCAAAACAGATTGACCTTGTGGATTTCCTCGCTTCGCTCGGATATGAACCGTCAAAAATCAGAAACGCAGATTATTGGTATCAATCCCCTTTACGAAACGAACAGACCGCTTCTTTTAAAGTCAACCGGAAGCTAAATGTTTGGTACGACCACGGGATGGGCAAGGGCGGTGACCTGATCGATTTTGGAAAGGAATACTTCCGTTGTACCACAAGTGAACTACTGCAAAAGTTATCGACTGGTAATGCCGAAACCTTTCTTTTTCAACAGCAGGAGAAACCGAAGCTATCGAATAGTTCCAATAGCATTTCTGCCGGTGAAAAAAAGAAGGATAGTGAGGCCAAAATATTGGTTACAGATAGCAGGGTTATTTCGGATAGTCGCTTGATGAACTATTTGGAAAAACGGAATATCCCATTGGAGGTTGCCAGGCAATATTGCCATGAAGTTGACTTTACGTTGTACGGTAAAAAGCAGACTGCTATCGGATTTAAAAATGATACAGGAGGGTATGAACTAAGGAGCGAATATTTTAAAGGTAGCAGTTCGCCAAAGGCCGTAAGCTTCATAGATGTCGGGTCAAAATCCCTAAATGTCTTTGAAGGCTTTTTCGACTTTCTGTCATATAAAGCGATAACCCAAAAAGCAGCTGAACCGCCACCAAATTTTATAGTATTAAACTCCCTTGCCTTTTTTCAAAAGTCCTGGGAGCTTATGGAGAAGCATGAACGTGTTAACCTCTACCTTGACAGGGATGAGGCAGGTATGAAACTCACTAAAGAAGCTTTGGAAAGGAACCCTGAAAAGTTTACAGACCAAAGTATACTATACAAAAATCATAAGGATTTGAACGACTGGCTAAAGCAGCCTGAAACAATTAAACCAGTTAAAAAGCATGGAAGGTCTATATGACGTCTGAGTGGTAGCCAGCTATGTTTTGGTAAAACCAAAACGCTGGCTCAACTCATGCTATCGCATTCGTTGAGGGATTTTTTTCATGCTACCGCATTCAAAAAATTGTAATGGTTAAAGATGATGGAAGGAGTGAATGACAACAATAAGAATAAAGGCGGCAGGCCTCCCAAAGAGATTAAAAGGAACCAGGTAATGGCAATCAAGTGTACACTCTTTGAGCGTAAGGCTATTGAAGCCAAAGCAAGAAAAGCAAAACTTACCATATCAGAATACCTGCGTGAACTTGGGCTGACTTCAAAAATTAATTTCAGGAATAAAGCCTTGCCAAAAGAAGTTTTAAGCTTTACCGCAACGCTAAACCACATGGCTGCAAACCTGAACCAGATTGCAAAAAAACGCAACAGCAATGACGAGCTTAACCCGTTGGAACGGGCAGAACTCAAAGTACAGTCCGGCCAAGTGAAAGAGCTTGCCCAGCAAATAAAAAACTACCTCTTATGATTGGGCATGTGTCCATAGGGGCTTCAATTTATCACCTGCTCAGTTATGTACTGGAAGATAAAAAAGAACTATCTGAAGAAAAGAAATTAGCGCTTGCTGCAAGCGACCATTTGCAGCACAGCGAGCGTGCGGAGGTACTGGAATACAACAAATGCTTTGGCAACAAATATGAACTCACCGAGCAGTTCAAAGATGTAAGCAAGCTAAGTAGCCGTATTGAAAAAACAATGCTGCATTTGTCTTTACGGTTGGCACCGGGAGAACAATTGACCAAGGCGCAACTAACCGACATGGGCAGGGCTTGTGCTAAAGCGTTTGGCGTAGCCGACCATCAATACATCTGCGTACTACACAAGGATACCAAAGAGCAGCATATCCATGTTGCTGCCAACCGGGTAGGCTTTGATGGAAAGGTAGCTACAGACAGCAACAGTTATAAGCGGATGGCAGAACTCTGCCGGAAGCTTGAAAAGCAATGCGGCTTGCAGCAAGTATTAAGCCCTAGGAAATTCCTATCAGCAACGGACAGGCAACTGCCCAGACACGACAGCCGGAAAGAAAAACTGAAAGCGGATATACAGCAAACTTTAAAACAAACCAGTAGCTACCCGGCCTTTGAAAAGCAGATGAAAGGTTTAGGATATAAAATTTTAAAAGGAAGAGGTATATCCTTTGTGGATGATAAAAAAGTAAAGTTTAAAGGTAGTGAGGTTGGTTTTTCTCTGACCAAGATTGAAAGGATATTAAGCTTACAGCAGCAGCTTGACGCGAAACGGGCGAGCCAAAAGAATGAACGTTTAGATGATAGCGCCACCCGTACCAATAACTTTAAATCAGCGAAAAGTCAGCAGTTTAACCACGAAACTTCTTTTGAATCGGTTGAAAAACAAATCACAGGGCTTTTAGGGCAACTATTGACTCCTGAATATACTTCAGATTATAGAGATCCTGAACTAATCCGACAACCTAAAAAGAAAAGGAAGCCAGGTATGAGACACTAACAAATGATGAATGACTATGGAAACGAATGGAAAAAATAGACTTGATAAAGATACACTACAATTAGTACTTGAAGAATTTACGGTTGAACAAAAAACGACGAATCAAAATATCGGCGAACTGATTATCGCTATAGATAATCTTGGAAAAAAACTTGATGTATTTAATGAGCAGCAATTAGCTAAAAGTGATGTTCCAATAAGTATAGATACCGCCCCAGTAAAAAGTGCATTGGAAAAAGGATTTTTGGATATTAAATACATGATTGGCAGGGAGCCTAAGAGCGTTACCAGGAAACTTCAGATATTGCTTTTCCCGGAACAGGATGCTAAGCTTTTCTATAAAATAGTTTTTGGACGTTGGTTTTTATTGGCAGTAGCGCTATTTGCTTTAAAATTTGCATACAGTTGGGGATTAGATTACACACAAAGTATGAAAGAAGTTCAAAAACAGCACTTGGAGAATGAGAAAATCAAGCAAGCCTGGAGCTACATGTATAAACATAATGGAAAAGCCACAAAGACTATGATGGACAAAGCCTATAATTTTTCAGATTCAGAAAAAGATAAATAAGAATTGAATAGAGCTTTTAACCCTTGTCAGCAATCATCATCTAATACTTTTGTAAATTTACACTCTTATAATTATCACATGATTTTAGACCAATCCTTAATACAAGATATTAAAGCTATCATCGTTTCCTCTAAGGAAAAGGCCATACGTGCGGTAGACCACGAGCGCACACTAATGTATTGGCAGATTGGCAGACGTATTTTTGAAGAAGAACAACAGGGAAAAGACCGTGCAGATTATGGTAATTATCTCACGAAATTAATATCAGAGGAATTAGAACCGGAATTTGGGAGTGGTTTTTCTAAAAGGCAGATAGAACTCTTTCGACAATTTTACAGAACTTTTCCAATTGCGAACGCAGTGCGTTCGCAATTGGGCTGGACACATTATAAAATGCTTTTACGTCTTGATAACGAAGATAAAAGAGAATTTTATATAGCAGAAGCAATTAAAAACAATTGGACCACACGCCAGTTAGAAAGGCAGATACATAGCAGTCTTTGGGAGCGTTTACTTTTAAGCAACGATAAGGAAAGTGTATTAGCAGTAGCGCGTAACGAAAAACATCCTTCAGATGCGAAGGAAATAATAAAAGACCCAATGTATCTTGAATTTTTAGGATTGCACAGGGAAGCATCGTATTACGAGAAAGATTTAGAGCAGGCTATTATAACTCATCTACACGATTTTCTACTTGAACTTGGAAATGGCTTTGCATTTGTTGCTCGGCAGAAGAGGCTTCACATCGAAGGAGATGAGTTTTTCATAGACCTTGTTTTCTATAACCGCCTATTGCAATGTTTTGTAATCATCGAGATAAAAACACACAAGCTTACCCACCAAGATGTCGGGCAATTACAAATGTATGTCAATTACTATGACCGATATGAAAAACAGGATTTTGAGAAATCTACAATAGGGATTCTACTGTGTGCCGAAAAAAACAATGCAGTAGTAAAAATTTCTTTACCGGAAGATAATAAAACCATCATTGCAAGCGAGTATAAACTTTACCTACCAACTGAACAACAACTAATTGAGGAACTTAAAAAAGAAATAGAAAAAAGAGGCTAAAAAAATCACATAAGTGAATTGTTTTTTCTTAATTTCCTTCCTCAATAACCTTACAAATCAATCACTAAATGCATTTTTACAATAAAACAACATTAGGCCTATTTGACAGTTCTCAAAAGCATTTTGTAATACCTGTTTATCAAAGGGCATACTCTTGGGATAAATCTGAATGGAGAACTTTTTTGAATGACCTTTTAGAACAAATTGAAGGACAAAACAATTATTTCTATGGTAATATCCTCTTAGAAACCATAAAAAAGGATGTAAAATACGAAATAATAGATGGACAACAGAGAATCACTACTCTTACAATATTTATACGTTCAATTATAAATGTACTTGGAAAGCGTAGTGTGGACTTAATTCAAGAATTTGACCCAGTCTTATTAAAGCATATTTATTTGAAAAATGAAGGCAATATAAAATTACGCCCAGTTGAATATGACAGAGCTTGTTATGATGCAATCATTATAGATAACAATGATAATTTTGAAATGCATTCACAATCACAAATAAGAATTAAATCTGCTAAAGATTTCTTTAGTGAAGAACTTGACAAATTATCTACAGATATAATTTTAAAAATCCTTGAGAAAATACAGGGGACTGAATTAACAGTTATTGAACTTGATGGCAAGAAGGATTCAGCATTAATGTTTGAATTGGAAAATAATAGAGGCAAAGATTTGACAAACATGGAAAAGATAAAATCTTATTTTATGTATCAAATGTATGTTTACAGTGAGCCAGAGGAAATTGAATCTAATATTGAAAATATTTCTAATATTTTCAAGTCAATATATCTTTTAATAAATGACCTTAAATTAAATGAAGACAGCGTATTGCTTTATCACAATAACGCCTATGTGAATGGTTACAATTATAGAAGTTTAAATGATGTAAAGCATTTGTTCAAGCAATCTAATAATAAGGTTGAGTGGATTAAAACTTACATTAACGAACTTCATACAACCTTTTCTAATCTTAAAAAGTTTGAAAGAACCCAAATATTATATGCTGAGAAACTTAAGTCCTTAAAAATTCCAGCATTTATATATCCATTTATCATTAAAGGATACAAATCTTTTGGCTCAGATGATAGAAGAATGAATACTTTATTTAACGTCCTTGAAATAGTAACCTTTAGAACGAAATTAATTAACAGTCGAGCGAATATTCAAGAAAGGTTAAATAGTATATTGCTTAAATTTGATGGTAACCTATTAGATTTAATAAACGATATCAAGAATAAATTGAATGAATCTTGGTATTGGGGAGATATACAAACAAAACATTATTTAAATGGAGCTATTTATGGAAATAGCATATTGCATTACTTATTATGGGAATACGAATCTTCAATTCAAAATAAAGGTTATAATATCAGAAAGTTTTCATTAGAAAATGAGCAAATAGAGCATATTTCCCCACAAACCCCTACTAATGGAGACCATATAAAGAGCGGATATGAGGTAGATGAAAACTCTTCATATTCTGAAGAATTCGTCAATCTACATTTAAATTCTTTAGGGAATCTAATGTTAATCTCGGGTTCACATAATTCATCTATTGGTAATAGGCCTTTTAGTGAAAAGATTGCATCATATAATTCAAACCCATTATTGAATCAACAAGCTGAAATAAGAGAATTTGCGGAATCAACCGAAGTTAATTATACTTGGAAAATAACATCAATTGAAAAGCGACACAAACATTTATCTAATTTTGCTATGCGAAAATGGAGTTTTGACAACATTGATAAAAGTTATTTAATACCAACTTTAGAAGAATATTTAAACAGCTAATTAAATCTGGTCTTAAGCACTTTATAAATATTTTCTCTTACACATGAACTCAACCCAAATTGAAAAAAATGTAAAATCACTTGTTACGAATTTTAACAAGGATAATTTCATATACGATTTATTATTGGCCTATGGTATTTCTAAGACATCGATAACCAGATTACGTACTGGTGATTTTAATATGTCTAAAATTCCGGGCGAGGTTTTATATAAAAAGAAAGTACTATTTAAAGAGGTTGATTCGGACAAGTTGTTAATAACTATTGACGAGATTACTAAAGATGAAGGTGCATTAAAGCATAACCCGAGATTTGTAATTGTAACCGATTACAAGACTTTATTAGCTAAAGATACTAGAAAAGGGCTTACCTTAGATACTCCTATCTTAGAGGTATCAAGGCATTTCGATTTCTTCTTACCTTGGGCAGGACAGGAAAAATATCAGCATACGAATGAAAATTACGCTGACAGAAAAGCCTCCTATGAGATGGCTAAACTATACGATATTCTCGTGCATGAAAACTCAGGTATTTATGACGATGGAGGCCATAATTTAAATATTTTCCTTTCGAGACTGTTATTCTGTTTTTTTGCTGAAGATACAGATATATTCCCTGAGGAGGGCATATTTACATCTACACTCGTACAGCACACCAAAGATGATGGAAGTGATGTACATGAGTTTTTAAACAAACTCTTTCATGTTTTAAATACTGAAGACAATAGTAAAGAAGCAGCTTACCTTCAAAAATTCCCTTATGTGAATGGAGGGTTATTTCGTGATACCATTTACGCACCGAAGTTTTCTAAGAAAGCCCGAAAAATTATTATTGAGTGTGGGGAACTTAATTGGAGTGAAATTAATCCTGACATTTTTGGCTCAATGATACAGGCAGTAGTTAATCCTGAGTATCGTAGTGGTTTAGGTATGCACTATACTTCTGTTCCTAATATAATGAAAGTAATTGAGCCATTGTTTTTAAATGACTTAAAAGAGGAACTGGAAAAAAACAGAGATAATGAAAGGGCTTTAAGAAGGCTTATAAACAGGATAGGAAAGGTAAAAATATTTGACCCAGCTTGTGGTAGTGGAAATTTCTTAATTATAGCATACAAAGAACTACGGAACTTAGAAATCGAAATTTGGAAACAGATTGACTTTCTAAAAAAACAAGGTAAATCTTATCAAACGGAAACTGTATATACTGATATTAAACTATCCCAGTTTTATGGGATTGAATTAGATGACTTTGCCCATGAAATGGCATTACTATCATTATGGCTCGCTGAACACCAAATGAACAAAGTTTTCATAAATGAATTATTTGATTACGGTAGAGCTAAACCTATTTTACCTCTTAAAGAAGCGGGACATATTACGTGCGGGAATGCTACAAGAATTGACTGGCAAACTATATGTCCCAAAAATGATAATGATGAAGTATATATTTTAGGTAATCCACCCTATTTAGGAACTCGCAACCAAGATGCCCAGCAGAAAAAGGAGATGAAAGCGGTGTTTTCAATGATTCGAAAATATGGAAAATTAGATTATATTTCGTGTTGGTTTTTGCTCGCCTCACAGTATATAATAGAAACAAAATCGAAATATGCTTTCGTTACAACTAATTCTATCTGTCAAGGAGAACAGGTTCCAATTTTGTGGCCTTTAGTTCTAAATGATAAATTAGAAATTAATTTTGCTTATGAATCATTCAAATGGGGAAATAATGCTAAAGGCAGCGCGGGTGTAACTTGTGTAATAATAGGAGTAGCAAATAAGTCAAACTCGGGAAAACTTCTTTTTTCCGAATCAAATATAGTATCTGAAGTAAAAGAAATTAATCCATATTTAGCTCCTGCAAAAACTATATACATAAATGGTTTAAGTTCATCAATTAGTGGATTACCTGAAATGATGAGAGGAAATTATACAGGCTGCTGCTCTGCATTAATTCTTAACTCCATTGAAAAAGATAAAATAGTTTCAGAAAATACAGGCATAGAAAAATTTATTAGACCTTTGATTGGCTCTTCCGAATTTATTAAGAATGAAAAAAGGTATTGTTTTTGGATAACTGATAGCGAATTGTATGAAGCGAAGCAATATAAAGTTATAGAAGATAGAGTTGCACAGGTAAGAGAAGAGCGTTTAAAAAGTACCGATGCTGGACAAAATAAAATTGCAAATAAATCTCATCAATTCAGAGAGTTTTATGAGACATCCAATCAATCAGTTATTGTGCCAGTAGTTTCTTCTCAACGGAGGAAATATATTCCATGTGGTTTTATAAATCCTCATGAGATTGTTCCAAATTCTGCTCAAATAATTTATGATTGCGAAACTTGGGTTTTTGGTGTAATTACGTCAAGAATGCATATGGCGTGGGTAAAGGCAGTAGCCGGAAGATTAAGAGAAGACATAAGATATTCTTCTTCCATTTGTTACAATACATTTCCGTTACCAAAAATTTCCGCAAAGGAGATTGAAAACATCAATTTACATTTATTTAGTGTACTAGAAGAAAGAGAAAAATATCCTGAAAAGAATTTATCTCAATTGTATGACCCTATTAAAATGCCTAAATCATTAAAGGACGCACATCATGAGATGGATCTTGCTATAGAAAGATGTTATAGGTTAAAGCCTTTTGTAAGTGATAATGAACGTTTAGAATATTTGTTTAAATTGTATGAGGAAATGACAAATGAAAATGTTGTTTCTACAAAGAAAAAAAAGACTAAAAAATAAAATACGATGCCAAATATAGTTCATGTTCAATATAACCAAACAGGTAAAAGTAAAAGCACAAATGAATTTGGAATGAGAGAGATGCAGGCTCGTGCATTCGAAGCCCGTACCGCTCAATATCTGCTAATTAAAGCTCCACCAGCCTCAGGTAAATCGAGAGCATTGATGTTCATTGGTTTAGATAAATTGGTACATCAAGGGCTTAAAAAAGTCATTGTTGCTGTACCTGAAAGGTCTATAGGTGCTTCTTTTGGCAAAACCGAATTATCTAAATATGGATTCTTTGCAAACTGGAATCCTAATCCAAAATATAATCTTTGCACCCCGGAGGCGATAAAAGTAAGGTTACTTCTTTTTTGAACTTTTTGAATAGTGATGAACAAATACTTATTTGCACTCACGCCACATTAAGGTTTGCCTTTGAGGCAGTTGACGAAAAAGCCTTTAATGAGGTAGTACTGGCAATAGATGAGTTTCACCATATATCCGCAGATGGCGATAACAGGTTAGGTGAAGTTTTAAGGTCAGTAATGTCAAACTCTACAGCCCACGTAGTGGCTATGACAGGTTCGTACTTCAGGGGTGATAGTGTACCAGTATTGCTACCTGAAGATGAAGCAAAATTTACTAAAGTTACTTATAACTACTATGAGCAGCTTAATGGCTACGAATATCTTAAATCTTTAGGTATAGGCTACCACTTTTATCAAGGCAGATATACTTCCGCCATTGATGAAATTTT
Organism: Flavobacterium psychrotrophum; assembly: GCF_003403075.1. Lineage (NCBI taxonomy): Bacteria > Pseudomonadati > Bacteroidota > Flavobacteriia > Flavobacteriales > Flavobacteriaceae > Flavobacterium > Flavobacterium psychrotrophum. Next base: position 2,956,280 of record NZ_CP031557.1, on the reverse strand, counting down.
GGATGAAAATAAGAAAACTATTATTCACATTCCTAATGTAAACGCGGGAGAATCTACTAAGGACAAATATGAAGAGGTTAACCGAATTATTGACAGTTTAGGGGAATTAGATTATCAAGACCCTGAAACTGGAGTTATGCACGTTATAAGCAAAACAACAGGAAAAATATTAAAAGTTGCTGATTTAGTAAACGACAATCAAAAAGAAAGGGATAAAATTCAAGCTTATCTAAGAAATGTAAATAGCCCCGAAGACATTGATATCATAATTGCCTTAGGAATGGCAAAAGAAGGCTTTGACTGGCCTTTCTGCGAACATGCTTTAACTATAGGTTATAGGGGATCACTGACTGAAATTATCCAGATTATTGGCAGGGCTACGAGGGACAGCAGTAATAAGTCCCACGCTCAATTTACTAACCTCATTGCACAGCCTGATGCTGAAAATGACGAAGTGAAACTGTCTGTAAATAATATGCTGAAGGCCATTACAGCTTCCCTTTTAATGGAACAAGTATTAGCCCCTAATTTTAAATTCAAACCTAAATATCCTGATGAAGAAGAAGATACTTCTGAAGATGATGAAAATACTATCAGGATAAATGGTTTTAAACAACCTTCTTCAACAAGGGTTAAAGAAATTATTGAATCTGATATAAATGATTTAAAAGCTACCATATTGCAGGATGACACTATGCTTAAAGCTATGCCTGGGAATGTCGATCCGGAAGTGATAAATAAAGTTCTTATACCTAAAATAATAAAGGAGACGTATCCCGACTTAACTGATGAAGAAATTGAAGAAGTACGTCAGCATGTAGTAATTGACTCTGTAATAAAAAATGGGCATATTGAAATGCAGGGAGACAAGAGGTTTATTAGGATGGCAGATAGTTTTGTAAATATTGATGATATACATATTGACCTCATAGATAAAATAAATCCTTTCCAAAAAGCATTTGAGATACTTTCTAAATCTGTTACAGCATCTATATTTAAGGCTATTCAAGAAACAATAGATGCCACGCGAATACAAATGACAGAAGAAGAAGCTATAATTTTGTGGCCTAAAATAAAAAACTGGATTTCACGCACAGGTGAGCAGCCAAGTATACAGGCTTTTGACCCTCAAGAACGGAGATTAGCTGAAGCAATAATATTCTTAAAAGAGCAGAAGCGTAAAGCTATGGCAAATGGATAATAAGAAAAAGACATTACAGGATATATTTGACGATGATGAATTAGGGATATTAAATAGTACCCCTAAGCAATCTAATGTGAAAACTGAAGATGAAAGACTAATAGAGTCTTTTGAGGAAATTAATACATTTTTCGATAAGAACAGACGTGAACCTCAGGCAACAAATGTCACTGAATTTAAGCTTCTTTCAAGATTAAAAACATTTAGAAATGATGAAAAAAAGAAGGGTCTCTTAAAGCCTTATGATAAATTTAATTTGCTGGGTATAGTAAAAGAAGAGATTAAATCAGTGGAAGATATTTTACAGGATGATGATTTGGGTATTTTAGATACAGATGAAACATTATCTATTTTTAAGCTCACGAATGTTACCTTAAGAGACAGAGAAGACCCAGACTATGTGGCCCGCAGAAAACCTTTGAAAGAATTTGAACCTTATGAACCGATGTTCAAGCTCATACATAAAGACCTTAGAGAAGGTAAGCGAAAATTGGTTGCATTTAAAGAAGATAATCTACAAGAAGGAGCTTTTTACGTAATGGATGGGATAATGCTTTTACTTGAAAAAGTAGATATTGAAACTGAAGATAAAACGTTGCCTACAGGTAAGCGTATCAGAAAAGATGGAAGAACCAGATGTGTATTTGAGAATGGCACAGAAAGCAATATGCTTTACAGGTCTTTAGCTAAGCAACTTTATAATAATGGCAAAGTAGTGACACATAGCAGTGATACTGATGAAAATGCATTATTTAATAATGCCAATATGGTAAATGAAGAAGATTTACAAACAGGCTGGATATACATATTAAAATCAAAATCTACCCATTCACAAATTGCACCTTTACAAGATTTATATAAAATAGGTTATTCAACTATTGATGTAAAGGAAAGAATTAAGAACGCGGCAAAAGAACCGACTTATTTAATGGCTGATGTTGTTTTGGTAAGTTCCTTCAAGTGTTATAATCTTAATCCTCAGAAATTTGAAAATCTATTACACCGCTTTTTTGGTAAGGTATGTTTAAGCGTGGATTTATTTGATGACAAAGGTAAAAGATATACACCAAGGGAATGGTTTGTGGCTCCTATTGAAATAATAGAGAAGGTAATCCAACTTATTTTATCTGGTGATATAGTTAATTACGAATATGACGAACAAATGTTTTGCTTAAAATCAAAATAGAAAGGCTGCCGAGGGCAGCCTTTCTATTTTAATAACATTTATTATTTATTCAACAATTTTTCCAAGTAAGCTACTTTATCTTTTTCAGCCTGAACTAATCTTTCATATAACTCAACAACTTTATCTATTGGATTAAAGGTACAGTGATTATTAAAGGTTCCTTCGCTACTATCGTTGAAATTATTAAAATAGTTTATTGCAGCCTCTTCAGAAAAGTTCTTTATTGCCTCAGCGGTGACACCAAGTGCTTTCGCTACGTCTTGCAATTTTGCTTCCTCAATAGTATCGCTATTCTCTATATTAGAAACCGCCTGCTGGCTTATTCCCAAAGCTTGGGCTAGTGCTTCTTGCTTCATGCCACGCAGTTCACGTATGCGGCTAATCTTTCTTCCTATGTGATTTTTAGTTGCTGTGCTCATAACTCAAAGGTATTCAAAATTCTGTAAGAAATATTTAGTTGGTAAAACACTAACTGTAACTGGTAACATACAACCCGCTGTGGTTCGGTACGCTACTATGAGGTTGTTACTTGCTGTGTATAAGCAAAAATAAGCTTTTTCACTGATGTTACACAGCAAAAATGGAGTTTATGAAGTATGAAATTAAAATCCCGAAGGCCTTTCCCAATCACGAAGAACTGACAGAGGCCGTTAATCATTTGGTCAGTTTTCTGCACATCGATGCAGTGTATGTTTCACCCTTGGAACACAAAACGCTGGTGTCAGTTATCATGAGCGATAATAATGCCCAGGACGACGATGCGCTGCATGATAGTAAACTGGCGGATGACCACCCTGATATCGTGTTTAAGTATTTTAGCGGTCATTGGGTAGAACATGCTTATAAAAAAGGATTCCCTTATTTTATAATGCATTGCAATGCAGAGAACCTTGTGTACTGCCTGCCTGAAGCAAAGGTTTTTTACCCTGTGAAACTTAAAACCAAGTATCACACATACCGCCTCCGAAAACGCACGGGCGAAATGATTTACGCCATTGATGCGTACCTGCGTTTGTACAGCGATTATATGCAAAACGAAAGCTACCTTGAAGCCGTCTATGCGCTGCATCAGGGCTTGCGCTTTATATACATGATGATCTCTGAATTACATGGGGAAGGGCTAAAAGGCGGGCAGGACTTATTTGGTCAGTACAGATGGGTTGCAGATTTTGCGCCGTCCCTTGATGATATTATCAATCCAAATGCCGATGAGGAAAAAAGTTTATTTGAGTTCCTAAATGCCTCACGAAACGCTATCATGTACAAAACAGAATTTGAAGTAGATATTGATACGCTTAAAGAAGCGAACAAAAAGGTGCGTCAGTTTTATGGAGAAGCGCGGAGCCTGTACAACAAACTGTATGTGGATTACAAGGCAAAACTCAAAACCTTACACCAACCTGCAACGGTTGGACTTGGCATCCTCGAACAGAAGTTGCCTGAAGATTATTTTGCGAGTCAGGTACTGCAACAGATAAACGGCATTATCAAAGATTATATCAAGACAAGGGCGGTCTTCTGCTTTGGCTACAAACTATTTAATACTGAAATTAAAAAAACGAAGTCTAATTACTTCAACCCCGGTTATCACTTTTACCTGTTAGTTTATACTCTCGAACCGAAAGACAACCCCGCTGCTATGATTGAAGCCAAGGTAAGGGATGCTTTTGGTAAAAAGCACAAGGTTACAGTGCTGCTACACCGTAAACAGTCAATGCCTAAAAAGCGTGATAACGACCGATGGTTTTTCAACAAACTTACGGCTAATGGTTTTCAAGTGGGCAGTGATTTAAATATTACCGACCAACCGTTTGAAAAGGATTTAGAGTATTCGGTAAACTACTGGCGCAACCGTGCGCTGTTGGCAGAAAGCCATTTTAATACGGCTAAGTCACTTACCAATCCCGATGACGCACTATTGAAAAACACAATGCTGCACCAGGCTATCGTAAACAGTTGCCTTGGTTTCATAGAACTATTTCTTGGCTACAGGCCAAACCGCGTAAATATTGGGCATCTGTTTGCGCTGCTGCAATTTATTACCGATAAAGATTTCTCATTGTATTTCCGTCGGGAAGATGATAACTCAATGTACCTGTTGCTATCGGCTAATCCTGATATGATACGCTATAAAGTAGTAAACCAATACGCTATTGAAGACAGCAACGAACTGGAATTGCGCTGCACGGATTGTTTTTGGGAAATAAAACAACTGGCTTTTGCCAAACTCGATGCACTCTATAAATCACATCTAATTTTATAAGCTATGGAAAATGATAAAATCAAAGAAGCATTAGACTTCGCAGAAAGAATTAAAAATGCCAGCCAATTCAATGTTTGTAATGAACGCTTCCGCAGGGAAGGTTTTGGTGTGGAATTGAGTTTCTCAGGATACAATGACCTAATCTTGACTATTATGGATATCATGAAGGTCTGTATGGCAGCCCTTGAAGCCGAAGAGGATATTTTGCCCTCATCAATGTCGGTATCGCATACTAATATCTCATGCGTGCTAGGACTCGCGTATCAACTAATCCCAATGGAGGAGTCAATCATTCTGGACGAGTGTTATGCGCTGCATCAGAAACTCAAACAAGAAGAATAAGTATGCAGTATTTAATCCTAAAAAATCATTATTTTTAGGACAATTAGTTAATTACCATTAAAACTTTTATGGAATTAATAATCAAAGAAGAAGATTTTATAGGGAAAGGTAGAATGAAAAAGAATTTCTTCGATATGACTGACGAAGAAAAGGAAGTTTGGCGACAGGATATTAGCGAAAACACAAGGCGAATCTTGTTTGCGAAAGGGCAACCATTAGTTTACAGCAAGGCTGGCGTTATGGTAGCAGAATATGAGGACGGTAAGGTGATTGCTCTATGAGTATAAAGAAATAGAAAAAAAATCAAAATTAAGGACTATCACGAATCAAGGCAAAATTTCCATACAATACTTTATTTTATTGTAAAAAAGCCTATATTTGCACCCGTTACCGAATAGCTTAAATGTGAGCAAAACGGTGAGCGGATTGCAAAAGGGATTATCAAGGGATTGATATAAAGATATTTGCGGAGAGTAGGCATCGTCCTGCCACCCCGACTAAAAACCCCTTAAATCGTATGATTTAAGGGGTTTTCTATTTATTCCACCTTATAATCTCCAAAGGGATAGCGAATCACTACAAAAATTTACAGGATTTATACTTTAAGCATGCAATTAGTTGGCTTAAAAAGCAAGAGTATCACCTCCATGAGTTTTTTGTGAGTTAAATGCCTGTTTTTTAAATATTTGTGTTTTAGTTATGAGCAATCAACTAACTATTTGGTAAAGTAACATTAACTCTTTTTCATTTATTGTATGATATATTGCGTGGCATTTTACGTGCGTAAACCAATATGACATTATGACAAGTAAAAAACTATTTCAGCCGTTCTCAAAGCTGTGGTGTGTCTTTTTTTTGCTTTTTGCAATTACTGCAACAGCCCAACAACCCTGTACAAATACTTTTGTAAACACCTATACTCCCTCTAGCGGACCGGTAGGTACAATCATTTCAATAAATGGTTCAGGCTTCAATCTTGGTATAGGCACATCGTCTGTGCGTTTTAACGGAATACAATCACCCGGATATACAGTAGTATCCGATTCAGAGATTTTGGCAGCGGTTCCTGCCGGGGCTTCAACCGGTACAATAAGGGTTACCACAAATGGGTGCGTGGCAACAGGAGGTGTATTTACAGTACTGACTTCTGCCTGTATAACCCCTGAGATTTATATATCAGAGTTATATGACCATGTACCACTAAGTTATGGAATGATAGAGCTTACTAATCCATCCTCTACAACTACAATAGATTTCAATGGAGAGTATGTTCTAGAGCGTTTTGGAGATAATTTTACAGATCTTACTAATCCTGCTTTAGTGCCGGATTATACTCTTATTTTACAGGGATCTATAGATCCAGAGTCTACTTATAATGTAGTTTCACGTAATAATGGCGGCGACCCGGGTTGTACTGCACGTGTCGACGCAACAATGGGGTCTGGTATAAATGGTAATGATGTATTCAGGCTAAAAAAGAATGGTGTGGTTATAGATATTTCTAAAGCACCCAGTAATGCAGGTTATACTGTAAAGCGTAAGTCTAATACAGGTATTGTGGCGCCTACAACAGCTTATAGGGCTGCTGACTGGGATATTGTTGGGATGAATTGTAGTGACCTTGGTGAGCCCAACGGCCCACCTGCTACGGGAGGTCCTGTGGTAGATGTAATAACACAGCCTCAGGATTATATAGTATGTGCCGGAGGGCAGGCTACATTTTCTACAGTTGTGGCACCGGCTCAGGGTGCTACATATCAGTGGAAAATGCTTGTTTCCGGAGCGTGGGTAAATGTAACAGGAGCCAATTTTTCCGGGGCTACTACTGCTATACTTACTGTAAATAGTGTAACGTCTAATCTTGATGACACTCAATACTATTGTGTTATAACCACTCCCGGTTGTACTTTAATTACTAATGCTGCTCAGCTTGAGGTGACTCCGGCTGTAAATGTTACAGCTCTACCTGCAAATCCTCTAACCTGTACGTCAACAACGGGAACACTTACAGTAACTGCCCCGCTGGGTGCCCAATATGAATATAGTATAGATGGTGTTACATTCCAACCAGGAATATTGTTTACACTGCCATCAGGAAGTTATACCGTTACGGTAAGGAATACACAGGGCTGTACTTCGATTAGCCCGGTTTATACAATTGGCAATGCCCCAGCCGCGCCAGTAGCTGCAACGGCTTTGCCTACAGATCCTCTAGCCTGTGCATCAACAACGGGAACACTTACAGTAACCGCCCCGCTGGGTGCCCAATATGAATATAGTATAGATGGTGTTACATTCCAATCGGGTACATTGTTTACACTGCCATCAGGAAGTTATACCGTTACGGTAAGGAATACCCAGGGCTGTACATCAGTTAGTGCGCCATATGTTATTAATCCTGCTCCGGCCACGCCAATAGCTGCAACGGCTTTACCTACAGATCCTCTAACCTGTGCGTCAACAACAGGAACACTTACAGTAACCGCCCCGCTGGGTGCCCAATATGAATATAGTGTAGATGGCGTTGCATTCCAACCAGGAATATTGTTTACACTGCCATCAGGAAGTTATACCATTACGGTAAGGAATACACAGGGCTGTACTTCGGTTAGCCAAGTTTATACAATTGGCAATGCTCCTGCTGCGCCAATAGCTGCAACGGCTTTACCTACAGATCCTCTAACCTGTGCATCAACAACGGGAACACTTACAGTAACTGCCCCGCTTGGTACACAATATGAATATAGTATAGATGGTGTTACATTCCAACCAGGAATATTATTTACACTGCCATCAGGAAGTTATACCATTACGGTGAGGAATACCCAGGGCTGTACTTCGGTTAGTCCGGTTTATACAATTGGCAATGCTCCGGCGGCGCCAATAGCTGCGACAGCAGTACCTGCCGATCCTCTAACCTGTGCATCAACAACGGGAACGCTTACAGTAACCGCCCCGCTGGGTGCCCAATATGAATATAGTGTAGATGGCGTTACATTCCAATCGGGTACATTGTTTACACTCCCTTCAGGAAGTTATACCGTTACGGTAAGAAATACTCAGGGCTGTATATCAGTTAGTGCACCATATGTTATTAATCCTGCTCCGGCGGCGCCAATAGCTGCGACAGCAGTACCTGCCGACCCTCTAACCTGTGCATCAACAACGGGAACACTTACGGTAACCGCCCCGCTGGGTGCCCAATATGAATATAGTATAGATGGTGTTGCATTCCAATCGGGTACATTGTTTACACTGCCATCAGGAAGTTATACTATTACGGTAAGGAATACACAGGGCTGTATATCAGTTAGTGCACCATATGTTATTAATCCTGCTCCGGCCGCGCCAATAGCTGCAACGGCAGTACCTGCCAATCCTCTAACCTGTGCGTCAACAACGGGAACACTTACAGTAACTGCCCCGCTGGGTGCCCAATATGAGTATAGTGTAGATGGCGTTACATTCCAGTCAGGCACATTATTTACACTTCCTTCGGGAAGTTATACTGTTACGGTAAGGAATACTCAGGGATGTACTTCGGTTAGCCCTGTTTACGTGATTAATCCTGCTCCGGCCGGACCGTTATCTCCAACTGCAACCCCTGTAGATCCTGTATGTGGCACTACATCTGGTACATTAATAATCACGGCACCATTAGGGGCAGAATATCAATATAGTGTAGACGGTGGAGCCTTCCAGTCGGGTACAATATTTTCTGTTAATCCGGGAACTCATATTGTTACGGTACAGAATGCCCAAGGCTGTACTTCTGTAAGTTTACCTTATGTAGTTAATCCGGCTGTGCCAGCGCCAGTAGCGGCAACAGCAACAACTATTGACGCTACATGTGCTTCTTTGTCAGGATTACTAACCATTACTGCTCCGTTAGGATCAGAATACCAGTATAGTGTAAACGGAGGTGCATTCCAGGCAGGAACCAGTTTTACACTTCCGGCAGGTAGCTACACCATTACAGTACAAAATACTCAGGGTTGTACATCAGTAAGCCCACCGGTTATTATTAATACCTCGCAAGCAGGTGCGCCACAGCTAACAGGTGCACAGGGTTGCAGGCCAACAATTAATGGTAATAACTATATTTTAGAAGGAATGTCTTTAAATAATAGCTTTGATGTGGCAAATGTGCAATTTGAGTGGAGAATTGCCGGTCAGGCTACCGTTTTAGGAAGTGATACTACTTTTAATGTAACAGAATATGGTGTGAGTAATAACATAAGGACTGAAGATTATCCGTTAGTGTTTGAACTTACAGTAAGTACTTCAGGCGGATGTACTGATGCGTATCGCTTTACTGTAGATGGTGTTTTCTGTGATATTCCGAGAGGTATTTCGCCAAATAATGATAATATGAACGACCGTTTTGATCTTACAGGACTTAACGTTAGAAAGATTGAGATATTTAACCGTTACGGACTTGAAGTTTATAAAAGATCAGACTACTCTAATGAATGGTTTGGACAAACTAACGGGGGAGATGAATTGCCAACAGGTACTTATTATTATGTAATAAACATGGACAATGAAACGAAAACCGGATGGGTTTATGTAAACAGAAGTAATTAAGAAAGAAATGATAAGGAAAATGGCTGCAAATTGTAGCCATTTTCTGTTTTATAGCACTTTACAATTATTTTACATACAAAAGATTATAATTTAACTTCTTAAAATTAGGTTAAATTGTATAAGATTATAACTTTGCCTTGTTAAACCTGTTACATTTATAACTGATGACCCAAAAATACCCGAAGTATTTTTACTCGAAATTTCTGCTGGCAGTAGTGTGCCTTGTTTTTACTGTAAGTAATTTAAAGGCACAAATTTATAGACATGAATTTGGTACGACTACCATAAATACGTATCCGTATAGGGTAGCACCTGTAACTATAGAATCACATTTGTCAGGATCTACATGGACAAATAATCTTGTTCCTGGTTCCTGGTCCAGCGGTAATGGTAGTGGCGGCACAGCATCGGCCATACAGGCTGTTACGCCAACAGGAGCAGTTACTATTACGCTAACTTTTAATGTTGCTCCTGGTTTTGCTGTGGATGTTACATCTTTTAATTTCTGGACAAGAAAAAGCAACTCAGGGCCAGCAAACTGGTCGATGGCTATAAATAGCATTACCGTAGGTAGTGGACTAACTTCAGGATCAGGCGCTAATGCAGGAGCTACATCGCTACCGGTAAGTAACCCAGTAACGGGTCTAACGGGTACAGTATCAGTAGTGCTAACCTTAACCGGCGGCACAGGCGGTAATATACGCCTTGACGATTTTACCCTGAATGGCAGGGTTTATTCTAATTGTAATACTGCTACCGTAACATCGTTTACACCTGCAACGGGGCCGGATAATACTGTTGTTATCATAACCGGAAATGGTTTTACCGGTGCACAGGCGGTACTGTTTGGAACTACGGCAGCAACATATACGGTAATCTCAAATACACAAATAAGGGCTGTTGTGCCTCAGGGTGCTGCAACAGGACCGATATCTGTAAGGGCTTCAGATGGTTGTTTAAGTGAGTCTCCTGCAACTTTTACAGTATTAACACCCCAATGTGCCAGCGCAGAAATTTATATTTCAGAACTGTATGATGAATATGCTGGCGATCCGGGAGTTGTAGAAATATACAACCCGGGAGCCAATACAGTTACATTTAATGGTGAATATACATTAGAGCGCTTTGGCGATTTTGATAATCTTTCCACTCCGGGATATAATATTACACTTTTAGGCTCTGTTGGTCCTGGCCAAACCCATTTGGTGAGGGCAGGGGGTGATGCTTTTGATTGTCTTTATGCCAGAACACTTACTTATGATACTTACATGGGTGGTTTTAATGGTAAAGATGCTTTCAGGCTTAGAAAAAATGGTGTGCTAATAGACCATGTGACTACAGCACCAATAGGTAATTCTGAAGCAGACAGAGGGTATACAATGATTCGAAGGCCAAATGCAGTTGCACCTAATATAAACTTTTCTGCGAGTGACTGGATTTCAAGTCCTACCGAATATTGTTCAAACCTTGGTATGCATACTGCAAATCCTACTCCGGGTAATGTACCTGCAATTACGTCACCCTCTAACCAGTCGGTTTGCCAGGGCGGTACAGCAACCTTTAGTACATCGGTAGCTACAGGTACTGGATATACCTATCAATGGAAAGTATTAAATAGTAGTGGTAACTGGGTAAATGTTACAAATGGTACTAATTATGCAGGTGCTACAACAGCAACATTTACGGTTAGTAATATACCGGCATCATTTGACCAGAACCAGTATTATTGCGAAATTACGTCAACAACCTGTACTTTGTATTCTGATGCTGCATTGCTTACAACAGGTGCAACTTTAACCGCTCCCGTAGTAACCCCTACAGATCCTACCTGTACAACACTGGGTAGTATTGTAATTACTGCTCCAACAGGCGCAGGCTTAACCTATAGTATAGATGGTACTAATTATGTTTCTACAACTACATTTACAGTAGGGGCAGGTACATATAGTATAACAGCAAAAAATGCCGCGGGTTGTATTTCTCCGGTTACTACACAATTAATAAATCCAGCCGCAGCTGCACCTGTCGCTCCAACAGTAACCCCTACACAGCCTACCTGTACAAATGCACAGGGCAGCATTGTAATTACCGCACCAACAGGCACAGGTCTAACCTATAGTATAGACGGTACAAACTATGTTGCAACCACTACGTTCAGCGTAGGGCCTGGTAGTTACAATGTAACGGTAAAAAATGCTTCGGGTTGTATTTCCCCGGCAACGGTTCAGGTAATAAATGCAGCGCCATCTGCACCTGTTGCGCCAACAGTAACTCCAACACAGCCTACCTGTACAAACGCACAAGGCAGCATCGTGATAACCGCACCAACAGGCACGGGTTTAACCTATAGTATAGACGGGACTAACTATGTTGCAACTACTACGTTCAACGTAGGGATACCGGGAAGCTATAACGTAACGGTAAAAAATACCGCAGGTTGTATATCTCCGGCAACGGTTCAGGTAATAAATGCAGTACCATCTGCACCTGCTGCGCCAACAGTAACCCCAACACAGCCTACGTGTACAAACGCACAGGGCAGCATCGTGATAACCGCTCCAACAGGCACGGGTTTAACCTATAGTATAGATGGGACTAACTATGTTGCAACTACTACGTTCAACGTAGGGATACCGGGAAGCTATAACGTAACGGTAAAAAATGCAGCGGGTTGTATTTCTCCTGCTACGGTTCAGGTTATAAATGCAGCACCGCCAGGGCCTGTTGCGCCAACAGTAACCCCAACACAGCCTACGTGTACAAACGCACAGGGCAGTATTGTAATAACCGCCCCAACAGGGGCGGGCTTAACCTATAGTCTAGACGGTACTAACTATGTAGCCACCACTACGTTTAGCGTAGGGCCGGGAAGTTATAGTGTGACGGTTAAAAATGCAGCGGGTTGTATTTCTGCTGCTACGGTTCAGGTAATAAATGCAGTACCATCTGCACCTGCCGCGCCAACAGTAACCCCAACACAGCCAACGTGTACTAATACGCAAGGCAGTATCGTAATTACAGCTCCAACAGGGGCGGGCTTAACCTATAGTATAGACGGTACTAACTATGTAGCTACTACTACGTTTAGCGTAGGGACGGGAAGTTATAATGTAACCGTTAAAAACGCAGCGGGTTGTATATCTGCTGCTACAATTCAGGTTATAAATGCCGCACCAACAGCTCCCGTTGCACCTACACTTATACCTACAGATCCTACCTGTACAACTCAGGGCACCATTGTGATTACAGCCCCGACAGGTACAGGCTTAACTTATAGTATAGATGGTATTAATTATGTTACTGCCACAACCTTTAATGTAGGTTCTGGCACGTATAATGTAACCGTTAAAAACGCCGCAGGTTGTATATCTCCGGCTACAGTTCAGGTAATAAACACTGCACCGGCAGGACCTGCCGCGCCGTTAGTAACCGTTACACAGCCTACGTGTGTGGTTGCAACCGGAAGTTTAGTAATTACAGGACCTTCAGGAACCGGTTTTACTTACAGCATTGACGGTATCAACTACAGTTCTGCTATGTCATACGGGCCACTTAGTGCCGGGCGCTATACTATTACGGTTAAAAATGCTGCGGGCTGTATCTCTCCTGTAAAGGTTGAGGTAATTAATGCGCAGCCTGTAACACCCGTTGCACCTACAGTAATGCCTACAAACCCTGCATGTGGAGAAGCAACCGGAAAAATAGTAATTACAGCTCCGTTAGGTGCAGGCTACACATATAGTATAGACGGTACAAATTATCTTAGCACTACAACTTTTAATGTTGTACCGGGTACTTATAATATAACAGCTAAATCGGCCGGTGGATGTATTTCTCCTGTTACTGTCCAGATAATTGATGCTGCGCCAACGGCTCCGGCTACTCCTTCGATAGTAACTACACAGCCAGATTGTACCACGCTTGGTACAATAGTAATTACAGCTCCTGTGGGGGCTGGCATAACGTATAGCATTGACGGCATCATCTATGATGCTACAACAACATATAGTAACCTGCCACCGGGCAATTATACCATAAGGATAAAAAATGCGGGAGGATGTATATCTTCAATTACCCAACGCATAAACGCGCAGCCGGCTACGCCTGTTGCACCACGTTATACGGTTACACAACCTACGTGTGCAGACCCTGTGGGTAAAATAACAATTACGAGTCCATATGGGGCGGGTTATACCTATAGCCTTGACGATATTACTTACCAGACAGGTATCACATTTACAGGGCTTGGAGCAGGTACTTATACTGTATACGTTAAAAATGCTGCGGGCTGTAAAGCATCTGCAGGACCTGTGGTTATTGACCCGGCACCAGCTCCGGCACCGTCCCCGGGTACAATTACCGGAAATACTACCGTATGTATTGACGATACACTACAGCTTACACCTTCGGTTGCAGGAGGGGTTTGGTCGGTTGTAAGTACCGCAAATGCAACCATTGACGCAAACGGGCTTCTTACACCAAAACGTGCCGGAACTGTAACAGTGGTTTATACTGTAGGTACGGTTTGTACTGCCGATGTGCGTACAACAATAACCATTTATGCGCTGCCAAGGCCGGTAATAAAAGATATATATTTATGTGTTGATAATGTAACCGGAGTGCCAATCCCTAAAGTTTTACAAAGCAACCTTAATAATACTGACTATACTTTTGTATGGGAGAAAGATGGTAATGCACTGCCTCACACCACGGCTTCAATACTGGTTATGGAAGAGGGGGAATACTTGGTTACGGCAACACACAAAATATCAGGTTGTGAAACAACGGCTACCGGGCGTGTAGGACTGTCTTCAATAGCTCTGGCAACTGCCGAGGTAGGAGTCGACTTTAGCCGCAACCAGGTTATAAAAATAAATGTAACCGGAGGTTCAGGAAGCTATGAATATAGCCTGGACGGCGGAGCATATCAGGATGATGCTTACTTTACAGGTATTTATGATGGTGAGCATACTATAAGGGTAAATGATGTAAACGGCTGTGGCTATATAGAGCTTACTGTTTTTGCACTTAACTATCCGCGTTTTTTTAGTGCCAATAGCGATGGACACCGCGATACCTGGAACATTAAAGGACTTGAAAGTCAGTACAACGCCCTGATATTTATATATGACAGGTATGGTAAATTAATTACATCTATAAGACCTGCCGGACAGGGGTGGGATGGCACATTAAACGGCTACCCGCTACCGGCTACAGATTACTGGTTTAGTGTACTGTATGATTCATCTACCGGTACCAGAAAAGAGTTTAAGGCACATTTCTCTTTATTACGCTAGCATCCACAATTTTATATAGTTCTGTTTTCTGATTTTTAAGCCTCCGTATCGCAGCGGGGGCTTCATTTTTATGTGCTTTCAAAAAAGTATAAAATCTGTAAAAAATGAATAAAAAAAATTACTATATGGTTAATTTACAGCAATATACTATTGTTTTAACGAAAATTTTATAATCCTAACCTTCTGGTTAAGAAACAATAATAATCCTCTTACGGTAACACAACCTTAAGAATTACCCTCGGGTGTTTTCATTTTCTAAATTTGATATACTATTGATAAACAATAGTTTCCAATCAAATTATTACCTTATGAAAACAATCTTACGCAAGACATTACGCAATGTCTTTTCAATGTCGGCGCTAATGGCAGCGGCAGCAACATGGGGACAGGTTACCTTACCTGCAAGTTCTCCTTATTCAGAAAATTTTAATACCACGCCGGGAGCGGCTGGTACGGCCTATCCATCGGGCTGGACATCTTACAACGGCACTACAGCAGATAATGCTATGGTAGTGGGTACTGCTGCATCTACGTCAGGAGCTAATTACAATTATGGTTCAAGGATAGGTATCCTGGGATCAGGAAGTGCTTTTTCACCATCATCAGTAGTGCTTAACATTGCAGGCACCACAGGAAAAACAAACCTGGTAATTTCTTATGATGTAATTAAAATAAGAGAACAGGCGCGCAGCAACTCTTTTAACCTTGAAATTAGTACTACATCTGCCACAACAGGATTTACAGCAGTAACCGGTGGTGCTTATGCTTCAGGAACTATTGCAGAGGGTACTGTAACTCCTTATACAAATGTAAGTCTTTCTGCTCTTGACAATACCTCAGGTAACATCTGGATCCGTTGGAGTTATGCTGAAGTTAGTGGTTCTGGCAGCAGAGACGGTATTGCGCTTGATAATGTAGTGCTTTCATGGAGCTCGGCTCCGGTACTGGCGGCTCCGGTAGCTACTGCTGCTTCAGCTGTTACTGCAAATAGCTTTGAAGCTAACTGGCAGCCTGTAACAGGTGCAAGTGGCTACAGGCTAGATGTAAGTACATCACCATCTTTTAGTAGTGCTTCACCAGTATCAGACCTTTTCTTCTCTGAGTATGTAGAAGGATCTGGTACTAATAAATATCTTGAAATATATAACGGTACAGGTGCAGCTGTAAATCTTGGAGATTACAGGGTAAGGCTATATTCTAATGGCAGCACCGCAGCAACAGGATCTGCAAATGATGTGCAGCTTTCTGGTACATTAGCAAATGGTGCTACTGTTGTACTAAAAAATACTACAGCAACATTATATACGGGTGCGGCCACTATAGTAGCGTCTGTTAACTTTAATGGAGATGATGCTATAGCTCTGTATAAAATATCTACTTCATCTAATGTTGATATCTTTGGCAGAATAGGAGAAGATCCGGGTGTAGCCTGGACAAGCCCTTCTAACAGCACACTTGATAAAACCCTTATTAGAAAACCATCTGTAACAGGAGGCGTTACAGTAAACCCTGCATCTGGTTTCCCTACACTGGAAACTGAGTGGACGGTTGCCAACCTGGATGACGTTGCCAACCTTGGCATGCATACCTTTGTAGGTGGCACAAATGCTTTTGTTCCCGGTTATCAGGATCTTGCTGTAAGCAGCACCTCTCAGGTTGTAAGTGGCCTTGCCGCCAGTACACAATATTATTACAGGGTTAGGGCAGTAGCAGCTGCGGTTACAAGTACTAATTCTAATGTAATTACAGTAAACACTACAGTAAATACATCGCCTGTTTTAACAGCCACAGCGTTAGCCGATTTTGGTAGCGTATGTATAGAAACTGTTGGTACACCGGTATTGTTTACCATTTCAGGAAGCAATCTTGTAGCAGGCGATATTACTGTTGGCCCTCTTGATGGTTACACATTCTCTGAAACTGCAACAGGTACGTTTACAGATTCTCTTACTGTAGCACAAACAGGTGGTACTTTTACACATGATTTATATGTGCAGTTTGCTCCGGTAGTGGCTGGCCCTTATAACGGCAACATTACCGTAAGCGGCGGTGGTGCTACAAGTTTTGCTGCTGCTGTAACAGGTACAGGTGTTAATTCATCTCCTACAGTAGTAATTTCATCAGTAACATCTCCTACATCTTCAACTTCAACAATACTTTCAGAAGTAACCGCACAAGGTTGCTCAGAAGTTTTAGAAAGAGGTATTGTTTATGCCCTAACAGCTTCTCCAGAGCTTCTTGCTCCTAATACAACGCAGGTTGATTCAGGTAGTGGTACAGGTGCTTTTACAGTAAACCTTACTGAACTTGTAGCCGGTACTACTTACCATATAAGGGCATATGCCATAAACAATGGTGATATTTCATATAGCGCAGATGTAGCTATTACAACTGTAAGTTTAGTTGCTCCTGTAGCTGTTGCTGCTACAGCTGTAGGATCTGACACTTTTACTGCTAACTGGAACGAAGTAGAAGGTGCAGTAAGCTACAGGCTTGATGTTAGCGAATCGGCTACTTTTGGTACTGCCACTCTTGCTACAGACCTTTTCTTCTCTGAGTATGTTGAAGGTTCTGCCTCTAACAAATATATAGAGATATACAATGGTACTGGTGCTGCCGTAGACCTTACAGATTACAGAGTAAGGCTGTATGCTAATGGCGCTACTACCGCTACAAATGATGTACAGCTTACAGGAAGCCTTGCAAACGGTGCAACTCTTGTGCTAAAAAACAGCGCTGCTACACTTTATACAGGTACTGCTACTGCTATAGCATCTATAAACTTTAATGGAGACGATGCCATTGCACTATATAAAATATCTACTACTGCCAATGTAGACATCTTTGGCCGTATAGGCGAAGATCCGGGTAGCGCATGGACAAGTACAGCAAACAGTACTCTTGACAAAACCCTTGTTCGTAAATCAACAGTGGCGGGTGGTGTTACAGTAAATCCTGCATCGGGTTTCCCTACATTAGACAGTGAGTGGGAAGTATTACCTATAGATACAGTATCTGGCCTTGGTAGCCATACATTCTCTGGAGTATCATCATCTTTTGTACCGGGTTATGAAAACCTTACTGTAACTGATACGACACAAATAGTTACAGACTTAAACCCTGGCGTAACGTATTACTATAGGGTTAGGGCGGTAGCCGGCAATGCAAGCGTAAACTCTAATGTTGTTATTGTTGAAACTACAACCAGTACAGAGATAAGCGCACAAAGAAAAGCTAATGCTGTACTAACAGATAATAAAGTAATGGTATATAAGCAAAACGGAGCGATAGCTATATCATCTGCAAATGTTGCTGTAAAATCGGTAACTGTATTTGACGTTAATGGCAGACTATTGTTTAATTCAGGTGCTTTTAATGCTAATGATGTTATTTTATCGGATATTAATGCCGTTAATCAGGTTCTTGTCATAAAAACGGTAACAGCAGATAACAAAACGGTAACAAACAAAATTGTGCATTAACAATTGTTTACAATGCTGTTAAGCCGCATTAATAAAGGTACCCCTCCTAATTAGGAGGGGTATTTTGTTTATAATACATAACATAAAATTCAGGCAGTTAACTTTTAGATAATTTATTTGTAACTTATTGATTACTAAAACAAAACATGTATTCCTTCAGTTGGTGGTATTTAAAATTGACCTTTGTGAGGTTCCAATCAAATTAAATCAAAACTATTTATGAAGACAATTTTACAGCGAATGCGACGAGACTTATTTCTTTGTGTCTTGTTTTTTACAGTTATGGGGTCGTGGGCCCAGACAATTACTTTAGGAGACTTAGATAGTAGTCCTACTACTTACACACCAGACCCGGCAGGTGTCACTTTTACAAGTGCATCTAGAGGTAGTGGAGTAGGATCGGCCTCAGCAAGTGGATCTATGAGCGGCAACAGCTTTAACACTGCTTCTCCTGAGGCATCTTACACAGGTAACAAGTTCTATACATTTAACATTAGTGCAGATGCAGGTTATAATGTTACACTAACAAGCTTTACCTGGTTAACTACATTAAGTGGTACTGCCAGCGGAACAAAGTTTACCATCAAGTATATCAATAATAATGGTACACTAACTAATTTTGGTACTGCTTCACAATCAAATACTACTACAAATACATTTACAGGTAGTGTAGTTATTGCGGCAGGCACAACGCTAAAACTTTATTTAATACCTTCAGGTGCTAATGCAGCTACCGGTACAGTAAGGTTTAGAAACGGTTCTACTTTTAATCTTACTGTAGCAAGTTCATCAACTGCACCTACAGTAAGCGATGTTACAGATGTTACCGATATTACAACTAACAATGCTTCTGCAACAGGTACTGTAAGTGCTACAGGCGGTGCGGCTCTAAGTGCTAAAGGCCTTGTATGGACTACTTCTTCGACAACTACTCCTGTGCTTAGTACAAATAACTTTAGCAAAATTACAGGCGGAACAGATGTAAGTACTTTTGCAGCTAATTTTAGTTATGTAAACGTTACGACAACAAACCTTCTTTCTAATACACAATATTTTTATAGGGCTTATGCTACAAACTCTGCAGGTACCGGTTACAGTACCAGCAAACTTAGTTTTTATACCCTTGCCCTTACTCCGGCTATACCTACGGTTAACAATGCTACAACAACTACGCTTGATGTAAAGGTAGTTTCCGGAGGCAACAATACCGCTACAACATATGCAATACAGGAAGCCGGAGGTAAGTATGTACAGGCTGACGGATCTTTAGGAGATACTGAAGTTTGGCAAACCCTTGCTGCCTGGGGTACAGAAACAGTAACTGGGCTTACTGCCGGTACTACTTATTCTTTTGCTGTTAAGGCACGCAACGGGGCCAATGTTGAAACCGCTTTTAGCAGCAGCGCTACAGGTACTACATTAAATGCTAATGCACCTTCGCTTGTTCTGGAAAATGCATCGCTAAATTTCGACAGTTTTTGTATTAATACTACTACTGTAAGCAATTTTACATTTAGTAGTACAAATCTACAAGGCGGTATAATAGAAATTAAAGCAGTTAACGGTTATAGCTACTCACTTACAGAAGCGGGTGTGTTTACACCAACTCTTGATATAGAAGATTATGATGGTAGTATAACTACTGTATATGTAAAATTTGCCCCAACAGCAGTACAAAGCTATAATGGTACTATAGTAATGGAAGCACTTAATGCTGATGCTGAAATAGCAGAGCTTAGCGTGCCTGTTTTGGGTAGTGGAGAAAACAATCCTGGTACGGTAACAACCGTTGCGGTAACAGCATCAACAATCACATCTGTAAGCGGTATACTTTCGGCTACTGCTACAACCGGTGGTTGTTCTGTTTTTTCAGAATATGGTTTTGATTATGCTACTACATCTGCTGCTATTACCGGTGGTACAGCTACGCGTGTGCAAACAACAGATGTATCTGGTACTACATTTACAAAGCAACTTACAGGTCTTTTACCTTCTACAGTTTACTACTACAGGGCTTATGCTATAGATGGTACAGGTACAGTTTATGCCACGGGTACAGCTATACGTTCATTTACAACATCAGCAATAGCTACTCCGGTTACTATAGCCGCTACAAATGTAGAGCAGACGAGTTTTCAGGCTAACTGGAATACCGTTGAGGCTGCGGCCGGCTACAGGCTTGACGTAAGTACTAATCCTGATTTTGGTACTGCTACATTCGCAACAGATCTTATTTTTTCAGAATATGTAGAAGGTACAAGTAATAACAAGGCCCTTGAAATATATAATGGAACCGGTGCTACCGTAAACCTTTCTGCTTATTCTATAAAACAGCAATTAAATGGTAGCGGCGATTTTGGAGATGGTAATGAATATACTTTACCGCTTCCTAACTTTAACCTTCAGCATGGACAGACCTATGTAATAGCTTCTGATGGCGCATCAGGAATATCGTCTACAAAAAATCTGATACTTAATTATAATACATTACCGGGCGGACGCGTAATTCATTATAATGGTAACGACCCTATTGCACTATACAAAAACAATGTACAAATTGATCTTATTGAAGGAGGCGAAGATGTAACGCTTGTTAGAAAAGCAGATGTGCTTGCACCATCAACAAGTTATTATGCTTCTCAATGGACATCATATGCTAATAATACATATACTTATTTGGGCAGCCATACTATGAATACGACTTTTATACCGTCATTTGTAACAGGCTACAACAATCTTGATGTTAGTAATGTAATCAGTTATGACGTAACTAATCTTACACCTTTTACAACTTATTATTATCGTGTAAGGGCATATAGTGGCAGCAATGCTACTGCAAATTCTAACGTAACAAGTGTAACTACAAAAGTAGGCTCGCTTACATGGGTAATACCATCTGGACAAACAACAGCTCAATGGACACCGGCTGCTTATCCTAACGGTACAGCTACAGTTGTAAACGCTGCTACAGATGTAACAATTAATGCAGATTATAACACTGCTGTTAACGGTACTTTTACTGCGGGTAAACTTACTCTTAAGAATGGTAAAACAATTACTGTAGCAACAGGTACAACACTTACGCTTAATACAATTGTAAACGAAGCAGGTGCAGATAAGTTTGTTGTAGAAGATAATGGTGCATTACTTCAATCGGCAAATGTTCAGAATACAAGTAACATAACGGTACACAAAAAGAGCAATCCGCTATTCAGGCTTGATTACACATTGTGGTCATCTCCTGTAAAAGGACAAAACCTTCTTAGTTTTTCTCCAAATACAGCGGCTAACCGTTTTTATGAGTACGGATATGCAAGCAACGGTACAGAGTTTATAGAAGGCTACTGGTCAGTAACACCTGGCGATAATACTTTTGATGCTGCTAAAGGTTACCTTATCCGTATGCCAAATGCTGATGGTCGCGGTGGTTATAATGGCGGAGATACTTCATTTGCATTTGATGGTACTTTTGCAGGTGTGCCAAACAATGGCGATGTAACAATAGCACTTTCTACACAAAATAATCGTTTTACGGCAGTAGGTAACCCATATCCATCGCCTGTAAGCGTAGCTAAATTCTTTGCTGAAAATGAAGACAAGCTTCAGTTAGGTACAGGTTTATATTTATGGAGAAAGCGTAACGGAGACCAGTCTTCATCTTACGCTACTTTAACAAAAGCAGGATACACTGTTAATCCTGACGATGCAAGTACTGTAACGCTTGGTAACTTTTACCAGGGTAATGATGCCGAGGCAGGTAACTGGCTAATAAGTCAGGGACAAGGCTTTATTGTAAAAACAGCCGAAGGCCTTACAGCGCCACAGCTTAAATTTACAAACAGTATGCGTAGTGCTTCGCCGGGAGCTTCACAAGGCTTCTTTAGAACAGCTCAGGGTACTGTAGCTTCTAAACTATGGTTAAACATAAAATCACAAAGCGGTACTGCCAGCCAGGCAATGGTTGCTTATATGCACCAGGGTACTACAGGTCTTGACTATGGTTATGACGGGCTTAAGCTTACAGATAGTAATACATTATCTTTATACTCGATAGCAGAAAATAAACAACTGGCCATACAGGCAAGGCCGGAGTTTAATGCCTCAGATGTGGTGCTTATGGGCTTTACAGCTGCAACTGCTGGGCAGTTTACAATAAGCCTTGACCATGCAGAAGGAGTATTTACACAAGGCCAGGTTATTTACCTAAAAGATAATGCCGAAGGTATCATCCGTAACATAAGCGACCGCGATTATACCTTTACTACAGAGGCCGGTACTTTTGAGAACCGCTTTGAAGTACTATATACAAACTCAGTATTAGGTACAGATAACCCTACGCTTGATCCTAACACAGTAATTGTTTATAAACAAGGCAATAACATTAGTGTTAACACAGGAAACACGCTTATTAATGGTGTAAATGTATTTGACATAAACGGAAGGCAGCTTTACAGCAAAGCAGGCGTTAGCGCAACCGAAACGGTTATAAACAGCCTTAACGTAGCTAAACAGGTACTTATAATAGAAATTGATACCGTAAAAGGTAAAGTTTCTAAGCGTATTGTTTACTAACGGCTGCAAGCCTTAAAGTTATCCCAAAATATAGAACCCCCGGTGCTAAGGTGCCGGGGGTTTTTATATTTTGATTTAGAGTTCAAAAATCTAAAAATCTCTTTTCAAAGTTTAAATTATTTGGGTTATTTTTGCCCATGCAACACAACGTACTTATTTTAGATTTCGGCTCGCAATACACACAGCTTATTGCGCGCAGGGTTCGCGAGTTAAATATCTTCTGCGAAATTTTCCCTTATAATAATCCACCGTCAGATTTGTCGTCTTACAAGGCGGTTATACTTTCAGGCAGTCCGTTTTCGGTTCGTGCCGAAGATGCCCCGCATCCTGATCTTTCTAACATTCGTGGTAAACTACCGTTACTTGCAGTATGCTACGGTGCACAATACCTTGCCCATTTTAATGGAGGAGAGGTAGCGCCAAGTAACATTCGCGAGTATGGCCGTGCTAACCTTTCTTATATTAAAGAAGGTGAGGCATTCCTGGAAGGTGTTTCTGCACACAGCCAGGTATGGATGAGCCATAGCGATACCATTAAAAAACTGCCTGAGGGCGGAGTGGTGCTTGCAAGCACTAAAGATGTAGAAAATGCGGCTTACCGCATAGAGGGAGAAACTACTTATGCCATACAGTACCATCCTGAAGTATACCACAGTACGGAAGGAAAACTAATGCTGGAAAACTTTTTGGTAAAGATAGCTGAGGTACCTCAAAACTTTACACCAAATAGTTTTGTAGAGGAAATAGTTGAAGAGTTAAAAACTAAGATAGGCAATGATAAAGTAGTGCTTGGCCTTAGCGGCGGGGTAGACTCTACTGTTGCGGCAGTATTGCTAAACAAAGCCATAGGGGATAACCTGTACTGCATTTTTGTAAATAATGGTTTGCTTCGCAAAAATGAATTTGAAAGCGTACTGGATCAGTATAAAGATATGGGACTTAATGTAAAAGGCGTTGACGCTTCAGACAGGTTCCTTTCTCAGCTTGCCGGTATTGATGATCCTGAAACAAAACGTAAAACCATAGGCCGCGTATTTATTGAAGTATTTGATGACGAGGCACACCTGCTTACCGATGTTAAGTGGCTGGCTCAAGGTACTATATATCCTGACGTTATAGAGTCGGTTTCTGTAAAAGGGCCGTCTGCTACTATAAAGTCGCACCACAACGTGGGCGGGCTTCCTGATTTTATGAAACTTCAGGTTGTAGAGCCGCTTCGTATGTTATTTAAAGATGAGGTGCGCCGTGTAGGGGCAACGCTTGGTATAGATCCGGAGCTGTTAGGCCGTCACCCATTCCCGGGTCCGGGATTATCAATCCGTATACTTGGCGACATTACGCCAGAGAAAGTGCGTTTGCTACAAGAAGTAGACCATGTATTTATACAAGGGCTTAAAGATCATGGCCTGTATGACAAAGTTTGGCAGGCCGGCGCCATATTGCTACCTGTAAACAGTGTGGGCGTTATGGGCGATGAGCGCACGTATGAAAAAGTTGTTGCCCTGCGTGCTGTAGAAAGTACCGATGGTATGACTGCAGACTGGGTACACCTGCCTTATGAATTCCTAATGAAGGTAAGTAATGAGATTATAAATAAAGTAAAAGGCGTAAACCGCGTGGTGTATGACATCAGCTCTAAACCGCCTGCAACCATAGAATGGGAATAACAAAATGAAAAAAACCACGCTACAAGGCGTGGTTTTTTTATGTGCGTAAGAAAATATTTGTTTTTAAAAAGTTATAATTCATAAACTAAATTTAATGGTTAGTTAAAAAATATAAAAAATATGCAGCTTTTGAGGTGCGATAATGCGATTATCGGCGATTTTATCAATGATTTGCATCTCATGCCGTCTATTTTATAAAACTGTTATTAATTTACCCATGCGCTTGATTTACATTTAATTAGTTCTTATTTTTAACAAAACCTAAACATAAATCAAAACCGCTGTAATATGAAGAAGGAATATCTCTTTTTAGTAATGTGCGCATTTCTGTACATAGGTACAGTACAGGCACAGGAAGTAAGTACGAGTGAAGATGAAACAGCCGTTACTGATGCACCAAAGGAAAATGAAGAACTTGTAGGGCATAAGGTAACACAGGGCGAAACGATTATGATGATTGCCAAAAAGTATAAGGTAAAGCCTAAGGATATTTATGAATACAACCCAACTGCTACCGAGGGTATAGTTGCAAACAGTAATATTAATATACCAATGCACCGTGCCTACGGACGCCCTAAACAAAAAAAAGACAGGAGCATTAGCCAGCCCGAAGGGCCGCTGTATGTTTCAGGCAGTTCCGCAACGGCAGATGTACCTAAAGATTAATCAAACAACCGATTTAATTATAGGTGAAAGAGGCTGTCCGTAATGGGCAGCCTCTTTTTGTATTTATAGCATTTGTGCAATTAAAAGTATTGTAAAGAATTATTTCCTGAATTTACTTATAAGCCATATAACAAGCACAACAACGGCAATTACTAAAAAAATACCGAATCCCATACCGGCTTTAAATATATCTCCTATTGCCTCGCAGCCTGTAAGTAATGATAGCAGCATGGCAAATGCCCCAAGTTTTAGTATTCTGTTTTGCATGATTTTTTGTATTTAGGTTATTGAATACAATAAAGTTAGCTGCTATTTAACAGATTTTTCTTAAAAATAAATTAATTGGGTAAAAATTAAGTAATGGTTTATACCGCAGGGAATATGAGTAAAAACTCATGCTGGCCGCTAAATGTATAGGTTGTTTTAATGTGATATAGCTGTGTTACAGACTGTACCAGCGAAAGCCCGAGCCCGGTAGACTGTTCGTTAGATGAATCTCTATAAAAACGTTTAAATATCAGGTCAGTATCTAAGGGTTTGCTACTCCCTGTGTTTCGTATAGACAGAGCTGTATTAGTAAGTGTTATTGTAATACTCCCAGCAGTATGGTTGTGTACTATGGCATTTTTTAGCAGGTTGATAATTAAAGCAAGTGCCAAACCTTTATTCATGCTAAAATTAAGTACCCCGTCCTGATGTATTTCCAGACTTAATTTTCTGTATTCCAGCAGGTCTTCAAAATCTTCTGCAATCTGCACGGCCAGGTCATTAAAGTTTACATTTTCGGTTGCTGTGTATTGCCTGTTTTCAATTTTAGAAAGCATCAACAACGATTTATTTAGCCTTACTAATCGCTGTAGGGTATCGCTAATTTTACCCAGTTCGGCCATCTGTTCGTCAGGGAGGATGTTGTTTTCTGCAAAAAGTTCCAGTTTATTAAGGCTTATAGCAATAGGGGTTTGCAGTTCGTGGCTCGCATTCTCTATAAATTGTTTCTGGCTGGCATAAGTTGCTTCGTTACGTTGCAACAACTCTTGCAGTTCGCGACTCAGGGTTTTAAATTCGGTTACTTTAGAGTCGGGCGTTTCAAAGGTTTTACCTGTACCGGGCTGATACAATTTAAGCTTGCCCAGTGTAGTGTAAAAAGGCTGCCATGCTCTTTTCAGGATAATCCGGTTGATTATGGCTATACTTACTACAAGCATAATGTATAAGGCAATAAGTGCTGTAAGCAAATCTTCAAGCAATTCATCTTCCTCTACCATACTGGCCCGGATGGTAAGTTTATGCGGATTGCCGTTACGATCATTAAATATGGTTTCTAAAAGGCGTACCGGCTCATCATCATCATCATATTCCATAAACTCAAAGGTGCTGGTAAACTTGTCTGAAAAGTCATAAGTACCTTTAACCAATGGTTCGATCTTATACTGGTTGATACCAAAATCCGGGGTTTCCAGCAACTCCGGATGTGCATAGGTTTCGCGCACAATAAGTATTTTAGAGTTTTTAAGGCCATCGTCTATATTATCGTATACTTCATCAAGTATAACAGCATAAAAAAGTGCTGCCCATACAGCTATTATGGCCAGCAGGCCAATTAATAAATAGCGCAGCGTATAATTTTGTAGTGATATGCCTTTTTTTTCCTTATTCATATTATAGTGCCGTCATTTTATAGCCCATGCCATATACAGCCTGTATATCAGCCTCTGCACTTGCATCTTTTAGTTTTTTGCGAAGGTTTTTTATTTGAGAGTACACAAAGTCAAGATTATCTGCCTGGTCAATGTAATCGCCCCACACAGATTCTGCCAGCGCGGTTTTGCTTACCAGGCGGTTAGGGTTTATCATAAAGTAATACAGCAGGTCAAATTCCTTACGGTTCAGTATAAGTTCAGATCCATCAATTACAACACTGCGCTGTTCTGGCGAGAGGCGAATGTTACCCAGTGTTATAAACGTATCGCCATTATGGCTTTTTCTGCGTATGGCCGATTTAATACGGGCATGGAGCTCTGCAAGGTGAAAAGGTTTTGCCAGGTAATCGTCAGCACCAAGGTCAAGGCTGGTAACCTTATCATCTACAGAGTCTTTAGCCGAGATAATGATAACAGCTTCTTTCTTTTGCAGTTCCTTGAGTTCCTTTACAAGGGCTAGGCCGCTGCCTCCGGGCAACATAATGTCTATAAGCACACAATCATAATCATAGCTGCCTATTTTATCGATACCGGAAACACAGTCATGAGCCGTTTCTACAATATACTTTTCTTTTTCGAGCGATTCTTTTATAACTTCCCGCAGGCCGGGTTCGTCTTCTACAATAAGTATTTTCATACTGGAATTTCTTAGCGGATATCAAATATACCAATTAACGCAGCAAGTTATACCTTAAATCTGGAAACATTTAGGAATAGCAAGAGGTACCATTTTTACGATATATCGTAAAAATGGTACCTCTAACATAGCTGTATTATTATTCGCCAAAGTGTGTATTGCCACGTACGGTTTTACTTTCGGTATCGTTTTTATCATATCGGTCTTTCTCCGTATCCGAATTAAAATCCCTGTTTTCTACTGTTTCTATTTCTTCTTTTTCTGTAGAAGTTCCGCGGCTTTTATTCACTTCAACGCCATTTTCTTCCGTTTTGCCCGAAAGGCTGTTTACCGCAGGGGCTTTCTTTTCGTCAGTGTCTCTGGCACGTTGTTGTGTAACGGTGGTGCCGTCTTTCTTTTTTTCAATTTCAGTATCCAGCTTATCTTTAGAAGGGTCGTAATTCTTAGGGAGATTTTCTCCGCTAAAGCCCTCGTTTACGTGGGCTTCCTTTTCCTGATTGTTTATCTTTTTATCGCCAAGGTCTTTGGTATCATCGGTTCCTGATGTCATAGTCTTTTTATTTATAGTTAATTATAAAATTGTAGTAATTAAGAGCAATGTCGTTCACTGTGGTTTCAAGCGACTTTTGAAGTTCATTATATCCTTCCTTTAGTTTGCCATTTTCATCAAAATAATTGGGCAGCGTATATTTAAGCAGCACATCATTATCGGTATAGATTTCGGGCACGCTAAGTGTAAGCGTGTATGATGTTTGTGTAAAATCTATCTTCATGACCAACTTAACTTTATGCTGGTGCGTTTCACCCCGATCACGATAGAAAAAGGCATTAGTTTTCATACCGCTTATGGTAAGGCTGTTATTACTAACGTTACTGATATCATACTCCAGGTTACGCCGCTTAAGGGTTGTAACCCATGCCTTGCTAAGCTCAACAAACTTTTCTGCCGTAACAGTGGGTATGGTTACCGTAACGGGTTCAAAACCTCTCGAAGTAAGTTCTAACTGAGGTGGCTGTGCCCTGCTTAAGCCGAAGCTTAGAAAGCATAGTAGTAAGATTGCTTTCATGGTTTAGGCTTTTTTAAGCGCTTTTTCAAATTCTTCCTGTATGCGGCCATTAGAAACCAAAAAGGGCTTTTTATCTATGGTAACGGTAATGTCGTCTCCGGCTATTATGTAAGAGCCTTCAAAGCTGCCCACAGGGGTACTGCCTTCAAAACTACCCTTTTGTTCGTTGCCGTTAAGGGTGCCTTTAGAGCCCACGGTGCTCCTTATTTTATTCAGTAATTCTGATTTGTCTCCGGGATATTTTACTGTAAACTGATTGCTCATGATAGTAGTATTTAATAGGTTATTTAGTAAAGTTAACCATTATAAATATCACACTGTGTTTATCTTATGTTAAGTAGGTAGCCAAAATTTAATTAAAATCTCTATTAATTGAGATACTTCTAAAGATTTTATGATTTAACTTTACACAACAAACAACCACCTTACATTATGGACATTATACCGTATGACGAAGCCCGGAAAATTTGGCATCGGATATCCCGTACTACAGAGGATCTGGATTTACCGGTTCAGGCCGAACTGCATAAAAGATTCATGAACATTTTTCAGGTGGGCAATTACTACCATTATATATTTAACTGTGTATCTGGAGAAATAGAATATGCCGATGAAAAAATCAGGAATGTTTTAGGCTATGCCCCGGATGAATTTAACGTTGAGCTGCTCATCTCTAAGATTCACCCTGATGATTTGCCACACTTTCTTAATTTTGAAAATGAGGTTACTGATTTTTTTAATAAGCTGAGGGCAGAACAGGTACTAAAATATAAAGTAAGGTATGACTACCGCATACAAACAAAACACGGTAATTACATAAGATTATTACAACAGGTAATAACCATACAAAGTGATGATGATGGAGCCGTACTGCGCACTATGGGGGTGCATACTGATATTACTTACCTTAAGCCCGATGGTGCACCTCAGTTGTCGTTTATAGGGCTGGAAGGAGAACCATCATATCATGATGTGGCTGCAAAAAAGGTATATACACCGGCAAGGGAAATACTTACCCGCCGCGAAAAAGAAATACTGGCTTATATGGCACAGGGATACAAATCGCCTGAGATTAGTGCCCAGCTTAATATAAGTACACAAACGGTAACCACGCACCGCAAAAATATGCTGGGCAAAACCGCAACAGGTAGCGCTGCCGAACTGGTTATGACTGCGCTTAAAGAGGGTTGGATCTAACTAAAAGTCCTGCGCAATAAAACGTCCTGTAGTTTTGTCAAAAACGATAGACGGATCATCAAATACCATATTCATTTGATTGTTGTCAATAAGTGTGGACGGACTGCCTTGTATAAGACTACCCTTTTTCATCACAAGTAGCTCATCTGCCATTTGTAATGCAAGTTCGAGGTCATGGGTAGAAAAAAGAATGCACTTACCCTCATCTGTAGCCAATTTTTTGAGCAGGCGCAATAAATTTACCTTATGTGGCAGATCTAAGTGGGTAGTAGGCTCGTCTAAAATTATTAGGGGAGTGTCCTGCGCCAGCGCACGCGCTATCAATACATTTTGAAGTTGCCCATCGCTTATTTCAAAATGTTTTTTATGGGCAAGATATTGCGTGTTGGTTAGGGTAAGGGCTTCATTCGTTTTTGAAATGTCTTCGTCAGATAACGTGCCAAGCCAGTTGGTATAGGGCTGCCTGCCCAGTGCCACAAGTTCAAAAACGCTCAGGTTGCCCGGCGGAAGCCCCTCTGTAAGCACTAACGATAATTGTTGAGCGAGTTGATGTGGGGAATAGCTGTATAAGTCTTTTTCGTTAAGGGACACATTGCCTGAAAGCGGTTTTTGCAATCCGCTCAGGGTGCGTAACAGTGTACTTTTACCGATACCATTGGCACCAATCAATGCTACGAGTGAACCTGCTTTAAGCGTAATAGTAATGTTATCGGCAACAACGGTTTGCTGTTTGCTACCGTAGCCTATGCTTATATTGTTTGCTGTTAGTATTTTGGTTCTTGTATCCATTAATACGTGCGGTTACGTTTTTTTAATAACAAGCTAATTACCACAGGCGCACCCACTATAGATGTGATACCGTTTATAGGTAAAACGGCAGCAGTACCGGGTAGCTGCGTACACATATCGCAAAACAACATCAATATACCGCCAATAAATAACGTTCCCCAAAACAATATCCTGTGGCTCCCAGCCTTTAGTAACAAGCGTGCAAGGTGTGGCACTACCAAACCTACAAAGGCTATAGGTCCTGCAAAAGCGGTAACACAACCCGTAAGCAGGCTGGCGGCTATTATAATAATAAAGCGTGTGCGTTTAAGGTTAATGCCCATACTGGCTGCATAGCGCTCGCCCAGTAAAAGCGCATCTAACGGTTTTATACAGCTTATGGCTAAAACCAGCCCAATAATTGTAACTATTGTTAATATGATAATAGATTGCTGTGGCAGGTTGCCTAAGCTACCTAATGCCCAAAAAGTATATTTTTGTAACTGTTCAGCAGTACTAAAGTAAGTTAGTACACTTACTATTGCTCCTGTAAAGCTGCCAAACATTATGCCTGTAATCAATATTCCCATAGTATCGCGCAGGCGTTGGGCAACAGCCAGTACTAATAGCAGCACGGCAAAGCTACCGGCTACCGATGCCAGTACCACACCATAACCCGACATTAAAAAGATGCCTAAAGCTCCGGGTAAAAGCCCTGCACCAAGTATTACAAAAGCAACACCCAGGCTGGCACCACTGCTAAGACCCAATACATCGGGTCCGGCAAGAGGGTTGCGGAAAAGTGTTTGCATTAGCAGGCCACCTACAGATAATGCCATGCCTGCAAGCACGGCTACAATAGCCTTTGGCAGGCGATAGGATAGAATAATATAGTCCCATGCGGGTTTTGAAGCATGGTTGCCGGTTAGTGCATTAACCACATCTGTAAGCGGAATTTTTACTGCACCGAGGCTGATATTTGCCAAAAACAGCATTACCAGGGCGATACCCAGGCAAGTAAAAAGAATACTATTTCGGCGTTGGTTGGGCACGTATATTATTGTAATTGTTCGAAGAATTGCAGCTTATAGCCCGGTAATAATTCAGGGTGAAAAATATATACCAGGTCTTTAAGCACCAGGTCAGGGCGGTTTGGGGCAAGCTCATAATATATAAGCCCGCCTGTTTTGCCGGTTTTGGTACTAAACGAATATACTTTTTTGTTTTTAAACGCTTTAAATTCTGCATAATGAGGATTCGCTTCCATCATCTGTTTAAGCGATGTGTACTGGCTTGGGCCTATCCAGTAATCAGCGTTTTGCGCCTTTTCCAGCACGGTTTCAAACGAGAGGCTAAGGCTGCCTGTACCTTTACTGTCTGCCCAAAGGTAATTTGCGCCTGCATCTTTTAAGAACAGTGCGGCCCAGCTGTTTCCTTCCGGTAGCAGCCACTGGTCGTTAAGCATAGCGCCGCCCATAACGGTTGGTTTTTCTTTTATGTTTTGCGCCAGTTTCTGCGCATCGTGGTAGTCTTTTTCAATTTTAGAGAAAATTTCATCGGCTTTATCATCCATCCCGTAAAGGGCGCCAAAAAACTTTATCCATTCGGCTTTACCCAGTGGTGTCTGCTCTGTCCAGTCGCCGTTATACAGTACTTTAAGCCCCGCCTGTTCAAGGCTGTTCAGGGTTTTGTTGGTACTGTTTATCCCAAAAGCTACTACGGCATCAGGGTTAAGGTCAATAATAATTTCGGTATTCAGGCTTTCGTTGGCACCGGCTTCCTTCACCTTACCGCTATCAATAAGTGCACGCGTTTTTTCAGACGAAATATACTGCGTACCGGGAAAGCCCACCAGCGTGTTTTCTACCCCTAAAATCTCCAGCGACGGTATGTGTGTAGTACTGGTAACCACGGCGCTTTTAATGGGTACGTTAACTACTGTATATTGCTTAAGGCTATCGGGCAGGGTGGCGCCTTTTTGCAGCATTACATAAGTATAACTTTCTTTAGCATTGGGCCACGGTTGTGTAACTTTTACAAGGCTAAAGCCTTTATATTTATAAAGTTGCAATCCTTTAGCGTGCTTAATAGCGTTGGTTGTTGCCTGTACTGTAGCTACAGGGGCATCGGTGGTGTTCTTACAGGCTGTTATTGCTAATAGTGCAACAAAAAGCAGGGAAAGTATTTTCTTCATAAAAAATATTCAGCTGCCGCAAAGTTATGAATTAAATTGCGCAACAAAACCTTTATCTTTGCACCCATCTTTAGGTTGCTTTGCGCAAAAGCGCATAACGCATTAAAAGGGAATCAGGTATATGCCTGGGCTGTTCCCGCAACTGTAAGCTTATTCCGCCACGGGCGGAAGGCTGTTGTTATCTGCACACCACTGCTTTTAAGGGCGGGAAGGTAAACAACAGTACGCAAGCCAGGAGACCTGCCTACAGTAAAATTAAATTGTTCGGCCTTCGGGAAAAAAGGCTCCAGCTATGGCAAATAAAAATCTTTTCGTCTTTGTATTCCTGTTCATGTGTGTTGTTGCAAGCGCACAGCAGGACACCATTACCCTTACTGAAGTAATAGTGTCTGATACGCAGCTGCGCGATTTTTCGAAAACGCAGTCTGTACAAAAGCTCAGCGACTCCATTATTGGCAGGAGCGGGGCTTCGCTTACTTCATTATTGGTAAACAATTCACTGGTATATTTTAAAGAAAACGGCCCCGGCATGGTATCGTCGCCGTCGTTTCGGGGTACATCGGCACAGCAAACCGCAGTGGTGTGGAATGGTATTAACATCAATTCGCAACTCAACGGGCAAACCGATTTTAATACATTAAACGCCCGCGATTTTAACGAAGTATCTGTACGTGCAGGCGGGGGTAGCGTTATTTATGGCAGTAGTGCTATAGGGGGCAGCATCCACCTTGATAACTCATTGGTTTTTACAAACCGTTTTGTAAATGAAGTGCGCACCGATTATGGCAGTTTTGCCACAATGGGCGCTAATTATAAGGTTATGGCAGGCAGCGAACGCTTTAGTGTAAATGCCTCTGTAAGTCATAATAAGAGCGATAACGATTATAAATATCCCGGTTACGATGTTTATAATACCAATGGCCAATACCATAATACCAGCCTTAATGCGGCTCTTGGCTATAAACTAACAGATAAGCACATACTGCGCTTTTATAGCTACCTGTTTGACGGGCAGCGCCATTTTAGTGGTACGCTGGCAGCGCCATCAAGCAGTATGTATGATGATACAAATACCCGAAACCTGGTAGAATGGACGGCGCTATACGGCAAATTTACAGGTAGGCTTAAGGCTGCTTACCTTGAAGAGCATTACAAGTATTATGAAAATTATACTAATGAAAATTATACTACAGGCCGAGTAAAAAGCATGATAGCCCGATATGATGCAACCTATGATTTTACCCCAAACCTTAAACTAAATGCCATTGCCGACCTTACTCATAATGATGGCGAGGGTAGCGACATTAAAAGAAACATCCGCAACACAGCATCGGGTGCACTATTGCTTAAGCATAGCATTACAGAAGTATTACAGTATGAAGCCGGCTTGCGGAAAGAAAGCGGTAATGCTTATAGCAGTCCGTTACTTTTTTCGGCAGGAGCCAGGGTAAAGGTAAGCGACTTCTATGCGGTAAAGGTAAACGGCTCACGAAACTTTCGTGCACCTACGTTTAACGATCTGTACTGGGAAGGATCGGGCAACCCGAACTTAAAGCCTGAAAGTTCTTACCAGGCAGAGGTAGGTAATGTGTTTACTAAAGGTACAGCCATGCTGAGCCTTACAGGGTATTACATCCGCCTTACCGATATGCTGCGCTGGGTTCCGGGAGTGGGCGGTATCTGGAGGCCGGAAAATGTTGATAAAGCTAAAAGCTATGGCGGCGAGGCGGTTTTTAGCTGGGATAAAAAATTTGGGCAACACACCTTTAGCCTGAATGCTAACTATGCCTATACCATTTCTCAAAAGGATGGTAACAAAAACCAAATGATGTATGTGCCTAAAAACAGGGCAACTGCAACATTGGCGTATGCCGTTAAAAGATTTTCGGCTTATTACAGGCATTTATTTACCGGAGAGGTATTTTATACCACAGATACCAGTTCTGGTATTGATGCCTACAATGTATCTGGTGCAGGGGCAGAGTATACCTTTAATGTAGCTGGCGGGCTTAGCCTTGGCTTTCAGGTAAACAATCTTTATAATGCCGAATATATGAATGTTGCCGTAAGGCCAATGCCGGGGCGCAATTACAATGCATATCTTAATTTTAAATTTTAATATACTAACACAAATGAAACTACACAAACTAATGCTTACCGTTATTGCAGGATCGCTGTTTTTTGCATCTTGTAGCGATGATGACAGTAACAGTGCACCTCGTGGTGCTTATGATAATGGCTTACTGGTACTAAACCAGGGTAACTTTAATGCTGGTAATGCTTCGGTATCATTTATATCTGATGCAGGCGAGCTTGAAAATAATGTTTACGGTGCTAATAATGGTGGTGCAGTACTGGGCGATGTAGGCCAGGATGTAGGCCTTGATGGGCGTTATGCATATATTGTACTAAACGTTTCTAACAAAATAGAAGTAGTAGACCGTTATACTTTTACTCATGTTGCTACCATAACCACAGGTCTTGTAAACCCACGTTATATTGCGTTTCACGGAGGTAAAGGTTATGTAACCAACTGGGGTGCAGGTGGAGTTACTACAGATGATTATGTAGCAGTAATAAACCTTGCTACTAATGCGGTTACTACTACCATTCCGGTTACCGAAGGCCCGGAGAGGATTATTGAAGAAGATGGTA
The DNA here is from genome assembly GCF_003403075.1 of Flavobacterium psychrotrophum. Lineage (NCBI taxonomy): Bacteria > Pseudomonadati > Bacteroidota > Flavobacteriia > Flavobacteriales > Flavobacteriaceae > Flavobacterium > Flavobacterium psychrotrophum. The sequence goes on along the minus strand of NZ_CP031557.1, from coordinate 2,920,799 downwards.
AACTATATGTGTCGCACATGGGAGGCTACGGATATGGTAATAGCATCACGGTAATTAACGGCGCTACAAATACGGTTAGTACTACGATAGCAGTTGGTGACGTACCTAACACGCTTGAGATAGAAGACGACAAACTTTATGTACTGAATGAGGGTAAAAATTCTTACTCAGGTTCAGAAAATGCCGGAAGCCTTAGCGTTATAAACCTTAGAACTAATACTGTAGAACGTACACTTGCCTTTAGTGGCATACAACACCCTTCTAACCTTACTATAGAAGATGATGTAATTTACTACACTCTTGGAGGTAATGTATATACACTTGGGCTAAACAGTACTACGCTGCCTGCCGCACCATTGTTCTCTGCCGCTGCACAGGGTGTTGCAAGTGTTTCTGCCTTTGCTGTAGAAGACAGGCATATTTATGTTGCAGATTCGGGCGATTATAGCGCTGCCGGTAAAGTACATATATACTCACTTACAGGTACAATTGAGAAAAGCCATACTGTAGGGCTTATACCTGCGGGCTTTTATTTTAACGACTAATTTTAGCGTAGCTCCTATACGTCTTTAACAATTATTGCTTTTATAGTTGATATTCCTGTCAAAGGTAAATTTGTTGATATGCTGAATTACAGTAGCAACAATTATCTTTGACAGGATTTTTTTATTGTAGCATTTAAGAGTTTTTGCTATTTTAAATCATCAGGTAATAGTATGTTTTTTTTAAAAAATAAATCTAATGAAAATACTAATAGCCCTGATATGCACTTTGTCCCTCGTATTTTACATACATCACGCATCATTTTAAAGCTGGCAGCATTAAAAACTCTTTTTACCGTCATATCCCTTGCGAAATAGTATCGATTGTTTACTTTTGTGGGTTGCATAATGCCACCTGCATACTTTTTTAAAGTTTGCAGCGTTTACTAATCCGAATTACTGTTATATAAATTTTTGTTTATAATGAAATTAAACCAGGTTTTCTCAGGCCTTTTGCTTACTGCATTAATAGTTACGGGCTGTAAATCTTCTAAAGAAACAACTACTACAAACGCCGCCCCGGCCACAAAAAAAGATGTTCTTTTTACTGTAAACGATAAGCCTTATTATACTGATGAGTTTGTAAGGGTTTACAATAAAAACCTCGACCTTGTAAAAGACGATTCACAAAAAGATCTTGATAATTACTTAGACCTGTTTGTTGGCTACAAGCTTAAAGTTAACAAAGCGTACAAACTGGGCCTTCAGGATAATAAAAAATATCAGGGAGAACTGCGTAGCTACCGCAACCAGCTGGCTAAAAACTACCTTACAGATAGTAAAGTAACCACAGAGCTGGTAGAAGAAGCTTACAAACGTTCGCAAAAAGAAGTAAGGGCATCACACATGCTTTTTCTGGTAGATGAAAATGCTACCCCTGCCGATACACTAAAAGCATATAATAAGGCAGTAGAAGCACGCAAAAGGGTAACAACCGGAGAAGATTTTGCTAAGGTAGCCAAAGAGCTTTCAGAAGATCCTTCTGCTAAAGAAAATGGTGGCGACCTGGGGTATTTCTCTGTGTTCCGTATGGTGTACCCGTTTGAAAGTGGGGCTTATAACACACCGGTAGGCCAGGTAAGCAAACCCATACGCACGCGTTTTGGATACCACGTTATAAAGGTTAATGATATACGTGATAACCGTGGCGATATTACAGTGGCACATATTATGGCGCTTAAGCCAAAAGACCCTAATAGTGCTGATGCTGCAAAGGCAAAATCTAAAATAGAGGATATTTATAAAAAACTACAGCAGGGCGAAGATTTTACAGCGCTAGCAAAACAATTTAGCGAAGATAAATCGAGTTCAGAGAATGGTGGTTTGCTAAATACGTTTAGTTCGGGCGAGCTTACGTCGCAAGTTTTTGAAGACCAGTCTTTCCTGCTTAAAACACCGGGAGAGATATCAAAGCCGTTTGAGTCGCAGTTTGGCTGGCATATTGTAAAACTTGTCGAGAGAAAAGCTGCAAAACCTTATGAAGAGGTTAAAGCTGATTTTGAAAGCAGGACTAAGAGAGACGAGCGTTCGCGCCTTATTGCAGAGAGTGTTACCGGTAAGCTAAAAAAGAAATATGCTGTAACTAAGGATAAAGAGGTTTACAAGCTTACTCAAAAAGCCATTTCAGACAGTGTTTATAAAATGACATGGAAACTACCGGCAAATCTTGAGCCTTATAATAAAACATTAGTAATCATTAATAATGACAAGAAGCTTACGGGTAAGGATTTTCTTACATATGTGTCTACACAACAAAACATGGGTATATCTGCAAAGCCACTTTCAAATGCTGTAGATGTACTTTATAACCAGTATGTAGATGAGCAGCTAAATGTTTACTATAATGACAACCTTGAGAAAGAATTTCCTGAGTTTAGCCTTGTAATGGAAGAATATCGCGATGGGTTGCTTCTTTTTGATCTTATGGAAAAGGAGATTTGGGATAAAGCCAAGAATGACACTATAGGGATACAAAAGTTTTATAACGCACATCTGGCCGATTACCAATGGAAACAAAGGGCTGAGGTAGAAGTATACTCTTCATTATCAGAAACTACCGCAAAACAAGCAAGGGAACTGCTTCTTAAAAATAAAGATGCCGTTGCCATTAAAGCGAAGCTTAATACTAAAGATAAAATTAGCATTATAGAAAAAACAGGAACCTTTGAAACAGGAAGTGATGCAATGCCTAAACTTACCGACTGGAAACCGGGTGTAAGTACGATTGTAAAGGAGGCTAACTACTATTATGTGGTTAAGGTTGTAAAAGTACTTCCGGCGGGCGCTAAAACGCTGGATGAGGCAAGAGGCAGGGTAATTAATGATTACCAGCAATACCTGGAAAGCACCTGGGTAGATGATCTTAAAAAAGAGTTTACCGTTAAGGTAAATAATGACGTTTTTGAAAACGTAAAAAAAGAGATTAAGCATTAATGGCTAAAAAGGAACTACTGTTATTTTTTATTTCGCTTACGCTTTTATCCTGTGGAGATAAAGGTGGTGGGAAGCCTGCCGATGCAGCTGCCCGTGCCGGCGATGCCTACCTGCAAAAAGAAGAATTGCAGGGGCTTGTGCCTCCGGGTACGCCTACAAAAGACAGTCTTGCCATCATAAAAAGCTATATAGACCGGTGGGCTTCTCAAAAACTTATGTTTGATGCCGCTACCGTTAACATTGATGAAGATAAGCAGCAGGAGCTTGACGGGTTGATACGCCAGTATAAAACAGATTTGTATACTAAGGCTTACCTGGAAGAGCTTGTAAAGCAGAGTGTAGATACTACAGTGACTGAAGAGCAACTGGGTACATATTATAATGCGAATAAAGATAATTTTCGTACTACAGGCATGTTAGTAAAATTACGTTATCTGCGCATGGCAAAAGACCATCCAAAGTTTGGACTAGCACGCCAGCGTTTTAACAGCGGGGGCAAAAAAGATAAAATTGCCCTTAATGAAATGACGTTGCATTTTAAAAATTATGCGTTTAATGATACCGTGTGGACAACTATGGCAGAGGTGTACCAGAAATTACCTTTTATAACGCCCGATAACAGGGGGCGTTATATAGCCAGCGGTATAGGGTATCAATACCCTGACTCACTGGATGTGTACCTGGTAAAAGTAAATAAGGTACTCGACAGAAATATGGTAGCCCCATATGAATATATAAGGCCAACACTAAAAGAGGTTATAATAAATAACAGGAAACTGGAGTTAATAAAAAAGATCCAAAAAGATATTACGGATGACGCGATTAAAAATGATAAATATGAAGTTTATAAATAACCGGATAGCGGTTTTCTTAGTTTTTGCCTTTATGGGCTTTTCTGCCGCTGCCCAGCAAATTATACCTCTTGTTCAGGATACCGTTAAGCACACTCCTAAAGGAAAAAGGCTTAAGGTAGACGGTGTTGTAGCTGTTGTAGGCGATTATGTGGTGCTAGACTCTGATATTGACCTTGCTTTTAAAGAAATGCAGGCCCAAAATATGTCTATAGAAGGTGTGAGCCGTTGTGAGATACTTGGCAAGCTAATGGAAGATAAGCTATATGCGCACCAGGCAATACAGGATAGTGTTATTGTTACCGATGCACAGGTTAATGAGCAGGTTAGCCGCCGTGTTGATTATTTTGTGGAGCAGCTGGGGTCTAAAGAAAAGATGGTAGAGTATTTTAAAAAGAAAGACTACGACTCATTTCAGACAGAACTTTTTGAAATGGTAAAGATACAGTTGCTTACTGATGAGATGCAGAAAAAAGTGATGGATGGTGTAGAAATCACCCCTGAGGAGGTAAGACAGTTTTTTGCAAAATTTGCAAAAGAAGATATCCCTGTTTTTGGAGCAGAGATGGAAGTAGCTCAGATTGTTGTAAAGCCGGATATTCCGCAGGAAGAAAAACAAAAAGTTATAGATAAACTCAAGCAGATAAAGAAAGAGGTACAGGAGGGCTCCAGCTTTTACAGTAAGGCCGTATTATATTCAGAAGATCCGGGTTCTGTAAGTAGTGGTGGATATTACAAGATGAACCGTAAAACACAGTTTGTAAAAGAGTTTAAAGACGTTGCCTTTAGCCTTGAAGAAGGCGAGATATCTGAACCGGTTGAAACAGAATTTGGTTACCACCTTATATATGTAGAAAAGGTAAGGGGGCAGGAGCGCGATGTGCGTCACATTCTTATGGTGCCTAAAGTAACGCCTGAATCTTTAGCTAAAGCTAAAGAAAAGATTGAAAAAATAAGACAGAAGATAACCAGTGGGCAAATTAAGTTTGCTGATGCTGCACGTTCTGAGTCTGATGATAAAGAAACCCGTAATAGTGGTGGTCTTCTTATTAACCCGCAAACACTGGGCACACGTTTTGAACTTACAAAACTTGACCCATCTGTTTATAATGAAGTTTCAGATCTTAAAGATAACCAGGTAACAGATCCTATTTTAGATACTGACCGTCGTGGTACTAAAACATATAAGTTACTTTCGGTAACAAACAGGTACGATCAGCACGAGGCAGACTATGCTAAAGATTATACTAAAATTAAAGATCTTGCCCTTAAGGAAAAGCAGATAAGGACCATTGCTAAGTGGAGCGAGGAAAAAATCAAGGCAGCCTATATCAAGATAAGCAAAGATTACCAAAGCTGTAAATTTGTAAACAACTGGCTTAAAAAATAAGCCGTTGGGTACAGTTTATATTAGGTAGACAATAAAATTATTTATAAGTTTGAAGCTAAGGTAACCCTTAGCTTTAATTTTTAACAGAACATACCATGTCAGACGTAGCAGCTATACAAAATTTAGTTCAGAAACAAGCCGCTTTAAAACAGGAGATCGCAAAAATAATCATAGGCCAGAAAGAAGTTGTAGACCAGATCGTGCTGAGTATATTTGCCGGAGGCCACGCACTTTTAGTAGGTGTACCAGGGCTTGCAAAAACCCTTATGGTAAATACAATCAGCCAGGCACTGGGACTGGATTTTAAACGTATACAGTTTACACCTGATCTAATGCCATCTGACATACTGGGTAGTGAGATACTGGATGAAACCCGAAACTTTAAGTTTATAAAAGGGCCTATTTTTAGTAATATTATCCTTGCCGATGAGATAAACCGTACCCCACCAAAAACGCAGGCGGCATTGCTTGAGGCCATGCAGGAAAAAGCTGTAACCATAGCCGGGCAGCACCATAAGCTGGCATTGCCTTACTTTGTACTGGCTACGCAAAACCCGATAGAGCAGGAGGGAACCTACCCACTGCCAGAAGCGCAGTTAGACCGTTTTATGTTTGCTATAAAGCTGGATTATCCTTCATTTGCAGAAGAAGTTCAGGTTGTAAAAAGTACCACGGCAGATACATCTGTAAAAGTTAATCCGTTGTTTACCGCGCAGGAAATTGTAGATTTCCAACACCTGATACGTCGTATACCTGTAGCAGACAATGTTATAGAATATGCCGTAACACTGGTTAATAAAACCCGTCCTGGTAACCCACTAAGCAACGATTATATTAAGACATACCTAGACTGGGGTGCAGGGCCGCGTGCCTCGCAAAACCTTATACTGGCAGCTAAGACCAATGCTGCGCTAAACGGTAAGTTTAGCCCGGATATAGAAGATGTACAGGCTGTAGCCACGGGCATATTGCGCCACCGTATTATAAAGAACTATAAGGCCGATGCCGAAGGTATTACCGAAGAAATGATAATCAAGAAGCTGTTTTAATAACAGCTTTTTTTATCCAATGAATAATTAAAATAAACAAAATGACAGACTATAAATCGTTAGTAGCAAAAGGGCCGGAAGCTTATATAAAAACATTAATGGATATTGGCTGGTTTGAGCAGCCACAAAATAAGATAGATGAAATAGCCGCGCAGTTATTGCGTTTTGAAGATAACAATCACTTTGTACTGGCACTGTCGCACCTCTCTTTTGATGCAGAAGGTTTTGAATCGGCAGATGAGTACAAGAAGGTGTTGCACGATATGGCTAAGTTAGCGGGTATAAAATTTACATCAATCGAACTTGATTTTAGTTTTTCAGAAGAAGCTGATACTTTAAACGGAGATGTTATTACGGCTAACGACAGCTACTGGTTAGAGCTTGAAAACCTTATTGGATGGTTTGATCCTGAGGTTGTTGATTTTATGAACGATGATGTGTTAGAAGGCGAGGGTGTTGAAGGCCGTATTTTCGACCTTCCGGCGGTAGACCAGTTTGCGCAGTTTGTATTTGTACCGCGCGAGCTGTATGATAAAGCGGTTGAGCATGGCCTTATACCCGAAGATGCAGACTATTTTATAAATGATTTTGACGAAGAATAGCGTAAATATCTTATGATAAAATCTTGATATTGGTTTTTATTTTTAGGCAATAAATTGTTTAATTTTAGGTTGTTATAGGATAACTAAAAACCAATTCTTATGAAAAAAGCATATCTTTTTATTCCCGAACTATTCTTTCTTGGATTTGCAATGTACTGGTTTGGAGAAAATTTACTGGCATCGGGTAATATTAATTATTTTGCTTTAATTGTTGCCTTGGTAATGCTTTTTCAGCTCGTTTATAACAAGCGTATTCTGGGGCTTGCCAGTGGTGCAGCTTTGGGTTTGTTTTCTTTATTTATGATATTGGCTGTGCTTTCAGAATTTAGGGATTTTCCTGCTGCATCTTTAGATGGCATCAGTTTTCTACTAACTGGTTGTGGGATATTTTTAACTTCAGGACTTGCAGCGGGGGCAATGGTGCTTAAACACGCGCTTAGAAAATCACAGCCGGCAAGGTTTATAGCATTCCCATCTTAAACTTTATTACATTTGTAATTTACTAATAGCCGTTATTTAAGCGGCTTTTTTAATGAATATATTTTTCGAAATGGACAAATTTTTACGCTTTACGCCTACCATATATTACATTCTGCTTGCAATATTTTGGTTTGTGCAGGAATATGAGAGCCTCGGTACTATTAGCTATCCGTCAATTGGAGTGTTTCTTGGGCTTGGTGCACAGCTTTTTACCAATGATAAAACCACCGGGTTTTTGTACGGTATTCTGTTTCTTATATTTTCGGGGTATATGGTTATTACATCGGCTACTTCATACATTGATACTAAAGTAGTAACAGATAATACGGCATCATTCTATATATTTCAGCTATCCTTTTTTGGGGTAAGTCTCATTATGTCGGTTTTGATGATTTACTATAACCGCTACTATACTAAAAAGGGGTAGGAGCAAACAAAAGTGCTATATATTTGCAAGTTTACTATATCGTTTTAGGGTGCTTATTTTCGTACAATTCAAATTTCAATAATGTTGCATATGTATAATTTTAGGCAGAATTTTTACATTTTAGCAATATGCGGTTAAATAATTAATAATTCTTAGCTAAACCCCTCTTTAACATAATGTTTTTGAATTATCTTCAGTAAAGTAGAATGTTTATAAATAATAATTCCCGCAAATTAAAGAAACGATAAAAATTTTTTAATTGAAATAAGTTTGAGTAAATTTACGGACTTTTTACGAACGAACATTAATATACTTACTATGGCTTTCGAGAATATTTATAACGATTACATTAATGAAATTGAAGAAAGAAAAGCCCAGGGACTTCACCCTAAACCAATTGACGGAGCAGAATTATTAAGTCAAATCATAACACAGATTATTGATGTAGATAATCCGAATAGGAAAGATTCTGTTAAGTTCTTTATTTATAATACGTTGCCGGGTACAACTCCCGCAGCGGCTGAAAAAGCAAAATTCTTAAAACAAATCATTCTGGGTGAAGTTGTAGTGGAAGAAATTACCCCTGCATTTGCCTTTGAATTATTGTCGCACATGAAAGGCGGTAAATCAATAGAGGTATTGCTTGATTTAGCACTTGGCTACAATGTTGCTATTGCAAAAGAAGCGGCAAATGTACTTAAGACACAAGTTTTTCTTTACGAAGCAGATACACATCGCCTTAAAGTTGCTTATGACGATGGAAATACAATAGCAAAAGAAATTTTGGAAAGTTATGCTCAGGCAGAGTTTTTCACAAAACTTCCGGACGTAGCCGAAGAAATAAAGGTTATTACATACATAGCCGCTGAAGGCGATATTTCTACCGATTTGCTTTCGCCGGGTAACCAGGCGCACTCTCGCTCTGACCGCGAATTGCACGGTTTATGTATGATGACGCCACAGCAACAACAGGAAATCAAAGATTTCCAGATGCAGTTTCCGGATGCCAGCATAATGCTGATTGCCGAAAAAGGTACAATGGGCGTAGGTTCATCGCGTATGTCGGGTGTAAACAACGTTGCACTTTGGACCGGTAAACAAGCGAGTCCTTACATTCCGTTTGTAAACATTGCACCAATTGTGGGCGGAACAAACGGCATTTCGCCAATTTTCCTTACAACCGTAGATGTTACGGGCGGTATAGGAATCGACCTTAAAAACTGGGTTAAAAAGCATGATGCAGACGGTAACCTTGTACGTAACGATAAAGGCGAGCCTGTTCTTGAAGAAGCTTATTCTGTTGCTACCGGAACGGTTTTGACCATTAATACAAAGAAGAAAAAATTATATAACGGCGACCAGGAACTAATTGACCTGTCAAAATCGTTCACGCCGCAAAAATTAGAATTTATCAAAGCCGGCGGCTCTTATGCTGTAGTATTTGGTAAAAAAATTCAAACGTTCGCTGCCCAGACTTTGGGTATCGATATTCCTTCGGTATTTGCTCCTGCAAAAGAAATTACTATTGAAGGGCAAGGCCTTACAGCGGTAGAAAAAATATTCAATATAAATGCAGTTGGCGTAACGCCGGGCAAAGTATTGTATGCAGGCTCAGATGTGCGCGTAAAGGTAAATATTGTTGGTTCTCAGGATACGACAGGTTTAATGACCGCACAGGAACTTGAATCTATGGCAGCTACTGTAATTTCGCCAAGTGTTGACGGTGCCTACCAATCAGGTTGTCATACGGCTTCGGTTTGGGATAAAAAAGCACAGGCAAACATTCCTAAGTTGATGAAATTTATGAATGATTTTGGTGTTATTACCGCACGCGACCCTAAAGGCGTTTATCATTCAATGACAGATGTTATTCACAAAGTTCTGAATGATATTACAATTGATGAATGGGCAATTATCATTGGTGGCGACTCGCACACCAGGATGTCTAAAGGTGTTGCCTTTGGTGCAGATTCCGGAACAGTTGCGCTTGCACTGGCAACGGGCGAAGCATCAATGCCTATTCCTGAGTCTGTAAAAGTTACGTTCAAGGGCGAAATGAAAGACTATATGGATTTTCGCGATGTTGTACATGCAACGCAAGCGCAAATGCTACAACAATTTGACGGTGAAAACGTGTTTCAGGGTAGGATTATAGAAGTTCATCTTGGTACACTTCTTGCGGATCAGGCATTTACATTTACAGATTGGACAGCGGAAATGAAAGCGAAAGCATCTATATGTATTTCTCAGGACGATACTTTGATCGAATCATTGGAAATTGCGAAAAGCAGGATCCAGATCATGATCGAGAAAGGTATGGATAACCACAACCAGGTATTACAAGGCTTGATCGATAAAGCAAACAAAAGGATTTCAGAGATACAATTAGGCGTAAAACCTGCATTAACTCCAGACGGAAATGCAAAATACTATGCTGAAGTTGTGATTGACCTTGATGTGATAGCAGAACCGATGATTGCCGATCCTGATGTGAACAATGATGATGTTTCAAAACGTTACACACACGATACTATTCGCGCCATTTCTTACTATGGTGGCGATAAAAAAGTAGATTTGGGCTTTGTAGGTTCTTGTATGGTTCATAAAGGCGATTTAAAAATCGTTTCTCAAATGCTTAAAAATCTTGAAGAGCAACAGGGCGAAGTTAAATTTAACGCACCGCTTGTTGTAGCTGCTCCTACTTATAACATTATTGATGAACTAAAGGCTGAAGGTGACTGGGATGTATTGCAAAAGTATTCAGGCTTTGAGTTTAGCGATCTTTTACCTAAAAGTGCTGCCCGTACAGAATACAATAATATGATGTATCTGGAACGCCCGGGTTGTAATCTTTGTATGGGTAACCAGGAAAAAGCGGCCAAAGGCGATACTGTAATGGCTACATCTACACGTCTTTTCCAGGGCCGTGTTGTAGAAGATACCGAGGCTAAAAAAGGTGAATCTTTACTTGCTTCTACACCGGTTGTTGTACTGTCTGCAATTTTAGGACGTATTCCAAACATCAACGAGTACAAAGCGGCGGTTGAAGGTATCAATCTGACTAAGTTTTCGCCGGCTTACAAACAGTTGGTTTAATAATTTTGGTTGCTTAGGTTGCCAGAAAAAAAATGAATGTATAATATTAAATTATAGAGATATGGCTTTTGATATTGAAATGATCAAAAAAGTGTATGCAAATATGGCCGAGCGTGTAGATAAAGCACGTGAGTTAGTAGGCCGTCCGCTTACACTGTCAGAAAAAATTCTATATTCTCACCTTTGGGAAAAAACACCATCCCAGGCATTTAAAAGAGGGAAAGATTATGTAGACTTTGCTCCGGACAGGGTAGCCTGCCAGGATGCTACTGCACAAATGGCTCTGCTTCAGTTTATGCATGCCGGAAAAGCAAAAGTAGCTGTGCCTACAACGGTACACTGCGATCACCTTATCCAGGCTAAAGTTGATGCAAAAACCGACCTTAAGCGTGCCAAAGAGCAGAGCAATGAGGTTTTTGAATTCCTTTCTTCTATATCTAATAAATATGGTATCGGGTTCTGGAAACCGGGCGCAGGTATTATTCATCAGGTAGTGCTGGAAAACTACGCGTTTCCTGGCGGTATGATGATAGGTACAGACTCACATACAGTAAATGCAGGCGGCCTTGGTATGCTTGCTATTGGTGTGGGGGGTGCAGATGCGGTAGACGTAATGAGTGGCATGGCGTGGGAGCTTAAATTCCCGAAACTTATAGGTGTAAAACTTACAGGTAAGCTAAGCGGCTGGACTGCCCCTAAAGACGTTATCCTTAAAGTAGCCGGTATCCTTACCGTAAAAGGTGGTACGGGCGCTGTAGTTGAATATTTTGGCGAAGGTGCCACATCTATGTCATGTACCGGTAAAGGTACCATTTGTAACATGGGTGCAGAGATAGGTGCTACAACATCTACCTTTGGTTACGACGATTCTATGAGTCGTTACCTTCGTGCTACTAACCGTGCCGACGTGGCTGATGCTGCAGACAAAGTTGCGGCTTACCTTACCGGAGATGACGAGGTATATGCTAACCCTGAGCAGTATTTTGACCAGGTTATAGAAATCAACCTTTCTGAGCTGGAACCACACCTTAACGGCCCTTTTACTCCGGATTTAGCTACGCCTATCTCTAAGATGAAAGAAGAAGCTGCTAAAAACGACTGGCCTTTACAAATTCAGGTAGGTCTTATAGGTTCTTGTACAAACTCTTCTTACGAAGATATTTCGCGATCGGCTTCACTTGCCAGGCAGGTTGCAGAGAAGAAACTTAAAACTAAATCGCAGTTTACCATCACTCCGGGATCTGAAGTGGTGCGTTATACCATAGAGCGCGACGGCTTTATTGATACATTCGATAAAATTGGCGCAACAGTATTTGCTAATGCCTGCGGACCATGTATTGGTATGTGGGACAGGGAAGGTGCTGAGAAAGAAGAGCGTAACACTATTGTACACTCTTTTAACCGTAACTTCTCTAAGCGTGCAGATGGTAACCCTAATACGCTGGCGTTTGTAGGTTCTCCGGAGCTTGTAACTGCGCTTGCCATTGCGGGAGACCTTGGCTTTAATCCTATTACAGATAAGCTTATCAACGAAGATGGCGAAGAGGTAATGCTTGATGAGCCTACTGGTAATGAGCTGCCTCCAAAAGGTTTTGATGCTGAAGATCCTGGATTCCAGGCTCCGGCAGAAGACGGTTCTGGTGTAAAAATCGTGGTTAGCCCTACATCTGAGCGCCTTGAGCTGCTTGCACCGTTTACCCCTTGGGACGGACAGAACATTACAGGTGCTAAACTGCTTATTAAGGCATTTGGTAAATGTACTACAGACCACATTTCTATGGCTGGCCCATGGTTACGTTTCCGTGGTCACCTGGATAATATTTCTAACAATATGCTTATTGGTGCCGTTAACGCATTTAACCAAAAGACAAATAACGTTAAAAACCAGCTTACAGGCGAATATGGACCGGTACCTGCTACTGCCCGTGATTACAAGGCCGCAGGTATACCATCAATAGTAGTGGGCGACCACAACTATGGTGAAGGTTCATCTCGTGAGCATGCTGCTATGGAGCCGCGTCACCTGGGTGTTAAAGCGGTATTGGTTAAATCATTTGCCCGTATTCACGAAACTAACCTTAAAAAACAGGGTATGCTTGCGCTTACCTTTGCTAATGAGGCTGACTACGACAAAATACAGGAAAACGATACCATTAACTTTACCGACCTTAAAGAGTTTGCTCCTAACAGGCAGCTTACTTTAGAGTTTGTACACGATGATGGTACAACAGATACTATACTTGTTAACCACAGCTACAACGAAGGCCAGATAGGCTGGTTTGTAGCCGGTAGTGCACTTAACCTTATTGCTGCAGCCGGTGCTGAAGAAACAAAGGCATAAGTAGTTCTTATATCATATAGGAAACTCCCATCGGTAACGGTGGGAGTTTTTTTTATGCCGTAATTTATTTGAAGATGCAAATCTTCCTCTTTGTTTTAAAACAAAAAAATCTGCCCCCATAGGATTGGAAGGGGGCAGATTACACACAATTATGAAGAAAAAGGTTTGGTTAAATTCAAATTTTAGTAGTAAGTATAGCGCCTTACTTTGGCAACATATTTTGCCAGGCGGATAACCTGCTGGCTATAGCCATACTCGTTATCATACCATACATATAGTATAACGTTTTTACCATCCGGGCTTACAATGGTAGCATTACTATCGTAAATAGCAGGAGCAGAAGTGCCTACAATATCACTGGATACTAACTCGTTGTTTACAGAATATTTGATCTGTTCCACAAGTTCGCCTTCAAGCGCGTAGTGCTTAATAATGTCGTTAACTTCGGTTACATTCGTAGCGCGCTCCACCTCAATGTTTACTACTACAAGCGACCCATTTGGTACAGGTACCCTTATGGCATTGCTGGTAAGTTTACCGGCTAACGAAGGAATTGCCTTTGCTACTGCACTACCTGCACCGGTTTCGGTAATTACCATGTTAAGGGCTGCGGCACGTCCACGGCGGTACTTTTTATGCATATTATCTACCAGGTTCTGGTCATTTGTATAGGCATGAATAGTTTCCAGGTGGCCTTTAGTTACTCCTAAAGTATCTTCTATAGCCTTTAATACCGGAGTAATAGCATTTGTTGTACACGATGCTGCCGACCAGATGTCGATACTCTCCGGATCAAACTGCTGATGATTTACCCCATATACAATATTAGGGATACCTTTTCCGGGAGCTGTAAGTATAACTTTATCAATCCCTTTTGATGTAAGATGGCGCTCCAGTGCCTCGGCTGTTGTAAATGCGCCGGTGTTGTCGATTAGGAGTGCATCTTTAATGCCATATTTAGAATAGTCAATATCTTCGGGGGCAGTGGCGCTTATAATATGTACGGTTGTACCGTTTATAATCAGGGTGTTATTTTTATCGTCAGCTATTACAGATCCTAAAAAATCTCCGTGTATTGAGTCATGTTTTAACAAAGACGCGCGTTTTAGTAGCAAGGCACTATCATGCTTATCCCTAACCACTATTGCTCTTAGCCGTAGTTGTGCTCCTTTACCTATTTTTCCCATCATGTCCCTGGCAAGCAACCTTCCTATGCGGCCAAAACCATACAGCACCACATCTTTTGGCTTTATATCGCCTTTGCTACGGGCTTCTTTTACTCTGTCTGCAACAAATATTGCAGCATCATGGCAGGTATTCGTTTCTTCGTGAAATTCGTAGGTCAGTTTACCAATATCAAGTCGGCTTGGCGGAAGGTCAGCCAGTTTTATAGCACGGGCTATCTCTACAGTATCAAAAATATTGATGGGTTTTTTAATAAACTCGGCTGCATACTCGTGTAGATTAATAATTTCGCCTACACTTTTATCTATAAGCTGGTTTCTAAAAAGTACCAATTCTATAGATTTGTCATACCATAATCCACTAACTATATTTATGAGTTCTACACCTGCCTTACGCCTGTCGGCCTGGTAGCTGAGTTCTTTTTCGTATAGTAATGCGTTGTTCATTGTTGCTGTATTGTTGTTTTATTTGGCAAATGTATAAAAACTCAATCGTTTTCGTGAAATTATTTTTAATTATTTTTTAAGATTTATTTTTATATAATAACGAGTTGTTTTGGGGTTATATCGCAAAATATTTGGTTTATATTTATATATTTTGTTGTTTAAATATGATTTTTTCCATTTTTTAGACATATAACAATATAATTGTTATATTTAACGATTATAAAACCAATTAATTATGAAAAGAAAATTACTTCGGCTCAGGGCTTTACTCTGTCTCGGTCTCTTGCTTTCATTTTTTGTAAGCAGTGCGCAAATTAATTATTCAGAGAATTTTGATGTCATTGAAGATATTGAGTGGTTAACGACTGGATTCGATTGGGATGACACTACTGTTTGCAGCGGCGGCGGTACAACTTATGTTAATCTTTATGATGGGTGGTTTGAAGGCTACACAGGTGAACTAATTTCGCCATCTATAGGGGTAAGCAATGGTACAGAAGTTACTGTAACTTATCAATACCGTATACTTGATTATGCAGCTTCTCCTTCTATACCAACAACAAACGACCAGGAATGGGGTACATTTACAGTATATTACGGCACTTCTGCAACGGGACCATGGAGTCCGATAGATGCCATAGATTCCTCTAACCATGTTGAGTCTGCAGATTGTGTTACGCGCACTGCAACTTTTACGCCAGTAGGTGGAAGCCAGATATACTTAAGGGTATATGCAGAACTTTCTAATTTTGAGAGTGACTTCCTGATATTTTTTGATGAAGTTACGGCTGTCCAGGAAGCTGCCAGTGCTTGCGCAGGTACACCTGCGCCATCAGTAACGGTGGCTTCTTCTGCAACTATATGTACTTCAAAACCCGTTACATTGTCATTAGATCCTTATTATGCTTTTACCGGCATGGCTTTTCAATGGCAAACATCTGCCGATGGAGTAACGTATACAAATGTTGCTACAGGTGGTACGGGTGATACATATAGTGCCATACAGGCTACAGCTACCTGGTACAGGGCATCTGTTTCTTGTATGGCAGGCGGTACAGCTGTTTTGAGTACACCCGTGCAGGTACAAAGCACGGGCGCACCATGTTATTGTGATGTAGATTTTTATAATACCGTAGAGCCTATAACTTCGGTAGAATTTGCAGGTATAAATAATCAAAGCCCGGCAGACGCAACGTCGTCTGAAGATATGGAAGATTTTACCGCTTTGGCTCCTGCGCAGGTTAGCCAGGGGCAGAGCTATCCAATAGCACTGAAAGGCAATACAAACGGAAGCTTTACAAACTATTTTACCGTATTTTTCGACTGGAATAAAAATGGTGATTTTAGCGATGACGGTGAAGTTTATCAAATAGGAAGTATTGTAGACTCTGACGGAATTGACGGGCAGGTTGCCCAGGGAACCATTGCAGTGCCTGCCAATGCCGCCATAGGAATAACCAGGATGAGAGTATTCAAATCCTATAATGCAGCTACTACAAGCCCATGCAGCGCTGCAGATGCAATAGGGTATGGCCAGGTTGAAGATTATTATGTAAATGTTACTGCGGCTGCACCTGTTGCACAGCTAACATGGGTAAACCTTCAGTCGCCTGCTACATTATCAATTAATCAGGGTGAAACGGGTACAATATATGCCCGCGCTTACGGTCAGGGAATTACTGAGGCTGCCGGTGCCGGTGCCGGTGTTTCTGCGTGGATAGGTGTAAGCACAACTAATACCGATCCATCTGCCTGGACAACCTGGGTGCCTGCTACCTTTAATGTACAGGCAGGTAATAACGATGAGTTTAGTGCAGCTATAGGCGCTACACTTGCGCCGGGTACTTATTACTACGCAAGCCGTTTTCAGCTTAATACAGGAGCTTATCTTTATGGTGGTTATACCGCTGACGGAGGTGGCATATGGAGCACAACAAATGTAAGTGGTGTGCTTACCGTAAACTGTAATGTAACTGCACCAACAGTAGATCCGCTTGCATATTGTGCCGGTATTACAGGAGCTGAACTACCCGTTGCCGGTGGGCTTAAATGGTATTTTGGACCTACCGGAGATAATGCTATACCGGCAGATACATTATTGACTACGGGTACTTTCTTTGTTTCAAAAATAGAAGGTACATGTGAAAGTGCTACACGTACCCCGGTTGTAATTACTGTTTCTTCTGTAATAGCTACTGAATTTGACGATTTAAGAGAATGTGATTCTTATACACTACCTGCGCTACAAACAGGTAATTATTATACTGCTACAGGTGGTACAGGTACACAACTTGCCGCAGGTACAGAAATTACACAGACTACGGTTATATATGTTTATGCAGTTGCTGCTGCAAATCCTGATTGTACATCCGAATCATCGTTTACAGTTACAATTAATAGTGCCGGTAGCATAAACGGAGATGCGAGCCAGAGCCTTGTAACAGGTTCAACGGTTGAAGATATAGAAATTGAAGCTAATGCTGCGGCTACTATAATATGGTATAGCGATGAAGCACTCACTACTGTTGTATCATCCCAAACCGTACTGGTTGATGGGGCTACATATTATGCAGTGCAAACTTTAGCAGATTGTTCAAGCCCGGCTTTTGCAGTAACCATTACTTTAACACTTGGTTTGGATGATTTTGGCAAAGAAAGTTTTACATATTATCCTAACCCTGTAGACGATGTACTTACACTAAGCTATACTAAAAGCATTAGTGGTGTTCAGGTACATAACTTATTAGGGCAATTGGTTCTTGAGAAGAAAACTTTAAATGCAACACAAGCACAGCTAAGCCTTGGTGCGCTTACGGCAGGCACTTACATGGTTAAGGTCGTTGCCGAAGATGGCGCTGCCAAAACAATAAAAGTGATTAAAAAGTAATACTACTTATTTATTAAATGGAAAACGGGCAGCTCAGGCTGCCCGTTTTTTTGTTTTATACGTCTTGATGTTACTAATGTATCCAAAAAAAGGAAAAACAACGGCAGCCATTAAATACGCCTGTGCAAGCATTGGTTCATGTCCCAGTTTAAAATGCAGCCAGCAAATTAAAAATGCAGGCGCTTCCAGATAGTAGCATGTAAGCCGTGCATATCTGGGAGACATAGACAGTTTTTTCCAGAAGAGGCTTATGCAGGTAGCGGCAATAACAAGACCAGCCAGGATGCATCCGGGAAAGTACAGCCCAGAAAGCATCATTTTTAAGCTAACAATAAGTAGCCCTGCTACAATGGCACTATGCAGCAACATTTCGATTTTACGTAGTACTTTTTTCATCAGGTAAAAATTTCATCCCAAAAGTAAAGTAACAACCTGAACTAAAAGTTGGGCGAAGGTTAATTAATGACTAACCTAAAGGTTACCTGTAAAAACAAAAGTACCCCCGTGAGTGCGGGGGTACAGGAAACAAAATAATATAAAGCAAGATGAAAATTTACATTATAAATCGCAGCAGCTCTCTGTTTTTGGTAAGCATTTCTACCTTAACATGGTTATTAGGGCCTTTGCGAGAAAGTATTTCAGTTACCGTAGTAATATCGGTAGCCTTAGTATTATTTATGGTCAGGATAATGCCGCCTTTAAGTTCTTCATAGTACGGCATATAATTTTCGTCGGTAATTTCTTTTATCCTTACACCATAATCTATTTTAAGCGCTTTCTTTTCGGCAGCGGTAAGATCTTCCATTTCAAGGCCGTCATAAGTAAAGCTGTTTATCTCATTTTTAGTAAGCTTTACAGGAACAGTCATGGTTTCGCCATTACGCTGAACTATTATTTTTACCACATCATCAGGGCGCTTGGTTACTATGGCAGCATTAAGGTCTGAGAACCCGTTTATAATAGTGTTGTCTATCTTTTTAATGATATCGCCTTTTTTGATGCCGGCTTTCTGTGCACCGCTTTTATCTACAACGCTGTTTACAAAAAAGCCCTGGGTATCTGTAACACCAAACTCTCTTGCTGATATGCTGTTAAGCTCACCACCCTGTATGCCCAGTGCACCGCGCTGCACGTTACCATACTCCATAAGGTCTTCTACAATTTTGCGGGTAATGTTGCTTGGTACTGCAAACGAATACCCTACATAAGATCCTGTAGTGCTCGATATCATGGTGTTAATGCCCACAAGTTCGCCACGGGTATTTACAAGGGCACCACCGCTGTTACCGGGGTTTACGGCGGCATCCGTCTGAATGAAAGATTGTAAGCCGTCTTTGCTCAGGTTACGCGCCTTAGCCGATACTATACCTGCGGTAACGGTAGAGGTAAGATTATAAGGGTTACCGACGGCAAGTACCCATTCGCCCACCTTAATATCATCACTATTACCAAAGGTGGCATAGGGCAGCTTTTCATTGGTATCTACTTTTAAAAGTGCGATGTCCATTTTGCTATCGGTACCTACCAGCTTAGCTTTATATGTTTTATTGTTATTAAGCGTTACCTCCAGCTCGTTAGCGTTCTGAATTACGTGGTTGTTTGTCACAATGTAGCCATCCTGGGTAATTATAACACCACTACCGGTGCCCACCTGTGCCTGCTGCTGCCCGCCGCGTGCGCCAAACATATAATCCATCATAGACTGTGGACCGTTGCGGTAAACGGTGTTTTTTACGTGAACTACGGTATGTACGGCTTTATCTGCGGCAGCGGTAAAATCAGAGATTTCTGCACTGGGTGCACCATACGATACATTTCTGGCTGAACTGGTTTGCGGAGCGGCAATTGATAAGGCATTGTTTTGCGTGTCATTATCAAATACCAGTTTATATGCTCCAAGGGTAGTGGCACCACTAAGCAGGGATACCAAAAACAGGCTTGAAATTTGTTTCATAAGTAAAACAGTATTTAATTATTTTAAAGGTTAAAACTATAGTTAAAGTGCAGGGTTTGCCTTGCTTTACATATTGAACTACTCTTGCCTTTTTTCAATTGGCTGCAAACTGGTCTTTTCGCTCCATATTTTACCTGTTTTCTTACTCCGTAGCGCTGCTATGCAGTGCCAAAAAGTCAAAATCTGAAACAAAAATCCCTATTTTTCGCTTCAATCAAAAAAGTCAAGATTAGTTCATTGTTTATATTCGTACTTTTGCCCATATAACTTGCATGATGGAATACACCTTTTACAAATACCAGGGTACCGGTAACGATTTTGTAATGATAGACAACCGCGATGATATCTTTCCCAAAAATGATACCAAACTTGTTTCGCAACTGTGCGACCGAAGGTTTGGCATTGGTGCAGACGGGCTCATCTTATTAGAGAACGCAGGTAGTACTGATTTTCGTATGGTATACTACAATTCTGATGGAAATACCAGCACGATGTGCGGAAACGGAGGCCGTTGCATAGTGGCTTTTGCCAATGCGCTGGGCATTATAGATAATGAAACAGAGTTTGAAGCTGTAGATGGTCGCCACCACGCTACCATAAGTGATGATGGTATAGTATCATTGCATATGAAAGACGTTAATACGGTATCGATATATGAAAATTACCTGTTTCTTGATACAGGATCGCCGCATCATGTAGAGCTGGTAGACGATTTGCAACAACTCGATGTAAAACAAATAGGGGCTAACATACGCTATAGCGGGTTGTATGGAGATGCTGGTGCAAACGTAAACTTTGTAAACCAGTCAGGTCCTGACAAATTTTCAGTGCGAACGTATGAAAGGGGTGTAGAAGATGAAACTTTTTCATGTGGTACCGGTGTTACTGCCGTGGCCATAGCCATGAAGGTTTTAGGTAAAACCACGTCTGATACGATTAGCCTGCAAACACCCGGAGGCTCGCTTAGCGTGTCTTTTACGCAAGATGGCAAGCAGTTTAAGGATGTATATCTTACAGGGCCTGCACGTTTTGTATTTAAAGGCGAAGCCGAGTGGTAACCTTAACCGGAAATACAATTTACCTGCGCGCACTGGAGCCCGAAGACCTTGAGTTTATTTATCGTATAGAAAATAATGAGGCACTGTGGGAAGTTAGTTACACGCAAACGCCATACAGTCGTTTCCTTATACGGCAGTACCTTGAAAATGCCCACCAGGATATTTATGAGGCTAAGCAGTTGCGGCTTGCCATTTGCATGAGGGGCAGTTTTGATGCCGTAGGTCTTATTGACTTGTTTGACTTTGACCCGGCCAATCAAAGAGCCGGAATAGGGATTATTATTGCTGACGAAGGTAACAGGGGTAAAGGCCTGGGCAGTGAGTCACTTGGCCTTGTTAAGCAATACGCATTCAGTATTTTAAACCTGCATCAGCTCTATGCAAATATTGATACGTCAAATATTGCAAGTGCCGCCCTTTTTACTAATTTTGGCTTTGATTTGATAGGTATAAAAAAAGAGTGGAACAAGCGAGGGACTACCTATGCAGACGAAGCCTTATACCAGTTGATAAACAAATAATTTTAAAATTATAACCTTGAAACTAAGAAGATTTATTGCAATTTTTTCGCTGATATTCATCCTCGGCGGAACGTATTATGGGTACAATGCCTACCAGAAAATATACGTAGCAAATACAAAATTTACTCAAAAAGAAGTAGCTGTCTACATACCCAGCGGATCTGACTATGATAAGGCTAAAGAACTGCTTACCCCTTATGTAGAAGATATGGAGAAATTTGACTGGGTAGCCGGCCTTAAAAAATATCCGGAAAATGTAAAATCTGGTAAATTCATACTTACACAGGGTATGAGTAATAACGATATTGTTGGCTCAATGCGTAACCCTGTAATAGTTCATGTGTCATTTAATAATCAGGAAACATTGCAAAGGCTTGCCGGGCGCCTGTCTCAGCAAATAGAGCCAGATAGCCTGCAAATATTAAATGCCTTTACAGATAAGGCTTTTCTCGAAGAAAACGGCCTTAATGAAGATAATGTACTTAGTATTTTTATTCCTAACTCTTATGAGTTTTACTGGAACACATCGGCAACTAAGGTGCGCGATAAAATGATTAAAGAGTATCGAAAATTCTGGACGCCAGAGCGTACAGCCAAAGCTGAGGCATTAGGACTTACACCATTGCAGGTTTCTGCGCTTGCCAGTATAGTACATAAAGAAACGGTAAAGACCGATGAGAGGCCGCGTGTAGCCGGTGTATATCTTAACCGTGTTAATAAAGGGATGAAGCTTGAGGCCGACCCTACCGTTATTTATTCCATCAAGAAACAGTCTGGCGATTTTGACCAGGTTATAAAACGTGTGTTTTTTAAAGATTTAGTTATAGACTCGCCTTACAATACCTACAAGTATGCCGGCTTGCCTCCTGGGCCTATAGCAATGCCAGATATTACCGCTATTGACGCTGTACTAAATCCTGAAAAGCACAACTATATTTATTTTTGTGCCAGTGTTACTAATTTTGGTTACCATGAGTTTGCCGTTACCCCGGCACAACACGAAGTAAACCGCCAAAAGTATGTTGCCTGGGTAGAAAAGATGGGTATAAAGAGGTAAAATCCTACAAAAATTTTAAAATATCCAAACGGTTTTAGAGCTGTTTGGATATTTTTTTTGCTTTTTTTTATACATTTTCACTTCCTAAAACAGCTCTTGTTAATCCCTTTGTTTAGTGGTGTTTGTACGGTTTTCGCAATGGGTTTTGTAATCTTAAAGTAAAGTTAAAGTAACCGGTGTTGCTAAGTAGTTGTAAATCAGGTTAGATTTTTTGCGTATATTTGCGACTGTGAAATTCATAAGGTGACAGATTATGAGAAATAAAATTACATGTTAGTAAAACAATGGATATACTTTTCAGGGCTTGCCCTATTCATTGCAACCGTTAGTACCGGTTTCAAGACTAAAGAGGAAAAACAATTTGGAAGGATAGAAGGATTTCACCTTTCCGAAGACGAGATAACACATTACTCGGTTCCTACAATAGATGAAACCGCCAAGATCAACTTCAACTTTCCATTTACCGGAAAATCTTATGTAGGCTTTAAACAGGCAGTAGGCATTAAAGAGAGCCAGGGCCTTTATAAGCTTGTTAACCGTTATGGCTACATGGGCAAATACCAGTTTGGCAAAACAGCACTTCGCGCCCTTGGTATTTATAATACAAAAAACTTTTTAAATAATCCCGGCCTTCAGGAGCGTGCTTTTAAAGCCCTTCTTTGCAAGAACAAATGGGAACTTAGAAATGAAATAGGCCGCTACGAAGGCCAGGTTATCCGTGGTGTTACAATAACCGAATCGGGCATACTTGCCGCTGCGCATTTAGCCGGTGCCAATTCTGTAAAAGTGTTTTTAAACAGTAATGGGCGCAATGGCTACCGCGATGGTTTTGGTACATCTTTAAAAAGTTACATCAAAAAATTTGGCGGCTATGATACTTCTAACATAGTAGCACATCCTTCTCCAAAAGTAAAAGCTTAACTTTTCTTCTGCAGTACCGTCTCAAGCTTGCTTTCAGCATCAACAAGCTTGTTCTCCTGTTCTTCGAGTACTTGTTGTGTTTGCTTTAGCAGTAAGCGGTTGTCACTGTTTTTAAGCCTTGCATAATTTTTATCAGACAAGTACTGAATGTGGTTTTTTTGAAGGTATTTCAGGAAATCTCCATAAGTGTAGCTATCTACAAAAATATCTTTCAGCACATGCTCAGTCAAAATATAATTGCTGAGTGCCTCCTGCATTTTAATAGATTTTACTCTTAAGGACTGAAACCGTTCAAGTAATTCATTTTTTCGGGAGCGATACCCCGGTCTACTGTTTAGAAACCGAAAGACCAGGTAAAATAGCAATAGTGCCCCCAACACGATTGCGATGGTAAATTCCGGAAATAATGGCATTGTTAAATGTGATTTAGACTGCTAAATTAAAGAATTTAACATTGAATATTTTATGATTTGTTTAAAATAAAATCGAATAAACAATTTGATAAAATAAGTGCTGAATTTTTAATAATATGCAAACATTGAAAGGGTGAAATTTGATATTGAACTTAATCTATTGAACTAATTAGGTTTTTTCAATAGCTCTCAATGAAGCAATGTGTTGATTATAATGCTGTATTTATATTTTAGGTTGTGTTTTAACCTTTAAATAAACTAAGTACGCTGTTTCTTTTTATTATAGATACTAAGGAAAGTGTAACCAACTATTCCGGATAAGATTGAAGCAACTAATACAGAAAACTTTGCTTCTGACTGCAACCACGGTTTGTCGAAAGATAGTAGTGCTACAAAAATGGACATTGTAAAACCTATGCCTCCTAAAAGCCCTAAACCTAGAACATGTATCCAGCCTACTTTAGCAGGGAGTTTGGCAAGTTTTAATTTTACGGCTAGCCAGGACATGGTGAATATGCCTATAGGTTTACCTAGAAATAGCCCCAGTACAATACCCAGTCCCATATTGCTAATAAGCCCCTGAGACATTCCTACTTCAAAAGTAATATTTGTGTTAGCTATAGCAAAAATCGGCATGATTATAAAGTTCACGGGATTACTCAAAAGGTGCTCCAATTTTTCAAGAGGAGACTCGGTGTCATCAGGTGTTGTGGGTAACGTTAATGCTGTAAGTACTCCGGCTATTGTAGCATGTATGCCAGAGTGGTGTATAAAATACCACATAACAACCCCAGGAACCACATAAAACCAAAGATTTTTAATTCCTGCACGGTTAAAGATGATGAGCAACAATAATATACCCGAAGCATATAAAAGATAATTATAATGTAAACCGCTTGAGTAGAAGATGGCGATTACTAAAATAGCTATAAGGTCATCCACAATTGCAAGGGCTGCAAGAAATATCTTTAGCCTTGATGGGACTTTATTTCCTAACAACGATAATATTCCTAATGCAAAAGCAATATCGGTAGCCATAGGTATACCCCAGCCATTGGCAGTATGTATGTCGTTATGATTAAATAGGCTGTATATAAGTGCAGGTACTATAACGCCGCCTATGGCAGCAAGTACAGGAAGTATAGCGAGTTTTACAGACGATAATTCTCCCTCAATTATCTCTCTCTTTATTTCTAAGCCTACTAAAAGAAAAAATACAGACATTAACCCGTCATTTATCCAGCTTATAGTACTATATTGTAAATTAAGAACTGAATTTTTAAAACCTATTTTTATATCTAAAAAATGGTTAAATGGGGTTGCTAATCCAGTATTTGCAATTGTTAGAGAGAGTACTACACATGTCAATAAAATAATTCCGCCTGCTGCTGAAGAGCCGAAAAATTTTTTGAAAACACTAAAGTTTATAAGTTTTACCATATCTGCTAAGATACTGCATACATCAAAATACGGCAAGGTAAAAGTGCCAAAGCTGTTACGAAACTACTTTGTAAAGCGGGTCTTCGTTAATGTTTACTTCAATAATACCCTCTGCATTTTTAAGCAGGTTACGGCTGTCTGCGCTAAGGTGTTTCAGCGTTAGTTTTTTGCCTGCTTCATTGTATTTTCTTGTCAGTATGTTTACCGCTTCAATAGCCGACATATCAGTAATGCGACTTTCTTTAAAGTCAATTACAACTTCCTGAGGGTCATTAACAATATCAAAAAGTTCATTAAATGCAGTTATCGATCCGAAAAATAGCGGGCCTGTAATCTCATAATATTTAATGCCACCGTTATCAAGATAGGTTTTTGTACGGATGTGTTTTGCACTCTCCCATGCAAACACCAGGGCTGATATGATAACGCCTATAAGTACTGCCAATGCCAGATTGTGCAGTACAATAGTTATTACTGCTACAAGAATACCTGTAATGATATCGCTTTTTGGCATTTTGCGTATAATTTTAAAACTTGCCCACTCAAATGTTCCTACGGCTACCATGATCATTACACCGGTAAGTGCAGCCATGGGTAATTTGCCTATAACCGGTGCGCCAAATAAGATGATACACAATATGGTAAGTGCCGCTACAATGCCCGACAGCCTGGCGCGTGCCCCTGCATTTAGGTTTACAAACGTTTGGGCTATCATGGGGCAACCGCCCATACCCGAAAAGAAACCGTTGGCAATATTGGCCGTGCCCTGTGCAATACATTCCCGGTTACTGTTGCCACGGGTGCCTGTAATTTCATCTACTAAATTCAGGGTAAGCAGGCCTTCTGTTAAGCCTACAGCACCCATAATAAGGGAGTAGGGCAATATGATTTTAAGCGTTTCGAATGAAAGTGAAATATTCGGTATATGAAAAGGAGGGAAGCCACCCTGTACCGATGCGATATCCTGAACAGTTTTTGTTTCGATGCCCAAACCTAATACCACAGCAAATACTACCATGATGGCAACCAGCGATGCCGGTATAGCTTTCGTAATTTTAGGTAAACCAATAACTATGGCAATGGTTAACGCTACAAGCCCGCCCATAATATAAAGCGGTGTGCCACTCAGCCATACACTTTCGCCATTTATCACCGTTTTAAATTGCTCCAGCTGCGACATAAATATTACCAAGGCAAGCCCATTTACGAAACCGTACATTACAGGTTGTGGTACCAGGCGTATGAATTTTCCCCATTTAAAAATACCTACGAGTATCTGGAACACGCCCGCAAGAGCCACAGCAGCAAATACATATTCCAGCCCGTGCGATTTCATAAGGGCGATAAGTGTTATAACCGTTGCGCCCGCGCCGCCCGAAACCAGTCCCGGCCTGCCGCCAAGTACTGCAGTTATCAACCCCATGATAAAAGCTGCGTATAAGCCTACGAGGGGAGGAAAGCCCGCTAATATGGCAAACGAGAGCGACTCAGGTATCATGGTCATGGCTACGGTAAGCCCGGCCAGTATCTCGTTTTTATAATTGATCTTTTTTGAGAAGTCGAATAGTTTCATTGTGCGAAGATAGTGGCAAAGTTGCAGAGTTGCAAAGAAGCAAAGTTTTGAACGTTCCTTTATTCACGCACGTCTTTGCTAGGAGGAACAACGAAGCAATCTAATCAGTATATAGATAGATTATTTCGTTATCCCTCCTTTATATTTTTTTGAAAAAATGTGGAATAACCTAAGCAGTTTTAGAGTGAAGCTGCTCAACAACTAATTTGCTTAGAGTAAGAAGCTTTCTTAAAACCTATGAACGATAAAAATAGCAGGCCTGTTGTGCAGGTCGGGCTGTTCTTTTTTCCACTGGGCTACAGTGCGGGTTTTAATAAGCTCTGTAGGCAGTGTAATATCTGCGGCAATACACAGGTGTGTGCTGGGCTGAAGTAATACTAAAAGGTCGTCAAGCAGCCTGTTGTTGCGAAACGGTGTTTCTATAAAAATCTGGCTTTGGCTTTTTTCCTGGCTCAGTTTCTCAAAGTTTTTAAGTGCTGCTTTTTTGTCGCCTTTATCAATAGGCAGGTAGCCATTAAAGGCAAAGCTCTGGCCGTTCATGCCGCTTGCCATCATAGCCAGTAGTATAGAAGAAGGCCCTACAAGCGGAACCACCTGTATGCCTTTTTCATGTGCCAGCTTTACAATGGCAGCACCGGGATCTGCCACACCGGGGCATCCTGCTTCGCTCATCAGGCCTATGTTTTTACCCTCTATACAAGGTTGTATAAAAGCAATATGTTCAGAGGCCAGGGTATGTTTGTTTAAAACAGAGAGTTTTAAATCGGGTTGTTTTTTAGTAGGTAGTATGGCCTTAATAAATTTGCGTGCCGTTTTTTCGTTCTCTACTATGTAATGGTCTATAAACTCAATAGACCGTGCTACCGTTTCCGGAAGTACATCTTTAGGGTTGGCATCATCACCAAGGGGAACGGGTAGGAGGTATAGTTTTCCGGCAGGCATCAGGCGTGTTCTTTAATAAGTTTTTGGGCAACAAGGGTACAGGCTTCATCAAGCATATCATATACTTTTTCAAAACCATCGGGGCCACCATAGTAAGGGTCGGGTACATCAACTTTCTGTCCTGGAAATACCTCGTCCATCATCAGTTTTACTTTGGCTTTTGCCTCTTGTGTCGGTGCAAGTTTAGTAACGTCGCGCAGGTTACTGCTGTCCATTACATAAATATGGTCAAAGTTGGTAAAGTCGGCTGGTTTTATCTGGCGTGCCTTTTGGCAACTAATATCCAGTCCGCGGCCTTTTGCAGTGGCAACAGACCGTCTGTCCGGACCCTGCCCGGCATGCCAGTCTCCTGTTCCGGCAGAATCTACCGTGAATTTATCTGAAGGAAGTTTACTTTGCAATATGCCTTCCGCCAGTGGCGAACGACAAATATTGCCCAGGCATACC
Organism: Flavobacterium psychrotrophum; assembly: GCF_003403075.1. Lineage (NCBI taxonomy): Bacteria > Pseudomonadati > Bacteroidota > Flavobacteriia > Flavobacteriales > Flavobacteriaceae > Flavobacterium > Flavobacterium psychrotrophum. Next base: position 2,892,744 of record NZ_CP031557.1, on the reverse strand, counting down.
ATCAGTATCTTAACGGGCATTTATACAGATAGTTTTTTATTAATATCATCTACAAACTTACGGAACTGTTTATCTGTAGTAACCAGGTTATCTACGGTTTTACAGGCGTGAAGCACGGTAGCATGGTCGCGATCGCCTATTTGAGAGCCTATGTTTGCTAAGGATGCTTTTGTAAACTTCTTGGCAAAAAACATGGCTAACTGCCTGGCCTGCACCACGTGGCGTTTTCTGGTTTTAGATTTCAGCGTATCTATATCCAGCTGGAAATAATCAGAGACTACTTTTTGTATGTAATCTATAGATATTTCGCGCTTTACGTTCTTTACAAATTTCTCTACCACCATTTTGGCAAGCTCAAGGTTTACCTCGCGGTGGTTAAAAGATGATTGTGCAATGAGCGATATAATAGCACCTTCAAGTTCGCGAACGTTGCTCTTAATATTACGTGCTACATATTCTACAATTTCCGAAGGCATTTCTACGCCATCACGAAACAGTATGTTGTTAAGAATAGAGATACGGGTTTCATAGTCCGGCTGGTGCAACTCTGCCGAAAGGCCCCACTTAAAGCGGGACAGCAGGCGCTGCTCTATATCCTGCATGTCTACCGGTGCCTTATCTGATGTAAGGATAACCTGTTTTCCATTTTGGTGCAGATGGTTAAAGATGTGAAAAAACACATCCTGTGTACCGGTTTTTCCGGAAAGAAATTGTACGTCGTCTATAATAAGCACGTCTATCAATTGATAGAAATGGATAAAGTCATTACGGGTATTACGTTTTACCGAGTCGATATATTGCTGGGTAAAAATCTCTGCCGATATATATAGGACTGTTTTGTCCGGGTACTTGTCTTTTATCTCAATTCCTATGGCATGTGCAAGGTGGGTTTTACCCAAACCTACACCACCAAATATAAGGAGTGGGTTAAAAGAAGTACCTCCGGGTTTGTTTGCCACAGCCATACCTGCCGAACGGGCAAGACGGTTAGCATCGCCTTCAAAAAAGTTGTCAAAGCTGTAATTAGCATTAAGCTGAGATTCTATTTTAAGGTTGCGTATGCCGGGTATTACAAACGGGTTTTTAAGCTCCGGGTTTTTGTTTTGCAAAGGTACATCTACCTCCTGTGGTTTTACAGGGGCACGGTGGGCACTTGGCAACTGCTCTGTAAAGGGCTGTTTGTTGCCATAAGTGTTTTCCATTTTAATTTTATAGAGTAACTTAGCGCCGATTCCAAGTTCTTTTGTAAGGGCTACTTTAAGCAGCTTTACATAGTGTTCTTCGAGCCATTCGTAAAAGAATTTACTGGGCACCTGGATATACAGGGCATTGTCTGAAAGCTCAACTGCCCTTATCGGTTCGAACCAGGTTTTGTAGGCCTGCTCCTGAATATTGTCTTGTATAAATAACAGACAGTTTTCCCATACCGATTGCGCAGTTTTAGTCATATATCCTGAATATTAGGTGTTTATAATTGTTGTTTTTACTTCAGGAATGAACAGGCTTTCATCCCTTTTCGGGAGAACAAATATGAACACAAAATTCCTCAAAAAAAAATTTTGGGTGTATTGATTATTCTAAAAAAATATTGTAAGCACCAATAACATAAAATTAGTAAAAAATTAACAATTAAAATATATGAATTTTCACGAATTTAAAGTACGTGTACGCTATGCCGAAACCGACCAAATGGGGGTGGTGTATCACGGAAATTATGCGCAATATTTTGAGATGGGTCGTGTAGAATGGCTTAGAAATCTTGGTATTAGCTATAAGTCGATGGAAGAGGCGGGTATCATGCTTCCGGTGGTGTCGCTGACCATGAATTATAAAAAACCGGCCCGTTATGACGACCTTTTAAGTGTGAAGACGATACTTAAAAAACAGGATGGCGTTAAGATAGAATTTGACTACGAAATATATAACGAGAAACAGGAGTTATTAACAACGGGTTACTCTATGCTGGTGTTTGTAGACATGAAAACCGGACGACCAACAAGCCCGCCTCAGTATGTAAAAGAGAAGCTTAATTTTTAGTTTTATTTGTTTCAGGTTTCAGGTTTTTTCACCGTTCAGTATAGTACACAACTTTAAAAATAACCTGAAACCTGAAACTATTTAATTGAAATTGTATAAAGACTTTCAAATGCCTCAAATACCATTGAGGCATTTTTTTTGCGTGTTGCGATAACTATCTCGCAGTCCATTTCCATTTTTTGAGAAACAATGTTGAGGTTCTTTTCTTTTATAACCCGCATTACCCGGTTCATGTCTGCGTAGCCAAATTTTATGGTGTACTGTACATCTACGGTTTTTTCTATAATTTCTGAAGCCTGAAGTGCCATTTGAGCTGAAAGGCGATAAGCCGAGATTAGTCCGCCCACGCCCAGCTTTACTCCGCCAAAGTAACGTACCGATATTACCAGCACGTTAGTAACGCCAAAGCTTTGTATCTGCCCGTAGATGGGAGCACCGGCCGTATTGCTGGGTTCGCCATCGTCGTTAGCACGATAATATATGTTAGGTTCGGTACCCAGCTGAAAGGCATAACACCAGTGCCGCGCCTGCGGATGCAGCTTTTTAATGTCGATAAGCAGCGATTTTACCTCGTCTTCGGTATTTACAGGAAAAGCGTAGCCAAAGAACTTACTGCCCTTTTCTTTAAAAAGGGTTTCTTCGCCGGGGGCTGCCAGGGTTTTGTAAGTGTCGTTTTCCATAAAGCCTGTAAAGGTAGGGTAAGTAATTGTAATGGGAAAATTGTGTATTATTGTGGTAAACCAAACCGATATGAAATACTCAATAATTATTTGCTTTGCCATATTATGTATTTTGTGTTCAAGTTGCAGGGATGCTTACACAAATTCAGATATAACAATTGAAGAAACAAAACATTCAAATTTTGTGAGGGCATTAGAAAATGGAGGAACGTTCAGGTATTTTACTGTTGTAGAGGTTAAAAATCTTATTTCAGGAGAAACAAAAGAAATTTGTACTAAAGGCAATTTCGTTGCCGGGGCACTTCACATTGAATTTAAGACTAAAGACAAGCAAGTATACGAATCAAAAAAGCGTGCCAAGAGCAGGTATTTTGAATTTAGAAATAAAGAGGCTCTTGATAATATTTCTTTTTTTGACTACGATCCTAAGCTTGTTGAGGTTGTTAAGAAGAAATATGATTTTAAAAAAGCACTTAAAATAATTAAAGAAGGAGGTAAGTTTTCAATCGGGCTTAATGATGAAGAAATGAAAGCTTTAGCCCATGCCTTATATAATGAGGGATATCTTAGCGGAGAAAATAGTTGTTTTGGGGGATGTTAACGTATGTTAGTGAAGCAAATTTAAAAGAGAAGGAGCAACGTATTAAAAGTCTTAAAGTACACTAAATATAATCACAATTTTCCTAACTTTAAATCCATAAACCAAACTGAATCTTTACCATGAAAAACATATTTCAAAAATCTTTTATCGCATTTTCTGCCGCATTGTTATTAACTGCCTGTGGACAGAATGAAAAACCTAGAGAAATGTACTGTGGCCTTGGTATGAGTGCTTTTGAAGTAATAGATGCCAAGACGCTGGCTGCTAAATTTACATATCCCGGAGATTCTAAAGCTTTACTGGCTGAAGTAACTAATGAGGTTACAGCAATATCTGCTGAGACAAAGGTTGAAGTGTACTTTTATTTTAAAGATGCCAAACAGGTGGGTATTTATATTGTTGCCCCGGATGATAAAGCTTTAGTAGAAAAAATTAGCTGTACCATTTTAAAAAGTACCATTGCTGGCCTGCCCGAAACACGCAAGGTGGTGTTTTATACTAATGAAAGTACTAATCTTGTAGCAGCGGTAAAAACAAAGCCGAAGGTTTAGATAACTTGTTTTCCATTTCGACCGATAGGGAGAAATCTCTATTGTCAGAGGGAGATTTCTCCATTCCACTGCGCTACAGTCGAAATGGAAAATCGGGATTCTGAATATCCGGTTAATAGTATTGCTTAACAAATCATATTATTTAGGTCGAATATTTTTAGTTTAAAGACTTCCGGATTCTGGCCAGTTTTTCCAGTGTGTATTGGAGGCAAACATTGGTTTATAAAGTGCGGGATTATTTTGCGAAATTACTTTTGCAATTAACTGCCAGGTTTCATAAGACGATGGACGGTTGATATTGTAATTCTCTTCATTCATTTTTTGGGAGCGATTATTTTGATCTTTCATTGAGTTGAGAAATTGGTTTACATCTATCCCGTTTTTCTCCATCATACTTTTATTAAGCTCATACGTTTTTTTTAAATTATCAGTAGAAGGGATTGTTATAGAACGGTCATAATCCCTATGATACCATGTGTCAAGTACCATTATTTTTTTTAAGCTTTTCGGTATACATTTGTATAACTCAGCATCGGTAGCTCTAAAGAGGTTATGGTAGTTAATGATGGTAAGCCGGCCTGCTTCTTCTATATTTATTTCTCCCGGTTCATATTCTTTTAACTCAATACCTGCATTCTTATATGTTAACTTATTGTGTGTTAGCTGTACTTTTTCTCCACGAACCAGCCAATATTTTGCATCAGGCTTTAAAACTTCGCCATCTGTAGTAGACTCATAACTATGAATATCAATAGGAAAAACTATATAGGAGTTAGAAAAGCTTCCATTATATTCTTCAAGGTTTTTAAGACAATTGCCGTAATAATAAATTTCCAGTTCTACATAACCGCTCCTTGGGTTGTAGCCAAGTTTTTCGGCAGCAATGGCCCACTCACCGTTATCTGATCTAAAGATATTGAGCCTGCAATCTATCAGATAACAGTAAGGATGACCTAAAGGGATAAACTGCGTATAAAGCCCATCGGTGTTACTATAATCTAATGCATTTAATATGTTGTGTTCAGGAATTGTACTTTGTGCCTGCATAAAAATAGAGAAGAGTAAAAATATAATTTGTTTCATTTGGTTGATTACTAACCCAAATATAAAAACAAAAAACCGGAACATTGCTGCTCCGGTTTTGTAATCAAAATTCCACTTACTATTTAAAAGTATATATCTTAGAAAAATTTTCTATATCTGTTTCAAAATATGAATGATTAAAGTCATATTTATCATTGGCAGGGAAATAAGCAGGAATATAAAATCGTATCATTCCTTTATCTGTTTTCATAACAGGCATTACATATGTAACAGATTTTCGCTTTTCAAGTGCCTCTTCTGCGCTTTTAACAAATTTTCCAGATTCATATTCACTTGTGCTAATATAAATTGATTGAAGTGCTTTTACCTCTATCGGCTTATCTATATTTTTTAATTTATTGAATTCTTTCTCTTCAATTACGTATCCGGTTTTACTTAAGCGCTCTTCCCAATTTTGTTTTAATGCCGGGTATAGATATGCACCACTCCAGTTTTTAACAACAATTACGTAGTAGGTTTTATTTTTATATGAAAATTTTTTTGTGCTGATTTCCTCGAAATTTTGAGGCTCGAATGACATTGATGCTCCTGATTTCTTTTTTCCCTTGTCTGAATTATCTCGATTTATCACGTTTAAATGGTCAATCCACTGGCCGCTGTAATTTAGCCAGCCCGTGGCGGAGGTCATGGTTTCTGTACTTGCGTCAAATGAACGGGATTCTGCCTCGTTTACTCTGTCTTGAGCCTGTAAAGTAAAAGTTGCCAAAAATAAAATAGCTAAAAATTGTTTCATAATTAATTGGTTTTTTTTAAAGTGCAATAATAAATAATTTATTCTACTTTTAGCCCAAGACCTTCAATATAACCTTTGTTCTGGAAACAATTTTTATACTGGCAATTCTCTAAAAATCCGTTTAGGGCTTTTTGTGCTTTTGCACGGTCGGGCATGTTAGTACGAATTTTTTCAAAATTAGCACGGTCGCTGGCAGCATAGTCAGTAATCAGCTTATAATCTTCCGGCTGGTTAAAGTTCATGATGCCGCGTAGGTTGTCCATCTTTTTATAAGGCCAGTACGCCCAGTGAATGTTGTTCTTATTTAGCAGTACGGTAAAGTCTTTAATCCACTCATCAGTATTTTCACCGGTCTCCCCTATATAAATAGGCACATTGTGCTTGTCGCGAAAGTCAACATACTTTTGTATGGCATCCTGGTTGATGTCAAACCAGTATTTGTGAAATTCATATACAATGTTATCATCCAGTATTTCTTCAAACACACCAAAGTCGCCTGCCCAAACCGATCCGTTCAGGTAAATGGAATGCTTTTTATCTACTGCCCTGATATCTGCTACCATACGTTTGTAAAGTAAAAACAAGCGGTGGTTATAATCCGGTATTTCTTTTAGGAAATAGTGGGCGATGGGCTCGTTAACCACATCATAGCCTATAACTATAGGGTCGTTCTTATAGCGCTGGGCTATTTTAACCCATATTTCGCTCATAAGATCCTGGCTTGATTTACTAAAGTACAGCCACGGGTATCCGGCACTATCATCAATATTATCTCCGGTTTGCCCACCCGGAGCGCAGTGCATATCAAGCAACACGTAGATGTTTTCCTGGCGGCACCATTCTATTACGCGGTCAAAGTATTCAAAGCCGGCATTACGCTTGCCCATATACAAATCGTTAGTGAAAAGTTTGTAATGGAAAGGCAGCCTGAGGTGGTTACAACCTATGCGTTTAAGGTATTTAATGTCGTCATGTGTTACATATCGATCCAGGTATTTTTGCCAAAAGGCTGCAGTACTGTCCGGGCCCACCATTTCGGTAAATAGTTCATCTATTTTAGTGGGAGAGCTTACCTGGCCTGTTTTAAACATATAACCTTCGGGTACCAGCCAGTTGCCTAAATTGGTTCCCTTCAGGGTAATTGCTTTTCCATCGGCATCAAGGATATTACTGCCCGATGTTTTTGAAATTTGTCCTTTATAAGGACCTTTGCGGATTGCCTGACCCTGATCGGTTTTATAGGCAGCGCATGAAGAAATTAGTACGGTAAAGGCCAGTAACAGCCCCGGGATAATTTTTTTTGTCATTAGAACGATGTTTTGATTTGGAAGCGTAAAGATAAATAAAATCTGACGATAGGATATGAAATCTATAAGCACAAAAAAGTCCCTGCCGGGGAAGCAGGGACTTTAAAAAAAATGGAGGGTTTCAAATTTTAATACGCTATCTTCTTAGTTACGGTACCATCTACTGTATTTACCTCCACTAACAGTATCTGGGTTTGTGCTGTAAGGCCGTTAACCTGAGTAGCAACATTGTTTATTTTTTCTGCCGACTCATATAGTACGCGTCCACGCATGTCGTATACTTTTACTGAGTTTATAAGGCTTGTTCCTGCATTGATGTTGATAACATTATCTGTTTTATATACCATAACTGTTTTTGGGGTAGCAGCCGGATTATCAACACTAAGTGCTGTTGTGGTATATAATACTTCAAACCTGTTATCAAAAGTACCTGCTTCTGTGGTAAAACTATAAGTATTATCAGCAAGTTCTCTTGTAAGCCCTTCCAGATTATCGCGCAGGTATATTTTTTGGTTGTCAAACACACCATCTTTGCGTAATATGTTAATGGTGTACTGTCCTGCACTTTGTGCTGTATAACCTAAAGCTACTACATCGCTTGCTGCAAACTCAGGGCGTGCTTGTATTGTTAGTTTTGTATCTGCGGCAACACTGTAAAAACCAAGGTTATTTTCGCCCATTATCATAGCGTCACGTCCTGAGTCAAGATCTAATGTAGCGGTATTACTATAAACTAACGCTATTTGACTGTAAGAATCTGTACCCTTCATTTCCATCCAGTAGCGAGAAAGTGTTTCCGGTTCTGCAGTCCTGAAGAATTGTGCATTATGGTTGCCTCTTCTCATAGCATTATTAAACGTTACCTGTGGATTTGTAAGGCCTGTGGCAGTTTTTACTATAAAGCCCTGACCCGGATTGATGATCCACTGTGTAGGAGATACCGTACTGTTAAAGAAAGCTTCCCACTGGTCGCCACCAAAATGTTCTTCGCCCGGGTTACCACCTGTTGCATGGTTGCTTACATAAGCATCGCGGCTAAGGGTAGCATAGCTACTGGCGTTTGAGTTGTTTTTCTTTCTCCAGAAGTATAATGTAGAGCCTGTTTGAAGTACACTTGCATTAGCATCAAAGAATGCACGAACGTTTATAGGAGATGGGTAAGGGTTACCTACCGGTGTAAACCTGTTGTTTAGTGTAGATAAAGGCCTTTGTATAGTACCATTGTTTGGAGCTCCTGTAAACGATCCTGTAAATGTTAGTGTGCCTGTGCCTGCATTATAACCGGGAGCTGCATTTTCATTTGGCATCCTTATCAGGTAACTGTGTGCAGGCTGGAAGCTGGTTGTTGCAGGATCAACAGACCAGAAACCTTCTATCCATTCATTAGTGGTCGTGTTTTGTGCATAATAATAATAATCGTAAAACCTTCCAGTTGCAGTTGCCGGAGAGAATGGTTGCATTAGCTGTCCTGTTACCGGGGCAGACCATAGTGTATAGTCTAGCCTGTAAAGTGGCTGGCTGCTTCGTATCTGTGTAATATTTCCCTGGTTTACAGCATCTGTTAGCTGTACTAGGTGTGCGTTATGTTGTAGTGTAAAACTTCCTGTAGTTACATGTACATAACCATTTACAGTTACTGTGTACTCTGAAGGGATGTTCACAATAGCATTGTTAGTTACTTCGAGTGCGCAGGCATCTATGTTTGCTGCCACATTGTAATTGCCTGTAAAGCGTACAAGTGTATTGATATCTGGCACCGCGGGACTCCAGGCTGTACCATCCCATGTACTGGTTTTTACAGTAAATATAGCTGTAGGATGAGCATCGGCATAACCGTTTAGCTGTATCACTGCCCTAACATATGTAGTTTGTGTAAGCGCACCTATTTGTGCACCTGTAATAGATGTAACACCAGCCGTGTTTGCTATAGTTGTAGCATTTGTAAAAGAGCTGTTGTCTGCTTTTTCCCAACGGGCAATCGTTCCTGTCTGCCCACTAAGGGTAAGGCCACCCGGTACATTACCGTAGCAAATATTGCCACCGCCGGTTAGTGTGCCCGCTACAGGAGGTTGCAGAACATTTACAGTTACACTGGCCATTTTTTGAATGCCAAAAGCATCTGTAACAGTAAGTGTATAAGTAGTACTACCTACTGCAGTAGTTGGCGGTGTAGCAGTAGCAGCTGTGCCAAGCCCGCCTGACCATGAGTAAGTGTACGAAGCGCAGTTGCTTACGCTGGATGTAAGTGTTACTGCCTGGCCCACCTGTACGTTACCACCTCCACCAACGCTTACAGTAAAGTCGCCCTTGGTTACAGAGTATATGTCAAGTTCCTGAGGTATTGACGCACTTACTAATCCGGTAAGCCTTACAGAAAGACGGTCGATAACAACACCTGGTGTAACGCTTATTGAAGTAGTCTGGTTGTTTTGCAGGAGCCCTAAAAGATCTACGTTAAGAAGGCTTGCAGAAGTAGCGGTATATGCCGGCGTGGTATTTGTGCCTGAATATCCCCTGATCGAAATACTATTTAAAAGACCCGCCTGTACTAGTGCCGGCGATATCTTAAATTTAATATTGTATTTATCTGTTATAGTTGAAGGGCTTTCAAAATAGAAGTCTTGCTGTACATAAGTAGCTACACCAAGGGTACCAATAGAAAGTTTAGAGAATGTAGTAGCACTGGCATCGATAGCTTTGTAGGCATCAACATTTCCCGCACCGGCGGTAATGTCTGCGGCTAACAGGCCACCGCCAGTATAACTTGTATAGTTGCCTGTAGCGCAGGTTGCGGCGCTACCTGCATAATAGGCTCCATAAACATCCAGCCATTTTGCACCAATAATACCGGTTGCTCCTGACCTGAAATTTTCTACTCTGATCGATGTAAATGTATTATTAGGTATGAATTTGATGTAAAAAGTTCCAGTAACATCCTGTACTAACTTAATGTTAGCAGAGGTTTCATTTACGGTGTTTCCATCAATTACGGCATTATTTCTGGCAGTAGTGCCATTATAAGCAGTTACTCTTATATATTGCCCATCTAGCAGTATAGCTGCAAGATTGCCAACCAGACTACCCAGGCCACCACCTAAAACTCCTGTAAGGAGTCCAGTTTCGGCAGTTACTTTAATATAAACAGGAGTTGCCGCAATAGGAGTGGTACCCCAGTTAACCTCTACATAGTTACCATTAGATAGTAGCGAAGACGAAATGCGCGCGGCATTAGTAAAATCTGTACCACCGGCATTTGCAGGTAGTGTAACATTGCTGTTAAAAGTTCCGTTAGAGCTGGCTACAGTAGCGCCAGGATAAACTTTCTGAGCATTTGCAGGAGCCGTAAACAACAGTAGTGTCAAGCTCCAAACTAGCAGCGCGTAAGCACTTAAGAGTCGATTTGTAGTCATAATATTCCCATTTTTTATACAAAGGAATAGCGACTACTGCATGCATTTTTTAGGGTTAAAGCTCTATCGCCGAAAGAAATAATTTCACCGTCGAAATGCATTTCGTTAACAGATCTGAATTTTCTAAAACAGTGTTTTTTCAGGCTATTTTGTGTGTGTGTAAACTTCTTGTATGTTGTTGTTTACATCGTGTTTTTAAGAAACAAAAAAAAGCCCGGAAATTAATTTTCCGGGCTTAGGTATTTAAAAGGTATTTCTAATTAAGAAAGTGTCTTTTTTAGAAAATGATTTTCTTGCTTACAATTCCTTTTTCAGTTGCTACTTCTATAATAAGCACCTGGCTTTGTACTGTAAGTCCGTTAATAACAGTTTCTGTATTATTTACATTTTGCTGGCTGTACAGTTTCCTGCCACGAATATCAAATACTGTAACAGCATTTATGCGTGTGCTGCCTGCGTTGATATTTACAGACTCGCCATTTTTGTAAACTATAAGGTTATCTGCAGTTAAAACCGGGTTGTCTGTACCAAGTGCTGCAGTAGTATAAACTACCTCAAACCTGTCTTCAAAACTACCCGCCTCAGTAGTAAATGTATAGTCTTTTTCAGATATGTTACGGGTTATGCCCATAACTTTATCTTTAAGGTAAACATTTTGTCCTGTAGAGAATAAACCATCGGTATGGTCTATCGAAATGGTAAAGTTACCTGCTATGTTAGCGTTGTAGCCCATAGGTACCACATCTGAAGTTGTAAACTCCGGCCTTGCCTGTATGGCAAGTGCAGTATTTTCGGCAAGAGAGTATAGCGAAACAATGCCTTGCTCTATAAGTTGCTTACCATCATAACCATAATCAATACCTGTTGTGGCTCCTGCTAAATATGCTATACCAGACTGGCTAAAGCCACCATCAGGGCCTGCAATGTTTATCCACATGCGAGATGCAGGTGTTTGCGCAGTTCTTAAGAATGCCTGGCCACCTGTTGTAGGAGCAGCCTTACGCATGCTGTTTGTAAATTTAATATCTGTACCTGTAGCGCCATTTTTTGTCTGAACGATGAAGCCCTGACCCGGAGCAAGCATGAAAGTTCTTCCTGATGAAAAGAATTGTTCCTGATCCTGCCCGCCAGTATGACTACCGTTAGCATCTGTACTTGCTCCGTTAGCCGTAAACATTGTACGTGTTAGCTTGGCATAAGATGAGCTTTGTGTTGTACTGTTCTTTTTTCTCCATAAGAAAATGGTAGCTCCATTATCAAGTACATCACTATTTTGTAAATAAAACTCTTCTACACCTATTGGTGATGGGTAAGGGTTACCTACAGCTGTAAAGCGGTTTGCTGCCGTACTTGCTGTAATGTTGTAATTTCCTGTGTTTGGCTTACCTGCAAATTTACCTTCAAAAGTAAGTGTGGCTGTGCCTGCATTATATCCTGTGGTACCATCAACATTTGGCATACGTATAAGGTAACCCTTAGCAGCGCTAAATGTATTAGCAGGATCTATAGACCAGTAACCTTCGATGTTTTGATTTTGAGCATTAGTACCGTACTTATATTCGTAAAAACGATTTGTAAGCGTAGCAGGGCTAAAATCAATTAGCTTTTGGTTTTCAACCGGGGCAGCCCACATAGTATAATCCTGCCTGTATAGCGGGTTAGCGTTTTTAAGTACAGTAACTGCACCCGTGTTAGTGCCTGTACCTGTTTGTACAAGAGCACCGTTATCATGTACTATAAAGTTAGCACCTGTAGCGTTATTGTTAACCAGGTTACCGCCAACAGTAATTGTTGTATTAGCCGGTACATCTACCGTAACGCCACTGTTTACAGTAAGGTTACCAATGTTAAGACCTGCGGCAGGTGTAGTGTAGGCAGTTGCTATAGTACCATTGTCTATTAGCCTTGGTGTTGCGCCGCCTGTCCATTGGTTTGTATTCCAAACAAGATTTTTACCAGTTGTAACAGGTATAGTGTTAGAGTTTGCGCTTGTAAGAGTTGAAGGGGGATTTATTGCTCTAACGCGATAATAATAAGTAGTATTGGCTGCAAGTCCTGATATGATTTGAGAAGTACTATTAACAGTATAATCTTGATAAGGCAGTACGTATGTTGACGGTCCCGTTGTAGATGTTATCGCAACGTCGTCTAAAGATACGTTTCCAATAAATTTTGTATATGTGAACCTAAATTGGATAAGATTTGAAGGAAGTGCAGGCGTAGTACTTGCGCTATAAGTAATTGTAGTTCCAGTCGATGGGATAGCTGTGATATTTTGTACAGTTATCCAGCTTGTACCATTAAAACCTTCTACTAAGAATGCACTATCTCCACTAACTCCCTGTCCTTTTATCCAAAAACTTACCTGTGTTGCCGATCCAGATAAAGTAGTGGTGGTTACTGTTGATTTATTAACATCATCGTCAAATTTTAATGATGGAGATGCAGCACCATAATTTCCTGATGAAGTATATGGTGATCCTAAATTACTAAACGTCCATCCTGAAGGTGCGTTTCCACCAACAAAGCCCTCTGTACTACTGGATGTTGAACCCAGGTTAAAGTCATTTGTAGTTGCAACGTCAAGTTTATAACCAGTAGCTCCAGGTACAGCATTCCAGTTCGCTGTAAAACCTGATGTTGAAGTAACTGTTGCATCAGTTGCAATAGGAGCCACTATTGTACCGGTTCCTGTTAGTTGTACACTTGTTGTTGCTTCACCACCTGTTATAGAAAGTGAGGCTGTTACATTACCAAAATCAGAAGGTATGTACCTTACATAAATTGTTGTGTTTGCAAGAGTTGAAGCTGAATATGGTACATTTATGTTATTTGACCAGCTAGAACCATTTAATGAAACCTGAAAAGATGTATTAGCTGATACAATGTTAACATTTCCAGGCGCATTAGATAATAATATACCACTCAGGCTAAAATTTTGAGTTGGGCTTGTTGTGCCAAAGGCTTGATTGCCAAAGGCGATACTTGTTTGAGTAGCTGTTAAAGTAGGCTTAGGTGATGATACAGCAATAGTAAAGTTATTATTACTCGGGATAAGTGATGCATCCCACCAGTCATAAACGCGTACATAATATGTCGTAGAAGCTGGTAGAGAGATTACCATTACTTCATTTACACCGCCTGCTGTATGATCTTCACAAGCAACGTTTACAGTATTGTTACACACACCAGATCGAAGGTCGATAACACCATCTATATCTCCGCTTGGAGCAAAAGTAATTTTATATTCTCCAGCAATTGAGGTAGTGAATTTGTACCAAACATCGTCTTCAGCAGTTCCACCGCAGCTAGGAGTGCCGGATATACTTTGCGTAGCATTTAATCTTGTACCGCTTTTTGGGGCATCGTTAAGTGTAAGAGTAATAGCAGTCGCGCATTCATCGTTAACTGCCACAGCTTGAGTTACCGTACCGCTTAATGCAACTGTTTTTGTAGCACCACCACCGCTTATACTAATCGTAGTTCCATTATAGCTGCCTTGGCTAAGACCAGATTTCAGTCTCACATAAACAGTCGCAGGAGAAAGGGTTGCGCTGGTATAAGGTACATTTACAGATGATGTAAAATCAATATCATTTAATGATACCTGATAATTTGACGGTGCAGAAACAATTATATTACCTGCACCTGTTAGATAGGTGCCACTTAAACTAAATGATTGTGAAGTTGAAGGGCCTGTGCCTAAAGAGTAAGTAAATCCACTTAAAGATGCTGGTGTTGTAGTGAGTGTAGGTGCTGCAACAGATCCAGACCATTCGCTAAATTTCTCAACACCAGGTGAAGTTCCTGTAGCTGCTACAGGTGTAACACCAAGGCGAATAAATTTACCTGCATCTGCGTTTACTAATGTATAGTTGGCTGCGGTAGCATTTGTTATAGCTGCTGCACTTGCGCCATTTATATCGTTAGCACGATACCATTTATAAGTTGAGGTTCCCTGTGCATCATTATCTGCATCGGTATAAGTAAACGTTCCTGAAAGCAATTGTCCAACCATATATGTTCCTGTTACGGTAACATTTGATGCTATGGGTGCTACATTGTTTGTCAATACACTGCCGCTTACAGTTACAGTAGGGTATGGTGTAGCGACACCGCCTCCGCTTATCGTTATGGTTTCACCATTATAGGTATTTATACTTAGTCCTGATTTAAGCCTTGTATATATCGTTTTGTTTGAAATGGCAGACCCAGTATAAGGAACGCTTATTGAAGCTGCATAATCACTATTCTGACTTAGAGAAACTTCGTAATTTGTGGCACCTCCAACAGACAGGTTTCCTGTAGCTGTTGTAAAATTACTTCCGCTAATGCTAAATGTTTGTGAGTCTGATGGTCCATTCCCTACAACATAAGTAAAACCGGTTAAAGATGTTGAGGTAGCTGAAAGAGTAGGCGTTGTACTATTTTGAGAAATAACTACATCATCAAGGAAAAACCTGGAGTTTGAAGCGTTTTTTCCTGCGAAAGTTACTTTCGAAGCTGCTGTACAATTAGAAATGGTTACAGTATATGATGAAAAACTACCTTTCGTCATAACTACTGTAGCTGCACTTAATGTTGTATTAGTTCCTGTTACAGTTAAAACCAGATCTGTTTGCTCTGTATTACCATCCCAGGCTCCAGCACGAAATGTTAGTGTCGCAGTACCTGTAAGGCCTATAGCAGGTGTGGTAATTGTGCCTTTAATACTACTAGATCCTAACTTAACGCATTTGTCTCCTTTATAAGAAGTGGCTGATGTCCAGTCTCCAAATGTTCCTAATGTATTAGATGCTATGCTTCCACTCCATCCACCACTATTTCCACCAGTTCCAGAGACAGTATTAAAGTTTTCGTTAACCTGCCCCCATGTTGCGTTTACGCTTAGCAGCAACGCCACCAGAGCAAACATCTTCAGTAATTTTCTGTGTAGTTTTTTTAACATAAATAAACGTTAATTAATTTCAATTTTAACTTTGTGCATTTTTAGGATTGGCAAATGTAAGCTAAATTTCATCACAAAAAACAGCATAACAGTTGTTTATGTAACATTTGCATATTATTAAATTGTTAACGCCTGTAATTGTTATATAAATAAAAACCTCCCCTTTATTTTATTAAAGAGGAGGGAAGCCATCGAAACCACACCTTACTTTAATTAAGATGACTTATTATTTTTGGGGACAGTGCGTCGATTTGCCAATATATACGAAGGATTGTATTATTTGGTTTTCTGCTTCTCAAAAAAAATCTGCGGCAATAATAAGTCTTGATAATACGTGTGAAATTAAATATTGTGTAGCATGTTATTTTGTTATATATTTTAATTTTGTAGATATAAATTAGCTCCTTTTTTTACGTTGTATTTCACTTTATGTTATTTTAGTGTTATTATTTTTAATAATTAAGAAAAGATTTGTTGTGTTTTTTATTCTTTACAGGTACAGTTGTCGAAATAATTTCAACCTGTTTACTGAAATTATAGATTTGTAATGCGAGGATTTTTGGCTGTAAACATTAAGTTTCTTCTTTTAAAAATTAACAAACCCTTAACACTTATTTTTATACATTTGATTTGTGAACAAAAATCACCGCTTTACTTATATTTATTATAATAATATGTTGCCCGCTAATACTTTACTGTTTGTAGGTTTTGCCGGGCTCACTATATTTTATCTCCTTTCTAAACCATGATACTTATTGTTGACGATCAGAGGGAAAATATAATGCCCCTCAAAAAAATTCTTGAGATACATGGTTTACAGGCAGACTCTGCTGAATCTGGAGAAGAAGCACTTATAAAAATCCTTAAAGTAAACTATTCACTTATTATACTCGATGTGCAAATGCCGGGTATGGATGGCTTTGAGGTTATGGAAATCATGGCCGGAAGCTCGCGTACAAAAGACATACCTGTTATTTTTTTATCGGCCATAAATAAGGAGAAAAAATATATATCGCGTGGTTATGAAACCGGAGCGGTAGACTACATTACAAAACCGGTAGATCCTGATTTTCTTATCTTAAAAGTAAAAACATTTTTAAAGCTCTATGAGCAAAAACAGGAGCTGAGAAGCATTCGCGATATACTTAGTAAAGAAGTAGAGATACGCAAAGAAGCACAGGATAACCTTGAGGCTAAAGTGGCTGAACGTACTGCTGAGCTTGTTGCTAAAAATGATGAGCTGGAAATGCGTAACCACGAGCTGCAACAATTTAGCTGGGTAGTATCGCACGATCTTAAAGAGCCGCTCAGGAAAATAGAGATGTTTAGCAAAATTATAAAAGAACGCTACATTAATTCTGAAGACGGGGTAAACTATGTAGACCGTACCATACGGTCTGCCGAAAGGATGTCAAGGCTCATTACAGATTTGCTTGATTATTCCAGGCTTTCCAGTAATGTAGCGCCCGAAATGTGTAATCTTAACAAGATTATTGCTGAGGTTACTACCGACTTTGATTATCTGATAGAAGAAAAAGATGCTACAGTAAAAGCGGGTAACCTTGCTACTATAAATGGTGTCTACACGCAGTTACGTCAACTTTTTCAAAACCTTATCGGAAATTCGCTTAAGTTTGCAAAAAATAGCGAACCGCCGGTTGTTGAAATAAATGGCGAATATGTAAACGAAAAAAGCTTTGACAGCGCTGCTGTTCAAGAGGGAACGTTTTACAGGATTACCGTAAAAGACAATGGAATAGGCTTTGATGAAAAATATCTTGACCGGATATTTATTATCTTTCAGAGCTTAAACGACAGGCAAAGTTATGAGGGCACCGGCATTGGCCTTGCAATTGCCAAAAAGATTATAGAAAAACATAACGGGATTATTACCGCCAAAAGCAGCCTTGAAAAAGGGGCCAGTTTTATAATGGTGTTTCCTGTATAAACGCATATAACCAGAAACAATACATGAACAGTAATTTCAAGAGGAATTTATTAGTCGGCTTTAGTGTATCCTTTGTGATACTTACTATAAGTTCGGTAGCCTCATTTTTAAGCATCAGGAAACTCCTTGACAGTAACCAGTGGGTAGACCATACCCAAAAGGTTATTTATAACCTTAACGGTGGCAGGGTAGTGCTTATTGAAGCCCAAACCAGTATGCGGGGGTATTTATTAACGGGTCAGGACGAGTATCTTACCCAGTATAAAGATTCTGAAGCTAAGGCAGATGCATTTTTTAACGAGGTAGATAATCTTACAGTCGATAACCCAAGGCAGCAAAAAAGCCTTAGCGAATTAAAGCCTATACGGTCAGCCTTTTTTAATTTTTTGGCAGACAGGATAGCGCTTAAAAAACAGGGCAGGACCGTTTTTGTAGAAGACCTTGACCGTGGCAGGGAGCTTATGGCACGTGTGCGCACACTCGTTAACCGTATGGAGAATGAGGAGCAAAGCCTTTTAACTACGCGTACAGAGGCCAGTAATAGCTATGCTGCGTATAGCATGGTACTGATTGTGTTTGCAGCTGTACTTTCATTGGTTATAAGCGGTTTTTATTTTAGTCGTATTATGCGCGATTTCAGGGAACGTGCTAAACTAAGTGAAGAGCTTAAACAAAAAGATATTGAAACGGCTGATCGTATTGAAGCTATAAGTGCTATAGCAACCCAGATTTCGGCAGGTAACTATGATATCCGTACAGATGATAAGCAAAATGATTCTTTGGGTACTGTTAGCGGATCATTGAACAATATGGCAAAAGCCCTGGGCAAATCATTTAAAAGCCTTTCTGAAAACGAATGGCACCAGGCAGGTCTTGCAGAACTTAACACCGTAATGATAGGTGAAAAATCTATCGAACAGCTTTGTAAGGACATTATCAACTATGTTGCTAACTATACCTCAAGTGATGCCGGCGCAATATATGTTAATGAAAACGACCTGCTGCATGTAATGGCAGGATACAGTTTTGTACCGGGAGAAGACAGGAGAACCGTAAAACTTGGCGACGGTATTTTAGGCCAGGCAGCCCTTTCAGGCGAGTTTATGCAGTTAAAAGGCATAGCGGCAGAAAATGTTATCGTATCCTATGCACTGGGAGAATTAAAACCTTCGCATGTAGTAGCCATTCCGCTTATAGATGTTAAGGTAGAAGGCGCTATGGGGCTTGTAAGCGTAAAGGGCTTTAATACAAGCGAAATAGAATTTTTAGAAGCCGTTGCTAAAAATATAGGCATAGCACTGCGTGCTGCCCAAAGCAGAAAACGCGTGCAGGAACTTCTTGAAGTAACACAGGCACAGGGTGAAGAGCTTCGTGCTCAGCACAGTGAACTGGAAGGCATGAACGCCGAACTTGAGGCACAGACCGAAAAACTACAGGCCAGTGAAGAAGAGCTTCGCGTGCAGCAGGAAGAACTGCAGCAAACCAATGAAGAACTTGCAGAGCGTAGTACCCTTCTTGAAGAACGTAACCTGGAGATACAGAAAAAATCTGAAGACCTTGAAATTACAACACGTTATAAGTCAGAATTCCTTGCTAATATGTCGCACGAGCTGCGTACTCCGTTAAACTCAATATTGCTGTTAAGCAGGCTGCTTTCTGAAAATAATGAGAAGAATATGAGTGGCGAACAGGTAGAGTTTGCCCGTGTTATACAAAGTTCGGGTAATGGGCTTTTAGGCCTTATTGACGAGATACTTGATTTGAGTAAAATTGAGGCCGGTAAAATGGATCTTGAGTTTGCCGATGTTGCCGTAAATGAAATTACCGATACCTTAAATGGCCTGTTTACACAGGTAGCGCGCGAAAAAGGTATTGAGTTTACAATAGATGCAAAAGATGCTCCACTTGTAATACGCACCGACAAGATGCGCCTGGAGCAAATACTGAAAAACCTGATATCGAATGCAGTTAAATTTACGTCTGAGGGTAGTGTAACCCTTGAAATAAAGAAAAACCCAATAAACGAAAAGATGGTTTCCTTTAATGTGAAAGATACCGGTATTGGTATTCCGCATGAAAAGCAGCCTCTTGTTTTTGAAGCGTTCCAGCAGGCAGATGGTTCTACTAAGCGCAAGTACGGCGGTACAGGCCTGGGGCTCTCTATAAGCCGCGAACTGGCTAAGCTTCTTAATGGCGAAATTGGCCTTAGGAGCGAGGTTAATAAGGGGAGTGAGTTTACCTTAACCATACCTGTAATAGGTGCACAAAGCGCGCAGCCGGTTACGGTTTCGGCATCATTCTTAAATACTAAGCCAGTTGTAGAAGATGTTGATGCAGAAGATGAAAATGAGAATGAAAAATACTATTTCAGGAGTGAGTCAATACCGGATGATGTGCCGGATGACCGCGATAGCCTAAAGCCCGAAGATAAGTCGATACTTATTGTAGAAGACGACGTTAACTTTGCCAAAACCCTTTTAGATTTTACCCGTAAGCGTGGTTATAAAGGTATTGTAAGTGTGCGTGGCGACCATGCACTTAACCTTGCCCTGGCATACAAGCCGGTTGGGGTGCTTCTGGATATTGAGCTGCCTATAAAAAGTGGCTGGGAAGTAATGGAAGAGCTTAAGGCAAATGCACATACCAAGCATATTCCGGTGCATATAATGTCATCGCATAAGCTTAAAAAAGAGAGCTTGCTTAAAGGCGCTGTAAACTTCTTAGATAAGCCGGTGGCCTATGAGCAAATACCGGAAGTATTTAAGCGCATAGAACACTTTATAAACCGCGAGTCTCAAAAGGTACTTATTATAGAAGATAACCCTAAGCATGCTAAAGCCCTGGCTTACTTTTTAGAAACCTACAACATTAACAGTGAGATAAAAAGCGAAATAGCTGAAGGGGTAGATACCCTTAAGCAAAGTGCCGTAGACTGTGTAATATTAGA
Organism: Flavobacterium psychrotrophum; assembly: GCF_003403075.1. Taxonomy (NCBI): domain Bacteria; kingdom Pseudomonadati; phylum Bacteroidota; class Flavobacteriia; order Flavobacteriales; family Flavobacteriaceae; genus Flavobacterium; species Flavobacterium psychrotrophum. The sequence goes on along the minus strand of NZ_CP031557.1, from coordinate 2,872,478 downwards.
CATGGGCGTACCGGACAGGCAGGCGTATGAGCTACTTGAAAATGTAAAACAAAACCCGGGACTTGAAAACCTGCCCGTTATTGTATTTACTGGTAAGAGCCTTTCTATGAAAGAAGAGCTTAAGATTAAAAAGTATGCAGACAGTATTATTGTAAAAACAGCACACTCATATCAGCGTATGCTCGATGAGGTATCGCTATTCCTGCACCTTGTAGAAGAAAATAAGAAAGGCGATAAGCGCGATGTGGCAAAAAAACTGAGCCAGCTTAATAATATCCTTAACGGTAAGAAGGTATTGGTGGTAGATGATGATGTAAGGAACATTTATTCATTAACTAAGGCGCTTGAATCGCTTAAGATGAATGTTATTACCGCTATTGATGGCAAGGAGGCACTAACTGTTCTTAACCAGAACCCGGATACCGATGTGGTGCTACTGGATATGATGATGCCTAATATGGATGGTTATGAAACGGCTACCCGCATTCGCCAAAAGGCAGAATACCGCAACCTGCCGGTAATAGCTGTAACGGCAAAAGCCATGACGGGCGACCGCGAAAAATGTATTAACGCCGGTGCCAGCGATTATATAACAAAGCCGGTAGATATAGACCAGTTGTTATCGCTGCTAAGGGTTTGGCTATATGATAAACAATAATCGATAAGAAGAATACGAAGAAAGATGGACAAAAAAACAGTATTGATTATTGACGACGATCCCCGCAATATTTTTGCACTTAGCGCAGTTTTAAGAATAAAAGGCTTTAACTGCATTTCATGTACAGGGGCAGAAGAGGCACTGGAGTTATTAAAAGGCGATACTCATGTAGATATTATACTTATAGATATGATGATGCCCGGTATGGATGGTTATGAAGCCATACCGCTTATCAAATCGTTAAATAAGCGCAAAGGTGTACCTGTAATATCTGTAACGGCACAGGCTATGGTGGGCGACCGCGAAAAGTGCCTTGAAGCAGGTGCAGATGATTATATTGCAAAGCCTATTGATATGGATAAGCTGATGGAGGTGCTTAACGCGGTGTAATAAAAAGAATGCTATGATTGAAGACAGGCAGCTTGAACTGCTTATAAACGAAATTTATGATTACCATGGGTATGACTTTGGCGGATATTCGCGTGCATCATTTAAGCGCAGGGTAGACAGGTTATACCAAATGGATGGATTTGATAATTTTGCCCAGTTTCTTTCTAAGGTTCGATCTGACGAAGAGTATTTTAGACGCATGGTCGAAGAAATTACTGTAAATGTTACAGAGATGTTTCGCGATCCGTCTTTTTACAATGTGCTTCGTAATGAGATAATACCTATACTTGCTACCAAGCCCTTTATAAGAATATGGCATGCAGGCTGTGCCACAGGAGAGGAAGTATTTTCTATGGCTATACTTTTGCAGGAAGCTAACGTGCTGCATAAATCGCTTATATATGCTACTGATATTAACCCTGTTGTATTAAATTCGGCTAAAAAAGGAGTGTTCTCAATGCGCATGATGAAACAGTATAGCGAAAACTATCTGGAATCGGGCGGTAAAGAAGACTTTTCTAAATACTATATTGCTAATTACGGTTATGCAAAATTTAAGGATGAGCTATCTCAAAAAATGGTATTCTCAATCCATAATCTCGTAGCAGATCGTTCGTTTAATGAATTTGACCTTATACTTTGCCGTAATGTACTTATCTATTTTGATAAGGATTTGCAGGACAGGGTTCTCGGATTATTTGACGAAAGCCTTTCTACGCTTGGATACCTTGCCCTGGGGACCAAAGAAACCATAAAGTTTTCTGCCATGCAGCGAAAATATGAGCAGTTGAGGAAGGAAAAAATATGGAAGAAGATAAAATAAGAAATATTAGCTTACTTCTCATTGGCGGTTCGGCCGGTAGTCTCGAAGTACTTATTGCTGTACTGCCTCAACTTAAACCATTGCAAAACTGGGCAATGGTAATAGTATTGCACCGTAAAAGTACTGACGACAGCCTCCTGGAAAATCTTATAGCTATGAAAACCGTGATTCCGGTTAAAGAGATTGAAGATAAAACACCATTAGAAGCCGGTTTTATTTATGTTGTACCATCTGATTATCACCTGCTTTTTGAAAAGAACGGACTCTTGTCTCTTGATGTATCTGATAAGGTTAATTACAGCAGGCCAAGTATTGATGTAGTTTTTGAAAGTGCGGCCGATGTTTTTGGAAGCAGGGCAACAGCTGTATTACTTTCAGGTGCAAATGCCGATGGCACACAAGGGCTTTTAGCCATACAACAGATGGGAGGAACGGTGGTAATACAGGATCCTGATTCTGCCGAAATGCCGTATATGCCAAAATTTGCAATTAATAAAATGACTGCTAACCATCTTGTTGATGCAGATGGACTTGTGGCTTTTATCAATAATCTTGGTTTTTAAGCTTCAAAAAAGGATTTGTTTTTGTAACTGGAAAAAGATATTTTAGCGTAAAAATAGTCCACCTATGAACACTTATCATGAAAAGCTCAGTTTATTATCAGAGATGATTGCTTTTGCAAAAATTGATGGTCATGTGCATGAGAGAGAATATCGTTTTCTGTCGATAGTAGCTTCAGAATTGCGTGTAGAAAAAGATATTTTCGAAAACCTTTTTAAAGAACCTGCTGAGCATATAGTAATAAAATCAGAACACGAACGCATATTGCAGTTTTACAGGCTTGCATTGTTAATGCAGGCAGATGGTATTTTGCATAGTAATGAGCAGGTTGCTATTAGGGAATTAGGTATCAATATGGGGCTTAGCCCTTTTGCCATGAAAAGTGTGTTAGACGAAATGAAGCGCTCTGCCACCGGGCTTATAGATCCTGAATTTTTGTTGGCAATTTTCAGGGCTCAGCAGAACTAAAATAACATGACTAAAAAGGAATGTATATCGCTCTGCTTATGTTTAGACTTCTAATTAATGGCTATTGAACAGGATTAAGAAATTGGTTAATAAATAGCTAATTCAGATATAAAGCAGTAGCTAAAACCAAATATATAAAAACAAAAAAGCCGTCTTAGTTAGTACTCAGACGGCTTCTTTTTTAGATTATTTCAGCACTCAGGCCGGCTTCCAGTAAAGAACTGCATTGCGGTTCTAAATCGTTAAGTTCGCCTGTTTTTACGGTGCATTTGCCTTTGTAATGTACCAGCAATGCACATTGTTCTGCCTGCTCAGCGGTATGGCTGCACACCCTTATCAGGGTATTTATTACATGGTCAAAAGTGTTTACATCATCATTAAACAATACAATTTCACTGTTAGCAGCTACGGCTTCTTCAACCAGTACTTCTTCTAATACTTTAGTGCTCATTTTCAAATATTTAAAATGCTAATTTACGTATTTTAGAGAAACCCAGTTGTTTTTCTGGTGCTTTTTTACAAACGTAAGTCCCTTAGCGGTACATGATTCGTCTATAAAAGGGATGTCTTCTTCATAAAAACCACTAAGGAGTAAAATGCCGTCTTTATTAAGGCAGTCTACATATTGCTGCATATCATTAAGAAGAATATTGCGGTTAATGTTTGCAATAATCACATCATAGCTTTTACCTTCAAGCAATGCAGCATCACCTTCATAAACAGTTATGTGCTTACAGTTATTGCGTTCTGCATTTTCTATAGAGTTCAGGTAACACCAGTTATCAATATCAATGCCATCAATGGGCTCAGCGCCTTTCATTTCGGCAAGTATGGCAAGTATGGCAGTACCACACCCCATGTCAAGCGTTTTTTTACCAACAAGATCAGTTTCCAGTAAATGCAGCGCCATCATAAAGGTGGTTTCGTGATGGCCTGTGCCAAAACTCATCTTAGGTTCTATAACAATATCATACTGTACCTCTTTATATTCATGAAACGGAGCACGTATACGACAGTCATCACTAACCTCTATAGGCTCAAAATTCTTTTCCCACTCTTCGTTCCAGTTTATCTGTGCAATATCTTCAACAGTATAGGTAATTTTAAACTCAGGCGACTGTAATATATAGATGTCATTCAGTACATCCTCTGTCCAGTATTGTTTCTGTATGTAAGCGCTCAGGCCTGTTTCGGTTTCCTCAAAGCTTTCAAAAGGGGTTTCGCCCAGCTCGGCCATCAGTATTTCTGCCGCAGGGTCTTTTGGTTCAATTGTAAAATGGTAACCTATATATGCTAATTCAGCCATTTGGAAAAAAATTTTGGCAAAGGTAGTATTAATGTATCAATTTTTTAATTTTCTAATGTAGCAATTACAATACTGAACCGAATTGATACATTAACCCATTAGTACATCGTTACATTCAATAATTGTTACATTAAATTCATTGATACATTGTTACATTAAGTACCTTTGTGGCTTATAATGATTTTTGAATGATCGAGATAGGAAAATTTAATACCCTTACCATAGCCCGGGGTACCAGTGTAGGGCTTTACCTTACCGATGGCACTACCGATGTGTTGTTGCCAAACAAGTATGTTCCTGAAGCATGGAATGAAGGTGACGAATTTACCGCGTTTATATACCTGGACCAGGAGGAGCGCCCGGTGGCTACTACTTTAGAGCCACTTATAAAGCTAAACGATTTTGCACTGCTTCGTGTAAGTTATATCAATAACTATGGAGCGTTCTTAAACTGGGGGCTTGAAAAAGATTTGTTTGTGCCCTTTAGGGAGCAGGCCAGGCCTATGGAGCAGGGCAAACGCTACCTGGTGCACATGCACCTTGACGAAAAGAGTAACCGCCTTGTGGGTAGCAGTAAGCTAAACCAGTTCCTGAAAAATGAAGACCTTGACGTAACCGAAGGGGAAGAGGTAGACCTTATTGTATCGCATTTTACAGATCTTGGTATTAACGTAATTATCAATAGTAAGTATAAAGGATTGCTGTACCAAAGCGATGTATACGAAGACCTTCGCCTGGGCGAGCGCATTGTGGGATACATAAAAACCATACGTCCTGATAACAAGATAGATGTTAGCCTGCAAAAAGGTGGGGTAGAAGGCATAGAGCCAAATGCAGAAAAAGTGTTGGATGAACTGCGTGCCAGCCGTGGTTTCCTTCGTCTTACAGATGACAGCCACCCCGAAGATATAAAGACGGTACTGAAGATGAGTAAGAAATCGTTTAAAAAAGCAATTGGTACATTATATAAGCAAAGACTTATCGAAATTAAAGAAGACGGTATTTATCTGGTACAATCCTGATAGGACAACGTTTTTAAAATAAACAAACTTTACCGATATTTGCTTTTTAAACACGAAACGAGAAGATGATGAATAAGAATACAGTACTTGGCTGGGCCACATTGCTTATGGTTATTATGGGAGCAATACTGGTAGGCATGGGTGCATTTAAATATGAAGAGGTAGCCGGATGGGGCTTCGGTACTGTGGGTATCGGCTTTTTTGCAATAGCATGGGTATTTAACGCGCTTAAAGGAAGGGTTTAAAAATTGTTTGTTGTTTAGGGTTTGTGGTTTATAGTTAGGTGGAATGGCAAAAATTGAACGATTTGAAGAATTACAAGTCTGGATTTTAGCCAGAGAAATTTGCCAATATATTACATTCCTTATAGAAACGACATCCTTAAAAACTAATTATTCTCTAAAAGACCAAATAGTTCGAAGTTCTGGAAGCATAATGGATAACATTGCAGAAGGCTTTGAAAGAAATGGTACGAGAGAGTTTATTCAATTCCTTAGCATTGCTAAAGGTTCCTGTGGAGAAGTGAAATCTCAATCCTACCGTGCATTTGATAAAAAGTTAATTACAGAAGAACAGCATGTTAAGCTTAATAACATGGCTGAACTTGAGAAGAATAAGTTAGGGTCTTTTATAAATTATCTTAGAAATACAGAAATAAAAGGTATTAAGTTTAAGAAAGACTGAGCAAATATTAGACAGATTTAAATGGGTTGAAGTTTAAGCAACTGAGTGAGAACAATAAACCAAAAACAATAAACCAAAAACATAACATGAGCGACGATAAGAAAGTAATATTTTCAATGTCCCGCGTCTCTAAGACGTATCAGGGGCACAAAAACCCGTGCTTAAGGATATATACCTTAGCTTTTTTTACGGGGCAAAAATAGGTATCCTGGGTCTTAATGGTTCGGGTAAATCATCACTATTAAAAATTATTGCAGGGGTAGACAAGAGCTACCAGGGCGATGTGGTATTTTCTCCCGGCTATACAGTAGGTTACCTGGAGCAGGAGCCACTGCTTGACGAAAACAAAACCGTTATTGAGGTAGTACGCGAGGGCGTAGCCGAAACGGTTGCATTACTTGAAGAGTTCAACAAAATAAACGATAGCTTTGGCGACCCTGAGGTATACGAAGATGCCGATAAGATGGACAAGCTAATGGAGCGTCAGGCACTATTACAGGATAAGATCGATGCCAGTGGCGCGTGGGAACTGGATACCAAACTAGAAATAGCTATGGATGCCCTGCGTACACCAGAGCCTGATACCCCTATAAAAGTACTTTCGGGTGGTGAGAAAAGACGTGTGGCGCTATGCCGCCTGCTGCTTCAACAACCTGATGTATTATTATTGGATGAGCCTACCAACCACCTTGACGCCGAAAGTGTACTGTGGCTGGAGCAACACTTATCGCAATATGCAGGTACGGTTATCGCCGTAACACACGACCGTTATTTCCTTGATAACGTAGCGGGCTGGATTCTTGAGCTTGACCGTGGCGAAGGTATTCCATGGAAGGGTAACTACTCTTCCTGGCTTGACCAAAAGGCAAAACGTCTGGAGCAGGAAGAGAAAACAGCATCTAAACGCCGCAAAACGTTAGAGCGCGAGCTTGACTGGGTGCGTCAGGGAGCAAAAGGCCGCCAGACTAAGCAAAAAGCGCGTCTGCAAAACTATGACCGACTACTGAACGAAGACCAGAAAGAACTGGACGAGAAACTGGAAATATATATCCCGAACGGACCTAGGCTGGGTACAAATGTTATCGAAGCCAAGGGCGTTGCTAAAGGTTTTGGCGACAGGCTATTGTATGACAACCTTAACTTTACGCTGCCACAGGCGGGTATTGTAGGTATCATTGGGCCAAACGGTGCGGGTAAAACTACCATTTTCCGTATGATAATGGGTGAGCAGGAACCGGATAACGGCGAATTTGTTGTGGGTGAAACCGTGAAGATTGCTTATGTAGACCAGAGTCACTCTAACATTGACCCTGATAAGTCGATATGGGAGAACTTCGCCGATGGGCAGGAACTTATTATGATGGGTGGCAGGCAGGTTAACAGCCGTGCTTACCTGAGCCGCTTTAACTTTGGTGGTAGCGACCAGAACAAAAAAGTAAACACACTATCAGGTGGTGAGCGCAACAGGCTGCACCTTGCCATGACGCTTAAGGAAGAGGGTAACGTACTCCTGCTGGATGAGCCTACCAACGACCTTGATATCAACACGCTTCGTGCACTTGAAGAGGGCTTGGAAAACTTTGCAGGCTGCGCCGTGGTTATTAGCCACGACCGCTGGTTCCTGGACAGGGTGTGTACGCACATACTGGCGTTTGAAAACAACTCGGAAATTTACTTCTTTGAAGGTAGCTTCTCTGAATATGAGGAGAACCGTAGAAAACGCCTTGGTGGCGATTTAACGCCTAAGCGTGTTAAGTACAGGAAGCTTATTAGATAGTTTGTAAGTCTTAAGGCATTAGGGATAAGGCAAAAGGCGTAAGCTTGACTGCGATGCTTTCTTCACGTGTTGTCATTCTGAACGGAGGAACGAAGTGAAGAATCTCTAATTAAGTTGAGATGTTTCCTATCGTCAGCATGACAAACCGTACCAATATAAAGAACCCCACTCGTGAGAGCGGGGTTCTGTGTTTTTATACCTGACAGGTTTTTTAAAAACCTGTCAGGTGTTCATAAGTGTTGTAAGTTAAATTATTTATACCTACAAGGTCTTTGAGACCTTACAGGAATAGTAGCCGACAACCTGCAAGGTTTTCAGAACCTTGTAAATTACCAAACTGCGCTGCGCTTGCAATGACAGGCATTATTAGGAATGCTTTCTTCACGGACCGTCTTTGCGAGGAGGAACGACGAAGCAATCTGTTATTTACATACCATAATACTGCTTTATAATTTCAACTAAAACTCCACCAGCTGCTCCAATACCTATATTCCAACTTCCATCAATAGCCTTATTAAGCATTTTTCCAATCCATTTATTAACGACAGGTCCCATTGACGTTTCTGAAATAGGTTCTTCTTGGTCAATAATTTCAACTAATTCGGAAATATCTCCATCGCTTACTCCATTATCCTTCAATGCACTTATCAAATCAGTTTTGTTTGATTTATTAATTTTGTTGATATTTTTAATATTAGCTTTTTCTCCAGTATTAAGCACATTTCCATCACCTTGAATAATCGTATTATTCACAATAGATTTTATTTCCTCGCTTTTCATTTTTAAATCTCTTATCTCGGTTATATTATCAAACTGCTTGTCAATTTCAAGCATGAAATCTAAGAGTTTATCTCGCACGTTAGATAAGATTTCAACTATTATAGTAGTCGAAGCTATTTTATTCACATTAAGAAGTTGAAAATAAGGATTTCCGTTATTCTGTATATTTGACTCTAAAAAAGCAACAATTGTTGGATTTAAAGGGAAACCTATTTTTGGGTTATTTTTAGAAATCAAACTTTCTAAAGATTTTATACTGTCGGAAAAATCATGAAGTAATAATTTTTTTTCTAAGTCATTCTCTAATCCATCGGTTGGAATATCGGCATTTTTAAAAAGATTGTTTCCCTGAATATAATCCCCTTTCAAATATGCATGTTTTGCTTTTCTGTATTGAGGTAAATCTCTATTGTCACTATAGCCTGTTAACTCCTTACTTGCCCAATTCAATAACTCAATACTTTGTATCCTATTAGCTAAAACTTTTGTTTTTAAAAGAGCAGAGTTTAATGATTTACTATCATCTATAAGGTCATTTATAATTTGACTTACTAATTCCATCTTTGATTAATTGGTTTTCCAAATCTAACAAAAATCTCCCACAAAAAAAATACGGCCCTAAAGCCGTATTCCTATATTTCATCCTCTTCTGTATCAGTATCTATAGTAAGATCTTCCTCACTTTCATCCTTATCAAACTCATAGAAGGTAAAAATGCTGCCGCCGTACTTCTTTTCGAACGAAAAGTTCATCAGGTGGTCCAGTTTTGTGTGCTTGCTGTGTTCAATTATCATCATGCCATCTTCGTTTAGCAATTCGGCTTCAAACACCAGGCTAACCACGTCTTCAAACTGCTGTTGTGTAAAGTTATAGGGAGGGTCGGCAACAATAATATCGTACACCGCTTTATGCCCTTTCAGGAATTTATACACATCATTCTTAACAGCCGAGATATTAAACCCAAAGCCCGCTGCCGTTTGCTTAATAAACTTTACACAGCCAAAATCGCCATCTACCGCCGTAATAGCCGAAGCGCCACGGCTGGCAAACTCATAGCTCAGGTTACCTGTACCGCTAAAGAGGTCGAGCACCTTAAGGCCTTCAAAGTCAAAACGGTTGCCCAGTATGTTAAACATCGACTCCTTGCTCATATCCGTTGTAGGGCGAACAGGCAGGTTTTTGGGTGCGCTTATGCGGTGCCCCTTATATTTTCCGGAAATGATCCTCATGCGTTCAGTAAGATAAAGTTTTGTGAAGCCTGCCCAGGGGTATCTGCCATTTCTCTGCAAGCTTAGTTGTATCGTATAACGCAATGTTGCGTATATAGGTATAGGCCAAAGCATATAGCGGACTTTCGGTATCAATGCTGCCCAAAAGCCAAACGCTTGCCGTTTCAGGGTTTAACGAAAGCTGCTCCATGGTAAAGAGCAGGTAATATAAAAAGTCTTCGGGTGCTGCATATTCAAATGAGTTAAACAGCAACAGCTTTTGCCCGTGGGTAACTATAATTTCAAAATGTGTGGGCTGAATGTGCACAAATACCTGCTTTTCGAAAGCATTTGCAGATGCATCAAGCAGCTTTTCCATCAAGATGCTGTTCGAATTTTTATACTCAAAAGCACCCAGTCGGTCCACCAGGTAATTATTGATGTTCATGAGCGGCACGTGCACATTAGTAATGTCATAACTGCCCAGGGCATCCCACGCATATACGTCAGCCTCAAACACCCGGGTGTTGTATTGCAGGTAACTACCGGCATAGTTTTCGTCAAACAAAGCTGTAGGTACAGGCGTGTTAAACGGGTTGTCATGCAGTACTGTAATCTCATCATACCGCAGGCGCATTTCAGGAAACTTCATAAACAGCCGCCATAGTTCATCGTCTATAGGTGCCGTTTTTATAAAGGTGAAATGCTCCAGTTGCTTTACTTCGTGGTTGAGGGTATCGAGCACGCAAAACGACGCACCCGATGCCGCAGCCTGCAACACGAGTTTCTTGTAATTTTTTGTGGTAATACCGTTGTCCATTAGTAAATACGATTGGTTGCAAATTTACATTCTTTTTTGGATGTTGTTCAGCAAACTTGCACAAAGGTTATACATGGATTATGATTTCGCAAAGTATCGCAAAGGAAGCACAAAGACACGCAAAGCAAATCCTGGGTATCAAAACTTTGCGAAACTTTGCGACTTCTTTGTTAAACTTTGTGCAATAGCTAATTTAAAATTTTGCCTTCTGTATTAAATTTGTCCTGAAATATTACCCTTATCTTTGGGCTATAAAATATAACACCCCTTTATTAATGAACGATGCACTGTTTTATAAGATACTGAGGCAAAACTTTCCGTTTAGCCCCACACTAAAACAGGACATTTTCTTTCAGCAAATTGCCCACTTTATAGTCAGCGGTAACCGCGATAATCTTTTTGTACTTAAGGGGTATGCCGGTACAGGCAAGACTACTATTATTGCTACACTGGTTAATCATCTTAAAGATGCCGGTAAAAAATATGTACTACTGGCACCCACGGGTCGTGCCGCTAAGGTAATTGCAGGCTATAGCGAAAAGCCTGCCCACACCATACACAAGCGCATTTATTTCCCTAAAAAGGGGAGTGGTGGCGCTATGTCATTTACATTACAGCAAAACAAGTTTAAGGACACAGTATTTATTGTAGACGAGGCTTCAATGATATCTGACACGCCTACCGACTCTAAGATGTATGAAAGCAGCTCCCTGCTCGACGACCTTATGAGTTATGTATACAGCGGGCAGAACTGCAAAATGATTTTTGTGGGCGATACGGCACAGTTGCCGCCTGTAAACTCTGACCTTAGCCCGGCACTCGACGAAAAGCAATTGTCACAAGCTTATTTTAAAGATGTGCAGCACATAGAGTTGGACGAAGTGATGCGACAGGAAGAAAAGTCGGGGATACTATACAATGCCACCGAACTGCGCGAACTATTGAAGACTGCTTTTTTTGATACGTTTAAATTCAATGTACGTGGTTTTAAAGACATTGTGCGCCTTACCGACGGCTATGATATTCAGGATGCCATACACAGCGCCTATAGCAATTACAGTATAGAAGATACCGCATTTATAGTGCGTTCTAACAAGCGCGCCAACGCTTACAACCAGCAGATACGCACTCGCATTCTTGACCGTGAGAACGAACTTTCTACCGGAGATTTTTTAATGGTGGTAAAGAATAACTATTTTTGGCTTGACGAAAAAAGCGAAGCCGGCTTTATTGCTAATGGCGATATTATCGAGGTGCTGGAAATTTTCAGGATTGAGGAGTTGTATGGATTTAAATTTGCCAAGGTGAAAGTCCGCCTGGTGGATTATCCCAGCCAGCCACCGCTTGAAACCGTATTGTTGTTAGATACGCTCACGAGCGAATCTCCCTCATTAACATACGAAGAAAGTAACAAGCTATATCAGGAAGTCTTGTTAGATTTTGCCGATGAACCAAGCCAGTTTAAACGCTTTTTAAAGATAAAGGCGAACCCGCATTTTAATGCGTTGCAAGTAAAGTTCAGCTATGCTATTACCTGCCACAAAAGCCAGGGCGGGCAGTGGAACACAGTATTCATCGAACAGCCGTATTTGCCTGAGGGCATCGACCGCGATTATATCCGCTGGTTGTATACCGCCATTACACGGGCAAAAGACAGGCTGTACCTGATAGGGTTTAAGGATGATAGCTTTGAGGAGTAGAGACGCATTGCATGCGTCTCCCGTAATTAAATAAAATTTAGGACGCAGTTGTGCGTTTTTATAATAAGAGACGCATGCCATGCAATGCGTCTCTACAGAGAAAATGACAAAACCATGAAAATAATAGCCGTAATACCCGCACGATATGCAAGTACCCGTTTCCCTGCAAAACTAATGCAGGATCTTGGCGGAAAAACCGTAATAACCAGAACCTATCAGGCAGCCCTTGGCACAGGCCTTTTTGACGATGTGTTTGTGGTAACTGATTCTGATATTATTTACAACGAAATTGTAGCCAACGGTGGCAAGGCCATTATGAGTGTTAAGGAACACGAAAGTGGCTCTGACCGTATTGCCGAAGCTGTAGAGCACATGGATGTAGATGTGGTTGTAAATGTGCAGGGCGATGAACCTTTTATCAATAAAGAGCCACTTGCAGATGTTCTGGAGGTATTTAAAGGAGACATAGCCCGTGAGGTAGATCTTGCTTCTCTAATGATGCACATAACCGACTGGGAGGATATCGAAAATCCAAACAACGTTAAGGTAATTACCGACCAAAAGAATTTCGCGCTGTACTTTTCACGCTCGGTAATTCCGTACCCACGGGATAAGGAGGCAGGAGTAAAGTACATGAAGCACATAGGTATCTACGCGTTCCGTAAGCATGCGCTGATGGATTTCTATAACCTGCCGATGCAAAAGCTGGAAGCTTCTGAAAAACTGGAGCAACTACGTTATTTAGAGTACGGCAAAAAAATAAAAATGGTGCAAACGAGCCATGTAGGTATTGGTATTGATACACCTGAAGATTTGGAAAAGGCAAGGAAAATGATAGGCTAGTCGAGAGGCTAAAGTCAAAAAAATATAAAAGAGCCGCTTTACTGTAATCAGTAAGCGGCTCTTTAGTTTTATAATGTGTATGAAATTACACCTGTATCACACCTAAATTGAATTGTTTCTCAATCGGGGCATGGTTAGCCGCTTCAATACCCATACTTATCCAGGTGCGGGTATCAAGCGGGTCGATGATGCCATCTGTCCAAAGGCGGGCAGCGGCATAGTAAGGAGATACCTGAGCATCATATTTTGCTTTTATCTTATCGAACAGTTCGGCTTCTTTTTCAGGGGTTAGTTCCTCACCACGGGCTTTTAGCGAACTGGCTTCTATTTGCAATAGTACTTTTGCAGCCTGAGTGCCACCCATAACAGCCAGTTCAGCACTAGGCCAGGCAGCTATGAGTCGGGGGTCATAGGCCTTGCCGCACATGGCATAGTTGCCCGCGCCATAACTGTTTCCTATTACGATCGTGAATTTAGGTACGACAGAATTACTTACGGCGTTAACCATTTTGGCGCCATCTTTAATAATACCACCGTGTTCTGATTTAGATCCCACCATAAATCCGGTTACGTCCTGTAAGAAAACCAAAGGGATTTTCTTTTGGTTACAGTTGGCTATAAAGCGTGTGGCCTTATCAGCACTGTCAGAATAAATAACACCGCCAAACTGCATTTCACCTTTTTTACTTTTAACCACCTTGCGCTGGTTAGCAACAATACCCACAGCCCAGCCCTGTATGCGGGCATAGCCGGTAATAATAGTCTGTCCGTAGCCTGCTTTGTATTCATCTATTTCAGAATTGTCTACCAAGCGTTTGATGATTTCCATCATATCATACTGCTCATTACGCAGTTTAGGTAGTATACCATATATTTCTTTAGGGTCAAGAGCTGGCTTTGCAGCAGCAATGCGATTAAATCCGGCAGGTGTGTAATCTCCTATTTTACTAACAATACTGCGAATGCGGTCTAAAGCATCACGGTCGTCCTTAGCTTTATAATCAGTAACACCCGATATTTCGCAGTGCGTGGTAGCTCCGCCCAGAGTTTCGTTATCGATGCTTTCGCCAATAGCGGCTTTAACTAAATAACTTCCTGCTAAAAAGATGCTTCCCGTTTTGTCAACAATCAGCGCTTCATCGCTCATAATAGGAAGGTAGGCACCGCCTGCCACACAGCTACCCATAACGGCAGCAATCTGGGTAATGCCCATACTGCTCATTATGGCATTATTACGGAAGATGCGCCCAAAGTGTTCTTTATCAGGAAAAATTTCATCCTGCAAGGGTAGGTATACGCCGGCACTGTCTACAAGGTAAATAATAGGCAGGCGGTTTTCCATGGCAATTTCCTGGGCACGTAGGTTTTTCTTACCTGTAATAGGAAACCACGCACCAGCCTTTACCGTAGCATCATTAGCCACAACAATGCATTGCTTGCCAGAAACGTATCCCATAACCACTACTACGCCGCCACCGGGGCAGCCTCCATGTTCGGCATACATACCGTCTCCGGCAAAAGCGGCTATCTCTATACTTTTGCTATCTTTGTCAAGTAAATAGTCAACACGTTCGCGTGCTGTAAGTTTACCTTCTGAATGAAGTTTTTCGATGCGTTTTTCGCCTCCGCCTACATAAACTTTCGCCAGTTTTTGCTTTAATGCCGAAAGAAGCAGCCTGTTGTGATCTTCGTTTTTATTGAAATTAATATCCATAAATTTGGGTATTATTAAAAAAATGAGTGTTTGTTGTTGCTAAAATATGAATTTCTTTGGAAATAAAATAAATTTTTAAAAGGTCTGTAAAATTTACTAAAATCGGCTCTTAACATTAGTAACCTCATGTTTATGATTAGTTAATGATTTCTTAACATAAGCATCCTACATTTGCGGCATTAAAAAACACGTAAATGTCTATAAATAGTATCTTCCAGTTTCTGGTTCCTAAAGACAAAAAATTCTTCCCATTGTTTGAACAAGCTGCGCAAAACCTTGTTTTTCTGGCTCAAACATTACACGAAGCCGTTAATCTTCCAAAAGCAGAGCGCGAAGCGCTTTTCAAAAAAGTGGAAGAGTATGAAGCAATTATCGAAGATATTACCCATACAATGAACCTGGAGCTTAGCCGTAACTTTCTTACACCGTTTGACCGCGAAGATGTACACGCGCTTATTACAGCTATGGATAACGTTGCTGATTACCTTTATGGGGCTGCAAGCCGTATGAGGCTTTACCAGGTAGAGAAAATTACCAAGAGTATCCGTAAGATGACTGAGATAACCCTAGAGAGTGCGCAGCTTATTCAAATGGCTGTGGCAGACCTTAAGGATATGAAGAACCTTCAAAACATTGCTGATATCTGTAAAAAGCTAAATAAGCTTGAAAACAAATCAGATAACGTTTTTGATAAGGCTGTTGCCGATATTTTTGAAAATGAAACGGATGTGAAAAACATTATCAAGTACAAAGAGGTGCTTTCTGCCCTTGAAACGGCTTCAGATAAATGTAAGGGAGTAGCAAACGTGCTTGAAACGATTGCTGTTAAGCACTCATAACACAATTCTTTACACCGTTTTATGACTTTACTTGTAGTTATTATTGTGCTTGCGCTTATTTTTGACTTCATCAATGGTTTTCATGATGCAGCAAACTCTATAGCGACTATTGTTGCAACTAAAGTACTTACGCCTTTTCAGGCGGTACTGTGGGCTGCTTTTTTTAACTTCCTGGCTTACTTTATTTCAAGGTACTGGATAGGGGAGTTTAAAATAGGTAATACTATTGCAAAAAGTGTTAACCCTGATTTTATTACCCTTGAGGTAATACTTGCGGGCCTTATTGCTGCCGTAACCTGGAATCTCCTTACCTGGAAACTGGGTATACCATCATCATCATCGCATACGCTTATTGGTGGGTTTGTAGGTGCTGCGGTAGCGCATGCCATACAGGTTGACGGCGATTTATCTAGTGTTGTAGAAAATAAAGTATGGTTAATCATCGCCTTTATATTTCTTGCGCCGGTTATTGGACTTATTGTAGCTTATTTTATAACGATACTCATTATGAATATTTGCCGGAACGTAATGCCATCAAAGGCAGACAAGTGGTTCCGTCGACTTCAGTTGGTTTCGTCAGCACTATTTAGCCTTGGGCATGGTGCTAACGATGCTCAAAAAGTAATGGGTATTATAGGTGCAGCGGTTATTTATTATCATACTCATATCCAGATAGATGCTAATTATATGGCGGCTGAAGACCCGTTTAAATACTTTGTAAGCCACTGGTACTGGGTGCCTATTGCGAGTTTTATGATGATAGGCCTGGGTACTATGAGCGGTGGCTGGAAAATTGTTAAAACCATGGGTACTAAAATTACCAAAGTTACATCTCTTGAGGGCGTGGCTGCAGAAACTGCCGGTGCTATTACATTATATACTGCTGAGCATTTAGGTATTCCGGTTTCTACCACACATACCATTACCGGTTCTATTATCGGGGTAGGGGTAACAAAAAGGGTATCTGCTGTACGATGGGGTGTAACGATAAGCCTGTTATGGGCATGGGTGCTTACCATACCGGTATCGGCTGTTATTGCTGCAATAATGTATTATGTAATTACGCTATTTACAAAATAGTCCCTTTATTCGAAAGTTATCAGATCATAAAGCAGAAAAGACAAGGACTACTGAAACGAAATAAAATATAAAGCCCGGAAAGTGTAATCTTCCGGGCTTTTTTTTGCCTCACTCCAACCTCTCCAAAGGAGAGGGGCTAGCTTCACTCAGTTAAAGCGGGCTAAATCTTATGTGAAATCTATTGGGAGACGCATGCAATGCGTCTCTACATGAATACTAATTACTCCTCGTTACGTTCCTGAAATTTTGCTTTCTTGCTGCCTTCATACATTTCGTATTTTACCAGGCGTGCTTCAAGCTTACCGTTAAACAGTTTTATTTTGCGCGATGGCCTTAGGCCTACAAACTTAAGGGCTTCAAGATTACCGGTAATAAACCAGGCATTTGTGTTTTCATAGCCCTGTTTTAAGGTATCGCCTATTTCACGGTAAAAACGCTCCAGGTCTATATCCAGCCTTTCGCCGTAGGGCGGGTTAAATACCATGTGGAGTGGGCCACGCGTTTCTTTATTGGTGTCAAAAAAGTTTTCGCGGCTTATGGTTATATATTCTTCAAGGTTAGCATTGCGCATATTGTCTTTCGCTTTTTCAACAGCCGATGGCGCTTTGTCATACCCTTTTATGCTGTAATGAAATTCACGGACTTTACCCAGTAGCGAATCAGTAATTTTATCAAACAGGTCATTGTCCCAGTCGTTCCATTTTTCAAAGGCAAACTCCTTACGGTTTATGTTTGCAGGTATGTTACAGGCTATCATGGCAGCTTCGGCAAGTATGGTACCACTACCACACATAGGATCAAGAAAATCGCCCTGGCCATCCCATCCGCTTAGTAACAGCATCCCTGCGGCAAGTACCTCGTTAATAGGGGCAATGTTAGTAGCGCTGCGGTAACCACGGTGGTGTAATGAGTCGCCGCTGCTATCAAGAGAGAGGCTGCACTGGTCGTTAAAAATATGCAGGTTAATGCGTACATCCGGATAGTCTTTGTCAATACTTGGGCGTTTGCCAAATTTATCGCGAAACTGGTCTACAATGGCATCTTTGGTTTTAAGCGCTACAAACTGCGAGTGGTTAAACTGCTCGCTGTGCAGGGTAACGTCTACCACAAAGGTTTGGTTAGCATTAAGGTACTGGCTCCAGTCTACGCTTTGTACACCTTTATAAAGGCTAAGCTCGTTATAAGCCCTAAAACCGTGTATGGGCTTTAGTATTTTAAGGGCAGTGCGCAACGCTATGTTTGCCTTGTACATAAAACCTTTATCGCCCACAAAGCTTACCATGCGCACGCCGGGTTCTACGTTTTGTGCGCCCAGCTGGTGCAGTTCTTTTGCTAATATTTCTTCAAAGCCAAAAAGTGTTTTGGCGATCATCTTAAAATTCTCCATTAACCGTTGTAATTATCGTTGCAAAAGTACATTAAAATTTATTGGGGACGGGTTGCTGAAATAAAAAAGCCCGCTTACAATGTAAACAGGCTCTCATCAGAAGGGTATCATATCTTAACCGTAGTAATGCGTGTGCAGTGCATCGGTATGTAAAATCTCTTTTGCTTTTTCGATATCTTCTTTATCACCGGCTACCACAAGGGCAAATTTGCCGGCCTCGATATGGTCTTTAATATTTTCTATATGGTCATCTTTAGTAAAGTACTTAGCAAGTACCGATACAAAACCACCACCTATGGCACCAACCTCTACACCGGCAAACGCGCCCACAAGAGCTCCGGCGCCATACAATACACCAAAGCCGGGTATGGCAAATACGCCTATTCCTGTAAGTAACCCTACTACTGTACCGGCACCCAGCCCTATATAAGCAGGAACGTTAGTTGCCTTGTCTGTTTCGTCAAGATGCAGGTGTTCGTTGTCTATGCCTGCTTTTCCTATTATAGATACATCGCTTAACGGGAAATCATGTGCTTTTAATGTCTTTAGTGCTTCTACTGCTTTTTTGTGCGAATCGTAAATCGCAATTTGCTGTTCCATGGTTATTGTGTTTAAGAATAATGTGTGTTTGTAACTATATAAAGTTAGCAATAATTAAGTTGTTGGCAATTAAATTCCTGTTAAATATAATACTGGTGCCTTTTATGATAACTATAATTTTTACTGAAAACCAGTCCCTATATTCGCCTAATAGCGTAAATTTGCAGGTACATTTTATAAACTATGCAACAGGACCAAGAAGATACCTGGTATGCGTCGTGGTTTGATACCCCTTACTACCACATACTATATAAAGATCGCGACTACCACGAGGCACAGCTTTTTATGGATAACCTTACCGGATATCTTAACCTGCCGGATGATGCCAAAATACTCGACCTTGCCTGCGGAAAAGGCCGCCATTCCATTTACCTGAACCAACTGGGTTATGACGTTACCGGAGCCGACCTGAGCGAAAACAGCATTCGCGAAGCAAGTAAATGCAGTAACGAAAGCCTGCACTTTATGGTGCATGATATGCGTGACCCGTTTCCAACAAAATATGACGCGATTTTTAACCTGTTTACCAGTTTTGGCTATTTTGAACACGATTCAGATAACATCCGTACGCTCAAGGCCATTTGCGAAAGCCTTAGCGAATATGGTTTTGCAGTAATTGACTTTATGAATGTGCACCGCGTTATAGAAAATCTGGTGCCACAGGAAATAAAGGTAGTAGATGGTATTGAGTTTCATTTAAAGAGGTATGTCGAAGACAATCATATTATAAAAGAAATACATTTTACCGATAAAGGAAAAACCTATGATTTTGTTGAAAAAGTACAGGCGCTTACCCTGCCGGATTTTGAGCAGATGATGGAGGAGGCCGGTATTTACCTGTTGGATGTTTTTGGCGATTACCGCCTGCGTAAATTTTATAAACACGAATCAGATCGTTTAATAATGATCTTTAAATAAAAGATGATAGTATATTTAGTTCCCCTGCTTTCTGTGCTTATTGGTTATGGTGCCGCGCTGGTGCTTAAGCCAAAAAACAAAAAGAACCTTAAGCTTCTGTTGGCCTTTAGTGGTTCGTTCCTGCTTGCGCTTACGGTACTGCACTTGCTGCCTGAAGTGTATGAAGCCAGCCTGCACGCAGGTGGGCACGAAGGGCATGAACATGGCCACGAGCACGGGCACAACCACACTGTGGGTATTTTTATAATGGGAGGTATCATCTTCCAGATCATACTCGAATATTTTTCTAAAGGTGCAGAGCACGGCCATGTGCACGGGCATGGGCACAATCACGGTATGCCCTGGCTGCTGTTCATAAGCCTTTGCATCCATGCACTGCTTGAGGGTATGCCGGTAAGCCACCACCCGGAAATGGCGTGGGGCATAGGCATACACCATTTCCCCATAGCTATCATACTTACGGCATTTTTTATAAATTCAGGGCTTAATAAATGGTCTGTAATGCTGTTTATGGTGGTATTTGCTGCTATGACACCACTAGGTACATTAATTTCTGGCCAGTTAACCTGTGTAGAAGAATATTACCCGTATATTTCGGCTATAGTGGTAGGTATTCTGTTTCATATATCGAGTACCATTATTTTTGAAAGTGGCGAAGACCACAAGTTTAACCTTGCCAAGCTGCTTAGTATTATACTGGGCGTTATCCTGGCATCTTGCCTGCAAATTATATAAAGGTTTATTATGGCTTTTACACGTACTACAGAGCAATCTTCTAAATACGAGCATCTTGAAAAAATGCCCGTAAGTGAGTTATTGCAAAATATAAACAACGAAGACAAAACCGTGCCGCTTGCTATTGAGAAAGCGCTTCCGCAGATTGAAAAGCTGGTAGAGAAAACCGTTGCCCAACTAAAAAATGGCGGAAGGTTATTTTACATTGGCGCGGGTACAAGCGGACGACTGGGTATTGTTGATGCCAGCGAATGTCCGCCTACTTTTGGTGTACCATTTGATTTGGTTGTAGGCATTATAGCCGGCGGCGACACCGCCATTCGCCGTGCGGTAGAGTTTGCCGAAGACGACCGCGAGCAGGCTTGGGCAGACCTTTCAGCTTATAACATTAATGCTAACGACGTTGTGGTAGGCATTGCCGCATCGGGTACGACGCCTTATGTTATTGGCGGATTAGAAAAGTGTAACGAGGCCGGTATTGCTACAGGCTGTATTACCTGCAATGCGGGCAGCCCTTTGGCACAAACCGCGCAGTATCCTGTTGAGGTGGTAGTAGGGCCGGAGTTTGTAACCGGAAGCAGCCGCATGAAAGCCGGTACAGCCCAAAAGCTGGTGCTTAATATGCTGAGTACAGCCACCATGATACAACTTGGCCATATTAAGGGCAACAAGATGGTAGATATGCAACTGAGCAACCACAAGCTTGTAGGCCGTGCCGTAGGCATGATTGTAGACGAGCTGGGTATCTCTGAAGCCGAAGCCGAAGCACTTTTAAAAGAACATAAAAACGTACGTAAAGCCATAGAAGCCTATGCCAACCGATAAACAAATTTTAATGAAAGGCCTTAAGTACCTTAGTGGTGCGCTGCCGTTATTCTTTTTGGGTCCTGTAGTAATACACAGCTCCTTTAAGAACCAAAGCAACCCGTTTTTTATACCGGTGCTGGCTATTGGTGTTATCTTTTGCTTTGCAGGTATCTTCCTGATGTTTTTTGGTTTAAAGACGATTATGAAGAGTATGGTGGATTAATGGAGGACACTTAAAATATTTGTTTAAAGCACTAAACATTTTAAGCAATTATTCAAACCAACGATCTAATCTTCGTTTAGTTCTATCGAAAGCAGTACGCTCCCAAATTACT
Organism: Flavobacterium psychrotrophum; assembly: GCF_003403075.1. Lineage (NCBI taxonomy): Bacteria > Pseudomonadati > Bacteroidota > Flavobacteriia > Flavobacteriales > Flavobacteriaceae > Flavobacterium > Flavobacterium psychrotrophum. The sequence goes on along the minus strand of NZ_CP031557.1, from coordinate 2,851,023 downwards.
TCAAATCCATTCCACAGTACACGTACTTTATCTCCGGCATCTCGATATAAGATGAACTTTATATCGTCGTGTTCAATATATACATTGTTAACATCATTTTCCGCATTCAAGTATTTCTTGTGTTTCTCTTTTAAACCATCAATACGTTTAAAGAGATTTTGAGCATCGACTAATGGAATATATTTAAAACCATATGCCAAGCCTATGTTTCCATTGGCATCTCTATTGTTACCTAAAAAAGCTAACAAAAGCCCTCTTTCGGCAACTTCAGTACAATTAAATGCTACAGAAATTAATCCAGCGCTATCATCTGAAGCAAGACTTTCTGTCTCAAATTTTACATCTTTCTCACTGACTTTTCCAATTATGTTGTTTATTATAAATTCTTTAGATCTAAATTGACTAATTTCTTTTGCTATTTCTTTTTTTTCTGAGTTTATTGCAACAAAGCTTAACGCTGCGACTCCTGTAGGAATTATAAAATCGCTAGCTTTTTGTGCATCACATAAAAAATAATTGAAAGAAATTAAAAGTATAAAGATTTTTTTCATGTTAGAAGTTCATTGGTTATTTACTCACAATTGTTGCCTATTATAAAAATTGAAATTGGTCTAAATTAGTGGATATATTAGCAACTGTTTAATTGGTTTCCAAATTAACAAAATTAAACAATATCTTTTTTTTAATAACACGTAATATTTTACAAGTTAAGATCTTATGAAATATTACCTATTTTCCCATCATATCCTTTAAAGCCGTATTTTTGCAGGTAGCAGACTCACATTCCTACAAGGTCATTAAGACCTTGTAGGAATGTGAGTCTGCTACCTGCAAGGTTTCTAAAACCTTGTGGGTCTGAATTTATAACCACAGATTAGTGAAATTAATGTCTTACAAGTAAACAATGCAAGCCACCAAATCTTACCTCGAAAGCACACGTAAGCAGTTTTTGTACTACAAAACGCTGGGCGAAAAAGCCATGGCACAATTAGAGCCGGAGCAACTTTTTTATTCGGCCGATGAAGATACAAACAGTATTGCTGTAATTGTAAAGCACCTGCAGGGCAATATGCTGAGCCGTTGGACTGATTTCCTGACCAGCGATGGCGAAAAGGAATGGCGCAACCGCGATGATGAGTTTATAGATACCTATATAGATAAGAATGCACTTATGGCAGGATGGGAGCAGGGCTGGCAATGCCTTTTTACCGCGCTTGATACCGTAACCCCTGAGAGTTTAGATAGTATTATTTACATCCGTAATGAGGGGCATACCGTTGTTGAGGCCATCAACAGGCAGTTGGCGCACTACCCATACCATATAGGGCAAATTGTGTTTTATGCCAAGATGCTGAAACAAACTGCATGGGAAAGCCTGAGCATCCCAAAAAATAATTCGGCGCAATACAACAGCGGAAAATTTGCGCAGGAAAAAGCAATACGAAATTTTACAGACAACGAGCTTACAAGGCTTAACGATACCAAATAATGAAACGATTTTTATTTTTACTACTGCCTGCACTGCTTTTAACATCATGCTACGAGGGCGAGCGCAATTGCGCCGATTTCAAAACCGGGAAATTCCGTTTTGAATATGAGATCAACGGACAGAAAAAGGTAACCGAATTTACCCGCGATGATAAATTTGAAATTGAAACCTTTGAGGGTAAAATTGATACTTCAACCGTGCGCTGGATAAACGACTGCGAGTATGTATTACAGAAAGTAAACCCGAAAAATACAGCCGAGAGCAAAGGCGTGCACATGAAGATACTGAATACAAAAGGCAATACGTATAACTTTGAGTTTTCTATAGTAGGCGATACGCAAAAGCAAAAAGGCACAGTAACTAAATTATAGGTTGATTTGGTTATTTGGTAACGCGATTATTTGGTAATGCGATTATTCGGCAGCTTCCACTGACGTTAAGTTTGTCCCGTTTCGAATAACCAAATAACCAAATCAACACATAACCACTTTACCACTCTCTTAACATCATTTTGTAAGAAGCTTCGCTATCTTTGGGAGTAAACCTAAATGTATATGAGGCAACTGTTTATCTTCTGTCTGCTTATAATTACCACGTCTCAGGCGCAGGTATCGTCTGTTTTTAATACAGCGCGGCCTAAGAGTATGTCGCAACGCTGGGAACTCGATACGCTTACCTCGGCAGGTACCTTTGTACTTACGCCTTACAAGCCTGTTTACCTCATGCCATTGCGATGGAGCAGCCGCCCAAACGGTATGCCGCACAGTGGTAATAACGGAGAAGAATATGAGAACGATGACAACCTCGACCTGAACAACCTTGAGGCCAAGTTTCAAATCAGTTTTAAGGTAAAGCTATTTCAGGGCTTATTTTGGGGTCATGGCGATCTGTGGGGTGCCTATACCCAAAAAAGCCACTGGCAGGTCTATAATGCATCATTATCGCGCCCTTTTAGGGAAACCAACTACGAACCTGAGGTCATACTTAACTTTGCCACTAATTTTAATGTACTGGGCTTTAAAAACCGCCTTCTGGGCATAAGCCTTAACCACCAGAGCAACGGACGCGCCACACCGCTATCCCGCAGCTGGAACCGCATTATTATACAAGCAGGGTTTGAAACCGGCGACTGGCAACTGTACCTGCGTCCGTGGTTTCGCCTGCCCGATGATAAGGATGATAATCCTGATATTGTCGAAAAAATAGGCAGGGCAGAGGCTATAGGTATTTACTGCCGCGGCCGCCACACGGTAACACTTACAGGCAGTACTAACTTTTCATTCAATAAAAACTTTGGCGGTTATGGCGAGGCTTCCTGGTCATACCGCATAGATGGTAACCTCAGGGGCTTTTTGCAGCTGACCCACGGCTATGGCGAAACACTTATAGACTACAACAACAGGCAAACCACAATAGGGCTTGGGGTGTCATTAGTAGAGTGGCTGTAAGTTTTGTTTCAGATTCAGCATGTACTGTCATTGCGAGGAACGAAGCAATCTCATCATATTTAGAACTTATTAAATAAGAGTTTGATAAGCGCTAATTTCATTTCTGTATAAAACACTTCAGTTTTTTTAACATTCTTTAAAAACATTGTGTCAAAATTTTCATTCTTTCATCATTTGTCAATTTTGTGCTATTAATTGAAAGATTAGTGCTATTTCTAAAACGTTGTAGTTTGGTAACTTTGGATTAAACAAAAAAACAAATTAATACGTTATGAGCATAGTATCACGCCCTGAGTTTAAAGAGAAATATGACAATTTCATAGGTGGAAAATTTGTACCGCCTGTTAAGGGAGAATATTTTGACAACATTTCGCCTATAGATGGTAAAGTGTTTGCAAAAGCTGCCCGATCTACTAAAGAAGATATCGACCTGGCCTTAGATGCCGCACACGAAGCCTTTAAAACATGGAGCAAAACATCTCCTGCATACCGCAGCGGTATCCTTAACAAAATAGCCGATGTTATGGAAGCCAACCTGGAGTACCTTGCTACCGTAGAAACCATTGATAATGGTAAGGCTATCCGTGAAACCCTTGCTGCCGACTTACCCCTTTGTATAGACCACTTCCGTTATTTTGCAAGTGTTATCCGTGCCGAAGAAGGTACGATAGCCGAGCATGACGAAACTACTGTGAGTATCGTAGTGCACGAGCCACTTGGTGTAGTAGGGCAGATCATTCCGTGGAACTTCCCATTACTTATGGCTACCTGGAAAATAGCACCTGCCATTGCTGCCGGCTGCTGTACTGTGGTTAAAGCTGCAGAGCAGACTCCGGTATCTATCATTGTACTTATGGAACTAATTAAAGATGTAATACCTGCCGGTGTTATAAACATCGTTAACGGTTTTGGTGTAGAGGCCGGTAAGCCATTGGCTACATCGCCTAAAATTTCTAAAATATCGTTTACGGGTGAGACTACTACAGGCCGCCTTATCATGCAGTATGCAGCTGAGAACATTATCCCGAGCACCATGGAGCTTGGTGGTAAATCGCCAAACATTTTCTTCAAATCAGTAGGCGATGCCGATGATGATTATTTTGATAAAGCTGTAGAAGGTGCGGTAATGTTTGCCCTTAACCAGGGAGAGATATGCACCTGTCCGTCGCGCATATTAGTACACGAAGATATTTATGATAAATTCATTGCCCGTGTTATAGCCCGTACAAAAGCTATTAAAATAGGACACCCGTTAGATAAAACGGTTATGATGGGCGCACAGGCAAGTAACGACCAGTACGAAAAAATACAATCGTACCTTAAAATAGGTAAAGAAGAAGGTGCAGAGCTGCTAACCGGTGGTGAGATAAACAAACTTGATGGCGAACTTGGCGGTGGCTACTACATACAGCCTACTATTTTTAAAGGACATAATAAGATGCGTATCTTTCAGGAAGAGATCTTTGGTCCTGTGGTGTGTGTTACTACCTTTAAAACTACCGAGGAAGCCCTTGAAATTGCAAACGATACGCTTTATGGTCTTGGTGCCGGTGTATGGACGCGTGATGCGCATGAGCTATATCAGGTACCGCGCGAAATCAAAGCGGGCCGTGTTTGGGTAAATAACTACCATGCTTACCCTGCCCACGCACCATTTGGAGGTTATAAAAAATCGGGCTTTGGCCGCGAAAACCACAAAATGATGCTGGAGCACTACAGGTCTACAAAAAATATGCTGGTTTCTTATAGCAAACAAAAATTAGGTTTCTTCTAAGAAACCACTCTTCAAAGCAGGTTACGGCGTGGTAGCCTGCTTTTCTTTTCGATTTTTTTAGAATTATTTGTTTCGGTAAAGGTAAACTACGGCAGCTGTGTGAGAGGCTGCCGTGGGTTTCCTGTGCTATTTAACTACAAAGCAAACACCCGTTTAACAACCCAAATAAAATAAATTATGATCCCTAAAACCATGAAGGCTGCTGTAATAAGAGAGTTCGGCAAGCCACTACAAATTGAGGAAATGCCGGTAAGAATGCCGGGTCAGAATGAAGTTCTTGTTAAGGTAATTGCCAGTGGCGTATGCCATACCGACCTGCACGCTGTGGAGGGTGACTGGCCCGTAAAACCAAAAATGCCTCTTATTCCCGGTCATGAAGGAGTAGGCTATGTGGTAGCATTAGGCCCCGGTGTTAAAAATGTAAAAGAAGGAGATGCTGTAGGTGTGCCATGGCTGTACAGTGCCTGTGGTGGCTGCGACCATTGTATTACCGGATGGGAAACCCTGTGCGAAACTCAACAAAATGGCGGTTATAGCGTAGATGGTGGCTTTGCCGAATATGTAGTGGCCGATGCTCGCTACCTGGGTATTTTACCTAACAATGTTAACTTTTTAGAGTTTGCACCCATACTATGTGCAGGTGTTACCGTATATAAAGGCCTTAAAGAGACTGAGACTAAACCTGGGGAGTGGGTAGCTATTTCCGGTATTGGTGGATTGGGGCACGTAGCTGTACAATATGCTAAAGCTATGGGTATGCACGTTGCTGCTATTGATGTAGATGATGCAAAGCTTGACCTTGCAAAACGTCTGGGTGCTGACCTTGTAGTTAATGCAAAAGAGCAAAACCCGGGTGAGTATCTTAAAAAAGAGGTAGGCGGTATGCACGGTGCGCTTATTACGGCGGTATCTCCTATTGCCTTTAAGCAGGGGCTTGAAACCCTTAGGCGAAAAGGTACCATGGCACTTAACGGATTGCCTCCGGGAACCTTTGACCTTGACATTTTTAATGCAGTATTAAACAGGATAACCATCCGCGGGTCTATTGTGGGTACGCGTAAAGACCTTCAGGAGGCAATTGCATTTGCTGCCGAAGGTAAGGTAAAAGCCAATGTTACAGCTGCTAAACTTGAAGATGTAAACGAGGTGTTCGATAAAATGAAAAAAGGCCAGATCGAAGGGCGCATGGTGCTTGAGATTGCTGAGGCATAAAATTATATTCATTATATTGTTGTTCCATTTCGAGCGAAACGCAGTGTAGTCGAGAAATCTCACGTAATTAGATTCCTCTACTTCATTTTCCCCGGTCGGAATGGAATAACTTTTTAAAACAAAAACTATGTATAAAAGGATACATAGAAATTAAATTTTGCACATAGGCTATGTTAAAGCGAAGCTTTTCTATATAAACTTTTAAGACCTTTATAAAATTAGTAGCTATGTATCTATGTGGTTATAAAATAGCTTTTAAATTCTAATCCAACTAAGGTCTTTAGATTTATAAAAAGCAGTACGAAACTAAAAACAAAAACTATGTATAAAAGGATAGATGCAGATGAAAAGGCAATAGCCCTGATAAACGAGCTGAAAGGCCGTTATGGAGAACTGATGTTTCACCAGAGTGGGGGATGCTGTGATGGCAGCCAGCCGATGTGTTTTGAAAAAGGTGATTTTAAACTGGGCTACAGCGATGTGTGCCTGGGTGTGGTAGAGGGCTGTGAGTTCTGGATGAGTAAGGATCAGTTTGAATACTGGCAGCACACCCACCTTACCCTAACCGCGGTGGACGGCAGGGGCGCAAGCTTTTCTTTAGAAATTCCGTTAGGAAAAAGATTTATGATACAGTCGCGTTTATTTACAGAAGAGGAGCGCGTAGATTTGGAAGAGCTAAGCTATATTGAGGAGTAGTTTGTCCTTCTTTATAGTTTTGAGTTAATTGTGTGGAATGTGAAAACAACAATTGTCTGATATCCCGAGATTCTTCGATTTCGCTGCGTTGCGTCCAGAATGGAAAAGAGTTTGTCATTCCGACGATAGGAGGAATTTCAAGGATAGTTTAATATAACAACAGTCTAAAATACAAATAATCTAAAATTCTAACAATCCTAATTACCCCACATTCAATAGTTGATATTGCTTTGGTGTAATGCCCTCGTGTTTTTTAAACAGCCTGATAAAATAATTACAGTCATCAAAACCAGACATAAAACATACTTCGTTTATTTGTATGCCCGGGTTTTTAAGCAACTGCTTGGCGTGTTTTATTTTTTCGTTTAAAATAAATTCTATCGGGCTCATGCCCAGTTCCCTTTTAAAATAACGGTAAAAAGAAGTTGTGCTCATGCACGCCTTTTCGCTCAGGTCCTTAAGGTTTACCGGTGCGGTAATATTAGCGCGGATGTATTCAGCTATTGCTACAATAGGGCTGTTACTATCTGTTAGCTTTCCTGTATTAGATTGCTGTACGGTTTGCGTTTGTACAATGCGCACTAAGAGCTCCTGTAGTGCCAGGTCTGCCAGGGCATCTTTAGTAACGCTTGTACCCATACACTCACGTATCAGTTTGTTTAGTGTGGCTGCAAGTTCTGTATTATTATAAAAAAAGTAATTTTCATGATTAAGTCGCCAGCCAAAACTATCTTGTTTTGGGTAGCGCTCGTTTAAAAAATGCAGGGTATCATTAATTTTGTCATGATCTATGGCGAGTGCCAGGCATTGCGTAGGATTTTGAACGGATGCTTCCGGAAAATCAATTTTCATTTCTACATTTCCGGGTACAATAACCGTTTCGCCGGGCAGGTATTCAAATTCAGGATCGTCAAAAAGGTGCATTACCTTTTTTCCGCGCAGCATACTGGTAACTACAAGGTCATTAAATTTTAAAGGTACAAGTATAGACTCCTGGTAGGTTTCAAACAAATTGAGCTCACAGTTATCAAGAGAGTAAACCGTACGGTTTTCTACCAGCGTTTTTAACGATCTTTCTACTGTAAGTGCGGGTTTGTCCAGCAGGGCTTTGCGGTTACTCATACCATTAATTTAAACAGTGTAAATTAATGATTTTTAACCATAAAAACGAATATTAAAGTGTAAAATTACTATACTTATGCAGTTGCTGCTTCACTCTCTTCTGTAGCAAGCCTGTGCTTAAAAGGTAGCGATACAATAAACGTAGTGCCTTTTTCTTTACCGGGGCTCATGGCATAAATATTACCTTTATGCAGCTCTACAAACGATTTTGTTATAGATAGCCCCAAGCCATTACTGGTTTCTTTACCGGTAGGCTTAGAACTGAGCTTGGCAAATTTTGTAAACAGCTTTTGCATATCGCTCAGGTTTAGTCCCTGTCCCTGGTCTTTAACTTCAATGTGTACATAATTACCGGCCTCGCGTGCCGAAACTTTTATCGTAGTGCTGTGGTAAGAGTATTTAATTGCGTTACTCAGCAGGTTGTGTAGAACGTCCAGTATTTTTTCACGGTCGGCCTCTACAATAGGCAAATGCTCATCTACGTGTAGTTCTATACTCTGTTTTTTGCGGTCAGCAAGCAGTTCAAAATTATTTACCAGCCTGCGGAACATATCCCTGAGGTCTACATTCTCAATATTAAGTACCTGGTCTTTTTCTTCCATCTCGCTATGGGCAAGGTACTCGCCCAGTTTACGTTGGATGTTTGCAACGGCCGATTTAATATTTTCGGTCATACGCTCTGTACTGGCAGGATTTTTAGTAATAATCTCGTTAGCAAGTTTTATACTTGCCAGCGGATTTTTAATTTCGTGCAGTGCAATATTCATCAGGTTGATTTGCGATTCAACCGATTTGCGGTAGCGCAGGCGATTTTCGAGCTTATCTATAATTATGGTAGAAAGTGTACGCAGCATTTCGAGCTGGTGCGATGTAGGCTGCTCTCGTGCAACAGAGTCTACCACACAAATGGTGCCCATATTGTAACCTTCAGGCGATTTTAATGGTGCCCCGGCATAAAAGCGGATGCCACCCTCGGCAGCTACATAAGGACTTTCAAGCAATGAATTATGCAGATGTGTATCCTGAAAAAGCGTAATGTTATCTTCCAGTATGGCAAGCGAGCACAAACTGTCATTTCTCGGAATTTCGTTTACCGTAAGTGAGCTAAGGTTTGATTTAAAGAAAACACGGTCTTCGTCTACAAAAGTTATAAAGGCACTGGGCGTGTTAAATATCTGCGATGCCATAAGTGCTATTTTATCAAAGGTATCTTCAGAGTGCGTGTCCAGTATCTGGTAGTCACGCAGCTTTTCGAGCCTTTCATAGTCGTTCTTTGGTATTATCGAATCCGGTTTGCGGTATATCATACGGTCATTTTTCGAATATCAATATTTAGTAGGTTCAATATTCAGCTATCGAAGTTACAACTAAAAAATATACCGCGGGCTCCTGCTACTGAATGTTATAATAAAATTAGGATAATTTTGTAAGATAGCAACTCTTATTACATGGCTTTTTATGAGCTTAAAGGATTAACCTTTAACTTTCCCCGTTTGAGATATTAAAATGCCGGCTAAAGTTTTAGCCGGCATTTTAGATACTCTGTTATATAGAGATAAAATTATTCTTCCTGCCTGAACCCTCCAATGATCAATACATCGTACAGGCCAAAAAATAAGAACCAAATTGCCATAAGTATAAAATAGCGCTGACCCGGAACAAATGTTGAAAATAAAAAGCCCAGGGCGTATAATATTGATAAACCTCCGGCAAATGAACGGGTAAGGTAAGGAAGTTTATTGCCTTTTATTTCATTAGAAAACAATATGCACAACATCATAAGATAGGCAATGCTTATTCCTACTTTTGGAAATGTGAATGGGCTCATAAGCTCTTGATGCCAGTTAAGCGTAAGTAGCCATATAACAATGCAGGTAATTATTATACCCCTTGTTATTACCCATAATTGTGCTGTTTGTTCCAGGAAATTTTTCATTGGCAGTTATTACTTAAAATAAGAAAAAGTTTCCTCATTCTCTATAGTAAGGAGTGTCTCATAAATAAGCTTAATAACATTTTCTACATCTTCCCTGTGTACCATTTCTACAGTGGTGTGCATATAGCGTAGTGGCAACGATATAAGGGCAGAAGCTACACCACCGTTACTGTAAGCAAAGGCGTCGGTATCGGTACCCGTTACGCGGCTTGAGGCAAGGCGCTGAAAAGGTATTTCGTTTTTAGTAGCGGTATCAAGTATCAGTTCGCGCAGGTTGTTTTGCACAGCAGGGGCATAGGTAATAACCGGACCTTTGCCTATCTGGGTTTCGCCCTCAATGCGCTTGTCTATCATAGGGGTAGTACTGTCGTGGCAAACATCTGTAACAATGGCTACATTAGGGCGAATGGTTTTGGTAATCATTTCTGCCCCCCTTAAGCCTACTTCTTCCTGAACAGAGTTTGTAATGTACAAGCCGAAAGGTAATGTCTTGCCATTTTCTTTCAGCAGTCGTGCTACCTCGGCAATCATAAATCCGCCTATGCGGTTATCTATGGCACGGCAAACAAATTTGTTATCATTAAGCACCATAAAATCATCAGGGTAGGTAATCACGCAGCCTACGTGCACACCCAGTTTTTCAACTTCTTCTTTAGTAGAGCAGCCAAGGTCTATAAATATGGTTTCTATTTTGGCAGGTTCCTCTTTACCACGGTTGCGCGTATGGATGGCCGGCCAGCCAAAAACACCTTTTACAATACCGTTTTTTGTATGAATGTTTACACGCTTACTAGGCGCTATCATGTGGTCAGATCCACCGTTGCGTATTACGTATATCAGGCCGTTTTCTGTAATATAGTTTACATACCATGATATTTCATCGCTATGCCCCTCTATAACTACTTTATATGGCGCATCAGGATTTATAACACCTACAGCCGTGCCATAGGTATCGGTAATAAAGGTATCTACATAAGGTTTAAGGTATTCCATCCAAACCTTTTGGCCTTCACTTTCATATCCTGTGGGAGAAGCGTTGTTTAAATATTTTTCCAAAAATGCCATTGAAGCATCATTTAGTATGGTTTTTGCAGACATAAATTTAATTTTGACGCTAAAATATAAATTACAGAGCAGAGTTATGTATAATTGTATACATTTGAACAGAAATTTTATGAAGATGAAGGCGCTTTTTTCTTTAATTTTAGTAATGCTATGTAGTGTTGGTGGTTTTGCGCAAATTACCGAACACGACAGTATTGACCAGGATTCTATTCTTATAAACACCCAGCTCCAGGAGCTTGTTATTACTAATGTGCACGACACGCTTTCTGCCGACGAAAAAAAGCAACTTGCCATACTGCGACGCCGCACGCTTAAGGTGTACCCATATGCCAAGATAGCCGCTGATCGTCTTACCATGATGAATGAGAATATGGCAAAGCTAAAATCTGAAAAGGATAAAAAGCGATATGCTAAAATGGTGCAAAACTATCTTGAAGATGAGTTTGAAGCACAACTTAAGAAGCTTACCCGCAAAGAAGGCCAGATACTGGTTAAACTTATATATCGCCAGACGGGAAAAAGTACTTTTGATCTTATTAAGGAGCAAAAAAGTGGTTTTAAAGCATTTTATAGCAATCGTATTGCGCACCTTTTTGATATTGACCTTAAAAAGACATATAGCCCGGGTATTGTTGCCGAAGACTTTTTAATAGAAGGATTTTTACTTAAAGCCTTTGAAGAGCACCGCCTGCAACAACAGGATCCGGCATTTACGATAGACTATGCCGCGCTGAAGAAAGCCTGGAAACAAAAAAACAAAAAAGCCGAAGGTTAAATACCTCCGGCTTTTTTTATAACTTAAATGTAAACCCGTCTGAAACTTTGAGCTTATATTTTTCTTCGTCAAACTTATAAAGGAATGATCCCTTGCGCGAAGAGTTCATATCTTTTTCTTCGGTCTTTAATAAAATATCAAGCCCGTTTATTTTATTTATAAAGTTACGCTTATCCAGTTTTTCACCCAGTATTGCTTCATAAAGTACCTGTAGCTGCTTCATGGTAAATTTTTCCGGCAGCAGTTCAAAGCCTATAGGTTTTGTAGAGGCGCGGTAACGCAGGCGGCTCATGGCATTTGCTACCATTATATTGTGGTCAAATATCAGGCTCGGAAATTCGGTAATGTCAAACCACTTAGCAGAAAAGTTTTTATTTATTTCTGTGTGCTCTGTTATATTAATGAGTGCGTAGTAAGATACCGATACGGTGCGGTCTACAGGATCCCTGTCTATCGCACTGTACATACGCAACTGCTCCATATATACATTGTCAAGACCTGTAAGGTGGTGCAGTACACGCACGGCTGCGTTATCGAGATTTTCATCGGGACGGAGGAAACCACCCATAAGCGACCACTTACCTCTTTCGGGTTCAAAATCCCTTTTGATAAGGAGTATTTTCAACTGCTTTTTATCAAACCCAAAGATAATACAGTCTACTGCAAGCAGTACTTTTTCCTGATCGTTATAGCTTTCCATTGATTTTTAATTGAGTGCAAGATACTAACAAGTGTACGAAATTACAATTATTTTGAAAAAATCGCAATAATATATATTTGATGGCTGACAACGTTGTAGTATTAGGGTCTTATTAGTTTATTTATGTTAAAATTTCACTTTTTGAAAATTTTATTTGTTTTTTTAAATAATCTTTAACTAAATTTGGAAGTGTAAAAAATACATTTATTAAACGAACCAAATTTTATTTTTATGATGAGATTAACTACGTTATTTAAAGCAATTAGGGGAGGGCTCCTTAAAAAAGAGCTGGCCGCCTGTATGCTTATCTTATTTACAGTCATGACCGCTTCTGCGCAGGAGGTGGCTGTAACAGGTACTATTTCTTCTACCGAAGATGGTATGGCGCTGCCTATGGCAACTGTTCTTATTAAAGGTACATCAAACAGTGTGTCTACAGATCTTGACGGAAATTTTTCTATCAGGGCTAACGCAAACGATGTATTAGTTTTTTCTTACATCGGTTTTACAAGCCAGGAGGTTAAAGTAGGTAACCAGACTGTTATTAATGTAAAACTTGCAACCGCTGCTACACAGCTAGACGACGTGGTTGTGATAGGTTATGGTACCGCAAAAAAATCAGACCTTACAGGATCTGTAGGTGTGGTAAAAGTTGAAGATGCTAAAAAAACCATTACTTATGATGTTGCCAAGCAGCTTCAGGGCCAGGTAGCAGGTGTTACAGTACAATCATCGGGTGAGCCGGGTGGTTTTGTAAACATTAAAATACGTGGTATAACGTCTTTTAACAATAACAACCCACTGTTTGTAATAGACGGTATGATCGTAGATGCTCCAAATGACTTTGCACCGGGCGAAATTGAGTCGATGCAGGTTTTAAAAGATGCGTCTTCGGCTGCTATTTATGGTGTGCGTGGTGCTAATGGTGTAGTAATTATTACTACTAAAAAAGGTAAGGCCGGTAAAACCAGCGTTAATTACAAGGCATATACAGCTTTTCAGGAAGTAGCAAGAAAAATCCCGGTTACAAATAGGGAGCAGTACCAGCAAATAGCAAACGCTTCTTTTGCTAACGTGGGTATGGCATTGCTACCGGGTAACGACCCTAGTAGCCCTAACTATATCAACAATGTTGATACTAACTGGCAGGATGCTGCTTACCGCACGGGTAGGGTAGAAAACCACTCGCTTAGCTTTAGTGGCGGTTCAGAGACTATGAATTATAGCCTGAACGTAGACTACTTTAAAAATACAAGTTACCTTAAAGTGCCTCAGGCATTTGAGCGTTATGCTACAACACTTAATATAGGTGGACAAAAAGGTAAATTTAAGTATGGCGCTAAATTAGGCTATACAGATTCTGGTAAAGATAACTTTACATCATATAATGGTGAATCTACCATTACAACGTTGCTTCAGGGTATTCCTACAATGCCGGTTTATGATGCCAATAGGCTGGGCGGTTATGGTGGTACAGATAACCTTTCACAAAGGGCTATTATCCTTAACGTAATAGGTTGGAACAACCTTGTAAATAGTGACTCTAACAGAAACCGTTTTATAGGTAATGTGTGGGGTGAACTTGAAATAGTAAAAGGGCTTAAGTTTACTACAAGGGTTACTGCGGACCAGATGAATCTTAAAAACAGGATGTTTGTGCCGCAAAGCGACCTTGGATGGTACTATGTTACTGTTAAGGCAGAATCAGCACTTAACATAAACCAGACTAACAACACCAGGACTATTGTAGATAACCTTCTTAACTATGACATAAACTTTGGTAAGCATCATTTTGATGCCATGGCAGGTAGTGTTATGGAAGACTGGAGAGACCAGTACATGTGGAGCCGTGGTGTAGGATATGACTACAACGAAATTTCTCAGATACAGTTTGCAGATGCTATTTCCGGAGGAGAAAACTTTCAGAGAGAAACAAGAAAGTCACTATTAGGAAGGATAAACTATAGTTTTAATGATACATACTACATTACAGGTAACTTCCGTCAGGACAGGTCTTCTAAGTTCGCTCCTAAAAATGACACCGGTAATTATTACTCTGTATCAGGTGCTTATAAAATAAGTAATGATCTTAAGCTACCTGAGTGGTGGGATACCCTTAAGCTAAGAGGAGGTTATGGTTTACTTGGTAACAATACAATAGCTAACTACGATTATTCTGCTGTAGTAAATCCATTTGCATCATATACATTTAATAACGGCTTAGCTCCGGGTACTACAGTAATAGATCTTAAAGACCCTAATATCAAGTGGGAAGAAACATCTACTACAAATGTGGCATTAGAATTTGCCATGTTTAAAAACAAGCTACAGTTTACTACAGAATATTTTGTAAGAACTTCAGATGATATCATCGTAGGGCAGCCGTTGCCATTTTCTACAGGCGCGTTCCCTGCTAACATACGTACTAACGTAGGCAGAATTAGAAACCAGGGCTTTGAGTTTACAGTAAGTTACAGCAATCACGATCATGATTTTCAGTGGGATGTAAATGCAAACCTTGGTACACTTAAAAATAAAGTGCTTAAGATAGCTAACGATGGACTGCCTATTTATGGTGCAGCATCTATTACAGAAGTTGGCCATAGTGCAGGTGATTTGTTTGCTTATGTTGCAGAAGGTATTTTCCAGAATACAGACGATATAGCAAATCATGCTACACAGTTAGGAGCTGAACCCGGCGATGTTAAATTTAAAGACGTAAATGGCGACGGTCAAATTACTAGTGATGACCGTACACACTTAGGTACCTCTATACCTAAATACAGCTATGGTTTTAACTTTAATGCCAGCTATAAAAACTTTGATTTCTCAATGTTCTGGCAAGGTCATGGTGGTAACAAAGTGTTTAACGGTACCTATGCGGCACTTATGCAGGGTGGTATTCTTAACAGCCATAAAGATGAGCTTAACTACTGGACGCCAGAAAATACCAATACCAATGTACCACGTCCTACATTTAATGACGTTAACCAAAACAACAGGGAGTCTACCCGTTTTATACAAAAAGGAGACTACTTAAGGCTGCAAAACCTTCAGGTTGGCTACAACGTACCTATGGAGAAAAACAAGTTTGTAGAAAGAGTTCGCCTATATGTACAAGGGTCTAACCTGCTTACTATTACTCCTTACAAGGGTGTAGATCCTGATTTTAACGGAAATGACGGCCTACTTTCAAGAGGTTTTGATAATGGTTCATTCCCTAACCCACGTACGTTCGCTTTTGGTATAGAAGCAAGTTTCTAAAAAATAATATGAAAAAGTCATGAAAAATATATTTACTATAAAAAAATCGCTTATCATTCCCGTACTGGCACTTACGCTAACGGGTTGTGTAAAGGATGATGAATTACATCAAATTGACCCTAACCTTGATAGCGCGGCAGCGTTCTGGAAAACAGAGGAAGATGCGGCTAAAGGTGTAAATGCAGTATATGCCAGTCTTATTACAGATGGTACCTATATGAGAAGCACACCGCTTTTGCTGGATGGTAAGGCAGATGATGCACGCAGTAACAGTCCATGGGCTGCTATGGCAAACGTGGGTAGGTTTAACTCTAACATTGCAGATGCTTCAATTTACGGTTGGGCATTTGAAACCTACTATCAGGGTATTTATCGTGCTAACCAGGTATTAGATAAGGTGCCGGGTATAACATTTACAGATGAGGCTTACAAAAACAGGCTATTGGGGCAAACCTATTTCCTTAGGGGTCTTTATTTGTTTCATGCTGTAAATATGTTTAAAAATGTGCCTATACCACTAACCAGTGAGCAGGTGTACCATGAACAAAAAACTCAGGAAGAGGCTTGGGCACAGGTAAAGGCAGACCTTACCATGGCAGCAGAGCTACTTCCGGTTTCTTACACCACTGTTGCCGGTGTTGATGCCGGCGAAAAAGGTAGAGCTACTAAAGGTGCTGCTCTTGCTTATCTTGCAAAGGCACAGCTTTTTAATAAAGAGTATGCTGCTGCTAAAACTAATTTTGAAGCAGTTATGGCTCTTGGGTACTCTCTTGTGTCTAACTATAAAGACAACTTTACTACTGCAAACGAAAACAATTCAGAATCGATTTTCGAAGTTCAGTTTAGCCGTGATGCGGGTGGTGTAGCCCTTGGCTGGGGCGGAGCTCCCGGTTCTGACTGGGGTAAAACTTCAGCACGTGCTATTACATATGCACCCCGTGTTTTTGGTTTTACAGATATGCAGCCTACATGGACACTATTTAATGAATTTAAAGAAGAAGCTACTGTTAGCGGTGGCGTAGACCCAAGGCTTGATGTTACTATAATTTATAATAAGCCGGGAATGATGCTTTATGGGCATGATTTTGCTACTTTTTATAGAAACAGCCCGGCAGATCTTAACGACTTATTCTGGAGAAAATACCAGAATGCTGACGGCGATTTTCCGGATGAAATGGATTGGAGAAGCGGTATAAATGAGCGCCTTATGCGTTATTCTGATGTATTGCTTATGTATGCTGAGTGTCTTAACGAACTTGGTCAGACACCTCAGGCTTACACTTACATACAGCAGGTAAGGAGCAGGGTACAATTGCCAGATCTTGCAACTGTTAAGCCTAACATGACGCAGGCACAAATGAGAGAGCAGATAGGTCACGAACGTTTTCTTGAGTTTGCTTCAGAAGGCCACCGTTTTGACGATATTCGTCGTTGGGGCTGGTTAGAAGATGCAACTAAGCTTGCATGGCTTAAAACCCGTGATGCAGAGTTTAATACTTATCAGCCGGGCAGGGAATTCTTCCCTATACCACAGCTTGAAATGGATAACAACCCGGGTACTGTACAAAACCCAAGCTACTAATACAACTTATTATTAAAGAATAAACTTAATACCGTGCGGCGGGCATGTGAGGGCCCACTGCACGGTATTAAAATTTTAAACACATTATGGGCAAACACAATAAAATAGTTACCGCATTATTTTTTACCGCAGCGTCATTGCTGCCCGGTGCTCTCACGGCACAACAAAAAGCAACTGTTAAAGTAAAAGCTGAAGCAGCTGCACCTAAAATTGATAAACATATTTATGGGCATTTTGCAGAGCACCTTGGGCGTTGTATTTATGACGGTTTTTATGTAGGTGCAGACAGCAAAATACCTAATACTAATGGTGTGCGTAATGACATTATTGCGGCACTTAAAGATCTTGGTATACCTAACCTTCGCTGGCCGGGTGGCTGCTTTGCAGATACTTACCACTGGAAAAACGGTATTGGCCCAAAAAGTGAAAGGCCTACTATTGTAAACCAATGGTGGGGTGGCGTTACCGAAGATAACAGCTTTGGTACACACGATTTCTTAGACCTATGCGAAACCCTGGGCACTGAGCCTTACCTTGCCGCTAACGTAGGTAGTGGTACTGTACAGGAGTTTGCAGAGTGGGTACAATATGTAAACCACGGTGGCAAAAGTCCAATGAGCGACCTTCGTAAAAAAAACAGCCGCGAAAATCCGTGGGGTGTAAGGATATGGGGTGTGGGTAACGAAATGTGGGGTTGTGGCGGTAACATGACACCAGAATATTATGCAAACCTTTACAGGCAGTATGCCACTTTTATGGGCGACTGGTCTAACAGCGGAAAGCTTTTCCGTATTGCATCCGGGGCTAACGTAGCAGATTATCACTGGACAGAAGTATTAATGCGCGATATACCAAAATCTCTTATTGAGGGTGTAGCGCTGCACTCTTACTCATTTGTTGAATGGGACCACAAAGGATCATCCACCAAATTTGATGAGAAGCAGTACTTTGAAACCATGAAGACAGCCCTTAAAATGGAAGAGCTGGTTACTAAGCACAGCGAGATCATGGACAAGTATGACCCTGAAAAAAAGATAGCGCTTATTGTAGACGAGTGGGGCGGATGGTATGATGTAGAAGAGGGTACTAACCCGGGCTTCCTGTATCAGCAAAATACCATGCGCGATGCTATGATAGCGGGTACTACACTAAATATTTTTAACAACCACAGCGACCGTGTACGCATGGCTAACCTTGCACAAACGGTTAATGTACTGCAGGCCGTAATACTTACTAAAGCAGATAAGATGCTGCTTACGCCTACATACCATATCATGAAGCTTTATAAAGCGCACCAGGATGCAAAATTACTTCCTGTAACGTTAGAATCGCCAGATTATAAGGTAGGTAATGAAACCCTTAAGGCAGTAAGTGTATCTGCTTCTGTTAAAGATGGTAAAACACATATCTCATTGGTTAACATCCATTCAACAGATAAGATTGCTACAGATATCAACCTTGAAGGCCTTAACCTGAAAGATTTTACAGCTAAGATCGTTTCTTCAGGAAAACTTCAGGATCACAATACGTTCGAAAACCCGAACGCAATTACGCCTAAAGATTTTAAAGACTTTAAATACAAAAAAGGAGTACTTAGTGTAACCCTTCCTCCATTTTCGGTAGTGGTATTTGAAGCAAAATAAAAAGTATTAAGCGGTCTGTTTATATGTAATATGCAGATAAACAGATTGCTTAATATCTGTTTACAATATAGACTTTAAAGTGAATTTTCAGATTTTTTAAAAATATTAATCTAATAGCTATGAAAAATATTAAACCTTATATAGTATTCATGCTAGCCTGTTTTCTTACTATAGGCTGTACCAAAGATGATAACGAATCTGGAGGTACAGGCGGAGGTACAGATGACGATGGCCCGGTAGGCGAAACCTTTAATGGCCCTAAATATGCCGATAATTATACTGCAATTAGCGGTTGGGAAAACAGGAACCAGTGGAACCTTGCAAACGTACATGACCCTACGATAGTTAAAGACGGGCAGTACTTTTATATGTACCAGACAGATGCATCTTATGGTAATGCTTCTTTTGGTCACGGACACTTTCATGCAAGGCGTTCTCTAGACCTTATAAACTGGGAATACCTGGGGGCTGCAATGACAGGTGAGGCTAACTGGGTTAAAGATGAAATCAATACACGCAGGGCTATAGAAGGGCGTGCACCTATACAGAATATTACCTATGGTTACTGGGCGCCATGTGTGCGTAAAGTAGGTAATAAATTCAGGATGTATTATAGTGTGATAAATGACGCACTTGTTGAAGGTACAGATCCTGCCAGATCATGGGGTGAGGAAGCTTATATTGGTATGATGGAAACCACAAGCCTGGCTTCTAACCAATGGGAAGATAAAGGTATGGTGATTTGCAATATTTCGGATGGTGTTACAAGTCATGTAAGAAACGGAGCAAACGACTGGAATGCATATTATAAGTTTAACAGCATTGACCCAAGTTATATTGCAACACCTGAAGGAGAGCACTGGCTTATTTACGGGTCATGGCATACAGGAATTGCTGCCGTAAAAATTAACCCGGAAACAGGCAGGCCTTACCAGCTTAATACTATTGATGACTATGGTGTGCGCATATCAGGCCGTGGAAATATAAGCACAAACAGGTGGCAGGCGCTTGAAGGTCCGGAAATTGTATATAATGCACAAACAGGATATTACTACCTGTTCCTTGCATATGATGAGCTTTCGGTAGCTTACAATACCAGGGTGGCAAGGTCAAGAAACATTACCGGCCCTTATGTAGGCAAAAATGGGCAAAGTATTACAGAGGGGGCAGATGCCTGGCCTATGTTAACGCACCCTTATGCTTTTAATAACCATACCGGCTGGGTAGGTATTTCTCATTGTGGTGTTATTCAGGATGAGGCTAATGGTAAATGGTACTTTACATCTCAGGGCAGATTACCGGAAAACGTACCGGGTATCAATGCGTCTAATGCAGTAATGATGGGCCAGGTAAGGGAAATGGATTGGACATCTGACGGATGGCCGGTTGTAGCGCCAGAGCGTTATGCGGGTGTACCGGCAGCAACACTTACAGATGCTTCTTTTGTGGGTGCCTGGGAGATAATCAATATGAATTATCAATATAAGGTAATACAAAAATCAGTTACAGTAAGCCTTAATGCTAATGGTACTGTAGGTGACGGAATGACAGGAACCTGGTCATATGATAGCGCAAAAAATGCAGTTATAATTAACGGTATTGAGTGTAAAATATTTAATGGCTGGGACTGGGAGGCTTCTCCAAGAAAAGTTGCTTTAACCATTTCCGGTTCCGCTACTGATGGAAAACCGCTTTGGGGTAAGAAAATTTACTAACCGGAAAGGATTGGTTTCCGGTTAACATACAAAATACAATTATGAAGAAAAAGATATTGGTGTTTTTTGCGGTAGCCCTTTCGTTGGGCTGTGTTGCCCAAAAGAAAAAGGGGGTAACAAAACCATCAGAAAATAACCCTATAATAAAAGATACCTACATAGGCGATCCCGCTGCAATGGTGTACAAGGATTCGGTTTACCTGTATGGCGGGCATGACGAGGCACCAAACGATTTCAACTTTTATAAGATGAATGAGTGGCTTGTATATTCATCTGCCGATATGGTAACCTGGAAAAAGCACCCGGTGCCACTTAAAGCCTCAGATTTTAAATGGGCTAAGGGCGATGCCTGGGCTGCCCAGGTTATAGAGCGTGATGGCAAGTTTTACTGGTATGTATGTGTAGAACATGGTACAATACCGGGTAAGGCAATAGGTGTGGCGGTTTCAGATTCTCCGCTAGGGCCTTTTAAAGATGCTCTTGGCAAAGCACTTATTACAAACGATATGACCACACAAACGTCTATCAGTTGGGATGATATCGATCCTGCTGTATATATAGATAAAGGACAGGCATATTTGTATTGGGGTAATACTGTTTGTAAATATGTAAAGCTTAAAGAGAACATGACTGAAGTTGACGGGGATATTAAAGTTGTAGACCTGCCAAACTTTACCGAAGCGCCGTGGATACACAAGCATAAAGACTGGTATTACCTTTCTTATGCTTACCAGTTTCCTGAAAAGTTAGCCTACGCCATGAGCAAAAGCATTGAAGGGCCGTGGGAGTACAAAGGTATTCTAAACGAGCTGGCCGGTAATAGTAATACAAACCACCAGTCTATAATAGAATTTAAAGGGCAGTCATATTTTATATACCATAATGGTGCCATACAGCCTCATGGCGGTAGTTTTCGCCGCTCGGTATGTATAGATAAATTGTACTATAATAATGATGGTACCCTTAAGCGTATAGTAATGACTACCGAGGGCATCCAAAAATAATATACATGAAAAAACAAGTTAGTTATGTTTGGGTTAGTTTAGTTTTGTTTTTCGTTTACGGCAGCGTCTTTTCGCAGAAAGCGCTGCCCATAAACGAAACAATTGTGCACGACCCTGTAATGATACAGCAAAATGGTACCTATTACCTGTTTTGCACCGGGCATGGCATTTCGGTATTTTCATCAAAAGACATGAAAAGCTGGACGAAGGAAAAGCCTGTTTTTGAAAATGCACCAACCTGGGCTACTGGTGTGGCAGCAGATTTTAAAAACCACATCTGGGCTCCGGATGTAAGCTTACACAACGGGCAATACTATTTGTATTACTCCGTTTCATCATTTGCAAAAAACACATCGGCAATAGGTGTGGCAACCAACAAGACATTAGACCCGGCGTCAAAAGATTTTAAATGGACTGACCACGGTATCGTTGTGCAGTCTGTACCTAACCGCGACCTGTGGAATGCCATAGACCCTAACCTCATATATGATGAAAACAACACACCATGGCTAACCTTTGGCTCGTTTTGGGACGGGCTTAAAATGGTAAAGCTGTCAAAGGATTTACTTTCAATTGCAAAACCTGAAGAATGGTTTACCATTGCCCGCCGCGAGCGCAGTTTTAGCCTTGAGGATAAAGACCCGGGCGATGCAGCACTAGAGGCACCGTTTGTATTTAAAAAAGACGGTTGGTACTACCTGTTCCTGTCATGGGATTATTGCTGCCGTGGCGAAAACAGCACCTATAAAGTTGTTGTAGGCCGCAGCAAAACAGTACAAGGCCCATACCTTGATGCTGCCGGAAAAGACCTGAACCAGGGTGGTGGCACACTGGTTATAGAAGGCAACAAGAACTGGGCAGGTGTAGGGCACAATAGCGCCTATACCTTTAATGGTAAAGACTATTTGGTATTTCATGCATATGAAATTGCCCAAAAAGGCGCACCAAAGCTTAAGATTAAAGAAATAAGCTGGAAAGATGGCTGGCCTCTTGTACAGCCAATGGATAAATAAAAGGATTCAGGCAAGTAACGAATGCCTGATGATTAAAGAAATTGAACAAAACCAAAACTAGAATAAACATGACACAATTTATTAAAAATGCCGTATTGTCTGCAATGCTTATGGGCTCACTTTCGGGTGTGGCACAGCAAAAACCGGCAGTAAACAAGTATGTACTGGATTTTAAAGACACAGGTGTTAAGATCCAGCCTACCATGTACGGTATCTTTTTTGAAGACATTAACCTGGGAGCCGATGGTGGCCTTTATGCCGAGCTGGTAAAAAACCGCTCGTTTGAATTTGATACGCCGCTTATGGGGTGGGTACAGCCAAACAGCAGTAAGCACTCGCTTAACAAAACTTCCGGTTATGCTAACATAATAGAATCTAAAAAAGCAGGGAATAAAAACTTTGCCAGCATTGAGGTTAACAACGATAAAAACTACGTTCTTCTAAACGAGGGTTTCCGTGGTATAGGTATTAAAGATGGCGATGCTTACAATGTATCTGTAATGGCTGCGAACCAAAGCGGAAACATCAGCAAAATTACTTTTCAGTTTATAGATGAGCAGGACAAAGTAATTGCTGAGAGCTCAGTTAGTCCGGCGGGTAAAGACTGGAAAAAATATACCGCCCAGATGAAAGCTAATAAAACTGTAGCTAAGGGTAAACTGAAAGTTACCTTTACAGGAACAGGTGTAATAAATGTAGATATGTTATCTATATTTCCGGAAGATACATGGAAAAACAGGCCAAACGGACTTCGTAAAGATCTTGTACAAAAACTTTATGACCTTAATCCGGGCTTCCTTCGTTTTCCTGGCGGATGTATTGTTGAAGGGCGCACACTTGAGCAGCGCTACCAGTGGAAAAAAAGTGTGGGTAATGTAGATGATCGCGAAACACTTATAAACCGTTGGAATGTAGAGTTTAACCATAAACTTACACCGGATTATTTCCAGACATTCGGACTTGGGTTTTACGAGTACTTCCAGCTTTCTGAAGATATAGGGGCAGAACCGGTGCCTATTTTAAGTTGTGGTATTGCCTGCCAGTACAACACAGGAGAGCTTGTACCAATGGATCAGCTTGATCCTTACATCCAGGACGCATTAGACCTTATTGAGTTTGCTAACGGTGCCGTAACTACCAAGTGGGGTAAACTACGTAGCGACATGGGGCACCCAAAACCTTTTAACCTTAAAATGATAGGTGTAGGTAACGAGCAATGGGGGCCAGATTATATAGAACGCTATAAAGCATTTGACAAAGCCATACGTGCAAAATATCCTGCAATAAAAATTGTGTCGGGTAGTGGGCCATCTCCGGATGGAGAGCATTTTGAATATGGATGGGATGAACTTAAAAAACTTAAGGCAGACGTTGTAGATGAGCACTACTATAACAGCCCAGAGTGGTTTAAAAAGAATGCAACCCGTTATGATAAGTATGATCGTAAAGGGCCAAAAGTATTTGCCGGAGAGTATGCTGTACAAACAGTAGATATTGCCAGCCCTGATAATAAGAATAACTGGGAGGCTGCACTTTCTGAAGCTGCATTTATGACCGGTCTTGAGCGTAATGCCGATGTGGTATATATGACAAGCTACGCGCCGCTTTTTGCCCATGCTGATGGCTGGCAGTGGACCCCGGACCTTATTTGGTTTAATAACCTTGAAAGCTATGCTACGCCAAACTATTATGTGCAAAAGCTATATGGTAACAATGCGGGTACTAACCTTATTTCTATTACAGAGGGTGGCAAACCTGTTACCGGACAAAACGGTATGTTCTCCAGCGCTGTAATAGACAAGGCGAATAATGAAGTTATAGTTAAGATCGTAAACACATCTGCAAATGCTCAAAAAGCAAACCTTGATGTTAAAGGAGCGAAGCTTGCAGCAAGCGGAACCATGACGGTTTTAAAATCAGATAACCTTAAGGCAGAGAACAACTTTGATAAAGAACCGGTAGCACCGGCCGAGACTACGATCAAGACAGGTAAGAGCAAAATAGAAGCTGAAATACCTGCTTATTCTTTCGTAATTATTAAAGTTAAACTTTCCTAAAATTTTACAAGTGTAATAATTACATTTATTTAAAACAGATTATTATATTTGTAAAAAAATAAACTCACACGATTTAGGAAATGAAGAAATATGTTATAGGATTAGATTATGGTACTGACTCGGTTAGGGCGGTACTTATAGATACGGATAATGGTGCAGAACTGGCATCAGAAGTACACATGTATGCACGCTGGAAAAAAGGTTTGTACTGCGATCCGCAGGCTAATCGTTTCCGCCAGCACCCGCTAGACCATATTGAGGGTATTGAGAATACGATCAAATCGGTAGTGTCTACCAGTGAGGTTAATCCAGAGTTGGTTGTTGGTATTTGTATCGATACCACGGGCTCTTCTCCAATACCGGTAGCGCAGGATGGTACGCCGCTTGCACTGGTTCCCGGTTTTGAAGAAAACCCTAATGCCATGATGATCTTGTGGAAAGACCATACCTCAATAAAAGAAGCTGATGAGATTAATCACCTTGCTGCTACATGGGGTGGAGAAGACTTTACAAAATTTGAAGGCGGTATCTATTCGTCAGAATGGTTTTGGGCTAAGATCCTGCATATTGTAAGGGAAGATGAGGCTGTTAAAAATGCCGCATATACCTGGATGGAGCACTGCGACCTTATGACCTACCTGCTAGCAGATGATAAAGACCTTAAAACCTTTAAGCGCAGCCGTTGTGCCGCAGGCCATAAAGCCATGTGGCATGAAAGCTGGAACGGGCTTCCGCCGGAAGAATTCCTTTCGCAGCTGCACCCGTACCTTGCTTCGCTAAGAAACAATTTATATGATGAAACCTATACATCTGATGTTGTAGCGGGTAACCTTAATGCAGAATGGGCTGCAAAGCTTGGCCTTACAACCAAGACTGTAGTAGCTGTAGGTACCTTTGATGCACACTCTGGCGCTGTAGGTGCTAAAGTAGACGAGAACGTACTGGTACGCATCATGGGTACATCTACCTGCGATATCATGATATCTCCGTCAGAGGTTATTGGTACTAATACTGTAAAAGGTATCTGTGGCCAGGTAAATGGTTCGGTTATACCGGGTCTTATCGGTCTTGAAGCCGGCCAGTCTGCCTTTGGCG
Organism: Flavobacterium psychrotrophum; assembly: GCF_003403075.1. Classification (NCBI taxonomy): domain Bacteria; kingdom Pseudomonadati; phylum Bacteroidota; class Flavobacteriia; order Flavobacteriales; family Flavobacteriaceae; genus Flavobacterium; species Flavobacterium psychrotrophum. The sequence goes on along the minus strand of NZ_CP031557.1, from coordinate 2,825,433 downwards.
ATGTACTGGCATGGTTCAAAAATATCCTTTCATGGCCTATAGATAACCTGGTGCTTACATCAGATATCCTTACGGCAGAGCAAAAGCAAAAACTTGCCGATGAGGTAGATGCTAACTTTATACGTACGCTTACTAAGCAAGCAGAGAATATCCCGTTGTCTGAAGCAGTTCCTGTAGCGCTTGACTGGGTTAACGGCCGCCGTACTCCGGATGCTAACCAGGAGCTTAAGGCTGCAATCAGCGGATTGTCTCTGGGTACAAAAGCACCTCACATCTTTAAGGCATTGGTAAACGCCATTTGCTTTGGTTCTAAAATGATTGTAGACCGTTTTGAGAGCGAAGGTGTAAAGATCAATGCTGTAATAGGTATTGGTGGTGTGGCACGTAAGTCGCCATTCATCATGCAAACACTTGCTAACGTGCTTAATATGCCTATTAAAGTTGCCGAAAGCGACCAGGCACCTGCACTTGGCGCTGCTATTTATGCCGCTGTTGCAGCAGGTGTATATGGCGATGTTATTGAAGCCAGTAAAAAAATGGGGTCTGATTTTGAGGCAGAATACTTCCCTCAGGCAGGCCACGTAGAAAAATACGAAGCTTTAATGGAGTCTTACAAGCAGTTAGGTACTTTTGTTGAAAATGTAATAAAAGAAAAAAAGTATGAGCTTATATAAAAGCCTGAAAGAGGAATGCTATGAGGCTAATATGCAGCTTGATGCCCTTAAGCTGGTTATATACACCTTTGGTAACGTTAGTGCGGTAGACCGTGCACGCGGTATATTTGCCATAAAACCAAGCGGCGTTCCTTATGATATTTTAAAGCCTGAGGATATTGTTATCCTTGACTATGATAACAACATTATAGAAGGTACCATGCGCCCGTCTTCAGACACTAAAACGCATGCTTACCTATACAAGCACTGGGAAAAGATAGGTGGTATTGCGCATACGCATGCTACTTATTCTGTTGCGTGGGCACAGTCGCAAATGGATATTCCTATTTTAGGTACAACCCATGCAGACCACCTTACGGCAGATATTCCGTGCGCTCCACCTATGGCAGATGCACTTATTGAGGGTAATTATGAGCACAATACCGGTATCCAGATACTGGACTGCTTTAAGGATAAAGGTATTTCTTATGAAGAGGTAGAAATGGTATTGCTGGGCAACCACGGGCCATTTACCTGGGGTAAGAATGCTGCCAAGGCAGTATACAACAGTAAGGTGCTTGAGGCTGTAGCCGAGATGGCTTACCTTACCCGCCAGATCAACCCGAATGCACCGCGCATGAAGGATTCTTTAATTCAAAAACACTACGACCGTAAGCATGGAAAAGATGCGTACTACGGACAAAGTTAACAATGCCTTAATTAGTTTAACCACATAGATACATAGCCAATGAATGGCCTGTGAAAACGGGAAGATTATATAGGGAGCTTCGCTTCAATATAGGCTATGTTAAAAAGAATTTTCTATGTTTCCTTTTTAGGATTAGATGCTATGTACCTATGTGGTTAATAATATTTGGGCAAAAAGTTAGTATATTTATTTTACCGCTATGCCTATCGTTATAAAGCAGGATTTTGGCTATATCGGGTAAATGATATTATAATCAAACCAAACTGAATTATGAAAAACGTAAAAATCGCCCTTTGCACACTAATGAGTGCTACGATGCTTATTAGCTGCAAAGAGGAGAAAAAAGAAGAAACCATGACCGAACAAACCGCACCGGCTGCTAAGAGTACTATCGAAAAATCTGATTATGCCACAACGGCTGAAGGCGTAAAGATCGAAAAGTACACACTTACCAATGCTAACGGCATGAAGATGGAAGTAATCACTATGGGTGGTGATATCCTTTCGCTTACAGCCCCGGATAAAGACGGTAAATTTGAAGATGTGGTTTTAGGCTATACGTCTCCGGATCTGTACCTTTCTTCTAACCCTTATTTCTTTGGCGCAATCATTGGCCGTTATGGCAATCGTATCGCTAAAGGTAAATTTAGCCTTGACGGCAAAGAGTACCAGCTAACGGTAAATGATGGGCCTAACTCGCTGCATGGTGGTAAAGGTTTTGACAAAAGGGTTTGGACTGCTGAGCCGATTGAGGGCGATGCGCCGTCTATCAAACTTAGCTACACCGCTAAAGATGGCGAAGAAGGTTACCCTGGCAACCTTAAAGTTGTGGTTACCTACACGCTAAGCAATGATAATGCGCTTGAAATTAAATATGAAGCTGAAACCGATAAGAAAACGGTTGTAAACCTTACGCAGCACAGCTACTTTAACCTAAGCGGCAAATTCAAAACAATTCTTGATCACGAACTGGAGCTTAAGGCAGATAAATTCCTTCCGGTAGATGCTACGCTGATACCTACAGGAGAGCTTAAGGCAGTTACAGGCACAGCGTTTGATTTTACTGCTGCTAAAGAGATAGGTAAAGACATTAACGCTACAGATGACCAGCTTAAAAAAGGCGGCGGTTTTGACCACTGCTGGGTATTTACAGACAGTAGCAATAAGGTAAAAGAAGTAGGTAGTGTATACCACAAAGCTTCTGGCCGTTATATGCAGGTATTTACAGACCAGCCTGCCATACAGTTTTACAGCGGTAACTTTATAGATGGCACTAAACCTGCCAAAGGTGGTGGTAACTATGAAAAACGCAGCGGTCTTTGCCTGGAAACGCAACATTATCCTGATGCGCCTAACCAGCCAAAATTCCCTACTACAACATTAAACCCGGGAGAAAAATATAGTACAACTACTATCTACAAATTCTCGGCAAAAAAATAACAAGCAATATTTTGTTAGGTTAGTTATATAAGTTTGGGTTACTTATTTTGCTAATGAGACCGGTTCCTGGCAGGGAACCGGTTTTTTGTTTATATGTATTGATAAGAATGATTATTTTTGATTTCAAACCAATACTTTATGATCGATTTTCTAATACGGTATTTCTTAATTTTTTTATTATCCTGTAATTGTTTTTCTCAAGATATGGTCTTTGTAGGATACAATAAAGGAAATCCAGTTTTTGATTCTTTTAATGAGAACAAATTGTATGTATTAATTGAAGGGAAACCTGAATTATTTCTTACCTATCCTAAAGGTAAAGCGATACATCTTATAAAAGATGATTGTATGATAAGTAATGTTAAAAAACACTTAGTAGTTTCCTTTAAAGGTAAAGACACAGACTATAACATAAATTCAGCATTTATTGCTGCAGATGATTGCGGAAATGTATTTATAACTGATTCAGAAGACAGTATTATCCAGTTATTTGGTGGTAAAATGAAAGAAACCGGAATTAATGGTTTTGTTGTAGCAGTGGCCGGTAATACTCTCTATTACAGCGTGACGCATGACCCGGATATAGTAAATGCAAATGCAGATTTGTATGCCTGGTCTTTAGACGGTAATAGGCCGCCAAAATGTATTGTAAAAAATATTTCGGGAGAATCTACAGCAATACTGAAAGATGGTAAATTGATATATGATGAGGTTTTATATAAAGGTAAATTTATACCTGTATTGTATAATGTAGAGGTGAGTAAATATTCTAAAATACAGGTGCCGGATGAGTATTCTAACGTTATACCATTTTATCTTGTAAATGAAAATATGCTTGTGTTTTATAAATCTAACCCTCTTTCTTTTCTTAAAATTAAAGTGCCTTTTATTTTTGATTTTAAGCGGTAAAATCTACAAGTATAGAAATAAAAAAACAGCCCCTTTCAGGGCTGTTTACTCAAAAAATGTAACACTTATAATCTTAGAATTTCATTATAAAACCACCGTTTGGCTTTAGCTTTACGGTAGTTTTACCAGGTTTTACAACCGTCTTATCAAATAAAGAGGCAGCACCATCGGTAATCATGTAGCCATCCTTTTTAAGGAATGAAAGGTCGATGCTGATGTCTTTGGCTTTATCCTCGCCGTTAATGCCTGTAATAAACCAGGCATCGCCTTTGCGGCGTGCTATTACCACATCTTTACCCGGATAACCAGCCACTAATTTACTCTCGTCCCATGCGGTAGGAATATCTTTAAGATAAGTAACTACATAATCCGGCATTTTTGCCATGCCTTCCGGTATTTCGGCAAGGTGCTGTATGCCCGACATAAATAGGGTAGGCAGTGCCAACTCAAACCCGCTTGTGGTCCTGCGGTTAATGTTTGGTATTTTGTCCAGTGCCATAGGGGTAAAGTCCATAGGGTCGTAAAGATTACGCGTAAACGGAATTATAGCAGCGTGAGATGGCTCATGGTCGGCATTTTGCTGTTCAAACGTAATATATTCAAAACCTTTGATTGCTTCTGCAGTCATCAGGTTAGGGTAGGTGCGTTGCCATCCCCTTGGTAAGGTAGCCCCGTGAAAGTTTACCAGTATCTTATGCTTTAATGCTGATTTTAGTATGTCATGATAGTAAGCGATCATACTTTGGCCATCTCCGCCAAAAAAGTCGATTTTTACACCTCCCACACCAAGGTCTTCCAGCATCTTGAATTCCTTTTCACGGCCTTCAGCTGTAAGAAATTTATCTTTAGGGCCATAAGGTACGGTGTTCCAGTCTCCGGCAGAATTATACCATAGTATTAGTTTTACATTGCGTTCTTTTGCATAAGCTAAAAGTTCTTTTATCTTATCCATGCCTATGCGCTTGTGCCAGTCGGCATCAATAAGGCAGTACGGCCAGTTCATATCATGTGCATAATCAATAAACTGCTTTGTAGTATCATAGTTAACAGAATCGTCTTTTAAGATGGCCCAGCTCCATGAAGATATACCCGGTTTTACAAACGCAGTGTTGCCCTCAACAGTCTTGTCTGCAAGGTCAGTACCCAGGGTTGAATCGGTTACATCATTAAGGCTGCCTATGGCAAGTATGCGCCATGGTGTTTCCCACGGTGTTTTAGATTCAGGGTTTAGGGCTGCATCTGCAGCAAAACGTTCTTTATCCTGTGGGAAGACAATTTTAATGGTTTTGGCATCTTTATCATAATCAAGGTGCGATGCACAGTAATTACTTCCCAACCCGGTTTCAGATACCGATACCCAGGTGTCTCCGGCTTTAAACAGCGCAGGGAATACCCATCCCTGACCAATTGTAGATGGCGTGCCCACCGGAACATAAAGCTGGTAATATTCTTCGTAAGCAGGGTTAGAATGTTCCCATCCTGATTTTACTTCACTCATGGGTTGTAGCCATGCTTTGCTACCTGCCACAAAATTAAAGCTTGTTTTCTCCTCTGTAATATACTTTACATCTTCAGATGTTTCAGGAAATTTATATTTAAAAGCAAGTCCGTGCTCTGATACGTTAAAGATAACGTCCATTTTTTGGCCGTCCTTATTTTCAAGGTGCAGTACCTTTTGATTTGCGGTGTAGGTAATGTCTTTTTTCTTACCCTGTAGCATGGTGTAGCTATCAGTAACTTTTTCGCTATCGCCAATAGATGCTACATGCAGGTGCTCAAAAAAATTGGCATCTTTACGCACAAGGCCTATGTAAGAGGTATCAATAACAACGGTTTTATTATTTTTTACAAGATAGTATGCCTGTTCTTTTTTGTTTACGCCAAAGTCTACTGTAAGCTTGCCGTCCGGGCTGGCCTCAGTGCCACTTGTCTTAACACCCGACGCGCATGATGCCAGGATAAGCGCCAGCGATGCAAGGCTGAGTTTTTGAATCATAATATTGAGGTTTGGTTTAATAAAACGTTATAGTTGTAAGCGAAATAAAAAGCCACTTTACAGAACAGAGGTTCGATAAAATGGCTTTAAAAATTGGTGTAATTAAAATTATTTTTTGCGTGCTATAACTTTTTGCACTGCTTTAATAATGTGTTCAGCATCCAGGCCGTACTTAGTCATAAGCTGGGCAGGGGTTCCGCTTTCGCCAAAGCTGTCGTTAACAGCAACATACTCCTGTGGGGCAGGGTTGTTGGTTGCAAGCAGCTGTGCAATACTATCGCCCAGGCCACCCAGCCTGTTATGTTCTTCGGCAGTAACCACGCAGCCTGTTTTGGCTACCGATTTTAGTACTGCTTCTGCATCCAGAGGCTTAATGGTATGAATGTTAATGATCTCTGCATCAATGCCCATTTCTGCAAGTTTTTCGCCTGCTTGTATGGCTTCCCATACTAAGTGGCCTGTAGCAAAAATACTTACGTCTGCACCTTCGTTTACCATCCATGCCTTACCTATCTCAAACTTCTGGTCTGCATCGGTAAATATAGGCACCACCGGACGGCCAAAACGTAGGTATACAGGACCTTCATATTCAGCAATGGCTATAGTAGCCGCCTTTGTCTGGTTGTAATCGCACGGGTTGATAACCGTCATGCCCGGAAGCATCTTCATAAGGCCTATATCCTCCAGTATCTGGTGGGTTGCACCATCTTCACCCAGTGTTAGACCGGCGTGAGATGCACATATTTTTACATTTTTGTCTGAGTAGGCAACACTCTGGCGTATCTGGTCGTAAACCCTTCCTGTAGAAAAGTTTGCAAACGTACCCGTAAACGGAATTTTTCCGCCTATGGTAAGACCTGCCGCGATGCCTATCATGTTAGCCTCGGCAATACCTACCTGTATAAAACGCTCAGGAAATTCATTGATGAAATCCTGCATTTTTAGCGAGGCAACAAGGTCAGCACACAGTGCCACAACATTGCTGTTGCGCCTGCCTGCCTCAAGCAATCCCGCCCCAAAGCCGGAACGCGTATCTTTTGATTCTGTGTATGTGTATTTTTTCATGCTTTTTCTCATTTAAGAATTTAATGATTGAAAGATTTAAAAATTGCAGTATGGTTAAACCGTCCTGAATCTTTCAATATTTAAATTTTCAATCTTTAAATTAATAATCCCCAAGCGTTTCTTCAAGTTGTACCAGTGCGGCTTCAAGCTGAGCATCGTTTGGTGCGGCACCATGCCATTTGTGGCTGCCCATCATGTAGTCTACGCCGTGGCCCATACCTGTTTTTAGCAAAATAACAATAGGTTTGCCCTGGCCTGTAAGTTCTTTAGCTTCGGCAAGTTTGGCAACTATTGTAGCCATATCGTTACCATCGCTTTCAAGTACTGTCCAGTCAAACGCTGCAAATTTGGCCTTAAGGTCGCCCAGAGAAAGTACCTGGCTTGTAGGCCCGTCTATCTGCTGGCCGTTGTAGTCTACAGCACATATAAGGTTATCTACACGGTTGTGCGGTGCAAACATTGCTGCTTCCCATATCTGGCCTTCCTGAAGTTCGCCATCGCCAAAAAGCGCATATACAAGGCTGTTATCACCATTTAGTTTTTTGGCTAAAGCCGAACCTATGGCAACACTCATTCCTTGCCCTAATGAACCCGATGCAATCCGGATACCCGGTAGGTGCTCGTGCGTGGTGGGGTGGCCCTGAAGCCTTGTGTTTAACTTACGAAAAGTAGCAAGCTCACTCTTATCATAGTAACCTGCATGTGCCAGTACGCTGTAAAACAGCGGAGAGATGTGACCGTTAGAAAGGAAGAACAAATCTTCATTTTTACCGTCCATATCAAAACCCTCTTTGCGGGTCATGGCATTAAAATACAATGCTACAAGATAGTCAGTACAGCCCAGAGATCCGCCCGGGTGGCCACTCTGGCAGCCGTGTACCATACGCACAATGTCGCGGCGCACCTGGCTGGCTATCTGTTCTAATTTTTTTATATCGGTTATCTTTTCCATAAATAATTATGCTTTTGAAGCCGCTGCAGCGTGGTCTGCCAGGAACTGGGCAAGGCCATTATCGGTAAGCGGGTGTTTAAGTAACGATTCTATTGCGCTAAGCGGGCCTGTAATAACATCAGCGCCCAGTTTTGCACAGTTTACAATATGCATAGTGTGGCGCACAGATGCTGCAAGTATTTCTGTCTCATAACCGTAGTTATCATAGATCTGGCGGATTTCCTGGATAAGGTTAAGTCCGTCTGTAGAAATATCGTCAAGGCGGCCTACAAAAGGCGATACATAGGTAGCGCCTGCCTTAGCGGCAAGTAGTGCCTGACCAGCAGAGAATACAAGGGTTACATTAGTTTTGATACCTTTTTCTGAAAAGTATTTTGCAGCTTTTACACCGTCTTTTATCATAGGTAGTTTTACCACGATTTGTGGGTGCAGGGCAGCAAGAGCTTCGCCTTCGGCAACCATTTCGTTAAAAGTAGTTGCAATAACCTCTGCACTAACATCGCCATCGGTAATTTCGCAAATGGCTTTGTAGTGGTTTATAATATTTTCCTGTCCGGTAATACCTTCCTTAGCCATAAGCGACGGGTTAGTAGTTACACCATCCAGCACGCCAAGCTCGTGTGCCTCTTTAATCTGGGCAAGGTTAGCGGTGTCAATAAAAAATTTCATATTGTGTGAGTTTAAGTTTTACCAGAATGTTATATAAAGTCCGGCAACACATAGTAATGTTACTACGATAAGCGCCAGTGTAGAAGGAGCCACTTTAAACATAGCAGTATCCAGTCCGTATGCTTTAGGATTGATCTTAGGGCCGGCAAGGCTCATAGCGATCATCATTAGCAAGGTAAAGAAAAATGCCCAGCCCATACAGATAAGGAATGGTATTTCATAATGCCCAGCTGCATTTTGGTAAGCTGTCCATAAAATGGTTTCAGGGCCAAACAAATCTACTGCATAGCTATTAAAGAATACAGACAGCACAAAGCCACCTACAACACCTGCAACAGCTGCTGCACCGGTAGTACGTTTCCAGAACATACCTAAAAGGAACACTGCAAATACACCCGGGCTAAAGAAGCCTGTATATTTTTGGATAAAGGTAAATCCGCCTTCGCCACCTATTCCAAGAGCGTCATTCCATGTAAGTGCTACAGAGAAGATAATGGCAGCAAGGATAGCGATACGCCCCATGATTACCAGTTTTTTCTCGCCTGCATCTTTGTTGATGTAACGCTTGTAAATATCCAGTGTAAATATTGTTGAGATACTGTTTGCCTTACCTGCAAGCGATGCTACGATAGCAGCAGTAAGTGCAGCAACCGAAAGACCTTTTAATCCTGTTGGTAGGAAACTAAGGATAGCTGAGTAAGCGTTATCTGCCTTAAAGGCTTCTCCTACACCCATTTCTGTTTGAAGAGCGCCATTTTTGTAAAGTACATAAGCAGCAATACCCGGAAGCATTACAATTACCGGCATAGCCAGTTTCATGAAACCTGCAAACAGGATACCTGTACGTGCTGTTTTAAGATCGGCACCCAGGGCACGTTGTGTAATGTACTGGTTACAACCCCAATAGTTAAGGTTAACGATCCAGATACCTGCAAAATACATTGCAATACCAGGAAGCATAAGGTATTTGTTTACTTCAGCCTGGCTTGCACCCGGTCCCGGTTTTGTACCCATAAGCTGGAAGTGGTCCGGAGCATCCTGCATCATGGCCTTAAAGCCAGCAATAGCATCTGTACCTAACCCAAAGTGCTCGCTAACAAGGGTAAGCGCTATGTAAGTAGTAGCAAGGCCACCTATTACAAGTACTACTACCTGTATAACGTCTGTAAAGCCAATAACCTTCATACCGCCCAGTGTAATGAACAGGGAGAAGATAGCCATAACAATAACAATGGTATGGAAATGATCCATGCCTGCCATGTTTGCTATAGCAATAGCACCCAGATAAAGGATAGAAGTAAGGTTTACAAACACATATAAAAACAGCCAGAATATAGCCATAATAAGGCTCGTAGTCTGGTTATACCTGTTTTCGAGGAACTGAGGCATGGTAAATATCTTATTTTTAAGATATACGGGTATAAACCATACAGCCACAATAATAAGTGCTATGGCAGCAATCCACTCATAAGCGGCTACCGCTACACCCACCACAAAACCGTTACCGCTCATTCCGATAAACTGCTCTGCAGAGATGTTAGATGCAATAAGCGATGCACCAATGGCCCACCATGTAAGCGAACCTTCGGCAAGGAAAAAGTCTTTAGAGTCAGACACTTCGCCTTCTTCCTTTTTTTTGCTTTTGTAAATATAATACCCGTAACCGGAGACTATGAAAAAGTAAGCAATGAAAATTACATAATCAATGGTTTCAAAATTGCCCATAATTTATAACGTTTGAGATTTGGTTTAAAAAGTGCCTAAGATAGCACTTTACTATTTAAAGGCAATATCGTTCCACCTAAGTTCATTCTTGATGCTGTCTATAGTAGAATCTTTACCAATGCGGATAAATTCGATACCTGCCATCTCTGTAAAATCCTGTATGGTTTCTGCAGAAAGGTTCTGGCTGTAAGCAGTGTGGTGAGCACCACCGGCATAGATCCATCCGGCACAACCGGTTTTCATGTCAGGAAGTGGTTTCCAAAGAACGCGTGCTACCGGTAGGTTTGGTAATTCATGTTGTGGCTCTACAGCTTCAACTTCGTTAACAATCATACGGAAACGGTTACCCACGTCTATGATAGAAGCGTTTAGGGCTGCGCCACCGGCTACATTAAATACAAGGCGTGCAGGGTCTGCCTTACCACCAATACCTAATGGGTGCACCTCAAGGCTTGGTTTTGTAGAAGCAAGCGACTCGTCGATCTCAAGCATGTGAGAACCAAGTACAAGCTCGTTGTTAGGGTCAAAGTGGTAGGTGTAGTCTTCCATAAAGCCGTTACCGCCTTCAAGGCCGCTACCCATAACTTTAAATGCACGCACAAGGGCTGCTGTTTTCCAGTCGCCTTCTCCGGCAAAGCCAAAGCCATCTGCAAGAAGCCTTTGTACCGCAAGGCCCGGAAGCTGTACCATACCATGAAGGTCTTCAAAAGTATCAGAGAAGCCTTTAAAGCCACCGTCTACCAGGAATTTGCGAAGTGCAATTTCAATTCTTGCCGCTTCGTATACAGAGCTGTGACGCTCACCACCCGGAAGCAGGTCAGCCGCAATGGTGTATTTTTCTTTATATTCTTCGATAAGTGCTTCAATATCGTTTGCGGAAACTGCGTCGATTAAAGCCACAAGATCGCCAATACCATAGCTGTTTACAGAGAAACCGAACTGAAGTTCTGCCTCAACTTTATCGCCATCTGTTACGGCAACAAAACGCATATTATCTCCAAAACGGGCAAATTTACCACCTTGCCAGTCATGCCATCCGGCTGCTGCACGGCTCCAGTTGCCTATTTGCTCTTCTACATCGGCAGATTGCCAGTGACCTACAACAACTTTACGGTTTTTGCGCATGCGCGATACCATAAAACCAAACTCACGGTCGCCGTGTGCACTCTGGTTAAGGTTCATAAAGTCCATATCCATAGAGCTCCACGGAATGTCGCGGTTGTATTGTGTGTGCAGGTGCAGTAAAGGTTTCTTTAAAGCAGCAAGACCCCTGATCCACATTTTGGCAGGAGAAAAAGTGTGCATCCAGGTAATAACACCTATTACATTTTCGGCAGTGTTTGCAGCTACAAGCGTATCATATATTTCCTGAGTACTTTTTACAGTAGGCTTATATACCACACGTACAGGTATTTTGCCCGAAGCGTCAAGGCCTTTTGCAATTTCCTGAGAATGTTCTGCTACAAGTCTAAGTGTTTCATCGCCATAAAGGTTTTGGCTTCCGGTTACAAACCACACCTCAAATGTTTTTAAGTCAATCATAATTATGTTTGTAAAAAATTGTTGTTTGTTGTGGGGTAACTACCCCTTTTTAAGTCTGTTAGTTTCTGTTAAAGAAACTATAAATTAATAAGTGTCGAAATAACACTAATTTTTCGACATATACAAGAGTTAGACCAAAAAAATATAGATTTTATAAATTATGCCTATAAAATTAACGTCTGTATAAAATGTGTGCGTAAAAGAATTATACATTTTATGATATCGATACTTATAGGTTTATGCGGTATTATGTACCGAAGTAGAAGGGAGCTTGTGATTGAACTTCCGCCCGTGAGATAATTCATGTTCTATATAATTTCATAGTGTTTTCTGTTTAAATTGGTTAGGGTGAGAATTAGTTATAGTCAAATGTACTATAATTATTTAATGCACATTACTTTTTCGTCTTTTTTTTCAAAGAAAGTTGCTAAAACAATAATTGTGATTGTCTTTTGAATGAAATTTAATACCATCATATTATTTGTAATTCAAGAACAATCAAATTTACTATTTTTGCTTTTTATTGAAGCAATGAAAAATATTATAATTGTATATTTTACACTTATAATTATATCTTTGCGTAACTAACCTTTATTAGTATAAAAATGACATCATCTTACGCGCCGGTTGTTATAAGAAGGGCAGTAGCAGCCATGTTTTTTATGGCGGGGCTTGTTTTTAGCAGTTGGGCATCGCGCATTGCTACTATACAGCAAAAACTTTCGCTTAGCGAAGCAGCACTGGGCGCGGTACTTTTTGCATTACCTGTAGGCCTTATGATTTCGCTGCCGTTGGCGGGCTGGGCAGTAAATAAAGTAGGCAGCCGCAAAGTACTTGCCGTAGCATTAATGATGTATGGTGTATCGCTGGTGGGGCTTGGGCTTGTACCTAATATATACCTGTTAGCGGCTAACCTGGTGCTGTTTGGAATGGCTAGTAATTCGGTAAACATATCTGTAAACACACAGGCAGTAGCAACAGAGGTATTGTATAAAAAGCCCATTATGGCATCGTTTCACGGTTTGTGGAGCCTTGCCGGTTTTGTAGGTGCAAGTGTGGGTACGCTGATGATAGGGCAGGGGGTAGACCCAATGCCACATTTTATATTGATAGCCATTATTACAGTAATATCGGTTATTGTATGCTTAAAATACCTGCATAACGACAAGGGGGCAGAAAAGAAAAAGAGTGCCTTTGCCAAACCCGACAGTGCACTTATTACCCTTGGCTTAATTGCATTTTGCTCTATGGTTATAGAAGGTGCTATGTTTGACTGGAGTACCATATATTTTAAAAAGGTAGTATTGGCTCCCGGTGCATGGGTAGGCGCGGGTTATACTGCCGGTATGTGTGCCATGGCAAGCGGACGTTTTGTTGCCGATAGTTTTGCGGCACGCTTCGGGTTAAAAACTACATTGCAGGTTAGCGGTACGCTGAGCCTTACGGGGTTGTTGCTGGTGGTTATTTTCCCTACGCTGATACCCTCTATAATAGGTTTCCTGTTTATAGGTGCGGGTATATCTAGCGTGGTGCCGTTAGTGTACAGTGCCGCTGGTCGCAGCACAACCATGCAGCCTGGCCCGGCTATTGCAGCCGTAAGTACCATTAGTTTTGTGGGCTTTTTAGTAGGGCCCCCGGTTATTGGTTTCCTGGCAGAAGCATCAAGCCTCAAAGTTTCGTTTTTATTCCTTGCGTTTATGGCGTTGCTGGTTATTGCCTTTACTACAAAGGCTAAGGTGTAAGTTGTTTATTTTTTGGCTTTCGCAAAATTTTCGCTTACGCGGAAAGCTACTATACGCTTTATTAAGTCTAAAGGCATCGGTTCTGTAATAGGAAATTGTACCGAGCCTTTACCTTGCTTATATTTACTAAGTTCATTTTTAAAAGCCTCATGGCCTGTAGGCGTGGCATAAAAACCAATGTGTTTTTTATAACCCGCAAAATATACCAGCGGTTTTCCGTTTAGTTTGTAGGCTGGCATGGCATAGCTAATACTTTCCTCGGCATCAGGTGCTGTTTGTATAATAACATCCCGAACCCGTTGTAAGAGTTTTTGGGTTTCGGGTGGAAACTGGGCGATGTATTGATTTACGGTTTTCATTCTTCTGTAAGATTGCTGCCTTCAGGCAATTTTTCAGATAATAATGTTTGTAGCTTTTTCCACTCCCCATTTTCTCCAAACCCTTCAGCATTTTCATCTGTACCAATAATTGCTAACTGTTGACAACCGAAGCATAATTTTGCAATACCTGTAATTTGACCTGATTTTTTAAATACGATTATATCTCTATAGAAGGGCTCGCATAGTGTTGCAACATCAGGTTTTAAATTATTACTTTTAAAAATCTCTTTAAACTGAACAATTTTGTCTGGGTTTATCTCAATTTTTACAGGATAGAACTGCTCTACACCGCCAATAAATTTTGTATTGTGGATGGTTCTTGGGTAATCATAATGTCCCCATAAGAGAGCGGAGAATAATTCGAAATTTTTATCGTTAGTATTTTTATTCTTTAAGATAGAAAACTCTTCTTGAGTAATATCGCTATGATAATGCGTTACATTATCAAAATCAAAAAAGGGTTGCTGTTCGCAACCTGTTAGAAAAATAAGGAGCAGACAAAGAGATAATATTTTTTTCATGGTGGTTGGTTTAAGCTTGTTTTAATCAGTATATCATTGATCTGATTTATTTCCTTTAGGTAGTTTCTCGTAGAGCAACTTATGAAGATTATTCAATTCGTTTTTCAGGCCAAAACCGCCTGTTTTTGCTTTTGTGCCCGAAAAGCTGAATTCCCAGCAGCCAAAACATATTTTTGCGATTCCCGTTATTTTCCCTCTTGTTTTGAAAACCAAAACATCGCGATACATTGGTACGCAGGCACTCGACCAATCGCGATCTTTGTATTTTTCCTGAAAAATATCTTTTAGAAATTGAATATCCTTTTCGGGCATCTCAATTTTTACGGGATAATTATTTTTGATGTTGATTATTATTATGTCATTTAAGTTTTCCGGAAGATTAGTAGTAATTGTCTCAAGTAAATTTTTCTCAGATTTACTAATTGAGTCTTCCTTATCAATTATATCTGCAAACTCACCACTTGTAAAATCATTGTGGTAATATGTTACTTGGTCAAAAGTAAAGAAAGGGGTAGTTTTGTCAAGCTTCTCAAATTTGTCAAAAAAATTATCGCTTTGTTGTGTAGGTTCAGAAGTCTTACTTTTATTGTTACAACCTGCTAATAATAAAAGTGTTAATAGGATTATTGGTTTTTTTTTCATGGTGGTTGGTTTTAATCCTGGTTACTGATGATGATACGGCTCGTTTCTTAAAATGGTAAATGCCCGGTACACCTGCTCGATAAAAAACAACCGCACCATCTGGTGGCTAAACGTCATTAATGAGAGCGATATTTTGCCTTGAGCCTTGGCATACACCTGTTGGCTAAAACCATACGGCCCGCCAATAACAAATACCAGTGTCTTAATACCTGAGTTCATCTTTTTTTGCAGCTCTTCGCTAAAGCCTACGCTACTAAAGTTTTTGCCGTTCTCGTCGAGCAATATCAACTGGTCGGTAGGGGAGAGCTTGCCCAGTATAAGTTCGCCCTCTTTTTCTTTTTGTTGTGCCTCGCTCAGGTTTTTTGCGTTCTTAATATCCGGAATGATCTCCAGGTCAAATTTTATGTAGAAACCCAATCGTTTGGTGTAGTCGTCTATCAGCGTTTGCAGAGCTTTATTATCGGTTTTGCCTATGGCAATGAGTTTTATGTTCATTTTAAATGCCTTTAAAGTAATCTTCGTCAAGAATAGCATATTCGTAATTATCACTCCAACCGGTTTTAAGCGGGAGTAATTTGCGTCTGTGTGCTTCGCGTTGCATTCCTGTCTTTTCCATCACTTTATAAGATGCGATGTTGCCAACAGCACAGCCTGCCTCGATACGATGCAAATTTAATACTTCAAAACCAAATTTGATAACGGTATTTAGCGCCTCAGTAGCATAGCCTTTACCCCAAACATCAGGGCTTAGCTTATACCATACTTCGGCATTTCTATATTTTACTTTTACAATACCAATACTGATAATTCCTATAAATTGCTTGTTAGTATTTTCAATATTGAAAGTGTAATTAAGCCGTGGTTCATTGTTTATTTCCTGCTGCCAGCCTGAAAGTAATGTTAGTGTAGCCGCTTCATTCTCGGGAGCAAGACCAGGATTAAAAGCTATGGTTTCCGGTTGTATCAGCAAATCGTGTACATTTATAACATCACTCGCAATAAAATTGCGAAGCAAAAGCCGATCTGATTTTAATTGAATTTGGTTCATACTACAAGATAACTTAAATGCGTTCCCAAATGTTTATTGTGAGGAATTGTTCAGATTAAGCATCTCTATAAACTCATCCTCACTAATAATCTTAACCCCAAGCTGGTTGGCTTTTTCAAGTTTGGCAGGCCCCATGTTATCTCCGGCTACAATGTAGTTGGTTTTTCCGGTAATAGAACCACCTACTTTACCACCATTATCTTCAATAGCTTTTTTAAGTTCGTCGCGGCTATATTTTTCAAACACACCCGATACTACAAATATCTTCCCGGCCAGGCTGTCGCTTACTTTAGTATCGGCCACCGCAGCGGCTTCAAGTTGTACGCCATAGCCTTTAAGGCGCTCTATGAGGATGCGGTTCTGTTCATTTTCAAAAAATCCGATAACGCTTTGGGCAATGCGTTCGCCTATTTCATCTACCAAAATTAATTCCGTAAGTGAAGCCTTTGCTAAGTTGTCGATATTCTTATAATGACGCGCCAGTTTCTTGGCAACGGTTTCGCCCACATAACGGATGCCCAATGCATAAAGTACGCGTTCAAACGGAATCTCTTTAGATTTCTCAATACCGTCTATAAGGTTTTGCGCCGACTTATCTGCCATACGCTCTAACGGTATAACCTGCTCTTTTTTCAGTTCGTAAAGGTCGGCATAGTTGTGTACAAGATCAGAGTTGTAAAGCAGGGCAACGGTTTCTCCACCCAGGCCTTCAATATCCATCGCCTTGCGCGAAATATAATGCTGGGTGCGACCAATGATCTGCGGCGGGCAACCATAAAAGTTAGGGCAGTAGTGCTGTGCCTCGCCCTCTTTACGTTCGAGCTCGGTAAAGCACTCGGGGCATTTATCTATATATATCGTTTCTTTAGAATCTTCGGGGCGTTTGGTAAAATCTACGGCAATAATCTTGGGAATTATCTCACCGCCTTTTTCTACAAATACCTCGTCACCCTCGCGCACGTCGAGCTTGGCGATCTGGTCTGCATTATGTAACGACGCACGCTTTACGGTAGTACCCGCAAGCTGCACGGGCTCAAGGTTAGCTACGGGCGTAATAGCCCCGGTGCGCCCCACCTGGTAAGATATCGAGTTTAGTCTGGTACTTACACGCTCTGCCTTAAATTTATAGGCTACAGCCCAGCGCGGGCTTTTAGCAGTATAGCCCAGTTCGTCCTGCTGGTGCAGGTCGTTTACTTTAATAACCACACCATCCGTCTCATAAGGCAGGTCGTGGCGGTGATGGTCCCAGTGGTCTATAAAAGCCAGTACTTCATCTATATTGTTGGCTAAGCGCGCTTCTTTAGGTACTTTAAAACCCCATTGGCGGGCTTTTTCAAGTCCTTCAAACTGGGTGGCTACAGGCAGGTTAGGGCCAATTAATGAATATAATAAACAATCTAACGGGCGCTTTGCAACCTCACCGCTGTCCTGTAGCTTAAGGCTACCGGATGCCGTATTTCGCGGATTAGCATACGGAGTTTCTCCAAGTTCTATGAGCTCCTGGTTCATTTTAGCAAAGCCTTCCAGGGGTAGGATGATCTCCCCGCGAATGTCAAACTTTGCAGGATAATCTCCCTTTAATTTTATGGGTACAGCACGTATCGTTTTTATGTTAGCGGTAACTTCATCGCCCTGAAAACCATCGCCTCGGGTTACAGCTTTGGTCAGCCTGCCGTTTTCATACGATATGCTTATTGAGGCACCATCATATTTTAGTTCGCAGGTATATTGTACATCATCGGTACCCAGATTTTTATGTACGCGCTTTTCCCATTCTAAAAGTTCCTCTTTAGAGTAGGAATTATCGAGCGAATACATACGGTACTCGTGTGCTATCGTGTTGAAATTCTTGGTTATTGCACCACCCACACGCTGCGTGGGAGAATCTTCGTCGAAATATTCAGGATGTTTGGCCTCAAGTTCCTGAAGTTCTTTCAGCTTTATATCAAAGTCAAAGTCAGATATAGAGGGAGCATCAAGCACATAATAGTTGTGGTTGTGCTGGTTAAGCTCGTCGCGCAGTGCCGTAATTTTTTGGAGGATGTCCATAAAACGCTTGTTTGTTTATCCTGCTAAGGTAGCCAAAGTTTAAAAAATGAAAAATAATTTTTAGTGGTACAGGGTACTAAAGCTACCTTTGCCTGAGTTATGTTATAAAACGCCCCAAAAATGAAAGCAACAATTTTAGTAATATTTATAGCCCTGCTTACAGGATGCAGCAAAAGCGATGATAGTAACAATAGCAATACACCTGAAGACAGGGATTTTAAGCAGGATATGCGCGATTTTGTTATCGGCATCAGCCAAAAGGCAAAAACAGCTAATCCTAATTTTGCTGTGATTCCGCAAAACGGCATTGAGCTGGTAAGCAGCACCGGAGAAGAGGGTGGAAGCCCGGCAACGGCTTATCTAGATGCCATAGATGGTAACGGGCAGGAAGATTTGCTGTACGGCTATGATAGTGACGATAAGGCAACAAACACTGCTACGACAAATTACCTGAAAAGTTTTCTGAACATTTCTAAAAATGCGGGCAACACCATACTGGTTACAGATTATTGCAGCACGGCCTCAAAAATGACGGCTTCTTATACCGCCAACCAGGCTTCGGGATATGTTTCTTATGCCGCGCCAGATCGTAACCTTACCGTAATACCCGGCACTGCGCCACATAATGTAAACAGTAATAACATTACAAAGTTATCTGATGTAAAGAATTTTATATTCTTTATCAACCCTGAGAATTTAGCCACTAAGGCTGATTTTATCAGGGCAGTAACAGCTACTAATTATGATGCTGTTATTATTGACCTGTTTTTTAATGAAGAGCAGTTTACTGCTCAGGAAATTGTACAATTAAGACATAAGGCTAATGGTGGTACACGTATGGTTATATGCTATATGTCTATAGGTGAGGCTGAAGATTACCGCTACTATTGGAAAAACTTGTGGAATTCGGACAAGCCGGACTGGATCGCTGCCGAAAATCCGGACTGGCCGGGCAACTATAAAGTAAAATACTGGAACCAGGACTGGCAGGATATCATTTACAAAAACAGCGACTCATATCTTGATAAAATAACAGCGGCAGGTTTTGACGGGGTGTACCTTGACATTATCGATGCGTTTGAGTATTTTGAGAATTAAGTCGGACATAATGGTATCTCTTATTTAGCGAACCTTTAGCATAGTTTTCCGGATAGTATTATTAGGTTTGTTATTACTTGATTACAAAACCATGAAAACAATTACAGAAAAAGGTACCGTTGAAGAATTTACCATAGCAGCGCCGCAACTGCATGGGGATAAAAACATTTGGGTTTACCTGCCTGCGGGATATGATGCCAATAACTTAGGGTATCCTGTAATATACATGCACGATGGGCAAAATGTTTTTGCGCAGCCTGAAACTAATAATCATGAATGGCATATTGAGGAGAAACTGAATGACCTGCATAGCGAAGCCATTATTATAGGTATAGCACACGGCGGTGATAAGCACCGTATTGACGAAATGACGCCATATCCTAATGATACCCACGGTGGTGGCCATGCCGATGATTATCTTGATTTTATGGTTAATGCCTTAAAGCCATATGTTGACAGCCATTATAATACGCTGAAAGATAAGTCGCAAACTACTATTTTTGGGAGTTCGGTAGGTGGATTGATTTCCTTTTACGCTTTGCTAAAATATCCTGAGGTTTTTGGCAATTCAGGAGTGTTTTCGCCATCGTTTTGGTTTAGCGAAGAGATATATACCTTTATAGAAAGCGTTGATAAAATTGAAGGCCGCATATATTTAATGGCGGGCGATCATGAGAGTACCGCCATGATACCCGACCTGGAACGAATGGAACAGTTGATCTTAGAACGTGTTGCTAATGCCCGCCAGATACAAAAACGGATCATTCACAACGGGCACCATAACGAAAAGCTTTGGCGCAAAGCATTTCCTGAAGCATACCGCTGGCTGATGCAGGTTTAGTGTTAATTACAATATTTATCAAGTTTATCTTTAGCGTCTGTTGAACCTAATTTATATGCTTTTTGCCAATCTGTACATGCGCCTTTCCTGTCCTTTAGATTATATTTTGAGTTACCCCTGTTAAAATAAATCATCTCTTCTTGTTCAATGTCTAAATGTTTAACTTTCAGTGCGGTATTATAGTCCTGTACAGCACCCATATAATCACCATTGTCATCTTTAAGACTACCTCTGTTTACTAATGCACTCGTGAAGTCAGGCGCTAATTCAATCGCTTTATTATAATCATTAAGAGCAGCTTTCCATGTATATAGTTCTGCTTTAACAATAGCCCTTGAATAATAAGCATTTGGTTCTTTAGGATTTATAGCCAATGTAAGTGACCAGTTAATAATTGCCCCACTAAGATCACCTTTATCATAACAACTGATGCCACTTTCAAAATATATATCCTCTTGAGATTTCTCTAAGTTAGGAAAATTTTTAGAACCACTAAGGCCTCCATAGGAATCAAGTCTTGCGTCAAATTCATATCCTCTTTTATACATGTCTAATGCCTAAAAAAGCATATTATCTGCTGTAACAGGGATTGCGTTTGTTATTCCATTAATTTCCCACACATCTTCATTACGCTTTATACTTTCAATTTTGTAAGGATAATGCTTATGAAGAAACTCCGCCAATTTTTCAAGGTTTTCTTTTTTATCAGATATGAATGTAAAATCCATAACCGTTAGAGCATTCTCTTTTAAACCGCTTTTAACCATGCTGGTATGAACATCCTCAGCAGAAACCATTTCCTTACCAAAGTTTTCAGTAAAATCGTTCCATGTAAAATAAGTATTTCCCATTGTATTCTGTGCTTTTACTGACATCGTAAACATCATTAATAACACAAGTACTTTTTTCATGATGTACAATCTGGTTTGGTTGGTAATTTTATAAATAAAGAAGAGGATTAAAAAAACCTCCATATCGGTTTAATGTGGTAGTTTGTTTTTTAGCAAGCCATATACCCAGGTGCCAAGTAATGCACCTATAAGTACAATGCCTATGCCCATAAAGCCTGAGCCTATCAGTATAAAAATTGGCCCGGGGCAGGTGCCTACCAGTCCCCAGCCTAAGCCAAAGATAATACCGCCTACAAAGTAGCTTGTAAAACGCTTTTCTTTATCCTGTAATACTATGGGTTCACCGTTAATATCTTTAAGTTTACTTCTTTTAAAAAGCTGAATACCAAGAGTACCTACTACTACAGCAGTACCTATTATACCATACATATGAAAGGACTGAAAGTGAAACATTTCATAGATTCTGTACCACGACACGGCCTCAGATTTGGTTAGTACAATGCCAAACAATATGCCTACCAGTAAATATTTTATAAACTTCATCTTACTTTAAAATTAGGGGCAGCAACAGCCACGACATTATCAATCCGCCAATAAAAAAACCTATTACCGCAATAAGGCTGGGTAACTGTAAATTGCTTAATCCGGTAATGGCGTGCCCGGATGTACAACCACCGGCATAGCGTGTGCCAAAACCTACGAGCAAACCACCAAGCAATAATATGCCCAATACTTTAGGCGATTGTAACGCTTCTGCACTGGTTAGCGCATCCGGTAGTAATTTTCCGTTAGGCTCATCAATATGTATCAGGCTAAGTTCGGTAACTGTTTTAGGATTAAGCACCACCCCAGATCCGTCGCTTAAATAATGTGTTGCTATAAAGCCACCTATCATGGCACCAAGTACCACTACTAAATTCCAGCGCTGGGCTTTCCAGTCAAATCGGAAAAAGTCAGATGTTTTACCTGCTCCCATAATGCTGCACATAGTGCGCAGGTTGCTGCTCATACCAAAGGTTTTGCCAAAGAAAACCAGTAGTAACATGACCGATCCTATTAAAAAGCCTGACACATACCACGGCCAGGTTCCGTAAAAGCTATACATAATTGTAATATTTGATTGCAAAAATAACAAATAATATGGAACGCAGATGACGCGGATTGAGCGGATGCCCGCAGATTTTTTACTGCCAGGTTTTAAAATCTGCGCTTGCGAAGCATCCATGTAATCCGCGTTCCATTATTCACCATAATTTTATTATTTTTGAATTAAAATTCAACCTACTATGAAAAAGCTCCTTCTATTGGGCATATTAATAATGGCGACAGCCTGTGTAAGCACAAAAAACACGATACAAAACATAGATGATACCGCCGTAATGCCGGGACTTACTAAAGAAAAGACTTTTGTAATTACCGAAACGGCTTCCGATAAAAAATATGGTTATAACCAGGATTACCCTGTTAACCTTGGTTTTATGCCCTACAGTGCGGCAGAAATTAACGTGAAACGCTTTTTTGGAGCACTTAGCGGCCCTAACGGGGAAAAGCTGGAGTATAAAAAAACAGATTCGTGCTGCCCATTCCCTACCAAGAAGTTTGATATGGGTGCCGGCCTGCTTGATATTTATGAAGTTACTTGGGAAGGACTTGCCAAACCTAAGATAATTTATATTAACCTGTATGAAAAAGGTAAGGTAATGGCACCTAAAGATTTTGGCATACGAAAAGTACTATAATTACACCACAGCCTTCTGCAATTAGAAGGCTTTTTCTTTTTATCTTTGCACCACATTTTAAAACTCTGAAATGAACTTACAAAACATCCCCCAAATAAAGAATACCGATAGCGGCAACTTTTTTCTACTTGCAGGCCCATGTGCCATAGAAGGAGAAGAAATGGCGCTGCGCATTGCTGAGCATATTGTAAAAGTAACCGACAGGCTGCAAATACCTTATGTTTTTAAAGGATCGTTTAAAAAAGCCAACCGCAGCCGTGTAGACAGCTTTACGGGTATAGGCGATGAAAAAGCCCTTAAGGTATTGCGTAAAGTGTCTGAAACCTTTGGCGTACCTACCGTTACAGACATCCATACTAACGAAGATGCCCTGATGGCAGCCCAGTATGTAGATGTACTGCAAATACCGGCGTTTCTTGTAAGGCAGACCGACCTTGTAGTGGCAGCTGCTGAAACCGGGCGTACTGTAAACCTTAAAAAAGGCCAGTTTATGAGCCCTGAGAGCATGAAGCACGCTGTGCAAAAAGTGCTTGACAGCAGTAACGATAAAGTAATGGTTACAGACCGTGGTACTATGTTTGGTTACCAGGATATGGTGGTAGACTTTAGGGGTATACCTACCATGAGAGATTTTGCTACTACGGTGTTAGATGTTACACACTCGCTACAGCAGCCTAACCAGGTAGCAGGCGTTACCGGAGGAAGGCCAGATATGATCGAAACTATTGCCCGCGCCGGCATAGCCACCGGTGTAGATGGTATTTTTATAGAAACACATTTTGACCCTGCCAATGCCAAAAGCGATGGCGCAAATATGCTGCACCTTGACTATTTTGAAGGCCTTATGGAAAAACTAACCGCCATAAGGAGAACAATAAATCAATTTTAATTTTTTATACACACATCACAAATTACCCTAATGAAACAACCTTGGCTAAAGGTTGTACTAACTTTTTGTATTTTTTCACAGTACACCTTTGCGCAGCAAGTGCCTGCAAGTCCTGAAAAATACACAGCTCACAATAAAGGAAAGTTCTTTGTTTACTGGGGCGGTAACCGTGCAAGTTTTTCTGAATCAGATATTAACTTTACCGGTAACGGGTATAATTTTACCCTTAACAATGTAGCAGCCCATGACAAGCCCAAGGGCTGGCATATGGACTATGTAAACCCAACCAAGATGACCATTCCGCAGACCAACTTCAGGATGGGGTATTATATTAATGATCATTACAGTATAGCTGTTGGTTTAGACCACATGAAATATGTAATGACGCAAAACCAGACTGTTAATGTAAACGGCTATATTGATCAGCCTTTAGACCAGCCCGGTGCAGCGTTTAACGGTATCTATAACAACATACCGGTACAGATGACGGAAGATTTTCTTACGTTTGAACATACTGATGGCCTTAATTTTATTAATGCCGGTATATCAAGAATGGATGATTTTTCTAAATATCTAGGCATTACAAATACCGATATAATACAAATTAATCTTACCGAAGGAGTTTATGGCGGGGTTTTATATCCTAAAACTAATGCCATGGTACTGGGTAAGCAACGCCATGATGATTTTCATATTTCAGGGTTTGGAGTAGCGGCAGAAGCAGGTATTAACATTACCTTCTTTAAGCACTTTTTTATACTGGGAGAACTTAAAAGCGGATACATTAACATGAATGACATTCGTACTACCTACCAGGGAGCAGACAAGGCTTCGCAACACTTCACCTACTTTCAGCGGATGATAGTATTTGGCGGAATCTTTAAATTATAATAAGCAAAGCGCGGTATTTAGGTATCGCGCTTTTTTTATGCTTTTAATCCTGATATTAATACTATCTGCATATTTAGTGTAGTCAAATGATTTAGATATCACACCAAGGAGCCAAGCTTTGCGGCTTATCAGTCGCTTGTGTCGGTACTTGATGAGAGTAAAGCTTTGCGCCTTTGTGTCTTTGCGAGAAAAAATATTTGAACTATATTATATTTTCATTTTGTATAAGTTACGATTTATGTATTGTTGATTTTATGGAATGAGGTATATAAAAATACCCGCAAAGTGCAGCGCACTGCCACCCAGTACAAACATATGCCAGATGGTATGGTTATACGGGATTTTTTCTTTGGCATAAAAGTAGATGCCGAAAGTATAACATAAACCTCCACCTAACAGATAATACAGCATACCCGGAGCCACACTGCTTATTAATGGTTTTATGGCAACAATAATAAGCCAGCCCATAAGCCCGTATAAGGTAAGGGACAGCTTTTCATTTTTTCGCAGGGGCGAAAATTTAAAGATAAACCCTGCAATGGCAAAGGCCCATATAAACCCAAATATTGCCCAGCCCCAGGTGTCTTTTAGTCCCAGTAGTGCAACGGGTGTATATGTTCCCGCTATCAAAACATAAATGCACAGGTGGTCTATGCGCTGTAGTATGCGTTTCCATTTTAGTTTCCATGCTGCATGGTAAACAGTAGATGCTGTATAGAGCAAAATAAGGCTGCTGCCAAAAACAATAGATGCCGCAAGGTGTATGGCGGTACCATATAATGCGCTGTATACAACCATAGCTACAAGTGCCGCTACAGATAGTGCCGCACCGGTACCATGGCTTATGGTGTTCCAGAGTTCCTCTTGTTTGCGGTTCTTTTTTGGCATGGCAATACTTTTTATAAAGGTACAAATTCTTATATTTGAATATGCTCAAAATTTATACCATCACGTGCCTCAGGTTATTGTTTTTGTTATTTGTAACCAGTATTACTGCCGCAGCGCAAGAACAGACAAGCATTATCGATTCGTTATCTACAGAGTGGTCTGAGGTGAAATTTGAGGCTGACGGCGTTATTAATAAAATGGCATATGCAGATACAGCCAACTTTATGCACCAAAAAGTATATCCCTGTGCGCGTTGCCTGCTGCGACCTGAGGTTGCAGTGGCGCTTGATAAAGCAAATGCACTTGCTGCTGAAAAAGAGCTAAGGCTGGTAATTTTTGACTGTTATCGCCCGTATCCCATTCAGTATAAAATGTATGAAATTGTAAATAACCCTAAGTATGTGGCCAAGCCCGGTAAAGGAAGTAACCACAACAGGGGCAGGGCTATAGATATTTCTTTGGCAGATGCCGATGGTAATTTGCTTGATATGGGTGGGGCTTTTGACGATTTTAGCGAGGTGTCGCATCCTGACTATAAAGATATATCCCGCAAAGCACGTAAAAACCGCAGGCTGCTGGCTAAGATAATGACCAAAGCCGGTTTTAGTATTTACCCTTATGAGTGGTGGCATTTTGACTACAAACAAAAAACATACGAAACATCTGACTATATATGGGACTGTAACTAATTTGCCTTTAATTAATTTGCAATTTTAACCGTAAATACACGCAGCTAATGTTCTTTTTATAATTTTGTACCGCTATATTTGTAATAGCACAAAGCATTATAATGGAACTGAAACTACACCGCCCCATCTGTTTTTTCGATCTTGAAACTACAGGTACAGACATTACGAAAGACCGTATTGTAGAAATATCAATCTTAAAAGTTTACCCAAACGGAAATAAGGAAAGCCGCACCTGGCTGGTAAATCCGGAAAGGACGATACCCGTTGCTACCATTGCTTTTCATGGTATTACTGATGAGAAAGTGGCAAATGAGCCTACTTTTAAACAACTCTCTACGCAGATATATACTATGATAAAGGATGCCGACCTTGCAGGATATAATTCTGACCGTTTTGATATACCGCTGCTGGCTGAAGAGATGTTGCGTGCCGGCGTAGATTTTGACATGAAGAACCGGGTATCTGTAGATGTACAGACCATATTCCATAAAAAGGAAGAGCGTACCCTGAGTGCTGCGTATAAATTTTACTGCGGGCAGGTGCTGGAAAATGCCCATACAGCAGCAGCAGATACAAATGCTACTTACGAAATTTTGAAGTCGCAGCTAGACCGTTATGAAGACCTTGAGAATGATATGCGTTTGCTATCAGAATATACTACACGTAAAAAGGCGGTAGACTTTGCCGGTTTTATAGCGCTTGATGATGCGGGCCAGGAGGTGTTTACCTTTGGCAAATTTAAAAACGTAAAGGTAGAGCAGGTGCTGCAGCAGGAGCCGGGTTACTACGGATGGTTTCAGAGTGCTGATTTTCCGCTGTATACTAAAAAAGTACTGACGGCTATAAAACTCAGGAAATTAAATAATAAATTAGCATAAGCTTCGTACTATGAAAATTATTTGCATTGGCAGGAACTATGTAAACCATATAGAGGAGCTTAATAATGAGCGCCCTTCTGAACCGGTTATTTTTATGAAGCCCGATTCGGCGCTTTTACAAAAGCAGTTTCCATTTGTAATACCGGAGTTTACTACTGATGTGCATTATGAAATTGAACTTATTGTAAAGATCAATAAAGTAGGCAAGTATATAGAGCCTACGTTTGCACATAAGTATTATGATGAGATAAGTGTAGGTATAGACTTTACCGCACGCGACCTTCAGGATGCCCTTAAAGCTAAAGGCCTGCCGTGGGAAAAGGCAAAAGCTTTTGATGGTTCTGCGGTTATTGGCGATTTTGTGCCAAAAACCAATTATACATCTGTAGATGATATTAATTTTGAACTGCATAAAAATGGTGATACTGTTCAAAAAAGTAATGCACAATTTATGCTCTGGAAGATAGACGAGCTAATTGCTGAGGTTTCAAAATACTTTACGCTGCGCACCGGCGATGTGCTTTTTACAGGCACGCCCGAAGGGGTAGGCCCGGTAGCCGCCGGCGATGTGCTGGAAGGCTTTTTAGAAGGAAAACAACTATTTAAGATACAGGTTAAGTAATAGATATGGCATTACATTACAACTTATCAAAAGTATATGCGATTTCTGATAATGATGAAGAATTTGCAAAACAAATTGTAACTCTTTTTACCGAAGAGGTTCCTGTTGAGGTAAAAAATATTAAAACAGGCCTTGAAGATAAAGACCATAACAGGGTGTATCATGCTGCCCATAAAATAAAACCTACGCTGGATTTGCTGGGTATGGATCTTGCGTATGACGATATACTTGCTATTGAAAAATGGGCAAAAGCCGAAGGCAGGCGCAAGGAAATAAGAGATGTTGTAAGGAGTCTTAAAGAGCATGTTGCAAACACGCTTAAAGAAGTAAAGAAAAATTATAACCTGTAATTATGAAAGCAGCTATAGTAACCATAGGAGATGAAATACTTATAGGCCAGATAACCGATACTAATTCGGCTTATATGGCTAAGGCGCTGGACAGGATAGGTGTAAGTGTTTCTGAAATGATGTCGATAAGCGACGATCGCCGCCATATACTGGATACTATGGCATTTTTGCAAAACAGGGTAGAAGTCGTGATTTTTACAGGTGGCCTTGGTCCTACAAAAGATGATATTACAAAAACTACTTTTTGCGAATATTTTGATGACCATCTGGTACGTAATGAAGATGTTGAAGCACACGTTGTAAAACTTATTGAAAAGGCTATGAGCCGCCCCGCCAGCCAAATGAACAAAGATCAGGCATTGCTGCCGTCTAAAGCTACTGTGCTGCACAATGAGGTGGGTACTGCCCCGGGTATGTGGATAAAAAAGGCCGATACGGTTTTTATATCGCTGCCGGGCGTGCCTTATGAAATGAAATATCTTATAGATAATGAAGTTATTCCCAGGATTGTAGAAGCTTACGAAAGGCCGTACATCATCCATCGTACAATAATGACCTACGGGCAGGGTGAAAGCCTTGTTGCAGAACGTATTGCTGACTGGGAAGATAATTTGCCGCCATTTATAAAACTGGCATACCTGCCAAGTCCCGGTAAAGTGCGTTTACGTCTTAGTGCACATGGTGCAGATGAGGCTTCGCTGTTACTGGCGCTTGAGCATGAAATTACAAAACTACAGGCTATAATTAGTGATATTATTGTAGGCCTGAACGAAGATGAATCTATGGAGGTAGTGCTGGGTAAAATGCTGCGCGACAAAGGGCTTACCGTAGCGGCTGCCGAAAGTTGTACAGGCGGCAGGGTAGCTTCTCTCTTTACAGGTGTTGCCGGTGCTTCGGCTTACTTTAAAGGCAGTGCTGTTACTTATGCTACACAAAGCAAAGTAAATATTTTAGGTATAGAACAGCAGCTTATAGATATATACAGCCCGGTTAGTGCTAAGGTTGCGGAGGTTATGGCACTGCGTGCTAAAAAAATATTTGATACAGATTATGCAGTTTCTACTACCGGAAATGCAGGGCCTTCAAAGGGCGATGCCGCTGCCGATGTAGGTACGGTATTTATAGGAATTGCAACACCGTCAAAGGTTTACAGTTTTAAATATGACTTTGGTCAACCACGAGAAAAGGTAATAGAGAGGGCGTCTGAAAAGGCACTGGAACTAATTTATCAGGAAATTTTAAAAAACTAATTATTTGGGTTTGCGTAATTGATTAGTTTTTTGTTTCTTTGCACCCTGATTTTGAATAACGATATAAAAGCGAGAAATAATGTCAAGAGTTTGTGCCCTTACCGGTAAAAGAGCGATGGTTGGAAATAACGTTTCCCACGCAATGAACAAAACTAAGCGCAAGTTTAGTGTGAACTTAGTTAAGAAGCGTTTTTATCTTCCTGAGGAAGACAGGTGGATCACTCTAAGGGTAGCAGCTTCTACTATCAAGACTATTAACAAAAATGGTATAGCCGCGGTTTTAAAAGAGGCCAAAGCTAACGGGTTTATTAAATAATTCCGTTTACACCTCATAAATAAATTACACGATGGCAAAAAAAGGTAACAGAATCCAGGTTATTTTAGAATGTACTGAGCACAAAACTTCAGGCGTTCCGGGTACTTCAAGGTATATTACTACCAAAAACAAGAAGAATACCCCAGACAGGTTAGAGATAAAAAAATTCAACCCTATCCTTAAAAAGGTTACGGTTCATAAAGAAATTAAATAATTCATTTGAGTCATGGCAAAGAAAACCGTAGCAACGTTACAGACAGCTTCTAAAAGGTTAACCAAAGCTATCAAAATGGTAAAGTCTCCTAAAACTGGTGCTTATACTTTTGTTGAGAGCGTTATGTCTCCTGAAGAAGTGGATACATTTCTTAAAAAGAAATAATTATCCTTACAGTATATAGAAAAGCTACTTTCAGATAACGAAAGTAGCTTTTTTATTTTCTATATTTACCCCGCAAATCAAGACGAAGTAGCGTATATGAATTTCTTTAAAAAAATATTTTCTTCAGAAAAGAAGGAAACCCTTGATAAAGGCCTTGAAAAAACAAAGACTTCTTTTTTTTCAAAGCTTTCTAAGGCTGTTGCCGGTAAAAGCAAAGTAGATGATGAGGTGCTGGATAACCTTGAAGAGATACTTGTGGCATCTGATGTGGGGGTTAATACCACACTTAAAATTATAGAGCGCATAGAAGAGCGTGTATCTCGCGATAAATACTTGGGTACAGATGAACTTAATGGTATATTGCGCGAAGAGATTGGCGGTTTACTAAGCGAAACCCATACCGGCGAAGCTACAGAGTTTGAAATTCCGGCTAATAAAAAGCCATATGTTTTAATGGTTGTAGGTGTTAACGGTGTAGGTAAAACCACTACCATTGGCAAACTTGCTTACCAGTTTAAAAAAGCCGGCCATAATGTGGTGCTTGGAGCTGCAGATACCTTTCGTGCCGCAGCAATAGACCAATTGCAGGTATGGGCAGACAGGGTAGGAGTGCCTATAGTACGCCAGCAAATGGGCAGCGACCCTGCCTCAGTAGCATTTGATACGGTACAGAGCGCTGTTAAGCAAAATGCCGATGTTGTAATTATTGATACTGCCGGAAGGCTTCATAATAAAGTTAACCTTATGAACGAGCTTACTAAGGTAAAGCGCGTAATGCAAAAGGTTATTGATGATGCGCCTCACGATGTACTTTTAGTGCTTGATGGCTCTACCGGCCAAAACGCTTTTGAGCAGGCTAAACAGTTTACCGCTGCTACAGAGGTTACAAGCCTTGCGGTTACCAAACTTGATGGTACTGCTAAAGGTGGTGTTGTTATAGGTATTTCAGACCAGTTTAAAATACCGGTTAAATACATAGGTGTAGGCGAAGGTATTGAAGATTTGCAGGTATTTAACAAATATGAATTTGTAGATTCTTTCTTTAAGTAGAATATAACAAGCAAATAATATCATTTTACAATATTAGCTGTGGTACCCGCCACGGCTTTTCTTGTTATATATGGTAAATATTACTTGCTGTGCCATACAAAATATATGTATCAATAAAGCATTTTTAATGCAGGCATGTACAATTTTTAATACTTAACTTTGCGTTTAATATTTAAGCTAATGAAAAAAGCAGCCTTTCTATTTTTATTTACAACCCTGTTATTTTCCTGTAAAGAGCAAAGTTCAGAAAAAGGATATAATGCAATTAATGGTTACTGGGAGATAGAAAAAGTTATTATGCCCGATGGTTCTGAAAAAGATTACTCTGTAAATCCTACTATCGATTTTTTTGAGATAAAAGATTCTGTAGGCAGCCGTAAAAAAGTAATGCCACAAATGGATGGCAGCTACCGTATGAATGACCTGAGTGAAAAACTTACACTTTCGAAAAAGAGTGGTAAAACCATTATGAGCTATAGTACAGAGTATGCTAAATGGCAGGAAGAGCTTATAGAGCTTAACGAAGAGGAGCTGGTGGTTAAAAACCAGCATAATATAGAATATCATTATAAAAAACCAGAACCCTTTACTGTAAAATAATGGCTAAAAGGCTAAATGATAATAGCTCTATAGGTGATGTGCTTAAAGAGTTTATAAAAACCAACAACCTGCAAAAAGGTATGGATGGTATAAATGTGCGTGATGCCTGGAAAAACCTTATGGGTAATGGGGTTAACAACTATACCCGCGACATTATGTTAAGAAACAGTATCCTTTATGTAGAGCTTACATCGGCAGTATTGCGCGAAGAGCTTAGTTACGGTAAGGATAAGATCATAAAAATGATAAATGAGGAGCTGGGCAGAGATGTTGTAACCCAGGTAGTGCTCCGGTAAAAAAAAGGGCCACCCTAAGGCAGCCCTCTTACACAAGAGTGTGTAAACCAATCAATCTTATTTTTTAGAATTTAAATCCTACACCCAGTTGAAAAACAGAGTTTTGGATGTCTAAGTCGTCAGCAATTTTTGTAATGCCCTGGTTGTATCTTGCCGTTGCAAAAATACCAATTGGCGTCTGGAATGTAAGCCCTCCCGCTACACCAAATTCAAATGTTTTTAGACTATCCCTAAACGGTGTTGGGTTGTCGCC
This sequence comes from Flavobacterium psychrotrophum, assembly GCF_003403075.1. NCBI lineage: Bacteria > Pseudomonadati > Bacteroidota > Flavobacteriia > Flavobacteriales > Flavobacteriaceae > Flavobacterium > Flavobacterium psychrotrophum. The sequence goes on along the minus strand of NZ_CP031557.1, from coordinate 2,793,511 downwards.
GCCGTTAGAATTTGGGTTAAAATCAACTTCATCATTTAGCAAAAAGCTAAACTGTGGTCCTGCCTCAATGCTTAAGCCTTCCAGTATATAGAATTTAGCAAGTACCGGCACATTAATGTAGTCAAGCTGAAGTTCAGCCCTGTCGCCATCATTTCCCCTAAAATTAAGTTCGGCGCCCTGGCCAGAATATAAAGCCTCAGTTTGTATAGAGAACATAGTTGTTATCGGGAACTCTGCAAATACACCGGCATGAAAGCTGGTTCTTGAGTCTGGGCTGCCATCAATGTCGCCACCGTTAAGTGTTGCAAAGTTTACACCACCTTTAACACCAAAGCTAATGTTCATGCTGTCGGCATTACTTGCATCTTCCTGCGCAAAAGAGGTAGCCATACCACCTATTAATAATGCGCCTACTGTTAAAAATTTAAATAGTTTCATGTTTAATTTAGTTTTAGTTTTGTGTTTCAAAAGTATATCAATAAAAAAGGTGCAATTACCAAGGATTTCTTAATTCACAAAAGTTTAACCGGTAATGAAAGTTTGGAAAACATACATAAACGAATACAAAACCTACCTCAGGATAGAGCGTGGCCTGTCTGAAAATTCGCTTACAAATTACCTTTTTGATATAAATAGGTTGGTTAAGTATTTAGAAGATAATACAATAGATGTTTCTCCGGTTTTAATTGGTGAAGAAACGCTGCAGCAGTTTATTTACTATATAGCAGGAGAACTAAACCCACGCAGCCGGGCACGGATTATTTCAGGGCTTAAGAGTTTTTTTAAATATTTAGTGTTTGAAGATTATCGAAAAGATATGCCCATGGAGCTTATAGAAGTGCCAAAAATGGGACGAAAACTGCCGGATACGCTTTCAGTTAATGAAATTGACCGCCTTATTGCCGCTATAGACCTCAGTAAAAATGATGGCGAGCGTAATAAAGCTATGCTCGAAACCCTGTATGGGTGTGGCCTGCGTGTATCTGAACTTACTACACTTCGGCTTTCTGACCTTTATTTTGATGAAGGGTTTATTAGAATAACCGGCAAGGGTAGTAAGCAGCGTTTTGTGCCCATAGGTAATACAACACAAAAATTTATCGCTAATTATGTAAAAGGCATTCGCGTACACCTTGATATACAAAAAGGGCATGAAGATATTGTGTTTTTGGGAAGGCGTGGCAAAGGGCTTACGCGCGCTATGGTCTTTACCATTATAAAAAGGCTGGCTGAGAAAACAACCCTGCAAAAAAATATAAGCCCGCATACCTTTAGGCACTCATTTGCTACACATTTGCTGGAGAATGGTGCCGATCTAAGATCTATACAGTTAATGATGGGGCATGAGTCTATTACTACTACAGAAGTGTATATGCATGTAGACAGAACCTTCCTTTCACAGATTGTAAACAACTTTCATCCGAGAAAATAAAAAAGCAATGCCGGCTTGTTCACAATTTGATGTTTTTATTCTAAATTTATACCATGAAGTTTTTCGATATTCCCGATGTAGATGGAGCAGAACCTTTAAATGCCTTTTATAAAAGGCTTCTTGATCAGGTTCCGGATGTTATTTTTAAGTTGGCATGGGAAAGAAATAATGTATATACACTGGTTTTTTGCAGTGAATCTGTAAGCAATATTTATGAAATATCTGCAAAAGATTTTATGGCAGATTTTGTGGGTTGCCTTAATGACAGGTTACTGCCCAAATATAACAGAGGGTTTTATGTAGCCCTGCACAGGGCGCGTATAAGGGGTGTGCCGTGGGATTTTGAATATGAAGTGGAGTTGCCGTTAAAAGGGCTGCGATGGATAAAGGTACATGCTAACCCTGAGTTGCAACAGGACGGAAGTGTAATTTTTTACGGGCGCATGAGCGACATAACTACTCAAAAGCAACAGGAGCTGCAGCTGAAATATTCAGGTGAGCGTATAAAATATGCCCTTGAGGCTGCCTCTGAGGGTATCTGGGATTTTGATATGGTTGATAATCAGGTGTTTTTTTCCTCCCAATCCATGAAAATCATAGGAAGGGAAGAGAAAGATACCGTTATGTCTTTTGAAAAATGGCGCAAGCTTATATTTAAAGACGATCTTAAAGGGCATATGAAAGCCTCTGAAGATTATATAGCGGGTAAAACCCAGCGTTTTGAATATATATACCGTATAAAACACGAGCAGTCTGGCCATCGCTGGGTAATGAGCAGGGGGCGTATTGTAAACCGTGATGCGCACGAAGCGCCTACAAGGGCTATTGGCACGCTTAAAGATATTACTGAGCTTAAAGAAAAAGAAATTGAGCTTGCCCGCATTATTACTATTATTGGAGAACAAAATAACAGGCTTAGCAACTTTGCCCATATAGTATCGCACAATTTACGATCGCATGCGGGTAACCTTAAAATGTTGCTGGATTTATTAAAAACAGCCGGTACTGAAGGTGAGCGTGAGGAGATGCTTGATCATCTTGAAGGTATATCAGATGGGTTAACAATAACAATCAGCCATTTAAAAGAGCTGGTTGAAATTCAGACCGAAGTAAAAAACGTAAAAGAAGATTTGAACTTAAGGTATTACCTTAAGAATATACTTACTATATTGCATAATGAAATTAGTAAGCATGGTGTTACTATAGAAATTAATATTCCGCTGGATGTTACTGTTAGCTACAACCCGGCATATCTTGAAAGTGTGTTGCTTAATTTTACAACTAATGCCATTAAGTACTCAAGTTCAGAACGAAAGCCGGTAATTTCTTATGACTATGCCATAGAGAAAGGTAAGAAAGTGTTGTATATTAGTGATAACGGCCTGGGTATCGACCTTAAGAAACATAAGAATGCATTATTTGGCATGTATAAAACATTCCATAAGCATCAAAATTCAAGGGGAATAGGATTGTTTATTACCAAAAACCAGATAGAAGCCATGGGAGGCAGGGTTGAAGTTTCGAGTGAAGTAAATAAAGGTACTGTATTTAAATTATATTTTAATGAAGAGGGTGAATAATATGTATGTAATTGATGATGATAAAATTTACCATTTTTTACTTAAAAACCTTTTTAAGCAAAATAATATAGATGTTAACCCTTTGTTTTTTAGTAACGGGCAAGACGCTATAGAAAGCATTAAGCAAAATAAAGATACCGGTAACCTGCCAGATCTTATTTTGCTGGATGTTAATATGCCTATTATGGATGGGTGGCAATTTTTAGAAGAGTACTCTAAGCTTGCAGGCAGCCTTGCAAAAATTTCTACCATTTATATGATAAGTTCGTCTAATGATGAACAGGATCTTAATAAGGCCAAAAAATTCAGTACTATAGTTAAGGAGTATTTTCTTAAACCAATATGCAAAGAAGATCTGGAAAAAATATTTATACCAGACCCCGTGTAATAGCTCATACTGTTTCTCAGAAAAAAACTATAAAAGCAAAGAGGCGTACCCAATGGTACGCCTCTTTTTATTGCTCTCAAAGGTTGAGATTATGACTGTATGGCTTCCTCATTTTCAATATCAAGGTAGCCTTGTACTACATCAATGGCATTAGTAACCACATCACTCAGTGCTACAATAAAGCTGCCTTCCTGCACATTATCTATAGCGTGCCTTATGGCTTCGGTTTCTTTAGGAATTACCTCGTGGGTAACCTGCCTTCCACTTGCGGCAAAACCTTCAAGCAGCAGCCCGTTTATGTTTTCTTCGGTACGTCCGCGCAGGTGCTTTTCATTGCGAATTATAATGTGGTCAAACATTCGTGCGGCTATGGTGGCGCATTCGCGAATGTCTTCGTCGCGGCGGTCGCCCACACCTGCAATAATGCCTATTTTTTGTGTAGCTTCTATATTGCTCAGATAATCTTCTACAGCCTGGTATCCGGCAGGGTTATGGGCAAAATCAATAAGCACCTTAAAGTTTTTAAACTCAAAAATATTCATACGCCCGGGCGTTTGTGCGGCACCGGGTATAAAGGTTTGCAGCGACAGGCTAATATCTTCGGTCTTAAAGCCCCAAAGGTACGATGTAAGGGTAGCAGCAAGTACGTTAGCAATCATAAACTTTGCTTTACCGCCCAGTGTAAGTGGCACGTGAGAAGCCTTTTCGATACGAATCTTCCAACCACCTTTTTTAATGGTAATAAAGCCGTTTTCATATACCGCAGTTACGCGGCCTGCTTTAGCTTCTTCCTTAATAAATGCACTGTCTTCGTCTAAACTAAAGTATGCTACATTACATTCAAGCTCTTTACCTATTTTAATACATTCGGGGTCGTCGCCATTCAATACAGCCCAGCCGTCTTTTTTCACGCTGCGCGGAATAACGCGTTTTACCCGTGCAAGGTCGTCTATAGTATTGATGTCGTTAAGGCCAAGGTGGTCTTCCTGTATGTTCGTTATAACGCCAATATCGCAACGGCTAAAACCAAGGCCAGACCGTAATATACCACCGCGTGCGGTTTCTAATACGGCAAACTCTACCGTAGGGTCTTTTAAAATATATTCAGCACTAAATGGGCCTGTGGTATCGCCTTTTTCCAGCATGTGGTTTTGCACATAAATACCGTCAGATGTGGTAAAACCAACTTTATAGCCATTATTTTTTACAATATGTGCCAATAGGCGGGTAGTGGTAGTTTTTCCATTTGTACCTGTTACCGCAAAAATAGGAATGCGGCTTGGTTTACCGGGAGGGTAAAGCATATCGATAACAGGTGCCGCCACGTTGCGGGGCAGGCCTTCGCTTGGCGCAAGGTGCATCCTGAAACCGGGTGCAGCATTAACCTCCAGTATCACACCACCATTTTCTTTAAGCGGCTGCGTAAGGTTCTCTGCCATAATATCTATACCACAAACGTCGAGTCCTATAACACGGCTAATACGCTCAGAAAGGAAAATGTTTTCAGGGTGCATCAGGTCAGTCACATCTACAGATGTGCCACCGGTACTCAGGTTGGCGGTAGATTTAAGATATACAATTTCTCCTTCTGCCGGTATGGTATCAAGAGTATAGCCTTTTTTATCAAGCAGATCGGTAGTGTCGCGGTCTACTGTAATTTCGGTAAGTACATTTTCGTGTCCGTAACCACGGCGTGGGTCCAGGTTTTCAATGTCTATAAGCTGGCCAATATTGTGTGTGCCATTGCCTTTAATGTGCGCAGGTACTCTTTGGGCAGCTGCAACGACTTTATTGTCAATAACAAGCACGCGGAAATCGTATCCTGTTATAAATTTTTCTACAATAACACGGCTGCCATATTTTTGGGCAAATTCCAGGCCGGCTACAGCATCTTCAAACGTTTTTACATTGATAGATGCGCCTTTACCATGGTTACCGTCAAGTGGTTTTAGTACAATCGGGTAGCCTATTTTGTTTATAATTTCCTGTAAACCTTCTTCGGTAGTGCAAATGCCGCCGCTTGCCACGGGTATAGATGCCGCCTCCAGCATACGCTTAGTCTGCTCTTTGTTACATGCAATATCTACTGCTATATGGCTTGTTTTATTAGTAATCGTTGCCTGAAAACGCATTTGGTTAATACCATAGCCCAGTTGCACAAGCGAGTTGGTGCCCAGCCTTATCCATGGTATATCGCGCGCTACGGCTTCTTCTACAATACTGCCGGTACTTGGGCCCAGGCGGTCGCGCTCGCGTATCTTGCGCATTTGCTGTATGTCTTCGTCAAGGTCATATTCTGTGCCTGCAATAAGCGCTTCTGCAATCCTTACCGAAGCTTCTGCGGCATAAATACCCGCGTTTTCTTCAACATAGCTAAATACTACATTATAAGTTCCGGGAGTTTTTGTTTCGCGTGTGCGGCCAAAACCGGTTTCCATTCCCGCAAGGGTTTGTATCTCCAGTGCTATGTGCTCTATAACGTGGCCCATCCAGGTACCCCTTTCTATACGGGCAAAAAATCCGCCGGGTACACCCTCGCTGCAGCGGTGGGTATAAAGCGATGGTATTAGCGCCTCGATGCGTTCCCTGAAACCATCTATTTTGTTAGTAGGAAACTGCTCCAGCTCTTCCAGGTTAAGGCGCATTTGTATTAGTTTTTTGCGCTTCACGCTCCAAATGTTCGGCCCGCGAAGGGCCTGGATCTTCTCAATTTTCATAAATTGGCAAAAAGGGGAATAAGGTTAGTCTATCTCTGGTAAATTGTGTGCTGATATTTAGTTTTTTACTGAAATTTAACACAAGTGCTTTAAATTGTGTTTCGTCGTTAGAAATTTACTTAAAAAAATAATTAAAAAGTATATTTGAACCAAATATTTTGCAAAGCGCTTCTTTTGGTAACATTCAAGTAAGAAATAATTAACTGAGAATGGCGTTTTTATCTTTTTAAACTAACTTTGCAGCATGAGTAATGTACAGGGAAAACTAATAATTATAGGAGGGGCTGTAGATAAAGGCAGCTTTACAGAAGCGTCTTTTGACCAGAATGTAGCTAATAACCTAAACTTTTTTGAAACCGGTATTTTAAGGCGCATCATCCGTGAATCTAAGCACGGTGAAGAAAGCCGTATCGAGGTAATAACAACGGCATCAGTAATACCGCGCCAGGTAGGGCCAGAATATATAAAGGCATTTGCGTACTTAAAGGCTGAGAACGTGGGCGTGATGTATATCGAGAAACGCGAACAGACAAACGACCCCGAAATACTGGCACGCATACAGGCTGCCGATGTGGTAATGTTTACCGGCGGCGACCAGTTGCGCCTTACCTCTATATTAGGCGGTACAAAATTGCACGACATCATTCTTGAAAAGTTTAAGAACGAAGAGTTTATATATGCCGGTACCAGTGCCGGTGCTGCGGCTGCAAGCAATAACATGATCTATCAGGGCAGCAGTAGTGAGGCGCTTTTAAAAGGTGAGGTAAAAATTACCAGCGGCCTTAGCCTTATACAGGATGTAATTATAGATACCCACTTTGTGCAGCGTGGCCGTATGGGACGCCTATTTCAGGCGGTTGTAGGTAATCCGCGTACGCTGGGCATAGGCCTGGGCGAAGATACCGGGCTGCTGATTACCGGTGATGGCAAAATGGAAGCCATAGGCTCTGGGCTTGTTATTTTAGTAGACGGACGCCAGATTAAGGATACTAACTTAACACAGGTAGACCTTGGCAGGCCAATATCTATAAACAATATGGTAGTACATGTAATGAGTATGTACGATACTTACGACCTCAATACTAAAGAAATGGAGATACATAACTCACAATACTCTATTCCGCTATACACTCCCCTGGAAGCAGACAGCGACCCAAGTGTGAGTGCAGATGACAAGGAGTAGTATATTATTTTAAATTTTGAATTTTAAATTATAAATGAGGCGCAAAGCTTTGCAGGGAATAAAAACCTTTGCGAAACTTTGTGCCTTCTTTGTGTAACTTTGCGATACAAAAAAAATTGTCTGTGAGACTCGGTGAAATAAAACCAAACAACAAATGAAAGTAATAATACACGGTGGTTTTTTTAGTGAATCATCTACTGATATAAAAACAAAAACAGCCAAGCAAGAAGCGCTTGTTTCTATCGTAAAGGCTTCTTATGAATATCTTAAAAACCATACTGCTACCGAAACTGTGGTATATGCCGTTACACTGTTGGAGGACAGCCCGCTGTTTAATGCCGGTATAGGTTCGCAGATACAAAGCGACGGACAGATACGCATGAGCGCAGCTCTTATGGATGGTACTACGCAAAAACTTAGCGGTGTTATAAACATACAGAATGTTCAGAACCCCATTAAGGTCGCTGAACAACTGATGCCTTATGACGATCGCGTACTGGGGGGTGAAGGCGCAACAAATTTTGCCCATAAAAATGGCTTTGCTGAGTTTAGCACTGAAACACCTGAAAGACGCGCTGAGTTTGAAAATAAACTCGCCGCTACAGGTACAGGAACCGTAGGCTGTGTAGCATTAGATGCTGATGGTAAACTTGCTGTTGCAACTTCTACCGGAGGTAAAGGTTTTGAAATGGTAGGCCGTATATCAGACAGTGCTACCGTAGCGGGTAACTATGTAAATGCCCATTGTGGTGTTAGCTGTACCGGCGTTGGTGAAGACATTGTAAGTAATGCCACAGCTGCTAAAATTGTAACCCGTATTACCGATGGTCTGCCCATTGCTGATGCTTTTGAAAAAACCTTTGCCGAATTAAAACCTTATGATGGCTTTGCCGGTGCCATTGCTATTGATGCAAATGGTAATATCTTTCATCAGGATTCGCACCCTAGTATGGTATTTGCGAGTTTTGACGGAGAAAATATAGTAGTATTTCAGTAATGGATATCCTTAGTTATATAGTGGTAGGACTTATAGCCATTAAAGTTATGCTAAACTTACGCCTTAGCTCCAGATACCAGCGTTATTATAGCGAAGATGTTGTAGATAAAGGCGGGCGACCGTCTTTTAAAGCGGTAGATGCCGCAATACGCCACAATGTAAATGATGTTGCATTACATAAAGACCTTAAAGGGTATCGCAAGTTGTTGCTGGTTTCATTTTGGTTAAGTATTGTAATATTTATATTGGTCATTATAGTTATAAGCTCAAATGTAGCGGGATAGCCTCTGCCAATTTTGTCATTTAAATTTTATGGTTTATAAACTTATTTGCCTCTGCTTTGCGGGGGCATTTTTATTTTCAGCACATTATAGTATAATAGGGGCTAATGGTTATCTTTGCGGCTCTAAAAAATACCTGTAATGATTACTGTAGATGCTGTTTCGGTACAATTTGGCGGTACCACCCTTTTTAGCGATGTGTCCTTCTCTATAAACGAGACCGACAAAATAGCCCTTATGGGGAAAAATGGTGCGGGTAAAAGTACCCTGCTTAAAATTATAGCCGGGGAGAGCAAACCTTCTACAGGCAATATATCTTCGCCTAAAGGTACTGTTATTGCTTACCTGCCGCAGCATTTGCTTACGCATGATGATGCCACAGTATTTGAAGAAACATCTAAGGCATTTGCCGGGATCTTTAAAATGAAGGCAGAGATCGATGCGCTTAACGATGAACTTACCGTGCGTACAGATTATGAATCTGACGAGTATTATAAGATTATCGAAAAGGTGTCTGAGCTTAGTGAGAAATTTTATTCGATAGAAGAGATAAACTATGAGGCCGAAGTAGAAAAAGTACTTACGGGTATGGGTTTTTTACGCGAAGATTTTACCAGGCCAACATCTGAGTTTAGCGGTGGATGGCGTATGCGCATTGAGCTTGCTAAAATACTATTACAAAAGCCCGACCTTATACTGCTGGATGAGCCTACAAACCACATGGATATTGATAGTATACAGTGGCTTGAAGACTTTTTGATAAACAGCGCAAAGGCCGTTATGGTTATAAGCCACGACCGCGCCTTTGTAGACAATATTACTACCCGTACCATAGAGGTTACTATGGGCCGCATTTACGATTACAAGGCTAAATACTCTCATTACCTTGAGCTGCGCAAAGACCGCCGTGTACATCAGCAAAAGGCTTATGAAGAGCAGCAAAAATTCATTTCTGAAAATCAGGCGTTTATTGAACGTTTTAGGGGAACTTTCTCTAAAACTGAGCAAGTGCAGTCTCGCGTGCGAATGCTGGAAAAACTGGTTCCTATAGAGGTTGATGAGGTAGATACATCTGCGTTGCGTTTAAAGTTTCCGCCGTCGCCACGCTCAGGGCAATATCCTGTAATTGTTGAAGGGTTAAACAAATCTTACGGCGACCACGTAGTGTTTAAGGATGCTAATATGGTAATAGAGCGCGGGCAAAAGGTTGCGTTTCTAGGGAAGAATGGTGAAGGTAAGTCGACCATGGTTAAGGCCATAATGAGTGAAATAACGCACGATGGCGGTAAGCTGGAAATGGGCCATAATGTAAAAATAGGCTACTTCGCGCAAAACCAGGCAGCAATGCTCGATGGCGATCTTACAATATTTGACACCATAGACCGCATTGCAGAAGGCGACATCCGTACACAGATAAAAACTATATTGGGGGCTTTTATGTTTAGTGGTGATGATACCACCAAGAAAGTTAAAGTACTGTCGGGAGGGGAAAAGACCCGCCTGGCCATGATAAAGCTACTTTTAGAACCGGTTAACGTACTGATACTGGATGAGCCTACCAACCACCTTGATATGAAAACCAAGGATATTATTAAAGATGCCCTTAAGGCCTTTGACGGTACACTGATACTGGTATCTCACGACAGGGATTTCCTTGACGGACTGGCTACCAAGGTATTTGAGTTTGGTAACAAACGCGTAAAAGAACACTTTGAAGATATTAAAGGGTTTCTTGAACACAAAAAAATAGAAAACCTAAGGGAGATAGAAAAGAAGTAGTTAAAACCTTAGTTTTATAATATTAAAAAAGCATAAAGGCAGGAAGTAAATTCCGTGCTTTTATGCTTTTGTTTTTTTTGGGAGTGTAAAGTTTTACTTCATTAATTGAATTTTACTTCCAGTACATCAATTTCACCTTCGTTAACCTCACCATTGTTATCTTCAATAATATTGATGCCCGAAACACATAGCGATTTCACTTTGCTTTTACCCGCTGTCATAAGCTTGCTAAAGTTAGATGGGTGCAGCATAAGCATAACATTTTCTGTAAGGGCATTGGTAGCTATAAAACTTTTGATTGTTGCTAAGTCGATATTTTTTTTCATGGCAATAAGGTTTTTAAGTGGTTTTGATTTTACAAAGATGCCTCATAAACCTTAAATGTTTTGGTAAGGAATTGCCAATTAAATATTAAAATTTCTCAGAAAGGCCGTGTTTTTTGAGGGTACTTGAATTTTGTGTGAGATGTAAATTTTATTAGTCTATTAATTCTATAGAGTATTTGATAATTTATATATTTGCCGCATCAAAACCAGATCGGGCATATGAAGAAATTTTACTTCCATATATTTTCCATTCTTATTTTCTTACTATTTTCTGCAATATCATTTGCTCAAAACAGCGTGGTAGAAGTCAGTGGGCTGGTAACTGACCGTCAGCTAAAAGAACCGCTACCGGGAATAACCGTTACAGTTAAAGGGAATCCTGCGGCAGTAACGGCGAGTAACGAGTCAGGTGAATTTACATTGCGTGCACAGGTAAGCTATCCGTTTGTACTGGTATTTTCGGGCGTAGGCTTCCAGTCCCGGGAAATACAGATACTTTCTGCACAAAGCAAAATAGCTGTAGAGCTCAATACAGAAAACACATTGCTAAATGAGGTAGTGGTTTCTGCATCGCGTGTGGAAGAACGTATTTTACAGTCGCCTATTTCCATCGAAAAAATTGACATTAAAGCCATTAAAGATAATCCTGCGCCTACATTTTATGATGCGCTGGATAATGTAAAGGGCGTGCAACTGCTCACATCAAGCCTTACGCTTAAAGTGCCAAACTCACGTGGTTTTAACGTGCCTAATAACTTCCGGTTTATGCAGTTGGTTGACGGGGTAGATGTTCAGGCAGCCACGCTTGGTGTGCCACTTGGCAATGCCATAGGTCCTACAGAATTAGACATCCAGAGCATGGAGATAACGCCCGGTGCGGCATCTGCATTATACGGTATGAATGCCATTAATGGCCTTGCCAGCCTGCAAACACGCAGCCCATTTACGCACCAGGGGCTTAGCCTGTACCTGCGCAATGGTGTAAATCATGTTAATGATAACGATAAGGATGCTTCACTATTTACTGAAGCTGCGCTGCGCTATGCCCACGTTTTTAATGATAAATTTGCTATAAAAGTTAATGGCTCTTATTTTAAAGGGACTGACTGGATATCTAACACGCTTAAAGACCAGAACCCATACAATCTTGTAACAGGAAACCCCGATTTTGCTGAACTTTCGGGCACTAATAATCCGGCGGCCGACCTTTGGAACAACTATGGCGATGAGCGTAATAACCGTGTGGCGGTTACCACCAATATTGATGGTCAGCAGCATACTTTTAATGTATCGCGCACGGGGTATCTTGAAAAAGACCTGGTAGACCCAACGGTAACTAATGCCAAGTTTGATGCGGGTGCTTATTACAAAATTAAAGAAAATCTTGAGGTATCTTATGTGTATCGCTATGGCCTTATGGATGGTACGTTTCAGCGGGGCAACAAAATTAGGCTAGATAATGCTACCGTTCAAAACCATAAGGTAGAACTAAAAGGTGAGGAATTTTATGTGCGGGCATATACCTCTATCGAAGATACCGGAGACTCCTATAACCTAAAGCCACTGGCGGATAACCTTGACTTGACCCATGCCAGTAATACCAACTGGCGCAATGCGTTTCAAACTGCTTTACAATCATCTATAAATGGTGGTACACCGCTAACGCAGGCCTTTGCTAATGCACGTGCCGTTGCAGACCAGGGCAGGGTAGAGCCGGGTACGCCTGAATTTGAAGCGCTGAAGAATACGATTATACGTACCAACAACTGGGATCATGCTAATTCTGGCATTGTCGGTGCGCCCGAAACCGGCGGTGCATGGCTAAAGCAAAAATCGGCACTGTACCATGTAGAGGGGCAGTACGACCTTTCTAAATATGTTAAGATATTCGATTTACAGGCCGGTGTTGATTACCGTCAATACCTTGTAACGCCGGATGGTAATAACTTTGTAGATTTTTCGCGCCCGTTAGCCGAACGTAATGTACCACTGACAAACGGTAGTTTTGGCGATAAGCAGAAGTATGAAAAATATGGTGCCTTTGTACAGCTTACCAAGCGGTTTTTTAACGACAGGCTAAAGCTTAACGCTTCTATTCGTGCTGACCGTAATCCTGAGTTTGAAACCAAATTTAATCCTCGTGTTGCAGTGGTGTATTCACCAAAGCAAAACCACAATTTCAGGGCATCGTTCCAGAATGGTTTCCGTTTTCCTTCCCTATTTGAGGCGCTGTCTTTTGTGAATAATGGCAATGTGCGCCGTGTAGGTGGATTAGCAAGAGTGAATGATGGTATTGGCTTCCTGGAAAATTCATACACATTAACCTCTATAGACCAGTTTAATGCCGCAGTTAATGATGCTGCAGATGCCGGTACACCCCGCAACCAGGCTGCGCTGGATAACCGTAACCTGCTGGTAGTGGCTAACCTTCCGCAAATGAAGCCCGAGCAGATTAACTCGTTTGAAGTAGGCTATAAGAGTGTGGTTGCTAACAATACCGTTTCGATAGACTGGGATGCGTATTATAACATTTACGATGGCTTCTTAGGCCAGGTTGAGGTTGCGGTTCCTAAAGATGCCACCGTGGGCAGCGATGCCGCTGTGTTTGCCATGCTTACCCGCAGTGCCCGCGATCATTACCGTGTGTTTACCAATAGTTCTAATACCTATAAAAGCTTTGGCTCATCGCTGGGTGTTAAATATAATTTTTATGAAGATTACACCGCAGGTTTTAATGTAAGTTATAACGACCTGCTGTCAGATGGAGGTAAAGATATTTTTATTACTGCTTTTAATACGCCAAAGTGGGTTACAAACCTTACCATAGGCAATAGGCAAATCATTAAAAATGTAGGTTTTACCGTTACCGGGCGCTGGCAGGATGCTTTTTACTGGGAGAGTACGTTAGCTAATGGCGATGTATCGGCTTACTTTACTGCCGATGCCCAGGTTAATGTAAAGATACCATCGATATTTGCAGTTGCTAAAGTAGGCGGCACAAATATCCTGAATAATAAATATTACCAGTATGCGGCAGGGCCTACCATAGGCGGGCTGTACTATGTTGCGCTCACATTTGAGCTGGCTAACTTATAAGACTAAGGTTGTTTTATTAAATGTTTGTTTTTTGTTTATGTAGCAAGCCCTGCCTTTTTTGGTGGGGTTTTGCATTTTGTTTTACCACTATTTGCACAAAGCTTTCACGAAGTCCACAAAGTTAATTGTGTAAGCTACATATCCTACCAAACCGTGAGTTTTGCAAGGTAATCGGCATCATCGGTATAGTCGGGCAGCGTAGCATTAATGCCGATAATCGTGTAAGCGAGGCTGTGGTTGCCCTCTACTTCAAAGCTGGTATTTGCAGTATATTGTTCTAGAAATCCGGCCAGGCTAAAATCGTCCAGTTCTTCTTTTGGTAATAGCACAAAATAATCAATACCCGTTTCGCTACCTTCAAAAGTAGCTTTTCCTTCATAGTTTTTCAGTTCGTCGAAAATGTCTTTAGCGTAATCGTATGTCATAGATTTTTGGAATTTAAGTGAAGAGGCATAAGGCATAAGGCAGAAGACATGAGAGAAAGAAATTAAAATGTCAGGGACAATTATTTCATTTGCCTTCCGCCTCTTGCCTTTTAAAATTCTTAAGAACTTATTTAGATAACCACTTATACAGCTTCTCGGCATTTTCTTTACTAAACAGCCCGGTACCACTGCTCATTGTAGCGGCAGATCCGCAGGCTACGCCCATGCGTGCCATTTGGGTAAGTGTGCCGCCCTTTGCCAGTATGCTGACCATACCGGCTACCATGCTGTCTCCGGCACCTACGGTACTAAGCTTTTTTACTGATGGTGCAGGTACATGTATAGTTTCGTCTTTGCTAACCAGGTAAGCGCCCTGTGGCCCTAACGATACTACTACGATCTCAGCTTTACCTTCGTCTACAAGTTGTTTTGCGGCTTCGTCTGCGCTGTCGTTATCCAGTTCCTTTTGTCCTGTGAGTGTTGCCAATTCGCCAATGTTAGGTTTAAGCAGGTATACACCTTCTTTAAGCACTTCCTCCAGCGCATCGCCAGATGTATCTGCAATAACCAGCGAACCTTTTTCTTTAAGAGCTCTTACCAGTTTACCTATATATGCGGCTTCAATACCCGGGGGCAGGCTGCCGCTTATAACGGTAATTTCAGGGAATGGGGATATGGTAATAATGGTTTTAAATATCTCATCAGCTTCGTCAACAGTAATATCTTCGCCCGGCATACCAAAGCGGTACTGCTCGTTGTGTGATGTATCTACAACAATAAAATTCTCACGGGTTTCGGCTTTAGTGCTAACCGTCTTTACGGATACCTTTTCTTCTTCTAAAAGTTCCTGTAATAACGCTCCGGTTCGCCCACCCGAAGTAAAAAGTGCAACAGAATCTATACCCAGTCTTACCAAACCGCGCGACACATTAATGCCGCCGCCGCCCGGTTCATATTTAGGTGCAGTACAACGTAGTTTTTTCTCGGGCTTCAGGTTTTCTACTGTAGTGCTTTTGTCTACAGTAGGATTTAGGGTAATGGTTAAAACAGATTTTGCCATCGGTAAGTTTATTGTTAACTATACTAAGTTATCAAATAAAAACCTACAGATGGCAAAACAAATTGTTAATACGTATGCGTTTTATTAGCTTACAAAACGCTGTAATATGCTGTATTCGTTACTAAGTTCAATATAGTAGCATCCCTTTGGTATCTCCACGTCAAGCTCATTAATTTGCTTATCGGTAAAGCCACGTTTTTCAAGGTCGTGCCTGGTGTGTAGTAGTACAGGCTCATCGCCCACATAGTATAAGTTGTCATCGCTGCGGTTAATTTCGGCTACATTGCCAGAAATTCCGTAATCCATAGAATTGTAAAGCAGTTCTTTTTCAAGTTCCTGGTCGCTCAGCTGGTCGAGCCAGCTTTTTAGTTCTTTCAACTTCATAAATAGCATTCGGTAAAATTAATATTCCTTTTCTGGGTTTCGGTATAATCCTTTGGGGGGCAAAAAATTATGACGTAAAGATACATAAAAAAAATATTGATTTAATGTTAAAGCACCTGTATTTTAACATTAATCACAATGTAATTGTAAGATATTATCTATTAAATATATTCTCGTTATTTTATGAATTTTTAATCGTCAAATTAGTTGAATAATAATTATTGAGGATTTTTTAAAATTTTCGGCAGTATTCTGTTTAGTGTATAAAAGTTAAATTTATGCCAATATTTATTCTTAAAATTGCGTTAAGATGTAAATACAAATATCAGATTATGAGAGAATTTGATTTAAAGCATCTTGCATACCATGTTTTGGTAAGTCTTTATTTTATCTGGCTGCCGCTTTTTTGTATTCTGATAGGTCTTCAGATAAACAGTAAGATGTCTGCGCAAAATGGAGGGATGGATAAGATATTGTTATTATGGATTTTCCTGAACCTTGTTATTGGTACTTCGCTTTTTTCGGTACTAAGGCTTTTTGGCTTAAGTGAAAGGCTGGGTAAAATTATATCCTACAGTTATTGCATACTGGCAGTGGTGTCTATAGTTACGGTAATGTTTGCACTAAACTAAAATACAAGAGCCTCCTGCAAAATATGCAGGAGGCTCTTTAAAAAATAACCATTATGTAACCTAAATCTGATTGTTAGATGCCATTTTTGCAGCAGGGTTGCGTGTGTATTGATAATATATTGTGGCAGCAGTAACATATAGGTGGGAATAATGTATATTTGCGTTTATTTTTACCTGAACAATGGATAACAAAAGCGAAGAATTTTATATAAGGCTTACCGAAGAACTGGCAGGATCTGCTGATTGGCCGGCCGAATATCTTTTTAAATTTATTGTACCCTCAGACGCGCAAAAGATAACCACTGTAGAAGATGCGTTTAATGACATGGGGGCAGTGATACAAACCACCCAGTCTAAAACGGGTAAATATACCAGTATTTCTATAAACGTGCGCATGGAAGGGCCTGTTGAAATAGTGGAAAAATACAAGCAGCTTTCTAGTGTAGAAGGCATAATTTCCTTATAAATTAAAATATATGTATAATTCCGTAGAAGCAGTTAATCACTTAGAGTATAATGCTGAAAGGTCGCACCTTATAATACCGGAATACGGCAGGCACCTGCAAAAGCTTATTTCTCAGGCTGTAGCTTTAGAAGACCGTGCTGAGCGTAATAAGGCAGCTAAATACATTATATCGGTTATGGGCAACCTTAATCCGCACCTGCGTGATGTGCCGGATTTTCAGCACAAGCTTTGGGATCAGCTTTTTATAATGTCTGATTTTACAATTGATGTAGATTCTCCATACCCATTGCCTAACCGTGAAATTCTTGCCCAAAAGCCGGACAGGCTTGCATATCCTCAAAACTTTCCGAAGTACAGGTTTTATGGCAATAATATAAAATACATGATAGATGTAGCTAATAAGTGGGAAGATGGCCCGCTTAAAGATGCACTTATCATTGTGATTGCTAACCATATGAAGAAGTCGTTCCTGAGCTGGAATAAAGATACCGTAAAGGATGATGTAATATTTCAGCACCTGTTAGAACTTAGTGGCGGCAAAATAAACCTGCTTTCTACAGATGAGGAGCTTTCTGCCTCGAACGACCTTATGAAGGTTAACAAAAAGCTGAGCAATAAAACGCATAGCAATGCTGCTATTAGCAGTAATAATAATAACCCCCGCCAAAAAATGCAGAGGGGTACCACAAACAGAAATAATAGCCAGAATAACAACCGTAATCCTAAACAAAACTTTTAGATCGCTGCATGGGAACATTTAAAATTGAAGGCGGTGCGCCGCTTAAAGGCGAAATTACACCTCAGGGTGCCAAGAATGAGGCGCTACAGGTACTAAATACTGTATTGCTTACCTCCGAAAAAGTAACCATTACTAATATTCCTGACATTATAGATGTTAACAAGCTAATAGCGTTGTTAGGCAATCTGGGTGTAAAAATTCAAAAACTTGCTCATGGTTCTTATACTTTTCAGGCAGACGAGGTAAACCTTACCTACCTGGAGAGCGATGATTTTAAGAAAGAGGGTGCAGGGCTTCGTGGTTCTATTATGATTGTAGGTCCGTTATTGGCCCGCTTTGGCAAAGGTTATATTCCTAAGCCGGGTGGAGATAAGATAGGCCGCCGTAGACTTGATACCCATTTTGAAGGATTTATAAGTCTGGGTGCTAAATTTCGTTACAACGAAGAAGATTCTTTTTACGGTGTTGAGGCTGAAAAGCTAAAAGGTACTTATATGCTTCTTGATGAGGCTTCGGTAACCGGTACGGCTAATATTGTTATGGCTGCTGTACTTGCCGAAGGTACAACTACCATATATAATGCAGCTTGTGAACCCTACCTGCAACAGCTTTGTAAAATGCTAAACAGCATGGGGGCAAAAATCAACGGTATAGGATCTAACCTGCTTACTATAGAAGGTGTAGACACACTGGGCGGATGTGAGCACCGTATTTTACCGGATATGATAGAAATAGGCAGCTGGATAGGTCTTGCCGCTATGACACAAAGCGAAATAACTATTAAAGATGTTAGCTGGGATAACCTGGGTGTAATACCAAGTGTATTTAGAAAACTGGGTATAACCCTGGAGCGTAGGGGTGAAGATATTTACATTCCTGCACACACAGAAGGTTATGAGATACAAAGCTATATAGATGGCTCAATACTAACTATTTCAGATGCGCCGTGGCCGGGCTTTACGCCAGACCTTTTGAGCATTGTACTGGTAGTTGCAACGCAGGCAAGGGGTAGTGTGCTTATACACCAAAAAATGTTTGAAAGCCGCCTGTTCTTTGTAGACCGCCTTATAGATATGGGAGCGCAGATTATACTTTGCGACCCGCACAGGGCTAACGTAATTGGTCTTGGCTTTAAATCTAAATTAAGGGGCATATTAATGTCTTCTCCAGATATAAGGGCAGGTATATCGCTGCTTATTGCTGCGCTTTCTGCAAAAGGAACCAGTACAATACAAAACAGCGACCAGATAGACCGCGGCTATGAGCGTATAGATGAAAGGCTTAAAGCTATTGGTGCAAAGATTACAAGGATAGATTAATAATCTTTTTATATACACAAAAAGCCACGTATTATATTATGCGTGGCTTTTTTGGTTATTAAATATTAAGTAAAATTGTGAAGTTAAATCCTGAATATAAGCTTGTTGTCGGCGTTTAAGGTAGATTGAGTAATCTGGCTTGGCTTAAAATTATATTGATAGATGAGTTGCTCCTTTAAAAGGGCAGCTTCTTTTTTTGTAAGCGATGGGTCTAACCGAAGTGATGTTATGAGCTCGTGTGGCTCAATTTTGAGGCGATATATTCTATCTGCATTATTTTCATCAGAATGGTACATAAGGCGTACTTCCTTTTCATATTTATACGACTTTCGTTTTATGAGCAGCGAGCGAAAGTGGTCATCGCATAACGCTTCTGATGCCAGGCAGGCTATAAATTCAGGAGTGTTGGGTAGTTTGATAAGGTCTTTCTTGGGTAAATAGTTTACAAGTCCATAATTAAAAACCCCCGTATTCATTTCTGCAAGATGAGCGAGCCTGTTCAGGTGTGTTGTTATGCGTATTCCGGGATGTCTCTTTGTTATGCCAAAATCATCAGGCTTGGTTGTGTAAATTTGCCAGAGCGCATACGAATCATCGTCATAGCTCCAGCACTGTGCATATATTTTATCTTTTGCCGGATGCACATATTCTGTATCGCCTTTTAAGATGCGGGCGTTGAATATGATGTTCTCCATAGGATCTGTCCAACAGGATGGTTTTACAAAAACAATTTCCTTGTTATCCAGTATCTGGAAAAACCGGTCTAAAAGCTCAATTCGGTATATGTATGGGTATTTGTTTAGATGCTGGTTAAGAGGTTCTAAAAGATTCATATTACCTGATATAAACCGTTTTTACATTTACAAATTCTTTAATACCGTTTTCGGCAAGTTCCCGGCCAAAACCAGAGCGTTTTATACCACCAAAGGGTAGGGCAGGGTCAGATTTTACCATTGCATTTATAAATACGGCTCCTTCTTCAAAAAGATGTATTTTTTGTTTGATGTTTTCTATGTCTGTTGTAAAAATAGATACGCCTAATCCAAAACCGGTTGCATTACTTAGTTCAACAGCTTCTTCAAAAGTGTCAAAAGCAAGCACAGGAACAGCCGGACCAAAGACTTCTTCTTTAAAAACAGGCATGTCTATGGTAATGTTTGTTAGTACCGTGGGGGTGTAAAACGCATTATTGCGTTTGCCACCGGTAACTATTTTAGCTCCCATCGCTACAGAGTCATTTACCTGCTTTTCTACTTCTTCAGCCAGGTCTACACGTGCAAGCGGGCCTATGTATGTGGCTTCATCCATTGGATCTCCCATTTTTAAAGCAGCTACCTGTTTTGTAAATTCTTTAATAAATTTGTCATATATAGATGAATGTACTAAAAAGCGTTTAGCAGCAATGCAACTTTGTCCGGCATTTTGAAAACGTGCTGTTACGGCTTCAGGTATTGTCTTTTCAAGATCAGCATCAGCTAAAATAATCAGGGCATTACTGCCGCCGAGTTCTAATACAGATTTTTTTATTTGTGCCGCAGCTGCCGATGCGGCTGAGGCTCCTGCCTTTTCGCTACCGGTTAAAGAAATGGCTTTAACAGATGGGTTGTCTATAAGGTTTTTTACCTGACTGCCCGAAATGAGCACGTTTGTATAGATGTTTTGAGGAAATCCTGCTTCAGAAAATAAGTTTTCAATAAGTTGAGCACACCCGGCTACATTGCTCGCATGTTTAACTAAAACAGTGTTTCCTGCAATGATGGTAGGTATAGCAAAACGAAAAACCTGCCAGTACGGAAAGTTCCATGGCATGATGGCTAAAACAGGCCCTAAAGGTTCATAAATAGTGTAACTTTCTGTACCATCAGTATCTATATTTTTGCCTGATAAAAAAAAATCTGAATTTTGTAGGTAAAATTCGCATAAAAGCTTACATTTGTCCACCTCAGCTAAAGCTTGTTTTAATGGTTTACCCATTTCTAAAACAGCCTGATGCGCGAGTAAACGTTTGTTTTTTGTTAAAGTAAGTATTAAACTTTTGATAAAGTTTAGTCTTTCACCAATGTTTTCAGACCTCCAGGACTGAAAAGCAACCAACGATTTTTCGGCTATAATGCCTGCTTCGGAATCTGCAATGTATTGATGATCAGCTATCGAAATAGCTGTATGAGGATTGATTGTAGAGAACATTTTTTAAATTCGCTTAAAATTTTTATAAATATAATACATATTTTCTTATTTTTATTTTACTATTTTTACAGAAAAATTTAAACGTACTGATAAACAAAACAATTATTTATGAAGAAAGCTGTACTCCCCCTATTACTGCTTTGCCTGTCGCAGGGTATAAATGCGCAGGAAGCTAAACCAACACAAGAATATGACAAATGGTCAATAGAAGTTGGTGCCGGTATTAACAAGCCCGGACGTACATTTACAGAAGGTTACAGGACTTCGCGTCTTGCACCTATTACTGGTGAACTTGGTGTGCGTTATATGTTTAACAACAAATTTGGTTTGAAGCTTGATGCAGCTTACAACCAATTTAAGAATGCCGACAACAGTCTGGATTTCAAAACTACATTTATGAGATTAGACCTACAAGGTGTAATTAACGTAGGTAGAATCCTTAATTTTGAAGACTGGACAAATAGGTTCGGTTTGTTACTACATGGTGGTGCCGGTGTATTTAGAATGACTTTTGATGATAATGCACTTTATAGTGATGCTAAGGATCATGGTCTTAACTTAATAGGCGGTCTTACAGGTCAGCTTAGGCTTTCTAATAGTGTTGTGCTTACAGGAGACTTTACAACATCTGTAAATGGTGTACAAAACTTTAACTTTGATGGTAACTCTACAGTTAGCACAAACGTTGTTGACGGTGTGTTAATGACTGGTACAGTAGGTCTTACTTTCTACCTTGGTAGTAAAGAGAAACATGCTGACTGGTATGTATATAGTGTAACAGATCAGCTTAATGAGCTTGATAAGCGTGTAGGCGATCTTGAAACAATGATGAATGACTCTGATAAAGATGGTGTGCCTGATTATCTTGATGCTGAACCAAATACTATTGCTGGTGTAGCTGTAGATAGCAAAGGTCGTAACATTGACCGTAATGGTAACGGTGTACCTGATGAACTTGAGTCTTACCTAGAGAAAAAAGAAGGTGAACTTAAATCTTCTGCTACTGCAGACCTTACAGATCTTATCAACGGTGGTTACGTTAACGTATACTTCGACTTTAATGCAGATCAACCAAATCCACAGTCTGTTAATGGTGTTAACTTCCTGATCAAATATCTGAAAGAAAACCCATCTAAATCTGCTGATGTAATAGGTTATGCTGATGAAATTGGTAATACTGAATACAACAAAGCACTATCTGCAAGAAGAGCTGAAAATGTTAAGAAAATCCTTGTTGATGCAGGTATCAACGCTTCAAGGCTTAACATAGTTGGTAACGGTGAAGATGCTTCTGTTAGCAAAGATTCTAAATATGCCCGTCAAACTGTACGTAGGGTAACATTTATTATCAAATAATTTTAATTGAATTTTATTCAATATATAAGATGCTCCCGCAATGCGGGGGCATTTTTTTATACCCTAATCTTATTGAATTTACAGTAGTTTTTGATATGATGTAGGCGTAGTTGGTGGTTGTCGTTTGCCTTATTTAAGACTTATGCCCCAAAGATGTTCAATTATTTTAAACCATTATGAATATACATTGGTCTTAATTTTGATGTATATTATATGACTTATAGATAAGCCGCCCTTTTACTTGCCTTTAGTTGATTAATGATTGGTATTACTAGGTCTGGCAGTTATAGCTCGAATTTATATCTTGGAGATCTCGGTGCTTAAATTTTAACTTCTAACACTAATGTTGTGTATAAGAAATAAGTGTATTTAATTATTAAGAGTTGACTGAATTTTATTGTAACGTAAAAATTACAAGCTACATTTTAAAATTGAAAAAGCATGCTTTAGCTTTGATCGAATACTGTACTTACATATTATAATTACAAACGGCTGCTTATTGGCAGCCGTTTGTAATATTTATAAAAAGTAAAAAGTCCTGACTATTGTAAGTTTTTAAGTAAGTATAGGCTTCCGTTTGGCATTTCTTCTTTGTACATTTCATTACCAAATGGCCTTATACTTTTACTGTCTTTAAAAGTTTTTAGTCCTGTTTCATTATCTTGTAAAAATGGCTTTCCTAGTTGTGTAATCTTTGCTATTGCAGCTGCATAAAGCGGCTCAGCAGGATTGCCTAGTATCCCAAGAGTTGTAAGTTTTTCTTTTAATATAACCTGAGGGGCTATGCCATCGCTATATTCACCAAACCCGCTTTTATTTACCGTTTTTAGTACTATAGGCTGCATTGCATATCTGTGGCTGCCGTTTCGGTCTTTAGAAGAAAAAGTAGGCGAGTCATACAATGTTACAGATCCCACGTTTTTACCTGTTGTAGTATCGCCTATAACCACTACATCAATGTAAGGTTGCAGGCAGTTAATAACCAATTCGCTGGCAGATGCTGTAGTACCAGACGTAAGTATGTAAACTTTATTAAGGTTAAGGCTGTTTATTGTAGTGTTATTAGTTAGTTTATCTGTAAACAGGTTATCTAGCGAGTTTGCATTATTGCTTTCGAGATAAGCCTGTAATTTAGCATTCCATTGCTCGCGAGCAAATAGCTGTCCATTAAACTGGCCTGTTATCATGCTGGCTAAATATGTTGCCGTGCGTACAGATCCGCCTCCGTTATAGCGCAGGTCCAAAACCAGGTCAGTCACCCCTTCTGAAGCAAATTGTCCAAATGCATTATTAAGCTCAGCATCATAGTTACTGTAAAAACCATTATACATAAGGTAACCTATTTTATGGCTGCCACTTGTATAAGTGTTGTGTATATATACCGGATTTTCAGAATATTCACTTTTGGTAAGCGATACAGTCCTGCCATTTGGTGTAATTGTGCCGTTAATGTCATCTGCAAGGTTTAGTGTATATGTACCCTGGCTTAGTAATTCCTGATAATTGCTCCTGTTTAGTGTTGTACCATTTATGGCATAAAAAATGTCGCCACGGTGTATGTCTTTACCAGCAGCATCAGTATCCGGCAGTATATAGCGTACATATCCAAAAACACCAATTTGAGACGCATCGGTATAAGATAACCCATATTCCATACCATTGCTTTTGCTTGTTCCCTGCAACAGGTTTTCCAGTGTACGGAAATCAGAAAACAAAACGCTCCAGCGGTCTACCTTACGTCCGCCTGCATCTTCGCGGTACAGCAGGCTTTCAAAAAGTGTTTCAGGGCTGTCATAAGCCTGTAAAAAGTTATTTAGTTGTCCCTGGTTTGAAAAGCGGTCATCTGCAAGGTTAGGTATGTCTTCCTGCCACAGGTAATACAGGTTCAGGCCTTTCCATATAAAATCATTTACAGGTACGGCATTATCATCCATGTCTTCACACGATTGCAGGGCTACAGCTCCGGCAACCAGCGAGAACAGTATTATACAGATCTTTTTCATTGAGCGCTTTTTATATTTAAAACGTAAATTTAAATATTTTTAATATTCGTGTAACAAAAAATATAGCTACTCGTCTAGCTATTATAAACCGATAATAAACAACCATTAAATGAACCAGGCGGAGTTTATAAAAACCATCTCCCCGTTTAAGGATAAAGTTTTCCGGCTGGCCAGGCGCTTGCTGGTAAGCACCGAAGAAGCGGAAGATGCCACCCAGGAGGTGCTGGTAAAGTTATGGAATAACCGGGAGAAGCTTAGTGGCTACTCCAGCGTAGAGGCTCTGGCCATGACGATGGCTAAGAACTATTGCCTGGACCGGCTTAAGAGCAAGCAGGCATCAGAAATGCGGATTGTGCACTCCAATTATACTGATCGCCAGGCGGGCTTACAGCAACAGGCAGAAGACCGCGACAGTTGGGAATGGGCAGAAAAGATTATGGCAGGCCTGCCAGAGCAGCAACGCCTTATTGTACAGCTTCGCGATATAGAGCAATACGAGTTTGAGGAGATTGCAAAGATTATGGATATGAATGAAACCGCAGTGCGGGTGGCCTTATCAAGAGCACGTAAGACACTGAGGGAAGAATTGACAAAAAAACACAGCTATGGAATTAAAAACAGTTGAAGCCCTACTGGACAAATATTTTGACGCGGTAACCAGTATTGCAGAGGAGCAGCAGCTAAAAGCTTACTTTTCTTCGCCGGGTGTGGCGCCACACCTGGAGCAGTACAGGCCAATGTTTGGGTATTTTAAAGCGCAGGCCGATGCAGGCGAATTTAAAAAAGAGTTGCCTCTTACCATTAAGGTAAATTACCGTAAATGGATATCGGTAGCGGCTAGTGTGGTATTGCTGGCGGGTATGGTTACCTGGTTTAACTTTAATGAACCGCCGCAAAAACAAGACCTGGGTACTTATGATACCCCCGAAGAAGCCTTTATACAAACACAGAAGGCCCTTAATATGCTCTCTAAAAACGTAAACGTTGGCGTGAGCAGCATGAATTACATAGGAGAATATGAAAAAACAAGAAAAACAGTATTTAAAGAATAACATCATGAAAAAGTTTATCATCACATCAATTTTAGCCGTTGCACCATTTATAGGATTTGCGCAAACTACCGCTTTTGACAAGTTTAAAGACGTAGACGGCATTACATCGGTAACGCTTAACAAAGAGTTGTTTGAAATGGCCGGCAACATAGAGGTTTCCGGTAACGAAAAGACAGATAAGTGCCTAAGCATGGTTAAAAATCTTGACGGCCTTAAAGTGTTTACGACTTCAGAAAAAAAGCACATGAAAAACATAAGGAACGCAGTATCTTCGTACCTTAAAAGTAATACCCTTGATGAGCTGATGAGCATTAGCGACAAAGGTTCTAAAGTAAAGATTTATGTAAAAGAGGGTGCAAGCAAATCTGAAGTAAGAGAAGCGCTTGTTTTTGTAGAAGACGATAAGGATAAACAGGTAGTATTGCTTAGTTTTACCGGTAATATTAACCTTAACGACCTTAAGAAGCTGAAGTAATTTAAGCCTTGATTACCCCAAAAATAATTTAATAACATCAAAATGAAAAAAGTATTTATAGCCTTTCTGTTTGTCTTTTTACCTGCCATGCTTTTTGCGCAGTCGCCTTTTACAAAGTTTGAAGACAGGACGGGCATTACATCTGTTATTGTAAATAAAAAGATGTTTGAGCTTATGAGCCAGATAAAGACAGATCCTAAGGATAAAGATGCCGCGCAGTATAAAAACCTGGTGTCAAAACTGGAAAGCCTCAGGGTATTTACTACAGATAATAGTAAGTATACCGGAGAGATGCGCAGCACTGTAGACGGTTACCTTAAGTCTAACCCGCTGGATGAACTTATGCGCATAAACGACAGTGGCAGGAACATAAAGATATATGTTAAACAGGGTGCTACAAGCTCTCAGGTTAAAGAACTGCTGATGTTTATAGACGGTGGTAAGGATGAAACTGTACTGATGTCTCTTACCGGAAATTTCGACCTTAGCGATATATCAATGCTTACTGATAAAATGAGCCTTCCGGGCGGTAATGAGCTTAAAAAAGCTTCTAAAAAGAAATAACTATGATACGTTTGCTATACATAATCGCCGCTTCTGCTATACTATTACTTACTTCATGCGAAAGTAAGCCCTCTGTACAGAAGTATTTTATAGAAAAAAGTGAGGCTAAAGATTTTATAGCCTTAGATGTTGCACCCACTTTTATAAAAACAGATAGCCTTGACCTTTCTGATGATCAAAAAAAGGCCTTGAAATCGCTTGAGCATATAAATGTGCTGGTTTTTAAAGCTAATGACTCTAATGGCAAGACCTATGAAAAGGAAGATGCTGAAGTGAAAAAGCTGTTGAAAGATGATACTTATGATGAGCTTGTAAAGTTTAATCATGATGGTATGGGTGCTTCTATAAATACTAAAGGAGACGGTGAGCATATAGAAGAGTTTGTAGTGTATATGCACGAGCCATCAAATGGTTTTGGGCTTATTAGGGTTACCGGAGACGATATGACCCCAACTAATGTGCTTACTATTGCACAGCTGCTACAAAAGGCACCTATAGACAGCAAACAGCTAAAGCCGTTACAGGAACTTTTTAAAAACAGAAAATAATAAATTAGGATAAGGTTTAGGTAAAGAATTGTCCTTATAAATTCAGGATTGAATTTAGCAGAACCACGCTTAGGCGTGGTTTTTTTATGGAGTGTTGATAAGTACTGATTTTTAAAATTTAAATATAAGATTATTTTCTTTTAAATTTGTAATTGAAATAAATCTTAGTTATGAAAGAGCGGGATAAAATATATTTAGGGTATAGCACACTAAGAGAAGTTAATGATCTGATAGACAATAATACAAAAAATGCGGCTAACCTTAATGTAACT
The DNA here is from genome assembly GCF_003403075.1 of Flavobacterium psychrotrophum. Taxonomy (NCBI): domain Bacteria; kingdom Pseudomonadati; phylum Bacteroidota; class Flavobacteriia; order Flavobacteriales; family Flavobacteriaceae; genus Flavobacterium; species Flavobacterium psychrotrophum. The sequence goes on along the minus strand of NZ_CP031557.1, from coordinate 2,766,250 downwards.
ATTAAATGGCGTATAACAAACGGGGCAGTTATTGCAACAATGAGTCAGGGTAATAACGTGTTGTTTAACAAAGCGTTTGCATATGGCTATATGCACGCACGCCTTGCACAGATGCATTATGAATTTTCGCTCGTACTGGGCAATATGATACAGTTAAGGCAGCAGGAAGATTATGTTAATCGTGCTGCACTTGGCGGGCAGGTATATGATGTAGTAGATGAAGACCCCGAACAGCATTTTAAAAACAGAAATCGCAGTAGCTACAGGCCAGGCGAAAAATAAAAACACCTTATCGGGAGATAAGGTGCGCTATAAGTTTATGACGGAGTTTGGGTAACAGAAGGTTTCGCTGGCGTATATCCTTTTAAAAATTCTGATATTTTAATAGGTTTAAATCCTATTTTCCATTCTCTGAAAAGGGAGCTTCCATCTTTGTAATACGATCCGTTAACAGATACTGCCGAGATACTGAAGTCTGCCTTGCTGCTTGTTTTATTATAAGTAGAGTAGGTAAGGCTGGTGCTCACAGCGGCTAATATTATATAATAAGCATCTTTGTCTGCTTCGGTACCGTAGGCGTTATAAAGTGCATCTTTATCCAGTTCAGAGCCTTCTATGCTTGCCTCGGCTATATCATTAACCAATATCTCATAGGCTATATCATTATCAAAAGAAGCACCTGCAATCAAAAATTTTATGACACTGCCAATTTTCCTGTTGTACGTGTTTTTTACCAAAACCCCGTTAGCCGGTTCTGTAGGTACAACAATTACACCGTCTTTTTTGTAATTGTTTCCGGTTTCTTCATAAGTTTCTACACGGTTTATAATCGATTTTTTTACTACGCTGCCTACAAGCTTTGCTATGCCTTCTAATGATTTGTTGCCCACGTTATTGGTTAAAAATGCCCTGCTCGTAAAATCAACAGGGAGTTTTAGCTGATTGAGGGCTATTGGGTTTAAGGGTAATCCGGCGTTATAGTTTTCTACCTGTGCATCTAAAGATGAGAATGTCTTCATAGTATATATTGGTTATAGGTAAATATAGCCAACTCTGCATCAATTTCAGTACCCATTAAGGAGTATTTTTGAGCTAATTAAAATAATCAGAAAATGAGTAAACATAAAAAAACCTGTAAGTGATTATCTTACAGGTTTTTGATTTTTTGTAGCGTTGCCCGAACAGATGTCGAACTATTTTGAGGAAGATTTGGCTAGTTTATCGGACATTTCCAAGTGAATAACGGTTCTGTCGGATTTACAAATAAGATTTACCTATAGTGACTTATAATTCTTGCTTTATGAATACCAAAGGTTATTGTTATCCCAAATCTATAATTCTTCAGGTGGTATATTTTAAACTTACTTTTAGCAGACAGATGCGAAAGAGCCCACTAATAACAAATCTGCATCCTGTCACACTTTCAAAAAACTTCTCAAAATATTTTCATTGCACCATAGGAGAATATAAACGTCGCATAAAAACAGAATAGTTGCTTACACTAATTAAATCATCTAAACTGACACTAACTCACATTGCGACAAAGTCGTTTTTCCATAAAAAAACCACTTTGTCGCAACATTTAAGCATATCTTTGAAAGGATGGGTGATTTATTTGATGCCTTATGCCCTTTAGAAATATGAACTAACACGAACGGTAAAAATTTTAAAATGAAAAAATATATTTTCCTTGCATTGCTATCATTTTCTATAAGTTCTGTTATTGCTCAAAATCCGGTATCCTATCCAAAGGACACTGCTATTTCAAAACCAGAATTAAATTTTGAAGTGTTATGGCATACTTTCGAAGACAACTATGCCTTCTTTAAGTTAAGGAATATTGACTGGCATGCCACCTATAAAAAATATAGACCACTGATAAACGCAAATACTTCTGATGATTCTTTATATACGTTTTTTTCTCAGATGCTGGCCCCTTTTAATGACAATCATATCAATGTTATCGTTCCGGGAATAAAGCAATTTAAATCTGTAAAACCTTCACAGTTCGTAAAAGAGTTTCCAACTGATAGTTTACGCAATAAGTTTTGGCAAATGGTAAATTCTTCATTATTGCAAAAACATTTTACAGCGCTGCAATACTCAGGTCCTGAATTTAATCATGTACCTCTGTTTGCTTATTCGACTTCAAATGGTATTGGATACCTGCGTTTCAACAGATGCTTCGTTGATCAAGATTCCGATAATGTGCCTGATGCAGTAGTTGCAGGTAAACTATTGGATACGCTGTTTGCAAGCTTTAAAGATGTGAAATCAATTATCGTAGATGTAAGAGATAATATTGGAGGCAATGATGAATTTGCTTATGAAGTTGCTGGCAGATTTACAGCTAGTAAAGTAATTGGGATGCATAAAAAAACAAGAATAAGAAAAGGAGGATATGAAGATTTTGGGCAACTTGAAACATGGTACACTGAGCCTAAAGGTGTTTTTCAATTTACAAAACCTGTAGTAGTATTAACAAATGACAAAACAGTAAGTGCAGGAGATTTATATGCCTCTATAATGAGAGAACTACCAAATGTAAAAATTGTTGGTTCAAACACACGCGGCATTTACTCAAATATGTACGGCTTTACACTTCCTAATGGGTGGCTTATTTCACTCTCTAATGAGCGATACTACGATAACAAAATGACTTGTTATGAAGGAATTGGTGCGCCTGTTGACATTCATGTTCTAAATACTCAAAATGATTTACTAAATATGAATGACCCTGTATTAGACATGGCTATCAAAGAATTATTAAAGCCGTGATTAAATAAAATGCCGGCAACAGCGGCAACACGAAATGAGTTAGTTAAGAGCAAGATTCAAATTTCCGTTTTTTATCAGACAGATGCAACAGAAAGCTTTGTCACATCTACTTTAAAGTTTCAAAAAAAAGTCAAAATTGCTCTATTTTAAAGTAGTTTCTAAATTAAATACAAACAACTCCATTGGATTCAATAAGCATACAGCTTAGAAAATACATCTTGATTTTACAGATTGCTAATGACAAAAAAAAAGCACTATTAGTCTCCTAATAGTGCCATTTGTCTCTGTAGCGAAGACGGGAGTTGAACCCGTGACCTCAGGGTTATGAATCCTGCGCTCTAACCGACTGAGCTACCTCGCCATTTTATTCGGTTTGTACATCCTTGAATGCGGGTGCAAAGATAGCACAATATTCTACTTCTCCAAATGTTTTTTTAATGAAAAAATTATTTTTGTAAATGTTTTTTTATGAATGTTAAAAATTATATATTTCGAAAAATTTTCATAGTAATGGACGAAAAAATAAAATACGAGCTGGAATTTCCTATAACGTCATCTCCGCAGCTTTTGTATCAGTACATATCTACGCCGTCAGGGCTGTCTGAGTGGTTTGCTGATAACGTTAACTCACGTGGAGAATACTTTACTTTTATATGGGATGATACAGAGGAAAAGGCGCGTCTTTCGTCTAAAAAAACCGGAGAGAAAGTAAAATTCAGGTGGATTGATGATGAAAACAAGGATGGTGATTACTATTTTGAGTTACGCATACTTGTAGATGAGATTACTAAAGATGTGTCGTTACTGGTTGTTGACTTTGCAGAACAGGAAGATGTTCAGGAGTCTAAGCAGCTTTGGGAAAACCAGATATCAGACCTTAAGCACGTTTTAGGCTCTGTATAGGCTTTTAAAAATATAAGAAGTATATTTGCCCTGAATTTTTTCAGGGCTTTTTTTATGATTAATTACAATGGCAGCCTGGTGCAGCAATCGGCACTGGCTATTGAAGAGAACAGGGCTTTCTTATATGGCGACGGCATTTTTGATACCGTAAGGGTACTGGGCGGTAAGGTGCTTTTTATTGAAGACCACTACTTCAGGCTTATGGCTTCGCTTCGTATAGTACGTATGGATATCCCTATGCATTTTACGCTGGAGTATATGGAAAGCCAGGTGCTTGAACTTGTAGCTACGCTGCCGCAGGCATTGTCTTACAGGGCACGTATTACGTTTTTCAGGCAGCCGGGCGGACGTTATTTGCCCACGGCGAAAAATACCGATTTTGTAATTACAGCAGAGCCACTTGCTGATGCCTTATATAAAGTAAGTGATGCCCCTTATGAGGTAGAACTTTATAAAGACTTTTATGTAAGCAAGCAATTACTATCTACCATTAAGAGTACCAACCGCCTTATAAACGTTACTGCGAGCATTTTTGCGCATGAAAATAGTTATGACAACTGCTTGCTTGTAAACGATGATAAAAATGTAATAGAAGGCCTGCAATCTAATATTTTTATGCTGAGTGGCGGTAAGCTTACAACACCTCCCATTGCAGACGGATGCCTTAACGGTGTAATGCGTAAACAGGTTCTTGAACTGACAAAAAAAGTTGAAGGCATTGAGGTTTCTGAAGCTTCTATATCTCCGTTTGACCTGCAAAAAGCAGACGAACTTTTTCTTACCAATGTAATTACCGGTATACAGCCCATTACAAAATACCGTAAAAAAGAGTTTACCACCTCATTGTCTCAAGAACTGGTAAAGAGGCTTAACGCCAAAGTAAGGCTGGGGTAATAAGGAAAATTGGTTTTTTGGGGCAAATTTCCGGTTGGTAAAAGTTGGTTTAATTTAAAGAAGGATTCTCAGGGGCATTACTCCATATCAGGTAGTCGCCACCAAGTTCCATTATCTTTTCTTTCCAGAAGGAAGTGCTGGATTTTCCTATGATTTTATTATCATAGCTATTTTGCGATACAATCCACGAGCTGTCTTCCAGTTCTTCTTCCAGTTGATTAGCGTTCCAACCGCTGTAGCCTAAAAAGAAACGTATATTGGTTTTCTTTATAAGCCCGCGGTTTATAAGCTGTTTAGCATACTCAAAATCGCCTCCCCAGTAAATACCGTTAGATATTTCAATACTATCCGGTATCAGTTCAGGAACGTTATGAATAAAATAGAGATTATCCTGCTCAACCGGCCCACCATTGTATATTTTAAAGCTTGCGCTTACCTCCGGTACCAGATCGCTAATGGTATAGCCCAATGGCTTATTAAGTATAAAGCCTATTGAGCCCTCGGGATTATGGTCTGCAAGCAACACAACGGACCTGTTAAAAGATAGATCTCCAATTGTTGAAGGTTCTGCCACCAGCAGAAAGCCTTTCTGGGGTTTTAATGAAATCATCCTTATACAATTTGAACTAAATTTAACAAAAAAAAATAAGTCTGAAAAAAAATTCACACAGTTTTAAAAAAAAAGCCCTTCAAAATATTGAAGAGCCTTTTGTTTATTAATTTAACTAAGCTAGTTCTTAGCTATTTACATGTCCGTCAAGCTCAGCTCCCGGCTTAAATTTAACCACGTTCTTAGCAGCAATGCTGATAGATTTTCCGGTTTGTGGATTTCTTCCCTCTCTTGCAGCTCTTTCAGAAACTGAGAATGAGCCAAAGCCTACTAATGATACTCTTCCGCCACCTTTAAGTGATTCGCTCACGTTAGATACAAATGATTCAAGAGCTTTTTTAGCTGCACCTTTAGATATTCCTGCGTCTGCTGCAATCGCGTCGATTAATTCTGATTTGTTCATAATAATTCGTAATTAATTGTTTGGTTAAAATTATTGTTTTTCCAATTCCTGTCCTACAAATTTAGCAGGATTTCCATACCACACAAGACTTTTGTAACATTTTCATTTTAATTGTTGATAACTTTTCCCGAAATGTTAACTGTTAGCCTTGTTTAATTAGAATTCTTTAAAATATCAAGATTTCAGCTGATTAATTAGCAATTGCTTCTGTAGTAAAATTCATACCGTTTAATAATTCGACCGCCGTCATCCTGCGTTTTCCAGGAAACTGAAGGCTTTTCAACACCAGAAATCCATCTGTAGTAAACACTTTTATCTCCTTGTTTTCTACAATCATATTACCTGCAACCCTGTTATGGCTGCCATGTGTAAATGCTGCTTCGTATACTTTTACATTCCATTCCTGGTCACCGTCTTTAATAAATGTCCATGCGGCAGGGTAGGGGCTCAGGCCTCTTATCTGGTTGTAAATTTCGATTCCGGGCCTGTTCCAGTCTATTTTACAATTGTCTTTATTAAGCTTATAAGCCGTTTTTATATCACCTTCCTGTGGTTGTATCGTGGTTTCAACATTACCGGCTTCAACAAGCGCCAGTGTTTTTACAACGGTATCTTTACCCAGGTTCATAAGGCGGTCGTGCAGTTCGCCGGCGGTTTCGTCTGTACCTATTTCTGTTTCGGCTTTAAGTATCATGGCGCCGGTATCAATTTTTTCATCAATAAAAAATGTAGTTACCCCAGTGCGTTGTTCACCATTTATAACAGCCCAGTTAATAGGCGCTGCTCCCCTGTACTGAGGCAGCAGGGAGGCATGCAGGTTAAACGTACCCAGCTCCGGCATTTTCCAAACCGCTTCCGGCAGCATCCTAAAGGCTACCACCACTTGCAGGTTAGCACCAAGGCTTTTTAATTCTGCCAAAAAAGTTTCATCTTTAAGATTAGTCGGCTGTAAAAGATTCAGTCCTTTATCTAAGGCATATTCTTTAACGGCGCTGTATTTTATTTTTTGGCCGCGTCCGGCTGGTTTGTCGGCGGCGGTAATTACCCCCACAATATTATAATCACGTTGGTAAATGGCATCCAGTATCCCTACGGCAAAATCCGGGGTACCCATAAAAACGATTTTCAGGGTGTTCATTATTTCAGTATATATTCGTTATGGTCGTTAAGTATAATCCTTTTGCTGTCGAGCAATAATTGCAGGGCAAAAACAGTGTCTTTTGATGTAAGCCCCAGCTGTTGCTCTATGCTACGCGAAGATAAGGCCTTTTCTTTTAGCAGCTCCAGTATGGCTGTTGCCGTTTCGAGCGGACTTAGTTGCACTTTATTTTTTGAGATGCAATACGAGCAGATACCGCAATCTGTTGTGGTTTCTTCATCAAAGTATTCCAGTATAAAGCGGCTTTTACAATGTGTAGTATCTGCAATATAATGTAGTACACTCTCCAGCTGCGAAACTTTTAAGGTGTTTTGCTGCTCCAGGAATTTTGAGATACGGTTTATGGTGTGTTCATCTTCCCGTACTTCATTAAAAACAATAGCACCATCATTGCCCGAAGCCCGAAGTCCAATAATGCCCTGGCCTTCCATACGCTTTAACAGTTGCATGAGGTCAGCTTCGCTAATTTTAGCTTTGGTGGTTATTAAGCGGATATTAATAGTGGTTTCAGCATCAAAGATTCCGGTATAGTTGCGCAGTATAGCCAGTATAGCCTCTTCATCGGCAGGGTTAAGGCTGGTATAGCGCACCACTTCACGACTGGGTATAAGGAACTGCATTACTACCTTCTCGCTAAATTCACGCGAAAGCGTAAGCACGCCCTGGCGGTCTAAGAACTGTAATGCATTATATGCCTTAACGGCCGGGAAATTATATTTGTGGCAAAAGTCGTTAAAGTTAAACGAGAATACTTCTTCCATACCCTCGCCATAGGCTATTTGTAAAAAAGCATTCAGTTTAAGGTAAACCTGTTTCAAGAACACCTTATCAGGCAGCGCATCTAAAAACTGGCTTTTTGCTGCCGGTACATCTCCGGGGCTAACCAGCACTACAGCAAAACTCTTTTGTCCGTTACGGCCTGCACGGCCTGCCTCCTGGTAGTAACTTTCTATATTTTCCGGCAGTTGTATGTGGGTTACGGTCTTTACATCGGGCTTGTCTATGCCCATACCAAAGGCATTGGTGGCAACCATAACCTGTATATTACCTTTTAACCAGCCCTGCATATTTGCCTCTTTCTCCTTTCCCTTAAGGCCACCGTGATAATAGGTTGCTGTAAACCCAAGCGACTGCAACTGGCGCGAAACCTCGTGGCAGGCACGCCTGTTGCGTACATATATAATAGCAGGACCGGGGTTTTTGGTAAACATTTGTTGCAGGCGGTGCAGTTTGTCTTCACATTCAAAAACCATATAAGCGATGTTTTCGCGGGCAAATGATTTTTTGAAGACCTGTGGCTCTTTTAGTGCGAGCTGTTTAACGATATCTTCTTGCACCCTTTTAGTGGCCGATGCTGTTAGTGCTATAAAAGGCACGTTTGACAGTTCCTTTTTTAGTTTGGATATCTTGAGATATGCCGGCCTGAAATCGTGCCCCCATTGCGATACACAGTGTGCTTCGTCAATGGCCACTAAGTTTATATCGAGTTCTTTTATACGTTCTACTATCCAGTCGGCTTCAAGCCTTTCGGGCGAGAGGTATAGAAACTTGTAATTACCAAAACGGCAATTATCCAGTAGGTTGCTTATTTCGTCTACACTAAGGCTGCCGGTTAGCGCCATAGCCTTAATGTCTTTCTTTTGCAGGTTCTGCACCTGGTCTTTCATTAGGGCAATAAGCGGCGATACCACCAGGCAAATGCCGGGCTGTATTAATGCCGGTACCTGAAAGCACACCGATTTACCCCCGCCCGTAGGCATAAGTGCAAAGGTATCTTTACCCTCCAGTACAGATTTTATGATCTCATCCTGAGGGGAGCGAAATTTGTCGTGGTTCCAGTATTTTTTAAGGATATCTAGCGGTTGCTGCATATCAGTTTATGAAAGATGCCCCAAGATAAAAAGAATTCTGTTATCAGGGGTGTCTTTTGGTACTTCAATAAGATTGTAGCCGTAGCTTTTATAGGTTTCCTGCAGGTGCTGCGAAATTAGTCCTGCCTGCTCATAGTTTTCATAACGGGCTTCATCCGCAGTGTAAATTTCTTCCCACGGTGGCAGGAAAAAGATTTTAGTATATACATGGTCACGGCAGGCCTGGTCAAAAAAAGCAGGGTAGGCATCTCCTATATAGTGCATGTACGCCAATACATCAGGTATGCCGCGGTCTATAAAAACAATTTCTTTTTCTTCGGCAAGGGCGTTATTATACTGTTTTTTACGGCCTTCTAAAAGTAGTTCGCTAAAAAGCAGGGGCTTTTCTAAAAACAATTGTTCTATACCCTGGCGGCGTGCCTCTAATGTTACCTCGCGCGATATCTCAGGATAACACGTATGGCCTTTTTCGGTAAGCTTTTCTATAAGCGTGGTTTTACCACTACCCGGACCGCCAATAAGCACAACAATTTCTTTGCCCACAATATTAAAATTATAAAGGGGCAAAAGTAGTTAAAGATTATAGATTACAAAAACGCACACGCATTTATCAGTTTAATCAGTACTGTGTTACTGATTTTTAGTAAAAACTGTTAAAAATTATTTTTAACACAAAATAAAATCTTAAAATAAATTGTTTTGGTGCGATTAATGTTTACTTTTATGGAAGAATAATGAATTAAATGACGATGCGCTATGAAAAAACTGATGATCCTTACAGGCTTTGATACTCCTTACAATGCTCATGACAGCAAAAAAAGGTATGAACACTATAGGTCTTTTAACCGAAAAGATACAATTATGACCTATATACAGGCAGGTGTGGCAATTACTGCTGTTGCTATTGTATGTAGTGGACTATATTTAGCCCGATAAAGCTTTTAGCTTTTGGGTAATGAAACGCGGCTTAGAAGCCGCGTTTCTGTTTTTTATAAAGTGCTAGTCTTCATAACCGCACAGCGTTTTTCCGCTTTCTTTGGCAGCAGTCAGTGTTACCTTTTTTATTTCGGCTTTACAATTTGAAAGCCCACGGCAATCTTTGCTAAGATGGTAACGTTTACCGCCCTTGCTATCGCAAATGTAAACATCGTCGGTAGTGGTGTATGATGATAGCAACAGTACAAACCCGGCAGCTAATAAGTATTTTTTAAGCATATTATTTCTTATTTCCTTTACTGTCGGCTTCTGAAATTTTATCCCACGCCTTGCGTGTCATAATGAACAGGTTCTCTTTTTCGCACTCCCAAATTGATACATATTCTTGCGATATTACATAGTGCTGCGACCAGTTTGCATAAGGAGCATAGAGTAGGAGTGTGCAAATATCGGTAGCAGTTATAAGGTCGCCGCTTGAAGGAAGATGGGTATGCATAGTAGTTACTTCCTGTCCTTCTTTCGCATAATTTATAGGTATTATGCTTTTATGGAGTGCTTTTTTAGATTTTATAACATTTTTCTTGTCAAATTCTATAAGATAGTCATTGCCAAAAATTACCTGACCTGTATTACCCGGGCCGGTAAAAATGTATACTTTCTTTTTGTTGTTTACTATCAGAGGAACAAGATTGTAACTGGTGTTTTTATAGTGTTTAAAAAGCGTAGTGTCCTTGTATACTTCCTGCGTAACTTTTTCGCGTATGCTACAAAGGTCAGTCTCATACTTAGTAAGTATACGTGCGGTTGTATCTACTTTTGCCGTTTCTAAAACAAAATTGTTGTTAAAGGTAATAATTGCCAGTGTTTTTGGAGGGTTGGCCTGGTCATAGAATACACATTTATGTTCATCGCCTTCAGTATAACTGAAATATCCTGACATTTTTTTTCTTAGTGCCGGATAGCGTTCTGTAAATATATCTGTGCCATGCCATGACGCTCGTTCAGAGTTGTACAGTAGCCAGGCTTCTGCTAATATTTGCTGTTTTTCTTTTTCCTGAGATTTAGCAAAAGCCGATGATAAGCAAAATAGAATTATAAATAGGCGGGTAAGCATAAAGTGGTGGTTTACTGGTTTAATGTCAAATATAATAAATTACATCAAGCTACCTACTGCCTCTTAAAGCTAATGGCTTCAGGACCGTCGAAGTTTTCAGGGCGTATCCTTTCAGTAAGGCTAATGATGATATTGTTGTTGTTTACAATTTTTATGACACCAAACATTTTGCGCTGTGCACCGGTAGATTTTCTTGTAACGGTAACATCTAATTGAGGTGGATTTTTTTCAAAATCAGTAGTGTAAAACATTGAGAAGGCTTCTCCTTTAATCTTAAAATCCTTGCCGCCCATAACCTCGTCGTTACGGCGCATGCTTACATAGCCTTCTTCGTCAAACTCCATATATGTTACAGTGCTACCTTTTTCCTGCCCTTTCCATTTTCCTATAATAGTAAACTCTTGTTTACCAAGTGATACTAATGAGATTAATATAATGAGCGCTATGGCTATGCTGATAACTTTTTTCATGCTAAAGTGTATAATTACAAATATAATAATAGTGTGGTAAATAGCTACCTTTGTAAAAATACACAATGATGAAAAAAATATATGCCCTGTTGTGCCTTGCCCTTATTGCGGGCTGTGCAACAAAGAGTGCCGATGCATCGCCACAAACACTCTCTCCATCACCGGATAAAGGCCTTGCAGTAGGTACCATTACCTTTGAAGGCGATGTGCCTGTTAACGATATTTACCGCTTTTTTTATAATGCTACTTCCGGCGATAAAGCTTTTAAAAAGGCTAATGCAGGTAAGATAATGATAAAAGGACGTAACAATAATGTAAGCAGTTTTAATGGCGATTTCAATAATAAAAAAAGCTACTTGTTTATAATAGAGCGCGAACCGGGTACTTACGCGTTTACGCAATACAGTTACCTTGACCACCTGGGGCCTACAGGAAGTGTAGACAGCAGCAAAGAATTTGCGATTCCGTTTGAAATAAAAAAAGGCGGTATAACTTATTTAGGAGAGCTAAATTATGTTGACAAGGCAGTGAAAGGATCGCCAAGAATTTTTGTTGCAGACTATTTTTCGCGCGATTTAGAAGAGCTTCGAAAGAAATATCCTACTCTAGGTTGGCAAAAAACTGAAAATCAGACACCAAAATCAGGAAATACAGGTGATGGCATCATCGATTTCAGGTATTAAAAAGGGACAACGCATAATTATAAAAAATATTGTATTTAAAATAGCCTAATTATTAAATAAATAACATCAAAAGGGCAATTTTAAGCTAACAGATTGCATTTAATGCAACTTTTTAAGGATAGTTGAATTGAAATATCTTTAAATTTTAACAGGATTTTAAGTATTATATTTGTGCTAAATCGATATTTAATATTGATTTAGTAAAGTTTAACACTTTTAACAATACTTTATTCAGATAAACAAGTAAATTTACTTTACCTAAAATCTATAAAGTATATGGAGAAAATTACTTATGACGCTATGCGTAATTTTATTATCGACAACGAGCTTACAGACAGTGTAGCTATTTCTCTTCACCCAGACAGTTTTGATGACCTGGTAATGGATTATCTTGATGCAAACGGATTGCTGCTTCAGCGCCCTTTTGAGATCCTGGGTATAGAGATCGTTCAGGATGGTACCGGTAATGTTACTAAAAACAGTGTAAACCTGTTAGACATTGCCTAAACAACCTTGCGTAAAACAATACAAAAAAAATTCCCGCCTGGATTGCAGCGCGGGAATTTTTATTTTATGGCTGTATGTAATCTTTACAATGTCCAGCTAATGCGCTCGGCAAGTACCTCAAACGTTACCACTTCCTGCTCGCCTGAGGCAAGATTTTTAAGGGTATACGTGTTGTCAGCCAGTTCTGTTTCTCCGGTAAGTACGGCAAACGGTATGGCGCGCTTATCGGCATACTGAAACTGTTTGCCTATCTTGGCAGCATCAGGATATAGTTCTGCCTTAATACCTTCTTTACGCAATTTGTTAATTGCTTTAAGCGCATACAGGGCTTCTTTTTCGCCAAAGTTGGTAAATAATACTTTAGTGCCTTCTGTAACTGTTTCGGGGAACAGTCCAAGCTCTTCCAATACAAGGTAAATGCGGTCAAGCCCAAAAGAGATGCCTACACCACTCATATTCTTGAGCCCAAAGATGCCGGTAAGATCATCATAGCGGCCACCGCCGCCTATAGAGCCCAGGGCTACTTCTTTAGGAGCCGAAACTTCAAATATAGCACCGGTATAATAGTTAAGCCCGCGTGCCAGGGTTACGTCAAGGTCGAGTATCGATTTACCAAGGCCGGCAGCTGCAACATTATCGCATATAAAACGCAGTTCTGCCACGCCTTTCGTGCCATCTTCAGAAGCGGCTAAAAGTTCTGCAAGCTTATCCAGTTTTTCGTTAATGGTACCCGTAAAGTTAAACAGCGGCTGTACTTTTTCTATAGCTTCTTCGGTTAGTCCCTTTGCAAGCATTTCCGCTTTTACGCCGTCTTCGCCTATTTTATCAAGCTTATCAAGAGCTACGGTAAAGTCGATCAGCTTGTCTGATGCGCCTATAACTTCGGCAATGCCGCTTAATATTTTGCGGTTGTTTATTTTTATTGTTGCGCCGTTAAGTCCTAATGTAGAAAATACATTATCATATAGTTGTACCAATTCTACTTCCTGCCATAGTGAAGTACTGCCCACCACATCTGCATCGCACTGGTAAAATTCGCGGAAACGCCCTTTTTGCGGGTTATCTGCACGCCATACCGGCTGTATCTGGTAACGCTTAAAAGGGAAGGTTATATCATTTTGGTGCTGTACCACATAACGTGCAAATGGCACGGTAAGGTCGTAACGCAGCGCTTTTTCAGATATTTGGGAAGTAAGTTTGCCGCTATCGCGGTTTGTCAAAAAATCTTCTGTAGCCTTTTTAAGGTAATCGCCACTGTTAAGTATCTTAAAAATAAGCCTGTCGCCCTCTTCGCCATATTTACCCATAAGAGTATCGCTGTTTTCAAACGAAGGCGTTTCAATAGGCTGGAAGCCAAACAGCTCAAAATGATGCTTTATCGCCGACATGATGTATTGACGCTTAGCCACCTCTACAGGTGAAAAATCTCTTGTGCCTTTTGGAATTCCCGGTTTTGCCATTTTGTTTTATTTTTCTGCAAATATAGTAATTGTTTCAGGTTTCAGGTTTCAAGTTTCCCACAACGTTAAACTTGAAACCTGAAACAAATTGTTTACTTTAGCGTAAAAATCGATCAATAATGTTTAACCTCTTCAGGGAGAATACCAGGATAGCCCTTGCATCTATACGCGGGCAAAAGCTACGTACTATATTAACCGTGTTTATCATTGGCCTGGGTGTGTGGGCTTTGGTGGGCATACTTGCTGCCGTGGCTGTACTCGAAAACAGCATTACCGGCAATCTGGCCGTTATGGGGTCTAATACCTTTACCATTACCCGTTATGATTATAGCGAGCAGGTGGGCAGGCAAAACAATAGTGATGCACGTGTAAATCCCGTTATTACCTATCCGCAGGCAAAACAATTTCAGGACAAATATAATTTTATAGGAGCGCAAACGTCGCTTTCATTTACTGCTGCCAGTAGCGTAGAAGTAAAATATGAGGGCAAAAAAACCGACCCTGAAATTACCATTGTAGGTGCCGATGAAAACTTCCTGCCCAACTCAGGACTGGAAACAACCTCAGGCCGTAATTTTAATAATTTTGATATTTCGAATAACAGCTTTGTGTGTATTGTGGGCGCCGACTTTGAAAAAGGACTCTTTAAAGATGTTAATCCCATAGGTAAAGAACTCTCTATACGCGGGGCACGATTTAAAGTTATAGGCGTGCTAAAAGGCCGTGGCTCTACCTTTGGCAACAGGCAGGACCTTAATGTTATTATTCCCATACAGTTGGCACGATCATTATTTAGCGCGCCAAGTATTGACTATACTATAAAGGTGAGTATTACCAACCAGGATTTGCTGGATGGTGCTGTAGGCGAGGCGATACTCACATTGCGCCGCCTGCGAAAGCTTAGCCCTTCGGCTAACGATAATTTTGGGATAGAACGGAGTGATGAACTATTAGAATCTTTAAAATCGCAGACTGATACACTAAGCACTGCTGCATGGGTTATTGGTGTAATAACCGTATTTGGTTCGTCAGTAGCGCTGATGAATATCATGCTGGTATCTGTAACAGAGCGCACCCGGGAGATAGGTGTACGCAAATCGCTGGGTGCTAAAAAAGGTACAATTGCCATGCAGTTTTTTACCGAAACGCTGGTGGTATGCCTTATGGGAGGCTTTGTGGGTACGCTGCTGGGCTTGCTTACAGGTTTTGCAATATCTGTCTTTGGTAGTATGGCGTTCCCTATGCCGTGGATGGCAACCATTGCTGCTCTGGGAACTATAATATTTGTTACTATAGTATCCGGATTATATCCTGCTATTAAAGCTGCGGCGTTAGACCCTGTGGAGGCGTTAAGGTATGAGTAGGCTTGCTATTTTGGATTTTGATGGATGAATTTTGGAATAAGCAGAGAGATTCTTCAACTCCGCTGCGCTGCGCTCAGAATGACATAACTACTCAAAAACTGCTAACTACTGAACACTGGTTACTGGCGCTCGTCATCCTGTCGTTGCCTACAAAATCTTTTCGTAAAATTATATTAGTAAAGCCTGTATGTTCTAAAAGAGCGACTGTTTCTGTGCCAAGATATTGGTTGATCTCATAATACAGTTTGCCGTCATTTTTTAAATTGTTTTTTGCCAGTTGAGCTATTTTCCTGTAAAAAATAAGCGGGTCGTTATCGTCAACAAACAATGCCAGATGCGGTTCAAATTTGAGTACGTTTGGCTTTATCTCCACTTTTTCGAGGTTGCGTACGTAGGGAGGGTTCGATACGATAATATCAAATACTTCCGGCAAATTATCGGCTTTTAAAATATCAGTTTGGATGAATTTTACGGCAACATTATTTATAGTAGCATTTTCTTTGGCTACTGCTAAAGCTTCTTCAGAAACATCAATGGCATACAATGTTGCGTCAGGCAGGTTTTTTGCCAGTGAGATAGCAATACATCCGCTGCCGGTACCAATATCGAGTATTTTTATGCCTGACCTGTTTTTATTTTCGTTGATGATCCATTCTACAAGTTCCTCTGTTTCCGGACGGGGAATTAATGTATTTTCATTTACCTTAAATTCGAGTCCGTAAAACCAGGTCTTACCAAAAATATACTGAATGGGCTTTTGGGTTTTTAGTTGAGCCAGAACATCATCCCATTGCTTTAGTTCAGATTCAGAAAGTTGTACATCAGGATTCACAATCAATCCGGTACGCTTAAGCCCGTTTATTTCTTCGAGTGTGATATAGAAAAAAGATTCGGCCTCATCTGAACCATGAATAGGAGAGAGGGTATTGATAAATATTGACTGATAATCTTTTATTTTGATAAGTTGCTCATTTTTTGAAGGCTGAGGAGCTAATTCCTTCAGCATCCAGACCGGGCAGGATGAATGGCCTGTATTACCCAAAGGCGCGTCAAGGTATTTAAAACCATGTTTTTTGTAGAGTTTTTGGGCGTCTTCCATGTAGGGTAACGTTTCAAGGTAGCATTGGCTATAGCCAAAATCTACTGCGGCTTTAATACAATGCTCCATCAGGCTTGCGCCAATGCCTTTACCACGAGCTGCCTTACTCATATACATTTTTTGTAGTTCACAAATACCTGTGGGGCCATTTTCAAGAGCTGCAATACCGGCGCCGCCTACAACAACCCCGTTAACTTCAGCAATAAAATAAACCGATTTTTCAGCAGTATATACCTCGCCTAATGTGTCTAATATAGGATCTGCATAAGCAGTGCCGGTTTTAGGTGCATCGAGTTCATCAAACACACCGCGAATTATAGCGGCTATTTTATGGTTGTCTGCGGGCTGTATAGGGCGTATGGTAATAATATTCATAGTGCAAAGTTAGGGTTATTTGTTCATTTGGTAATTTGGTCATAGGGGTAATGCGGTAATTTGTAACTTTGGAATGATAAATAAACAGGCGCAGTAACTGCGTATACTACAAAATGGAAAACCACGAAATATATATGCAACGCTGCCTTGACCTGGCAGAAAATGGTATGCGTGCTGCCATGCCTAACCCCAGTGTAGGTGCCGTGCTTGTACATAATGGACGTATTATTGGCGAAGGCCATACCTCTCCTTATGGTGGCCCGCATGGTGAGGTTAACTGTATCAATTCGGTACTGCCGCAGGACACGCACCTGATACCTGATGCTACACTTTATGTAAGCCTGGAGCCGTGTAGTCATTACGGAAAAACCCCGCCTTGCTGTGATCTTATTATTGCCCAACAAATAAAAAAGATAGTGGTAGGCACCACAGACCCGCATGAAAAGGTGGCTGGAAACGGCATTAAAAAGTTGCGTGAAGCAGACAGGGAAGTCACTATTGGTGTATTGGAAAAAGAATGCCGTGAAAGTAACCGCCGTTTTTTTACGTTTCACGAAAAAAAACGACCTTATATCATACTTAAATGGGCTGAAAGTGCTGATGGTTTTTTGAGTCCGCACACTAAATTATCGGATAAAATAGAAGATAAAAAGCCTGTCTGGATAACCAATAAATATTCGCGCCAGCTGGTTCATAAATGGCGCAGTGAAGAGGCGGCGATATTAGTGGGTACTACTACCGTGCTGGATGATAACCCATCTCTTGACGTTCGTAGCTGGACAGGGCCAGATCCTGTGCGTGTTGTTTTAGACAGAACTGCTCGCATACCTGATAGTTATGCTGTTAAAAATCAAAAAATAAAGTCAATAATATTGACGGAGAAAAGCAATTTTGCTATCTTAGATATCCTGCTTTATGAAACCGTACCTTTTAACGATGATTTACCATATACTATAGGTACTATACTGCACCGGCACGGATTGCTGTCGGTAATTGTGGAAGGGGGCAGGCAAACGCTACAGTCGTTTATTGATGCCAATCTTTGGGATGAAGCCCGTGTGTTTAAAGGATTGTCAGTTTTTGGCAAAGGTACATTAGCACCGGTTTTGACCGGAAATCTTGTAAGCAGGGAAAATATACTTGATGATGAACTGCTAATTTTCAGGAACTATGATAAACGCGATAATATTTGACCTGGGGGATGTGTTTTTAAATAAAGATAAAAAAGGTAAGGATGCGGCACTTGCTGCTATTGGTATAACCAATTGGAATGCCGATCTGGAAAAGCTTGAAAAGAAATTTGAGACCGGAAAAATAAGTTCTGATGACTACCTGAAAGGCATACAACCTTTTACAAACGATGCAACACTAGACCAAATAAAAAATGCATGGAATGCCGGTATTGCCGACTTTCCGCTATACAGGCTTGAGTTTCTGCAAAAGCTGGCTCCTAACTATAGGTTATTTTTGTTGAGCAACACAGATCCTATACATATAGAGAAATTCGAAAATGAAGTAGGGGAATCCTTCTATAGCGATTTTTACCAGTGTTTTGAAAAGGTATATTTTAGCCACGAAATAGGAGTGAGGAAGCCCGATGCAGAAGCGTTTAGCTATGTTGTGGGTAACCACGACATTCAGCCAAAGCGTACGCTGGTAGTAGATGATAAAAAGTTTAATACCGATGCTGCGCAAGAACTGGGATTTAAGGTATGGAACCTACAAAAAGATACGGAAGATGTAACAGATCTTTTTGATAAAAAGGTGCTGACCCTTGACACAGCACCGTAAATAGATTTAAAATTACCCTGCATTTATTATTTTGTGTCTTGCCCAATGCTTACTTTTGCCTAAATTTTTTAGAAGATGAAGATTCAGCATAGGCTTGCCTATTACCTTTTTGGCTTGATGATGGGCGCATTTGTAGTTGTTTTTATATTTAATAAGCGTGGCCAGGATTTTTGTTATATGCCAAACTGCAGGGTTTTAAAGAATATCCGTTCAAAAGGGCTTACTATTAGTAAGGAGGCAAACCATACGCTTAAAGAGGGATGGGTTACCCAGGAAGATGTAAAGAATACTTTAGAATATGGAGATGTTGATTTTTCTAAAAGTAATAAGCCATCCGGTAAAGGCGGGAAACTTTATGTAGTGGAAGGCAAAAATGCTAAAGGAGAGCCTATTACTGTAGAAGTAGCAAATAGCGAAGATAGGGCTTTACTGATAGCGGTAAAAAAACAGTAAGTTTTTTTTGAAATAGCTTGCAAATATTAAAAACTGTGCTATCTTTGCACTCGCAATACGGAACTAATAACAACAACGTAAAGCAACCCGAAAGGGCGATTAGCTCAGCTGGTTCAGAGCACCTCGTTTACACCGAGGGGGTCGGGGGTTCGAACCCCTCATCGCCCACTAGTACAAGGCTTTATTTCCAGATAAAGTTAGTTAAATCACAGAAAACCTGCACTTTACGAAGTTGCAGGTTTTTTTATTTTACCCTCCTGCACTATCAAAATTTACAAAAATGCCCAAAATTTGTGGCACTTTTTGTGGCACCAAAGAAATTTTTAAAAATGTGCCACAAAATATGATGTAACACTTTGATTTTCAACTGGTAAACCTGCTTAACGACTTGATTTACAGACGCTATAATTCTAATTTTATTAATTTTTAAAATGTTGAATTATGTTAGCAACAAGTTTTGGGTTAACCTTCTTCCTGAAGACCCCGCGAAAAGAGACAAATGACAGGTTAATCTACTTGAGGATTACTGTTGACGGAGTACCAAAAGAAACCTCTACCCGCCGCCGGTGGGATGCCACCCGATGGGATCAGTCCAAAGAGCGTGCAACGGGCAACAAAGAAGATGCACGTACCGTGAATTTCTTCCTGGAAACCCTTGAGATGAAAATCCAGCAGTACCGCACCGATTTGATGTATGCCGGTAAACCTGTGACCAGCGAAAAGCTTATGGATTATGTGATGGGCAAAGCAGCATCGCAGAGCAAGATTGTGCAGGAGTTCCAAAAGCACAATGATGAATTACTAGCCTTGGTCGAGAGAGGCGAATATGCAATCGGTACACACGTACGTTTTGAGGTAGCCAAGAAGCACCTTAAAGAATACCTCCGCTTTAAGTACAATGTGGAGGATATGGATTTTCGCGAGCTCAACTTTGAGTTTGTAAAGGATTATGAGTTTTATTTGAAGACAGTTAAAAACATCAGCCACAACACAGCGGTGAAGTACATTACCAATTTCAAGAAGATTGTGTTACTCGCAATTGATAAAGAGATTATAGCAACTGACCCATTCAAGCGTTTCAAAGCGAAGAAAGTCAAGATCCATAAAAAGCCATTGAGCGCCCATGAACTTGTGCTATTGGAAAACCATACCTTCTCCACTCAACGGCTTACCACAGTACGTGACATCTTCGTATTTCAATGCTATACCGGGCTGGCCTACATTGATGCCTTCAACCTGAAGAAATCCGATATTAAGTTAGGTATTGATGGGGAAATGTGGATTATCAGTGAAAGGCAGAAAACCGGTGGGACTATTAATGTGCCTTTGTTACCGAAAGCCAAAGCAGTCATGGAACGCTACAAAGACCATCCTATCTGCCTGCAAAGGGAATCGGTATTGCCGGTAACCTCCAATCAGAAAATGAATGAGTACCTTAAAGAAGTAGCTACGCTGTGCGGCATCGAAAGCACATTAAACACCCATAAGGCCAGGCGCACCTTCGGGAGCACCGTAACGCTCAATAATGATGTACCTATTCATGTGGTGAAGGAACTGTTGGGACACCAATCGGTAAAACAGACCGAAGAGTATGCCATTACCGAGCAGCAATCGGTAGGAAGGGAAATGAAACAGTTACAGTTGAGGCTGAGCAGTAAGGAAACTACACCTGAGCCACCGTCACCGGACATCATATCTAAAATGCAGCAGGAAATACATGAATTGAAAGAACTGCTGGCGCTGTCTCACGGGAATCCTCATCTTAAAAAAGTTTAAATCATGGAAAATAATTTTATAGAAATAGTTCAAATTATAAAACAATCACGTACAAACGCGATTAAAGCTGTAAATGCTGAATTGATAAATCTATACTGGAATGTAGGTAGGTATATAAGTAATAAATTAAACCATGCCGACTGGGGAGATAAAACTGTTACTGAATTGTCGGCTTACATTCAGCGCAATAATCCGGAACTCAAAGGTTTCAACAGCAGAGGCCTGTATAGGATGATACAATTTTACGAATCGTATCCTGAAAATCATAAATTAATAATGAGTTCAAGTAATTCCTTATCTTCTGAAAATCAAGAATCTGCAATTGTGTCATCACTGATGACACAATTTAAAGCAATAGATATTAAAGAGAGTATTATTGTAAGAATTAGCTGGACACACCACATGACTATTTTCTCGCGATGTAAGCTAATGGAAGAAAGAGAGTTTTACATTAAATTATCAATCCGGGAAAGCTATAGCGTTCGTGAACTTGACCGTCAGATTTCTTCCAGTCTATTTGAACGGGCAATGACGAGTGAAAATTCAAAATCCGTTATTCAGTCAAATTCAAAAACTGACATAGAGCAGGTTTTCAAGGATTCTTATGTTTTTGATTTTCTAAATCTGCCCGAGAAGCATAGTGAAGGTGATTTACAAAACGGATTACTAAACCGGATGAAAGACTTCATCTTAGAACTTGGACGTGATTTCATTTTTATCGGTAACGAGTATAAGTTAATGGTCGGCGATAGTGATTTTTACATTGATTTATTGTTTTATCATCGTGGTTTACAATGCCTGGTTGCCTTTGAGCTGAAAGCGGGTAAATTCAAACCGGAGCATATCGGGCAGCTTAATTTTTACCTTGAAGCACTGGACAGGGATGTCAAGAAGGAACATGAGAACCCAAGTATTGGTATCCTGCTTTGTAAAGACAAGAATAATCAGGTAGTTGAATATTCATTGAGCCGTAGTCTTTCCCCAACTATGGTTGCAAAATACCGGACACAACTTCCAGAAAAGGAACTGTTGCAGCAAAAGTTCAACGATATTTTTGAAGAAGAGAAGCCGGATAGCAATCAAGATTAAAATTAAAAACGTTACCATTTTGGTGACGTTTTTTTATCTTTTTTTTTTAAATCAGACAAGATGTTACGATTAATCAGAACCGAAGAGCAACATGAAGATGCCCTTGCGCGTATACACGAACTGATGCAACTCGATTTGCAGCCTGATAGTGAGGAATCCGATGAAATGGAAATCCTTTCTATGCTGGTTGAGAAATATGAGGATAAAAATTATCCGATTTCCTGAACCTTTGCCTTTGAAATCATAACGTGTATGACCTGAGCCTATCAGTTTTTCCGATGTAAGTACCTTTATTACAAAACCAGCATAAGAATTTGTTTAATTCAAATTTCTATATTCCCTGGGGGAAATCCCAGTCTTATTCTTAAATAACTTGGTAAAATGTGATGGATGCTCAAAACCTAAACTATATGCGATTTCACTGATTGACTTTGTGCTATCGTAGAGAGTGATTTTTGCCATATCGATTATCTTTAGGTGAATATGTTCCTGAGTGGTTTTACCCGTAAATCTAGTTAGCACATCAGACAGATAATTAGAAGATAGATTTAAACGGGAAGCGAAATATTTTGTAGTAGGAATACCATCATTTGTAAGATTATCTTCTTTAAAATAGTCAATAAGCAATCCCTCAAATTTTTTAACAATATCATTGCTTACTTTTTCGCGGGTATAAAATTGCCTGTCATAAAATCTGTTGCAATAGTTGAGTATTAATTGTAGATTATCTACAATAAGGCTCTTGGTGTGCTTATCCGTATTTTGAGAATATTCTGTTTTTATCTTGTTAATTGTATCCTGCAATATTAGCTTTTCAGCCTCAGAAATATGTAAGGCTTCACTTGTACTATATTGGAAAAAAGAATAATCACTAATTTTCCTTCCGAGTTCAGTACCTACAAGCAGGTCTTGATGAAAGAAAATGCCCCATCCCTCAATAATATTTATACCAGGTTCCGACAAAATTACCTGCCCTGGTAATGTAAACATTAGTGAACCTTCATCAAAATCGTAATATGATTTGCCATATTTTATAGCCCCCTCAAAACGTTTGCAAACAATAGAATAGAAATCAGTCCTGTAAAATACATTTTCTGCTGGCCTGTCCGGATTAACCTGTGCTAAATCAATAACGGTGATTAATGGGTGCTTGGGTTTACCACAATTGTAGAATTTATGTACCTCAGAAATGGATTTTATATCAATATATGTTGGTTTCATAGCCATTCATAAATTTAATTAATTTTCACAAGGTTATCAGGTGAATATGGACCGGTAATAAAAGTACTCCCTCAATAATCTGAAACAATTATATATCAATATTTACAATTGAGGGAGTCGCCTCACTTTAATTGATAAAAAAATCTCTCACCGAATTAATAAATTGCACTTCATCATTTTTAAACTTCAGGTCAGCGTAAAACTGAGCATCATTGCCTACTATATATCTTAATCTGTTCGTTTCATCTGTAGCGGCTTCTAAAATAGTTGCAGCTACATCCTGAGGTGTTGCTTTATCAATGTTTTCTGTGGGAAGAGCATAGCGCCCGAAAAAACTGCCCATCAGTGGGTCATACTCTGGGATTTCATTTTTGATTACATCTAATCCATTACGGAAATTAGTATGCACACCTCCCGGCTCAATAATTTTCACCTTGATATTAAGCTTAACCAGTTCGTGGGATAAGGATTCGGAAAATCCTTCAACAGCGAATTTAGATGCAGCGTAAAGACTCGTGAACGGCAGTGCAACCAATCCCCCAAAAGAAGAGATATTAATAATTGTTCCTTTGCCATTTTTACGTAAATAAGGCAAAACGGTCTGCGTTACCTGCATCATCCCAAACACATTAACTTCAAATTGCTTTTGTATTTGATCTTTTGTAGCAGATTCAAAAACCCCCATTAATCCATAACCGGCGTTATTAACCAAGACATCAATACTTCCAAATTTTTCTATTCCGGCTTCCACGGATGCTTTTATAGAAAATTCCTCCTGTACGTCAAGCTTTGTAACAAGTACATTATCCAGGTGATTTAATTCGTGCTCATTTTCCGGGGTACGCATCGTTGCAATTACATTCCAGCCTCTTTGCTGAAACAACTTTACGGTTTCTTTACCAAAGCCTGATGATGCACCAGTAACTAAAACTGTTTTTTTCATTACAAATAATTTTTAAGTTTTTTCTTTGTTTCTATTAACACAACAAAGTTCCGACTATTCATAATTAATAATTTATACATATCACGGCATGACTTATACATATCTCTGAATAGTAACCTAAAAAATACAACTCCCCTGAAAACGTATTTACAAGGGAGTTGAGTTGTATTTTTTTTAGGTTTTCAATTAACCGTGTGCCGCAACAGCTACATCCTCCCAAGATTCCCATGTAGCAAGTTTCTCTGCATATACACGTTTAGTTTTGGTGTATCCTAACTTACCTAAGAAAAGACGTAATGGTGGTTCCGGGCTGTCTATTAGTTTAAGGATTGCGGGTACTGTAGCTTCCGGTTTACCATAATCTTCGGGTAACAATCCTTCAGTATCGCCCAGGGCAGATTTTACATTGTTATAAGCTGGTATCGCTTCGCTTTGCACAGCAGATGCGCCACCAAAATCTGTTGTGTAGCCATTTGGTTCAATAATTGTTACTTTGATGCCAAATTCAGCTACTTCGCTGGCTAATGCTTCGCTTAAGCCCTCAACAGCAAATTTAGTAGCGTTGTATATACCAAGTGTAGGCAGCGTCCATACCCCCAGTACGCTTGAAAGCTGAATGATGTGTCCGCTTTTCTGCTCACGGAAAATTGGAAGGGCTGCCTGTGTAACCCACAGTGTACCAAAAACGTTAGCTTCAAAAATATCTTTAGTTTCCTGTTCTCCAGCTTCTTCAATAGCGCCAAATAAGCCGTAACCAGCGTTATTAATAACTACATCAAGGCTTCCAAAATGTTTATGTGCTTTATTAACTGCTTCGGTAACCGCTTTTTTATCGGTTATATCCAGCTGAAGCGGTAAAAACTGTTTACTGTATTGCGATACCAGGTCTTTATAAGCCTCTATTGTTCTTGATGTAGCAGCTACATTATCACCGCGTTTTAAAAATGCCTCTAACCAAAGTTTTCCAAAACCTCTAGATGCTCCTGTAATAAAAATTGTTTTCATGATATATTTATTTTTTAATGTTATTTATATAGGACAAATTTATTCCGACTATAGGCGGGAGAATAGTCCATATGTGGGGAGAAATAGCACAGATTTACGTATGCTGTTTTATAAATGATGATAATAGATAAAGCTCTGCGAGTCTTTATAGTATTATTATAAAATGTGCTTTGGGGAGTTGACGAATTATGCCTGTCCCATTTTTATTCTTTTGAATTCCATTGGCCTTAGCCCAACCTGTTTTTTAAACAGGCGGGTAAAATAAGAACTGTTCTCAAAGCCAAGCAGGTAGGCTATCTCGCTAATATTATTATTGCCGGTTACCAGCATGTTTTTAGCCATCGTTACAAGATGTATGTGTATGAGGTCTATAGCCGTTTTACCCGTTTCCTGCTTAAGGAGGTCGCTTAGATAGCGTGGTGAAAGATTTAAACCTTCTGCCAGATAGTTTACAGAAGGAAGCCCATTTTCCTTGGGTAAATCACTGTTCATATACGCTTTAAAAGCCTCATTAAATTTTGTAACTGTTTTGCCTGAAAAGTCTGTACGGTTTATAAACTGCCTTTTAAAAAAACGTTGGGCATACGTTAGTATAGAATCGATATGGCTCAATATAATTTCCCGGCTGTATTCATCTGTAGTATTGTAATATTCCCTTACAATCTTTTGGTGCAGGCTAAGTATAATTTCCTCTTCGGCTGGCGATAAATGTAATGCCTCGTTAATTTCATATTCAAAGAAGCCGTATTTTTCTATGCTGTTATGCATTTCGTGGCCGTTAAAATAATCTTCATGAATGAGTAGCATAAAACCATCTTCTTCAAATTCAAGGTTTTTCATTTCGATAATCTGACGGGGCTTTACAAACATCATAACACCACTGCTATGGTCATAGCTTGTGCGGCCATAGAGTATTACGCCCGATTTTAATTTTTTAAAACCAATCATATAACAATTGCTTGTAAATTCACGGTCTCCAAGCGGGCAATCTTTCTGGCAACTTACAATACTTAACAACGGATGTTCCGGTGGTGGCCATCCATTATCACGGTGCATTTCACTAAGTGTTTTATAATGTTTCATTTTTTAGAGTTTTTAAACCCTTGTGCTGGTAAACACAACCAATTAATTAAAAGGCATTTAAAAAATCGTTTGCCTGGTTTACAAACCGTTCAGGGTATTGATAAAAAGAGCCGTGTGCAGCATCGGGGTAATAGGTTAATACAGCATTAGGCAATTGTTTAAACAACAGGTATGAATTGTCAGAATCCATCATTTTATCGTTACTGCCCTGCACAATTAATGCGGGATGCTGTATTTTTTTGAGGTCTATGGTGACAGGGTCAGATCCCCAATTGGTTATTGCTGTTAGCTGTGCCATGACAGCCTGTTCTTTACTTTCGTTATCACGGTCAATTGTTCTTTCAAATAAGCGTTGCAATGTTTCTTTGCCTTTAGCCCGGCTTTCATCAGACGCTGTAAAGAAAATGTACAAAAACCGTTCAGCAGGCTCTTTCTGCATGGCTTTGTAAATCAACTGCGGGAAACCTTCTAAAACTTTTGAACCTTGTGGCGCCGCCCCAACTATAATCAGTTTCCTTACAAGTTCAGGGTAAAGTACACCCAGATATTGTGCAATAAACCCTCCAAGGGAAAATCCAAGTACATCAATTTTAGTAAGGCCTAAAGCTTTAATAAAGTCTACCGCGTCATGTGTCATTTCCAATACATTGTCCGGCGTTTCACCAGATGTATTGCCTACCCCGGTATTATCAAAAATAAGTACCTCGCGTTCCTTTGCCAGGCCTTCAAGAATAATAGGGTCCCAGTTATCAAGCGTACCGGTAAAGTGCTGAAACCCTACAACCGGGATTCCTCCTGTTTTGCCAAACCTGCGATAAGCGTAATTTATACCGTTTACATTTATATATTGCGTAGGTGCGGTAGCGGCTGTATAATCTTGAGTATTCATAATTATATGTTTTTAAAAGAAGTCTGTTAATTTTAAATGAGGTTTTATTCGAAACTTACATCAAGGATGTCGATAGATACTAAGATGGGGTCAGTCTGATAGCTGTTGTCAGTATCGTTAAGAATATAAATCCTTCGTTTAGTGCCCGTTTTAATACCCTGAAAATCTTTATAATCTTCAATAATTTGCGTTGCAGAAGAGCCACCCAGCACCACAGGCCAGTAATCATGGCGTTTTAAAAGTCCATTGGCATCAAAGTAAAATACCTGTCTTTTGCTGTGGGTTGTAAAACCGTCAGGGTAAATAACTTCAAGCCTTTGAAGGATCTCCCCCTTTTCATCCCAGTCTTCCAGCTGATTAACTTCTACCCCCGGAACAAGGAAATTGAAAGGTGTAGTAGCGTAATTCCAGGTTGCATAGCTGGAAAAATAAATTACCTGTTCAGCAGACCATGGCGTTTCTACAGTATACCCTTTAAAAGAATCCTTTGGATTAATTAACTCACCTTTAAGGCCACCATTTTCATCAAGGAGTTCTACTTTACCGGGCTCGAATGTTGAAATATATCCACGTTTAAAAATGTTTTTCCAGGAAGCTTTTTGTTCAGTGAGCGATCCTGTAAATTCTACATCTGCGAGTGCACCTGTATGCCCTTTTATATCCCATACCACGCCGCCTATATTGGTGTGTAGTCTTACTGTTTTATATTCCGTTGCATTTGCGCCACCGTTGGCAGCAATAACTTTGTTTACTAATTGTTGGGTTGAAGTTTTCATGATTGAATATTTTAATGTTGATTTTTATAAGGTGGTTAAAATTAATGTCCGTGGGCAGCAATGCTCACTTCTTTCCATGCTTCAATAGCTGTAAGTTTTTCGGTATATGCCTGTTTTACGGACTGATAGGCTATTTTTCCAAATAAAAGCCTTTGCGGAGGGTTAGGATTATCGGTTAGGCTAACCATTATATCAACCGTAGCTTCGGGTTTGCCCCACGTATCAGGATTCTCTCCCGATGTGGCAAAAGCCTCACGTATGATAGTGTAATCTTCAATACCGTCATGTGTTTGCGTAGCCGATGCGCCTGCCCAGTCGGTAGCATAGCCATTAGGTTCTATAAGGGTAACTTTAATGCCCAGGTGTGCAACTTCGGTAGCTATAGTTTCGCTTAAACCTTCAACAGCAAATTTAGAAGCGTTATATAAGCCAAGCATTGGCAATGTGGTTAAGCCCAGGAAACTTGAAACCTGTATTATATGACCGCTTTTTTGTGCCCTCATAACCGGTAGTACGGCCTGTGTTACCCACAGCAACCCAAAAAAGTTGGTTTCCATTTGCGCCCTTGCCTGTTCTTCTGTAGTTTCTTCTACAGTACCAAACAAGCCGTATCCCGCATTGTTTATTAACACATCTATACTGCCAAAGTAATTAGTTATAGTGGTTATAGCCTCGTTAACAGCTTCTCGCTTTGTAACGTCAAGCTTAACCGGAAGGATGTTACTTCCATAAGTTGAAACTAGATCATCAAGGTCAGAAAGGTTACGGGCTGTAGCGGCTACTTTATCGCCACGTTTTAAAAAGGCTTCTGCCCATAGTTTACCAAAACCCCTTGATGCTCCTGTAATTAAAATTGTTTTAGACATGATGTATATGTTTTTAAGTGTTGTAATTTGATATAGCAAAGTTAGATGTGCAGCACTGTGCGGAATAGTTCATTTGTAGGCAGTAATAGCACAAAACAACGTTTAGTCTGTAATAGCTATTCTTGCTTTTGAATAGTGTTTAAATACAAGAATAGTTAATAGTAATACGATCACTATACCAAGGTTTACAGTTGATAAGGCATGAACAGTTTTTACGCTAAAGGCATTAATCATCCCGTAACCCACAATGGAGCTTATTACATAAATACCTCCTCCGGTAAGG
This sequence comes from Flavobacterium psychrotrophum, assembly GCF_003403075.1. Lineage (NCBI taxonomy): Bacteria > Pseudomonadati > Bacteroidota > Flavobacteriia > Flavobacteriales > Flavobacteriaceae > Flavobacterium > Flavobacterium psychrotrophum. Next base: position 2,737,449 of record NZ_CP031557.1, on the reverse strand, counting down.
CCGCTGGCAGTGCCTGCATTTTGTGTAAAACGCTGCAGGCTGTAGGCATAAACGTTATTGAATATAAAGCCCGACATAAGGTGGATGGGCATAGTAAAGCCTATCAGTATAATAATATTATTAGTGTACAGCGTAGTGATCCACATAGCTAAGACTGCTATAACCTGAAGTGCAATTGCCACATTAAGTTTTGCAAACAACGGTTTGTTTAATAACAATTTACTAATAAGGCCGCCACTCATTAGTGCTACGCCAGAGAGCAGGGAGCTATAGCCTGTTGTGACAGGGGTATAGCCAAATACTTTCTCAATTATAAAAGGGCTTACCATGCCATATATAACAAGTAATGAATACGTGAACCCTATAATCAGCAAGCCCAGGGTAAAATCGGGTGTGCCCAGCATGGTGTTATAAACCTTAGATATCCTTTCCCAATTAAATGGCTGAAATGTTTTTAAAGATTCTCCTGTAAATTTAAGTTCGAGCACAAGTACAAGGGCTGTCAAAATTCCGAGCAGGTAAAAGTTAGACTGCCAGCCAAATACCTGTTGCAGGTAGCCACCAATAAAAGGTGCGATTATTGGCGCTGTGGCCCATACAATAGAGAAAAGGCTGGTATAGTTCTTTAATGCCTGGCCGGTGTACATATCTACAAAAAATGCCCGCTTGCCCACTATTATCAGGGATACTGTTATGCCCTGTACAGCCCGCATTATATAAATCAGGTAAATATCAGGAACTAAAGCGATAGTAAAACTTGCCATTGCAAATAATACAAGTGCTGCGATATTAATTTTGTAACGGCCAAAACTATCCAGTACACTACCTATAAACAACTGGCTTATACCGGAGCTTATCATAAAAATAAGCAATGATAACTGCACCGCTTCAACCGATACATTAAGTTGATGTGCCATAGAAGGTAATGATGGGATATAAATATCTGTGGTAAGGCCACCCAGGGGTATAAGTACAAAGGCTAACAAGCTGCTTATATGCAAAAATTCGAGTTTTTGATTTTTCATGATATTTAATAATTATGCTTATTTGATATATCAAAATTACCAGTAGCGCAATTAGCAAAATGGTTCATAAGTAGTGAGAAATAGCACAGATATACGTAAGTTTACCATACTCTCCATTATGTAAGATTTATTCTTTTTTGTAGTCTTGGATAATTTTGATTACTTTTCGCTTATAGAATAAAAACCAACGACAACATACCTCACTATGGAAAAAATTACACACTACAAATCGATCACTGAGTTACATGATAAAAGCGGTTTTGAACCACCTCTGCATCCGCTTGTGACGATGATGACCTGTAAAGAATTAATGACATATTCTGTAGGTGAAGACCGTTTTACCGGAGACTTCTATATGATAGCACTCAAAAAAATCAAAGAAGGCTATATGTTGTATGGTAAGACCAAGTATGATAATGACAATGGCTCTATGGTTTTTGTTAAACCGAGGCAAATTATTGAAGTAAGTAATGTACAGTTTGCCGAAAAAGGTTTTATAATGTTCTTTCATGAAGACTATCTGTCAGGGCACCACCTGCATGAACAGATAAAAAAGTATGGCTACTTTGAATACGAAATTAACGAGGCATTGCACCTTTCGCCACAGGAAGAAACCGTAATTTGGGATTTATACTATAAGATGCGCGCCGAACATGAAGCCAGCCAGGATGAACTTAGCCGTGATATTATCCTGTCGCATATAGACGCTGTTTTAAAGTATTCGGACAGATTTTACAAAAGACAGTTCATTAATCGCAGCACCAACGTATCAGGAACCACTTTAAAAAAATTTCAGGATCTTTTAGGAGGATATTTTGAAAAACTGCTTCACCAAAACCAGGGGCTTCCAACAGTTAATTACCTTGCCGATAAACTCAACATATCGCCACGTTATCTAAGTGATGTTTTAAAACAGGAAACCGGCAAAACAGCCTTAGACCATATCCACATCTACCTTATAAAAGAAGCAAAAAACCTGTTATTAAGCAGCGATAATAATGTGGCGCAAATAGCCTACGACCTTGGCTTTGAAACGCCATCCTATTTTACAAGGTTATTTAAAAAAGTAGTTGGTCACACCCCAGTACAATACAAACAACAGTATAAAGCACAAGCATAAATATTGCACATAACAAAAAAAGATAAGCATCCCGGCTTATCTTTTTTTGTTATATATAATTTGATTTTATTTCGTAGCCAAACTACTTTTTATCACGGTTGCCGCTTGTAATATGGCTGTTTTTATTGCAGGTACATCTGCTATTGGATTTAGTAGTCCATAGTCATGTATCAGCCCTCCGTATCGTGTTAATGTTACAGGTACTCCTGCCTGGTCAAGTTTTCTGGCATAAGCCTCGCCTTCATCTCGCAATACGTCATTTTCGGCAGTTTGTACAAGGGCTGGTGGTAAACCTTTAAGTTGCGCTACACTGGCCTGCAAAGGAGAGGCATAAATTTCTTTTCTTTTTTCAGCGTCCGGAAGGTAGCTGTCCCAAAACCATTTCATCATATTTTTAGTCAGGAACCTGCCGTCTGCATACGCATTGTAAGAAGGTGTTTCAAAATTGGCATCGGTTACCGGCCATAGCAACACCTGCAATTTAATCTCAGGGCCTTTTTTATCTTTTGCCATAAGGGCTACTACAGCCGCCATGTTACCACCTACACTGTTGCCCACAACGGCAAGGTTTTTACCATTAACTCCTATTTCGCTGCCATTTTTTGATACCCACTCAGTAGCTGCATAAATTTCATTAATCGCTGTAGGATATTTAGCCTCAGGAGAAGGGCTGTAATCAGGGAATACTGCTACAGCTCCGCTTTCTACAACCAGGTCGCGCACTAACCTGCGGTGTGTAGGATAGTCTCCTAAAACCCATCCGCCACCATGAATAAAAATAAATACGGGAGCATTAGCTTTAGCCCCCTTAGGCTTTGTAATGTGTATTTTTACATTATATCCATTTTGAGAAATAACGCGTTCAGATTCTTCAATACCAGAATAATCAACGGTAACCGATTTTTGTGCACCTACTAATACCTGGCGGGCATCTGCCGGGCCTAATTGTTCCATCGGTTTACCTTCTCCTGAATTTAACGCTTTTAAAAATGACTGGACTTTTGTAAATACCTCCGGGTCATTTTCTCCTTTATAAGGCCTTTCCTGTGCCATTAGTACGTTTGCGGTTAGTAATACAAGTGCTATTACCGCGTGTTTTAAATTTAAAGCTTTCATGGTTAAAAAATTTATTGTGTTGTTTTAAATTAGTTAAGTGCCGGTGCAGCAGGAAAATCAACAGGGATTTCTGTTTGCGCATACACGTAGTTTGTAAAAGTGCGAACGGTGATAATACCAATCAGGTCAATAAGTGCTGCTTCGGTATAACCCACATTAAAAAAGGCTTCTTTTAGCTCTGCATCAGCAGCACCTTTATTTTCAGCTATTGCTTTTGCAAGTTGCAGTGCAGTTTCAAATTTTGCATCGGCAGAAAAACCTTTACGCATGGCTATAATTTCATCGGCTTTAAAGCCTTTAAGCCCGGCAAGCATGGTGTGTGCTGCAAGACAGTAATTACAGTCGTTAACCTGAGATACTACAAGATTAATGCCCTCACGCTCTTTTGCGCTAAATGCACTGTGGCTAAAAGCTTCTTCAAACTCCAGTATGCCCTTGAGCGCATTTGCAGAATATCCAATAGTAGCATAAAGGTTTGGCACTTTACCCATTTTTTTAGAAATGGCTTCAAATAATTGTTGTGATTGTTCACTTACCTGTTCTTTAGTTGGTACATTAATTGTTTTCATGATTATTAATTTTTTAATGTTATTGATTATTTCAATTTGATATAGCAAAGTTAGGTTGCCTGTTTGCCGCAGGATGTTTCATTTTTCAGGAAGAATAGCACAGAATCACGTTACGGTTTAAAACTCTTATTTGTTTCGTGAAAGATATAGCTGTGCCGACTGGCTCATGGTAATAAGGGCACCACCAAGGATTACTATATCTTTTATGACCAGCCTGCCACGTCCGGAGAGGAATGGAAACCCGTAATCAGTATCGCCAAGGTTAGGTACCCAGCTTTCGGGTGTGGTTGCAAGGAATGAGAGTGTACCCAAAGTCATTATAAATACCAGCAGGCTGCCTATCATACTCCAAAACGGAATTACCTTGTAGAGGGCTACTAATAGGCCGGTAGCGATTAAAAAAATACCGAGGCCTTCTGAAAAACCATAGGTATTATTTTGCTCGTGCCACTCGTGGTTTACGGCTATAAATTCGCCTTCTTTATTTTGATGTGTTTTATAAGTTTCAGGGGTGTTGTAAAAGAAACTCATAAAAGGGCTATTGGCCACAAAGGGTACTATACCATCGGCCTCATAGGTAAAGAATTTAAGGCTTCCTATCCAGATAAACACAACCACTATACCAAATCGGGTTGCGTTTTTAGCCACATTTTCTAAATTGGCTATTTGTTGTATTATAATCTGTTTCATGATGTAATTTGTTTTTGTTGATACAAAGTTACATTGGGCATACACCCTGAAACATGGACAAAAAAGGATATTACCTGTACAAATCTGCCACTATAGATATGCCTGTTTTGTCTCTAAAGGTTTGGGGAGATTCGTTAGTATATTTCTTGAAAACACGGCTAAAGTAAAATTCATCCTGAAAGTTAAGGGCATACGCTATCTCCTTAATCGTTTTTCGTGTTTGGTGCAATTGCTTTTTAGCTTCTACTATAAGACGCTCTGTGATGAGCTGCGATGGTGTTTTTTTAAAGTATTTGCTACACCTTTTGGTAAGCGTGTTAGGAGCCATAATGAGCAGATCGGCATAATCAGAGGGCTTGCGAAGGGTAAGGAAATGAGTTTCCAGCAGTTGCTTAAAACGCTCCATTTCATCATCGCGCTGTATTGTGTTTACAGCACTGTCCAGTTCCCTGTTTTTAACCTGGCTCGACTTTGCAAGAAACAGTTGCAATAATGATTTCAATACAATATCCGACGGTGTGGGCATAGAAAACTCTTCGGTTATCTGGTTGATAAGCTGGCTAAAGCTCTTATGGTCTGCAAGATTAAGTTGCAATGATGGCTCTATATATATGTTATTAAACAGTAAACCATTACAAGCTACTTCTTCTCTATGGTATTCCATACAATAAAAGTCGCCGTGAAATTGAAGCACAGTATATTGTATGGCAATTGCCGCTTCAATGTAAATTAGCTGCATTGGGGTGGCAAAAAAAAGCATAGGGCCGTTAAAGGTAAATGCTCCAAAATCTGAATAAAAAGTACCTTCTCCGCCGTCAACAAAAATTATGCTGTATTCACTAAACCGTATGGGCTGAACCAAAATGTTTTCCACTGTATTTTGCAGGCTTATTAATTTAGTTCCGGATCCTGATATTAGCTGCCCCATATAAATTTGTTTGTTTTACTCAAAAGCAAATTTAAGTCCTTTTCAACTCGCTAGAAGAAAAATTTAAAATTATACTACTTGTAGAAATGGCCTTTTTGGCAAAGCTAACTTTGGCCTTTTTTACAAAGTAATCTCTGTAGAAATGTATTTATCTTTGTATAAGAATTAGTACTGAAAACTATGATTAAGCAGGATACGTTTTTCCCCGTAAGCTTTACATGCCATGCCTCGCGCTGGAAAGATGGAGAGCAGTTTGTAGCGCAGCATAGCCTTGGTCTTGTAGTTGCAGGAGACATGGAACTCGATTTTGGTGCTTATAAGAAAACAATATCAGCAGGCGATGTCTTTTTTTGCAGAAGAAACCAATTGCTTAAATTCAAAAAACTAAATGGATCTGAAAGTGATTTTAAAACCATAACCCTTTTTTTTGACGAAAACACCCTCACAAATTTTGCAAAAGAATTTAAATATAATGCAAAGGGAGATGTAACCCATTTTAAAATGCCTAAAAACGATTCACTAATAAAGATCTTTATGAAATCATTACTGGATTACGAAGATTTTTTAGAGACCGATATAAGCCTTGCGCAATTAAAACAAAGGGAAGCACTACTTCTATTATTAAAAAATGACGTAATGTGGCAAAATGTGCTATTCGATTTTTCGCAGCCCGTAAAAATAGCCCTTAAAGATTTTATGGAGGAGAATTTTCAGTTTAATGTATCACTGGAACGTTTCGCATACTTAACAGGGCGTAGCCTTACTTCTTTTAAGAGGGATTTCAAGATTGTTTTCAATGAGTCTCCGGCGCGATGGATTCTTAAAAAACGGTTAGGGGCAGCACGGGAATTACTTACAAAAGAACGAAAGACCTCAATCGAAATTTATCAGGATCTTGGCTTCCAGGACTTGTCCCATTTTTCATATGCCTTTAAAAAACACTATGGCATAGCACCTTCTATGGTTACTAAACAAACCTAAACACAGCAGTTACTTTTAATTCAATGAATCTCTAAAGCTATAGATGTCACTCTATGGACAGGAAACTTATTTTATAAACTCAATACATTAATAATGAATAAAGATCTTAAACTTTTGCCGGGGATACTCCAATGGAAAATTGGTAATAAAAAAGTAACCGTTATAAACGACAGCCATTTTATTGCGGGTGAACCTTATTTAACCCATTTGCCTAATATAGACCTTAGCGGTTTTTTGCACGAAACATTCAGGCCTGAAGTGCCTACGCTTACAACAAGCGTATTTCTTATAGAGGGCGCAGGGCATATGCCAATACTTATAGATACCGGTATGGGGAACAAACTTGCCCCGGATATTGAAGGGCATCTACTGGCGGCGTTACAATTCATGGGAATAAAACCGGATGAAATAGGCACAGTACTTTTAACGCACCTGCATGGCGACCATTTTTATGGGCTTATAAATCAAAATGGCGAAAAAAACTTTCCAAATGCTAAAATATGGGTGTCTGAAACGGAAGAAAACTATTGGCTGAATACCAGCCATACACAGCCTCATGATATACAAAATGCCGAAGATGTTAGGGTAGCATTACGATCTTATGAAAGGATTAACACGTCTGGCACACAAATTCTTGAAGCTATAACTGCCGTTCCCCTTCCGGGGCACACACCAGGACATACAGGTTTTTTATTAGAGTCGGAAGGTGAAAAGCTACTCTTCTGCGGCGATATATTTACGATACCCGCTGTACAGGCTGCTATGCCTGAAGTAGGATTTGCTACAGACGTAGACTATGCAATGGCAGCAAAAACAAGAATAACATTGTTAGAAAAGGCATATACCGAAAGGTTGCTAATAGCCGGCCCTCATTTTGAGTTTCCTAATCTAAGTTATGTCAAAAAGCAAAATGAAGGGTACCAGCTTATACCAAAGCAATGGATTTAATAGAGTGTCGTTTCCTTTACAAAACCTGTTTAATACTAATTAAGCAGGTTTTGTGCTTTACAGGACTACCTGTTTTTTTACCTGTCAAACCTTAAAACGTACCACACAAAACGGGCACCTGCTGCTGAACTTTGCATTGTCAGGTTACCATACCGGCAATAACAATTTTTAAAATTTTAAACATAATGTATCATGAAAACTTTTTCAATTAAACAACTAATTGCAGTAGGTGTATTTGCACTTTCATTCGCTGGAGCACAGGCTCAAAATAGCCTTAAAACTTTTACTTTAAAAAGCAACACACTTGGTGGGCAACTTACAAAAGAATTTTATTATAACGACTGGGGAGTAAACGGAGGCAACATTTCTCCTGACCTGCAATGGGAAAACGCACCTGAGGGCACGCAGGCATTTGCCGTAACCATGTATGATGCCGCCGCACCTACCGGAAGTGGTTGGTGGCATTGGGTTTTATTTAACCTCCCTAAAGACACAAAATCGTTAAAAGCAGGCGCGGCAAGTATCCATCCTGAACTTTTACCGGCAGGGAGCATTTCATCATTAAATGATTTTAAAAAATATGGCTACGGAGGCCCGGTTCCTATACCCGCTAGTGGCTACCACCCGTATGTAATTACTATATATGCCCTTAAATCAAAACTCAACCTGGATAAAGACGCCAACCCTGCACTTGTGGGTTTTAACCTTAGTGCCAATGTTATAGCAAAGGCATCAATAATAGCATATGTTTATGTGCCTTAACAGGTTTAGATTACCGTCCGGCAACGGGCGGTATCTTTTTTTTAAAATCAAAACGTGATTTTGTACTATTAAATCCTAAAAACGTACTATACAATCGGTGTAAAGCAAAAGTAACTTTGTTTCATCAAAAAAATATAAATTATAATATCATGAAAAATTATATTAAAGTAGCCTCGGTCATAATAGCAGCTTTGCTCTCTGCCTGCGGCAATAAAGAAAAAACGAACGAGGTAGTGCAAACCACAACAGCTGATACCCTTCAGACAGCAACCACTGTGCAGCTTGGAGAGGTATTTGCAGACAGCACCTATCAACTTACCGGCGTCGCTGTTTCGCCTGAGGGCAGGATATTTACCAATTATCCTTACTGGCTGGATAAGCACAGCTACTCGGTTGTAGAAGTAAAAGATGGAAAACCGGTACCCTATCCCAATGCACAATGGAACAGTTTTAAAAAAGGAGACAATGGCAGCGATAAGTTTGTTTGTATACAGGCGGTAGTAGCGGATGAAAAAGGTTATTTATGGGTGGTAGATGCAGCCGGTATAGGCCTTGGGCCTGTTTATAAAAACAGTAACAAGGTTATTAAAATAAAGCTTGCTGATAATACAATAGAGCGTATTTACAAATTTCCTGAAAACGTAGCGGGTAAAGAGAGTTATATTAACGATATAAGGGTAGATAACACAAATGGCTTTGCCTACATGACCAGTTCATCAAATGGCGGTATCGTAGTGCTTAACACAAAAACAGGCGATTCCAGATTTGTATTACATGATTCGCCATCGGTAACATCCGACCCTGCTTATCATTTTGCATTTAACGGTAAAGAGTTTGCCAAAGCAGATGGCAGCATTCCTAAAATAAATTCGGATGGTATAGCACTTACACAGGATAAAGCATGGCTATACTATAAACCCCTTACAGACGATAAACTATACCGTGTAAGTACCGCTTTACTAAGAGATTTCTCTACGCCTTTAAAAACTATTGATGATAAGGTAGAAGACCTGGGGCATTTTATAACTACCGATGGGATGGAGTTTGACAAAGACGGCAACCTTTACCTGGGTGATCTTGAAAAAAGCAGTATTGTAAAAATTACTCCCGACCTTAAAATGCATACACTGGTAACTGATCCTGAAAAACTTATATGGCCTGATAGTTACAGTATTTCTGCTGATGGTTATCTGTACATTTCGATTTCGCAAATACAGCACATGCCGTGGTTTAATAACAATGTAAATACGACTCAAAAACCGTATAAACTATTAAGGTTAAAACTGTAATGAACATGAAACGAGCAATTTTTAAAAATATAGTTATGGGTGCAGCAATACTGTCCGGCGTAGCAGGAAACTCTCAGGAAATACAGCATTTTTCTTTTAAAGACCTACCTTCTAAACCGTTAAACCAACTCTTAACGCGCAGTACTATTTCAGGAGAATCCGGCACTATAGGTTACTTTACTTATAAAAAGGATGCCGTGGTACCCATGCATCAACACGCAAATGAGCAGTATTCGCTCATTACACAAGGCAGCGTTAAAGTGCTGGTAGCAGGTAAAGAAGTTATTGTAAAAGCCGGCGAAGGAATTATTATTCCCCCAAATATCCCCCACAGTTTTATAGCCCTTGAGGACAATACCATAGATATCGATTTTTTTAGTCCGGCGCGTATGGACTGGCTGGCAGGTACCGATAATTATTTTGCAAAATCTGCCGTCCAAACTCTTTCACCGGCACAATGGAACGGCAAGGTTTCTAAAGCTGAAGTGTATGCCGAAGTGAGCCATCCGGTAGGCAATATAGCCTACACCCCTCAAGGCGATTTGGTATACAGTAACCATCCGTTTTTTAACCCCGAAATAAGGGTTATGAAATATGATGCGCGAACAAAAACAAGTGTGCCGTTTCCAAACATTGAATGGAATACACCACGCGATACAGACGATCATTACCTGAGCAATGTTTTGGGCATACGCAACGACGCTAATGGTATTATCTGGATGCTCGATATGGGGCAGCGCAATGCTGTTACCCCTAAAATTGTAGGTTGGAATACCCGTACCAATAAGCTTGAAAGAATATATTACTTACCGCAAACTTCTCTTGCAGCCACATCGCAACCTAACGACATGGTAGTAGATACTAAACATGGCGTGTTTGTAATTGCCGATGAAGGCATAGGCAACGGTGGAGACGGCAGTAAGGCAGCACTCATGGTAATAGACATGAAAACAGGGGCAGCCCGCAGGCTGCTTGAAGGTACCAGGACCACATTACCTGAAAATACCCCCACCATTATAAATAGCAAGACTCTTTCGGTTAGCGGCAAACCCTTACTTGTGGGTTGCGATGGTATTACAGCCGATGCTAATTTTGAGTGGCTGTACTATGCCCCGCTGAATGGCAGCAAAATTTACCGTTTAAAGTTTGATGACCTTTTAAACGAAGTTATTCCACAGACTGAACTGGATAAGCGTGTAGAAACGTACTCTACAAAGCCTAATAATGGAGGGCTTAGTATTGATATTGATGGAAATATATATTTAACTGCATTAGAAACCAACAGTATAAGTGTGGTATTGGCTAAAGACCGTAGTGTACATGACTTTACAGCTGACAAAAGAATGCTGTGGCCGGATGGGGTTAGCTACAATGCTGCCGATGGGTTTATGTATGTATCTGCAGCTCAGGTACACCTTGGGGGTGCATTTAATAATGGCGATAACAAAGCCAAAGCTCCATATTACATTTTCAGGTTTAAACCACTTGCAGCAGGTGTACCATTTAGATAATAATCAACAAATTAAAATAAATTTAAAATGAAAGCAATACAAATAAGCGAACCGGGAGGGACAGATAAATTGACCTATACAGAACTCCCAACGCCCAAAATTAATAATGACGAAGTATTAGTACAGGTAAAAGCTATAAGTATTAACCCAGTAGACGTAAAAAGCCGCGCCGGTAAAGGCGTTTTTGGAAGGCTAAAAGACGAACTGCCACTTATATTGGGTTGGGATATCAGCGGAGTTGTGCAAGAGGCCGGCAGCAACTCGGGCTTTAAAAAAGGAGACGAAGTGTTTGGTATGGTTAACTTTCCCGGCCATGGTAAAGCCTATGCTGAATATGTAGCGGCTCCCTCAAGCCATCTCGCATTAAAACCGGCTAATATTTCCCACTCAGAAGCTGCCGCGGCTACACTCGCTGCGCTTACAGCCTACCAGGCGACAGTGCTTAAAGCAAATGTACAGGCAGGGCAAAAAATTCTAGTGCACGCGGCATCCGGTGGTGTTGGGCATTTTGCAATACAAATAGCAAAACACCTTGGAGCAGAAGTTACGGGTACCTCGTCTGCTAAAAATAAAGATTTTGTATTAGGCTTAGGTGCAGACCATCATATTGATTATCATGGTTACAACTGGGGAGAAAGCGCTAATGAATATGATTTTATATTTGATACCGTAGGGGGCGATAATATTGATAATTCTCTTGAGGTTGCAAAAAGTGGCAGTACGCTAATTAGCATACCAACGGGTCTTAATGAGGCCGTAACCGAAAAAGCCAGGGTAAAAGGAGTAAACGGTTATTTCTTCATGGTAAGTTCTAATGGGGATGATATGAAAGTAATTGCTGAATGGCTTGCAAAAGGTTATATTAAATCACACATCTCAGAAACATTCGGCTTTAATGATATGGCTTTGGCACATGAACACGTAGAAAGTGGCCGGACTGTAGGCAAAGTTGTTGTTACACTTTAACAAATACAGAAGATAACAATGCCTGTAATGTATAGCGCAATGCAGGCATTGTTTCTCAATACATTCATACCATTAAAACAGAGACTGACATGAAGCTGTTTTATACCATAAAAGGGGATAAAGTTTTATATTTGCTTAGTTACCCTCCTAAAGAAAAAGTACAGGTTATGCATATCGAAAATACACTACACCCTTTTGAGATAGAAAAGGAAACGCTTACTGAGTGGAGCCGCCGCCCACATCAGCATAATTTCTTTGAATTAGTATATATTCAGGAAGGTGAAGGTAAACAATGCATCAACAATAGTTTGCTCCCCTATGAAGGTGGTAGTATTTTTTTATTGCCTCCATATGATTGCCATTCTTTTGAAATAGCTACTCCTACTACATTCACGTTCATCCGGTTTAATGCGTTATTCTTTAAAAATGACAAACGAACCATGATGGATTATAGCCAGTGGTTTAGTAACCTGCACTATATCCTAAGCAGTTATAACAGGGTGCCCGGAGATGTTATACATTCTGAAGCTGACAAGTCTGTTATGATAAGCCTTATAAACAGCATGCAGCAGGAAAGGCAACAGCAAAATTTTTCGGAGTCGATACTAAGGACAAATATGGTGGCAATGCTTAACATACTATTACGAAACTTCGAAAACAGTTTTCTGGAAAAACATAAGGATAAAGACAGTCAAACGCGTGATGTATTGCAATATATACAATATAACCTCTTTGATAACGGCAAACTTAAAGCAGATGCTATAGCAGAAGAATTTAATTTATCTCCTACCTACATAAGCGAATATTTTAAAAAGAAAACAGGTGAGAGCCTCAAGGAGTACATTTTGAAAGCCCGTGTAAATGTAGCTCAAAGCCGATTAGAATATTCGGGGCAAAGTCTTAAGGAAATAGCTTATGACCTGGGCTTTACCGATGCCAGCCACCTGACCAAGGTAATTAAAAAATACTATGATGATGCAGGTACTACGTGTAGTAGTTTCGCAGGGTAATTTGCATAAATAATCACTGACATGGTTCATCTTAAATATCACATCAATATATTGAATTGTCGCATCAGTGATGCGACAATTCAACCTAATTAAACAACTCGCACCAGTGGTGCGAGTTGTTCATCTAATTATATCTATTTTTTGAACAACAACTCGACCTCACTCCAATACCCCGGATGGTAGAAGATTGTAACGGATATATTCCATTACCTGAAGTTCTTTAAAATATTTATGATATGTGGGTGAACTCTTAATATGCGAAAGCGCCATGATTTTGCTACGGCTAGGTCAGCTAAATATTTTCTGACACTGAACTTTCAGAAATCCTAGGTTTGCGAAAATCTGAAATCCTGTCCGGTAAAAGAAAGCTTAGCCTTTCCATGATACGAGCTTTAAAAGAACGGCTCAATATATCTGCTGATATACTCCTACAACTTTACTAATTATGAAATAGAACTCAATTCATTTGATGAGGTGATCTGGAGGATTAACCAAGACATTGAGCGACCCAATGCCGAATACATTTTTGAATTTAAAACACCATTGTAAAAGGTAAGGCTCAATATATTGTGCAAGATGATATCTTGACTAACATCTTTCCTTTATTCGTGCCATTAAAAAGACCAATAAACGCATCGGGTAATTGTTCAAAGCCCTCCATAATTGTTTCAGTGTAATGAATTTTATCTTCAGCTAACCAATGTTGCAACTGACGCCGACCCTCCTCAAAACGATCTTTGTAATCGCCAATGAGAAAACCTTGTATCAATAATTTTTTAAAAACAACAAGAGGTAGTAAACGTGGCCCTGTAGCTTTCATAGTGTTATTATAATCAGCAATTGTCCCACAAACTATTACCCTCCCGTAATCGTTCATGTTGCTAATTACCGCATCTGATACAGTACCCCCCACATTATCAAAGTAAATATCAATGCCTTCCGGGCAAAGCTCTTGGATAGTGGCATTAATATCTTTATTGGTTTTATAATTTATGGCCGCATCAAATTGGAAAGCGGATGTGATAAGCTGTGCTTTTTCCTCGCTACCAACAATACCGATAACCTTACATCCCAATATTTTACCGATTTGTCCGGCGATACTTCCTACGGCACCAGCTGCACCGGAAACAATCATGGTTTCTCCCCTTTTAGGCTTTCCTATTTCAATGAGTGAAAAGTAGGCTGATAAACCAGTAGATCCCAGGACACTTAAATAAGCACTTAATGGTAGGGCGTTATTTTTAAGATGGATTAATCCATCCGCTTTAGCTATTAAAATATCCCGCCATTCCATATAGCCCATTACAAAATCGCCCTGCGAAAACCTTTTGTCCGACGACCTAACTACTTCTGCTATACCCCGCGAAATAATGATATCCCCTGCGTTTAAATTGGGCGGATGTCCGCCGCTCATAGCGGCTCTCAGGTAAGGATCTACAGAAATATATATTGGCTTTAAGAGTAACTCACCATTGGCAGGAACCCCGAGTTCCTCATGCTCTATTTTGAAATTACTGGGTTGCGGCATACCTTCCGGTATGCTCACAAGCCTCATTAACCGGCTTTTCATGATTTGAAGTTTTAATTAAATACCATATTTACCCGTAAGAGCTTTCATTTCTATACTTTTCGCAAAAAGTGGTGTTTCCTCGTGATTATGAGCATCTGATGCGACTTGACGGTCATGGGCAGCCTGCGCTAAAGTAATATTATGAGTTTTCATGAATTCCAAGAACTCGGGCGTGGCTGTAGCATGGATCTCATTGGTGTATTCACAGGTATTGTCATCTAATTTTGTTGCCCTCAATTCCCAAAGTACCTGGACTTTACTTCTACCATTGGTTGATATGGCGTCCGAAACGGATAACATCCGGCAATAGTCTGCCCTGTACTCTGTCGCTACGTAATGCTGAATGATAAGAGCACCGCCGATAGTTTCAACATTGATAGACATTGGAACGCCATTCAATGTGCGGGTAAACCCGGCAGCGATATGGGCTGTAGAGCATCTTTGGTATTCTTCATCGGGTAGGTTGAACAACCAGTCAGCAATATTTACTTTTTCGATTGGGGCATTGATAATTGCTTTAACAATAGAGTGAGATAGCGCGTTCTCAGCATTTTGTTGGATTTCCATAATGTTATTTTTTTTTGATAAGTCAAAGGTCATACATAAATAGTAATCGTCTAAACTCTTATTTTCGATATACTTGATTGGTAAAACCGATTATGTTACTATCTTTAGTTATGGAACTTCGACAACTTAAATATTTTATCAAAGCAGCCGAATTGCAAAATTTTACGGAAGCTTCCGGCGCTTTGTTTATTACACAAAGCACCTTGTCCCAACAGATCAAACAACTCGAAGATGAACTTGGGATACCTTTATTTGACAGGATTGCAAAGAGGGTACGGTTAACGGAAGCCGGAAAAATATTTTTACCTTATGCTCTTAAGACTGTAAAGGATGCCAGCGATGGAAAAATTATATTGAAGGATTTAATGAACCTCAATACTGGTAACTTGACAATTGGTGTTACTTATGGTTTAACCGACCTATTGACTAAAGCTATCATACAGTTTTCGAAAAAATACCCAAAAGTCCAACTTGACATTGTTTTCGGTACAACAAAGGAATTGTTAGAAAAACTCGGCCGGAGCGATGTTGACATGATGCTTTCCTTTTTGCAACAGGAAAAAAACGGTAGCTATAAAACAGAAAGGCTTTTTTCATCCTGCCTTGCTCTGATTGTAGACTCAAACCACCCTTTAGCTAAAAAAAAACATGTTAATATTAAACAATTAGAAAATGTTTCATTATTATTACCATCAGGCGGATTCAGCATCCGCAATTATTTGGATATTTTATTATTGCGCCATAATATAAAACCTGATATCAAGATGGAAATAAACGATATCAATATGCTTTTATTATTAGTAGGTAGCGGCGAATGGGCAACCGTTTTAATGGGCTCGTCAATTTTTAATCATCCGGATTTAAAAGCAATAAAAATTACAGGTGATGGTATGACCCGGATAGCAACCATAACCTGGCCGGTAGATATTTACTGCAAAAAATCAGCGCAGTTAATGGCAAAGTTATTAGTTGATTTAAGTGCTAATGATATCAATTAGGCTGTAAAACGGTTTCTATATAAAGCAGAAGTTAATTAAATAGTAATTTATAATTGTGTCATCATTGATGACACAATTATAAATGTTTAGTTTATACCTTTTTGAATTTGTTGCCTCAGTGCGGCAACAAATTCATTTAACAGCAGTGTGTATATTGAACAATAATTCCACTTCACTTCTATATCCAGGATGATAGCAAGGCGTGTAACGGATGTACCCCATAACCTGAAGCTCTTTAAAGTATTTGTGGTAGGTAGGCAATGTTTTGATATGCGAAAGCGCCATAATCTTACTGCGGCTGACATTGATGATTTTGGGCTGTCCCTGCGTGTAACCAAGGTATAGTATGGCACTAAGCAAAGCAAAGTGCCATACATTTAGAGAGGTGTCCCGTTCAAATAGCTTCAGGTATTTTAAAAGGTTATGCAGTTCCATAAGTCGGCTGTTTGTCGTTGAACAAATTCATTATGTCAGCCTTACTGTAGTAATAGGAACCCAGCACTTTTTTAAAACGTATTTTTCCTGTAACGCGCAGGTTTTGCAACGAACCTGCTGATATATCCAGTAGTTTACGTACGACACGGCTTTTTAGCCAGTCCAATACTGGTTTATTTTGCTGCTCCTTTTTAGACTCTTCAATGATTTTACGGAAATCATCCATCATAACAAGGCCGAATTGCCTTAGGTCATCTTTTGTAATATACTCGCTCATCATCATTCCATTTTCAGTTCATAGCACCAAAATAATTCCTTTGATGATAGGTTTGGTATTTCTGCCATCCGCTGGCAGTAGATGTCTTTAACTGGTATGGAAAACCAAAAGGCACTCCCTTCCTTAGTCGGGAAAGCCTTTTAGTTTTTTAGACTGATATTGCCGTTTTACAGCTATACTCCTTCGTCGCTCCGCTGCAAAACGGCAGGTTGTTTTCGTGAGATAGTCCGGCTATCTTCTTAATCCCCTGGATTTCTTTTTCATTTGCCGTGCAAATGCTTCCTCTTCATAATCTTCGCCTTGAGTTTGTGGCAGCAAACCTCCAAATATGTCTGAGAGAGCATTGGCAGCATCGGACAGGTTTGGATTGATCTTTTCATTTTCAGATAATGGGCTTTGTTTCATCAAAGGATTAATATTCGATGATTTTACATCATTTGGATTTGGTAAACTAATTTCCGGTTTATTACCGTTATTCCACCATTCATTAAAAGTGCCTGCACTAAGGTTTTTATTAAGTTGCGACCCGTTCCATACTGAACGGGATTGGTGGTCAATGAACGTGATGCCGTAGATTCGATTATCCGCTGTCCGTCGGACAACCGTGTTGATACCTGCTTCTTTTAAAGCCGTTTTAAATTCTGTTTCATTTTTAGTCGCCAATATTGCTTTTTCAATAGTAGCTTTGAGTGTTGACCTGTCAGCACTGTTTTGCAATTGCATTTTAGATTTTGCAAAGTGAGATTGCAATTCAGTGTAGCCCGCACCTCTACCGAACAGTGAAGCTTTGAATGGATTGCTTGCCTTTTCTCCTTTTTCGTTCAATGCAAAGTAGACCAGTCCTTGTCTAGGTTTTCCATTATACTGGCCTTTTACTTCTTCAGCAGTAATATTGAATAATGAGAGTAAGGCCTTGTACGTGCCAAGCGTAGTGTATTGATAGTATTTCGGCAGGTAACGGATAACGGCAGCCATCTGGCTTTTGATATCGCCAACTTTATAATTGACCGGTTTAAAGATAGGCTCGGTTCGGTTTTGCTTTTTTTCAACAGCATTTTTCAGGTTGTACTGGCGTTCCAGTTCCCGACAGGCTGCCATGGACTTTCTTTTTTCAAAGGCATCAGAGATTTTCCTTCCCTTTTCGTCCACACATACCGTTACAATATGGATATGGCTGCGCTCAATGTCTTTGTGTTTGAATACTATGAACGGCTGCTTGCCATAACCCATTTTTTCCATGTAATCCTTAGCAATGGCTTTATAATCATTGTTGCTTACTTTGTCATCAGGATCAGGATTGAGTGAGATATGCACCACTGGCTTTTCTGTTTTCCGGTTGGCAACAAGATATGCCTGGAATGAATTTGAGATTTGTGGTACGGTAAATGTACCGTCCGGAGATTCTATGATTTTCTGGCCTGCCAATACCGTTGCGGTATTGTGCTTTACTTTATCCATATTGTAGGATAAGGCACCAAACAAACTTTTGCCCCTGCCAATCTTAGCTACCATGGCTCACTTTTTAAGATGGTTCGCCTCAAATTCAGTGGTAAGTTCAATGATCTTT
Organism: Flavobacterium psychrotrophum; assembly: GCF_003403075.1. Lineage (NCBI taxonomy): Bacteria > Pseudomonadati > Bacteroidota > Flavobacteriia > Flavobacteriales > Flavobacteriaceae > Flavobacterium > Flavobacterium psychrotrophum. Next base: position 2,719,120 of record NZ_CP031557.1, on the reverse strand, counting down.
TTACTAACGGCAACAAGTTCGATGGTTTGCTTTTCTAACCTGTACAGATAGGCAGCGGCTTTCTTCTCGGTAAAGTTGCTGTACAGGATTTTAATGAGTTGGTTGTAGTTGACACCAATGGCGCGGAACTGTGCAAACAGTCCCGTTAGTTTCACATGGTAATCTATTGCCGCTTTGTCAATTTTTACGGTAGTGATGGTCTTTTGGAAAATGCAGGCAGTAATAAAATGTGCCATAACATTCATGCCCGATTGCTCAAACAAGCTCAGGAACTTAGCATTTTCCACAGCTCTCAGGCTGATGGAATAACGGAAGGTAGCACGGTCATCTTTAGGATGCCTGCCTCCTTTATGTTTTTTATGTGTGCCGTTATCGTCCACTTTATATTCCTTTTTAGTTTTTTTGCCAGTATGGAATGAAGGTAGTCATTGATTTAATCGGTAAATCGCTTCCGGCGATTTAAGGCATTGGTTGGCTTTGATAGGTTTAGAAAAGAAACTTTTCCCAAGTAAACCGATAAAAGCAAGCGAAGGTATTGCTGTCAATCCAAAAAAAGGCAAAAGACTACGGCATAATGGCTTTGCTCGCCCACTCACAAACCCACCCCTTGGGACTTATTCCGTTTCCTTTTGCTTTTTCCGCATTGCCTGCACCTTGATATTGCTTTCTTTTTTCGGTTTTCTTTTGGGAAAAAGTTATGCGGAGCGCAAGCGTAGCAGGACTGTATCAGATAAGAGAATTGAAAGGAGATACAAAACGATTGTATTATTATTAAATTCAAAAAATTATGGCACATAATTTAAATTTCAACAAAGAGACAGGGCAGCACGCCTTTATGAGCGTAAAACAAACCGCATGGCACGGGCTTGGGCAGATTGTAGAGAACTACCCGACAAGCCGTGAAGCGATAACCTTTGCAGGCTTGGACTATGAAGTGGCAAAAGCACCGATTTTTGCTATGGGTGCAGGCGATTTCGAGAGTTACCCCGTACCCGACCAATACGCAACCCTACGTACAGATAACAAAGCCGTTTTTGGCGTGGTGGGCAAAGACTACCAAATCGTACAGAATGCTGATGCGTTCGCTTTCTTCGATGCCATTGTAGGCGGTGGCGAGGGCATACTGTATGAAACCGCAGGCGCACTCGGCAACGGGGAACGCATATTTATAACCGCCAAACTGCCCGGCTATATCCGTGTGGGCAATGGGGACGATGTAACACAGAAATATATTTTCCTGACCACCTCCCACGATGGCAGCGGTTCAATCATGGCAGCGTTTACGCCTGTAAGGGTTGTTTGCTCGAATACGTTAAATGCAGCAATGAAAACCGCTACTAACGTGGTACGCATACGCCACACCGCAGGGGCTAAGGAACGTTTAGAACAGGCGCATAAAGTAATGGGCGTTGCCGATACTCTTTCATTGCAATTAGAGGGCATTTTTAACCAGTGGGCTAACGTGCGCATCGAAGATAAACAGGTTAAGCAACTGATACAGTTGGCACTCTGCCCGAACAAAGAAACCTACAACCTCTTAAAGAAAGGGGCTACCGAGGAACTTTCAACGATGTATAAAAATGCCTGTGATACTGCATTTGAGTATGCTATGGCAGACGATACCCAACAAACTGAAACCACTAAAGGAACTTTGTTTGGCGCATACAATGCCGTTACGGGCTACTACCAAAATGTACGCAGTTTTAAAACGGGCGAGGACAAACTAAAATCCGTCTGTTTGGGTGGTACGGACGGTTCCCCCTTATATTGCATACGAATAGTCCATGTTTTATTTGACGAAGTTTCAAGGGCGAGCTCATTTGGCCCTGTAACTTCTATAATACGGCCACGGTTATCAATACGTGTACGCATAGACTGCGCATTTTTATCTGTTGTAAATACGGGTATTCCAAAAAGATAATTGTAGGCTGTAGATGAAGTTTCTCCAAAAGAATTATTTACTCCTGTTGGATAGGTGTAAAGTATACTGTCATATGTCAAATTCTTTACATAGCTTGTTGTAGGCTTCCCTTTTTTAGTACGATTTAAAAGTATAAAAAATACTGTTATTTCCGATCTTATGTTTCTAACAGTTGATGGGCTGAGTGTAGTGAAGGCGTAGCCGTAGCGGAACGAAGCCCATCAACTGTATTGTTTTTTATTCTATAGGCGCTCGGGCTGATTCCCCCCAGGGCATCATGAGGCCGGTGGTTGTTATAGTCCTCCACCCATTGGTGGCTGATATCCCTTACCTCATCGATACTCTCAAAAAGATGTGCATCCAGCACATGCTCCCTGTAGGTTTTATTGAAGCGTTCTATAAGGGCGTTCTGTGTAGGTTTCCCAGGCTGGGTATACTTAAACTCAATATCCATTATAGCACTCCATTCCTGAGCCAATTTAGCAACAAATTCCGGCCCGTTGTCCATTCGTATCCGTTTTGGCTTGCCATGCCGGTTTGTGAGGTGTTTTAAAACCCATATTATGCGGCGGCTCTTCAAAGAATAATCTGTCTCAATAAACAAAACTTCCCTGTTATAGTCATCAATTACATTAAAGCTGCGGAACTTCCTGCCGCCCATCAGGCTGTCGCTCATAAAGTCGATGCTCCAGGTGTGGGTAAAGCTCTCAGGTATAACTATAGCTTCCTTAACCCTTGCAGGCAGGCGTTTCTTTACCTTCCTGCGTAACGGAAGCCCAAGTTGCTTATACACCCTGTGCAGGCGTTTATGGTTTACCTTATCACCACCATTGCGCAGGCGGTAATAGCACTTCCAAAAGCCTTCGCGGGGATGGTCTTTTGCAAAGCCTTCAAGGCGTTCAATAAGACCTGTATCATTTTTTACCGAGAGGTACGATAAACTGCTCCGGCTGGTCTGTAAGAGACGGCAAGCCTTGCTTTTGCCGTTAGGGTAAACACAAGCCAGGTCGGTTACAATGGTTCTTTTATGGCAAGGCTTTAAAGCTTTTTTTCGATGATATATTTTGCCATGTCCAGTTCAAGGGCAAGGTCGGCATACATACGCTTAAGCTTGGCATTTTCCTCTTCAAGGGCTTTTAACCGCTTAAGTTCGCTGGCTTCCATACCGCCATAACGCTGCCGCCATTTATAAAAAGTAGCTTTGCTGACTCCATGCTCACGGCTTATGGTATCAACATCTTTGCCCGATTCAAACTCTTTGAGGATCTTGGCGATCTGGGTGGGATTAAATTTACTAGTCTTCATAATTACAGTTTAAAGTTAATAAAAATTCTACTTTTAAACTGTACTATTTTTGGGGGAGCTTACATTGTTGTGTTAGTACTATTCTTATTATCATTTTCGGTTACCTTATTGAGGTTACCGTAAGCGTCATATCCAAAAACAACAGTATTATCTTCGGTAGCATTTAGCTTTGTAACAATTTGCATCATGCTGCCCTTAGTATTATATGAAGCGCTGCGCTGACGCATTAGCTGGTTGTTGCTATACTTGTAAACCGATATTTTACTAGGAAATCCTGTCATGGCTGATTGCTCAAACGAACTGGCAAGATGGTACTCAATGGCAGTCCTGTAGCTATCTTCATGGCTGCTTCCCCCGTCTATGTAAGACGTAATATTACCTGTGTTGTTATAGGCTTGTACTGTTTTTACTGATACCTGCGCCTGCCCATTTTCATATGAACCTGAGGTTGTTTTTACCATCGCAACAAATAGCCTTGATTTGTCTAATAAAGATGGAGCAAGGTTAAGTTGAATATAATTATTACTCTCCGCATTTAAATTTACTACTGGTGCATCAGGATTAAGAATATTATAAAGCGTGCTCTGGTTAGCCAAAAGCTGGTTAGCACTGTTATAGGTTGCAGATCCTTTAGCAAGCCCGCTCAGGTAAATATTTTCGTTATAGTAATAATTAATAACGGTACGAAACACCACTTCGTTTGATGGGTCTAGTTGTTTTGTAGTTAGGGTACCAAAACCTAAAAACTCCCGTTCCCTACGGTCATATTTCGGGCTGGCATACTTAAAAGATGTTTTGGTAATATCCGGCCCAAATGCAGTATCTGCCCCGCTTCCGGTAAAACCGTCATGTGTTGTAACTTTACTTAGTACCCATTTGTTTTGAGGGAGGTCATAGGTATTATCATTCTTTTCATATTCAAGTGTCCAGCTACCCCCAAGGGCAGTATTTACTTTTTTAAGCAGATATGTTTTACCAACCTTATTAAGATTAGCATTTACACTTCCACTATTACTTCCAGACTGGTGCAACATATTTAGAGATCTATATCCTGATGAAGTAAAAGGAGTTGTTTTTTTGGATTCAAGCCATCCCGAACAATGGATGCGATTGGAACAAAAAGCATTGATACCGAAAGAACAAATTAAGATAATAAAATTTGTTTCAGTACTTTCCGATATGGGAATATTGAGAATTTATAATAAAATTAATCCAAGCTCTATGGACGATGGTTTGCCAAAAGATTGCCATATCCGTTCTAGTGATCTCACTTTTTATTCAGGTGAAGTTTATCGTAGAAACCTAAAAGAAAATGGCATCAATGATGCTATTCTTTTTCGGGCAGGTCAAGCAAATAGTTTAGATTCATTACCTATTTTGGTTTTTACAGCAACGGAACAATATAGTGAATCTCAAAAAGAAAGATATAGAAAAAAAGGGATTGACCCAGACAAACAAGTTTTATTATGGTTCGAAATGCAAAAAGAATTGAAAGAACTATCTAATAACGGAAAACAAGTTATTATTAATGGAACTCACGGTACTATAATTACAAAAAAAGAAAATGCGGAAATAATTAATAAAGAAATACTCTTAATGTCAAAAAAAATTAACTAAGAAAAACCGTAAAAATTTATAGAAGATCCTGTAAGCAAAATTGCGAGTTTTTGGCACGAAAACATCGGCTTCAATAAGAAACATTCTTTTAGACAGAAACAGTTCGCCCTTATCCGGAATAAAGGCCAGGAGAGACAGATTACAAAACAGTTCATTTTTTATTTTCAAAAAATGCCAGAATAGGGGTCAAGTGTTCGACTGTAATCCCTGATATACGCCAATACTTATTTGACAACGGAATTACAACTTTAAGCAATCTAGCTGGCGATGAATCGCTGTAGCAACCTTATTTAACTTTAGAGACGTTTATATTTTAAATGCAGAACAATAACAAAACCTTCCAATTATGGTAGATAATACCTTAGTATTGATTTAACAGAGTATTCTAGCTAACCTTTAAGTACTCTTTAGACAATTTACTTATAAAGTAAGACGGCCTAATACCTGTTGTTATAAGAAAAGCATCCGAAAAATTTTGTGCTGTACTAAAACCAGATAACTCAGCTAATGCTTTTATAGTATAATTACGGTAAATGGGTTTTCTTGTTAGCAAATCTATTGTGTAATTAATTCGCAATTCATTAAGGTATACTGTAAACGTTTTACCATTATTATTAATAACCTTAGACAAGTAAGTAGAATTTGTTTTTAGCATATCAGCCAGTTTAGCCTGGGTAAGGTCTTTTTTTAGAAAAAGCTCTTTTTCTTCAAATCTCCTGAGTTTAGAAAGTATCTCATCTACAACCTCTTTATTAATATCCAGAGGTCTTGAGGGCTCTTTAACCTCTAATGGAGGTGCTTTTTGGCTTAAGAGCAATTTCTCATAATTTTTTTGGTACAACCGTTGCTTCGCATAGTACATATAAATATAATAACCTAAAGATGCTGTTGTAATAGCTAAAAGGATAAGATATAAAATCATCTTATTTTTAGCACCTGAAAGTTCATACTCTATCTGTTGCCTGGCAAGGTTAAGATCTTTAGTATCGTATTGCTTTTTTATCTTGTTGCTTAAATATCTGTAATTTGTATTTAAGATACTATCTGCGCGCAGTAACGTATTTATATATAAGAGCTGCTTGTCTTTATCATTTTTTTGCTTGTAGTAATTTATAAGTATTTCATAATTTTCGCGAAGGTCTGGCCGTATGTAATTATTTTTATTAAAAACAGAATCTACCTTGTAAAAAAATGGCATGGCTTTTTGTACATCATTAATTGCCATGTAACTTTTTCCTAAATAAAAGTAGCCCACAGTCTGGTTCGCAAAATCGTCATTCTTTATAATATCAGGTAAAGATTGCTGTAGCAACTTTATAGCATTAGCATATTGTTTTTTGCCATATAAATTAATTCCTTCTATCTGCCTGATGTACTGCATGTCAAGATTTTGTTCCAGCCTTTTACTTTCTCTAATTCCCCATTCTGCTGTTTTAGAGCTTAACTCATAATCTCCAAGTCTGTTATACGCAAAAGCAAGACCACCTATGGCGCTTAAATATCCACGTGTATTATTAAAGCCATCACGTTTAAAATATTCAATACAATCTTTATATAAATCCATAGCTTCCTGGTAGTCTCCCAGATAGCTCTTTATAAGCGCAATATTGTACTTAGCCTTATATTTTAAATAATCATCGTTTGTTTCGGTTAAATAGCGGTCTGCAGTAAGGTAATTATCTAAAGTTTCAGGATATTTTCTTAGTTTATAATAGGCTATTCCGCGGGTTAGGTAAGCACTTCCAATTAAAATTTTATCTGCAGATTTTTCAGCATAAAAAATAAGGCTGTCAGAATATTTTATGCTAACCGCATTGTCAGACAGGTATACGCAATTTTGATATCCATATACTATTTCTTTAAACTTCTGTTCTTTTTTGGCCTTGCGTACATAGGCATTAAGATATACCCAAACTTTGGTGCTGTCTTTCTCAAAGGTATTTATGCGATCATTTATATAAGTATAGCTTTTATGCTCAAGAGAATCTACAGGTAATATACCCGCGGCAGCACAAACTGACTGTACTGTGAAGTAAATAAAGAAGACGAATATTTGAAATTTAGACATATAAAGCTAAAAATATAAGCAATATACCACTAAGTGTTAATCAGTAACAACAAAGTACAAATTTTAACATAAACAATTGCGTAAAACGCTTGTTTTTAAATATTTAACCAGATGCTGGAAAGCGTGGAATTTATAAAATACCCATGTGTAATTTATAAATTCCAGTAACATTCGTTTTATTTTAATTAAAAAGGCAGGTACATTTGGAATATCAATAACCACAGCCAATTTTTTGAATTCATACACGAACTAAGCCAGATTAGTTCATGATAATTCTCCAAAATCCAACTTAAACCAAAAGTGGTTATTACTAATCATTATGAAAAAACTTGCCTTACTATCAATTTTTGCAGTAGCAATAATGTCGTGCAGCACTGATGATGAAACCCTTGCTACACCAGCACCAGACGCGTCAACTATAGATGTTTTAAAACCGGTAGCTCCCATTACAATTAAAGACACCACTAAAGACAGAGGGTGGGATATTACCAAGATAAAATGATATAGAATACTGGGCCGACCGTTCATCCATAAAAAATCACGTCCCGGAATTAACTCTGACACAGGAGGACGCTAAATTCCTGAAGGTAGGAAACCAATTAATTATTTTTTATGAAAAATTTATTCTATGGCCTTGTTGCCACAGTTGCTTTCTCATCTGGAGCATTTGCTAACACGCATGAGATGCCGGTTAATGAAAAAGTATTAGCCGAAAAAAACATTGTTTCTCAAGTAGAGGCAGCTGATGTTTTTTACAAAGATTGTAAAATTACGGTTAAAGGCACCGTTAATGGCAAAGAGGTTAACATCAGCGTTACCGTTGAAGCTAACGATTGTGTTGATGCTGCAATAAAACTGATCAAAGGTGTTGTTAACGAAATAAAAGGTTAGTCATGAAAAAGATATTATTCATTGCGGCATTTGCGTTAACAAGCAGTTTAACATTTGCTAATGGTAGTGTAGATACACTTAAGTCTAAAGAGGTAGTAACACCTGCTGTAAAAACGCAGAACAGTACCGATGCAAACGAGGCTAACAGAGACTGTACTGTAACCGTTAAAGGTACTTTTCAGGGGGTTGAAATTAATGTGGAACTAACAATTTCAGATACATCTTACCTGGACTGCCTTGGGCTAAAAGCGAAGATCAAACTTCTTGAGGCATTCTACGGATAGCCAAAATTTATCTGGCAGAGTTGCCCTTTGGGGTAGCTTTGCCAGCTTTTTTATAATCGTTTAACATAATAAAATAATCATGACTCGATATTTATTAATAGTACTGCTATATACAATTAATGTGTTTTCTCAGGCTGGTACATCTTACAAAGTAGAATACAATTATAAAAACATAGGGCTTAATGAAAATGAAAAGCTCGAATTAAGGTTAAATAAAAGCGATGCGATTTCCTACTTTCCGGGGGTGCAAAAATCTCTGGATACCGTTATGGTAGACCAGGAGGAAAATATCAGTTTTAGTGTTAAGCCTAACGATAGTATTGGGAGGCAATATTATTTTAACGGAAAAACAAAACAGATTGTTTTTAGGGAATTTGTAGGCATAAGCGGCAAATTTCTACCTGTTATTGTAGATGAAAAAATACCCAATTTTAACTGGCAGTTAAAAGATGACGTTAAGCTTATAAACAAAATGACCTGCAACAAAGCCATAGGCAAGTTTAGAGGGCGTACCTATGAAGTGTGGTATACTAAAGAAATTCCTACCGCTTTTGGCCCATGGAAGTTTAATGGCCTGCCGGGACTGGTATTAGAAGCAAAATCTACAGACAACAACATTTTTATACAGGTTGCAAAAATTTCTACACTTACAGCAAGTGTAATAAAAGAACCGGCTAAAGGTAAAAAGATAACACTTGACCAGTATGTAACATACAAAAACAATGAAGTTAACGACTTTATAGATCGTTTAAAAGCCAAGCTGCCAAGAGGAGCACAAATAAGCGCCCAAGTAGGCGAAAATTATGATCTGGAAAAAAGTTTTGAATAGTTACATCTACAATTACTATCATTATACACACTATGCATTGTTGTAAAAATTAAACAACCGGTAAGTAATGAAACTAACCACCCTCTTTTATATACTGCTTTTACTACTTGCGGCACGTGGCGCATCTCAAACTACAATTAGAGGTAAGGTAACAGATGTGAATAATGGAATACTGCAAAATGCCAGCATAATATTGAGTCCTGAAGGTAGTGCCGTTATAACGGCTTATGGATATACAGATGATAATGGGAAATTTTCTATAGTGGTAGATAAAACGGGGAATTTTAACCTTGTTATTTCGGCGTTATCTTTTAAGCCCGTTACCATAGCTGTAAAAATTAGCACTGAAGCCGTAGAAATAAATAAGGATGTTGTATTGCAATATGAACCGTTAGAATTAAATGAAGTTATAATAAATACAACTTCACCCATTAGTGTAAAACAGGATACAATTGTATTTGATGCAAAATATTTTAGCCAGGGCAATGAGCAGGTAGTTGAAGACTTACTGAAAAAAATTCCGGGCCTGTCAATCTCAGATGACGGTACAATAAAAGTGGGCAACCAGGAAATCGAAAATATAATGATCGATGGCGACGATATGTTTGATAAGGGGTATAAACTACTTACTAAGAACATGCCTGTTAATCCTATTGATAAGATTGAGGTGTTGCAACATTACTCAAACAACAAACATTTAAAAGGCATCGAAAAAAGTGAAAGGGTAGCGCTTAACCTTACGCTTAAAGACGATTTTAAACGGCAATGGTTTGGAAATACAAGTTTAGGCTATGGTGTAGCATCTGATAACAGATATGAGGCTAAAGGTAATCTTATGAACTTTGGGAAGAAAGACAAATATTATTTCCTGACTAATCTAAACAATATAGGTATTGATGCCACCGGAGATATAGACCATTTAATACGGCCTTACAGAGGTAATGAACCCGGCGGAGTGGGAGATGACCAAAATGCCCAATCAATACTTTCAATCAATGCCTATCAGCCACAGCTTAAGCAAAAAAGGGTAAATTTAAACAATGCAGAAATGGTTTCATTAAATGCGATACATGCCCTGTCTTCAAAAATTAAACTAAAAACCCTTGGCTTTTTCAACAGCGATGGTATAAATTTCTATAAAAACAGTATAGATTCTTATTTTGTGGAGGGTACTAACTTTACAAATACTCAAAATCAAAATGTGCGCAAAAATGCGCTCACGGGATTTGGTAAGGCAGACCTGATTTATGACATTAATGCAAATGTAACCATTGAATATACTGCTAAGTTTAACAGCACAAAAGGCAAAAATACAAGTGCACTACTTTTTAATGAAAATTATTTAGAAGAACATCTAAACGCATTAAACCAACTAATAGACCATAAAATAATTTTTACAAATAAATTTAAAAAAAACAGTGTATTACTTATTTCAGGAAGGTATATCAACGAAAAAACACCACAAAACTATGGTGTAAATCAATTTATTTATCAGGATTTATTTAATACTGAAGCCAGCAATGTAAAACAATATTCGCAAAACAAAATGCAGTTTGCTGGCCTGGAAGGACATCTTATTGACCGAAAATCAAGCGGAGACCTTTTAGAACTACAGTTTGGTAATAAATATCGAAATGATAAACTGGATTCTGACTTTGTCATTTTTAATGAAAATGTAGAAGTTAGCCGCCCAACTGATTTTCAAAATAATGTAGGCTATATAGTAAATGATACCTATGCAAAAGTAAAATATCTTACAAAGTTTAAGCGTCTAAGTATATTTGGGCAGCTGGAACTACACCAGTTTTTTAATGAACTTAAACAGGAAGCATCTTTAGAAAAGCAGTCACCTTTTTTAATAAGTCCTAAAATAGGTGCAGACTGGGAAATAAACAAAACCAATATTATCCAGACATCATATAGCTACACACCATCTAATGCTACAATTTTAGATGTTTACAGCAATTACATTCACACCGGTTTTCGCGATTTTTCTAAAGGTACTGGCAACTTCAATATTCTTGAAGCATCTTCCTTTTTACTCAATTATAATTATGGAAGCTGGGGCGATAAATTCTTTGCAAACACATTCTTTTTATATACTAAAAACCACGATTTTTTTAGTACAAATACTTTAATAGCGCAAAATTATTCTCTTTCAAAAAAGATAATAATTAAAGACCGTGAGTTTATAACATTTTCGTCAAATGTAAACCGGTATTTTAAATTCATTTATTCAAATTTAAAGCTCCTGGCAGGGGGCAGCAAGTATAATTTTAAGAACATTGTAAACGATTCTGATCTACGTGAAGTTAGAAGTCTTTCAGTTAATTATGGCTTTGAACTTCGGTCTGGCTTCAGGGGGTTCTTTAATTATCATATAGGTTCTAAATGGGATCATTCTGAGGTTAGTACAACGATAACTAATTCTTATACTAACAACACGTCATTTTTAGATTTGTCATTTATGTTTAGTCCAAAGTTTAATATACAGTTGCAATCAGAACGTTATTATTTCGGTAATATAGACAGTAACAGCAATAAATATTACTTTCTGGATGTAGAGGCACGTTATACGGTTAAAGACAACAAGCTAACTTTTACATTATCCGGTCAAAATCTTTTTAATACCAAAACTTTTACCGAATACCTGATTAATGATGTAAACATCTCTGTTACAGAATACAGGCTAATGCCCAGATATTTATTGCTCAAAGCAGAGTATCGCTTTTAAAATTTTTAACGTGATGCTATTAACAACCGGCAGACACGAGAAATTAGCTGTTTGTGCATGTGCTCACTGGCTTACCGGCAAGACAAGGCTTGCCTTTAGCAACGTTAGAACCATTGGCAAAAGGCCATAATCATTTATAATATTGAGGCTTAGTAGGAAGTGATTACCGTAACATTATAAGATGCCAATATTTCTATTAATGGCCTTTTTCTAAACGCAGGTGCAGGATTTGGTTGTAAAGACTAGTCGCTTCACAGGCTTTGGTGCAGATCTAAAAAAAAAATAAACCCTGTTTCTAAGAGAAACAGGGCAAGTATAAAAACTATTTGTTAAGTTATTTTTTTCTGTATTTTTTCATTTCGTCCTGAACGATGTCCATTAAAAATACATCTGGGAAATATTCTTCCAGCAAGGTGTGTTGTCTGTAATTAAGCCTCAAAGCATTATTAAGGTGAAAAACACCTTTATCAAGTTCCTGCTGTCTAAGGTACAGTGCTGCAAGGCGATATTCTACCTCATGCTCTTCGTCATAATATTCGGCTGCCTGCAAAAGTGTTGCAATAGCAGTATCAAACTCTCCAAGCTGTTGTAATGTATCAATCCAAAACAACCAGGTATCAAGCTGGTAATCGCCAAACTCTACAGCTTTTCGGTAACCTTCTTCGGCTTCCTCATAAAAGTTAAGCGCGTTGTTTATGGTAGCATAGCGCTTCCAGTACAACTTATTTTCGTTATCTATGCCTATAGCCTTATTTACATAATATAGCGCCTTTTGGTAATTCTTAAGGCGAATATAAAAATCTGTTATTGCTATCCAGGCTTTGTCTAAAAGCGGATCTTCATGCACCGTTTTAAGGTAAAACTTAAGCGCTTTCTCACGATTTCCAAGCCTTTCATAACATTTACCTACACGAAGCAGCGCAAAAGACGTAGGGTCATCAAGCTCCATAGTAGTATTATAACAGTCTATCGCGTCTTCATAACGCTTTAGTTTTTCCAGTGTCTTTGCTTTTTCAAGAAATGCACCCAAAAAACTTTCATCTATAAGCGTAGCATATTCAAATGCGCGTAGCGACTGTTCATACTCTTTAATGGCATAATACTGGCGGCCAAGCTGATGCCATGCCACTTCGCTATACGGATTCTTGTCTATAAACTCGTTTAAAAAAACAATGGCTTCCAGGTTCTGGTCCAAAAAGTCAAAACAATACACTACGTTGTAAAGCGCAGAATGGTCCTCTGTATCTTCTTCAAGACACTTTATAAAATTCTCTTTCGCCTTTTCAAGGTTGTCCATAAACAGATACTCCATACCCAGTAATGAATACACATCGGCAAGGTCATCGGTATATTTAAGGGCAATTTCTAAGTGCTCTACCGCTTTTTCATGCTGGTCGCGCTTACTGTAAATATTGGCTTTTTGTATATATATTTCTTCGTTTGTAGGCTCTATAGCATAGAGTTCATTGAGCAATTTTTCTGCCAGCTCAAGCTTGTCGTCAAAAACTAAAATTTCAACCTGTACTAATTTTAAACCTGTTGACCTGGGGTGTTGCTCCAGGCCGAGCTTTAAGGCCTTCTTAGCTAAATTAATTTTACCGCTGTCGAGATAATGAAGTATAATATCTTCAAACTCTTCAGAGTCAAAGAAGAATACTTTGTTGGTTTTCAACATCGATTCGAACTTTGATAAGGATAAACTGCGATCTTCTTCCTCGTGACTCAAATTCATACTCATGTGTTTAAAATTATCCTTCTTAAAGTTACAAAATTCTTACCTAAAAAGGAAATCTCTTAAATATCTTTTAAACAATTTAATTAACAAAACATTTATGTTAAGTAATTCGTTGTTTAAGGTTCGTAAGTTGTTGTTACTGAACCTATCTATTTTTGCTGCTCATTGAGCACTTCATTCATAACTTCAATAATGATGCCACAACCTTCTTTAATTTCATCTTCCGAAATTGTCAGGGGAGGGGTAATCCGTATTGCTTTTCCTTCAAATAGCAACCAGAATAATATCAACCCGCGTTTATGGCAGCGCAGTATAACTTCGTTAGTAATATCAGCGCTTTGGGTCATGGCGGCAAGCATCAGGCCTTCACCACGCACTGCCGTAATAAGCGGGTGTACGAGTAATTGCCTGAACAATTTTTCTTTTTCCAGCGCCTGCGCCATTATGTCAGTTTCTGTTATTTCCTGCAAAGTTGCAAGACAGGCCGCTGCTATAACAGGATGCCCCCCAAAGGTTGTTATATGTCCAAGTTTGGGGTCGTGGCTTAGGAGGTCCATCATATCGGCAGATGCCGTAAAAGCACCCACGGGCATACCGCCACCCATGCCTTTACCCATAACAACTACATCCGGTACCACATCATAGTTCTGGAAACCAAAAAGTTTACCTGTACGGCCAAAGCCTGGCTGTATTTCGTCGAGTATCATTATGGCACCGACTTCATCACAACGCTGTCGCACTTTTTTAAGAAAATCGTTATGTGGCTGTATAAATCCGGCACCTCCCTGTATGGTTTCAAGAATAATTCCGGCTGTTTTTGTGGTTATCTTTTGCAGGTCTTCTTCGTTGTTAAACGTAATAAAATTTACATCGGGTATAAGCGGGCGGAATATCTGCTTGCGCTCTTCGTGCCCCATTACACTCATACTGCCCATGGTGTTACCATGATAAGCATGATGGCACGAAATAAGCTGGCTACGCCCAGTTACCCGTCGTGCGAGTTTAAGTGCGCCCTCGGTAGCCTCAGTGCCGCTGTTTACCAGATAGGTTTTATTTAGTTGCGGTGGCATGTGCTCTGCCAGTAATCTGCAAAGTTCTGTAGCAGGATGTTGCGCATACTCTCCATATACCATTACATGGCTGTAGGTATTAAGCTGTTTTATAATAGCATCATTAACCCTGGGGTGTTTATGCCCAAGACTGGTAGCCGATACCCCGGCTACAAAGTCGAGGTAGGGTTTGTTGTCAACATCATAAATGTAGCTGCCCTCGGCGTGGCTTATGGCTATACCCAGCGGGTGTGGAGAGGTTTGTGCCTGGTATTTGTAAAAATCGTTTAGCATTGTTGCCCCCTCATCCCAAAACAGGATTTAGCACGGAGTAGGGGAAGACCCGTTTTTAAATAATTCAATAATAATAGCTACTGAGCTTTTTTAGCTGTAGTAGCAGGTGTAAGCTGTTTTGTCCTGGCGCTGCCCTGTGCCTTTTGTGTTGTTTTTGGAGTTTTATTTGCCGAAGAAGGCAGTGTTTGAGCAGGTGTACCGGCTGCTGGCTGAACTTCAGGCTTTGGTTTAGGATGATCCTTGTCATAATTAAGGGTTTCCTTTAACGGCTCCATAGGCTTGTCTACTATGTTTTTAAGCTTTCCTGTTTTTCGTAGTATGTCTTCGTGCAGTTTCTTTTCCTCTTCAGGAAAGATATCATCTTTTGTCAATATCATTTCATCGCCCCGCCATATAAAGCCTTTTAGCTTTCGGGCATTTTCGGCAAAGTCCTTTTCCGGATAACTTTCACTCCGTGGGCTCACCATAGATGTTACAGATACAATTTCGTTGTTTTCTAGCTCCAGATGTATTTTACTGCTTACACCCTTGTCAATACCTATAAGTTCATCATCATCGTTATACATGTAGTATATCTTTTCTGTGTTACCCACAAGGTCTATTTCATAAAGCTTATTTTCTCGGAACTTACCATAGAGGTTTTTACCTTTTACCTGATTGTACCGCGCCCTGTCCGGGTGAGCTTTACTCCATAGCGTATCAACCTGAACAATGAAAGCATTTGTAAGTACCTTTATGCTGTCTAGCTGCTGGGTAGTATTGTTTGAAATAAGATGAATAACATCGCCTGTTACCTGGCTTTGTCCGTTCCATACTACGGGACGGCGTATGAGCTGCGTTAATCCTTTTTCTTCGTCAGAATGTATAGAGTCGCACTTACCGCTCATATCTGTTTTAAAAAAACGGGCGTTGCTAAAGCCACGCACCACGCGGCAGCCTTCTGGGCCGGTAACGATCATCTTTTTTGCATGCAGGTATAATGAGTCTTTTTCTACCAGTGTTATTACTTCTGCATGGCGTGTCAGCATTAGTGAGTCCTTGGCTTTGTAGACTTCGGCATAGTGTCCGCGGCCAATGAATTTATTAACGGTATCTGTAATCCTGACATTGTTTGTAGCCGACGAGAATTCCCGTTTTCGGTCATAATACAAACTGTCTCCCCTAATAATCTGGGTGCCGTTTTTTATGTAGGAGTTGGTAAGCAGCTTGGCAACATTCTTTTTGGTATCGTAAAATCCCTTTTCGGTATATATAAAATTGTCTTTTCCGGTAATGGTCGTAGGGCCAAAAACATAAGCATGGCCACCGGCAGTATAGTAGTCCAGGTTATTAGACTTCATTACATACTGGGGGTTGGTAAGTGTTACCGCACTACGAAATTCATATTTTTTTTGTGCCACAAAGTAGCGTCCGGATTTACTTTTAAGTACATTGTCAGCACTGGTTATAGTACCGCCACTACGGTAATACGCCTGCTGTATATTCCGGTCAAAATATACGGTATCGGTAACCAGTTTCATATCGGGCGAACGCATACTTACACCGCCGCTGGCAAATGCAAATTTTTTCTCTCCGTTATATTCTGCATAACGGCTGTTCATAAAAAGGGTATCGCCCTGGTTCATGGCTACTTCGCCAAACAACTTGGCATAGTTCTCCGATTCAAAATAATAAGCTTTATTTGAGGTGATTAACGCGCCATCGTGTATAAGGCGTACATTCCCCGTAAGTACTACCGCACCTGGTATCTCAGTCTGGTCGCCATTAATAAAATCTGCATGATCTATAAGTAGCTTCTTACTTTGCTGCGCAGGCGGGGTTTGTGCCATCATGGTTAATGATAACAGCTGTAGCAATATGGCCAGGAATAATGTCTTTTTCAAAGTCAAAATTTATTTGAACAAATTTACGTAAAATAGGTTAGAAACAATTTAAGCAAGCAGTGCAAACGTTTCAAAATATAGGCCACGAATTATATAAGTTAAACGAATTTTTATTCCGGTTCTTATTCGTATTAAAATTAAAACCGGATTTCTCCGTGAAATTTAGGTGTCCAATAAAAAACCGCCTTTAAAAGGCGGCTTATATTATAATGTTTCAGTTCTGTTCTTTGATGTAAAAATAAGATAGAAACCAACGAGTATAAATGGTATACTTAGCCATTGCCCGGTAGAGAGTATGGGGTGGGCACCTTCAAAGCCGCCCTGACTTTCTTTAACGTATTCTACTACAAAACGAACGGTCCAGAGCAATACAAGAAATACCCCGAAAATAAGCCCCCTGAATTTGCGTGCCGGTGTTTTCCAGTACATATAGAATAAAATGGCAAATACAAAGATGTATAAAAATGCTTCATATAACTGGGCAGGGTAACGATAAGGTATTGCGTTAAGCACCTCTGCAAATTTAGGATCGTGCTCAATGGTTTTATAAGCATGATCTGGAGATGTTGACTGTGTAAGCTGTACAGCCTGATACGGTTTAAGTCCAATAATTCTGCCCGCTACGGTTACACTGTCCTCTCCGCGCACAAAACGAACTGCTGTGGGCATATTAGGGTCTGTTACTGGTTTACCAATGATCTCGCTGTTAAAAAAGTTACCAATCCTTACAAAAATACCACCACTGGTTACCGGTAGTGTAATACGGTCCAGTACCCATAGCGCAGGCCTGAAAATTACCTTTTTGCTGTACCATAATACTGCAAGTATAACACCTAAAGCTGCACCATGGCTGGCAAGGCCGGCAAAGCCTGTAAATTCAAACTTCCCGTTACTATCCCATCGGAAGGGCAGGAGTATTTCTGAAAGATGGTCTTTAAAGTAAGGCCAGTCGTAAAAAAACACGTGTCCAAGCCTGGCGCCAAGTAATGTGGCTACAATAGTATATATAAAAAGCTTGTCAAGTTTTTCTACCGATTCGCCCTCGCGGTCAAATATTTTTTTTGTAACGAACCAGCCAAGGCCAAACGCTACCACAAACATCAGGCTGTATATGCGTATGGTTATGGGGCCAAGATCAAATCCTTCGGTAGGGTTCCAGGTAATGCTAAGGCTGTGTATCATTATTGGGTACTATATATTTTATAGGTTTGTCTTACAAAATTTAGATTTGTTACAAACTTTAAGATTAATTAATGGCTATGCCCACAAGATTTTCCGGGAACGGGGTCATATCCCTTACCGCCCCACGGGTTACAGCTTACAATGCGCTTCGCGCTGAGCCATCCACCCTTAAAAAGGCCGTGTGTTTTTAGAGCCTCTATTGTATATTGCGAACATGTGGGTGTATACCGGCATACCGATGGCAAAAAAGGGGAGAGGGCTACCTGGTAAAAGCGCACTAACAGCACAAAAGGCATGGTAATAATTTGCCCTGCTTTCATTATAGCTTAGTTAACGCTGAATGTAGTGCCTTCACGGCTGTCTTTCAGTTCAATGCCCAGGTCGTTAAGGCGGTCGCGTATCTGGTCGCTTAGCGCAAAGTTTTTATTAGCGCGGGCTTCCTTTCTCATCTCTATAAGCATATTTACAACACCTTCAAGCTTATCATTGCTGCCATCCTGTCCTTTTTCATCTCTTAGGCCAAGTACATCAAATGCAAAGGCATTAATTGATTTGGTAAAGCTTTCAAGGTCAGAGGCAGTTAGCGTTTCTTTGTTGTCTTTAAGCAGGTTTACAAAGCGCACACCTTCAAATAACTGAGCAATGAGTATAGGACTGTTAAAGTCGTCATTCATGGCATCATAACATGCTTTTTTCCATGTTTCGATATCCAGTGTAGAAGTGGCTGAAGCTGCAACGTCGCCCAGTGTTTCTAAAGCTTCCATAAGCTTATTGTACCCTTTTTCGCTGGCTACAATAGCATCGTTACTAAAGTCGAGCACGCTGCGGTAGTGTGCCTGCAACATAAAGAAGCGCGCAACAGATGGGCTAAACGCTTTGCTCAGTACATCATTGCTACCGGTAAATATTTCGCGTGGCAGTATGTTATTACCTGTAGATTTGCTCATTTTCTTCCCGTTAAGGGTAAGCATATTGGCGTGCATCCAGTAATTAACAGGGCTTTGTCCTGTAGCTGCTTCATTCTGTGCAATTTCACATTCATGGTGCGGGAATTTTAAGTCCATACCACCGCCGTGAATATCAAAATGGTTGCCCAGGTACTTAGTGCTCATTGCAGTACACTCCAGATGCCATCCGGGGAAACCGTCGCCCCACGGCGATGGCCAGCGCATAATGTGTTCCGGCTCTGCTTTTTTCCAAAGGGCAAAATCTGCTGGGTTGCGTTTTTCGTCCTGCCCACTCAGTTCGCGGCTGTTACTAAGCATATCATCAAGATTACGGCCGCTAAGCTTGCCATAATCATGCCCTTCATTAAACTTTACCACATCAAAATAAACAGATCCGTTACTTTCGTAAGCATATCCATTTGCAAATATCTCCTTAATGGTTTCTATCTGCTCAATGATGTGTCCCGTAGCGGTTGGCTCTATGCTTGGCGGCAGGTTATTGAACAACTCCAGTATCTGGTGAAAATCTACCGAATACTGCTGTACAATTTCCATAGGCTCCAGCTTTTCGAGCCTTGCTTTCTTGGCTATTTTATCTTCGCCTTCATCGGCATCATCCTCTATATGGCCTACATCGGTAATATTGCGCACATACCTTACCTTATACCCTAAATGTTTAAGGTAGCGGTATACCAGGTCAAAAGATATAAACGTACGGCAGTTGCCCAGGTGCACATTGCTGTAAACGGTAGGACCGCATACATACATGCCCACGCTGCCTTCGTGCAGTGCGATAAACGTTTCTTTTTCGCCGCTAAGGGAATTATATATCTTCAGATGCTGGTTTTGGTAAAGCTGCATATATTATATAATAGGTGTTATAAAAGTGGATAGTTATTTTTAAAACTGGGTGTCAAGTTTAATATAGTCTAAAAATTCGCGCCTTACAGCCTCTTCTTTAAACTTACCTCCAAACTCGCTTGTTACGGTGCTGCTCTCAATATCGCGTATGCCGCGAGAGTTTACACAAAGGTGTTTTGCATCTATAACACATGCTACATCAAGCGTGTTCAGCGCTTTTTGCAGTTCCTGTACAATTTGCATGGTAAGGCGTTCCTGTACCTGAGGGCGTTTTGCATAAAAATCTACAATACGGTTCATTTTGCTAAGCCCTATTACAGACCCATTGCTAATGTAAGCCACGTGAGCACGGCCTACAATAGGCAGCAGGTGGTGCTCGCAGGTAGAGTAAACGGTAATGTTTTTTTCTACCAGCATTTCGCCATATTTGTATTTGTTTTCAAAGGTAGAAGAACCGGGTTTTTTAGCAGGGTTAAGCCCGCCAAATATTTCTTTTACAAACATTTTTGCTACACGGTTAGGCGTGCCCTTAATGCTGTCGTCTGTAAGATCCATACCCAGTGTGCGCAGTATGCTTTCTACATCCTTTTTTATCAGGTTTATTTTTTCGTCATCGGCAAGGTCAAAAGCATCAGCCCTTAAAGGCGTTTCTGCACCAGATCCAATATGGTCATCTCCTATTTCGTCCCTGTATTCTTCGTTGTGGGTCATTATTGTAATGTTTACTGTAAAAATAGTTTGCAAAGATAGTTATAAAAATTTTTTAAATAAGTTGCCTTTAAAATACATTTATAAATTTCGATAACATTCTTGATTGCTTATTGGATAAACAGTATTTAACATGGAATTAAGAGTTGAATTGTTCAATGTTAAGTAATTTAACTTAAAATCTTACATTTAATAAAAATTTGAAAAAATTGAAGATTTATGTAGGGAAAAATGCTTTTAGCCTGTTATTATAAAAAAATGTAACTTTTTTGTTGCCATAAGTTCATTTTATCGTAAATTTCGCGCTTTTAAAACCATTGTCAGAAAATGAAAAAATACTATTTTCTTCTCTTAGCTATTTTGTTATCATTCACTGCACTAGCTCAAAATCCAGGAAGCTCTGCTTCTAATATGGTATTTGTCTGTGGTGAACAACAGCAGGGGTATCCCACCTTTCCAAGTACAGCAGGTACCGTAGCAGATCCTAACTCTGCCCAGGGATATGGATGTCTCGGAACGCAGCCTAACCCGCTATGGACGTATATATACATCAATGCCGATGGTAATATGCAGTTACAGGTAGAACAGGTAGACGTTAACGGGAATCCTATCGACGTTGACTTTATAGCTTGGGGACCATTTTCGACGCCACAGTCAGGTCCGGCATATCTAAATCCAGGTACTACAGTAGATTGTAGTTATTCTCCAGATCCTACAGAGGCCATAGATTTAGGTACTGTACATGCCGGTGAATATTATGTAATCCTTATTACAAATTTCAGAAATGTTCCCGGTGTCATAACTTTTGCACAAACAACTATTGGAGGAGATGGAGCAACTGCCTGTCCTGAATGTGTTGTTAACTTAGGTGCAGACCAGTTTCCATGTCCTGACACAAATGTTACTTTGGTTGCTGCAACTACTTCAAACGCGGCTAATTATCTTGATGCTAGTACCACCTATGCCTGGACGGTTAATGGAACTCCAACAGGAACAAACTCACGTACGCTTACAGTTACACAATCGGGTGCTTATGCTGTTACCGTAAGTAACGCGGCGTGTCCTGATGGTGCTACTGATACAGTTAACGTTACTTTTAGTGATCCATATCCTAATGGTGTACCTAATAATTTAGTTGTATGTTCTCCAGGGTCGCATAGTTTTGACCTTACGGTAAATGATGCCTTAATACTTAATGGCGCAGATCCTGATTTATGGACGCTAACGTATTATCCTAGTCAGGCTGCTGCGGCTGCCGGTACAGGAGCCATAACTAACCCAACTTCATATCCAGTTACGGGGCAGCAAACTGTATGGTATACATTAGAAGATTATTTTGCACCATGTATATCAACTCCAAAGAGTTTTGTGGTTGCTGCAATACCGGCACCACAACCTGTAACACTACAAGGGTTGGGTTCGTGTGATCCGGATAATAACGGACTAGAAACTTTTGATCTTACCGTTCAGGATGCTCCTGTGCTTAATGGTCTTAACCCTGCTATTTTTGAGGTGCGCTATTATGCAAGTGCTGCCGATGCAGATGCAGATGTGAGCCATATATTAAACCCTACTACTTTTACTACTGGTAGTACCACTATATATGTGAGGGTTACAAATATCCAGAACCGTGCATGTTACAGTGTTTCAAACTTCTCTATAGTAGTTACGGCACAGTTACAGGTTACGCCTCCGGCAAACGTTGCTATTTGCAGCAATGGTAGTTATATACTTCCGGCTCTTACTATAGGTAATTATTATACTGCCACTAACGGTGGTGGTACCCAGCTACCTGTAGGTACAGCTATAACAACTACACAAACTATATTTGTTTATGCTACAGCAGGTACTGCGCCTAACACTTGTAGCGATGAAGATACGTTTACGGTAACGGTATTTCCTCAGCCTGTAGTGGGTACATTAACAGGTTTGTATTCATGTGATGCAGATAATAATGGTCTGGAAAATTTTGACCTGACTGTTCAGGATACTCCTGCTCTAAATGGGCTTGATCCTAATATTTTTGAAGTACGTTATTATGCAAATACTTCAGATGCCAGTAGTGATGCTAGCCATATTGTAACTCCTAATATTTACAGTACAGGTAGTACTACTATATATGTAAGGATTACTAATACTCAAAACCGTTCATGCTATAGCGTTTCGAGCTTTCCTATAGTGGTTACACCAACGCCACAGGTTACTCCTCCGGCAAATGCTGAAATTTGTAGCAATAGTAGTTATATACTTCCTTCTCTTACTGTAGGTAATTATTATACTGCCACTAATGGTGGTGGTACACAATTAGCTGTAGGTACTGCTATAACAACTACACAAACTATATATGTATATGCTGTTGCCGGTACGGCTCCAAATACATGTACCGATGAAGATAGCTTTACTGTTACAGTATATCCGCAACCTGTAGCAACAGTGATTCCTAATGTAACAATATGTCGTAGCTACACGCTTGATCCGCTTCCGGCTAACAGTAAATATTTTACCGGGCCTAACGGAACAGGTATTGAGTTGCTTGCAGGAGATGTGTTAACCAGTACAAGAACGGTATATGTTTATGCGCAAACGGGTAACGGTACTCTTACATGTACAGATGAAAGCTCTTTTGTAGTTACCATTGTGCAGCCACCGGTACTTGTTGCTCCTACAAGGTTGGAAGCATGTGACGATGTATCGAATGACGGTGTTGCACAATTTAATCTTATACCTTCCGGAAATCAGGCTATTAATAGCCAACCGGGCTATACTGTTAGTTTTTATACTACACAGGCTTCGGCACAGGCAGGAGGTAATACTAACCTTATTCTAACCCCAGGAACCTATACGGGAGGATCTAACGTATTTATACGTGTAGTTTCAACAGCAGATAATAGCTGTGCTTCTGTAATTGCACTTCCTATTGTTGTATGGCCTCATCCCGTTGTCAACCCAATCCAGGATATAGTACTTTGCGACGACACTGCCCCTGCATTAGACGGCAAGGAAGTGTTTGACCTTACGAGCCGTAATACGCAGGCTACAAGCGACCCAACGGATGTTGTAACCTACTACAGGAGCAACAGCGATGCGCAGCTTGACCAGAATGCGATCATCTCACCTGCCACCTACCAGAATGAAACCCGTGACAGGCAACAGGTATGGGTACGAGTAGAAACAATACACGGCTGTTATGATGTAGGGAGCTTCAACCTAATCGTCAACCCGCTACCATTAGCGGATTTAAGCAGCCCGATTTTCTACGCCTGTGAAGAAACCCCGGGTGAAGGCTTGTTCTATTTTGACAGGTTAGACCCTGTAATGATGGGCGGCCAGGCCGGTTATACGGCACTGTACTATGAAAACCAGGCCGATGCGGTACCTGGCAATGCGAACTTCATTACGGTCAACCCGTACCTTTCGGTAAACAAAACGATCTATGCACTGGTAACCAATACGGCTACGGGCTGTAGCGTTGTTGCACCGGCCCAACTGGAAGTACAACCGGCGCCTATCGCACCAAACCCGACCGATCTTGAAGAATGTGACTTCAACAACGATAATGTAACGACGTTCAACCTTCAGGATGCACTGGATGAGATCCAGGCGGCAATGGGAGGTACGGTAACCCTTACGATCCATGAGACGTCAGCGGATGCAAACTACCAGAACGGGACCAACCCGATCACCACGCACCTGAATGACTATACAAACATCGAGGCACAGACCACGGGAGGCATCCAGACGCTTTACATCCGTGTAAACTCAGCCACTACCTCATGTTTTGACGTAGTACCGCTACGCCTTGTGGTGCACCCTGTACCGGAAGCGACAGACCCACTTGAGGACTATGCACTTTGCGACAACGGCGCCAGCGATACCGACGGCCAGGCGATCTTTGACCTTACCAGCTACCAGGCTATCGTGCTGAACACGATGAACCCTGCCCAGTTTACGGTAAGCTACCATACCGGCCTTAGCAGTGCACAGCTTGGCACCCCGGCTATCGCTACCCCTGGTACACATACGTCAGCCACAGCTACAGTATACATCAGGGTAACGAATAACGCTACGGGCTGTTACGACATTGTACCACTAAACCTTGTAGTAAACCCACTACCGGTAGTAACGAACCCAACACCGCTGGTACTTTGTGACGAGCATAACTCCGGCGATGAGGTCGAGGAATTTGACCTTACCGGTAAGACAGACGAGATCACAGGAGGCGTAAACGGTTTAACCACCACGTTCCACACGAACCTTGCGGATGCAGAATCAGGTACCGGAGCAATCCCTAACCCTGAGACGTATGAAAATACCGGCTCCCCTGCGGTACAGCCCATCTTTGTAAGGGTAACCGATAATGTAACGGGCTGCTACCGTATCGTACTATTGGACATCCGTGTAGAGCCACTTCCGGTACTGGTAAGCCCAACGCTGGATGAACTGACCATATGCGATACCAACGGCTCAGGCTATGGTAATATTGACCTGGACGCGCTTGTAGCGAACATGGTCAACAATGGTGTAGGCTTAACAGTAGCCTTCTACCGCACACAGGATGATGCAGAAAGGGGCAACAACCCTATATTGAACACATCCGACTATGAGAACGTAACACCGGGCAGCCAGGTACTTTATGTGGTTGCTACCAATACGGTAACAGGATGCCGCTCTATAGTCTACCCGATCACGATCATCATTACCCGTGCGCCGATAGCAGTAACGCTAACCGACCTGACGGACTGTGATGATGAAGACAGCGACAATACCGACCACAGGAGGGTATTTGACCTGACTCAAAAAGATGCTGAAGTATACACCCAGACCGGAGTTGCCCCGGGCAGCTACACGATCGAGTATTTTACCAGTGAGGTGAATGCCCAGGCCGGAGCACCACGCATCACCACACCACAGAGCTACCGCGGCACCGACGGCGAGCAGGTATGGGTAAGGGTAAGTGTACCGGGCACGGACTGCTACCAGGTAAGCAGCTTTGAGCTGCATGTCAATGCGCCACAAGAGCTTGCCACCCCAACGGTGCTGATGCTGTGTGACGAGGCCCTTCCAAACGACGGCAAGACCGCCTTTGACCTTACGGCAATGAACGACTACATCCTGACGCCAACCGGCATCGGGGAAAGTAACATCGTAGAATACTTTGAAGACAGTGCCTATACCAGCCTGATCAGCCCTGCAAGCGCTTATACCAATACCTCAAACCCGCAAACGGTGTTTGTACGTGTTACCACGCCACAGGGTTGTGAGAGCTACAGCAGCGTAACGCTAAGGGTAGTGCCAAGGCCAACGCCAAACATAGCGCCAACACCACTGGAGCTTTGCGATACGAATGATGCCAACCTTGGCGACGGTATCGAGGTGTTTAACCTTGACCTTGCCAAACGCAACATACTGGGCGGGGATACCCAGAGCCAGGTGGCCTACTATACCACAGAAGCCGCCGCCGAAGCAGGCGACATTACCGCTGCAGAATACATCGGTACCCCAACAGCGTATACGAGTGTAACCCCATGGAACGATACGGTATATGTACGTGTAACGCGTACCGATACCCAGCCGGGCGCACCGGGCTGTGCAGAAGTTGTAGCCTTACCGCTTATCGTAAACCCACTGCCACCGGTATATGACAGCACCGGCGTAGTACCATTGTATGCGATCTGTAACGACCCGACGACCGGCTTTGAGACGTTCAACCTAATCGGTCATATAACCGACCTGCTAACCACTGCAGGTGTAAACCCTACCGATTATGCAATCAGGTTCTATAAAGACATGGCTGCCTATACGGCAGGTACGGCATTGCCGCACAACTATACCAACGTAACGGCAGGGCACCAGCAGATCCTGGTACATGTAACAGACAACACAACCCGTTGTGAGATACTGACAACACTTGAGCTTTATGCAGAGCAGGCAGCTGTAGCCAACCCTGTTACAAGCCCGGCTAACAGCCCAATGGTGGAATGTGACTATGACGGTACAAACGACGGCTTTACGGCCTTTGACCTTACCCCAGCAGGAGCAGAAGTACTGGGCACCCAGAACCCTGCACAATATACACTGGGCTACTACACCAGCCAGGCAGCAGCCGAGGCAGGCGATATCACGGCAGCGGAGTATATAGCAACGCCTGCAGCGTTTACCAATACGGTATACCTTGGGCAGACGATCTGGGTAAGGGTAACCAACACCAGCACGTTCTCACCATGCTATGCAGTAACAAGCTTTAACATCAGGGTAAGCTTGCTGCCAACACCAAACATTACCAGTGAAGACAACGATGATACCTTGTGTGTGGAATACAGCAGTGGCAACGTAAACAAACCGGTGTACCTGCATGCAGGCGACACCACGGCAGGCAACACCTACCAGTGGTACCTTAACGGTACGGCAGTAACCACGAACGGCACCTCAGAAAGGTACACAGCAACCGAAGAAGGCCTTTACACGGTAGAAGTATGGAATGCAGACAGCTGTATCTCAGATGCAGTGGCACCGTTTGAAGTATTCCTTTCAGGGCCGGCGGAAATCATTAATACAGGTTATGTGGTAAGCAACGCCTTTGGGGACAACCAGACGGTAACGGTACTTGTACAGGGCTATGGCGACTACCAGTACAGCCTTGCCCCTGAAGATGCAGACGGCAATGCCACGCCACTGGGCCCATGGCAGAACTCGAATGTATTTACTAATGTACCGCTGGGCTTCTTTACGGTATACGTTCGTGATGCGAACACCCTTGAGATCAACCCATGTGACATGCTAAGGATCCCGGGTGTAAGCGTAGTGGACTACCCTAAATACTTCACACCAAACGGCGATGGCATCAACGACTACTGGAACATCATCGGTCTTCAGGGCACGGGTGCAAGGATCTTTATCTTTGACCGTTACGGCAAGCTGATCAAACAGCTGAGCCCTGACAGCAGGACCGACAAAGGCCAGGGGTGGGACGGTACCTACAACGGTAACCCGTTACCGTCAGACGACTACTGGTTTACGGTTGAGTTCAACGAGAACGGCCATGCAAGGACCTTTAAGGCGCACTTTGCAATGAAGCGATAATAGTTACAATGTTCAGTGGCAGTAAGCAGTAGCTTCACTAAACTGAGTAATACAAACCACAAATAGAAAACCCGGGCAGCCTATTGGCTGCCCGGGTTGTTTTTATAGGTAGGTCTTATATATTACAATACGTTATTTAGACACGCGAGGTAAAACGTAGAGTATGAAATTGATCGGGATGATTTAATCATCCTCGGGAGGAGAATCTATATATTCCATAATAAATACCTGGTAATTATAATGTATCTCAAGAGGCCTGGCATGGTTTGCTATTTTTAAGCGCTCTAAAAGTTCGATTTTAAATTTAGGAGTTTTATTCATTCCTTGCGAGGCATATTTTCCAATTGATGCATAACTACTAAATGTATTAGCAATATTTAGTTTTTCGTGCATCTCAATAGTAAGTATAAATCCATCTTCATAGATTTCTACAATATCATCTATTGTAACGTTCTGAATGGCATCAAAAAACGCATCAGGTACATATCCTTTGTGGGCTTCAAGTTCTTTTCCTCCAGGTAAGCGGAATATGGCTTTGTATTGTGGCATATCTTTTATTTATAAATATATAAAACTCCTTCAACTTTAGAAAGGCAATGTCTTATTCTTAAATGATGGACAGTGTTTAGAGAAAAAGAAAAACCTTTAAATACACATTACTATGTACTTAAAGGTTCTCAGATTATTAAGGTATGTTAATCCGGTTAGACCTGTATATTACTTGTCATAAGAATTAATTACATTGATTACGACCTATTTTTTTGTAGCCTTAACATCAACACCTATTTCGATATCTTTGCTTATCATCCATTCAGCCGGATTAGCTTCAGATGTTCCAAATTTAATACCCCATTCAGAGCGGTCTACAGTAAATTTAGCTTGTAGTGTTGCATTGCCGTCAACTACTTCAACTTTTGCAGGAAATGATACGTTAAGCGTTTTACCTTGTAGTGTAAGGTTACCACTTACAGTCTTGTTTGCTCCTGCAACTGCATCTGCCGGTGGTGTAGCAAGGCTGGTTACGCTGGTGATTTTAAACTCGGCAGTTGGGTTTTTTTCAACATCAAAAAAGTCAGCATTTTTAAGGTGTGCCTCAAGGTCTGTAGATTTTTTATCTTTTTCAGTTACAGATGCAGGGTCTACTTTTAAAGACTGCATATCGATAACAAAATCGCCTCCGGTAAGTTCGCCATTTTCTGAAGCTACCTCACCCGATTTAATTGAAAGTGTTCCCCAACGTGGGGCAAATCCTCCTTTATGAAATGCTTTCCAGTCTACCTTAGAAGTTTCAAGATTTACGGCAAAAACGTCACCTTGTTTTTCTGCTACTTCTTTTTCCTCGCTTGTTGAAGTAGATTCGGATGATTTTCCACCGCATGAAATAAATAATAGAGTTGCAGCCGTGAATGCCAGTACATTAATTCTTTTCATTTGTTAAGTATTAAATTAAACTTAGTTATAAATAATTTTGAGGTTAAATTAGGTAAATTTTCTCACATTTGGTTTTAGCATATTGTAAAAACTATTATTTTTTTGAATTGCAAAGCTTCGTTTTTCATGCTTGGAGATCATTAATTTTTTAATGATTGCCACTGTGCCGTACACACTTTAGGTATATAAGGTCATTGAGTTTTACAGGACAATTAAAATGAATAATTATAAAGCAACTGACGTAATTGTCTTATAGAATTTACATTTTTTTCGGGAATATAATCCCTAACTTTGCTGCCTTAATTTACTTTATAGACATGGAAATAAATTTACGCTCTGGTATTGATAAACTACTGTTTGGTATGCAGGAAGAAGATGTTACATTACTGTACGGCAAGCCATCACGCACATATAAGGATGAAGATAAAAATACAATTTACTTATATAACGATAAAAAACTGCGTCTTACTTTTTATGCCGACGAAGATTTCAGGTTGGGCTATATCATAGCGTCCGGTAAAGATCTTAAGCTTTTCGGGCAGCCCGTTATTGGTAACAAATGGGAAGCCCTTACAAAAGTACTTTTACAAAATAACGTAAAAGATTTTGAGCAGGAAAACTACGACTCTGTTGAGAACTTTTTTAACGAGGCAAACTGGGCCATTTTTCAGGTTGAATATGGCGAAGTTATCCGTGTAGAAGTAGGAGCAACTATTAATAGTAATGATGAGTTTGACTGGAAGTTTTAATCTTAACGGTTAAGCGTGAGCTTTTTAGGTAGTTGAATAAAACTTCCAAGAGATATAAAAAGGGATTTTATTTTTGAAATCCCTTTGTGTTTTTAGAAAAATGGAATAATCGCGTATTATTCCATAAAAAAAACGAGAACAGTTGTGTCCTCGTTTTTTATATATTTAAATTTTAAGTCTAAATTGACTAAAATGCCTGTAATGCTTTGTTGTATTCCCTAAGGTCAGATAAGTTTGTCTTATGAGAAAGGTCTGTAAACAATGAGAAAAGGTACTCAAGGCTTTCAAGGTTGTTTTCAGTGCCAGACTGCTCATCTGTAACAAGCTCTTCACCCTCTATAGGCTCATCATCCGGGATAGGGATAAGAAATGCGCCGTTAGCCTCTATATGCTCATAAGTAAGGCGTAATGCCTTTGTAAGCACAGGGTTATTTTCTTCAAGCGAATATTCACGTAGTTTTTTTAGGTCTGCTACAAGCTTATCAGCATCAAAACCATTTTTAAAAAGATCAACCTGTATCTTATTGATCAGTTTCTGCGCGCTCGGATTTTCCACGGTAAAGAAGTTTTAGTTTCAATTATTTTAAGAATGGCAAAAATAGCATTTTATATAATTTCTCCATATCTTTTAGTAAATTATTATGTATAAAAAATAAGCTGTAATTTTGGGACTGTATGAGTAAACGCGACCTTAAGAAATACCTGGCATCATTACCAAAAGAAGAACTGGAAGAGCAACTGTTAGCTTTGTATGAAAAATTTGCTGATGTTAAAACTTATTACAACTTTGTTTTTAACCCGAAAGAAGACAAGCTGGAGCAGGAGGCCAAGCTAAAAATTGTTGCAGAGTATTTTCCGCCAAGAGGCAAACGTCCTAAGCTTCGAAGGGGTACAGCCCAAAAATACATTAAGCATTTTCTTTCGCTTGGTGTAGACGCTATGGTTGTTGCAGATGTGATGCTTTACAATTTAGAAACTGCCATGAAGTATACCGCCAGGCGTGAAATAAGTGCAGACAGCTTTTATAAGAGCATGTTTAACTCTTATAAGCAAGTAGTAGATTATGTGGTAGTAAATGGCATTGCGCACGATTACAAAGCCCGTATAGAAGCTGTTTATAAAGAAGCAATGCGTCAGCACTGGCTTAACCGCAAAGAGTTTGAACGTATATACGATAATTTTGAGTAGTACTTTTCTTTATAAACTGTTAAGATAAACAGTACATTGTTTAATGTATGCGTAACTTTGTATAACACTGAACGACAAACCCCAAACAGCTTAACAATAAATGGCTCAATTCATAAAAATATATCCTAAAAATCCCAACGAGAAAGAGATAAATAAAGTGGTGAATGTACTTCGAGACGGAGGCATCATTATTTACCCTACAGATACCGTTTATGGTATGGGCTGCGATATTACAAACAGCAGAGCGCTGGAACGTATTGCAAAAATTAAAGGCATAAAGCTGGAAAAAGCTAACTTTTCTTTTGTGTGTAGCGACCTGAGCAACCTTTCTGACTATGTAAAACAAATAGATACCAGTACATTTAAGATACTGAAGCGTTCGCTACCGGGGCCGTATACGTTTATCCTTCCGGGGAATAATAATCTGCCAAAAGAGTTTAAAAAGAAAACTACCGTGGGTATACGTGTGCCAGACAATGATATAGCGCTCGAAATAGTACGTCAGCTAGGTAATCCTATAATTAGTACCTCGATACATGATGATGATGAAGTAATAGAGTACAGTACCGATCCTGAACTTATCTTTGAAAAATGGCAGCATCTGGTTGATGTTGTTATTGATGGCGGCTATGGCGATAATACAGCATCTACCATCATAGATCTTTCCGGTGATGAGCCGGAAGTAGTGAGGGTAGGTAAAGGTGACCCCGATATTTTTTAAGACCGATAAAATGTAATATTAAGCTTCCTAAAAGGAGGCTTTTTTATTGGGACAAGCTTGTGTATTTATTAACTGCCAAAGCTTTCTTAATTAGGGTATAAGGCAAAAGTTGGGTTTATAACTTTGTTATTCAACAGCTAAAAACATTAATTATGCCTTTTATCTTAAACAGTTCCGTCAGCCTTTCCGGCGCATCAGAAGAAGTTCAAATCTATTATGAAGAAATAGGGCGCGGCAAGCCTGTAGTGCTTATACACGGCTGGCCCCTTAACCACGAAATGTGGGAATACCAACTCAATGAACTACCTAAACATAACATTCGTGTAATAGCGTATGACCGCCGTGGTTTTGGTAAATCGTCGCGCCCATGGCAAGGTTACGACTACGACAGCTTAGCATCTGACCTCCATGCGCTTCTGGAAACATTAGACCTTAACGATGTAACTCTTGTAGGTTTTAGTATGGGTGGGGGAGAAGTAGCCCGTTATCTTTCTAAATACAACACAGCCGGGCGCGTTACAAAAGCTGCCCTTATAAGTGCTGTAACACCGTTTCTGCTAAAAACAGAAGATAACCCTACAGGCCTGCCACAGGAGATGTTTGATGATATTAAGCAGCAGCTTGAAGAAGACAGGCCTAAATTTTTGGCTACGTTTGCAAAAAAGTTTTATGGTGTGCACCTGTTTAGCAACCCCGTAAGCGAAGAATTTTTGCAGAGGGATCAGATACTTACGCTAAACTCTGCCGGCTATGCAACCATAAAAGCAATGCAGGCATGGTCTACGACAGACTTTAGAGCCGACCTTGCCGCAATAAAAATTCCGCTATTGGTGCTGCATGGTAAGGCAGACGAAACGGTGCCTATTGACGCTTCTGCCGAAGAAACGATCAAGATTGTACCACAGGCAGAATATGTAGTATATGATGATGCTCCGCATGGGTTGTTCTACACGCACAAAAACAGGTTTAACGAAGAGATAATCAACTTTGTTAATAGATAAAGATTAGAATAAATAAATACCAATAGCAGGTATCAATTTAAAAATAATCCCCTTTTGGAATTAAACCAAAAGGGGATTATTAATAGTCAAAATTAAAGAACGTACTGTTTTACGATTTAATAAATGTAAGTGTCTTTACATTTTCTGAATAAATAAAATAGGTGCCGGGGGCAGTGCTGTAATATCAATGGGTTGTGTTGGGGTAGCACTTATATCTTTAACCTTTTGGCCAAGCAAGTTAAAAATGCCGGCATTGAGTGTAGCGGTTATCCCGGTAATGTAAATTTTATCCTTTGCAGGGCTAGGGTAAATACTTATCGTTTTTTTCGAAAAATCATCAGTACCAGCTGTAGTCTTTGATAACTTTGTCAGAAAAGGGTAGTAAGATGTATCTTGTTGAGGGTCATATGTAATGGCGTCAAATGCTGTGGGGCCAAACCCCATGCCTGCTGTAATGATATCACCACTATTACTCAGCGTAATGTCATCAAATCTTGTAATTGAAACTTCATTATTATTACCACCTACAATTTTAGCCATCTGTATCATACCCTGCGAATCATATTTTACTACAATACCCCTAAGACTATAGCTCAGTATACTTGTAGTAATGCCATTGCCCCAGTGTATTGTACCCGATGTATTACCGCCGAGATAAACATTTCCTGCGTTGTCTAACGAGAGGTTATTGCGATTTCCTAATGCAAAGCGGCTGTTTGGTGGTGTTTGGCGCAGCCACTGATATTGGCCTTGTGCATTTAATTTTGTCAGGAAAAATTGTTCAGAACCTACTCCTTCTTCAGCCACAAGGTTGTCAAAGGCAAACGCGCCAGACAGGTTAGAGCTAAAATAAACGGAATCGGGCGATTTTACTGCAACTCTTGGTTCAGAGCAGGTAATATCCTCTACGATTTTTACCCATCTGTTCTCTCCTGCGCCGCTATATTTTGCGACGTAAACATTATAATTCAATGTAGTTGTAACATTTGTTCCGTTAAAATTCGCATCAGTCTCAATGCAGCTTCCTGCTGTGTAAACATTATCATCGCTGTCTACAGCAACAGAACTAATCCTGCGTACATTATCCTGGGTAAGAGTGTGGGCTACTGTGCCATCCTGAGGGACAATTTTTTCCACGTAACTTTTAAAGAAGTCAGCATAGCCTATGTAAAGATTATCGCGGGTATCAAGCGCCAGTGCTTTAAACTCCGCAATCTCGTTATACCAGTTATCGCCCATGTCAGTGGGCACAAGTTCCTTATGCCATATAAGGTTGCCCATGGGGCCAAATTTTGCCAGTAAATAAACCTCTCCCTGGTTTATGGTACTTATTGTTATATTTTCTATTGTAATAGAACCTACATAGCCAAGCGCCATATAGGTATTGCCTTGGCTGTCTGTTAGCATATTGTATGATTGAGCCTGACCGCCTATGGTCTTAGAAAAAAGTAATGTGCCATTTGTACTGTATTTATTAAAGTACAGGCTCCCCATAATGCTGTTATAAATATAGGGAGTATCTTTAAAGCCTGTATAAAAAATATTTCCGTCACCATCTGTCGTGGTAGTATATCCTACCAGATCAGGATTATAAGGCATTAAAGATTCAGGTGTTTTTAACCACTCAAAATGTTGAGCAAAACCGGTAACAGGTAAAAGTATCAAAAGGAGTAGAATTCTTTTCATAGCATTTTTTTAATAAAGATACTTTTACTACAATATATATTTAACAAAAATTGGCGGTTATAGCCGCCAATTTAGTATTTGATAACTCTCGTTGAGAATTTGTGTTTTTTATTATTTTGCCTTTTCGGCTTCATCACTTTCTGTAGCAAACTGCGAAAAGTAAAGATTCTTATAATACCCTTCGTTACGGTTTATAAGTTCATAATGAG
The DNA here is from genome assembly GCF_003403075.1 of Flavobacterium psychrotrophum. Lineage (NCBI taxonomy): Bacteria > Pseudomonadati > Bacteroidota > Flavobacteriia > Flavobacteriales > Flavobacteriaceae > Flavobacterium > Flavobacterium psychrotrophum. Next base: position 2,684,747 of record NZ_CP031557.1, on the reverse strand, counting down.
TGCCTTCCTCAACAATCTTACCTTTATCCATTACAATAATCTTATCTGCATTAACAATGGTGGCAAGCCTGTGCGCTATAACTATAGAGGTGCGCCCCTGGGTAACGGCCTCTGTAGCCCTGCGTATCATTTCTTCAGAATAAGTATCAATAGAAGACGTAGCCTCATCAAGTATAAGGATAGAAGGATTGCTTACGTAAGCCCTTAAAAAGGCAATTAACTGGCGCTGGCCAGAAGATAGCATCACACCACGCTCCTTAACATTATAATCATAACCACCCGGCAGGCTGCTTATAAAATCATCAACACCTATAGATTTTGCGGCAGCTATTACCTGCTCTCTCGAAATATCAGGGTTGTTTAGTGTAATGTTGTTCAGTATTGTATCGGCAAACAAAAAAACATCCTGAAGCACAATGGCAACCTGGCGGCGCAGGCTTTCCAGTGTAAACTCGTCAATATTAGTGCCATCAATGGTAATGGTGCCGCTATCTATTTCATAAAAACGGTTCAGCAGGTTAATAATGGTACTTTTACCGGCACCTGTAGCACCTACAATAGCTACGGTTTGACCTGAATCTGCTTTAAGGTTAATGCCCTTAATTACTTCTTCGCCTTCTATATAACTAAAGCGTACATCTTTAAAAAACAGGTCGCCTTTAAAATGCCATGCCTCACGCGAGCCATTAACCTGGGTATAGCCTTCCATCTCTAAAAGTTCAAAAACACGGTCAGAAGCTACAATACCCATTTGCATCTCGTTAAACTTATCTGCTATTTGCCTAAGTGGGTTAAACAGCATAGGGATAAACATGATATATGCAAAAAGGTCGCCCGGTGTGGTAAGGTTACCATGGCCTATAATGTCTACACCGCCATACCATATTACAAATCCCAGTGTTAGCGACGATATGATATCGGCAATAGGGAAGAAGATGGAGTTATAAAGAATATTTTTTTGCCACGCATCATTATGCTTCTGGTTGATAACCTTAAACTTTTCATATTCTATTTCTTCGCGGTTAAAGAGTTGCACGATCTTCATGCCCGTAACGCGTTCCTGAACAAAGGTATTAAGGTTTGATACCTGTGTACGTACCTCTTCAAAAGCGCCTTTCATTTTTTTCTGGAAAATGCGTGTTGCTATAACCAGAAAAGGCATGGCTATGATTACCACGGCGGTAAGCTTCCAGTTCATCCAGAACATAAAGCCCAGGATAACAACCATCTTTAGCATATCGCTGATGATCATAAAAAGTCCCTGGCTAAATATCTTGGCAATAGATTCAATGTCAAAAACCGTGCGTGTAACAAGCCTTCCTACTGCTTCATTATCAAAAAATTTCATACGGAAGTGCGTAATGTGGCTAAACAGCTTTTCGCGTATGTCTTTTACAATATCCTGACCCAGCCAGTTTGCCCAGTATACAAAGTAGAATTGCGATGCTACTTCAAAAATCAGGACGAGGCCCATAAGGGCTACATAAAGAAGCAAGCCCTCATTATCTTTATGTATAAGGTGGCTGTTTACGGTTTCTTTAAGCAGGTAGGGGCGAATGGCTGCAAATATTGATAAGGCTATCGAGAAAATAATAACCCATACAAAGCGCATACGGTAAGGAGAGGCAAAACGCATTACCTTGCTTAGTGATGCGGCATTTTTATTTTTAGGAGTTTTTTCGGCTTTCATAATATGCATCAAAGATACGGATATTTTACCGTAGTAAGGTATAATCCGTGTGCGGGAACTGAGAATCCGGCCTGCCCGCGATCCCTGCTTTCAATAATTTTCCTGAAATCTTCAAGGGTTAGTTTACCCAGTCCTACGTTTACCAAAGTACCTACAATGGCACGTACCATATTGCGCAAAAAACGGTCGGCAGTAATGGTAAAAACCAGTCGTGTGCCATTTTGCTGCCAGTCGGCGCGGGTAATCTTACAGTTATAGGTTTTAACATCAGTATGGGCTTTAGAAAAGCATTTAAAATCGGTAAAATCAAACAGCAGCTGCGCAGCCTCGTTCATTTTAGCTACATCAAGCGGATGAAAATCATACCAGCTGCCCTCATGTACAAACGGATCTTTAAACGTGTGGATGTGATATTCATATGTGCGGCTTGTAGCATCAAAGCGGGCATGGGCACTGTCGTGCAAAGGTATAAAACGGTATACGGCAATATCCTTTGGCAAAAACGCATTGAGCCTTAGTGCTAGTTTTTCTGGTTCAGCAATGCCGTCGTGGTCAAAGTGGGCAAACATTTGTGTGGCGTGTACGCCCGTATCAGTACGGCCGGCGCCTACCACATCTGTAGGGGTGCGGAGCAGGATAGAGAGTGCTTTGTTAAGCGTTTCCTGTACTGATGGGCTGTGGGGCTGGTATTGCCATCCGCAGTAATTTTTTCCGTTATAGGCAAATTCTATAAAATATCTCAAAGGAAAAGTTTTTGCAAAGATACACTTTGTCGATTTACCACAAACAACACCGGGATTTTCACGGAGATCACAAAGCTGTATATTTCATTTAAAAACACATAAAGCTTTGTGGCTGTTGTGATAGACTTTGTGAACCTTGAGGTAAAATATTAGGTTATAAAAACTTAGCCCTTGTTTCAGGCGTTGGCAGCATACAGGCATCTTTTTTACCATACCATTTGTAGCGGTTGCGGGCAATGTAGTCATACACCATATTTGATAATCCTTTTGGCAGTATCTTAAAAATACCCATCAGGCTGTAAATGCCGCCAAGCGATGTGGCAATGTTAAGTGCTGCCTGTGCCTTGTAGTAATAGGCGTGCCCCGGCTCGTAAAGAATAATAGAGTCTGTCTTAGACGTGTCAATGCCAATATGGCTAATGATTTCCTGCCCGATCTCTGACTGAATGGCCACAAACCGGAAAATATCTTCTTTATCGTGTTTAATAAGGAACTGCACTGTATTATCGCACAGGTTACAAACCCCATCAAACAGTATTATTTTTTTATCTACAGGTAATTCCATTTCAGATTTCAGAATTTAGATTTCAGAATGAGCTTCACTCAGCCGTTTAACGTGCTGTCTAACAACCATCAACTGACAACCAACAACCAATTACTTCTTCATCGCCTCTACAAGTTCCAGTGCTTCTAAGGCTACCTTGCTGGTAAATATGCCATAGTTCACTGTAGCCTTATTCTTTTCAACAGATTCCAATGTGCCTACAGCTTTGCCGTCTATCATACGCACACGGTCTCCTATTTTTATGGCAGCTTTAACCTTTGGTTTTTCAGCCTCCTTTATTTTCTTTTCTTTTTTCTCCTGGCGAATTTCTTCTACCTTAACCTGTACTTCGGCTATTACCTGCTTTTGCTGAACCTCCTTAATTTTTTTCTCCTTTGGTTCCAGTTTCTTGCGCTTGGAGTTCTCTATTTCTACCGTTTTCAGGAATTCGCCAATAAGCTCTTTCTTGTTCTTATTGTTGAAGTACTTTTCGCTAATATCATCCAGTTTTTGCCCCATATAAATAAGGCGCTGGTTGGCGTCATACAGTTCCTGGTAGCTTTCCAGTTTTTGCTGTATGCGGGTGTTGATATTCTCCATCTTTTTACCCTCTTCACGTGCGCGGTCTTCTTCTTCTTTAAGGTTTTGAGAAGTCTTTTCCAGCTTAGAGCGCTCTTTTTGCAGTGTGGCAATCGTCTTGTCAAATCGCACTTTACTGCCCTCGATCTTCTTCTTGGCACGGTTTATAAGCCCGTAAGGGATGCCGTTTTTCTGGGCTACCTCAAAGGTAAATGAACTACCGGCCTGCCCGAGGATAAGCTTGTACATAGGCTCCAGCGATTTCTCGTCAAAAAGCATGTTGGCATTGGTCGCAAAAGGCAATTCGTTAGCCAGTATCTTAAGATTAGTGTAGTGCGTGGTTATGATGCCAAAAGCCTCACGGTGGTAAAACTCCTCAAGAAAAGTCTCTGCCAAAGCGCCGCCCAGTTCAGGGTCAGAACCTGTACCAAACTCATCAATAAGAAACAACGTCTTGTCATTACACTTTCGTAGAAAGTAGTTCATGTTCTTAAGACGGTAACTATAGGTACTCAGGTGGTTTTCAATACTCTGGTTGTCTCCAATGTCGGTCATGATACGGTCAAACAAAAACGTTTCACTACGTTCATGCACCGGTATCAGCAGGCCGCTTTGCAGCATTAGTTGCAGCAGGCCAATGGTTTTAAGGGTAATACTCTTACCACCGGCGTTAGGCCCAGATATAACAATAATGCGGTTATCTTCTTTTAGCTCTATCGTCTGCGGATAGGTGGGCTTGTTCTTTTGCCTGTTACTGCTAAATAATATAGGATGATATGCCTCCCGGAAATACAGCCTTTTTTCATCGTTAATATGGGGCAACAGTCCGTTAATGCGCTTTGCATATTTGGCCTTGCCTGATACTACATCAATATCGGTCAGGAAGTCCTGGTAATCATATAATACAGGTACAAACGGACGTACAAGCGCCGAAAGCTGTTTCAGTATTTTTTTTACCTCTTCTTTTTCTTCGTACTCAAAATTACTAAGCTCGCGCGAATGTCTCAGGGTAGCTTCCGGTTCTATATAGGCAATGCTGCCTGTTTTAGAACTACCCAGTATGCTGCCCTTTACCTTGCGGCGGTACATGGCGGCTACAGCCAGTACGCGGCGGTTTTCTACTACGGTTTCTTTAATGTCGTCAAGATACCCCAGGCTGTTATAGTGGCTAAGTGCCATGGTAAAGCTTTGGTTTATTTTGGTCTTAACCAGGTTCATTTCACGGCGTATGCCCTGTAGTTCAAAAGAAGCGTCGTCTTTTACTTCGCCATATTTGTCTACAATCTTATCTATAAATTTCAGGATGTCTTTTGCAAAGTCTACTGCGGCAGCACGCTTTTGAAGTGTAGGGTAGTAGTCGTCAAATTTTTCAAGAAATTTTATCAGTGTGCCCACCGTTTCGCTCATGTTGGCTATTTTCCTGAAGGCAGCAGCGTCGAGGTAGCTGTCTTCTATAGCCAGAAATTTAAGCTCATTGGTTACGGGCTCAAAACCATGGTTAGGCAGGGCATTGTTATTATCAAAAGATGAAACATATTCTGATGTTTGCCTAAGGGCATCCATAAGTTCCTCCCTGTCTTTAAACGGGATTATGGCCATTGCTTTTTCATGGCCGGGTTCGGTTACGCAACCTGAGGCTACTGCCTCCAGCACGGTGCCGAATTCTAAGTCTTTAAGTGTTTTTTCTGTGATGCTTATCATTAGTGTTGCTACAGCAATTATTATGCAAAAATACTACATATTGCGCAAGGCTGCACATTTGTCAGGAAAGTTTAAGAGGGCTTTATGCCAATGCTATATGCGCTGATGATTATATTTGCGGTATCAAACCGAAAATATGGACGTTAACATACACCCCTCGTGGAAAGCTGTGCTTTCTGCCGAATTTGAAAAGCCTTATTTTGAGCATCTTATTCCTTTTGTAAAGCAGCAATATGCAGACCATATCTGCTACCCGCCGGGCAAGCAAATATTTTCTGCCTTTGACCATTGCCCTTTTGATAAAGTAGAAGTGGTAATACTTGGGCAGGATCCTTACCACGGCCCCGGACAGGCAAACGGACTTTGTTTTTCGGTTAACGATGGTATACCCATGCCGCCGTCATTGCTTAATATATTTAAAGAGATACAGGCTGACCTTGATAAGCCTTTTCCGCCAACAGGCAATTTAGAGCGCTGGGCAGAGCAGGGTGTGCTATTGCTTAACTCGGTACTTACGGTACGAAAAGGTGAAGCTAACAGCCATCAGGGACAGGGATGGGAAACCTTTACCGATGCCGTGATACAAAAAATATCTGACGAAAAAGAGAATGTAGTATTCCTGTTGTGGGGTGGGCCTGCCAAAAAGAAAGGCGCCCGTGTAAATCGCAGCCGCCATCTTGTGCTGGAAAGCGGACACCCATCGCCACTAAGCGCTAATAGGGGTTTGTGGTTTGGTAATAAGCATTTTAGTAAAACCAACGCTTTTTTAGCAGAGAAAGGCAAAAATCAGGTTATCTGGTAGTTAATTGCTGTTTCTTTAAATGTAAATAATTTCATACACCTGTTAAAAATAGGGGTCTCATTGAAAATTCACAATTAAATAATGCGTACTTAATCGTTTTAATGTGAATTAAATGTTAAATTAGCTTCGTAAAACCGGGGTGTTTATGAAAGCTTTAAAAGAAGTCAAAAAAATTTGGGAAACCATAGCAAAAGGTGAAAATGTTCTTGATGAGAATTTTGATCTTGGTTTCCAGAGAAAATTACTGGATGTTTTTCATGCGGGGAGCTTCTTTTTTTATGTGGTCAATGTCCGAAAATCCATGCTGGAATATGTAAGCCCCGAAATAAAAGAGGTTATAGGATATGAGGCCGATGTAACGCTTGAAGACATTGTAAGTTTTATACACCCTGAAGATGTACCTTATTTTGTGAGCTTTGAGGCAGCGGTACGCAACTTTTTTGGCGAACTTTCGGGTAACAGTTTGTTTAGTTATAAGGTGCAGTATGACCTGAGATTTAAAAAATCAGACGGCAGCTACATACGCATCCTGCACCAGTTTGTTATCATACAGCATGACGCAGAGGATATTAAAACCTTTGCTGTAGACACAGATATTGACCATCTTAAAACATCGGGAAAACCCCAATTGTCTTTTATTGGGCTGGATGGCTCACCCTCTTACCTTAATGTGGATACTGAAAAAGACCTTGCTGCAGAAAAAGGCTTTTTTACAAAACGCGAACGCCAGATACTACAGGCGCTTGCCGCCGGAATGAGTAGCCAGGAAATAAGCGAAATGCTGAGCATCAGTAAATATACCGTAGACGTACACCGCAAAAATATGCTTAAAAAGAGCGAAGCAAAATCTACTTACGAGATTTTACAAAAAGCCTTTAATATGGGATGGGTGTAATAACCTTTGGGATGTTTTTTTCAAGTATCGTAATTTTAAGGTATTGATAATCTGTACTATAATTACCTGTTTTATCCCAAAAGCGTTTGGGGTGTTTTACGGGCGTGTAAAAACTACCATCTTTACTGTAAAAGGCTATTGTAATCTCAGGCATCCAGTTTTTGAATGTAGTATATAATGCCTGCCCAATACCACTTTTAGTTATTCTAAAAATGTGCATATCAGCAGTAGTATCATAAATGTTAGCCGTGACGTCAAGTATAAACTTCTTGTCTGGCGATATAAAAGGATACTCTGAGAGTGTAGCAGTAAGTTTACCTGTGATTTTATCAAGAAGCTGCACATCTCGATCTTCCCAATAAGCGCCCGACACAACATATTTATTTAAAAATGGTATATAACCCATATACTCATGTGTATGGCGTGTTTCATCATCAACCTCGTGGTCGGTTAAAATGATAATGCTGTCACGACAGGGTAAGGTAAGTACACTATCCTTCTTTTTGATTTGGGTATCATGTGTAAGATAATCTACAGCTGTTTTTCTCTTTTGGTCAAAAAAGGCTTTTGTAATAAGCTCCAGTTTTACGAAGTGTTTTATAGTATCGGTGCCGGATATTGGCTCTCCCATGCCAAAGCCTGTATATAACGTTTCATACACATTGGCCTGATTTATAATACTGTCTTCGTCTGTAAATTCACGTTCTTCGGTAGCAATGTCTTGTGATACATGGTGCGAACGGCAACCGGTAAGTATTGTTAATGCGACTAAGAGTATATAAATTTTAGCCATAAATGTGCATTTAAAAGTCAAGGTCAAACATCTTGCGTAAGCTTTCTAACGCCGGGTTCATAGCTTTAAGCTTATTGTACTTTTCTTCGGGAGTAAAGGCGTGGCGGGTAGATGTTGTTTCATTTACATGCACTTCTACCATAATGTCGTGGTTGTGCAGCTTACCCCGCAGGTAGCCCACAAGTTCCAGTTTGCTTGCATCAAAATCTACCTTACTGCCTTCGTTAGGTAACTCCAGCCTTATCGTAGAACCATTAGCATCAAGATAAGGATCGTTTATCATCATGTAGGTAGACATGATTTTTTGGCCGCTGTCGCTAAGGCGCTGTGCAAACTTGTTCCACAGCAGGCGCATATCGGTTTCGCTAAAGGCCTGTTTTGGCATTTCTTCGCTATGGCGAATAATGGCTTTATGGTTTTCCTGCAACTCACGCTTTTGCCTGATACTAGATAAAGAAAACGCACTTACACGGGGCGAACCATCATCAAGAGGTTGTGGCTTAACAACCGCTGGTGTTACAACTTCGGGTGTTTCTACCTCAAGTTCGGCGGCAGGCAGTGGTGTTATCGTAGCCGGCTTTTCTTCGGCTACAGTTGGCTGAGCCGCAGGTTGTGTGATATTTTGCTGCTGCAGGGGTACATTGCCCAAAACAACATCTTTAAAATAATGAGGGGGAATTATAAACCCGTCAACTTTTTTTTTTCTCCATCAAAGGTGATGGAGGCAAGCTGCATAAGGCAAAGCTCAGCTAAAAGGCGCTGATTTTGGCTTACTTTATACTTAAGGTCGCAGTCGTTAGCAATATCTATGGCCTGTAGCAAAAATGCCTGGCTGGCTTTCTGGCTTTGGGCACGGTACATATTCTGCGCCACTTCGCCGGCTTCTAAAAGCACCAGCGTAGCAGGGTTTTGGCATACCATCAAATCACGGAAGTGACTGGCAAGCCCGGCTACAAAGTGGTGACCGTCAAAACCTTTTGCAAGAATATCATTATAAGCAAGTAACAAGTCCGGGATACGGTTTTCTAATATCAGGTCGGTTACCTTAATGTAGTACTCATAATCGAGTACGTTCAGGTTTTCGGTAACAGCCTGTCGTGTAAGGTTCTTGCCACAATAGCTTACTACACGGTCAAATATAGACAGGGCATCGCGCATGGCACCATCTGCCTTTTGGGCAATAATGTGCAGGGCATCATCTTCAAAAGTAATGTCCTGGCTGCGCGCTACTTCGGCAAGGTGCTCTTTAGCATCCTTAACCGTTATACGCTTAAAATCGAATATCTGGCAGCGCGAAAGTATGGTAGGTATAATCTTGTGCTTCTCTGTCGTAGCCAGTATAAAAATGGCGTGGCGAGGCGGTTCTTCGAGCGTTTTAAGGAACGCGTTAAAAGCGGCCTGAGAGAGCATGTGCACCTCATCTATAATGTACACTTTGTATTTACCCGTTTGTGGCGGTATGCGTACCTGGTCTATAAGGCTGCGGATATCGTCTACCGAGTTATTACTGGCAGCATCGAGCTCAAACACGTTAAAGGCAAAATCCTCATAAGGGTCGTCATAACCCTCCTGATTTATTTTACGAGCCAGGATACGCGCACAGGTAGTTTTACCCACACCACGGGGCCCGGTAAATAACAGTGCCTGTGCTAAGTGGTTGCTCTCTATGGCATTTAGCAGTGTATTTGTAATAGCCTGCTGACCCACAACGTCTTTAAACGTTTGGGGGCGGTACTTGCGGGCTGATACAATAAACTGTTCCATAGAGTGGCAAAGATACTCGATTTTATTTCAGAATTCAGAATTCAGAATTCAGAATTTTGAAGTACTTATCCACATTACAGCTAAATGATTTAAACCAATAACATTACGATTTAATGAATTTTGACCTGATGTTATTTATACTCAAAAAATAAACACCGGGTTGCAGGGCAGAAGTATCAATACTTATTTGATTTTGGGCAGATGAATAGTTGCCCATATGTTGCCCCAGGTTATTAAATATGGTAACCTGTAATGTTACCGCCTGTTTATTTTGTATGTACAAATACCTTCCGGCAGGGTTTGGATAAATGCTAATGGAATTTGCTGTAAAATTGGCTACATCTGCTGTTTCCGCGCAATAGCCCACCCTTGGATTTTCAGCTTCATTATTACAGGGAAACTGATACTTATCCTGCGGATACAAAATAGCAGGACTGTTATACTGCACTAAATCTGCCATGGTGCCGGGCATGCTTACCTGTGCTGTGCTGCCATGGCCAAGGGCAACATCTTTTCCGGCCGTGTTTCCGTTAAACGAATAGTCAATGAGCGCATCAAGCAGGCGGTAGTAAGCATAATAATCAAGTGCATCAAAAGCTGCTGATGTATTGGGCAGGTTGTGCTCTGAAGAATAAGTATAGCCATTTACAGTAGATGACGGTACCAGGAGAAAATCTTTCTCTGATCCCGGCACGGTAATATGGTTAAAAATGTCGGCTGCCATGCGGTGGTCGTTATAGCTGTCGTCGTTAAATATTTCGAAAAGTACTTTTGTGTTTTCAGGATAGGAGGTAAGGTCATCAGGACTTAAATTATAAGCATACCATTGTGCCAGCGCATAGATAAAACGTCCGTTTTGTCCCCATTCGTCAATTGTAAACAGCTCATGGCTAATGCCAAAGGAAGCAGCACCGCCAAATGAATGTCCTAAAAAGCCAACTTTTGTGGTATCAATTATATTTGGATAGTCATGTGTTGCCTTTCGGAAACCTGCTGCCAGGTTGGCATAGCGTTCCGGCACGGTAACAGTAGCTAAAGTTTGATAAGGAACAAATACTACTGCATAACCTTTTGAGGCAATGAAGTTAAGCACGCCAATAATGTTCTCAGGATCGTTGCCACCATAAGCATGGCTGTAAAATATTGTAGGTACAGGTGTAGTTACATCTGCCGGATGGTAAATATTTATGGTATGACCTATAAAATTAGGATTGTTAAACGTTTCTACAGCTACATTATGTATGCCATCGCTGCCATAACCTGCCGTAGGCTTAGGGAAATTAGGATCTGCATACTGTGCGCTAGCAGCGTTTAAAACCAGTAAACCGATGAGTAATAGGAACTGTTTTTTCATGGTTTGTATTTTATAATTTACGATATATCGTAAAAAGTAATTATTATTCCTGTGGCTTTCGTGTCAGTTTTCTTACTATAAATGGCAGGGTAAGCCCTTGCCCTAACAGTGTAAACAGCACAACGGCAACCGATATAAAGATAATCTCGTTGCGTAGCGGAAACGGGCTGCCATCGCCAAGCTCTTCGGGTAAACCAAGGGCAATTGCAAGCGATACAATGCCACGCATACCACTCCAGCTTATGATAAGACTGTTTCTTAAATCCAGTAATGCTTCTTTACTGATACGTCCTCTTCTTTTTCTGAATGCGGTTTGAAGGTTCATTCTTTGGCTAAACACCCTAAGCATCCTGATAATTAGCGTAACTATTGTAATTATAAAGGCATAACCTATGTATGGTCCAACTTTTTCTGATGGTATATTCTTTAATACGTAAGGAAACTGCAGGCCAATTAAAATAAAAATGAGTCCGTTAAGCAGGAATATAATAATGTCCCAAATGTGGCGCGACTGGTTTTTTAAATGTTCAGGAAAAACCCTGTTGCTCAAAAACGAGACAGATAAACCCAAAACAACTACCGCTATAACACCCGATACGTGAAATTCTTCTGCAACCAGATAGGTTACAAAAGGCAGTAATAACAGGAAGCTGACAATTACAATGCTGTTGTTTTTTATGAACTGAAGTACAAATGTTATTTTTCCCATAAGGAAACCAATTAAAAACCCACCTGCCAGTAGTACAATAAACTCCCATGCAGCACGCCAAAATACAAAGGCTGTTCCTGTTGCGGCAGCTACAGCAAAGCGGTAGGCTACCAGTGCAGATGCATCGTTTATAAGGCTTTCACCCTCAAGTATGGTATTTGTTTTGTGCGATAAGCCCAGCCCTTTTGTAATACTCATGGCAGCAACGGCATCGGTAGCAGATAGTATGGCGCCAAGTACAAATGCCAGCGGCCAGGTCATACCGGGAACCAAAAAGTAGGCTACGGCAGCTATACCCGCTGTAGTAAGAAAAACAAGCGTAATAGCCAGTGTACTTATGGTATTGAATTGGGTTTTAAAATCATTCATCGAGATGTTAAAGGCAGCATCATACAGCAGTGGCGGCAAAAATATCAGGAAAATGATCTCCGGGTCTATAGAAATTTTAGGGAGAGATGGTGTAAAGCCTATGGCAATGCCCGCAACGATAAGTATAATAGGGTAAGGTAGTTTTATCTTATCTGCCAGGGCAGAAAGGCATATCATGATGGCGAGTATAAACAATACTACAGTGTAGTTTTCCAAATTTGATTGAAAGATTTAAGATTGAAAGATTTAAGATTGAAAGATTAAAATATTTTATAACCTGAAAATTACTATAAAAATAATAAACTTCTATGGTCAATGAATTTTTCAATCTTAAATCTTTCAATATTTAAATAGATTACCCCACCACCTCCGCTATGTCTTCTGTAGTAAGTAAGTTAAGTAAGGCTTTTTCAGAAGGATTGAGTTCGCCTGCATTGTCCTTTTCGGTAATGGTGGCCTTATAGTTCCATATCGAACCCTTTTCATAAGCGGCTACGACTGTGGGGTGTACATAGTATTTTTTACAAACCGTGCGGGTATTGCCTAGCTTCCCGGCTACATGGTCAAACACATTTATGATATTCTTTTTAAGTTCTGTCTGGGTGGTAAATTCGCCAAGTTCATGAAAGGCGCATAAGGCATTAAGGCTACCTGCCCAGGCACGAAAATCCTTGGCACTAAAATCTTCACCCGAAACTTCCTTAAGGTAATGATTTACATCTGCCGATCCTATGGTGTGGTGTTTGCCATCGTCATCATAATACTGAAAGAGTTCCTGTCCCGGTATGTCCCTGCATTTTTTTACCAGGTTCGCCATACGGCGGCTTTGCAGCTTTATTTTGTGCTTAATACCTTTTTTGCCTACAAACTCAAACCATACGGTGCTACCTTCAAATTTTACGTGCCTGTCGCGCAGTGTGGTAAGTCCAAAAGACCCATATAGTTTTTTGTAAGCATCATTACCTATGCGGATGTTTGTAAGCTCAATAAGCTTTATTACAAGGGCAACAACTTTTTCATAGGGCAGGCCATGGCGTGCCAGGTCTTTATCTACCTGCTCACGAATGTGGGGCAGGGCAAGCCCAAAACGGCGCAGGCGGTAAAATTTGCTCTGGTTGCGTATCTTGTTCCAGTGCGGATGATAGCGGTACTGCTTGCGGCCTTTTGCATCGGTACCTGTTACTTGCAGGTGCCCGTTTTCAAACGGAGATATCCATACATTTTCCCACGCCGGCGGAATAACGAGTGTCTTAATACGTTCCAGTACATCTTTATCTTTTACAGCAGCACGATTTTCATCTACATAAGAAAAACTGTTGGCACGGCGCTTCCTGTAATAGCCTTTGTCGGTACTAAGGGCATAGCGCAGGCCAACAGCCTTTGCGGTTATTTTAGGATCGCTCCCTATTTTTTCGAGTTTTTTTTGCAGGCGGTTCATCTTAGCTATCCCTGCCTTGCATAGTTAGTTCGTGCAGTGCCTTTGCTGCGCTTTTTTCGCCAAATGCACCGGCACCGGCCACAAACACGCCTTTTTCGCCATTGTTAGATGATATGCCGTATACGGTAGCCTCATCACCAGGGTCAGATTCGCCCTCATAACGATAAACGTGCTCTACCGTAAAGTCTTCGGTGCGGCTTTTAATACGGTCTTCTTCAAGGTTAAAATCTGTTGTAAAACCTTTTTCTGCCAGTTCCTGTAATGCCTTAGAAACGGTGGCGTAGTGATACATTTGTCTGTCCATGATATGTGTTTTTAAGTACGTTCGCTTTATATACCTAAAGGTAAAAATTACGCCAACGCATGGCTGCCAACGGAATGTTAAACTGAATTGTGTTTAAACGTTGAAAGTTTTGAATAGCGTGCAGAACTTTACAACATTCTACATTATAACTTTCAAACTTAATCGTACTTTTGCCGCCAAAGCAGGCCGCCTTATCGCTTTCACGCTTGCGTGAGGGAGGAAAGTCCGGACACCAGAGGGCAGCTTAGCGGGTAACGCCCGTCACTTTCCGCCTCGGCGGGAGGGAGGACAAGTGCAACAGAAAGTATGTACAGGTAATGCTGTAGTGAAACCAGGTAAACTCTTTGCGGTGAAATGCCATGTATACCGGCTATATGTAGGGCGGCCCGCCCGATGCCGGGGGGTAGGCAGATAGATAGTAACAGCAATGTTATTACCAGATAAATGATAAGGGTTGTGCTTTGGCGCAATACAGAATCCGGCTTACAGGCCTGCTTTTTTTATTTAAGATTTCAGAAATTAGATTTTAAATTTAACTTCACTCTAATGAAACAGCATCATAAACAGTATTTTAAAACAGGAGTAATAAGTATGCTCATAGCTGCTTTGTTTTCTATCGGCTTTATGAATGCCCAGGAACGTAAAGGTTCTGATTTATACCTCAAAGCCATAAAAATGGACAGCCTGCTTTTTGACCAGGGCTTTAATAACTGTAACTATAAAATCCTTGATAATATTCTTGCCGATGACCTGGAGTTTTACCATGACAAGGGCGGCATTCAGAATAAAAAGGAGTTTATAGATGCTACCCGAAATAACATATGTAATTCTCCTGACGGAAAAATAACACGCCGCATTGTAGCCGGAAGCATTGAAGTATGCGCAATGGAAAAAAATGGTGTTGTATATGGCGCACTCGAAACGGGTGAACACGAATTTTATATGCAGGAGCCCGGAAAATCAGCATACAAAACAGGCCGTGCAAAATTTACCTGCCTTTGGGTTATAGATACAAAAGGCAGCTGGAAACTAAAACGTGTTTTTAGTTATAACCACCAGCCAGCGGAGTAATCTCCTCCATATATTATCCATAAAAAAACCGCCATGATTTCTCATAGCGGCCTCTCATTATAATTGGTTTTTATTTTTCAGATTTAAGCAGGCTGCTTATCTGCTCTGCAAGCTCTGTACCTATACGGTCCTGTGCTTCGAGCGTTGCAGCACCTATGTGCGGCGTAAGCGATACTTTTGGGTGCATTAGTACCTGCACAGCTGGGGTAGGTTCTTCTTCAAAAACATCAAGGCCTGCAAAAGCTACCTTGCCACTGTCAAGCGCGTCAATAAGGGCAACTTCATCTATCACACCCCCACGCGATGCATTTACAATACCCACACCGTCTTTCATGATCTCAAATTCAGGCTTGCCTATTACATAACCGCCGTCCTGTGCAGGAACGTGCAGGGTAATAAAGTCAGCATGCTTAAAAAGGTCTTCAAGAGGCTCAGTAACAATGTCTACATTAATAAACTGCCCATTGTAAAAATCTACACGGATGGCAGCCTCGCCTACAAACTTATCAGATGCAATAACTTTCATGCCAAGTCCCAGTGCCACACGTGCCACAGAGCGCCCTATACGTCCAAAACCGATAATACCCAAGGTCTTACCACGAAGCTCGATACCATTGGCATATGCTTTTTTAAGTGCCTCAAAATTAGAGTCGCCTTCAAGGGGCATCTGGCGGTTACTGTCGTATAAGAAACGTACACCACTAAACAGGTGGGCAAATACAAGCTCTGCCACAGAGTCTGAAGATGATGCCGGAGTATTAATAACGTGGATGCCTTTTTCGCGGGCATATTCCACATCAATATTATCCATACCCACACCGCCACGGCCTATTATCTTAAGGCCCGGGCAGGTATCTATAATGTCTTTGCGTACTTTAGTAGCACTGCGTACAAGCAGTACAGCAACATCATTGGTATTTATATAATTGGCAACCTGCTCCTGGGCTACCTTTGTTGTTATCACTTCAAAACCTGCATCTTCAAGGGCAATGATCCCACTTTTAGAGATACCGTCGTTTGCTAATACTTTCATTCTTTAGTATTTAAAGATTTAATGATTGAAAAATTGAAATATTCAGAACGGTTTGTCATTCTGAGCGCAGCGCAGCGGAGTCGAAGAATCTCGAAATTTTATAGCGATTGAGATTCCTCCTATCGTCGGACCCGAGGCTTTAGCCGAACTGGCGAAGCAACGGCAAAACTGTCTACTGCTAGTTTTCTGAATACTGTTTACTGAACACTTTTCTCAAGCTCCTGCATAACATCTACAAGTACCTGAACGCTTTCTATAGGCATGGCATTGTAAATAGAAGCCCTGTAACCGCCAACCGACCTGTGACCCGGTAGCCCGCTAATGCCTGCTGCCTTCCACAGTTTGTCGAACTGCTCTGCGTGTGCTTCGTCTTTTAATAAGAAGCATACGTTCATTTTAGAACGGTCTTCGTTTTTTGCAGTACCCACAAATAATGGGTTACGGTCTATTTCGTCATAAAGTAATGCTGCTTTTTCGTTGTTTTTAGCTTCGATACCTTTTATGCCACCCTGGCCTTTAAGCCATTGCAGGGTAAGGTATACCGCATATACAGGAAATACCGCCGGGGTATTGTACATACTTTCTTTATCAATATGCTGCTGGTAATCTAATAACGACGGAATACTACGGCCTGTTTTGCCCAGCAGTTCTTCCTTGATTACTATCAGTGCGGTACCCGCAGGGCCCATGTTTTTTTGCGCTCCGGCATAGATGATTCCGAATTTAGAAAAATCGAGCTCGCGCGAAAAAATATCCGAACTCATGTCGCATACCAGTGGCACATCTGTTTCAGGGAAATCCTGCATCTGCGTGCCAAAAATGGTGTTGTTGCTGGTGCAGTGAAAATAATCTGCATCGGCAGGTATGGTATATCCGGTAGGGATATGGTTATAGTTTTCTGCTTTTGATGAAGCCACAACTTCGGTAGTACCAAATTTCTTCGCTTCTTTTATAGCCGCCGAAGCCCATGTTCCTGTATCAAGATAGGCAGCTTTGCCACCCTCTTTAAGCAGGTTATAAGGTACTCTGATAAACTCAAGGCTTGCACCGCCCGATAAGAATATAGCCTGGTAGCCTTTGCCGGTAAGGCCAAGAAGTTCAAGGGCCAGGGCACGGGCATCTTCCATCACGGCAACAAAATCTTTGCTGCGGTGCGATATTTCCAGTATTGATAGCCCGGAACCGTTAAAGTCTAATATGGCTTGTGCTGATTTTTCGAATACTTCTTGTGGCAGGATAGATGGTCCTGCGCTAAAGTTGTGTTTTTTCATGGTAGTGTGTTACTTATAAAGTGCTACAAATTTCTTAATTATGAAAGAAACAAGCACTACTATTTTTCTAAATTATTCTGCTATATTTTTGATAAAAACAAAATTGTATCCACATTATCTGCATAATCTAACAAGCCCGGTTTTTGTGTTTCCCCAAATGCCAGGCTGCTGTGCGGGTAACCGCTGCCTACAACACACTGAATCTGTTCGTGTTCTGCATCCAGTTTTTGTTTTATGGTATCAATGTCATCATAATATTCATAAAACACGCTCGAAATAGGGGAGGCATAACTTGTATCTTCCTTAATGGTAAGGAAACCGTTGTCGAGCAGCTTAAAGTTGCTCATTAAAAATACGGCTTTGTTGTAGTCGTAATTGTTGGCATACTTTTCATAATGAATGATATCGCCGTAGGCAAATATCGCTTCAAAAAATGCTGTAAAGTCATAACCCTGCGGTACAAAAAGTTTAGACACATTGCGGCATCCCAGCCCAAAATAACGGAAGATGTCTTCGCCAAGGGCGGTAAGCTCTTCAGCAGTTTCATTACCTGTAAGTACTGCTACAGAATTGCGGTTCTTGCGTATTATGCTTGGCTTATCTTTAAAATAGTATTCAAAATAGCGTGCGGTATTGTTACTGCCTGTGGCAATTACCGCATCAAAACCTTCCAGTTTTCCTTCGGTAAAGGTTATCTGTTCTGCGAGTTGGGGTGCAACGGCTATCAGGTATTTTGCTAAAAACGGCAACAGGTATTTATCGTTAGAGGATAGTTTTACCAAAACTTTATGCCCTGCAACAATTACCGATAAAAAATCGTGGAAACCTACCAACGGAATATTACCCGCAAGTATAAGCCCTACGGTTTTAGGCTGCACTGCCTCAAGGTTGTAGCCTGCAAGCCAGTTGTCAAGGTTACTTTGTGTTAAAGCCTGTGCCCACTGGTCTATGGCAAAATAAACCTGCTCTGGTGTAAACCAGCGGTTATGCGATTGCGATAGTTGTATAAGGTCTAAGAAGTCGTTATAAAAAATATCGTTAAACAACACATTTTCTTTAGGTTGGCTGTTTTCTAAACTAAACTGGCCTAAGAAATCACCGAGCTGTGCAAACGCTTTTTTTGTTTCTGTTAACGTCATTGTTCTTGTTTATGAATGGATTTGGACGTAATTTTGCTGCAAATTTACGTATTAAAACTAAGATACAGCCATGGCGATCATTATAACAGACGAATGTATAAACTGTGGGGCCTGCGAACCGGAGTGCCCTAACACCGCAATATATGAGGGCGCTGACGACTGGCGCTATAAAGACGGTACTAAACTGCGCGGCAAACTTGTATTGCCAAGCGGCGAGGAAGTAGATGCCGACAGTCCGCATACGCCTATAAGCGACGATATTTATTATATAGTACCTGATAAGTGTACCGAGTGTAAAGGCTTTCATGATGAGCCACAGTGTGCCGCCGTTTGCCCGGTAGACTGCTGCGTGCCCGATGATAACCATGTGGAAAGTGATGAAACATTACTTAACCGCCAGGCATTTTTGCACGGAGATGAGTAATTATAAATTTTATAAGGGCTTAGCGATATTGGGAATCTTGTTGATTCCCTTTTTTATTTATGAGTTTAATAAAAAAAAGGATTATAATTTTTACAAGGGCAAAGTTTGCAGTGTAAGTACAGGAACCATATACATGGGACCAAAATATGGATATGATAAAATATATCAGCCAACAGTCAAATATTATAATGGAAAAGATACTGTAACTTTTACTGAAAACCATCCAAATACTTTTGCACAATATTATAACATTGGTGATTTTGTTGAGGTAGCAGAACAAACTGATATGCCATGGAATGTCAGAATTTATACATTTTGGTATTTTTTAAATACTTACGAAATTATTTTATTTTTATTAGGTTGGAGTACTCTATTCATTGCATTTGTAATAATCCCTGGAGAAATAAAAAGCCTAAAACGTAAAAACTCCTGAGGACATACCTCAGGAGTTTTTGTTTAAATATTTACTGTAGAAGTCTTTACTATTTATTTTTTTATAATTTTTCGGCTTACTGTTTCACCATTATTTGTATAGATCTTCACGGTATAGATACCGGCGCTGAGTTTAGCTGTATTTATGGTTTTAAAATCATTATGATTTTCTGATTTCGCTACCATAATTCCTTGGATGTTAAATATCTCTACCTTGTAATTATCAACTTTAGTTTTTAGGCTTAATGTGTCGTAAACAGGGTTTGGGTAAACAATATATCCATAACCGTCATTTATTTCGTGGTTTGTAACTCCCAGGGGGATGGCGTCTCCCCAAATAAACGTTTCCCAGTCTGCTATCTTTGGCTTATCGCACATCATTGGGTTACTTCCGTTTTCAGAACTTACATATTTATCGTTGCTACCTCTTAGAGCTACCTTCCAGTCGCCTACATTTATAAATGTAAATTTCTCTGTAGTGCCAATAGTTGTCTTATTGCATATCATATAAGCACTGCCGTTTTCAGAACTTACATATTTATCGTTTGAGCCTTTTAGCGCTATTTTGCCATCACCTGCATCTACTATGGTGAATAACTCCCAGCCGTTATAAGCATCTTTAATACACGTCATGGGGTTGTCGTTACCCTCAGTACTTACATATTTGCCATTGTTGCCTTTTAGCCATATCGTTCTGCCGGCAGGTGGTACAGATACGCCCGCACCGGTATAGGCTGATACCGTGTTTATAAGCGTAGTATTCGGTACAAAGTTTGGGGTGGTAAAAACGCTCCATTTACTTTGTATAGTGGCCTGAGAATCGTATTGAAGACCGGGAGACGGACTTGTGTTCTCCTGATAATATCCCCAGTTCTCTACAGGGCTGTCTGTACGTTTTGTTTTGTACGACCAGTTAGACCACGATGCATTAAGGGCATTAAGGCCACGCAGGTATTTTTGCCAAAGATCAGGAAAGTTCCAGAAATTGAATTCTCCTGCAAATACCGGCACATTCCAGTTGTGCTGGTGGTTTGCAACGTCTAATAAGATGGCATCTATAAATCCGTTTTGAGAGGCATGGTTGGTTTTATCTTCATTATAGTTATGCACCTGGTAAAGAACATTTGTCCAACCATAGGTAGAAGGAGGTACCACAAAATCGAATGTAGGGAACGCACCAATCGATATAGTATGGTCTGCATCTATTGCCCTTACTTCCTGGTAGAGTGTATTATAAAAAGCATGAATAGGATATAATGTCTGGTTACTGCTAAGAGGTTCGTTTAGCAGGTCGTAAGCTGCTACAGCCGGATTATCTTTGTAGCGGGTGGCTATAGATTTCCATAAGTTAATGGTCATTTGTTGTGCGTTGGTATCTGTCCAGTAATTATTTATTACGGCCTGCCCGCTGGTTATAAAACCGTTGATACCGCCGGGCGCACCATGCAGGTCGAGTATTACATACATTCCTCGTGATGAGCATTCGCTAACCACCCAGTCCAGCTGAGTAAAACCATTGCTTTTTATGGTACCGTCGTTGTTCATTACTTCCATCCAGTAAAAAGGTACACGCACCATGTTCATGCCCATATTTTTAATGTTATCAAGATCTGTTGCTGTAATCCAGGCATTCTGGAAACTATCCAGCGCAGCATCGGCACCGACTACACCAAAACGGTCGTAAAGGGCATTGCGTACCGAAAAGTCATCTTCCATAAACACATTAAATTCGGCAATGGACCAAAAATTACTATTTGAGGTTCCTGTCTGGGTTATTTTTACATACCTTTTTAAATAGATGTTAGGCAGCTGCACATAAATGTTTTGTACATTTCCGGTGCCCGTAGTAACTACTTCCCATGTCAGGGCATTGTCAGATACTTCTATTTTATAACCCCGTGCATAATCGCCTGTAAAGTCTGCGGCTTCAAAAGATACGCGGTTAAACAGGGTAGGCCTTGCCATGTCTACTATAAAGTACTGCGATCCGTCAGGCAGCTGAGCCAGGCCGCTGGCCCAGCGCGTAGCAGGATCATTATCAAAAACGCTTTCCACATTTGTACCCGGATAGGTAGAGGTTGCCCCGGCTACCCACTGGCTCCTGTTTGCAGCCCCGGTACCCAGCGGAGCCATCCAGTATTCCATACTTAGCCATGAGCCAAGGTTTGTGCCCCGCAGGTTTATAACATCTCCTGTACCGGAGTTTTTGCGCAGCACGGTTCCGTTAGCCTTTAAAAAGTCGGCAGCCGTTAGTGCCTGTCCGTTCATGCTGTTGCCCGCAAAAAGTATTGCAAGGGCTAAAAACAGAAATTTCATTTTCATGATTAAAGAAATTAAGGTTATTAAATTTTTCTTTGGGATGAAAGAAATGCAGCAAGCAAGCTGAAAGTTTGGGGTATAAAAAAGCCATTATACAGGGGTTGCCCCCAAATATATAATGGCCGGTATTTAAATGTGTTTTTTTAGTAACCCGGATTTTGGGTTAAAAGAGGGTTAATGCGTATTTCGCGCTGCGGTATAGGGAATAGCAGGTGCTTATCGCTTACAACATAACCCGGAGGAGTAACATTAGCAGGGAAATAGTATGCCTGTGGGTTAGCCAGTACATTTGCTCCCTGGGCGTTCATAACCTGTAATGCCGTGCCGGTACGCACAAGGTCTAACCAGCGCTTGTTTTCAAAAGCCAGTTCTATTTTACGCTCCTGGCTTATAAGGTCGCGCAGGTCGTTCTGGTTTGTATTTGTAATAGGGGCAAGGCCGGTTCTTGTATTGGCATGTACTAAATTAAGATACGATAGCGCCTCGGGTTTGCCCTGCTCATTAGCGGCTTCGGCTAAAAACAGCAGTACTTCTGCATAGCGGTAAACCGGCCAGTTGTCATTAGTATTTGGTGCAATTTCAGCACCATGTACATACTTTTTAATGTAAGGAATGTTTGTATAACCTTCGCCGGTGTAAAACCCTATTGAAGCCGCTTTTCTTAAATCGCCTGCTTCATAAGACGCCAGAAGTTCCGGCGTTGGGGTGTTCCATCCTGCATAAGAATTACTGTTGCCATCAGGAAAACCGTCTATCACACCCGGATTTGCTAATACAGGCAGGAAGTTATAAGCAAAATTGCTTGATACGCCTGCAGTTGGGCCATCAAAATATTGCACTTCAAAAATTGATTCCTGGTTATTTTTGTTAGAAGGGCTGTAGATACTAGCATAATCTGCTACAAGGCTGTAACCCTGCACATTTAGTAATGCCTGCTCTGCCTGCGCCCATTGTTTTAATACAATATGCACATTGCCCAACAGGGTATATGCCGCACCGTTTGCTACAAAACCGGTTTGCTGTGTTGCTTTGTTTGGCATAAGGGTGGCTGCAAGGGTGGCATCGGCAATTATTTGCTCATACACTGTTGCTGTTGCTGTCCTGCCCACAATGGTTTCTGCATAGGTTGTTGGCGGAACCAATACCAGTGGCACGTCGCCAAAATACTGCACGAGGTCAAAATACGCAAAAGCCCTCATAAACAGTGCCTGGCCTTTGTAATTGTCTTTTTGTACCTGGTCAAAATCTGCAGCATCTATAGTGCTTAATATCTTGTTAGCCCTGCCTATAATAATATAATCATTTTGGTACTTATTGCTTATAGCGCCACCATTAGCATCATCAATAAATTCATCTACATACTCCCTGTCTGCATAGCCACGGTTTTGTGAGTTATAAATAAATATGGTGTTATCAGACCGCATTTCGCCCATTGTCCATGCGCCATAATCGGCAAGCCCGGTGCCATAAAGGTTACGTAACGGGGCATACATACCCACAGTAGCCAGTTTAAAATCGGCATCGGTTTTATAAAAGTTCTCTGCGGGAACCACGGTTTCCGGTAGCTTAGTTAAAAAATCGTCGTCGCAGGCACTCAGTAAGGCAGCCGCAATAAGTATAGATAGTATCTTCGTTTTCATAGTTTTAGAAATTATAGTTTATACCAAAGGTAAACGTCCTCGGAACCGGGTATGTAGTGTAATCAACACCTGAGAATAATCCGGCACCTGCCGAAACCTCTGGGTTACCGCCCGGATATTTTGTAAACACATACAGTTGCTGTACGCTGGCATACAGGCGGAGTCCTTTAAGATAGTCTGCACTCGCATTAGAAAAACTGTAACCTAATGATACATTTTTAATAGTTAGGTAACTGCCGTTGTACATCCATTTAGAGCTTGACCAGTCGCGCTCAGGGCCTGTATTGCCAGATGCCTTACCCCATTTTCCGTTACCGGGATTTTCTTCAGACCTCCACCTGTTTTGTAAATCGCTAAGCACGTTGAAAGAACCGTCAAGGTTACCGGTAAAACGGTCTGCCATATTGATGATCTTATTACCATAAGCCCCCTGGCACACTACAGAAAGGTCGAAGTTTTTATAGCTAAAGGTATTGGTAAAGCCGTAGTTAAATTTTGGTGCCGTATTACCCAGCACACGCTGATCTCTGGTATCGTTAGTTACTATACCATCACCATTCATGTCCTTATATTTAACACTCCCCAGTTCTGCACCTTCATGATGAGGTGAATTATCAAACTCTTCCTGGGTTGCATATACACCATCCCACACCAGGCCATACAGCTGCCCGAATGGCTTGCCTACCTGTGTTATGGTCATGTCGCCATATATTGCTGCATTTGCAGTACCAAGCTCAAGGGCTTTGTTTCGGTTAAATGAAATGTTGAAATCAGTATTCCACTTAAAATCTCCGGTAAGATTTACAGTACCCAGGGTAAATTCATGACCCCAAAAGGCAATCTTGCCAATATTTGTGGTGTAGTTGTAAAACCCAGATGAGATAGGTATTTCTACAGAATACAATAAGTTATCGGTGGTTTTGTGGTAGTAGTCGTATACAAACCTTATCCTGTCATTAAAAAAGTTGAGGTCTATACCTGCATCTACCTGCTTGGTGGTTTCCCATCCTAATGCAGTGTTGTTAAGCCCTGCTACGCTGCTGCCGTTTAGCAGCTGGTCGTTAAACGGGTTATTGGTAGCCACTACATTTGCATATTGCAGGTAATTGCCTATGTTGTTATTACCGGTAATACCATAAGCACTCCTTATCTTCATAAATGAAAGCACATTGTTTTCTGGGATAAACGACTCGTCAGAAACAATCCACCCTGCTGATACTGATGGAAAATTACCCCATTTGTTATCAGATCCAAACCTTGAAGAACCGTCTCTCCTTAGTGCTGCCGAAAGCAGGTACCTGCCTTTATAATTATAATTTACTCTTGACACAACAGAGGCCAGGCTCCAGTCCTGCACATCTGTAGATCCTGTAACAATGGTTGCTGCATTTATGGTTTGTACCCTGTTATCTGGAAAACCACGCCCGTTAAGGCTGCCGCTTTCAGAATGTGCTGCCTGGACTGTATAACCCACAAGTGCTTCAAAATTATGTTCGCCAACAGTTTTACTATAGCCAAGCGTATTTTCCCAAAGCCATGAATATGCCCAACTGTTACCGTGAGAAGCACTTATGCGCGTTGCATCGCCTTCATTTGGCGGGTTAAACAGGTTACCCGCTGTAGAAGGGTAGAAAGAGTCTGATACTGAATTGCCCGCATCTACACCTATCATACTTTTAAAGGTAAAGTCTTTTAAAGGCTTTATTTCTACAAAAGCATTTGATAGTAAGCCCAGTTGTTTTGATTTATTCTTAACCACCTGTACCTGGTTGTACCAGTTAGGCCCGGCAGCCGTTCCGTACTGGTCGCCTATAGCTAATGGAATAGTTCCGTCGGCATTTTTATAAGAAGCAATGGGAGAGGTAAGTAGTGCAGATTGTATAATGTTTGCACCGTTGTACCATATACCGTCACTCTGTGGGGTGCTGTTAGATGTAAATGTAGGGGCTATGTTAAACCCAACTTTAATGTTATCGCTAAACTTATAATCAGTATTGGCACGTAGTGAGATACGGTTATAATTTGAGTTTAACAATACACCTTCAGTCTTGTTGAATCCGGCTACTATAGAGGTGCTCGATTTCTCTGTAGCAGATGAGAAGGTAAGGTTATAGTTTTGTATGATAGCTTCGCGGGTAACGGCATCAAACCAGTTAGTACCTTTGCCATACTGATCTGGATTCTGGAACATTGCAGGAACCTGCTGCCCGCGTTCTTCAGCCACTTCTTTTTTAAACTGGGCAAACTGGCGTGCGTTCATCATATCAGGCTTGCCTTTATCGGGTATTGCCTGTAGGCCGGAATACATGTTTACCGAGAATTTATTTTGCCCTTTCTTTCCTCTTTTTGTAGTAATCAGCACCACACCATTTGCCGCACGCGAACCATATAGCGATGTAGATGATGCGTCTTTAAGTACGGTAAGGCTTTCAATTTCATCTGGGTTAATGTTAGCAATATTACCCTGAAGCGGAAATCCGTCTACCACATAAAGCGGATCGCTGCCGGATGATATGGATGCCGCCCCACGAATACGCACGGTCATGCCCTGGCCGGGTATCCCTGTATTTTGGGTTATCTGCACACCGGCAAGTTTACCCTGTAGCTTTTGTGTAAGTTGTGGTACCGGCTGGTCTTTAATATCGTTGGCATTTACTGTTTGTACAGAACCGGTTACGTTGCGCCTGTTTTGGGTTCCGTATGCTACAATAACTACTTCATCCAGTGCCTTTACATCGGTTGTAAGCTGTACATTTATAGCTGTTTGGTTACCCACTTTAACTTCCTGGGTTAACAAGCCCATGTAGCTAATTTCCAGTACAGCATCAGCAGATGGTACTTCGATGGTAAAGTTACCGTCCATATCTGTAGCTGAGGAAACAGACGAACCCTTAACCATAATGTTTGCTTCGGGCAGGGAGGCTCCTGCATCATCACGAACAGTACCTGTAACTCTTATCCCCTGTGCCCAGGCACCGGTAAGGATAAAGAGAAAGAAAAGCACGAAGTGCCTTTTTTGCATTAGTAATACTTTTACCATAAAAAATAAGTGATTAATTAAAAAAGGTTAGGTTATTTTAAATTATAGTTCAATATTACAGGAATGGTTTAGCAAACGTATCCTGTACTGTGATGGTTTGCTAAAATTTTCTACAACGTTTTAGCATTTTTAATATAATGGGACGGATTATAGAAAATTCAGGGCTTAAAAATTAATATATAATTAGCCCTATTTCTTTTCTGATTATAAAATAGAAATGCCTGCTGATTAGGCAGGCATTAATAGTAAAATGCTTAGGGACTAATATATTATGGCTTTATTTCTGTAAGTGTGCTGTCCTGAGCAAAGGCGTCACCCACTTTTTCTACCGCTTTTTCCTGTGCTACATTTATTGTGCCTTCCAGCTTAAGGTCAGCTGATGATGAGCCTACAGCTATACGATAGGTACCTGGTTCTACTGTCCAGGTATTTGTTATACTGTTAAACGACGCAAAATCTCTTTTAGATAATTTAAAAGTTACTGTTTCTGAAGCGCCGGGTGCAAGGCTGGAGGTTTTGGCAAACGCCTTAAGTTCCTTTACAGGCTTGTCCTGGCTTATACCGGGTGCAGAAATGTATAGTTCTGCAACTTCTTTACCGGCAACCTGACCTGAGTTTTTTATCGTGGCTGTTACGGTTACTTCATCCTGTAATTCTTTTGCGCTTATTTTTAAACCCGTATAAGCAAATGAGCTATACGACTTGCCAAAACCAAACTCATAAGACGGCTTTATGCCAAATGTGGTAAAATAGCGGTAACCTACATAAATACCTTCTTCATACGATACCTCTTCTGGATTAGTGGCAGGTGTACCCGGCCAGTTTGCTGCCGAAGGATTGTTGTTAAAGTCTACAGGAAATGTCATTGTTAGTTTGCCTGATGGATTTACCCTGCCCGATAAAACATCGGCTACGGCATTGCCACTTTCCTGTCCGGGCTGCCAGGCCAGTAAAATAGCATCAGTCTTATCTTTCCAGCTGTTTGTTTCTATCACGCCGCCCAGGTTAAGTATCACAATTACTTTTTTCCCTTTTTGGTGAAAGTGTTTTGACACCTTGTTTAGCAGCGTAATCTCATCATTTGCCAGATAGAAATCGGCTGCAAGCTGGCGGTCGCCATTTTCACCGGAATTACGACCTACGGTAATTATAGCTACCGCATTTTGATCTGCGGCCTTAGCAATCTGGTCATCCTGTAATAGCAGTTCGGGCATTTTTTTTGGTGTAGCCAGTATGCCACCATTATCTTCACGGCGTTTACGTTCTTTGTCGGCCTCATTTGCTACAAATGGTACATAAAGCGATTTCAGTCCCTGGTCTGCTTTAAAGCCGGCGTTAGATAACCCGTCCAGTAACGAAATGGTGTAGGCCTCATTAACATCGCCGCTACCAGTGCCACCGGCTATAAAGTTGTATGAAG
Organism: Flavobacterium psychrotrophum; assembly: GCF_003403075.1. Taxonomy (NCBI): domain Bacteria; kingdom Pseudomonadati; phylum Bacteroidota; class Flavobacteriia; order Flavobacteriales; family Flavobacteriaceae; genus Flavobacterium; species Flavobacterium psychrotrophum. The sequence goes on along the minus strand of NZ_CP031557.1, from coordinate 2,657,273 downwards.
TAATGCCAAAGAGTGCAATGTTCTGAGCTTTGTTGTTGTAAGGCAATGTGTTGCTTTCGTTCTTTAAAAGTACCATTCCTTCTGCGGCGGCGTTGCGCGCAATAAGGGCATTGCTTACAAGGTCGGGCTTATTGCTGAATTTCTGTTTCTTAAATGCCGGCGATTTTAATACAACCTGCAGGATGCTGTTAATGTTACGGTCTACAACATTTTTAGGAAGTGTACCTTTTTTAATGGCATCAACTAATGCATCATATTGAAATTTTGTACCCGGCATCAGTACATCGTTACCGGCATTCATTTGTGCTATTACATCGCTCGTCTTGCTGCCTGTAGCGGCAAAATCATGGTAACCACCAAACCAGTCTGACATTACAAAGCCCTTAAATCCCCATTCCTGCCTTAATATATCCCAAAGCAGGTCTTTACGTTCTGAGGTGTATATGCCGTTTATTTTGTTGTAAGAAGACATTACGGTCCAGGGTTGCGATTTCCTTACGGCAATCTCAAAGCCACGCAGGTAAATTTCGCGCATTGCCCTTTCGCTTATGTGTTCATTAATTGAGAGGCGATTCGTTTCCTGGTTGTTAGCGGCAAAGTGTTTTATAGACGTGCCCACACCCTGAGATTGCACACCCTTAATGTAAGCCGCTGCAATTTCTCCGGCAACTACAGGGTCTTCAGAGTAGTATTCAAAATTTCTGCCGCACAATGGGTTACGGTGAATGTTGATGGCAGGTGCCAGTAATACATCTACACCATAATCGCGCACTTCGCTGCCTATGGCTTTGCCCACTTCTTCGAGCAATGTCGTATTCCAGGTTGAAGCTAATGCAGTACCCACAGGAAATGCGGTGGCGTAATATGTGTTGGGGTCGTTTTCTCTTTTAGGTTCTATACGCAGGCCGGCAGGGCCATCGGCAAGTAATAATGCGGTAATACCCAGCCTTGGAATTGCATAAGTAGCACCCGCGGCGCCCGGGGCATGCATCCGTGGCTTACCGTCTATGGTTGCACCCAGCATTTCGGTACCTAAAAGCAGGTGTGCCTTTTCTTCAGGGGTCATGGCATCAATAACCTTTTGAATTGGGTCTTTGCCCAGTTGCGGCGTTTTTTGGGCATAGGTATTTGCATTCCATAATGCAAATGCAATAAAAAGGATCTTTACACTTTTGTGTTTCATAATGTTTGGTATTTAGCGCAAACATATTGCCTCTAAGTTGTAAAGGCATCCTGTACTATACTGTAAAGGCTACTAATTGCAGTATTTAAAGTGAGTTTCGCTCTATATATTTAAATACGTTTTTTACCTGTTCTTTCTTGTTTTTAAGCACCATATAGGCAGCACATTCGCCCATAGCCTTAAAGTCTGTACTAATAACGGTAATGTCTAAAAGTTCTTTGAGTGGCGTTTCGTTATACGATATAATGCCCAGGTCTTTGCCCAGTGTAAGGTTGCGGTTGCGCACCTGCCGCATAAGGTTTACAAGGTCGCGCTCCTGTATGGTTATAAAAATATCCCTTTTGGTAAACTCCATATCTTCATATACCTCTTCCAGTATTTCAAAATCAATATCATGCTCGCGGCAAAACTGCTGAAAACCATGTACAATTCTCCTCGGATACGGATGTGTTGATTTTTGCGGATATACCAGTATCATTTTGTCATATCGCAATATTTTTTCAAGCCCTTCATTCAGGGCATGGTAGATGTCATTTTTAAAATCCTGGTATATAGTGCTGTACTTGCCATCAAGCCCCGGCTTGGTATTATCTAATAATATGAGTTTATCTTTGGGTATCTGCTCCATGGCTGATAGTGTTTCGGGCGTGTAGCTTACATGGTTACTGTTGGCATCTCGAAAGTGCGACATTACCACATAGTAATCATAATTGCCAAGGTTGCGCTGTATGGCGTTAGAGAACAGGGTTTCGTCACAATGGTATACATACATATCTACCTGGCCATGTGCGCCTATGGCATTTACAAAACTGTCGTAGATCATCATTTTGTAAGTGCTGGGCTTATTGACAAGAAAAAAGATATTGATCTTATTTATCCTGTCCATATTAGATATGTAGTAGCCTTTACCCTTAACAGATTCTATTATTTGTCGTTCCCTTAGTATCTTGTATGCCTTTTCTACGGTATCGCGAGACAGGTAGCACATTTCGCTAAGTTCGTTAATAGAAGGTATTTTTTCGCCTAACTTTATATGGCCGCGCTTGATATCGCCCAAAATAGAATCAACGATCTGCTTATATTTGGGAATACTTGAATTTTCGTTAATTTTGAGTTCAATCGTTTGCGACATGGTGCAGGCATTTTTTATTATGCGTAAATGTATTTAAATTATGGATAAGTAAAAATGGATTTGCTAAAATTTTTAGCAGGATACTACAGGACACCCCATAAAGCAAAAAGCCCTGCAGATGCAGAGCTTTTATCCAACTTATTACGAACCCAAACGTGTATGAGACAGCAATATTATGTAATGTTTTTGAGGTGGGAGTCCTGTTGTATCCTGTATGGCCGATGTGCTTTTTGTTGTTTGACACTGAGCAGTACAGTACAGGATGCCTTCGTAGTAAGTTAAGGTTACTTTTGGGCAAATCAATAAAAAGTAATTCGCAATAAAATGGAAAAAACATTTAAATATGTAGATTATTTATGGGACGAGGCAAAGGCATCTCAATTAGCAGGAGATGAGGTTGCCCTGTTCCTGTATCGTTCCAATATACTGGGGTCAGATCTAAGGATAACTAATTATGGCGGGGGCAATACCAGCTGTAAAACCATAGAAAAAGACCCGCTTACAAATGAAGAAGTAGAGGTAATGTGGGTAAAAGGAAGTGGTGGCGATATAGGCACCCTTACCCGTGGCGGCATTGCCGGATTATATACCAAGCGCCTGCGCGACCTTAAAAATGTATATGGCGGCCTGGCTGATGAAGACCGTATGGTGGGACTTTTTAACCATTGCATTTTTGACCTTGACAGCAAGGCACCATCTATAGATACACCACTGCATGGCTTGCTGCCGTTTAAGCATATAGACCACCTGCACCCAGATGCACTTATTGCGGTTGCTGCTGCACAAAACAGCGAACAGGTAACTAAAGACATTTGGGGCGACACTATGGGTTGGGTGCCGTGGCAACGTCCGGGTTTTGACCTTGGGCTTCAGTTAGAAAAATGCCTTGCAGATAATCCGGGCATCCGTGGTATTGTACTGGGCAGTCACGGGCTGTTTACCTGGGGCGATACGTCTTATGAATGTTATATTAACAGCCTTGAGGTTATCGAAGCGGCAAGTGCTTACATAGAGAAAAAGATAAAAGAAAAAGGGACTGTTTTTGGCGGACAGAAGGTGGAAAGCCTTTCGGCAGAAGAACGTCTTGATAAAGCCGCAACGCTGATGCCGCTACTACGCGGTTTGGCGTCGTCTGAAAATAAAATGGTTGGCCATTTTACCGATAGCGATGTGGTATTACAATACATTAACAGTAATGACCTTGAGCGCCTTGCACCTATGGGTACCAGCTGTCCGGATCACTTTTTGCGTACCAAGATACAGCCGCTTGTGCTTGATTTAAGTACGGATGAAGATGTGTATAATACGACGGAAGTACTAAAGAAACTGGAGCCTGCTTTTGCGCAGTACCGCGAAGAATACAAGCAATATTACGAAAGCTGTAAGCACGCTAACAGCCCGGCAATGCGCGATCCTAACCCCGTTATTATTATATATCCGGGAGTGGGGATGTTCAGTTTTGCTAAAGACAAGCAAACCACGCGTGTGGCCAGTGAGTTTTATGTAAACGCCATTAATGTTATGCGCGGTGCAGAGGCTATTACAGCCTATACTTCGCTGCCAAGGCAGGAAGCTTTTGATATTGAATACTGGCTGCTTGAAGAAGCGAAGCTACAGCGTATGCCTGCCGAAAAGCCACTGAGCCGCAGGGTTGCCATAGTAACCGGCGCAGCAGGAGGTATTGGTAAGGCTATTGCCGATAAATTAATTCAGCAGGGGGCTAATGTAGTACTGACCGACCTTAGTGAGGAGAACCTGCAAATTGCATTAGCAACCTATAAACGGGATTTGGCCGATGGATCAGTTTGCGATGTTACCGATGAAGCATCGATTACGGCGGCTTATAAAAAGGCCTGCCTTGCTTTTGGTGGTGTAGACATTGTTGTACATTCTGCGGGGCTTGCCATATCAAAATCATTAGAAGATACCACGCTAAAAGACTGGAACCTGCTGCAGGATGTACTTGTAAAAGGACAGTTCCTTATGGCGCAGCAAGGTGTAGCGATTATGAAAAAACAGGGCTTTGGCGGCGACATTGTGCATATAGCAAGCAAGAACGGACTCGTAGCGGGTCCTAATAATGTAGCTTATGGTACTGCTAAAGCAGGTCAGCAACACATGACGCGTCTGCTTGCCGCAGAACTTGCCCCGGATAAGATACGTGTAAATACTGTTAATCCTGATGGGGTAATTGTGGGCAGTAAAATATGGGAAGGCGAATGGGCCGAAGGCCGTGCCAAAGCATACGGCATTACAGTTGAAGAGCTGCCTGCGCATTATGCCAAGCGTAACCTGCTTAACGAAATTATATTGCCGGAAGATATAGCAAATGGTGTATTTGCCTGTGTGGGTATTTTAGATAAGAGCACCGGCGGCACCATTAACGTAGATGGCGGCATGGCAAATGCCTTTGTACGCTAAAAAAAGAAGCCACAAATTAGAATAATCTAAGTAGCTGCAATTAGAGAATTAAACTTACTAAAACGATATTTTATCAGAATTAAAATTCGTTTTAATTTGTGTACTTGCCTGCCAATTCGATTATGCTGGGTTAGTGGCTTAAATTTAATAAACCAAACCTCATTTAAATGAAGATTACACAACAGCACATAGCTGACCTTAATAAAAAAGAAGACACAATATTTACAGCTGAGCTTGATTTGATAGCCAACAGGTTTGCTAAAAAAGGTATAGATGTAAATAGTATTATAAATAAAGTAGCCACCTTTCAGGTGGCTATTCCAAGTTGGGCATTGGGTGCCGGTGGCACGCGTTTTGGGCGCTTCTCTTACGGAGGCGAACCTGCATCGTTAGAGCAAAAGCTTGATGATATAGGCCTGTTGCATGCACTTACACAGAGCGCAGGTGCAGTGTCGCTGCATATTCCATGGGATATCCCGCAGGATATAAAGGCTATAAAAGAAGTAGCTGCCGGGCACGGAATTGTATTTGATGCTATGAACTCTAATACCTTTCAGGATCAGCCGGGAGCAAAAGAGAGTTATAAATTTGGTTCATTAAGCAGCACTACAACCGCATCCCGCGATTATGCCATTCAGCACAATATAGATGTTATAAAAATAGGAGAGCAGCTTGGTTCTAAAAGCCTTACCGTTTGGCTTGCAGACGGGGCTAACTTCCCGGGGCAGCGCAATTTCCAGACGGTACTGCAACATACTGAAGACAGCCTTAAAGCCATTTATGCGGCATTGCCCGATGCCTGGAAGCTGTTTATAGAATACAAGCCTTATGAGCCTGCTTTTTACAGCACTGTTATACAGGACTGGGGCACATCATTTATGCTGGCTAATGCCTGTGGAAACAATGCCTTTACATTGGTAGACCTTGGGCATCATTTGCCAAATACTAACATAGAGCAGATTGTGGCTACCCTGATGATGAAGGGCAAGCTGGGTGGTTTCCACTTTAACGACAGCAAATATGGTGATGATGATATTACCGTAGGTTCTATCAAGCCGTATGCCTTGTTCCTTATTTTTAATGAACTGGTGTATGGTATGGAAAACAATCCACAAAACCCTGACCTTGCCTGGATGATCGATGCCAGCCATAATACTAAAGATCCGTTAGAAGACCTTATACAATCGCTTGAGGCCATACGTATTGCTTATACTCAGGCATTGCTGGTAGACCAAAAAGCGTTAAGGCAGGCGCAGCAGGATAACGATGTGGTAAAATGCCAGGAAATATTACAGGATGCTTACCGTACAGATGTAAGGCCGATACTAAAGGCAGCACGCCAAAAGGCCGGTGGTGCAATAGACCCGCTGGCAGCTTACAGATCTTTGGGTGTGCGCAATGAGTTGATTAAAGAAAGAGGGACAAATTCTAAGGCTACAGGCCTGTAAAAGCTATAGATATGGTAAAAGTTAATGCCGTATTTGATATTGGCAAGACCAATAAAAAGTTTTTCCTCTTCGATGATGATTATAATGAGGTACACCGCGAGTATACTGACCTGCCCTTAACCGTTGATGAAGATGGCTTTGAGGCTGAAGACCTCGATGCGCTGCGCAACTGGATAGAGCATACACTGGACAGCATACTGGAACATTCGGATTATGACGTAAAAACATTGAATTTTTCATCATACGGGGCGAGCCTGGTACACCTTGATTATAAAGGCAAACCACTTACGCCCTTATACAATTATACAAAGGCTATACCTGAGCAGATTACAAACCAGTTCTATGAAAGGTATGGAGATACGCTGACTATTGCAGCCCAAACAGCATCGCCACAATCGGGTATGCTAAATTCGGGCATGCAGTTGTATTGGTTAAAATATACAAAGCCTGAAATATTTAGCCGTGTAAAATACAGCCTGCACCTGCCGCAATACCTCTCTTATTTATTTACGGGCATCCCTGTAAGCGAGTATACAAGCATAGGCTGCCATACTAACCTTTGGGATTATGATGCCGAAGATTATCATAGTTGGGTACACGCCGAAGGTATCGACAGGATACTGCCGCCTATAGTGCCCACATCGGCAAGCATTAATACAACTTATAAAGACAGAAAGATAAAAATAGGGGTGGGTATACACGACAGCTCGTCGGCATTGCTGCCGTATATTTTAAGCAAAAAAAAACCGTTCCTGCTGCTTAGCACAGGCACGTGGAGTATTGCGCTCAACCCCTATAATGCCGATAGCCTTACCCGGCAGGATGTAGAAAATAACACCCTTAATTATTTAAGGATAGATGGCAGGCGTGTAAAAGCTTCCCGCTTTTTTATGGGTAACGAGTACAGGGTACAGGTAGAAATGCTTACCGAGCATTACAATAAAGAATATGGCTACCACCGCGAGGTGCAGTTTGACCGTGATATTTATTTAAAGCTGGTAGAAAAGCCTGCGGTATATTTTAAGTTTGAAGGTGTAAATCTTAAAAGGTTGCCACAACAAACAGATCTGGTACCGTTTGCTACTTTTGAAGAAGCCTATCACCAGCTGATGATCGAACTTATGGAGTTGCAGATAGATACTATAAACAATGCCATAGGCAGCAGCGATATCAAAACCATTTATATTGATGGCGGATTTACTGATAATGATGTGTTTATGAAACTAATGTCGCACCATTACAGTAACTTTAAAGTACTTTCTACCCATTCGCCATTGGGGTCAGCTTTAGGAGCCGCCATGGTAATATCAGACAGGCAGGTAACCTCAAAATTCCTGAAAGAAAATTACAGGATGAAGAAACTGGTTCCGTTGTTTTTTGATGTCTGAGCAGAGTCAATTTTATAAAAAATAATCATAACAATGCAGTTAAAATATAACAGCAACTACCCATCGGTTGAAGACCTTATAAATCAGGCAAAGCGCAAAATACCGCGCTTTGCTTTTGAATACCTGGACGGTGGTTGCAATGAGGATGTAAACCTGATTAAGAATACCGCCGATATACGCGATATTGAATTAAAGCCTTATTACCTGTCTAAGCACATTAAGTCTGAAATGAAGACAGAACTGTTTGGGCATACCTATGACGCGCCATTTGGTATATCGCCGGTAGGCCTGCAGGGATTAATGTGGCCTAATGCGCCTGAAATTCTGGCAAAAGCGGCTTATGAGCATAACATCCCGTTTATATTGAGTACTGTTACCACTGCAAGCATAGAGCGCATAGCCGAACTTACCCACGGGCGTGCCTGGTATCAGCTCTATCATCCGGCAGAAGCGGCAGTACGCGACAGCATTATTCAACGTGCTGAAGATGCACAATATCCTGTACTTGTTGTATTGAGCGATGTGCCTACGTTTGGTTTCCGTCCGCGGGATATCCGTAACGGATTGGCAATGCCACCACGGATGACACTCAGGAATATACTCCAGATATTAGGAAGACCGGAATGGGCGCTTAAAACCCTGATACACGGCCAACCTGCTTTTGAAACCCTGAAGCCCTATATGGAAAAAGGACTGAACATGGCGCAACTGGGGCAGTTTATGAACCGCACATTCTCTGGCAGGGTAAACGAAGAACGTATTGCCCCAATACGGGATAAATGGAAGGGTAAACTGGTTCTAAAAGGTGTGGCAAGCGAAGAAGATGTACAAATGGCCATAAGGCTTGGTTTTGATGGCGTTATAGTTTCTAACCACGGGGGCAGGCAGCTCGATGCGGGGCAAAGTGCCATAGCGTCTATGCATCCTATTGTAGAAAAATATAAAAACCAGATAAAAGTAATGATGGATAGCGGCATCCGCTCCGGTGTTGATGTCGCACGTACCTTGGCCTGTGGAGCTGATTTTACTTTTTTAGGGCGCACGTTTATGTATAGTGTAGCCGCATTGGGCAATGAAGGTGGTAACCATGCCATTTCGCTGCTTAAAATACAATTGCAACAGGTAATGGAGCAGGTGTGTTGTGAAAGAACAGAAGATTTTCCTAACCACCTTATAAAGTAATAGTTTTAAATAATTTGTAGTGGGCCATACTTCAGGTTATTGTTTTTTGTGTAAACGGGCTGCCCATTTAGGTAGCCCGTTTTATTTTGGGTAAAAAAAGACCGCTCAAATTAATGAGCGGTCTTGTTAATGGTATTGGTAGGTTATTTTGTTTGGAAAATTTCAGGATACTTACGGATAAAGTAAACCGGAGTACAGCTCCAGGCGTGACAGTAACTGTTTATAGGGAAAAAGTTGTATGGAGAAAGTTCATCATTTGTAGGGTCATAAACCTCCCAGAAAGTATCGGCACCTTTGTTTACCATGCCACCCCAGTAATCTGTAATAACTTTTTTAGCATCAGCAGTAAGCCCACTATTTATTAAAGCCTGTACGTAATAATGATATAGGTATGGGCCGCCGGGTCTTACAGCAGTTGCATTTGCCTGAAGGGTTTTAAGTATTTTTTGCGCTTCTTTTTGTTTTACAACTCCTGCTAAAATAAGCCATGACTGAGAAGCATAAGAAACCTGCTTAGATGTACCACTAATAAATACACCTTGTTTTTTATCATACAGCTTGTTAAGCGCCCCGGCTGTCATTTTGGTTATAAGCGCCGGTAGCTGTGCCACTTCTTTCTCTTTGCCTAATTGTTTTGCAAGTTCCAGGGTTTGTTTCATGCTAAATATCATAACACCCTGTAACGCTGCCTGTCGGTCGAGTTTATCGTTCCAGTCTACAAACAGCCACCATGAGTTTTTTACGGCTTTATCAGCATCAAAAACACCATTAGCATCAAGGTATGTGGTAATGTTATCCATCTGGCGTTTGGCTACAGGCCAAAGGTCGGCTGCAGTTTGTTTATCGTTAGTGGCAGCCAGGTAATCTTTTAAAAGCACATTATATAATAGTGCATAATCAAATAAAAACGGAGAACGCTCCTGTGCGTGCGGTTGTGGAGCTTCAAAAATATTAGAATACAAATAACCATCTTCCTGAGACAGGGCTGCTAATAAATACAGGCAGCGTTTAGTAAGGTCGTGCTGCTTGAATGAATAAGTATTGGCCTGGGCCTGTAAATACACGTCGCCTATCCACAGCCTGCGGTCGCGCTTAGGGCCGTCTTCAAAAACAGTCTGCATACATTCTTTAAGGGTAGTAAGACCCACGGCATCAATTTTATTGATAAGATCTGTTGTTGCCGTAGCTAAAGGGGCAGGTGTGTTTTTTGCTGAGGTTGTGGCTTTTAAAACTGCATCGCTTATGGTAAAGTCGAAATATGGCGAACTGCCCAGTAGTTCTATCTTAACGTAGCGGAAAGAAAGCCTGCGGGGTATGGTTATGGTTGCGGGAAGCTCGATTACGGTTACGGTTTCATCCTGAAGCCAGGCGCGGCTCAGGCCTCCGGTGTAGGGGTCAAAAGGCACGGCAACTTCAGATGGAATTTCTCCAAAAGTAAGTTTAAAGCGCAATGGCGCATCCTGCACACTGTTCAATGTTTTTACGGTAAAGGTAAAGTAACCGGTAAGGTGTTCGCCAAAATCGAGCACGGTACCAGACTGCTGCTTGAATGATTTTTGATATACATCGGCAACATTGCCATTTGGTTCGGCTTTATAACCCTGAAAAGCTTTGGCATCTGCCGCCAGTTTTACAGGACTAACAGGTCTTTTTATGCTTTCTATTAATTTGGGCGTATTTTCTTTGGCAATGTCCAGCCATTTTTCGCGCTGTCCTGCTGGGTAATGGTCCTGCGCGTTCATGAACAGGGGTAATGCTGCCATGATAACGATAAACTTAGATAAAGGTTTTGTAAAAGTCATTTGGTTATTTTCAATTATAGGGTTTGATGTTTCAAATGTAAACATTGCAGCCTGTAACGGTATCCTGTAGTGTACTGTTATTTTTATGTAATCTTTATTTTACAGGACGGTGCAGGATGGTTAAACCTGTTTTTTGATGTAATATTGTTACCGTCTATATCGATTTCGGTATAGGTAGACCTTAACCACACACAAATTATGTACTATTTTTTCGGAGTTATATTTCATTTAACCGGTGGCCTTGCTGCCGGAAGTTTCTACCTGCCATACAAAAAAGTTAAAAACTGGAGTTGGGAAAATTACTGGATCGCCGGCGGACTTTTCTCCTGGATCATCGTACCCTTTATCGCTGCTGCGCTTACCATACCAAATTTTATAAACATAATTACAGAGCATCCGCAATATCTTGGTTGGCCTGTTCTTTTTGGGTTATTATGGGGTGTGGGCGGCCTTACTTACGGGCTGGGTATGCGGTATCTGGGTATGTCTTTAGGTAACTCTGTTATATTAGGATTCAGCTCTGCGTTTGGGGCGTTGCTACCACCGCTATATTATGATTTAGTACCTCAGGATGGTAAGGTTACCGTTAGCCAGATGCTGGCTTCTGCCGGAGGGCAAATGGTTTTGCTGGGAGTACTGGTTTGTATTGCAGGCATAGCGGTTTCCGGCAGGGCAGGTATTTTAAAAGAACGTAACATTAAAAATGCCGATACTACCAATAGGGGAGAGTTCAATTTGAAGAAGGGGCTACTTTTGGCCATTTTATCAGGAACACTGAGCTCGTGCTTTAATTACGGTATAGAGGCTGGCCGACCTTTAGCAGCCTTGGCTTTAGAGCAGGGGGCTAATCCGCTGTTTCAAAATAATATTACGTTTTTAGTAGTATTGTGGGGTGGGTTTACTACAAATGCAGTTTGGTGTATTTACCTGTTTAAAAAGAACAAATCTTTTGGTGCATTTTCAGATAGCAAAAAACCGCTATTAAAAAACTATATATTTTCTGCACTTGCAGGTACAACGTGGTTCCTGCAATTTTTCTTCTATGGCATGGGCGAAAGCCGCCTGGGCAATGGGGCAGGCAGTTGGATATTGCATATGTCTACCATTATCATAACCGGCAACCTTTGGGGGCTGTACCTTAAAGAATGGTCTAGTGCAGGGCATAAGGCGCGGGTTACCATGATAGGCGGCGTTGTTATATTGCTGCTGTCAGTAGCCATTGTAGGTTATGGCAGTTCACTGTAGTGCATTAGAGTTTTTAATAATATTTTAGTTCAGATGGCTGCCAATGGGCAGCCTTTTTTTATGCTTTAGAGTAGTTTTTAAATGGCGTTTGAGCTTCTTTACCAAGATCATTATAAAAAAAGCAATTGTATATTGTGAATGTATTTTTGTGTTTTCTTTAAATTAATATTAATTTGGCGCAGCAATAATTATACAATATTCATTTTTTTTCGACCATATTTTTATACATGAATTTCATAAAAATAATAAGGCTATCGTTTTACTGCTCAATGCTTCTTTTTATATCATTGTTGCACGGGCAGCGCTATCCTGTTACCTTTTATGATATAAGTAATGGCCTTTCTAATAACTCGGTGCTTACCATGCACCAGGATATGAACGGCTTTATGTGGATAGGCACTTATGATGGCTTAAACCGTTATGATGGTTATGAGTTTAAAGTGTACCGCAATCGTTTGGGTGATACCTCTTCGCTAATAAGTAATAATGTATATTGTGTGTCTGGCGATGCAGAAAACAATTTATGGATAGGTACGTCCAGCGGAGGCTGTGTACTCGACCAGGTTACTGATGTTTTTAAGCCATTAGAATTCTTAGTGGGTAATAAACCGCAGGCAATTATAGGAAACGTACACCAGATAAAAAGCTTTGGCAGTTATGGTATGTTGGTAGGTACGCAGCAAAGTGGCCTTATTATGTATGATGGCAAGTCGTTTTTAGGTAAACAGATACCGCTTGTTACAGATAAAAAACCAGTATATAATTATGATGTACTGGCTGTACAGCCGGTACCGGGCAAAAGTTATGGTTGGATTTTTGTGCGAAATTTAGGGTTGTGCAGGTTTGATGTTACCAAAGGTAATCTTATCCCGGTCTATGCATCTAACCTTAGAGCCAATTGCATGATAACAGACAGTACCGGAAAATTATGGATAGGGGCAGATGAAGGATTGCTTTTTTATGATACTGCTGCAAAGGTTATTTCTCAAAACTTTTTGCCCAGGCTAAATGTGGTTAACCTCCTTGCAGATGGCAATAAGCTAATGATAGCTTCAGACGGCGGAGGGTTGTTTGTACTACCACAAGGTGCAAAACAGGCAGTGCCATACAGCAATGAAAATAAAGAAACGGTGGTTAAAAGTAACGCCGTATACTGCCTTTATAAAGACCGCGCGGCAAATAAATGGATAGGAACCCTGAGGGGAGGTATAAGTACGATAGGCGCTACACCAACTTATTTTTCGACCATAAAATATAAAGGTACTGACCCAAATAATCTAACAGAGAATTTTATACTCTCATTTTGCGAAGACGAAAAAAATAACCTTTGGATAGGTACAGATGGTGCAGGCCTGCGCTACTGGGACAGGAAAAGCAACTCTTACAACCATTATTCAAAAGCAGAAGGTTCTAAATACAAGCTTACAAGCAATTTTGTAACCGGCCTGGTACGGGATACCCAAAACCGAATATGGATTTCTACCTGGGCAGGAGGGGTAAACCGCATTGACCCGGCTACCGGCCGCACAGAATATTTTAATTGCTATAACCCTGTTACGGGACAAACTGAGCAAAACATCTGGCTGGTTTATAAAGATTCTCACAACGATATCTGGGCAAGCGCAACTAACGAGGGCGCACTGTACCGCTTTAATATAAAAGCAAACCGTTTTGATTTATTTGATGCAAAAATAAATAACCTGCAATGCCTTACAGAAACTGCAGATGGTAAGCTCTGGGGCGGGAATTACACTTCGCTATACAGCATTGATACCAATAAGCGTAAACACGAGGTGTATGAAATAGGATATCCTGTACGGGCTGTGCTTGAAGACAGTAAGCACAGGCTTTGGGTAGGTACCCAGGAAGGAGGGCTGTTGCTTTTTGACCGTAAAACAAAAAAGTATAAAAGATTTTCTACTACAGATGGCCTGCCCGGCAATACAATCCTTCGCCTTATTGAAGATAAAAACGGCGACTTGTGGATGAGTACCTATAACGGACTTAGCCGTTTTGATGCCGACACTAATCTTTTCATGAATTTTTCGGCAAATGATGGCCTCCAGAGTAACCAGTTTAGTTTTAATGCAGGACTTAAACTTTCTACGGGAGAAATCCTCTTTGGCGGTATTAGGGGATTCAATAGTTTCAGGCCTGAGTTAATTAAAGATACAAAGCCGGGATCAAACATATTATTATCGGGGCTTTCTATAAACAACAACCCTGTAGAGAAGAAAACAGAGTTTGTTACAGAAAAGCATAAAGGGCAAATACACGGTATTAAGCTACCGTTTGATCAAACTACGCTGTCAATAGATTTTGTGGAGCCCGATTTTAAGAACAGCGATAAAGTAACCTATGCCTATTACCTTGAAGGATGGGACGAACACTGGAACTACGTTAACCACAGCCGCAGGGCTAACTACACGCGCCTTCTTGAAGGCGATTACACCTTTAAGGTGAAAACAAAAAATATAAACGGAACCTGGAATACACCTACGGCTTTGCTGCACATTACGGTATTGCCGCCGTGGTACAGGAGCTGGTGGGCGTATATGCTGTATGCGGCCCTTGTCGCAGGAGCCATATACTCTTACATCCGCTATAATAAAAACAGGGAACAGATGCGCTATAAGGTAAAACTTGCGCAAATGGAAAGTAATAAAGAAAAGGAACTTGCAGAAAAGCAGATCGAAATGTTTACCTACATATCGCATGAATTCCGTACACCTTTATCGCTTATTATCAATCCGCTGCAAAGGGCTATAAAAAAGCCCGATAGTAATCCTGATCTGCCTAATGACCTTGCTGTTGCACACCGCAATGCCCGCAGGCTATTGAGCCTTGTAGACCAGTTATTGCTTTTCCGTAAGGCTAAGAGCGATGCAGATGTGCTTAAGATTTCGGCCATCAACATCAACCAGCTGTGCAATGAGGTTTATCAATGCTTTGTAAGCCAGGCAAAAGACAGAAAAATTACTTACAGTTTTGAAATGCCGGATCAGAATATTGAAATTATTGGCGACTACGAAAAAATTGAGATATCGTTGTTTAACCTAATGTCTAATGCCTTTAAGTATACGCCTCCGGGCGGTACTATAGGCCTTTTACTTTCGCAGACAGATAAAGAAATTGAAATAGCAATATCAGATACCGGCAAAGGCATACCGGAAGGGGAGTTGCAGGCCATTTTCGAAAAATTCAGGCAGGCAAGTGCCCATGTATCTGTAGGTACCGGTTTTGGCATCGGGCTTTATATTGTAAAATATTTTACAGAGAAACACAAGGGCAGGGTATCCTGCACCAGCGAGCCGGGTAAAGGCAGCAGGTTTGTATTAAACTTTTTAAAGGGATATGATCATTTTGAAGATATTCAGATAAGTGAAGCTACCCCTAAAATGAGCGAACTTGTAGAAGAACTCCTGGCAGATAATCTGGATGAAATAACCGTAGAGGAAACCGGGCCGGATGAAGAACTTAATAAAAAGATACTGACAGACAAGAGATCAATACTGGTTATAGATGATAACCCTGATATTAGGAGCTACCTGATAAGGATGTTCTCTGAAGCCTATGTGGTATATAGTGCAGAGAATGGCGAAGATGGTTTAAAGCTTACAAAGCAGCATATGCCAGATCTTGTTGTAAGCGATATTACTATGGAGGTTATGGATGGGCTGGAGCTTTGCCGAAAAATTAAGGGTAGTGACGAACTGTCTCACATACCGGTAATATTATTAACGGCATCGCAAAATACCGAAACGCATTTACAGGGCATTAATGATGGGGCAGACGATTATATCATGAAACCTTTTGATGACAATATACTTCTGGCACGTGTAGATGCACTAATGCGCAGCAGGAGTAACCTGCGAAAATATTTTCTTGATAGCATTACCCTCAAAGAAAATACCCAGAAAGTGCCTGCAGAGTATCAGGACTTTTTAAAGAAATGTATCACGATTATCGAAGCCGGTTTTGATGATCCTGATTTTTCTATTAAATCATTTGCTATACAAATGGGCATGAGCCACCGTACGCTCTACACAAAAATAAAGATCATTTCAGGTCAGACCCTAAACGCTTTTATACGATCGGTAAAATTGCGCAGGGCAGCATTAATTATGCTAACCGAAAATATAAACATTGCCCAGGCAAGTGCCCTGGTAGGATTTGAAGACCAGAAATACTTTAGGCAACAATTTGTAAAACTATTTGGCATGACACCGTCAGAATATATTAAGAAATACAAAAGCTCTTTTAACAGCGACCTTAATATCATCAAATAATAGCTTTTGCTTAACATCAATAATTTCCCATTTATAGGGTAAAAATAAATGTACATATCACACTATTGTGTACTGTGTAAAATGCATATTATTCTCTATATTTTTTGTATATCCCTATTTTTAAGGCTTTAAAACTGAATTTTGCGAAATTGCCCTCCCTTTTTTTCCAATTTACCCCCCTGTGTTTTGTGTAACTACCCCTTTCTTTGCTCTGCTTACTACAACGTTTAAGTAAGGTTAGGGAGTTTTATTGAGAACTTATATGTAAGACAGGTTGTCAATAAAGCTCTGCCAATATTTTAAATCGTTTGTAAAATAAAAGAAGAGTTTTTTAAATGTTTTTTACACACGCCCGCAGCACAACTGCGGGCATAAAAACAAAAGGATAAAATTATAATATGGAAATGAAGAACGTTATTGCCTGTTTATTACTAACCGCTACACAGTTTGTGGCTGCCCAAAAAAATGAATGGGAGAACCCGCAAGCGGTAGACCGTAATAAAGAACAGCCACATGCTACTTTTATAATGTATGATAAACAGGAAGATGCTGTAAAGGCGAATCCGGAGGCTTCGGCATATTATAAAACACTTAACGGGCAGTGGAAGTTTAGCCTGGTAAAAAAGCCGGCAGACAGGCCACAGGACTTTTATGCACCCGGTTTTAATGATAGCGCGTGGAAAGAATTACCTGTGCCTTCTAACTGGGAAATGCAGGGTTACGACATTCCTATTTATACCAATATTGTATACCCGTTCCCTAAAAATCCGCCTTTCATAGCGCCGGATTATAACCCTGTAGGCAGCTATCGCAAAACCTTTACCGTGCCTGAGAACTGGACGGGTAAAGAGGTTATCCTGCATTTTGGTTCGATATCGGGATATGCACGTGTGTTTATGAACGGCAAAGAGGTAGGTATGACCAAGGCAAGTAAAACGCCTGCCGAATTTGATATAACAAGTTTCCTTAAAAAAGGTAATAACCTGCTTGCAGTACAGGTATTCCGTTTTCATGATGGCAGCTACCTTGAAGACCAGGATTTCTGGCGTCTTAGCGGTATAGAACGCGATGTGTATTTGCAGGCGCTTCCGGCAGTTTCTGTAAAAGATTATGAAGTAAGGGCAAGCCTGGATGACAGCTATAATAATGGTGTTTTATCTGCTACGGTAGACCTTAAAAAATATAACGTTATTAATGCTAAGGGAGCCGGTAACTTTATCTTTAGCCTTACAGATAATTTAGGTAAAGAAGTTTTTACTGCTACTAAAAAACTTACTGAAAATACAACAAAACTTGAGTTTGCCACTACGCTTAAAAACGTACAAAAATGGAGTAACGAAACGCCAAACCTGTATCGCTACACCATGAAGTGGGAAGGGCAGAAAGGAGAAACACAGGTTATTTCAGGCAAAACAGGTTTCCGCAGGGTAGAGATCAAAAATGCCCAGCTACTTGTAAACGGACAGAAAATTATGGTACACGGCGTTAACCTGCACGAGCACCACCCGGTAAAAGGCCATGCCCCTGATAGAGAAATGATGCGCAAAGATGTAGCGCTTATGAAGCAAAACAACATCAATGCCATACGTATGAGTCACTATCCGCACGACCCTTACATATATGAATTGTGTGATGAATATGGTATGTATGTTGTAGACGAGGCTAATATAGAAACCCATGATATGGGCGCTGAGCTTCAAAATGCATTTGATAAGAGTAAACACCCGGCTTACTTGCCAGAGTGGGCTCCTGCTCATATAGATCGTATAAAGCGTATGTATGAAACCGATAAGAATCACCCGTCAATAATTATCTGGTCTATGGGTAATGAATGTGGTAATGGCCCTGTGTTTTTTGAAGCTTATGAATGGCTTAAAAAACGCGATACAAGCAGGCCGGTGCAGTTTGAACAAGCTGGTGAAAATACAGATACCGATATTGTTTGCCCTATGTATCCGGAAATAAACAGCATGAAAAAGTATGCTGCGTCAAGTGTTACAAGGCCATACATTATGTGCGAATATGCACACGCTATGGGTAACAGTACCGGTAATTTTCAGGAATATTGGGATATTATAGCAACAAGCCCGCACATGCAGGGAGGCTTTATATGGGACTGGGTAGATCAGGGCATTAAAGCGGTAGATGCTAACGGTAAAGAATACTGGGCTTATGGCGGCGACCTTGGCGGGGCTAACCTACAGCATGATGAGAACGGCTGTGCAGATGGCCTTGTAACAGCAGACAGGGTAGGCGATCCAGGCCTTGTAGAAGTTAAAAAAGTGTACCAGGACATTACGTTTAGCTATAAGGATGGCAAAGTAGTGGTTAAGAATAACTACCACTATACCAGCCTTGCCGACTTCAATTTTAAATGGGAGCTTTTAAGAAATGGTAAAGTAAGCCAGTCTGGTAATCTTACCGCAAACACACAGCCTGGTAAAGAAACAGCAATAGCGCTTACACTTGATACTGCTGACGATGCAGAGTACTATCTTAACGTATATGCTGTTACAAAAGCAGAGAAAAACCTTGTACCTGCAAATACAGAACTTGCCCGCGAACAGTTTAAAATAAAAGGCAATTACTTTGAGAAGTCGGTTAAGGCAGAAGGTAAATTCAGCTATAAGAAAAAAGGCAATACACTAACTTTTGAAGGCAATGGCATTACCGGAAGTTTTAACCTGGCTACAGGTACGATTTCAAGCTATAAAAAGTCGGGCGCTGCCGAAACGCTTAGTGCGTTCCCTATACCATATTTTTGGCGTGCCCCAACAGATAACGATTTTGGTAATGAAATGCCTAAAAAATTAGGTATCTGGAAAGATGCTAACAAAAACCCAAAAGTAGAAAGTGTAACGATTGGTAAAAAAACAGATGCAGGGTTACCTGTAGAAGTAAAATATACCCTTGGAGGTGTAAATGCACCCTACACTGTTACCTATTTAATACAGAATGATTGCAGCATTAAGGTTACCGCAGCCATAAACCGCACAGGTAAAAACCTGCCTGAAATGCCACGCTTTGGTATGCGTATGGAGTTACCCGGCTCTTATGATAACTTGCAATATTACGGTCGTGGCCCATGGGAGAATTATGCCGACAGAAATACCGCAGCCTTTGTAGGCACATATTCAGACAAGGTATCAAGTCAGTTTACATGGGAGTACATTCGTCCGCAGGAGTCTGGATATAAAACGGATGCCCGCTGGATACAACTTACAAACACGGCGGGAGCAGGGCTTTCAATTTCAGGAGCACAGCCATTAAGTTTTAGCGCCATGAATGTATCTACAGAAAGCCTGGATCCGGGACTTACAAAAAATGGCAGACACATTAATGATGTAAAACCCGAAGATAAAGTGTACCTGCACATAGACCTTGCACAACGTGGGGTAGGAGGCGATACCAGCTGGGGTGCATTGCCACACGCTCAGTACATGCTTACTGCCGATACATATACTTACACATACACAATAAATTTAATTCAATAACCAAACACGAAACTCAAACCCCTATTTTAGCCTATGACAGATCCACCTATGTGATGATTAAGAAGATATTTCATAAGCATAGCTGCTTAAACAAGCTTATATGAAATATAAACGGTTGCGCAATATGCACTCAGTACAACTCAGCCTATTTACTCACATTTTATGTATTGATAAAAAAGCTTATAGCACTAACCGTAAAATTTTGCACGCATTACACACTTTTTTCGATAACGATTAAGTATGTAGCACTAACCTAAAAACTTAATTTATGAACAGAATTACATTTTTAAAGCCCAGGCTTATAGTACAAAGCAGGTTTATACTGGCATTGTGTATAGGTTTATCAGGAGGGCTTGCGTATGCTAATACGCCCGATGCAACGGCATCATATTTTTTCCAGTCGAGGGTAACAGGTAAGGTAGTATCTGGTTCAGACCAAATGCCGGTACCCGGCGTTACCGTTATGCTAAAAGGTACCAGTAATTCGGCTGTTACCGATATGGATGGAAACTTTACAATAGAAGCTTCTGCACCAGATGCTGTTTTAGTATTCAGCAGTATTGGCTTTAAAAACCAGGAAGTGGCAGTTGGCGGAAAGACAACAATAAACATAACACTTCAGGAAGATAACAAAGAACTGGAAGAAGTAGTTGTTGTAGGTTATGGTGTTAAAAAGAAAGCTACCGTAACAGGTTCAATCTCTGAGATTGACGGTAAAAGTATTGCCAAAAGTCCTGCAGTAAACGTATCTAATGGTTTTGCAGGGCGTGTAAGTGGTGTAATAGCCAGTAACCGTGGTGGAGAACCGGGTTATGATGATTCAGCTATAACCATTCGTGGTATATCTACCATGAACAGTAATGACGTACTTGTAGTTGTAGATGGTGTGCCGGGACAAATAGGCGGCCTTAGCAGGCTTAATGCCCAGGAGATAGAAACCATAACGGTACTTAAAGATGCCTCTGCAGCTATTTACGGTAGCCGTGCGGCAAATGGTGTAATATTAGTTACTACTAAAAAAGGTAAGCGCGGCAGCAAAATGTCGGTAAGCTATAATTTTGACCAGGGCTTCTCTTCGCCAACAAGGTTGCCGGATATGGCAGATGCGGCTACCTATGCTCAAATACAAAATGAAATAGCCTATTATAACAATAACTCAGTAGGTTTAAATAACGTATACAGCGATAATGATATACAGCAGTTTCGAGATGGGTCAGATCCGCTGGGACATCCTAATACTGACTGGGCTAAGGTTGCGTTAAGAAAAACGTCTCTTCAAAGCCAGCACAACCTTAATGTGCAGGGAGGTAGTGAAAATACAAACTATTTTTTCTCTATTGGTAAAGTATCTCAGGAAGGTTTGTACAGAAACAGCGCTACAGATTATAATCAGTATAACGTAAGGACTAACATTGATACAAATATTAATGACCGCCTTAAGATAGGAGTTTCATTATCAGGACGTAAAGAAGACAGGGTATTTCCTGTAACGGGTGGAGGCGAAATTTTCCGTACCATCTATAGGGCTTTCCCTACAGTACCTGCCTATTATCCTAACGGTTTACCATCTTTAGGTATTGAGAGGAGCAACCCTGCTGTACTTGCTACAGGATTGGGTGGTACTAATGAGAATCCTACTTATGTGTTTAATGGTATCCTTCGTGGTAGCTATCAGTTTGGTTTCCTTGAAGGGTTATCAGTTGATGGTTTTTACTCGGCAGATGTAAGCCAGAGCAGTTCTAAAAGTTTTGCTACACCTTATAACCTTTACGATTATAACGAGGCTACTGGTAATTATGATGCTTATGTAGTAGGTGGCGGTGCTAACCAAAAAGGTGCGCTTACAGAAGAACAGACTAACCAGTCTCAAACGGTATCAAACATCAAGCTAAACTTTAAGCGTAAGTTTGGCGTTCATAACATTGATGCATTTGTAGGGTATGAGCAAAGCGAACTAAACTGGCACAGGTTTGGTGCTTCGCGTATCAACTTCCCAACTACAGAAACACCAGAACTATCTCAGGGTGGAGCATCAGCTACAGACAGGGATAACTGGGGTTCTACTACAAACTATACAAGGCAAAGTTACATAAGCCGCATCGCTTATGATTTTGATGAAAAATACCTTCTTGACCTTCAAATGAGAGTAGATGGTTCATCATATTTCCCGTCAGGTAGCAGGTATGGCTTCTTCCCATCGGTTTCAGCGGGTTACCGCCTTACTAAAGAAGACTGGTTTGTAAACAACGTTTCTTTCTTTGACGATCTTAAAATACGTGCCTCATGGGGGCAGCTGGGTAATGATAGTACTGAGGCATTCCAGTATTTTAATAATTATGCGTTTAATAACAGATATGTTACAGGAAATGTACTTAATTCTGGTATTGACCTTATTAAACTTGCTAACCCGGGCATTACCTGGGAGAGGGCTACAAAAATGGACTTTGGTATCAATACCCGTTTCCTGAAAAATTTTACTGCGGAAGTTGTTTACTTTACACAGGACAGGAGCAAGATACTTATAGCACGTAACGCATCTATACCGGGTTCTACAGGTATTGTTAACCCAAATGGTTCTGACCCGTTAGTACCTAAAGAAAATATAGGGGAAATGAAAAGTTACGGTATAGAAGCTACACTTGGCTACAGCCATCAGGGCGATTTTAGCTGGGGTGTATCGGGTAACTTTACATTTGCAAAAAGTAAAGTGGTTTACAATGATGAAGCACCGGGAACTTTAGATTATCAAAGGCTTACAGGTAACCCATGGGGGACGTATCTGCTTTATGATGCCGTAGGCATTTATAAAACTCAGGAACAAATTAATGGCACACCACATCTTTCTACAGCACAGCCTGGCGACCTTATTTTTAGGGATGTTAATGGTGACGGAGAAATTACTGCCGATGATATGGTGCGTACTAAGTATGGTAACATACCCCAAATGACATTTGGCCTTACAGCAGATGCCAGCTATAAAAACTTTGATATATCTGTAGTATTTTCAGGACAAACACAAGTAAGCCAGTATGTATTGCCGGAGAGTGGTACAGTAGGCAATTTTTACAGCAGCTGGGCAGATAACCGCTGGAGCCCTACAAATATTAACGGTACATATCCTCGTGTAAGCGAAAGGTCTGGTACAGCAATAAGTGGTGGAGGCAGGCGTAACAATTTCTGGTTAAACGATGCATCATTCGTAAGGCTTAAAAACGTACAGTTGGGTTATACACTTCCATCTGATATACTTAACTCATATGGCATTTCAAGTTTCAGGATATATGCCAGTGCGTTTAACCTGTTTACACTTACTAAGGTAAAAGATTACGACCCGGAAGGTAATAATGAAAGCGGGCAGTTCTATCCGCAGCAAAAAATTATCAACCTTGGTTTTAATGTTCAATTCTAATAAAAAAACTATGAAAAAAGCTAATATAATCAGGTTTTTAGCGCTAACAGTAGCTACCGGTGCGGTACTTACAGGTTGCGAAAAAGACTTTTTGGATGTAAATCCTACAAGTGTGGTATCTGATGCTGCAATACTTACCGACTCTACGCTTTTTGAAGCCTACGTTATTAACCGCTATATGGGGGTTAAACTTACCAATAAAGAGGGAGACTCTAATCAGCCGGGCTTTGGCCGTGGCTTTGAATACGGTATGTGGAGCTCGCTTACAGATGAATCTATTTATAATAATGATGACGATACCTGGCTGATACAGCAGGGTGCCCTTGCTCCTGAAAATACGGGTATTGCCGGAACTTTCTGGGCAAGAAGTTACCGTAGTATACGCGAAATTAACTATGCTCTTGCAAATATTCAGCAGGTAGGTATGAGCGCAGATCGCACTAACCGCCTTATTGCTGAGCTTAAATTTCAGAGGGCATTTCGTTACCTTGATCTTGTAAGGAACTACGGTAAGGTAGTGCTTATGGGTGACAGGGTTTTCGAACTCGGTGAAAATTATGCAGACCCAGCTCTTTTCGACCGCAGGCCTATAGAAGAGGTTATCTCTTATGCTGCTGCACAGTTTGACGAAGCTGCTGCCGGCCTTCCGGCATCAAACAGCAGCCAGTATGGAGAAGGACGTGCCACAAAAGGTGCAGCACTTGCCCTTAAAGGCAGGCTGTTATTATACGGTGCTAGCCCACTATACACAGGAGGTTCATCTGATGCTCAGAAATGGGCCGCTGCTGCTGCTGCAAATAAAGCCGTTATGGATTTAGGCACATATGCCCTGTTTCAGGGAGGTTATGATAAACTATTTACAAACGAGCAGAGCAATTCAGAATACATCTTTGCACGTTTTTACAATCTTACTGGGCGCCACCTTGCGCTCGAAATTGCTAACGGCCCTAATGGCTATGGCGGATGGGGCGGAAACGTGCCATTGCAAAACCTTGTAGATGATTATGAAATGGCCGATGGTACATCATTTAGCTGGAATAACCCTACACAGGCAGCTGCGCCTTATGAAAATCGTGATCCTCGTTTTTACCAGACCGTACTTTTTAATGGTGCTGAATATAAAGACAGAAGTGTAGAAACATTCCGTCCGGGGGAAGAGACAGTTCAGACGGACTTGACCCATGGAACACAAGTAAGAGTGGTTACTATTTAAGAAAGTTTCTTCGTGAAGATCTTCCTATCATCAACCCTTGGGCTGTGGCAGGTGTTCAGAACTGGATATATATCCGTTATGGTGAAATATTGCTAAACTATGCAGAGGCGCAAAATGAGGCTGCAGGTCCTGATGCTTCGGTTTATGATGCTGTAAACAGCATAAGGGAGAGAGCCGGTATGCCGGTACTTCCTTCAGGGCTGTCTCAAAGCGATATGCGCGAACGCATTCGCCACGAACGCAGGATAGAACTTGCATTTGAAGAGCACCGTTTTTATGATGTACGCCGCTGGAAAATTGCTGCACAAACAGAAAATGCTACAGCAAAAGGTATTAGCATCAATAAAAATGCTGATGGTACATTTAACTACACCGTTACTACAGCACTGCAAGGTAAAGCATTCCAGGAGAAACATTACTGGTTGCCTATACCAAGGTCTGAAATATTAGCATCTAACAATGTGCTAGAGCAAAATCCGGGTTACTAATTTTTTTAATCCGCAATCCGGGGTGCAGTGTGAGAGCGCCCCGGATTTCTCTTTATATAATTACTATGAAATATAATCACCTTACAACCTTATTACTTACTATAACAGCCATAATTAGTGCTTCTTGCAGCAGTACCCAGGATGCTTCGGAAAATGGTGGACAAAATACTGAACTGTCTTTAAATATAGAAGACGGTAGTATGTATCAGTCTATAGAGCACTTTGGCGCGTCTGATGCGTGGTCATGCCAGTTTGTGGGGAAATGGCCCGACGCAAAAAAAGATGCCATTGCTGATTTGCTTTTTAGTACCGAAGATGATGCCGCCGGTAAGCCAAAGGGGATTGGCCTTTCGCTATGGCGCTTTAACATAGGTGCAGGAAGTGCAGAACAGGGCGCGGCAAGCGGTATAGGCGATGAGTGGCGCAGGGCAGAATCTTTTTTGCAACCTAACGGTACGTATGACTGGAACAGGCAGGCAGGACAGGTATGGTTTGCCAATGCTGCAAAACAGCGCGGCGTGCAAAACCTGTTGGTTTTTCCTAACAGCCCGCCGGTATCGCTTACCAACAACGGGAAGGCTTTTACCAGTAATGCGCAGGCATCAAACCTGGATGATTCTAAGTTTTCTGCATATGCAGATTATCTTGTAAATGTAACAGAAGGGCTAAACAACTTAGGCCTTGATGTAGATTACATTAGCCCGCTGAACGAACCCCAATGGGATTGGGCAGACGGAGGGCAGGAGGGAACTCCGTTCTTTAACAATGAAATAGCACAAATTACCACACTTTTAAGCCAGAAAATTGAAGAAAAAGGGCTTGATACAAGAATTAATATTGCTGAGTGTGCACAAATAGATTATTTGTATTCAACAGGCAATAAACCAGGCAGGGCAGACCAGGTAAAAGACTTTTTTATACCGGGCACTGCAAATTACGTAGGTAACTTGCCACACCTTGATAATGCTATTTCCGGGCACAGTTATTTTACTACATCGCCATACAATAACATGGTCTCTAAAAGGCAGCAACTGGCATCGACCGTAAGCCAGGTGCAGGGCTTGCGCTACTGGATGTCAGAATACTGTATACTGGGCGACAATGCCGGCGAGATAGAGGGTAACGGGCGCGACCTGGGTATTTCTCCGGCTTTATATCTTGCTAAAGTAATACACAGCGACCTTACGGTGGCTAATGCTACGGCGTGGCACTGGTGGATAGCCATTTCTGGTTACAACTATAAAGACGGCTTGGTATATGTAGACAAGAATAATACAGATGGTAATTATTACGAAAGTAAAATGCTTTGGGCCATGGGTAACTACAGCCGCTTTATACGTCCCGGGTACAAGAGGGTTAAGATAAGTAGTTCTTTAGGAGATATACAGGCGCAAAGTTTTTTGTATTCAGCATATAAAGACCCGTCTACAGGTAAGCTGGTAACAGTTGTAATCAACACGGCTCCTGAAGATAAAGTATTTGTATTAAAACAAAACGGAACCGCACTTACAAACCTTATACTATACATAACATCGGCTCAAAAAAATCTTGAGCCCGCTACAGTAACCCAGGGTAAGGTTACTATACCGTCAAGATCTGTAGTTACAATAATAGCAGAATAAATTCTAAGCCAAAACAATCAAAAATTAAAAATAGCCAATAATGACAATTAAGAAATTAGCACTTTTTATCCTGGGTCTTACCTGCATATCGGGTACGGCACAGGTATCGTTTGGAGAGCCACAAAAAATTAATGATAACTGGAAGTTCATTCTTCAGGATGCGCCAAATGCGCAAAATACCAAGTTAGACGAGAAAGACTGGAAAACAGTTAATGTACCGCACGACTGGAGTGTAGAAGGCCAGCTTAGCCCTACACTTGCCAGTGCTACCGGGTTCTTGCCGGGTGGTATAGGGTGGTACCGTAAAACACTAAATGTACCACAAGCCAAAAAAGGCGAAAAAGTATACCTGTACTTTGAAGGGGTATATAACAGGAGTGAGGTGTTTATAAACGGGAAATCGTTAGGCAAACGCCCTAACGGATATATATCTTTTGCTTATGATGCTACACCATATATTAAATATGGCGAAGAAAATACCATAGCCGTGCGTGTAGACCATAGTAAAAGTGCGGACTCACGCTGGTATACCGGATCAGGTATTTACCGTAATGTGTGGGTAGTATATGCTAACCCTGTACACATTGGGCAATGGGGTGTGTATGCTTATCCTGAAGTGAAAAGCGGAAACGGTGTACTGAATGTTGAGGTTTCGGTAGAAAACGGATCGTCTTCAAAATCGGCCGTTACAGTAGTAAGCGAACTGGTATCTAAAGACGGTAAAACAGTTGCTAAAAGTTCTGACAAGGTAACAGTAGCGGCTAATCAATCAGGAAAGATAGCTACACAGCTTAAGGTAAGTAACCCACAGCTTTGGAGCTTAAACAATCCTAACCTGTATACGCTAAAAACAACGGTACTTAAAGATGGTAAGGCAATAGATAAATCAACACTTACTACAGGTTTCCGTGGTTTTACCTTTGATCCTGATAAAGGTTTTGCCCTTAACGGAACATGGATGAAGCTTAAAGGTGTTTGTTTGCACCACGATGCCGGTGTACTGGGTTCTGCCGTGCCACGCGATGTATGGAAAACAAGACTGCAAACCCTTAAATCTATTGGTGTTAATGCAGTGCGCACAAGCCACAATCCACAGGCTCCTGTGTTTTATGAACTGTGTGACGAACTTGGACTTTTAATACTTAACGAAGCTTATGATGAGTGGGAATATCCTAAACGTAAATGGCTTGAGGGCTGGAACGTGGGTACACCGGGCTTTGAAGGTTCTTATGATATTTTTGCAGAATGGTCAGAAAAAGACCTTGAAGATATGGTGCGCCGCGACCGTAACCACCTGTCAGTATTTGCATGGAGCATAGGTAACGAGGTAGATTATCCTAACGACCCATATTCGCACCCGGTACTTGATGGCGATAAAAATAATGGCTTCTCTCAGGCAGCTTATGGTGGTTATAAAAAAGATGCGCCAGATGCCATGCGCCTTGGTGCCATTGCAAAACGCCTTGTAGCAGCGGTTAAAAAATATGACAAATCGCGCCCTACAACTGCAGGCCTTGCAGGTGTAGCAATGAGTAACGAGACTGAATATCCGGGGGCAATAGATATTACCGGGTATAATTATACCGAAAGCAAATACCAGACAGACCACAAAAAATACCCTAAAAGGGTAATTTATGGCAGCGAAAACCGCCACGATATGGAAGCCTGGCTTGCGGTTAAAAACAACGAGCATATTTTTGGGCAGTTCCTATGGACGGGTATTGACTATTTAGGCGAATCGGGTAAATGGCCATCAAGAGGTTTCTATTCAGGTCTTGTAGATTTTGCAGGGCAAATAAAGCCACGCGGTTATTTCCGTCAGTCGCTTTGGTCAGATAAGCCAATGATTTTTGCGGGGACGTATGTTGCTAAAAAGGAAAGGGAACTTTCTATGGATGCGTGGCCAATTTGGAATTATGAAGATGGACAGACCGTAAGGGTAGTAGTGTACACTAACGCTGCTAAAGCACGCCTTGAGCTTGACGGTAAAGTTATAGGCGAAGTGAAAAACTATGATGCCAAATCAGGTATTATTTCATGGGATGTGCCTTACAAGGCTGGTAAGCTTGAAGCCATTGGCCTTAGTGCAGACAATAAAGAGGTAAGCCGTTTTGCGGTTTCATCATCTAAGCAGCCTTATGCATTGGTAATTAACCAAAAAAGCATTACTATTGATAAACAAAAAGGCACTGCCCAGGTTTTATTGCAAATAGTTGACGAAAACGGGCTTCCGGTAATGCTGTCTGACAATGAGATTACTACTGTGGTAAGCGGGCCTGCAAAATTATTAGGTCTTGAGGCAGGTAATAACAGCGATATGACCGATTATACAGATAATGTACAGAGGGCATTTCACGGGCACATACTTGCTTACATACAGGCAACTGGTGATGCAGGACAGGTTACCGTTAAGTTTACCAGCCCGTGGCTAAAATCAGCAGAGGCTACGATTACAATTAAATAGTAAAAACATATTGGTAAATAGTTAGTAAAAAACCAAAACCACTACTGTATATGGCTGCAAAGCTGTATACAGTAGTTTATTTATTTTAAGATGAAAGTAAAAGTTATAGTAGCTGCCGCGTGCAGTATTGCTTTGCTGTCAGGTTGTGGCAGTAGTAAAAAAACAACTGCATTTAAGCAGGGTGAATTTAAAACCTGGGCACAAACCCCGCCTATGGGCTGGAACAGTTGGGACTGTTATGGCCCTACAGTTACCGAAGCTGAGGTTAAGGCTAATGCAGATTATATGGCGGCCAACCTTAAAAGCCACGGATGGGAATATATAGTAACCGATATCCGCTGGTTTGTAGAGAATGATAAGGCAGGTGGATACAACCAGACAGACCCGCGTTATGTTATAGACCAGTATGGGCGCTATCAGCCTGCTGTAAACCGTTTTCCGTCTGCTAAAGGTGGCAAAGGGTTTAAAGCACTGGCAGACTATGTGCACAGTAAAGGCCTTAAATATGGTATTCATATAATGCGCGGTATTCCTAAAAAAGCGGTGCAGGAAAAAATGCCAATACTGGGTACTAACGGTATTACTGCAGATATGATCTATACTACAGATATGCAGTGTAAGTGGCTTCAGGATAACTATACTATACTTGCAGATAAGCCTGGCGCACAAGAGTATTATAACTCCATCATTAACCTGTATGCCTCATGGGGTGTAGACTTTATTAAAATCGATGACCTTTCTGCCCCGTATCATGAAGGAGAGATTAACCTAATACGCAATGCCATTGATAATTGTGGCAGGAAAATAGTACTGAGCACCTCGCCGGGAGAAACCCCAATTGAAGATGCTGTACACGTTAGTAACCATGCTAATATGTGGCGTATGGTAGACGACGTTTGGGATACCTGGCCACACATAACCCATCTTATGGATGTTGCCCAAAAGTGGTATCCGTATATAGCGCCGGGTACATGGCCGGATTGCGATATGATTCCGCTTGGACGCATATCGGTACGTGGTGAGCGTGGCGAGGACCGTATGACACGCTTGACCAAAGATGAGCAGTACCTGCTGATGACATTTTTTACCATATTTAAATCGCCGTTGATGTTTGGTGGTGATATGCCGAGTAACGACGCGTTTACGCTATCACTCCTTACTAATGATGAGGTGTTAAAGATGCATCGTGAGGGTACTGATGTAAAGCAAATTTACCAGAAAGACGGGCAGATAGCCGTTACTTCTAAGAATCCTAAAGATGGTAGTACCTATCTTGCTTTATTTAATATTTCTGAATCTGAAAAAGAAGTAGCTGTAACATTGGCTGATCTTGGTGTTTCAGGTAATGTAAAAGTGACAGATATGTGGAATAGTGCAGCAAAGGGCGGTACTGTATCGGGTATAATTTCTGCAAGCCTAAAGCCGCATAGTTCGGTTTTATATAAATTAAGCAAGTAAATCGAACAGTTAAATATTTCTTTGATGTTTATTTATGGTCTATTTGACTATTATTGCTAATTGTCATTAATTTGCAATAACAACATCAAAGAAATTTAACCAAACCTCATTATGAAGAAAATAACTTTACTGTTTATAGTTTTATATTGTTTTACAATACTCACTGCATTTGGCACTAATCCAAAAGATTACGGCCCGCACAAGGTATACCTTTTTGCCTATGCCACAGAGAAGGACAAAGGGCATAACGGGCTTCATTTTGCGTGGAGTAATGACAAAAAAAACTGGTTTGCCATTGGTCCTGAGCATAGCTTTTTAAAATGTGATTATGGGCGTTGGGGTGCAGAAAAACGAATGCTTAATCCTTTTTTGTTTAAAGATAATGCGGGCATATACCATTGCCTGTGGAGTGTAAACGAAAGGGACAATGTTCTTGCCCATGCCGCCAGTACTGATCTTGTTAACTGGAACCGCCAGACCTATGTACCTGTAATGAAAGGTGGTAATGTAGAAAATATTACAGTATCAGCAAACAACGGAAGCTACGTCATAAACTTTACAAGTAATGGAAAACCTTACAACACTACCACGGCTGATTTTAAAAAGTATACTGATACAAAATCTTCCGCAACTGCCGCAGCTGCAAAAGGAACAGTTATTATAGAGGGCGAAAGTCATATAGGTACTATTACAGAGGTTGATTACAGTGTGGTAGAGAATCTTGTAAAGACAGTTCAGTCTGTAAAATATAAAAACGAACACAACAAAACTTCGCCGGAAAGCGATGCCAAAATGTTTGCCGGATTAAAGTCCTTACAGGCAAAAATTACGGTTGATGCTAGCCAAAGCAAAAAGATAAGCAACCTGCTTACCGGGGTTTTCTTTGAAGATATTAATTATGCTGCCGATGGTGGGTTGTATGCCGAACTCATCCAGAATCGTGATTTTGAATATGCCCTTAGTGATAAGGAGAGCAAGGATAAAAACTGGAACCATACCACGGCCTGGACAGGAACTTTTAAACTGGATAGTGTTAACGGTATCCATGCCAACAATGCCCATTATGCCATTATTAAAAACAATACGGTAAGCAATACCGGTTTTGATGGTATAGCCTTAAAGGCAGGCGATAAGTATGACCTTTCGGTTTTTGCAAAAGGTGCGGCGTTTACTGTAAAACTTAAGGATGCAACAGGTATTATTTTGGCGCAGGCCAATATTAAGCCTGGTACACTTTGGAAAAAATATTCAGCTATACTAAAGCCAGGTAAAACGGTTACAGACGCTGTCTTAGAAATAAGTACTACTGGTGAAACGGCTATTGATATGGTATCCTTGTTTCCACAAAAAACATACAAAGGCCGCAAGAACGGCCTGCGTGCAGATCTGGCAGAAACAGTAGCAAACCTGCACCCCAGGTTTATGCGTTTTCCGGGTGGGTGCGTGGCGCATGGCGATGGTATTGATAACATTTACCGTTGGAAAAACACCATAGGATCGCTTGAAAGCCGCAAGCCAATGCGTAACCTGTGGGGCTATCACCAAAGTATGGGGCTGGGTTATTTTGAATACTTTCAGTATTGCGAAGACATGGACGCAGAACCTGTGCCGGTATTGGCAGCGGGTGTACCATGCCAAAATTCGGGCGTAGGTGGCGCCGGACAGCAGTTTGGTATCCCAATGGAACACATGGACGAATATGTGCAGGATGTACTGGATCTTATAGAATATGCAAATGGCAGCGTTACCACAACCTGGGGTAAAAAACGTGCCGAAGCAGGACATCCTAAGCCTTTTAACCTTAAGTATATTGGCATTGGTAATGAAGACCTGATTACCGATGTGTTTGAAGAACGCTATACAATGATTGTTAATGCCGTACGCAAACAATATCCGGATATTAAAGTGATAGGTACCGTGGGCCCATTTTTTGAAGGCTCAGATTATCGTGAAGGCTGGGCGATAGCCGATAAGCTGAATTTACCGTTGGTAGATGAACATTATTATGAACAACCGGGGTGGTTTATAAACAATCAAAACTTTTATGACAGTTACGATCGCTCTAAGGCTAAAGTATATCTTGGGGAATATGCCTCATGGGGTAACACCATGTACAATGCATTGGCCGAAGCCTTATACCTTACAGGGGTAGAGCGTAACGGCGATGTGGTAAGTATGGCTTCGTATGCGCCAATGTTAGCAAGAGAAAACCATACACAATGGAATCCTGACCTTATTTATTTTAATGGCAGCGAAGTTAAGCCTACCGTAAATTATTATGTACAGCAATTATATGGTAATAACCCCGGCGACAGCTATCTGCAAAGTTTTGTAAAACTTTCAGATAATAGCGAGGTAAATAAAAGATTAGGTATTTCTGTAGTAACAGATGCTGCTACCGGCGACCTTATTATTAAAATAGCAAACGTACTGCCTGTAAGTGTTATGCCGGAAATAGCATTACAAAACATCACAGCTAAAGGGGCGGCTACTTACACT
Organism: Flavobacterium psychrotrophum; assembly: GCF_003403075.1. Classification (NCBI taxonomy): domain Bacteria; kingdom Pseudomonadati; phylum Bacteroidota; class Flavobacteriia; order Flavobacteriales; family Flavobacteriaceae; genus Flavobacterium; species Flavobacterium psychrotrophum. Next base: position 2,624,536 of record NZ_CP031557.1, on the reverse strand, counting down.
GTATTTGCCGAAAAGCCTGATAGTAAAACAGGTAAACCTGTAACTACTTCTATACCGTCGCAGCAGGCACTTAGCAAGGAGCTGCCACCGTATTCGTTTACGGTTATACGATTTAAAACCAAATAAAATATTATGAAGAAATTCAAATCACTTATACTACTCTTTATTGCAATAATACCGCTTTTAAATGCACAGCAGCCACCGGCAGCAGTGCCTGATAAAGATCTTAATGCTTACTTATTTGTATATTTTACAGGTAATAGTGTAGACGAAGAACAGGTGCGCTATGCCATAAGTGCAGATGGCTATAAGTTTTATACTTTAAATAATGATAAGCCTGTTATAGACAGCAAAAAAATAAGCAGCACCGGTGGTGTACGCGATCCGCACATATTGCGCGGTGCAGATGGCAAAACGTTTTATATGACGCTTACCGATATGACATCTTCTAAAGGATGGGACAGCAACCGTGCTATGGTATTGCTTAAAAGTACCGACCTTGTTAACTGGACATCATCTGTTGTAAACATTCAAAAAGCGTTTTCGGGTAATGAGAACCTGAAGCGTGTATGGGCACCGCAAACCATTTATGATGCTAAGGCCGGTAAGTATATGGTCTACTTTAGTATGCAGCACGATAATGGCGCTGACATAATTTATTACGCATACGCTAACAAAGATTTTACAGGTTTTGAAAGTGCACCTAAACAATTGTTCTTTCCAAAATCCGGCAAGGCGTGCATTGACGGCGACATTATTGAAAAAGATGGTGTGTACCATTTATTCTATAAAACCGAAGGTGAAAAGGCAGGTATTAAAGTGGCTACCACAACCGATTTAACTTCGGGTAAATGGACTGAAAATGACAAGTACCTGCAACAAACACCCGAAGCAGTAGAAGGATCGGGTGTGTTTAAGCTGAATCATACCAATGAATACATACTAATGTATGATATGTATCTTAAAGGCAAATACCAGTTTACAAAAAGTACCGACCTGGAGTATTTTACAGCAATAGATAATGAAGTAAGCATGGATTTTCACCCGAGACACGGTACCGTATTGCCAATAACCCGTAGCGAACTAAAAGCAGTTATTGCTAAATGGGGGATGCCAAAAGACTATCCTGCCATAAATAACAATCCTGCTTTAGAAGGCTATTATGCAGATCCTGATGTGCTGTATAGTAATAAAACCGGCAAGTATTATATTTACCCTACCAGCGATGGTTTTGATGGGTGGGGAGGTTACTATTTTAAGGTATTCTCGTCTGATAACCTTACCAACTGGAAAGATGAGGGTATTATAATAGACCTTAAAAAAGACGTAACCTGGGCAAACCGTAACGCATGGGCACCCTGCATTGTAGAAAAAAAGATAAACGGGCAGTATAAATACTTTTACTACTTTACAGCAGCACAAAAAATAGGCGTGGCGATTAGCGACAATCCTACAGGCCCATTTGTAGATAGCGGCAAGGCACTTGTTGCCACCAGGCCGGATGGTGTAAAAGACGGGCAGGAAATAGATCCTGATGTATTTACAGATCCTAAGACCAATAAAAGCTACCTGTATTGGGGTAACGGTTATATGGCTGTGGCAGAGCTTAATGATAATATGGTTAGCCTTAAGCAAAACAGTACCAAAACCATTAAGGTGGATGATACCTTTAGAGAAGGTACGTATGTAATTTACCGCAAGGGTACATACTATTTTATGTGGAGCGAAGACGATACCCGTAGCCCTAACTATAAGGTGCGTTATGGTACTGCAAAGTCTCCGTTAGGGCCAATAAAAATACCTGCTGATAATGTAGTAATTAAAGGCGATAAAGAAAGTGGCATATATGCTACAGGGCACAATTCTGTAGTGCAGGTGCCGGGTAAGGACGAATGGTATATTGTGTACCACAGGTTTAATTATCCTGATGGTATAAACATGGGCGATGCGGCAGGTTTTCACCGCGAAGTTTGTATAGATAAACTGGAATTTAATAAAGACGGTTCTATAAAAACAACCGTACCTACACATAAAGGCATACAGCCGATTAAATAATTATCCGGACTAAACCGCATAAAAAAATCCTGAGGGCACTACACCTCAGGATTTTTTATTCATAGCAATCTTAACTAATAACTCAAATTATCTTTACGGATTGGCAACTTTAGTATAAGTCTCTACAGTAATGCCATCGCTTTTGTCATCATAGGTTTCTACAACAAAGTTTCCGCTATCGTCAAAATGCCCTATAGAGGTGCCCTGGCTTGTACGGTATATGTATTGTCCGTTATCTGTTTTACGTACCACACCATAGTTCTTAACAGTGGGCGATGCAATTTTGTAGCCATTCCTGTCAGTAACAAAAATGTAGCGCTCGCCGTTCAGCTCATAATAAGTTGGTATACCGTCGCCCTGTATTGTTGTACTGCTTGATACCTGTACCGGCGTAGGTTTAACATCTTTATTCAGCTTTTTACTGTCGGCATCTTTAAGCTCTATATTTTGTTTTGCCTCGGTAGTTTCAGTCTTTGTTATTTTTCGTGGTTTTGTACCATTATTTACCGTTACGGTTGTGGTGGTACTTTCTTTGGTTACATTTTGGTTAACCTGTGCTGTGGCTGTAAAGCCCAGCGCAAGCATAACTACTATAGCTATATTTTTCATGACAGTGTTTTTAATTGTTACTGATACAAAGGTATTTACGGTATGTTAAAAACTCTCGTAATGAAAATATAAAGATTAGCCAAAGTTATATCATGAGAGAATAATTGAATTAACCTGCCGGTAGGTATGACTTTAAATTACCAGGAACGATAAACATTCTGAAAAATATTAAATTTTTATTTTCGGATAAGTTTCAGTTAATGAAATGGTTAAAAAAAAGAATGGAATTATTTTTATTTTTTTAGTTCAAAGTGCTTGCAGAACCCGAAAAGCTTACTATATTTGCACTCGCAATCAGGTAATGAAAGCGATACTTACTGGAGAAATGGCAGAGTGGTCGAATGCGGCGGTCTTGAAAACCGTTGACTGTAACAGGTCCGGGGGTTCGAATCCCTCTTTCTCCGCCACCTGGAGTTTGAAAGAGAACTTCAAAAAAATTAAACCTTTGAATACTTCGGTATTTGAAGGTTTTTTTTTGAAGTAGATTGAATGTAGATTTTCTAAAACTTATAAAATAAAAAACAGAAGTAACCCGAGAGCTACTTCTGTCTATAGAATGTATATTAAGTCTTTATCGTTATTAAACAACTAATAACATTTGTAGTAATACAGCATCTTATTTTTTAAAGATTTTCATTGTCTGGCTACCTTTTTCAGTTTCAGCCTTTACAAAATAAACTCCCGATGCCAAGTGCGACATATCGGCAGTAACTGAGTCCTGATCAGTAGAAAGTTTCATTACCGGCTGCCCAATCATATTGTAGATTACTACTGCTTTAATTACATCATCCGCTTTTATGCTTAGTGTATTAACTACCGGGTTAGGGTAAAATGCAATGTTCTTAGTATAGCTCTCTGTGGCTAGTACTTCATTTACTGTAACTGCAAGTGACGGGCTTATGCAATCTCCTTCACTCACAACTGCATAATAGGTTGTAGTATCTGTAAGTAAAGTAGTAGGCAGTAACACTATGGTAAGGTCTTCATTACTGTACCATGTGATATTGTTTCCATTAGGTTCAAGATCGGCGAGGGTTTGTCCTGAAGTAAACTCTTGTGTAGCATCCCCGTCAGGTTGATCTAAAATGTTTACTGAAATTTCTACAGGAGTACGAAGGCTTTCGCAGTTGTTTAGTGTTTGCGACGCATAGTAAGTACCTGTTTCAATTGAGCTATCATTGCTTAGTGGCATACCGCCTGTTACCGCGCTATACCATACAATCCCGTTTATGCTGTTTGTTTCAAGGTCGGCTACTGTTGTTTCTCCACAAAAAGATTGCGCTGCCACAACTGGCGCCGGTGTAATGTTACGCTCAACAGCAAGTGCCGCTCTCGGGCTTTCGCAACCGTTAACGGTTTGTGATGCGTAGTAAACAGATACACCTTCTGCAATGGCGGTAGTTGTGGTTAATGCAGTACCTCCTGTTGCAGTAGTGTACCATTGGATGTTTTGTCCTTCAGCAGAAAGCCCTGCTACTGTGGCTGCATTACAAAATGTTACGGCACTGCTGCTAACTACAGGCATTGCCGGTATGGCGTTTACCGTAATTGCTACCATAGTGCGTGTGCTTTCGCAGTTATTAACTCTTTGAGATACGTAGTAATTCCCTGTATTAACAGATGCGGCAAGGCTTAGTGGTGTAATGCCGTCGGCTGTTGCATACCATAGTGTATTTGTACCTGTAGTAACTTGTAGCTGTGCTGCTGTTGTAGCACCACAAAATGTTTGCGCAGCTGCAAGTGGTGCAGCGGGTATGCTGTTTACCGTAACTGCTACGCTTGTGCGAGGGCTTTCGCAACCATTAATGGTTTGTGATACATAATATGTACCGGTAGTTAGTTCAGCATTTGCCGTAAGGGCATCGCCACCAGTTTCAACACTATACCATGCAGGTGCTATACCATTTGCTGTAAGGCTACCGGCATTTGCAACGCCGCAAAATGACTGCGCTGTGGCAACTGGTGCTTCAGGAATGTTGTTTATAATTACAAGAAATGCTGTTTTTGGGCTTTCGCAGCCGTTAACGGTTTGTGTGGCGTAGTAAACAGCTGTTATAAGTGCTGTGTCGCTGCTTAGGGGGGCAGTGCTTGTAAGTGAAGTGTAATATTTAACGGCAGTGCCTTGTTCTGTGATTATACCGGCTACTGTAGTTGCGCCGCAAAATACCTGCGGGTTAACCAGTGGTATGGCAGGAATATCATATACAGTTACTACTACGGCAAGCCTTGGGCTCTCGCAGCCGTCTATGGTTTGGGTTACATAGTAAGTAGCAGTAGTTAATGCATCAGTAGCAGTTAAGGCTGTGCCTCCTGTTTCAGCAGTATACCATTTAGGAGCAGTAGCTGTTGTTGTAACCAACTGTGCTACCGTACCAGAGCCACAAAACTGTTGCGCAACTGCTACCGGAAGTGCCGGAATTGCGTTTACAGTAATAGCCACCGCAGTACGCGGACTTTCGCAACCGTCTACTGTTTGAGATACATAGTAGGTATTTGTAGTAATGGCGCTGTCTGCTGTAAGTGCGGTACCACCGGTTTCGGCAGTGTACCATAATGCGCCTGTACCAGATGATATTAATCCGGCTACTGTAGCCGTGCCGCAAAACAGTTGTGCATCGGCAGTAGGGGCATCTGGTATGGGTACTATGCTAACCTCGGTAAAGTTACGAAGGCTCTCGCAGCCGTTAACAGTTTGCGATACAAAGTAATTTCCCATTGTAACAGGGGTTTCAGGTGCCAGTGGTGTACCACCTGTTTCTTCCATATACCATTTTAGAGATACTCCGGTTACGGCTGTAAGACCCGCTACAGTACCCGATCCGCAAAATAATTGTTCTGTAACTGTTTCCGGCATTGCAGGAATATCATTTACAGTAACGCTAACGGCTAACTTTTCGCTTTCGCAATTTGCAATGGTTTGCGATACATAATATGTACCTGTTACAATTGTGGCAGTAGCCAGCATTGGCTGGGCAGCCGTTTGGCTTTCATACCATTTTATAGTACCTGTCCCAATTGCTGTAAGCCCGGCAACGGTAGATGGACCACAAAGTAATTGTGCAGTAGCGGCAGGCAGATTGATGATGCCACAGGCAGGAACCGCAACTGTTATAACATTAGAGTTTGGCGAAACTAAAGCGCCATTTTCTGCTCTTACTCTGTAATAGAAGGTAGTGTTTGGCAATATGCCGCTGGATACATAAGTAGATAAACCGTCTACGGCAACGTTGTCATAATCTTCCAGTATATTAGAAAAGTCTTCAGTACTGCTTACGTCAAGGCGGTAGCCTGTGGCATTAGGCACAGGATCCCAGTTTGCGGTAAAGCCACCGGTGCTTATTGTTGTAGCTATGGTAGCTATAGGTGCCATAACGCTTACTTCGCCCTGTATAACAAGTGTTTTAGCATGGCTGTAACCGTTGCCCGATGTAGAGCCCGGTACACGAACCACTTTAATCATCATGGTATTACCGGAGGTAACAATCTGGTTGGTTTCCGGTACATTAAGCGCGCTTATGGCGGTGCCACCATTACAGCTCGAAGAAGAAGCTACGCTGGTTACTGTGCCATTTACCGTGCCGTTGTTAATAACCTGAAAGTTAAATGATGATGAACCTGCATTGCTTCTTACACCTGTACCATTAATACTGGTAATTTTAAAAGTAAAACCCAGTGTAGCTTTAAGTGTAAGGGTGGTTACGGCATTTTGTCCGTTGGGAGTGGTTGCACAGGCGCTTACTCCGTCATATGACTGGATTTCGATACCAGTGGGAAGGCCCGAAGGCCCGCCAAAGCCGTGGTTTAATGTAAAAGCCGTTTGCGAAAAGCCTGTTGCCGTTGCAAGCAACATAAGCATGACAGCTAAGGCCAAAAACTTTGTTTGTAAAATTCTGATCATGGTTTAGAAAGGTTTTGATTGTTGATTAAATCAGTGCCTCCAAAAATATGATTATTCCCAAACCCTGATTTTTTTTACATTTAAAATAAATATTAACTTATTGTTAATCAGTTTGTTTTGAGGGTTGTTGCAGGTGCTTGTAATGTCAAAATAAAGAAGCCTAATTGTAATTTAAGTTGTTTTACAGCGCGTAAAAAAGGTAGTGGAACCGCATTAATAAAGACCTTGACAGCGGTTTTATTGCACAAAATTTTAGTGTAAATTTTGTGTTACCCTAAGACAATATCAGGCAGAGCGATAAAAAAAGTAAATATATCCGCTAATAAGTCTTTGATAAGTTAAATATTTTTATAATTTTGCACCCGCAATCTAAGGGTCGCATAGCTCAGCTGGATAGAGCACCTGCCTTCTAAGCAGGCGGTCTCAGGTTCGAATCCTGATGCGATCACCAAAGATCATATTGTAAAAAAGCCCTGAATTTTCAGGGCTTTTTTTTTATGTATTTGCAAAACCAAACTACTTCACATGTGTAGGGCTTGTTATCTGCACATCCTGAAAAGCAATGGCACCGCGTACCACACCGGTAATGGTACTGCGCAGGGCATCGATAATATGGCCTTTAAGCTCTTTTTTATTGTAAATAAGGCTTACCTCACGCGAAGGTTGCGGCGCTTTGAACGGGCGCAGTTTCTCGGTAGCCTTTACGGGCATATCCAGTGTGTGCAGGTAGGGCAGGAGCGTCATACCCAGGCCTTCGTCTACCAGGCGAACCATGGTTTCAAAACTACCGCTTTCGATCTGGAAATGGTTATCGTTTGGCAACGATGTTGCCTTGCAGATATTCAGTACATTATTGCGGAAACAATGCCCATCCTGCAACAGCAGTATATTACTTAAGTTAGCCTCCAGGTCTTCTACTTCAAATTCGGGTTTGTTGTATGCAGGGTTATTTTCAGGTACATAAGCCACAAAAGGCTCATAGTATAATACCACTTCTTTTATGCTTTCTTCATCCAGTGGGGTGGCGGCTATGGCAGCATCCAGCTGACCATTCTTCAGCATCTTTATAATATCTTCGGTATTTCGCTCTTCTATAATAAGGTTTACACGCGGATATTTCTTTATAAAGTTTGCCATGAACATGGGTAGGAGCGTAGGCATAATGGTAGGGATGATACCTACTTTAAAATCGCCGCCTATAAACCCTTTTTGCTGGTCTACAATATCTTTGATACGACCAGATTCGTTAACGATGTTCTTAGCCTGATTTACTATTTTTTCGCCAACTTCGGTAAGCTGAATAGGTTTTTTACTGCGGTCAAATATTTGTATATCCAGTTCTTCTTCAAGCTTTTGAATCTGCATACTAAGTGTGGGCTGGGTAACAAAACATTTTTCTGCGGCAGCGGTAAAGTTTTTATGCTCGGCAACGGCTAATACATATTGAAGTTGGGTAATGGTCATATGATAGATTTTTATGATAAAATTATAAAAACGATTGATATTTCCTATCGTTTTTATGGGTAAATTTACGTAACTTTATATGGCTAAAAACTTACAAACACATAATTAATCCATAGTATGAAAACTACAGAAAAAGAGATCAATATACTGGGGCTTCCTGTAAAAGAAGCTGAGGTAATTGCAGCAGAACTTAATATTTTACTTTCAAACTTTCAGGTGTATTACCAAAACCTGCGCGGCATTCACTGGAATATTCGTGGTAAGCGCTTCTTTCAGCTTCATGTAAAGTTTGAAGAGCTTTATAACGATGCCCAGGTTAAAATAGACCTTGTGGCAGAGCGTGTACTTACACTGGGTTTTACACCGTTGCATACTTTTGAAGATTATATTAAAAACAACAAGCTTACCGTAGGTAAAAATATTAGTAAGGATACCGAGGCGGTGCACCTTGTTATAGCGTCGATTGCCGATTTGCTTAAAATAGAAAGGGTTATACTTGAGGAGTCTGCCAACATTAACGATGAGGGTACTAACAGTATGATGAGCGACTTTATAAAAGAGCAGGAAAAAACCATGTGGATGATGAAGGCATGGAGCGAAGAAGAAATTTAAAAAGCCGGCAGTATTTTGGTTTTTCAGATTTAATTACATATTTTCGCCACAATGAAAGTACTTGTAAACATAGTAATCGTAATGTTCCTTGCCTTTTTGGCAGCGCCCACCATTGTGAGCCTGTTGCATGATGAGGATACAGAGGTATCTGTTGTTTGCGGCTTTAGCGAAGAAGAAATGCACAAAGAAATAAAAGAGGTTAAAATGGGTCCGCAATGGGTTTATGAAGCTGCTTTTGTTCCTGTTATTATAAAATCTACAGCAATATCATCAGAATATCTCCAGAAGCATGAAAATGTTTGTGGAGATATTTTTTCTCCTCCACCAGAGGGTTGTTAATAACCCTTACAGCCCATATTGGGTCTATTCATAAATTCATATATTTTTTGTCAGAAGGTATCTGTGTTAGCCTCAGGTTATTGTTTTGTAAAGCAATATATTGAGCAACCGGATTGAGATAGTATTGTAGTATCAATATGCTTCCCCATTATATTTGAGCACAATAGATGTTAGATTAAATTAACGCGCTTTGGCGCAGCATTAAGAAGAAAATGAGCCACGACGATTTTTACATACAAATTTTAGAGAATAACAAGAAGTGGAGTGAAGGTAAGCTACAGGCCGACCCGCAGTACTTTGAACGCCTTGCGAAAGGGCAGGAGCCGCCTTTGTTATGGATAGGCTGCTCAGACAGCCGTGTGCCCGCAAATGAAGTTATTGGTGCACAGCCGGGTGAGGTTTTTGTACACCGCAACATTGCCAACATGGTAATACATAGCGACATTAATATGCTGAGCGTATTAGATTATGCCGTGAATGTGCTTAAGGTAAAGCACGTTATTGTGTGTGGCCACTATGGCTGTGGCGGCGTTAAGGCGGCTATGGGCAACCAGAGCATAGGAATTATTGATAACTGGATACGCCATATTAAAGATGTGTACAGGCATAATCATACCTATCTGGATGGTATTGCAGATGAGCATGAAAGGTTTGATGCCTTTGTAGAAGTAAACGTAAGAGAGCAGGTGTATGACCTTGCTAAGACAAGTATAGTTCAGAACGCCTGGAAAAACGGGCAAAACCTGCACCTGCACGGGTGGGTGTACGGGTTGGACAGCGGTATTGTAAAAGACCTAGACGTAAACCTGAGCGACAACTCAGACTTATCTAAGGTAGACAGACTTATGCTTTAAGTTTAAAGCTTTTAAGGTGATGTGTGTGCGGGCCCCTTGCTGTAATGGCGGGGGCTTGCTATTTTATGTTGTTTTATTATAATACTCAAGCCGCTCTGAAACAAGTTTGTTCAGCTCATCAAACTTTATATCCAGGCTATTTGGGTTAATAGAAAGTGGTGTGCCTGTAAGTTTTATATTCTGCTTGCCAAGCATCTTTTTCAGGCCTTTCATTTGTTCAAGATATCTTTCATTATCAGATACATGGATTAACAGCAATTTAGTAGATTTTACCTGATAAAGACTAACATCCATTATATCTTCCCAAGTTATCAGGAAGCCGGAAGTAAAGGTGGAATTATCAATAATTCCTTTATCATCAATAGTTAACCCCCTATTTTTATCAAAAAGCTTATAAAGGGACATAGCAAATGCCAGAGTAAAGAGGAGTATACAAAGCGTACCTACAAGATTAATCACTTCTTTGCTGTATCTGTAGGAACCTAAATCTTCGGTTAATAAAAAATATCCTAACCCAATAAATAGTAATGAGCCAAGAACCATTAAGGTAATTTTACCTTTGTGAAGCGGTATTTCTATCTTTTCCATTTTATTAAATCAGTAAGGATAATGTTATTAGACATATATATAATGCGGCAATCAAAAGATACTACAATTTTTTATTCAAGCGGTTCAATATAGTAAAATATTATTCTAATGGCTAACTACGAGAAACCATTACGCAGTATCTTCCTTATCCAAATTTTCATTCAGCACACTTGGCAACAGCTGAGGGATAAATTTAATAAGCAGGGGCAGGAGCAGACTTCCGCCGGGTAGTAAAAAGATGGTAAGAGAAGGTACCGTCTTACAAATTTCAAGCAGTTGTTTCTTTACTTTTTTCTTTTCCTTATCGTTAAGGCTACGGTGGGTAGAGTGGGTAATCAGCAGCATAAGTTCGCCATTATTACTCAGCTCTTTTATCAGGCGGTTTTTATTACGGATTATAAGGTTGGTTACACTTTGCGCCGCATGGTCATAAAAATGCTTTACCGGGTTGCTGTAGTTAAAAAACGGAATGTGCTTTTTATTCAGCTTAATAAACACATCATAGCTGGCTATGCTTTCGGCAGGGGCATCTTCACGCAGGCCCAGGCGATCGTTTAGCCGGTACATAAATTCTATTTCGCTTTGTTGTGCACGGCCGTCGCTCCATATCGCCATAGCGGCCATATCCAAAAGGTAATTTTTTTCAGATTTCGATTCAAAATAATCAAAACCCGCTTCCTCAAGGCTGTCTGTATTAATGTTACTGAGCTTAGTATACCGCACAGATGATTCAAAGAGGCGGATCAGCAGGTCGTCATACTGCGTTTTATCCTGCTTACTATTTAGTGCCAGGCTTACAATGGTCATTACCGTTTCCTCCAGCTTTTTAAGGTACTTCTGTGGGCGGTCGCCGTCCAGCAGGTATTGCCGAAAAGCCAGTACATCCATAAACATCAGGGCATTAGTAAGTATGTGGCTAAAATTGCGGCTAATAATGTTGTTATTGGTACGAATACGGTCGTCAAGAATATTCTCTAATTCGTGTGCCGGTGGTGCTGTGGGTAGTACCTTTTTAAGGAGCGCGAAACCCTCGGGCTGCGCCTCTTTGTAATAGGCAATAGCGCTGTTTATAAAGGCAGCCGTATCGCTTGTTTTAGAAATGAGCCTGTACACACCATAAAGGGTATCCATAAGGGCTACCTTAGTAATTTCCTCAGTCGTCCAGCTCTTGGTTTCTTTTTGGTCTATATTGTCAAAGCTTACTATGTGCCCGTATATAAACCCGCTGTCCCGTATTGCCCTGTAAAAGGCATGGGAATTTTCATACTCGGGCAGGTGGTTTTTTTGCGTTGCAAAAAACTTATCAATCCACCCGCTGGCGCTGGGATTTATCATGGTAGCTGCACAAACAATTTCTGATGCAAAGCTATGCAAAAATACCGTGGTATTACAAGCGTTAAATATATCCTATAATTGATTTCCTGTTAAATTTCAGACGTGTAAATCAAGTAACTTTAATTATAAAATAAGCATACATGACACTAAAATCAGGTTACCCATTCTGGCTTGTTAAAGATGGCCTACCGTTTACCTACCCAAAGCTGGACCACGATATAGAAACAGAAGTTGCCATACTGGGCGCGGGAATATCCGGCGCTTTAGCGCGCTATTACCTTGTAGAAGCGGGTATAGAATGCACGACCATAGATGCGCGAACCATAGGCCTGGGTAGTACCAGTGCAAGTACATCGCTGCTTCAGTATGAAATAGATGTACCACTTCATAGGCTTACCCAAATGATAGGCAGGGATAAAGCTGAAACTGCATATAAGCTGTGCGGCCGCGCCATTGAAGAGCTGGGGAAAATCACCAAACACGTAGGTATAGAATATTTCGAGAAGAAGAAAAGCCTGTATTACGCTGCCTATAAAAAAGATGTAGCGTGGCTTAAAGAAGAGTTTGAAGCCCGCAAAGCAGCAGGTTTTGATGTAACATGGCTGGAGGCTGAAGACGTACAAAAAGAATACGGTTTTAAAAGTTATGGTGCCATACGCTCTGAACTTGCGGCGCAAACTAATGCTTATATGCTCTCGCACTGTCTGTTGCAACACAAACATAAAAACAACAGGATTTTTGACCGCAGTCCCGTTACTGATATTAAGCACCATAAAGATGGCGTTACCCTAACTACCGATACCGGCTATACCATAAAAGCAAAAAAACTGGTATATGCCGTGGGCTATGAAGTGGTAGATTTTATAGATAAAGATATTGTTAAGCTCCTCAGTACTTATGCCACTATTAGCGAGCAGTATAACGAACGTAACTTCTGGAAAGACGAGCTGTTGATATGGAACACGGCCGACCCTTACCTGTACCTGCGTACAACCGCAGATAAACGTGTGTTGGTAGGCGGCAGGGACGAAGATTTTAGTGTTGACTGGAAACGGGATAAACTACTGAAGAAAAAAACAAAGCAGCTTACAACCGATGTAAACAAGCTGTTTCCTGAACTGGATTTTAAACCTGAATTTAGCTGGACGGGTACTTTTGGATCTACTAAAGATGGCTTGCCATACATAGGCGAATATCCGGGTAAGCCCAATGGATATTTTTCGCTTGGGTTTGGGGGTAACGGCATTACCTTTAGCCAGATAGGTGCCGAGATTATCAGGGATATGATTTTAGGTAAGGAGAATGAAAATGCACACCTGTTCCGTTTTGATAGGTAGGTAATGGAGTATATCAAATAAATGAGCATTGTTTTGTATAAGAAGTAATGCTCATTTATTTTTTTTTGAGAAGTGTAATGTTTTTTATTATTCGCTGTCCTTAGAAGAAAACTGACAACATTATGAGAGTAGTAATTTTAATTGTGGTAATGGCATTATGCTGTTCGTGTAAAAGGTTTTCAACAGAAGCTGCTGATGATATATATTATTTTGCTGAAGCCCAACCTTTGGATAAAGATACTTTGCTTAATATACCTAAAAAGTTTCTTGGGCACTACGTAAGCGAGTATGGCGATACTTTGCAAATTTCAAAAGAAGAGATAGCATACAATGCATACTATGGATGGGCTATTTCAAAAAAAGATTCGTTTTTTAGTAGATATAATGGAGACGAAAGCTTGTCTATCAAGGCACTGCGGGATTCTTTAAGCCCTGATATGAGGATTGTTAAACAAGACTCAGATTCTATTTATCTTGCTACCGATAGCAGGCAAACGCTTTTTTCATTTTCAGATAATACGGCAAAACTTGTCAATGGTGATTTTATTTCAAACACTAAAGATTCCATTTATTGGCATGTGGCTGCCTATTCGGTTAAAAAAGACAGCTTGTACATTACGCGATTTTTATACAAGGAAGATTTGGGTATTGTGAAAACCGTTGTGAAGGATGTACACGCCAATGCCGATACCACACGGGTGCTGTTAAGCCCCACGAAGCACGAATTTAAAAGGCTGTTGAAAAGCAATGCAGGAACAGTGCAGGGCTTTAGGAAGATTCACTGATGTTGCGTACATTTAACCAAACCATTTTTAATACCACACTATGAAATTACTTGCCTTTGCCGGAAGCAGCAGCAAACAATCTATCAATAAAAAACTGGCCACCTATGCTGCCGGCCTTTTCGAAAATGCAGAAACAGAAATTCTCGATCTTAACGATTATGAACTACCACTGTTTAGCGTTGATAAAGAAAAGCTCATAGGACAGCCACCCATTGCAAAACAATTTTACGAAAAAATAGAACAGGCAGATATACTGGTAATATCGGTAGCAGAACATAATGCCGGTATGACCGCTGCCTTCAAGAATATCTACGACTGGGCATCCCGCCAAAAAAAGTTGGTTTTTGATAACACGCCTTTATTACTAATGTCTACCTCACCGGGAGGTTATGGCGGCAGAAACTCACTGGAAGCGGCTCAGCTCAGCCTTAAGCGCTATGGTGGCAACATCAGGGCTACGTTCTCGTTGCCATCCTTTAATGAAAACTTTGATGTAGCTGCCAATAAAATATCCAATCCGGAACTTGATGCCGAACTAAAATCCATAATTCGCAATTTTGACTATGGTAAAGAAACTTAAAAGCATACTCCGCTTTACAATGCGGTTTATTGTGGGCATCATTCTTTTTGTAGTTGTTTATCTGGTTTCGGTCTTTGTACTCTACCGCATCCCCGTTAACAGGCATCCGGCGCAGGGTGGCGATGTTCCCATTTATATTAATTCAAACGGTGTGCATACTGATATTGTAGTACCACTAAAAAACGATGTAAAAGACTGGGGTAAAGACATATTATTTACACACACCACCGCTAAAGACACTACGGCAAAGTTTGTAGCCTTTGGCTGGGGCGATAAAGGTTTTTACCTCGATACGCCGGAGTGGAGCGACCTTAAGGCCAGTACAGCGCTCAAGGCTGCATTTTATTTGGGTACATCGGCCATGCACACACGGTTTTATAAGAGCCTGACGGAAGATGTAGAATGTAAAAAGATAATGATAACCAAAGCCGATTATGCTGACCTGGTTGCTTACATAGAAGACAGCTTTCAGCTAAATGAGGCCAAAAAAATACAATGGATATCAGGGCACAGCTACGGTAAGTACGATGCTTTTTATGAAGGTAAAGGGCGTTACAGCCTGTTTTATACCTGCAACACCTGGGCCAACCAAGCACTAAAGGCAGGCCACCAAAAGGCCGCTTTATGGACGCCGTATGACAAGGGGATATTTTATCACTATGAATAGTGGTTTTAAAGTTGAAAGTTATAATGTTGTAAGGTTGATTAATGTTTATGTGTAGCTAAAAACTTTTAAACCTTAGAACATTATAACTTTTAACATACTCTGGCAAAGTATTTGAAATTATGGCTATCATGAAAAACATATCTAAACTTTATACACTGCTTTTGATGGTTTTGTGTATTGGGTATGCCCATGCGCAGGATTATGCAAAAGTAGACGCCACCGTTAAAACCTATCCCACAACGTACAACAGTATTGATAAGATTGCTTCACGTATTGGTGCCGACTTTCAGCGGGACGATGAAAAGGCGCGTGCCATTTTTACCTGGATAGCGCTAAACATTAGTTACGACACCAATCCGTCAGCACTTGGGCGCAAGCCTATAAAATATGCTTACAGCAACGAGGCAGAGCGGCTGGCAAAGATCGAGGCCATAGAAAATGACCTTGCCAATACTACATTACGTGCAAAAAAAGGGGTGTGCCACGGCTACGCTATGCTGTATACCGTTATTGCCCGCAAACTGGGTCTTGAAACGGAGGTAATACACGGCAACGCCAAGATATTACCTCATGACATTGGTAAGTTGCCTACAAATAGCAACCATGCCTGGAACGCAGTAAAAATTAACGGACAATGGAAACTGATGGATGTTACCTGGGGCTCCGGTGGTATTACCGGTAAGAGCAAGAACTTTGGGTTTAAGTTTGATGACCATTACTTTTTTACCGAACCTGATGTGTTTTTCCTTAACCACTTTCCGGATGATAAAAAATGGCTGATGACAAATAAGAACGAACGTGAATTTGCTTCGTTGCCATTGTATTATGACCTTGGGTATGAGTTGGTATCGCCCACTATTGGTGTAATAAAAACAGTCGTTCCAGCCAATCTTCCTGTTAAAATTAAAGGCATAAAACCTACTGATGAAGTTGCTTACCAGTTTAGTAATGGTGGGTTTTCCAGCAGGGTAACCCCAAAGTTTACAAATGGGGTAGGAGAGTTTAATGTAGTGCTTGATAAAACTGCCAGAGGTACACTTACTATTTTTGTAAATAAAATGTCGGTTGCGGCTTATAACATACAGCGATAAATTATTTGCCTTAAACTAAAAGATTAGCCACGAATTGCACTAATTTACACGAATAAAGAATTGGTGAAATTTGTGTAATTCGTGGCTAAAATTTTGAGAACTAAAAACGAACTTTTACGCTATCCGGCTTTCATTTTTTGTGCAGATGCACTATATTAGCACAAAATCCTGAATTACCCCTATGTTAGAAG
Source organism: Flavobacterium psychrotrophum (assembly GCF_003403075.1). Lineage (NCBI taxonomy): Bacteria > Pseudomonadati > Bacteroidota > Flavobacteriia > Flavobacteriales > Flavobacteriaceae > Flavobacterium > Flavobacterium psychrotrophum. Next base: position 2,608,131 of record NZ_CP031557.1, on the reverse strand, counting down.
AAAATCAATATACCGAAGACAACATACGATCACTCGACTGGAAAGAGCACATCCGGATGAGGCCTGGTATGTACATTGGTAAATTAGGTGACGGATCGTCGCCCGATGATGGTATCTATATCCTTATAAAAGAGGTTATTGATAACTCTATTGATGAGTTTGTAATGGGTACGGGTAAAACCATAGAGGTTACCGTAAAAGATAAAACCGTTACCGTGCGCGATTACGGCCGTGGCATACCGCTGGGTAAAGTGGTAGATGTGGTAAGTAAAATGAACACCGGTGGTAAGTACGACTCTAAGGCGTTCAAAAAATCGGTAGGGTTAAACGGTGTGGGTACTAAGGCAGTTAATGCCCTGTCTAATTACTTTAGGGTAGAATCTGTAAGGGATAACCAACTTAAGGCTGCTGAATTTTCTGCGGGTAACATTACCCTTGAAGATGATGTCGTAGAAACTACCCGACGTAAAGGTACCAAAGTAAGCTTTATTGCAGATGATCTGATTTTTAAAAACTACAAGTACCGTAATGAGTATGTTATAAAAATGCTGAAGAATTATTGTTACCTGAATACAGGACTGACAATAATTTATAACGGCGAAAAATACCTGAGCGAAAACGGGCTTAAAGACCTTCTTGCCGAAAATATTCACGAAGAAGACCGTATCTATGACATTATCCACCTTAAGGATGAAGATATAGAGATAGCCATGACGCACAGTAAAACCCAATACAGCGAAGAATATTACTCTTTTGTAAACGGGCAAAATACCACACAGGGTGGTACGCATTTAGGGGCTTTTAGAGAGGCCATAGTGCGCACCATTAAAGAGTTTTACAACAAGAACTTTGAGGCGTCAGACATCCGTAAATCTATTGTGAGTGCCATAAGCGTTAAGGTAGAGGAGCCGGTTTTTGAGTCGCAGACCAAAACCAAGCTGGGCTCTACAGATATGGGGCCTGATGGGCCAAGTGTACGTACTTTTGTAAACGACTTTGTAAAGAACAAGCTGGATAACTTTTTGCACCGCAACCCCGAAGTGGCCGATGCCCTGCAAAAAAAGATATTACAGGCAGAGCGCGAGCGTAAGGAGCTAAGTGGTATTCGTAAATTGGCACGCGACAGGGCTAAAAAAGCCAGCCTGCACAACAAGAAGCTACGCGACTGCCGTGTACACCTTCCTGATGCCAAGAACCCGCGAAGCCTTGAAAGTACACTGTTTATTACCGAGGGAGATTCTGCCTCGGGGTCAATAACCAAGTCGCGCGATGTTAATACGCAGGCGGTTTTTAGCCTTAGGGGTAAGCCGCTGAACTCATATGGTATGAGCAAAAAGATCGTGTATGAAAATGAGGAATTCAACCTCTTACAGGCCGCGTTGGACATTGAAGAGGAAATGGAAAACCTGCGCTACAACAACATTGTTATAGCCACTGATGCCGACGTAGACGGTATGCACATCCGCCTGCTGCTTATTACCTTCTTTTTGCAGTTTTTCCCTGAGCTTATAAATAAAAACCATTTGTACATACTGCAAACGCCGCTGTTTCGTGTACGTAATAAAAAAGAAACCATTTATTGCTATAGCGACGAAGAGCGCCGTAACGCCATAGAAAAACTAAAAGGCAAGCCGGAGATTACACGATTTAAAGGGCTTGGTGAAATATCGCCCGATGAGTTTAAGCATTTTATAGGTCAGGACATAAGGCTTGACCCTGTGCTTATGGATAATGCTACTTCAATCCAGAACCTGCTTGAATTTTATATGGGCAAGAACACGCCAGACAGGCAGGAGTTTATCATAAACAACCTTAAGGTAGAGCTTGATGTAGTGGCTGAGTAAGGTTTTAGTGATTTTGTCATTCCGACGATAGGAGGAATCTCTACTTTAATTTGAGATTCCTCCTATCGTCGGAATGACAAAACTACGATTGAATACTGATTAAAGTTACTGTTTCTGAATAACAAAACTGCGACTGAACACTGAACACTATTTCTTCTTCATCTCCAAAACCCTTTTTACTTCATTTAAAAGTAACGGATAGGCGGGGTCAGCCATATTGTGGCCGTAACCATCTATTTCAAACAGGCGAATGTCTTTTTGCCCGTTGAGTTTCATCATGCGTTCAAAATAGGCGTTTTCTTCATAGCGCCCCAATAACTCCATTTCGCGGTTACCGGTTATAAGCAGGATAGGCGGCATATCGCCACGAACGTGGAAAAGCGGTGCGTACTTATCTATAGTAGGTTGCTTTTCAGGGATGCCCTGCTCTTTGCGTACTGTAAAATGTGTAACACATTGCGGGCTAAATGGAATCAATCCTGCTACTTTATTCGCATCAATATTGTATTTAGCAAGCCATTGCTTATCAAGCCCCACCATCAAATCAAGATACCCACCTGCCGAATGTCCTGAAAGAAATATCAGCGATGGGTCGCCGCCATATTTTTCAATATTGTTAAACGCCCAGGCTATGGCAGCAGCGGCATCTTCTATATACACGGGGGCTTTTACCTTTGGGTGCAGGCGGTAACCCACACCTATAATAGCATATCCTTTATCCTTCAAAGCTTGCGGAATTTCTTTACTGCCGCTGGTAATGCCACCACCATGAAACCAGATTATGGTTGCAAATCCTTTTTTATCTTTGGGGTAATACACATCAAGTATGCAGCGTTCTGCCTTATAAGAATCGTTTTTATAGGTACTTTCAGGATAATATTTAATATCCGTTGTAATAGCATACTCTGTTTTTTGTGCATAAGATATCCCGGCTGTTATAAGCAGCAGGAAAAGGGTAAACTGTTTTTTCATTCGTAATTTATTTTCTTTGGAATGCCTAAAGGTACATTATTTTACTGTTGTGGTACCTTGCAGCTTACCTAAAAACGCAAGTACCTTTTCAACCGAATCTATCCTGTATTTTGCAGATGTATTTCCCGGACCTACTTTTACAGAAAAGTCATTAGGGCCTTCCAGTTGCTCAAAAAGGTCTTCGTCGGTCTTGTCATCGCCAAAGGCAATGGCAAAATCATATTCGCCGCACAGTATATTATTTCTGCAGGTGGTGCCTTTGTGTGCCATATAATGTTTAACCTCAATCACCTTGTTACCGTCTATTATTTGTACCGGTACATTTTGCATATTGTTTTTAAGCAGGTTAAGCAATTCCCGCGATAGCAAAAAGCCTTGTTTAGGCTCTACATTGCGGTAGTGCCATGCCACGCCAAATTCTTTTTCTTCTACAAAGCTTTCGGCATTGGTATCTGTATATTCATCCATAATACGAATAACCTGTTCCTTCCAGCTGTTGGTGCCGTGTATTACAGGTTCCCAGGTATCACGTTTTATCCAGCCACCATGTTCGGCAATCAATCCTAAAGTAAGGTGCCCTAAATGATGCTCCAGAAAGTTGCGGTCCCGGCCACTTACAATCCATACTTCGTTTTTAGGATCGGCAGCCAGGCCAGCCAGTAGTTTCTTTAATTTATCATCGGGAACGGCAAGTTCAGGTCTGCTTTTAAGGTTTACGAGCGTACCGTCAAAATCCAGTAATAGCAGTCTTTTGTTAGCAGTTTCGTACTTAAGCAGTATTTCTTCTTTGTCTTTTCCTTTTAGCGCTACCGCCTTATTATCATGGCTGTACATTTCCTCTGTGTCCGAAAGGAACTTAGTAGCCCATAAAAACACGTCGTGCTTTTTAATGTAGCGCTGCATACGCTCCATACGGCGTTGCTGGTCTTCTTCTGGCATCAGCAATGCCTGATTTATTCTTTCGCCGGTAAGCTCGGTATCAAAAGGGTTTATGGTAATGGCTTCCTGAAGCTCTTTTGCTGCGCCTGCCATGCTGCTTAATATTAATACGCCGCGCTGGTCTTTTCGTGCTGCAACATACTCTTTTGCAACAAGGTTCATACCATCCCGCACAGGCGATATCAATGCCACATCTGCACTGCTGTATAATGCAATGAGACGGTCAAAGTCTACCGATTGGTACTGGTACACCACAGGGTTCCATTTATAGCTTCCCATAGCTCCATTTATACGCCCTACATTATGCTCTATCATGCGTTTACGCTCGCCATACTTATTTATTTCCTCACGGGATGGTACAATTACAAGTAGGAAAACCACTTTTTCCTTCCATTCCGGATGTTTTTCTAAAAAGCTTTCAAAAGCATAGAGGCGGTTGTTGATGCCCTTGGTATAATCGAGCCTGTCTACCGAAAATATGATTTTCTTGTCCTGGTACAGGTCTTTAATTTCATTACGAAGTGTTGCAACTTCAGGCTTATCGTAAGCATCATAAAATTTATCAAAATCGATGCTAATAGGGTAGGAGCCCACACGGGTGCGGTGGCTGTCCTGAGAAAATATAAAGCTACGTTGCGAAACGCCCAGTATCTTCTCTACACATTCGGTAAAGTGCATGGCGTTATCCCAGGTGTGAAAGCCGGCAAGGTTAGCGCCCAAAATGCCTTCTAATATATATTTCTTGACTTTGTTTGGCAGTATACGGAAAATCTCAAAGTTAGGGAATGGGATGTGCAGGAAGTAACCAATTTTTGCATCCGGATGCTGTTCCCTAACCAATTTGGCAAGCCCCAGGAAGTGGTAATCATGTATCCAGATGATGTCGCCGGGTTCGTAGAGCTCATTTACCTTTTCGGCAACTATTGCATTAGCCGTTTTATAGGCTTCAAAGGCTTCATCATTATATTCTACATATGAAGGAAAATAATGAAACAGCGCCCATAATACCGAATTACTAAAAACATTATAAAAGTTCTTATTCAGCTTTTTATCAAGGAAAACAGGCTCTACATCAAAGGTTTTGGGAAAACTGTCTTTATGATGATCCCAGGTAGATTTTTCGAAATCGGCAACGCCCACCCATGTCAGGTTTTTATCGCTTTTCTCAGTATAAGATAGTACGGCTGTGGCCAGGCCGCCGGCACTTTGTGTTATGTTCGTTTTTCGGTTTTGTTTTTTAATAGACAGGGGTAACCTGTAAGAAACAGTAATGATTTTCATGAAAATAAATTTCGCCCGGGGAGTAAGGCCCAATCGGGCTGTTTCCATAAAATTACAAAACACATTACGGAACAGGGGTTTATAAAAAGTTACTTAACATATATTTAAGCCCCTTTTGCCATATCCCAAAATATTTAGCAGCATACTTGCCATATTCTAACCCGTTTTGTAGTCCAAAAGTGCCTCATATGGATTTCCTTCCAAACCTAAAAGCATTGCAAAAGCGGGCTCGGTTTTAATGCCCTGTGATTTTAACCGGATAATCTCTTTACGAAATTCAATTCCTTTGTATTCCAGTATTTTATGTTCGATGATCATGTGCCGATAACCATATTGCTCTTTTACCGGAATGTTCTGACCGAAAATCTCTGCCTCAAAACTGTCAATATAAAAGTTTGCTTTTACAGTTGGCACACCATTAATACTATAATCTTTCAGAACAAAACCTTTCTTACCTGTAAATGAATCTGTAAGTATATTGATAAAAGTTTCCTTATCATGCCAGCAGCATAAAATATCAAGATCGCTGGTGTCTACATCAATTCCTATAGGAATGGTACCTGCAAGTAATGGTGTGTACCCGGAGAGAAGTTCCATCACCTTATGCCTGGTTAGTGCATTATATGCCGTAACCTGGCGTAAGTGTCCCAACTTTAAATAATCTATGCTGTCAAACTGTTCCAAAGCCGATGCTATTTTTCAAGTATCATGGTCATGCCCTGCCCGCCGGCAGCACATACAGATATCAATCCACGTCCTGATCCTTTTTCATTCAGCAGTTTTGCCAATGTGGCGATAACCCTGCCACCAGTAGCCGCAAAAGGATGCCCTGTAGCCAGGCTGCTGCCATTTACATTTAGCTTATCCAGGTCGATACTGCCCAATGCCGGAACGCCAAATTGCGCAGACAGCTCACCGCTTTCCCAAATTTTTAGCAATGTTAAAACCTGTGCAGCAAAGGCTTCGTGTATTTCATAAAAATCAAAATCCTGAAGGGTAAGCCCTGCTTTTTGCAGCATTTTTGGTGCGGCATATACAGGTGCTAACAGCAGGTTATGCTTGTTTTCTATGTATTCGATGGCGGCTAACTCAGCATGGGTAATATAAGCAAGAACAGAAAGGTTGTTTTGTGCAGCCCATTCTTCACTGGCCAGTAACAGGCATGAAGCTCCATCGGTAAGCGGGGAGGAGTTACCCGCCGTAAGCGAGCCGTGTTCCCTGTCGAATGCGGGTTTTAGCTTTGCCAGTTTTTCAATGCTGGTATCGCGGCGCATGTTGTTGTCTTCCGTTAACCCGAGATACGGAGAAACCATGTCTTTATAAAAACCACGATCTGTGGCGGCTGCCATTTTTTGGTGGCTGCTTAGCGCGTAGGCATCCTGGTCTGCACGAGGTATGTTATAGTATTTAGCGGTATACTCGGTATGCCCACCCATAGAAAGCCCGGTGCCGGGTTCAAGATTTGCAGGGGCAACGGGACTAAAATCCTTAAACTTTATCCCGGCCAGTTTGGTAATCTTGTTCCATGTGCTTTTTTCGCGCCTTACGGACAGTAGTATTTTACGAATGTGTTCATTAAACTCTAATGGCACATTGCTTGTAGAATCTACACCTCCGGCTATACCGCAGTCAATTTGCCCCAACGCAATTTTATTCGCAATGTACATGGTAGCTTCAAGCCCCGTATTGCAGGCCTGCTGAATGTCGCACGCAGGTGTTTTAGGGTCGAGAGATGTATTTAGTACACACTCCCGCATGAGGTTAATTTCCCAGCTGTGTTTTATTACGGCACCACCTGCTACTTCGCCCAGTTGCTTTCCGCTAAGGTTATATTTTTCTATAAGGCCATTTAGCGTAGCCACCATCATATCCTGGTTAGAAGCGGTAGCATAGTTAGTAAATTGCCTTGCAAACGGTATGCGGTTATAACCAATTATGGCTACGCGACGGGGAGTTGATACTGACATGGGTGATGTAATTTCGTACTAAGTTACAAATTATTTTTACCCGCAGTGCATAAAAAAAGCTCCGCGGTTAGCGAAGCTTTTTTGAAAATTTATGTGGAATTATCTTATTTCCCTGTTGATGTAAACCCATCCGGTTTTAGAACCTTCTCCTGTTTTTACAACATAGAAATACGTTCCTGTAGGCAGGTCATGTCCGCCATCGGTCTGGCCGTGCCATTCGTTAGTATATGCACCTTTTTTGTATACTTCAAGGCCGTAACGGTTAAAGATTGAAATGCTGCTTACATTCATTCCCGAAAGATCGAACGCATCGTTCTTACCATCACCATTCGGCGAAATACCACGCGGAATATCGCAAAGCACACCTGCTGCTTCTCCCGAAAAAGTAGCAGTACATCCCTGCGGTGTAGTTACCTTAAGTGTAAAGTATAATGGGAATGTAGTAATGTTGTTGTCTGCAACATATTCTGAAACATTAAACACCGGGCCATCAGTAGAAACGATTGTACTGCTGCCTGTGGTTTCACGTTTCCATTCGTAGGTTAGTGTATTTAGGTCAAGGTTAGTATCTGTAGTAATAAGTTCCAGTAAAAACTCCCTGCCGTTTGTTGTAGGCATACAACCTTCTGCAAGGCTTATTACAGGTAGCTGTGGCGCAACATTTACAGTAACAGTACTGCTTGATGTACATCCGGCAGCATTTTGCACGCTAATTGTGTATGTACCTGCTGCTGCTATTGTAAACACATTGTTTGCACCATATGCACTACCATTAAAGCTATAAGTAAGCCCGGTTGCAGTATCAATGGTTATTGTAGCGGTATCAATAGCACAGGTAGGTTGTGTTACTGTAGCTGTAGGTGTTACAGGTGCATTTGGTACAGCGTTAACCGTAACTGTCGACGAGGTAGTACATCCGGCTGCATTTTGCACGCCAATGGTATATGTACCTGCTGTAATAGTTGTGAATACATTATTAGCTCCATAGGCGCTTCCGTCAAAACTATATGTTAATCCGGTAACGGTATTATCTATAGTAATAGTAGCTGTAGGATTAGTACATGTAGGCTGCGTTACTACTGCTGTTGGAGTAGCAGGAGCATTTGGTACAGTATTAACTGTTATAGTAGATGAAGTAATACATCCTGTAGCGTTTTGCACACTAATAGTATATGTTCCGGCCACAGTAGTTGTGAATACATTATTAGTTCCGTAAGCACTTCCGTCAAAGCTATATGTTAATCCGGTAATGGTATTATCTATTGTTATTGTAGCTGTAGCATTAGTACAGCTAGGTTGTGCTACTACAGCTACAGGTGTTGCAGGTGCATTTGGTAAAACATCAACCGTAACTGTTGCGCTTGCAATACATCCTGCAGCGTTTTGTACACTAATAGCGTATGTACCGGCTACAGTAGTTGTAAACACATTATTAGTTCCGTAAGCGCTGCCGTTAAAGCTATATGTTAGTCCGGTAACGGTGTTATCTATTGTAATAGTCGCAGTTGGATTTGTACATGTAGGCTGTGCTACTATAGCCGATGGAGTGGCAGGTGCATTTGGAGCAGCATTAACTGTAATTGTTGCGCTTGCAATACATCCGGTAGTATTTTGTACACTAATAGTGTATGTACCCGGAGTTGTTGTAGTAAACACATTATTGCTTCCGTATACGCTGCCATCAAAACTATAGGTTAGTCCGGTAACGGTATTGTCTATAGTTATTGTAGCTGTAGTATTAGTACAGGTAGGTTGTGTTACAATAGCCGATGGAGTAGCCGGAGCATTTGGAGCTGCATCTACAGTAATGGTAGATGATGTAATACATCCGGCAGCGTTCTGCACACTGATAGTGTATGTGCCCGCCACAGTAGTTGTAAATACATTACTGGTTCCGAAAGTACTGCCGTCAAAACTATATGTTAGGCCTGTAACCGTGTTATCAATGGTAATTGTAGCCACTGGGTTAGTACATGTAGGCTGTATAACCGCTGCTATAGGTGTTGCAGGGGCATTTGGAGCTGCATCTACAGTAACAGTAGATGATGTCGTACATCCCGAAGCATTTTTTACACTGATGGTGTATGTACCGGCTACAGTAGTTGTAAATACATTATTGGTTCCAAAAGCACTTCCGTCAAAACTATATGTTAGACCTGTAATCGTGTTATCAATGGTAATTGTAGCAGTTGTGTTAGTACAGTCAGGCTGTGTAACGACTGCTGTGGGAGTAGCCGGAGCGTTTGGTACAGCATCAACAGTAACAGTAGAAGATGTAATACATCCTGCGGCATTCTTTACACTTATGGCATAGGTGCCCGGTGTAGCCATTGTAAACTCATTATTTACATTAAAGGCTAAGTTGTCAAAACTATATGTAACACCTGCAACAGGAGTAATTGTAATAGTTGCAACAGGATTAGTACATGTAGGTTGTACAACATTAGCTATAGGTGTTTCAGGAGCAGCGTTTACAGTTAATAGCGCGGCGTTACTAACTATTGTACAGCTAGCAGATGTTACCTCAAGATAATACTGGTTGCCGTCTAAAGCCGCACTGCCAACTACATTTAGTGTAGCTGTTTGCGCACCTGAGTAAGTAGCGTTATTTACCACATTTACCCAAATACCATTGTCAAGGGTTTTCCATTGGTAGGTATATCCTGTAGTAGCATTCTGAGCCGTTGCTGTAAATGTTGCTGTGGCATCATGGCAAATTGCCGTGTTTTGTGGTTGTGCTGTAAATGATGCCTGAGGCGTAGTAGGTATATTATAACGGCCAAGGTCTGCGCAGTCTTCAATCAAAAGTGTATTCCAGTCAGCACCTGAATATGTTACCTTGGGTTTTACGGCATCAAAATTACGATACATCGAAAAACCGGTTTGATTAGGACATATAACATCATCAATTACGACACCATTCTTTAATAGTACAAATTCATCAAGATCATTAAATCCATCGACAAGCTCAACAGAGCTGTTTATATCACAAACCGCAATGTTGTTATTTTTCTTACCTACAAGGTATACCTCCCCAGGAGGAACTGTTCCTACCAGTTGCAGCGGTGCTGTTCCCTGGTTAGGGTTTGCATCTCTAAATTTGCGTAGCGTGTACTGAGCAAGATTAATAGGAAGAGCTGTAGGGTTATAAAGTTCTATAGCACCACCTTCGCCACGGTCTGCATCATAAACTTCAGATATAAAAAGATCGTTGCCATTGCTGATGCCGGGGCAGTTAGCTGTAAGATATGTAAACGCGCCGGTTGATTCTCCTGTACAGTTATTTGTAGTTACCTTAACGATACCCGAAGTACCGGCAGGAACTATGGCTTTTATTTGTGTATCTGAAACTACCTGGTAAGAAGTTGCGGGGGTGCCGTTAAAAAGTACCGCTGTAGTACCTGTAGCAAAGCCACTACCATTTAAAGTTACCACAGTTCCAACAGGAGCTGTAGCTGGGCTAAGCGAACTCACAACCGGTGGGGTACAGGTATTTGTTACAGTCCCAAAAAGGGTAAAATCATCCAGTCTCCAGGTGCCGTTACCTGTTGCGCCACTAAGCGAAAGTGTAACAGTTACTGTACCGGTAAGGCTGGTTACAGGTGTTGTTAGTGCCGGATTAGCTGCTACAGTACCACCTGTAGGCATCGTTCCATTACCCACCACATTGTTATTTATACGCATTGTCCAGGCTTGCGCGCCGGTGCCGCTACGTTGTGTCCAGAAACTAAATCCTGTAATATCAAGTTGCTTTTGGGGTGCAATGTTAAAAGTAAGTGTAACTACAGGAGTGCCTGACGAGTTATTAAGTGAAAGCGCTTTTCCGGTAGCACCTGCAAAATCAGTCCACTCTGCTCGTGGTGTATTTGTCCATGAAGATCCGCTAAGGCTCGCGTCAGAATTTGTAGGCGGTACCATATATGGATGCGTATTTATGGTACTTGTTCCAAAATCGTGGTAGTACACTACTTGTGCAGAAACGTGAATTGATAATAGTGAGAACAACAGTAAAAAAACGTTTCCGTATCTCTTTGCTCCTTTGCGTAATTCTTTTAACATGGATGTTTAATTAAAAATTCGGCTGCAAATGTATGTAAACCATTCGAGTTAAATTAATATTAAGCATTTGTGTTTGTAAAAACTTATTAATAATCACCTGTTTTGTTGTTAATATAACAAAAAAGCGGCTCCAATGGAGCCGCTTTAATAAAAACTATGTTATAGTTATTCGTGTCTGTTGATGTAAATCCATCCTGTTTTTGTTTCGCCTACGTTGCGTTCCATTACCCAGAAGTATGTTCCGGTAGGAAGCTCGTCGCCACCGTTAGTTTGTCCTACCCACTCTGTGGTATAGTTCTTTTTAGCATATACCTCTGCACCGTAACGGTTAAAGATAGTAAGCTTTTTAACACCAAGCTGGGCAAGGTCAAAGTAATCGTTAAGGCCATCAGAACCACCCGGAGATATACCGCGCTGTATTTCGCAAGATATATCAGTAACAGTATATGTTACAGGGGTAGTACAGCCATTATTATTTACTGTAAGTACAAAATCAAGAGGGAATGTTTCCACGGCAGGAGTACTGCTCAGGTAGTCGCTTACATTTAGCTGTGCACTGTCTGTACCTATTGGAGTGCCTGATGGCGTACTCCACTGGTAAGTAACTGTAGCAGGGTCAAAAGATCCGCTATCAGGTGTAGCTGTAAGTACATAAGCAGCACCATTACATTCACCGTCAATTGTAAACAGTATTTCAGTACCTACTGTAAATGTTTCAGTATTTGTTCCGCCTGCATCACAATTTGCAGGATTAGCAGGTATGGTATAGGTTACACTATAAGTACCCGGCGCTGCATTAGCAAGAGAAAATGCTCCTGTAGCAGGGTTAATGGTAATACCACCTGTAGCCGTAAATGTACCACCAGATACAAAGCCTGTTGCCAGGTCTGGCGTTACGTTACCTGTACCAAAACAGTAAGACGCATCAAACTCAAATGCCACTACCGGATTAACCGCAGGGCTTATCGTGATGTTTGCTGTAGTTACAGATGCAGCGATACAAGCAGCATTATCTGCTGTTGTTGTATATGTTATAACATATGCCCCCGGAGTACTTCCTGCAATATTGATTTCGCCTGTAGATGCGTTAACGGCTAATCCTGTAGTTGATGAGAATACACCACCCGTACGGAATCCTGTTGCAAGCGTAGGAAGCTGGTTAGCGGCCGTAACACATACATTTGTATAAGTAAAGCCTGTAACCGGTGTAGCGGCAGGGGTTATTTCTATTTGCGCAGTATTAGTACCACCCGCAAGACAGTTTGCATTATCCTGAAGTAATGTATATGTAATTGTATACAGACCCGGTGTACTCGCAGCAATGTTTATCTCACCTGTTGCAGCATTAGCAAAAACAAGGCCTGTGGTAGATGCATATGTACCGCCTGTGTTGAAACCTGTCGTAAGTGCAGGAAGTTGGTTTGCAGCAGTAGCACATACATTAGTGTAGCTAAATCCTGTAACCGGAGTAGCAAGCGGAGTAATAGTTACCGATGTACTGTTTGTAGCAGCAGCGATACAGTTTACAGCATCCTGTGCAAAGTTAACAGTAACGGTATAAGTACCGGCCTGGCTAAGTGTCATATCAATTTCACCCGTTGTAGCATTTACAACAAGGTTTGTTGCATCTGATGATGTAAACGAGGCACCCGTTGCAGGGAAACCTGTTGCAAGTGTTGGCGTTTGGTTAGCGCTGCCTACACATATGGTACCGTAAGTAAACCCTGTTACCGGAGTAGCAAGCGGTGTAAGAACGATAGTTTGTGTATCTGTACCCTGAGAACTACAGTTTGTAACACTACCGGCTACAGTATAGGTTACCGTGTAAGTACCTGCTGTACTTGCAGCAAGATTTATCTCTCCTGTTGTTGCATTAACAACAAGGTTTGTAGCGTCTGAAGATGTAAATGTACCACCTGTTACGGTTCCTGTTGCAAGTACAGCCACAGGATTTGTTGCAGCAGCAATACATACAGATGCCGGAAGCGTAAACGCAGCCTGTTGAGGTCCCGGAGTCGATACGGTTACGGTAATGGCAGCCCTTGGGCTTTCGCAATTACCGGTAGCAGTCTGGCTAACATAATACGTTGTAACTCCTGTTGTAGCAGTAGAAGGTGTTGGCGCAGCAGTAAGGGCTGTACCACCTGTGGCTACATCATACCATGTAAGTGTATTTCCGGTGTCTGCTGTAGCTGTAAGCGCTGTAGCAGTTGCATTCTGGCAGTAAGTAACAGTTGGTACTACTACCGGAGCATTAGGCACAGCATTTACAGTAACTGTAATGGCAAGTCTTGGTCCAAAACATTGTCCTGTAGACTGGCTCACATAGTAAGTAGTAACGCCGGCAGTTGCTGTAGATGGAGTAGGGGCAGCAGTAAGTTCTGTACCTCCTGTAGCAACATCATACCAGTGTAGTGTATATCCTGCAGTACCAGTAGCTGTTAGTGTAGTAGCAGTTGCGCCTACACAGTAGTCATAAGCTGCTGTACCCGTTGGTGCAGCAATAATAGGGGCATCATAATTAATAACAAGGGTGCTCAAACAAAAATCGGTCACCCAGTCATATTCATAGTTACCAGGAACAGTAAAGCCTGTAATAGTAGTATTGTTTCCTGTTACAGATGCTATCGTGGTAGCGCCCGGGTTAGTAGTATGTGCTACCCAGTGGCCAACGCCTTTAGCAGATACAGGAACCACATTGTTAACACAGTCTGCCGCGGCAGGGCTTGAGGTAATAATGCTGTTGTCTGATTTTATAATAACGCTGTCCAGAAGGTTACCAGACGATCTGTCACTCGGGTCACTAGGTGGAGGTGTAGTTGGTCCTGACTGGAAAACAAATCTTGTCTTCGTTTGCCCTGCCGGAACAGTATATGTAATGGTGGCGTTTGGTGCCTGTCCATAAAGTACCCATCCATTTGTAGCGTTCTGAACATCATTAGGTGTCGTAACGTTACTTATCATGGTATAAGTAGTAAGGTCAGTACTGTTTGCATTACCCGCTAATAAATGGATCTCATCTGAACCATAACGGCCTTTGTGCGCAAAACTTACAGTGAATGTTGTAGATACAGGAGTATCAAAATCCTGGTAAATAGTCTGGAATACTCCGTCAGCATTTAATTCTACAAAAAATTCGCCTTCATAGGCACTTCGTTTGATAGCCGACAGGCCGTTTGCTAATGACGCAGGAGATGGCCAAAGTTCTATAAAGCCATTAGTGTTGAATGTTTTCCAACCCTGTGTGGCATTTTGTCCAACATTTACGTTTCCTTCTCCGCTGGTAACAGGCCTATTATCAAAACTTGAGTCTATTGTACTAACAAGACAGTCTGAAGCGTTAGAGTTGTTTGGAGTTACCGGTGTGTTTATACAGATGTTAAACGCTGTATTAAGCGCAGGCGACGCACTGTTAAGTGAAAGCCTTACAAGGTAGGTTTGGCCTACAGTAAGATTACGTGCCCTTAAGTAATTTGTATTACTACATCCAATAGCACTACCAATAGCGCCGCAGTTATTTTCGTAAACAGAAATTATTACATTCTGTGCAGTTCCATTTGTTGCATTTAGCGTAAATCCTGAAAGTGAAATTACATTAGAGAAATCAGTTGCTACAAATGAGTACCAGATATCTGTACTGTTTGCCACCGTCATACAAGATGAGTTAGGCACAGTAGATGCTGTAGACGATGTAAATATTACTGGTGTTGTTTGTGTACAGGCATCTGTAGTATTTACTGGTAATGGCATAGCGCCATCGCAGCTATCGTTAGCAATTGTAGTTGAAAATGACAATGGTCCGGCCCAAATACTCTTATCAGAGGTGCCACATATTGCCCTTACGTAATATTGATAAGCTGCATTACCATTTAATGGAGTTGCTGTGTAAGAAGGCGTTGTTACTACCGTACCAATCGTGCTTGCTGTAGGTGCAGCAGTTCCTGTAGGTACAACATAAACTTCCCAAGACGTTTCTGTACCCTGTGGTGTCCAGGTTAACGTAGCGCTGGTGCTTCCCGGGGCAGCAACAAGAGCTGTTGGCTTAGGACATGTAACAACACTTATGTTTAGGTTGTCTATGGCAGCAGGGCTTTGGTTTAAAGTAAAAGTATTTGTTGTCCACTGGAAAATTATCCTGAACATACGGCCTGCATAAGCAGCAACGTTAGTTGTGTTTGCATAGGTAGTCCATGTATTCTGGCTGATAAAGTTACCGCCTATTTGTACGCCACCACTATTTTGTGTAGTAATCTGGGTACCTGTAGTAGGGTTAAAGGTAGATGGCACTGCCCAAACCTGCAGGTAGTCGCCAGTATTACCTACTGATCTCCAGTCAAAAGTTACATTTACTTCGGCCGTTCCGGCTGGTATTGCAATATCTCTGTATGCATGTACATAATTAGTAGTGGTGACATTGCTGTAAGCATTACTTACACCATTGTCATTACTAATGTATAATGCTTTTGTGCCGCCGTTAAAAGCTGCAGTACCTACAACCCATTTGTTAACAGATGTTCCGTTTACATAGCCAAAGCCATGTGTACCTTCAAAATCCTGGGCATAAGTAAGTGTTCCGGGAACCTGAGTAGTTGTAAAGGCTAGCGGCCCTACCCATGTACTTGTATCTCCGGTACCACAATTAGCACGTACCCATATATAATAAGTAGTACTTGTTTGCAGGCCTGGCAGGTTAAGCGATGCAGTAGGTATGTTAGCAGTAGGCGAAGTGCTTGCAGTAGGTGCGGTATTTACAGGAGAGAAGTAAAAATCATAAGTAGGTGTTACAGATGATGGGGCTGTCCATGTAAAAGAAGCGCTGTTTTGATTAATGTTTGCTAAAACAAGGTTTGTAGGAGCAGGACATGTAATAATCGAAAGGTTTACATTGTCAATTGCTGCAGGTGGCGGATTACCTGTGTCGCCATCATTGCGCCATTCAAAGATAAGCCTCATAACCCTGCCGGCATAAGCAGCAGCATTAATAGTCCTGGTTTCAGGTGTAACTGACCAGTTTGCCTGATTATTAAAATTAGTTCCACCGGCAGTAGTAGTTATATTTATACCCTCGGCAGGAGCAGTTGGTAATTGTGTCCCGGCTACAGGTGTTACTGTTGCAGGTACAAAATATACTCTTAAATAATCACAGCAAACTTCTCCAAGTGCTTTCCAATCAAAAGATAATAGTAATTGATCTACACTTTCCGGCATTTGGATGTCGCGGTAGGCTTGTACTACTGAAGCAGAGCTGTTTGTGTAAGCATTTGTAACACCACCATCATTAGATACATATAAAGAGTGTGTACCACCATTAGCAGTGCCTGTACCAAGTGCCCAGTTGTTTACCTGTGTACCGTTTACGAATGTCCATTTTAAACCATCTTCAAAACCATCTGTCAGGTTCATTGTAGCAGGAATTTGCGACGTGGTAAAACTGGCAAGGTCTGTCCATGCACTATAATTACCAGGGCCACAAACTGCTCTTACCCTATACTGGTAAGGAGTAGATGGTGTAAGAGTTGCAGGTGTAGTATAAGTTGTGCCTGTTACAGCCGTAGCAGGACCAATAGGAGTATTACCTGTAAGTATTTCTACCTCAAAATCGGTATTCGCGCTGGTCCAGCCCAGAGTTGCACTGGTGCCGGATGCGTTTGATGTAAGTGCAGTAGGTGTAAAACACTGTCCTACTACCTGTACCTCGTCTACAAGCCATGTATCGCCATTATTGCCTATTCTCACAAAAGCAATATAACGCTGTTGGTTATTGTTCGCAGCAGGGATGTTTACTACTTTTTGTTCATAAACGGTAAGGTCAGTATTGATGGTACCATCAGTCCATGCCTGTAACTCTGTAAAAGTAGTTGCATCTGCAGGGTTAGTGCCTATCATTACCTTGTATGTGGTATTTTGTTCTACCGCATCGCTTGGCCTTGTGTAAAATTTAAGCTGGCCGTTTACCGGTACGTTAAAAGATGGCGTTATCAGCCAGTCTTCAGCAGGAGTTGCCGCTCCGGCATTTTCACGGATAATTGCCGCTGCACGAGTACCAAAAGAAACGTTTGCGGTAGTTACATTCCAAGCCTGTATGGGGCCTGTAACGTTCCTGATATACCATCCGGCGGGCCCGGCATTGCCCTGTGTGCCCGATAGGGGTGTCCATGTGCCTTCAAATCCTTCCAGAGCCAGCTGTGCAAAGCTGTTCAGGGAGAGAAGTAACATGAAAATTAACGTAATTTTTTTCATAAGAAAAGTTATATGATTTTAAGTTCCTAAAATTATCAAAATTGTGCTTATACGGCGAATGTATTTTAATAAAAAATTAGGTCTTTAACATAAAAAAACAAAATCAGTTCTTAAAGTTACATTTTTCTTAACTCTTAGGTAACTTTGTTGCCCGGCATAACAAAAATGCCCCGAAATGTTTTTTACATCTCGGGGCAAGGGTATTAAGGGTTAGTTAAAAAGCGTAATCTAGCTGTTTAGCATTACTGGCATTACCAGCATTGTAACAGTTTCACCTTCGTCAAGTCCGTCAACAGGTGTAAGGATACCTGCACGGTTAGGCAGCGACATTTCGAGCATTATCTCATCACTTTGCAGGTTTGTAAGCATTTCTGTAAGAAAACGCGAGTTAAAACCTATCTGCATATCATCGCCCTGATAGTCGCATGTTAGCCTTTCTTCTGCCTTATTAGAATAATCAATATCTTCAGCAGAAATGTTTAATTCTGTACCTGCTATCTTAAGGCGTATCTGGTGTGTGGTTTTGTTAGAGAAAATAGCCACACGACGTACCGAACCAAAAAACTGGCTGCGGCTTATCATCAATTTATTAGGGTTTTCTTTTGGAATTACCGCTTCGTAGTTAGGGTATTTACCATCTATAAGGCGACAGGTTAACACATAGTTATCAAAAGAAAAAGTTGCATTGGCATCATTATACTCAATAGTAACTTCTGAATTTGATGTGGCAAGGATACCTTTTAATATGTTAAGAGGCTTCTTAGGCATGATAAAATCAGCCACCTGAGAGGCATGAACGTCTGTACGTGCATATTTAACAAGCTTGTGCGCATCTGTAGCAACAAACGTTAACCCCTGAGGAGAAAACTGGAAAAACACACCCGACATTACCGGACGAAGATCGTCATTACCGGCTGCAAAAATAGTTTTGCTTATTGCGGTAGCCAGCACCTCTGCAGGTACAAGGGTAGACGATGGATCTTCCAGTGCTACAGCTTTAGGAAATTCATCGCCGGCTGCATAAGCCAGCGCATATTTACCCGAGTTGGAGCTTATTTCTACTGTACTGTTATCTTCTACAGTAAAAGCAAGAGGTTGCTCAGGAAATGTTTTTAGCGTTTCAAGAAGTAGCTTTGCAGGTACCGCTACACTGCCCACACTTTCTGAATCTATTTCCAGTACGGCAGACATTGTAGTTTCAAGATCTGAGGCAGATACCTTAAGCTCTGTATTGTTCAGTTCAAATAAAAAGTTGTCTAAAATAGGCAGGGTGTTGCTGCTGTTTATAACGCCGCTAAGCACCTGTAGCTGTTTTAGCAAATATGTACTCGATACTATAAATTTCATCTTAATTTTATTTATTGGTTTGTGCTAGCCACAAACGGTAGCAAATATATCGTAAAGCTATCTAAAACCGAAACTTTTTTATTAACAGTTAAGCTGCCTTGCTGTACTTTTTTTTGCGCAGCCAGGTAAACAGGAAGCCAAATATAGCCAATAGTACAAGTGGGAGGCCTATGGTAACAATTTGTGCTGTAGTGTAGTTGTCATACACTTTTTCTGTATTAAGCATTGGCAGGTTCACATCTTTGCTGCGTATGTTAATAAGTCCGTTGTCATCAAGCAGGTAGTTTACACAGTTCAGCATAAAATCTTTGTTCTCAAAAAACTCCTCAGTCCACTTGTCATAACCCAGTTCCAGCGGCTGTCCGTTTTTGTCGAACTGGTTTTTGGCAATGTCACCATCAGATATCACGATCATTTTACCCGGTTTGCCTACTGTTTTATAAGCAGGGTCTTTAAAAGGCAGTACGCGGTTTTCATACATACTGTGGAAACTGCCTTCTAATAACACCGCCACAGGCATAAAGCCAGGAACCGGATAATCTTTAGGGGTAGTTTCTTCTGCAACCATATCAAGGCGTATGGCTACCGGTGTACCTACTTTTTTAGAGTAGCGTGATGATGCCAGTAAAACGTTCTTTTTAATGCCGTTCTTAAGGGTATCCATTGGGCTGGCAAGCTCCATTTTAATACCACCAAGGTTACGCACTATCGGGTTTTGGTTTACCGAATCAGGGTAAATAAAAGGCGATAGCCTCCAGGGGTATAATTGATACTGTGTATTATTACCCTGTGCGCCCGATGCCAGTTTAATATTAGTGCTCATTTCATCCTGAATAAGGTCAGGATTTATGCGCACACCATATTTAAATAGCATATCATTAATATTAAGGTCGCGTGCTATGGCGGGTGTAGATCCTGTTTCATTATACAGGCTATCCATTTCGGCCTGTACAGCGTCTACCATCCAAAGGGTTTTACCGCCGTTTACAATGTACTGGTCCAGTACTTGCTTTTCTTCTTCGGTAAATCGCTCGGTAGGTTTGGCAATTATGGCAAGGTCATACTTTTGGAGCTCTTTAAGGGTTTGCTGTGGATTTTTAGCAACAGAATCAAGCGTAAATGGGCCAAGGTGGTAACTTTCGCGAAGCTGTTTAAGGAAACTGCCCATATAGCGTGCAGGCAATTCTCCATTACCCTGTATAACTACTATTCTTTTTTGCTTGTCGCGGGTTAATCTGTCAAATGCTTCTGCAAAAGCATATTCCAGGTGCTGCACAGATACTTCTACTTTTTCGGCTGTATTGGCACCACGCATATTTCTTAAAAGCGGAATTTTTACCGTCTTACCTTTGTATGTTGCAATAGCCCACGGAAAGATAAGGGTTTCGCTTTGCTTGCCCTTATCGTTTACGCTAACGCTGGCGGGCTTCATTCCGCTACCGTTAAAGGTGTCGAATATGGCTTTGTCAATGTCAGATATGCCATCAATGCTTTTTCTAACCTCGGCATCATCCTTAGCGGGAATAGACGGATTATCCATTTTAAAAATGGTGTAGATAAGGTCGCGCTTGGTAGCGGCGGCACTCTCTGACTTATCCATTGGGTTAAAGAAGTTGAACTTTACATCGGTATTATATGCTGAGAATTCCTGTAGCAACTGGCTGGTTTCGTCCTGCAGGCGTTTAAACTCTCCGGGAAAATCGCCTTCAAGAAAAACATCTATATACAGGGGTTCATTAACCGATGCTATAAGGTTTAGCGATGTGTCAGAAAGGGTGTAACGTTTGTCTTTAGTAAGGTCGAGGCGTTTAAATATAAATGCCCCTGCTATATTTAGCGCTACCAATGCCACTATGGTAATGATAAGCTGTTTTCTACTGCGTTGTTTTGCTGTTTCCATTACCATTTAAGCGATTTAAGTTTGTAAACGGTTAACGAAAGGAACAGTATTGCAATACTGGCAAAATAAATAACGTCGCGCGTGTCTATAACGCCGCGGCTCATGCTTTTAAAATGGTAATCCATGCCTAGTTTTGATACCTGTGTGCCAAAGGCGCCTGCAAATGATGCAAGGCCTTCAAAACCAAAATAAAATAAAAAGCACAGGAACATGGCAGATATAAAGGCAACGATCTGGTTATCTGAAAGGGTAGAGGTAAACACTCCAATGGCGGTGTAGCCTGCTATAAGGAATAATAGGCCAAAGTAAGAGCCCAGTGTACTGCCCATATCAATATTACCCTGAGGGCTTCCAAGCCACGATATTACAAATACATATATTACAGTAGGTATAAGTGCCAATAAGATAAGTACAAAGGCTCCAAAGAATTTACCATTTACAATTTCCCAGGTGCTGAGTGGTTTTGTAAAGAGTAACTCCAGCGTGCCTTGTTTCTTTTCGTCAGAAAAAGAGCGCATGGTTACCGCGGGAATCAGGAAAATAAGGATCCAGGGAGACAGGGTAAAGAAAGGTGCCATATCGGCAAAACCACTGTTCAGTATATTAAAGCCGTAATCGAATACCCAAAGGAAAAGGCCGTTGAGCAATAAAAACAGGGCTATGACCAGATACCCTATGGGCGACCCAAAGAAGGACTTGATCTCTCGTAGCAATAATGCTTTCATTTATTAGTCAAAAGTTTTAAAGTTCTGCTTTGTCATTCCGACGAAGGAGGAATCTCGTTTTACAAATTAATAATTGATTTCTAAATCTAAAAATCCGGTAATTTACTCAAGGCTTACCAGTTTATCTACACTCCATGCTTCAGCCTTTTGTGCAAACAGTGGTTTTGTAATGGCCCACACACCTTTAAAAAGCTCAGAATTGCGATAGTTTTCAAGGTCTCCTTCACGCTCCCAGTAACTGTAGGTAAAAAACACCTGTGGGTTATCTTTGTCACGGTATAATTCCAGTAAACGGCAACCGGGCACATTTCTTATGTCCTCTTTTACATTATTAAAGTTCTGAAGGAAAGCGCTTACGTGCTCTTCAATAAACACCATTTTTACAATGCGTACAAACATACATTAATTTATTCAGTTGGGGGCAAATGTCTGCACCTCACATTTTTCAATCTTTATTTTTTTCAATTATTTAAATACCACAGTCACCACATCCCTGTAATTTAAGCCCAGTAGTGTTTTAGCCGATCCTACCGTGTGCGGGTTACTCCGGAAAATAGCTATTTCGAGGTAACCGGCCTCATTGTAAAGTGCCAGTTTTTCGCCCTCATAATCCTTTAGGGAGAAACGTTCATTTAGTGTAAAATCAGAATAACTTTCTTTAAGCGCTTTAATATGCCCTTTGGTCCCAAAGGTTATTTCAAAATCCCTGCCTTTTGCTACTTCTTTTATCAGCTTTTTACTGATGTTGGTAACACAGTTGCCAAAGTGGTCAATATATATAACGTTGCCTTTTACGGTGTTTTTATCGCCTGCCACAACAGGGTGCATCTCCAGCATGGGTTTAAGGCCTGTAGTAATTTCTTTGCCAATAACGTTAAGCGTGCCGCCTTTAGTTAGATGGCAGGCTACTGTGGCAAAAACATCCATAGCGCTGCTGCCTTCGGGCAGGCGGTCGTGTATGTTTATTTCTACTATCTTTTCAGGGAGTATGTTTTCGGTTAGCAGGGTTAATATGCCATTATCGGCACCTATAAAGTAATGACCATTCCATAAAATGGCAATATGACGGTTCTCTGCACTTAGCTCTGCATCAACAGCAATAAGGTGTACTGTGCCTGCCGGAAAGCTACGCCATGCTGCACTTATTATGTAACTGGCCTGCGGAATATTAAATAAATCTACATTGTGCGATATGTCGATAATTGTAGCATCTGCACAGCCCGAAATCAGCTTGCCCTTTAGCGCACCCACAAAGTGGTCGCAAAGTCCAAAATCGGTTGTGAGGGTAATTATTGACATAAAATTGTGCAAAACTTTTAAAATCCGCGACTAAAATTTCACTAAATTTGAATGCAAAGCTACTAATAATATAGCGATATATTCACATTAAAACTTACTTGCTTGAACGAAAGGATCATTGAACTAACCGACATAGCACCCAAAGATTTTTGGGGCGCACAGGACAGCCACCTGGAAACCATTAAGAAGTATTATCCGAAACTAAAGATAGTAGCCCGTGGTACCACGCTAAAGGCTTTTGGTGAAAAAGAGCTGCTTGATGAATTTGAAAAACGCTTTAAAAGGCTGATGCACCATTTTAGCCGCTACAACAATATAGACGACAATGTTATAGAGCGTGTTATACAGGGCGACAGTGTTACAGAACACATGAACCCCAGCGATAAGATACTGGTGCACGGCATTGGTGGAAAGCTTATAAAAGCCATGACACCAAACCAGCAGCTACTGGTAGACACCATGTTTAAAAACGATATGGTATTTGCCATAGGGCCTGCCGGTACAGGTAAAACCTACACAGGTGTGGCGCTGGCCGTAAAGGCGCTTAAAGAAAAACAGGTTAAACGCATTATACTTACACGCCCCGCGGTAGAGGCAGGGGAGAACCTTGGCTTTTTACCGGGAGACATGAAAGAGAAGCTGGACCCGTATATGCAACCGCTATATGATGCCCTGCGCGATATGCTGCCACCACAAACGCTGGAAGATTACATTTTGAAAGGTATTATACAAATAGCGCCGCTGGCATTTATGCGTGGGCGTACGCTTGATAATGCTTTTGTAATACTCGATGAGGCGCAAAACACGACACACTCCCAAATGAAGATGTTCCTTACCCGTATGGGTAAGAGTGCCAAGTTTATGATAACCGGTGACCCCGGCCAGATCGACTTGCCACGCAGTACCATGAGCGGCCTTAAAGAAGCCTTGCTGATACTTAAGGATGTAGATGGCATAGGCATTATTTATCTTGATGATAAGGATGTGGTGCGCCACCGCCTTGTGAAAAAAGTTATTGAGGCCTATAAGAGAATTGAGCACCAGGGGTAACTCCGGGTTATAAAGTTGTAAAAT
Source organism: Flavobacterium psychrotrophum (assembly GCF_003403075.1). Classification (NCBI taxonomy): domain Bacteria; kingdom Pseudomonadati; phylum Bacteroidota; class Flavobacteriia; order Flavobacteriales; family Flavobacteriaceae; genus Flavobacterium; species Flavobacterium psychrotrophum. Next base: position 2,584,484 of record NZ_CP031557.1, on the reverse strand, counting down.
CAAAAGTTTATAAAGTTAATTATACCTGACAGGTTTTTAAACTTGTCAGGTGTTTTTTTAATCAAGAACTTTTAAAAACTTCTTCCCATTTCCTGATGAGAATTCTAAAGTTTGTTTTTGATTGGAATTTATAATTTTTATCTTAAAATTTTCATCATAAAAATTAATTTCAGTCTTTGACGAAGAAAAAACAGTTTTGTCTATAAGATGTTCAAACGGTAGGTATTTGAATGAATTATATGTTTCAAATGTGTACGTTATGTCTTCGAACGTTACAAAACCACAGCTATATCTTCGGGTCTGATATACATTGTTTTCGGATGAGAAAAGATATATTTTGTCGGTCTCGTAATTCTGAGCCGATATAATAAAAAAAAGTATTCCGGGTATAGCCTGCAGAAATCCTAAAATCATTATCACGGTACCAGTTGTGCCTATCGGTTTCAAGTTTGATTGTTTAGATCTACGTAGCATTGATGCCAATAAACAAAAAAGAAAATATTCGGATGAGAATATAAAGTAGTCAGAATAATCACCTTTTAATGAGAAACCTAAAAGAAATAAAATATTATGGATTATAAAAAATACTATAATCCATTTTAAATACTTTCTCAGATACCACACAGGTTTTATGTAGGATGAAACTATAATAGAAATTATCGGGAATGCTAAAAATGTAATCAGGTAAAGTATATATGTTATATCCATTAAAATTTAGTTGGTGGTTGCTAAGTCAAATATATGCAAGATTTATTAAGCTGTATTTCAAGTATGAAAATTTAATTGTATCTCGCTTTCATAATAAAAAAGCTAACATTAAATAACTTTGTTATTTTTGCATCTTCAACATAAACAACAACACTACGATGAATACCATCACAAGTACCGATTTTAATTTTCCCGGCCAAAAATCCGTATATCGCGGTAAGGTGCGCGAAGTATATGCTATAAACGATGAATTGCTGGTTATGGTGGCTACAGACAGGCTTAGTGCTTTTGATGTGGTTATGCCAAAAGGTATTCCTTATAAAGGGCAGATACTAAACCAGATCGCAACTAAATTTATGCGCCTTACAGAAGATATCGTGCCTAACTGGCTTATTGATACACCAGACCCTAACGTTGCCGTAGGCCAGCTTTGCGAGCCTTTTAAGGTAGAGATGGTTATTCGCGGATACCTTAGCGGCCACGCTGCACGCGAATATGCTGCCGGCAAACGTGTGCTTTGTGGAGTGGAACTTGTAGAAGGCCTTAAAGAGAACGATAAATTTCCGTCGCCTATTATTACGCCTACTACTAAGGCTGATAATGGCGAACACGATATGGACATAAGCCGTGAGGCTATCCTTACACAGGGTATTGTTAGCGAAGAAGATTATTTAGTACTCGAAAAATATACCCGTGCCTTATTTCAGCGTGGTACTGAGATCGCGGCTTCACGCGGACTGATACTGGTTGATACCAAATATGAATTTGGCAGGACTAAAGATGGTAAGATCGTACTTATTGACGAGATACACACGCCCGATTCTTCACGCTATTTTTATGCCGATGGTTATCAGGAGCGCCAGAATAAAGGTGAAGAGCAAAAGCAACTGAGTAAAGAGTTTGTGCGCAGGTGGCTGATCGAAAATGGTTTCCAGGGTAAAGAAGGCCAGCAGATACCTGAAATGACAGACGAATATATTGAAAGTGTTTCTGAACGTTATATCGAGCTTTATGAGAACATCATAGGTGAGAAGTTCAGTAAGGCAGATATTACTAATATCAACGAACGTATTAATACAAACGTGGTGGCTTTTTTAAATAAATAGTCGCTTTTTTAATACTATAGTAAGCCGTCTAAAAAGCAATTTTTAGACGGTTTTTTGTTTTGGATAAAAGGTATTGATTTCAATTTATGTGATTAAATAGAAGGGCTAAGATGAGGCTTGCTGGTATATTTACCACAAAGTCCGCCAAGATTTTCACTAAGACCACAAAGCTTAATGAAAATAGTAGGTATACTCCAAAGACCATAAAGCTTTGTATCCTTCCGCTAAGGCGGTTTACGTTGTGAACTTCGTGGAAATCTTGGTGGACCTTGTGGTGAAATTTTATATTGTAGAGTTATCTTATCAATGCAAAATGCCCGCGTATCACACGCCCATTTTCTAAGTTAATTACAAACCAGTAATCTGTAGCAGGCAGGCGGTAACCATTTAACGTACCATCCCATCCCGGAGCGTTGCCATAAAATGACGTTATCAGCTTACCAAAGCGGTCGTATATAATTACGTTAGCACCGGGGCGGCTTGATAAATAAGGTATGCGCCAGGTTTCGTTTTTACCATCGCCGTTAGGAGTAAAGAATTTAGGATAATCAAGTACATAAACCCTTTTCCTGTAAACCGGGCTACAACCATTAATATCTCTTATGTATATAAAATATTCGCCCGTTTCAAGGCTCGTGAACGTATTTTCTGTTTGGTAATTAATTCCATCTATAGAATATTCATACTTACCAGCACCTTGTGGCGTTATGGTAAAGCTGTTCTCTCCACCTTTAAAATCGGTAATATCCACAGTTGCGCCTGTTGCTGCTCCGGAAAGACTTACGGTAAAGGTTTTGCTGCCACTGCATCCCTGCGCATTAGTAACGGTTACAGTATATGTGCCCGGGTATCTACAGTTATCTGGCGTGTAGTTTGTATTGGTGTGGTATCCCAGGAATAGGTACTAAAGCTGCCTCCATCAAGTGTAATGTTGCTGCCTGCGCAAAGTGTAATATTTTCATTTGTAAGGCTCGTCCCAAAAGAATATACCAACAGTTGTACCGTGGCTATACCATAACAGTCGCTTCCCTGGCTTACGCGCGCATAAATGTTTTGTGCGTAAGCAGTTGTGTTTGCATATGCCTGCGAATTTGTAATGACATTGCTAAACGTTAGCGCATCGTTATATGCAGGGTAGTAGGTAACTTGTGTGCCTGCGGGAAGACTTGCAAGTATCTGGTTGTCGAACAATGTGTTAAGATTAAAACTATAAAAACCATCATCGGTACCGTCTACGTCGCACTCACCATGTGGTGCAGGATTGGTTACAATATTATTAGACGTACTAAGATTTACTGTAGCAATGGCACTGCAACCATATTGGTTTTGGATCCTGATGTAAACAGGCTGGTTTGGTGTGGTATTATAGTACGGGTTAATTACCGTAATTGCATTTGTATTGGCCTGTGCATCGGCTAATGTTGTAAAATAAGCATCGGCCTGTAGAGTAGTATCTCCATTTTTGGCAAGTTCTCCTGCTGCTGCAAGGTTATATGCCGTAAGCCCGTCTGCATCGTCATCGCATTGCAGTAGTGTATAGGTGCTAAAGGTAAGGGGTGCAGCATATTCTAACTTTACAGAACCTTTTGCAGAACAGGTCGCGGTAAATTTTACGTCAACGGTATACGTGCCTGCATCTCTGGCAACATAAACGGGGTTTGTAGCTCCGGTTATGGCTGTGTTGTCTTTGTACCACTGATAGGTTGTAGCAGTAGCGGTTGTGCCATCCATAGAAAAAGCTTCGCCGTTGCAAAGCGGATTGTTAGTAGCAAAAAGTCTGTCAGGCCCTAAGTAAGTTGAGGCGTTAAAACTACCTCCGCCTAAAAATATGGCTGAATCATAACGGTAGTTGGTTTCATCTGCAATTACCAGTTTAATGTGGTAGCTGGTGCCGGGAACTACGGTAGCTTCGGCAGTCATTACCTTTGTCTGTCCGTTAAAATTTGTAGGATGCTCTCTTCCGTTAAAAGCACCGAAATATTCTTCGTTTTGCTCTTCACATCCATTAGGTGTATTTATACGTGGGTGTACCGATGTAACCTTTACCGGAATAGTACTGCCGGGTATAACAGCCAGGTTAGTGTATGGGTTAGTAGTGCCAGCTTCCCTTAATAAGAAAGCAAAACCATCTGAATATCTGCATGGTGCATCGTCATGATATTCTTCGCTGCTAAGCATATACTTAAAACTTATATGGCTGGCAAGCGGTACAAAATCAAATTCCAGTACCGTTGCGTTTGTCGAATTATTAATATCTAGTGCCTGCTCCAGGTCAGTATCGCCATTCCAGTCCATATTATTACCATCATCAAGTAACGATGTGTTAGGCCCTACAGCCCTTACTGCACGGCCAGTGCTTAATATTACGCCATCCTGAAACGGAAAAGTACTGCCATTACCATTAAAATAACCATAGCTTTGCGACCCCGATGCAAAATTGCCCCCAGATACAGATATATTACTTACTGCTGCACACTGGTTATTAAGTAAAACATTTTGTATTAATTGCTGTGCCGTGTAGGTGTCGTCTACACGTATGTATTGTGCTGATGCTGCTGAGGTTAACAGTAGAAAAAAGAGTAACCTGAAATATGCTGTGTATGTATTCATTGCGGCTGCAAAGATACTATAAAAGGCAGCGTATTAAGGCAATCAGGGAATGTTAAAAAATTATTAACAAAGCACCTAATCTTTCAGTTCTTCACATTCAAAGCCATTATTGTTTAATAGCTTTACTATAGCCTTAATGATGCATGTTGGGCTATCTATTCGTAAAATTTTATCGCAGTCTTCAAGGTCAAAATTCCATTTTGCGATAGACAGGGCTTCATTTAGCAGGGGTTTTAACCTCAGGCTGTCCTTTTTGGTTTTTACCGAAGTTTTGAATACGTAGATCATCATGTTTCAGTTATTAAAGTCCCTTTTTACCTTCAAGCCAGTAGCCATGAGCATGTACTTTTCCCTTTGCATGGATTTTAGCTAACTTTCGTAGCGTCTGTACTGATCTTACATTTCCGGTAAGTACAAAATGCGCATCCTCCCAGTCGGCTTCCTGAAAAGCGGGTAAATTTTGGATGAGGCTTTCGCCCTTTAGTAATACACCTTTGGTAAATACAGTAACGTTTTGAAGACCCAATTTTTCGGGGATGTCTTTGTTTTCTTCATCCAGTTCAAAATAAAAACAGAACTGATGTGCATTTTGTTTTAGTAACGGAAGGAGTGAGCATGCTAAGCCTAATGAGGTTTCATCGCCAAAGATTATATATTTTTCTGCTGATGGATCGTAGTATTTATGGCCTCTTGGCTGGTTTATATTTATTGTATCTCCCGGTTGCAGGTTAGTCATAAACCGTGTGCCGGGGGCATCTCCGTGCAGGTAGTAGATAAACTCCAGTATTCCGTTTTTTACATCATAGTATGAAGGTGTGTATCGTCTTACATCGGTGTCAGATACACGAAAGTCAATATGATAGCCCGGTTGAAAATCAAAGTTTTTTAAATCGCCCTTAAAGCAAATTTTTCTGATGTTTTGAGATAATGATATATTTTCAGTAACTTCTAACAACGGCATATCCGGCGATAAAAGGCGTTCAAATACATCAAATACCCATTTAGGTGCACTTGGCATAAGCTTAAATTTTATACAGCAAAGTAAAAGCTAAGACAAGAATGACCCAATAACAATTTAAAGTATGTATTGGATTAATCGAGGTTTTTGTTTCTGAATGCTATAGCGCTCATGCCTGTATTTTTTGTAAACAGCCTCGAAAAATAAGGGTAGTCATCATAACCTAGTTCTGACGCAATTTCTTTAACCGATTTGTCTGAATAATAGAGCAATCGCTTTGCTTCCAGTATAATGCGTTGCTGTATGTGATGCGAAACAGGATTGCCGGTAGTGTTCTTAACGCATTCATTTAAATAGGGGATAGATATATTCAGCTTTTCAGCATACTCTGATGGTTTCCTTATTATTGTGAAATTATTTTCCAGCAGCGATCTAAAGGCTTTGGTAACGATTTCAAAACGGGAAAGTATTTCCATGGGTTTGGCCTGTTCTAAATATTGCGCAACTATTAAACCCAGTAGTGTGTTGCAACTGCCTTTTAGGGATGAGTGATATAACTTCTCTTCATTTCTTTCAAAAAGCTTAATAGCCAGTGTTGCTGCACTATCTATTAAAGAAAATGCTTCAGGGCCTATATATAAAGGTTTTGCAGGGGCAATATCTTCCAATAACCTCAGATATTCTGGGTTAAGGTTTTCTTTATTGATAAGGCAAAAACACACCGTAGCATTTTCAAAGGCAACAATGCGGTGCACCTGGTTAGGGTGAATGTAAGCAATGCTAAACGGGGCGATATCATACCGCTGAAAATCTATTTCGACAGCAGCAGTACCGGCTTCCATCATAAAAAACGAATGATAATTGTCACGATGCGAACGTTCTACTTCTTTATATATATTAATGCCTGCTACAGTAGCTTTGCCTACAGCAATGCCTGCACCATACATGGTATTTACCGGAATAGAGGTTGCTTTCTTGGCCATTTTGCCCCGATATAAATAATGTTACAGCGTTATTTTAATATCTGTGAGGTATGTTCTTTTGTTTTTACTTTTTCAATTATTTCGTCAATAATACCGTTTTCATCAATAACAAACGTGGTGCGGTGTATACCGTCTAACGTGCGGCCCATAAACTTTTTAGGCCCCCATACGCCAAAAGCATTTAGTACAGCATGATCTTCATCTGCAATAAGGGGGAAGGGAAGGCTGTATTTCTCGGTAAACTTAGCTTGTTTTTTCTGGCTGTCTGCACTAACACCAAGAAGTGCATAACCCTTCGCTTCAAAACGGTGGTAGTTGTCGCGCAGGTCGCATGCTTCGGCGGTACAGCCGGGGGTATCTGCCTTTGGGTAAAAGAAAACTACCAGCTTTTTATCTTTATAATCGGCTAATGTGTGGGTTTTTCCAAACTGGTCTGTGCCTGAAAAATCGGGTGCTTTATCGCCTTTTTTAAGTGTGGTCATTTAGGTGTATATTTGTTTTGCTAAATTACTTAAAATGACCAAGGCAGAAAAGGCAAAATTCGTTATAAAAACACTTGATGAAATTTATCCTACAATCCCCATTCCGTTAGATCATAAAGACCCTTATACTTTACTTATTGCCGTGTTGATGAGTGCCCAGAGTACTGATGTGCGCGTAAACCTTATTACCCCATTACTTTTTGAAAGGGCAGATAACCCTAAGATGATGGTAAAGCTGGATATAGATGAGATAAGGGAAATTATAAAACCAGTAGGTTTATCGCCGGCTAAAGCCAAAGCAATACACGGGCTGAGCCAGATTTTGCTGGATAAGCACAATGGTGAAGTGCCGGATAATTTTGAAGACCTTGAAGCGCTGCCGGGCGTGGGGCATAAAACCGCAAGTGTAGTAATGAGCCAGGCATTTGGCGTGCCGGCATTTCCGGTAGATACACACATTCACAGGCTTATGTACCGCTGGGGGTTAAGCGATGGTAAAAATGTAGTGCAGACAGAAAAAGATGCTAAAAAGTTATTTCCTAAAAATCGGTGGAATGACCTGCACTTACAAATTATATGGTATGGCAGGCAATACTGCCAGGCGCGTGGATGGCACCTGGATAAAGATATAATTACGTCAACAATAGGGCGTAAAGCTGTGCTGGAAGAATATTATAAAAAAACCTCCCGTAAATAAATTTTCAGGAGGTTTAAGGAAATTAATTAGCAATATTTTCGAATGTACCGTTCTCTGTCTTAACTATTTTAAGAGCTTTAGAATAGCTTAGCAGGAAATCTACTGTTTCTTTTTTTGGCAGCATATCTTGTTGTGTTGCTGGTATTATTTTAGAGTAAAGTTTTGCCATGAAGCGATGTTTTTGTTATGTATAAACATTACAACGCAAAACAACACCCGATATTGCCTAATTAGTCAAAATAATTTTATTTTTTTCGATTACTTTACGAAGGTTCATAAGGGCATAACGCATGCGGCCCAGTGCAGTATTGATGCTAACACCTGTAAGGTCTGCTATTTCTTTAAAGCTCAAATCCTGGTACATACGCATTTGCAGTACTTCTTTTTGGTCTTCTGGCAGCTCCATGATAAGCCTTTTCAAATCAGTTTCAACCTGTTCTGTAATAATGCGGCTCTCTACGTTAGGGCTGTTGTCTGTCATGATAGAGAAGATAGAAAACTCTTCTGTTTCACGGTGCATAGGCATCTTTTTGTTGCGACGGAAATGATCTACAATAAGGTTGTGCGAAATACGCATTACCCACGGCAGGAATTTACCCTCCTCATTATATGAGTTAGATTTCAGTGTTTTTATCACTTTTATAAAAGTATCCTGAAAGATATCATCAGAAATATCCCTGTCAGAAACTTTTGAATAGATAAAACCGTAAATTTTTGATTGGTGTCTCTTAATTAACGTAGCAAGAGCATTTTCATCTCCACCTACATAATTTTTCACCAGGACAGCGTCAGGGATTACAACATTAGCCATAGCAATACTTTTTAGCGTTTTTTGAATTTTGGTCTTAACACCGCGTTGGTCGGCACGGTTCTAAAAAGTAGTTTTCGCTTATAGGCTTTGTTAATTAAGAATTAATGATATGCCAAATATAACATAATAAAATTATAAAAAACAAGGGCTCTCAAAAATTTTAACATTATTGGCGCAATAATATTTGTTAATGCTACTTAAAGGCTGCACTTATTTAGGGCGAAAACGTTGCAATTCTGCATTTTTAGCAGATTTTTTCGCTCATACAATTTTTTCGTTCCGCTTTAGGCGAATAATAGTTTTAATAATACGCTCATTTACGGTCTCAGGTCGTTTTGCACTAAATATCCATTGAGAGCACATGCGTTGCTCCCAGGGTTTGTATTTCAAAAAATGTTTATCTACGCCTTCCTGTTTTAAGCGTTCCTCTAATTGCTGTGGTACTTTAAAGAGTTCATCATCCTTAAATAAAACAAGGTGTACATAATCGCCTTCGTCTTTTTTAATTGTTTTTCTTATAGCTGCTTTTACAGGCAAAAACAAGCATCCGCTACCCATAGGCATAAGTGTGCAACTGCTAAGTTCGTAGCTGTCTATTGTACCTTTAACGCGCATCATGCCAAAGGGCGTGCCTTTAGGCTGGTTGATATCTGTAAGGCGAATATAGGTCCAGCCGCCCTTGCCGGGCATTTTTTCTAAAAGGTATTGTTTATTGGTGAGGGGCGTTGAGTCCATGTTTCGTGATTTGAGGAAATTTACAAAAATTATTCGGTGAGTTCTATGTTTGCCATTTATACTGATATAGCTACCTTTGCAGCCGGTTTATAAATACCTTACATGAAAAAATCTACCAAAGCGCTACTTTATAACTTTTTAGGTTTTGCGCCCGTTTTTATGCTGTTTTACTACATTATAGGTGAGTTTACCAACTTAAGCGGGTGGATGGTACCACTAACAGCTTTTGTGGTAACTACTATAATTGCGCCTAAATTTCAGGCGGGTAAAATTCAGGGCGAAGAAAAAATCTTTATGCGCTGGCTGTTTATAAAAGGTGTAAAAGAAATTAAATAACTAGGCAGGGCCAAGTTTTACATAACCAGCATGCAGCGTGTCTTCGGGTTCCCCAAGTGCAGGAGTAATCTGTATGTGGTACAGCTCTTTTAAATGCTGTGGCAACAGGTCTTCCACCTTGTGCATGTCATCTACATCAAGGGCATATTTTTCGTCAATGTGCGATTCTGCGCCTTTAAAACCATACTGTTTATAAAACGCAGTTTGCTTAGCGGCCTTAATGGCTTTACCCATGGTTTTAGCCACTACCAGTATTTTATAATGATATTCTTCGAGGTCGTTAGGTAAATATCCGCCCAGGTTCAGGAAGAAAAGCTTAAGTTCCTGTGGTATGGCTTCGCTTTTCGGGACAATTTTTATAACAAAATCATCTACCTTGGTTATAGCTCGCCATGAGTCAATATGCAGTTGGCCCGCATTGGGCCAAAAATTATAAATATCCTTCTTTAACGCCTTGACATTTTTGCCGATACCAAAAAATATATCGTGTTGTTCTATCGTGCGCCCGGGAGGTGCGGCACCCAGCATAACCATATAAAGTGTAGTGTTATCAATACTCATAAAACAAAGATATAGCAGTTTTTTCCTAAATTTTTTCTAAAAATTTATTTTGGCTCATTTTTTGAAATACTTTAGCTGTCATTAATAAATAACATTAAAACCAATTAAAATTATGAAAAAGATACTTTTACTTTTTGCTGCTGTAAGTTCTCTTATGCTAACATCATGTAATAACGACGACGACTTAGGCAGTGCCCAGGATCAGGATACCGTTGCAACAGTTATAGAAACAACTTTGGATTTCAATTCAGGAAACAATTTCGCTAAGCTGGTTAACTTAGATAACACTTTTGCTTATGATATGGTGCTGGTTTACAGGCAGGGTTATGATGCTGTAGCAAACAGTAATGTTTGGGAGCTTACCCCAAGAAATTATAACTTTGATAATGGTGATGTAATAGGTTATGATTTTAACTTTACTCGCACAGACGTGCTTATTTACATGGTAAGTAATTTTGACCTTGCCCAGGCTTCAGGTACCTATACCTCAAACCAGCTTTTCAGGATCGTGGTTATTCCTGGTAGCCAAAACGGTGCAGGTAAGTTAGCTCCTAAGGCAGACTTTAAAGATTACAACGCTGTTATAAAGGCGTATGGTATTGACGAAAGCAAGATCATCAAAAAATAATTAACTGTTTTATACAGAGTAAGTCAGGGGCAGATTATCTGTCCCTGATTTTTTTTTGCTTTAAAATTAGCGTCGAATTTTTGCCTTTCTTATTTCTTAATCTCTTTAATTTGTAGCTGCTTTTTCCTGCCAAAGTATGCGTATTAAATTCTTAGATCAAAATATAGATAACAGCCAGCTTATCCTTTTCAGGATTTTGTTTGGTTTCCTGCTGGCATGGCAGGCGGTATTGCATATTGCAGAAGGCTGGGTATATCAAAATTTTATTGCGCCAAAGTTTACCTTTTCACACATTGGTATGGAGTGGCTACAGCCGCTTCCCGGCAATGGTATGTATGTATATTTTGTTGTGTTGGCGCTTCTTGGTGTGCTTATTATGGTAGGTTATCAGTACAGGTTAAGTATGATTTTATATACTCTGCTATGGGCTGGCATCTACTTTATGCAGAAAACATCTTACAACAACCATTATTACCTGCTTATACTCATCTCAGGTATTATGTGTGTACTTCCGGCTAATGCCTATGCCTCGGCAGACAGTAAGCTGCACCCGGAAATTAAGCGAAAAACAATGCCTGCATGGTGCCGGTTTGTTGTTGTACTGCAAATAGGCATTGTATACTTTTATGCTTCTGTAGCCAAGCTGTACCCGGATTGGCTAAACGGAACTTTTACAGGAGGGATACTGAAAAAAGCAGCTAAAACTTATGGTATCCATTTCTTTCGTGAAAAGTGGATGCACATTTTTATAGCTTATGCGGGTATAGCATTCGACCTGCTTATAGTGCCGGCACTGTTGTATAAAAAAACAAGGCCGTGGGCACTGGCAGCGGCAATCATTTTTCATTTATTCAATTCGTTTACCTTACACATAGGTATCTTTCCTTACCTGTCGCTGGCCATGCTGGTGTTTTTCTTTCCGGCTGAAAAAATTACAAAGTGGTTTTTCCCGAAGAAAAACGTAACGGTAACCAAAGCTGAAAGCACAGTTGTAAGCCGAAAATGGCTATGGATTTTTGTACCCTATTTTGTTTTCCAGGTGTTTATGCCATTGCGCCACCACATTATTAAAGGCGATGTTATGTGGACGGAAGAGGGGCACAGGCTAAGCTGGCGCATGATGTTGCGCAAGCGCAGGGGATATGCACAATTTAAAGTTTTTGATAAGAAAACCCAGAAATCGTGGGTATATGACCTGGATGATGTTTTAACACCGGCACAACGCAGGGGCATCGCTACTAAGCCTGATATGTTGTGGCAAATGGCACAATATATACACACTGAATATGCAGAAAAAGGTGTGGATGTGGCAGTGTACATAACAGCTAAAACATCTATAAATAAAGCCATTCCGCATTTGCTTATCGATCCTAAAATCGATATGGCGGCTGCCGAATGGAACTACTTTTCGCACAACGACTGGATTTTACTCTATAAATAGGGGGTTGAAATTTTGTTAAGAAAATCTAAAATTTTGTTTGTTTGTGATTTGTTTTCTTTCTAATATTGCACCGTAATTTAGAACTGGTATAAATAAAAATAACTACCTGATAAATATCACCAACTATGAAAATAAAATTACTTAGTGCAATATTGCTGTCTTCAATAGGCATAGCTTCTGCTCAAACCGTTGTTACAATAGGTACCGGAACATCTTCGGGTACTTCATCTCCTATAGCTACTTTTTACAACTCATCGGCTACCGAAAGTATATATACTTCAGATGAGGTAGGCCTGCGTGGCACCATTACTAATCTTGCCTTTAATAAAGCTTCAGGAAGCAGTTCTGTAGAGCCATTTGTACAGATTTATCTTAAAAGCACCTCTCAAAGTGCTTTAAGCGAACGTTATACCATTGGAGGTGGCTTTGCAGATTATGTGCTTGTGTATGAGGGAGATTTGCCAAATAATGATACAGCCGGCTGGATGGAACTTGCCTTGCAAAACTCTTATAACTTTACGGGGCAGAACCTTTCATTATTGGTTATAGGCAGTACTTGTATAGAACAGGGTAGGCCACAATTTCGCTTTACCACAACATCCGGAAATAAAATGTGTGCCGGATATACTGATGGTAGGATAGGATGTGATGGCGATAATCCGTGGACACAAGATGCTACAATGGCAGCTATTTGGGAAAGACCAAATATAAAGCTGACTTTTGGTACGCTTGCTAACGAAACCTTTTCTAAAAATAACGGTATTGTTGTATTCCCTTCTATAGGAAATATCAAAATAACCTCGGCTACAGCTAATCTAAATGTAGTAGAAGTCTATGACCTGCAGGGCAGGCAGCTTTTTGTGTCGAAGAATATAAGCGCTAATGAATTTAATATTGCAACACTTCCTCAAACCGGTAGTGTATTGCTTATAAAAGTAACAGACAACGAAGGCAGGCTAACTTCTAAAAAGATTGTTTACTAAGATGCGCTTGCTTCAAAAAATAACCCTTATTACTCTTTTTACTGCTTTACCTATGGCGGTACAGGCACAGGAGTGGCATACCTCTTTTAATGAGGCCAGGACTGTTGCAGGCAACGAATCTAAAAACATGATTCTTGTATTTTCAGGATCAGACTGGTGTGCACCGTGCATAAAGCTTGAAAAAGTAATATGGGAATCGGCAGAGTTTAAAGAAGAGTCTAAAAACAACTGGGTACTTGTGCGTGCTGATTTCCCAAAGAAAAAGGCTAATGCACTGCCAAAAGAACAGCAGGATCAAAACGCAGCTTTGTATGAAAAATACAATAAAGAAGGTGCGTTTCCGCTGGTTGTAATTTTAGATAAATCAGGTAAAGTATTAGGGAAAACTGCTTATAAAAACATTAGCCCGAAAGATTATATAGCCCTGTTGCATACCTTAGAACAAAAGTAACATGAAAGGCCTTTTAACCTTTATACTTACCATTGTGGCGATAGCCGCGCAGTGTCAAACCGTGCGCCAGCGTACGCTGATGCTTATGGGCAGCCGCTTTGATATTACAATAGTGGCAAACGAGGCTGCTGAGGCAGAGGCATATATTGATACGGCAGTTGCGGAGATAACCCGTATAGAAAACCTTATTTCTGAATGGCGCCCTCAAACACAGGTATCTGAGGTAAACCGCAACGCGGGCATTGCCCCGGTAAAAGTAGATAAAGAGCTTTTTGAGCTTACCGAAAGGGCACTGTACTTTTCTAAGATAACCGATGGTGCTTTTGACATCAGCTTTGCGGCGATGGATAAGATATGGAAATTTGATGGTAGCATGACCGAAATGCCAAGCCCTGAGACGGTAAAAAAATCGGTACAGAATGTAGGGTATAAGGATATTATTCTTGACAAACAGCACAGTACCATATTCCTGAAACGGGTGGGTATGAAAATAGGTTTTGGCTCTATAGGTAAAGGCTACGCGGCAGATAAAACCCGCGATTTCCTGATAGCAAAAGGCGTAAAGGCAGGTATTGTAAATGCCTCTGGCGATATGAATACCTGGGGTACACAACCCGATGGTAAACCCTGGATGGTGGGCATAACTAATCCGCTGAATAAGAATAAAGTATTTGCAGCATTTCCATTGCGCGAAAGTGCGGTGGTAACCAGCGGCAGTTATGAAAAATATGTAATGTTAAACGGTAAGCGCTACACCCATATTATAAACCCGGTTACGGGCTACCCGGTTACGGGTTTGTGCAGTGTAACGGTAATGGGTCCAAGTGCCGAGATGGCAAATGGCTTTAGTACGGCCATTATGGTGCTGGGTAAAGATGTAGGACTAAACCTTATAAGCCAGTTCCCCGCGCTAAGCTGTGTAATTGTTACCGATGGAGGTAAGATATTTACCTCAAAAAATATTGATATTAAAAAGTACAGGCAAAAATAAAGAGATGATAAAAAAATTACTTTGCTTCATTATACTGTGTACGGCTATAGCCTCATGCTCTTCAGTAAAAGACTACGAAAAGCAGCAGGTAAACGACCCTGATATGGCGCTAACTGCAAAACCAACAGAACGCTATGAAACTAATTTCCAGGTGTACCGTGAGGGGGCATCTGGCGCTAACGGCGGTAAAACAGGAGGGGGCTGCGGCTGTAACTAACAGGTATGAAACAATACTATCTTTTATTTATCATGCTCTATGCATGCGGAGGCTTTGCGCAGGAAACAGATACCACAACGGTGTTTAAAAAGCGCGTACTCGAAACTACCGAGGTAGACCTGTTAGGCAGTTACTACAAGCAGCAGGGTATACATTCTGCTGTGGGTGGCGGTACAGGTACTGAGGAAATTACCGATACGGCAGGCGATATCATTATTGCCGTGCCTTTAAATGATGACGATGTGCTTACGTTTGACATGGGCTTTTCGGCCTATACATCGGCGTCATCGGGTAATATTAATCCTTTTTTTACCGATGGTACCTATACAAATACGAACAATACCGGTGCAAGCCGTCATGCAGCACCGCTAAAACGCGATGACGACGATGATTACGGTACTGCCACTCCGGCTCCTTATGGCAGCCCTTGGATAGCCAGTAGTGGCGCCTCAAGGCATGATGTGCTTACCTCAATATCGGCTAATTATAGCCATAGCTCAGACGACCGTAACCTGATATGGACGGCAAATGCTTCGGGCTCTACAGAATACGATTATCATTCGGTAGGGGTGGGTGCAGGCATTGCCCGTCTTTTTAATGATAAGAATAGTGAGGTAGGCGTAAAAGTCACCGCTTACTTTGATAAATGGAAACCCATTTACCCAACAGAATTGCATGAATATGGTACATATGGTATGAACTTCCTGAACAAAGGCTACTTTGAGGGCGTTACTATTTATGACCAGATGGGCGAGGAGAGCCGCAATTACCTGCCATCTGCTTTTACAGAATGGACTAATAAAAAACGTAATTCTTATGCCATATCATTTACGGGTTCGCAAATTATCAACAAGCGTTTACAGGTATCTGTTTTTGCAGACCTGTTATATCAGGAGGGTTTGTTATCTACACCATACCATCGTATTTATTTTGCTGATAAGGCAAATTATTACATAGGTCAGGCGCGCTACATTCCGGTATACAACCTACAGGACAACAAAGGAATATTTCGCCTTGCAGATGATGTAGAAAGATTGCCCGGTACACGTTTTAAACTGCCATTAGGCCTTCGTTTTAATTACTATGTAAACGACTGGCTTATCCTGCGCACTTACTACAGGTATTATGTAGATAACTGGGGTTTACAGGGGCATACTGCAAGTATAGAGTTGCCTGTAAAACTGGGGCAGCGCTTTACGGTTTATCCTATGTACCGTTTCTATACACAAAAAGCCACACGTTATTTTGCCCCGCATGATGCGCATTATTCATTTGAACGCTATTACACATCAGATTATGACCTCTCATCTTTTGATAGCCATCAATACGGAGCCGGTGCAGGATATACCGATATTTTTCAGCAGTTTAAAATATTCGCATTTGGGATTAAAAACATCGATTTTAGATACAATCATTATGAGCGCAGCGATTCGCTTACTGCCGATATCTTTACCCTTGGTTTTAAATTTGTACACTAAACACCCTTAATACTATACCATGAAAAAACAATTACTCATCCTTTTTACAGCTATTATAGCCATTGTGGCAGTAATATCATGTAATAACGACGACAATAGTGCCGGTGCAAACCCTATTATAGGTACCTGGAAACTTGTAGAACAATATACTAATAGCAACCCGGTTTCGCTAAACAGTTGCGAGATGGAAGAAACCTACATTTTCGGGCCTGAACAGTTTACACACGAACTTTATGAAAATGGTGGTAAACCGGGCAGGGCAGATATAAGTGCCCTTCGCGGAGATGATGATGACGATGATGATCATAGTAGCAGCGACGACGATGACGATGAGCACAGCAGCGATGATGATGAAAGTGACGATAACGGTACCACACCTACAGATGATAATTCTGATGATGACAGTGACGACGATTCAGGAAACGGAAATGGTGGCTCTGGCAATTGTGTAAACAGCGACAGGAATATAGGTTACTGGACAGCCCGTAACAATGTATATACATTTACTGTTGGTGCTACAAATGATGTAAAAACCATAACCTTTACTGATGCTAATAATCGTTTTTATATAGAGACAACTACTACAGTAGGAACTACAACAGTAACCAGGCGTTATGTTTACCAAAAACAATAATCATTTATCATAAAAAAGAGGGGTAGCTTCTGTTACCCTTTTTTTACGGTCAAAAAATCTATTTAGAATAAGTTTAAATAAATATAAAATGAATAGTTTTCTCCCAATACTAAAAAAAATAACTTTAATGCTGTTGGTTACCACTGGTGTTTGTTATGCACAAACACCGCCAACATGTGCTGTGAGCATACCTTATACAGAATGTTTTAACGCTTCAACAATCAATAGTTGCTGGTCTCAGGCAATAATAAGTTCTACAACGGCTAATGGTACTATTACCGCTGTATCTTCCGGCAGTAATCCGACAGCCTCTCCTTATGAAGGGGGATATATGCTACGCTTTGGTTCGTATGATGCGCGTGCCAATGTACAAACACGCATTATGTCGTCAGCTTTTAACACTACAGATATTGCCAGCGTAGACGTAGAGTATTATTGGTATCTTAGCAGTGCAGGTACTCAGGCTGATAAAGTACAGTTACAATATTCATTAAACGGCACTACCTGGGTAAATGCAGGAGCTGAGGTAACCCGATACGCCGCTACATTGGCATGGGTTAAAAAATCGGTAACCTTACCAACAGCTGCGGCTAACCAGCCTAAAGTTTATATAGCATTCTTATTTACGTCAGCTTATGGCTTTAACTGTTATCTGGACAATGTATCTGTAAAAAGAAGCGCTACCTGTCTTGCCGGCACTATGGCTGCCACACAAAACATTACATCATCTTCCGCAACCATTAACTGGACAGCCCCATCATCGGCGCCGGCTTTAGGATATGAGTATTATTTAAGTACTTCAGCCACTGCACCGGTAGCAGCTACACCTGTTACAGGCAGTACATCTGTCGGGATTACAACATCTGCATTAAGCAATCTTGCGGCTAATACCCCTTATTATGCATGGGTACGTTCGGTTTGTTCAGCAAATGATAAAAGCGAATGGACCGCGACAGCAGCTACTTTTACAACCGCTTGTGGAGCAATTAATGCACCTTATACACAAAACTTTGATGCTGTTACTACTATACCGGGCTGTACACTTGTACAGGATGTTAATGCTGATGGTAAGACCTGGGCTATTCAAACGTCATCAAGTTACGCTAATAGCGGCAGTAATTCTTTACGATATCCCTATGGTTCTAGTACAGCTAATGACTGGTGGTTTACTCCGGGTATTAATCTTATTGCTGGTAATACATACAAAATTACATTTGCCTATAGGGCATATGGCTCAAGTTATCCTGAAGCACTAGAGGTTAGAACGGGTACTTCGCAAAGTGCAACAGCAATGTCCGGGAGCGCATTGTTTAGTAATAATGCAATCACAAACAGTACTTTTCAAACCGCTACAGTAACATATACTGCAACAGCAACTGGTGTGCAATATTTTGGTTGGCATGCTACATCTGCAACAAGTGGCTTTTATTTATATATTGATGATGTAGCTATTACCAGCCTCCCTAATTGCAGCACGATAACTTTTCCTGCAGCAGTAACCGCACAAGTATCAAAAAGCACGATATGTACCGAAGAGAACCTGAATTTTAGTCTGTTGGAGGCAATACCCGAGACCACCGGGATAACATATCAATGGAAATCTTCAGCAGACGGAATTACTTATATTAATGCAGGTAATGCCACTTCATCATCTTTATCAACATTAACAGCAAGTGAAAATAAAAGATGGTTTAAGTGTGATGTTTTATGTAACGGTACTGTAGTGCTTACCTCTGCACCGGTGGAAATTGGTATTAATGTAAGTGTAATTTCCGTAATACCGGGTAATCGTTGCGGATTAGGAACTGTAGAGTTGGCAGCAACTACTCAGGCAGGTAATACAGTAAAATGGTATACATCTGCAGATAGCAACACGGCACTGGGAACAGGCCTTACTTTTACAACACCACAGGTAGCGCATACAACAACATATTATGCTGCGGCATCGGGTTTGCAAAGTAATAGTACTGCAGGGCCGGTTACTCCGCAAAATGTATCAACAGCCTATGGTACATTTAATAATGGTTATGCTACTATCTTTAATGTTTCACAAGCTACATCATTGCAATCAGTTACTATATATCCGGCAGATCAGCAGGATAATAATGTAATTATTCTGAAGAACTCTTCAGGAGTGGTTTTAAAAGAATACACATTTTCAATATCTGCGGCACCTGTCTCTACAACCACAACTATTGCCGCGCCGTTTATTGTGAATTTAGGATGGGATATACCGGCAGGTACCGGATATCAGCTTGAATGGAAATATGTTTCATTTAACGGTGCAAACATGGTAATCAGGAATAATAGTGGAGGCAGTGCATTCTATAACAGGAATTATAATGGAATTACCTTTACAGGAAATACAGGAGGTACATCTAATGCAGATTACTGGTTTTACTTTTACGACTGGAAATTTACGACAGGCTGTGGCGAATCGGCTATAAGGGTACCGGTTACTGCAACGGTAAACTATGAGTGGACGGGCGCACAGGACACCAACTGGAACAACCCGGCTAACTGGTGCGGTGGTGCTTTGCCTACGGCAGTAGATGCCATAACGGTATCTCAAACATCACTTAAACCTGTAGTTAATGCTGGTACTGTTGCTTATGCAAATACGCTTAACGTGGGCAGTGGTGCATCAGTTAATGTGGCAACAGGCGGAACACTTCGCCTTACTAATACGCTTACTATAGC
The DNA here is from genome assembly GCF_003403075.1 of Flavobacterium psychrotrophum. Taxonomy (NCBI): domain Bacteria; kingdom Pseudomonadati; phylum Bacteroidota; class Flavobacteriia; order Flavobacteriales; family Flavobacteriaceae; genus Flavobacterium; species Flavobacterium psychrotrophum. The sequence goes on along the minus strand of NZ_CP031557.1, from coordinate 2,564,974 downwards.
AGACAACGCCACCGTAACTGTAGAAGATAATGGTGCTTTTGTGCAGGTGAATGATGTGGCTAACCAGGGCAAAATTACGCTACGCAAAAAAGCAAATCCGTTATACAGGCTGGACTATACACTATGGTCGTCTCCTGTGGCGGGGCAAAACATATTGGGCTTTAGTCCGCAAACTTTAGCAAACCGTTTTTACGAATATAAATATGCCAATAACGGTACTTCATGGATAGAAGGGTACTGGGCAGTAGATGCAGCGAATTCGAGTTTTGAAACAGGTAAAGGATATCTTGTACGCATGCCAAATACAGTACAAGATACACCTGGTTACGAAACAGGAGCCTCTTATGCTTTTACAGGTACCTTTACAGGTACACCTCATAATGGTAGTGTAAACATACAGCTGTCTATGGATAATAATCGCTTTACTGCTGTGGGTAACCCATATCCGTCGCCGGTTAGTGTGTCCGATTTTTTTACCGCAAACCTAAGTAAGCTTGCTACAGATACCGGTATTTACTTATGGAGAAAACGCAACAGCTCAAGCTCATCGTCATATGCTACGCTTACCCGTGCCGGTCTTGTTGTTAATCCGTCAGGTAACGCTGGCAGCGACCAGCAAATTTTTTATAGCGGTATTGAAAACAACTGGATGATAGCACCAGGGCAGGGCTTTATCGTAAAAACAGCTACTAGAGCTGTTACAGCACCTGTGCTAACTTTTACAAATAGTATGCGACGCAATGCGCAGGGCAGTAATCAGGGCTTTTTTAGGCAGGGGGAAAGTAACGCCTCAAAAGTGTGGCTTAACGTTACAGGAGTACAGGGCGATGCAGCGCAAACTGCTATTGCTTACCTTGATAATACAACTAATGGTATTGACTATGGTTATGATGGTAAATTGCTTACAGATGCCGCTACTGTTTCGCTATACTCTGTAGTTGTAGATACTAAGCTTGCCATACAGGCAAGGCCTGCGTTTAATATAGCTGATGTTGTAAACCTGGGCTTTAGTGCGCCTAATGCAGGGCAGTATACTATTAGCATAGACCATACTGAAGGTGTATTTGCTACTGGGCAAAAAGTATATCTGAAAGATAATGCGGAGGGTATTATCCGCAGCCTTGATGCGCGTAACTATACGTTTACTACAGAGGCAGGAACTTTTGACACCCGTTTTGAACTGATGTACCAGACTAATGCACTTGGAACTGATATAGTAGATACTGATGCCAATAATGTAGTAGTTTATAAAAACGGCAACACGTTATTTGTTGATGGAGGATATGTACTGCTTATTAGCGTAACACTTTATGACATGCAGGGCAGGGAGGTATACCGACTTAACGATGTAGACAATACGAAAGCTGAAATTAATAACCTTGCGGTACAACAGCAGGTACTTGCGGTTGTAATAGATACCGAAAAGGGCAGGGTGACCCGAAAAATCATCTTTTAATCAACTAAACCATTGTGTGTGTTAATTCCCGGTTGCGCTTGTCGTGGCCGGGAATTATTTTTTAGTGTTGTGTAGATGGTTGAAAAGTAGTGTTTTATAATGTTTTTTGTCAATCTATAGCGAATATATACGCTTGATGCTTGATTACTTCGTAACTTGTAAACCAGAATATTTTTTAGCATGACAGTACTTACATTTACGCTGATAATGCTGCTTGGGGCTTTCCTGGCAGGCTTTATTGGTTCGTTATCAGGCCTTGGCGGAGGCATTATCATCATACCGCTGCTCACAGTAGTTTTAGGGGTAGACATACATTATGCCATAGGTGCGGCACTGGTTTCGGTCATTGCCACCTCTTCGGGATCGGCAGCGGCTTATGTAAAAGAAGGTATTACCAATATGCGCCTGGGGATTTTTCTTGAAATTGCCACCACAATTGGGGCAGTAGGAGGGGCGTTGCTTTCGGCTGTTGCACCTACCTCTTTTATAGCGGTATTGTTTGGGCTTACACTTATTTTTTCGGCTATAAACTCGCTTCGCAAAAAGGAAGAGCATGTAGTTTTACAATCAAGCCCATTGGCTGAAAAACTAAAACTAAACGGCACTTACCCGGCACATGATGGTACGGTTATACGCTACGGAACCAAGAATGTTATTGGCGGCTTTAGCATGATGGGCCTTGCAGGCATGATGTCAGGGCTTTTGGGCATTGGCTCAGGTGCTTTTAAGGTAATCGCTATGGATAACATTATGCGCATACCGTTTAAGGTATCTACCACAACCAGTAATTTTATGATGGGTGTTACCGCAATGGCAAGTTCTGTTATATATGTACAAAAAGGCTATATAGAGCCCGGCATTTGTATGCCTGTAGTTATAGGCGTATTATTTGGCGCTATGGCAGGGGCAAAGATTTTGGTTAAGACCAATCCTAAAAAGCTGCGCGTGTTTTTTGCCTGCCTTATTTTCTTCCTGGCAATAAACATGATCTACAACGGACTTAACGGAAAAATATAACAGCTATGACACAGGAAAAATTTGGAGAAAAAGACTTTCAGTCCATAGTTGGTAACTTATTGCGTTATGGTGTGTGGACATCATTGTCTGTAGCGGCAATAGGTGGTATTATATATTTAATGCATCATGGTAATGATACCGTTAATTATGCTCATTTTATAGAAAACGACCGTAACATATTTACCGTTATAAGTAATGTGCTTAGCGGAAGCCTTGAAGGCAATGGTGCATCAATCATCTTTTTAGGTATCATATTGCTGTTCTTAACACCTGTGGTACGGGTAATACTATCACTTTTCTCTTTTTTATTGGAGAAAGATTATCTCTATACCGTAATTACCCTTATTGTGGTAGCCATTATCATTACCAGTATTACACTTGGTTTTTCACATTAAAGGCTACTCCAGCATCGATAGTATTTGATTGATTGAGAAATGTGCACCGCAAACAAACTCATCGGCTGCACCATAATATATGGTAAGGGCATCGCCGTCTACGACATGGCCGTTAGTAAATACCACATACCCAAAAAATCCACTGAGTTCATAAGGCTCGGTAGGTACCATAATGGGCTGGGTGGTGCGCGAAAGTACTTTTGACGGATCGTTGAGGTCAAGGAGGAAAGCGCCCAGGCAATATTGATTTGCGCCATTAGCCCCATGGTAAATTTCGAGCCAGCCGTGTTTCGTTTTTATAGGAGCAGCTCCTGCGCCTACGCGGGTACTATCCCACAATCCCGCACGGCTTTTAATAATACATTGATGGTTGCCCCAATGCACGCCGTCGGGCGATTCTGCCAGCCAGATATAGTTGCCGCCTATCTCTACACTACTGGGGCGGTGCAGGGCATAAAATTTTCCGTTTATTTTTTCTTCAAAAATAGCACAGTCCTTATTATGCGGTGGCAGTATCATCCCTTTGTGTTTAAAGCTAATCCAGTCTGTAGTTGTGCGTAAACCTACGCCCACACCATTATCAGATACGGCTGTATAGGTAAGGTAATAAGTATCTTCAATTTTAGTAACGCGGCAGTCTTCAATGCCAAATTGTTCCTGTATGCCTTTGCCAGCCAACATATTGTTGCCGTCCGGTTCATAAAAATGCCTGCCGTCTTCGCTACACAGTAACCGCAGGTGCGATAGGGTAGTAAGGTAATCCTGGCCTTTGTATTTTATAACACGGGCATCATTAGCTATAAGGTCGGGATCGTTTAAAGGTACTTCTATAATCTCTGTCTGTCCTGCCTCGTTTACTATTGGGAAATAGATTACACTTTCTTTTTGCGCCGTACTTTCTGCCACACGCACTACCAGCCATATTTTACCTTCAAACGTGAATACACCCGGATTTAAAAGGCTGATTACCTTTAATGCCGGATTACTTGGTGTAATATCTTTAGGCATGAGTAGCGGATTTTCGGGGAAGCGCCTGGCAATATCTTTCATTTTAAATAATAGTATAAAGTTTTTAAAACAGGATAAAATAATAAGATTTGAAGATATATATGATGATTTAATATCTCGCTAAGGCGCTAAGCCGCAAAAGTGATAACAGAATAAAATATCGACAAGCACTAAAGCTCTACATTTACAAATAGCTTGTATAGCAAGTTAATCAACAGTACAGCTTTGCGCCTTAGCGCCTTTGCGAGAAATTATTTTTCATTTAAAATAACATCTGAATTTCCGAATTTTAAAACTACCCTGAAATCTTTTAACAATTAATTGTATTACTAAGGGGGTACACATTTTTAAATTAACCACAAGGGACACAAGGTTTTCACAAGGTACACAAAGCTGCCGAACACTATTTGTTTTGAGGTTGAAATCACACAAAGCTTTATGTTTTAACTCTGTAATTTTTTTAGAAAAATGTAGGATTAGCTTTGTGTACCTTGTGAAAACCTTGTGTCCTTTGAGGTAAAACTGTCCGCAAAAAAAGGGCCATCCGAAATAAATTCCAGATGGCCCAGGGTAATCAAGGTAAGTGTTGTGTTAGTTCCAGCCTCCACCAAGCGCACGGTATACATTTACCATAGCGCTCATTTGCTGCATTTTGGTTTCAATAAGGTCAAACCTCGACTCCAGCGCGTCGCGCTGTGTCATCAGTACTTCCATATAGTCAGCCCTTGCAGAGGTAAACAAGTCCTGAGAAATGTTTACAGACTGGGTAAGTGCCTCTACTTCCTGCGATTTCAGGTCGTAGCTTTTTTGCAGGTTGCTTATTTTAGAAAGCTGGTTGGCTACTTCTATGTAACCATTCAGTATTTTCTGTTCATAATTATAAACAGCCTGTATTTGTTTGGCATTCGCCGAATAATACGTTGCTTTTATAGCATTCCTGTTGATAAGCGGTGCCATAAGGTCGCCCGCTAAGTTATAGATAAGCGACTCCGGCTTTGTAATGTAACTTGTGTTGAATGCCTGGTAGCCAATACCGCCCGAAATACCCAGTTGCGGGTAAAAACGCGCTTTGGCAACCTTAACATCAAGTTTTGCAGCGGCAAGGTCAAACTCAGCCTGTTTAATATCAGGGCGGTTAGCCAGTAGTTGCGATGGTAAACCTGCCTGTACTGCATTTGGTGTAATATCAAGAAACGGCTGTGTATTGCGTGCTACATGCTGAGGGAAACGGCCTACCAGGTAGTTGATCCTGTTTTCTGTCTCCACTATCTTTTGCTGTATATCGTATTGCAGGCTTTGTGTATTAAGCACCTGTGCCTGGAAACGCTTAACGGCAAGCTCGGTAACACGTGTAGCCTCTTTTTGCAGCTTCACAATTTCCAGCGCGTTAGTTTGTATTTGTATGTTTTGCTGTACAATGGCAAGCTGGTTGTCAAGTGCAAGCAGCTCGTAGTATGAATCTGCTATTTCACCAATCAGGTTAGTAACCATAAAGTTTTTACCCTCAACAGTACTAAGGTAGCGGTTTACGGCAGCTTTTTTAGCATTGTGCAGTTTGCCCCAAACGTCTATTTCCCAGTTGGCATAAGCCCCGATCATATAGTTTTGAAGAGGCTCAGGGTTTTCTTTGCCCGGCACAATGTCTATGTTATGCTCCAGCGCACCAATGTTAGTATTGCGCGAAACCTTTGTAGCATCGGCACCGGCGCGAACGCCAAGAAACGGAAGGTATTCCCCTTTGCGTGCCCTTACTTCGTTTTGGGCTACTCTTATTTCCTGAAGTGTAATGTTCAGTTCCTGATTATTGGCAAGGGCAGTATCTATAAGGGTGACAAGGTTCTGGTCTGTAAAATACTGCTTCCATTTTATGGTAGCAGCACTTGGTGTATCCTGCGTAGATCCGTTTGCATAAGCGGCAGGAGTAGCGTTATTCTCTGCCTTTGTTACGGTTTCGGGCAGTTTGCACGCCGTGAAACTAAGTCCCACGGCCGCAATTGCCATATAGTTATATATTCTGTTGTTAAGCCTCATTGTCTTCGGTATTAGAGAAGTTATCTATTTGGTGCACCAGTTCTTCAGACAGCGAGCTATCATCTTCAAACTGTATCAGTTTCCTGCCGTTAGCGATCGATCCAAAAATGTAATACAATCCGGGAACGATGATTACACCGAAAATGGTTCCGAAAAGCATACCACCAAGCGCCGCAGAACCCAGTGTCCTGTTACCAATGGCGCCTGCGCCTGAAGCAAGCATTAGCGGAATAAGACCGGCAATGAATGCAAACGAGGTCATAAGGATAGGGCGGAAACGTACTTTAGCACCTTCTATGGCAGCTTCCAGTATGGTAGAACCCTGGTGGTGCTTGAGCACCGCAAATTCTACAATCAGTACCGCGTTCTTACCCAGTAGCCCGACGAGCATGATGAGCCCGATTTGTGCATAGATATCATTTTCAAGACCCATAAGCTGTAGTAAAAGGAATGAACCAAATACACCCACAGGTAGTGATAATATTACGGCAAGAGGAATAATAAAGCTTTCATACTGCGCTGCAAGTACAAAGTAAACAAACGCAAGTACGATCATAAAGATGTAGATGGATTCGTTACCCCTGTTAGCCTCATCAAAAGAAAGTCCTTCCCATGCAATATCATACCCTTTAGGTAGTGTTTTAACAGCAACCTCTTTTACAGCAGCAATAGCATCGGCAGTTGTGTAGCCTTTTGCAGGCAGACCCTGTATAGCCGCAGAGTTGTACATGTTGTAACGGGTAATCTCGTTTGGCCCCTGTGTCTTCTTCATTTTCATGAAGGCTGAGTAAGGTACCATCTCACCGTGGTCGTTTTTAACATACAGGTTAAGGATGTCTGTAGGCAGTTTCCTGAATTTAGGGTCAGACTGTACATATACCTTAAAGAAACGGTCAAACTTAATAAAGCCCTGTTCGTAAGTACTACCTATAAGGATGTCAAGGTTTTCCATAGCCTTACCGATAGATACGCCTTTTTGCATTGCAAGGTTATTGTCTATGATAAGCTCATACTGAGGGTAGTTAGCTGCGAAGAAGCTGAAAAGGCCGCTTAGCTCTTTGCGTTTACCCAGTTGATCCATAAAGTCTTTTTGAATCTTGTCAAACTCCTGGTAGTCAGTAGTTGTGTTTTTGTCAAGCAAACGCATAGAGAAACCACCAGAAGAACCAAAACCAGGAATTGCAGGCGGTTCAAAGAACTCTACCTTAGCACCAAGGTTTTTAGATTTTTCTTCAAGCTCTTCCATGATCTCGGTTACTTTTTTATCCCTTTCATCCCAAGGCTTAAGGTTGATAAGACAGGTACCGGCGTTAGATCCACGGCCTTCGGTCATGATCTCGTAACCTGCAAGCGATGTTACCGATTCTACACCAGGTATCTCCTCACATATTTTCTGTAGCCTTTGAGAAACCTGGTTTGTGGTTTCAAGCGTAGATCCCGGAGGCGTCTGGATGATGGCATAGATAGTACCCTGGTCTTCACTTGGTATAAACCCTGAAGGAAGTATCTTGTTTACATAGAACGTACCGGCACAAAAGGCAAGAAGCACACCAAAAGTTACTACCCTGCGGTTAACAATAACCTTAAGCAATTTTTCATATCGGCCTGTAAGTTTATCAAAGCTTTTGTTAAAGCGGTCAAGGCCTTTAGTAAGTATGTTCTTTTTCTTTTCGTGGCCGTGGTGGTTTTTAAGCAGCATGGCACATAATACCGGTGTAAGCGTAAGTGCAATAATTGCAGAAATTACAATAGAACTCGCCATAGTGATAGAGAACTGGCGGTAGAACGTACCCACAGGACCACTCATAAATGAGATAGGAAGGAATACCGAAACCATTACTGCTGTAATAGCGATGATGGCACCACTAATTTCGCCAAGTACTTTTTTAACAGCAAGATATGGCGATATGTGGGGGAACTCCTCAAACTTGGCGTGTACCGCCTCGACGACCACAATCGCGTCATCTACCACAATACCAATAGCCAGTACAAGTGCAAACAGGGTAACCATGTTTATGGTAATGCCAAAGAACTGTATTACAAAGAACGCACCCACCAGCGATACCGGTACCGCTAATATAGGTATAAGCGTAGAGCGCCAGTCGCCCAGGAAGATAAACACTACCAGTGCCACAAGTATAAACGCATCTCTAAGGGTATCAATTACCTGCTCTATAGAGGCATCAAGGAATTTAGAAACGTCATAGCTAATTTTATAATCAAGCCCCGGCGGGAATGATTTTTTCATGTCTTCAAGGGTAGATTTTACCTTTGCAATTACATCACTCGCGTTACTGCCATAGTTTTGGCGTAGTACGATTGAGGCAGATGGGTGACCGTCAAGGTTAGAGTAGATGTCAAAGAATTCTGATCCCAGCTCGGCTTTACCAATGTCTTTAAGGCGTATGGCCTCACCATCGGCGTTGGCACGGATAATTACATTTTCATATTCTTCCGGCTCGCTAAACCTGCCTTTATAAGTAAGTACGTATTCTAATGATTGTGCCGATATACCGGAACTCTGGCCTATACGGCCCGGACGGCCCACAATACTCTGCTGGCCAAGGGCATCCATAACTTCGTCTACAGATACTTTGTAAGCACGCATACGGTCTGGGTTTAGCCAGATACGCATTGCATAAGTACGGCTACCCAATATCTGAGTCCTTGCCACACCTTTGATCCTGTTTATTTCAGGTATCATTTTTACGTTAGCGTAGTTGTACAGGAATTTCTCATCCATGCTCTTATCTTTAGCGTAAAGATTGACATACATAAGCATACTCGGCTGTATAGGGGTAATAACCACCCCTTCACGCTGTACAAGATCGGGTAGTAGTGGCATAACCTGGTCTACCCTGGTCTTTACCCTGATTACCGCCTGGTTAGGGTCGGTACCCGGTTCAAAGATTATCCTTAATGTGGCTTCACCGGCACTGGTGGCATCGGTAGCCATGTATCGCATATCCTGAACACCGTTGATAGAGTTCTCCAGTGTAATAAGTGTAGACTTAACAAGCACATCGGCACTTGCACCGGGATATGCAATGAATATATTTACTGTTGTAGGCGCAATATCAGGAAACTGCGACGTAGGCAACTGTGTGATTGCCAACGTACCCATAAACACGATCATAATCGAAATTACAATCGCAAAAACAGGCCTGTGTATGAATTTACTAAACATCTTTTGTCTTTTTTGAAGTTATTAGATTATTACTCTGCGTATAGCTCCAAATGCGATAAAACATATTCAGGCTTCTCTAATTTGTATTCTATCTTTTCGTTTTCTTTTACAAGACGTATACCTTCAAGCAGTATTTTATCATCTGTAGAAAGTCCTTTACTGATGATAAACAGGTGAGGCAGCTCAGCAGCAATGGTAATTTCTCTTGATTTTACCTCGTTGTTCTTGTCTATAACATACACATATTTCTTATCAAGTACTTCAAACGTAGCTTTTTGAGGGATAAGTAGTGCGTTTTTAAACGGTACCTTCATTTCGATGTTACCGGTTTCGCCATGCCTTAAAAGGCCTTCCTGGTTAGGGAAGGTAGCCCTGAAGGCAATGTTACCAGTTTCGTTATCAAAATCTGCCTCAATGGTAGATACAATACCTTCGTGGTTAAAGATTTTGTTGTTTGCCATAAGCAGGCTTACCGATGGTTTATCGTTAGCTTTTACTTTTTGCTTATAGTCAAGATATTCTGCCTCAGGTACATTGTAGTACACCCACATTTTGCTGTTGTCAGAAAGTTCTGTAAGCAGCTCGCCCTCATCTACAAGGCTACCAAGCCTTACATGAAAACGGTCGATGATACCATCAAACGGTGCGCGGATCTCTGTAAACTGAAGGTGAACTGAGGTTAAAGCCAGTTCTGCTTTTGCTTTGTCCCATTTAGCTTTTGCCATGGCAAGCTCATTAGGGGCAACCACCTTGCTGTCTGCCAGCCTCTTGGTGTTTTTGTATTCTATTTCGGCAAAGTTTGCTTCTGCCTGTGCTTTTTGTTGTTCTGCCTGGTAAAGGTTCGGCATGATCTGGAACAATAGCTGGCCTTTTTTTACAAACTGGCCTTCGTCTATAAATATTTTTTGCAAATAACCGCGCTCCTGAGCCCTTAGTTCGATATGGCTTATTGAACGAATTTGCGCTACATACTCTTTAATAGTAGTAGTGTCTTTTACTACCGGGTTGGTAACTAAGAATTTAGTAGCTTCTTCTTTTTCTTCTTTTTTTGATTGGCAGCTTGTGATGCAAAGTGTGGCACCCAGGCTTACTAACATGAGGATTCTCTTCATAATAAAATTATTACAACTTACTTGATTACTTTTTATGGAATGTGGATTTGTAGTGCGCGAAAAAAGGGAATGTACAGGTATATATCCCATTACAAGAAATTGTAATGGACAACCGGCATTATAAAAGCGCAATACAAATGGATAATTACAGGAAAAACGAAGTGGTTTTTACCTGCACGGATTTAGGGTATCAAATCCTGAATACACGGAATATTATATGCAGCCTGTTTGATGGGTAATGAAATAACTGCTTACAAACGGGTAAGCTTTTATTTAAGGCATCGCAAAAATATCCTGGGGTGTAATTGTAAAAATCAGTAGTAAAGTAGTTGTGCAGTGCTAAAGTTTTTTTAGCGGTAACAACTTTATAAGAAGACATATCTTCTTCATCCTCTTCGCCATCCCTAAGCTCTACTTTATCGTTTTGCTTTAAGGTAGTGTTGTAAGATTTAATGCTGGAGTCAAGGTTGTACTGTATATGGCTAATGCCGGGCAGTAAGATCTGATCAATTGTTTTTACAGGGGCAGGTGCAGCATTATCCTGGTGTGCGTAGATATTATTATATCCGCCAACCAGAAGAAGTAAAGCCCAGAAAAACAATTTCACAAATACCTTCATTGGGTACAAAATTAGTAAAAGATAACTTACTTACAATCTAAAAAATGTTATAAAAAACACTATTTCGATATAGCATCGCCCGAATGCAATTATTGCAGTATGAGCTGCATGAATGCTAAGTCGAGCCAGCGGTTAAATTTATATGCCACTTCTTTTAAAACTCCGGCCTCTGTAAAGCCAAACTTTTTATGAAAAGCAATGCTGCTTCCGTTGCTGGCATCTATGCAGCCCACCATACAGTGGTAGCCGCTGCTGCGTGCTGTTTCAATAAGGTGGCTAAGCAATAGTTTGCCAATGCCTTTGCCGTGGGCGGCCTCATCAACATAAACCGAATGTTCTACAGTAGGGTTAAAACCCGCCTTAAAACGGAATGTGCCATACGTAGCATAACCTAAAATAGCACCTTTTTCTTCGGCGATAAAAACGGGCCACTTGCCGTTTTGCTTATCGGTAAACCACTGCTCAATTTCTGTGCCAGTTTTAACATCATAATCATATATTGCTGTACTGTGCAAAATATTATAGTTCATAATAGCTTGTATGGCAGGCAGGTCGTTTATTGTAGCAGTGCGAATGGTGTGCATTTGTTTGGAATCAGCTGTTTATGATATGTTTAGTCATAACACTCCATCATAAGCAGGTCACCCTGTTTATGCTCTATCAGTACCATGCCATCTTTCTCAACTTCGTTGCTGCTTCCGGTGCGATAGCCTATGGTAAGCGGTTCGTTGTTTAACGGGTACTTAAGGTTTTTGGTGGTAATACCTTCAACCTGGCCTATGGGTATTAGCGAAATAGGGGTAGCGGCAGTGTACCATTTTTCGAACGTAGGGGGCAACAGAAATATTTTGCTGTGGTCGTCTAACAGTACAATTTTAAGCTTATCGCGAAAGCGTACTATGTTTGTAATATTTGTTATGGTGTGGTCTGCACGCCGGCCGGTGGCCCAGATAACATTAGCAGCGGGTATTTTGCGGTCGATTAAAAAATCGAATGCTTTTTCAAGGTCGGTCTTTTCCTGGTCCGGAGCATATACAATTTCCAACGGGTATTGCAGGTCGCGGTAATATTCAGGGTCAAAACCACGGTCAAAGTCGCCCAGCAATACATCTACTTTTATGCCCAACTGCATTACACGGTCTATAGCGCTATCAAGCACAATTACCAGTGGCGACCATTCCAGCAGGTGGCCCATAAGCTCTTTGCTGCAGGCAGCGCCGTTAGCTATTATAAGTGCGGGTTCCTGGTCGTCGCGTACTATGTGGTGTGAAGACATTTATTTTGTTTTTAAGTCGGAGGTTCAAAGTTCTGAGTACTCTTCCGAGCTACAAATTTAATCATTCTTTCCGGTTTCGAGTACGGTGCCGTTTAGTGATAGTAATTTATATTCTTTGCCGTTTTTATAGGTAACAATACAACTGCGTTGTATCCATGCGGTACTATTACTTATAGGGAACTGTTTGTCATAATATACACAGTCAAACTGTGGCTCAGCCCTCAGGTTTTTATTCGTAAGCGATACATGTCCCCATGCACTACCGTTGCGTGTCAGGAAAAAACCTTCAAATTCTGTATGGCGCAGCTCATCATACAGACATCAGGCCCTTACGGTTGTTTTTTTCAACAATGAGGTACAGTGGGTATGAATACTGATAATCATCAAGTGGGTGTTTAAACAGAAGGTTAGACCATTTGCCGTTTTGCAGCACATTAGCCGTGCGGGTAATGGAATCATAAACCGGCTCAATAGCCCACGACTTATCAGTATCTTTATAAATTCCGTATTTGTTGTTTTCTTTTTTTATCTGAAAATAATAGGGGGAATTTAGGTTTCCATATTTTCCCGGATCGTAGTAATAGAGCAGCCTGCTTATAAAATAATTATCACTCACATACTTAAGCGGTTGTTGGCTGTATGCACTGAAGGCTATCAAAATCAATACTATGATAAACTTATTTTTGAGTGAAGCCATATAATTTATAGGTTGGTGATCCTGCCAAAAATAGTAAAAATTATATAGCAGTGCCTTTGAATAAAACAGGCTAAACCACCGCGCTTTATCCTATGAATAACGTTGTGTTATTCATAGGATAAAATATAGATAAGTGTATTATTTTTAGTTTTTTCAGTAATAGATTCGAGGTTATTTGATTTGTCATTTGTGAAAATAAAACTTGAATTTACATTGGGTCCATTGTCTGTAATGGATACAATCTGGTTGCTTTCTAATTTATAATGAAAAACATAACCTTGAGGCTGTATTCCACTGATACGACTTCCTCTATAAAAGACTTCAATTAGCCTTTCATTTTTGTCATAGCTATCAGTTGCATCTAACTTGCCTATAGAAGTCTCTGAAAGTTTAATGATTTTTTTGGGTTCTAATTTTCTGAGGATTTTAAAGCTGTTTAGGAAATAATAAAGTTGTTCTTTAATATTTGTCTCACCTTCGGGTTTAATACCATAATACAAAAATGTATCTCTCTTTTTTGTATTGCAATCATACACGATAATTTTAACAGGCACACGCTTAATTGCTGATTTAGTTATGCCTTCTTCTTCAGTATATTCATCATATTCGTAGCCGGTGACAATTTCTATAAGCTTACCCTGAAAATCATATACAAATTTCAGAGGCTTAGAGATACCGTCAAATGTTAGTAGCAATGTGTCTCTTTTAAGTTCATATTTGCCGACTTCTTTAATGTTTCCTATATGACCGCTCGCTATGAAACTAAATGTCATATCTTTCTTAAATTGATATTTAAACAAAGAAGCAGCCCATAATGCTTTATACTTTTTATTAATACTCTGTCCGGAAATTATTGATGTAAGTCCAAGTAGACTAATAATAAAATATTTTTTCATGATTGATTGATTGATTGATAAAACCAAATATAGACTATTAGTGAAATAACACCATAAAAAAACCGCCCTAAGGCGGTTCTTATTAATATCTTCTCATTTGCTGTTGTGCAGGGCCTTTTTTCAGGTTAGCCTTCATCATGGCTATCTGGTCTTTCAGCATGCCCTGTTTGTCCAGTTTTTTAGTTTCGCTAAGCAATTTTTCAGCTTCTATTTTACGTCCTTTAGAAATTGCTATACCGGCAAGGTTAAGTTTTGCCATGGCAAGATCCTGATCCATGCTAAGGCCAAGCTCTACTGCTTTTTTAAGGAATTTCTCGGCAGCATTAAGGTTTGTCTGGCTTAGCATAAGCCCTTTAAGGTAGTTGTAGTAGCCTTCCTGCTTGCGCACAAGTGCTGTATGTGGGTTCTTTATTTTGTCTAATAATTTATTAGCCCCCTCAAAATCCTGTTTCCTTAGTTTAAAGAAAGCAGCAATAATTATTTCATTCTTAAAATAGGTAAGTACTACAAGACCCGCTATAAGTATAAGGAATATACCATTGCCAATGTTGTTTTCTGTAAACTGCCATACGGCTGTTATAAGGATTAGGCCGGCTATTACCAGCTTTATATTTTTATTAAACATATAAGTATTGTAAATTAGCGGCGCAAAGGTAATAATTTTACTTAAAAATAATTTTTATAAAACCACTTGTGCATAAAAAAAAAGGTTTGTATATTTGCACTCGGTTTTTAGGAAGAGGTTCCTGAACCCGAAAGAAAGATATTCATAAAGATTTAAAGATACAAAACAATGAGTAAGAGAACTTTTCAACCATCAAAGAGAAAAAGAAGAAATAAGCACGGTTTCATGGACAGGATGGCTTCTGCCAACGGTAGAAAAGTGCTTGCTCGCAGAAGGGCTAAAGGCCGCCACAAACTAACAGTTTCTAGCGAACCGCGTCACAAAAAATAATGTTTGTATAAAACATACATAAAGGTGTTACTTTTTTTAAGTAACGCCTTTTTTTATACCCAGGCCACACTAAAGGAGAGGCGGGGCGGCTTCACCCCGGGATATTAATGGGTACGAAATATTTTCACTACGCTTAATGTAGCCTTGGGGATAGCCTAAAAAAAATGTAAATTTGCACAGCCTTTTATAAGGCAAACACATACTAAACACAACGACAACACACAATGCCAAAAGACACTTCCATTAAATCTGTACTGATCATCGGTTCTGGTCCCATCGTAATTGGCCAGGCATGCGAATTTGATTATGCCGGTTCTCAGGCGGCGCGCTCACTAAGAGAAGAGGGGATAGAGGTTATCCTTATCAACTCTAACCCGGCCACCATTATGACCGACCCTTCTATGGCCGACCATATTTACCTGAAGCCGCTTACCACAAAATCGATCATTGAGATACTGAAAGCGCACCCTAATATTGATGCTGTATTACCTACCATGGGTGGGCAAACTGCACTTAACCTATGCCTTGAGGCAGAAGAAAAAGGGATTTGGAGCGACTTTAACGTGCGCCTTATAGGTGTAGATGTTAACGCCATAAACATTACCGAAGACAGGGAACAGTTTAAACAACTTTTAGAAAGGATAGGCATACCTGCTGCACCTGCTAAAACGGCTAACTCATTCCTTAAAGGTAAAGAGATAGCGCAGGAGTTTGGCTTCCCGCTGGTTATTCGCCCATCGTTTACGCTGGGTGGTACAGGAGCTGCTTTTGTACATAAAAAAGAAGACTTTGACAACCTGCTTACTTACGGCCTTGAGATGTCGCCTATACATGAGGTGCTTATCGATAAAGCTCTTTTAGGCTGGAAAGAATACGAATTAGAATTGCTTCGTGATAAGAACGATAACGTGGTTATCATCTGTTCTATCGAGAATATGGACCCTATGGGTATCCACACGGGAGACAGTATTACCGTAGCACCTGCCATGACATTATCTGACACCACCTTCCAGAAAATGAGGGATATGGCTATCAAAATGATGCGCAGCATAGGTAACTTTGCCGGTGGCTGTAACGTGCAGTTTGCCGTAAGCCCGGATGAAAAAGAAGACATTGTAGCCATTGAGATCAACCCAAGGGTATCGCGCTCATCGGCACTGGCCTCTAAAGCTACCGGTTACCCTATTGCCAAGATAGCTTCTAAACTGGCACTGGGCTACCACCTTGACGAACTACAAAACCAGATTACAAAATCTACATCGGCCCTGTTTGAACCAACGCTTGACTATGTTATCGTAAAAATACCACGCTGGAACTTTGATAAGTTTGAAGGTGCAGACCGTACGCTAGGCCTTCAGATGAAATCTGTAGGTGAGGTTATGGGTATAGGCCGTTCATTCCAGGAAGCGCTGCACAAGGCTACCCAGTCGCTTGAAATTAAGCGTAACGGGCTTGGCGCTGACGGTAAAGGCTACAAAAACTACGAGCAAATAATAGATAAGCTTACCCATGCAAGCTGGGATCGTGTTTTTGTAATTTATGATGCCATACAAATGGGTATACCATTAAGCCGCATCCACGAAATTACACAAATAGATATGTGGTTCCTTAAGCAATATGAGGAGCTGTACATACTTGAAAAAGAAATTTCTACTTTTAAAATAGATACCCTGCCAAAAGAACTGCTTCTTGAGGCCAAACAAAAAGGTTTTGCCGACAGGCAGCTTGCCCACATGATGGGGTGTGTAGAAAGTGATGTGTATAACAAGCGCGAAGAAATGGGCGTAAAGCGTGTTTACAAACTGGTAGATACCTGCGCGGCCGAATTTGAAGCTAAAACACCTTACTACTACTCAACTTTTGAGGCAGAGATAGAAAAGGCCGACGGTACCAAATATGTTCATAACGAAAGTATAGTATCAGACCGTAAAAAGGTTGTGGTACTGGGCTCAGGCCCTAACCGTATAGGCCAGGGTATTGAGTTTGACTACTCTTGCGTACATGGTGTACTTGCAGCAGCAGAGTGTGGTTATGAAACCATCATGATAAACTGTAACCCGGAAACAGTTTCTACCGATTTTGATACGGCAGATAAGCTGTACTTTGAGCCGGTATTCTGGGAGCATATTTACGACATCATCCGCCATGAAAAGCCAGAAGGTGTTATCGTGCAGCTTGGTGGGCAGACTGCCCTTAAGCTTGCTGAAAAACTGGATCGCTATGGCATAAAGATATTAGGAACCAGCTACGATGCGCTTGACCTTGCTGAAGACCGAGGGCGTTTCTCTGACCTGCTTACAGACCTGGGCATACCATTCCCCCAGTTTGGTATAGCAGAGAGCGCTGATGAAGCGGTACAGCTTGCTGAGACATTAGACTTCCCGCTACTGGTAAGACCAAGTTATGTACTGGGTGGCCAGGGCATGAAAATTGTTATCAACAAGCAGGAGCTTGAAGAGCACGTTATCGACCTGCTTAAGAGCATACCGGGCAATAAATTACTGCTGGATCATTACCTTGACGGCGCTATAGAGGCTGAAGCCGATGCAATTTGCGATGGCGAAGATGTTTACATCATCGGTATCATGGAGCATATAGAGCCTTGTGGTGTGCACAGTGGCGACAGTAATGCTACGTTGCCACCATTTAACCTTGGCGAGTTTGTAATGCAGCAAATTAAAGACCATACTAAAAAGATAGCGCTTGCGCTTAAAACGGTAGGGCTTATCAACATTCAGTTTGCTATTAAAGATGATATTGTTTACATAATCGAGGCCAACCCAAGAGCGAGCCGCACGGTGCCGTTTATTGCTAAAGCATATGGCGAACCTTATGTAAATTATGCTACTAAAGTAATGCTGGGCGAGAAAAAAGTGAAAGATTTTACCTTTAACCCACAGCTTAAAGGCTTTGCCATAAAGCAGCCGGTATTCTCTTTCAGTAAATTCCCGGGTGTGAACAAAGCGCTTGGACCAGAGATGAAGTCAACAGGGGAGAGTATCCTGTTTATTGATGACCTTAAAGATGACCAGTTCTATGAGCTTTACAGCCGCAGAAAAATGTACCTGAGCAAATAGTAATGTAGATACTGTTTAGTATAAAAATATAGAGCCCTTGTATTTTCAGGGGCTCTTATTTTTTTTTAGAGCATTTTCAATAGCTTGTCGAGTCTGCGTTTATTATATTGTTGTAATAGCGCCGGATGTAAGTGAAATGCAATATTTGAAATTAACAAGGGTAGTATGATACCTGTATGCCAAGAAGTAGCATAGCTTGTAAGCATTAATAGTAACGTAATTAAAAATCCGATGAGGTGGCTAATTTCAGCATTAGTCATTTCGGCACGTATTTTTAGTAATTGCTCTTTATTCCTTGTATTTGGAATTTGAAGGCTGGGATTGAGCTTACTCCAAAAAGTATTTACAATTAAAAGTCTGAGTGCTTTAACTCCTAAGTACTTGTTAATGGCCTCATTTCTTATAAAGTTCATGTTAGTTAACCTGTTATAAAAATCCTTAGAATTAATTGTATTATTTATAAGTAATCCGAAGAGGGCTGTAGTAAAGACTATAGAAATTGAGGCACATAAATAAACAGCAACTGGCATGAATGGTTTTTTTTTAAGAATTATTGCAGCAAGGTGTTGGTTGTTGTTGAAAACTTAATTGTGTTCTGCTATATTATTTAGTTTATCCCTAACAATCTGCATGCCCTCGCTTGCCCGCATTTTAATAATCTCTATCTCATTATTAAAACCACTTACGCTGGCAGGATTAGGATCAATGTAAAATATTTTAGCATTGCGTTTGGCATAATCTATAAGCCCTGCAGCAGGATACACCTGCATACTGGTGCCTATTACAATAATATAATCGGCCTGTTCAACATATATTGCCGCATCAGCTATTGCAGGCACGGCTTCGCCAAACCACACTATATGCGGGCGTAATTGCCTGCCGGTATCAGGATGCTTTTGTCCCAGTACAATATCTCCTGCCCATTCTATAACAGTATGCTCGTCTACAGTGCATCGCGCCTTTAAAAGTTCTCCATGAAGGTGAATTATCTGTTTGCTGCCACCACGCTCATGCAGGTCGTCTACATTTTGGGTTATCACGGTAACGTCAAAATTTGTTTCCAGTTCAGCAATTATCTTATGTGCGCTATTGGGTTGCACATCAAAAAGCTGACGGCGTCGCTGATTATAAAAGTCCAGTACCAGTGCCGGATTTTTGGCAAAGCCTTCCGGGGTGGCGACTTCCATTACATCGTGTCCTTCCCACAATCCGTCTGCATCCCTAAAGGTCGCTACACCACTTTCGGCGCTTACTCCCGCACCGGATAGCACTACAATTTTTTTCTTCATATTCAAATTTATAATTTTTACAGATATTTTACCTCAAAGGCATCAATATCTTTATAAAAGCCAAGGGGCTGTTCAAACTTATCACTCCAGTTTAGATATGTCTTATTACTTTATATGTCTATTGAGTCACAATAATGTTTTCTTTCAAATCTCCTTTTATATATACATAAAAAAACCGCCTCAATTAGATATTGAGACGGCTTCCTTACTTAGTTTTTTTAGTTGGGAGTATCGAGCTTATTTTTTGATGATTTTTCTGGTTACTGTTTTTCCATCTTCCAGGTTAATCTTTACAAGATAAGTACCGGCGCTAACGCTTTCAAAGTTGATAGCTTTATTGCTACCATTCAGGATAGATTTCCCGGTAATATCTAATATTTCATAGTTTTCAAAACCAGCCGGGGTTTCAACATAAAGAATGCTGCTCACAGGATTTGGATACAATGTAAGTTTAATTGCGTCAAAATCTTCATTAGAAAGTGCAGTATCAATAACCACCTCAATATCGTCAAATTTTGTAGCATCCTGTACCGATGTTGCACGTACCACTACAGTACCATTTGCAAGAGCAGTAACAAGTCCGCTTTCACTAAGTGTTGCAAATGCCGCACCTGATACCACAGACCATGTAACATCCTGGTTTGCGCCCTGAGGGTTTACAGTAGCTACCAGTTGTAACGTACCGTTTTCAACAGTTATCTCAGCAGTAACATTATTTTGAGTAGCAACAGTTACACTTTCAACAGCAATTACTGTTACATAATTTATAGTAACCTCAATATCGTCAAATTTTGTAGCATCCTGTACCGATGTTGCACGTACCACTACAGTACCATTTGCAAGAGCAGTAACAAGTCCGCTTTCGCTAAGTGTTGCAAACGCCGCACCTGATACCACAGACCATGTAACATACTGGTTTGCGCCCTGAGGGTTTACAGCAGCTACCAGTTGTAACGTACCATTTTCAACAGTTATCTCAGTAGTAACATTATTTTGAGTAGCAACAGTTACACTTTCAACAGCAATTACTGTTACATAATTTATGGTAACTTCAATATCGTCAAATTTTGTAGCATCCTGTACCGATGTTGCACGTACCACTACAGTACCATTTGCAAGAGCAGTAACAAGTCCGCTTTCGCTAAGTGTTGCAAAAGCCGCACCTGATACAACAGACCATGTAACATCCTGGTTTGCACCCTGAGGGTTTACAGCAGCTACCAGTTGTAACGTACCATTTTCAACAGTTATCTCAGCAGTAACATTATTTTGTGTTGTAACTAAAACACTTGTAACTTCTATTGCTTCTGCAACAGTAACCGTGTAGTCTTCTATTTGCCCATAGTAGGCATCAGTACAAGCATCAAATTCTCCTTCTTCATATACATTCCACATATCTTTTATTATCCTCATGCGCGTGTTGCCCAATACAGCATTCTCTGGAACTGTAATTTCTAAGGTAGCCTCTACAGTATCTTCGCCAGTAGAAGCGGGTAAAGAGGTAGTGTAATATTCAGTATCCATATCAAAAACCAGATCCCGGTTCCAGTCAATAAATACCCTGATGTCGTGCTCAAGGTTACCTGTATTACCTTTTACAGTCATGGTATAGATACCTTCGCGGTTTACATTGGCTATTAATGCCGTAAAATCTTCATAAGCCGGTGTGTTGTTTATACCGGCAGCTGTAGCTTTGTTTAGATTGGCAAAATTTACAAGGGTTATAGGCTCTACATCGTATTCAACACTTACTTCGCAATATCCTTCAGGGGTTTCTTCTATGGCAATAGTAATTTCTATATCTTCAAATTTAGTGGCATCAACATTTGATGTAGCACGTACCGTAACGGTACCGTTAGCAATAGCAGTAACAAGGCCACTTTCGCTAACCGAAGCAAAATCGCTACCTGCAAATACAGACCACGTTACTTCCTGGTTTGTTCCGGCAGGATTTACTGTTGCCTGGAGCTGCAGTGTTCCGTTTTCAGTTGTAATGGTAGCCGGTGCGTTATCTGCAACAGTAACCAGTACATTTTCTACAGCAACTGCCGGAGCTTTAATTTCGAACTTATCAAAAGAAAGGTCAAAGTCACCCGATGTCCAGTTAGCAACAATTTTTACCTGCACATAATTTCCCTGATAATTAGCAAGTGAATATACTTTTTGAGTATATCCGGTATTGCTTTCATTTTCGATGGTATCAATTACATTCCACGTTGCGCCAAAATCATCAGAAACCTGTACTGTAAAATTACCCCAGTTAGCAGGTGCTGCATAAGGGCCGTTATAATTAGATTGTTTATGATAAAAGCTCAACTCATAGTTTGATGCGTTTAGCGGGCCAACCGCTATGGTTGTAAATGTACCTGTAGCTGCGCCGCTGAAAAGGTTTTTATAAAGGCTGGTAGCCGAATTACCTTCTCCGGTTATACCCCTTGTTGTACCCAATGACCAGTTTGTTGTAGTCCAGCCTGTAGGGTAAGATGATGTAAGAAATTCTTCTATCCACGGAGCCGGAGCTGTGGCGATTGTTGTAAAGTTTGTAGCTACCCAAGGGCTTTTTTCGGTAGCATTACATATTCTCCTTACAAAAACATAGTGTCTTACCCCACTTGCAAGGCCAGTAAGGGTTGCACTTGTTTGAGTAGTTTGTACAAAAGTTTGTGTTTCGTCTGGTGTTGTATTTGTTGTAGAAACAAAATACTCATATCCACCCTGTGGAGCAGCATTGTCTACATTAGTCCAGCTTATTGTAGCACCTGTAGGTGTTGGTTCTGTAGCTGTTACCGCCTGGAGTTCTATACAAGAAGGCACCGGTTCCCAAACAACATCATCAACATATACATAAGAGTAAGATGGCCCTCCAACTCTTTGTATACCAATGTAATTTCCGGTGCCTGTGTAACTCGTAAAGTAAACAGTATACTCCTGATAGGTAGTAGAAAGCGTGGTTACAGATTCTATTATAGTACTGGTTGCCTCTGCGGTGTTACCATCCAGTGCTACTATGCGTATACCCGCAGTGCTTGTAGATGATGTTTTACGGGCTTTAAAACGTAGCCTGTGTGTACCTGCCGATAGGTTATTAACCTCCGGGCTTACCAATATTATCTTAGTAGTTTCTACTTCGGTATCCGCGCCATTGCCATAAAAGCTTACATTGTTTGGTGCAGATAAAGCATCAGTTGTAGTAACATTAATGGTTGGCGGGCCTCCGGCGCCCACAAGTATTTTGCTCCAGCAGTTAGGTAATGCTAAACCGGTAACACCATCAAAGCCTTCATTAAAAGCAGATACAGGTATACACGATGTATATACATTACCTACGGTAGAATAGCTGCTTTCGCATTCTGTAACTACATTTTTAGCTCTGTAAAAATATTGTGTATTAGGTTGCAGGCCTGTAATTGACTGAGAAGTTGTAAAAGACGATAACGTAAAAGGAGATCCGGTAACCATGTTTGTAAAAGTACTGTTAGTAGCTACTTCCAGAACAGTTGTAAATTCTCTTGCATTGCCATTATCTGTAGCAGGCCATGCCAGTGTAAAACCGGTAGATGTAATAGCATTAGAAGTAATGCCGTTAACAGTTGCAGGGCAGTTTGTAATATTGCCTGTAAGCGGGGCGGTTGTATTATAAAGCGGTCCACCATTACAGTTTGAACTTACAGCATAAATAGTGTATACATAATTGTTATTACCTCTTATACCGTGATTGTAGTTGTTTTCGAAAGATGTGGCTGTACCATAATAAGCTACATAGCTATTAAGGTTTGTGTTTACACCTGTAGCATATGTAGTGCCGTTAACCGGAGCATTTGGCGTTGTACCTGCAATGTTGCGCAAAACCAGGTAACGGTCAGCGGCAGGAACTGCTGCTGCAAAACTTGCATTTATAATAATACCTGTATTATTTAATACAAGTGCAGTAGGCTGTGTTACCGGTGCAAGGCATGCAGCCGGTGGGGTCCATGTAAAAGTAAGGCCATCAGATGGGAGATAGTTATAGTTAGTGGAAATTCCGCCGGATGACGTTGTAGCTGCCACAGTGTTGTTCCAGTTACTGGCTGTAGTGCCGGCTGCTGTGCGGTTGTTATAATCATTATATGTTGTACCCCTTAGGCCTACCTTAGCAGTTGTAGAAGACGGTGTGCCTGCAGATGACAGTGCATAAACAAAACGTATGGTGCCGTCTTCTTTTAAGCGTGCCTGAAAGTTCCAGTTGTGGTGAGAAGCTACTGTTGCAGCAGTAGAAGAATAAGGCCTGAAGTGGCTCCATTGTACTACAAACTCACGGTTTGGTGCCGTACCAATTACTTCATAAGCTATATTTCCGCTATCGCCGTTAATATTGTAAAGCGCATCAAGATCGGCAGCAAGTGGAGATATTACACCTTCGTAGCTGTTTGATGATCCTATAGGGTCAGAACTATTAGATGCTGTTGCCCCAAACGAAACAAAACCATTAGCATATACTTTAAGTGATGTATATGATTGTCCGTTAAAGTTAAAATTAAAAGGAATAACATTATCTAATGTATACACCTGGTCGTCAATACCACCGGTGCCTGATGCCGCCGTGGCTGTAGCAATATTGGTACCGTTAAATAAAGGAGTGTACATTCCTTCAGTTTGATTAAAACTATAGTAAGAAATGGTTTGTGCATTACTAACGGCTGTAAACAACATAAAAACACAAACCAGCCAAAGTAAGCTGACGGGTTTAAGATGTTGTTTTTTAATGAGTAAAGATATTTTCTTCATTGTTATGAAAGGTTATAAGTATATTTGGTAAAATTATTTATTTAGATTAAATAAAAATAAATTCAATTAATTTTTACATATTACCCAATAGGTTTTGAAAAAAAATAGAAACTGATTAATTTTCATAACAAAAACATTTGCATGTGTGAAAAATTTAAACATATTGTTATGTATTTTAAGATGTACTGCTATTGTTAAGGTGCTATGTTGATTTTAAAAATTACACCAATGGACTTTGATATCCTCAGTCAGTATATTTTCTAATTTTGATGGATACTTAATAGTTTTATTTGTAAAATTTGTGAGTTTTGTTAAAAAATAAGTGAAATTTGCATAATAGGGGCAAATCAGTGTACATTGGCATCAACTGAAGGCGTCATATTTTTTTAATCATGACCATTATTGACCAATAAATTCCAGCAGCAATGAGACTGAAATTACAGTCTGTACTCTATATATTATTTTTGCCATTATTTTTATATGCGCAAAATACAAGGCGGCTTTCTGAAAATGAAGGCCTTCCGCAGTCGTTTATCTCGGGCTTGCACCAGGACAAGCAGGGATTTATATGGATTGCAACCAGAAATGGATTAGCGCGCTATGATGGCCATAACTTCAGGATATTTCAGCATGACCTTTCAGATAAAAATTCGCTTGCATCTAATGCCATAACCCATTTGCAACCCGGCCCCGGAAATTCGCTTTGGCTTAAGTATGAAACGGGAGAATTAGACAGGCTTAGTATAGACTCTGCAAAAGTGTCCCATATCATTACACAGGATATTTCAGAAAAAGAAAAGTTATTTATAATACGCCGTGGCTGGAGCATTGCAGATGATAATGTTATATGGTACCTGGGGAAAGGTGGAACCGTAAAGAGTTTTAAATATCAGCATAACGGAAAAATAAAAGAAAAGCGAACCTATTCTTTTCAGGGCGATACCATAAGGAGCCTTTTTATAGACGGGAAAAAAGATTTATGGGTATTGAGGCAAAATGCACTAAGCCGTTTAATAAAGGGCAGTAGCAGGTTTATTGATTATCCGTTGCAGTGCAAGCAGTACTTTAACGATAACCTTGACTATGGCGACGATATTCCTGAGCTACACAAAAGAGCTAACGGCGAATTGATGTGGACAGACCTTAAAAATATTTTCTTTTTTGAACCAAAAAGTCACAGGTTTCGCAAGATAAGTCTACCCGAAGTTACAGAATACAGCGTTAAATGGATAAACATTGGCCCTGATGGAAAAGAGTATTTTATAGCAGGAAATAATGTTTATAGCTATGATGATAATAACGGACTTAAAAAATATGCTAAAGACGGGTTAGAAGATTTTCGAAACATACAGGCTTTCCTTGTAGACAGGTCAGGGCTTATCTGGACAGGCGGAAACACAGATGGCATCACCCAGATTGACCTTGCTACAGATTTTGATTCACATAGGTACGAGAAGGATTTTATAACAGATGTGCTGACAAGAGCGTTCAATTTTCCGGTTGCATACCTGGCGCATAAAAATTCATATAAGGGTACTTTGCCCCTTAGTTATTATTTGCGTACTGTTAAAGATGCTAATAACATCTGGATAGCATTAGACAGGGCTCTCTACCGCTATGATATCAGGCAAAAAAAAGTAACAGGTTTTGAGCTGCCGGCAGCAAATAAAAAGTTTGTGCCGGTAAAAGGTTTGGTGCTTATGGCAAACGGAATGCCTATGGTAATGGACGATTGTGGTAGTCTTTATACTTTGCAGAGTTCAGGAGTATGGCAGCTAAGTACTCCTTTTAAAACGGCAGGCAATTATAGTTTAAAAACCGTAGCCCCAAGCAGTATACTTTTAGATAAAACCCGCCTTTGGGTGGCAACAGAGTATGATGGTTTATTTTACATTGACCTAAAAAGCAAAACACTGCATAAAGTAAATGATAAAGAGGGCAAAGTATTTTCGGCAAGAAGCCTTTATAATATGCTTCCAGATCCTGCCGGTAATAACCTTATATGGATAGGCAGCCCGCAAGGTTTACTGTGCTTTAATAAAACTACCTTTAAAACAAACGTGTTTTCTGTAAAGCAGGGCTTACCGGATAATGTTGTATATTCTATGTTGCCGGATGCGGCTGGGTATCTCTGGCTGGGTACTAATAAGGGCCTGGTGCGTTTTGATCCTGTTTCACACAAAAGCCGCACTTTTACGGTTTCTTACGGTTTGCCTAATAATGAGTTTAACCGTTTTCATCAAATACCGTTGCCCGATGGTAAGCTTGCCTTTGGCGGTATAAACGGGTATGTGATTTTTAATCCGCAGGAAATTAAAGACGATAATTTTAACCCAAATGTAGAGCTAACAGATATCTTTATTAATAACCAGGCAATTGAAGGTACGGCTTATGCCAGCGCCTTACCTCTGGTTACAAATTTAAGCCTGCCTTATAATGATAATACCCTGCGTATAGAATATGCAGCACTGCAATTTAATCATCCTACAGATATTAAGTACCGCTACCGCCTTAAAGGATATGACAATAAGTGGGTAGCCGCAGCAAATAAAAGAGATGCTGTTTATACTAAAATTCCGCCGGGTAAATATGTTTTTGAAGTTAATGCTACTAACACTACGGGTAAGTGGAGCTCATACATAAAATCGTTACCGGTTACAGTTTCGCCACCCTGGTGGAATACTACCGGCGCATGGATAGTTTATCTTATATTATTTGCGGTATCTGTATTGCTGTTTACTAACTTCAGGATCAGGCAGCGTGTAATGAAGGAAGAAATTGTGCTCAAACAAAAAGAAGCCCTGCATCTTAGGGAACTTGATGATATGAAAACCCGCTTCTTTTCGAACATTACGCATGAGTTGCGCACACCGTTAACCCTTATACTTGGCCCCGCACAGGAACTTAAAACCAGGCTTTTTGAAACAGAGCAGGGCAAAATGGCAGAAATTATTACTAAAAATGCCACAAGCCTTTTAAATCTTACCAATCAGCTCCTGGATATGTCTAAGCTGGAAGCCGGAGCGTTAAAACCGCATTTTTCGGCTGGTGATCTTACGCAGGTTATGCGCAAAGTTGTAGCGGCGTTTTCGCAGGAAGCTAATTCAAAAGATATTGTTATTACGCAGGAAATACCAGAAAATGCAGGTTATCTTTTTGATGCAGAAATGATGGAAAGGATACTTTTTAACCTCTTGTCTAACGCTATACGTTTCAGCCCGCAAGGCGGCAGTATTGTTGTTAAGCTTGATATAGTGCCTAACGGTATAATCTTAAGTGTTTCAGATAATGGCCCGGGAGTTACAAAAGAAGATATACTAAATATTTTTAATAGGTTCTACAGAGGTAATAGTGCAGAAAACAGGTTGGCAACTGGCAGCGGAATAGGCCTTTCTTTAGTTAAAGAACTAATCACACTTCAGGACGGTACTATTAATGTGTCGACTAATTCTCTACATACAACGGGCGCGGTATTTGAAATATTCCTGCCGTTAAAAGAACTTACTACAACTATTGCAGGAGAAGCAGCCCAAAATACCGGTGCTGTGTTTGTTGAAGATCACACTACTGAAAAGCCAACAGTACTGGTAGTAGAAGATAATAAGGAGCTTGCAGCATTTATGTACAGCATATTAAATGCGCATTATAATGTTGTAGCTGCCGAAAACGGCATTGCTGCATTACCACTTGCGCAGCAACATTCGCCCGAAATTATAATTAGCGATGTGTTAATGCCCGTAATGAATGGTTTTGAATTTTGCCGTGCTGTAAAAGCTGATATTGCTACAAGTCATATACCTGTACTTTTGCTAACCGCTAAAGCTGATATGGAGAGCAGGCTGGAAGGCCTTTCATATGGAGCAGATGATTATCTTACAAAACCTTTTAGTGTAGAAGAACTACTAATGCGGGTAAGTAACAGGCTGGCGCAGCAAAAGTTGTTACGCGAATCTATTTACAGGGGGCTTACTACGTTACCGGCTGCAGAAGAGGTTATAGAAAGTAAGCCGATAGACCCGTTCCTGCTTAAAATATACGAAGCAGTAGACGAGAATATCGACAATGATAATTTTGGGGTAGAAGAGCTCTCTGCAGTGCTCCTTATAAGCAGGACAAGCCTGCATCGTAAAATTAAAAGTATTACCGGAATGAGCACCAGTGAAATGCTCAGGGCTTATCGCCTGAGTAAAGCTTTACCGTTGCTTAAAGAGAATTTTACGGTAGCTGAGGTGGCTTATAAAACCGGTTTTGCAAGCCCATCTTACTTTACCCGTAGTTTTAAGGAGGTTTATGGTATAACACCAAGCGATTTCTTAAAAACAGCAGTATAATGTAACAATAGTTACAGGTTTTGAAACAATAGTACAATCGTCATTAGGCTTAAAATAAGAAGTTTACAGCATTATTATTAAACGCGAAACTCTTACCTAATGAACAAAACTACTACTATTAAGAATCTCTCTGGTTATTTTCAAAAGCACAGGCAGGCCTTTTTTGCCGGCTTGTGCTTGTTTTTTCTCTTCTCAAATAAAGCTATTGCACAAGACCCATATATACTTACAGTATTTGACCAGATACTGTTTTATGATGGCTATGCAGCTAACGTATCAGAGCCGGTGCCGGATGGTGTTATAAGGCACAGCAATTCATTATATGCTAAAAAGCTTACGGCAGAACAACTGGCACAGTTTGGCAACAAGCTTACCATGAACGTTACCATAAAAGCATCATGTGATAATTATGACAGGATAGGTAACATTAACCTGGCGCTTGTACCTAAAGATGCTACATCTTACAACCCTTCAGAAGTGCAACGCCTGGAACTAGGCAGGTACATTACTCCGTTTATGAACAAGAATGTACAGCCGGATGAGGTACCATATACTTATGAAATAGATAACGTAGCTCAGATATTTAAGGATACACAGCTTACATCAGAATTTGACCTTTGGGTAGAACTTGAACTTTTTGGTGTTCCTTATGCTGCAAACACCCAGGTGGCAGGATGCTCTGGCAGAAACGATGTATTTTTTGGCACGCTTGAGTTTGTTTCAGAAACTGATGCATCGGTAAACTACAGCAATAATTTTTTAAAGCCACTATCATTTAAATATGAAATGCGCGATTATAACCTTTCTGGTACAGATGTGCTTAATGAAACGGTGCGTACCATAAATTTTACACTTGATGAGGCTTTGCCAAATGCAAAACTGTACCTTATAACATCAAGCCATGGTGCAGGCAGCGGTGGTGAAGAATATGTAAGGAGGCAGCACTTTGTATATGTAGATGGTGTGCAGGTGCTTACTTATAAGCCGGGGGGTGTATCTTGTGGACCTTACCGCAGGTATAATACTCAGGGAAATTGTATTTATAATAACTGTAATACAGGAGCGCCTCTGGCAAATACAGATGCTGCATGGAGCTGGAACAACTGGTGTCCCGGTAATTCAATTCCTATCAGGGAAATTAGCCTGGGTAACCTTTCTGCCGGTGCACACAGTTTCAAGATCGATGTGCCGGATGCTACCTTTAACGGAAACGATGGTATGATACCAATGTCGGTATATCTTCAAAGTTATGATACGGTACTTTCTACAGATACTTTTAGTGCAGAAAGTGTTTCTCTATATCCTAACCCTGTTTTAAACACAGCTGTTATAAACGCGGTAAATCAAGAAGTAAAAGAATTTACTGTTGTTTCCATTACGGGTCAGGTTGTGTCTAAAGGTACATCAAATAACGTTGATATGTCTGCCCTTAAAAGCGGTATGTATATTGTTAAAATACTTTTTTCTAACGATGAGGTGGTTGTGAAAAAAGTTATAAAGAGCTAATAATTAACACTAATACATGACGGTTTATGAAAAGAAAACTACTTTATCCATTTAGGTATGCAATCGCTTTCGGCTTTTTGTCGCTTAGCCCGGCAATATCTTTTGCGCAAACAGCTACACCTGTTACCATCACATCAGGTTTTAATCAGGATATTATAGCAAATGGTGTAGGCAATGCTTCGGCTTCTACAACCATGGGCTTTGATCAGCATAATACACGAGCGCTTGTTTCCCTGGATTTTCAGGCTACAACATCTGGCTCAACACCCACATACGGACTGCCGGTTAACGGATTGATCAATAGTGCAAATTCAATTGGCGTTAATTTTCAGCTAGCAGATTACAGTGGCAATAATGCCCTGTTCCTAACACCGGCTTATGTGGGTAATGGAGCAACGTCTACAGGAACCCTAGCATTCAGTAAATCAAACGTTAGTACCCTTTACCTTTTGGCAGGTGCTACAGGCGGCGGTAACCAGTACCAGTCGTTTTCTGCTACGGTAAATTTTGCAGATGGCACTACACAGGCTTCAACACTTACAATCAGCGACTGGTATGATGGCGACGGTTATGCTATACAAGGTATAGGGCGTATTAATACTGCTAACAACAACCTTGAAGGCAGCGCTACAAACCCAAGGCTTTATGAGGTAGCTCTGCCGCTTGATGCAGGTAATCAGTATAAAACCATAACCGGTATTGCCTTTAGTTTTGAAGGGTCATCTTCGGCAGAATGGGCAAGTGAGATACGTCTTTCAGTGCTTGCTGTTTCTGCAACAGCATCACCGGCATTACCATCTACAGTTGCAGTAGCGGTGCAGGGAGATGTTGCGGCTACCATAACTACAGATGGAGGTACGCTACAACTTACCGCAGCAGTAACACCGGCTACAGAGACTGTAACCTGGACTATTGCAGAAGGAAGCGAGTTTGCAACTATAAGTGCTACAGGCCTGGTAACAGCTCTGGCTAATGGTGCTGTAACAGTACGCGCAACGCTTACAAGTGATACTACAATTTATGATGATATTGAAGTTGTTATTTCTAATCAGGTAATTGCTGTAACAGCAGTTGATGTAGCTGTGGCAGATGATGCACCGGCAACAATAACTACAGATGGTGGTACACTACAGCTTGTGGCTACTGTTACTCCGGATGATGCAAGTAATGCAGATGTTACATGGGCTATTAGTGCAGGCAGTGATTTTGCTACGATAAGCGAAGACGGATTAATCAGGGCATTGGCTAACGGTACAATTACCGTTACTGTTACTACAGAAGACGGATCTTTTACAGATACGATTGATGTGGTTATTACAGGTCAGGTAGTTGTGGTTACAAGTATTACTGTAACTGTAGAAAACAATGCGGAGCCAACAATTGTTACCGCTGGTGGTACATTGCAGCTTGTTGCAACAATACTTCCTGAAAATGCTACAGATACAGATGTTGTATGGACTGCTACACCGGTAGGTATTGTAACCGTAGATGAAAATGGCCTTGTAACTGCTGTTGCAAATGGTACAGCCGTTGTTACTGCAACATCTGCGAGCGGAGCTACACTATCTACAAGTATTAACATTACCGTAAACATCCCGGTATCGGCAGTTGAAAGTTTTGGTAAAAATGCAATTGCAGTATACCCTAACCCTGCAACAGATATGGTTCAAATTAAATCACAGTCAATTATAAAAGTAGTTTCTGTTTATGATAGCCTGGGCAAAGAAGTGCTAAGGTCGTTACAGCCTACACTACATATGGGTTTACTTAGCAGCGGTATTTATATGCTGAAAGCTGAGTTTGAAAACGGCAATGTGCAAGTTGCCAAAATAGTTAAAAATTAAAGTTTATTGATTTTAGGCAGAGAAGCTGTGTTGCCCAAAAGGCATCACGGCTTTTCTTTATTTTTTGAACTATTACAACAAAAATTTTGCTTCAAATAGAAGCTTTATAAGGCCGTCTTTAAAATAAAATTTGGTCAATAAAACAATAGTACAATTGTTTGAAACAATACTGAAAGCCCTTTTTGCCTAAAAACAAGAAGTTTACGGTTTAAGGAACTGTCATATTTATTTGTTGATTTTTTTATGTTAAACAGTAATATCTTACAATCTTTGTTTTTTATATTTAGACTGTTTAAAAATAACAGTTTTAAACTGTATTCCTAATGCAAAAAACGGCTAAGATTTAAGACAAAAAAACAACTCAGTTTACCTACAAATTAAATTATATAAACCAATTATAATGAGCAAAAAATATCATTTATTAACATCTTTCATATTAAAGCCTGTCAGGGCTTTTGTAGTTATTTCTCTGCTGGGTGGCACAACTGTTTTTGCACAGGCTCCGGGTGGGGTTAGTGGCGGCCTTACAGGTTGGTTCAGGTCTACCAGTAATGCAGGTACAGCTAATACAAATCCTATTTTGTTAAATAACACAACAGATAACCGTGTTACTTCATGGATGAGTAGTGGTGGCACCACCTCAGGGTCTTATGCACTGGTACAGTCTAATACCACACGTATGCCGGTATATACTACGGGCAATACAGCAAGTGCAAACTTTAACTTTAACCCGTTCATGCAATTTTCAGGCAGTAATAATACATTGCTTACAAATACAAGTTTCACAACAGATCTTTTAAATACCCAGGGTTCTATATTTTTGGTAGTTAATACTTATACAAATATTACTCCAAAAAATACGGCACTTACTTATTTGTTTTCACAAAACAAATGGCAGTTTAAGCCGGGCTTCAGGACACAAACCGGAGACGGTTTTGCCGGTAGTACAGGAGATTATTATAACGATGCTCCGTTTCCGGGAGGTGTTGGTATGACTAACTATCCTGAAACCGCAGGTATAATCCTGATGGGTAAGGGTGTTAATACCAATTCAACATCTAATACTTTTAGTGCTAACAGAAATGGTGATACAGCAAGTGTTACCAATAACTTTGACAGTGTTTATGATCCTGCTGTTTCATCAGGGTTCTTCCTGGGCAGTAATAATGGAAATGAAATATTTAACGGAGCCATTGCTGAGGTAATTACCTTTGATGTAAACCTTTCTGATGCAGATGTTAACAAGGTAGAATCATATCTTGCTGTAAAATATGGAGTTACTCTCACTTCTGGGCAATCTTCAACCAACAGAAACTATACCGCGCCGGATGGCAGCGTTTTCTGGACAGCAGATAATACATTTAAATTTAATGTTACCGGTATAGGCAGGGACGATGTTTCTGGCCTTTACCAAAAGCAGTCTAAATCAATACACAACAATAACCTGATTACGGTTTATAACAAAAATACTGCGGGTACATTTCCTGTAACAAATGCATTAAACACAACAGCTATAGATGCTACGGCTTCTTATTTTATAACGGCAGATAACGGTCTTGGTAATGCAACGGTGCAGGGTAACTGTGTTAACCGCATTGCACGCACATGGAAAGTTCAGAAAACGGGTGGTATTGCAGATGTTACTATTGCAGCAGCAAAATCACAATTGCCTGCAGATGTAAGATACCTTGTCGTATCATCAGACCCAACCTTTCCTGCGGGAGATATCACTACTTATCCTCTTGACGATACCGGAACTATATTGTACAAAAATGTAAATATTCCTACCGGTTATTACTTTACTTATGGATCAGAGCACGTAGTATCAAACGCGGTAACTATTGGCTGTAATACATCAACTACAACAGTTACTTCTACAGGTCTTGGTACCTGGACGGCAGATAGTGCCAACCCATCTGCCACAGTTATTGCTAACCCTACAGCAAACAGCACACTAATTTCTGGTTTCTCTACACCGGGTGTTTATACATATAATTGGGGTAGTGCAAGCTGTTTTAAAACAGTAACTATAACATATACCGGTGCTGTACCTGCTATACCGGTTGTTACAGATATTGCATATTGCCAGGGACAAATAGCTGCACCTTTAACGGCTACTGCACTTACCGGTTACACACTTACATGGGTAGACAGCAACGGCATACAACTGCCGGGTGCACCAACTCCATTAACGTCTGCTATAGGTACTGCTACTTTTAATGTTTATCAGACTTCTCCTGAGGGATGCCAAAGTCTGGATGCTACCATTACGGTAACAATTAACACTCCTACTACTGCCGTTACAGGCTTTACACTTCCTGCTGCTGTTTGTGCGGGCGCTGCTAATGTAGTACCAACTAAAGACGCAGGCTTTACCGAAGGAGGTGCATTTACCGTAACACCTGCTACAGGTTTAGCAATTAATGCTGCAACAGGAGAAATAGACCTTGCTACAAGTACACCGGGAACTTATAATGTTAAATATGAAGTTACTACAGATGTTACAAATTGTATTACAGGCGATGATACTACAGTAACGATACTTATTAACAGCGCACCTGTGCTGCTTGAACCGTCTTCACTAGCTTTATGTGATGATGATTATGACGGGCTTGCTGTATTTAATCTGGAAGCAGAAGGTAACAACACCCTTAACGGGCAGACAGGCATCACGCTAACCTACCACACATCATTAACAGATGCCGAAGCAGGAACAGCTGCTATAACCACACCTGCGGCATACTCAACGATAACACCAAATACACAAACAGTTTATATCAGGGCTATAGAAAACGGCACTACAACAAACTGTTATACCATAAAAACTATTGTGCTTACAGTAAACCCTAAACCTGTGGTGCCTGTAATGACTACCTATGCACTGTGCGACGATCCTGCAACAACAGGGGTACAGGCAGTATTTAACCTTACAACTAAAGATGCACAGGCTGCTAATGGAGTAGCGGGCTTAACGGTTTCTTATTATACCGGAGAAACAGAAGCTAATGATGGCACCAGGCCAATAACAGGAACTTCTGCTTATCAAAGTGCCGGAGGTACTGTTTGGGTAAGGGTACAATCGGCAGCAGGATGTTACAGCCTTGCAACCCTTAACCTGCAGGTAAATCCGCTTCCTGCAACGCCGGGTTTAACAAATTATGTACTTTGCGATGATCCTGCAACCACAGGAGTTCAGGCAGTATTTAACCTTAACTCTAAAGATGCAGAAGCTACCAATGGTGTAGCGGGCTTAACGGTTTCATACTATGATACAGAGGCTGCTGCTAATGCAGGCACTACTCCTGTAGCTACACCTGCTACATATACTAGTGGTACGGCTACTATTTGGGTAAGGGTGCAAACAGCGGCAGGATGTTACAGTGTTGCAAGCCTGGCTCTAATTGTAAATCCGCTTCCGGTTGCAAATACGATTGCTGATTACCAGCTTTGCGAAGTAACTACAGGAGTAGCTGCATTTAATCTTTCAAGCCGCGATGCGCTTATATTACCTGCCGGTTCTACAGATACCGTTACGTATTTTACAAGCCAGAGCAATGCAGATAACAATACTGGTGCTATTACTACACCGGGTAGTTATAATAATACGGCCAACCCACAAACTATCTATGTCAGGGTAGGTAATGGTGGATGCTATACAACAACATCTTTTATTCTTAATGTTTTGCCGGCTCCACAATTTGCTGCGGCGTTAGAACTTACCGGTTGTTCTCCGTTTAATCTTACTGAAGTAGCTGCGCAGGCAGGCACAGGTGTTACACTAGGATATTTTGCCACTCAGGCAGATGCCCTTGCTAATAACAATGCCATTGCTACACCGGCTTCTTACCTACTTACTACAACTACAGGTATAGTATATGTGCGTGCAGAAAATGCTGCCGGTTGTACTACTGTAGAGGAATTAGCACTTACTACAGGCAACTGCGAGATTCAGCGTGGTATCTCTCCGGGCGGAACGATAGGGCAGAATGACAATTTTGATCTTGCGTACCTTGATGTAAGAAAAATCAGTATCTATAACCGTTACGGGCTTGAGGTTTACAGCTTTAAAGGCAGCTACACCAATCAGTGGGGCGGACAGGGCAGTAATGGCGACGAACTGCCAACAGGAACGTACTTCTATATGTTTGAGCGCAACAATGGCGAGAGCAAAACAGGATGGATCTACATCAACAGGCAAAATTAAGAGAATAAAAAAAGAGAACAGACTAAGAGATGACAAAGAAACTATACCTGGCGGCATTACTGGCCTTTGTAGGGTTTACGGATGCAGTCGCACAGCAGGACCCACACTACACACAGTACATGTACAACATGAACGTAATCAACCCTGCATACGCTGGCAGCAAGGAGAATTTAGCCTTTGGGCTTTTATACCGCAAGCAATGGGTAGATGTAGACGGAGCCCCGAGTACGGGCACGTTTTCGGGCCACAGCCCTGTGGGCAAAAATGTAGGATTGGGCTTATCGGCGATCACCGATAAGATCGGTCCGGTGAATGAAACCAATGTATATGCCGATTTCAGCTACACGCTGAAACTTGGTGGCGCGCACAGGCTTGCCCTTGGCTTAAAGGCGGGCGCTACCTTCCATAAAGTAGGATTGTTCAGCGATATTGGCAACGGCTTTGTACCGGACCCTAATGACCCTGCATTTGCAGAAAACGTAAACAACACCTACTTTAACATAGGAACAGGAGTGTTCTACTACACCGATAACTACTACTTAGCGTTTTCGGTACCCAACATGCTAAAGAGCAAACACCTTGACCTTACCCAAAGCGGTACCGACTACCGTTTTGGTTCAGAAGTATCGCACTACTTTTTAACAGGAGGTTACGTATTCCAGGTAACCGACAACTTCAAGCTGAAGCCCTCGTTCATGGTAAAATCAGCCTTTGGTGTAGACCCGTCTATCGACGGTTCACTAAACGCGCTGTTCTTCGAGAAATTTGAGATCGGAGCCACTTACAGGTTAGACGATTCATGGGGTGGTATGGTAAACTATGCCATCACACCGAACCTGAGGATTGGCTATGCATACGACCACATCGTATCCGACCTGAAGGTAACCACACCTGCCTCACACGAGATCATGCTGTTGTTTGATGTCAACTTCCCGAAAAAAGTATCACGTTCACCACGTTATTTCTAACCAAAAGCAAAAGACAGGACCATGAAAAATTTATATCTTACCCTTGGCTTTCTGCTTATAGCTGGTTCGGCGATGGCGCAGAGCGAAGAAACGAAGGCTGCCGACAAACTATTTGCGAGGCTTGAGTATGTAGACGCGGCGCAAGCCTACCTAAAAGTAAAAAAGAAAGACAACTATGTAGCAAAGCAACTTGCCGAAAGCTACTACAATATGTTCAACAGCAAGGAAGCGGTAAAATGGTTTGCAGAAGCCACCAAAACGCCCCAGGATGCCGAGACGTACTACAAATATGCACAGATGCTTAAAGCAGAAGGCAAGTATGAGGAAAGCAACGTACAGATGCAGAAGTTTGCACAACTGGCACCAAACGACCAAAGGGCGGTAACCTTTAAACAAGACCCAAACTACCTGCCTAAGCTCCGCAACCAGGCCAAACTTTTTGATGAAAAGGTACTGGACATCAACGACAAGAAATACGGCAGCTTTGGCGCGGTACTGACCAATGACAACACCCTGTACTTTACCAGCGCAAGGAACACGGCAAGGAAAACCTATGGAGCCAACGATGAGCCGTTCCTTGATTTGTACCAGGCTACCTATAATGCCAACGGTACGATCAGCGAACCCACCCCGGTAAGCGATGTGAACAGTAAATGGCATGACGGCCCTGCTTCGGTAAGCCCTGAGGGCAACACATTGTACTTTTCAAGCGAGAGCTTTAAAGAAAAGAAACAATATGTAAAAGACAAGGAAAGCAACAGCAAGCAAGGTCAGGTATACCTGTACAAAGCCACAAAAGTCAACGGCAAGTGGGGCAACATCGAGGAACTGCCATTTAACGGCAAGACCTGGAGTACAGGCAACCCATCAGTAAGCAAAGACGGTAAATGGCTGTACTTCGCATCGGACCGTGAAGGCTCGATGGGTGGCAGCAACGACATCTGGAAAGTAGAGATCAAGGGCAACAACAGCTATGGCGAGCCACAGAACCTTGGGCCAAAGGTAAACACCGAAGGCAGGGAAAGCTTCCCTTACATCACCGATA
This sequence comes from Flavobacterium psychrotrophum, assembly GCF_003403075.1. Taxonomy (NCBI): domain Bacteria; kingdom Pseudomonadati; phylum Bacteroidota; class Flavobacteriia; order Flavobacteriales; family Flavobacteriaceae; genus Flavobacterium; species Flavobacterium psychrotrophum. The sequence continues at coordinate 2,527,297 of NZ_CP031557.1, read as the reverse complement.
GTGACAAGCTATACTTCTCAACCGATGGCAGGAAAGGCTTTGGCGCATTAGACGTTTATGTGATTGACCTTAAAAAAGGCACCGAGGCACAAAACGTAGGCCAGCCAATCAACACCGGAAAGGACGACTTCGCCTTTACGTTTAACGATACCAAAAAGATCGGTTTCTTCTCAAGTAACCGTGACGGCTTTGACAAGATCTACCTTGCTACCCCGGTATGTGGTGTAGAAGCCATTGTAATGGTCAGGGACTCAAAAACAGGCAAAGCCATTGCAGCAGCCAAAGTGGCTATAGTAGATGAAAAAGGCAATGTTATCGAAACCCGCACGGCAGACAATAAAGGGCAGGTAAACTACAACATCGACTGTGACAGGCCATATACCGTACAGGCCAGTGCAGAAGGTTATGTAAACAACACCTTCCCGGTAGCCAAGACCGCAGGCGGAGAGGTAACGGTAAATGCTAACCTTGACCCGATCGAAACGATCGTAAAACCAACAGAGATCGTGCTTAATGAAATATTCTTTGAATACGACAAGAGTAACATCACCAAAGAAGCAGCCTTTGAGCTTGACAAGGCGGTAGCCGCGATGAAAAACAACCCGGCCCTTGTGGTATTGGTTAAGTCTCATACCGACAGCCGCGGCAGTGACCAGTACAACATGAGCCTGTCTAACCGCAGGGCAAAGAGTACGGTACAGTACATCATCTCAAAAGGCATTGCTAAAGAGCGTATCTCAGGCAAAGGCTATGGCGAGAGCGAGCCTAAAGTTAAGTGCACAGCATGCACACAGGAAGAGCACGCACAAAACAGAAGGAGTGAATTCCTTATCGTGAAGCAGTAGTATATACAGCCCGGACTAAATGTCCGGGCATTTTTTCTGTCTAAAGGCAGTATTGGCCGAATAAAAGGGCTGCATATATTAGTTCTCATAAAATAAATAAGAGCTAACCTGTTTAAAATTAGTGTGTAAAATACATTTATGTAAAAACACTCACAAGTGTGTGCTACAGGTATATATTCTTGTTTAGAATAAATTAATTTTGCGATTCCCGAATGATCATGAATACAAATAATTTTCTCACAATGTTTAAGTCATTAAAGCGTTCAAAAGCTTTGTCAATAATACTGCTATTTTGCGCAGGAAGTGTCTTTTCGCAGTCGCCAGGCGGTGTTAATGCCGGCCTTACAGGTTGGTTTAGGTCAACCAGCAGTGCAGGTACCGCTACTACTGATCCCGTTTTATTAAACAATACAGCAGATAATCGTGTCCGTTCCTGGACAAGCAGCGGAGGTACTAATGCAGGTACATATGCCCTAACACAGACAACAACTTCGCGTATGCCTGTGTATACGCCAACAAATACTCCTATTGCTAACTTTAACTTTAACCCGTTTATCCAGTTTAGCAGTGGTAATAATACCATGTTATCTAATACAGATGGCACCGCGGCAGACCTTATGGCTACGCAGGGTTCGGCATTTGTCGTAGTAAATACATACGCTAATATCAACCCAAAAAATACGGCTCTTACCTATTCCAGGTCAAACCGCTGGCAGTTCAAGCCCAGTTTCCGCACCCAGTCTGGTAATGGCGTATCAGGCAGCACCGGAGATTACTATAATGCCGCACCATATCCGGGCGGTCAAAATACTACATCATATCCTGAAACTGCAGGAATCATCCTTTTAGGTAAGGGTATAAGTACAAGCACTACTTCAAACGAATTCAGCGCGAAGCGCAATGGTGATATCGCAAACATCACAAACAGGTTTGATCCTGTTTATAATCCTTCTGTCTCCGCAGGTTTTTTTGTGGGAAGTAATAACGGAAGCGAATTATTTAGTGGAGGAGTTGCAGAGGTAATTACATATAACGTAAACCTTTCTGACGCAGATGTTAATAAGGTTGAGTCATATCTTGCTGTAAAATATGGCGTAACCCTAACTACCGGGCAATCGTCAACAAATTGGAATTATACAGCACCCAATGGCAGTATATTTTGGGCAACAGATAATGCTTTTAAATTTAATGTTACCGGCATAGGTAGAGATGATGTTTCCGGGCTTTACCAAAAGCAATCTAAATCAGTACATAACAATAACCTTATAACTGTTTATAATAAAAGTGCTGCGGGTGTTTTTCCTCTTTCAAATGCTATAAACAGCACTACCATAGATGCGTCAGCATCTTATTTTATGACAGCAGATGATGGAATGGGGAATAATGTTCTTCTTGGCGAATGTGTAAACCGAATTGCAAGAACATGGAAAGTACAAAAAACCGGTAGCATTACTGATGTAACCATAGCTGCAGCTAAAGCAGAGCTACCTGCAAATACAAAATATCTTGTTGTGTCATCAACTCCTGCTTTTTTGGCTAATGACATAACCATTTATGATTTAGATGATACAGGAACAATACTATATAAAAATGTAAATATACCTACGGGTTACTATTTTACTTTTGGGTTAGAGCATACCGTTATGGCTGTTCCTACTACAGTTGGGTGTGGTACTACCTATACAACTTTAGGTGCCACAGGTATAGGTACATGGACAGCCGACAGTAGTAACCCCGGAACTTCGATTATAACGAGTCCTTTAACAAATGGTACGCAGATTCATGGTTTTACAGTGCCCGGAGTTTATAAGTATAATTGGGGTACACCTACTTGTTTTAAAAGCATTTCAATAACATTTACAGGAGCTGAACCTCCTTCGCCTACAGTAACAGACATTACATATTGCCAGCACCAGACGGCTGTTCCTTTGACGGCTAGTGTAGATGCTGGTAATACACTGGTTTGGTATGACGTAGCAGGTAACAGCTATCCGAGCATTACTCCGGATACGAGTCTGGCGGGTACTTTTACATATTATGTAGAGCAGCAAAACGCACTAGGCTGCCCAAGTGTCCCTGCACCATTGGTTGTCACCGTAGGTACAGGCCAGGCACCTGTTACGGGTTTCACATTGCCATCTAATGCGTGTGTTTCGGCCACTGCAGATGTGTTACCAACACCTGCTACGGGCTTTACAACAGGCGGAACCTTCACGGCAGGTACAGGCCTTACGATCAACGCCACCACAGGTGCAATCACCCCGTCAACAAGCACGCCGGGCAGCTATACGGTAACCTATACGATAGCCCCAGACCCTGGTAACTGTATTATAGGAGGTACAGATTCGGCAACGATCACCATCGATGCAGCCCCTGCGCTCACAGCGCCAGCAGCACAAACGCTTTGCGATGACGATTATGATGGCATTGCGGTCTTCAATTTAACCACGGCAGCTACCCAGGCGCTAAACGGTCAGACAGGCTATACGGTAAGCTACCACAGCAGCCTTAACGGCGCACAAACCAATACCGATGTAATTACACCATCAGCCCCGGGAGCCTATCCATCGGCCACCCAGACGGTTTACATCCGTGTCATAGACGCTGCAAACAGTACCAACTGCTACGGGGTAACACAGGTACAGCTAACGGTAAACCCAAGGCCTGCGATCCCTGTCATACAAAACTATGTATTGTGCGATGACCCGGCAACCACGGGCAATGTAGCCACGTTTGACCTGACCACGAAAGACGCGGAAGCCACGGCAGGTGTAAGCGGACTCACGGTAAGCTACTACGCGAGCCAACCGGATGCTGAAGCCGGCACCACACCACTTGTGGGTACTGCTACCTATAACAATACAAGTTCACCACAGATAGTATGGGTGCGCGTGCAAAATGCACAAGGCTGCTACAGTACAGGCTCTTTCAGCCTTATCGTCAACCCGCTTCCGGTGGTCAACCCGGCCACGACGCCGTATTCATTATGCGATGACGGCACGGGTAGGGCTACCTTTACACTGTCTGCAAAAAACAATGAGATAACCAATAATAATACAGGCTACACGGTACGCTACTACGCCACGCAACTGCTTGCAGAGGGTGGAGCTACAGGTACCGAGCTTGCCAACAGCTACTATAGCGCTACCACAACAATCTATGCCCGTGTGCAGGATGCTACCACAAACTGTTATGTTGTAACACCATTACAATTGCAGGCACTGTCAAGCCCAACGCTAAGCCCCGTTGCAGGCCTAGATGTCTGCGAAGACGGCAGGACAGGCTCCGGCACGTTCAACCTTATTCCTGCGGGTGCCGCGGTTGTCAACAACCAGGCAGGCTATACAGCTACCTTTTACACTAGCCAGGCCTTCGCCGATGCAGGCGGTACAGCAGGCCAGATCAGCAGCCCGGGTACCTACAGCAGCACAGGTGGCACGGTGTACATCAGGGTAGTAGCCACAGGAGTGACAGGCAACTGTTATTCGGTAGGGCAGGTAATTCTGACGGTAAACCCACGCCCGGTGATCAACCCAATCCAGGATATAGTACTTTGCGACGACACTGCCCCTGCATTAGACGGCAAGGAAGTGTTTGACCTTACGAGCCGTAATACGCAGGCTACGAGCGACCCTACGGACGTTGTAACCTACTACAGGAGCAACAGCGATGCGCAGCTTGACCAGAATGCGATCATCTCACCTGCGAGCTACCAGAATGAAACCCGTGACAGGCAACAGGTATGGGTTAGAGTAGAAACAATACACGGCTGTTATGATGTAGGGAGTTTTACCCTGATCGTTAACCCGCTACCATTAGCGGATTTAAGCAGCCCAATTTTCTACGCGTGTGAAGAAACCCCGGGTGAAGGCTTGTTCTATTTTGACAGGTTAGACCCTGTAATGATGGGCGGGCAGGCCGGTTATACGGCACTGTACTATGAAAACCAGGCCGATGCGGTACCTGGCAATGCGAACTTCATTACGGTCAACCCGTACCTTTCGGTAAACAAAACGATCTATGCCTTGGTAACCAATACGGCTACGGGCTGTAGCGTTGTTGCACCGGCCCAACTGGAAGTACAACCGGCGCCTATCGCACCAAACCCAACCGACCTTGAAGAATGTGACTTCAACAACGATAATGTAACTACGTTCAACCTTCAGGATGCACTGGATGAGATCCAGGCGGCAATGGGAGGTACGGTAACCCTTACGATCCATGAGACGTCAGCGGATGCAAACTACCAGAACGGGACCAACCCGATCACTACGCACCTGAATGACTATACAAACATCGAGGCACAGACCACGGGAGGCATCCAGACGCTTTACATCCGTGTAAACTCAGCCACTACCTCATGTTTTGACGTAGTACCGCTACGCCTTGTGGTGCACCCCGTACCGGAAGCGACAGACCCACTTGAGGACTATGCGCTTTGCGACAACGGTGCCAGCGATACCGACGGGCAGGCGATCTTTGACCTTACCAGCTACCAGGCTATCGTGCTGAACACGATGAACCCTGCCCAGTTTACAGTAACGTACCATACCGGCCTTAGCAGCGCACAGCTAGGCACGCCTGCTATCGCTACCCCGGGCACACATACGTCAGCCACAGCTACAGTATACATCAGGGTAACGAACAACGCTACGGGCTGTTACGACATTGTACCACTAAACCTTGTAGTAAACCCACTACCGGTAGTAACGAACCCAACACCGCTGGTACTTTGTGACGAGCATAACTCCGGCGATGAGGTCGAGGAATTTGACCTTACCGCTAAGACAGACGAGATCACAGGAGGCGTAAACGGTTTAACCACCACGTTCCACACGAACCTTGCGGATGCAGAATCAGGTACCGGAGCAATCCCTAACCCTGAGACGTATGAAAATACCGGCTCCCCTGCGGTACAGCCCATCTTTGTAAGGGTAACCGATAATGTAACGGGCTGCTACCGTATCGTACTATTGGACATCCGTGTAGAGCCACTTCCGGTACTGGTAAGCCCAACGCTGGATGAACTGACCATATGCGATACCAACGGCTCAGGCTATGGTAATATTGACCTGGACGCGCTTGTAGCGAACATGGTCAACAATGGTGTAGGCTTAACAGTAGCCTTCTACCGCACACAGGATGATGCAGAAAGGGGCAACAACCCTATATTGAACACATCCGACTATGAGAACGTAACACCGGGCAGCCAGGTACTTTATGTGGTTGCTACCAATACGGTAACAGGATGCCGCTCTATAGTCTACCCGATCACGATCATCATTACCCGTGCGCCGATAGCAGTAACGCTAACCGACCTGACGGACTGTGATGATGAAGACAGCGACAATACCGACCACAGGAGGGTATTTGACCTGACTCAAAAAGATGCTGAAGTATACACCCAGACCGGAGTTGCCCCGGGCAGCTACACGATCGAGTATTTTACCAGTGAGGTGAATGCCCAGGCCGGAGCACCACGCATCACCACACCACAGAGCTACCGCGGCACCGACGGCGAGCAGGTATGGGTAAGGGTAAGTGTACCGGGCACGGACTGCTACCAGGTAAGCAGCTTTGAGCTGCATGTCAATGCGCCACAAGAGCTTGCCACCCCAACGGTGCTGATGCTGTGTGACGAGGCCCTTCCAAACGACGGCAAGACCGCCTTTGACCTTACGGCAATGAACGACTACATCCTGACGCCAACCGGCATCGGGGAAAGTAACATCGTAGAATACTTTGAAGACAGTGCCTATACCAGCCTGATCAGCCCTGCAAGCGCTTATACCAATACCTCAAACCCGCAAACGGTGTTTGTACGTGTTACCACGCCACAGGGTTGTGAGAGCTACAGCAGCGTAACGCTAAGGGTAGTGCCAAGGCCAACGCCAAACATAGCGCCAACACCACTGGAGCTTTGCGATACGAATGATGCCAACCTTGGCGACGGTATCGAGGTGTTTAACCTTGACCTTGCCAAACGCAACATACTGGGCGGGGATACCCAGAGCCAGGTGGCCTACTATACCACAGAAGCCGCCGCCGAAGCAGGCGACATTACCGCTGCAGAATACATCGGTACCCCAACAGCGTATACGAGTGTAACCCCATGGAACGATACGGTATATGTACGTGTAACGCGTACCGATACCCAGCCGGGCGCACCGGGCTGTGCAGAAGTTGTAGCCTTACCGCTTATCGTAAACCCACTGCCACCGGTATATGACAGCACCGGCGTAGTACCATTGTATGCGATCTGTAACGACCCGACGACCGGCTTTGAGACGTTCAACCTAATCGGTCATATAACCGACCTGCTAACCACTGCAGGTGTAAACCCTACCGATTATGCAATCAGGTTCTATAAAGACATGGCTGCCTATACGGCAGGTACGGCATTGCCGCACAACTATACCAACGTAACGGCAGGGCACCAGCAGATCCTGGTACATGTAACAGACAACACAACCCGTTGTGAGATACTGACAACACTTGAGCTTTATGCAGAGCAGGCAGCTGTAGCCAACCCTGTTACAAGCCCGGCTAACAGCCCAATGGTGGAATGTGACTATGACGGTACAAACGACGGCTTTACGGCCTTTGACCTTACCCCAGCAGGAGCAGAAGTACTGGGCACCCAGAACCCTGCACAATATACACTGGGCTACTACACCAGCCAGGCAGCAGCCGAGGCAGGCGATATCACGGCAGCGGAGTATATAGCAACGCCTGCAGCGTTTACCAATACGGTATACCTTGGGCAGACGATCTGGGTAAGGGTAACCAACACCAGCACGTTCTCACCATGCTATGCAGTAACAAGCTTTAACATCAGGGTAAGCTTGCTGCCAACACCAAACATTACCAGTGAAGACAACGATGATACCTTGTGTGTGGAATACAGCAGTGGCAACGTAAACAAACCGGTGTACCTGCATGCAGGCGACACCACGGCAGGCAACACCTACCAGTGGTACCTTAACGGTACGGCAGTAACCACGAACGGCACCTCAGAAAGGTACACAGCAACCGAAGAAGGCCTTTACACGGTAGAAGTATGGAATGCAGACAGCTGTATCTCAGATGCAGTGGCACCGTTTGAAGTATTCCTTTCAGGGCCGGCGGAAATCATTAATACAGGTTATGTGGTAAGCAACGCCTTTGGGGACAACCAGACGGTAACGGTACTTGTACAGGGCTATGGCGACTACCAGTACAGCCTTGCCCCTGAAGATGCAGACGGCAATGCCACGCCACTGGGCCCATGGCAGAACTCGAATGTATTTACTAATGTACCGCTGGGCTTCTTTACGGTATACGTTCGTGATGCGAACACCCTTGAGATCAACCCATGTGACATGCTAAGGATCCCGGGTGTAAGCGTAGTGGACTACCCTAAATACTTCACACCAAACGGCGATGGCATCAACGACTACTGGAACATCATCGGTCTTCAGGGCACGGGTGCAAGGATCTTTATCTTTGACCGTTACGGCAAGCTGATCAAACAGCTGAGCCCTGACAGCAGGACCGACAAAGGCCAGGGGTGGGACGGTACCTACAACGGTAACCCGTTACCGTCAGACGACTACTGGTTTACGGTTGAGTTCAACGAGAACGGCCATGCAAGGACCTTTAAGGCGCACTTTGCGATGAAGCGATAAACAACAATTAGCGCAGTGTTCAGTAGCAGTAAGCAGTAGCTTCACTAAACTGAATACAAACCACAAAAAGAAAACCCGGGCAGCCATATGGCTGCCCGGGTTGTTTTTATAGGTAAGTTTCTATTAGAACAACTGGACACTATTGCTAAAAGCTGCTGCGGTGCGCTTAGATTGTTCTTAGCCCTGACAGCGCCGGTATCCTTGTAGCGTAGCGGAAAGATAAAGGCAATGGCGGGAACATGGACGCATGCAATGCGCTAACGATGGGCTGTGAAATTATAAAATTAAAGATTTAAGAAAACAGAAAGGCCGGAACATTACTGTCCCGGCCTTTCAAAAAAGTAACAATATATAACCTAAATGGTAACGGCAACAGGCTGTGCAGGCTCGAAATCGAGGATGACCTGGTTGCGGATGATGTCTTCAAAAGTTTCGCGTTCCCTTATAAGATGGCCTTTGCCTTCGTACCAAAGTACTTCGGCTGGGCGTATCCTGGAGTTATAGTTGCTTGACATAGAAAAACAGTATGCCCCGGCATTGCGGAAACACAGCAGGTCGCCTTCTTTAATTTCGGCAATGCGACGGTTGCTGGCAAACGTATCGGTTTCGCAGATGTATCCTACCACACTATAAAAACGTTCCTTGCCTTTAGGATTTGTAACATTTTCTATCTGGTGGTATGAGCCATAAAGCATAGGGCGTATAAGGTGGTTAAAGCCTGAGTCGATACTTGCAAAAACGGTAGACGTAGTTTGTTTTACCACATTAACCTTTGCAAGAAAGTAACCTGCTTCACTCACTAAAAATTTACCAGGCTCAAAGCAAAGCGTTAGATCACGGCCATATTCGGTACAAAACGCATTAAAGCGCTTCCCTAGTTTTTTCCCCAGTTCTTCGATATCGGTATGGATATCATCTTTTTTATAGGCTACTTTAAAGCCACTACCAAAGTCTACAAACTCAAGTTCTTTAAAGTGTAATGCCGTTTCAAATAAAATTTCGGCAGCATAAAGAAATACTTCAATGTCAAGTATATCAGAACCCGTGTGCATATGGATGCCGTTAATATGCATACCTGTATTTTCTACAATGCGCAAAAGGTGTGGCATCTGGTGGATACTGATACCAAATTTACTGTCTATATGACCTACAGATATGTTACTGTTTCCGCCAGCCATAACATGTGGGTTAATGCGAATGCAAACCGGTGTAGTAGGATGCTTGGCACCAAACTGCTCCAGTATAGACAGGTTGTCTATATTTATTTGTACACCTAATGTGGCTACTTCTTCTATTTCTTCCATAGAAACGCCATTTGGTGTATAAATAATCCTTTCGGGAGCATAGCCTGCCAGAAGTCCAAGGCGTACTTCCTGTATAGAAACCGTATCAAGGCCTGAGCCCATTTGTTTTAGTAACTTAAGTACAGATATATTGCTAAGTGCTTTTACAGCATAGTTTATACGCAGGCTTGATACCTTGCTAAATGCCTTTTCGAGCTTGTTGTATTGAGATTGTATTTTTTCCGCATCGTACACATAGAGCGGGCTTCCAAATTCTTCAGCTAATTTAACTAACTGTTTCGCTTCCATTATATCTAAGTTTAGGGTACAAAAATACTCATCATAAAGTGCGCATACAAGTTTGTATCAATTACTTAACAAAAAATAACAAATTGTTATTTTTAAAACATTTTATTGCTTTATTGTTTATTTAAGAGGTGTGGTTTTCAGATTTGTAAAATCTCCTGTTTGTATTTAGGTAGGGTTTTTAACATTTTGGTTGTTTAATGTTTAAATCTTCCCATCACAAAACACCAATTTACTATGAAACGAATTTTACTCATGTTTTTGTGTATTCTTGCTACAATTAAAAGTAGTGCACAGGTAACTGCCTACCAAGCACCCAATATAGCACAATGCGGGTATGAAATTTTTGATCTTACGGTTCAGGATGACATCATCAGGGGGAATCAGGATCCTGAAAATTATTCTGTTACATACCATACTACAAACAGTAATGCCCAGACTGGGGTAAGCCCTATTGCTAATCCTTCAGCTTATATTGGTATTTCTCAGGAAACCATATACGCAAGGCTTATAAATAATATTACCGGAGAATTTGCAATATCTTTTTTCCAGCTTATTATTACTACGGGGCCAAACGTAGGGACTTTCAGCAATATATCAGTATGTACATTTTATAATTTACCTGCACTTAGTGTAGGCAATTATTATACCGGCCCACAGGGTACCGGTGCTGTTATACCGGTGGGTACAGCAATTACAACTACGCAGACTATTTATGTTTATGCCAGTACTACTACATGCAGTTCGCAGGCGAGTTTTGTGGTAACGGTTATTCCGTCGATACGTCTTGATAGTTTTAGTAATATTGTAGCCTGTGGTTCATACACACTGCCTGCTCTTACTAATGGTAACTATTATACAGGCCCGGGCGGAACAGGTACTTCGCTTTTTGCCGGGACATCTATAACGGCTTCTATGACACTGTATATATATGCCAGTAATGGTATTTGCAGTAACGAGCGGAGTTTTACCATAACTATAGGTGCTGGTTCTAATGATTTTCAGGATGTAAACTCTTGCTGGCCTTACACACTACCTGATTTAGAAACGGGCGAATACCGCACAGCGCCAAACGGTGGGGGTACTGTTATACCTGTTGGTACGGTAATAAATAGTACACAAACCATTTACGTTTATAATTCTGAAAATAGTGGCTGTTGGGCTGATGTGCACTTTACGGTACATGTAGGTTCATCAGATAATGTTTTGCCTCCAAATCCATTAACAGTATGCGATATTAATAACGATGGCATAGGTACTTTTAATCTTGAAATTGCTGCACAGGAGTTTTTACTGCACAATCCGCAGGTAACAGATATTGCTTTTTACCTGACGCAGGCGGGTGCCCAGACGCAAACAAATGCAATACAAAACACACAGGCATTTGTGGGCGTAGAAATATATGAGATAACAATATACATTGGCTTTTTGTACGATAATTGCCTAGGATACCTGCCGCTTCAACTATTGGTAATACCCTGCGAAGGATCTTCAACGCTTACAGGCATAGTTACACTTGATGATGAAGGCAACGGCTGTGATGACGGCGATAATCCGGTTGCCGGTATAATGGTAAGCTACAATAGTGGTAACTATGTGTTTAATACTTTTACCGATGCTAATGGGACTTACACTTTTAATAATGTTGGAGAAGGTAACGTAACTGTATGGATACAGAACATAAACGGACAGGGCTTTACAGCCAGCCCGACAAATGTAACACTGCATCTTCCGGAAGATGCTACGGTAAACAATTTTTGTATCAGCGTGCCGGCACCGTATAGTGATGTAGCTACATATATTATTCCTGCATTACAGGCAGTTGCGGGATTTCCGGCAGGATATTATGTAGCGGCTACTAATTATGGTACCACAACCGTAAGTGGTGTTATAAACCTTACTTACAACGGTGCGCTTGTAAGCAACCCTGTTACCACGGGCGCTACACAAAGTGGTAATACACTTGCGTGGACATACAATAACCTGGCTCCTTACCAAACCATTTATAAATATGTTTCGTTTACCGTAGCAGTACCGCCTATTGTAAATAGCGGAACAATACTAAGCTATACTGCAACAATAACACCTGTAAACAGCGATATTAACCTCGATAATAATGCATATGCATTTAATCAGGTGGCTGTAAATTCTTATGACCCTAATGATATCACTGTACACGAAGGCAGGTATATTACCGAAACACAGGCTGAAGGATTCCTGACGTATACGATACGTTTCCAAAATACGGGTTCTGCCAATGCACAGAATATAAAGGTTAGCCTGCCGCTTGATGAAAACCTTGACTGGAGTACCTTTCAGCCTATTGGCAGCAGCCATGTGTATAGGGCAAACCGTTCTGCTGAGGGATTAGATTTTGTTTTTGATGGTATTCAACTACCTTTTGAAGATGCTAATGAGCCAGCCAGCCATGGTTTTGTAAGCTTTAGGATCAAGCCTTTACAAACAGTAGGGCTGGGCGATTCTATGCAGGAGACTGCTAATATTTACTTTGATTTTAATGAGGCTATTGTAACGAATACTGCCATTACAACGGTTCAAAATACTGCGGGTATTACAGATTTTGGCAAGAGAGGTATTAAACTGTATCCTAACCCGGCTAATAACAACGTTACCATACAATTAGAAAATGCACAACAGGCAGAGATAATTATAGCAGATGTTTTAGGGAAAACTGTGTTGTATACAAAAATGGAAGCGCAAAGTAAAGTAATAGATGTAACATCATTAAAAGCAGGAATGTACTTTGTAACTACAAAAAGCAACGCAGGAACAACTACCCAGAAACTGGTAAAGAAATAGTTTTTTAATTTTGATAGTTTTTAAAAATGCTAAAGCCGCCTCTTAATTGGGCGGCTTTTGTGTTTTTATAATGCGGCAAGCAGTTCGTTCATGCTAAGATAAACAGCCTGGCGCCCGGTAACCTGATACTGAAAAGTATAGATAACTTCATCCTCTAAAAATTCTTTGTAAAATTTTGTATCGTAAACCATACGTTCCTGTTCGTCGATGTCGGTAGGAGGTAAAGCCATATCGTTACTTTGTATGCCTTCGGCAGTAAATTCAAAATTATCGCCTTCAAAGGTGGTTATAGTGCCGTTTAACTTAAAGTCGGCACTATCTATGTTATTATAAATATCCATATCAAGCACCACGGTATGGTCTTTATATTCTGCGGTAACACTATGTTCATTTTCCTTAAACTTAAAGTGTCCGTCAGTTTTAAAAAAATCTTTAAAACTGTCGAATATCTTTTTTATCTCGTCACGTTTCAGTTCTTTACGCTTAAAGTCGTATTTCTTTAAAAAGTGGTCGTGCTCACTCTTAATGTCTATTTTTATTTTCAGGTATCCCGGATCCATAGTAAGGAGTTAATAAATTAAAGTTCAGCAATTTTTGGGGTATAAAAATTCACGTAAAAAAAACTGTCGGGCTGCACACCCGCATCTACAATCAGCTTGTTTATATGCTCTATCCCGGCGGTATCTCCCGGAGAAGAAACGCCTAAAAAGTACAGCAGTTCATCTGCATTGCTAAATTTAAAGCTAAGTTTTGTATTGAGCGAATAGGGTGTAATGCTAAATGCTGCACTGGCAACATCAATACCTTCTTTTTCAAAAGCTTCTTTTATTGGCTTAAACGTTTCGTGCATGGTCATGAGTTTAAAGGTTATTACAGCTTTTCGTTTTTTACGATCTGCACTTTTCCTACCGGAATGTCTCCTGTAGTATCTTTCGCTAATAATACTCCAAGTACATTTACAGGGATATCTACAGGCTCGCCGGAATGTAGTATTTCTTCTGAGATAGTATGGTAATCCTGATTGTTAAGTACAAGTGTGTCGCCCTGGTCTATACGTTTTGCAAACAGGTAATCTCTTATAGCTGCTATAGATATGGCATGGCCTATGGTTACAAATTCTGACATAATGTTTTGTTTTATATCTTAAAAATACTCCCGATAAAATAAATAATATGCAAGTTTATGTTAATTTAAAAGCGGGGCAGTTCCTCAATAATCTAACATTCTGGCCCTGTAATCGCCTAATTAAACTATCTTTGCAGCTAAATTAATTTGCAATGTCCACATTTTTAGATTTTAACCTTCCAAAATCATTACAAAAAGCCATAGATGAACTTGGTTTTACCACACCCACGCCCATACAGGAGCGTGCCATGCCGGTAATAACAAGCGGCCGCGATATGATGGGCATTGCACAAACAGGTACCGGTAAAACGTTTGCTTACCTGCTGCCCATACTTAAGCAATGGAAGTTTTTAGCTACAGACAGTGCCCGCGTTGTAATATTAGTACCCACGCGTGAGCTTGTTGTACAGGTTGCAGAAGAGGCAGAAAAGCTTACTAAATATATGTCTGTTCGGGTACTGGGTGTTTACGGAGGTGTAAATATTAATACCCAAAAGAAAGCCGTTTACGGAGGTGTAGATATACTTGTAGGTACTCCCGGCCGTCTTATGGATCTTGCGCTGGATAATGTTGTGCGTTTTGATTCGCTGCAAAAGCTGGTTATAGATGAGTTTGACGAGATACTTAACCTGGGTTTTCGCGCACAGGTTACTTCTATATTAAGTATGATGAAGTCTAAAAAGCAGAACATACTGTTTTCTGCTACCATGACTGACGAAGTAGATGAATTGCTTAATGATTACTTTGAATTTCCGGAAGAGGTGTCGCTGGCTGCCAGTGGTACACCGCTGGAAAAGATAACGCAGCTTGCTTATCAGGTGCCTAACTTTCTGACCAAAATAAATTTGCTTAAACATTTATTACAAGACGAAAGCCTGGAGCGTGTACTGGTATTTGTGAATAATAAAAAGATTGCTGATATGGTAAGTAATGCCATTGAAGAAGAGTATGAGGGACAGTTTGGGGTTATACACTCTAACAAGTCGCAAAATTACAGGATCAACACCATGGCGAATTTTCAGGCGGGCGAGCTAAGGGGTATTATTACTACCGATGTTATGGCACGCGGACTGGACATATCAGACATTACCCATGTTATTAATATGGAGTTTCCTGAAGTGGCTGAGCAGTACATTCACCGTATAGGCCGTACCGGACGTGCTGATAAAGAGGGTGTTGCTGTAAGTTTTGTTTCTCCTCACGAAGAGGAAATACAGCTTGCTGCCGAAGTACTAATGGAGAAGGAACTGGACTTTCAGGACATTCCGGAAGGTGTAAAGGTAGAGGAGCGCCTGCTGGAGTTTGAAAAAGACCGCAAAAAAATCAAGTTCCTGCTAAAGCGTAAAAAGAATGACGGTGGTGGTGCCTTCCATGAAAAGAAAGAAAAGAATAAAAAAGTAAACCTGGGTGGCCCGGGCAAAACCAAGCCCCGTAAAACGGAACCCCGTAACCGTGGTGTAGAGGCCAAGCGTGCCGCTAAAAAGAAAAAAGGAAAATAGGATTTTAGTCTTAAGAATTGAGTACTAAGTATTAAGATTAGCTTCACTCAGATGTTGTCATCCTGAGGGCAAAGGAGTCGAAGGATCTAAACATAAAAAAACAGTCATACTTTTCGAAGTATGACTGTTTTTTTATGTTTAATATCGTTGTCGTTGTGACCAGGCCTTTATTCAGGTGCTGTCATTGCGAGGGAGGTACGACCGCGGCAATCTCATTAAGTATATTTGCTCCTTTAGATTGTAATACTGTGCTTCGTTCGGAAGGACGGGCGTGAAGAAAGCATTACAACATCCGAGTGAAGCACCTGCTTACTGCGACTGCTCACTGTAAACTATTTCCCCGTAAACACCAAACACACCGGCTGGCAAAGCTCTATTTTCTTTCCTGTATCGGTAAGGAAACCAGTACTTTTATCACGTTTAAAAATAGTAACGTTATTAGTATTTTGGTTTGCAACTAAAACAAAGTTGTCGTTTGGTGTAATGGTAAAGTTACGTGGGCCACTGCCTTGTGTGCTTATTTGCTGTACCATGCTAAGCATTCCGTTTGCGTGAACCCTGAATGCCGAAATGGTATTGGCATCACCACGATTTGTAGCGTATAAAAATTTACCATCATTACTAAAATGAATGTCGGCAGCACCGTGCTTACCGTTAAGCAGGTTAGGGGTAACGTTAATTTCCTGTATTGAGGTAAGTTTATCGTTCATATAATCGAACGTAGTAAGCGTACCATCAAGTTCCTGTAGCAGGTATACAAAAGTATTGTTAGGGTTAAACACCAGGTGGCGCGGCCCGCTTCCGGCTTTAACTGAAAAAGATTCTTTTAGTGTAAGCGTTTTTGCTCCGGCACCCGGATTGTAGGTGTACATAAATATTTTATCGGTACCCAGGTCATTGGCAAACACATACTTTTTATCGGGACTAAAGTACACCATGTGCACGTGGGCACTTTCCTGGCGGCCTTTATCAGGACCGGTACCACTATGTTTTATCGTTTGTATGGCATCGCTAAGGCTACCGTCGGATTTCTTTTCAAATACCGAAATAGTACCACCGCTATAGTTAGCTACAATAACATTTTTATCATCGTTAATAATATAGCAGGGATCGGCGCCTTTGCTGTCGGTCTTGTTTACAAAGTCAAGTTTTCCGGTGGTGGTATTGTATTTAAACGCGCTTACAGTACTGTTTTTACCATCTTCGTTAACGCTGTACACAAATTTTTTGTCGTTACTAACGGTAAGGTAGCTTGGGTTCACTACAGCATCAGTATTCGATTTTAATTTATAATCCAGTGTAGTGGTGTTAAAATCATACACATACAAGCCTTTGCTGGGGCATGCATTAGTATATGTACCTATTATAAGATTATAGTTATCCTGTGCGGCGGCGTTCATAACGGCAAATAGCGCTAAGGCTTTGATTAATTTCATGGTATGCAATTTAGTGCTTACAAAAGTAATTTATTTAAATGTTTTGTGAAATTTATCAGGAGCAATGTCCGTTCCAATTACAATAAAAATGTTTATTTTTGACAAACTTTCAAGCGAATGCAGTTTAAACACCCGGACATTCTTTACTTCTTATTCCTGCTGATAATTCCCATACTGGTACATTTGTTCCAGTTGCGCCGCTTTCAAAAGCAGTACTTTACTAATGTCCGCTTCCTTAAAGAACTAAGTATGCAAACCCGTAAAAGCTCGGTCATTAAAAAATGGCTGCTGCTTGCCACGCGTTTAACGCTGCTTGCATTGTTGATCGTTGCCTTTGCACAGCCCTATTTTAAGGCTAAAGATGATGATAAGACCGGCAATGAAATGGTGATACTGCTTGATAATTCCTTTTCTATGCATGCCAAAGGAAACAGGGGTGAACTGCTAAAACGCGCGGTACAGGACCTCCTTGAAAATACGCCCGAAACACAGCAATTTTCGCTAATTACTAATAACAATGCATGGTTTAACACCGATATAAAGTCGATACAAAAAGACCTGCAAAACCTGCAATATACCGATGTGCCTTTTCGCCCTGACTTTTTATTGACCAAGGCTAAAGCCAAAAATCAGGCAACGGGCAAAGATGTAGTGCTGATTACCGATGCCGTAAACCTTGATAGTAAATATGTTTCAACATTTAAGGATGTTACCGGTTATGCCGTTATTCCCGAGGCTGAAACTACGCGCAACGTTGCTATAGACAGCGTGTACATATCGCAGGTAATGGATAACTTTTATGAAGTAAAGGTAGATATGCAGGCATATGGCGAATTTACAGATGATGTGCCTATAGCCCTGTACAACGGTAACAGTCTTATAGCGAAGACACTCGTGAAATTTGATGCTGCTAAAAAGAGCAGCACTTTTACAATACCTAAAAAAGATTTTCACGGCAGGGTAGAAGTGAGCGATAACAGCCTGGGGTACGATAATACATTTTACTTCAGCATTTCAAAACCTGAGAAATCAAGCGTAACGGTAATTGGAGAAAGTGCTAAAAACAGCTTCCTTACTCGTATTTATACCGCCGATGAATTTAACCTTACCGATGTACAGTTATCTGCGTTAGATTATAACAGTCTTGAAAAGCAGGATGCCATCATCCTTAACGAGCTTAAAGACATTCCACAATCGCTTATTACTACGCTAAAAGACTTTTATGCAAAAGGAGGGAACATCGTTGTAATCCCTTCGGCAGAAGGCAGCCTTCAAAACCTGAATAGCCTTTTAAGTAATTTTGGTAATGCACAGTTTAAGCCATTTGCTAAAACTGAAAGGCAGATCACTAAAATTGCCTTTAACCACCCGTTGTACCAAACCGTTTTCGAAAAAAAGACCGATAACTTTCAGTACCCTAAAGTAAACGGGGGCTTTACCCTTAGCGGCAATGCGCTGCCGGTACTTACTTTTGACGACCAAACACCATTCCTTGCCTCTGTAACTAACAGGCTTGGAAATGTATATGTCTTTGCTGCACCGGTAAACAAAGCCAATACAAACTTCCAGAACTCACCGCTTATTGTGCCTACGTTTTATAACATGGGGCAAAACAGTGGTAAAGCAGGTATAAGTGCCATTGCCATAGGCAGTAACCAAAACCTGCTGCTTGATGCCGTACTGGTTAAAGACGAAGTAGTAAGCGTTAAGGGTGCAGATAACGATTTTATACCGGCACAGCAGGTGCTGAGCAATAAAGTAAAACTTTCTTTTGGCGATTACCCTGAAAAAGCGGGTAACTATACCATTTTTAAAGGAAGCGAAAAATTAAAGGACGTGAGTTTTAACCACGCACGTACCGAGAGTAACCTAAGCCTGGAGAACAGTGATGTGTTGGCAGATTTTACTAAAGCAGACTCTGTTGCTACCGTATTTAACGACATTACATCGAGCCGCACCGCAAGCGAACTGTGGAAATGGTTTGTTGTAGGCACACTTATTTTCCTGATACTTGAACTATTGATACAAAAATTTGTAAAATAACATGAACCTGATCTTTAAAAACGCTACTATTATAGATGCTAACAGCCCTTACCACAAACAGGCTGTAGACATTATTGTAAAAGATGGCACCATACAAAAAATAGGCGCTAACCTTAGTGCAGATGGCTATGAGGTGGTTGAGCTTGATAGCCTGCACATATCTAAAGGCTGGTTTGACAGCTCTGTAAGCCTGGGCGAACCCGGTTATGAAGACCGCGAAACCCTTGCAAATGGCCTTGAGGTGGCTGCTAAAAGCGGATTTACTAATGTTGCACTGCAACCTACCGGTAACCCTGTTGCAGACAAGCAGGCAGACATTGCCTTTATAAAAAGCAGGACGGCCTATGCCGCTACAACAGCACACCCAATAGGGGCGCTGACAAAAGGTAGCGAGGGTAAAGATATTGCTGAATTTTTTGATATGAAAAATGCCGGTGCAGTAGCTTTTGGCGATTATCAAAAGTCGTTATCTGATGCTAACCTGCTTAAAATAGCACTACAATACGTACAGGATTTTGATGGACTGGTTATAGCCTATTCCCAGGACGATAAGATAAAGGGTAAAGGCGTGGTACATGAGGGTATTGTAAGTACGCGCCTGGGACTTAAAGGTATTCCGGCGCTGGCCGAAGAACTTCAGATAGCGCGTAACTTGTATCTTTTAGAATATACAGGAGGCAAGCTGCATATACCAACGATTAGTACAGCCAAGTCGGTTCAGTTGATAAAAGAAGCAAAACAAAAAGGCCTGAATGTAACCTGTAGTGTAGCCATACATAACCTGCTGCTTACAGATGAAGTATTGGGCAATTTTGACAGCCGCTATAAAGTAGCACCACCATTAAGGCCGGAGAGTGAAAGAAAAGCCCTTTTAGCAGGCGTATTAGATGGTACTATTGATGTAATAACATCCGACCATAACCCGCTTGATGTAGAGGTTAAGAAACTGGAGTTTGATCTTGCTAAAGATGGTTCCATAGGTTTTGAAAGTGCCTTTGGGGTGCTTAATACATTGCTTCCGTTGGAGGTAATTGTAGACAAATTTACTGCGGGCAAGGCTATCTTTGGTATTGAAAGCAACGGCATAGCCGAGGGCGATGCAGCTTCGTTTACGCTGTTTAACCCTGAAGGTGATTGGACATTTGATAAAAAAGATATTCTTTCTAAATCAAAGAACTCAGCATTTTTGGGTCAGCAGTTTAAGGGCAGGGCATATGGAGTTTACAATAACGGTAAATTAGTTTTACGATAATTATGAAGAAGCTTTTAACTGTAGTATTGATGGCGGCGTTAGCTATATCATGCAATAAAGTAAAGGAGAAAACCAAAGAAACCATAAATAAAGGCGGAGAAACCGTAGGTGAAATGGCTACTGAATTTACTGAGGGCGTTACTGAAGGAGTAGAGCGCAATCTTGATTGTAAGGTGGTGGTTTCTGAAGGGTTAAAGGCACAAGGCATTAGCACCGGTAAATATCATATTGAAAATGACAGCCTTGGCAAAGATAATAAGCTTGTTATTTACATAATTACAGAAAAAGCATTTAAAGGGACAGTTACCTTTAAAATAAACGATAAAAAAGGAGTAGAGTTTGGCAGGCAAGAATTGCAGCTGAACGCTAATGCCGGCGCGGCAGGTTATTATGATGTAGTATTTGACCCGCGTACTGATATTGAAGTTAAAAGCACAATAGAAATATATTAAATGGATAAAGAAACGATAGAACAGGGCAAGCCAGCCGCAATTACAGCTTATATACTGGTAGTAGGTGCACTGATAGCCATGTCTATGAATGCCGAGAATAAAAACCCGTATGCGTCTTTCCACGTTAGGCAGGCATTGGGCTTATCAATACTTTTTGTTGCACTGGGATATACACTTAGCGGCTTTTGGGCACCTATGGTAGTATTTCCGTTCTGGATATTTATGGCAGTACTGTGGGGTTATGGCCTTTACACAGCCATTTCCGGGCAAACTACACCAATGCCATTAATAGGCAAACTGTTTCAAAAAGTATTTAAAAAAATGTAAGTAATGGAGTTGTCATTATATCACCTGGTAAGAGAACCAAAAGTAAAGCTTGATAAAAATCCTTTGCTATTACTAATACACGGCTACGGCAGTAATGAGGAAGACCTTTTTGGTTTTGCAGCACAATTGCCCGACGAGTATTTTATCTTGTCGGTACGTGCGCCCTATAACCTTCCGGGAGCAGGGTATGCGTGGTATGCCATCAATTTTGATGCCGATATGAATAAGTTTACCGATGATGCCCAGGCGGCACAATCGCGCGACCTGCTTGCAACGTTCATTGACGAAGCCACTGCTAAATATCCTATCGATAAAGATAATGTAACGCTTATCGGCTTTAGCCAGGGTGCTATATTAAGTTATTCGGTAGCTTTAAAATATCCTGAAAAAATAAGAAGGGTGGCAGCACTTAGCGGTTACCTGCACCAGCCTATAGTAGCAGATGATGTACATACAAAAGAACTTTCGCATATTAAATTCTTTATCTCGCACGGCGTTGTAGACCAGGTTATCCCGGTAGACTGGGCACGTAAAGCTCCTGAATTTTTAAACACGTTAGGCATTAAAAATGAGTACCACGAGTATCCGGTAGGGCATGGTGTGGCTCCGCAAAATTTTTATGATTTAGTGAAGTGGCTTGGGTGATTTCTTTACAAGATTCAAACAAATTAAAAACCTTCATATTTTAATTTGTTTGAGTCTTGTCTTGTGTCCCAAATACTCAGGATCATTATCGAATTTTGTAGCGATAAATATATGATTTGATAATCCCTGACTGTTTTTGTGAAAATATCTTTATTGTTAGTTCTCATGCCTATTTCAGGATATTTAAGAACTAATTCTATATGTTCATTAAAAATTTTGTTTAGTCTGCTACTGTAGGATTTTGACTGATTTCTATTAGTCCAGTATTCGAAAATTTCTTTTCTGTTGTTTAAGGCTTCAGTTGTCCAAATTAATCTTTTAGCCATTCCTGAATATCTTTTTCAGCAACTTCGCCAGTTACATATCTACCCTCTTTATAATCCAGGAGAGATTTATTTATACGCATTTGTTGCTCTTCTGTAAAAACCACTATAAGTTTTTCATTATTTAAGTTTACTAATCGGGCAATGTCTAAAACTGTTTCATCGTCAAGAGAGTTTTTGATTTTATCTATCAGATCAGTCCTTAGTGTTGAAGTATCCATGACGAAATATATTTCTATAAATATACAAAAAAATATATTTCGATGTATCCTATTGTTACAATAGCATATAGCCCCGTACCCACAATTATTCACACAGCTTTGTGATCTCTGTGTAAAACTTCGTGACCTTAGTGGTAAAATATACTAAGAATTAAAGATCACAATCCCAACACCGCAACCCTGCCATTCAATTCAACACTCTTAAAATCAAATTCCTCCCGTATCCATTCAAACGCTTCATCGCTGTATAGAAATACATGGGTAGGGTCGGTTTTATAGAACCAGGTGCCAAAATCAATATTCGGGTCAAAACGCAATGTCATTACATACAACCTGCCGCCGGGTTTTAATAATTTACGAAATACCGTAAATTCTTTATGCGCTTCTTTAAAATGTTCAGCCGTTTCGCTACAGGCAATGTAGTCATATTGCTGCTGTAATACTTCAGGATGGTTGTGGTAGAATAAGTCGTACTGACTAATGTTATAACCCGCATCAGTAAGCAGTTTTACAATAGGGGAGCCACTACCCGAACCAAAATCCAGGCCCTTATCTTCCGGCTTAAAATCGGCCAGGATAGGATTTACAATGGGACGCACAAAGTTTTGGTAGCGCACATCTTCCGGGTCGTTGTTGTGCATATTGTAGTGCGCCAGTTCGGCTTCTACAGAAAGATAATCTTTTGGGTTTAAAAAAACAGAAAGGCAAAGGGAGCATTGTAAAAACTCCCTTTGCCCATGTATGTAATATGTTTTAGAGGTTCCGCTGCACAGCGGGCATGCAACGTTACTCATATCTTATTTTATGGATTTGTAGACCAAATGCTGCTCTCCTTAATAAATACACGCTTGTTTAGCTTAAGCTGTGCCACAATAAGCTCAGCAAAATCCTCGGCCTGCATTACTTTATCAGGGTTGCCATCGGTAAGGTTAAGGTCTTTTGCCATATCTGTAGCAATAGTACTTGGGGCAAGTGCTGTAACACGTATATTGTGTTTGCGTACCTCCTGCATTAGCGATTCTGTCAAGCCCATTACCGCAAACTTACTCGCGCTGTAGGCACTGGTAACTGCTGCTCCTTTTAATCCTGCGGTAGATGATATGTTTACAATATCGCCACTTTGCTGCTCTATCATGCCTGGTAGTACAGCACGTGTAGCATAGTACACGCCCATAAGGTTTACCTTGATAATGTTTTCAAACTCATCTGGTGTAAGGTCGAGGAACTTACCAAATTTGCCTACACCCGCATTATTGATAAGTATGTCGATATGGCCAAATTCGGCCACACCTTTTTCGATCGCTGCGGTAATCGAAACGATCTCGGCAACATCGGCAGTAAGAGCAAGCGCTTTTACACCTTTTGCTTCAGCTTCCTTAGCTACGCTTTCAACGTCTGTAGCTGTGCGGGCTATTAATATAAGATTAGTTCCTTCTTCAGCAAGGGCAAGCGCTATGGCTTTGCCAATACCTTTTCCTGCACCGGTAATCAGTGCATTCTTTCCTTTTAAACTTTGCATTATGTGTGTATTGGTAATTAAGTAATTTAGATTCGTATGCCCGGCGGAAGCATATCTTTATAGCCCGGGTTTTTCCTGAAAAACGCTACCACCTTAGGGTGAATAGGCATTACACGCCATCTCTTTTCTTCTACAGTAGCTAAAATTTCTTTTAGCATATCGCTAATAACGCCATCATCTTCTGCTCCTTCGGGCTGGTGCACTTTGGTTAGAAACAGTTTGCGTTCCTGTATAGAATATTCAATAGTGTAGGTGTTGCCGTTAACAGTAGCTTCAAATTGACGGCTAAATTCGTTGTCTTTAACTTCCATGGCTATTATTTAAATTGCATTGGTACTTCTATGGTCAGTATTTTGGCGGCAGCCTTTGTTTTAATCTGTAGGGTATCAAACTCTACAGCACCATAGGCATCGCGCTCATTAACTGCCTGTCCATTAATCTCAAGTTCTCCTTCAATTAAAAACAGATATAAGCCATTCCCTTCGGCGTTTATCTTGTATTCTATGGTTTGCCCTGCGTCAAAAACACCCAGATGTAGCCAGGCCTGCTGATAGATCCATAGTGCATTGCCGTCATTTTTATCATTTGGCGACACAATATTGATAAAGCTGTTACGATGTGCCTCGGGGTCAAAGCTCTTTTGGTCATAGCGTGGCGTTACATTTTCTGTTTCCGGAAATATCCATAGCTGTAATGTTTTGGCGCGGTCAGTCTCACTGGCATTCATTTCGCTGTGAGTAATCCCGGTACCGGCACTCATTACCTGCACTTCGCCAAAACGAACGGTAGCATGACTGCCCATGCTGTCGCGGTGGGTAAGCCCCCCTTCAAGCGGAATGGTAATGATCTCCATATTATCATGCGGGTGCGTGCCAAAGCCCATACCTGCGCCTATGGTATCATCATTAAGCACGCGAAGCATACCAAACTGTACCATATCGGGGTTATAATAATTGCCAAACGAAAAAGAAAAGTTGGCTTGTAGCCAGCCATGATCTGCTGTACCTCGCTGGCTTTTAGGGAATAGTCTTGTTTTCATAGAATTTTAACGGATAAATTAAAATTTGGCAACAGTGTGTTACTGTAAAAACTTTAATTTTATACAAATTTCGGAATAAATTTTGATAGTAGCCCCTATATGGGCGTTAAAACTGTGTGATGGAAAAGATACCTGTGTACTTTATGCCCGGCCTTGCGGCAAGCCCTGCAATTTTTGAAAACATTAAGTTGCCGGAAGAGCGCTATGAATGTCATTATCTTGAATGGTTGCTGCCCGAAAACAAAGCGGAAACCATACCCCATTATACAGCACGTGTAGCGCAGGCAATAAAGCATGAAAACCCGGTGCTGGTAGGCGTATCATTTGGGGGGCTCATTGTGCAGGAAATGGCTAAGGTGTTGAAGGCCAGAAAGATAATTATCATATCCAGCGTGCGATGCAACGCTGAGTATCCAAGGCGAATGCGTTTTGCAAAACGTATTAAGGCCTACCATCTTTTCCCTACAAGACTGATGCAGGAAATAGGCTGGCTGGCGCAAATGTTTGTGGGTAACAACGCGGTAACCCGAAAGCTGAATTTATATGATAAATTTATGTCGGTACGGGATAAGAAATACCTCGACTGGGCGTTTAAAACAATTATAAACTGGGACAGATGCGACCCTGATATGGATGTAGTGCACATACACGGAGCAGCCGATGAGGTTTTTCCGGTAAAGTATTTAAAAAGCTACATACCTGTTGAGGAAGCAACCCATGTTATGGTGCTTACAAAAGGCAAGTGGCTTACAGAGCACCTGCCGGAAATTATTGAGAATTAGAAATTACGAATTGAGAGTAGTATTCATGATGCTTGGGCATCATACTTTCGACCTCAGAAAATATAGAACATAAAACAACAGAAGATAAATGGAGTGGCTAAAAAATACAGGCGTAGCAGCATCACTGGTTTTACTGGGAGGTATTGCAGTGCAAACAACTTATGATAAACCGGCAGATAAAACCGTAGCAGTAGAGAGACGTTCTTTCCCAACGCAGATTGATTTTGCGGGAGAAAAGACACCGTTAAATATAAGCGATGTGCGTGAACGATTAGACAGGGAACTGCTGGTTAACGCAAACCTCGACGCTACAACACTCCTTATATTAAAGCGTGCCAACAGGGCATTTCCCGTTATAGAACCCATATTAAAACAGTATGGCATCCCCGATGATTTTAAATACCTGGCTGTGATAGAAAGCGGACTTGTAAATGTGGTATCGCCTGCAGGTGCACGTGGTGTATGGCAGTTTATGCCAGAAACCGGCAAGCAATACGGACTTGAAGTAAATGAGATTGTAGACGAACGCTACCACCTGGCTAAGAGTACAGAGGCTGCCTGTAAATACCTGCTTGCTGCAAAAAACAAATTTGGTTCCTGGACGCTGGCAGCGGCATCGTATAACGCCGGCCTGGGTGGCGTAAATAAACAGCTTACCTTTCAGGGGGTAGATAGTTATTATGATGTATTGCTGGCTGATGAAACAAGCCGCTATGTTTTCAGGATACTGGCATTAAAAGAAATTATGCAGCACCCGGCGCAGTATGGCTTTACGCTTGCGCCCGGCGAGCTATATGGTGTTATACCATCTAAAACGGTTAGTGTAACATCATCCGTGCCCGATCTTTCTGTTTTTGCAAAGCAGCAGGGGATTAATTATAAGATACTCAAGATACACAACCCGTGGATGCGAGATCGTAAACTCGATGTATCTGGCGGGAAAGAATATTCGGTAGAAATTCCGCTTTCAGGATATTAGGCCATTATATAATTTATGACATGAGCCCGTATTACATTTTTGTAGTACGGGTTTTTTGTTTCCCGTTGTATTGCTATGATTTTTGCCATATCAAGAAAAATCGCATCCCTTTTTAGCAATCTATTTTTGATAAAATCTAAAATCACACTTTAAATTTTGTACTATTTAATATTTTGGCAAAATTTCAGATATTAATATGTTTATAAAAGGTTTTGTGTTGAATAATTGTTAGTTAAATTGTTTGGTTGTTGAGAAATTATTTATACATTCGTTATAACAATGAAAACAAACATCAACATAGTAGTCCTGCACAACATTATTCTCATTAGCAATTAATGTGAGGGATACCGTGTAGATATATCAGATATATAAAAGCCGTTCCCTCATAAAGGAACGGCTTTTTTGTATCCGGTATTTAGTATATAAACAAACAGAAAAACAGCATACATGTATTACAACAGCGACACGATTATTTATTACAACGGCGAGTTTGTAAAAGCAACCGAAGCAACTACTAATCTTTACGGGCAATCACTACACTACGGTTATGCCGTTTTTGAAGGTATTAAGTCGTATAAGACAGATAACGGCACAAGAATTTTTAAAGCACAAGAACACTACGACCGCCTGCGCCGCAGTGCAGAGATGATGTACATTCCGTTTGAATATACTACCGAGGAACTTACCGCACTTACCTACCAACTTTTAGAGCGTAACGGGCTTAGCGATGCCTACATCCGCCCGCTGGTATTTTGTTCGCCAAATATGTCATTGAGCAGGGGGAAGGAGAGTTACCTGGCTATAGAGGCATGGGGATGGAGCAACGGGTACCTTTCTGGTAAACAACGTGTAATGACCAGCAGCTTTGAGCGCCCAAATCCTAAAGCGTTTCGCATCGAAGCCAAGGCAAGCGGACACTACGTAAATTCTATACTGGCATGCGAAGAAGCGCGCCATAAAGGTTATGATGAAGCTTTGTTACTGGATGCTAAGGGCTATGTTGCCGAAAGTAGCGGAGCCAACGTTTTTTTTGAAAAAGACGGCACGTTATATACACCGTCTCTGGGGAGTATACTTCCGGGTATTACCCGCGCCACGGTTATAGAAATGTGCAAAGAACTGGATATTCCTGTAGTAGAAAAATTCTTCACACCCGATGAAATGCGTGGTGCAGATGCTGCCTTCTTTTGTGGTACTGCCGCAGAAGTTATTGCATTAGAATCGTTAGATGATATACCGTTTACAAAAGACTGGGACAGCAGCCTGTGTGCCATTATCCAGAAAGGATACAGTAACCTTGTAGTAGGCAAGAACCTTGAGGAGTTTAAGCTGCAACTGCGGTAGTTTTTTGTTTGTGGTTCATCGTTTATAGTTGAGCCACACAATATGTTATCAACAGGAGTGAAGCTATTCCCCTTTTGAGGGTGCCAGCAGGGCAGAGTAGTTACAAATACACACACAAACTAAATATTAAGTTGAGGTTTAAAGGCAAGAGTGAGTAACTCTAAACCATGAACCCTGAACTACAAACAATAATGGAATTAAATAAGTTTTCTAAAATATTTACGCAGGATGACACACAGCCTGCGGCCAAAGCCATGCTGTACGGCATAGGTTTTACAGATGATGATATGGATAAGGCACAGGTGGGCATAGCCAGTATGGGTTATGATGGAAACACCTGCAATATGCACCTTAACGACCTTGCTAAAGTTGTAAAGCAGGGAACCTGGGATAACAACATGGCCGGGCTTATATTCAACACTATTGGTGTGAGCGACGGTATGAGTAACGGTACCGCTGGGATGCGCTACAGCCTTGTAAGCCGCGATGTTATTGCCGATAGTATTGAGGCCATTTGCGGAGGGCAGTATTATGACGGACTCATTACCATTCCCGGTTGCGATAAAAATATGCCGGGTAGCATTATGGCTATGGGCAGGCTAAACAGGCCGTCTATAATGGTATATGGCGGTACTATAGCCCCCGGATGTTATAAAGGCGAAGACCTCAATATTGTTTCGGCATTTGAGGCACTGGGTGGTAAAATAGCCGGTACCATGAGCGAAACTGATTTTCAGGGTGTGATACGCAATGCGTGCCCGGGAGCAGGAGCCTGTGGTGGTATGTATACCGCAAATACTATGGCATCTGCAATAGAGGCTCTGGGTATGAGTTTGCCTTATTCATCTTCAAATCCGGCACTAAGCCCAGAGAAACAACAGGAATGCCTGGATGCCGGCAAATATATAAGGCTGTTACTTGAAAAAGATATTAAGGCTACAGATATCATGACGCGTAAGGCGTTTGAAAATGCCATGCGCATTATCGTAATACTGGGCGGTAGTACAAATGCTGTACTGCACTTTGTAGCCATGGCTAAAAGCGTAGGCGTATCGGTAACACAGGATGATTTTCAGCGCATGAGCGATACTACGCCCGTTTTGGCTGATTTTAAGCCGAGTGGCAAGTATTTAATGCAGGATTTGCACAACAACGGCGGTATTCCTGCCGTTATGAAATATCTGTTACAGGAAGGCCTGCTGCACGGCGATTGCCTTACCGTAACCGGAAAAACGTTAGCCGAGAACCTGGCAGACGTTCCTTCTCTTGATTTTGAAACCCAAAAAATAATCCGTCCCCTTTCTAATCCTATCAAGCCCGATGGACACCTGCGTATCCTTTACGGAAATCTGGCAACAGGCGGCAGCGTGGCTAAAATTACAGGCAAAGAAGGGGAGAAGTTTACAGGCCCTGCCCGTGTTTTTGACGGCGAAAAACATCTTATAGAAGGTATTTCGAGTGGAAAAGTACAGCACGGCGATGTGATCGTGATAAAGAATGAGGGGCCTAAAGGTGCACCCGGAATGCCGGAAATGCTTAAACCTACCAGTGCCCTTATTGGCGCAGGACTTGGCAAGAGCGTAGCCCTCATTACCGATGGCCGCTTTAGTGGCGGCACCCATGGTTTTGTAGTGGGGCATATTACTCCCGAGTCATATGACGGTGGTACTATAGGTTTGGTTCAGGATGATGACATTATAGAGTTGGATGCGGTAAACAATACCATTAATGTATTGCTTAGCGATGAAGAACTGGCACAGCGCAGGGCTGCCTGGCAACAGCCTGAGCTAAAGGTAAAAAGCGGATTGCTGTATAAATATGCCCGTACGGTGTCTTCGGCTGCCGAGGGCTGTGTAACAGATGAATTCTAGTGCGTGTCGCACAGACATATAAAGTATAGTGAAGCTGCCCGCAGGGTGGGGGGGTTTAGATTCTAAATATCAATGCCAAAGACCCTGTAAGGGTCAAATCTATAAGCCTACGGCAACGTCGTAGGACAAATAAAATTAAGTTGTATGCAAAAGACAATTGAAAAAGCAGATACCACATTAAAAGAAGTTCCTGTTGAAGTTGAAGCTCCTAAAACCCATAGCGGTGGGCAGGTTTTACTTGAAGCATTCCTTAAGGAGGGCGTAACCACTATATTTGGTTACCCTGGTGGTGCCATCATGCCTATTTATGATGCACTTTATGACTATGCCGATAAGCTACAGCACATACTGGTACGCCATGAGCAGGGCGGTATACATGCAGCACAGGGCTTTGCACGGGCATCCGGTAAAACGGGTATCGTGTTTGCTACGAGCGGTCCCGGTGCAACTAACTTAGTTACCGGTCTAGCCGATGCCATGATAGATAGTACGCCGCTTGTATGTATTACAGGTCAGGTATTCGCACATCTGCTGGGGACTGATGCCTTTCAGGAGACGGACGTAATAAACATTACCACACCGGTTACCAAATGGAATTACCAGGTTACCGATGCAGAAGAGTTGCCTGCCGTTATTGCCAAGGCATTCTACATAGCGGGATCGGGCAGGCCGGGTCCTGTGCTTATTGATATTACAAAAAATGCACAACTGCAAAAGATAGCGTTTACAGAGTATGTAAAATGCAATTTCATTCGCAGCTACAGGCCTAAACCTGTAGTGCGACCTGAATATATTGCAGAAGCCGCAAAACTTATCAATGCGGCTGAGCGTCCGTTCATCGTTTTTGGGCAGGGCGTAATTCTTGGCAAAGCCGAAGAAGAATTTAAGGTGTTTATTGAAAAATCGGGTATACCCGCAGCGTGGACCATTATGGGGATGAGTGCCATTCCTACAGATCATCCGCTGGGTGTGGGTATGGTGGGTATGCACGGTAATTATGGACCTAATAAGCTTACGAACGAATGTGACGTACTTATTGCAATAGGGATGCGTTTTGACGACCGCGTTACCGGCAGGTTAGATATGTATGCCAAACAGGCGAAGATCATCCATCTGGATATCGACCCGTCTGAAATAGATAAAAATGTAAAGGCAGATGTACCGGTATGGGGTGATTGTAAAGAAACGCTTCCAATGCTTACGGCTGCTATAGAGGAACGTAAGCATGCGGGGTGGCACCGAAAATTCATTGACTGTAAAAAACAGGAGGTAGAAAAAGTCATTCATGATGAGGTGTACCCTGAAACCGATACACTGACTATGGGTGAGGTAATTCGGATTCTTAACGAACTTACAAAAGGCGAGGCTATCATAGTAACCGATGTAGGCCAGCACCAGATGGTTGCCTGCCGTTATGCGG
Source organism: Flavobacterium psychrotrophum (assembly GCF_003403075.1). Lineage (NCBI taxonomy): Bacteria > Pseudomonadati > Bacteroidota > Flavobacteriia > Flavobacteriales > Flavobacteriaceae > Flavobacterium > Flavobacterium psychrotrophum. The sequence continues at coordinate 2,496,099 of NZ_CP031557.1, read as the reverse complement.
AATATAATAAAAGCAAGAGCAATGTTACGAGTGGTGGCCTTGGAACTATGGGTTTTGCACTTCCGGCTGCCATTGGCGCGGCATATGGCGACCCAAGCCGTACTACCGTGGCGGTAATTGGTGATGGTGGTTTCCAGATGACAATACAGGAACTGGGAACAATCATGCAGTTTAAGCCCAATGTAAAAATACTGATATTAAACAACTGTTTCTTAGGTATGGTGCGCCAGTGGCAACAGCTGTTCCATGAAAAGCGCTATTCGTTTGTAGATATACAGAGTCCTGATTTTGTTCAGGTAGCAAAAGGTTATGGCATACCGGGTAAAAGTGTAAGCGAACGCGACAAACTTACCGATGCGCTTAAAACCATGCTGGAACACGATGGCAGCTACCTGCTGGAAGTAATGGTAGGTAAAGAAAATAACGTGTTCCCTATGGTGCCACAAGGCAGGAGTGTGAGTGATATTGTATTGAGCAGGGAGGAAATATAGCAGGCAAAGCCCGTAGTTAAATTGTTTATAGTTCATTGTTTGTTGTTGCCACTCTTGCCGTGAACTATACCTGACAGGTTTTTAAAACCTGTCAGGTATAGAAAAAAAGCATGGGTAAAGCTAACCTCAGAAACTAAGCAGCTCAGCCGCTAAGAAACTTTAAAAAAAATGAAACAGGAATTTACCATAACAGCATATACCGAAAACCATGTGGGGCTTATGGGCCGCATTGCTATAGTGTTTTCGCGCAGGAAGATAAACATTGAAACAATGAATGTTTGCCCTGCCGAGGTTGAAGGCATCAGCCGTTTTACCATTCTTATCAATGAAAGTAGGGATGTAGTGGAAAAAGCTGTAAAACAAATAGAAAAACAGGTAGAAGTGCTAAAGGTATTTTTTAATACTGATGAAGAAATTGTATGGCAGGAAATGGCCATGTATAAAGTACCTACTAAAGTAATAGCCGAACAAGTAAAGGTAGAGCGCCTGCTGCGCCAGTATGGTGCCAATACAGTAGTTATACGTCATGACTATACCGTGTTTGAAACCACAGGGCATCGCGAAGAGATAGATGCACTTGTAGCCGCATTGCAGCCCTGGGGATTGATAGAGTTTGTACGTAGTGCGCGTATAGCGGTTATAAAGGCCAGCGAAGGCATACACAAAGCTGTAATGGAATTTGAAGCCGCCAAACCAAGCGAACCCGCTATAGAAAACGAGTTCCTTGACCAACGCGATGGCGTGTTTACAATGTAAGCTGGGGTTTGTAAAGTCGAAAGTTGTAAAGTCATAAAGTAAGCGCAACACGACTTCAACCCCTCTCAAGAAAGGAGTAGCTTCACTCAAACGTACTGTCAGTACGTTCTGTCATTGTGGAGAGGTACGACGAAGCAATCTCGTTATTGAAATGGTTTTAAAATTAAGAGATTCCTCCTGTCGTCAGAATGACAATTTGGGATGTCCATGAAATTTGAGTGAAGCTGGCTCGAAGCCTTAGCTGCTTAGTAGCTCAGAAACTTAAAAAATAAGAAACTTAATTAAAAAATAAACAGACAAAAAATGGCAAAATTAAATTTTGGCGGGGTAGAAGAAAACGTGGTTACCCGCGATGAGTTCCCGTTACAAAAAGCACAGGAAGTATTAAAAGATGAGGTAGTAGCTGTAATAGGCTACGGCGTTCAGGGTCCCGGCCAAGCGCTTAACCAAAAAGATAACGGCATTAACGTAATTGTGGGCCAGCGCAAAAATTCGCCTTCATGGGATAAAGCTGTTGCAGATGGCTTTGTGGAGGGCGAAACACTTTTTGAAATTGAAGAAGCACTGCAAAAAGGTACTATCATATGTTACCTGCTTAGCGATGCTGCACAAATAGAGTACTGGCCACTGGTTAAAGAAAATCTTACTGCGGGTAAGGCGCTTTATTTCTCGCATGGCTTTGGCATAACCTTTAATGAGCAAACAGGCATTGTTCCGCCAGAAAATGTAGACGTGTTCCTTGTGGCTCCTAAAGGTTCTGGTACATCACTACGCCGTATGTTTTTGCAAAACCGCGGGCTTAACAGCAGCTTCGCCATTTTTCAGGATGCTACAGGTAAAGCCTGGGATAGGGTAGTGGCACTGGGCATTGCTATTGGTTCTGGATATCTTTTTGAAACCGATTTCCGTAAAGAAGTATATTCTGACCTTACCGGAGAGCGCGGCACACTTATGGGTGCAATACAGGGAATTTTTGCAGCACAGTATGAGGTGCTTCGATCTAAAGGGCACTCACCGTCTGAAGCATTTAACGAAACGGTAGAAGAACTTACACAATCGCTTATGCCTTTAGTATCTGAAAACGGTATGGACTGGATGTATGCTAACTGTTCTACTACCGCGCAACGTGGCGCATTAGACTGGTGGAAGCGTTTTAAAGATGCTACCAAGCCTGTATTTGAAGAGTTGTACGATAGCGTAGCTACAGGAAAAGAAGCCGGATTCTCTATCAGCAGTAACAGCAAGCCGGACTACCGCGTAAAACTGGATGCCGAGCTGGCTGAACTTCGCGAAAGCGAAATGTGGCAAGCCGGTAAAACCGTGCGTAGCCTGAGGCCGGAGAATAACTAGGCACCCGGCGAAAGCAAAAGCTATTCTTAGCATATAATAATAACGTACCTATCTGGCTGTCATTGCGAGGAGGAACGACGAAGCAATCTCATCAATTAACTTGAATGAGATTGCCGCGCTCCGTACCTCTGCTCGCAATGACAGAGCGTAGGTATAATCATATATAATGAATACCAAGACAACATATTTCCCCACAATACCAGATGTTCAGGAAGCTGCTGAGAGGCTAAATGGCATTGTTAACCGCACACCACTTACGCTAAACCGTACTGTCAGCGAAATTTATGATGCGCACATTTATTTTAAGCGTGAAGATTTGCAGCCGGTACGCTCGTATAAGTTGCGCGGTGCCTATAACAAAATGGCTACGCTTAGTGCTGCCGACCTTGCTAAAGGTGTAGTATGTGCCAGCGCGGGTAACCATGCACAGGGTGTGGCGTTTGCTTGTAATAAAATGCAGGTGCACGGCACTATTTTTATGCCTACTCCCACACCGGGACAAAAGCTGGAGCAGGTAAAAATGTTTGGCGGAGACTATGTAGATGTGGTTTTGGCCGGAGATACCTTTGATGAGGCAAAATATGCCGCGACCGATTTTTGTGAATCGCGAGGCGCAGTATTCATACACCCGTTTGACGATCCTAAAATTATTGAAGGTCAGGCTACCATAGCCCTAGAATTGCTGGAACAGCTGCCGCAACCCATAGATTATATATTTGTGCCTATAGGAGGAGGTGGACTCGCAGCAGGGCTAAGCAGTGTTTTTAAACAGCTTTCGCCTAATACTAAAATAATAGGGGTAGAGCCTACGGGAGCGCCCAGTATGCAGAAAGCACTTGACAAAGGCGAAACAGTACACCTGGACCGTATCAATAAATTTGTAGACGGTGCAGCCGTGCAAAGGGTAGGCGAATTTACTTTTGACATCTGTCGTCAAACCCTGCATGATATGCGCACGGTAGATGAAGGCCGTATTTGCCAGGTAATACTGAGTATGTATAATAAAGATGCTATTGTAGCCGAACCCGCAGGAGCATTATCTGTAGCGGCGCTTGACCAGTTTACCGACGAGATAAAAGGCAAGAATGTGGTATGCATTATATCCGGCAGTAACAATGACATTACCCGTATGGAAGAAATTAAAGAGGGTGCACTGTTATATGCAGGTCTCAAGCATTACTTCCTTGTAAAATTCCCACAACGGCCGGGCGCCCTGCGAGAGTTTGTAATGAATGTTCTTGGCCCTACCGATGACATTACCCATTTTGAATACACCAAAAAGAATAGTAAAGAAAAAGGTACCGCTGTAGTAGGCATTGAGCTTAAAAATGCCTCAGAGTATGAAGTACTGTTAGCTAATATGAAAGAGCGCGGCTTTTATGTAGATTATCTCAATAACCAGCCACATCTTCTTAACTTACTGGTTTAATGATAACTGAAAATTTGATGTGTCCTCTGTGTGCGCCATTTCGATGAGTTACCTAATTAAATACGATTGTATTTATTTTTTGACTATTCAATGCAATTAAATTTATCATACACACTCACATAATCGACAAGAGTAGTGCGCCAAAACATATAAAAAATTAAATTAAACAACTTAAAAACTTTAATTCATTGATAATTAAGTCTTAAAAAGTGTTATTTCTCTTTCATAATCGGTTGTTTTGTTTGCATTAATGTAGATTAATTAATCTATATTTGGCGCTTTAAACCAATACAATGAAAAGACTACAATTACTTTCTTTCCTTATTCTTATTTGTACATCATTAGGGCTTGTTTCCTGCGATACTGAGCCGGCAGATCCTTTACTGGTAGGGCAGCAACCTGAAGCAACTTCTGCTTTCCATGTAGATTTTGGAGGTTCTACTTATAATGCGACCACTACAGGAGCTATCATTCAGGATGGCACAATACAGATTTTGGGTTCTAAAACTAATGCAGGATACTTTGTAATTACTGTACCGGGTGTTACAAGAGGTAATTATACTAATGCAGTTATTAAATACTACCCAACTGCCGGTGCAACAGATTTTTATTCAAACAGTAGCAGTACAGTTGTAAATGGTACGGTAAGTATAGCATCTATAAATACAACAACGCATAAACTTACGGGTACTTTTAACTTTAAGGGCTACTGGGGTGTTGCAGGGGCAAATATGCCTGCCATTGACTTTACAAATGGCGTTTTTACAAATATTGCTTATACAGGAAATACACCTACAGAACCTGTAGGTAATCCGCTATTTAAAGTGAATTTTAACGGTGCAACCTGGACTGCAGCAACAACCCGTGCGGTTTATGCATCTGAATATCTTTCTGTGATGGGAATTAAACCAGATGGTACATCTTTTATGATTACGGTACCTTATCCTCGTGTGGGTACATTCGAGTTTGCGGCACAGCAACCCGACCCAAATTCTCCTGCGGGGCTACTTGCTATGGCTTATGTTCCCGGTAATGCTCAGAGTTCTTATATAGCTGATGCTGGAGGATGGGGGCAGTATTCAGAATATCCTGAATATACTGATACAGCAATTGTTAACATAACCGCAATTGATATTGTAAATAAAACAGTTTCAGGTACTTTCGGATTCACAGGTGTACGCTCTGTTTTTGATATGGATAATCCTACTACTGATGAAATTGAAACTATAACTTTTACAAGCGGGGAGTTTAGCAATGTGTCTTTCGCTGAGGGTGAAGCTCCGGTAACTAATAATATATTTACTGCGAAATTAGATGGACAGAATTTTGTTGGTACTACTATATCTGCCACCTCATTCGGAGGCAATATTAACCTTGGTGCACGCAGAGGGGCTGTAGAGTCTATTGCACTGTTTTTTCCGTCAACAATTACTCAGGGAACCTACACTCTTAGCGCACTTAATACCTACGTTGCTATGTATATGGCTAATGAAACTCCAAGTGGAATGTTTGGAGCATCTGGTGGTACATTAATAATTAGTGAACATGATACTGTTAATAGAAAAATTAAAGGCACCTTTAATTTTACCGGGGGATATATGACGACAGAGACCCATGAAATTAGCGATGGACATTTTGATGTGACATATTAATAATACTTACCATATTTCATAAAGAGCCTTGTTTGATACAAGGCTTTTTTATTAAATAATATGCAACAAAGTTTACATTCTTATAAATTAAAAATTTATATTTGGCACTTTAAATCCAATGTTATGAAAAGATTAAAGTTACTTTCTTCTATTATGGTGCTTTTTATGGCTATCGGGTTCACATCATGTGATACTGAGCCGGTAGACCCTTTGCTTGTCGGCCAAAATCCGGATGACAATACTCCGGCGTCTTTTCAGGTAGATTTTAGCAATGCTACCTACAGGGCTACATCTACAACAGCTGTAGTAACTAATGGAGTGCTTACTATAACCGCCACCCGCGATACAGGTGGTGTCTTTACCATTACAGTACCTGCTACAAGGGGGGCTCATACGGCATCTGTAATGACGTATACGCCAAGTGCTACAATACCGGGAATGTACACAAATACAAGTACTTCAAATGTTTCAGGAACCGTTAATATTGCGTCTATAAATACTACGACACATAAAGTAACAGGTACTTTTAACTTTACAGGCTACTGGTATAATCCTTCGGCAAACATCCCGAATTTAGAATTTACAAACGGTATATTTACGGCGTTGCCTTATACAGGAGACGGCGTTACAGGAACAGCTTCATTTGCAGTTAAGATAGATGGTGCCCAGTATAACGCCAGTACTTATGTTGCTACAGTGGGTAATGGCCTTACGAGCATAACGGGCTTTAGGGGCACAGGCGGCGAGTATGTATCAATAGTGCTTGACGCTGTTACAACAGGTACTTATGATGCACGTGCACTAATGGCATATTCTCCTGATGGCGATGAAGATAATGTATATTCTAATATTTCTCTAACAGAAGAAGATGTATCCGGTACGGTAACCATTAGCCAGATCAATACAACTAATCATACTATCTCTGGTACATTTAGCTTTACAGGCTACCGCGATGGTGTTGCTAATAAAGCATTTACTGATGGTAAATTTGAGAACATTCCTTACACTGAAGCAGGTACTACACCAACAGATGATGTGTTTAGGGCTACGGTAGACGGTACTGCATATACCTATGAAGGGACTGACGTGGTAGTTGGACTGGTAAATGATAATCAGCTTACGCTTCAGGCTTTTGGTGATAATCATGAAATAAGATTGTTTATGAACAACCTTGGTGTAGGTACATATCCTTTTAGCGCTACACCTACTGCAACAGCTAAGGCATGGTTTACAGATAGCTCTGATGTTGAGACAGCAGTGAGCAATGGTACACTTATTATTACAAGTAAGACCAGTACCAGGATTGCAGGTACATTTAGCTACACCGTAACAAATGATGCAGGTGTTGCAACGCATACAGTAACAGCCGGTTCATTTGATGTAGAGTATAACTAACTACGACATCAAAATAGATTTAAAATCCGCTCAGGCGGATTTTTTTATTGGCATAGTACTTGTTTTATAACGGGGAAGCCATAAGGGCCAGTACAGATACATTGGGCTAATTAATAGATTAACAGTATATTGATTAGCTTTGTTGTTTTATATCTGTATCTTTAATAATGACAAAATGACCTATAACACGATATGTCTAAACAAAGAATTTTAAATATTGACAGTTTGTCACTTCAGGAGATTGATACTGATGCAGAGCTTATTCCATTAATGACTCCTGAGGATGAGGAGGAAATGAATAATGAGCCCCTGCCAGAAACACTTCCTATACTTCCGCTGCGTAACATGGTATTATTTCCGGGTGTTGTAATTCCTATTACGGCGGGGCGCGATAAATCTATAAAACTGATTAATGATGCCAATGGCGACAGCAAGATCATTGGTGTTGTGTCGCAAAAAGATGAAACAGTAGAAGAGCCGGGTGCTGATGATATAAATACGGTAGGTACGGTTGCAAAAATACTGCGTGTGCTTAAAATGCCCGACGGTAATACTACGGTAATTATTCAGGGTAAAAAGCGCTTTGAGATTAGTGAGGTAATTACAGATCAGCCTTATCTGCGTGCATCAACACGTGAGTTTGAAGAGGTGCGCCCGCAGTTTAAAGATCCTGAATTTACTACCATCATAGATTCTATAAAGGAGCTTGCCATACAAATTATAAAAGAGAGTCCAAACATTCCTACTGAGGCTACTTTTGCCATAAAAAATATTGAAAGCGACTCATTCCTGGTAAATTTTGTTTCCAGTAACATGAACCTTTCTGTAAAAGAAAAGCAGGACCTGTTAGCCATAAGCGACCTTAAAGACCGTGCGCTGGAAACCTTGCGTTATATGAACCTTGAGCTGCAAAAACTGGAGCTTAAGAATGATATACAAAGCAAAGTGCGCTTTGACCTCGACCAGCAGCAACGCGAGTACTTCTTGCACCAGCAAATGAAAACCATTCAGGAAGAACTTGGCGGTGTTAGTCACGACCAGGAAGTGGAAGAAATGCGCGTAAAGGCCAAAGCCAAGAAATGGGACGAGAAAACGGCTAAGCAATTTGACAAAGAGCTGTCAAAAATGCAGCGTATGAATCCACAGGCTGCTGAGTATGCCATTCAGCGTAATTACATTGAACTGATGCTCGACCTGCCATGGAACGAATTCAGTAAAGATAATTTTGACCTTAAACGTGCCGATAAAGTGTTGCACCGCGACCATTATGGCCTTGACGATGTTAAGAAGCGTATTATAGAATATCTTGCCGTACTTAAACTGCGCAATGATATGAAATCGCCTATCCTGTGTCTTTATGGGCCTCCGGGTGTAGGTAAAACAAGTATAGGTAAGTCGGTTGCAGAAGCGCTGGGCAGGGAATACATCCGTATATCACTGGGCGGACTCCGTGATGAAGCTGAAATTCGCGGACACCGTAAAACATACATTGGTGCTATGCCGGGCCGCATTATCCAGAGCCTTAAAAAGGCGGGTACAAGCAACCCTGTTTTTGTACTTGATGAAATTGATAAACTGGCCACAGGTAACCAGGGCGACCCATCGTCTGCACTTCTTGAGGTTTTAGACCCTGAGCAAAACAAGGAGTTTTATGATAACTTCCTTGAAATGGGCTTTGACCTTAGTAAGGTTATGTTTATAGCCACATCAAACAATATGGCTACCATACAGCCTGCACTGCGCGACCGTATGGAAGTAATAAACATGACGGGCTATACCATTGAAGAAAAGGTAGAAATAGCTAAAAAGCACCTTGTGCCAAAACAGGTTAAGGAACATGGGCTTACATCTAAAGATATTGTAATAGGCAAAAAGCAAATTGAAAAGATAGTTACGGGCTACACGCGCGAAAGTGGTGTACGCGGTCTTGAAAAACAAATTGCCAAAGTAGTACGCAATGTTGCGAAGTGTATAGCAATGGAGGAGGAGTACAGCGTTAAGCTTACAGATGAGGATGTAATAAAAATACTTGGCGCACCAAAAATGGAACGCGACCGTTATGAAAATAACGATGTTGCCGGCGTTGTTACCGGCCTTGCCTGGACAAGTGTAGGTGGAGACATCCTTTTTATAGAGTCGATACTGAGCAAAGGCAAAGGTAACATGACCATGACAGGTAACTTGGGTACGGTGATGAAAGAATCTGCCACGCTGGCGCTGGAGTATATAAAATCGAACGCCGAAGAGCTGGGTATAAAACCAGAGGTTATCGAAAAATATAATGTACACATTCACGTGCCTGAAGGTGCTACGCCTAAAGATGGGCCAAGTGCGGGTGTTGCAATGCTTACATCTCTTGTGTCTTCTTTCACCCAAAAAAGGGTAAAGAAAAACCTTGCCATGACAGGCGAGATTACGCTTCGCGGACGTGTGCTTCCTGTTGGCGGGATTAAAGAAAAAATACTGGCTGCCAAGAGGGCCGGTATTAAAGAAATCATCCTTTGCGAAGAAAACAAACGCGACATTGATGAGATAAAAGCAGAATACCTTGAAGGTGTTACTTTTCATTATGTGCGTTATATGAGAGATGTACTTAAGTATGCCATTACTGATCAGGATGCTAAAAATGCTAAAACGCTCTAAGGGCTTACCTATTGGGTTTAAATTATTTCTATCTTATAAGGTTTGGTAGTTTAGACTTAAAAAGCGTATTACATAAAATTTAAAACGGCTAAAATTCTTAGCCGTTTTTTTATTTAAAAAATAATATCTTCGCAACTGCGTTATAGTATGCAAAATCGCCATTACTCGAATGTTTAAAAACAGGTACCTTTTAATTTTTTTGCTTGCCGCCACGGCATCTTTCGGCCAGATAGGTGGTAAGTATACCTACCAGTTCTTAAACCTTGTTACATCGCCACGACAGGCAGCACTGGGGGGCAAGCTTGTTACCCTCTATGACTATGATGTAAACCAGGCTATTTATAATCCTGCTACCATAAACCCGGAAATGAGCAACCAGCTATCTGCCAACTACGGCAGTTATTTTGGCGAGGTTACTTATGGTACAGCTGCCTATGCATATACATATGACAGGCATGTGCAAACCTTTCATATGGGTGTAAACTATGTAAATTATGGCGACTTTGAAGGTTATGATGAAATGGGAACCAAAACCGGTACATTCAGCGGCAGCGAAATAGCACTTTCTTTTGGGTATGCCTACAACATCCCATATACTGATATCCACATTGGTGCTAATGCAAAACTAATTTCTTCTACACTGGAAAGCTATAACTCAATAGGCGCTGCAGTTGATATAGGCGGTATTTACATTGACGAGGATAATGATATTAATATAGGGCTTGCTGTGCGCAACATAGGTACACAGCTAACAACCTATGCCGGTACTAATGAGCCTCTTCCGTTAGAGGTTATTGCCGGTATAAGCCAGGAAGTAGAGAACGTGCCAATCCGCTGGCATGTAACGCTCGAAAACCTGCAACAATGGAATATTGCGTTTAGTAACCCTAACCGCGCCACAGAAGACCTTGAGGGTAATGTTACAAAAGAAAAAGTTTCTTTTTTTAATAATGCCCTGCGCCACGTAATACTTGGGGCTGAATTGTTTCCGGGAAAATCGTTTAACATAAGGGCGGGGTATAACTTTCGCCGTAGTGCAGAGCTTAGTATTACAGATAAGCGAAGCTTTTCGGGTATCTCAGCCGGGTTCTCAGTACGCTTTAATAAGCTTCGTTTTGATTATTCTTATTCTCGCTATACCCTTGCGGCAAGCACCAGCCTTTTTGGTGTGATGATAAATCTGCAATAAATCCTGTTTTTTACGCTAACGATGTAACATTTAACGGCTGCAATATTTTTAAAACCGAAAAATATTGATAGTTTTACCTCCGTTAATTAAATGTTAATACATACAGCACTATATGGGTATTAAGAACCGCCTTGTTTTAATGAGTTTCCTTCAGTTTTTTGTTTGGGGAGCATGGCTTATCACAATTGCAAATTACTGGTTTGGTACTAAACAGTGGGAGGGTACCCAGTTTGGACTTGTTTTTAGTACTATGGGGTTAGCCTCTGTATTTATGCCTACACTTACAGGTATTATTGCAGATAAATGGATAAATGCCGAAAAACTATATGGCGCATTGCATATACTTTATGCAGGTATTTTGTTTTACATTCCGCAGGTTACTACACCGTCAGATTTTATATGGGTTATGCTGGCAGCTATGTGCTGTTATATGCCTACTATAGCATTAAGTAACTCAATATCATATACTGTTTTAAAGAACAATGGGGGAGATGTAGTAAAAGATTTTCCACCCATCAGGGTTTGGGGTACGCTTGGCTTTATAGCAGCCATGTGGATAACTAACCTTACGGGAAGCAAAGCTACCGAATATCAGTTTTACATTGCTGGTATAGCCGCTATAGGCCTTGGCCTTTATGCCTTTACGCTGCCACCATGTAAACCGCAAAATGCTACCCGAAATGCTACATTAGTAGAAACATTAGGCCTTGAGGCTTTCAAGCTTTTTGCCACTTATAAAACAGCGCTTTTCTTTATATTCGCTATGTTTCTTGGCGGTGCGTTACAACTTACTAATGCTTATGGCGACGTGTTTTTAAGTGAGTTTAAAGATTTTCCTAAATACGCCGATTCTTTTGTGGTAGAATATTCTACTATCATAATGTCTATCTCACAATTCTCTGAAACATTATTTATCCTTGCCATTCCTTTCTTCCTTAAGCGTTTTGGTATCAAGCAGGTTATGCTTATTAGTATGCTGGCCTGGGTACTTCGTTTTGGCCTGTTTGCCTTTGGCGATCCTGTAACCGGCCTTTGGATGATTATACTTTCATGTATTGTTTACGGTATGGCGTTCGACTTCTTTAATATCTCAGGCTCACTGTTTATAGAAACTACCACAAGCCCTAAAATACGCTCATCTGCACAGGGTATCTTTATGATGATGACCAATGGTTTTGGAGCCATCATTGGTAGTTTTACGGCGGGATGGGTTATTGATAAGTATTTTACTAAATCTTTTACAGATGCCAGTGGCTTATCTTCATTCTTAGAGACCACACCGGATAATGCCCATATGCTCGGATTTATAGAAAGTAAGGGTATAAGTATAACAAATGGCGCTTTTAGCAGCCCTGTAATGATGAAAGACTGGCATAACATATGGTTGTCTTTTGCAGCTTATGCGCTTGTTATAGCCATTGCGTTTGCCATAATGTTCAGGCACAAGCACGACCCACAAGAAGTACAGGATATAAAGCATTAATGCTAGGTGCTTTCGACTTTATGACTTTAAAAACTTTAAGGCTTAAATAAGTATATCGCTTTCAAGGTCAGATTTTTCAATTTCAAAATCAAAACCAAGTTGCTGCATTAGTTGTATGACAAGGTTTTTGTACCAGTTCTCTGATTTTGGGTGAATGTATATTTTCTCAATAAGTTTATTGATGTCTACATTAACCTTAAGCCCTTCGTGTATGGATATATTGTTCTGAGTAAGGTCAGAAATTACACGAACCTCACGTTCATACTGAAAACTTTTTCGCTTGAACAGAAACGGGAAAAAGTTATTATCAAACGGGATGTATTCTTTTTTATAGTCGATATATTCTACCTCGCCAATATGTTGGTCATAACGATTTTCAGGCCCCATAGCGTCCTGTAGGCGTTTTATGGTGCTTTGTATGGCCAGGCCTTCATTATTCTTTGTAAAGATCTGCCACATGGCATAGCTCTCATATTCATTAATGTGCCAGCTGCTTATTACTACATTTTTGCGATGGCTCTTGTAATTGTCTAAAAACTCAGGATTATTAGCCGATATTTTTTTAAGCTCCTCAAAAGTTGGTTCGCTAAATGTACCTTCATACTGGTCTTCAAACTTATCAGACCGAGACATAAACATTTGTTTACACAGCAGCATATCCAGAAACTTAGAAAGATCCAGGTATTTCCAGACTATAGTGTCGGGCGCGGGTAGCTTAATATCGTTGTTACTGATGTACATATTACGAATTTAGGTAAATATCCTTAAGGCTGGCAAAATGGTTTATTTTGTAATCTGCATCATCAACACTAAAATTATCATACTTGTCATACAGTACGGTAGCTATGCCCAGGGCCTTTGCGGCTGCAATTTCGCTTTCGGGATCGTCGCCCACAACTAAAACTTCATCGGGTGTGTATCCGTTGCGTTCCAGTATACTTTTAAAAACTTCCTTTTTATTGGTAAGGGTAGGGTTAACGACATGAATTTCTTTAAAGTCGCCAGTAATGCCTAAATGTTCTATTTTGCTGCGCTGCATTTTATCAAAGCCGGTAGTAACCAGAAAGCGCTCTGCGGAAATGTTCTTTACTTCGGGGTAATCTTCAAACGTATCTATAGGTTCGCTGTAAGCGAGCGTTTCCTGAAGTTCAATGCCCTTTTGGGTAAGGTCATCGCTAAAGTTATTGCGTGCCGCTACAAGCCTGAAAGGTGTGCGCATAATGGCGTAGCGAATGGTGTCCATATTCTCATTATATTGTCCTGAACTTTGTATAAGGTCGAACAGCGGTCCAAAAAGCTTATCGCCAATGGCACTTACAGGGAAAATAGTATTGTCAAGATCGTAGATTATGGCTTTTTTAGGCATGTAATTAAATGTATTGAAAGTTTAAAGTTACGCCTAAAAAAAATAGCCGCAAAACCTGCGGCTATTAATCAATTGTTATTTTCTTTTGGTATTAGTTACATTGAGATTCTTCGACTTCGCTGCGCTGCGCTCAGAATGACAAAGATTCCGGAGCATCAACTACTCGAACTACCCAAAATTCCAATATTATAAAATCCTGATAATCTATTCAAAAGACTGCATCATTACAAGTCTGTTGTATGTACCCTGAAGTGCAATAAGCTGGTCATGAGTGCCCTGTTCTACAATGCGGCCATGTTTCATAACTACGATCTTATCGGCTTTTTGTATGGTACTTAGCCTGTGGGCTATCACTACAGATGTGCGGTTTTGCATCATGTTGTCCAGTGCTTCCTGTACCAGGCGCTCGCTTTCGGTGTCCAGTGCAGAGGTAGCCTCGTCGAGTATCATTATCGGCGGGTTTTTAAGTACCGCTCGTGCAATGCTCAGGCGTTGTTTTTGCCCACCGGATAGTTTACCGCCACCATCGCCTATGTTAGTATCTATCCCGTGTTCCAGGCCTTCTACAAACTCATAGGCATTGGCTACCTTAAGCGCTTCAATAATTTCTTCATCGCTTGCTGTAGGGCGGCCTATAAGCATATTGTTCTTTACAGTATCATTAAAGAGTATACTATCCTGAGTTACCAGACCGGTCATACCGCGCAGGTTATTCAGTTTCATGTCTTTTATGTCTACACCATCAATTTTAATGGCACCGTTATTTACATCATAAAAACGTGTAAGCAGGTTAGCTACTGTACTTTTACCTGAGCCTGACTGGCCTACAAGGGCTACAGTCTGGCCTTTTGGCACGTGGAGTGAAAAATCGGTCAGTACGTTTTTGCTTTCGTCATACCCAAAGGTTATGTTCTCAATGCTTATACCGCTATCAAACGATTCTTTTTCTACCGCTTTAAGATGATCATCTATAGAAACTTCAGCTTCCAGTATCTGAACGATACGCTCTGCAGATGCTGTACCGCGTTTAAGACCGTAACTGGCCTTAGAAATATCTTTAGCAGGGGTAAGAATGTTGTATGCCATTAATATATAGCCTAAAAAGAATCCGGCTTCCATACTTTTATCCTGAAATACCAGATAACCTCCATATATAAGCAGTACAGATATAATAACAATACCCAAAAACTCGCTCATTGGCGATGCAAGATTCTGGCGGTTTGCTACGGTATTACTGTGCTCAAAAAGCCTGTCGCTGGTGGTGTTGAATTTTTTACTAAAAATATTTTCGGCCGTAAAAGATTTAATGATCTTCAACCCGCTTATGGTTTCTTCCAATACAGACAGTACTTCGCCTTGTTCCTTTTGCAGCAGCATCGATTTCTTTTTAAGGCTTTTGCCCACGCGCGAAACTAAAAATCCGGCAAGAGGAATAAATATAAATACAAACAGCGTTAACTTAGGACTAAGTACCAGCATGGTACCTAACGTAAAAATAATTGTTAAAGGCTCTTTAACAACCATTTCTAGGATGTTTTGCAAAGAGTTACTTATCTCGTTAACATCTGTGGTAAGCCTTGCTATAACATCGCCTTTTGTTGTAGCCGAATAGTATGAAGCAGGCAGCCTTACTATCTTAGCATACATGGCTTCCCTGATATCTTTAATAAGGCCGTTGCGCAGGTAGGTAATAAAGTATACCGCAAGATAACTGGTAAGATTTTTTAGCAGGAATATAGTAATGATAATACCTATAATGAACATAAGTACATTAAAAGTACCATGCTCATTTATTTGCGTGGTAAGTATATAGTTAAGGTATTGCTCAGGATATTTTGTAAAAGAATCCCATCCTGTAAAAACAGGTTTTTCAAGTATAACCTTGTTGTCTTCAAAAATTACTTTTAGTACCGGTATAACAGCTATCAGCGATATGGTGCTGAAAAACGCGCTTAGCACGTTAAAAAATATATTTAAAATAATATACTTTTTATAAGGCAGTGCTAAGCGCGCTATTTTTTTATAATCACTCATTTAATTATTTGAGGTCAAGTTCCTCTACAATATTCTTGATTTTTTGGTCAAGCGCTTCTTCAACACGCTTAAAGTTTGCAACATCATCCAGCTTATCATTCACGCTGAAATAGAATTTGATCTTAGGTTCTGTACCGCTGGGGCGGGCGCATATTTTAGTACCATCTTCAAGATAGTAAATAAGTACATCGCTCTTAGGGAAGTCTAATTGTTCTTCTTCGCCGCTCAACAGGTTTTTTGCAACAGATGCCTGATAGTCTTCAAGCATAATTACACGCTGTCCGTTAATTTCTTTAAGCGGGTTTTCGCGCCAGTTTGTCATCATCTGCTTAATTTCAGCAGCACCGTCACGCCCTTTTTTAGTAAGCGATATCAGGTATTCTTTATAGAAACCATATTTTACATACAGCTTAAGCAGTTCCTGGTATAACGAGCTTGCATTAGCCTTAGCCTGTGCAGCAATTTCGCTAAGCAGCAGCGTAGAAGTAACCGCATCCTTATCGCGTACAGCATCGCCTACCATATAGCCAAAACTTTCTTCGCCACCGCCAATGAATTCCTGTTCAGGGAAATCAACGATCATCTTAGCGATCCATTTAAAGCCTGTAAGGCCCACTTTACACTCTATACCATAAGCCGAAGCAAGTTCGTGCATCATTGGTGTAGAAACTATGGTAGATCCAATGAACTGTTTGCCGTCAAGCTTACCTTTTTTCTGCCACTCGCTAAGCAAAAACTCGGTCATTAGTATCATGGTCTGGTTACCGTTAAGTAGCGTCATGATACCATTACCGTTGCGAACAGCTACACCAAGGCGGTCAGCATCAGGGTCTGTACCTACAACAATGTCAGCATTAATCTCATCGGCAAGTGCAACAGCCATACTAAGCGCTTCAGGCTCTTCCGGGTTTGGCGATTTTACCGTAGGGAAGTTTCCGTTTGGTACTGCCTGCTCCGTTACGATGTGTACATTAGTATACCCTGCATCTTCAAGAAGATCCGGTATTAGTTTAACCGATGTGCCATGAAGTGGTGTGTAAACTATTTTAAGGGCATCTTTAGCTTCCTGCGGCGTGTTGAATGACGCATTTATTAAAGATGACTTTATAAATTCTTTATCAATAGCTTCGCCTATGTATTCGATAAGGCTTTCGTTAGCATCAAATTTAATGGCGCTGTATTCTAAGGCTTCAATAACATCAATAACAGCTTTATCCTGAGGTGGAACTAATTGCCCGCCATCTTCCCAATACACTTTATAACCGTTGTATTCAGGAGGGTTGTGCGATGCTGTAAGTACAATACCTGCCTGGCAGTCAAGGTGCTTTACCGCAAAAGAAAGCTCTGGCGTAGGACGTAGTTCTTCAAAAAGAAAAACCTTAATGCCATTTGCAGAAAATACATCGGCTACAACTTTAGCCAGTGTGTCGCTATTGTTACGGCAATCGTAAGCAATGGCGACTTTTAGATCCTTGCCCGGAAACGATGTTTTCAGGTAATCTGAAAGCCCCTGTGTTGCTTTGCCCAGAGTATATTTATTGATACGGTTAGTGCCCGGGCCCATAATGCCGCGCATACCGCCTGTACCAAATTCGAGGTTGCGGTAAAAGCTGTCTTCCAGCTCGTTAGGAGATGAAGCTATCAGTTGTTTGACGGCTTCCTGTGTTTCGCTGTCAAAGGCAGGAGTTAACCAAACGTTTGCCTTATCCAGTAATGCTTTTTCAATTTCCATGATTGTGAGTTTTTTATAACGTATTGATCGGGTAATAAAATTATAAAGTTTCGCTGATTTTATAGCGGTCTTCGTTGTTTTTTGTACGAAGAATTATTTCGCCTAAAAAGCCTGCAAGGAAAAGTTGTGTGCCGATTATCATTGTTGCCAATGCTATAAAGAACCACGGATTATCTGTAACCAGTATAGTTCTTTCATGGTTGTATAACTTATAAAGCTTTAAAAAACCAATATATGTTGCCGAAAACAACCCTATTAAAAACATTACAACACCCATGGCACCAAAAAAGTGCATGGGGCGTTTACCAAAGCGCGACAAAAACCATATTGTTATAAGGTCTAAGAAGCCATTTACAAAACGGTTCATGCCAAATTTAGAATTGCCATACCTGCGTGCCTGGTGTATTACTATCTTTTCTCCAATTTTACCAAAACCGGCATTTTTAGCCAGTACAGGTATATAGCGGTGCATTTCGCCAGATACTTCTACGTTTTTTACTACAACATTTTTATAGGCCTTTAGCCCGCAGTTAAAGTCGTGCAGCACTACGCCCGATGTTTTTCTGGCCGCCCAGTTAAAAAGTTTGCTGGGCAGGTTTTTCATCACTACGTTATCGTAGCGTTTCTTTTTCCAGCCGCTAACCAGATCAAAACCACCAGCCGTAACCATGTTAAACAAACCGGGTATTTCGTCCGGGCTGTCCTGCAGGTCTGCATCCATGGTAATAATAACATCGCCCTGTGCACGGGCAAAACCGGCGTGCAGCGCCTGGCTTTTACCATAATTCCGCATAAAACGAATCCCTTTTACATTAGGGTCAGCTATACCAAGTTTTTGTATAATGCTCCATGAATTGTCTGTACTGCCGTCGTCTATAAACAATATTTCATAGCTGTAATGGTTTTGTACCATTATGCTAACAATCCAGCGGTGTAGTTCAGGAAGCGATTCTTCTTCGTTAAGAAGAGGGATAATTATAGATAAATTCATTGATTAAAATCCGCCCGGGTTTTCTTTTTTAACAATAGCGCCAATTATAAGCGAATTTATAAGTCCTATAAATGCATACATTAAAATAGAAAGTGGTAATAAAACATAAGGCTTCATGAAAACTTCAGCTACCTGTAGCCCTGCCTCTAATTGTTCAGAGGTCATGTTAGGGTTTTGTTTTACCATGTTCTCTTTTGCCTTTTGTATCATTTCTACCTGTATCTCCGGTAATATAAGATTAAATATAATATTAAATATGCCTAAAACAATAGACGCAATAACAGTAACAATAACTCCTATTTTTAATGCCTGCCCGTATGAAATAAAACCGCCATTAAGTTTTTTGTAAGTGTTACATGCAAGAATTATAAATGTAAACGGTAATACTATATAGTTTACTAATGCGTTTACAACAGCTATAGTGCCCTGTTCCTGTGGGTTTATATCTAACAGGTACATGGTTACAAACTCAATAATAAGCAAAGCACCAAATATAACGCCATAGTTAAGGGCTGCTTTTACAGGAGATACAGTGTTTACTGCAGGAGTATTTTCATTCATGGTCATTGATTGTTTTAATTGACAAATATACAATATATGGCTGTATATGTCGCAAAAATGTGTACGGTGTTACACATGCAAAAATATATAATGTTTATTTTGATATTAATAAAATAATTGTAATTTTGCAGCCTGATTTAAAAACAGTATAAACAAAAGTTGCAATGCGTTTACACCTTCCGCTTATAATGGAAGCTTCGGATCAAGTTGCAGCAAAAAATAAAAATTTACTCAAAATGAAAAAAGGTATTCACCCGGAAAATTACAGATTAGTTGCTTTTAAAGACATGTCTAACGACGAAGTTTTTATCACTAAATCTACAGCAGACACTAAAGAAACAATTACTCACGAAGGTGTTGAATACCCGGTAGTGAAAATGGAGATCTCTCGTACTTCTCACCCTTTCTATACAGGTAAATCTAAACTTATTGATACTGCAGGACGTATCGACAAGTTCAAAAACAAATACTCTAAATTTGCTAAAGAAACTAAAACTACTGAAGAGTAATTTAGTCTCCACAAACATACAGAAGCCTTCCGGAAACGGGAGGCTTTTTTTTTGGAAGCAGCTTAGCTGCTGAATGCCTTGGTTGTTAGGCTTTTTTTAAACTTAGTGGCTAAGCAGCTTAGAAGCTAAGTCCCTTTTTGCTAACTTTGAACTTTCTAACTTTGCAATTTTCTGACTAAAATGAACTATATCCTCTTTGACGGCCCTGTGCGCAACGCCTTGCTACCACTTACCTTTACACGCCCTGTGGCAGATATTCGCGTGGGGATACTTACCATTCGTGAGAAATGGGAAAAATATTTAGGTTATACTACAACAACCGTTACCGAAGAATACCTTATGGATAAATATCCAATGGTAGAAATGGAGCAAAACGTGCTTATAAACAGTGCTTACCTGCCTAATGAGGTACTTGCCGAAATGGTTATGGCGTTAGAGGAAAACCAGGCTATTTTTAACGGAGATGAAGTTATAGCCTTTTATACTAATGATACGCAGGAAGAGGTAGACTTTGATGCGTATGACATTATAGAATATGAAGAAGAGGTGCTTAAGATAGAGTATGTTTGGGACATTTTTCAAAAGAATGACGCAGCCATTCGCGAAGACTTTGAGCTCCTTACCGAAGGGCGTACATCGCAGCCCATACCTGCAAGCGTAAATACTATAGCACCGCACAATATTTTTATTGAAGAAGGTGCCAGGCTGGAGTATGTAACCCTTAATGCTTCGACAGGACCTATATACATAGGCAAAAATACTGAGATCATGGAAGCTTCGGTTATTCGCGGGCCCTTTGCATTGTGCGAAGGTGCGGTGGTAAAGCTGGCGACTAAAGTATATGGTGCAACTACTGTAGGCCCTGAATGCCGCATAGGTGGCGAGGTAAGCAACTCGGTATTATTTGGCTACAGCAACAAGGGGCATGATGGGTTCTTAGGGAACTCTGTACTTGGAGAATGGTGCAACCTTGGTGCTGATACTAACAATTCTAACCTTAAAAATAATTATGAAGAGGTAAAGCTGTGGAACTATGAAAAGGGCAGTTTTGTAAAAACCGGACTTCAGTTTTGTGGCCTTATTATGGGCGACCATAGTAAGAGCGGCATTAACACCATGTTTAATACCGGTACAGTTGTAGGGGTTTGCGCCAATATTTTTGGCAGTGGCTTTCCCCGAAATTTTGTACCCAGCTTTTCTTGGGGTGGTGCAGCCGGAATGGCTACCTACGATGTTAAAAAAGCATTTGAAACAGCACGCATTGTTATGAGCCGACGCAATGTTGAATTTACAGAGCAGGATGAAGCCATACTTGCCGAAGTGTACCAGCAAACCGAAAAGCTGCGTAATATTTAATTATGGCACGCAGAAAGAATAAGCCTAAGTTTGGTATTGTAACGGCACTGTTTCTAATTGCTTTTATAGCGATATACAATTATAATCGTTTTGATACTCCAGAGCCTGCAAAGCCCGAAGCACCTGGGCATGAACAAAGGCATTCTAAAAAAAGCAGGAAAAAGGCGCCATTGCGCAATCTTACCACCTTTACCGGAAAAGTAACAGGTATTAAAGATGGCGATACTTTTGAAGTACTGTGTGACAGCGTACCCGAAAGGGTAAGGCTTGCGGAGATAGACTGCCCTGAAAAATCTCAGGCTTTTGGTAATAATCCAAACAGTATGCGTCTGACCTTTGCTTTGGTAAAATAGTTACCGTAACCAGCACCGGTCGCGACCGTTATGGCAGGGTAGTGGGTACCATTACCACACAGGATGGCACTAATGTAAACGAAGAGCTTGTAAAAGCAGGTTTTGCCTGGCATTATAAGCAGTACAGTAACAATGAGCAGATAGGTGTATTCGAAAACCGTGCCCGCGAACAGCACCTTGGCCTATGGGCAGATAAAAATCCTACTGCCCCCTGGGAGTATCGCCGCAACAGGCGAAAGAAGTAATAAGTATTTGGTATCAGTTTATGCTACTAATCTCTTTCAGGATATAGAAAAACATAAAGTCCCGCTAAGCATTTCTTAGCGGGACTTTATGTTTAAAAGCATGATAAACTTAGTCGTCTATCCTTAAAAAATTGCCGTTGCCGTCAAACTCCAGTTCCAGGTCGTTTACAAATTCTACTTTATAGCCCCGGTGTTTTTTCTCAATTTTCTCAACTTGCTGGCCTTTATAATTCTGGACTATATAAGCAGCAATATTTTTAGGCAGTACTCCGGCAGGCATAAGGCTATGATTAGCATCTATCTCCTTCCAGTTGCCCTGCCCATCAAATTCTACTTCGGCACCACCTGTAAATCGCACTTCATATTCTGTACCCTTAAGGTCTTTATCTTCTATGATATAGGACGTAGCCTGATTAGGGAAATTTGTTTTAATAAAACTTTGTGCCGTTGCAGGTAGTTCTTTAACTGTAATGTTTCTTTTTTGCGCATTGCAGGCAAAACAGCTAAAAGATAATACAGCTACAGCTAATGTTTTTAATGTTCCGGATATTGCTTTCATAGTTTCTTTGTTTTAAAATTATAGTACAAGATTATAACCCGAAACTGGAAACATTTAGGAACAATTAAAACTTTTTTTGGTGGCTTATCTTATCAGGCTAAAATGCGATGACATTGTTTTTTCTTCTCCATATTCGCTATAAATTACTTTAAACCAATAATCTGTTGCAGGTAGCGGGTTGCCATTTAGAGTTCCATCCCATCCGTTTCCGGGGGCAAACAGCTGTGTGATGATTTTACCATAACGGTCAAATATAAAAACGGTTGCTTTTACACCGTTTTCAGGATGGTTAATATTCCATTTCTCATTGTGGGAGTCGCCATTGGGAGTAAAATATCGTGGATAAGTTATTTTAATATAATTGTGTACTATTTCGACCGTTATTTTTACCAGTTCGCTTTCGCAACCATCTACAGTTTGATTTACATAATAGTAAGTAATGCCAATTTTTTTAGTAGATGGGGTGGGAGCGTTTGGCAAAAGGTTTAAATCTTTGTCATACCATTTTAAAGATGTACCCTCTGCTGTTAGCGGCAATACTGTAGTGTTGTGTTTATGGCTAATATATTGTTCTGTTACAGGTATATCGGGAGTTGCAATTATAGTTACAACAAGCGGTGTCCTGTTGCTTTCGCAACCATAGGCAGACTGACTTACAAAGTAAATGTAAGTGCCAGAAATTGCAGATGAGGGTGTTGGAGCAGTAGTATTTGGCATGCCGCCAGTGGCATTAGTGTACCATAATAAATTAGTCCCTATTGCGGTTAAAGGCAGGGTGGCGCTATCCTGGCAATAGCTTATATCATCAACCACGGGCGGAAGCAGTACATCAATAACAGTAACATTAATTACCGCCCGGGCGCTTTCGCAATTAGTAGTAGATGTTACATAAAATTTATAAATGCCGGGTATTGTTGTTTGTGGCGTTGGGGCAGTTAACATTCCCACGCCACCCGTAGGCTGGTCATACCATAGCAGGTTGCTTCCGTTGGCGGTTAATGCTGATGCCGTAACATCTTTGCAATAAGTAATGTCTTGTACTACAGGTGGTGCAACAATATCCGGAGTTATGCTTACTGCTACGGATGAAGATGGGCAACCTGCCGCATTTTTAATAAGTATATTGTAGCTACCCACGGCCAGGGGGGGAGATGTATTTGTAGTTACCCATGTAAGGCCATTGTCAAAACTGTATTGTGGTGCCGTTGTGGTAATGGTTATTATTCCTGTAGGAGAAAAACAATTGGGCTGTACTACCGAAAATGACGGCGGCGGCGGCGTACCGGTAAGACTGCTGATGGTTACAAGTGTAGCCGCAGAAATACAGTCCTGCGCGCTTTTTACTTTTATAGAATAATCTCCCGGAGGTAAATTAAACTTACTGTTTACAGGCGTCCAGGTTATACCGTTGTCAAAACTGTAAGATGCAGCAGTACTTGTAATTGTTATGCCACCAGTAGCCAGGCTGCAGGTAGGGTCTGTAACTACAGCTGTGGGCGCAGCCGGAGCATTAGGCGGAGGATTTATTGTAGCTACAGATATTGATGACATACACCTGTCTGTACCTCTTACAGATAAATTGTAAATACCCTGCGGCAAAGGGGCAGATGTATTAGAGGTACTCCATGTAGTGCCACTATCAAAACTATATTCGTCAGCGGGTGTAGTAATAGTAATAATTCCGTTTGGTGTCGTGCATGAAATGGGCTGCGCAACACTAAACTGTGGCTCTGCGGCAGGATTGGCATTTGTCCACGCATATACCTGAATAGCTTCGTTCCTGCATCCTGAGCTATCTTTAACGCATAACATATATACGCCAAAAGGAACCGGGGCGGTTAGGGTATTAGAGCTTTGCCATGTTACACCATCATCAAAACTATACTGGCTGCCGGGTGTTGTAATAACAATACTTCCGGGAGAAGTACAGCTTATCTGGTTATAAATATAATTAGGCTGTGCCGATAATACCGGCCGTGATAAGTATATGCCAGTAGCATCAGATATACATCCGGCAGTTGTTTTTATCCTTAAAAGATGAAATCCCGGCCTCAGGCCTGTTTTTACAGGATTTGTTACCCATGTAAGCCCGTCATCAAAGCTGTAGTAAGCAGCAGGACTTGTAATTGTAATTGTACCATCGTTAATACAATCAGGGTTTATACGCTGCGCCACAGGTGGTAATATAGTTTGAGAAACCATATAGGGCGTGCTTATGTAGCAATTAGTGTCAATGTTTACTTTAACCTTGTAAGAGGCATAATTTCCGGTAACTGCCGCAATGTTTAAAAAAGCGTTGGTTTCGTTAAGCAGTGCTATGCCATCTTTATACCATTGGTACTGCACATTACCTATAACCTGTGCATCTAATACTGCGTGTAACTGCATAGTGTTGTCGCAATAATTTCCTGTTTGTGTAATATGGGCGCCAAACAGGAACGCCTCATTCAGTACAAGCTTATCAAAGAAGAAATAAGGAACACATACATCCTGGTAAGATTCGTCCAAAAATTCCGGAGCACCCAGTATAATCGCATTTACATTTTCTTCAGGTTTAAAACTAATAGTTACGTTTTGCCATTTACTTTTAGGGTCATAATATACTTTACCTAATACCTTCCAGGCTGCATCATGCATGTTAGGATTTTGCCAGACATCAAGAGGAAATTGCGGGCAGGTATTCCTTCCATAAAGTGTAAGTTCTACCGGGCCGTGCTTAATAACATTATTGCCACAGATATCACCATAGTTATCATTACTGGTCGAGGCTACATAAAATGAAAGATGATAATCGGTGCCGCTTACTAAGGGTTGTGGCAGGCAACTGCCCAGGTATTCTCTATAACCAGTCTGAAAAATAGCACCTGTACAACCCTGGCCGTCAGGAAAAGGAAGCAGCGCTGCATCGTTAATGCTGTTTACTAAAAACCCGCAGGTATTAAAATAGTCTGTGGTTGGTGCAGTAGCCTGTACCCATCCGTTACAATAATTCAGTTGAGAATAGCTGTCAGGACATTGCGAATAATTTTCAAAAGAACCATTCGGTATCAGGGATGATATTGATGTACCTGACTGGCAGGGACAATCCGGGTCGTTAACATCAACTAGTCCGTCGCCATCGTCATCTATGCCGTTGTCGCATATTTCCTGTGCATTTAAGAACAGCCCGCACAAAAGTATAATGGTTGTAAGTAATTTTTTCATTAAAGGTGTTGGTTTTCAGGTGTAAAAGTATAATTATTGCGCATTTAATAAAAGAGCTATTGATAATATTTTGTGCTTAAATAATATCCCTTAACTTTACACTCCAAACACAATACCGCATTATGAGCCATAAAATATTGCTTACATCGCGCGAAGTCAATATCATCCTGCACCGTTTGGCCTGTCAGCTGATTGAAAAACACCTCGATTTTTCGAATACCGTACTTATTGGCATACAGCCAAGGGGCGGTTTTGTGGCACGCCGCATTAAAGAGATACTTGAAAAAGAATACGATGTACCCGAGGTAAAACTGGGTAATCTTGACATTACGTTTTTTCGGGACGATTTTCGCCGTGGCGATAAGCCGCTGGAGGCTAATAAAACAGAAATAGATTTTATTGTAGAAAACAAAAAAGTGGTTTTTGTTGATGATGTGCTGTATACCGGCCGCAGCATCAGGGCCGCGCTTACTGCCATACAATCATTCGGCCGCCCCAGCGAGATAGAGCTTATGGTGCTTATAGACCGCCGCTTTAGCCGCCACCTGCCTATACAGCCAGATTATCGTGGCCGACAGGTAGATGCCATTAACGATGAAAAGGTAAGGGTATCATGGCAGGAAAACGAGGGAGAAGATTCCGTTTACATTTTATAGAACACGCAACAACACAACATACACCCTGAAATGAAAGAACTAAGCGTTAATCATTTATTAGGCATAAAGTATATCACTAAAAATGATATCGACCTTATTTTTGAAACGGCAGACCAGTTTAAAGAGGTAATAAACCGCCCCATTAAAAAAGTGCCTTCACTGCGGGATATTACCATTGCAAACATTTTTTTTGAAAACAGTACCCGCACGCGCCTGTCTTTTGAGCTCGCGCAAAAAAGGCTGAGTGCCGATGTTATAAGCTTTAGCGCAGCGCAATCGTCTGTTAAAAAAGGCGAAACACTTATAGATACCGTAAATAACATACTGAGCATGAAGGTAGATATGGTGGTAATGCGCCATGAAAAACCGGGTGCTGCACACTTTTTAGCCAATAACGTAAATGCAAGCATTGTAAATGCCGGTGATGGTGCCCATGAGCACCCTACGCAGGCATTGCTCGATTCGTTTACCATTCGCGAAAGGCTTGGTGGCGTAGAAGGTAAAAAAATAGTAATAGTAGGCGATGTGCTGCACAGCCGCGTAGCACTTAGTAACATATTTGCCCTGCAAATGCAGGGTGCCGAAGTTAAGGTTTGCGGCCCTAAAACGCTTATACCACGCTATATTGAATCGTTGGGTGTAACGGTAGAACCTAACCTGCGCAAGGCTTTAGAATGGGCAGATGTAGCTAATATGCTGCGTGTACAAAACGAAAGGCTTGATGTAAACTACTTTCCGTCTACGCGAGAATATGCACAGCAGTATGGTGTTGACAAAGCATTTCTTGATTCGTTAAATAAAGAAGTTGTTATTATGCACCCCGGCCCAATAAACCGTGGGGTAGAAATAACCAGCGATGTGGCAGATTCGCAACAATCTGTAATATTAGACCAGGTAGAGAACGGAGTAGCCGTAAGGATGGCGGTTATCTATTTATTGGCAAGTAAAATTAAACAGTAACAAGAGCTACTTAGCAGCTAAGCCTCTTAGCTACTGGGTAGTTAAGAAGCTTTAAAAGATGAAATTACAAGAAAAAGGACATACCGTTACCATAAAAGATACCCAGGCAGATGCCGTGGTTTTTTTAGAAAAGTTCTCAGCAGAATATAATAGTTTCAAGGATAAGAATATTATTCTTGACCTTAGTGGGCAGGAAGGGCTTTCGCTTAATGGCGTTTTGGGTTTTCTGGCATTATCAGACAAACACAGAAAGGCAAAACACTCTTTTGTACTTGTGGTTAAGGGTTTTGATATCGACGAAGCACCGGAGGAACTGATTATTGTACCTACCGTACAGGAGGCACATGATGTTATTGAAATGGAAGAAATAGAGCGCGACCTGGGCTTTTAATATTTTATTATCTGTTTTTTACGGCATATTTTGTAATTTGGGGGCTGCTTAAAGCTAACGCCAGCCTGTGCTTTAAGCCCTAAATACAAAATAATGACTGTAACCATACTTGGCTGTTATGCAGCCACACCACGAACGCTAACCAACCCTACATCGCAAGTGCTTGAAATTAAAAACCGTATGTTTTTAATTGACTGTGGCGAGGGTACCCAGGTACAGCTGCGTAAGCACAAAATTAAGTTTAGTAAAATAAACCAGGTATTTATATCGCACCTGCATGGCGACCATGTGTATGGGCTTATAGGGCTGGTGTCTACTTTTGCCTTGCTAGGGCGTAAAACCGACCTGCATATTTATGGGCCAAAAGGTATTAAGGAGCTTATCCTTATGCAATTAAAGCTGTCTAATTCCTGGACGAGCTATAACCTTTATTTCCACGAATTGGAGAGTAAAGAATCTGAAGTTATTTTTGAGGATGACAAGGTTAAGGTAAGTACAATACCCTTAAAACACAGAGTATATACTAACGGTTATCTTTTCGAAGAAAAGCCAGCCGAACGCAAACTAAACATTGGCGTAGTAGAAGATTATAAAATTGATACCTGTTATTATAATAATATCAAAGCAGGCAAAGACATTACGCTTGATGATGGCAGGGTAGTACCTAATGCCGACCTTACTTTTGACCCGCCTGCGCCTAAGAGCTATGCTTTTTGTAGTGATACGCAATATCTTGAAAGCATAATACCCATAATTAAAGATGTAAATGTGCTGTACCACGAAAGTACCTTTTTAGAAAGCGAAGTACAATATTGTGAGGTTACCATGCACAGCACGGCAAAACAGGCCGCGCTCATTGCGCAAAAGGCTAATGCAGGCACGCTGATACTGGGTCATTATTCTACACGCTATGAGTCAATCGAATTATTTAAAGATGAAGCCAGGACAATTTTTGAAAATACCGAAATTGCCGATGATGGCAAAGTGTTTGAGTTTTAGAAGCATTTAGATGTTATAACACTTTGCATTAAAATGCTCATGTAATATGGCATAGCTTTTTCATAACATTTTAGTAGTACAATTGTAAAGATATATTGTATATGAGTTTGCGCATTCTTAGTTTCAGTTAATCGTCAGTTAATTGTATTTCGACGGCATTTAGCTTTTATTTAATAGACTTTTGTATTTTAATTACAAAATATGTGAGTAACTTAGATAATGTAAATAAGACATTTTTTAATCTTAAAATTGCTAAGCCATGGAACGGATAACTACTACAAATAATATGGGAGCAGATGCCAGGGCTATTTCTTTTGAAATGGCTGCTGCCGAATTTGAAAAAGAAATTAAACAGGCCGAAGAAGTATCGTGCAGCCTGCAACTTAAAAATCTTTTGAAAACAAACCTGAAACTTTTAAAATTGAACGAGATCAGTTCGATTTTAATGTTCTAAATAAAACGGAGAAGCTATGGATAAGACACCAAAATTTAATACCGAAGATGAACTATTGGGTGATGCACTGGGTAACGACAGTAGTGCAGCAAAGCCAATAAGTTTTAAAAATGAAAAAGATGTATCTGCAGATATAGATAAGGCAGAGCATCCTGAAGACGATACTGACAAATACCTCGCACTGGAGCAACCCGGAGTAAGTTATACAGAAGATACAAACCCTACAGAGAATTCTGATTTTTCAGAATACGATTCTAATGATGACGATGAGTGGAGCGAAGAGGGCGGCAATAGCAAAAATAGCGATGCCTTTAACCAGGATGATTATATGCTGGAAGATAACATTGACCTTGACGAAGACCAAAACCAGTCCATATCGAGCGATGATGAAGACTTTGAAGAGTCTAACGAACGCTACACAAACTAAGGATTTCACTTTTACTAAATTATAAATTCACCATCCCCGGTAACCCGTTTGTTATTGGGGATTTTTATTACATATGACAGGCAATTCTAAAATAGCAATATATGGTGCCCTTGCTGCAAACCTTGCGATAGCGGCAGTAAAGTTTGTAGCGGCGGGTATTACGGGTAGCTCTGCCATGCTTAGCGAGGGGATACACAGCACGGTAGATACCGGCAACTCATTGCTCTTATTGCTGGGTATGCGCCGCAGCCAGCGCCCTCCGGACAGGGGACACCCTTTCGGGCACGGAAAAGAGATTTATTTCTGGTCGCTTATAGTGGCAATACTGGTATTTTCATTAGGCGGCGGTATGTCTATATACGAAGGTATAAGCCATATTCAGCATCCACAGGTAATGAAAGACCCGTTCTGGAACTATGTGGTACTGTTATCTTCTATGGTGTTTGAGGGTGCGTCGCTGGTTTATGCCATACGCCAGTTTAACAAGAGCAGGGGCAAGCTTGGCTTTTTCCAGGAGTTGAGCATGAGTAAAGATCCTGGGCTTTTTGCTGTAATTTATGAAGAAAGTGCTGCCATTGCAGGGCTTACCATAGCATTAATAGGCGTGTTTTTAGGGCACTATTTTAGTAACCCAATGTATGATGCTGTAGCTTCTATACTTATAGGCGTGGTGCTTGTTTTTGTAGCAATAAATATGGTTAAAGAAAGCCGCGGATTGCTGGTAGGAGAGAGTGCAGACTATGGTGTGGTTAAAGGCGTATATGACCTTGTAAACGCCGAAGCTAATGTAAAAACACTTTACTATCCGCTTACCATGCACCTGGCACCCGAAGAAATATTGCTGGCACTTGATGTGGAATTTGACAAAGCCATGACGGTAAACCAGTTATTTTCTGAAATAGACACCCTTGAAAGAAAAATAAAAGAAAAATATCCTGCAATAAAAAAGATATACATCGAGGCTAAGAACTTTGGCGGCCGTCAGCGCCCCTGGGTTGATGAGGCTGTAGATTAAACCTAGTCCTCCTGCGGGATGTAAATATCAAAACGTGCACCCTTATCCGGAGTTCCTGTAGCAAACACATATCCATTGTGGTTGTCTGCTATCTTTTTTACTATGGCCAGGCCTATGCCGGTGCCTGTATATTGAGCACGATTGTGTAGCCTTTGAAATACCTCGAATATACGGTCGCCAAATTTTTGCTCAAAACCAATACCGTTATCTTCTACGCTAATATGGCAATAGTTGGTATCCTGGGGTATGTCCTGTATAACTTCGAGACCAGACGCTATAATACACGAAATTTTTATGACAGGGTTACGGCTTTCGGGGCAAAACTTTATAGAATTACTAACCAGGTTAATAAACAGTTGTTTTATCTGGAACGGTATTACCTGCGCATTACAGGTGTTTTCTATTACAAGTGTAGTGTTACGGTTAATTATTTCATCAGCCAGTTCTATCTCTGTTTCTTCTAAGATCGTTGCCAGTTCTGTTTTTTCATATTTGCGGTCGGCAAGGCTGGCACGGGAGTAGAGCAGGAGGTCGTTAATAAGTTTTTGCATACGCTGTGCTGCATTTTGCATCCTTTCAAAATAATCTTTGCCTTTTGGGCTCAGGTTTATTTCCTGTGCCTTAAGTGCTGATGCAAAAGTTTGTATCTTTCTTAGTGGCTCCTGTAAATCATGGCTGGAAATATAGTTAAATGCCTGAAGCTCTTTATTCATCTTTTCCAGGAGTACATTTTTTTCTGCCAGTTGTGCTGTACGCTGCGTTACAAGGTTATCCAGGGCTGCATTGAGCGCCACTTCTTCCAGTATTTTTTTCTCGCTGTCGCGCACGTTTTCAGCAACATTCAGGTGAAATGAAATCAGGTCGGTAAAAAGCCTGAACAATTCGGTTATTTCAGGGCTGCTTACTTTATGTACGTTAGGGTCTATTGCGCATAGGGTTCCAAACATACTCCCATCCTTACGAAAAATGGGTACAGAAATATAGCTTTGAAAACCGTAAATTTTTGGTGTATGATGCTCGCAGTATACAGGATCCTCACTTACATTGTCAATTACAACGGCTTCGCGGGCAGCGCGTATCTCGTTACAAATAGTAGTTTGTATTTCCAGTTCATCGCCGGGTTTTAGGCCAAAACTTATAGCATCATGAACACAGCACGTTATCCAGTGTTCTTCTGTAACGCGGGCTACGGCCGAAAATCCCATACCGGTGGTATGGCATACAATTCTTAGCAGGTTTTCAATTCCCGGAATACGGTTTATGTCCTCTATATCTTCCTGAAAATCGCGCCTCACGTTATCCATACAACTAATTTTCTTATAAAGGTAAGCGATATTTTTTTGGAGCAGGCTTTTCGGTACTTTTTTTAAAGTAATTTGGCTGTTAGGATATTATAAAAATATACCCAATAAAGTTTCTTGTAAACGTTTACCACTCTGGTGTGGCGCAAGACATTATCTTGCCCTTTAGTGTAGCGCCTATGTAGCCGTAACCTTTTTGATAGTAGTATACAAAAGTTACTTTGTCATATTCAGCCTGTACTGCCATCAGGTGCTCGTACTTACAATATGGTGTATCGAGCTTGCTGTCATAAGAAAGTAGCTTGTAAGTAATTTTTTTATCCTGACTCTTCCAGGAGTGTCCCGGTTCAAAAAAATCATCGTAGCGTATTGTCTCGCTTTCACAACACTTTTCGTACTGTAATATTTTACCATCTTGCTCGCGCAGGTATAATGTAGTTGTATCGCCATTGTTCCAGGTTTGAAGGTAGGTGTTGTATTTTTTGCCATTAAGCACTGTTTCTCCTTTATATTCTTCAAAGTAAAAGGTGTCTGCCCACAGTAACTTTTTTTTAGTTATGAACGGAAAATAGCTCCCGTCTTTTTCGCCATCACAAAAGTTCTGGGCTTCTTTTTGAGCAGTTGCAAAGACGGAATATAGCAAAAATAGTATAGCAGCAATTTTCTTCATGGCGATTAGATTTAGAAAGCCCAATATTAAGTAAAAATTTCCGGCGTAAAAATACCTGTTTTAAAAATTCAGGTAAAATTGCGCTTAACCATGTAGTGGTATTTTTAGAATTTTACACTGCATCTAAACACTATTACTATGGCAGGATTTTCTATAGCAATGCTAAGGCATTCGGCACGCTGGGCAGCCCCCGAAATAATGAGCAGGGAAATAGAGGGGTTTCCTAAAGACCGTATTTTTAACTGGAGGGAAGGGTATGAGGTACTTCACTTTATAAACCGGTATATGGAGTATAAAGGATGGGCTTCGCAAATTACCTTCCAGAAATTAGAGTCGCTGCTAAAAACGCGTTTGCCGTTTACGGCCCGCACGCATTATGATGTAATGATATGGCTTGATACCAACTTTAAAAAGTAATAAAGATGGGAGTAATGACAACAAATGATATGCAGGTGTTTGACAGAAGTTGCCTAATATATAAATATAAGTGGGACAGCCGTAAAGAGCTTACCCTTGTTACTAAAACAACGCTCGACAGGACAAACGGGTATGAGGTGTTGTATTTTATAAATACATTTTTTAGGGTATATAATCTTGGAAGCATGATAACCTTTAAACGTGCTGAGTTTTTGTTATATAATCATTTACCCATTAATATAAAAAACCGTAGCGAAATAACATCCTGGCTACTTAAGTACTGGAACCAGGATTTTTATTCCTAAAATATTTAAAATGCAGCGCACTGCAACGTTGTGTGTCAATTTTTTTTTGAGAAGCGCTTTTGGCGCTGTTTCCTAACCAATCTCCAAACCAAAAAAGAACCGCATCCTTAAGGGGGTGCGGTTCTCCAATTTTATAGCGTTATCT
Source organism: Flavobacterium psychrotrophum (assembly GCF_003403075.1). Taxonomy (NCBI): domain Bacteria; kingdom Pseudomonadati; phylum Bacteroidota; class Flavobacteriia; order Flavobacteriales; family Flavobacteriaceae; genus Flavobacterium; species Flavobacterium psychrotrophum. The sequence goes on along the minus strand of NZ_CP031557.1, from coordinate 2,463,061 downwards.
ATTTTCTGGTCATTACAATTTCCATGCTTTTATATTCCGGCTGTCCGCCCTTGGTATCAAACATTTCCATCTTACGTGTTTTAGCGTCTACAATGGTATAAACCTCCCTGTATCTAATGGTTTTTCCGGTAATAGGATCTACACTTTCACCTTTGTAATTTACAGCTTTAGCAGGTTCATCATAAATACCTGTAGCCACCATCATACCTGTACCACTATTATCAATAAATGTTGAGGTAAACATACCGGTTTTGTTATTAAATGCTACAGTGTTTTTACCTTCCCAGGGCGTCCCCATCATGGTGCCTTTGTAAGTTACTTCCTGATAGCGGCCATCCATTATCATTTTTGCTTCGGCAGTAGCCTTATCAGTTTGGGGCTTGGCATCAGGTGACATCCAGAATTTGAGTGTTACATTCCACGATCCGGTTTCATCAGCCAGCATTTTGTGCTGCGCGCCCGGAGTCATGTAGTCTTTCCATGCACGATCTATAGCGGCAGAATCCATTGTTTCGCCTGCCGTAGTAGTATCAACTTCAGATGTTGTTACCAGCGTAGTATCGGTCTCGGTAGTGGTTACTATTGTTTTCTTTTCCTCTCTGCAGGAGGCAAAGCACACAGCAAGCAGCCCTGCAAGTAAAAATGAATTTTTCATAATTTGCCTGTTTTAAGTTTGTTAGCATTAAAATTATGAAAAAAGCCCGTAATAAAAATCTAAGATAACGTTAATCTTCCTCAGGTACACTTTCGTACGCGCCCATATCAGGATTACTGCTGTTACGCGTTGTTCCGGTTATATCAGTAGTAAACAGGGTAATCACACTTCCATCAGCAGTACCTTCCGGGCCTGTACCATTATCAGCAGTTATAAGTTGTAGCTTGTTAGTACGTGTGTCTTTAAAAGCAGGTTTATTAAGAGTAGATGACGTGGCAAGTTTACAGCCGGCAGTATATTCTACCAATGTGGCATCATTACCAGATGCAGGATACAGTTTGTTACTTCTGAACTGGTTGCTATAATCAATAAACTTAATCAGGCTGTTATTGTAGCGAATGTGAAAAGGATAGTTTCCAATCTGGCTAAAATCAAACTGCTCCATCGAGATACCTATATTTCCGGATCCATACATAATACAGTTATCAAAATTAGCATTTACATTGCCAGGATAGCGCGTATTACCTATAATCTGATAATTGTTTATTAGTAGCGGAACCTGGTCATAGCTATTAAAATAGTTAGCAAAGGTGCTATACTTAAAATCATAAGTGCCGCCCTTTATAAGCGCCACGGCTGCCTGTCCGGCGTTATTAGCCACCAGGTTTTCTCCTTTAATATTTGCGCCGCAGGCAAGCAGCCCAAAGTTTGAGCAATAATATATTTGCGAATTAGTAATGCTTAGTTTAGGAACTGCAATATCATCTACAGATCTTGCATAAATACCAATGTTGGCGTTTTTTAGTGTTAGGTGGTTGATCGTGTTATCTTCAGATGACATAAGGAGTATAGCACCCCATTGCCCCGGAATATCTGCAAAATCAGGCTCCAGCCTGTCGCCTTCAAAAATAACTTCATTTTCTAAGGCATCCGTAGCAGACTGCCCTCCATTAACTACAAGTTTTGCTCCGGGGCGCACCATTAGTCCTGAGTCTGCATGAAAATGCACCCGTGCACCCGGGTCTACGGTAAGGGTTTCTCCTCGTGGTACTGTGGCATAGCCATATACAACATAGGGTTTAGTATTGTTCCAGTGCAGCTCGTTGTCATGCTCTGCACGGTTTAAGTTAAAACCATAAACGTTAAGGGTATCGTTATACGGTACATTTTCATACTGCCCCTCATCATCCCGCTGCGGATACAAAAAGTAAGCATCCTGTACAAGCGTAACCAGTTCTACCTGTTGTGTGCCTGTAGTACTGCTAAACTGTATATTATCGGTATATAAAAAAGTTGCCGAATTATTGGCGTATTCGCTGTAATCTATAGTCGTTTCTATAAAAACAAACATACTGTCTTTAGCCAGTAGCTCTACATTATTAAACTCTTTGCCGGGTATGCCATCTACCATAAGGCGGTATTTAGAGTTTTGCCCCTGGCCAAGTTTTATGCTGGGTATGCTAATATCTTTATTACTGCGGTTATATACTTTTAGGGTGTAAGTGCTTGACCCTATGTTGCTAAAAACCGTGTCAAGGTATACGGTATCTTTACTAAACTGAAGTCCGCCATTACTGGTTTCAAATTCAAAATCATCACGGCATGATGATATGGTGATACAAAAACCAATAAGCAGCAGGTATAAAAGTTGGCGCATAGCGAATAAACAATTTTTGGTAAAAATAGCTAATTTTTTTCAGAGCAAATGTAAAACTCCTGAATGTAAACGCAGCAAAAAGTATTTTAGTCTGTATTATGCTAAATCTGCCATCATCTGTTATATCCGTGTCATAGGCATTCTATACTTTTTGTACTTTTACAAAAACTTCTTTCTAATGGCATTCGATAAAGAAAAAGCACTAAAAATGTGCAACGACTATAGTAAAAATACCCTGATGGAAACCCTCGAAATTGTGTATACCGATGCTGGAGAGGGCTTTCTTGAAGCCACAATGCCGGTAAACCCGCGTGTGCACCAACCTATGGGATTGTTGCATGGTGGGGCAAGCGTAGCCCTTGCCGAAAGTGTAGGTAGTGCGGCATCGTTATTGTTTGTAAACCCTGAAATACAGGAGGTGCGTGGTATAGAAATTGCTGCAAACCACCTGCGTAGTAAGCGCGATGGCATAGTTACAGGTACTGCCCGTATAGTGCACCAGGGCAGGAGCCTGCATTTATGGGAAGTAAAAATTACCGATGAGCAGGGCAGGCTGATATCGCTTTGTAAAATTACCAATATGGTGCTGCCAAAAAAGAAAATACTTGCAGAAGAATAATACCCAGATGAAAGATTTATACGACAAGATGCTTGGGCATTTTTTGGCAGAGTTGCCTTTTGCGGTATATGCTAAACCTGGCAGTAATACTGTTACTGGTGTTTTTCAGGTAGATAAAGCATCATATAATACAAACGATTTTACAGGAGCGGGATTTGTTTTTGCGCCCTTTGCAGAAGGGACAACTGTTTTTATTCCCTTTGATAAAGCCGATGTTATTGTAACAGAAGCCCCGGGAGATAACAATATAGTTTCTGAACTTCCTGAAATAACCATTGATGCTGCTGCTAAGGCATCTTTTGAGGCACTGGTGTCTAAAAGCGTAGCAGCTATAAAAACCGGGAAGTTTGATAAGCTGGTAACATCGCGAACCGAAAATGTAGCGCATACTACCAGTCCGTTTTCAATATACAGCCGCTTACTCTACACATATCCTAATGCGTTTCGCTATTGCTTTTACAGTCCTGCAACAGGTATGTGGATGGGCGCAACGCCAGAGCAGCTTTTAAAGGCAGAAGACAACACAGTACATACTGTAGCGCTTGCCGGTACACAGTTGTTCGATCCTGAAAATAAAGCCATATGGCAAGATAAGGAGCAGCAGGAGCAGCAGTTTGTTACAAATTACATTTTAGACCAGTTGGCTGAGTTTACAACAACAATACAGCAAACCGCACCTTATACTTTTAGGGCAGGAAATATTGTACACATTAAGACCGATATTTCGGCAGTATTAAAGCAAGGAACGCCGCTAGGGGCAGTAATTAATAAATTACACCCTACGCCGGCAGTATGTGGCTTGCCTAAAGCTGGAGCAAAACAATTTCTGTTAGAAAATGAAGGATATAATCGCGAATACTATAGTGGTTTCCTTGGAGAGCTAAACCATGATTTCGTTACCGGGCAACCTAAAACTGATTTGTTTGTTAACCTGCGTAGCATGAAGTTAAAGTCAAATAGTGCACAATTATTTATTGGTTGTGGTATTACCGCAGACAGCGACCCCGAAAAGGAGTTTTTTGAAACCGTAAACAAAAGCGCTACCATGAGAAAGGTGCTTTGAGATTTAAAGATTGAAAAAATTAAAGATTGAAGAACTCCAGAGTGACCCAGGGAGGTAATTTAAAATTCGGAATTCGTATTTTTAAATAGCTAACCCCTTTGTAACTTTGTAGCTTTAAAACTTTGCAACATAAAATAAATGAAACTTGATATACTTGCATTTGGGGCACACCCCGATGATATAGAACTAAGCTGTGGAGCTACTCTGGCAAAAGAAATTTCGCTGGGTAAAACCGTAGGAATTGTAGACCTTACCCGTGGCGAACTGGGTACCCGTGGTACTGCAGAAATTCGTGATGCCGAAGCTGCCGAAGCTGCCCGTGTACTGGGTGTTAATATAAGAGAGAACCTTAACTTTCGCGATGCGTTTTTTGTAAACGATGAGGCGCACCAGTTAGAGGTTATAAAAATGATACGTAAATACCGCCCGCAAATTGTAATTGCAAATGCTGTAGACGACCGTCATATAGACCATGCCAAGGGCAGTAAACTGGTTAGTGATGCTTGTTTCCTTTCGGGCCTGCGACGTATAGAAACGGAGCTTGATGGCGAGCCACAACTCTCATGGAGGCCGGAGGTTGTGTATCATTACATACAGTGGAAAAACCTTACGCCCGATTTTGTAGTAGATGTTACCGGCTTTATAGATGTAAAGGTGGCGTCGCTTATGGCATATAAATCGCAGTTTTATGACCCGGATAGTAGCGAACCTGTAACGCCAATAGCTACAAAAAACTTTAAAGAGAGCATACTTTACCGTGCTGCCGACCTTGGCAGGCTTATAAACAGCGAATATGCCGAAGGTTTTACAACCGAAAGGTATTTGGCAGTGAACAGCTTAGGAGATTTGTTGTAAAAAAGTGCAAATTTTGTTTGCAGGAATGTATCAAAGTATATATATTTGCACTCGAAATAAATGGTGGTTTTAGCTCAGTTGGTTAGAGCGCTAGATTGTGGTTCTAGAGGTCGCCGGTTCGAACCCGGTATTCCACCCTTCTTTTGACCCTTCAAGGTAACTTGAAGGGTTTTTTTGTTTTTGTTAGTAAAATCTTATAAATTTTTTAATAAAAAAACATTGTATATTGCAGTAATCTACTAACAAAAAAAACATTTTATTATGGACTATTCTATATTAGAAAATGATTTTGATTGTGCCTGCAATGATGTAGTAGAAACTTTATCTAAGCAGTACAAATCAGGATATAGCGGCGGAGGGCCGGGAAAGCTGGAAGCTTTTCTGGATCTTATAAAAACCTCATTTGAAAAGGCTGAGGCGGTGTTTATTGAGAGTGCAAAAATAGCAGGAGACCCCGAAGCTTTGAGGCGTATAAGGCAAATTGCCAGGAAGCATGCTAAAAAATGCCTTGAGTCTTATGGTAAAATAGCGTAGTTTAACGAATAATTTTACTAAATAGCTGTTCAATTTTATAACTTTTAATTGTAGGTTGTTTCTTTAATTTGCCCCTCATAAATTTCTAAAAATTTTTCGCTACGAATGAGTTTTGATTATAATGAGCTGGAGCGGCAACTGGAGAGTTCTTGTATTGACGTAAATAGGCTATTTCATAAAAAGTACAGCAAAAACATGTATCTTTCTGCAGGAGGTGCTAAACTAGAGGCATTTATAACTGAACTCCAGCAGGAGTTTGAAGTTATAGCACAGGATTTTATCAAAAAAAATGGATTGGAAAAAGATGCCGATGCAAAAAGGCGTGTTTTTGCTATTACAAAATTCCATGCAAAAAAGTGTGTAGAGGGTTTTAGCCGTATGTAAATTTAATGCAGAGGTAAAGTTTAAGATTGCGGCTATTGTTTAATCGCTATTTTTGCTGTAAATTTTTAACATACATCCTTAAACTGATAATTAAATTTATGCCTCGTATCCTAGCTATAGATTATGGAGCAAAGCGCACCGGCCTTGCTGTTACAGATGAACTCCAGATTATAGCATCTGGACTTACTACGGTAGATTCTGCTTCTGCAATTGTATTTTTAAAAGACTATTTTCAGAAAGAAAATGTCGAAAAAGTACTTATAGGAGATCCTAAGCAAATGAACGGATTGCCTTCTCAAAGTGCTCCGCTGATAGAAGCTTTTACCACAAAATTTATTGCAGAATTCCCTAAAATGGAACTTGTAAAGGTAGATGAACGTTTTACGAGTAAAATGGCTTTTCAAAGTATGATTGATGGTGGGCTTAAAAAAAAGCAGCGACAGAATAAAGCACTGATTGATGAAATTTCGGCAACGATTTTGCTTCAGGATTATTTATCCCGAAAAAATATGCTTTAATTTTTTCTATATTGTTAAAAATGAATTTTTATTAATATATCATTGTATTTCGTATTAATATTTTGATAATTTCAGAGTAAATTTGTTTTTTCAAAAATTAGCTGATGTCCACTGATATAAAACAGGAGCCCGATGTGGTTCTTATAGGCGCTGGTATAATGAGCGCTACGTTAGGCATGTTCTTAAAAGAACTAATGCCCGAAGTGAAAATAAATATTTACGAAAGGCTGGATGTGGCGGCTGCCGAAAGCAGCGATGCCTGGAACAACGCCGGTACAGGTCACTCTGCTTTTTGCGAACTAAACTATACCCCGCAGTTGCCTGATGGGAGTATTGAAACTGCTAAGGCGGTTAAAATTGCAGAATGGTTTGAGCAGTCTAAACAATTCTGGGCCTACCTGGTCGAGAAAAATCTTATTACTAAGCCGGAAGAGTTTATAAGGAGCATACCGCACATGAGTTTTGTGTGGGGTAAAGACAATGTAGAATATCTTAATAAAAGACACGCTGCACTCGAAAAGTTTCCGCTTTTTAAAGGTATGGAATATTCTGACGATGCTCAGACTATTAACAGCTGGATGCCGCTGGTAATGCAGGGACGCAAAGAGGGAGAAGCTATAGCTGCTACCAATATGCCTATAGGTACCGATGTTAACTTTGGCGAACTTACCCGCGATATGTTTGCGTGGCTGGGCAAGCAGCCCGGCGTAAACCTGTTTTTTGGAACAGAGGTTACAAACATGCGCCGTAGCGGAAAAGCTCCAAAATGGAAACTAAAGATTAAAGATCTTGCCACGGGCGAAAAAGTGCGTGTATATGGCAAGTTTGTATTTATTGGCGCAGGAGGCGGTTCTTTGCATTTGCTTGAAAAAGCAGATATTCCTGAGGGTAAAGGCTTTGGTGGTTTTCCTGTAAGCGGGCAATGGCTTAAGTGTGTTAACCGGGAGGTAATTGAAAAACATAATGCAAAGGTATATGGCAAGGCATCTGTAGGGGCACCTCCAATGTCTGTACCTCATGTAGACAGCCGTATGATAAATGGCAAAAAAGAGTTGCTTTTTGGTCCATATGCTGGCTTTAGTACCAAATTTCTTAAAGAAGGTTCTTATTCAGATCTATTTACGTCAATACGTCCGGGTAATATAAGGCCTATGCTTGCAGCCGGATGGCACAATATACCGCTTACCAAGTACCTTATACAGCAGGTATCACAAAGCAGGGAAGACAGGTTTGAAGCGCTTAGGGAATATCTTCCGGATGCAAAAATGGAAGACTGGGAACTGGAAACTGCCGGACAGCGTGTGCAGGTTATTAAAAAAGATGAAAAGCAGGGTGGCAAGCTTGAGTTTGGTACCGAGGTTATAAATAGTGAAGATGGTACACTTGCGGTGCTACTGGGTGCTTCTCCGGGCGCAAGTACAGCCGTATCAATAATGCTTGATGTTATGGGGCGCTGTTTCCCGGAACAGATGCAATCTGAAGCGTGGGGGCAAAAGCTGCGTACCATGATACCGTCTTACGGACAGGAGTTGAACAATAATCCTGAACTTCTTAATAAGGTAAGGGAACATTCGCACAAAGTGCTTGGTTTAAGTAAGTAACACATTATAATATACTGCTCTAAAGCCTTGATTTTCAGGGCTTTTTTGTTTTAAAAAAGCAGACTATAATGCTGATATGTTTATCGAAAAATAGTACATTGCGCTACCAACTAACAATTTATGAAAACTATTATACTGCTGTGCACATTGTTGTATATTACTACTTGTACAGCGCAATCCCACAAAGATTCTTTATTGCTTGCTGATGCCGTTCCGGTAAGGGATACATTAGATATGATATTTTATTTAGATAGCCGTGCAAGTAATTACCTGATAATGACTAAAGAGGAGCAACGTGCAAGTAACGTTAATTTTTCACGATTTTATGAAGATGAAATAAAAGGGGCTAATACTGTTTACACAATAGATATAGACAATTTTTAAAAACAACGCAGTTAGATAACTTTGAAAACTATGATACATTTGTTAACAGAGTTTACAAACGTATTAATGAGATTACAATAAGTCTCATAAATAAATACGGCTTTCCATCAGCAAAGCGCATGCCGCCGGGTTTTAAACCTACAGCTGATAATTTGGTTTATGTAATTAGGAGGCGAGTATCGTAAAGAGTTTAAGCGATTGTTTAAAAGCGAATATAAATTAGGCAACATAGACGAGAAAGATTATAACCTTGTTAGGTTCTTTATAAGGTGGAATAGGATTATGATAGAAAGGGATATGAAGTGGCTGGATAAAAACACCAATGCTACCTTTCATAGGGCGCCGCGTTACATAAGGGTAGTAAATTAATTGATGAATAGCAGTTATGAAAAATTTTATATTAGTTTGCATGTTTTTTTCTGTTATTTTTTGCAATGCGCAGACTTCTAAAGATTCTCTGTTGACCAAGGATTATAACTTAATTAAATCACGTCTCATGATTATGCATTATCTAGATACGGTAGCAATGAAGCTAATGGTTATGGCAGGGAATGATGACGAGAGGGAAAAATATTCTACTGATTTTAAATCATATTATACAGAAGATATTTTAAAGAATAACGATATGTTAACGAGTTATGTATATTCTTATTTTGGAAAATATAAGCCGAAGTCACGTCAAAATTTTATAGATTTTGTCTTTGAAAAAAATGCGGAAGAGTTAATTAAGATCACTGAAAAATATGGCTATCCTTCATTAAAACGTATAAAAATTTCACTTGAAGACGGTGATATATTTAATCCATTGAATTTTACGATTCGTAAAAATTCACATGATAAAAAGTTGTTACGCCTTTTTAAGAAAGAAAATGCGACAGGAAATATGCCAGATGCCGACTATAATGCTTTTAAAATATTATTTCAAAAAAATGTACAGTTTGAAATTATAGTGCCAAGAGAGTAAATTACTTACCCACTTCCAGTTTCCTTACGGCACGCACCACACGTTCAGATAGGCTGTGCAGCCATATCAGCTGCTCTATAACAAGGTGCGCTTCTTCCATCTTAAGGCGAAACTCATCTTCGTTATCTATGTGTGTTTCACGAAGCTCGCGTGCCCTTATGTTTTTTAGTTCGGTAAAACGCAGTGCCAGCTCTTCGTTTTGTGCCTGTTGTGCTTCTTCGGCCTGTACATCCATAGCCATAAGTGCAATAGCGTGCTCCAGGTTTTTAATAACGGTATTTACCACCACATTAAAAGCTTCGCTAGCCTTATAGGTTTTGTGAGATTGTATATAGGTGCCTAAAGATGCCAGAGATGATAGCAACGTATGGTTTAGCACCGCTATTTTATACACCTGCTGTTGCTGCTTTTGTTTGCTCTTAGGTTCCTGCGCCATACGCTGATAACTCTGCATCAGGTTGCCCAGTGCCACAAAAGCATTTTTACGGGCAAGGCGGTATCCTGTAGTAACAGTGCCTTTTTGGTTATAATATCGCGATATCTCATTAAGGTAATCGCGGTTGGCTTCAATAGACTTTTTAATGTATTGGGGCATATTCATAAACTCCCACGACGGCCAAAAAAAGTAATTACCTATAAACGCCAGTATTGCCCCCATTGCTGTATCTATAAAGCGGTATTGCAATACCTGCCCAATATCAGGCGTTAGCAACCCGTATAAAAATATTACATACATGGTTACAAAAGTGGCACCCACGCTATAGTTAATAGCCGTGAAGGTAAAGCCCAGCAGCATACACACTATAACCAGTGTGCCAATTATTACCGGCTGGTGCACAAAACTTAAAAAAGCAAAAGCAATAATACCACCCGCCACAGTGCCAATAATACGCTGGTAAGAACGCTGTTTAGTAAGGCCGTACCCAGGTCGCATAATAACTATTATGGTGAGCAATATCCAGTACACATTTTGGAACGGAAATATTAGCCCTATAGCAAAACCTATAACTATGGTAATGGTTATGCGTAGCGAATGCCTGAAAATGGTACTCGAAAACGTAAGGTTCTCTCTAAGGGTGCGCCACGGATAATCTTCTGGGGTCAGGAATTTTTCGAGGTCGCGGCCACGGTTTGCACCCAGGTCTTTATAAATTATGTTTTGGGTAAAGGCGCGTTCTATGGTTTTTATCTTTTCTATCTGCTTCTCGGCATAGTGCACCATGTTAAGCAGCATCCAGACTCCTTCGGCAGCGGCCTCTTTGCCCAGTTGCTCTTCATATTCGGTTATTGCTTTTTCAAGCGCTTCAAGGTCGGCGGTAAGGTTGTGTTTCGGTACATACTGCTTACGGTTTTCAAGGCTTTTGCCAATTTTTTTCAGGGTAGCACCCAGGTTGTATGCCAGGTTTTGGTAGGTAGACATTACCTTAGAGTGTGCACCAAATTTTTGCAGTAATGTACTGTGGTCAAAAGAGGTTGACAAGGCTAACTCTAATATCTCCATAAGCGAAATAAAAACCATCAGCATTTTACGGCTGCGGTTACTGCTGCCGGCGTTGCTGTGGCTGCGTATCAGTACCTCGCGCAGGTTTTCGTGGGTAGTGTTTATTTCTACCTGTAGGTGCAGCTGTTTGCTTACAATGGCCTCGCGGTCGGCATTGGCATCCCAAAGGTCGCCCCGCAGCTTCATGTACTTGGCGGTAAGCTTAAGGCAGTCTGCAACCTGAAGCTCGGCATAGCGGTGCGGGTTCAGGAAGTTGAACAGCAGCGAGAGGGTAATGTAAAATAACGATCCTAGCAATACTAAGCCGGAGTAAGAAAAAATTTCTTCGCCGGTATGTATATGCCCTGTACCTAACGCTATTGCCAGCAGGCCAGAGAAGGCAAGCATGGTAGCGCGCTGCCCGTATACCGATATCATTGAGAGCAGGAAGACCAATGCCGTCATTAATGGGTAAAAAAGCCAGGGGTAGGGGTGCAACAGGTTGAGCAGTAGTGTAGAGCCCGATATTATAACGGCAGCGCTAAGCAGCCCTCTTGCACGGTGTTTTAACGTACTGGGAATATCGGCAGGGTAGGTAAGAAAAGCACCTATAGCTATGGTAAGGCCGGCGTCAAAAAAACCAAGTTTTCCTAATATCACCACAGGCAATGAAGCCGCTGCCGTAACAATAAGTGCCCGGGTAAAATAGGTGTTTTCAATAAACTGCCTTACGCGTTGTATCATGCCTGTTGATAATGGCCAAAGGTAAACATTGCGATTTTGAATACAGTAATATACGGTTAATTCTCACAAAAATTTAGCATTTAATTCAATGGTGCTTAATAGCATTTTATTTATTATTTTTGCGGCTTAACAGGAGGTATGCGACACATACCGGCAAATGAAACAACGATTATGATACTACCCATTATAGGATATGGCGACCCGGTTTTGCGCAAAAAAGGTGTAGAAATACCAAAGGACTATCTTAACCTTAAGCAAATAATTGCTGATATGTACGAAACTATGTATAATGCTTATGGTGTGGGCCTTGCGGCACCGCAGGTAGGCCTTGCCATACGCCTGTTTATTATAGATACCCGCCCTTTTAGCGAAGACGAAGATCTTGTTAAAGAAGAGCAGGAGCTATTGTCTACGTTTAAAAAAACATTTATAAACCCTGTTATTACTAAAGAAGAGGGCGAAGAATGGGGCTTTAATGAAGGCTGCCTTAGTATACCCGAAGTGCGTGAAGATGTATACCGCCACGAGCGCATTACCATAGAATATTTTGATGAAGATTTTAATAAACATACTGATGTTTATGATGGTTTGATAGCCAGGGTTATACAACATGAATACGATCATATTGAGGGAATTTTGTTTACAGACAGACTATCTTCGCTAAAAAAGCGTTTAATAAACAAGAAACTTCAGAATATTATGGAAGGCAAGACAAGGCCTGACTATAAAATGAAATTTATTGCCAAAAAAGGCAGATAATTTTTGATTTTAAAACCAAAGATTAGATATTTGCCAACCTTATAAAAAACACTGGATTTAAAAATACTGCATAATGAGCATCGAAAAAATATTAGCTATCTCGGGCAAGCCGGGACTTTATGAACTGAAATTGCAAACACGTACCGGCTTTGTTGCTGAATCGCTTTTAGACGGTAAAAAAATAACAGTAGGCCTTAGGAGTAACGTAAGCCTTCTTTCTGAAATATCTGTATATACTTATAATGGTGAGATTCGCCTGGCAGAGGTATTACGTGCTATTGCTGTAAAAGAAGATAATGGCCCTGCGCTTTCTCACAAAGAAGACAACGCTAAACTTGAAAGCTATTTCAGGGAAGTACTTCCTGAATTTGACGAAGACAGGGTATACGCGTCTGACATTAAAAAAATACTTAACTGGTATGGTATGCTACAGGCAAAAGGCCTTGTAAGCAAAGAAGAAGTTGTTGCCGCTACAGAAACTGTAGAAGCTCCTGCTGAAGAAGTTGTAAAGGCCGAAGAATAAAAATATACGGTCTTAGTTTATATAATTGATCCTGTTGCCTTAATTGGCAGCAGGATTTTTTACTTTTGGTATATATTATATTAATTCAAAAATTTAAAGTTGCTGCGGCAGCTTTAAGGGAATGATAAATATCAAATATTTCCATTCCTGCCAAGATTACTTATGGAGACTAAAAAAAACATTGCCTATTCGCTCTTAGAACTGGCGTTTATATCAGAAGGTACTACCGTTAACGATACATTTAAAAACAGCCTTGACCTTGCACAGAAAACCGAAGCTATGGGCTATAAGCGCTTTTGGCTGGCAGAACACCACAACACGATCAGTATTGCCAGTTCGGCTACATCAGTACTTATAGGCTACATTGCAGGAGGTACTAAAACTATAAGGGTTGGCTCAGGCGGCATAATGCTGCCTAACCATTCATCGCTTATTGTTGCAGAGCAGTTCGGCACGCTAGGCAACCTTTACCCCGGACGTATCGACCTTGGCCTTGGCCGTGCTCCGGGAACAGACCAGGTTACCGCTCACGCTATACGGTCTGACCGGATGCAGGCGGTAAACAACTTTCCCGGCGAGGTAGCCCAGATACAGCAGTATTTATCTGAAGATAATGCAAATGCCCAGGTGCGCGCCACAGTGGCCGAAGGTGTAGATGTGCCTATTTACATATTGGGGTCAAGTACAGATAGCGCTCATCTGGCTGCTAAAATGGGATTACCCTATGTTTTTGCAAGCCACTTTGCTACATCGTTACTGTTTGATGCGCTCGAAATATACCGCAGGGAGTTTAAGCCATCGCAATATCTTGATAAGCCTTACACCATGGCTGGCATAAACGTGATTGCTGCCGATACGGATGAAGAAGCCGAGGAGAATTTTACCTCATTGCTTCGTATGTTTATAGGCGTATTAACGGGGCAGCGCGAGCACCTGCAGCCACCCATGCCCATGACAGATGATCTGATGATGGTACAACACAATCCATCGGTACGCGATATGTTAAAGTATTCTTTTGTTGGCAGGAAAGAAGCTGTAAGTAAGCAGATAAAGGATTTCTTAGACCGTACGGGTGTAGACGAGCTTATGGTGGTTTCTAATATTTATGGTCATAAGGAGCGGGTTAAGTCTTACAGTATTGTAGCAGAAATTATGGATGAAATAAATAACGCATAGCATATATAAGGATAATGTAATGCAAAATGATAATTTTGAGAATATGCCGTATTTGTTATCTTTGCTTACAACCAGACATCTATCTACTTGAAAAACTTTTTATATACACTTATCGCTTTCTTAACCGGCCTGCACGGCTATTGTGGTGTTAGCGATTCGCTTTTAAATAAACTTGATGCAGCTATTAAAAATAAGCAGCAATATGTTAACCTTAAAGAAAGGCGTATTGCTGCTTACAAGCTGTCATTAACAGGCGATGTTTCACGGCAGGAAGAGTATATGCTTAACGAAAAGCTATATGGCGAGTACCGTAAATTCAGGATCGACTCGGCGCAATTTTATATCAACCGCAATTTAGAGATAGCCGAATTATTAAAAGACCCATACCGTAAACAAAAGACCCAAATACAACAGGCCAACTTATATTCTTCTGCCGGTAGTTTTCTGGAGGCACAGGCATTGCTGAAAGGTATTAAAAGTAAAACACTGCCTACAGATATTAAAGCCCTGTATTATGAGTTTTATAGCCAGTTCTATGAGCATTATACCACTAACAATACCGGCGAATATTACAAAAAGCAAATAGAAGTGTATCGCGATTCGTTAATTGCGGTGCTTGATAAAAGCTCGGCGAAGTACAGCATCAACCTCGCGCAACGCTACATCTACAAAAAAGACCTGGCTAAAGCCGAAAAACTACTTTACGGGCTGATGGCTAAATCTAAAAAGCAACAAGCTGATTATGCCATGTTTGTCTACCTTTTGGGAGATGTATATATGCTGCAAAAAAATGAAGACAAAGGGCTGGAGTATTATACACGCGCTGCCATAACTGATATAGAAAATGGTATTAAAGACCACGGTGCCATGCAAAACCTGGCCATATATTACTACTATTCAGGTAAAATTGACCTTTCTTACAAGTATGCCCGTTCTGCACTCGAAGATGCTGTGTTTTGTAACGTAAAGTTCCGTACGCTCATGATGTCTGAGTTTTATTCGATCATTAACGCTGCCTACCAGGAAAAAGAAGCAAATGGCAGGAGCAAGCTCGAAGGCTACCTTGTGCTTATTAGTGTGTTGACAGTATTTTTGGCAATAGCCATTGTGTATGTGTACCGCCAGATGAAAAGAGTCTCTAAGATAAAGGAAGAACTTTCACTTTCCGGTAAGCAGCTACAATTGCTTAACGCCGATATTTTATTGGCTAATGACAGTCTTAAAGATTTTAATGATCAGTTGCACGAAGCTAACCGTGTTAAGGAAGAATACATTGCGCAATTTTTTGACATATGTTCGTCTTACATAAACAAGCTCGAGGAGTATCGAAGAATGCTCAATAAAAAAGCCGTAAGCAAACAGTTTGACGAGCTGTCAAAAATTTTGAAGTCAACAGATTTTACCGACGATGAGTTGCAGGGACTGTACAAAAATTTCGATATGATCTTTGTAAATCTGTACCCCACATTTGTAGATGAATTTAATGCAATGCTCATTCCGCAGGAACAGATTGTACTTCGCGAAGGCGAAATTTTAAATACTGAACTCCGCATTTTTGCGTTGGAAAGATTAGGCATTACAGACAGCGTTAAGATTGCTTCTTTCCTCAGATACTCTATTAGTACCATATATAATTACCGTACAAAAGTGCGTAATAAGGCAGCCGTACCACGTGAAGAATTTGAATCGAAAATCGATAAGATAGGAGTTGGCAGTAGTATAGCGTAAAAAGCATCTAAAATGTGATAAGTATTTGTTTTTTAGTATTTTGTGTATTTTTTGTATAGCAAATGATGAAGTGTTTGTTGTTATAAAATACAGTTTAATCTTCTACATAAACGCCTGTATTTCCCTACTTTTTTATTGTCTTCTTTTTCTTTAAAATTAAGTAAATCAATAAGTTGTGTGACAAAATCATCTACATTTTACAATATAGGGTATTGTAATGCTACTATATCGTTTTAGTTTTACATTCAATTAAAGAGCCTTCATGGCAAGAGGGCTAACGACACAAAATAAATAAAATGAAAAAAATTGTAACATTATTATTGGTGGCTGCCTCGGCGATATCGCTAAAGGCACAGGCACCAAAAGACCCGAAAATGGATGCGTTCATCAACAACCTGATGAGCAAAATGACGGTAGAAGAAAAAATAGGGCAGCTTAACTTACCCAGCGAAGGCGACATTATTACAGGCCTTGGCAGCAATAGTGGCATTGCCGATAAAATACGCAAAGGCCAGGTAGGGGGTATGTTCAATATTAAAGGTGTTGCCAAGATAAAAGAGATACAACGAATAGCCGTAACTGAGAGCCGCATGAAAATTCCCATGCTGTTTGGTATGGATGTAATACACGGGTATGAGTCGGTTTTTCCTATCCCATTAGGCATCGCCTGTACCTGGGATATGAATGCCATAGAGCAATCTGCCCAGATTGCCGCTAAAGAGGCCAGCGCTGATGGTATTAACTGGACGTTTAGCCCTATGGTAGATATTGCCCGAGACCCGCGTTGGGGCCGTGTGTCTGAAGGTAGTGGTGAAGACCCGTTCCTTGGAGGCCAGATTGCCAAAGCTATGGTTAGGGGTTACCAGGGCAAAGACAATTCATTTTCTCAAAACTCAAATATACTTGCCTGTGTAAAGCACTTTGCGCTTTATGGTGCAGGAGAAGCGGGTCGTGATTATAATACTGCAGATATGAGCCATGTAAGGATGTACAACGAATATTTTTACCCGTATAAAGCTGCTGTAGAGCAGGGGGTAGCTAGTGTTATGGCATCTTTTAACGTGGTAGATGCAGTGCCAGCACACGCTAATAAGTGGCTGCTTACAGATGTGCTGCGTAAGCAATGGGATTTTCAGGGCTTTACAGTAGCCGATTATCAGGGTGTGGGCGAAATTACCAGCCATGGCCTGGGCGATTTGCAACAGGCATCGGTACTGGCGCTTAAGGCAGGCCTTGATATGGATATGGTAGCCGAAGGATTTGTGGGTACACTGCCTGCTTCCCTAAAAGAAGGCAAAGTAACGGAAGCACAAATAGACCAGGCGTGCCGCCGTATACTGGAGGCAAAATACAGGCTTGGGCTTTTTAAAGATCCGTATAAATTTTGCGATGATAAAAGAGCCAAAAAAGAAATTTATAATAAAGAACACAGGGCTGCAGCAAGAAAAACGGCTTCACAAAGTTTTGTACTGCTTAAAAACGAAGGTAATATACTGCCGATAGATCGTAAAAAAACCATTGCTGTTATAGGCCCATTGGCTAATTCAGGCTCAAACATGGTAGGTACCTGGAGTGTGGCTGCCAAACTTGAAAAACCACTAACACTTGTTGAGGGTTTAAAAGAAGTAGGAGGCAAAGAAGCTAAAATACTATATGCGGTAGGATCTAACCTTTTGGCAGATGCTAAAATGCAGCAGGATGCCACGATGTTTGGCAGGGATATTCCGCGTGATAACAGGACAGAGGAAGAACTGACTAAAGAAGCCCTTGACATTGCCTCTAAAGCCGATGTTATTGTTGCGGCTATGGGCGAAGCTTCTGAAATGAGTGGCGAATCAAGCAGCCGTACTGATATTGGCATACCGGAGGTACAAAAAAGGTTGCTGGCAAAACTGCTGCAAACCGGTAAGCCGGTGGTATTGGTTCTTTTTGCAGGCCGCCCCATGACGCTTGTTTGGGAGCAGGAAAATGTGCCGTCTATTCTTAATGTATGGTTTGGTGGTACAGAGGCTGCACAGGCTATTGCAGATGTGGTGTTTGGCGATGTAAACCCTAGTGGTAAACTGGTTTCAACTTTCCCAAGGAGTGTAGCGCAAATTCCGTTGTACTATAACCACCTTAATACAGGCAGGCCGGCATCTGATAAAGGCTTTGAAAAATTCAGGAGCAATTACATGGATGAGAAGAACGCACCGCTGTATCCGTTTGGTTACGGGTTAAGTTATACTACTTTTGAATATAGCGATATAACATTGAGCAGCAATAAAATGGCTAAAGGCAATGATATAACCGCAACAGTAACCGTTAAAAACACAGGTAAAAAAGACGGTGCCGAAGTAGTGCAGCTGTATATAAGAGATCTTGTTGCCAGCATATCAAGACCGGTAAAAGAGCTTAAGGGCTTTGAAAAGATAGTGCTTAAAGCAGGCGAATCTAAAACCGTTACCTTTAAAATAACTGAAGACCTGCTTAAATTTTATAACTCAAACCTGGAGTATGCAAGCGAGCCTGGTGAATTCCAGCTGATGATAGGTACAAGCAGCGACAGCGTAAAGAACATTAACTTTAACCTCAAATAAAACAATAGATACAAATGATAAAAAAACTTATTACCCTGGGCGTACTTTGTATAGTAGCCACGGTAAACGGGCAGCAAAAACTCCCGGTATACCTGGATAATTCTAAGCCTGTAGAGGAGCGCATAGAAGATGCAGTCTCTAAAATGACGGTTGAAGAAAAGATAGCCATGATACACGCACAGTCTAAATTCAGTTCGCCGGGCGTGCCAAGGCTTGGTATCCCTGAAAACTGGATGACCGATGGTCCTCACGGTATACGCTCTGAAGTGTTGTGGGATGAGTGGGACCAGGCCGGCTGGAATAACGACTCTTGTATCGCATTCCCGGCACTAACGGCTTTATCAGCTACATGGAACAGGGAAATGTCTGCACTATATGGTAAAAGCATTGGCGAAGAAGCCCGTTACCGTAATAAGAATGTACTATTAGGCCCCGGTGTAAATATTTACCGCAGCCCGTTAAACGGCCGTAACTTTGAGTACATGGGCGAAGATCCTTTCCTTGCCGGGCAAATGGTTGTACCGTATATCAAAGGTGTACAGGGTAGTGGTGTTGCCGCCTGTGTTAAACACTTTGCTCTTAATAACCAGGAAACAAACCGCCACACGGTAAACGTTAATGTAGACGACCGTGCTTTATACGAAATTTACCTGCCTGCCTTTAAAGCAGCTGTGCAGGAAGGTGATGCCTGGGCTATAATGGGTTCTTACAACAAATACCGTAACCAGTACAATTGCCATAACGAGTACCTGCTACAGGACATCCTGCGCAAGGAGTGGGGTTTTAACGGTGTTGTAGTGGCCGACTGGGGTGGGGCTAACGATACCAAGCAAGCAATATTTAATGGGCTTGACATGGAGTTTGGTACCTGGACAGATGGTCTTTCTAAAGGAGAAAAAAATGTATATGATCGTTACTACCTGGCAAATCCTTACCTGAGGATGATACAATCCGGAGAAGTGGGTACTAAAGAACTTGACGAGAAGGTGCGCAACATTATGCGCCTTGCCTACCGCACTACCATGAACCCAAACAGGCCGTATGGTTCTTTTGGTACACAGGAACACGCCCTTGCGGGAAGAAAGATTGCTGAAGAAGGTATTGTACTGCTTAAAAACACAGGCAATGTGCTACCGGTTGATGTAAACAAAAGCAAAAAGATCGTGGTTATTGGCGAAAATGCCATTAAGATGATGACTGTGGGTGGCGGTAGCTCTTCGCTTAAAGCAAAATATGAAGTTTCTCCGCTTGACGGAATAAAAAACAGGGTAGGTAAAGATGCTGAGGTAGTATACGTTCGTGGTTATGTGGGCGATGCCAGTGGCGACTATAACGGTGTGGTATCTGGGCAGAACCTGAAAGAAACCCGTTCTGCAGCAGAACTAAAGGCTGAAGCATTAAATGCGGCTAAAGGTGCCGATGTGGTAATTTTTGTAGGTGGTCTTAACAAGAGCGATTTTCAGGATAGCGAAGGCCGCGACCGTAAAGAGCTAGACCTGCCATATAACCAAAGCGACCTAATAAGCGCACTGGCTAAAGTTAATAAGAACCTTGTGTTTGTAAACATATCCGGTAATGCGGTGGCTATGCCATTTGTAACGCAGGTGCCATCAATAGTGCAGGGCTGGTATTTAGGTACAGAAGCAGGTAATGCGCTTGCAGCAGTGCTTTTTGGCGATGTTAACCCATCGGGCAAGCTTACATTTAGTTTCCCTGTAAAACTTAGTGATAATCCTGCACATTCGGTAGGAGAGTTTCCGGGTACTAAAGACGTAAACTATACCGAAGGCATTTTTGTAGGCTACCGTTGGCATGAGAACAAAAAGATAAAACCATTGTTTCCATTTGGACACGGACTTAGCTATACAACATTTAAGTACGGCGCTGTAACTCTGGATAAAAAGCAGGTTACTAAAGATGGTAAAGTAACGGTATCTGTTAAAGTAAAAAACACAGGCAAGCGCGAAGGTGCTGAGATTGTGCAATTATATATAGCCGACGTAAAATCATCATTACCAAGACCGGTAAAAGAACTTAAAGGATTTGAAAAAGTAAACCTTAAAGCAGGCGAAGAAAAAACGGTAACCTTTACCATTGATAAAACGGCACTTAGCTTTTTTGACGATAAAAAACATGAGTGGGTAGCAGAGCCGGGCGATTTCCAGGCTATTATAGGTGCTTCATCTCAGGATGTAAAAGGTACTGCAACATTTACCCTTAAGTAATAATGAACAGCGTAGCCTCAACAGAAGCGGTTTTTCCGGATTCTAAAAAGCATTTTGAAATACTGGATGGCCTTAGGGGTGTTGCCGCAGTTATTGTGGTGGCATTTCACATATTTGAATATTTTGCAGGTGGAGACCATACCAAACAAATCATTAACCATGGTTACCTGGCGGTAGACTTTTTCTTCCTGCTATCGGGGTTTGTAATTGTACATGCCTATGATGACCGTTGGGGTAAAATGACATTAAAAGGGTTTTTTAAACGCAGGATCATCAGGCTGCACCCCATGATTATTATGGGTATGCTTATAGGTGGTATCTGTTTTTATCCGAGCGCGGCAGCCATGTTTCCGGCTATAGAAAGCACCCCGGTGTGGAAGCTGTTATTGGTAACTGTTATAGGGTTTACGTTACTTCCTGTAACGGCTGCGCTTGATATAAGGGGCTGGGGAGAAATGTATCCTACTAACGGGCCTGCTTGGTCGCTCTTTTACGAATACGTAGCTAATATTTGTTATGCCCTGTTTTTAAGAAAGGCATCTAATACCGTGCTTACCATTCTTACAGTAATTGCAGGGGCTGCGCTGGTACACTTTGCCGTATTTGGCGGCCAGGGAGATGTTATAGGCGGCTGGTCTTTAGATATCGCTCAGATAAGGCTGGGCTTAACCAGGCTATCATTCCCGTTTTTAGCGGGTATGTTACTCAGGAGGCTTTATAAAGGCGGAAATGTTAAGAACGCCTTTTTGTGGAGCAGCCTGTTAATTGCCGCTGTGCTTGCCTTCCCTCGCGTGGGTGGCAGCGATAACCTTTGGATGAATGGTATTTATGATTCTTTGGCTATTATACTGATGTTCCCTGTAATTATATACATAGGGGCAAGTGGCAGGATAGAAAATACTGCAATGCAAAAGGTTTGCAGGTTTTTGGGAGATATTTCATATCCTATATACATTACGCACTATGCCTGGATTTATTTGTATTATGCCTGGATACAGAATAATAATGTAGCAACCGAAGATGCCTGGCCCATGGGGATACTGGTATTCATAGTATCAATAGTAGCAGCTTATGCGGCACTTAAACTTTATGATGCCCCGGTACGAAAATGGCTTACTACACGTTTACTAAAGCGATAAAAATAAGTTCTCAGTTTTTATTTAATACCCTGCCCACTTTTGTGGTGCAGGGTATTTTTATGTTTAAAGCGTTTATTTATTCCAATGGTTTAAATGTCATACAGAAAAGCCGAGCTACTAAATTTGCGACTTAATGCTCCCTTAGCGAGAGAAAAATAGTTGAACTCTCTTATGCCATTTATGAATATAGATTAGCCTTAATTTCGAAGCTATTATAGCTATCATAAACAGAAAGCAAAGTGCCGCTGGGTAGATATGTTTATAAGTTAAAAGATTGACAGGATATTAGAGCTTGTCAGTACAAACTAAAAAGAGGATTCTGTATTATACAGAATCCTCTTTTTTATATTTGGTAACCGGATTTTTGAAAAATCTGATTATTCAAAAAATCTAATTTGCGGGTAGCATTCTTAGTTCAAACACCAGGTTAGCATTGCCCGGAATTTTGCCCCTTGGTGCGCCACGTTCTCCGTAGCCAAGGTGCGATGGGATGTAAATTATAGCTTCATCACCAGGAGCCATTTGCTCAAGACCTTCTAAAAAGCCCGGGATCATTCCGCTTTTTGTACCAATGCTAAAAGGAATTGGCTTATAAGCGCCGGCAGCATCTTTTTGTGCAATGTAGTTGCCCATATCTTTAGCCGTTTGCGCCACACTTGAGTCAAAAAGGTAACCATCTTCCAGGTAGCCAGAATAATCTATAAGTACCTGTGTACCATCTGCAGGTTTTGCAGCAGCACCTTTTTTAGTAATCTTATAAATAAGGCCTGATTGTGTTTTAGTACCATTTGTTTTAAGGTCGGCAAATTCAGCAAGCTTGTCAGCTTTATGTTTTGCAAGTGCAGCTTCTTTAGCTTTCAGTTCGGCAGCAGCTTTCTCATAGTATTCTTTAAATACTTTTTCGGCATTAAATTTCTTAGCCTCTTTACCCACACGGATAATTTTTACGCTTTCAATTTTATCACCCTGCTCTATGGCGTTTACAACCTCAATACCCTGAACCACATGTCCAAAAACAGTGTGTATACCATCCAGGTGCGGTGTAGCTTTATGGGTAATAAAAAACTGGCTTCCGTTAGTTGCAGGGCCTGCATTAGCCATACTTAATATGCCGGGGCCGGTGTGCTTAAGGTCGGCATTTATTTCATCGGCAAATTTATAGCCCGGCCCGCCAGAGCCATCGCCTTTAGGGTCGCCGCCCTGTATCATAAAATCTTTAATAACACGGTGCCATGTAAGGCCGTTATAAAATTTCTTTCCTTTATATTCTGCACTTACCATTTCGTTCTTGCCTTCAGCAAGGGTAACAAAGTTAGCTACAGTAAGTGGCGTTTTTTGGTATTCCAGTTGTAAAAGTATGGTTCCTTTATTGGTAACCATTTCAGCATACAGGCCATCATTTAATTTGTCGGCATCTATCTTAGCCGGAGGCGTGCTAACGCATGATGTAAACAGGGCTATTAAACCTAAAAAAAGACTTGTCATTGGTTTCATTTATATTATATTAATTCTCTTGTGCTTCACTTTCCGGCTTAATGTCATTAAGCGTTACGGTGCATATTAACGGCACATTTGTGCCTATTCGGTCGTTATCGCCATGATAACCAAAGCCCATGTGCGACGGAAACATGAAAGTAACCGTTTCTCCCTTATTCATTAGCTTAATGCCATCTCTAAGGCCCATCATTATGTTTTGCTTATCTACATGGTACACCTGCGGGCGCAGTTCTGTCTGGCTATAAATAACGTTACCCTTTACATCTTTTATATCATACTCAAAATAAGCAATATCGCCGCGTTTTGGTGTTATGGTATCTGTAGTATTTTCTTTTTGGTAATAGTACCAGTAGCCCTTTGTCGAAGCTGTATATTTTACAGAAGGATTACTTTTCATTACCGAATCTATTTGCTGTTCCTCATTAGCGATCAGCTTTTTATTGCGCTCAATGCTCTCTTTCATAAAAGTACCAGAGCTTTGTGATACCGGCCTGCGTGCCTGCTGCTGAGAACAGCCTGCAAGGCTAAGCGCTGCAAGTATCATAGCGGTGCTTAAAATCTTTTTCATTATCCTTCAATTTTTATGTGCGCTAATGTAGCAATAAATTTTTGTATGGTAGCATCAAGAGATTCAGTGCTTTTACCTCCCGCTGCATTGATGTGGCCTCCGCCGCTAAAATGTTCGCGGGCATATTTATTTACATCAAAACCATCTTTAGAACGGAATGATATCTTAATGATGCCTTCATCTTTATTTTCGGTAAAAAAGGCAGTAAAACAAATGCCTTTCATGCTAAGTCCGTAATTAACAATGCCCTCTGTATCGCCCTTGTTGTGCCCAAAGCTATTAAGATCTTCCTGCGTAAGAAACATATACGAAGTATGAAATTGTGGCAGTACCTGCATATTTTGAAGCGATTTTGCCAGAATTTTTATGCGGCTTTGCGAATGGTTGTCATACAGCAGGCTGTGTATGGCGCTGTTATCTACCCCAAGGTCAATAAACTCAGCAACTATGCGGTGCGTAGTGCCGGTAGTAGTGTGAAAACGGAAAGAACCGGAATCTGTAACAATACCGGTATACAGGCAGGTGCCTACGGTTTTGTTTATATATTGGCTTTCGCCCAGCTGCTGTATAAAATGGTACACCATTTCGCAGGTAGAGCCAAAGCTTGTATCGCTAAATGTTACTACGGCATAGGTATCTGGCGCCTGGTGGTGGTCTATCATTACAAACGGCACGGTAAGATTTTTAAGTGCCGCGGCCATACAATCTCCTGTACGGCTAAGGGTATTAAAATCTAGTGTAAAAACAAGCTCAGCTTCCTGTAATAATTTGGTACAACCATCTATATCGCGTTCAAAAACCTTTACGGTTTCGCTAGACGGAAGAAATGCAAGAAAATCAGGAAACTCATTTGGTGTAATAACCACGGGCGTATGGCCCATTTGCTGTAAAAAGTGGTATAGCCCAAGGGTAGAACCCATAGCATCGCCATCGGGGTTGCGGTGCGGAATTATGGCTATTTTTTTAGGCGCGGTAAGCAGCTGCTTTACCGTATCGATATCTTCGCGTGTCATCATGGGTGCGAATTTACGTTTTTTTCCTTCTATAGCCAATTTTGTGCCAGTTTACCACCTATAATAAAAGAAGCCCGCTGTGAGCAGGCGGGCTTCGGGCAAAAATATCCGGCTTAGAGGCCGGTAAGCTGTTTAGACTGCTGGGGAACTTCAAAATAAAGCCCGGGCTTGCCGTAAGCGTTTTTTCCTAAAGTTATATAATCTACCTGTCCATTCGTGGCATATTCGTCACCTTCGGGTTCAAAGCCTAAGAGGTGTACTATTTCAAACTCGGTTTCCTGGCTTACAACGTGTATTGTATTATCTACAGTGCTGCCGTCGCCGCTGCTAAGTATGGCATCTACAATAATTTCTGTTTGTGCCCTTTCGGCTATTGCCTGCTTGTAATACCCCAGTTCTCTAAGGCAGTACTGGCGGTATTGTTTTATGGTAATGCTATAAGGATCATAGGCCAGTATCGTGGTGGTATAATCAAGTACCGCCTCAAGGTCATCGCGGCTTGGTTCCGGTTTCATAAGTAACTCGCTCATTTTTCTTAATGCCTCAGTACTGGCATTGCGGTCTGTTTTGGCATTTATAGTTGCAGTACCATAATACAGGTGCCTGCGCTGTTCCAGCGTCATGCTGGTATCGGCGGCTGTATAGCGTGCTACAAGGTTAGGGTAGTAGTAGTCTGAAGTTTTATCAGTAATATTTTTTTTGATAAGCGCATAATCAGGAGCAGTGGTTTGTTGCGCAAAAGTGGTTCCTGATACCATCAGGAAAGCCAGTAAGGTAAGTATCTTTCTCATAAGTCCTGCATTTTTTATACTTATAAAGTTACAGTTACTTATCCTTAAGTTTTACTTAATTGGCTTAGCGTTAGTACAACTATAGCATTAGTTTAACACCATTAATGCCGCATGCTTTGCAGGCTGCGGCTCACATCAAAATAAAATCCCTCTACATTATATGCATTTTTTTGGAGTGTAAGGTAGTCATAACGCCCCTCTACAAGGCTTTGCTCGCCACCGTATTCAAAACCCAGTATATCCAGCAATTGGTATTCATTGCCTACTTCTATTACATAAAAAGCATTGTCTTTACTGGTGCCGTCTCCGGTGCTGAGTATGGCATCAAGTATTATTTCGATACGGGAATTTTCTAAGGCAGCATCAGCATTTTTGCCCAGTTTTTTGAGGAAGTACTGGCGATACTCACGCATCCTGATGTTAAACGGATAAAGGTCGAGTTCCCTACCGGCCAGCAAGACCACCTTTTGCATTTCTTTATTAGTAAGATTCTCTTTCTCTAACAGTTTTTTTAATTCATCTCCACTCGGGCTACTGCTGTAAGGACTGTATTTTTCGGTAAACGAAAAGCCATAATACAGGTGTCGACGCTCTTCCAGCGTTAGTGTACTATCGGCAGTAGTAAAGCGGGCAAACAGCTTTTTATAAAAATACTGAGAGGTTTTATCCTTAATGTTTTTTTCGATTCCGGTATAATCAGGCTTTGATAGTTCTTGTGTTTGTGCGGCAGCGCTTACCGTTATTGTAAGCAGTGCCATGAAAAGCAGCTTTTTCATAAAGAATAGGTTATACCATAAATTTACATAAAATTTTGATAACCTGATTATTGTCTGTAAAGATGTGCGCTTTTTTAAATATCCTGTGCTTAGATAAAAACAGCATCGGCATCAGGAAATGCAAAACTATTTTCAGAAAAATCGAGTGTCTCTGCAAGTGGCGCCTGTTTGTGTATTTCGGTAATGCCTTTTTGCAAACTAAATTCTGTAGAATACCTGCGGCTGGTAGCCAGTACAAGCCCGCCACGCGATATCCTGAAAAAGAACTTGCGGCCTACAGTGGTGTTTTTTGTAAATTTAAATAAGGTAAGGTCTTCGCGTACAGCATCTATAATACGTTCGCAGTCGTACTTGTTTTTACAGCTTATGCTGGTAAAAATAATGGTTCCCTTACGGGATGTAAATTCAAACTTGTAGTCGCCGTTTTCGCGTTTGCTAATTACAAACATCCCCATATATCGCTATGTTTTAAACCTTAAAAATTACTCCGGAAATGTAATTCCCCCGGCTCTTCACATTCGTTTCAGTGGGCAAAACTACTAAAATTTGAGACTTGTAAAAAGGCTTTAACTAACGTTTAAGATGCTTATTTATTAACAATACGGGCTTGGTAAATGTAATGCTACAGCAACGGTTTATTACTCAGTAAGCAACAAAAGGCTTAGGTTTTACTTAGCACAGAAAATAAATGGTAAATGTTTTATTTGTATTTTCGGGACAGAAACTAACCCCGCACTTATGCAGTTCAAATCAAAACTACCCTACATACATTCGCACATCTTTTCTTATATGTCCGGGCTCGCAAACCAGTATAATGCCATTAACCTGTCTCAGGGTTTCCCTAATTTTGAGCCTGATGCAGTGCTTAAAAACCTGGTAGCGAAATGCCTCTCTGAAAATACAAGCCAGTATGCACCCATGCCCGGGCTGCCACTGCTACGCGAAGAAATAGCAAGAAAAATACAATGCTGCTTTAACGTAGCCGTTGACCCTGACACCGAGGTGACCATAGGCTGTGGTGCTACCGAAATGATATTTGATACCATTACTGCCTTTATATGGCCGGGAGATGAAGTTATTATAATAGAGCCCGGTTACGATTGTTACCGTCCTGCCATAGATGTAGTAGGGGGTGTGCCTGTAGTGTATAAAATGAAAGCACCCGATTTTAGTATCGACTGGCAAGAACTGGCGGCGTGCATTACCCCAAAAACACGCATGATTTGCATTAGCACACCTAACAACCCCACCGGTGCGCTGATGAGCAGGGAAGATATGCAGGAACTCGCACGCCTTACCGCAGGTACCAATATTATTATATTAAGTGATGAAGTGTATGAACACATGGTTTTTGATGGTGCCGTACACGAAAGCCCGCTCAAATATCCTGAACTCAGGGAGCGTACCGTTGCGGTATACTCCTTTGGTAAAACGCTACACATAACAGGATGGAGGATAGGCTATGCCGTTGCTCCGCCACTGCTTACTGCAGAACTGAGAAAAGTGCACCAAAATTCGGTTTTTAGTACACCACACCCATTGCAAAAAGCCATTGCACTGTACCTGTCAGAAAGTGATGAGTATCTTAACCTTAATACACTCTACCAGCAAAAACGCGATTTGTTCAGGCAGGCTATGGCTACTACTAAGTTTAAACCGCTTAGCTGCCCGGGGTCGTATTTTCAGTTATATGATTATTCGGCAATATCTGACGAGGGCGACCTTGCGTTTTGTGAAAGGCTGGTTAAAGAATATGGCGTGGCAGCAATACCTGTTTCCCGTCTGTATACAGATCATCAGGATGACAGGCTGATACGTTTTTGCTTTGCCAAGACAGATGATGTGTTACTGGCTGCTGCAAAAAGGCTGGAGCTACTTTAAAAAATTTAAGAATACCATTTGTATATATTAGCAAATACCCTAAACCCTGCTGTTGGCACGGTTTAGGGTATTTGGTAATTTAATTATTCAACATCGTCTACAAAAACATACAGCTTTTGTACTTTGCCATTTTCAATGACAAAGAGGTCCATTCCTGTTACGGCAGCAGGGTTTGCTTTTGGGCCATTCTCCCAGTATAGCCGTACTATATTATGGTGTGCCGTTACTGATTTAACTGCAAACCCGGCATCGGGATTTTTTTGTTGCAGGCCAACAATAAATGTGTTGATCTCATTGTTTCCATTGGCAACAAAATTTCGGTCAGTCATCTCAATATCAGGAGCATAAATTTCCTGCATTAAGGCAAGACGCTTTACAGCATTTTTTTCATTCCATAGTGCAAAGTGTTTTTCAACCAGTGCTTTATTTTTTTCGATATCCATGCTGGCAGCATCAGGCACTTTTTCTATTGTACTATTTTTAGGTGACCAAAGCACGGTTTTAGGACTTGTTTTTTCATAGCCTTTGCCGTCAGGATACGAAACAAGTTCCATTTTAGAGCCCCACGGGGTTTCAAAATATACCCATGTTTCTCCTGCCGTATCGCCAGAAGGGGTAAGGAAAGGTTCGCCCAGTATTTTTACACCTTTGCTTTTAAGATGGCTTACTGTAGCCTTAATGTCCGATGTGTAGAATGCTATGTGCGATGCTCCAATATCATCGGCATTAGGTTGTATGCGGCTGCCCTTATTATCAGCATACTGAAAAACTTCAATGCTGGCGCCTGTTCCCGCATTTATCATTTTTATAGTTACTGCCCCGGTATTGGGATTAATATGGTTAAGATTTTTCCAGGCTGCATCCAGCGGAATAGGGCCAAGTTGAGTTACGGGTGTAAAACCAAGCACGTTACTAAAAAAAGGTATGGCTGTGGCAAGGTCGGGCACATTTATACCCACATGGTCAATGCCAATAATTCCGGCACCGTTTTGCGCGGTTGCCTTTTCTGAGGATGAGAAAAACATTACTAAGTTAAGCAGGGCAATGGCAGAAGCCTGTACTTTTTGATTTGAAGTATTACGATTTGTTATCATGACTTTTATTTTATTGTTGTTGAATGAAATATTTTAAGAAGGTTGATAATTAATTACTATAAGCGGCAAGCCATTTAGCTTTAATATCTGCGCGTGCCTGTATAAATTCTTTATCGGTGCCCTGGGCAATGGCATCAAGCGGGAAACGAAGCGGGCGTTCTCCCTTTTTCATGGCAACAAGTTCCAGTATGCCATCAGCTATAGTTTGTGGATTCATATCAAACTCTGCCATTTTACCAAACAGTGCTGCTCCTAAGGCATTGAACTTGTTTGCAGCGTCAGTGCCATAATCAGTAATAATATCCTCCTTATCAGCGTTAATGCCCGATTTAGAGCCGTTGTTCATTTCTGTAGGATATACGCCCGGCTGTATGCTTACGTTTTCGATACCGTAATCAGAAAGTTCATCCTGTAAGCCTTCAGTAATACTTTCTACTACAAGTTTTGACGAGATATATGGCACCATAAAAGGAAGCGTATGGCCGCTGGCACCGGTAGTAATGTTGATAATAAGGCCGCTTTTCTCCCGGCGCATTGAGGGTAGTACTGCCTGATAAGTGCGCAGTACGCCATATACATTTACCTCAAACATTTTGCGCACCTGTTCTATTGAGTAGCCTTCAAGTAATCCGAAGCCACTAACAGCGGCATTGTTTACCAGTACATCAATTTTGCCATATTTAGCAAGTGTTTTTTCAAAAGCTGTAGTTACTGATACATCGTCTGTAATATCAATATCTACTACTTCAATATTTGCAATTGAAGATAACTCCTGCGCCGCCGCCGCATTTTTAGTTGCTGTATTTCGCATTCCTGCAATAACCGAATGCCCTGCATTAGCTAATGTTATTGCTGTAAGTTTTCCAAAGCCCGAACTTGTACCTGTAATGAAAATTGTTTTTGACATGATTTCTAAATTTTAAATGTTTATAATGTTTCTTTTGAACATTACAAAGGTGCGGCAGATACCAAACCTGTACATTGATTAGAAATAAGTAAAAACTTGATATAGATCAAGAGTTCAGAAATGGGAGGAAAGGATATAAAAAAAGGCCTTTTAAAGCCTTGTTTTTATATTGTTATTTTTTTGCTGTTAGTTTCCTTATGCGGCTTAAGGTCTCCGGTGTCATACCCAGATACGAAGCTATCATGGTTTGTGGTATGCGTATGGCAAAGCCCGGGTATTTATTTATAAAATTAAGGTATTTTTCTTCAGCGGTAAAACTCAGCGCTGCCTGTATACGGTTTTGTGCCGCTATAAAACTGCGCTGTAATATGGTATTGATCATAGTATTGAATGCAGGTATCTCATTACACAGCAGCTCAAAATTATCATGGGTAAACAGTATCAGTTCACTGTCTTCTATCGCATCAATATTATAGCGTGACGGCTGTTGGGATAAGAGGCTTTCGCGATCGCCCGTCCACCAGTTCTCAATACTGAAACTGTTTACATGTTCACTACCCTTTTCATCTACAGTGTAGGTGCGTAAACAGCCCTTAGTTATAAAGGCATCATATTTCCAGATATCACCTTCCTGAAGCAGGTATTGCTTTTTACGTAGTTTTTTGATGATGGCAAACGAACAGATACGCGCTGACTCTGTCTCTGTAAGAGTTGTTTTATCGTCGAGGTATTTTTGAAAAAGTTCATACATAACCGGGCTAATATACTCAAATTTTCCTACAGTAAATAGTCCTGAAGGGTAGCTTTCAGGTTTTGGTAATTATCAGTTAAAAGACTGTCTGAACTCAAGAGGCGACAGGCTGGTCTTTGTTTTGAACAGGCGACTGAACGATTGTGAGTGCTCAAAACCCAGCTGGTAGGCTATTTGCGACATAGAAAGGGTAGTAGAAGACAGTAGCTCTTTTGCCTTATCTATAAGTTTTGCATGAATGTATTGCTGTGCATTTTGCCCAATGAGTGACCTTAACATATCACTTAAATAACTAGGGGTAAGGTTAAGTTTTTCAGCCAGATAATGTACGGTAGGAAGCCCCTGGTTTACTGTTGCTTCGTTACTTAAATAATTTTCTAACAGGTCATCAAGCTTTTGTAATACTTCATGGTTGACCGCTTTACGGGTTATAAACTGGCGTTTATAAAAACGATTGGCGTAACTTAGTAAGAGCTCAATGTGTGCTATCATTACGTCCTGGCTAAAATCGTCAATACGGCTGTTAAGCTCTGCTTCGATCATTTTAAAAATAGACATGATCGTATCTTTTTCCGTTTCAGAAAGATGTAGTGTTTCATCTGTAGCATAAGAGAAGAAACCATACTGTTTTATCTTTTTTGCTAATGGGTAATTCCATAAAAAATCAGGATGTATCAGCAGCGTATATTGAGAGCAATCGGCTACACTTTCGTTTTCATTCTGGCCAATAACCTGGTTGGGCGATGCAAACAGCAACCCGCCTTCATCAAAATCATAATAGCCCTGGCCATACTTTAATTTGCCACCCAGCTTTGGCTTGTACGACATCTTATAAAACTGTAGTATGTGCGTACCCGTGGGCATCCTTACTTCGCCCTCAATGTCAGATCCGTTAATAAGGCTTATCAGCGGATGTTTAGGCTTGGGCAGGCCCATAATTTCATGTGCTTCTGATATGGATCCAAATTTATGGACGTCAATTTCTTCTTTTTTCATAGCCTAAAAAATTAAAACGATAACCGGTAGTGTAAATATCGGTTATCGTTTGTTGTAAATCAATATCGTGGGGTATTATTTTGTCTCACCCTGTGCTGCATTAGCTACTTCTTCCCATGCTTCCCATGTAGCCATACGTTCTGCATAAGCTCCGCGTGTCCAGGGCAGGTTGTGGCTACCTAAAAATAAGCGTAATGGTGGGGTATCTGTATCTACTACCGCAAATATAGCATCAGGGGTTGCCTCGGGGTTGCCACGTTCCATGTTTTGCAAAGAACCAAAAAACTCCTG
The DNA here is from genome assembly GCF_003403075.1 of Flavobacterium psychrotrophum. NCBI lineage: Bacteria > Pseudomonadati > Bacteroidota > Flavobacteriia > Flavobacteriales > Flavobacteriaceae > Flavobacterium > Flavobacterium psychrotrophum. The sequence goes on along the minus strand of NZ_CP031557.1, from coordinate 2,430,909 downwards.
CTTAAAGTCGTTATAAATATCAAGCTCCGGTGCAAACTTAAGCGATTCCTGGCTTCCAAACTCAGTGGCAAAAGCTCCCGGTTCTATAATGGTAACTTTTATATTAAAAGCAGCCACCTCTTTAGCAAGGCTTTCGTGTATGGCTTCAAATGCCCATTTAGATGAGCAGTAATAGCCAACAACCGGTAATGTTACATGCCCCAGATTACTTGATGTGCCTAGTATGTGCCCATACCCTTGTTTTCTTAAAATAGGTAGTGCCGCCTGTATAACTGCGACAGGTCCTAAAACATTTGTTTCATATAACGCTCTAATGTCATTGGCACCGGCCTCTTCTATAGTACCTACAAGCGAGTATCCTGCATTGTTAAACACAATATCCAGCCTGCCAAAGTATGCGTGAGCCTGTTCTATGGTACTTTTTACCTGCTCAGCATTTGTTACATCAAGTTCCAGCGTCAGCACATTGTCGCCATACTTTTCCTTAAAATCGGCAATGCTTTCCAGCTTGCGGGCTGTAGCTGCTACTTTGTCGCCCCTTTTTAATGCAGCTTCTGTCCACACACGGCCAAATCCCCTTGAGGTTCCGGTAATGAACCATACTTTATTGTTTCCTGAAGTTTCCTGCTTATCAGCCATAATTTTATATTTAAATTTTGATAAAGCAAAGTTCGACAGATAGCCCTGTGGACTTGTAACTTAATTGAGGGACTTTGTAACCAAAAAATTAAATGTTATTCTTTTATAAAGCGGGTATTCATGGTTTTGTTTCCATCTTTTACACTTAGTAAATATATCCCTGCATTAAGTTGCGATACATTGATAGCCGAAGCATTAGTGCTTATTACCTGCCTGCCACTCATGTCAAATATGTTAGCTTGTATGACTGAGGAGGCAGCAGATATATTCAAAGTATTATTGACAGGATTAGGATACACTGACAGGACCTTATTTTCAAAATCCGAAGTTAGTAAAGGGTTATCCAGTGCTATGCGACGCAACCTGCCAAGGGCGTTTTCTAAACCCGGCATTACGGTAAATTTTAACGCTGCGTAATGATGCGTTTCCGGGGCCGATATAGGTATATTAAAATTTTGTAGTTCCGATGTAATCACAACGGGGCTCCCGGCGGGTGTAAAGGTGCTAAAATCATAAGGAGACGATAGGGTGCCTGCCTGGTACTGCCCATCTGCCCCCGATGCCCTAAACGATAAGATATGGTTTCCGGCAAGGCTTGTAATGCGCGGGCTTACAAGATAAATTTCGTTTACATTTTCGGTAGTTTCGCATACCATTAAAATAGACTTGCTGGTTGTACCTGTTACGGTCATATAGCTTTCTTCGATACTGCCCACCCAGCAGTGCTGCGATGCGCTTCCGGTTTCAAAAGATGAAAAATCTTCATCAAACGAAGCTATTTCTACTTCGCAACCGGGCGTTGAGGGTAAAACAACATTGTCTATTAAGATATGTGATGTTGTGGGTGCCGGTAGTACTTTAAATGCTATATATTGCGCTGTTTGTGCCGCGGGTACTATAGCATGGTACTGCATAGTATTTGCATAAACATTAGAGGTTACTAATGGTACGAAAGTAGAAAAATCTGTGGCAGATGTTAGTGTGCCTACCTGTAGCGTACCTGTTCCTGTAGCTTGAAACGTAAGTGTGCGTGCTGCGCTTAGTGTTATTAGTGGCGATACAAGATATGAGGCGTTTTGTGCACCGGGTCCTGTAAGCATAAAGACAGACAGATTGCCGTCGCTATGCCAGTCTATTACATTAGTTTGAAGGCTGGAGCTTGTCCAGCAATTTTGTGGAAAAGAATCTTCCTGAAATGCCTGAAAGTTTTCGTTGATTGATGTTAACGGCGTGTCGCACTGCGCACTGGCATTGTAGCAGGTGCTTAAAATAAGCAGACCTGCAAAGAGCATTTTTTTTAGCATGGTTTTTATTTAATTGGTTTTTAGCAAAAACAAAGTATGCGAATAAGTTATTTGTTGCTGTTTTCCTATTAAGCATTTATATGCTTATTTACCCTATTGCCAGTGGCATTATCAAATGGTCATTTTTAGCTTCTTTGGTTTTCTTCCCTTTTAAGGTCGGCACTTTCCCATCCATGATCCTGTGCTCTCAGGGCGCTGTATATGTCTTCTTTTAAAAGTTGTTCCTGTATCTCTATTTCACGTAGTGTACCGGCAATGAGTGCTTTCCTGTCGCCTTTTTTCTGTGCCAGCCTAAGGGTTGCTTCTTCATCATAGCGTATAAACCGTTGTCCCTGGCGTGTAGCTGTGTAGCGTCGGTGTCCCATTTCTGTAAGGGCATCTATACCCAGGTTTACCGCACTATAAAGATTTTCGCGATAAAAATCGTTGACTCCCATGTTTACAAGGTCAAAAGCATCATTGCGGTTTCGTGCACGGGCTAATATCTTAAGGTGCGGAAAATGTTTTTTTACCATTTCTACCACCTGTAGGTTAACCTGTGGGTTATCTATGGCAGCTATAAACAGCTTTGCATTTTCGCTCCCGGCAGCCTTAAGCAGTTCAAGTCTCGAAGCATCCCCGTAATACACCTTAAAGCCCATTTTCCGGAGGGAATCTACACGGTCAGAGTCCATGTCTAATACGGTTGTAGGAATACCATTAGCCTTAAGCAGGCGTCCTATGGTACTGCCAAAATTACCAAAGCCGGCAATGATAACATCATTTTGCTCTTCTATATTGTCGTACTTATTTTTAGGATTTTCTTTTACGCCAAAATAAGGGTCTATCCATTTTTCATTTATCAGCAATAAAAAAGGTGTACCCACCATGCTCAGTGCAATAACAGCCATCATTTGGTTAGAAAGCTCTGTAGCGATGAGATTTAATTGCAGGGCAAAGCCAAAAATTACAAACCCAAATTCTCCTGCCTGGCTCAGTGCAAAGGCAAACAGCAGGTTTTGGTCAGAACTCTTTTTATATATTTTTCCTACACCCAGCAGTACCAGGAATTTTATAGCATTAAATAGTGTTGTAAACACAATGATGAATACAGGGTCTGCCATCATGATGTTAAAGTTTATAGAAGCGCCTACACCTATAAAGAACAAGCCTAACAACAACCCTTTAAAAGGCGCAATATCGCCTTCCAGTTCATGGCGAAACTCGCTGTTTGCAAGTACCATACCTGCTATAAATGCGCCCAATGCCGGGCTAAGGCCTACAAGCTGCATCATAAACGATACGCCCATAACCAATAGTAATGCAGACGCGGTAAACAATTCCTGAAGCCGTGTTTTAGCTACAACGTGCAGCAACGGTATGATAATGTACCTGCCGCCTACATAAACTAACCCAATGGTGCCAAACACAATAAGGGTTTGCAGCCAGTTGTCGAATTCGCCAATAAGGGAATGGTTTGTGGTTTGGTGCTCAACGTGTCCGTCTGCCAGTAATGGTAGTATGGCAAGTATAGGGATTACAGCAATATCCTGAAACAGCAACACTGCAAAAGATGAACGCCCCATAGAGGTTTTAGAAAGCCCTTTTTCTTTAAGCGTCTGCATTACAATTGCGGTAGACGAGAGTGCGAGTGCCAGCGATATGATAAGTGTGGTTTGCCATTCCCAGCGCATTACAATAGAGCAGGCTATAAAAATTATTGCCGTGGTACCCACTAACTGTAGCGCACCCATGCCAACAATAAATTGCCGCATGCGCCAAAATTTATACGGCTCAAGTTCTAACCCGATCAAGAACAGCATCATGGTAACGCCAAACTCTGCAAAGTGCATAATATCCTGTCCTTCCTGTCCTATTAACCCTAATACATAAGGCCCTATGATGATACCGGCAAAGAGATACCCAATGATAGAACTAAGCCCCAGCTTTTTTGCTATAGGAACACATATTACGGCGGCCAGCAGGTAAATAATTGCCTGAAAAAAGAATCCGTCTGCCATGATTATGAGATTTTAGTTGCTATCCAGTCGTTTATGTAATAGTGGCCTGCCATATCTTTAATGTCAAACGTTTTGTTTTCTATGTATTGAAGCAGTTGCCCGTATAGTTTGCCATATTGTTCAAAATCATCTTCTTTAATAAAATGTGCGCCATGTACCACAAAAGGGGGCAGGTAGTGCATATTGCAAACTTTTGCCGTTTGGCAAAATGGCTCTAATAATTGTAATATGGTAAAATGGTCGCGCCCCTGTGGGGTATAATTTTCATGCTGGCCACCGGTAGTTATGGCCTGAAAAATGAGTTTGTTTTTAAGCGCAACACCTTCACGCCCGTAAGCCCAGCCGTGTTCAAGAACCAGGTCTATCCACTGCTTAAGCAGCGGAGGGCAACTGTACCAGTACATGGGGTGGTGCCATATTATAATGTCGTGCATGAGCAGTAGTTCCTGCTCCCGCTTTACATCAATATCAAAATCAGGGTAATGTTCGTATAAATCGTGAAATGTTATATTGTCTGATTGGGGAATGTTTTTTACCAGCGCACCGTTAGCGTTCGACTTTTCGAACAACGGATGGGCAAAAAGAATCAGTATCTTATTGGGCATAAAAAGGCCTGTTTAAATTTAGTTGGACACAAGCAATATACGGATTTATCTCCTTAAAATTGCAGTGCTTTTTCCAAAAATAGGCTTTACACCGTCCTTTTGGCTAAATTTAAACAGGCTTTAACATTTATGGCTGTATGCCTAAATAATTTGCAGGTGTTATATTTAATAACTCTGCTTTTACAGCATCGCTTACATTAAGTGTGCCTATAAAGGCGTGCATAGATTCTTTATTGATAACGGTATTGGTACGTGTAAGTTCCTTAAGTGCCTCATAAGGGTTAGGGTAGGCCTCACGGCGCAATATGGTTTGTATGGCCTCAGCAACTACTGCCCAGTTTTTTTCAAGGTCTTCGGCAAATTTATCTGCGTTAAGCAGTAGTTTGTTAAGCCCTTTAAGGGTAGCCTCAAAAGCAATTATGGTATGGCCTATCGGCACGCCCACGTTGCGCAGCACAGTACTATCGGTAAGGTCGCGTTGCAGCCTTGAGATAGGAAGTTTTGCCGAAAGGTGCTCAAACAGCGCATTGGCAATACCCAGGTTACCTTCTGAGTTTTCGAAGTCGATAGGGTTTACTTTGTGTGGCATGGCCGATGATCCTACTTCGCCTGCTTTTATCCTTTGTTTAAAATAGTCCATAGATACATACGTCCAGATGTCGCGATCCAGGTCGATAAGGATGTTGTTGATGCGTTTAAGGGCATCAAAAAATGCAGCAAAATGGTCGTAATGCTCTATTTGTGTAGTAGGAAAAGAGTGTTTAAGCCCCAGTGTACCTTCAACAAAATCCTGGCCGAATTTTCTCCAGTCGTTTTTAGGGTAAGCTACAAAGTGTGCATTAAAGTTACCTGTAGCACCACCAAATTTTGCGGCAAACGGCACGTTAAACAACAAACGCAGCTGCTCTTCAAGGCGTTCTACAAATACATGTATTTCTTTGCCCAGGCGGGTAGGCGATGCCGGCTGTCCGTGGGTACGGGCAAGCATAGGGATATCTGCCCACTCTGTGCTCAGTTCTTTTAATTTAGATATAAGGCCAATTAACGATGGCAGGTATACGTTTTCAAACGCTTCTTTGGTTGAAAGCGGAATAGCCGTATTGTTAATGTCCTGGCTGGTAAGGCCAAAGTGGATAAACTCTTTATAAGCATCAAGGCCCAGTTTATCAAAAGCGCTTTTTATAAAGTACTCCACGGCTTTTACGTCGTGGTTAGTCGTTTTTTCTATTTCTTTGATGGAAAGTGCATCATCTGCCGAAAAATTCCTGTAGATATCGCGCAGGGCTTCAAACAGGTTTTTGTCTACGCCGGAAAGTTGAGGAAGCGGCAGTTCGCAAAGTGCAATAAAGTATTCTACTTCTACCAGTACGCGATATTTAATAAGCGCCTGTTCAGAAAAATAAGGGGAAAGCGACTGTGTTTTGCTCCTGTACCTGCCGTCTATAGGCGATATGGCATTCAGCTCAGATAATTGATGCATAAATATTTGTGTTGTATTATTTATGCGCGCAAATATAAGGTTTTTAAGGGGAATAGGAAAACGGGATTCGCCTTATTTTTTGCCATGAACTATAAATTGATACCTATTTGCTTAAGCATTTGGTATGCAACCGGGTTAGAGCATTACACCATTTTTACAAGTTTTCTGGCGCACGTTTGCACGGGATCCCAAACGGGAGAGAATGGCGGGGCGTAAGATAAATCGAGATCAATGATGTTTTGTAATGTCAGGTTGTGTGTAACGGCTGTAGCCAATACATCAATGCGTTTTGCTGCACCTTCTTCGCCTATTATCTGTCCGCCTAAAAGTCTTCCGCTGTTTTTTTCGGCGAGTAGCTTAACCACTATTTTTTTACTGCCGGGATAGTAGTTGGCACGGGTGCGGCTATCGGTAGTGGTAGCTACATATTCAATACCCAGTTTTTCAAGCTCTTTTTCCTGAAGCCCGGTGCGTGCCACCTCATAGCTGCATACTTTGCATACTGCTGTGCCCACCGCCCCCGGAAATACAGCGGCTTCGCCGGCAATGCTACTGCCTGCCACAAGTCCTGTCTTATTAGCTACCGTGCCCAGTGCTATATGTACATGTTGCTTGCTTACAAGATGCAGGGTTTCGGTACAGTCGCCGGCTGCCCATACATCGGGTATGTTGGTTTGCATCTGGGCATTAACCTTTATTGCATTTTTGACTCCCAGTTTTATTCCTGAACCCTCTAAAAATGCCGTGTTAGGAGATGAACCCATTCCAAAAACAACAATATCAGCTGTGATTTCCTGCTTATCGGTTATAATCTTTGTAACCTTATTATCTTTAACTTCAAAGGCTTTTAGAGCCTCGCCTAAATATACTTTGGCGCCCAGGTTGTGTACCGCCTGGCTTATCAAAATACCCATATCCGGGTCTAGGGTATTCATGAGTTGCTCCCCACGGTTAATGATCTTTACCTCAATATTGCGTATCAGCAAAGCTTCAGCCATTTCAAGGCCTATATAGCCGCCGCCAATAATAACGGCAGTCTTCGGCTTTTTATCTTTAATGTAATTTTCAATATTAATGCCACTTTTTAGTGTAGTTACGCCAAAAACATTTTCGGCATCATGCCCTTTTATATCGGTAGGGCAATAGGCTTTTCCGCCAGTAGCAATAAGCAATTGGGCGTAAGACTGCCAAAATTCGGTATTCTTCTCTTTATCCAGTACGCGTATGCGTTTGTTATTAGTATCTACTTCCTGTACCAAGTGTTGCGTGCGTACATCGATATTAAATTTTTCGCGGAATTCCTCAGGACTGCGGCGCACCAGTTTCTCAGCAGATGCTATCAGCCCTGATATAAAGTAAGGAATACCACAGGCAGAGTAGGAAGTATAGGATGATTTTTCAAAAACCAGTATCTTTTTATCAGGATGTACACGACGCACTTTTGAGGCTGCCGACATACCGGCTGCATCGCCACCTATAATAACCAGGGTATCTTGATCCATAAAATGTTATTCGTTAAAATCATATTTTTTGATGCGCTTTTGTACGTGCCTTGCCGAAATACCGTGTATCAGCACCGAAAAGAAAATAGTGGCAGTAGTAACGGCAACCAGTTTTTTAGGCTGGTCAAAATCGGCCTGCTGCAACGCAAAAGCCAGGTAAAACAGCGAGCCGATGCCGCGCATACCATAAAACGAAAGTACGAATTTTTGGAAGTTATTCAGCCCGCTGCCTGCTAAAGCTATCCATCCGGTTAAAGGCCGCACAACTAGCACCATGATAAGTGCCGTTGCCAGTATGTTAAAGTTTAGCAGCAAGTGGTAATGCAGGGCTATAAAAATGCCTATGGTAACAAAGATGGCTGCTACTGCAAAGGCTTCCAGCTCCTCATTAAAATCGTGCAGGCTGTGCATGTGCTTTTGTCCCTTTTCATAACGGCTAAACATACAGGCTGCAAAAAACACGGCAAGAAACCCGTAGCCGCCCGTGACTTCGCACAGCGCGTAGGGCAGGAGTATAAGTGCCAGTGCCAGTATGCCACGGCTTATGCGCCCCAAGGTATCTTCTTTATTGCTTATAGAAAAAATGATTTTATATAATCCCCAGCCGGTTAGTAAGCCAATGCCCACACCCAATGCCATTTTTATCAGCACATCATGTAGCAGCCAGATGCCTATCCACTCTTTGTAATCATTGCCTTTAGTCACTAGGGCTATTGCCAGCCATGTAAAAGGGAAAGCCAGTCCGTCGTTAATTCCGGCTTCGGCAGTTAGGCCAAGTTTACTTTGAGAACGGTCGTCTTTGCCGGGCGCCGATGTTTGCAGTTCGCTTGCCAAAACCGGATCGGTTGGCGAAATGAGTGCGCCAAACAGCATTGCCGTAGCCGGGGCAAAACCCATAAACTGCCAACCCAAAACTGCCGCCACAATAATGGTTAGCGGCATGGTAATTACAAGTAAGCGCACGGCATATTTCCAGCTGCTCCATTTAAAGGGCTCTTTAATACGCAGGCCGGCATTGGCAAGGGCTACGAGTACTACAAACTCAGAAACGTGCTGTATTTCGCCCAGATGTTCTAAGGGGTGTACATCGTCATAATTAAACATAAAAAAACCTGCCGCGCCTATAAACAGGTATACTATGGGGGCAGAGATATATCTTTTGCGCAGCATGGTGGGCACAACCGCAGCAAGCAGTGCAATACCGCCTGCAAGCAGCAGGATGAGCGTGTAATTATCGGGTTTAAAATAATGTGGCATCCTATAAAAATAGCCAAAACAAACGGTGCTTTGGCTATTAGTGAGGCGGTTTATAATTTTTTTAACCCCTAAGTAGGTAAACAGTTAAAAAAGAAATATTATTTACTATCTTTTAAATATTTGTCGAGATCAAAATATAGTGAATTTATAGCCACAGGAATATCAGCAACATGCTTATTCATACTTCTTAACTCTCCTTTTTTATTGAAAAGATTTTTTTGATCGTTTATGAAAAATTCTACCCATTTTCCCAAAGTTGGATTGTAATATTCCAAGCTAAGGTATTTAAATGTGTATCTATTGTCGAAAAACTCGAGTTTTATGTAAACACGGGTTTTATAAGTAACTTTGCTGCCAAGACTATTTACAGCCATAAGAGCAGGGTATTCAGCCTCAAGAGTTACCGTTTTGTCCATTTCATGTTTAGTGCCATGTACCTGCACATTTGCCATATCAGTATTTATCCATTTTAATGTGTTTAAATACAGATCAGCAGCAGTTTTTCCGGGAACAGAACTTTCTACTTGCGTAGTGAATGGTTGGTCATATTTAAGTTCAAAAAGATTCTGTGCATTTACACAAATACCGGTGCACACTAATAAAGCGGCTAAAATAAAT